>NZ_CP022203.1:5800000-8755000 GCF_002305895.1 Corallococcus macrosporus DSM 14697
CCGCGACTTCTTGTTACCGTTTTCTTCGCTGCTGCCTCGCCGTCTTTTCGTTCGGCGGGGCGTCAGCTTCTATTTCAGTCCGGCGTCTTCTGTCAAGCTGCTCTTTTTCGCCGTCCTGCTGGCTTCCGGAGTCTTCAGCGCCGCCCAGTGGCTTCCGCTGCTTTCTTCCGGAGGGGCGCGGCTTCTACCGCTTCGCCGCCCTCCCTGTCAACCACTGCTTCGTTGACTCCCTCGACTCGTCCGCCCTTTCCTTCCGGGCTTCTTCGTCGGGGGCGCGGCTTCTACCACCACCGCGTCTTCTGTCAACCCGCTGCGTTGACCGCCGTATTCCTCGTTGTCGTACTGACTCGCTCGAAGTGCCTTCCGCGCCAGTGCGCGGGCTTCTTCGCGAGGGGCGCGGCTTCTACCACTGCCGCGCTTCCTGTCAACCGCCCGAGCGTCCTGCTCCCGAGAACCGACCGACACCCCAGTTCCATCGCCCCTTGGAGATGGCTCCCACACACCTACCGCCCGCCCGCTGGTCTACTTCACTTCGGTCGACCGCTTCGAACCCGACGCTCCGCATCCATTGGAGTGAACGCGCCAGGTTCGCGGTCTTATTTCGACGTCGTTCAGAGAACCAGGGCACTCGCGCGACAGATTCCGCTCCCAATCAGGAGCGGACACGCAGGTGGCCGCCGTGCTCCCGAGCGCCTTTGTGACGCCCGCGCAACGCGGCGAGGTGGACCGCTTGTCCACCGAGGGTTCAGCCTGCGCAAGAAGTTTGATTCCGGGCACTTCCTGCCTGGAGGTCAGCCGCCGATTCCCAGGCCCAGCTTCGACACATCCACCCTGCCCCGTCGGCAGCGCTCCGCCACCACGACCGAGCGCAGCTCTCCATATGCGCGCTCGAAATCATCATTCACGACGACGTAGTCGTAGGACGCGATTCCCCGCTCGATCTCCGAGCGGGCCGCCAGCATGCGGCGCCGGATGGTTTCGTCGGAGTCCGTCTGGCGGTCCCGCAGGCGCCGCTCCAACTCCTCCATGGAAGGCGGCAGCACGAAAATCGTCACCGCGTCCGGGTGCTTGCGCTTGATGGCCTGCCCGCCCTGCACGTCGATGTCGAAGATGGCGGCGCTCTTACGCGAACGCGCCTCGTCCACCACCGACTGGGGGCTTCCGTAGAAGTGGCCGTGGACTTCCGCCCACTCCACGAACTCGCCGCGCTCGATCTTCGACTGGAAGGTCGCGACATCAACGAAGTTGTAATCCACCCCCTCGCGCTCCTTCCCCCGAGGCCGGCGGGTGGTGACGCTGATGGAGAACACCGCATCCGGCGTCTCCTTGAGGAGCCGGTGCGCAAGGGTGGTCTTCCCCGCCCCAGACGGCGCGGAGAGCACGAGCAACAAGCCAGGCGGGAGCACGATATTCGCGTTCATTCGACGTTCTGCACCTGTTCGCGGATGCGCTCGACCTCGGCCTTCATCGCCACCACCCGGACGGAAATCTCGGCGTGCTGGCTCTTGGAGCCGGTCGTGTTCACCTCGCGGTGCATCTCCTGCACGAGGAAGTCCATTCGACGGCCAGCGGGCTCGGTGCTGGCCATGAGGGCCCGGAACTGCTCCAGGTGGCTCGCCAGGCGGGTCACCTCTTCGGCGATGTCCGTGCGCTCGGCGAAGAGCGCCACTTCCTGGGCCAGGCGCTGCGGGTCCACCGCGACGCCACTGGCGAGCTCGGCGATGCGGTCAGTGAGCCGCTGCTGGTACTCCTGCACGGCCTTCGGCGCGAGCTGAGCGACCTCCCTGCTCCACCCCTCCAGCAGCTTCACCCGGGCATCGAGGTCCGCATGGATGGCCTCACCCTCGATGCGGCGCATCTTCTCCAGCGCCGTCAGCGCCTGGTCCAGGGCCGCCTGGAGCGCCTGGGAGGCGGACTCCAGCTCCACGCCCTTCTCCTCCAGCCGCACCACCCCTGGTTGGTTCGCCACCTGCGACCAGGCGACGTCTCCCGGGAGGCCCAGCTCGCTGGCCAGCTCTCGGAACGCGCGCACGTACTCACGCGCCAGGCCCAGGTCCACGGTGGGGACCGTCCCGGAGGCGGTGGGGGCCTGCCGTTTCACCAGCAGTTCCACCGAGCCCCGGGCGAGCCGGTCCTTCACCTGCTTGGTCACCAGGCTTTCCTGGGACGAAAGTTCCCGGGGAAGGCGTGCCTTCACCTCACAGAACTTGTGATTGAGCGAGCGAAGCTCGACGGAGACTTCCTCGTCCCCCACGCGCGCGCGGCCCGCGCCAAACCCGGTCATGCTCTTCAACATTGGGCGGTTGCTAGGGGCTTTCGGGTCCGAGGTCAAGCCGCGCGCTTGCACCGCCCCCAGTTCTGTGTAGGGTCCGGCCGCGAGATGTCCTGGCACAAGCGGCTCGAGTCATGGGCGAAGCTGACACTGGCGTTCGTGGCGTCCGCCCTGCTGTGGCGCCCGCGCCGCCGGCGGCGTCCTGGCACCCCACTCCCCCATCCTCGCAAGGTCCTGCTCGTGCGGCCCGACAACCGCGTGGGCGAGGCGCTCCTCACCACCCCGTTGATGCGGACACTCAAGGCGAACCTCCAGCCCGCGCCCGAGGTCCATGTCCTGGTGCATGCGAAGGTCGCTCGCGTCCTGACCGGTCATCCGGACGCGGACGCCATCATCCCCTTTGACCGGCGGCGCATCTGGCTCGGTGCCCTGGCGCCCGGCATCGCAGCGCTGCGGCGCGCCCGGTATGACGTGGTGGTCGACTGCGCCAACTGGGAATCGCCCTCCGTCACGAGCGCGCTCGTGTCCCGGCTCGCGGGCCCCGAGGCCGTCGTCATTGGCCCCGACCTCTGGCCGGTGTCCCGGCTGCACTCCCTGCCCGTTCCGGCCCGCTCGGACACGCGGAACGAAGCCGTGCAGCGGACGCACCTGCTGACGCCGCTCACGAATGGCACCCCCATGGCGCGCGGATTGTCCTTCCGGGAGCCCGCTGTGGGCCCGGCCATCCACGCCTATCTGGAGTCACTCGCTGGAAAGCCCGCCGCCGTCATCAATCCCGGTGGGCGTCTGGGGCCCCGGCGCATCCCCCCCATGGCCTTCGCCGCCGCGGCCCGGGCGCTGGTGGCGCTGGGGCGCGTGCCCATTGTCACATGGGGGCCTGGGGAGGAAGCGCTCGCGCGCAGCGTGGTCGACGCGGCGCCTGGCGCCGAGTTCGCGCCCGCCACCAACCTGGACGAACTGGCGGCGCTGATGCGCGCCGCGGGCCTCACCGTCTGCAACAACACCGGCCCCATGCATCTGTCCGTCGCCGTGGGCGCTCCCACCCTGGCCTTCTTCCTCCGGATGGACATGGAGCGCTGGGGCCATGCCTACGCCCCCCACCGCATGGTCGACCTCACGCCCCTGGTAGACGGCGCGGGGGGCCAGGGGCTGGAAGCGCGCGCTGCGGACGAGGCCCGGGCGTTCGCCGCGGCCCTCTCCTCCTGAGACGTCAATCGCCGGGCGGCTGCGGCTCCACCCATGCCCGTTCCGGAGTGAGCCTGGGGATGCCGTCCTCCACGGGCCAGTTCCCCCCACACCGCCGGCATGAGAGCCGGGGCGGGGCCTCGTGTTCGTCCAGGGCGCCCTTGCAGAGCGGACACCCCAGGACGGCGCGCACCCGCGGGTCCAGCAAGGGCACCGTCTACCCCGCGCCCTCGCGGCCCAGCCGCCGCGCCAGGTCCGTGGTGCTGTGGTCCTTCGGGTCCCCGGAGACGGCCGTCCGCCCGCCGTAGGCGCGGACTTCATCCGCCTCCGGGATGCTGTCCGGCGTGTAGTCCGTGCCCTTCACGTGGACGTCCGGTTTCAGCGCCCGGATGATGACGCGGACGTTGGACTCGTCGAAGACGATGACCCGGTCGGTGCAGGCCAGCGCGGCCACCAGTTCGGCCCGCTCACCCTCGGGGATATAGGGACGGCCCGGGCCCTTGTAGGCCCGTGTCGAGGCGTCCGAGTTCACCGCCACCACGAGCACGTCCGCCAGGGCCCGCGCCCCTTCCAGGTAGCGGACATGGCCCACGTGCAGCAGGTCGAACACGCCGTTGGCCAGCGCCACCGTGCGCCCTTCGGCCCGCCAGCGCTCACGCTCCTCCGCCACCTTCGCGAGCGGTTGGATTTTCTCGAGGGTGCTCATCGCGCGCTCCGAAGCTCTTCGAGCAGTTCATCGCGGGACACCGTCGCGGTGCCCGGCTTCTGCACCACCAACGAACCCGCCACGTTCGCCAGCCGCGCCGCATCACCGAACGAGGCCTTCGCGGCCAACGCCAGGGCGAACGTCGCAATCACCGTGTCTCCCGCCCCAGTCACGTCCACCGCGGCCTTCGCGCCATGGACGGGGATGAGGTCCACGCCCCCGTCCGCGTCGAAGAGCGCCATGCCGTGACGGCCTCGCGTCACCAGGAGCGCGCGACACGCCAGCCGCTTCAACGCGGCGGCCCCCGCCGCCAACAAGTCCTCTTGCGTCCGCACCGGGTGCCCCGCGAGCGCCTCCAGCTCCGGCTCGTTGGGCTTGCAGACCGTCAGCCCCGAGAAGGAAGACAGGTCGTAGCGGCTGTCCACGCAGACGGGCATGCCAGCCGCGGCCAGGCGCCGAAGCACGTCACGAACCTCGTCCCCCAGCACACCGGCGCCGTAGTCGGACACCACCACCGCGTCCACGCCCTGGGCGGAGGACTCGACCTGCCGGGCCAGCGCCCTGCGCATCTTCGGAGGGAGCGAGCCACGCTGGCCCCGGTCCAGCCGCAGCATCTGTTGCCGCGTGGTGCTCACGCCACCGGCGAGGATGCGCGTCTTCGTCTCCGTTTCGATGCCGCGCCCGCTCACCGCGTCCAACTGGATGCCGGACTCCGTGCACAGGCGCCGCAGCTCCTTCCCCATCTCGTCCTGCCCCAACGCCCCGACGGCGGAGACCTGCCCGGACAGGGCTCGCACGTTGGCCGCGACGTTGGCGCCACCGCCGAGCTTCACCTCCGCGGACTCGTAGCGGACGATGAGCACCGGGGCCTCCCGGCTCACCCGGTCCGTCTGTCCGTAGATGTAGTGGTCGGCAACGAGGTCGCCCACCAGCAACACCTTTCGGCGTGCGAACGCGAGCGGCAGGCGGGAGAGCGACGGCATCGAACGAGCGGGCGAGACTGCGGCCATGGCGGCGGTTTGTCCCACAGGCGTCCCCACCTCACAAGCCGCGCGGTACATCCTCCAGCCCAAGCGCTCGGCGCAAATGGGATTCACCTTCCAGAATCTCGACGCCCAGGCGGACCACCCAGGCCTCGAAGCCCTGAGGCAGACGCACCGCGTCCTTTTCCGTCGTCACCACCCTCGCCCCCTGGCGCACCGCCCGCGCCTGGACGTCACGCAGCTCATCCGCCGTGAAGCGATGGTGGTCCGGGAACAGCGCGGCCTCACGCAGCTCGGTCCCCAGCGACCGCAGCGTCTGCAGGAAGCCCCCTGGACGGGCGAGGCCGGCCAGCGCCAGCACGGGCTGCGCGGTCATCGCCGTCACGGGATGCAGGACGCCCTCCGGGTCGACCCAGGCCGTGGGCCGGTAGCGAGTCCGGACCCTGGGAATCCCCTGGCTCGCGGGCAACCACCCGCCCAGCGTGTCCGCGAAGCGTTCCGGGCTGTCGCCTGTCGGCACCCACCGGTGCGTATCGCCTTGATGAGCGTGTGCGTGCGGTTCCTGAGCGACGGCATCGACGCCACGGGCCAGGCGCGGAGAGGGGGTCGCCGCCGCCGATGTCGCGGTGGCCCTCAGCCAGAAGAGGGTCGCGCGCCGGAGGGAGCCACGCGGCTCGCGCAAAGGCCCCCGCGGCAGCATGTGGCCGTTCCCCAGCCCCACGGACTCGTCCACCACGACGAAGTCCTCGTCACGCGCGAGCCGGCGATGCTGGAACCCATCGTCGAGCAACACCGTGTCCAGGCCGAACTCATCACGTGCACGGTAGGCGCTGGCGACGCGGTCCGAGCCCACGAAGAGCCGGACCTGGGGACACCGACGTGCCAGCAGCAGCGGCTCATCGCCCGCGACGTCCGCCGACGGAAGCGGCTCCGTCCCAATGAAGGTCAACGGCTCCCGAGTGGCGCGACCGTACCCTCGCGTGAGGATTCCGACCTTGCGGCCTGATTGGACCAGTTGCTCGGCCAGGTGGAGGACCGCGGGCGTCTTGCCCGTGCCCCCCACGTTGACGTTGCCCACGGAGAGGACCTTGAGCCCTTCGACCCGCTCCGCGCGCAAGAGCCCGGCGTCGTAGAGCGCTCCCCTCACATGCACCGCGGCCGCGTACGGCCATGACAGCACGGTGAGCGGCGACAAGAGCACGCGCCGCTCCCAGGGCTCCGGGGACGGCGGGTAGAAGACGCGTTCAATGGCCGTGGGGGCATCGGCGGGCGTCACGGCACACGCCTCGCTCGCGCGTAGAGCGCGAGGACATCCGCGGCGACCTGCTCGTTCGTCGGGTGCTTCACCGGCGAACGCTGGCCAGAGAGCGCCGCGGAGACCACCGCCTCCGGTGTGGGCTTCTCCACTCGCGCGTCCGCGAGGTCCGGCAACGCGCCCTCGTCCACCGCCACCACGCGGACACCGCACGCGCGGGCCTGCGCCGCCGCTCGGGCGCTCCAGTCATTGCCCAACCCGAGCAGCCAGACCTCGTCGAGCGCCCTCAGCCACCGCGCGAACGCGTCTCCTTGCTGGTAGCCCGCGAAGGTGACGGCGTCCGCCAGCCCCAGGGATTGGACCTGCGCGCGCGTCGGCTCCAGCAGGGCGCCATCCCCCACCAGGACCAGGCGCGCACCCGGCCGCTGCTTCCGGTACAGGGCGAAGGCCTCCACCCCCACGGCGTGCCTGCGGGAGGGCTGAAACGTGGAGACCATGCCGATGAGGGGCTCGCCTTCGAGCCCCAGCTCCGCTCGCAGGGCGCGCGCGGCCGTCGCCGGATGGAACCGGGCGTCCACCAACGCGGGCAGGACCTGGGCTGTCGCGCCCTTCTCCAGCAAGCGAGGCAGCAGCGCGCTCGCGGGGACGGTGTAGGCGTCCGCCGCGGGGAGCGAGGCCCGCAACGAGCGTGGGGCATGCAGCGAGCGGACCAGGATGGCGCCCGCGGGCCGCCCCCACCGCGCCAGCAGATGGTCGTGGCTGAAGTGCGAGTGCACCACATCCACCGTTCGTGCCTTCAAGCGGCGCAGGTCGCGCAACATCCGCCAGGGCGGTGACTTCACGGACAGCTCCAGGCCTCCCTCGTCCAACAAGCCGAGTTCCTGGAAGCGCGGAGCGGCGGGCTCCTCCGCCAGCACCTCCTTGCGCCGGCGGTCCACGGCCACCGTGACGTCATGGCCCGCGGCTCGCTGTGCCTGAGCCAGGAGCGCCACGTTCTCTGCCGGACCGCTGAAGAAGGGGCTCGCGAGGAGATGGAGAATTCGCATCCGGTCAGCGCTCCACGGTGGACCGGTAGACGTCGGAGAGCGCCCGCGCCTCGTGCTCCACGCCGCAGCGCCGACGGGCCTCCTCCGCCGCGTTGCGGCCTATCTCCCGGGCGCGCTCGGGCTCTCGCATCAACATGTCCAGCAGCTCGCGCAGGCCCTGGACGTCTCCAGGCTCGAAGAAGAAGCCCGTGCGGCCGTGCTCGATGAGCGTGTCCAGATACGGCAGCTTCGAGGCCACCACGCAGCAGCCCGAGGCCATGGCCTCGACGTGGACCAGGGAGTAGCCTTCCGCGTACGAGGGGTGCACCAGCACGCTCAGGCCCTGGTACCAGGGCTCGATGACCGACTGCTCGCCGGGCAACGCGAGGTGGTCCTCGATGCCCGCCATCTCCTGGTTCAGCCAGTCCAGGTCCGGCCCCTTCGCGAGCCCGACGAGGACGGGCTGCCATTCGGGGTGCTGGGACAGCAGCGGCCGGATGGCCTGGACGAAGTCCCCCTGCCCCTTCTCCTTCCGGATGCGTCCGATGACGCCGATGCCGTAACGCCCCCCCAGGCCGAGCTTGCGCCACGCCAGGTCCCGATTCTCTGGCGGGTGGAAGCGCGTCAGGTCGATGCCGTGGGAGACCACCGTGGACGGCAGCGCGATGACGTCCGCGACCTGCTTCGTCAACGAGACGAGCGCATCCGCGCCCCTCGCGATGAAGCGGGTGAAGCCGCTGGGCGCCATCGAGGTGTGCCGGGTGAAGACGAGCCGGACCTGCCGGCCCAGGAGCTTCAGCAGCATGCCCACCAGCAGCTCGTTGTTCCGGTGCGCATGCCACACCACCGGCTCCTGGCGCAGGCGGCGCAGCAGCTCCGGCCACGTGATTCTTGGGAGCCCCTCGCTCAAGCCCGAGCCGATGACGCGCGTCTCCGAATCCCGGGCCAGCGCGGGCACCACCGACTCCACGTGGCGCGTCACGCCCGTGTAGCGGTGGTGGAAGTGCGGGTGGATGATGAGGGTCATCGCGGGTCCGGTCTCCCATGCGGGAACAACGTCGTCATCGCCTCCGCGTTCCTTTCACTGGCGCCCGAAATCCCGCGCACCGTCTCCAATGCCTGGGCGCCCAGGCTCGCGAGCCGGTCCGGTGAGTCGAGCAGCGATACGAGCGCTTCCTCCAAGGCCGCGGCGTCCCGCACCTGGAGCCCTCCCTGCCCTGTCAGCAACGCCACGCTGTCCCGGAAGTTGTCCATGTGCGGCCCGTAGAGCACCGGCTTCCCCTGCCCCGCGGGCTCCAGGATGTTCTGGCCACCCCGCGCCGTGAAGGAGCCCCCGACGAACACCACCGTCGCCAGCCGGTAGGCCCTCGACAGCTCGCCGATGGTGTCCAGGACCACCACCTGGCCCCGCTCGGGGTTGCCCTGCGAACGAAGCCCCACGCCCAGCCCCGCCTCCCGCGCGAGCGACACGATTCGCGCCGCCCTGTCCACATACCGGGGCGCAATCACCAGCCGCAGGTCCGGCCACCGCTGGAGCAGTCGCTGATACACCCCCAGGAGCGGGGCCTCCTCCCCCTCGTGCGTGCTGCCGGCAATCCATACGCGCTCGCCCGCCGCCAGCCCCAGCGCCGCGCGGAGGGCTTCGTCCTCGGCCACGGGGCCCGCGGCCAGTGCGTCGAACTTCGTGTTCCCCGTCACCTTCACCCAGTCCGGCCTCGCGCCGAGCCGCCGCGCGCGGACGGCCTCGTCCTCCTCGCGCATCAGGAGGAGGTCCAGGTCTTTCAGCGGGTTGCCGATGAGGCGGAACAACGTCTGGTACTTCCCCACGTTCGCCGGTGAGAAGCGCCCGTTCGTCATCACCACCCGCGCCCCGCCCCGCTTCGCCGCGCGGATGAGGTTGGGCCAGATTTCGGTGTACTCCAACACCAGCACGTCCGGACGGATGGCCCGGACGGCCCGCCGCGTCGCGCCCCAGAGGTCGTAGGGGACGTAGATGACCCCGTCGATGTCGTTCGCCAGCCGCCCCTTCGCCATCGCATAGCCGCTGTCCGTCATCGTCGACAGGAGCAGCCGGCAGCCCGGGAAGCGGGCTCGCAGCGGGCCGAACATCGGCGAGAGGGCCAGCAGGTCCCCGGCGCTCGCGCCATGCAGCCAGAGGACGGGCCCGTCACCGGGGGGCAGGTGGCTGTCCGGGCCATAGAAGCCCAGGCGCTCCATCAGCCCATGGCGCGTCTTCCGGTGCAGTGCGAGCACCGGGAACAGGGCTGCGAAGAGCAGGTAGGTGGCGAGGACGTAGAGGACGCGCATGGGCGGCTGAACGCGCCGTCTATCAGATGCCCGGCCCGCGGGGCAGCACGCGCACGGGGCCAGGCACCAGCCAGGGCCGCCATTCCGTCCCGAAGAAGCGCCCGGGCGCACGCACCCACACCTCCACCTGCACCACGCCCGGCTCCGTCAGCTCGACGGACCGGCCATCCGCCCCCAGGCGGCCGCTTCCCCACACCCGCACCCGCGCCGAGTCCGCTTCGGGGAGCCCTGGGAGACGGACTGTCAGCCGGTCTCCCTCGCGGGCCTCGCGCCGCACGGCGTCCATACCCTCCAACACGAAGCCCCCGGGCTCTCCCAGCGCCCGGAAGGCGCACAGCGCCTGGCCGCTGCCCAGGGCCCGGCTGACCCGCACCGCCGCGTCCTTCGCGTCCTCGGGCAGCGGGAAGGGCAGCGTCTCCGAGGGCAGGTACATGGCCAGGGACGCGAACACCGCCCCGTAGGGTGGCAGGCCGTGTGCGTCATGGGCGCAGAACGCCAGGCGCGGGCGCTCACGCGACAGTTCCAGGAAGCGGGCCATGGGCTCCGGCTCCGGCGCGACGAGCAACATCACGCCATGCACCGCGTTGGTCAACGACGCGCCCACCGCGGGCAACAAGCGGCTGAACGGGTTGCGCACCGCGTGCCGGAAGAAGGTGTCCGCCGAGTACAGCTCGAAGCCGGGCGCCTCCTTCGCGCTCGCGTCATCCTTCCAGGGGTTGCGCTTCTGGACGGGGTGGGCCAGCACCGCCGTGCCCCCCGCGGCCTCCACGGCGCGCACCGCGTCCCCTGGAGGCATCCACGCGCGCATGCCCTCCAGCGGGCGCGCCATGCCGAACGCCACGAGGTGCCCGTGCGACGTGGAGATCTCCACGCCGTGCACCAACAGCACGCCGTGGACGAAGGCCGGCTCGCGGGGCGCGAAGTCGTTGTGGTCGGTGAGCACCACGAAGTCCAGGCCCGCCGCCCGGGCCGCCGCCGCCACCGCCTCCGGCGTGCCTCGCCCGTCCGAACGCGTGGTGTGGACGTGGAAGGCGCCCCGCACCCAGCGAGGCGCATCCTCTTTCGGGAGCACCACCGGGTAGGTGGCGAAGGACGCGGAGAGCGCGAAGAAGCCCGCGACGCCCAGCACCAGGACCGCCAGCCCCAGCGCCGCCCGCCCCCCCTTCCCCGCCGCTGTCTTCAACCGGCTCACGCCGCGCCTCGCTCCGAGGAGCCCTCCGTCTGCATCCGCCACAGCGCCGCGTAGCGCCCATCCCGCTTCAGCAGCTCCGCGTGCGAGCCGCTCTCGACGACGCGCCCCGCCTCCATCACGTTGAGGACGTCCGCGGTCACCACCGTCGACAGCCGGTGCGCAATCACCAGGGCCGTGCGGCCCGGGAGCACCGCCGCCAACGCGGCCTGGACCTCGCGCTCGCTCTCGGGGTCGAGGCTGCTCGTCGCCTCGTCCAGCACCAGCACCGGGGCCCGCGCCAGCACCGCGCGGGCGATGCACAGCCGCTGACGCTGGCCGCCGCTGAGCGCCACGCCCCGCTCGCCGATGCGCGTGTCATAGCCCTCCGGCAGCGCGCGGATGAAGCCGTCCGCGTGCGCCACCTTCGCCGCCGCCTCCACCTCTTCCCGCGTGGCGTCCGGCCGCGCGTAGCGCAGGTTGTCCAGCACCGTGCCGTGGAACAGCAGCGGCTCCTGCGTCACCAGCGCGAACTGCGCGCGGACGCTCGCGGCCGTGTACCGGTCCGCGTCCACCCCATCCACGAGGAGCTGGCCCTTCTGGGGCTTCTCGAAGCGCAGCAACAGCGACGTCACCGTGCTCTTGCCGCCGCCGCTGCCACCCACCAGCGCCGTCACCTGGCCCGCCTTCAGCTCCAGCGCCAGGCCGTCCAGCGCGGGGCGCTCTCCGTAGGCGAAGCGCACGCCCTCGAACTGGATGCTCCGGGACAGGGGCGGCGCGGGCACCGCGTCCGGCGCGTCCTCCACCGGGTGCTTCATGTCGAGCAGCGCGAAGAGGCGCTCGCCCGCCGCGCCCGCCTGCACCGCGAACTGCGTCACCCGGCCCAGGTCCTTCACCGGCTGGTACACCAGGATGACCGCCGTCAGCAGCGACAGCAGCGCCTCCGGCTCCAGCAGCTTCGCCCCCGCGGCATAGGCCAGCGCCCCCGCCAGGGCCGCCGCGGCCAGCACCTCCATCAACCCCGGCACCGCGCCCCGCGCCCACGCCGCGCTCACCACGGCCTTCTCGTGCGCCTTCGCGAAGACCGAGAAGCGGGCCAGCTCCGCCTCCTGGCCATTGAAGGCCTGGATGGTGCGCAGGCCGCCCAGGCCCTCGTGGAGCTGCCCGGCCAGGTTGCCGAGCTGCGTCTGGCCTTCCCGCGTGCGCTTGAGCACCTTGCGCGTCAGCTTCGAGGCCGGGAGCGCCGCGAGCGGTATCACCAGCAACATGAGGCCGCCCAGCAAGGGGCTCATGGAGAGCGCCACGCCCGCCAGGATGATGACCTGGAGGCTGTCGCGCAGGTACGAGCCCACCGTGTACATGGCCGCCGCTTCCACGGCGCTGACGTCCGAGGTGAAGCGGCTGAGCAGGTCACCCATCCGCTCGCGCGCGAGCTGGGCTGGCGACAGCGCGGTGAGCCGCCGGAACAGGTCGCGCCGCAGGTCCTTCACCACGCGCTGCGCGAACAGGCCCATGAAGTAGAACTGCGCCAGGTACCCCACGCCCTTCACCGCGCCGACGAGGACCATCACCAGCGGGAAGCCCCACAGCGCCGCCTCGCGCGGCAGGTCCGCCAGCCAGGGCACGTGCTGGGCGCTGGCGAAGCCCTCTTCACCGCCCGACAGCAGGAAGCGCAGCGCCGGGCCCGTGAGGTAGGCATACGCGCCCGTCGTGAGGCCCACCGCCGCCATGCCGACGAAGGCCAGGAGGAGCACACCGAAATGCGGGCGCGCATAGCGCAGCAGCCGCCAGAGAACCGTCTGCATGGCTAACGTCCCACCTTGCGCAGCGCCGCCTTCGCGAGCTGGGAGTACGGGTTGTACTCCAGCACCCGCAGCAGCTTCTTCCGCGCCAGCGGCGCGTCGCCCAGGTCCATGTCGATGATGGCGGAGATGAGGTGCAACCGCTCCACGTACGGGCCCAGCGACAGCGCCCGCTTCAACACCTGCTGTGCCTTCTGCGCCCGAACCACCAGCGCCCCCGTGGGCCTCCGGTACGTCGCCCAGGCGAGGAAGGGGTAGTACTCCGGCTCGTCCGGGTTGAGCGACACCGCTTCCTCGAAGGCCTTGGCCGCCGTGGGATAGTCCTGGCGCTTCAGGGCGGACGTTCCCCGGCGCAGGGCAATCTCCGCGTCCACCACCACCGCCGTGTTCCGCCCCACGTCCATCCGGCTGAAGAGGTACTGGAGGTACGCCTTGCGCTTCTCCTCCACGCTCAGCACCCGGTAGGACGCGGACAGCCGGTCCTGCACCGACTCCAGCAGGTCCTTCAGGTCGGAGATGTCGAACTCGGCGTAGGTGTCCGGGTGAAAGCGCATCGCCGTCTCGTGGTAGGCGCGCTCCACCGCCTCCGCGTCCGCCGCGATGTCCAGGCCCAGGCCTCCGAAGTAGCTGCGGGTGATGATGCGCAGCGCCTCCTCGCGCAAGGAGGCCGCCGTCTCGGGAGGCAGCGTCTTGCGCTTGCGCGGGGCAATCCGGTCCGGCAACACCGCCGCGGACAGCACGTCCGAGCCCGTGGCCACGGGCGTGGCGGAGAACGTCACCCCGCCCGTCAGCTTCAGGAACCACAGCAGCGAGCACGCCATGCGCAGCTCGCCGCGCCCGTGCGCCAGCAGGTCCTTCAGCGCGATGCGGCCGTTGACCTGCATCACGACCTTCAGGTCATCCGTGTCCAGCGCCATGGCCTGCAGGTCGCGCCCGAACTCCTGCGAGCGCACCGGGTAGTCGCTCATGTGCGCGCGCAGCGAGGCCGCCATCACCTTCATGGGAAAGCAGCGGCGCGCGCCGTCCAGCACGGGGGCCAGCGGCGGCACCTCCACGGAGGCGACCTCCGACGTGAAGTCGTCGCCCGCGTAGAAGGCGTAGCGCCCCTCGCGCATGCCCAGCACGCGCTCCACCCGGTCGCGGTTGAAGTCGCGCAGGAGCTGCAGCAGCTCCTCGCCCGCCGCCTCCACGCCCGCGTCCGCGAGCGCCGCGCCAATGCGCAGCCCCGAGTCCAGCGCCTCCGCCACCCGCTGCGCCTGCTGCGCGTCCAGCGCGTTCCGGGCGAGCAGGAAGGCCGGCAGCGAGTCCGCCTTCGCCGTGGAGTCGTAGCTCACCGGCCCGCCACGGAGGAAGTACACGCGCCGGCTCAGGCCCCGGTGCGCCACCACGAGCACGCCGTCCCGGCGCAGCCGGTAGATGGAGTGCATCAGCGCGGGCAGGGGGTAGCCCTTCAGCTCGCCCGAGTTGACGGCGGGCCTGGACAGCGTGGCCGCCAGCCCGGAGAGCGGCACCGCCTGCGCCGCGCGCACCAGCGACTCCAGCCGGGGAACCAGCTCCCCCGGCTTGAGCGGGTCCGCGACGTAGGCGTTCACCTTGAGGTCCAGCACCGAGCTCACGCCGCGCGCGCGCCCCAGGTGCCCCTTGTCGATGGCGACGATGGGCACCCTGCCGCCCTGCCCGTGCCCGCGGATGAGGTGCACCACGTGCGCGCCCTCCACCCGCGGCAGGTCCACCGACAGCACCACCACGTCCGGGTTGTCCGCCGCGAAGTGCTCCAGCGCCGTCACCGGATCATTCACCGCGCGAACGGTGTACCCTGCCTGGGAGAGCAGGCCTTTGAGGTGCTCGAGCGTGGGGGGATGGCTCTCGGCGAGCAGAAGCGTCTTCAAGGGGGCCGCAGTCTACACCTTCATCCGCTCCCGCATCAGGTACGATGCGCGCCCCTCTCATGACGACCCCACCCCGCATCCTCGTCGTCGCCGGCGAGGCGTCAGGCGATACCCACGCCGCCGAGCTCGTCGCCGCCCTCCGGGCTCGCCGTCCCGACCTCACCTTCTTTGGCATGGGCGGTGCCCGCCTGGCCGCCCAGGGGGTGGAGCAGCTCTTCGATGCCCGGGAGGTGTCCGTCATGGGCATCACCGAGGTGCTGCCCCGGATTCCCCGCATCCTCCAGATTCTGAAGGGGCTGGCCCAGGCCGCCGCCGACCGGAGGCCGGACGTGGCCATCCTGGTGGACATCCCGGACTTCAACCTGCGCCTGGCCAAGAAGCTCAAGGCGCTGGGCATCCCCGTCGCCTACTACGTGTCCCCGATGATCTGGGCCTGGCGCCGGGGCCGGGTGCGCACCATCAAACGGTTGGTGGACCGGATGCTCTGCATCCTCCCGTTCGAGGAGGAGTTCTACCGGGAGGCCGGGGTCAGCGCCCGCTACGTCGGCAGCCCGGTGGTGGAGCAGGTGCCCGCGTCCGACACCGCCACCGCCTTCCGCGAGCGGCTGGGGTTGGCGAAGGAGGCGCCGACGCTCGCGCTGTTGCCGGGCAGCCGGATGAGCGAAATCCGCCGTCTGCTTCCCGACATGGTGGAGGCGACGAAGCGGCTGGCCGCCGAGAGGCCCGGGCTCCAGGTGGTGGTCCCCGTCGCGCCCACCATCGACCGGGCGGAGATCACGTCCCGCTTCGAGGGCAGCGGCGTGACACCCATCCTGGTGGAGGGCCGCGCGCCCGAGGTGGTGGGCGCCAGCGACGCCGCGGTGGTGGCCTCGGGTACAGCCGTCCTGGAAGCCGGGCTGATGCAGCGCCCGCTGGTGGTCGTCTACCGCGTGTCGCTCATCACGTACTGGGTGGGCCGGTTGATGCTGAAGGTGGCCTTCGTGTCCCTCATCAACCTGCTGGCGGGCCGGCGCGTCGTCCCCGAGCTGCTCCAGGGGGAGATGACGCCCGAGCGCATCGCCGAGGAGGTCCGCCGCGTCTGGATGCCCGGGGCGCCTCGGGAGGAGATGCTCCAGGGGCTGGCGGAGATGCGCGGCCGGCTGGGAGAGACGGGCGCGGCCGCCCGCGCGGCGGAGTCCGTACTGGAGCTGCTGCCCCCGGGCCGCGTTTAGGGTATGTCGGCCGGGTGATGAACCCTGCCCTGGTCTGCATCCCCACGTACAACGAGCGGGAAAACATCGAGGCCATCGTCCGGGCGGTGCTGGAGGCCGACCCCCGGGTCGACATCCTCATCGTGGACGACAACTCGCCCGATGGCACGGGGCAGCTCGCGGACGGGCTCGCCCAGCAGGATGCGCGGGTGCGCGTGCTCCACCGGGAGAAGAAGGAGGGCCTGGGCCGCGCCTACCTCGCCGCGTTCCGCTGGGCCCTGGCCGAGCAGTACACGTACATCCTGGAGATGGACGCGGACTTCAGCCATGACCCGCGCTACCTGCCGGGCATCCTGGACGCGGCCGAGGCGGGCGCGGACCTGGTGCTGGGCTCGCGCTACGTCACGGGCGGCGGCACGGTGAACTGGGGCGTGGGCCGGCAGCTCATCAGCCGCGGCGGCAGCCTCTACGCGCGGTCGATTCTGGGCGTGGGCATCCAGGACCTCACCGGCGGCTTCAAGTGCTTCCACCGGCGGGTGCTGGAGGCCATCGACCTGGACGCGGTGAAGAGCACCGGGTACGCATTCCAGATTGAGCTGACCTACCGCGCGCTGCGCAAGGGCTTCACCGTGCGCGAGGTGCCCATCGTCTTCGAGGACCGGCGCGTGGGCCACTCCAAGATGAGCAAGAAAATCTTCGCCGAGGCTCTCACCATGGTGTGGAAGCTGCGGCTCACTGTCCGAGCCTGAGCTGTCATGCCGGAATACGCCTCGCTGTTCCTCGTCTCGCTGTCGGCCATCTTCTTCGTGGTGGACCCCATTGGCGTCGTCCCGCTGTTCCTGGCGATGACGGCCGGGGACACGCAGGAGAAGGTGCGCCGCACCGCCATGCGCGCCTGCCTGGTGGCCTGCGGGATGATGCTGTTCTTCGCCCTCTTCGGCGGCGTCATCTTCAAGGTGTTTGGCGTGTCGCTGGGCGCCTTCCGCGTGGCCGGCGGCATCCTGCTGCTCATCACCGCGCTGGACATGCTGCGCGCCCGCCCGTCCGAGACGCGCACCACGCCGTCCGAGGAGCAGGAGGGCGTGGTGAAGGAGGACGTGGCCATCGTCCCCCTCGCGATTCCGCTGCTGGCGGGCCCGGGCGCCATCGCCACCGCCATGGTGCTGATGGCCAAGGGCGACACGCTCACCTCCGCCATCCCCGTGCTGGCCGCCGTGGTGCTGACCTTCGTCGCCAGCTACTTCATCCTCCGCGCCTCCGGGCTCATCCAGCGCGTGCTGCGCCAGTCCGGCGTGGCCATTGTCGAGCGGGTGATGGGGCTCATCCTGGCCGCCATCGCGGTGCAGTTCATCGCGGACGGCGGCAAGGAGCTGCTCAGGTAGGGCCGGGGACGGCCACCCAGTCCAGGCCCTTGCGCTTCAGCATGCCCTGCGGCCTGCCCTCCAGGGACAGCTCGTCGTGGCTGGCCCGGCGCGCGTCGTACGCGTAGCCGCCCTGGACCTCCTGCAGGTACACCACCACCGCGTCCAGCACGTTCTCCTGCACCACCTTGAAGGTGGCGTCGCCGCAGCTTGGCGCGTCGCCGGAGAAGAAGCGCTCCAGCATCGCTTCTTCCGGACGGCGCACGTACACCACCACCGGCGCGGGCTCGTCGCGTCCGGCCGCGACGACCTCACGGACGACCTGGGATGGCACCGGCTCCCGCAGCAGCCGGTGCACGAGCTCGCACTTCTCCGCCTCCACGCCCTGCCGCTCCGCGAGGCGCGCCTGATGCGCGCATCCCGTGCCCCCCAGCATCCCCAGCCCGAGCAACGCCCACGCCTTCCGGTGGAACCGGTCCATGCGTCCTCTCCTCTCCCTCGGTGACTGCGCTACAGCTTTCGCCAGCGCGGGGGGCGAGGCGCGTGCTGAAGCACCGGGTCCTCCACCGCGATGATGTATTCCGCGCGGCGGTTTCCCGCCTCCGCCGTCTCGTCGGGCGTCGCGACGGCCGGGGCCTCTTCTCCCAGCCCTTCGTAGAACACCGGCACCCGTAGTCCCTTCTTCCGGAAATAGGCCGCCAGGCGCTTCGCCCGGCGCACCGACAGCTCGCGGTTCTCCGCCGCCGGCCCCACGGTGTCCGTGTGGCCGATGACATAGAGCCGCAGCGACGCGAAGCGCCCGTACTTCGCCAGCGCGTCCGCGATGAGCGCGTGGCTCTTGTCGAGCTTGCCCCGCTCCGCCGCTGGGATGTCCGCGCGGCCCGAGGCGAAGTTCACCTCCTCGTGCGGAATGTCCACCTGCCAGGGATACAGGTCCACGCCCGTGTAGAACTCCGCCGTGTCGAACGCCCGGAGGGAGATCTTCATCACCCGCCCCTCCTCCGCCGGCCATGTCAGCTCCAGCGGCGTCCCCGCCGCCTCGCCCTTGAAGGGCACCTCGCCCTCGAAGGCCTTCTTCCCGGTGTCCATCAACACCGTCAGCTCCGCGCGCTTCGCGGGCCGGTTCAGGACGAAGCGCAGCCGGCGCGCCGCCACGTCCACGTCCTCCTTGCGCACATCCAGCCTCAGCGCGCCGTACAGCTCCGTGTCGAAGGACAACGGCAGCTCGCCGGATTCCGCATCCGGGAAGCGCACCGTGAGCGCTCCCTCGTAGTGGAAGCGGCCCTCCGGCTGCGCGAGCTCGATGCGGCGCGTGAGCCCCGGATTGCCGCCGCCCTTCACCGCCACCTCGTGGCCGTCGCTGCGCTTCAGCTTCACCTCGAAGCCCGCGATGGGCTCCTCGATGTGGACCAGGAGCGCCGGGAGCTTCTCTCCCAGCACCGCGCGCCCTTCCAAGGACACTCGGATGGCGTCCGCGAGCACTGGCGTCGGCGAAGACAAAGCGAAGGTGAGCAGCAGCAGGCGGGCGTTCATGGCGCGGTGCGGGCCTCGGGCGTCACGGGCCGCGACCAACCGCGGCACGTGTGGGTGGATTCCTCCGCGAGGGTAGGACGAGGTGGCGTGCAGGGAAACGCTCCCCGCGGGGGACGTTGGAGGTGCGACGGTATTCAATCGCCCCCCGTCCCAGGGGAGTACCGGCCGGGGGGGCGAGGCGACTCCTTTCCGTCAGCCCTCCCGGGGACCTGAGAGGCCATGGCGCTCGAGCAGGCGGCGGAGCTGCGTCCGGTGGAGGCCCATCGCCCGGGCCGTGGCGGCGACGTTCCCCCCGTTCTCCCGGAGCGCCGTCTCCAGCCGGGTCCGCTCGGCCTCGTCCAGCGGCTTGCCCTGGAGCGCGGCCCGACCTGGGGTGGCCGCGGACGCCACCTGTGGCTCCGCGAGCGGCGGGCCGAACACCGCGCCGGCGGTGGGGCTCAGGTGTCTCGCCTCGAGACGCGGCGCCTCGTGAAGCAGCGCCTCCTGGGCGGCGCTGCGCACCTCCACCCGGAGCTCGCGCACGTTGCCCGGCCAGGCCCTCAACAGGCAGGCCTCGTGGAAGCCCACGTGCACGGGCAGGCGCGGTGCGAGTTCCTCCAGGAAGCGCTCCACCAGGAAGGGCACCTCCTCGGGGCGGCGGCGCATTGGCGGCAAGCCAACCTCCGGCCTGCCGAGGCGGAAGTAGAGGTCCTCGCGCATCCGGCCGCTGGCCACCTGCGCGCGCAGGTCCTTGTTCCCGGCGGAGCACACCCGCACGTCCACCTTCCGCGGCCGGGAGCCCCCCAGGGGGAGGACCTCTCCCGTCTCCAGCGCGCGCAGCAGCTTGGCCTGCACGGCCAGCTCCAGCTCGGCCACCTCGTCCAGGAACAACGTCCCGCCGTCCGCGGCCTGGAGGTAGCCCTCCGCGTCATCCGCGCCGGAGAAGGCGCCGCGCCGCGCGCCGAAGAGGAGCCTTTCGGCGAGCCCCTGCGGAATGGCCGCGCAGTTGACGGCCACGAAGGGCCCCGACGCGCGCGGCCCGCGCTCATGGAACGCGCGGGCCACGCCTTCCTTGCCGGTGCCGCTCTCCCCGTGGACGTGCAACGTGAAGCCGTGCTCCGCCGTGCGCGCGACCTGGTCCAGCAGCCGCTGCATCGCGGGCCCGCGCACGAAGTCGCGCGTCCTGACGACGCCGCGCCGGGCCACCGGCCCCACGTCCGCGCAGGGAACAAAGAGCGAGTCCCCCATGCGGATGACACGCTGGGCCTCGCGGGGCGCTCCCGCCACCAGGGGTGCCCCGTCCACGAACGTGCCATTCTGGCTGCCCTGGTCGGTGACCCAGAAGCGGCGGCCGTCGTACCGGACCTGTGCGTGGCTGCGAGACATCCGAGGGTCCTGGTGCGTCCCCAGCGAAGCGGCGCCCCGCCCCAGCAACAGCTCGCCGTCGAGCGGCAGGGCCTCGGCCATCGCGCTCCCCGCGCACAGGACGCGCAGCAGGCCCGGCACCGGGGCCTCGCCGGAGTCCGCCCCCCGCCCCGTGGCGTCGCTCTGCTGCAAGGTCGACCGGTCGTGTTCCATGTGCCTCCATCCTACGCGTGTGTCACTGGCACACGGCACCGTGCCACGGGCCGTGCCACCCGGGCCTCCGCCTCCGCGGCGCTCCGCCGTGACGCCCCGTGTACAGGACCGGGCCGCTGCTGGCATGCCCCTCGCTATGGCGCGGAGCCGGACCACGGCACGCGCCGTCACTTCGAGGAGACACCTGTGCTCAACACCTTCCCCATCTGGCTCATGGGCCCGCTGCTGCTGGCCTTCGCCGCGGGCTGCACCCTCCCCCTGAAGGATGCAAAGCCCCCCATCGGCGCCCGCCCGGATTCCCCGTCCGGCGGCGGGAGCTGTCCGACGGGACAGTGCGACCCCGACCCGAACGGCCTGGGCATCTATGTCGCCGAGGGGCACAACTACTGCTTCTTGCATGAGAGGACGCCAGCGGCGTGCCTGGAGGGCTTCGTCAATACCCCCGAGGGCGTGGCGCTGCGCGTGCGCTCCATGTACCAGAAGGACCAGACGCTCCAGTTGCCCCTGCACCTCCGGAATCCGACCAGGCCCGCCGGCGGTGAGGCCCCTCCGGCGCTGGAAGCCATTCACGGCAACGTCGGCGACTTCTTCGTCGCCATCCGTCAGGGGGACAAGGCCCTGAAGCTGCGAGGCGAGGCGGTGTCGGGGCTGGTGTTCGGGTTCAGGCTCCCGGTGGACCTGGACGGCACCGGCAACCTGGAGGGCCTCCTCTATGAGCTGGCGCTGGAGCCCGTGTCCGGCAACCGCCTCGCCGTGCGCTACCGGGCCGCTCCCAGCACCGGCTGGCTGGAGCAGTGCCTGTCGCCAGAGGGACGGGCCGTCGCGTCCGTCCTCCTCCCCCAGCGCCAGGTCGACGGGCTGAACGCCGCGGTGCGGCCCCACGACGAAACCCTCACCGTGGCCTGTGAGACGGGCGCGATCGCCACCTGCATGGATTGGGGCTACCAGCCGTGGACACCCGACACGCGCCAGACCGACCCGGACCGGGAGTTCGTCTTCGGCGCCTGCCTCCAGGCCAAGCGCGCCGCCTACTTCGTGGGCCAGGGAGACCTGCGCACGTACACCGTCAGCGGCACGGAGATTCTCCGGCGCGACGCCCACGGGTTCGGGCGAGACAGCAACGACGATTTGCAGGAGCTCGAGTACCTGGAGGCCCTGTGGAGCCCCCGGGGCGCGGAGTGCCTCAACCTGGCGAACCGTCGCGGCAAGGCGCCCATCCCGAATGGCCTCACGCTCCCTTCCTGCGCGCCGTCGCCCAAGTGGAGTTCCCAGGCGCGGCTCGCGACGGGCGTGGGGCAGCCCTCAAGGCCCTGAGCCTGAAACCCCGGCGGCGCGAAGGGCGGCGTCCTCCGCGCCGTCCAGGGGCCCCACGTAGCGGCTCAGCCAGGGCACCTGGGCCGTGGCGCGGCGCCACGCCGCGTCGGCTTCGAGGAGGGACGCCCGCCACCCCTCCCCCGGCCGCTGGCGCCGGGCACGCAACAACAGCAGCGCGCCGCGCACGGCGTGGGCCTCCGGCAGCCCGGGGTCCAGCTTCAGCGCGAGGTCCACCTGCGCCAGGCCCTCCTCCACGAGGGCGGGCGGAGCGCCGGTGTCCCGCGCCAGCCGCCAGGCCGCGCGGGCCCGGGTGAGGTGGCTGTCGTAGTAGGGGTACAGCGACACGGCGCGCCGTGCCTCCGCGAGGGCCTCGCGCAGCAGGGCCGTTCGGGAGCGCCCCTCGCCTCGCGCCTGCTCCGCCGCCGCCAGCGCCAGCTCCGCCCCCAGGCTCCGGCAGTCCGCGCAGGTGGGGCTCAGCCGGTACGCCTCCGCCAGCGCGCGCTGTCCGCTGGCGAGCGCCGCGCGCGCGTCGCCCGCCTCGCGCGAGGCCTGGAGCGCTTCGAGCAGGTGCGCGCCGGCCACATGGAGCCAGGCGCGGTCCGCCTTCGCGTTGACGCTCCGGGAGCGCTCCGTCGCCTGGAGCGCGCGCGCCAGCGCCGGGCGCGCGTCTCCGCCGGTCTCCAGCAGGTAGCGCGCGCGCGTCAACTCCGCGGCGGCGGCATGGTCGTGGGCGGAGTGGAAGCGCGCGTCCAGGGCGAGCGCCCGAGCGCTGGCCTCCAGCGCCGCCTGGACGTCGGCCTCCGGGTCCCGCCCGCGGGAGAGCAGCAGGGCCGCGCGGGCCGCGTGGAGCTCCGCGAGGTTGGAGTGGGCGAACAGGTACTTTGGATCGCCTTCGACGGCCCGCTGGAAGGCGCGCTCCGCCTCGGCGTAGGCCGGAAGCGGGTCCTGCCCGTGCTCCCGCTGGTAGTTGCCCCGCCAGCGGTGGACGAGCCCCAGGTCGTTGAGCGCCCAGGGGTAGTGCGGCTCCAGCGCAATCGCCCGCTCCAGCGACTGGATGGCCCGGGCCCAGGACGCCTCGGGCCGCTCGCCCGCGCGCGCCTGACGCAGGCCTCGCATGAAGTCGCTGTAGCCCAACGAGTCGTGCGCGAGCACGTCGCGAGGCTCCAACGCCACGGCCCGCGACGCGGCGTCCGTCCAGGCGTCGAGCAGGGCCTCCGCCCCGCGCGCGTCCCGCGCGCCCTGGAAGGTCACCGCGCGGTACTGGTTCATCAGCACCTGCGCCTTCTTCGTGTGGCCGGAGGCCCGGTCCGGGTCGGCCACGAGGCTCCGGTCCGCGGCGGCCTCCGCCTGGTCCAGCGCGGCCTTGCGCGAGCGCCCCTCGCGCTTGTCCAGCTCCGACAGTTGCAGCCACACCTCCGCCAGCGCCTCGTAGGCCCAGGCGTCACTGCGCGCCAGCTCCACGGCCTGCTGGTAGCGGGACTCCGCGTCCATGAGCCCGGCCCGCGCGCCCGCGTAGTCGCCCTGCTCCAGCAGCGCCATGGCCCGCGCGAGCGCCACGTCCCCCGCGAGCTTCCGGACCTCCGGCATCCAGGAGGCGTGCGCCTGGGCCTCGCGCACGGCCCGCTCCGCGCCCTCGTAGTCCTTGCGGTACAGCGCGATGAGCCCTTCCAGGTAGCGCGGTGACTCCAGCTCCACGCCGGCGCTGCGCTCCAGGGACTCGAGGGCGGGCGCCAGGTAGCGCGCCTCCAGTTGCTGCCGCCGCTCGGCCACCCACGCCGCGCCGCCGCTGCGCCGCGCGTCCTCCATGGCCAGGTGGTACTGCTCCCCCAGCACCCGTCCCAGCGCGTAGTGGAGCCCTGGCGAGTCGACGCCCAGCTCGCGCGCCCGCGTCAGCTCCCGGTGCGCCTGCTCGAACTCGCGCATCGCCAGGTGGCCCCGCCCCAGCGCCTGCCGCACCAGGCCCTCCCCCAGCGCGCCCAGGCCCCGCCGCGGCTCACCCATGCGGGCCATCCGCGCCCGGACGCGCTGCTGCTCGGGTCGCGTGTCGTGCAGGGGCAGGGACTGGAAGGCGCGCACGAAGGCCTCAATCTCCTGCACCTGCTGGCCCAGTTGCTCGGCCAGTTGGACGCGCGCGGCCGTGCGCGCCTGGAGCTCCCGCTCCGCCAGCCAGGCCCGGGCCCCGAAGCCCGCGAGCAGCAGCATGCCCACCAGGGAGACGCCGGAGACGAACACCACCCCGCGGTGCCTGCGGGCCGCGCGCCGCAGGCGGTGCGTCAGGCGGGGGCGCTGCCCGAGGATGGGCGCGCCGTCCAGGTAGCGCCCCAGGTCCTCCGCCAGCGCCCGGGCGGAGGCGTAGCGCAGCGCCGGCTCCTTGCTCAGGCACTTGAGGCACACCGTCTCCAGGTCGGCGTCCAGGTCCGGCACGCGCTCGCGAGGCGGCACCGGGTCATCGTGGAGCACCCGGTTCAACGTCTCCAGCGGCGTGGCGCCGGTGAAGGGCGGCTCGCCGACGAGCAGCTCGTAGAGCGTGGCGCCCAGGCCATAGACGTCCGTGTGCGGGCCGATGGCTTCCAGCGCGCCACGGGCCTGCTCCGGCGCCATGTACGCGGGCGTGCCCATCACCGCGCCCGTGGACGTCAGGCCGTGCCCCTCCCCGGCCTCGTACGCGAGCCCGAAGTCCATGATGACGGGCTCGCGTCGCGCGCCCTCGCCCGTGAGCACCAGGATGTTCGCGGGCTTGAGGTCCCGGTGGATGACGCCCAGCGCGTGGGCCGCCTCCACCGCCTCGGCCGCGGCCTTCAGCCACCGCGCCTTCCGCTGGGGCGCCTGTCCGCGCGCGGCGAGGTCCATCCGCTCGCCTTCCACGAGCTGCATGGCGATATAGGCCTGCCCTCCGGACTCCCCCGCGTCGAACACCTTGCAGACGTTGGGATGGTCGATACGGGCCTGGGCGCGCGCCTCCCGCAGGAAGCGCATGGCCCGCTCCGGGTCCGCGCCCCGAAGGAACTTGAGCGCCACCAGCCGCCCGAGCGTCCTGTCCCGCGCGCGGTACACGTCCCCCATGCCACCGCGCCCCAACAGCTCCAGGACCGCATAGCGGGCGCCCGGCGCGGGCGGCGCGGCGCCCGGCGTGGCGGACGGAAGGCCCTCCACCGTGGCCCCCTCCCCGACCGGCCGCGCGGCGGGCTCCGAGGGAAGGGTGGGGTCGAGGAGCGGCATGGACAAAGCCTATCAAACGCATACATGCGGAGCACGGTGGCACACCGCGGCCTGTGCCAACGTGCCACGCGCGGCGGTGCCATCGCCGTGGGCCGCGCCCCGCCCCAGACGGAGCCGCGAGGCCGCACGGCCCAGGCGCGGACGGCATGCGCATTGCTCATGGGGAGACACGGCCAGGACGCGTGCATGGCCCTTCGCCACATGCGCCACGCCGTTTCAACCACTCACCCAACAGGAAGCCCCACCATGTCCAAGCTGCGTCACGCACTCATCGCCCTGTCCATGCCCGCCGTCCTCTGGGGCTGCGGCCCCGAGGACCTGACGGACGTCACCGCCGAGCCGCCGGCCGCGCAGGACCTGCTCACGCAGGGGCAGGAGCTGACCACGGCCAACATCTACACGTGGTCGCAGGGCAACATCGCCACGCCCATGGGCACGACGACGAACCGGACCTGCTACCTCATGCGCGTGGGCGGCGACTTCGAGGGGGGCGGTGAGCGGGTCGACATCTTCCAGACGGGCGGCTCCTGGTACCTGGGCGGCAACTCGTCGCAGACGGGCATCAACGGCGCCGCGGGCTGCATCAACGTGGCGGACACGGGCACCGAGTACACGTGGACCCAATCGTCGAGCTACCCCACCTACCTGGGCTCTTCGACCAACCGCGTGTGCTACCTGACGGGCGTCGCGGGCAAGTTCCACGGCTCCGGCGAGTGGGTCCACGTCTATGAGACGGCCGGGAGCTGGTACATGACGGGCAACTCCAGCCAGAGCGGCGTGCGGGCGCGCGCGCGCTGCATCAACCTGGGCGCTGGCGGCACGTTCAGCTCGGAGTACACGTGGAGCCAGGGCAACTCGGCCACGGCGCTGGGTGGCACCTCGAACCGCTCCTGCGCCCTGACGTTCGTCCGGGGCAAGTTCGAGGGCGGCGGGGAGTACGTCCGCACCTACCAGGCGGGCGGCTCGTGGTACCTCGGCGGCGCCTCGGGGCAGAAGGACGTGTCCGCCCGCGCGCGCTGCTTCTAGTCCCCACGGCGTAGGGGGCCGGGGCTCAGGGCACGCCGACGATGGTGATGCCCGCGGCCTCGGCGCCCTTGAAGAGGGCCGGGGCGTCCAGCAGCACCGTGCGCCCCACCTCCAGCGCCAGCACCCGCGCGCCCACCTCCTGCATGACCTCCAGGGTGCGCGGGCCCACGGCCGGCAAATCGAAGCGGAGGTCCTGCTGGGGCTTGCAGCGCTTCACCACCACGGCGCCGCTGTTGCCGCCCAGCCGGCCGCCCCGGCGGATGGCCTCGTCCGTGCCTTCCACCGCCTCCAGCGCCAGGACGTGGCCGTTGTGGACCACCACCGTCTGGCCCACGTCCGCCTGGCCCAGCAGCACCGCGACCTCGCGGCCCAGGGCGACGTCCTTCTGCTGCGCCGGGTGCAGCCGGGGCCCGGCCAGGTGCCCCTCCGGGCACAGCACCTCGCCCAGGAAGTCCGTGGGGGCGATGATGGTGACGCCGCGGGACTCGAAGTCCGAGGCCACCGCGCGCAGCAGCGCGTCATCCCGGAAGCTGCGCAGCCGGGAGATGATGCGCACCGCGCCCAGGTCCGGCCGCGCCTCCGCCAGCGCCCGCACCCGGCCGATGCCGCCCGCCATGGCCGCCTGCTTCACGCCCGCGTCGCGGAAGGCCTTCTGGATGCGGTCCACCTGCCCGACGCGGACCCACGTCAGGCGGTCCACCTCCGAGGCCAGCGCCGGGTCTGTCTCTCCCCGGTGGGCCACGGCGACGACTTCCAGGCCCTTCTTCCGCGCGGCGCGCGCGAACAGAAAGGGCAGCCGGCCGTTGCCCGCGATGAGGCCAATCCGCTCCACCGCCGACTCCCCTCCGTCACTCACGGCGTCAGCGCGTGAGGCCGCGCTTGCTCTGCTGGATGAACTGGATGAGGTGGTCCACCTCGGGATGGCCCGCCAGCTCCGCGCGCAGCCGCACCATGGCCTCCTGGAGCGTCAGCTTGGAGCGGAACAGGATGCGGTGGGCTTCCTTCACCCGCTCGATCTGCTCCTTGGAGAAGCCGCTGCGCTCCAGGCCCACGGTGTTGAGGCCCACCAGCTCCGCCCGGTCTCCCTGGGCGGTGGCGTACGGCGGGATGTCCATGGTCACCATGGCGCCGCCGGAGATGAAGGCGTGCTTGCCCAGGCGGGTGAACTGATGCACCGCCGCCAGGCCGCTGATGATGACGTGGTCCTCCATCGTCACGTGGCCCGCCAGCGCGGAGCCATTGCCGATGCGGCAGCCGTTGCCCACCACGCAGTCATGCGCGACGTGACAGTTGGCCATGAAGAGGTTGCCGCTGCCGACGCGGGTGGCGCCGCCGCCGCCCGCGGTGCCCTTGTGCAGGGACACGAACTCGCGAATCTGGTTGTCGTCCCCGAGCACCAGCGCCGTGTCCTCGCCCGCGTACTTGAGGTCCTGCGGGTCCGCGCCCACGGAGGCGAACTGGAAGATGCGGTTGCGCTCGCCGAGCGTGGTGCGCCCTTCGATGACGACGTGGGGCCCCACGCGGGTGCCCGCGCCGAGCGTCACCTGGGGACCGATGATGGAGTAGGGGCCAACCTCCACGGTTTCGTGGAGGCGGGCGCCGGAATGGACCACCGCGGTGGGATGAACCTGAGCCATGAAGTCTCCTCGTGCTCGCGGGGCGCGCTTCAGGAAGCGGCGCTCTCCGCCGCGTTGGCGTCCTTGTCCACGACGGTCGCCAGGAACTCGCCTTCGGCGACACGCGCGCCGTCGACCGTCGCCAGGCCCTTCGTCTTCCAGACGGCGCCCTTGTGCCGCACCACTTCGATTTCCAGTTGGAGCCGGTCGCCCGGGAGCACCGGCTTGCGGAAGCGCGCGCCGTCCACGCCCATCAGGTACGTGAGCTTGCGCGCCGGGTCCATGTTCTCGCTCTTGTAGGCGAGGATGGCCGTCGCTTGCGCCAGCGCCTCCAGGATGAGCACGCCCGGCATCACCGGGTGCCCGGGGAAGTGGCCGTTGAAGAAGGGCTCGTTGATGGTGACGTTCTTGTAGGCCGTCAGCTTCTGGCCGGGGACGATCTCCACCACCCGGTCCACCAGCAGGAACGGGTACCGGTGCGGCAGCAGATTGAGAATCTCGCCGATGTCCATCACTGCCCCTTTTCCTTCTCGAGCGTCTCCACCCGGCGCTTCAGGGCGCGGACGTCCTTGAGCAGATCCGCCATCTGCCCCGCCGCCGCGCTGGCCCGCAGCCACTCGCGGTGGGGGACGGCCGGACTGCCGCTCACCACCTGGCCGTCCTCCACGTCGTGCGCCACGCCGGACTGCGCGCCCACCTTGGCCAGGTCACCCACGCGGATGTGTCCGACCACGCCGACCTGCCCCGCCAGCACGACGCCCGTGCCAATCTCCGCCGAGCCGGACACGCCGGCCTGGGCGCAGATGAGCGACAGCGGGCCCACCCGGACGTTGTGGGCAACCTGCACCAGGTTGTCGAGCTTCGCGCCGCGCCCCACCACCGTCTCACCCACCGTCGCGCGGTCGATGCAGGTGCAGGCGCCCACCTCGACGTCGTCCTCGATGCGGACGATGCCGACCTGGGGAATCTTGAAGTGCTCCGGCCCCGCCTCGCCCTCCGGGTTGAAGGCGAAGCCGAAGCCGTCCGCGCCCACCACGCTGGACGCGTGGAGGATGACGCGGGCGCCCACGATGCAGCGCTCGCGCACCGTGACGTTGGGGTACAGGACGCAGTCCTCCCCCACCTCGGCCTGCTCGCCCACGTAGGCGCCCGGATACAGCACCGTGCGGGCCCCCACGCGTCCGCCCCGGTCCACCGAGGCGCCGGGCAGGAGCACGGCCTCCGGATGGACGGTGGCCTCGGGGTGCACCCACGCCCCCGGCCTCACGCCCGCGGCGGGGCGCTCCGGCGGGTGGAACAGGCGCAGCAGCTTCGCGTACGCCAGGTGGGGGTTGGCCACCCGGACCAGCGCCACGCCCTCGCGGGGCGGCACGTCGGCGCCCACCAGCACGGCCGAGGCACGGGTGGCCTCGAACTGGCGGCGGTAGCGCGGGTTTCCGTAGAAGGACACGTCTCCCGGGCCGGCTTCTTCAAGCCCGTTGAGTCCGTGGATGAGCTGCGCGGGATCACCGAGGAGCTCTCCGCCCACATGGGCGGCGAGCTCCCCGAGCTGGCGGGGCATGGGCGTGGCCTGCACGAGTTGGGAGTGACGGCTACTTCTTCGTCGGGGCGTCCTTCGCCACCGTCTTCTTCGAGCTGTTGTAGGCCCGGATGACCTCGTTGGAGATGTCGTTCGACGAGCGGGCGTAGACGATGCCCGAGTCGCGGCGCTCCAGGACGAAGCCCAGGTCATCGCGCTCGGCGATGTTGGAGATGATGGTGTCGATCTTGTCGATGATCGGCTTCATCTCCTGCTGCTCCTTGTTGGCGGCCTCGGCGCGGCTCTTCTCCCACTTCTGGGCGAGCAGCATCACCTTGCGCTGGAGCTCGGCCTCCTTCTGGGCCTTGACCTCCGCCGTCATGGCGCTCGCCTGCTTGTCGAGCGTCTCCTTCTCGGCGCGGAGCGCGGTCTGCTCCTTGTCGATCTCCTTCTGGCGGTCGTTGAGCCACTTCTGGAGGCGGGCCTTGGCGGCCTTCCCGTCGTCCACCTCCAGCATGACTTTCTGGAGGTCCACGTAGGCGACCTTCAACTCGGCGGCCGAGGCGGCCACCGGGAGGGCGAGCGACAGAGCGGCGGCCGTGGCCGCGATGGTGGTGCGAAGCGACATGTTCAGCAACTCCTCAGGAAGGTTACAGGCTCCGACGTACGCCTGTCGGGCATCTTCAATTCCCTCCGCCCGTGGGGGCGGACGCCGGACAACGGGCCAAGGGCTTATCAGAAGAAGTTGCCGATAGTGAACTCGAACAGGATGTTGTCGTCCTCTGGCCGCCTGGTCAGCGGGATACCCCACTCGAAGCGCAGGGGGCCGATGGGCGAGAACCAACGGAAGCCAAAGCCCGCGGCGTGGAAGAGACCGAGCGGCAGCCGGTCCTGCCGGTCCTGGAAGAAACGCTCGTTGGCGGCGAAAGCGTTACCCGCGTCATAGAAGACGACGCCGCGCAGGCCGGCCTTCTCGAAGATGGGGAACTCCAGCTCGAAGTTGAAGATGAGCTGCTTGTTGCCACCCACCCGGAAGTCGGTGACGGTGGCGTCCGGACTGCCGGAGCGAGGCACCTTCACGGAGGGGCTGATGCTGCGCAGGAAGTAACCGCGGACGCTGTTGATGCCGCCCACGTAGTAGAGCTCGGAGATGGGCAGCGGCTTGTTGGCATCCAACTGCTGGATGTAGCCAATGGTGGCGTTCGTCTTGAAGACGAAGCCCAGCGGCATGGGGAAGTAGAGCCGCGAGTAGGCCGTGTACCGGTTGTAGAGGAAGGTGCCGCCCAGGAAGTCCGGGGCGAGCTCCACCGAGCCGTAGTGGATGAAGCCGTTCGACGGGAAGAGGCGGTTGTTGCGCCGGTCGAAGGACAGCGACAGGCGCGCCGCGCTCGTCGTGCCCGACAGGAACTGGTTGGCCAGCAGCACCGCGCCCAGGTTCTGCCCCGCCTCCACGTTCACCCACTCACGCGAGTAGCCGATGGTGCCCAGCAGGTCGTCGATGAACTGGTAGCCGATGGACACCGTGCCACCGGTGGAGCTGCGGATGAAGCCCTCGTAGTCCGCCTGGATGCGGAAGAACTCCGCCGACAGCAGGTAGCGCGTGTCCAGGAAGTACGGGTCATAGAAGGACAACTGCACCAGGGAGCGCAGGCCGGAGATCTGCGCGGACGCGGAGACGCTCTGGCCCCACCCCAGGAAGTTGTTCTGGGCGATCTGCGCCGTGAAGATGAAGTTCTCCACGTTGGAGAAGCCGAGGCCGACCTGGAAGGTACCGGTGGCCTTCTCCTGCACCTCCACCTGGAGGACGATGGTGTCGTCCGCGGAGCCCGGGCGCTGGGTGATTTCCACCGTCTCGAAGAAGCCCAGCGCGGTGACGCGCTCCTTGCTGCGGCGCACGCCGGTGCCGCTGTAGAGCTCGCCTTCGTAGACGCGCAGCTCGCGGCGGATGACCTTGTCCCGCGTCTTGCTGTTGCCCACCACGTCGATGCGCTCGATGGTGACCTGGGGGCCCTTCTGCACGTCGAAGGTCAGGTCCACCGTGCGGTCGTCCGCGTTGACGCTGGTGATGGGGTTGATGTTGGCGTAGGCGTAGCCGCGGTCGTAGTAGACGTCCGAGACGGAGAGGATGTCCTGCGAGAGCTGCGAGCGGTTGAAGCGCTCGCCGGAGCGGGACTGCATCAGCACCGCCATCTGCTCCTTGGTGACGTCGTCGAGCAGGTCACCGGAGAAGTCGATCTTCCCGATGTCGTAGGGCTCGCCTTCCGTCACCCGGAGGGTGATGAAGATGAAACGCTTGTCCGCGGAGAGCTGGACGGTGGGCTTGTCCACCCGGACGTTGATGAAGCCCTTGTCGTAGTAGGCCATCTGGATGACGGCCAGGTCGCGCTGGAAGGCCTCCTCGCGGTAGGTGCCCTCGCCGGTGAAGAAGGAGAGGAACCCGCCCTCGCGGGTGATCATGGTCTCCTTCAGCTCCGCGGCGGTCACCTTCTCCGCCCCGAGGATGGTGATCTGCTTCACCATCACCTTGGCGCGCTCGTTGATGTTGAACACCACATCCACGTTGGCGCCGCCCTCGACGGGCTTGAGCTGGTGGCTGACCTCGGCGAGGAAGTAGCCCTTCTCCACGTACTTCGCCTGGATCTTCTGCACGCTGGAGCGCACCAGCTCCATGTCCAGGATGGTGGAGGGCTTGACGTCAATCTCCTCCTTCAGGTCGTCCTTGCTCAGTTCCTCGTTGCCGTTGAGCTGGACGAGCCGGACGGTGGGCCGCTCTTCCACGCGCACCACGTAGGCGACGCCGCGGGCCAGCCGTTGGACGAGCAGCTCCACGTCCTGGAAGTAGCCCAGCGCCCACACCGCCCGCAGGTCCTGGGCGGTGCGCGTGGGGTTCAGCTCATCCCCGACGCGGGTCCGGAGGGCGCGGCGGATGGCCTCGGACTCCACGCGCCGGTTGCCCTCGACGCGGATTTCGACCACGCGGCGGGCGTCCTCGGGGGAGACCGGGGCGTCTTCGGGGAGTTCAGGCTCGGAGGCCTGGTCAGCGGGAGCGGCGGCCTCGGGCACGACCGCGCCCGCGTCCTCCTGCGCCAGCACGGGGCCAGGCACGAGGGACCACATGGCGACCGCCAGCAGCGGGAGCAGTGACTTGCGCGACAGAACGGGGTGCCTCAAGGGGAGACCGGCCAGGAAAAGGCGGGGCAATCTACGGGAAGGGCCCCAAGGGCCTCAATGCAAAATTGCCAGGACATCACGCCTCCGACACCTCGCCCCCGGACAACCTGAGGCGGCGGGGCATGGAGCGGGCAAGCGTCTCATTGTGGGTGACGACCACGGCGGTGATGCCCTGCTCGCGGTTCACCTCCCGCAGGAGCTGGTGGATGCCCTCGCCGGTGGCCGGGTCCAGGTTGCCGGTGGGCTCGTCCGCCAGCAACACCGCGGGCTTGAGCACCAGGGCCCGCGCCAGGGCCACGCGCTGGGCCTCGCCGCCGGACAGCTCGCCGGGCCGGTGGTCCACGCGGTGTCCCAGGCCGACCCGCTCCAGCAGTTCACGGGCGTAGGCGTAGGCGCCGGTGCGGTCCTGTCGCCGGATGAGCGCGGGCATGGCCACGTTCTCCAGGGCGGTGAACTCCGGCAGCAGGAAGTGGCTCTGGAAGACGAAGCCGATGGTCTGGTTCCGGAACTCGGCGATCTCCGCGTCGTTCATGGCGAACACGGAGCGGCCCTCGAACATGACCTCGCCGGCGGCCGGGGCGTCCAGCGTCCCCAGGACGTGGAGGAAGGTGCTCTTCCCCGCCCCGGACGCGCCCACCAGCGAGACGAGCTCGCCCCGCTGGATGTCCAGCGACACGCCCCGGAGGATGTCGATGCGCTTGCCGTGCAGGAAGTAGCTCTTGAAGACGTTGCGGATGGACAAGAGCGCCATGGCTACTCCGCCTTGAGGCCTTCCACCGGCTCCACGCTGCTGGCCTTGAGGGCCGGGTAGATGGAGGCGAGGTAGGTGACGAGCACCGCGATGACGACGGCGAGCACGGTCTGCACCGGCTCGACGCGCACCGGCACCGCCGGGATGTAATAGACGTCCGGGTCCAGCTTGATGCCGACCTTCTCGATGAAGACGCACCAGGACAGGCCGGAAATCAGTCCGAGGAAGCCGCCCGCCACGCCAATCTGCAGGCCCTCCGCGAGGAATATCTTCACGATGCCGCCATCGGGGACGCCCAGCGCCTTGAGCACGGAGATCTCCTTCCGCTTCTCCAGCACCAGCATGATGACGGTGGCGACGATGAGGCCCGCGGCCACGATGATGATGATGGAGAGGATGATGCCCATCACCAGCTTCTCCAGGCGGAGCGCGGAGAAGAGGTTCTTGTTCATCTCTCCCCAGTCCCGCGCCCGGTAGGGGTAGCCGCCCAGCACCTTCACCACCTGGGAGGCGATGCGGCGCGCGTCGTCGATGTCCGCCACCTTCAGCTCGATGCCCGTGGCGCCCTTCACGCCGAAGAAGTCCTGGGCCTCCTTGAGCAGGATGTAGACGAACTTGGAGTCGTACTCGTACATGCCCGAGTAGAAGACGGCCGCCACGCGGAAGGCGCGGCTCTTCGGAATCGGGCCGGAGGGGCTCAGCTCGGTGCCCAGCGGGGAGACGACGTTCACCCGGTCCCCCACCACCACGCGCAGCGAGGCCGCCAGCTCACGGCCAATGACGATGCCCGGCAGCACCTGCGCCTTCTTCGACGTCCCGGAGCGGCGGATGATGTCGTCCTCCACCACCCCGCTCTCCTCCTCGGGCTCCTCGTCCGTCAGGCCGCGGTGGACGATCTTCTCCGGCGTATAGAGGATGTCGAGCGACCCGCCGCCGAGGATGTTCTTGGGCAGGTCCGTCACCTCGCCCACCGTGTCCGGGTCGATGCCCTTGATGATGACGCCATCCACGTTGCCCTCGGAGGCGATCATCACCTGGTTGATGATGAAGGGCGTCTGCCCCACCACGCCGGGCACCTTGCGGACGGACTCCATCACCTTGGCGTACTCGGGCAGGTCCCCCGCGTACTTGGACACCACGGCGTGCGCGTTGGTGCCCAATATCTTCTGCTGGAGGTCCGCCTCGAAGCCGCTCATCACCGACAGCACGATGATGAGCGCCATGACGCCCACGCCCACGCCGCCCACGGACAGGGCAGTCATCATCATGGTGGGCGACTGCTCGCGCAGCTTGAGGCGGTTGAGGTCGGAGGCGGCCGCCAGCGGGTCCTTCAGGCCCAGCTTGCGGATGCGCGTGCGCTCCACCGCGGCTTCCGTGGAGCGGATGATGAAGTAGATGAGCAGCGGCGGGATGATGCCGAGCATCAGCACCGCCAGCGTCCCCAGCAGCAGGGACGGCCGGAACACCATCACGTGCCGGCGGGCGACGAAGAGCTCGAAGCCCAGCTTCAGGTCCACCCGGCCGCTGCCGGCGGCGATGAAGCCGGTGTTGATGCCCAGCACCAGCGCCAGCACCAGGAAGGTGAAGACGAGCCAGTACCCCAGCTCCGGGCGGCCAATCAGCCCGGCGACGTACGTCACCTCGCGCAGCCGGTAGCCCAGCGCGAGCTGCAGCCCGGGCAGCCGCTCCATCAGCGTGAGGACGATGGGGATGGGCAGGCCCAGGTACAGCACGCCGATGGTGGCCTCGGGCAGCGACAGCCGCTGCGCGCGCGAGGCCCCGATGAAGCCGGAGATGAAGGCCACCATGCCGCCGGCCAGCAGCGCGATGGCGAACGCGCCGGTGGGCGGCAGCGACAGCCCGCCGCCCGCGCCCTTCCCCGCCGCGCCCAGGTCCGTGGCCGACACCCCGCTGGAAAGCACCGTCTGCAGGAGGATGAGGACCACCTCCGCCAGCAGCATGCCGCCGCCGTAGGCGCCCAGGGTGCTCCAGTAGAAGTCCCGGTAGCGCGCCAGGCGCGGATACAGCGTGGCGCCCGCGGCGGGGCTGGGCCCTTCAGTGGGCTCCGGCGCGCGGCGGATGCCGGCGGCGATGAGCGCCCACCCCGCGAGCCAGACGAGGGCGCCCGCCACGAGCAGGCCCGTGTTCTGCACTGGCGCGACGGGCTGCTCGGACGCGAGCAGCGCCGCGTTCAGGAGTTGGATCAGCCCGCCCCACCCCAGCACGGACAGCCCCAGGGAGGAGCTGGTCTCCAGCCAGGCCTGGGAGGACGTGAGCGCCACGCCCAGGAGGCTGAAGCCCACCAGGGCGACCAGGGCCCCAATCCAGATGAAGGTCCAGCGATGGATGGTCTGCCGTTCGGCGGAGTGCACGCGGCCTCCTGGCTACTTCGCCAGTGGCTTGAGGAGGGGAAACAGGATGACGTCCCGGATGCTCTGCGAATCCGTGAACAGCATGGCGAGCCGATCAATCCCGATGCCTTCACCGGCCGTGGGCGGCATGCCGTGCTCGAGGGCCCGGATGTAGTCCTCGTCGTAGTCCATGGTCTCCTGCTGGCCCCGCTGCTTCGCGTCCAGCTGGGCCTGGAAGCGGCCCTTCTGGTCCAGCGGGTCGTTCAGCTCGGAGAAGGCGTTCGCGATCTCCCGCCCCGCCACGTACAGCTCGAAGCGGTCCGTCACGTCCGGGTTCGCGTCGTTGCGCCGGGCCAGCGGCGAGACGGCGGTAGGGAAATGGGTGATGAAGGTGGGATGGATGAGCGTGTGCTCGACGTGGTGCTCGAAGAGCGCGCCCACCAGCTCACCGTGGTTCATGGTGTCGATGGCCCGCCGCTCGGCCTCCGAGTGGCGCGTCTTGAGCAGCTCGTGGCGCAGCCGGTCCGCGTCCACCATGTCCTTGTCGGACAGGCCGCTCACCGCCTCGCGGATGGCCTCCGCCATGGAGATGCGCTTCCAGCCCTTGCCGAAGTCGAGCACGTGCTCGCCGTACTTCACCTTCGTGTCGCCGGTGACGGCCCTGGCGGCCTCCGAAATCATCTCCTCGGAGAGGTCCATCAGGTCCTCGTACGTGGCGTACGCCTGATAGAACTCCAGCATCGTGAACTCGGGGTTGTGCCGGGTGCTGATGCCTTCGTTGCGGAAGTTGCGGTTGACCTCGTAGACGCGCTCCAGGCCGCCCACCACCAGGCGCTTGAGATACAGCTCCGGGGCGATGCGCATGTACAGGTCGATGTCGAGCGCGTTGTGGTGCGTGGTGAAGGGCCGCGCCGCCGCGCCGGACACGAGCGGGTGCATCATCGGCGTCTCCACCTCGACGAAGTCACGCGTGTCGAGGAAGTCGCGGATGAAGCGGATGAGCTTGTTGCGCCGGAGGAAGGTCTGCTTCACGTCCGGGTTGGACACCAGGTCCAGGTAGCGCTGACGGTAGCGGATCTCCACGTCCGTCAGGCCGTGCCACTTCTCCGGCAGGGGCCGCAGGGACTTGGTCAGCGGCGTGAACTTCGTGGCGGACAGCGTCAACTCGCCCGTCTTGGAACGGAACACCGGGCCGGTGGCGGCCAGGAAGTCGCCCAGGTCACAGAGCTTGAACGCCTCGTAGGCGTCACCCAGGGCGTCCTTCTTCATGTGGACCTGGATTTCGCCCGAGCGGTCGCGCAGCTTGATGAAGGCGGCCTTGCCGAAGGAGCGCATGGCGACGACGCGGCCGGCGACGTCGTACGGCGGGGGGGCGGCCTGTTCAATCTCCTCGGCCGTCTGGGCGCCGTGCTTCGCGTGGATTTCGGCGGCCTGGTGCTGGGGACGGTAGCCGTTGCCGTACGGATTGAAGCCGGCCTCGCGCCACTTCGCGGCCTTCTCCAGCCGCTGGTCGTAGATTTCCTGTTCCTTCGTCCCGAGGTCGCCCTCGCCCGCACTCTTGTCGCTCTTGTTTTCGGTCTCGGCCATGACGCGCTTTCCCAAAGGCGCGGCACCGTAGCCAAGCCTCCCCCGGGAAGCAACGCAACACAGCGGATGGCCGCTCAGGGAGCGACCAGCATCAGGAAGGCGGCCACCGCGGCGGCCAGGAGCAGCGGGATGAGGACCTCCACCGGGAGCCGGTGGTTCATATGCGCCGTGTGAAGGCCGCGCAGCCCGAAGCGGCGCTTGCGGCGCACGCGGTGCATCACCAGGGAGGCGAGCGCGGGCGGCGCCTGCTCACGCGCCACGCGCTGGAGCCGCTGCACCGTGCTGGAATAGCGCTGCCAGCCCTGGCGGCAGTCCTCGCAGCCGTCCAGGTGGGTGCGAACCTCCTGCGCCTTGGGGGCGGGGAGCTCGTCGTCGGCGAGCGCGAGGAACAGGGCCCTCGCCTCGCGGTGGTTCATCCGCGGTTCCACGCCCCGCAGTCTGCGATGAATGCCGTTCATGGCTCAAGCCGCCCCAGGAGGTCCGCCAGCTTTTCCCGGGCCCGGTGGAGCCGGCTCTTCACCGTGCCCTCCGGTAGCTCGGTGATGTCGATGATTTCGTCGTAGCTGAGGCCTTCGATGTCGCGCAGCGCCACCAGCAGGCGCGCGTCCGGCTCCAGTTGGGAGATGGCCCACTGCACCCGGGCGCGCTCGCGCGCCGTCTCCAGCGCGGCGTCCGGGCCGGGCGCGGTGCCCCCGCCTTCGGTGAAGAGGGCCGTGGCCTCGTCGTATTCCTCGGAGCGCCCCCGGCCCCGGCGCTTGAGGTACTTGAGCCGGTTGATGCAGTGGTTGCGGGTGATGCGGAACAGCCAGGTGGACAGCTTCGCGTCCTCGCGGAAGCGCCGGATGTTCTGGTGCACGCTGACGAAAATCTCCTGCACCAGGTCGTGGGCTTCCTCACGGTCTCCCACCATGCGGACGCAGAAGTCGTAGAGCCGGTCCTGGTGGGTACGCACCAGCAGCTCGAAGGCGTCCGGGTCGCCCCGGCGCAGGCGGACCAGCAAGGCCGCGTCCTGACGGCGCGACTCGGACGCGTCCGCGGCGGCAGCCCCTCCCTGTCCGATTCCGAGCACGCCGCCCGATGACACCGGTGTCCTCCCGCGACAGCCCCTCCGCAGGAGGTGCCACCGTCCCTCAGCCTACCCTGTCCCCTGCCCCGCGGCCCACCGACAGCGGGGCCGCGGAAAAGGTTCCGGGTGAAGGCGAAGCAGCGCCCGGGCGCCGGTGGAGGGCCTAATCCGCGCCCGCGCCGCGGTTGGGGTTCTTCACGCCCAGGAGCTGCGCGGTGACGAACTCCTCCAGGTCACCGTCCAGCACCGAGTCCACGTTGCCCGTCTCGATGCCGGTGCGCAGGTCCTTGACCATGCGGTACGGCGCCAGCACGTAGGAGCGGATCTGCGAGCCGAAGGAGATGTCCTTCTTCTGCGCCTCCGCGGCGTCGCGCGCGGCCTCGCGCTTCTTCATCTCCAGTTCGTAGAGGCGGCCGCGCAGGATCTTGAAGGCCATGTCCTTGTTGGCCGACTGCGAGCGCTCCGTCTGGCAGGTGATGATGATGCCCGTGGGCAGGTGGCGGAGCTGCGCGGTGGACGACGTCTTGTTCACCTTCTGGCCGCCCGCGCCGCCACCGCGGATGAACTTCAGCTCGATGTCCTTCTCCGGGATGTCGATCTGGATGGTGTCATCCACCTCCGGGTAGACGTCCACGGACGCGAAGGCCGTCTGGCGGCGCGCGTTGGCGTCGAAGGGGGAGATGCGCACCAGCCGGTGCACGCCCACCTCCGCCTTCAGGTAGCCGTAGGCGAAGTCACCCTCGATGCGCAGGGAGACGTTCTTGAAGCCCGCCTCTTCCCCGGGCACCTCGTCGTTGATTTCGACCTTCCAGCCCTTGCTCTCGCAGTAGCGGGTGTACATGCGCAGGAGCATGGCCGCCCAGTCCATGGAGTCCGTGCCACCGGCGCCGGCGTTGATGTCCATGAAGCAGCTGCTGCGGTCCTGCTCGCCGGAGAGCATGCGCGCCAGCTCCAGCTTGGCGACCTCGCCCTCCAGCCCCGTGAGCGAGCCCTCCGCCTCCTGGGTGGTGGCCTCGTCGTTGGCCTCGGCGGCCAGCTCGAAGAGCACCTGCGCGTCATCCAGGCCGCGCATCACCTTGTCGTAGGCGCCGACGCTGGCCTCCAGCGTGGACTTCTCCTTCAGGAGCGCCTGCGCCTTGGTGTTGTCGTCCCAGAAGGTGGGCAGCGTGGAGTCGCGTTCAATCAGCGCGATGCGGGACCGCTTGCGGTCGAGGTCAAAGATGCCCCCGGAGCGCCAGCACGCGCTCTCTGAGGCCGTTGATCTTCTCCATCGAGTCGTTCGCCATGGGTTCTTTCCGTGTCCTCGTCAGGGAGTCTTCAGCGATGCGACGGCATCCCGCCGACCGGCTGACGCGCGGTCCGCCCCGGGAAGGCGCGCCAGCACCCGGTCCAATCCGAACGCGCCCGCCATGCCCAGGTTGATGGGCAGGATGAGCGCGATGAGCCGCCAGTTGTCCTGGTCGAAGGGCGGCAGCACCTTGAGCACCACGCCCAGCACGCCCAGGGCCGCGAGCACCACCCACACCTTGAGCAGGCGCGCGCGGGCCTTCTGGCTGTTCCACAGGAGCGCGACGCCGAAGGGCAGCGCCAGCAGCGTCAGCGGGTTGGCCAGGAGGAGATTCTCATTGCGGTGCGTCACCGTGTGGTCCGTCACCAGGCCCATGATGAGCAGCGCGGTACCGGGGAGGCCCAGGGCCAGGCCCACGATGATGTTCTCCAGCCCGAGCAGCAGGCGGGCCACGCGGCTGCGCCGCTGACGCTCCCAGCAGGCCAGCCCCACCGCCAGGCCGCCCAGGGCCAGGCCCAGGGCCAGGATCCACGGCCCCCAGGCCGGAGGCTCCGCGGGCGGGCGCTGACGCCTGGTGGATTCGTAGTGGTTCCAGCTCTTCGCCGCGAGCGACTCCACCTTCCCGTCCGCGCCCTTCACCTGGAGCGCCGCGACCTGGGCCTCCAGCTCGTCCGGGAGGAAGGCCTCCTCCCACTTCGTGACGGGACGGTCGATTTCGTCGTTCATCATGAAGTCGAGCAGCACGCTCATGGGCGCGTTCACCGCGGTGTAGCGCCGGGTGTGCTCGCGCAGCGTCATCCGGCCCGGCGCGCGGTCCGCCTCGCGGAGCTGGCCGCCGGTGGCCACGTCAATCATGTCCCGCAGCCGGGTGACGCAGTTGTCGTTGTAGTGGTGATACAGGTACTCGCGATTCTCCGGCAGCACGTTCTCCGCCAGCCGCTTCGCCACGAGGACGCGCTGCTCGGGCGTGAGGTTGAGCTCCTGCACGCGGATGTCGCGGTCCTCGGATTCGTAGTGGCGGAAGGTGCCGCCCACCGACGACTGGCCCACCCAGAACTCCAGCCGGCCCATGGCGAAGCGGGCGAGCATGGCCTCGTCGAAGGAGAACATGCCGTAGTTGTAGAGGCGCGACATCCGCAGCCGCCGGTCCTCCACCACCAGGGAGCCATGCCCCCACCACGAGGGCACGTCGTCCCCGGGGCTGAACGTCACCAGGAGGATGGCCAGGTCCTCGCCCTGGCTCTCGCCCGTGCCCCACGGCGGCATGGAGGCCGCGCGCGCGGGCGCCGCCGTCAACAGCAGGCCAAGCAGGCAGGAGGCGATGAGTGAAGGGCGGTGCATGGCTGGGTCCAACACGCGGGAGGGCGCCTACCTATCACGCACGCCGCCCGGCTCAACGGGATGGATGCCGGATTGTCCGGCGGGGAGCCAGCCCAGGGGCCTACATGAGGCTGCGGGCGCGCCGGGCCCGGGCGTCCACCTGGAGCGAGTCCGCCACCATGCCCCGCTCGCCCAGGAGCTGCTCCTCCAGGGCCGCCATGCGCTTGGCGTCCCGGGGGCGCTCGTGGTCATGCCCCAGCAGGTGAAGCAGGCCGTGCGCCAGGTAGCGCGCCATCTCCGACTCCAGCGTGCGGCCGTACTCCTTGGCCTGCCGCTTCGCCGTGTCCAGGGAGATGACCACGTCCCCCAGCGGGCGCGGCCCGGGCGTGCCCTTGGGCAGCTCGCCCGCGGGGAAGCTGAGCACGTCCGTCGCCTTGTCCTTCTGGCGCCAGGTGCGGTTGAGCCGGCGGATGGCCCGGTCATCCACCAGGGACAGGGACAGCTCCACGCCAGCCAGCTCGAGCTGCCGCAGGTAGTCCCTGGCCCAGGAAGTCAGCAGGCGCGCGAAGTCCCGGCCCTGGCCGTGGGCCACCTGGATGGTGACGTGGTTCTCCTGCACGCGAGGCTTGGGCGCCTCCATGTGCGCCAGCTCCGGGCGGAAGGCGGGCGCGCACACCGACCAGTAGTCACACGCGCCCTGCCCGTCATTGCGGTACACCACGCGCTTGCCGCGCGGCACCAGGCCCACCTCGCCCGCGGCGACGCGCTCGCGGCGGCCCTCCACCACGATGGTCAGCTCGCCGGTGAGGACGATGACGACCTCGTCGAACTCGGGCCGCTGCGCGGGCTCCGACCACCCCGGGGGCGCCAGCATCCGCGCGACGGACGCGGAGTCCGTGCTGGTGGTGGCCGCGCCCACGAACTCCTCGATGCGCTTGCCGTCGTCACGGGGAATCAGCTTCCCCTTGCGCAATCTCACGCCAGTGCCCTTCCGTGCCCCGCTCATGCCCCCCCGCGGTCCGTGCCTTGTCCTTGCCTTCCACCGGGCGCGGCGCCGCGCCGGCCACCACCAGCGGCGGCGCCTTGCCCCCGCCCACCGCGCCCGCCGGGTACGCCGGACGCGTGTGGTAGATGCCCTCCAGCGTGTGCAGAAAGGACTGGGTGATGAGGTTGAGGTCCTTCAGCGTCAGGTCACACTCGTCGAGCTGCCCCTCGGAGAAGATGAGGTTGATGATCTTCTGCACCTGCGCGTGGAGCTTGGGCGAGGTGGGGTCTGACATGGAGCGCGTGGAGGCCTCCACCGCGTCGGCGATCATCACCAGCGCCGCCTCGCGGAACTGCGGCTTGGGCCCCGGGTAGCGGTAGATGCTCTCGTCGATGGGCGGAGCGCCTTCCTTGCCCTCCTGCTCCTTCAATGCCTTGTGGTAGAAGTAGCCCACCGTGCGCGTGCCGTGGTGCTGCGGAATCGCGTCCGCCACCAGCTTGGGCAGCCGGTACTGGCGGGCCATCTCCAGGCCTTCCGTCACGTGGCGCTTGATGATGACCGCGCTCATCGCGGGCGCGAGCGCGTCATGGCGATTCTCGCCCTTCTGGTTCTCACCGAAGTAGAGCGGGTTCCGGCCCTTGCCGATGTCGTGGTAGTACGCACACGAGCGCGCCAGCAGCGGGTTGGCGCCAATCGTCTCCGCCGCGTTCTCCACCAGCGAGCCGATGATGATGGAGTGGTGGTAGGTGCCGGGCGCCTGGACGATGAGCTCCTTGAGCGCCGGGTGGTTGAGGTTGGCCAGCTCCAGCAGCTTGATGTCCGACGCGTAGCCGAACGTCGCCTCGATGAGCGGCGTGAGCGCCATCACCATCACCGGCACCGCCAGCGAGGAGCCGATGAAGGCGCTCACCGCGGTGAGGAGGGTGTCGGCCGCCAGGCCCTTGCCCTCCACCAGGAACAGGAAGAGCACCGCCACCAGGTTCACCGTGCCCGTCACCAGGCCGGCGCGGAAGATGCCCACGCGGTCCTTGGCCTTGACGATGCGGTCGGCGGCCACCAGGGAGCCCACCAGGGTGAAGACGCCGAAGGCCAGGGAGTTGCCCAGCATCACGCCGGTGAGGCAGGCGAAGACGAGCGCGAAGAAGAGCGCCATCTCCTGGGTGAGGATGAAGCGCACCAGCATGGCGCCGGCCGCCACCGGGAAGGCGTAATAGAAGGCCTCGATGGGCAGCGCGGTGTAGCGGTCCTGCACCGCGTCCGCGATGGACACCCAGACCTGCAGCAGGCCCAGCAGGCCCAGCAGCAGCAGGCCCAGCAGCACCCCGTCCTTGCGCGTGGGCCGGAAGCGCCGGAAGGCGGCGCGGCAGAAGAAGTACGTGGCGACGATGAGCAGGCCCACCAGGCCGGTGCCGCCCACCTGGAGCTGGACCAGGTCCAGGCGGTCCGTCTCCGCGCGCATGCCACGCAGGATGACCAGGTGTGACTCGTTGACCAGCTCGCCGTCGCCGATGACGCGCTGGCCCTTCTTGATGGAGATGACGGCGTCCTTCACCGCCTGGGCCGCCTGGTTCCGCCGCGCGTCCGTCTCCGCGATGTTGATGGTGAGGTTGGGCCGCACCAGCCGCTGGGCCAGCCGGAGGATGGCGCGGCGCTGGACGCCGGGCGCGTCCGGCATCAGGTTGCCGGGCACGGAGGCGAAGCGCTCCATCTCCTGGTGCGCCTCGGGGACGTCCACCACCTGCGAGGAGCCGCCGGAGAGGGACTCCTCGGCCTTGTTCACCACGTCGCGGACGGTGAGGCCCTGGCCCGCCTCCCGCGCCAGCTCCTCCCGGGAGCCCGCCACGTGGACCGGGCCGCGCTCGGAGCGGTACGCCCGCTCCAGCACCAGCAGCGTGGCCGTCTCCGCCTCCTGGGAGAAGCGGGTGGCGTACAGCGCCTGGAAGTCCTCGGCCTCCAGCACGGCGTCACGCTTGCCGAAGAAGCGCTCCTGGAGCTCCGCCCGCATCTTCTCGCGGGTGGCGCGCTCCAGCTCCAGCATCTCCGGAGACGCCGCGGGCTTGCGCTTGCGGGCCGTCTCCTTCTCCTCGGGCTCCGAGTCGGACTGGGCCTCCGCCAGCTCATCCAGGTGCAGGCGCATGGACGAGAAGGCGGAGCTCACCGTCGCCCGGAGCTGGCCGAGCACGGCCGGGTTCAAATCGTAGACGGGCTTGACGGCCGAGCGCGCATCCTGACGCCGCTGCTGCGTCATGGCGCGGTGCACCACCTCGTAGTCCCGCGCGGCCTTGAAGCCCGCGGGCGAGCTGGCGCGGAAGGGCTTGCCGAGGTGCTCCTCCTCGAGCGCCGGAATCTGCTGGCTGTAGAGGCCCGGCGAGATGACGAAGCCCGCGCCAACGGAGACGGCCAGCAGCAGGAGGACCTGGATGGCGCGCCGCCCCCAGACGCCATTGTCCAGTCCGAGGCGTTCGGCGAGCGCGTCCAATGGACTGCGCCCAGGGGGCTGCGTTTCCGATTCGGCCATGGGGGTCCTCACCCTAGATAAGGCGTCGCGGATCCTTCAAGGACGCAGCGCCTGGGAATATTCGCAAGGGTGGGATGGAGTACGCCCGCCCGGCAGGGTATGCGCGGGTGGGCGCACGTGGGTCCAGGTCCGTTACTCGACGGCAACGGGCTCCAAGGCGGCCTCCGGCGCGGTGGCCGGAGTGGCGCGGGAGGCCTGGGCGGCAGCCGCGGCGGCCTCCCGGGTGGCCTGGGCCTCCTTCTGGGCCAGGTCCGCCCGGTCGTAGGCGCGGATGACCTCCTGGACCAGGGGGTGGCGGACCACGTCCACCTCGGCGAACTCCGCGAAGTGGATGCCGTCGATGTTCTTCAGCACGGCGCGCGCGTGGTTCAACCCGGACATCTTCCCCGTGGGCAGGTCCACCTGCGTCACGTCACCGGTGATGACGGCCTTGCTGTTGTAGCCCAGGCGCGTCAGGAACATCTTCATCTGTTCCACGGTGGTGTTCTGCGCCTCGTCGAGGATGACGAAGGCGTCGTTGAGCGTGCGGCCACGCATGAAGGCCAGCGGGGCCACCTCCACCACGCCCTGCTCCAGCAGGTGCGCGGCGCGCTCGGCCGCCATCATGTCGTGCAGCGCGTCGTAGAGCGGCCGCAGGTAGGGGTTCACCTTCTCCTGCAGGTCACCCGGCAGGAAGCCCAGCTTTTCGCCGGCCTCCACCGCGGGGCGCGCCAGGATGATGCGCTTGACCTTGCGCTCCTGGAGGAAGGCGACCGCCATGGCCATGGCCAGGTACGTCTTGCCCGTGCCGGCGGGGCCGACGCCGAAGACGATGTCGTGGGAGCGGATGGCGTCCACGTACCGCTTCTGGTTGATGCTCTTGGGGGAGATCTGCCGGTTCCCGGAGCTCTTCAGCACCGGGCCCAGCATGACCTCCTGGAGGGACTCCGCGCCCCGGCCGAGCACCTTGATGCCCTGCTCCACGTCCTCGCGGTACACGGGGCGGCCCGCGCGGATCATCTCCTCCAGGTTCTCCAGGAGGCGGACGGAGAAGGCCACGGCGTCGGACGGGCCGGAGAGGTGGAACTCGGTGCCGCGTTGTCCCACCCGGACCCCGAGGCGCCGCTCCATCAGCTTGAGGTTTTCGTTCTGGTTGCCGCAGAGGGCCAGGGCGGTCGCGTTGTCACGAACGTCCACCTTGGCGGAGGCGGTTGAGACTTCGGGCGCTTCCAACGTGGCGGGATTTCGCAATGCGGGTTCTTCCTCGGTCAATGTCGCTACGGCTGACACCAACGTAACGCCGCCACCAGGGCCGCGAAAGACGACTTTGTGTCAGGACTAGCGCAAGGGTGGCAGGAGAATGAACTGCCGAGCGGCCAACCGCCGGTAATAGTACTCTTCCCGCCAGGGGTATTTCAGTTCGCCCGGTTTCAACAGTCCAGCCTGCACCAAAGAATCCAGACGTTCAGGCAGCTCTCCGCGTTCCAGGCGAAAGACCTCGAGCGCGGCCTCGATGCGGACGCGCTGCGCCTGGGAAACATGACGTTGGGCCGCTGAATCCGCAAACACCTCGGGCGCAAGGCCTTCATGGCCGGCGCTCATCGCGCGGAACACCACGCCCCCCACCGCCGCCAGCACCACCGTGGTGGCGACCAGCCGCCCCAAGGGCCCCGCCATCCGGGCGAGCAGGCGCTGGTCTCCCGGGACGGGCGCCGGGGCCCCCTTCGGGAGGACGGAGCGCACGTACTCGCCCTTCACCAGGTTGTAGAGCGCCTTGCAGGTCTCGAACTCGCCCAGGCAGGAGATGTCCACCAGCTTGCGCAAGTCCCTCCCGGGAGAGAGCTCGTCATAGATGCGCCGCTCGGAGGGACCGATGGCGCCCAGCTCCCCACCCTCCTCGCCGCGGGGCTGCGGCAGGGCCTTGATGCGCTCGAAGACGAGGTCGTCGCGGTGGATCTTCTGCCGGATGACGGGCCACTCATCGACCATCCGGAAGCCCTCCATGAGCACCGTCTCGGCGCGCAGGGGCTGGATGGCCTCCGCGTCCGGCTCCACGGGCTCCTGGACGAACTCATAGGTGCCCGACGTCCAGGTGAAGAGACGGTAGAGGGTCTCCGTGGCCTGCAACTGCATCATCGCCTGGAAGCGCTCGGCGGTGAGGGCCTGACTGGAGACGAGCACGTCCCCCAGTCGCTTGAGGGTGCGGCGCTGCGTCTCCAGGGCCGCCTCGAGCTGCGTTTCGGTGATGAGCTCCGAGCGCACCAGCATGGCGCCGATGAGCTCCTTGCGCTTCCGGGTGACGCTCTCCGCCTTGATGATGTGGCCCTCACTGAAGCCGATGCGCACTTCCTGGTCCCTGGCGCGGACGTGGAGCGTGCCCGTCTTCTGCTGCTGCCCGATGAGCTGCAGGATGTCGCCGATTCCAAAATCCTTCAGGGTGCCTTGCAGGGACATCGCCGTTCACTCCCCCCGCCGCAGACGGCGCAGGCCGCGCAGTGAGAGCAGGTGGACGCCCAGCAGCAGCAACGCCGCGGGCGCGAGCTTGAGATACAGGGGGGCTTCACCGTAGGGGCCGCGCACCAGCCCCTGGTGCAGGAGCACCGCGGCCAGCGCGAAGAGGAAGCCGAAGGCATAGAGCGCGCCCCGGACCGGCACCCCTGAAGCCACGTGGCCCGCGCCGGAGAGCACCGCGCCCAGCGCGTACACCAGCCGCCCCGACCACGCCTGATGCCGGTCCACCTGGAGCTGCTTGCGCGCCTTCAACTGCTGCGGCACCAGCCCCCGGCGGGAGAAGACGTTGACGCACTGGCCACACTGCTTGGTGCCCACGCCCAGCTCCGGGTCGCAGCGCACGCACACCGGCCGGCCACAGCGCTCGCAGACCTTGGCGGCCTTCAAGCGGCTCCCCGCGAAGCCCCACAGTGCCAGCAGCACCGCCAGGGCCGCGGCCCCCGCGGGGGCCAGCGGCCCGGGCGGCAATCCCGGGAGCAGCCAGCGCGCGAGCTGCGCCTCCACCTGGCGCCCCGCCTCGGCGCCATCCGCCAACGGGAGCCAGTCGGCCTCCCCCAGCGACGGAGCCAGCAGCAGCAGGTTGAGGAGCAGCCGGTCCTCGGGCGGCGGGTCGCGGCCGATGAGCGAGCCATCCAGCGCCTGCGCGGACGCCATGGCCGTGGCGGCGCGGTCCAGCTCCCTGCCCACCTCGGCATCCGGCAGCGTCTTCGCCCTCCGGCGGACCACCTGCGCCAGGTTGTAGTGCGGGGCCGCCAGGCCAGGCGCGGACTGGGAGGCCTGCACGTAGAGCAGCGCGGCGCCGTCCGCGTCCCCCAGCCCCACCAGGGTGTTGCCGAAGCGCGTGAGCAGCCGCGCATCCGCGCTCTTCAGCGCCGAGGCCGCCTTGAAGTGCGCCTTGGCCTCCTCCAGCAAGCCCCGGCGGGATTCGAAGTACGCCAGCGACAGCACCTCGGCGAACGTCGCGGTGCGGGCCTCCAGGCGCGTCAGCACACGCGCCCGCGCCTCCTCCGCGGACACGCCGCCCCGCTCCAGGAGGTACACGTCCTCGGCGGGCGTCCCCGCGAAGGCCGTCACACGGGCGAGCTGTCCCGCCGCCAGCGGGAGGAGCCCCACGCCCGCCACCAGCACCGCCGCCACCACCCGCTCCGCGCGAGACAGGTAGAGCGACACCGCGGCCAGCATGAGGAGCAGCGTGGGGAGCACGCCCAGCCCCAGCACCCACGGCAGGCTCAACAGCAACACGCCCAGCACCAGGGACTGCCACCGCGACACGACCCGCGGCAGCAGGTGGTGGAAGTCATGCAGCGCGTAGCGGAGCTTGCGCAGGAAGAACAGCCCCATCAGCAGCACCGCGGTGGCGCCCCAGGCCAGCAGCACCAGCGCCCCCAGGTCCGCCAGCGCGGGCCGGCGGTAGCGGGCATCCGCCACCAGCGTGGTCAGCGCCTGCCGCGCCTGGCCCAGGGCGCGGGACACGTCCCCCGGCTTCTCCCGCGCGTACAGCTCCGCCAGCTCGAAGCGCGCGTAGGGCAGCCCGGGCGACAGCTCCACGGCCACCTCCGCCAGCCGCACCGCGCCGGCCACGTCCCCCGCCCGCTGGCGCACCGCCGCCTCGCGGAGGAAGCCGGCGCTCAGGGGCTCCAGGTCCGAGGCGGCCAGCTCGACGCGCAACGTCCGCAGCGCCTTGAGCGCCGCCGCCGCCGCGTCCCGGTCGTTGGTCGCCCGGGCCTGACGCCACCGGTTCCAGACGGCTTCCAGGTCCGCGTCCGTGACCTGGGGCGCCAACACCGGGCTCAGCGTCACCGGACGCGGCGTGATGACCGTGGGCTCCTCCACCGCCGGAGGACTGGCGGACGCGGGCGTCCGGCCCTCCCCGGGGGGCGACTGCGCGGCCCTGGCGTCGCGCGCGGGCGCCTCCGGCGCTTCGTAGACGTCCTCGGAGTCGGTGGAGGCGTCCTCCGCCGCGGCGACGTCCTCCTCCGCGGGGACGTCCTCCTCCGGCGCGTCGTCCAGATAGGCGCCGTCATCCACCATCGGCGGATCCATGGACTCATCCCGCAGGTCGGGCTCCATGGGGCCCGGATCCACCTCCGGAAGGCGCGTGGGGGCCTCGAGCTGCGCGGATGCCACGACGGGCATCAGGAGCGTGAAGCCACTGAGAAGGAGGGCGAGGAGCGGCAGGCGGATCATCCAGGGGGTGGATTGTAGGCGACCCAGCGCCAACCGCGAAAACGAACGCCACCCCGGCTGCCCACCTGCCGCGTTTGCCGGACAGCGCCAGACCCGCGCGTGCTACAGGAACGTCCATGGCGGACACGACGCTGAACCCCGGAGCCGAGCTGGAGCGACTGGTCGACATCATGCGGCAACTGCGCGCCGAAGGCGGCTGCCCGTGGGACCGGGAACAGGACCTGCGCTCGCTGCGGCCCTACCTGCTGGAAGAAGCCTTCGAAGTCCTGGAAGAGATGGACCGGGTGGCCCACGGCGGCTCCTGGCGGACCTTCTGTGAAGAGCTGGGAGACCTGCTCTTCCAGATTGTCTTCCACGCCCAGCTCGCGACGGAGCTGGGGGAGTTCACCCTGGCGGACGTGGCCAAGGCGATTGGCGACAAGCTGGTCAGCCGGCACCCGCACGTCTTTGGCGGCGGCCAGCGGATGGAGGGCGCCGAGCAGGTCCTGGACAACTGGGCCAAGCTGAAGGCGGCGGAGAAGAAGCGGAAGACGGGCCGGGAGGGCTCGGTGCTGGACGGCGTGCCCGTGGCCGCCCCCGCGCTGATGCGGGCCGAGCGGCTGACGGAGAAGGCCAGCCGCATCGGCTTCGACTGGGCGGACGTGGCCAGCGTGCGCGCCAAGCTCACCGAGGAGCTGGGCGAACTGGACGAGGCCATCGCCGCGAAGGACCGGGACGCCATCGAGCACGAGCTCGGCGACGTGCTCTTCTCGCTCGCCAACCTGGCGCGCTTCGTGGGGGCCCCGGCCGAGGACGCGCTGCGCATGGCCATCCGCCGCTTCACCGCCCGCTTTCAGCACATCGAATCCGCGCTGCGGACCGAGGGCGTCGCCCTGGGAGACGCCACGCTGGCGCACCTGGAGCGCCACTGGCAGGACGCCAAGGCCCGGGAGAAGGCCCTGCCCCCTCCCACCTGGGTTCCCCGCGCGCCCGTCACCACGCTGCGGCTGGGCGTGGCGGACCTCCCCGCGCAGCGCGCCTTCTGGGATGCCCTGGCCCCCCGGCTGGGATGGACCACCCGGCGGGCTCCGGCGGCGGATCAGGCCATCTATGAGGAGGGCGGCCTGCGACTCACCTTCGAGGCGTCCGCCACCCCCACGGCGGGCCTTCGGCTGGTCCTCACGGCCCCCTCCCCGGCGGCGGTGGAGCGGCTGCCCGCCATCCTGGCGGCGCTTCCCGGGGCCCGGCTGATCCAGCACCAGGCCGGTCACCTCACCTTCCAGGACCCCTCCGGGCTGGTGTGGGAATATGCGACTCCGGTAGAGTGATTTTCCTCGCAGGTGCGCTCGGCGCGGCGTCCAGAGCCTGGAAATCCCGGCTGGAGGTCCACACCCGCCTTGACGCCTGCGAGGCGTCGCAGTAAGGACGGCCCCTCTTTTAGCCTGCCATTACCGCTGGAGATTTCTCTTGGCCAACACCAAGTCCGCAGAGAAGCGTCACCGTCAGTCCCTGAAGCGCCGTGCGCGCAACATCACCGTGCGCGGTGAGGTGAAGACCGCCGTGAAGTCCGCCCGCGAGGCGCTCGGCACCAAGGATGGGGCGAAGATGACGGACGCCATCAAGTCGGCCGCCAAGGCGCTGAACAAGGCCGCCACCAAGGGCGTGCTGCACAAGCGCACCGCTTCCCGCCGCATCTCCCGCCTCGCCAAGGCCGCCACCAAGGCCGCCCGCGCGCAGGCCTAGTCGAAGCCCCGGGGCCACCTCGCGTGGCCCTGCTTCATCCGTGCAGGCTGCCGGGAGGAGGCGCTTGCCTCCTCACCAGGCGCCGGCCAGCCGATCGTACCCGTCCCGCATCAAGACCTCCGCGAGGCGCTCGAGCGCGACCTGCCGGTTCGCCTCCGCCTCCAGGATGTCTCCGCTCCCCAGCAGATAGTCCTCCGTGCCGGCGACCTCCGTCTGCTTGAGGACCTGCCCGTCCTTCACCACGCGGATGCGGGCCCGGGCGGAGACCCGGAAGAAGAAGCCGGGGCTGGACGTCTTGCCCACCACGGTCGTCGGCGTGTTCGCCACCCACGACACCGTGCCCTCCACGCGCGCGTCACAGGACTCCGCGCTGCCCAGCCGGCCCACGCGGATCAGCTCCTGGCGCAGGAAGCGCGTGAAGACGACCTCCAGCGTGGGCTCGGCCGTCTCGTTGATGAAGACAGGCGCGCAGAGGGACGTCACGCCCGCCGGCAGGCCATCACCCCGAGGCGTCAGGCGGTAGCCACACCCCGCGCCCGCGGCCACCCACATTCCCACGGCCACGCCAATCCGAAGGCGGCGGGCGACGACAGCGCAGGGTCGCGACATGCGCGGCACCCTACCCGGCCGGATCCGCCCGTCAAGCGCTTGGGCCGCCGTCGGAGTCCCGGGGAGGCGGCGTCTCACGGGTGACGGCCACGCCCCGCACGCGCAGGGCCTCCGCCAGCGAGGCCCACGTGGCCAGCAGCCGGGTGTCTCGCGAGGAGCCTCGCCGCGCCAGCCCCAGGGCCCAGCGCACCTCGGGCCCTCGCCGAGGCACCAGGACGAGCCCGTGCGAGCGGCACGTCGCGGCCAGCAGCACCCCCAGCGCCGCCATGCCGAACCCCAGCACCTTCAGCGCCGGGGGCTGCGCGAGCAGGCCCAGCAAGGCGAAGGCCGCCAGCGCCAGCGCCTCCCGGAAGAAGCGGGACTCCAGCCGCGCCTCCCGCAGCGAGTCCAGCTCCACGGGAGGCACCATCACCGACGGGTGCGGCTGGTAGAAGAGCCGCGTCCCGTGGCCGGAGAGCATGCGCCCTCCGCCCAGGTCCGCGACGAAGAAGGGCTCCCCGGGAGCCGGGCCCCCGGGGAGCGGGGCTTCCGGCAACACCGCCTCGCAGGCAACGCACCGCGGGCGGCCCGCCGGTTGGGACCGCCCACAGGCACCGCACATGACGAGGACCTCGGCCGGCACCCGGGGGCTCGCTCAGGTGGCGACGAAGTTCACGAGGCGCTTGGGGACGAAGACGAACTTGCGCAGCGTCTTCCCCGCCAGGGCCGCCTGGACCTTCTCATCCGCCTCCGCGGCGGCGCGCACGTCCGCCTCCGCCGCGTCCGCCGGAACGCGAATCTCCGCGCGCAGCTTGCCGTTCACCTGCACGGCGTAGGGGATGACGTCGTCCACCACCAGCGCCGGGTCGAACGCCGGCCAGGACTGGGCGACGGTGAAGTCCTTGCCGCCGTAGGCCTCCGCGATTTCGTCCGCGATGTGCGGCGCGAACGGGGTGAGCACCACCGTCAGCAGCCGCACGGCCTCCGCCATGGCGGCCTTCTCCGCGGCCGTCTCCGGCGTCCCCTGCGCGTAGAGCGCGTTCACGCCCTCCATGATGCCGGCGATGGCGGTGTTGAAGGACAGGCGCTCGATGGCCTCCCCCACCCGCTTCAGCGTCTTGTGCGCCGCGCGGCGGATCTCCAGCGCCTTGCCCTCGTAGGGCCCGTCATGGGTGGCGGTCGCCGTGGCCGCCTGGTGCGTGGCGGCCAGCGTCCAGACGCGCTTGAGGAAGCGGAACACGCCCTCCACCTGGTCGTCGGACCAGTCGAAGTCGCGCTCCGGCGGGCCCGCGAACAGCACGTAGGCCCGCGCCGTGTCCGCGCCGTACTTCTGGACGATGGAGGAAGGCGCCACCACGTTGCCCCAGCGCTTGGACATCTTCCGGGCATCCGGACCGTTGACGATGCCCTGGGTGATGAGCCGCGTGACGGGCTCGTCCACGGGGCTCAGGCCCAGCAGCTTCATCACCCGCGTCCAGAAGCGGAAGTAGAGCAGGTGCATCACCGCGTGCTCGGGCCCGCCGACGTAGATGTCCACGGGCAGGAAGCGCTGGGCCTCCTTCGGGTCGAACGGCGCGGCGTCGTAGTGCGGCGACAGGTAGCGCGCGAAGTACCAGCAGGAGTCGACGAAGGTGTCCATCGTCTCCGCCTCGCGCCGGGCAGGCCCGCCGCACTTCGGACACGGGGTGTTCACCCACGAGGCCACCTTCGCCAGCGGCGGCTCGCCCTTGCCGGTGAGCACCGCCTGGGTGTCGATCTCCGGCAGGCGCACGGGGAGCTGGTCCACCGGCACCGGGATGCCTTGGCGCTCCGGGTCGCACTTCTCGCAGTAGACGATGGGGATGGGCGTGCCCCAGTAGCGCTGGCGGCTGAAGCCCCAGTCCTTCTGGCGGTACGTCACCGTCGCCTTGCCCTTGCCGTCCTTCTCCAGCGACGCGGCCATGGCCTGGCGCGCCTGCTCGGAGGTCTGCCCCGTGTAGGCGCCGGAATCCTCCAGCACGCCGTACTCCGTATAGGCCGCCTCCAGCTTGTCGCCCGGCGGCAGCTTGTCACCGGACGCCGGCTGGATGACGACCTTGACGGGGAGGCTGTACTTGCGCGCGAAGGCGAAGTCGCGCTCGTCGTGCGCGGGCACGCTCATCACCGCGCCGGTGCCGTAGTCGCTCAGCACGAAGTTGGCGATCCAGATGGGGACGGCCTGCCCGGTGAACGGGTTCTCCGCGTAGGCGCCGGTGAAGACGCCCTCCTTCTCCGTGCCCTCACCCAGGCGCTCCGTCTTGGACTGGGCGGCCATGCGCCTGGCGAAGGCCTCCACCTCCGCGCGGCGCTCCGGCGTCGTCACCTGGGCCACCAGCTTGTGGTCCGGCGCCAGCACCACGTAGGTGCAGCCGAAGATGGTGTCGACGCGGGTGGTGAACACACGCAGCGCGGCGTCGTGCCCCTGGACGCGGAAGTCGGCCTCGGCGCCGTCCGAACGGCCAATCCAGTTCCGCTGCGCGGCGGTGATGCGGTGGGGCCACTCCTTGAGCGTGTCCAGCGCCTCCAGCAGCTCCTGCGAGTACCGGGTGATGCGGAACGCCCATTCGGGCATCTCCTTGTCCACCACCGGAGAGTCGCAGCGCTCGCAGACGCCGTCCTTCACCTGCTCGTTGGCGATGACGGTGTGGCAGCCGGTACACCAGTTCACCTTGCTGAAGCGGCGATAGACGAGCCCACGCTCCAGCATCTGGATGAAGAACCACTGATTCCAGCGGTAGTACTCGGGATCGCTGGTGTTGACCTCGCGTTCCCAGTCGTAGCTGTAGCCCAGGCTCTTCACTTCCTTCTTGAAGGAAGCGATGTTCTCCGCCGTGCGCACCGCCGGGTGCACGCCGTCCTTGATGGCCGCGTTCTCCGCCGGCAGGCCGAGCGCATCCCAGCCCAGGGGATGCAGCACGTCGAAGCCCTGCATCCAGTAGTAGCGCGCGTACACGTCCCCGAGCAGGTAGTTGCGCACATGCCCCATGTGCATCTTCCCGCTGGGGTACGGCAGCATCTCGAGCACGTACTTCTTGGGTGCACCGGGGCGCCTGCCTGCCCGGAAGATGCCCGCGTCGTCCCAACGGGTCTGCCACTTACCTTCAATCGCCTGCGGCTCGTAACGCTCGTTCATCGCCATATCTATCGAGTCTCTTAGAGGAGGGACGTGCCCCGGGCAACTAGTCTTGCCGGGACAAATCCGCCCCGAACGGACGGCGGCCCTGGAGGCGACTGACGCGGTGCCCCCGGGGCCCCGGCCCCATCGTCGGACCTCCAAGCATGGCCCTCACCGTCTGCGCGGGGAACGCGCCTCCGCCCCGCTGATGACAGACGTCACTTGAGGGGTCCAACGGCGGCCAAACATTCTCGCCAACCTGCATTCAAAGATTAGCCATAAAAGTGAGGATATGCCGTTGACGCCCAATCGTTGACCCAGTGACGATTCGCCTCACCGGCATCCTGCCTTGGGGGGAGCCGTCCATCCGCAGCGAGTGAGGACCGAATGACGCTGAGAAGGGCGTTGATTCCGGGGTGCGTGTTTGCACTCTTCTCGTTGGAAACGCTGGCGCAGGACGCGAATATCGCACCGCCTGCCGCCGAAACACAGACACCGGCACCCGCGCCAGCGGTTACGCCACAACCGGCGGCCACGGCTCCAGCGCCAGCGCCGGCGCCCGCCAACGTGCGCACGGTGAAGGGCCGCGTGGCCGACCGGCTCACCAACGAGGGATTGCCCCTGGTGCGTGTCATCATCAAGGGCACGACCCAGGGCGTTGAGACGGAGCTGGACGGCACCTTCACCCTGCCCAACGTCCCCGCCCGCGCGGTGACGCTGCTCTTCTCCAGCCAGGACTACGGCGAGCGGGAGGTCCAGGTGGGCCCCAACCAGCGCACCGTGGAGGTGGCGCTGGAGAACATCTTCGCGGAGGAGATGGTGGTGGTGGGCCGCGCCAGTGAAGTGGCCCGGAAGAACCTGGCCAACTCGGTGGCCTCGGTGAACAGCGAGGAGATCAACCGCGCCCCCGCCCAGACGGTGGACCAGGCGCTCCAGGGCAAGGTCGCCGGCGCCAACATCCAGAGCAACGGCGGCGCGCCCGGCGGCGGCCTCCAGCTCCGGCTGCGCGGCGTGTCCACCATCAACGGCTCGTCCGCCCCGCTGTACGTCATCGACGGCGTGCTCGTCAGCGACGTGGCCATCGCCTCCGGTGTGTTCGCCATCACCGAGTCCGTGGCCGGCGCCAACGCGAACCCCACCCAGGACAACCAGGTCAACCGCATCGCGGACATCAACCCCAACGACATCGAGAGCATCGAGGTCCTCAAGGGCGCGTCCGCCGCCGCCATCTACGGTTCCAAGGCCGCCAACGGCGTGGTCATCATCAACACCAAGCGGGGCCGCTCCAGCGAGCCGGAGTTCGCGGTGACGCAGCGCCTGGGCATGTACACGCTGGCCAACAAGATTGGCACCCGCCGCTTCAGGAACGAGCAGGAGGTCATCGACACCTTCGGCGAGGCCGCGGCCCAGTACTACGTGCGTGGGCGCCGGTACGACCACGAGTCCGCCCTGGCCGGCCGCCGCGACCTGTCCTCGGAGACGCTGGCCAGCGTCAGCGGCATGACGGGCAACACGAAGTACTTCGCGTCGGCGATGATCAAGAACGACGAAGGCATCATCGCCAACACCGGGTACGAGAAGCAGTCGTTCCGCCTGAACCTGGGCCAGAAGCTGGGTGAGGCGGTGGAGGTCAACGTCGCCACCAACCTGGTCCACTCCCTGGGGCAGCGCGGCCTGACGAACAACGACAACGCGAGCATCAGCAACTACATGGTGCTGCCGTACTCGCCGGAGTTCCTCCCGCTGGGAGCCAGCTCGGACGGGGTGTACCCGCAGAACCCCTTCCTCCCCAACCGCGCCAACCCGCTTCAGACGGCCGCGCTGGTGAAGAACGACGAGAACGTGTGGCGCTTCATCGGGTCCGGAGACCTGACGTGGCACCTGTGGAAGACGGACGCCCACCACCTGCGCGTGCTGGCCAACGCCGGCGTGGACCGGTTCCAGCAGGAGAACTCGCTCTTCTTCCCGCCCGAGCTGAACTTCGAGCCCATCGATGACGGCCTGCCGGGCTCGTCACTCTTCGGCACCAGCCAGGTGCGCAACCTGAACTCCGGCCTGAACCTGGTGCACACGTACAAGCCCGCGTCCGGCGGCATCGTGGCGACCACGTCCGGCGGTCTCCAATTCGAAGAGCGCAACATCGACTCCGTCTACATCGTCAGCGAGAACCTGAACGCCGGCCAGCAGAACGTGGACAGCGGCACCGTGGTCAACCTGCGGCAGAACCGCTCGCTGGTGAGGGATAGGGGCTACTACGTCCAGGAGGAGCTGCTCATGCTGGACGAGCGGCTGACGCTGGTGGGCGCGCTGCGCGCCGAGCAGAGCAGCGCCAACGGCAACCCCAACGCGCTGTTCCTGTACCCGAAGCTGGCCACCGCCTACCGCATCCCCTCGTTCCACCCGACGGTGAACGAGTTCAAGGTCCGCGCGGCCTACGGCGAGACGGGCAACCTGCCGCTCTACGGCATGAAGTTCACCGGCCTGCGCGCCACCGGCAACATCGCCGGCAGCCCGGGCCTGGTGGGCACCGGCATCGCGGGTGACCCGAACATCAAGCCGGAGCGGCAGCGCGAGGTCGAAGCCGGCGTGGACGCCCTCCTGTTCGGCGGCGACCTGGTCGCCGAGGTGTCCATCTACCAGCGCAACATCAGCGACCTGCTGCTGCAGCGCGCCCTGGCCCCGTCCGGCGGCTTCGCCACGCAGATCTTCAACGGAGGCTCGCTGCGCAACCGCGGCGTCGAGGCCATGCTCCAGGTGACGCCCGTGCGCGGCGAGTTCGAGTGGACCAGCGGCGCGACGTTCGCCCTCAACCGCAGCCGGGTGACGGACCTGCCCGTCCCCGCGTTCCTCGCGGGCGGGTTCGGCACCGGCCTGGGGGCCTTCCGCATCGAGGAAGGCGCGACGGCGACGCAGATTGTCGGCAACGCCGGCGTCGACGAGAACGGCCGCCCGATTGTCCGGAAGATTGGCGACACCGAGCCCACCTTCCGCATGTCCTTCACCAACGGCTTCAAGTACCGGGACTTCAGCCTGTCCTTCCTGTTCGACTGGCAGCAGGGAAGCGACGTCATCAACCTGACGCGGTACATCTACGACGGCGCAGGGACGTCACCGGACTTCACGACGGGTGGCCGCGAGCGGCTCGCACGGCGCCGCACCCACGCGGACGCGTACCTCGAGGACGCCAGCTTCCTCAAGCTGCGTGAGGTGACCTTCATGTACCAGCTCCCCAAGGAGTGGGTCTCCATGGTCCCCGCGGTGAAGTCCGCCCGCCTCAGCCTGAGCGGCCGCAACCTCCTCATGCTCACCGGCTACTCCGGGTTGGACCCGGAGGTGAGCAACTTCGGCAACCAGGCCATCGCCCGCAACGTGGACGTAGCCCCCTTCCCTCCCAGCCGCAGCTTCTGGACCTCCATCGACGTCGGGTTCTGAGCCATGACCATCCAATTGACCAAGAAGGCATTCGTGGGGCTCTTCACCGTCCTGGGCCTGAGCGGCTGCGGGAGCATGGACGTCCCAGACCTGAACAACCCCAGCCTCGATGACTTCCGCGAGCGGCCCACGCGCCCCGCGGTGCTCACCGCCGCCACGGGCCTGCTCGTCGGCCACCGCGCGGGCGTCGCCGCGCCCAACGGCTACGTGGCGCAGCTCGGCATCATCGGGCGCGAGGCGTACGTCATCGACGCCGCGGACCCCCGCTCCATCGACGAGCTGCTGGGCCCCACGCTGGACCCCGGCGGCCCGGCGTTCGGCGGCAACCACTGGACCAACCCCTACCTGAACATCCGCAACGCCAACGCGCTGCTGGACTCCCTGGACAAGGTCCCCAACACGCCTGACGCCGAGAAGGAGGGCCTCCGCGGCTTCGCGAAGACGATGCAGGCCCTGGACTTCCTCGTCGTCATCAACACGCGGGACACCCACGGGGCGCCCATCGACGTCAACCTGCCCATTGGCCAGCTGGCCCCCATCGTCGGCAAGGAGGCGGTGTTCGAGCGCATCGCCGCGCTGCTCGATGAGGGCGCAGCCCACCTGGAGAACGGAGGGGAGAGCTTCCCCTTCCAGCTCAGCCCGGGCTTCGCCGGCTTCAACACGCCCACGACGTTCCGGCAGTTCAACCGGGCGATCGCCGCGCGGGTGGCCGTGTACCGGGGACGCTACGCCGAGGCGCTCACCGCCCTGAGCCAGTCCTTCCTCAACCAGAACGCGTCGTTGGACCTGGGCGTCTACCACTCCTTCGGCACGAACTCCGGCGACACGGACAACGGGCTCATCAGCGTCAACGTCTACGCGCACCCGTCCATCGTCACCGACGCGGAGTTCCAGGAGAACGGCACGGTGGATGACCGCGTCGTCCGGAAGCTCACGCGCCTGCCCGAGGCGAGGACGGCGGCGGACGGAAAGGTGTCCACGGAGTGGCGCTTCCGCATCTATCCCTCGAACAACTCGCCCGTGCCCATCATCCGCAACGAGGAGCTCATCCTCCTGCGCGCGGAGGCCAACATCGGTGAGCGGTTCTACGGACCGGCCGCGGACGACCTCAACTTCATCCGCACCACCTCCGGCCGGCTGGCCCCGCGCCTGGACATCGATGAGAGCAATGCCCTGGACGAGCTGCTGAAGCAGAAGCGGTACTCGCTCCTGTTCGAAGGCGGCCACCGGTGGATTGACCTGCGGCGCTACGGGCGGCTCGACACGCTTCCCCGCGTGCTGGACCCGAACTTCGCGCCCCACGAGCGCTTCCCCATCCCGGCGGCGGAGATGAACGCGCGGCAGTAGGCGCGCCTCGCGGTCCCTGAAGCTCCAGGTGCACGGCGGACAGGCGTGCACCTGGAGCGCGGGCGCTCAGCCGCCCTGCTTGAGCCCGGCCCGCTCCGCGACGAGCGCCCCCAGCGCGGACCAGTCCAGGTCGCCATGGCCCTGCGCGACGCCGCCCAGGAACTGGTCCTTCACCAGGCTGGCCAGGGGCATCGGCACCTCGGCGGCGCGCGCCGCGCCCAGGACGAGCTCCACGTCCTTGAGGCCCAGCCGCAGCTTGAAGCCCGCCGGGCTGTACTTCTCCTCCGCGATGAGCTTCGCGTACCCCTCGAAGATGGGCGCGCGCGCGAAGACGGACTGGAACACCTCCAGGAAGACGCTCGGCTCGATGCCGGACTTGCGCGTCAGCGCGAAGGACTCGGCGAGCGCCTCCATCATGGAGGCGATGAGGAAGTTGCCCGACAGCTTCACGACGTTCGCCGCCGAGGCGGTGTCCCCCAGCACGGTGAGGCCCCGCCCCAGCGCCTCCAGCAGGGGACGGCAGCGGTCCACGTCCTGCTTCGGCCCGGCGGCCACCACCCAGAGCTGCTTCGCCTCCGCCGCGGCGGGGCGGCCGAACACCGGCGCGGAGAGGTACCGCTGGCCCGCGCTCGCGTGCGTCTCCGCCAGCTTCTCCGAAAGGGCCACGGACAGGGTGCTGGATGAGACGTGCACGGCGCCCGGCGGCAGCCCCGCCTGGAGGCCATCCTGTCCGAAGACGGCGGACGTCACGGCCGTGTCGTCCGCCAGCATGGTGAAGACGACCTCCGCGCTCCGGGCCGCCTCCGCGGGCGTGCGGGCGACGCGCGCGCCCTTCTCCTTCAGGGGCGCGGCCTTGGACCCGGTGCGGTTCCACACCGTGAGCTCGTGCCCCGCCGCGGCCAGGTTCGCCGCCATGTGCAGCCCCATGTTGCCCAGGCCGATGAATCCCACCTTCATGCGCGTCTCCTCCTGAAACAGAAGGCAGCCCGGATAATGCGGCCCCGAAGGGCCCACCACCGCAAAGCACGCGCACGTCCAGGAACGAACGCCCGCCGCCTACTCCGGGCGGTCGTCGGAGACGTCCAGCCGCTCGAAGGCGTGGCCCAGCGCCATCACCCCCAGGGCCACTTCGCCCACCAGGACAGCCGCCGCGGCGAAGCCCGCCACCGGCAGGGCCCACGGCCCCAGGAACGTCGACACGGCGAGGCCCACCACGAGCGCCACCAGCGCCGCGGGAATCAGGCCCACCAGCAACACCACCAACGTGCCCACGACGGCCAGCAGCCGCTGGCCCATGGCCTCCAGCCCGCGCGCCCGCTCCCCCGTGTCCGCTGGCACCCAGGCGGGGAAGAGCACCACCGCGGCGTTCTGGACGAAGAGCCCCGCCAGCGACACCGCCGGGAGCAGCAGCGCCAACGTCAGGCCGCCAGGCCACCACCAACCGCCCAGCCGGGACGCCTCCACGCCAGGCCCCAGGACGAGCGCCACCGCCAGGAGCGCCAGTTGGAACACCGAGAGGGCCAGCGCGGACGCCGCGAGCTGGGCGCTCACCACCTGCCGCCCCGTCAACGGCATGGCGCGCAGCAGGTCCAGCTTGGGCAGGTCCATCCGCAGGTCCATGCGGAACGCGCTGGGCCCCACCACCGTCAGCATCACCGACAGCGCCAGCGCCACCGGCCCCAGTACGCGCCGCGTGTCCGTGAACAGGCGCGTGTCCCCCATCACCGCGGCGATGGCACCGCCCAGGACGATGAAGGCGAGGAACACCGCGAAGCCGCCGCCCATCCGCTTCCGCGCGATGAGGTTCTTCCAGATGAGCGCCACCTCCGGGCGGCCTCGCGGCGGAAGCCGGAAGGGCGGGCGGCTCAGCGTCATCGAGCCCACGCGCGTCATCCGCCCCGAGGCCCGCAGCATCCGCTCCCGGGAACGGGCCTCCGCGCGCACCACGGCGGTCTCCTCGAAGGGGACCTCGGCCCACAACACCCAGGCATAGTGCGCCGCCAGCAGCGCCAGCACGGGTGGCAGGGCCCGCAGGAAGTCGCCCACGCTCTGCGCCAGGGCGGGCGCCACCAGCAGCCGGCCCGGCCACAACACCGCCGCGACACCGGGTGAGGCCATCAGCGCCCGCAGCCACCCTCGCAGGGCCCGGCCGGAGGAGAGGTCCGGCGGCACCGGGTGCTCGCGCAGCGAGGTGAACACCGCCAGCGCCGCGACGGCCAGGACGCCGCCCACCACGCCCCAGCGCACCACCCGGCCCCAGGGGCCACGCTCCGCCAGCCGCGTGCGCACGAAGGACGCCGCCGTCGAATGCAGGTACAGCGTGCCCAAGCCCAGACACGCCCCCACGAAGAACAACACCGGATGCGGGCTGATGGTCCTCCCGAGGAACAGCGTGGCGAACAGCGCGCCCAATGACGTACCCAGCAGTCCGCGCACCAGCTTGTATTGCAGCAGGGCCCGGCGCGTGACGGGCGCCGGGAAGAGCTGCACCACCTCCGTCTCCGAGAAGGTCAGCGACGGGCGGTCCCTCCCCAGCGCCCACGCGGCGAACAGCGTGCCCAGCGCGGAGCCCACCAGTGACAGCTCGGCGAACAACCGCACGCCCTCCGACACCGTGCCCACCGCGCCGCGGAAGTCCAGGCGACGGAAGAAGACGGAGTAGAGGTACGCCGCGCCCACCAGCGCGCCCAGGAGGTAGCGCGGCTTGCGCAGCCGCGCCAACTGCCGCCGGATGCGGTTGCGCCAGGACGCGGCCCAGAGGAAGGCCACCGCGCGAGGAAAGCTCACGGCGCCTGCGTTCCCGCGCTGGTGATGCGGACGAAGAGCTCCTCCAGCGAGGCGTGCTCCCCTTCCGCGCCGCTCAGCCGCGCGCGGATGTCATCCAGGCTGCCCAGCGCCATGGCCTTGCCCCCCGCGATGACGAGCAGCCGGTGGCACAGCTCCTCCACCAGGGGCAGCAGATGCGAGGACAGCACCAGCGCCGCGCCCTCCTCCGCCCGGCGCCGCAGCGACGCCTTCATCCGCCGGATGCCGATGGGGTCCAGGCCGGTGAGGGGCTCGTCCAGGAGGATGAGCTTCGGCGCGTGCAGGAAGCCACACGCGATGGACAGCTTCTGCTTCATGCCTCGCGACAGCTCACCCGGCAGCGCCTTCTCCTTGCCGGACAGCTCCATCTCCTCCAACAGCGCGCGGCCTCGCTCTTCCCAATCCTCCACGCCGTAGAGCCGGGCCGTGAAGTTCAGGTGCTCCCACACCGTGAGGTATTCGAAGAAGCGGGGCTCGTCCGGCAGGAAGGCCAGCTCGCGCTTCGCGTCCACGGGCGTTCGCGCCAGGTCATGCCCCGCCACCAGCACGCGGCCCGAGGTGGGCGGCAGGATGCCCGCGAGGCACCGCAGCGTGGACGTCTTCCCCGCGCCGTTGGGCCCCACCAGCCCGAGCACCTCGCCGGGCGCCACCTCGAAGGTGAGCCCCTGGACGGCCTTCAGCTCGCCGTAAGCCTTCTCCAGACCCTCCACCCGCAGGACGGAATCCATTCGCGCGCGCTCTCGCCTTCAGTCCAGCTTCAGCAACTCGCGAACGGTATCCAGCACGACCTTCGCCTGCACGGGTTTCACCAGGTACGCGCTCGCGCCCAGCTTCATCGCGCGCTCCCGGTCCGCCGCCGCGCCCTCCGTGGTGACGACGATGATGGGGACGCCGCGGTGCTCGGCCGTCTGCCGGATGTGGCTGATGAGCTTCAGCCCGTCCATGAGCGGCATGTTGATGTCCGTGAGCACCAGGTCGAAGCGGCCCTGCGTGAGCTTCTTCAAGCCCTCGGCGCCGTCCTGCGCCTCGGTGCACACCACGCCGGTGAGGCGCTGCAGCGCGTACATGATGCTGCGCCGCATGGCCTGCGAGTCATCCACCACCAGGGCTCGAATCTGCTGCGTCATGGGCGGCGGACGTTAGCACCCACGGGGCGGCCGCTGGCGGTTCAGCGTCTCCGCCGCGCCAGGGCCGCGAGCGCCGGGCCGATGTCTCCCAGTGGAATCACCCGCTTCACCGCCCCCGTGGCGATGGCCTCGCCCGGCATGCCGAACACCACCGAGGTCTCCTCCGACTGCGCCCAGACCTCGCCCTCGGCGCGGTGCACCTCGCGCGCGCCCTCCGCCCCGTCCGCCCCCATGCCCGTCAGCACCACCCCCAGGGCCTTGGCGCCCAGCACCTGCGCCATGCTGGTGAAGAGCCGGTCCACGCTGGGCGCGTACTTGTCCACGGCGGTGGGCGGCGGCGTGTGCAGCTCCAGCCGGGAGCCGCGCTCGGCCACCACCATGTGCCGCCCGCCGGGCGCGATGTACACGTGCCCGGGCTGCACCAGGTCTCCGTCGCGCGCCTCCGTCACGGTGAAGGGCCCGATGCGGTCCAACCGGTCCGCGAAGGCGCGGGTGAACTGCGGCGGCATGTGCTGGCAGACCAGCACGCACGGCGTGGGCTCCACGGCCAGGCCCTCCAGCACCCGCTGCACCGCGGGGGGCCCACCCGTGGACGCGCCGATGGCCACCACCAGCGGCGGCTCGCCCGCGACCGCCATGGCACGCGCCCCCGGCGCCGCGTGCCGGTGGCCGGGGCGCACGTGCCGCGCCGCACGGACCTTCTCCAGCAGCTCCACGCGGAGCGCCTCCATGGCCTCGAAGGTGGGGTGCTGCGGCTTGGCGATGAAGTCGAAGGCCCCCAGGTCCAGCGCCTTGAAGACGTCCGAGCGGTGCGAATAGCTGGAGATGACGATGACGGGCGTGGGCGCGGTGCGCATCAGCAGGCGCAGGAACGTGTAGCCGCCGAGCTTCGGCATCTCCAAATCCAGCGTCACCACGTCGGGCTTCAGCTCCACGACCTTCTTCAGCCCCTCCTCGCCATCCGCCGCGCGGTCCACCACGCGCACGTCCGCGTCCGACTCCAGCATGTTGGAGAGGGTGCGCCGGTTGTGCGCCGAGTCGTCGATGACCAACACGGAGATGACGTCCTTGCTGCTCATCGGCGCCCTCCTTCGTCCAGCTCGGGCCTCCGGTACACCAGGTCGCCCCGCAGGTGAACGAACTCGAAGTCCGCGCCCAGGCTCAGCAGATTCTCCGAGTGTCCCAGCAGCAGGTGCCCCCCCGGCACCAGCCGCTCCCGGACGATGCGCAGGAACTTCTTGCGCGCCGCCAGGTCGAAGTAGATGAGCACGTTGCGGCAGAACACCACGTCCATGCGGGGCACCAGCTTGCTGCCCGCCTCGTCCAGCAGGTTGTGGTGGCCAAAGGACACCCAGGCGCGGACCTCGTCGCGCACGCGCACCCGGTTGTTGCCCAGCGGAACGAAGTGGCGCTCCAGCAGCTCCGGCGAGGTGGCGCGCAGCGCGGAAGGCCCGTACTCCGCCCGCCGCGCCATGGCCAGCACGCGCCGGGAGATGTCCGTGCCGAGCACCTCCACGTCCCAGTCGTCGAAGCGGCGGCTGTCCTTCAGGAGCATGGCCAGCGTGTAGGCCTCCTCCCCGGAAGAGCAGCCCGCGGACCACACCCGCAGGCGCCGCAGCCGCGCGTTGCGCTGCTCCACCACCGGGAGGAGCTCGTCCGTGAAGGCCTTGAGCTGCGTGGGCTCGCGGAAGAAGTACGTCTCGTGCGTGGTGAGGGACTCGACGGCCGCCTCCAGTTCGGCGTGCCGGTTGGCGTCGTAGCGCAGGTAGCGGTGATAGGCGCCGTAGTCCGGCAGCCCCAGCAGCTCCAGCCGGGGCCAGAGCCGGCGCTCCATCACGAACTTCATGTCCTCGTGCACCAGGATGCCGCAGTGCGAGTACACGTGGTCCCGGAGGAGGCGGAACTCCTCCGCTGACATCTCCGGCCGGCCGTCGTCGAAGCGTGCCATGGAGCCCCCTTCAGCGCCGGAGCAGGCGCTCCACGGCCTCGGAGAGGGCACGCAGCGCCAGGGCGTCCGACTCCGCCTCCAGCGCCTCCCGGGCGGCGACCAGACACTCTGGCCCCGCCGAATCTCCCAGCACCCGCGCCGCCGCCGCGCGGACATCCCACCGCGCGTGGCGCAGCAGGGACAGCGCCAGCGTCACGCCGGCCGAGGACTCCGCCCCCGCCGCCAGCGCCGCCTTCACCACCTCCACGTCCGAATGCCCCGCCGCGTCGCGCAACACCCCCGGCCCCGCCGCCCCCATCCTCGCCAGGGCCCGCACCGCGGCCACCGCCAGCGCGCCGTCGGCGTCCCGCGTCAGCGCCACCAGGTCCGGGACCCGCTCCAACGCGCCGCTGTCCCCCGCCGCCTCCACCGCGGCCACTCGCACGGAGGCGTCCTCGTCCCGAAGCGCCGGCGACAGCAGCGCGCCCGCGTCCGCGCCGCCCAGGCGGGCCAGGGCCCGGACCCCCGCGATGCGCACCGGAACGGCTTCGTCCGCGAGCGCGGCGCGCACCAGCTCGCGTCCGACGTCACCGTCCAGCTCACAGGCCGCCACCACCGCCGCCGTGCGCCAGCGCGCGTCCTCGTCCCGCGCCAGCCGCTTCAACGTGGGCAGGGCCGGCACGCCGCCCACCCGGGCCAGGGCGGCGACGGCCGCGGGCGTGGCCCTGCGCGCCACCGCGTCCTCCAGCGCCTCCAGCACCGCCGGCCGGCAGGACTCCGCCAGCCCCGCCAGCGCGCGCGACGCCGCCCCCGCCTGGGCTGGCTCCTCCAGGAGCGCGACGAGCGGCGACACGGCCGTGGACGCCCCCGTGCGGCCCAGCGCGCGCACCACCACCGCGCGGAGCTCGTCCTCCACCCACTCCAGCACCGCGCACAACGGCGCCACCGCCGAGGCGTCCACCAGCTCCACCAGCGCCTCGGCCGCCGCGGCCCGCGCGGGGAGCGACAATTCCCCCAGGCCCCGCAGCAACGCGCGACCGCCGTCCGGCCCCAGCCTGCCCAGCGTGTGCAACACCTCGCGCAGCAGCCGCGCCTCGCGCGCGCACTCCGCCACCGGCAGCGCCAGCGTCGCATCCGCCAGCGACGCCACGGCCACCAACGCGCCCGCGCGGACCCGGACGTCGTCGGACGCCAGCGCCTCGGCCAGTCGAGGGCGCAGCCCCGACAGCGGCTGGAGCGCCTCGCGCACCCCGGCCTCGAGCGCGCCGCGCCTCGGGCCCGCCGCGTCCGCCGCCTGGGTCCCCAGCGCGGACAACGCGGCCTCGCGCACCGAGCGCAGCCCGGACGTCAGGCCCTGGCAGATGCGCGCCGTGGCGTCCGCGTCCGGGATGAGCCCCAGCATCCGGTACGCGCTTCGCTGGAGCCGTGGGTCCTCCAGCAGCGCCTCCACCACCGGCAGGGGCGCCGCGTGCCGCAGCAGCGTCAGCCCCTCCAGCGCGGACAGGCGCAGCAGGGGCTCGGGCTCCTCCAGCAGGGCCTCCAGCGCGGCCATGGCCTTCGCGCCGCCGATGCGGCCCAGGGCCTCCGCGGCGGACACGCGCACGTTGAGGTCCGCGTCCGACAACGCGCGCACCAGGGCGGCCGCCGCCTCACGCTGTCCCAGTTGCCCCAGGATGTCCGCGGCGAACTTGCGCTGGTCCGGGTCCGGATGCGCCAGCAGCTCCACCAGCGGGCCCAGCGCGGCGCTGCCCAGCCCCGCGAGCGCCTCCGCGGCCGCGTTGCGAGCGCCCGTCTCGCCCCGCTCGCCCAGCACGGCGATGAGCCGGGCCGCCAGCTCGCTGGAGGCGGGCATCCGCTTGAGGGCCTCCGCCGCGACGTGGCGCACGCGCCAGCTCTCATCGTGCAAGCCGACGACGAGAATCTCCAGGACACCCGCGGTGCAGGGGTCCAGCGATTGAAGCGCGAGGTAGCGGGCCTCCTCCGCCGCCGGGAGCTCGGGGCGGGGGCTCATGGGTCGAAGACCTGGTCGGACCCTGGCTGGAGATAGAACCAGAGGGCGTAGGCCCCCAGCGCCGTGCCCAGCGGGACGTTGGGAATGGCGAGGATGCCCAGCACCAGCGTCAACGTCCTCGCCCAGGACTTGCGCTTCAACAACCCGAGGCCCGTGATGACGCCGGGCAGCCCCAGCAGCCCGATGCACCCGCCCACGCCCATGCCCACGGCCACGATCAGCGCCCGCTCCTCGGGGTCCGCCGTCGGCAACGTCCCGCCGATGACCCCGATGAAGAGCATCACCCCCACTCCGATGAGCAAGGACAGCCCGTTGATGACGATGAAGAGGACGCCGAGGATTCGACGGTGCTGCTCCAACCCTGATTCGCTCACCACGCTCCCCCTTGGGTGCGACTACGCCGGGTTTCTTGAAGACTCGCGCTCCAGCTCCACGCGCAGCAACGCCTTGAGGTCCAGCAGCAACCGGAGCCGGTCCGGCGGCCCGCAGACGCCGACGACGAAGGGCGAGTGCCCGGCCACCACCAGCGCGGGCGCGGGCTTGATGTCGCCCCGCCGGACCCGCAGCACCTCCGCCACCCGGTCCACCTTCACCGCCAGACGCCGGCTCCCCAGCTTGCAGACCAGCAGCCGAGACTTCGGTGTCTCCGGGCCCGGCGCGCCCATGAGCCGGCAGCGCAGGTCCACCACCGGGAGGATGAGGCCGCGCAGGTGGAGCACCCCCTCCACGAAGGCCGGCGCGTGTGGAATGGGGGTGATGCGCTGCAAGGGGAGGATTTCCTCCACGCGCATGATGTCCAGCACGTACTCCTCCGCGCCGATGAAGAAGGCGCAGAGCTGCACCACCCCGTCCGCGGCCGAGGCCACCTCGTCGGGGACGGCGTGGGGACGCCGCGGGAGCAGGTTGACGGGGTCCTTCATGGTGCCAGCGCCTGTTCCGCGTCCAGGAGGATGTAGAGCGTGGGCCCACGCCGGCCCATGCCCACCACGCAGTCCCTGTCACCCGTGCGCATCCCCGGCGGCGGCGCCTCCAGCATGGAGGGCTTGAGCTTCACCACGCCCACCACGCCATCCACCCACACCCCCGCGGGCCCCGCCGCCGTGCGCAGCACCAGGATGCGGGCGCTCCGGGGCGGCGCCGGCGCGTCCGGCCCGGCCACCAGGGGCGCCCGCTCCGCCAGCCGCAGGCGCACCTTGACGTCGTACACGGGCAGCAGCTCGCCGCGCAGGTTCATCACGCCCAGGAGCTGCGGCTCGGCCCGGGGAATCTCCGTCAACGGGGGCACCTTGGAGATTTCACGCACCCCCCGGATGGGGACCGCGTAGCACTCCCCCTCCAGGCGGAAGGCCAGGTACTCCTCGGGCACCTCCTCGGGCGCCGAGGGCAACGCGCCGTCACTGCCCGCCGCGAAGTCCTGGAGCCCGGAGACGTCCTCGTCGGGACGGTAGAAGAAGTCGTCGAGCAGTTCCGAGAACCGGGACACGGTGCCCCCAGGATAGCAGCCGGCGGGCCCGTCCGCAGCGAGGGTCAGGCGCGACGCCGCTCCAGGGCCATGCCCTCTTCCAGGAGCGCCGCCACGTCCAGCACCAGGACGGTGCGCCGGTTGCCCAGGTCGGTGGCCCCGGAGATGCCCCGGACGGACTGGAGCCGGCCCCCCAGGGGCTTGGTGACGATGTCCTGCTGGCCGTGCAGCTCGTCCACGGCGATGCCCAGGCGCTCCTGGGCCAGCCCCACCACCACCACGAAGTGGCGGCTCACCGGGCGCTCCGGCAGGGCGAACATGCGCGCCAGCCGCACGAAGGGCAGCGTCTGGCCACGCAGGTCCACCACCTCGCGCCGCTCCACGGTGCGGATGTCCCGGGGCTGGACGGAGATGATTTCCAGCACGCTGTTGAGCGGCACCGCGTAGGTGCGGCCGCTGACGCCCACCAGCAGCGCGCGGATGATGGCCAGCGTGACGGGCAGCGTGAGGTGGAAGGCGGTGCCCTTTCCGCGCTCGCTCCACACGTCGATGATGCCGGACAGGTTGCCCAGGTTGTTCTTCACCACGTCCAGGCCCACGCCCCGGCCGGACAGCTCGGACACGCTGCGGGCGGTGGAGAAGCCGGGCTGGAAGATGAGGTTGAGCAGCTCGCGCCGGCTCAGCTCCTGGGCCTGCGCGAAGGTGATGATACCCCGGGTGATGGCCACCTCCCGGACGCGCACCTCGTCGATGCCGGCGCCGTCATCGCTCACCTCGATGACGACGTGATTGCCCTTCTGCTCGGCGCGCAGGCCCACCACCGCGCGGCGGGACTTGCCCGCGGCCAGGCGGGCGTCGGGGGCTTCGACGCCGTGGTCGATGGCGTTGCGGATGAGGTGCATCAGCGGGTCGCTGAGCTCCTCGACGATGAGCTTGTCCAGCTCCACCTCGCCGCCGCTGATGGCGAGCTCGATCTCCTTCCCCGCCTCGCGGGTGATGCGACGCACCAGCCGCGCCAGCTTGTCGAACACCTGGCCGACGGGGACCATGCGCGCTTCCAGCAGGCCTTCCTGGAGGGCCTCCAGCTTGCGCTCCAGCCCTCGCGTCTCGCGCGCCAGCTCCTGGCCGAACAGCTTGGACAGCGCCACCGCGCCGTCCTGCCGCGCGGACTCGGCGAGCCGCTGGAGGTTGGCCTTGATGAGCAGCAGCTCGCCCACCATGTTGATGAGGCCGTCCAGCCGCCCGATGTCCACGCGGACCGTCTGCGTCAGGGAGCGCAGGGACGTGTCCGCCGTCAGCGCCGCGGGCGGACTGTCGGAGGCGCCAGGCGGTGGCGGCGGCGCCACCGAGAGTCCCTTGGCGGGCACCTTCGCCGCGCCAGGCGTGGACCGGGCGGCCTTCTTCTTCCCGCCGCGCTTCGTCGGCGTCGAGTGCGCCTCGGACGTGCGAATCGTCGCGGCGGGCTGCGCGGCCTGGAGCAGCGCGTTCGTCGCGGTCGCCGCGGCTGGGCGCACCGCCAGGGGCGACAGCTCCGCGGGCGTCCCCTTCAGCCCCGCTTCCAGGGACGCGCGGTCGACCTGCGCGCCGAAAATCAGGTCGAACGCGATGCCATGCGCCCCACCCGGCTGCGCGGACGGCAGCGTGCTGATGACCTCGCCCAGTGGCTTGAGCCTCGCGTTGAGGTCCGCCAGCCCCTTGTCGAAGTCGGACAAATCAAACGCGGCCCGAACGCGCCACAGCGCCACGCCCCGGCGCACGTTCTCCCGCAGCCGGTGCTCCTCGTACTCCGTGAAGACGGCGCGGACCTGCGCGTCCAGCTCCAGCCGGTCCAGCGGATCATCCTCCGCCACGGCGACCGGGGCCCCCAGGGACGCCAGCCGCGCGGCCATCGCCTCCACGCGGCCCGACAGGAGCTCGCTCTCCGCGCCGCGCGCGGCCTCGCCCAGCAGCGCCTGGAACGCATCCAGGACTTCAATCAGCGCGTCCAGCACCGCGCCGTCCAGCAGCAGCTTCCCCAGCCGCAGCCGGTCCAGCAGGTCCTCCGTGCCGTGCGCCAGCCGGGAGATGCGCTCCTGGCCGAACAGCCCGGACAGGCCCTTGAGCGAATGCGCCGCGCGGAAGATGCCGTTGACCAGGTCCGGGTCGGCCTCCTGGCCCCGGCGCTCGTCCAGGACGAGCAGGTCCCTGGCCAGGGCGTCCAGAATCTCCGTGGCCTCGGCCACGAACTCGGCCAGCGCCTTGCCCCCGGGACTCACGGCAGCTTCAGGTAGCGCCGCAGGAGCGCTTCCAGGCTCCCGGGGAGGAAGGGCTTCACCAGGTACTCCGCGGCGCCCAGCGCGAGCCCACGCTCGCGGTCCTGGTCGCGTCCCTCCGTGGTGATGATGAAGAGCGGCACGTCGCGGTAGTTGGGGTTCTTCTTGACGAAGTTGATGAGCTCCAGCCCGTTGATGTCCGGCATGTTGATGTCGGTGATGATGAGCTCGAAGCGGTGACGCGGCAGCAGCTTCAGCGCTTCGAAGCCGCTCGAGGTCACCACCACCTCGACCCCCTCCACGGCCTCGACCATCGCCGCGATGTACTCGCGCGACGCTTTCGAGTCCTCGACAATCAGCACCTTGACACGCATGTGCGCACGCCCCGAGCGGGGCATGCTAGCAGAAGGCCCGCCCGCCCGCCGAGCGTCAGCCCTTGCGTGCAGGCAGCGACTTGACGAGCCCCTTGTCCGCCAGGACCGCCACCCGTCCGCCCTTGAACGCCGGCAGGAAGCCCTTCTGGAAGGCCTCCGCCCGCGCGGCGTCCTCCACCTGACCGCCCGCGGGGACCTCCAGCGCCACCGCGTCCACCTTCGCCTTGGACAACACGCGCGCCGCTCCGGCCAGGGCCTCGTTCAGCGCGCCCGCGTCCAGCTTATGACGCGAGCCCAGCCCCACCACGAAGACGCGGGGCACGAGGAGCTTCCCGTCCGACGGCAGCAGCAGCCAGTCGTCCTTCGCGCCGGTGAAGAAGCCATTCTTCAGCACCCGCGAGAGCGTGCCGCACAGGCGCCAGTCCACGAAGCCCGCCGAGGACGGCAGGGGCCGGTCATCCTCGGCGACGAAGAGGCAGAGCGCGTCCACCCCGCCGAGCGTGTCCAGCCCTTCCAATCCGATGTCGTGCGTCGTCGTCTGGCTCACGGCGCGTTCCTCGCAGGTGTCAGCGGCTCACGACTTGTTGAGGGCCACCGCGACGCGGTCCAGGAGCCCGTTGACGAAGGCGCTCGACTCCTCCGTCCCGAAGTTCTTCCCCAGCTCCACCGCTTCGTTGATGGTGACCTTGCGCGGGATGTCCGGCCGGTACTTCAGCTCGAAGATGCCCAGGCGCAGCACGTTCCGGTCAATGCGGGACATGCGGTCCAGCCGCCAGTTGTGGCTGTGCCGTTCGATGAGCTGGTCGATTTCGTCCCGGTGGGACTGCACGCCTTCCACCAGCTCGCGGGCGAACCTCACCGCGTCCGGATCCCTCTTGGCGCTCTCCTCGGCGGCCGACCAGGCCGACTCCAGCGCCTCCGCCGTCGTCGCGGGGGCCATCTCCAACTGGTAGAGCGCCTGCAGCGCACGCTCACGTCCCGTTCTTCGCGCGCCCATGGCCTACGCCTTCCTTCCTTCCGTCGCCGTCATCTTCGCGTACAGATTGACCATCTCGATGCAGGCCAGCGTGGCCTCCGCTCCCTTGTTCCCCGCCTTCACGCCCGCCCGGTCGATGGCCTGCTCCACCGTGTCCGTCGTCAGCACGCCGAAGGTGACCGTGGTCGCCGGCGTGGCCGCCGCGGCCTCGAAGGCCACCGCGCCAATGCCCTTGGCGCACTCGCCCGCCACGTAGTCGAAGTGCGGCGTGCCGCCACGGATGACGGCGCCCAGGGTGATGACGCCCACGTACTGCCGGGTCTCCGTCACGCGGCGGACCAGGCCGGGCAGCTCATAGGTTCCAGGGCAGCGGTACACGTCGATGTCCGCGTCGGCCACGCCGTGGCGCACCAGCGTGTCCACGGCGCCCTTGGCCAGCTCCTCGGTGATGAAGCCGTTGAAGCGGGCCACGCAGATGGCGAAGCGGCCCTTGGGGGGTAGAAAGTCACCGTCGAAGTAGCGAGGCATGCCGCGCTTCCTACACCACCCCGGGGCCCGGCGTCGCCTGCTACGGCGTGCCAAACCCCGCGGCCTTGATGGCCGCCGCCGTCAGCCCGCCAGCGTCCCCGGGCGCCCCCTGCCCCCGCTGGAGCGCGAACAGCCGGGCCACGTACTTGCCAATCTGGTCCGCCTCCAGGTTCACCTTCGCCCCCACGCCCCGCGACTTCAGGGTGGTGCGCTCCTGCGTCTCCGGGATGAGCTGCACCCGGAAGCGGTCCGCCTCCAGCGTGTTGACGGTGAGGCTGATGCCGTCGATGGCCACCGAGCCCTTCTCGATGAAGTACGGCGCCAGCGCCTCCGGCAGCCGGAAGCCCATCACCCACGAGCCCCCCTCCGGGTAGGTCTCCAGCACCTCGCTGACGGCGTCCACGTGGCCGGAGACCAGGTGCCCGCCCAGCCGCGCGCCCAGGGCCAGGGCCCGCTCCAGGTTCACCCGGTCTCCAGGCTTCACCGCCCCCAGCGTCGTGCGCCGCAGCGTCTCCGGCGCGGCCTGGACGCGGAAGCTGTCCCCCGTGCGCTCCACCACCGTGAGGCAGGCGCCGTTGACGGCGATCGACTCGCCCAGCTCGAAGGACGCCGCGCCCAGCGAGGTGTGAATCCACAGGTCCGTCATCCCACCGGGGATGACGCGCTCCACCCTGCCAAGGTCCTGAATGAGGCCGGTAAACATGGGCCGCTTATAACGGACCGGCCCCACCCGCGCCCACGGCGGCCTGTGTCCTACAGCAGCGCCTGGAGCAGGAGGTCGTCGCCGTGGCGTTCGAAGGTCAGGTCCTTCACGGCCAGGGCCTGGGCCATCTCCTTGACGCCCAGGTCGCCCGCCCAGGACAGGCCCGGGCTGCCAATCAGCTTGGGCGCCAGGAACAGCGCCAGCGCATCCGCCAGGTGCCCGCGCAGGAGGGAGCCGTACATCTCCGCGCCGCCCTCCACCATGACGTGGTTGTGGCCCTCCCTGGCCAGCCGCCGCAGCAGGGCCTTGAGGTCCACCTGCCCGGACTTCTGGCGGAGCTGCCAGACGTCCACGCCCTGCGCCAGGAAGCGCCGCGCCTTGCGGCCCTCCGGGTCCTCCAGCGTGGCGACCACCGTGCGTGCGGGGCTGCGCTGCGTGAAGACGGTGTAGCCCGGCGACAGGCGCAGGTGGCTGTCCACCACCACCCGCAGCGGGTCCTTCCCACCGCCGCCGGGCAGCCGCGTGGTCAGCTTCGGGTCGTCCTTCCGGACGGTGTTGGAGCCCACCAGGATGACGTCCACCGAGTCACGCAGCCGGTGGACCCAGGCGCGCGCCGGCGCCCCCGTCACCCAGCGCGAGTCCCCGGTGGCCGTGGCCAGCTTCCCGTCCAGCGTCACCGCCGCCTTGAGCGTCACCCAGGGCAGGCCGGTGCGCATCATCTTGAAGAAGGGCCGGTTGAGGCGGTCCGCCTCCTCCGCGAGCACGCCCGTGAGGACCTTCAGCCCGGCGCGCCGCATCCGCGCCACGCCCTTGCCGCTCACCTGGGGGTTGGGGTCCGCGGACGCGCAGATGACGCGCCGGACGCCCGCCTCGATGATGGCCATGCTGCACGGCGGGGTGCGCCCGTAGTGGTCGCACGGCTCCAGCGTGGTGTAGAGGTCCGCGCCCTTCGCCCGGGCCCCCGCGGCCTCCAGCGCCACGACCTCCGCGTGCGCCGTGCCCGCCTTCTTGTGGTAGCCGCGGGCGATGATGCGGCCGCCCTTCACCAGCACCGCGCCCACCACGGGGTTGGGGCTGGTGCGGCCCAGGCCCTTGGCGGCCTCCTCCAGCGCGATGCGCATGAAGAACTCCGCCACCGCCCGGTCGAAATCCGCCGCCCGCTTCGCCCGGGGCGCCCGGGTCGCCTCCAACCTTGCCCGTGTCAGCAGCCGCATGTGCTTTCTCTAATCGCCCTTGTCCACCGGTGCCGTGGGAGGCGCCTTCTGCTGCTCGCGCGCCTCGGCCTCTCGCAGGGCCTTCAGCTCGTCCATGAACTCCGCGATGTCGCGGAAGCTGCGGTACACGGACGCGAAGCGGACATAGGCCACCTCGTCCAACTGCCGCAGCCGGCGCATGATCTCCTCGCCGATGACGGACGACGGGACCTCCTTCTCCCCCATGCCCTGGAGCTGCCGCTCGATGGCGACCACCGTCTCCTCGAGCTGGTCCGCGGACACGGGCCGCTTCTCACACGCCTTCTTCAGGCCGTTGACGATCTTCTCCCGGTCGAACGCCTCGCGCCGCCCGTCCTTCTTCACGATGAGCGGGTAGAGCTCCTCCACCCGCTCATACGTGGTGAAGCGGCGCTTGCAGGCCAGGCACTCGCGGCGCCGCCGGATGACGGAGCCCTCGTGTGACTCGCGGGAGTCGATGACCTTGTTCTCGGCGTCCTGACAGAAGGGGCAGCGCATGGAGGGGGGACTGCTCGCGAATCTACTTCAACCGCGAGGCGTAGAGCGGGAAGCCCTGCGAGAGCTCCTTCACCTGCCCCTTGATGCGGGCGAGCGCGGCGTCGTCCTGCGCGGCGTCCAGCGCCTCGCCGATGAGCCGGCCCACCACCGCCATCTCCGCCTCGCGCATGCCGCGCGTGGTGATGGCCGGCGTGCCCACCCGGACGCCGGAGGTCGTCATCGGCTTCTCCGGGTCGAAGGGGATCATGTTCTTGTTCACGGTGATGCCGGCCTTGCCCAGCACCTCCTCGGCCACCTTGCCCGTGAGCTTCTTGGGACGCAGATCCACCAGCATCAGGTGGTTGTCCGTGCCACCGGACGTCAGCCGCAGGCCCGCGCGCAGGAGCGCCTCCGCCAGCGCCTTCGCGTTGGCGACGATCTGCCGCTGGTAGGCCTTGAACTCCGGCGACAGGGCCTCCTTGAAGGCCACCGCCTTGCCGGCGATGACGTGCATCAGCGGGCCGCCCTGGATGCCGGGGAAGATCTGGCTGTTGATGGCCTTGGCGTAGGGCTCGCGGCTCAGCACCAGGCCGCCGCGCGGGCCGCGCAGCGTCTTGTGCGTGGTGCTGGTCACGATGTCCGCCACCGGCACCGGCGAGGGATGCACGCCCGCGGCGACGAGGCCGGCGATGTGCGCCATGTCCACCAGCATGGCCGCGCCCACCGCGTCGGCGATCTCCCGGAACCTCGCGAAGTCCAGCGTGCGCGGGTACGCGCTGGCGCCCACGACGAGGACCTTCGGCTTGTGCTCCTTGGCCAGCGACTCCACCTGCGCGAAGTCGATGGTCTCCGTGTCCCGCGTCAGGCCGTAGTGGACGACCTTGTAGAGCTTGCCGGAGAAGTTGAACGCGGCGCCGTGCGTGAGGTGGCCGCCGGAGTTCAGGTCCAGCGACAGCATGGTGTCGCCCGGCTTCATCAGCGCCATGAAGGCGCCCATGTTGGCCTGGCTGCCGGAGTGCGCCTGCACGTTGACGGCCTCCGCGCCGAACAAATCCTTCGCGCGCGAAATCGCCAGGTTCTCCGCGACGTCCACCACCTCGCAGCCGCCGTAGTAGCGCTTGCCGGGGTAGCCCTCCGCGTACTTGTTGGTGAGCACCGAGCCCACCGCCTCCATCACCGCCGGGGAGACGAAGTTCTCGGACGCGATGAGCTCCAGCCCCTCCTCCTGGCGCTGGGTCTCCTCGCGGAGGACGCGGGCAAGCTCCGGATCCACTTCGGCCAGCGTACGGATGTTCTCCATGGCGGATTCCCTCGAACGACGGGTACGGCGGGGCCGTTAGCCCTGGGACTCGGCCTCGCGAATCATCTGGACGCGCCGCTCGTGGCGGCCGCCTTCGAAAGCAGTGCTGAGGAACGCCTCCAGGATGGCGCGGCCCACGCCGGCCCCCACCACGCGCTGGCCCAGGCACAGCACGTTGGCGTCATTGTGAGCCCGGGCCATGCGGGCCTCGAACTCCGTGGTGCACAGGGCCGCCCGGATGCCCTTGTGCTTGTTGGCCACGATGCTCATGCCAATGCCGGTGCCACACACCAGCACGCCCAGGGTGGCCTGCCCGGACGCCACGGCGCGGGACACCCGCGCGGCGAAGTCCGGATAGTCCACCGAGTCCCGCGTGGCGGGCCCCACGTCCTCGTGGGCCACGCCCCGCGCGGCGAGCGCCGCCACCAGCTCCTGCCGGAGCTCCAGGCCCGCGTGGTCGGAAGCGAGGATGACTTTCACGCGGGGCTCTCCTGGAGTGGCTAGAAGCGCTTGAAGAGCAGCACCGCGTTGGTGCCGCCGAAGCCGAACGAGTTGCTCATCACCGCGTTGACGCGGGCCTCGCGCGCCTGGTTGGGCACGTAGTCCAGGTCGCAGTCCGGATCAGGCGTCGTCTGGTTGATGGTGGGCGGCAGGATGTTGCGCGCCAGCGCCAGCGCGCTGACCACGCCCTCGAAGCCGCCCGCCGCGCCGAGCATGTGGCCCGTCATGGACTTGGTGGACGACACGGCGACCTTGCGCGCGTGGTCGCCGAACACCGCCTTGATGGCCTTCGTCTCGTTGGCGTCGTTGAACGGCGTCGAGGTGCCGTGGGCGTTGATGTAGCCCACGTCCTCCGGGTTCATCCCCGCGGACTGGAGCGCCAGCCGCATGCAGCGCGCCGCGCCCTCGCCCTCCGGCGCCGGCTGGGTGACGTGGTACGCGTCCGAGTTGGCGCCGTAGCCCACCACCTCCGCCAGGATGTTGGCGCCGCGCTTCTTCGCGGCCTCCAGCTCCTCCAGGACGAGGATGCCCGCGCCCTCGCCCATGACGAAGCCGTCGCGGTCCTTGTCGAAGGGACGGCTGGCGGCGGCCGGGTCGTCATTGCGCGTGGACAGCGCCTTCATCACGGAGAAGCCGCCCAGCCCCAGCGGGGTGATGGCCGCCTCGGCCCCACCCGCGATGACCGCGTCCGTCTCTCCCAGCCGGATGGACTTCCAGGCCTCGCCAATGGCGTGCGCGCTGGTGGCGCAGGCGGACACCGGCGCCCAGTTCGGCCCCTTGCAGTTGTACCGCATGGAGATGAGGCCGGGCGCCATGTTGATGATCATCTGGATGATGAAGAAGGGCGACAGCCGGTCGAACCCCTTCTCCAGCCCCTTGCGGTGCTGCTCTTCCAGAGAGGAGATGCCGCCGATGCCCGAGCCGACGATGACGCCGACCTTCTCGGGGATGTAGCCGTGCGGCTTGTCCGGACCGACGGGCAGCCCCGACTCCTCCACCGCCATCTGCGCGGCGGCGAGCGAGAACTGCGCATAGAGGTCCATCCGGCGCACTTCGCGCTTCTCGATGAACTTCTCGGGCTCGAAGTCCTTCACCTCGCCCGCGATGCGCGTGTCGATCTTGCCAACGTCAAAGCGGGTGACTTGGGCAATACCCGACTTGCCGGCGATCAACGCCTGCCAGTTCTTCTCGGTGCCGGTACCCAGGGCCGAAACGAGCCCGGTTCCGGTGATGACGACTCGACGCTCTGACACGGTCCTCTCCGCTGGCGTTTGGGACACCGGGGACGCCGCGGCTTACGCGGCGTCACCCCGCACCCCGGCACGCCACGTGGTGCTGCCTACTTCTTGTGGGTGTTGATGTAGTTGATGGCGTCGTTGACGCACTTGATGTTCTCCGCCTCTTCGTCCGGGATCTCGACCTCGAACTCCTCTTCCATCGCCATCACGAGTTCCACGATGTCGAGGCTGTCCGCGCCCAGGTCCTCGATGAAGGAGGACTCCGGCTTGATCTCATCCTCTCCCACCCCAAGCTGGTCGGCGATGATGGACTTGACCTTGGCCTCAATGGTTGACGTCGACATAAGTGTAGAACCCTCCAGGAACCAGATGTGGTCCGGTAGGCTTCCCGGACCATGTCGAAAGCGGGCGCGGTATATCCCACGCCCGGCGGCAATCCAACCGTGGGTTACATGTACATGCCGCCATTGACCTTCAGGACCTCGCCGGTGATGTAGGACGCGGCGTCCCCCGCCAGGAAGACGACGGCGCCGGCGACCTCCTCTGGATTCCCCAGCCGACCCAGGGGGATGCCCTCCAGCATCTTCTGGCGCAGCTCGTCATTGAGGTGCCCGGTCATGTCCGTGCCGATGAAGCCCGGGGACACGGCGTTGACGCGGATGTTCCGGCTGGACAGCTCGCGCGCCACGGACTTGGTCAGGCCAATGAGCCCCGCCTTGGACGCCGAGTAGGCCGCCTGCCCGCCGTTGCCCATCTCCCCCACCACGGAGGTGATGTTGATGATGGCGCCGCCCCGCTGCTTCATCATGGGCCGGCTGGCGGCGCGGATGAGCGTGAAGGCGCCCTTGAGGTTGGTGTCGAGCTGCTTGTCCCAGTCCTCGTCCTTCACCCGCATGACCAGGCCGTCCACCGCCACGCCCGCGTTGTTGACGAGCACGTCCAGCCGGCCGTGGGCCTTGACGACGCCGTCCACCGCGCTGGCGCAGGCGGCGCTGTCGGACACGTCGAAGCGGATGGCCTCCGCCCTGGCGCCCTCGGCCTCGAGCAGCTTCACCGTCTCCTGGGCCGCCGCCTCGTTGCCCGCGTAGCTGATGACCACGGTGGAGGCCCCCGCCTTGGCGAAGGCCACCGCGCACGCCCGGCCGATGCCGCGCGAGCCCCCCGTCACCAGCACGACCTTGTCCTTGAAGCCGCTCATGGTGCCACCCCCAGCGCCGCGAGCGCCTTGTCCAGGCTCGCGGAGTCCTCGACGTTGAACAGCTCGATGTCCTTGGTGATGCGCTTGACCAGGCCCACCAGCACCTTGCCCGGCCCCAGCTCGATGATGCGGGTGACGCCCTCGGCCTTCAGCGCCTCCACGCACTCAATCCAGCGCACCGGCGAGCTCACCTGCTCCAGCAGCAGCGGCACCACGCGCGCCGCGTCCGCGTTGGGGCGGGCCTCCACGTTGGTCACCACCGGCACGGACGGCGCGGACACGCGGATGCGGCCCAGCACCTCCGCCAGGCGCGGCTGCACCGGCGCCATCAGCGCGCAGTGGAAGGGGGCGGACACCGGCAGGGGCATCACGCGCCTGGCGCCGGCCTCCTTGCACTTCGCCCCGGCGCGCTCCACCGCCGCGGCGTCACCGGCAATCACGGTCTGCTCGGGCGAGTTGTAGTTCGCCGGCGCCACCACCTGCCCCTCGGCCGCCGCCTGGCAGGCCGCCTTCACCTGCTCCGGCACCAGGCCCAGCACCGCGGCCATGGCCCCCACGCCCGCGGGCACCGCCTCCTGCATGAAGGTGCCGCGCGCGCGCACCGCCCGGGCCGCGTCGCCCAGGTCCATGGCGCCCGCCGCCACCAGCGCGGAGTACTCGCCCAGCGAGTGCCCCGCCACGAAGGCCGGCGCCGGCCCCCGCTTCGCGAACACCGCGTGCGCCGCCAGCGACACCGTGAGGATGGCCGGCTGGGTGTTGGCCGTCAGCTTCAGCGCCTCGTCCGGCCCCTCGAAGCAGCGGGTGGAGAGCTTCTCCCCCAGGGCGTCGTCGACCGCGTCGAACACGGCCCGGGCCTCCGGGAACTTCTCATACAGGTCCTTGCCCATCCCCACGGCCTGGCTGCCCTGCCCGGGGAACACGAACGCGACCTTCGACATGCGGACTCCGCCTCCTCGAATTTCGGAGTCCCCGCGCCCCGGCCTCCCTGGCGCGTCGGACTCCCTTTCAGCGGCCTCGGGCCGCGGCCCAAACGCCCTGTTGCCGCACCCGGGCGGGTTTCAGCCAGCAATTTCCGCGAGCCGCCCCACCACCACGTCACGGCGGCCTGCACGCTCCGGGCGCAGCCTCTAATCGGAAACGCCCGGCTCTGTCGCCCTTTTTCCCTTCGCGGGCGGCGGAAGCCATGCCGCCGCGCGCTCAATGCAACGCGTCAACTCCGCCTGCACGCCCCCCTCCGCCATGGCCAGCGCCGCCCCCAGCGCGTTGAAGAGGGCCCGGGGCGTGGAGCGCCCATGCGCGACGATGCCCACCCCCTGGATGCCCAGGAGCGGCGCCCCGCCGTACTCGGCGTAGTCCACCACCTTGCGCAGGCCCGCCAGCGCCGGCTGGAGCAGCATGGCCCCCACCTTCTCCGCCAGCCCCCCGCGCCGCTCGATGGCCTGACGCAGCATGCCAATGACGCCCATGCCCACGCCTTCCGATGTCTTCAGGACGACATTCCCGGTGAAGCCGTCCGTCACCACCACCTGCACCTCACCGGAGAAGAGGTCCTTGCCCTCCACGTAGCCCACGAAGTCCAGGTCGGAGCGGCGCAGCAGCTCGCTGGCCTCCCGGGTGAGCGGCGTCCCCTTGGAGGACTCCTCGCCATTGGAGAGCACGGCCACCCGGGGCCGGGCCACGCCCATGCGGGCGCGCACGTAGGCCTCCCCCATGACGGCGAACTGGGCCAGGTGCGACGGCCGGCAGTCCACGTTGGCCCCCGCGTCCAGGAGCAGGCACCGGCCGCCGCCCTTGAGCGCGGGGAAGAGCGCGGCGATGGCCGGACGCTCCACGCCGGGCAGCCGCCCCAGGGTCAGCAGGCCCCCGGCCATGACGGCCCCGGAGTTGCCCGCGGAGACGAGCGCCTCCGCCTGGCCGTCCCGCACCAACTCGAAGCCCACCCGCAGGGACGAGTCGCGCTTGCGGCGGAAGGCCGTGGAGGCGTGCTCGTCCATCTCCACCACCTCCGAGGCGTGATGGAACTGGAGGTTGGGCGGGGGCCGCAGCTTGCCCAGGAGCGGCGCCACCCTGGCTTCGTCTCCGACCAGGAGCACCTGGTGGCCCGGGTGGGCCCGCGCGAAGAACACCGCGCCCTCCACCGGGGCGGCGGGCGCGTGATCGCCGCCCATGGCATCCAGCACCAGCCTCATCCCCACCCTCTCCTTGCCCGCCAGGCCTCCGGGCGGATGTCGGACTCCCGACCCGCCGGGGGGCGGGCGGCGCGCAGCACACCAGGAACCCTCCAGGGGGGCAACGGCAGGATTGCCTGCCCCTCGGGCACGGGCGGGACGAATGGTGCCCCCGCCACGGGCGTTGTCACCGGACACCGTCCGGGATAGACGGTGCCCGGGAGATAACGGGCCCTCCCGCGTTGTCACATTGACTCGGGGGCGCCGAGCCGCTAGGGTCCGCCGCCTTCCGAAGCCGGACATGGAGTACGGGAGCCTTCGTGCGACCGCCCCAGGCCGGTTTTCGAGCCGTAGAGAGTGTTGCGCAGGGAGCCGGGGACCCCGGCACAGCGCGAAAGACATTGGACTCAACCGGTCCGGACCGGCGCGAACGCTCCGGGTCGGGGTCGAAGATAGAGGTGAGCCGTGGGTGTCCCCAAGAAGCGTACTTCGAAGATGCGTCGCGACCGCCGCCGTGCGGCCAACAACAACCTGCGGAGCGCCGTGCAGGTGACCAAGTGCCCGAACTGCAAGGAGCCGGTGCTTCCCCACCGCGCCTGCACGTCCTGTGGCCAGTACAAGGGCCGTGAGGCCATCGTCCAGGCCGAGGCCTGACGCACAGCCGCATACAGGGCCCTCCCCGGGCTCCTTGAAGTACGACGGGCCGCGCCTCCTTCACCTGGAGGCCGCGGCCCTTGTCGTTTCCGGGGCCCCGGCACCTCCGGGGCCCCACTGCGCCAGGCTCAGTTGCTGAGCTTGATGTTCTTCAGCGGCGCCAGCCGGGGGTCCACCGGGCGGGTGTCACAGGCGCAGGCGACCTCGTTGCGGTTCGCGCCGCACTGCGAGCACAGCCCCTTGCAGTCCTCGCGGCACACGGCGTTCATTGGCAGGGCCAGCAGGAGCTGCTCCCGGACGATGGGGTCCAGGTTGATGCTCTTCCCGTCGAAGACTTCCTGATCCGCGTCGTCCATCTCGAAGGAGCCGCCGGACTCGCCCTGGCTGCGCTCCTTCTTCTCCATGGCCTTCTCGTCGTCGTCCTTGAAGTCGTCGCCCCGGGCCAGGGACTCCGGCACCAGGTTGAGCGTGAACTCCACGGGGACCTTCGTGGCCACGTCGGTGAGGCAGCGCTTGCAGGGGCTGGTGACGTCCACCGTGAAGCGCCCCTCCAGCAGCACGCCGCCGCTCAGCTTGCGCAGCGACGCCTTCAACGTCGACGGGGCGGTGGCCCGGAATCCGGTATCCTCGCCGGAGGCCGCGCCGCCTCCCAGCGTCTCACCGAGCAGCTCGAGATTGATGGGCTCCTCGAGCTTCAGCCCAGCGTCCTTGATTTGTTCAACCTTTACGAGCATTTACGCTACTTCCAGGCAAAAAGGGGCGCGCAACATAGAGGGCGGGCCCTCCAGCGTCAACACGCCCTCGTGTGACACCGCCACGAAGATGTCACCGCGCCGTCACCCTCGGTGGGCCGGCCTTCGTGGATTCTCTCGATAACGTTTTGATAGGTTCGAATCGATGCACGGACACGGCTGGCGGTTGCGCGGGTGGGTCCTCCTGCTGGTGCTGGGCCTGGGTGCCCGACCGGGCTGGAGCCGGCCCCTCTTCCCTGGGCCCGTACTCTGCCAGCTCGGCCCGGCGAGCCCGGCCATCACCGAGGCCCGCGCCCAGATTGACCAGGGCGCGTTTGAAAAGGCCCGGCGCACGCTCCTGGAGGGCCTGGACGCGCCGGACCTGACGGATGACCAGTTGGTGGAGATGTACCGCCTGCTGGGCCTGACGGCCCTCTACCTGGGGGACGAGCCCCAGGCCCGCGACGCCTACGAGAAGCTGCTCCAGGCCCGGCCCGACTACGAGCTGCCGCGCACCGCCCCGCCCAAGCTGCGCGCCCTCTACGCGCGCATCCGCGAGGACATCAAGAGCCGCCGCGTCCGCCCCGTCACCCTGGACGTGGACCCCATCCCCGACCCGCCCGGCGGCGAGCCCGTCGTCGTGGAGGCCACCATCCAGGACCTGGCCCTGGGCGCCCGCGCGCGCCTCTTCTACCGGCGCGCCGGGGACGAGGCCTACAGCTCGGTGGACTTCGCGAGAGACCGCACGCCGGAGGGCCGCGGCCGCGAGCGCTACCGCGCGGTGCTGCCCGCGTACGAGGTCCCCTCCGAGGCCGACGCCTACGAGATGGAGTACTACTTCGAGGTCGCGGACGCGGCGCAGCGCCGGCTCGCGGGCCGGGGGGACTCCTTCCAGCCGCTCATCTTCCAGGTGGCGCCCCGGTCCCCGCGCGCCGGCGCCGCCGCCGAGCCCGCCTCCCGGCCCTGGTACAAGAGCCCCTGGCTCTGGGTGGGCGTGGGCGCGGTGGCCATTGGCGCCACCGCCGGCGTCGTGGCGCTGACCTCCGGCGAGGAGCGGGGCCGCGTCCCCATCACCATCCGCGTGGAGCCCCCTGCCCCATGAGCCTGCGACTCCTGTCCCCGCTGTTGCTGCTCGGCCTGGGCGCGTGTGGCCCGGACGCCGAGCCCGCGGGCCGCTTCCCCCTGGCCCTGACGTTGGAGCGCGCGGTGGCCAACGACGTCCAGGCCCTGCAGGTGGCCGTGGTGACGCGCGGCTCCAGCCGGAGCTGCATCGAAATCGAGCGCACCTGCCTGGGCACCCAGGTGCGGCGGGATGACCTGGTGGTGCTGAAGGACGCCCAGGGCCGCGAGGGCCGGGCCCTGCGCTTCCCGGTGGACCTGGCGACCCTCCAATCGGGTGGAAGCCTGGAGCTGGCGGTGGAGGTGCCCGTGGGCCGAGATTACGCGCTCGTCATCGAGGCCATCACCACGGGGGCGACGCCCGGCTTCCTGGGCAGCTCGTGCAACTACCTCCGGGAGGTCAACGCGGGTGACAACCCGCCGGTGATCGCCGCGCCCCTGACGCTGACCGGTGGAGACTGCAATCCGTCCATCGCGCCCTGAGCGCGGCGGGACTCAAGAGGACTTCATGTCGCGCATCCTGATTATCGAGGACGAGCAGGACCTCGCCGGCCTCGTCGACTACAACCTGCGCGCCGCGGGTTTCGAGACGGAGACGGCGAACACGGGCGCGGGCGGGCTCGCCAAGGCGCGCGCGCATCCTCCGGACCTGGTGCTGCTGGATTTGATGCTGCCGGACGTGGCGGGCAGCGAGGTGCTGCGCATGCTCAAGGCAGACACCGAGCTGCGCAAGGCGTCCGTCATCATCGTCAGCGCCAAGGGCCAGGAGTCGGACCGGGTGCAGGGCCTGGAGCTGGGCGCGGACGACTACGTGGTGAAGCCCTTCTCCGTCCGCGAGCTCCTCCTGCGCGTCAAGGCCGTGCTGCGCCGCGCGGACGCGGAGGACGGGCCCGCCGCGGTGCTGGCCTCCGGCGACATCAGCCTGGACACCACCCGCCACCAGGTGCGCGTGAAGGGGGAGGAAGTCCTCCTCACCGCGCTGGAGTTCCGCCTGCTGCGCACCCTGCTGGAGCGCTCGGACCGGGTGCAGACGCGCGAGGTGCTGCTGTCGGACGTCTGGGGCATCCAGGCGGAGATCCACACCCGCACCGTGGACACGCACATCAAGCGGCTGCGCGAGAAGCTGGGCCCCGCCGGGGACATCATCGAGACGGTGCGCGGCGTGGGCTACAAGCTCAGCCCCCCGTGACGCGAACCCCACGCCCCGCCCATGCCCCTGCGCGCCACGCTCCTTCCGCTCCTGCTGCCCGCCTTCGTCGTCGCGACGCTCGTCGCCCTCCTGGACGGCCCCAAGGAGGTCGTCGCCGCGGCGCTGGTCGCGCTCGCCGGCTCCCTCATGTCCCTGGGCGTGAGCCGCGGGACGCTGCAGCGCCAACTGGACCTGCTGGCCCGCCACACGCGCGACCGCGCCGAGGGCGGCCCGGGCGCGCCCCCCGCCGTCCCGGAGCGGCTGGATGAAGTGGCCGGCCTGGAGGGCGCCATCGACTCCCTCCACGCCCAGTTGTCCGCGCGCTCCGCCATGCTCACGCAGGAGGCGCGCACCCTCACCGCGGTGCTGGACGGCATGGCGGAGGGCATCTGGGTGACGGACGACGAGGGCACGGTGGTGCGCCACAACGACGCCCTCCGGGACATGCTGGCCTCCACCAGCGGGGAACTCACGGGCCAGCGCCCCCTGGCCCTCATCCGCAACGAGGCGCTGCACGACGCCGTCATCCGCGCCTGCCGGGAGGGCGCCTCCAGCCACCTGGAGCTCACGCTGGACGGCCTCTTCCCGCGCACGCTGTCCATCCGGGTGACGCCCCTGGCCAAGGACTTGCCGGGCAGCGCCGCCGTCTTCCACGACGTCACCGAGCTGCGCCGCCTGGAGAAGGTGCGCAAGGACTTCGTGGCCAACGTGTCGCACGAGCTGCGCACGCCCATCACCGCCATCCGCGGCTACGCGGAGACGCTCCAGGGCGGCGCCCTCAATGACCCCGTCATGGCGCCGAAGATGGTGGAGATCATCCACCGCCAGTCCGAGCGCCTGTCCGAGCTGGTGGAGGACCTGCTGGAGCTGTCCCGCCTGGAGGCCCGCGAGGTGAGCCTGAAGCGCGGCCGCGTGCCCCTGGCGGACGCCGCCGCCCGCGCCGCGGACACCGTGCGCCCCAAGGCCGAGGGCAAGGGCCAGGTGGTTTCACTCCATGTCCCTCCCGACCTGCTCGCGGAGGGCGACACCCGGGCCGTGGAGCAGGTGCTGCTCAACCTGCTGGACAACGCGGTGAAGTACACGCCGGCGGGCGGGCAGGTGGACGTGTACGGCGCGTGCGAGTCGGGCCGCTGCGTGGTGCGGGTGAAGGACACGGGGGTGGGCATCGAGCCCAAGCACCTGTCCCGCATCTTCGAGCGCTTCTACCGGGTGGACAAGGGCCGCAGCCGGGACATGGGGGGCACGGGGCTGGGGCTGTCCATCGTCAAGCACCTGCTGCAGGCCATGGACGGCGAGGTCAAGGTGGAGAGCCAACCCAACGAGGGGAGCACCTTCACCATTTTTCTGCCCCTGGCGGCTTCATCGAACGCGGCGACCGGGTAGGATGCAGCCACCATGCGGGTCGCCATCCTCGCGGACATCCACGGCAATCTTCCCGCCTGCGAGGCCGTCCTCGAGGACATCGCGCGCTCGGTGGCACCCGACTACATCGTCGCCGCCGGTGACCTGGCGCTGCGCGGCGCGCACCCGCGCGAGACGGTGGACCTGCTCTTCGACCGGTGTGACTCGGTGCTGATGGGCAACACCGACTGCTACCTGGCGGGCAACTACCTGGGTGGCGCCTACCGGGAGAAGGACCACTGGAAGACGGAGCTGCTGCGCTGGACGCGGGATCAGCTCGGCGGCGCGCTGCTGGAGAAGCTGGGCGCCCTGCCCTTCTCCGCGCGCTACTCGCCGCGCAAGGGGCAGGACCTCTTCGTCTGCCACGCCAACCCGCGCAACCTCGAGGAGTCGCTGGACCCCACGCTGGATGACGTCGCGGTGCGCCGCTTCTTCAGCCACCTGGACGCGGCGGCCTGCGCCTTCGGGCACCTGCACTTCCCCTACCGCCGCCGCGTGGGCCGCATGCTCATCGCGGACGTGGCCAGCGCGGGCATCCCCCGGGACGGAGACCTGCGCCCCGCCTATGGCGTCTTCACCTTCACCCCCAAGGGCTGGCGGGTGCAGATTCGCCGCGTGCGCTACCCGGTGCGCAAGGCCACCCAGGCCCTCACCGCGCGCCGCGTCCCCGGCGGGCCGCTGCTCGTCCACAAGCTGGTGGAGGCGCGCTACCGCCACCACAACGCGCTGATGGAGGCCGCGCGCCGCCACTCCGGCCTGCCCCCGCCGGGGCCCGTGCTGCGCCCGCCGCCAGGGGCCGCCTCGCGCGCCGCGGCCTCGCCCATGGACAGCCGCCCCTCCCCGGAGGTCGACCCGGCCTCGCTGCCCACGGACATGGACGGCACCGTGACGGGCGCCGCGCCGCTGCCCCCGGACGCGCTCAACGATTTCGAAGGGTAGACGTTGTCGCCAGGCCGTTGCTTGCGCGGGGCCGCTGGGAGTGATTCACGGCGGTCACCATGTCTGCTCGCGAGCTGCCCCTGCTGTTCGTCCGCCACGCCGTCGCGGAGGACTCCCATGTCCTGGGCGACGAGGCCCGTGCCCTCACCCCGGAAGGCCGCGCCGCCTTCCGCCACCACGCCCGCAAGCTGGCGCGCCTCACGCCGCTGCGAGGCATCATCACCAGCCCGCTGGTGCGCGCCGTCCAGACGGCGGAGCTGCTCGCGGAGGCGCTCGGCGTGGCGGGCGTGGAGGTCCACCCCGCCCTGCTGCCCCAGCGCGGCGCGCACAAGCGCATCGTCGACCTGGCGCGGGAGCGAGGCGCGGGCTGGGCCCTGGTGGGCCACAATCCCTCGCTGGAGCGCGCGGCCCAGCGCGCGTTGGAGCATGAGCTACCCGACAAGCTCCGCAAGGGCGCGGCGCTGGCCCTGCATCCGATGAAGGAGGGCGGCTTCACGCTCGCGTGGTGGGCCACGCCGGGCAGGCCGGTGAAGCGCCCGGGCGACCTGCGCTGACAGCCCGCAGAAGCGAAGCGGGAGAACGGCGCCTTGAGAAGGGCCGTCCTCCCGCGTGCCTGCTCCGGCCGCGTTACGACCGGCTGGCGGCGACCGACAGGTGCGCGGCGCCGTTGCCGTTCGCCAGCGCGCCGGGGTTGTGCGGCTCCGTGCCCAGCTCGCGCAGCAGCGCCTCGCCCACCAGCTCATCCATGGGGACGAAGCGGCCCAGCGCCGGGCGCCAGGCGTGGACCTGCGCGGTGCCGATGTCGAACCACCAGCCGTGCAGCCGCAGCGTGCCCGCGTCGAGGCGCTCCTTCACCCACGGGTAGCTGGCGATGTGCTCCATCTGCAGCAGCACGTTGTTCTGGGACAGGCGGTCGTAGTCCGCCCGGCCCTCGCCCAGCTTCGGGTTCGCCGCCATGCGCTGGAGCGCGGCCTTGCCGTGCTCGAGCCAGCCGCTGAGGTTCGGGTTCTCCGGCCCCACGCCGCCCGCGAGGACGGCCTTCATCGCGCCGCAGCTCGAGTGGCCGCACACGACGATGTCCTCCACCGGCAGGTTGCGGAGCGAGAACTCCAGCGCGGCCGCCTCGGACTGGTCGCGCGTCGACTGCCCCTTGGAGTCCGACGGCGGCACCATGTTGCCCACGTTGCGGACCACGAAGAGGTCGCCCGGGTCCGTGGACACGAGCAGGTTGGGCACCACGCGGCTGTCCGCGCAGGCGATGAAGAGGCAATCCGGCTTCTGCCCCTGCGCCAGCAACGCGAACTTCTCCCGGTAGTTGGAACGGGCGTTGAGCTGAAAGTCCAACAGACCGCGGATGAGCTTCCTCACTGCGCACCTCCAGAAACAAGCGAGTTGTGATTGGGACCTTCGACGACCACGGGGGCGCTCGACTTCGCCGTCCCCTTACGGCTCCAGACTTCCTCGAGCGACTCGGTGAACACCGTGCCGCCCGTCTTGCGATAGGTGTCGCACCAGCTCTGCAGGGCTTCGTGCCCGGAGTGGTCCAGCGTCTGCACCGCCAGGTCCAGCTCCACCTTGGAGCCGGCCGGAATCTGCGCCAGCGCGCTGGACAGCTTGGGTACGCCGACGAACGTCAGCGAGCCCGAGATTCGCACCAGATACGACGCGCTCGCCTGCTGGGAGACGTCCACCTTGACGTTGCCCAGGTGCCACAGCAGGCGCAGCACCGCGAACGCCAGGCCCATGCCGATACCGGCCAGCAGGTTGACGCCCACCACGCCGGCCACCGTCACCAGGTATACGGCCAGCTCGCCGCGCTTCTGCAGCTCGCGGATGTGGTGCACGTTCACCAGCTTCGCGCCGACGAAGACGAGCAGACCGGCCAGCACGGTGAGAGGCACGAGCCCCGCCACCGAGCCGAGCAGCGTGACGAACAGGAGCAGCCAGACGCCGTGCAGCGTGCCCGACAGCCGCGTCTTCGCGCCGGCGGTGATGTTGGTGGCGCTGCGGACGATGACGCCGGTGATGGGCAGGCCGCCCGCCAGACCGGACACCGTGTTCGCCATGCCCTGCGCGAAGAGCTCGCGGTCCAGGTTCGCCCGCGGGCCGGTGTGCATCTTGTCCGTGGCCACCGCGCTCAACAGCGACTCCGCGCTGGCGACCAGCGCCAACGACAGCACCGCCGTGCCGAAGGTGACCCAGTCCCCCTTGGGGAAGGTCGGGAGCTGGATGCTGGCGAGGACGTTCTCCGGCAGGTCCACGCGGGCCACGTCCGCGTTCAGGAAGTACGCGGCGGCGCTGGCGCCCACCACGGCCACGAGCGGACCGGGGACCTTCTTCAGCTTCCCGGGGACGAACTGCCACGCCACCATCAGGCCAATGGTGAGCAGCCCCAGCAGCGTCGCCGCGCCATGCAGGTCCGCGATCTGCCCCGGCAGCTCCTTCACGTTCTGCCACGCGCTCGACTGGGGCGCGCCGCCCATCACGATGTGGACCTGCCCCAGGACGATGAGGATGCCGATGCCCGCCATCATCCCGTGGATGACGGCGGGGGAGATGGCCAGCGCGCCGCGCGCCACCTTCAGCCCGCCGAGAATCATCTGCACCACGCCCGCGACGGCCACCGCCGCGCACGTCATGGCCAGGCCCATCTGCTGGATGAAGCCAAACACCATCACCGCGAGCCCCGCGGCGGGACCGCTCACCTGCAGCGGCACGCCGCCGAAGATGCCCACCACGAGCCCGCCAATCACGCCCGCGATGAGGCCGCTGACGATGGGAGCGCCAGACGCCAGCGCGATGCCCATACACAGCGGCAACGCCACCAGGAAGACCACCAGGGATGCAGGCAGGTCCGTTGCCAGCGCCTTCCAAGGGGAAGCAGCGCTCTCAGGACTCTTCGAAGTCGACATCACACCTCCACACAAGTCGCCGCGACTGCCGCGCGCGCCAAATCATGTGGAGGCCCTGGGCAATTACCGTGCCGCCCTGTGCGGGGTGCCTTGAGAGGGACCGCAATCGGATTGCACCCGGGAATATGAAAGGGGTTTTAAGTCCCGGTTCCCGACTTAAAATTTCTTGAGGTCACCCACCTCAAGAATCTTGAAGCGCCCCCGCCTACTCCTCCTCGAGCCGGCGGAGGAAGGTGGGATAGGAGAGCCCCAGCGCCCGGGCGGCCTCCATGCGGCGCCCGTCCAGCAGGGCGAGCACGTGCCGGACGTACAGCCGCTCCACCTCCTGGAGGGCGCGCGGCGGCCCGGCGACGACGAAGGCGTCGGGGTCCATGGCGGGGGGGCCGATGCTGCCCTGGGGCTCCAGGGAGGCGAGCTCCAGCTCGGGGCCGGCTTCGAGCACCAGGGCGCGCTCGAGCACGTTGCGCAGCTCGCGGACGTTGCCGGGGAACGGGTAGCGCTCCAGGCGGGCCTGGGCGGCACGGGAGAAGCCCACGGGCCTGCGGCCCAGTTCGGCGCACAGCTCCGCCACCAGGGACTGTGCCAGCGGCAGCAGGTCCTCGCGGCGCTCGCGCAGCGGCGGGATGTCCACCCGGAAGACGCTCAGGCGGAAGTAGAGGTCCTCGCGGAAGCGGCCCTCCGCCACCTCCTTCGTCAAGTCGCGGTTGGTGGCCGTCACCACGCGCGCGCTGCTGCTCAGCTCGGCGGTGCCGCCCAGGCGGCGGAAGGCGCCCTTGTCCAGGAAGGTGAGCAGCTTCGCCTGGAGCCCCGGCGGCAGCTCGCCCACCTCGTCCAGGAAGAGCACGCCCCCCGCGGCCACCTCCACCAGGCCGCGGCGGGCGGTGCGCGCGTCGGTGAAGGCGCCGCGCTCATGGCCGAACAGCTCGCTCTCCACCATGGTGGCGGGCAGCGCGGCGCAGTTGACGTGGACGAAGGAGCCCTGCCCGCCCTGGAGCGCGTGCAGGTGACGCGCGATGACCTCCTTGCCCACGCCCGTCTCGCCCAGCAGCAGCACCGGGCTGCGGGGCGCCTTGGCGATGCGCTCCAGCATCTGCAGCGCGGCCAGCATCTTCGGCGAGTGCGGACGCGACAGGCGCCGCCGGCCGCCCAGCTCGCTCTCCGCCTGGCGCAGCCGCTCCTGGAGCTGGAGGTCCGCGGCGGCGCGGCGGGCGCGCAGCACCAGGTCGTCCAGCTCCACCGGCTTGGACAGGTAGTCACGCGCGCCGGCCTGGATGGCCTCCACCGCGCTGGCGATGTCCCCGTGCGCCGTCACCATCAGCACCGGCGTGTCCGGAAGCTGGGCGCGCAGCTCGGGCAGGAAGTCGATGCCGTCCCCATCCGGCAGGCGCCGGTCCAGCACCACCAGGTCCGGCGCCTCGCGGGACATGGCGCCGCGCGCGTCATGAAGCGAATGCGCCAGCGTGACGCGGAAGCCTTCGTGGCGCAGCACGGACGCCGCCAGCGAGGCGAAGGTCCGGTCGTCATCCACCAGCAGCAGATGGGTGCTCATTTGACGACCTCCAACGGAAGGCGCAGCGTGAAGCGGCTCCCCAGCGGGCTCCGGACATAGTTCAGGCTGCCGCCGTGGGCCTCCACGGACGCGCGCGCCATGGGCAGCCCCAGCCCCACGCCCTTGGCCCGCCCGGTGGCGAAAGGTTCCCACAACCTGGGCTCGAGCCGGGGGTCCACGCCGCCCGCATTGTCCTCCACCACGAGGACGGCGTCATGGTCGTCCCGCGTCAGACGCACGCTGACCCACGGCGCCGGCTGCATCCCCGTGTCCCGCGCCACCGCGCCCGCCTCCACCGCGTTGCGCAACACGTTGTCAATGGCGGACACCAGCAGCGCCGCGTCCCCCTGCACCCAGAGCGACTCCTCCAGGGACGTGCTGAGCGCCACCGTCTCCGACTCCGGCAGCAGCTTCACCCCCTGGAGCGCGTCCTGCACCAGCAGGTGCAGTTCACAGCTCCGCCGCAGCGCGGCACGCGGCGCCCCGAAGGACAGCAGCGAGCGCGCCAGGTGGCTCAGGCGCTCCACCTGCGAGCGCAGCGCGCCCACGGGCAGCTCGCTGCCGGCCGGGGTGTGCCGGAGCACGGACAGCGCGGCCTGGATGCCGTTGAGGGCGTTCTTCACCTCATGGGCGATGAGCGAGGCCGCGGTGCCCAGCGCGGCCATGGTCTCCTGGCGGCGCAGCCGCTCCTCGGCCGCGAGCAGCGAGCGGAACGAGTGCCGCAGCAGGAGGATGAAGATGATGAGGGTGCTGCTCAGCAGCGCGATGTGGAACGCGAGCTGCCGCAGGAAGCGCGCGCGCAGGCCCGCGGTGGCCGTCTCCTCCTCCAGGACGACGAGCAACAGCTCGCTCTTCCCCACCCACGCGGCCGCGCCCATCAGGTGCTTGCCGTCCAGCGTCAAGGGCCCGGGCATGTCCGCCAGGGCGCGCAGCCTCCCCGTCACGTCCCCGGGCCTCAGCTTGAGCCCCACCGGCATCAGGAACTGGCCGTTGTCATCCATCAGCACCAGGGACGTCTGCGCCGTCGGCCGCGTGGGCAGCGCGCCCGCGCGGACCTCGCCCAGCAGCACCCCCTTGAGGCGCCCCTCCTGGGACATGGGGACGGCGACCACGATGGGGCCGCCCTCCCCCTCCAGCAAATCAATCTCCGGCTGGCGGCCCTCCACCAGCCGGCGGAACCAGGGCCGCAGCGTGAGCGGCGAGCGCCCCATGGGCATGTCCGGCGGATCGCTCCAGACGCGCTCGCCGGAGGGCGTCAGCAGGGCCACGCCCTCCGAGAAGAGGGACGAATGATAGAAGGCGCTCTCCAGCAGGGCCTGCTCCGCCGGGGAGATGCCATCCTCGGGCGAGAGCGCGGGGTGCCCGGCCACGCGGGCCAGCTCCGCCTCCAGCAGGCCCAGGTGGACGCCCAGCGCCTCGGACTGGACCTGCGCCTGGTTGAGCAGCCGGCTCAGCAGCTCCTCGCGCGCGTTGCGCACGTCCTCCACGTAGCCCAGCACGGGGCTCGTCAACGCCACCAGCCCCACCAGCCCCAACCCGACGAGCGCGGAGCGCCCGCCGCGCCGCTGCGCGCGGGCCAGCTCTCCGGGCGTGGGAGTCAGCGAGGGGAGTGGAGGCGGGGTCGGCGGCAGGTGGGCGGAGGTCATGACAGGGCGCCCTGCGGTTTACCCCGGCCCGGCGGCACCTTCACGCGCAAACGGGCCACCGGCCCAGGGGCCCGCCCGCTGGAGGGCCGGCCATGGCCCCGGGCCGCACGCCCCGCGTGTGTTCCGGCCCTGACGAAGTTGTTGCACATGAGTCACACGGTCGGAAAAGGGGGCGCGCAGAGTGACGGCCCGCCATGCCCCATGTCCTCATCGTCGACGACGAACGCGACCTCGCGGAGCTCATTGATTTCAACCTGCGGGGCTCCGGCCTCACCACCCACGTGGCCCACACCGGTGACGCCGCGCTGGCGGCCGCGCGGGAGCAGAACCCCGACCTCGTGCTGCTGGATTTGATGTTGCCGGACATGTCCGGCATCGACGTCTGCAGGCAGCTCCGGGCAAGCCCCCAGTCGCGGGGCGTGCTCATCGTCATGCTCACCGCCAAGGGCGAGGAGTCCGACCGCATCCGCGGCTTTGAGGTCGGCGCGGACGACTACGTCGTGAAGCCCTTCAGCGTGCGCGAGCTGGTGCTGCGCCTGAAGGCCATCCTCCGCCGGGGCGCGCCCGCCACCGGGAACGCGGCGCCGCTGACGCTGGGGCCCCTGCGGCTGGACGTGGCGTCCCACCGCTTCTTCGTGGACGAGCGCGAGGTGGCGCTCACCGCGCTGGAGTTCCGGCTCCTGGAGCACCTGCTCGCCCGCCTGGGCCGGGTGCAGACACGGGAACAGCTCCTGGAGGAGGTCTGGGGCCTGTCGTCGTCCCTGGAGACGCGCACCATCGACACCCACGTCATGCGCCTGCGCGACAAGCTGGGCCCCGCGCGCGCCCTGCTGGAGACGGTCCGCGGTGTCGGCTACCGGATGTTGGACCCGGCGGCCGGCTGAGCGTCGTGACCTCGATGTCACGTGGCGGACGCGAAACGGACACCCACGTCACGTAGAAGCGCGCCGTCCTCACGCAGGCCCCCCGCAGCCACCAGATTCCGGTCCGCCACTTCCCGCCTGGAGAAGTCCCTCATGCCCTCGCTCCTCAAGCCCCTGCTCGCGGTGTTCCTCCTGGCCCTCCCCGCCGCTGCCCGCGCGGGCACCGTCACCATCAAGGGCTCCGACACCATGGTCATCCTCGGCCAGCGCTGGGCCGAGGCGTTCATGAAGAAGAACCCCGCCATCAAGGTGCAGGTCACCGGCGGCGGCTCCGGCGTGGGCCTGGCGGCCCTGCAGAACGGCACCACGGACATCGCCATGTCCAGCCGGGAGATGAAGAAGGCCGAGGCCGACAAGCTGAAGGCCCGCTACAAGGCGCCGCCCGCGCAGCGCTCGGTGGCCAAGGACGGCGTCACCTTCTACGTCCACCAGGGCAACCCCGTGGGCGCGCTCACCACCGAGCAGCTCATGAAAATCTACGTGGGTGACATCTCCAACTGGAAGCAGGTGGGCGGCGCGGACGCGCCCATCGTCGCCTACTCCCGGGAGAACTCCTCCGGCACCTACGTCTTCGTGAAGGACATGGTGCTGGACGGCGAGGACTTCGCGCCCGCCATCCAGACGCTGCCCGGCACCGCCGCGGTGGTGAACGCCGTCTCCAAGGAGAAGAACAGCCTGGGCTACGGCGGCGCCGCCTACGCCGAGGGCGTCAAGGAGCTGAAGGTCAAGAAGGGCAACGAGGACATCGCCCCCAGCGCGGACAACATCAAGAGCGGCAAGTACCCGCTGGCGCGCGACCTCTTCTTCTACCTGCGCGCCGAGCCCACCGGCGACCTCAAGACCTTCATCGACTTCGCGCTGTCCCCGGAAGGTCAGGCCATCGTCACCCAGGTCGGCTACTTCCCCGTGAAGTAGCCGCGGAGCGTCACACGAATGTCACAAGAGGCCCTGAGTCCCAATGGATAGACAGGCGACCATGGAGCAAGGTCTCACGCGAGCCGTGGCCGCGCCGCGCCTGTCCGCGGCCGCGCGGCGGCGTCAGCTTCGGGAGAAGGCCGTGGCGGGCTTCATCACGCTGATGGCGTTCACCGGCATCGCGGCGCTCGTCCTCATCATCGTCTTCGTGGCCAAGGAGGCGCTGACGCTCTTCACGGACGCGGACGCCCGCCACGAGGCGAGCCTCTCCAAGATGTTCCTGGCGCAGGAGGGCCGCTACCCGTTCCGGTGGCAGCCCGTGTCGGACACGCCCAAGGTCAGCATGATTCCGCTGTTCGTGGGCACGCTGAAAATCACCCTGGTCTCCATGCTGGTGGCGGTGCCCATGGGCGTCTTCAGCGCGCTCTTCGTCGCGGAGTTCGCCCCGCGGCGCCTGCGCGAGCTGCTCAAGCCCGTCATCGAGCTGCTCGCCGGCATCCCCTCCGTGGTGCTGGGCTTCTTCGCGCTGATGGTGCTGTCCCCCATGGTGAAGGACCTGTTCCACCTGGACCGGCCGCTCAACGGCACGCTGGCGGGCCTGGCGCTGGCGCTGGCCATCGTCCCCGTCATCTTCACCGTGTCCGAGGACGCGCTCACCGCGGTGCCCCGCAGCTACCGCGAGGCCTCGCTGGCGCTGGGCGCCACGCTCTGGGAGACGGCGTGGAAGGTGGTGCTGCCCGCGGCGGCCCCCGGCATCCTCGCCGCGTGCGTGCTGGGCTTCGGCCGGGCCATTGGCGAGACAATGATCGTCCTCATGGCCTCGGGCAACGCGGACATCGTGTCCTGGAACCTGGGGGACTCGGCGCGCTCGCTGTCGGCCACCATCGCCGCGGAGATGGGTGAAGTCGTGGTGGGCAGCCCGCACTACGCCCTGCTCTTCTTCATTGGCGTGGAGCTGTTCATCTTCACCTTCGTCCTCAACATGGCCGCCTCCGCCTGGACGAAGAAGGTCCTCCAGCGGCTGACCGGGAGCGCCTCGTGAAGTACACCACGCGCCGGGCGGTGGGGCTGGGCCTCACCGGACTGACGGCCCTCGCGGCCTTCGCCATCGTGGGCATGCTGGCCCTCATCCTGCTGGACGTCGCCAACCACGGGGCCCGCCACCTCTCCTGGGCCTTCCTCACCGAGCCGCCCAGCGACGGCATGATGGGCGGCGGCATCTTCCCCGCCATCTTCGGCACCGCCGCGCTCACCCTGCTGATGACGGTGGCGGTGATGCCGGTGGGGGTGTTCACCGCCGTGTACCTCCACGAGTACGCGCCGCCGGACTCGCGCTTCGCCCGCTGGGTGCGCGTGGCGGTGGTCAACCTCGCGGGCGTGCCGTCCATCGTCTTCGGCCTGTTCGGCCTGGGCTTCTTCATCCTCTTCGTCGGCGGCAACCTGGACCGGCTGCTGGGCTACGAGCAGATGCACTGGGCCCAGCCGGGCATCCTCTGGGCGGCACTGACGCTGGCGGTGCTGACGCTGCCGGTGGTCATCGTGTCCACGGAGGAGGCCCTGCGCGCGGTGCCGCTGGAGCAGCGTACCGCCAGCCTGGCGCTGGGGGCCACCCAGTCGCAGACGCTGGCGCGGGTGGTGCTGCCCGGCGCCCTGCCCGGCATCCTCACCGGCGCGGTGCTGGCCATCTCCCGCGGCGCGGGCGAGGTGGCGCCCATCCTCTTCACCGGCGCGGCCTACTTCCTGCCGGACCTGCCCACGGCGCTGGACTCCCAGTTCATGCACCTGGGCTACCACACGTATGTCATGGCCACCCAGTCACCCAACGTGACGGAGGCCAGCGGTCCGCTGTATGCGACGGTGCTGGTGCTGCTGGCGCTCACCTTCGCCCTCAACCTCGTCGCGGTCATCATCCGGACGCGCACGCGCCGCAAGGCCGCCAGCGCCCACTGACGGTACGCCTGCCATGTCCCTCCCCCCCCAGAATCCCCGCGCGAAGATGGAAGCGCGGGAGCTCACCCTGCGCTACGGCCCCAAGACGGCCATCCACAAGGTCTCCCTGGCCATCCAGGATCGGCGGGTGACGGCGCTCATCGGCCCCTCCGGCTGCGGCAAGTCCACCTTCCTGCGCTCGCTCAACCGGATGAACGACCTCATCTCCGGCACGACGCACGCGGGCACCATCCTGCTGGACGGCGCGGACATCCATGACCGCGGCGTGGACGTGGTGGACCTGCGCCGCCGCGTGGGCATGGTCTTCCAGAAGTCCAACCCCTTCCCCAAGAGCATCTTCGAGAACGTCGCCTACGGCCTGCGCGTGGGCGGGATGAAGGACAAGGCGGAGCTGGCCGCGCGCGTGGAGAAGTCCCTGCGCGGCGCCGCGCTCTGGGACGAGGTGAAGGACCGGCTGGACGAGAGCGCCCTGGGCCTGTCCGGAGGACAGCAGCAGCGGCTGTGCATCGCCCGCGCGATGGCGGTGGAGCCGGAGGTGCTGCTGATGGACGAGCCCGCCAGCGCGTTGGACCCCATCGCCACGGCGAAGATCGAGGAGCTCATCCACGAGCTCAAGGCGACGTACACCATCGCCATCGTCACCCACAACATGCAGCAGGCCGCGCGCGTCAGCGACCGCACCGCTTTCTTCTACATGGGCGAGCTGGTGGAATGCGGCCCCACCGAGCAGATCTTCACCAACCCGCGCGAGAAGCGCACCGAGGACTACGTCACCGGCAAGTTCGGGTGAGCGGAAGAAAGAGGGGACCGGACACATGCCGTCGATGCACACGGACAAGGCCTTCGAGGCGGACCTGAGGGATTTGCGGGAGAAGCTGCTCGCGATGGGCGCCAAGGTGGAGACCCTCATCGTCCAGAGCATGAAGGCGCTCACCGACCGCGACAGCGCCCTGGCCGAGAAGGTCGTCGCCGCCGACAAGGACGTCAACCGCCTGGAGGTGGACATCGACGAGCTGTGCCGGAAGATCCTGGCGCTGCGTCAGCCCGCCGCCAGTGACTTGCGCCTCATCACCACGGCGTTGAAGATCGTCACCGACCTGGAGCGCATCGGCGACCTGGCGGTGAACATCGCCGAGCGCTCCATGGACCTGAACCAGGTCGCCCCGCTGGCGCCCTACGTGGACACGCCCCGGCTGGCGGAGCTGGCCCAGCGGCAGGTCCGCATGTCCCTGGACGCCTTCGTCTCCGGTGACGTCGCCAAGGCGGAGGAGGTGCTCCGGGGGGACGATCTGCTGGATGCCCTCTTCCTCAAAATCTTCAACGAGCTCCTCGCCTACATGATGGAGGACTCGCGCAACATCCGCCGCGCCACGGCGCTGATGTTCATCGCGAAGCACCTGGAGCGCATCGGCGACCACGCGCTGAACGTGGCGGAGATGGTCGTCTACATGGTGCGGGGCAAGGACATCCGCCACCCGCGGAGCCGCAACCTCGCCGAGTGACGCGCGGGTGGCGGGCTTCACCGGCCTGTCACCGCGAATTGCCCGGCCCGCCCCGCGCGCTTCGCGGGGCTGACGTGGAAGGCCTCTAGCGTGGCAACCGTGGTCGCGCCATGACGGCGCACCGGCCCCGGGGATTGCCCGCGAATGTTGCTCGCCTCCACCGTCCTCCTGCTCGCCGCCTGCCTCGGCCTGTTCGCCCTCACCGTCCAGTTCGCGCTCGTGCTGCGCCACCGCCGCGAGCCGCCCCCCGCCGCGCGCACGGCTTCGCCCCGCCCGGGAATCTCCATCCTCAAGCCGCTGTGCGGCGTGGATGACGACCTGGAGGCCAACCTGGCGCGGTTCGCGGCGCTGGACTACGCGGGCGCGTACGAGGTGGTGCTCGGCGTGAAGGACGCGAGGGACCCGGCCTTCGCCGTGGCTCGCGCGGCCGTGGCCCGCTGGCCGCACGTCATGCGCCTGGAGGTGCAGGAGGGCGAGCCGGGCCGCAACCCGAAGGTGAACCAGCTCATCACCCTGGCGGACCGGGCGCGGCACGACGTGCTGGTCATCAGCGACAGCAACACGCGGGTGGCGCCGGGCTACCTGGAGGAGATTGCCCAGGCCTTCGAGGACCCGGAGGTGGGCTGCGTCACCCACCCGGTGTCGGGCATTGGCGAGCGCACCTTCGGCTCGCTCCTGGACAACCTGCACCTGGCCGCCAGCGCGGCGGCGGGGATGATCGCCGCCAAGCGGCTGGCCGGCCAGGACCTGGTGGTGGGCAAGTCCATGGCGCTGCGCCGCGAGGACGTGGACGCGCTGGGCGGCTTCTTCTCCGTGAAGGACGTGCTGGCGGAGGACTTCGTCATTGGCCAGTGGGTGACGCGGAAGCTGGGCCGCCGGGTGGTGATGGCGCGGACGCCCGTGTTCAACGTGTCGCTGCGAAAGAGCGTCCCGTCCTTCTTCCAGCGCTACCTCCGCTGGAGCGTGATTCACCGGACCGCGGTGTCGCCGGGCACGTACCTGGCCCAGGCCCTGCTGAACCCCACGCCCCTGGCCCTGCTGGGCGCCACGCTGGCCCCCTCCTCCGACACGGCGGCCCTCTGCCTGGTGGTGGCGCTGGGCAAGGTGGCGGTGGACCTGTCCACGGTGCGCGCCCTGCGGCCGCAGCCGCTGTCGTGGGACGCGGTGCCCGCCGTCTTCGCCAAGGACGCCCTGCTCTTCGTGGCCTGGGGCCACGCGCTCTTCTCCCGCACCGTGAACTGGCGCGGCACCCGCCTGCGCGTGGGCCGCGGCACCCGGCTGCTGCCGGCGGACACGGCGGGGCTGGCGGCCGGGCCCGCGATGTCCCGGGGAGCGCGGGTCCTCGCTGGCTGACGCGCCCTTCCAGGGCCTGGCCGTCTGCCCGCTGGGCGGGCGCCATGTCTCCGCTCGCGGAGAATGATGGCGCCCTTCAGCAGCGTTCATCTCCTGTCGGGGGAGGACGATTGGCGCGACTGGCAACGGACAACAGCGCAAGAAAGGTCCTGGTCGTCGACGACGACGCGGACTGGAGGGAATTCCTCCGGCTCAGCCTGGAGGACCTCGGCTACGAGACGACGGAGGCCTCGGACGGGCAGGAGGCCCTGGAGGCCCTGAGACGCGGTGGCCGCTACGGCGTGATGCTGCTGGACCTCAACATGCCGGGCATGTCCGGGCTGGAGGTCGTGGAGCGGCTGCCTCGCGGCCCCAACCCCCGCATCGTCTTCCTGACCTCCGCGGCGGCGCAGGATGTAGGCAGCGCCCTGCTCTCTGGGCCGCACTACTACCTCCCAAAAGGCGCGAGCCGCGACCAACTGTCGCTCCTCTTGCAATCACTTGGTGAGTGAGCGGCCAGCCTCCGGCGTATAGGGTAGAGGGCCCCTGAGAGGAGGGCCATCATCGTCACCGAGCTTCTCATCATCCTGTTGCTGGTCCTGGCCAACGGCGTCTTCGCCGGCGCGGAGCTGGCCATCATCTCTGTCCGCAGGACCCGGCTGAAGGAACTGATTGAGGAAGGCAGCACCTCCGCGAAGGCCGTGGAGGCCCTGCGCGGCAACCCCGAGCGCTTCCTGGCGACGGTGCAGATTGGCATCACCGTCATCGGCGCCACGGCGGCCGCCTTCGGTGGCGCGAGCATCGCCAGCCGCCTGGGCGGCGTGCTCAGCGGCTTCGGAATCCCCGAGCAGCAGGCGGACGAGGTGGCCCTGGCCGCCGTCGTCGTCTTCGTGTCGTACCTGTCGCTGGTGCTGGGCGAGCTGGTGCCCAAGTCGCTCGCGCTGCGCGCCGGCGAGCGCTACGCGCTGCTCATCGGCCGCCCCCTGCGCGGGCTGTCCTGGTTCATGCGGCCGGTGGTGTGGTTCCTCACCGCCAGCTCCAACGTGGTGCTGCGCCTGTTCGGCGACCGGACGAACTTCACCGAGGGCCGCCTGTCCGCCGAGGAGCTCCAGCAGTTGGTGGAGGAGGCGGCGAAGCAGGGCACGCTGGACCCGCACGCCGGTGAGATTGCGTCACGCGCCTTCGAGATGGGCGACGTGACGGTGGGCGAGCTGTCGGTGGCCCGGGACGCGATGGTGGCCCTGCGGCGCCACTCCAGCCCGGAGGAGATTCGCCGCGTGCTGCTGGAGGGTGGCCACTCCCGCATGCCGGTGTACGAGGACACGCTGGACAACATCGTCGGCTACGTCATCGCCAAGGACCTGCTGGGGGTGGCCTGGGAGGGCAACCTCATCATCCTGGAGGACGTGATGCGTCCGCCCTTCTTCGTCGTGGAGACGATGCGGGCCATGGACGCGCTGCGCGAGCTCCAGAAGCGCCGCATGCAGCTCGCCGTCGTGGTGGACGAGCGCGGCGGCGTGGTGGGGCTCGTCACCGTGGAGGACCTCGTCGAGGAGCTGGTGGGTGACATCCTCAGCGAGTCCGAGGTGCCGGAGGAGTACGTGAAGCGCGAGGGGCCGGACACCGCGCTGGTGCTCGGCACCGCGAGCATCCGCGACGTCAACCGGGAGCTGTCCCTGGACCTGGACGAGGACCAGGACTACGCCACGGTGGCGGGCCTGTGCATCGCCCTGTCCGGCGGCGCCATCCCCGAGCCGGGCACCAAGGTGACGACGGAGGGCGGCCTCGTGCTGGAGGTCGTCACGTCCTCGCCCCGCCGCGTGGACTCCGTGCGCTTCCACATGCCGAAGCGCGAGGAGCCCGCGGCGGAGTGAGGCCGGGCCCGGGCCCTATGGACGCTCGGGCCGCGTCACCGGGGCAACTCGACGACCGCGCCGGGTACATAGTCTTCGAAGACAACCAGCATCACGCGCGTTGACGCCCCGCTACGCAGCAGGAGGTCACGAACAGGCGCCCAGGGTAGCCCACCGAGCCCGGCGCCGATCCGGGGCAGGCCGATCCTGCCGATGCCCAGTCCATCCGCGTGTTCGACCATCGTGGAGACCGCACGCTCGATCGCCCTCAAGTCGGCCCGTGTCCTCCAGGTCCGCTGTGTGCCGAGGTTGAACACCGTCACCTCCGCCCCGGTCCACGTAAAGACATCCCCCAGCTTGAAGCGGCCGTCCGCGCACCGCTGCTTGTACTCCTCGTACATCTCGGGGAAACGCGCTCGGAACTCCACGGCGATGCCCTTGCCCATCGCCCCTGCACAGTTACAGCCATGGGCGAGCGCATGCAGGCCGGTCTGCCGGAGGAGATCGCCACTCACGAAGTGCGTGGGCATCGTTCAGCGCCTCATGCCAGGCGAGTCCGAACGCGTGCGACTGGCTCTCATCTTTCGCTCCTGACTCCAGAATGGCGAACGGCTGCGTTGGCCCCGGGCGGCCGCAGCGCGGGCTCAAGCAAGTGGCGCGAGGAGTCCGGGCGTCCTTTATGGGCGGAGCGTGGTGAAGTAGCACTGCACGGCCGCGCTGTCGCCGTAACCAACCGCGTTGGCAGCTTGAATTTCCAAGTCTCTGAAGCTTGCTTCGCGGGGGACGCCCCTGAGCACGAGGCTTCGCTCGGAGGTGTACCAATTCGTGTAGGTGCCCTGGACATACGAGCCGATGCGGTACTCGAGCACCGGTTGCCCGTTTTCGAACTCCGGTGCATCCCAGGTGAGGTTGATGTTCCCGTCCGCGGTGTCGCACCTGAAGTTGCGTGGCCGCGAGGGACGCCAGGAGGGAATGGTCGTGATGCGCTCCGAGACAGTGCCCCACCCGGCCTCGTTCCGAGCGACGACCGTGAAGTGATAGGTCTCCCCGGTGAGCAGGCCCGTCACGTTCAAGGTCAACTCCGTCGTCTCCTCGGTCCTCACCACCTCGTCGTCCAGGGACACCGTCACCAGGTAGCTCGTGATAGGGCTCCCGCCCGTGTCTTCGGCGGTCCATCGCAACGACACGCGGTCCAAGTACGTAAATGCCGTCAACGTGGGCGCGCCCGGCGTCGTGAAGGGCGTGGCGGAGACGGAGCTCCCGGGTCCCTGGGCATGACCGTTGTCCGGGACGACGGTGAAGGTGTACGCCGTCCCATTCACCAGCGCGCCCACCGTGGCTTGCGTCTCCGTCACCGTGACAGTCACTGGCTGGAACTCGGGGTCCTCTTCCTCGGCCTGCACGGTGACGGAGTAGCCGGTCAGCGCCATCCCCTTGCCGTCGGCGGCCTCCCACGTCAGCACGACCTCTTGATTCCCAGGCGCCGCCATCAGGTTGCTCACCGCACCAGGCACCACGAACGGCGTGACGGGTGACGTGCGCGTGGAGGCGCTCCCGGGGCCGCGGTCATTCTCCGCGACGACGGTGAACGTATACGCCGTGCCGTTCGTCAGCGCCTCGATGACAGCCTGGGTCGCGGACGCGGGCAGCGTCACCGCCCGGACCTCGCTGTCCCCCGCGAAGACGTGCACCGTGTATTCGAGAATCGCGCTGCCACCGTCGCTCGCGGGCGGCGCCCACGTCACCGTTGCCTGCGCATCCCCCGCCACCGCCGCCACGTTGGTGGGCGCCTGGGGCACCGTCGCCTGCGGGCCCTGCGGTGGCGGCTCATCCGTGCCGCCACAGCCCATGCCCCCGAGCAACCCCACCAGCATCACAGCCACGAACCCGAGTCTTCCATTCATCACGACAGTCCTCCCCTGTACCGGAATGGCAGGCCTACAGCATCACGCCCGTCCACGGGAAGAGAGGCGGCGTGGACCCTGTCCTCGCGGGTGGATGGGGAACAAGGAGCGGCAATCCATCAATCACAGCGGCTCAGAAACGTGGCGAACCGGGCTCCGAGCCCGATAGACGGCCACCTCTCACAAAAACCTCTCTCCATCGGAAGCCAGGGGCATGAAACGTCGCGCGTCGTGCGCCTGCGGGCAGTTGGTTTGTGAGGGAGACCCAGTACGCATCTCGAGGTGCCACTGCCTCGCCTGTCAGCAGCGCATAGGCAGCGTCTTCGGCGTCCAGGCACGGTTCCCCAGGAGGCCATTACCTCGCAGCAGGGAGCCGCGACGGCCTTCACCCGGAGGAGCGACAGCGGCAACGCCACCACCCACTTCTTCTGCCCACGGTGCGGAACGACCGTGTACTGGGAAATGGCCACGGAACCCGGCGTCGTCGCGGTGGGCGCCTTCGCCGCCCCGGGCTTTCCGGCGCCCGCCCCACTCCGTCTACAAGGAGCGCGCCCTCGCCTGGGCCGTCCCGCCCCGCATCGATATCGAGCACATGCACTGATTCGCACCACGCTCGCGTCAGGCGGAGCAGTGGCCCCGCTCCTCGCCCCCCAAAAAAGCGAAGGGCCCGGAATCGGCGGGGAAAACCCCAGCGATTCCAGGCCCTTCTCAGCGCGCGATGCAGGATTCGAACCTGCGGCCTTTGGCTCCGGAGGCCAACGCTCTATCCAGCTGAGCTAATCGCGCAACCGCCTTCCGGCTGAAGCGGGGCCACAAGTAGCCGAAGTCCCCCGCCGAAGCAAGCACGCAATCCCACAACGAACGCCAGCGGACGTCCGTTCCCCGAGGCGCGGGAGGTGGCCCGCCTGCTCACACGCGCCGCCTCCGGGCGGCCATCAGGGCCAGGCACGCCCACCCCAGTAGCACCAGGGGGACATGCCCCTCGCCGCCCGCGGCGCAGCTCAACCCGCCGCCCCGCGAGCTCACCTCCCGGACGATGTTGATGGACGGATCCACCGTGAAGGCGGACGCCTGAGACTCGGGGCCAGCGTTCTGGGCTGCATCGCGAGCAAGCGCGCTGACCGTGTGTGGCCCTTCGCTGATGGCCGTGGTCAACGTCAGGCGCCACTGTCCGGAAGGCTCCACGGGGGCGACGCCCCGCTCGACGCCATCCACGAAGAGCACCAACTGGCTCCCGGGTTCGGCGCTGCCCTGGAAAGTCGGCGTCAGGGAGCCGACCACCCCGTCCGGCGCTGGTGCGGTGATCTCCGGCGCCAGTGGCGGTGTCATGTCCACCCGCCAGACATGCTCCTCTGCCGTGGTGTCCACGTTGGTCGCCTCATCGCGGGCTCGGACCACCAACCGGTGCGCACCCTCTGACAGGTCGCTCAGCAGATACGGCGTCGCGCACTCCACGAAGGCGGCGTCATCCAGGCTGCACTCGTACAGGATGGGCGCTTCGTTGGACTCGAAGCGGAACTCGGCACTCGGGACATTGGTGTCGACGTCGGGCTTCGCGACGATGCTGGTGCTCGGCTCCACCGTGTCCACGCGCCAGGAATGAGTACCGACGACGTTCGCCACGTTGCCGGCCCGGTCAACGGCACGAACGACGAACTCATGGGATGCATCCCCCACCGAAACGGTATGCGGCGAGGTGCAGGCACTGAAACCCGCGCCATTGACGCTGCACGCGAACGTCGATTCAGCCTCATTTGACGTGAACTCGAACGTCGCCTGCGCCTGATTCGTCAAATCACCAGGGTTGACGGTGAGCGTCGTCACCGGTCGGGTCGCATCGACCGTGAAGGTGCGGCTCGTCGTTGCGCCAGTGTTGCCCGCCTTGTCCGTGAAGGAGAAGAGCAATGTGTACTCACCGTCGGGCAACGACACGGGAAAATCGAAGGCCCACAATGCGTTGGCCCTGATGTCTTCCACGGAGTCAACGAGCTGCACACCGCGATAGACGCTGAGCGTGCCATCCGTGAGGGACTCGTCATCCGGGGCCACCCCTTCGAATCGCGGCGTGCGAACATTGACATACACGACGTCCGCGGACGGGCTCGTCAGGGTGGGCGCCACGGGCGGCGTCAAGTCGATGGTCCAGTTGAACGGCGCGGGCGACTGGTCCTCGAACTCCCCCTCCGCGGCCTTGACGTTCAGCGAGTGCGAGCCCTCGGCCAGGTTCTCGTAGACCTTGACGGCGTTCGCCGAGTCCGCACACTGCTCGTAAGGTGAGCCGTCCAACTGACAGTAATAAACGACGTTGGACAGGTTCGAGGTGAAGCTGAAGGTCGCGGTCGTGCTCCGGGTGGGATTCGACAATGACACAGGAACGATGTTCGTCTGGACTTCCCCCACCACGACGGTCCAGATGTGCAGAGCCGGCGTATCGTCGGGGTTGCCCGCCTCATCGATGGCCCGGATCAGCATCCGGTGGTCTCCCTCCGTGATGAGCGGAAACTCCGCGTTGGGCAGAGCATACGGCGAGGTGCAGGCGAAGTAGGCCCCCCCATCGTAGCTGCACTCAAAGCGGACGCCCGGCTCCGAGGCGGAGAACACGAAGGTCGCGGTCAGCTGGTTCGTGAGGATGTCCGGCTTCGAGTCGATCTGTGTGTCCGGGGGCGTCAGGTCCACCGTCCAGGTGTGGTGCCGCGGAGCGTTGTCCACGTTCCCCGCCGCGTCCTTCGCCCGCACCCACAGCGTGTAGGTGCCATCCGTCAGCACCGGCGTCAGGTAGGACGCCGCGCAGTCCTCCCACGAGGTGCTGCCCTCGGCGGGCGCCTGCGTCGTCGCCCCGGTCTCCAGAACGCACTGGAAGCCCGCCACATCCGTCGCTGAGGAAGTGAGCGTGAAGAGCGCCCGGGGCGCGTTGCTCAACACCCCCACCAGGGTGCTCAGCTCCGTGGCCGGACGCGTCTTGTCCGTCCGCCACGTGTAGCTGGCGGGCGTCAGGTCCACGTTGCCCGCCGGGTCCCTGGCCCGCACCAGGACGGAGTACGTGGCGTCACCGGGCGTCGGGAAGGAGTCCCCGCTCTCGCACGTGCTGAAGGTGGCGCCGTTCAGGCTGCACTCGAAGTCGCTCGCGTCGCCGACCGGCAGCGCGCGGAACGTGAGGACCGCCGCGTTCGCGTTGTTCACCGCCTCGGGCAGCGTCCCGAACAGCTCGGTATCCGGCGGCGTCAGGTCCACCGTCCAGGTGTGGTGCAGCGGAGCGTCGTCCACGTTCCCCGCCGCGTCCTTCGCCCGCACCCACAGCGTGTAGGTGCCATCCGTCAGCACCGGCGTCAGGTAGGACGCCGCGCAGTCCTCCCACCGCGAGCTGCTCTCGACGGGCGCCTGCGTCGTGGCCGAGTTGTCCAGCACGCACTGGAAGCCCGCCACGTCGCTGGCGGGAGAGTTGAACTCGAAGCCTGCTCGGGGCGCGTTGCTCAACGCCCCCACCAGGGCGATCAGCTCCGTGGCCGGACGCGTCCTGTCCCTCCGCCACGTGTAGCTGGCGGGCGTCGGGTCCACGTTGCCCGCCGGGTCCCTGGCCCGCACCAGGACGGAGTACGTGGCGTCATCGGGCGTCGGGAAGGAGTCCCCACTCTCACACGCGCTGAAGGTGGCGCCGTTCAGGCTGCACTCGAAGTCGCTCGCGTCGCCGACCGGCAGCGCGCGGAACGTGAGGACCGCCGCGTTCGCGTTGTTCACCGCCTCGGGCAGCGTCCCGAACAGCTCGGTATCCGGCGGCGTCAGGTCCACCGTCCAGGTGTGGTGCTGCGGAGCGGTGTCCACGTTCCCAGCCGCGTCCTTCGCCCGCACCCACAGCGTGTAGGTGCCATCCGTCAGCACCGGCGTCAGGTAGGACGCCGCGCAGTCCTCCCACAATGTGCTGCCCTCGGCGGGCGCCTGCGTCGTCGCCCCGGTCTCCAGGACGCACTGGAAGCCCGCCACGTCGCTGGCGGGCGAGTTGAACTCGAAGCCTGCCCGGGGCGCGTTGCTCAACGTCCCAACGGAAGTGCTCACGCTGGTGTCCGGTAGGGACTTGTCCGTCCGCCACGTGTGGCTGGCGGGCGCCGGGTCCACGTTGCCCGCCGCGTCCCTGGCCCGCACCAGGAAGGTGTAGGTGGCGTCGCCAGGCGTTGCAAACGTGTCACCGCTCTCACACGCGCTGAAGGCGGCGCCATTCAGGCTGCACTCGAAGTCATTCGCGCTGCCCGATGGCAGCTCACGGAACGTGAAGACCACCGAGTTCGCGTTGTTCAACGCCTCGGGCAGCGTCCCGAACAACTCCGTATCCGGCGGCGTCAGGTCCACCGTCCAGGTATGATGCTGCGGAGCGTCGTCCACGTTCCCCGCCACGTCCTTCGCCCGCACCCACAGCGTGTAGGTCCCCGCGCCCAGCGGAGCCGTCACATAGGTCGACGCGGGCGTCAGGTGGGAGGCCGCGCAGTCCTGCCATTGAGCGCTGCCCTCCGCTGGAGCCTCGGTCGTGGCCGAATCATCCCGTGCGCACTGGAACGTCACCGGGTCCTCATTCGATTCGAACCGGAACACCGCGACCGCCTGGTTGAAGTCCACCGGGGGCTTGCCGTCCGTGGCGAAGGCCGTGGTGGGCCGCGCCCGGTCGACCCTCCATGCGTAGCGTGAAGGCGCCGGGTCCACGTTGCCCGCCGCATCGCGCGCCCGGACCCAGAAGGTGTACGTCTCATCATCCGTCAGCGTGCCCGTCGTATGGGTCCCCGTCCCCGAGCACGGCGTCGTCAGCCACGCGCCAGCGTCCACCGCGGGCGGCGTGGGTATGTCACCCGTCTGGAGGACGCACTGGAAGGTGATGCCCGTGGTCTCGTTCGACGCGAACTGGAAGACTGCGTTCTCCAGCCGCGACGGGGACGTGGGCGTGCCGTTCGCCAGGAAGTGCGTGTCGGGCGCGGCGGTGTCGAGGGTGTAGGTGACCGGGTTGCTGTGAAGTCCCTGGAGCCCCTGGGCCTCGGCGACGGCCACCAGCACGGTGTTGCCCGTGGGCAATGCCCGGGAGAGCGTGACGGAGAACGCCGTGGGTGAGTCCGAGGTGCCGACCGCGGCTCGGCCGAACTCCGGGCCGTTCGGTACGCCCGAGATGCGCTGGTAGATCACGACCTCGGTCCCTGGCGTCCCCGTTCCGGTGAGCGTCGGCAACGGGTTGTTCGTCGTCACGGTCGTCGCGGGCGCAATCACCGGCGCGGCGGGGGCAGCCAAGGCCCCCTGCATGAACGTGGCGAGCCCGGTGTGAGGGAACGCATTGTCTTGAGGCGTCGCCTCGGCGTGCCCCCCTCCCACCGCGCTGCCGGCGATACCGTTCGACACATTGGACGTGACCGCACAACCATTCGCAGTCACTGCCTGGACCAAGATCCGCCCGCCACCACCTCCGCCCCCCGGACCTCGCACGACCGGGTCCCCGTCGTCGGAATCGCCGCCGCCGCCCCCCAAGGCGTTGAGGCCGATGCCCCCGGCGCACGCAACGTGCTCGACCGTTCTGACATGAATGGTGCCACCCGCGCCCCCTCCGCCACCTCCGGACTCCGCGCTCCCCGCCCCCGCGGCCCCCGATGCGTCGAGCGTGCCGGTTCCTCCGATGGAGAGCGCGCGAACAAAGATGATTCCGCCGCCATGGCCGCCGTCCGCGTCGGAGTCCTCGTCCTGGCCATGCCCTGCGCCACCGCCGCCGCCCATGACCAGATGGGTCAGCGGGGAGAAGCTCAGGGCCGCCCCCCCCACCCCCCTGGCCTCGCTCCGGGAGCCATCAGCGGAGTTGCCGCCCCTGCCGCCCGCGCCTGTATTACCGCCGCCGCCGCCGCCCGCCCGGACACAGACGCCACCGCCGCCGCCATTGGCGACATTCTCAACGCCCCGGGCGTCCGGATGCGTGACGTCGATGCCCTCCCCTGCCCGCGCGCGCGTCCCGGCGAGGTTGGTGGAGCCGGGACAACCGGCGAACGGATCACCCTCTCCATCCTCCTCGGTGTCCTCCTCATAGCTCCCACCCCGAAACCCGCGCCCCTCCGCGCTGAGCTGGCTGCCATTGCCCAGGTTCACGGCACCATTCGCCATGAAGGCCAGGATGCCGCCAGTCCGGGTCACGGGGTTCCACGCCTTGGCGCGCACCACCGCGTTGTTGTTCAACGTCAGCGACGTGTACTCCGGCACCCGGACCACCTGCGTGACGCCATCCGCGTAGGAGTGCTTCAGCGGCCGGTCCAGCGTCAGGAGGAGTTCCTCCTCCGCCTCGTCCTCGACGACAGCCGTCAGCCGAGCCAGCTCCCACCGGCCCACGGCGCCGCCCTCCAGGTAGATGGGCCCGGGACTTCCAGGCACCGTCACGGGCACGACGCCCGTGGTCTGGATGATCAGCACCAGGTCACCCGCCGTATCTCCCCCACCCGCGGGCCCCCGGAATCTGGGGACCACGGGCGCCGACGTGGAGGTGTTGGTGGCCAGTGACGTCGTGATGGTCATGTCCCCCGGCGCCAGCGGCGCCTTGACCTGTGCGTAGTTGTTGATCTCCACGCCACCCGCCGCGGAAACGGTCCGGGCCCCATCCTGCCCATTGCCCACCAGGTAGGTGTCCGGGCCCGGCAGGGCCGGCAGGGCCCAGAGCCCCACGGCCGCCATCAGCACCTTCGTCAGAGCGTTCGTTCTCATCGAGCTTGTTCTCCGCGGAGGCGCACGTCAGCGCTGGCCGCGCTCGGGCTTGTCTTGCTGCGGGTCCGCCAGCAGGAACTCCACGCGGCGGTTGTTCTCACGGCCGTTCGACGTCGCGTTGCTGTCAATGGGGCGCTCCTGGCCGTAGCCCAGGGCCTTCAACCGCTCGGGCGCGATGTCCCGGCCGATGAGGTACTGGCGCACCGCCTCGGCGCGCGCCTGTGACAGGCGACGGTTGGCGTCCGGGAAGCCGCGGTCGTCCGTGTGCGCACCCACCACGACAATCGGAATCTCCGGGTGCTCCCGGATGACGCGCGCCACCCAGTCCAACAGCTCGAAGGAACGCTTCTGGATGCGGGCCTGCGTCGGCTCGAAGAAGACCTTGCCCATCACCACGAAACGGTCCGGGCGAATCTCCACCAGCGGCAGGACATGCAGCGGGCAGCCCAGGTTCTTGGCGTCCCCCGGCTCGTTCACACAGCTATCCGCGCGGTTGGGCACGCCGTCCTTGTCCGTGTCCGACTCCGGGCAGCCATTGCGCTCGACCGGGCCCGCCTCGTTCGGGCACTCGTCCTTGTCGTTGTCGATACCGTCGCCGTCCGTGTCCCGCACCGGGCAGCCCCGGTTGTCCGCGGGCCCCGGGTCCGTGGGGCAGCTATCGATTTCGTCGGGGACCTCGTCACCGTCCTGGTCCGGAATGGGGCAGCCCTGACGCGCGGCGGGGCCATGCTCCACCGGGCAGGCGTCCAGCATGTCCTCGATGCCATCACCATCCGTGTCCTGCGCCGAGCAGCCCTGGCGCGCCACGTCTCCCGGGACGAGCGGGCACTTGTCGTCGGCGTTGCGCACGCCGTCGCCGTCCTCGTCCAGGTCTGGGCACTCCTGAATCTTCGCCTCGGGCGGCAGGCCCATCTCGCACCGGACCGAGGACTCGCCCGGCCCACGCGGCGGCGTCACGTTGCCGAAGGCACCGCCCACCATCAGCCGGAACAGCGGCGTGCCCGGGGCCGCGCCCACGCCCACGCCCGCCAGCGCGAACATCTCCAGTGACGAGCCCACCAGGTAACGGGCCCCAGGCAGCAATTCCACGGAGGTCGGCTGGTCCGTCAGCGGCAACATGCCCCGGACGTTGAGCTCCCAGCGCAGCCGCTTGCCCGTCGTGGCCAGCGCTACGCCCAGCCGCAGCTCACGGCCGACCTCATCCTCCGTTTCACCCGCCCGGTCCGTCAGCAGCACGCGCGGACGCTGCACGTAGCCCAGCTCCACCCCCCCCCGGATGAAGCCGAAGTGCCGGCCCACCATCACCCGGGGCGACAGGCGAAGTCCGCCATCATCCCGGGCAAAGGCGCCCTCGCTCCCCAGCGGCAGCCCCGCGGCCAGCTCCAAGGCCAGGTCCACGCCGCCCGCGTCCGTCTGCGTCAGGACACCGAAGCGAGCGCTCACCACCGGCGTGGACAACGCATGGCTGGCCGGCACCGCGATGCCGTAACGCGCCATGCCCGCGTCGTCCCCGCCCTGGAGCGCCACCATTGGAAGCTGCAAACCCACCTGGAGCCAGTCCAGCGGGGCATACGCGGCGGCCAGGTGCGCCGTGGTCCGTCCAGAGATGACGGCCACCTCGGGCTGCTCGCGGATGAGGTTGTCCATGTAGACGAGCGGCTGATGCGCGTAGTGCATCATCACCGTCGCGCGGAAGGCGCCCACGGGAAGCAGCTCGCCCATGCCGACCAGCAGCGAGCCCTCCGCGCCAGGATTCAACTCCAGGCGCTCCAGGTCGAAGCCTCGCAGCACGGGCGCCTCCTGCGCCCCGGCGGACAGCGACATCAGCGCGAGTGCCAGCGCGAGCCCGCGGCACAGGAGCTCTTTTCTTCTCATGGTTCTCCCCGAAGGAAGCCCGTTTCACGCCAGCCCCCCTTTTCCACTCTACACCGAAGTCCTGACCGGATTGGGAGGGCGCCTGGGCGGCACCTCACGCCGGCAATGAAAATTTCGTGTCAGCCCCCCCTGTCAGACCAATTCGTGGCATGCTGCCGCACCACTATCGGGCCAACTCCGCTGGACGAGGCCGCGCGCCGGGGGTCTGTGGATGATCGCGAACGCCGCCTTGCAAGCCAACCAGGCTGAGTTCGAGTTCCAGGCAGGGGCTTTCACAGCCGGAGAGCTGGCCGTGCTGGGCTTCGAGGCCGAGGAGACGCTGTCCCAGCCCTACGCGGTGGAGGTGGCGCTGGCCGCGCGGCCGGACGTGGACGTGGATGAGAAGGCGCTGCTGGGCCAGGACGCGCGCCTCACCATCATGCTCGGGGACGGCAGCGCGCGCTTCTTCCACGGCATCGTGTCGCGCATGTCACGCTGGGATGAAGGCAGCGGCCCGGAGCGCCGCCGCTACCGCGCCACCGTGGTGCCGCGGCTGTGGACGCTCCGCCACCGGCGCAAGAGCCGCATTTACCAGGAGCTGACCGTCCCGGACATCGTCCACAAGGTCCTGGACGAGGCCAAGGTGGAGCACCGGCTGGCGCTCACCGGCACCTACCCCAAGCGGGACTACTGCGTGCAGTACCGCGAGTCCGACCTCGACTTCGTGGCCCGCCTCCTGGAGGAAGAAGGCATCTTCTACTTCTTCGAGCACGGCGAGGACGCCCACATGATGGTGCTGGGCGACGGCGCCTCCGCCAACCCCGCGATGCAGGGCGAGCCCAAGCTCGTCTTCCGCGAGCGCAGCCAGATGGTCGCCTCGCAGGAGTACGTCCACGAGCTGGTGTCCCGCACGGAGGTGCAGCCCGGCGCCGTGGCCCTGCGCGACTACAACTTCCTGCGCCCCGCCCAGGACCTCGGGGCCTCTTCCGAGGCGGAGGGCGCCGAGGCCGCGCTCGAGATCTACGACTACCCCGGCCGCTACGAGGAGCCCGCGCCGGGCCGCAGCCTGGCCAAGGTGCGCCTGGAGGAGCTGCGCGCCCGGGCGGAGACGGTGACGGGCGCCAGCTACAGCCGCCGCGTCTGCGTGGGCCACTCCTTCGAGCTGGCGGAGCACCCGGACGAGGCCGCCAACCGCAAGTACCTGCCCGTCTCCGTGCGGCACCTGGGCCACCAGTCAGAAGCGCTGAGCATCGAGCAGGGCTCGCTGCGCAGCCGCGAGGACTACCGCAACGAGTTCCTCTGCCAGCCCGCGGAGGTCCCCTTCCGCCCGCCGCGCGTGACGCCCCGGCCGGTGATTCCCGGCGCGCAGACGGCCATCGTGGTGGGCCCCAGCGGCGAGGAGATCCACACCGACGAGCACGGCCGCATCAAGGTCCAGTTCCACTGGGACCGCGAGGGCAAGAGCAACGACAAGAGCTCCTGCTGGATTCGCGTCAGCCAGGCCTGGGCGGGCCCGGGCTGGGGCGCGCTGTACCTGCCGCGCATCGGCCACGAGGTCGTGGTGGAGTTCCTCGAGGGCGACCCGGACCGGCCCATCGTCACCGGCAGCGTCTACAACGGCGCGAACCCGACGCCCATCGACCTGCCCGGCAACAAGACGCAGAGCACGCTGCGCTCCAGCTCCAGCCCCGGCGGCGCGGGCTCCAACGAGCTGCGCTTCGAGGACGCGGCCGGCAGCGAGCTCGTCTATCTGCACGCGCAGAAGGACTTCAACATCGTCGTGGAGAACGACAAGACGCAGGAGGTCCGCGGCAACGAGACGTTGCTGGTGCGCAAGGACCGCTCCCGCGTCATCGAGGGCAACCAGGCCCTGCTGGTGAAGAAGAACGACGACAGCACCGTCACCGGCAACCAGACGCTGGCCGTCACGCAGAACCGCTCCACCACCGTGGGCGGCAACCACACCGAGGCGGTGGCCGGAGACCAGTCCATCAGCGTCAGCGGCAACCAGGCCCTCACCGTGGCCATGGCCTCCGCGGAGACGGTGGCCCTGGGGAAGATGCTCAACGTCGGCGGCGCGCTCGCCGTCACCGTGGGCGCCGCCTTCAACGAGCTGGTGGGCGGCCTCAAGTCCGAACAGGTGGGCGGCGCCAAGGTGGAGGTCGTCGGCGCCAAGAAGTCCGAGACGGTCAAGGGCGCCCGCACGCTCCAGGTGGGCGGGGACCTCTCCGAAGAGGTGGGCAAGTCCCGCACGCTCAAGGTGGACAAGGACATGCTGGTCAGCGTGGCCGGCAAGGTGAACCACGCCGCCAAGGACGCCTACACCCTGTCCGCCAAGGAAATCTCCCTGGTGGCCCAGGAGCAGTTCACCCTCAAGGTCGGCTCCGCCACGCTCCAGGTGAAGAAGAACGGGGACGTGGTCATCAAGGGCGCCAAGGTCGAGGTCACCGCGACGGGCGACATCGTCATCAAGGGCTCCAAGATTTCCGAGAACTAGGAGCAAGCAGGGAACCGCCACCGGGGGGTGGCTTGAATCCTGTCCGTCCTGTCTGGCAGTTTACGCTTCGCGCGGAAGTTGTAAGGCTCCGTGCGTTCTTTCAAGGATTACGAATCTTGGCGCTAGGACACACAGGCGCCGGCCGCGGGTGGAGCAGCGGCCGGAACCTTCGGTGGGGTGTGATCATCGCGCTCGCGGGTACCCTGGGTGGGAGCGCGGGCTGCGTGAAGCGTGTGCCCCAGGCGTGTGAGACGCCGCCGCCGTTCCAGGTGGTGGTGGATGCGTCGGAGCAGCTCAACCCGGACGCGCGGGGGCGCTCGCTGCCCACGGTGGTGCAGATCGTCCAGCTCAAGGACAGCGTCCGGCTGGAGCGCGCGGGCTTCAAGGATTTGTGGGGCAAGCCGGAGGAACTCCTCGAGGAGGACCTGCTCCAGGTGGCGGAGGTCATCATTCCGCCCGGCCGCCAGGTGAAGCGCTGGGTGCAGCGCGATCCCAAGGCCCGCTTCGTCATGGCCATGGGGCACTTCCGCCAGCCGCTGGGTTACTCGTGGCGGACGGTGGCGGCGCTTCCGGTGGTGGAGGAGGCGCGCTGCGTGGAGCGCCCCGCCGGAGACCAGGGCGACCCCAAGCCGGGGGACGACGTGTTCCGCTACCGGCTGCAAGGCTATCAGATTGACTTGATGCTCCGGCCCATGACGCGGGCGCCGGAGCCTCGGCTCCAACCCCAAGCTGGCGACGGCGTGTCGCCGCGGAGAGGTGTATGAAGTCCGTGCAGCGAGTCGTGTGGTCGGAGGGCATGTTCATGAGCCCCCACCACCTCCAGCAGCAGGACCTCTACCACGAGCAACTGCTGGATGAGCGGCTGGCCTCGCTCGAACCCTACCCCTGGGGCGTGGTGGCCCTGGAGTTCGACATGGAGGCGCTGCGCGCCGGACAGGTGCAGCTCACCCACTTCGCGGGCATCCTCCCCGACGGGCTGCCCGTCTCCTTCGAATCCGGAGACGCCGAGGCGCCGCCCGCGCGGCCCGCGGACGGCTACTTCCCGCCCGCGCAGCGCACCCTGGACGTGTACCTGGGCGTGCCGCGCGAGCGCAGCGGCGTGGAGAGCTTCGGCAGCGGCGAGCGGCTGGGCAGCAGCCCGCGCTACACGCCGGCCTCCCGCCCCGTCAGTGACTTGACGGCCTCCACCTCCATCTCGCAGGTGGCCTTCGGTCAGCGCAACGTGCGGCTCCTGTTCGGCACCGAGCCGCGGGACGACTTCGAGTCCATCAAGCTGTGCGAGCTGTCCAGGGACCGGTCCGGCAACCTGACGCTGGTCGAGTCCTTCATCCCGTCCTGCCTGCGCATCGACGCGTCGCCGTTCATCATGAACGAGCTGCGCACGATGCTGCGGCTGATGGTGTCCAAGCAGCGGCAGCTCTCCTCGCGCCGGCGGCACCGGGACGCCTCCGCGCTGGAGTTCACCGCGGGCGACGTGACGCTCTTCCTGGAGCTCAACGCGCTCAACGGCACCATCCCCTTCCTCCAGCACGCGCTGGACGCGGGCAACCTGAGGCCCAGGGATTTGTACCTGGCGCTGGCGCAGTGCGCGGGGCAGCTCTGCACCTTCTCCGCCAGCGCGGACCCGTCCACCCTGCCCGCCTTCCAGTTCACCAACCTGCGCGCAACCTTCGAGGACCTGTTCCGCCGCCTCTCCGAGCTGATGCGCTCGGTGGCGCTGGAGCAGTGCCTGTCGGTGGAGCTGCCGGCGGGCACCGACGGCATGTTCCGCGGCCGGCTGGAGGACGACCGGCTGGAGCGCTGCGGGCACTTCATCCTCGCGGTGCGCAGCGAGCTGCCCGAGCGGGTGGTGGCCGAGCAGCTCCCCAAGCTGTCCAAGGTGGCCGCCTGGGAGGACATCCGCGCGCTGGTGCAGGCGGCCGCCCCTGGCGTGCCGCTGTCGGTGACGTACCGCCCGCCGCCGGAGATTCCGGTGCAGCCGGGCACCGTCTACTTCAGCCTCTCCATGAATGACGGCTACTGGAGGAACGTCATGCGCGACCGGAACCTCGCCATCTACCTCCCGCAGCCGTTCGACGCGAGCCGAACGACCGTGGAACTGCTCGCGGTCCCCACCGCCAATCGCTGACGCCCCGAGCCGCCCATGGACCGAGTCACCGAAGCCACGAAGGATTGTTTCGACGCCGCCATCCAGCTCCGCGGCTCCGATGCCTCGGCGGTGCCCCCGCCGGAGACGCTGCACCACCGCCTGCGCGGCGTGGTGGACGAGACGCTGCGGCGCGCCGCCGTGCTGGGCTTCAGCCATCAGGACGCCCAGGACATGGCCTACGCGCTGGTGGCGCTCATCGACGAGGTCGTCCTGGGCCGGCCGGAGGAGTACCGGCAGCTCTGGATGCCCCTGCAGCTCCACTACTTCAATGAGAATGTCGCCGGTGACGGCTTCTTCGCGCGCCTCAACACCGTGCGCAAGGACCCGCACCGGCACGAGGTGCTGCAGGTCTACTACCTGTGCATGCTCTTCGGCTTCCAGGGCCGCTACCGCATCCGCGGCGGCGAGCTGGAGCTGATGACGCTCATCGACACGGTGCAGAAGGACCTGGAGCGCGCGCGGCCCTTCGACTTCGACGTGCTGTCACCGCACGGGGACCGGCCCACCGAGTCGCTGCTCTCCAAGCGCAAGAAGGCCTCCGCGGTGGGCATCTCCGCGGGCGCGCTCGCGGTGGCCGTCCTGTTCTACGGCGTGCTGCAGTTCTTCCTCAACGACAAGGTTGGTGAGCTCAGAAGCCGCATTGAAGTCCACGCGGCCCGCAACACCGCGACGAGCGCCAGCCAGACGCAGGCGGCCGGAGGGGCGCAGTGATGGGGTACCTGCTACCGCTGCTCGGCATCGGCGCGCCGATGTTCGCCCTGATGACGTACCTGGGTTTCACCATGCAGCAGGCGGCCATCATCGCCGCGCTCGCGGGCCTGCTGGCCATGGGCGTGGTGTGGCTCGTCAAACGCATCCGCGCGCGCGCCGCCGCCAAGAAGCTGGAGGGCGCGCTGGCGGCGCAGGCGGATGAGCAGGCCACCACCGTGCGGCCGGACCTGCAGCCTGAAATCAAGGCCATGCAGGGGGAGTTCACCAAGGCGGTGGAGGCCCTCAAGGCCTCCAAGCTGGCGCGCGGCGGCAAGGACGCGCTGGCGGTGCTGCCCTGGTACCTCATCGTCGGGCCGCCGGGCGCCGGCAAGAGCACCGCGCTGCGCAACTCCGGGCTGAAGTTCCCCTACCTCTCCGCGCGCGGCGGCGTGCGCGGCGTGGGCGGCACGCGCAACTGCGACTGGTGGCTGACCAACGAGGCCGTGCTGCTGGACACCGCGGGCCGCTACACCAGCGCGGAGGAGGACCGGCCGGAGTGGCTGGCCTTCCTGGACACGGTGGCCAAGCACCGCCCCAACCGGCCCATCAACGGGCTCATCGTGGCCATCAGCGTCAGCGAGCTCTTGAACGCGGACCCGCAGGCCGTGGGGGAGATGGGGCAGACCATCCGCGAGCGCCTGGATGAAATCACCACCCGGCTGAAGATGCTGGTGCCGGTGTACGTGATGATCACCAAGTGCGACCTGCTGCCCGGCTTCGTGGAGATGTTCTCGGATTTGTCGCGCGTGGAGCGCGGGCAGATCTGGGGCTTCACGGTGCCGCTGGAGCAGCAGCGCGAGGCGAGCACGGACCTGTTCCGCGAGCGCTTCGACGAGATGCTCTCCGTGCTGGAGCAGCGCTCGTTGCGCCGGCTGGGCCAGGAGCGCCGGCTGGAGACGCGCGAGAAGATCTACGGCTTCCCGCAGAAGTTCGACGCGCTCCGGAAGAACCTGGCGGAGTTCCTCCAGCCGCTCTTCCTGGAGAACGTGTTCCAGGACACGCCCGTCTTCCGCGGCCTGTACTTCAACAGCGGCACGCAGGAGCTGCGCCCGGTGGACAAGGTGTCCCCGTCCGCGGCGGAGATGTTCGGCAGCACCAACGGCCGGGCGCAGACGGACGGCGCCACGGACGGCCGCAGCTACTTCCTCTGGGACGTCTTCACCAAGGTGATGTTCCAGGACCAGCAGGTGGCGGTGCGCAGCTCGCTGGAGGAGGCGCGGGTGCGCCGCCAGCGGATGGTCCTGGCCAGCGCGGCCTTCGCGGCCACGGTGCTGCTGCTGTCGCTGCCCACGGTGTCCTTCTTCCAGAACCGCGGCATGGCGGAGGCCGTCACCGACGCCATCACCCGCGTGAACCTGGACCCGCGCGACGACATCCGCCGCGTCGAGGACCTGATTCCCCTGCGCAACCGGCTCCAGGAGCTGACCGAGTACGAGGAGGGCGGCGCGCCGGTGTTCATGCGCTTCGGCCTCTATCAGGGCCAGAAGCTGCTGCCGCAGGCGCGCCAGTTCTACAACGCGGCCCTGCGCCGGGTGCTGCTCGGCAAGCAGTTCGAGCTCATCCAGCAGCGGCTGGACAGCTTCGGGAAGAACCCGGACCTGCTGAAGGTGCGCAGCGACGAGGACTACAGCAAGCACTTCGACGCGTACCGGCAGTACTTCGACGACCTGAAGATGTACCTGCTGGTGACGACGCCCCGCGACCCGCGCGAGCCGGAGCTGGACGAGACGCAGCGCAAGTGGCTCCAGGACGAAATCGTCAAGCACTGGAAGCGCGTGCGGGGTGACTCGGTGGACGAGCGCGCCGTGGCGAACCACGCGGAGACGTTCCTGCTGATGCTCGCCAACGAGCAGATGCTCCCGGAGGAGCACAAGCCGGCGCGTGAGCAGCGCATCGCCTTCAGCCGCGTCACCGGCGTGGTGCAGTCGGCGCGCCGCTCGCTCAACAACGTGCCCCTGGTGCGGCTGGAGCTGGCGCAGCTCGTGGCCAACATGAGCGGCGCGTACCCGGACGTGACGCTGGAGCAGCTCGTGGGCTCGGTGCCGCAGATGAGCGCCGAGTCCCGGGTGCGGGGCGCCTTCACGCGCAAGGCCTACGACGACGTCATCCGCGAGCGGCTGGAGCTGGCCTTCCAGGACCAGCAGTCCTGGGTGCTGGACCGCGACGAGAAGGTGGACACGGCGAGCTCGCGCCGCGAGCTGCGCACGCGCTACTTCGAGGCGTACACCCAGGAGTGGAAGGACTTCCTCGGCTCCATCCGCGTGCAGGCCCCGGAGAACCTGACGCAGATGGAGAGCCTGCTGACGAACCTGACGCGCGGCAAGCCCAAGCCCTACGGGCGGCTGTTCCGCGCGCTCACCTACAACGTGGTGCTGGACAAGCGCGACACGAAGGCCGCGGAGGCGGAGACGGGCCTCCTGGCCAGGGCGGGGAAGCTGTTCGGCTCGGAGCCGGAGAAGGAGGCGGCGAAGAAGCGCGAGCTGCTCAACGCCAACTCTCCGTCGGGCGCCCAGGAGGTCACCGCGCGCGACGTGGAGCGCGAGTTCGCCTCGCTCATCCGCTTCGCCACGGAGACGTCCAAGACGGAGGACGGCGAGGAGTCCCTGACGGCGCTGGACTCATACGAGGACCAGCTCGCCACCGTCCAGACGACGCTGCTGGCGGTGAAGGACAAGCCGGCCGAGTCCGGCCTGCTGCTGGACAAGATCGAGACCACCCGCAACAACGTGGAGCTGATGGTCCGCAAGCAGACGGACAACGTCGCCATCTTCGAGCGGCTGCTGCTGCCCCCGTTCCAGGAGATGCGCTCGGTGGTGTTCGTGGGCGTGGCCTGCAACAAGAGCAAGCTGTGGAACGACCAGGTGGTGCTGGCGTGGAACCACGCCTTCAAGGGGAAGTACCCGTTCGACCGCGCGTCGCAGGCGGACGCGCCCCTGCCGGAGGTGGCGGAGTTCCTCCGGCCCGAGGGCGGCCTGGTGCGCAAGTTCGTCAAGGAGCAGCTCCTGGAGGACGTGGTGGCCACCGGGCGCCGGTGGGAGTTCACCTCGTCGGGCGGCGTCATGTACCGGCCCGACATGCTCAACTTCCTGGAGAAGACGGGCGCGCTGTCCACCACCCTCTTCCCCGGCGGCGACACGGTGGACCCGCTGGTCCGCTTCCAGGTGCGCCTGCGCCCGGGCGTCTCGGCGGACGGGATGGCGTCGCAGATTTCGTCCATCACCCTGACGCTCGACGGCACGGACGAGACGTACCGCAACGGCCCGGACACCGTGTGGAAGCCGATGATCTGGCCCGGCCAGGCCGGCAAGCTCGGCGCCCGCATCACCGTGCAGAGCGCGGATGGCTCCACGGAGACTTCGCTGGAGGCCGAGGGTGACTGGGGCCTTTTCCGCCTGCTGGAGCGCGTCAAGCGCATCGAGCCCAGCGCCGACGGCCGCTACTTCACGGCGACGTGGGAGATCGAGGAGATGAACGGCGCGCTGGTCTCCATCGACTTCCGCCCGGAGCGCACCGCGAACCCCTTCTTCGGGATGTCGGGCAACACGTCCAAGCTGCTGGCCATCTTCCGGGACCCGGGGTTGCAGCCGCCGGTGAGCATCGCGCGGAAGGGTGAGTGCGCGTCGCAGGCCGTCGCGGCGGATGGGGTTCGTTGACATGGCAGTGCAGTCGCCGCGCATCGGCCTGCTGGGGAAGACGCCCCGGCAGGCGGAGTTCATCCGCCACAACGCGGCCACCCCGCTGGCCCTCCAGCTCTACGGCTGGATGGAAGCGGGCGTGGAGCGTTCGCGAAGGTCCCGGGCGGAGCTGCCCGCCGAGCCCGTGTCCTTCGTCTTCACCGCGCCCGGTCAGAAGCAGGCGCTGGTGGGGCTGATGGCGCCCAGCCAGGACAGCGTGGGCCGGGCCTTCCCCCTGGCCGTCTTCACCGAGGTCTCCTCGGCGGAGACGGCCGCGCGCCTGGCGCTGACGCCCGAGGCCTACCAGCCCTTCCTGCGCGCCGCCGGTGCGCTGGCCCAGGCCGCGTCGGACTTGGAGGTGCCCCAGCTCCTGGAGCAGGTGGCGGCGCTCCCGCTGCCGGGCCCGGGGGACTACAGCCTCGCGAAGCGGCTGCGCGACACCGTGCTGGCGGACCACCACACCGTGGACCTGCTGGGCCCGGTGGTGGAGGGCGCCCCGGACGGAGGGCGCTACTATGCCCTGCACACCTTCCTCACCGCGTGCGCGAGCGAGCGCGGCAAGGAGCAGCTGCCCGCCGGCGTCACCCTCGACTGCGCGCTGTCCACGCGCGTGGGGCCGGTGGCGTGGCTGGAGCTGTCCGCGCGGCTACTCAAGTGGACGCAGCAGCCCCCGGCCTTCTTCTGGTCCGAGGGCGACAAGCCCCGGCTGCTCATCAGCCTGGGAGCGCCCTCCCCGGCCCTCTTCCTCGCCATGGCGCAGCCCAGCCGCCCGGGCGCGCAGGTGTGGCCGCTGCGCACCGAACGCCCGGCCGCCATCGACGTCGCCCGGAAGGGCCTCACGGCCTCCGCGCGCCAGGTCATCGACGCGCCGTCCACCACCCTGGAACAGCTATTGCAAACGCTGTCGCGCTGAAGCCCATGCCACCCACCCTGGAACAGCTTCGTGAACGTGCCCGTCCCTGGGCCGAGCCCGTGCCGGGAGCGTCCCCGGCCGGCGTGCAGGCGAAGCACGAGCCCGCCTACGAAGCCGTCGCGCTGGAGGTGGCGAAGCTGGAGTCGCCAGCCAGCAAAGCCGTGCGCTGGGATGACGTCGTCGAGGGCGCCAGCGACCTGCTGAAGCACACCACCAAGGACCTCTGGCTCGCCGCGTACCTGGCCTATGGCCTGTATGCCACGCGAGGCGTGGACGGCGCAGCCACCGGCGCGGCCGTGCTCGCCGAGGTGACGGAGCAGTACTGGGAGGGGCTCTTCCCGGAGGCGAAGCGGCTGCGCGGCCGGGCCAACGCCGTGGGCTGGTTCGTGGACCGGCTGGGCCGCATCCTGCCCACCGTGGAGCAGGCCTCCGTGAGCGCCGAGCCCCTGGATGCGCTGGCCACCGCGGTGAAGCGCCTCGCCCAGCTCTCACGCGAGCGGTTCTCGGACATGGCCCCCGCCTTCGGGCCGCTCCAGGACGCCATCGCCAGGCTCCGCGCGGGGCTCCCCGAGCCCGAGCCCGCCAGCGTCACGGCTGGACGCAGCGCGTCCCCGGAGGACGCGGATGGCTCGCGTCCCCCCGAGGCCGGGAATGCGTCGTCCCAGGACGCTGACGGCGCAGGAGCCCTGCGGCCGGATGCGGCACCAGACGACGCGGCCGCGTCCGCCACGGACCGCCGCGCCGCCGGGGACGCGGACAATGGCAGGCACGCCGCGGGGCCAGGCGCTGGCAATGACAGCGCGGAAAGCCATGGCAAGGCGCCCCAGGGCCCGGGCAATGCCAAGGCAAACGCGGCACACGGCCCCCGTGGCGCCTCGGGCAAAGGCAACGCCGCGCAGGGCGCCCCCGCCGAGAAGAACGCCCCCACGGCCCAGGGCACCGCCGCCTCGCAGAGCGCCCCCGCACGCGCCGCCGCCGTTGAAGTCCCGCCCCTCCCGGAGCTGCCGTCCACGCCGGACCTGTCCAGCGCGGAGGCGGTGACGGACTTCCTGCGCAACGTGGGCGGCGCGCTGCTGAACGCCTCGGACGCGCTGCGCCGGGTGAGCCCAGAGGACCCGCTCTCCTACCGCCTCAAGCGCATGGGCCTGTGGCTTCACCTGACCCAGCCGCCCGCCGCGGATGGCAACGGGCGGACGCTGATCCACCCGGTGCCGGAGCTGCTGCGCACCAAGCTGGAGACCCTGGAGCAGAACCAGCGCTGGGGCGACCTGCTGGATGAATGCGAGTCCGCGCTGGCCCGCCACCGCTTCACCCTGACGCTCCACCGCTACAGCGCCACCGCCTTGAAGGGCCTGGGCGGCGCCTACGCCGGAGCCCGCGGCGCGCTGGTGCAGGAGCTGGCCATCCAGCTCAGGCGGATGACGGGCGTGGAGACGCTCCTCTCCACCGTGGGCACCCCGCTCACGGACGACGCCACCCGGGACTGGCTGCGCGACGAGGTCCTCCGCGCGAGCGCGCCCCCACCGGCGGGCTCGGCCACCGCGCTGTCCACGGCCCTGGCACTTGCGCCCCTGGCGCTGGGGACGTCCGTCCAGGGCGACGGCGCGGCGCTGGAGGCCGAAGCCCGCACGTTGCTCGACGAGGGCCGCGTTCACGAAGCCGTCACCCGGCTGCAGGCCGCCGTCACCGCCGCCAGCACCGGCCGCGCGCGCTTCATCTCCCGGCTGGAGCTGGCGCGGCTGTGTGCCAATGCGGGCCAGTTGCCGCTCGCGCGCGCCGTCTATGATGCCTTGGACGAAGAGGTCTCCGCCCACGCGCTCGACACCTGGGAGCCGGCGCTCGCCGCCGCGTGCCTGGAAGGGTGGCTGCAAACCCGAACGCCCGCTGAAAAGGAGTCGGGCCCGGTGGCAGTGAAATTTCGAAACCGGTATCGTCGTCTAGCGTTGTTGGACTCTTCCGCCACGCTGCGCGTCGGCGCTTGAAGGCCCCCCGTCGTACCGCGGCGAAGCCCTCCCCCATGCGACGCCCGCGTCTTCTACGCAGTTTTCAAGGAGAAAGCCGCAGATGAGCAAAGAGAGTTCCGTCGCCCCGACCGAGCGCGTCAACATCGTCTACAAGCCCGCCACCGGCAATGCGCAGGAGCAGGTGGAGCTGCCGCTGAAGGTGCTGATGCTGGGTGACTTCACGGGGCAGGAAGACGCCCGTCCGCTGGAGCAGCGCGCGCCCATCAACGTGGACAAGGCCAACTTCAACGAGGTCATGGCCCAGCAGAACCTCAAGGTCACGCTGACCGCCGCCGACAAGCTCTCGGCCGACCCGGGCGCCACGATGAACGTGTCGCTCCAGTTCAAGAACCTGAATGACTTCTCGCCCGAGAGCGTCGTCAACCAGGTGCCGGAGCTGAAGAAGCTGCTCGAGCTGCGCAGCGCGCTCAACGCCCTCAAGGGGCCCCTGGGCAACCTGCCGGCGTTCCGCAAGAAGCTCCAGGCCCTGCTCGCCGACGAGGACGGCCGCAAGGCGCTCATCAAGGAACTGGGTCTGACCGAAGAGACCAAGTAGCCCTTTCCGGGGGAACCGAATCACCATGGCCAACGAGACCCAGACCCAGAAGTCCACGGGCGTCGCCAATGACGCCTCGCTGTCCCTGCTCGACGAAATCCTGTCCGAGGCCAAGCTGAAGCCGAAGGACGAGGGTTACGACGTCGCCAAGCGCGGCGTGCAGGCCTTCATCACGGAGATGCTGGCGCCCAACCGCGCCGAGGAGCGCGTGGACAAGGCGCTCGTCGACGCGATGATCGCCGAAATCGACAAGCGGCTGTCCGCCCAGGTCAACGAAATCCTCCACGCGCAGGAGTTCCAGAAGCTGGAGTCCTCGTGGCGCTCGCTGAAGTTCATGGTGGACCGCACCGACTTCCGCGAGAACACCCGCGTGGAGATGCTCAACGTCTCCAAGGACGACCTCCAGAAGGACTTCGAGGACGCGCCGGAGGTCACCAAGAGCGGCCTGTACAAGCTGGTGTACTCCAACGAGTACGGCGTCTTCGGCGGCAAGCCCTACGGCATCATCTCCGCCAACTACGACTTCAACGTGGGCCCGCAGGACATGGAGCTCTTGCGCAAGTGCGCCTCCGTGGCCGCCATGGCGCACGCGCCCTTCATCGGCAACGCCGCGCCGGAGGTGTTCGGCGAGGAGAGCTTCCTCAAGCTGCCCGACCTGAAGGACCTCAAGTCCCTCTTCGAGGGTCCGCAGTACGCCCGCTGGCACTCCTTCCGCGAGAGCGAGGACGCGCGCTACGTGGGCCTGGCGCTGCCGCGCTTCCTGCTGCGCCTGCCCTACGGTGAGAAGACGGTGCCGGTGAAGGCCTTCAACTTCACCGAGGACGTCGTGGGCCACCACGAGCGCTACCTGTGGGGTCACGCCTCCGTGGCCCTCACCAGCCGCGTGGCGGACTCGTTCGCCAAGTTCCGCTGGAGCCCGAACATCATCGGGCCCCAGTCCGGCGGCGCGGTGGAGAACCTGCCGCTGCACCAGTACGAGGCCATGGGGGAGATCCAGACCAAGATTCCCACCGAGGTCATGCTCACCGAGCGGCGCGAGTTCGAGCTCTCCGAGGAGGGCTTCATCGGGCTCGTGTTCCGCAAGGACTCCGACAACGCGGCCTTCTTCAGCGCCAACTCCACGCAGAAGCCCAAGTTCTTCGGCAACACGCCCGAGGGCAAGGCGGCGGAGACCAACTACCGCCTGGGCACGCAGCTTCCCTACATGTTCATCATGACCCGCCTGGCGCACTACATCAAAGTGCTCCAGCGCGAGCAGATTGGAAGCTGGAAGGAGAAGTCCGACCTGGAGCGCGAGCTCAACCACTGGCTCAGCCAGTACATCTCCGACATGGACGACCCCGCGCCCGCCGTGCGCTCGCGCCGCCCCCTGCGCGCCGCGCGCGTGGTGGTGGAGGACGTGGACGGTCAGCCGGGCTGGTACCGCTGCAGCCTGCAGGTGCGCCCCCACTTCAAGTACATGGGCGCGTCGTTCACCCTGTCGCTCGTCGGCAAGTTGGACAAGGAGTAGAGCCCGTTTCACCCAGCGTCGGTCGTTTCAGCTAGTTTAGGGGCTCCAACAAGCCCGGGCTCACGGTGAGCCCGGGTCCACCAGCGCGCGGACGCGCGCAAAGCGAAGAGGTTGAAGTCATGGCTGAATCAGTACACCTGTACCTGAAGGCGAACGGGACGGACATCAAGGGCGACAGCACGCAGACCAGCCTGGGCCGCGCTGACTCCATCGAGTGCGTGGCCTACAGCCAGAAGGTCTTCACCGCTCGCGAGGCCGGCTCCGGTCTGGCGACGGGCCGCCGCCAGTACGAGGGCATCGAAATCACCAAGCGCATCGACAAGGCGTCGCCGCTGCTGATGAAGGCCCTGTGCGAGAACCAGGTCATCGACGCGACCTTCAAGTTCTTCCGTCCCAACCCGACGGGCGACGGCACCACCGAGCAGTTCTACACGGTGTCCGTCAAGAAGGCGCGCATCAACGCCATCCAGCAGACGGTGCCGAACTCCTTCGTCCCCGCGAGCACCAACCTGCCCCCGATGGAGACCGTCCAGCTGGTGTTCCACACCATCAACTGGACCATCACCAACGGCGGCGTCACGCACGAGGACACCTGGGACACCCAGCGTTGATGTCCTTCCCTCCACCGGCCGTCCGCGCAGCGGGCAACGCGGGCGGCCGGGGGTTGGGATACCCTGTTGCTGAAGAGAACCCATGGGCTCCCGAGGCTTGTTGTCGCGCATCGCTGAAGGCAACGGCACGCTCGCCCCACCTGGCGACGTCGTTGAATCCATCGCCGAGCACCTGCGCAGCCTGCTCAACACACGCAAGGGGGAGTCCGTGGCGTCGCCGGGCTACGGCATCCTGGACCTGAACGACGTCGTCCACTCCTACCCGTCGGCGATACCGCGGATGACGCAGTCCATCCGGCAGGCCATCCAGGAGTTCGAGCCGCGCCTGAAGAGCGTGGTGGTGAATTACAACGCGGATCCGGTGGACCCGACGGCGCTGCGCTTCGACATCACCGCCCAGTTGGCCACCCGGGACCGGCGCGGCATGGTGCGCTTCCACACCCAGGTGCATCCAGGCGGGCGCGTGGACCTGTGGTGAGCCGGTGAATCCAGGGGTGCGTGGCGGAGGGCGAGGATGTTCAGCAAGTATTACCTGAGCGAGCTGTCGTACCTGCGGGAGATGGGGCGCGCCTTCGGGCTGGCCAACCCCTCCGTCGCGGGCCTGTTGGTGGAGCGCGGCGCGGACCCGGACGTGGAGCGGCTGCTGGAGGGCTTCGCGTTCCTGGCGGCCCGCATCCGCGAGCGCGTGGACGACGACGTGCCGGAGCTGGTGCACGGCCTCACCGAGCTGCTGCTGCCGCACTACCTGCGGCCCCTGCCCGCCTCCACCATCATCGAGTTCACCCCCCACCTGCGCGCGCTGCGCGGCCGCTCGCGGCTGCCGGCGGGGGCGGAGGTGGCGTCCCAGCCCATTGACGGCACGAGCTGCGTCTTCCGCACCACCACGGACGTGGACCTGCTGCCGGTGCAGCTCACCGACGCGCTCCTGGACCGCTCGTCCATCACCGCGCCGGTGCTGCGGCTCTTCTTCCAGACGACGGAGCAGGGCCGCGCGGAGGTGCTGCGCGAGCAGGGCCTGCGCCTGTTCATCCACGCCGACCTGTCCGCCGCGTCGGTGGTGCTCCTGTGGCTGTTGCGCTACTGCCGTCAGGTGCGCGTGCGCGGCGTGGCCGCGCAAGGTGAAGGCATCAAGCTGGCGGCGAACGCCATCCAGCCGGTGGGCTTCCACCGCGACTTCAAGCTGCTGCCCTGGCCCCGCGCCAGCGAGGGCTACCGGCACCTCCAGGAGTACCTGACGCTGCCAGAGAAGTTCCTCTTCTTCGAGGTGCGGGGCCTGGACGCCGCCGCCGGGCTGAAGGAGGACCGCTTCGAGCTCGCCTTCCACCTGGAGCGTCCGCCGCCCCTGGACGCGCGCATCCACCGGGAGATGTTCCGGCTGCACTGCGCGCCGGTGGTGAACCTCTTCAGCGTGCCGGCGGACCCCGTCCTCCACCGCGCGCTGGACCGCGAGCACCTGCTGCGCGCGTCCGACCTGCCGCCCAACCACGCGGAGATCTACTCGGTGGACACGGTGACGGGCCTGAAGGCGGGGCGCAACGAGCGCCGCGTCTACCGGCCCTTCTACGAGTTCACGCACACGGCGGGCGGGGACGCGGAGCAGGCCTTCTACCGGCTGCGCCGGGCGCCCTCGCCGCTGGACGAAGGCATCGACACGTACATCACCCTGGAGACGCCGCGGAACGTCGCGCCGGACGTCGCCGGGGAGGAGGCGCTGTCCATGGACCTGACGTGCACCAACCGCTCGCTGCCCTCGCGGCTGCAGGTGGGGGACCTGACGGCCTCCACGTCCGCCAGTCCCACGCAGGCGAAGTTCAAGAACATCTCCCCCGTGAGCCGGCCGGCGCGCGCGCCGCTGGGCTCCGAGCTGCACTGGCGGCTGCTGTCGCACCTGGCCATCAACCAGCACTCGCTGGCGGACGCGGCCGCGCTGCGGCGGCTGATGGACCTGTACAACTTCCACTCGCTCACCGACAACCTGGCGGCGCGCGCCAGCCGCCTGCGCATCAACGCCATCCGCGCGGTGGAGACGAAGCCGGTGACGCGCTTCCTGGAGGGCGCGCCGCTGCGGGGCCACCGCACGCGGGTGGACCTGGACGAAGAGAACTTCATGGGCGTGGGGGACTCGTTCCTCTTCGGCTGCGTGCTGGAGGAACTGCTCGCCTCCCACGTCACCATCAACTCCTTCAACGAGCTGAGCATCCGGCTTCACCCCTCGCAGACGGAGTTCGCGTGGCTTCCGAGGAACGGCACCCAGACGCTCTTGTAGAGACGGCCCAGAAGCTGGCCGGGCTGGCGCCGCGGGTGGGTTTCTTCCCGCTGGTGGCGTTCCTGGAGCGGCTGACGTCGCAGGCCACCCGCGTGGGCGGCGCGGGGCCCGTCAACGAGGAGATGATTCGCTTCCGGCATGACCCGTCCCTGGGCTTCTCCTCCGGGGACGTCACGTCGGTGACGCTGCACCAGGTGCCGGTGCGGGCGGAGGACCCGTACTCGAAGCGGCCGCTCTTCGAGGTGGTGACGCGCTTCCTGGGCCTGACGGGCGCGGTGAGCCCCCTGCCGCACTTCATGGCGGAGGAGGTCGCGCAGGAGGACCCGGACCACCCGGTGCGGCGCGAGTTCCTGGACCTCTTCCACCACCGGCTGCTGTCGCTGCTGTACCGCATTGAATCGAAGTACCGCGTCACCAGCGAGACGGACACGTCCTTCTCGGACCAGTGGTCCCGGCGCCTGCTGGCGCTGGGGGGCTTCGACACCTACGAGCGGCCCCTGGAAGGGACGCTGCCCACCTGGCGCCTGCTGCGCATCGCCCCGCTGCTGGCCAGCCGGGCCAGGACGTCCGAGCAACTGGAGGTCGCGCTCGAGGACGTGCTGGGCGAGGACCTGGAGGGCGCGCGCGTGTCGGTGCGCCAGTTCGTGGGGCGCTGGGTGGACATCGACGCCCGGGCGCGGCTGGGCCACTCCAACCACCAGCTCGGCCGCAACATGCTGCTGGGGGGCCGGGCCTTCGACAGGACGGGGAAGATTCAAATCCACATCCGGCCGCTGCCGCCGCGCGCCTACAAGCGGCTGATGCAGGAGGGGGACCTGCTGCCCCTGGTGCGGGAGGTGGTGGCGCTCTTCGTGAGGGACCCCCTGGAGTACGATTTGGAGCTGGGGCTCACCGAGGGCGTGCAGCACCAGTTCCGGCTCTCCAGCAAGGAGCCGAGCCAGCTCGGGCGGGACACCTGGCTGGGCCTGAGCCAGCAGACGCAACTGAGCGTCCCCGTGGTGAAATGAAACGCCAGAGCCGGTATACCGTCCACCTTCGCTGTCACTCTTGGGGGCTCCCATTCGCGTCGATCCGAAAGCGCTCGTCCGTCGCCTGACGCCCACCTCTACCCGTCTGCTCGAGGCCGCCGTGGCCCGGGCAAGCGCGGGACGGTTCTATGAAATCGTCCCGGAGCACCTGCTGGTGCAGATGCTGGAGCCTGAGGACTCGGACGTCGCGCGCATCCTCCAGCAGTTCGGCGTGGACCGCCGCCAGCTCCTGGCCAGCATGGAGCGCGCCCTCCAGGGCCTGCGCGCGGGCAACGCCGGCCGCCCCGTCTTCTCCGAGACGCTGTTCCAGTGGTTCGAGGAGGCGTGGCTGCTGGCCTCCGTGGAGCAGGGCGCCACGCGGCTGCGCTCGGGCCTGCTCTTCACGCAGTTCGTCAGCCGGCGCTCGCGCTACACCGCGGAGCTGTTCCCGGAGCTGGACGCCATCCGCCGCGACGAGCTGTTGGAATCGCTGGACGTGGTGCTGCGGCCGTCGCCGGAGAACGTGGAGGTCGCCACCGCGGACGCCGCCGCCAGTGGCGCCGCGGGCGGCGTGGCCGGCAGCCGCGGGGACGAGGCCCTCAAGCGCTTCGCCACGTCCTTCACCGGCCGGGTGCGCGAGGGGAAGATCGACCCCATCTTCGGCCGGCACCGTGAAATCCGGCAGATGGTGGACATCCTCTCCCGCCGCCGGAAGAACAACCCCATCCTGGTGGGCGAGCCCGGCGTGGGCAAGACGGCGCTCGTGGAGGGCCTGGCCTGGGCCATTGTCCGGGGCGAGGTGCCCGACGCGCTGAAGAACGTGGAGCTGCTGGGGCTGGACCTGGGCCTGCTCCAGGCGGGCGCGGGCGTGCGCGGCGAGTTCGAGAACCGCCTCAAGGCCGTCATCGCCGAGGTGAAGGCCTCCCCCACCCCCATCATCCTGTTCATCGACGAGGCGCACACCATCATCGGCGCGGGCGGCTCGCAGGGCGGCACGGACGCGTCCAACCTGCTCAAGCCGGCGCTGGCGCGCGGCGAGCTGCGCACGCTCGCGGCCACCACCTGGGCCGAGTACAAGAAGTACTTCGAGAAGGACGCCGCGCTGGAGCGGCGCTTCCAGCCGGTGAAGGTGGAGGAGCCTGGCGTGGAGGACGCGGAGCTGATGCTGCGCGGCCTGCGGCCCACCTACGAGGCGGCCCACGGCGTCATCATCCGCGACGAGGCCGTCACCGCCGCGGTGCACCTGTCCAGCCGCTACATCTCCGGCCGGCAGCTCCCGGACAAGGCGGTGGACCTGCTCGACACGTCCGCGGCCCGGGTGAAGATTGAGCTGTCCACCCGGCCCGAGGAGCTGGTGCAGTTGGACCAGGAGATTTCGGCGCTGGAGCGCGAGCGCGACGCGCGCAAGCGCGACCTGGCGGAGAGCACGGGCGGCACGGATGCCCAGGCCACGCTGGAGGAGGTGGAGGCGAAGCTGAGCGCCACGGTGGACAGCCGCGCCGCGCTGCACGCGCGCTGGGAGACCGAGCGCACCGCGGTGGCGGCGCTGCTGGAGGCGCGCAAGGCCCTGCGCGAGGCGCCCGCGGACACGGACACCGCGCCCCTGAAGGCGGCGGTGGACGAAGCGGCGGCGAAGCTGGCCGCCACGCGCGGCGAGGTGCCGCTGGTGCACGCGGACGTGGACGCGGACATCGTCGCGCGCGTCGTCGCGGGCTGGACGGGCGTGCCCGTGGGGAAGATGCGCAGCGACCTGCTCGAGTCCGTGCTCAACCTGGAGGACAAGCTCCGGGGCCGGGTGCGCGGCCAGGAGGCGGCGCTGACGAAGGTGGCGGAGATCATCCGCATCTCCCAGGCGGGCATCCGCAACCCGGACACGCCCATTGGCGTCATGCTCTTCGTGGGCCCCAGCGGCGTGGGCAAGACGGAGACGGCGCTGGCGCTGGCGGACGCGCTGTACGGCGGCGAGCGCTTCATGACGACGCTCAACATGAGCGAGTTCCAGGAGAAGCACACGGTGAGCCGGCTCATCGGCTCGCCGCCGGGCTACGTGGGCTATGGCGAGGGCGGCCTGCTGACGGAGGCGGTGCGGCAGCGGCCCTACTCCGTCGTGCTGCTGGACGAGTGCGAGAAGGCCGACCTGGAGGTGATGAACCTCTTCTACCAGGTGTTCGACAAGGGCTCGCTGACGGACGGCGAGGGCCGCGCGGTGGACTTCAAGAACACCGTGCTCATCCTCACCAGCAACCTGGGCTCGGACCTGGTGATGCGGATGTTCGAGGACGGCGCGCAGCCCACCTCCGAGGAGGTGCTGTCGGTGATTCGCCCCACGCTCAGCCAGCACTTCAAGCCGGCGCTGCTGGCGCGCATGACGGTGGTGCCCTTCGGCCCGGTGCAGCGCGACGTGATGCGCCAGATCGCGGAGATGAAGCTGGCCAAGCTGGTGGGCCGGCTGCGCGAGGCGCACAACGTGGAGACCACGCTGGCGCCGGAGCTGCTGGACGAGCTGGCGCGCCGGTGCACCGAGTCGGAGATGGGGGCGCGCAACATGGAGCAGATCCTCCAGGGCTCGCTGATGCCGGCGCTGTCCCGCGAGCTGTTGCAGCACCTGGTGGGCGGCGCGGTGCCCCCGAAGCTGCACGTGGCCCTGACCGAGACAGGCGACTGGGACCTCCGGTTCGCCGAGGCCTGAGAGAACCCATGAAACGAACGCTTCAGGCCTCCGCCGTCGCGCTGTCCCTGCTGGCCGGCTGCGCCACCGTGCCCAAGCCGTCCATGTGCTTCGCCGAGGCGGGGCCCAACGCGCGCTCCTTCCCCACGCCGGACACCTGGTTCGCGCTGCTGCTGCATGGCTACGACAAGGACTCCGGCGCCAACCCACGCCCCACCGTGGACTGCGCCGGCGCCCCGGTGTGGTGGCAGGACCCGGCCGCGGACGAGTGCGTGGAGGCCGGCCCGGACGCCCAGCCCCTGCCTCCGGCGGAGAAGCTCTCCGAGGAGGACCTCGTCCTGGAGACGCTCCAGGCCGGACAGCGGCTCGTGTGGGTGCAGACGCGGCGCTTCACCAACGGCGAGGCCCTGGGCCCGGTGGCCCTGGTGGAGACCACCGAGCAGGGCTTCCGCGTGGAGGCCCTGGGCTCGCTGCGCGCCATGGCGAAGAACACGAAGCTGCGGCTGGAGAAGGTGCGCGGCACGCACATCCTGGTGGCGGAGGGCGACGCCTGCACCACCGGGGATGAGGAGGTCTGCCGCCGGCACGCGCGCATCATGCCGCTGCGCACCAACCGCTTCTTCAGCGAGTCCGTCTCCAACGCGAACCGCGCGTGCCTGGGGGCCGCGTGGTTCCCGCTGTCGCGCGAGCTGACGTTCGAGCTGCCCAACGGCCTGCGCCGCAGGTTCGAGCTGACGTCCACCCTCACCTTCGCGGAGGAGGGCATCAGCGTGCAGGAGCAGGTGCAGGTGAGCGACTCGGACCCGGCGCAGCCGGACGTGGCCCCGCGCCTCTACCGCCGCGCCCAGGACACGCGCTCGCTGGAGCTGGCCGACAACGCCCTGGTGGGCAACAAGGCGTCACTGTGGTCCCGCATGGTGGAGCAGCAGGTGCGCATCGGCGCCCGCCCGGTGCCAGAGCCGCCCATCTGGGCCCTGCCCCCGAAGAAGGCGCCCTCGGAGGCCCCCGCCTCGGAGGCCGCCAGCAAGCCGAAGGCCCCTCCCGCGACCTCCAGCGGCCCGTAAATCCAGGAACGTCAGGGCCCCGCCCGCGGCCCCCGTGAACCTTCGGTTTTCCGAAGTGCTCACGGGGGCTTTTCCTATTTGCGGCAAATGCGTCACGACGACAGAGATAGGGGCGTGGGCCCATGGTGGGCCCCGGAAGGAGCGTCCTGGATGCGAGTCGAAATCCGAGCCCGGAACATCCCCCTCACAGAGACCCTTCGAACCTACACCGAGCGCCGCGTGCGCTTCGCCCTGGACCGGCTGTCCGACAGGGTGAGGGACGTGGTCGTCCGGCTGGAGGATGCCAACGGCCCCAAGGGGGGCGTGGACCAGGTGTGCCGCGTGGCGCTCCGGCTGGAGCACGGGCGGGAGCTGGCCATCGAGTCCTCGGATACGAACCTGCTGGCGGCCATCGACCGGACGTTGGAGCGCGCCAGCAACGCCGTCACCCGCGCGGTGGGGCGCGCGCAGCGGCAGGACGGCGCCCGGCTGCGTGACGCGGCCTGGCAGCCCGACGAGGCCGCCGGCCTGACATGATGTGACGCGGGCACGGCCGCCCACCCCGGGCGGCCGCCGCCTGTTCGAAGCAGGAGGAAGCACATGGAGGGCGGTGCCAGCGCGTTCGCGAGGTTGAAGGCCGCCTGGGGACGCGCCCGTGAGCGGTGGTGGGTGCGGTGGGGCGTGGACCTGGTGGTGTTCGCCCTGCTGCTCTCAGCGGTGGCGGCGTGGCAGGCCCGGAACCTTCCTGGCGCGGGAACGCCGGCCCCCGACTTCAGCTATCAGACGCTGGCGGGCGACACCGTGCGGCTGGACTCGCTCCGAGGCAAGCCGGTGGTGCTGGCCTTCTGGGCCCCCTGGTGCGGCGTCTGCGGCGCGGAGTCCTCCAACCTCTCCCAGTTGCGCAGGCTCGCCGGGGACTCCGCGCACGTGGTGTCCGTCGCGGTGGCCTACGACGACGAGGAGGCGGTGCGCCGCTTCGTCCGGGAGCACGCGGTGGACTACCCGGTGCTCCTCGGGGACGACGCCATCCAGTCCGCCTTCCGCGTCAACACCTTCCCCACCGTGTTCTTCCTGTCCAAGGAGGGCCGCGTGGAGCGCGCGGCGGTGGGCTACACCACCCTGGCCGGCCTGTCCTGGCGGCTGTTGTTGTAGCCCTGGCTCACGCCGCGCCTAATTAGAGGCGGATGAGCTGCACGTCATCCATGTGGATGAAGTTGGCGGAGTTGCCCGCCGTGGCGCGGGTGTGGAAGCCCAGCTCCAGGTAGCCGCCCGTGACGCTGATGGCCGGCGTCTCCACCAGCGTCCAGTTGCCGTAGTTGCCCAGGTTGGTGAAGACGGGCGCGCACTCGCCGCACGTCTTGGCCTGGAGGCGCGCGACGTCGAAGGCCCCGCTCTTCCGCACCCACGCACGGACCCGGTAGTTGCCCGACGGCAGGCCGGACTTCGGCTGGTAGGTCCACACCTCGAAGGGGGTGTTGTTGGTCCAGTGCGTCAGGTGGTAGGCGCCCGTGCGGGCTCCGCCGTGCGTCTCGCTGAAGTCCGCGGCCTCCGTGCCGTTGGGGCTCCAGGTGGCCCAGCCCGTCATGCCATTTTCAAAGCTGGGGTTGGTGAGCGCCGTGGGCGTCGTGGTGCCCCGGTCGTACCAGCGCACCCACTCCACCTCCATCGTCTTCGTCTGCCCCCAGGGCAGCCCAATCTGGTCCGGGTGCGGGTGGCCGTACCAGTTCCCGCCCAGGGCGAGGTTGAGGAGGATGTAGTGGTTCTGCTGGAAGGCCGGCTCGTTGTGGTTGAAGACGTTGCCCTGAATCTGCCCGTCCAGGCGGAAGATCATCTGGTTCGCCGTCCACTCCACCTCGTAGGTGTGGAAGGCGTCCGCGACGCTGTAGCCGCGGTTGGCGCCGGTGCCCCAGCTCTGCTGCGCGCCATTGGCGAAATAGTGCGCGGCGGACTTCATCCACGAGGCCTCGTTGGCGTGCCACTCGAGGATGTCGATTTCACCGCTCCGGGGCCAACCGACGTTGGAGATGTTGGCGCCCAGCGTCCAGAACGCGGGCCACATGCCCCAGCCGGAGGGGACCTTGATGCTGGCCACCAGCTTGCCGTAGCGGCGCTCCACCTTGCCCTTCGAGTGGATGCGGCCCGAGTAGTACGAGCGCGGCCCATACCCCGTGCAGCGCGAGTCCATGGGCGCGTCCGACGTCCGCTGCGCGGTGAGGATGAGCTTGCCGCCCGCGACGGTGACGTTCTGCGCGCGGGGGTACTCCAGCTCGCCCGTGCCGAAGTTGCAGTTGCCGGTGACGGGGTCGAAGTTGCTCGTCAGCACCGTCCAGTGGGCGCCGTTGAGGCTGCTGCCGTTGAAGTCGTCCTGCCACGCCAGGTTCCAGCCCGCGCCCGGGTCATAGGCCCGCTCCCCCTGCTCCTGACTCACCAGGGGAACGGCTCCCGGCTCGGCGGACTCGGACTCGGGAGAACAGCCACCCAGCAACGTCAGGCTGCTCGCGACCACCAGCATCGAACGCAACGCGGCTCGTCTGTGCATGTCTCACTCCAGGGGGGTTCCCCCTGGGACATAGCCGCCCCCTCCCTCACGTCAAACGGATTTCACTGAAATATAAGATTTTCAAGAATTCACGCCTAGATGGAGTAGTCCCCCAGGAAGACGGTGGCGCTCCGGACGTCGGCGTGGACGGAGTCGCCCTCCGCCACGCCCAGCGCGTCGAACTCGGAGCGAGGCACCTCCACCGTGACTTCGTCCCCACTGGGGAGCCGGAGGAACACCTTCACGTAGCCGCCAATGGGCTTGAGCCGCTCGACGCGCCCGGTGGCCGTGGACGCGCTCGCCGCGCCGGCCAGCGCCTTCTCCAGCTTGATGTCATGGGGGCGGACAAAGGCCTGCACCGGCTCGCCCTCGCGCGCGGCGGCGGGCGCGGCCATGGACAGCGCGCCCATGGCCGCCCTTCCCGCCTGGACGTGGCCGCGCAGCACGCTGGCGCCGCCGATGAACGAGGCGACGAAGGGAGACGCGGGCCTGTCGTAGATGTCCGCCGGCGAGCCCGCCTGCGCCACGCGCCCTTCCCCCAGCACCACCACGTGCTGGGAAACCTCCAGGGCCTCCTGCTGGTCGTGCGTCACCAGCAGCGTCGTCAACCGCGTGCGCGCATGCAGGTCATGGAGCCACTCCCGCAGCTCCTCGCGAACCCGCGTGTCCAGCGCGCCAAAGGGCTCGTCCAGCAGCAGCACGCGGGGCTGGATGGCCAGGGCGCGTGCGAACGCCACGCGCTGCCGCTGCCCACCGGAGAGCTGCCCGGGATGGCGGCCGCCCAGGTGCTCCAGTTGCACCATGCGGAGCATCTCGTCCACGCGGGCCTCGCGCGCGGCCCTGGGCATGCGGCGTATCTCCAGCCCGAAGGCCACGTTCTGCCGCACCGTGAGGTGCTTGAAGAGCGCGTAGCTCTGGAAGACGACGCCCACGCCGCGCTGCTGCACGGGCATGTGGGTACAGTCCACGCCGTCGATGAGGACCCGGCCTTCGTCGGGAACCTCCAACCCCGCGATGAGCCGCAGCAGCGTGGACTTGCCGGCGCCGGAGGGCCCCAGCAGCGAGGTGATGGCGCCCGCGGGCGCCTGGAAGGACACCCCGGAGACGGCGGGGCTTCCGCCTGGACTGAACCGGCGGGCGAGCTGCTCGACGACGATGCTCATGACGGCTGACTCCTCCACTCCACGAACTTCTTCACCACCAACGTCACGAGCGCGAGCAGCGTCAGCAGCGACGCCACCGCGAACGCGCCGGCCAGGTCGTACTCGTTGTAGAGAATCTCCGCGTGCAGCGGCAGCGTGGTCGTCACGCCGCGCACGTGGCCGGACACCACGGACACGGCGCCGAACTCGCCCATCGCGCGGGCGTTGCACAGGATGACGCCGTACAACACGCCCCACTTCACCTTCGGCAACGTGACGCGCAGGAAGGTGCGCCAGCCGCTCGCGCCCAGCGTCAACGCCGCCTCCTCCTCGTCACTGCCCTGGGCCTCCATCACCGGCAGCACCTCGCGCGCGACGAAGGGGAAGGTGACGAACACCGTGGCCAGGACGATGCCGGGCACGGCGAAGATGACGCGCACGTCATGCTCCAGCAGCCACGGCCCCAGCCACCCCTGCCGGCCGAAGAGCAGCACGAAGATGAGGCCCGCGATGACGGGAGACACGCTGAAGGGCAGGTCGATGAGCGTCATCAACAACGAGCGCCCCCGGAACTGGAACCGCGCGATGAGCCACGACGCCGCCAACCCGAAGACGAGGTTGAAGGGCACGGCGATGGCCGCGGCCAGCAGCGTCAGCCGCATGGCCGCCAGCGACGCCGGGTGCGTCAGCGCGGCGACATAGGCCTCCCAGCCCTTCTGGAAGGCGAAGGTGAAGACGGCCACCAGTGGGACGATGAGGAAGACGCCCAGCAGCAACACCGCCGCGCCAATGAGGCCCCAGCGGACGAACGCCGGGCCGCTCAGCCCGCGCGCACGCCGGCGCACGACCAGGGTGGATGGAGGCATGGCGCTCACGCTCCCGGACGGGCTTCCAGCCGGCGTTGGCTCCAGCGATGGAGCAGGTTGACGGCCAGCAACAACGAGAACGACGACCCCAGCATGACGATGGCGATGGCCGTCGCGCCCGCGTAGTCGTACTGCTCCAGCCGGGTGATGATGAGCAGCGGCACAATCTCCGTGCGCAGCGGCATGTTGCCGGAGATGAAGACCACGGAGCCGTACTCTCCCAGGGCCCGCGCGAAGGCGAGCGTGAAGCCGCTGAGCAGCGCCGGGAAGAGCGCGGGGAGGAGGACGCGCCGGAACGTCTGCCACGGCGACGCGCCCAGCGTGGCCGCGGCCTCCTCCACGTCCACGTCGATTTCCTCCAGCACGGGTTGCACGGTGCGCACCACGAAGGGCAGCCCGATGAACGTCAGCGCGATGGCCACGCCCACGGACGTGTAGGCCACCTTGATGCCCAGCGCCTCCAGGTGCTGGCCGTACCAGCCCTTCGCGGAGAACAGCGTCGTGAGCGTGAGGCCCGCCACGGCGGTGGGCAGCGCGAAGGGCAGGTCCACCAGGGACTCCAGCACGTCACGGCCGGGGAAGCGGTAGCGCACCAGCACCCAGGCCACCAGCAGGCCGAAGACGACGTTGGCCAGGGCCGCGGCCAGCGACGCCCCGAAGCTGAGCCGGTACGCGGCCAGCGCGCGCGGCGTCGTCACGGTGCCCCAGAACTCCTCCCAGCTCAGCGAGAAGGTCCGAAGGAAGAGGCTGGTGAGCGGGATGAGGACGATGAGGCCCAGGGAGAACCAGCTGAAGCCCAGCGACAGCCGGAACCCCGGGAGCACCCGGTGGCGAGAAGAGCGTGACATGGCTGGGGCCTCAGTCCGCGCGAGGCGCGTAGATGCGGTCGAAGACGCCACCGTCGGCGAAGTGCGTGGCCTGCGCCCGCCGCCAGTCGCCCGCGACCTCCGCCAGGGTGAGGCGCTTCAGGGCGGGGAAGCGGGCCGCGTGCTTCGCGGCCACCGTCTCCGAGCGCGGCCGGAAGTGATGCCGCGCGGCAATCTCCTGGCCCTCCTCCGAATAGAGGTACGCCAGGTATGCCTCCGCCGCGGCGCGCGTGCCCTTGCGGTCCACGTTGTGGTCCACCACCGCGACGGGCGGCTCGGCGAGGATGCTCACCGAGGGCATGACGACTTCGAACCGGGCCTCCTCCACCTCGCGGGTGAGGAGGAAGGCCTCGTTCTCCCACGCGAGGAGCACGTCCCCCAGGCCACGCTCCGCGAAGGTGGTGGTGGCGCCTCGCGCGCCCGAGTCGAGCACGGGCACGTTGCGGAACAGCTTCTCCATGTACGCCTGGGCCCGCGCCTCGCTGCCGCCCTCGCGGCGGAGCGCCTGTCCCCACGCGGCCAGGTAGTTCCACCGCGCGCCGCCCGAGGTCTTCGGGTTCGGGGTGATGACGGTGACGTCCTCGCGCACCAGGTCATCCCAGTCGCGGATGGCCTTCGGGTTGCCCTGGCGCACCACGAAGACGATGGTGGACGTGTACGGCGCGCTGTCGTGGGGCAGCCGTGCCTGCCAGTCCGCCGGGACGAGCCGCGCCTTCTCGTGCAGCATGTCCACGTCGTACGCGAGCGCCAGCGTCACCACGTCCGCCCGAAGCCCTTCGATGACGGACCGGGCCTGCTTGCCGGAGCCGCCGTGGGACTGCTGGATGGACACCCGCTGGCCGTGGGTGTCCGCCCAGCGCTTCGCGAAGGCGGCGTTGAGGTCCTCGTAGAGCCCCCGCGTGGGGTCATACGAGACGTTGAGCAGCGTCAGCGCTCCGTCGGATGACGCCTCACCGGAGGCGCGCGAACAGCCCGCCACGGACAGCAGCAGGGCCAACGGCATCCAGTTCCTGGCGCGCAACAGCGCGTGACCTTCCATGCGGGACCTCGGGGTGAAACAGGGGGCCACGCGAGAAAGTCAAAAGCCCACTCCCTCGCGGGCAGTGGGCTTTCCGGAAACAACTCAGCCAGGGCGCTCAGGCCACTGGCGGACGGACGCCCACCGCGGATGCCGGACAGCAGCAACACGTCTGGTGGGTCGAGCGCGTCATCAGTCCCCACACGATGCCCCGGCCCCCGCGTGGCTGTCAACGCAGCCACCCGGCCCCTACACGCCCTCACAGCAAAACTTGAATATCATGATTTCCTCACTCCCTCCCCCAGGAGCCCCATGCCCCCTCATGCCCGTTCCGCGCTCGCGTTCCTCGCGGCGCCGCTGCTGACACTCCCGTTGATGTCGTCCGTGGAAGCCGCCGCGGCGGAGCGGCCGTCCCTGGTCAACACCCGCATCACCAACGTCTACGGCGCCAACGGCCACGCCTCCACGTTGGACGGCCGCCTCTTCATCGGCAACGTGCGCGAGGACCACGCCAACGACCAGACGACGTGGCAGGCGCGGGTGTTCCGCCCGGAGGCGCTCACCTACGACAGCGAGGGGAAGCCCAACTTCGCGGGCACCTTCTCCGCGGGCCGCAGCACCTTCGTGCGCAACGGAGAGAACGCGCTGACCTTCTGCTTCCCCAACCCCGCGGCGCCGTACACGCTGTCCGGGGGGCTGGCCGTGTACACGCCCTTCGTCTTTGACTCGCGGATGTACAACGGCCCCAACGTCTTCCGGCGCCGGCCCATTGAAGTCCGTGTGTCGCAGCCCTTCACCGTGCAGGCGGACGTCTCGTCGTTCACCACCGGCAACCTGGAGCCGCTCACCACCGTCAGCGGCGCGAGCCTCCGGGGCATCGAGCCGTCGATGACGTCCGATGGCCGCCTCTTCGTCTACCAGGGCGGTCCGCAGAACAACGGCACCATCGACTACCTCATGTATTCGTACAACCCGACGCCCTGCGCGGCCTCGGGCTGGAGCGACCCGCGCCCGCTGTCGATGCTGTTCAATGACCCGAACCCGGACCTGAAGCGCTACCCCCTGGCGTGGCAGCCGCTGAAGGCCGCCACGGGTGAAGCCTTCGGCAACACCGCCACCGCGAGCACGCTCATCCGTGGCGCCTACGCCTGGGTGGACCACGAGGGCCGCAACGTCCTCTACACGGCGGTGCGCTACACGGACGGCGCCCGGCGCGAGGCCGTCAGCCTGATGGGCGCGGACACGAACTTCACCGCGTACCACATCGACGGCGCCATCAACACGGACCGCAGTGACCTGGCGCACCTCTTCTACTCCAGCCCCATGTGGAACCTGGAGCAGGAGCGGCACCCGTCCCAGAACTTGCCGCCCGGCGCCAGCAACGAGGACCACTACCTCCCCGCCACCAAGACGCACGACGTGTTCCCGCTCTTCGGCAGCAACACCCAGGACTACAACGAGGTCGACGTCGGTGATTTGACCAGCCCCTTCCAGGTGCTCTTCCTGCCCATGAATGAATTGGTCAACCGGGCCGGCAACTATGATTTGACGAAGACGCCGGACCTGTCGGGCCACTTCTTCACGGGGACCGTGACGGGCACCGCGAGCATCTCCGCCGACAACGCGACGACCCAGCCGCCCTCGGGCTCGCTCTGGGAGCCCCACGGCAAGGGCAAGGCGCTGGTGCTGCCGGGGGGCGGCGCGCTCACGGTGAACCTCACGGACGCAAGCGGCACCGTCCCCGGCGTGGGCGGCTTCGTGCGCGGCTTCTCCGTGCAGCTCGCCGTGCGCCCTGACGCGGCCATCAACCAGGGCTGCACGGGCAACCCCTACCGTTACCTCCTGCAGAAGCCCGGCGGGCTGGACCTCATCTACGAGTCCGACCACACCGTCCAGGCCTCGTTCGTCATCAACGGCCAGCGCGTGCGCCTGGGCCGCGGCCCCGCCCTCCCCCGCGGCGTCTGGACGCACCTGGCCTATACGTGGGACGGCGTCACCGGCGCCTTCCACGAGTACGTCAACGGCGTGTCCACCGGGCGCGCGCTCCCCGTCGCGCCGGGCACGATGCGCCTGGGCACGGGCACGCTGTCCGTGGGCGCGGGCGTGACGCTGGACTCGCAGGCCTGCCCCGCCAACGGCGAAGGCTCCTTCCAGGGCGCCATCGACGAGGTCCGGCTGTTCAGCAACGCGCGCTCGAACCGGACCGTCTGCATGTCCTCGCACGGCGCGAACTGCAAGGAAGCCGCCATCCAGGGAGACCCCACCGAGGGCCAGTTCGGCATGAGCCAGCAACACCCGGACTGCGACAGCCAGCAGGCCCTGGGCACCACGGCGTGCACCGTGTCCATGCACCGCGTCTGCGCGCAGCGCGGAGCCACCCACGCGCTCGACACCACGCGCAACCTCCTGGAGACGATTCAGCAGCTCGTCGGCAACCGGCCGCCCATCTCGCTCATGGGCGTGCCCGCGAGCGCGGATGCCAACACGGTGAACGTGGCCTGTGGCCCCATCCAGCATGAGAGCCTGGCCGTCACCTTCGAGGAGCTCGCGCGCAAGCACAGCGGCTGCTCGGATGACCGGGCCGCGCAGTCCACCCACTGCAGCGCGGCCGCGAAGCGCTGGTGCGGCGAGCGGGGCTGGACCTCGGGCCAGCTCTTCGAGCTCACCACGCGGCCCTGGGTGGCCTGCTTCAACGCGGGCCTCATCCAGAACGTCCCCCGCGCGCAACTGGGGCCCGCGGCCACCTCGGGCAACCTGACCTCCGCCGCGGCCCGGCTGGAGTTCAGCGCCTGGTGCCAGCAGCGCGGCTATGGCGCGGGCGTCGTCCAGGAAGTCCCGTCGAGCACGACGGCGGAGGTGCACTGCTTCCACCCCGCCGCGACGGTGCCCTGGCGCTTCAACCCCTGACAAATCCGCCGGACTGGACAGCCGGCCCCGCGACGTGAGCGGGGCCGGTCAGCTCCCGAGGGCTCATGCCGTCACGCACGGCACCGCTTTCACCCGAGCCCTCACCCATGAACTTCCGTTTTCAATGCTGGTTGCAGCGGCACGTCAGCGGCCGGGTGACGCTCACGCCGCTGGCCCTGCGCCACCTGGCGGTCCACGCGGACACGCTGGAGGCCGCGGTGGAAGAGCTGACGCTCGCGCTGGACGACCAGCTCTCCCGCGTCCATCCCCGGCGGGTGCCGGAGTTCATCCGCCCCACCGAGGGGACCCTCCACCCGCTGACCGTCCCCGCGATTCCCGTCTGGGGCGAGACGGAGACCGAGCTCGCGCCGCTGTCGCTGTCCACCGTGGTCGCCCCCACCCTCCAGTCCTTCGTGGGCCTCCACGCGCCTCGGCTGGAGGCCCACCTGTGGTTCCAGGCCACGGAGCTCCCGGCCGACACCGTGGAGCGGCTGGCGGAGCGCCTGGACGGGATGTCCGACGCCCTCCGCCTCTCGCTGCGCCCGGATGACGCCGAGTCCCTGATGGACATCGAGGTGCGGGCCACGCCGACGGCGCTCGCGGCCCTCACCCCCCGCGAGCTGCACCGCGACCTCCGCCCGCCGCCCCGCCCGCCTGACGCGCCCGCGGAGCCGGATGCCGACGAACGGGATGACGACGAAGACGCGCTCGACCAGGACACCTGGGAGCCGCGCCGCCGCTCCCACCCGCGCGACGCAGGGAGCCGTCCCACGACGCCGCCGCCCACGCCCACGCTGGACAGCGTCGGCGTGCCCTGGCACCGGCTGGCGCAGGAAGGACAGCTCGACGCGGCCCACGAACAGGACGCCCTGGTGACGCTGCTGCGCACCCGGCTCGGCGCCAGGGACGCGGAGGCCGTGGTGCTGGTGGGGCCTTCGGGCGTGGGCAAGACGTCGGTGTTGCACGCGCTCGCCCAGGCGCTGCGCGCGCCCACCGCGAGCGAGGCCGAGCAGGCCCGCCCCTTCTACTTCCTGGACGGGAGCCGCCTCATCGCTGGCGAGGGCTTCGCGGGGGACTGGCAGCAGCAGGTGCTGCGCGCCTTCCGGGAAGCCACCGATGCCCGGGCCCTGCTCTCCCTGGGCCACGCCGTGGAGCTGCTGGACGCGGGCAAGAGCGCGCACAGCGATGAGAACGTGGCCCAGTTGCTGCTGCCGCTGCTCGCGACGCGCGAGGTGGCCGTCGTGGCCGAGGCCACGGAGGAGACGTGGGCCCAGGTGGAGCGGCGCAACACGAGCTTCGCCCGGCTCTTCTCCGTGGTGCGCGTCGCGGAGCCCACCCCGGAGGCCCTCACCCGCATCCTCGCGAAGGTGGCGGAGGACGAGGCCACCAGCGCCCTGGAGGTCCGCGCGGAAGCGCTCGACGAGGCGCGCTTCCTCTGCCGCCGCTTCCTGCCCTACGGCGCCCAGGTGGGCAACGCCGTGGCCTTCCTGCGCCGGTTGATGGCCTCCAGCGCGCAGGCCTCGCGCCCCGTCGTCACGCGCCTGGAGGCCATCCGGCAGTTCGCCTCCGAGTCAGGCATCCCGGAAGCCCTGCTCCGCGACGACGTGCCCCTGGACGCGGCGCAGGTGCGCGCCTTCCTCTCCGCCCGCGTGCTGGGCCAGGACGCCGCCGTGGAGCGCTCCGCCTCGGTGGTCTCCGTCCTCAAGGCGGGCCTGGCGGATGTGCGGCGCCCGCTGGGCGTCCTCCTCTTCGTGGGCCCCACGGGCGTGGGCAAGACGGAGCTGTCCAAGGCGCTGGCGGAGCTGCTCTTCGGCGCGAAGGAGCGCATGGTCCGCCTGGACATGGGGGAGTACGCCGGCCCGGACGCGCTGCTGCGGCTGTTGGGAGATGGCGAGACGCCCGGCCACCTCTCCTCGGCGGTGCGCCGTCAGCCCTTCTGCGTCGTACTTCTGGACGAGGTGGAGAAGGCCCACCCCGCCGTGCATGACGCGCTGCTGGGCGTGCTGGGCGAGGGCCGCCTCACGGACGCCTCCGGCCGCTTCACCGACTTCCGCAACGCGCTCATCATCCTCACCAGCAACCTGGGCGCGGACACGCTGCGCGCTCGCGTGGGCTTCGACGCCTCGGGTGGCGCGCCCGACCTGGCCGGCCTCCGCGCGCACTACCTCGCCGAGGTGCAGCGGTTCTTCCGGCCGGAGCTGTTCAACCGGCTGGATGACGTGGTGGTCTTCTCCCCCCTGCCGGAGGCCTTGCTGCGCCGCCTGGTGGTGCGCGAGGTGGACGCCGTGTGCCGCCGCCCGGGCCTCTCCCTGCACGACGCGGTGCTGGAGGTGACCCCCGCCGCGCAGGACTGGCTCGCCGTGCGCGGCTTCGACGCGCGCTATGGCGCCCGGCCGCTGAAGCGCGCCCTGGAGCGGGAGCTGGTGGTGCCCGTCTCCGACTGGCTCGCGGCCCATCCGCGCGGGGGCCCGGCGCGCCTCACGGTCGACGCCGGTGAGAAGGGGCTGCACCTGCGCGCGGAGAGCGTGGGCGGCGAGGCGGAGGGCGTGGGGCGGGAGGCCATCGAGCGCATCCTGGAGGACGCCGCCACCGTCCGCGCGGAGGTGCAGCGCTGGAGCCGCTGTCCCCCCATGGTCTCCCTGCGGCGGGGGCTGAGCGTCTTCGACAAGGTCTCCCGCCAGGCCGCCTTCTGGGAGGAGCGCGAGCTGGCGGAGGCAGACGCTCGCAAGTCTTCGGAGGCGCGCGAGCTGGACAAGGCCCTGCTGGCGTGTGTCCAGCAGGCGGAGGCCATCGAGGACCTCCTCTTCGAGGCGCACCTGTCGCGCGCCGTGGAGCAGGCGGACTCCCTGCGCCGGGAGGTGCGCCAGTTGAAGGCGACCTTCGAGCGCGTCCGGGAGCGCATCTACACCTCCCTCTTCCCGCATACGCGCGGCGCGACGCTCTGCCTGGTGCCGGGACGCGGCGCCTGGAGCAAGGTGCGCCTGCTGGCGGCGGCCTACGAGACGTGGGCCGAGCAGAACGGCCTGGAGAAGAAGCGCTGCCTGCTCACCGTCCCCGCGCGCAAGCCCGGCGAAAAGGGGCCTCGCACGCAGCAGCCACCCCAGTGGCGCTGGGCGGACAAGGAGGACCTCGACAAGCTCGAGGTGCAGCCCTTGGCCTACGCGCTCCAGGTCAAGGGAGGCGCGTCGGCGCTGCGGCTCGCCGGTGAGCACGGGATGCACCGCTTCATCGAGGGCAGTCAGGTTTCAATGGTGCACGCCGACTTCGTGCCCCAGGCGCACGTGCCGGTGACGCTCTCCCCCCTGGAGACGCTCCAGCAGCGGCGGCCCCGGAAGGAGATCCGCCAGGTGCGCCTGTCTGGCAGCGGCACCGGCGAGGGCACGCTGTTGGACCTCCGCACGGGCGTCCAGCAGCGCTTCGGGCCTGGCGGCCTGACGCTGGAGCCGCTGATGGCGCCGTGGATGCAGTGGCGCGTCTTCAACGGCCAACACGAGGACTGACGACATGGACCTGAGACTTCCCTTCGTGGTGGCGCCGCGCGGCGGCCGGCTCGTGGAGGCGTGGGTGCCCGCCTTCTTCCCCGCGCTGCACAAGGTGGGGCCCAGCCTCTCCACGCTGCGGGATGAGCTGGCGCTCGCCGTCATGGAGCGCTTCGAACGCGAGCCCGCGTCGCGCCTGGCGCAGTACCAGCTCCCCCCGCACTTCGCCCTGAAGCAGGTGACCGTCGGCGCGGAGGCCCGCGACCGGGAGAAGGCCCGGAACATCCTCCTCGAAGGCAACATGACGGTGCTGCTGGAGAAGTGGCCCCGCGACACCTTCTGGGTCGTCACCCCCACCCGCCTGCCCGAGGCGCGCTTCGCGCTGAGCGAACCGGCGGCCCTGCCCCAGGCGCTCGCGCGCCGGCTGGTGGCGTGGTGCCTGGAGCACGGGCTCGACTCCCTGGACGAACAGTGGACCCAGGGCCGGGAGCGGCTGGAGCTCCTGGAGGTGGACGCCTATGCCCCCACCATCCTTCCCCGCACGCCGCCCCGGCCGCGGACGCCGCGCCGCCGCAAGCCGCGCACGCCCGCGAAGGAGGAGACCGCCCCCGAGACACCCGAGCAGCGCGAGGCCCGCCGCAACCGCCGCCGCCTGTCGCTGGTGGAGCTGCGCGCCGTGGCCCGGAACCTGAGCCACGGGGCCCGGGACGACACCTTGGAGCGCTGCTTCGGCCGCGAGGCGCTGGTGTGCGAGCTGGTGGAGGCGCTCGAAGGCCGCGAGGGCTCCGCGCTGGTGCTGGTGGGCCCGTCGGGCGCGGGAAAGACGGCGCTCATCCACGAGGCCGTGCGGCGCCTCACCGCCCGGCAGGAAGCCGCGGGCACGCGCCGCGACGTGTGGCGCGTGGACGGCAACCAGTTCATCGCGGGGATGATGTACGTGGGCCAGTGGGAGGCCCGTGCCCGCGGCGTGGTGAAGGAGCTGATGGAGGTCGGCGACCTGCTCTACGTGGACGACCTGGCGTCGCTCGTCTACGCGGGGCGCACGCGCAATGAGCGCACCAACGTGGCGCAGTTCCTGGAGCCGCACATGGCCCGGGGCGAGCTGACGGTGCTCGCCGAGTCCACCCCGGAGCGCTTCGAGCGCGTGCGGGAAGAAGCGCCGACGCTCGCGTCCTTGTTCCGCGTCATCCACGTGCCCGCCCTGGACGCGCGCGCCACGCTGCCCGCGCTGCTGGGAACGCTGCGCGAGTTGGAGGCCGAGAGCGCGGACAGCAGCGTGCGGCTGTCGCCCGTGGCCCTGGAGACCTTGCTGACCCTGCAGCAGCGCTTCGTGTCGCACGAGGCGTTTCCGGGGAAGGCGGTCCGCCTGCTGCGCCGGGTCCTCGCCCGCGAAGGCAGCGTGGAGGCCGGCACGCGCCGGCTGACGACGGGGGACGTCATCGCGGCGATGCGCGAGCAGACGGGCCTGCCGGACTTCGTCCTGGGCAGCGCCCAGCCGAAGACGCGCGAGGCGCTGACGTGGGAGCTGGGACGCCAGGTGGCGGGCCAGCCCGAGGCCGTGGCCGCCGTGACGGATGCCATCCTCACGCTCCAGGCCGCGCTCCAGCCCCCCGACAAGCCGCTGGCCACCTACCTCTTCGTGGGCCCCACGGGCGTGGGCAAGACGGAGACGGCGAAGGCCCTGGCGCGGACGCTCTTTGGTGGCGAGCAGCGGCTGGTCCGCTTCGACATGTCGGAGTTCGTCACGTCGGCCAGCATCACCCGGCTGCTCGGCAGGCCCGGCGCGCCGGATGGCGAGCTGACCACGGCCCTGCGCACCCAGCCCTTCTGCGTGGTGCTGTTCGACGAGGTGGAGAAGGCCCACCCGCGCGTGTTCGACGCCCTCCTCCAGTTCCTCGGCGAGGGGCGCCTCACGGATGGCGCGGGCCGCACCGTGGACGCGCGCCAGTCCGTCGTCGTGCTCACCAGCAACCTGGGCGTGCGCGAGGCCGCCGCCCATACCGGCTTCCACCGCACCGCGGACAGCGCGGAGGCCCACTACCTGTCCGCCGTGCGCGCGTACTTCCGCCCGGAGTTCTTCAACCGGCTGGACCGGGTGGTGCCCTTCCGCCCGCTGACGCCCGCCGCGCTGCGCGTGGTGGTGGACCACGCGCTCGAAGCCCTCCTGTCTCGCCACGGCATCCGCCGCGGCAACGTCCTGGTGGAGGTGGAGCCGCGCCTGTTGGACCTGCTGGTGGAGGAGGCCTACGACCCGCGCTACGGCGCCCGGCCCCTCAAGCGCGCGCTGGAGAAGCGCCTGACGCTGCCGCTGGCCCACCACCTGGTCCGGCGGGGCGCGGACGACCTGGCCCGCGTGGAGCTGCTTCGGGACGGCGACGAGATGCGCGTCTGCGTGGAGCTGCTGGTCAACGCCCCCGCCTGGCCCCCCGAGCCGCCTGTGTCCTCCTGGACGCTGGCGCAGATCTCCACCGAGCTGACGGCGCTCTCCGCGCGCCTGGAGTCCTTGATGGCGGCCGCGGAGGCGGCGCGCGCGGCCGGCGCCGAGGGCTCCGTGGAGGAGCGGGAGTTCCTCGAGCGGCTGCACCGGCTGAGGCTCGAGGCCACCGACATCCAGGAGAACGAGCTGGTGTCGCGCGACTTCGAGGACTCGGAGTCGCGGGTGACCAAGGTGATGCGTCAGGTGACCTCCCACGCCCACCACGTGGGCCATCTGGGGCTGCGTCACCGCCCCGCCTACCAGGAGCGTCCCCTGCCCGTGTCGCGGGAGGAGCAGCTTCGCCGCTCGCGGCCCCGGGTGCTGTCCCTGCGGGACGAGGTGGCCTGGACCGAGCACCAGCTCGCGAGCCGGGAGCGCGGCCCCGACGTCATCACCGTGCTGGCGGAAGGACTGGGAGACGCCACGCCCTCCGCCGTCTGGACCGCGGCCAACTCCCTCCCCACGGCCCTGGCGGAGACCACCGTGTTCCTGGAAGCCGTCCACGCGGACGGGCGCGTCGAGTGGTTCTCGGGCAGTGACGAGCGCTCGGACGACCTGGAGCTGCGGCGCGTCGTGGTGCGGCTGTCGGGCCTGGGCCTGCGGGAGGTGCTGGCGCCCCTGCAGGGCTATGCCCTGGTGGAGCTCGACCAGGGAGCTTCGACGCGGCCGGTGCTGGTGCGTCTGGAGCACCTGGCTGGCGCCGTGACGGACCTGGGCGATGTGGCTCGCGAGGTGGCGGCGCGGGACGCGCTCCGCGGCGCCGAGCGAGCGGCGCTCAGGGCGGGGACCACGTCAGCCGACGCCCCCCGCTACGTCATCCTGCGAGGCTACGAGGGCATCATGTCCTGGAGAGAGGGCCACACCACGACGGAGCTCCTGCACGTCGCCAGCGGAGTCCACCCCACCAAGGCCCACGCCTGGGCGGCACGGGTGCTCCGAGGCTCCGGCCCGAGGCGCGACTGACATGGAAAAGAACGTCCACCTCTTCGTGCGCCACTACCCGGGCGTGGGCGTGGCGGCCCAGGTCCTCACCCACCCGCACCTGGCGTCCTTCGCGCCCACCCTGGCCGCCGCGCGGCTCGACCTCGCGGCGGTGGTGGGCCGGCTCCTCAAGCGCGGTGAGCTCTGGGACGAGGAGACGCACTGGAGCGACCTGCGCCAGCGGCGGATGACGCTCACGGTGCGCGCGCTCGACCATGGCCGGATGCTCCCGGTGCCGCTGCGCCTCACGGTGCTCACCCATGGCATGAAGTCCCGCGCCAAGGGCAAGGGCGCCACGGAGCGCGAGAAGCTGCGCGTGTGGGTGCCCCGCGTGGGCGTCGAGGGCACGCTGCATGACGCGGCGGACCTGGAGCCCTTCGTCGAGGAGCTGGTCCGTCACGAGCTGTACCTGGCGCCCCTGGAGCGCCTTCACGCCCTGGCCTACGTGGGTGAGGAGCAGGTGGAGACGCTGTCGGTGCCCGCCAGCTTCCGAGACACCCCTCGCGCGCGCGCCACGGAGGTCTCGAAGCAGCCGCGCCGCTTTGCCCCACCGCCGGGGCTCGCGGAGGCCAGCCGGTGCCTCAACGAGGAGGCGCGCGCCGGGCTGCTGGAGCGGGCCTGGGAGCGGAACGCGGAGGTGTCCCGCCTGGCGGAGGCCGTCACCGCGAAGGCCCGCGCCAGCGTGCTCCTGGTGGGCCCCGCGTCCGTGGGGAAGACGGCCCTGGTGCATGAGCTGGTGCAGCGCGCGGAGGCGGCCACCGCGGGCACCCCGCTCCACGGCGTGGAGTTCTACAGCTCGTCGGGCGGGCGCATCATGGCTGGCATGCGCTACCTGGGGCAGTGGCAGGAGCGCGTCCAGCGCATGGTGGAGGCCCTGCGCGTGCGCCGCGCGGTGCTCCACCTGGACAGCCTGTCGGAGCTGCTGTCCCTGGGCGGCGGTGACACCGGCCTGGACGTGGCGCGCCACCTGCTCCCCGCGCTGGAGGGCGGTGAGATTTCCCTCGTGCTGGAGGCCACCCCCGAGGACGTGGCCCGCGCGGAGCGGACCCACGGCGCCTTCCTTCAAGCGCTGCGGCACCTCGCGGTGGCCCCGCTGGCGCCCATGGCCGCGCACGCCGCGCTCCAGCAGGCCGCGCAGCGCGTGGGCCGCGCCCGCAAGGTGCGCTTCACCCCCGAGTCCCTGGAGCGCGCCAGCGAGCTCACGGAGCGCTTCGGCGACGGGCCTCCGCCGGGCGGCGCCGTGTCACTGCTCCGCGCCGCCAGCGCGGGCCCCAACGCGGCGGGAGACGTGGACACCGCGTCGGTGACGAGCGCCTTCTGCACTCGCACCGGCTATCCCCGCGAGCTGGTGGACCCCGCCATCCGGTTGGACCCGGACGCCCTGCTGCGCCGCTTCCGCGAGCGCGTCGTCGGCCAGGACGAAGCCACCCTGCTCCTGCGCAACCTGGTCGTCACCCTGAAGACGGGGCTGGCCGACCCCACCCGCCCGCTGGGCGCCTTCCTCCTGCTGGGCCCCACGGGCGTGGGCAAGACGGAGTCGGCGCTCGCACTGGCGGAGTACCTGTTCGCCGACGTCGCCCGGCTGGCGCGCTTCGACATGGCGGAGTACGCCGCGCCCGGGAGCGCCGCGCGACTGGTGGGCGAAGCCGGAGGCCAGCAAGGCGGGCTCGCCCGGCGGGTGCGCGAACAGCCCTTCGGCGTGGTGCTGCTGGACGAGGTGGAGAAGGCGGACACGGGCGTCCATGACCTGCTGTTGCAGGTGCTGGGCGAAGGCCGGCTCACGGACGCCACGGGCCGCACCGTCAGCTTCCGCAACACCGTGGTGCTGCTCACCAGCAACCTGGGCGCGGACAGCGCGGGGCGCGGACTGGGCTTCGGAGCGCGCGGCGTCCAGGAGCAGGCAACGCACTACCTGGGGGCCGCGGCGGCCTTCTTCCGGCCCGAGCTGCTGAACCGCCTGGACCGGGTGGTGCCGTACCGCGCGCTCACGGAGGACGTCATCGCAGCACTCGCCCGGCGCGCGCTGGAGGCGGCCCTCGCCCGCGAGGGGCTCAGCCGCCGCGGCGTGAAGGTGACGTTTGGCGAGGACGTGGTGAAGCACCTGGCGCGCACCGGCTTCGACGCGCGCTATGGGGCCAGGCCCCTGAAGCGCGCCGTGGAGCAACAGGTGGTCGCGCCCCTGGCGCGGTGGCTGGCGGCTCAGGCCACCCGCGCTCCGCCCCAGGTGGTGCTCCGCGTGGGCACCGAGGGGCGGATTGCGTTGAGCGGCCTCGAGTGACGTCCGAGGCCGCCCAGGCCAGCGCTTGACGCCGTGCGTGGGCGCGCGGTGCGACTAGCCCTTGAAGTTCTGGGCCACGAAGTCCCAGTTCACCAGGTTGTTGAGGAACGTCTCGATGAACTTGGGACGCGCGTTGCGGTAGTCGATGTAGTACGCGTGCTCCCACACGTCGATGGTCAGCAGGGCCTTCTGGCCGTGCTTCATCGGCAGGTCCGCGTTGCCCGTCTTGGTGACCTTGAGCTTGCCGCCCTCCAGCACCAGCCAGGCCCAGCCCGAGCCGAACTGCGTGGCCGCGGCGGTGGAGAACTCCTCCTTGAACTTGTCGAAGGAGCCGAAGTCACGGTCGATGGCCGCCGCGAGCTCGCCCGTCGGCTTGCCGCCGCCAGCGGGCTTCATGCACTGCCAGAAGAAGGTGTGGTTCCACACCTGCGCGGCGTTGTTGAACACGCCACCGTCGCTGCTGAGGATGACCTCCTCCAGCGACTTGTTCGCCTCCGGCTTGCCGTCCAGGAGCTTGTTCAGGTTGTTGACGTAGGCGGCGTGGTGCTTGTCGTGGTGGAACTCGAGCGTCTCCGCGCTCATGTGCGGCTGGAGGGCGTCCTTCGCGTACGGCAGTTCAGGCAACGTGAACGGCATGGTCGTTTCCTTTCGGAGTGAGAGGCAGGCGCCTCAGGTATCAGACGGCGGCAGCGAGGTCACGGTTCGATATCCCCGCTCCCAATAAAGAAGCGGCTCCTGCCGACGTCCTTCGTGCAGACGTGTGACGCGGCCGACAATCAGCGTGTGGTCGCCGTGACGGTGCAGGCCATGGACCTGGCAGGACAGCCCCACCAGGCTGTCCCGCACGAAGGCGTCGGCGTCGAAGAGCGCCTCATCCAGCTCGCCCTTCGCGCACCGCACGGAGATGGAACGTTGGGCGGCGGACAGGATGCTGAGCGTGAAGCGGCCGGTGGCCTCCACCCGCTTCAACGTGCGTGACGCCTCCGAGAGCGCCACCACCACCAGCGGCGGCTCCAACGACAACGAGCTGAAGGAACTCACCGTGGTCGCCCGCAGGCCCTCGGCGTCGCGCATCGCCACCACGGCCACCCCAGTGGCCCACTGCGCCATGGCGTCCCGGAAGCCCTTCACGTCCACACCCTCTGGCGAGCCTTGCGTCATGCCCTCTGGATACAGGCGCTCCGCCCACCTGTCATCACAGCTGCCAATGGATTGGCGGGTTGTTGCTCCAATGGCAGGAGCCGGGATTCGCCACGAACGCTGACTCTACATAATTCAAGCACGGCTCCACGGCACCCGGCGCTTCGCCTCCGGGCACTGGCGCTTCGTGCGGCTCAGACGGCGAGCGTGCGCGAGACGGGCAGCTCGCGGATGCGCGTGCCCGTGAGGGCGAAGATGGCGTTGGTGATGGCGGGCGCCACCGGGGGAACACCGGGCTCGCCAATGCCGCCAGAGGGCAGCTCGCTGGGGACGATGTCCACGTGAATCTTCCGCGGCGCCTCGCCGATGCGGACCAGCTTGAGGTCGTGGAAGTTCGACTGCTCCGTCACGCCGTTCTTCATGGTGACGGCGCCGTGCAGCGCGATGCTCATGCCAAAGATGACCGAGCCCTCCATCTGCGAGCGCACGCGCTCCGGATTGAGGATGGTGCCGGCGTCCACCGACACCCACGCCTCGTCCACGCGGATGCGCCCCTGGTCATCCTTCACCACCGAGGCCACCACGGCCACGTAGCTGAGGAAGCTGCGGTGCGCCGCGAGCCCCAGCGCCCGGCCGTTCGCCTTTCGCGCGTCCCAGCCGGACATCGCCGTCACGCGCTCGATGACGCCGCGCAGCCGGCCCACGTCCACCGGGTGGTCCTCCACGGACGCGCCGTAGTTGCGCAGCGCGGTGATGCCCAGCTCCTGGAGCGTCGCCATGCGCGGCGGGCCCAGCAGCTCCAGGCGCATCTCCCGCGCGTCGGTGCCGCGGAGCTGGGCCAGCTCGTCCACGAACGAGTTCACGGAGAAGGCGTGGAAGATGTTGTAGACGGACCGGAGCCACCCGATGCGCACGTGCGGCGGCGCCTCGCAGGTCTCCGCCCGGACGTTGGGCACGGCCAGCGCCAGGTCGAGCACGCCCTGCTGGAGGTCCGAGGGGCTGGGCCGCGTCGCCTCACCAAAGGTGGACGCGATGGGGGGGAAGGCCGTGCGGTGCCGCCACGCAACGACCTTGCCCGACGCATCCAGCCCCGCGGTGAGCTGCTGCGCGCTGACGGAGTGGTAGTAGTCATGCCGGACGTCATCCTCGCGCGTCCACTGCACGCGCACCGGCACGCCCGCCTCCTTCGCCAGCCACACCACCTCCGCGATGAAGTCCGCCTTGGACTTGCGGCCGAAGCCACCGCCCAGGAACGTGACGTGGACCTGGACCTTCTCCTCTGGCAGCTCCGCGGTCGCCGCCGCCACGCCGCGCGCGGCCTGCGGGTGCTGGGTGGGTGCCCAGACCTCGCAAGTCCCGTTCTCCACCTTCGCCAGGGCCACGGGGGGCTCCATGGGGATGTGGGACTGATGGGGCACGTGGTACTCGGCCTGGACGACGCGCGCGGCGGACGCGAGCGCCGCGTCGATGTCACCGACGTTGCGCGCCACCGTCCCCGGCTCGCGAATCGATGCCGTCAACTGCTCCCGGTACGTCTTCGAATCGTAGGAGGCGTTCGGCCCGTCCTCCCAGGTGATGTCCAGGGCCTCGCGCCCGCGCATCGCCGCCCAGGTGTTCTCCGCGAGCACCGCGACACCGCCCCAGGACTGGAACGTGTAGGGCGGCTTGGGCGCGGGCAGCTCGATGACCTTCTTCACGCCCGGCACGGCGAGCGCGCGGGTGGCGTCGAAGCGGACCACCTTGCCGCCCACGACGGGTGGACGCGCCACCACCGCGATGAGCATGCCGGGCAGGCGGAGGTCGGCCCCGAACACCGCCTGGCCCGTCACGTAGGCCGGGCCGTCCAGCAGCGGCATGGGCCGGCCCGCCAGGCGCAGCTCGTTCTTGGGCTTGAGCTTGACGTCCTCCACCTTCGGGATGGCCAGCCGGGACGCGTCCGCCACCAGCTCGCCGAAGCTCAGCGAGCGCTCCCCGTCGCGGAGGAACACCGCGTGCCCTCTCGCCTCGCACGCCTCCGGCTTCACCTTCCAGCGGCGAGCGGCGGCAGCCACGAGCATCACCCGCGCGGTGGCGCCCATACGGCGGATATCGTCGTACACCCCGCGCACGCTGCTGGAGCCGTCCGTGTTCTGGTCGCCGTAGATTTTGTCACCGTCGGCCTGGACCACCTTCACCCGGGCCATGTCCGCGCCCAGCTCGTCCGCGATGAGCACCGGCAGCGAGCTGCGCACGCCCTGCCCCATCTCCGAGCGGGCACAGACGATGGTGACGTCTCCATCCGGCGCCACGTGGACGAAGACGTTCGGGTTCAGCCCCGGCGCGGCCTTCGGTGTGTTCGCGTCGCTGGCCGCCACGGCCAGGCCGCCGGGGAAGACGCCCAGGGCGAGCCCGCCCACGGACAGGTTCATCCCCTCCAGGAACGAGCGCCGGCTAATCAACGTGAGCAGCTTCGTCATGGCGACCTCGTCACTCCTCGGACAGGCCCGCGGCCTTCTTCACGGCCGAGCGGATTCGCGTGTACGTCCCACACCGGCAGAGGTTGCCGGCGAGCGACTGGTCAATCTCCTTGTCGGACGGCTGTGGCTTCTTCGCCAGCAGCGCCGCCGCGCACATGATCTGCCCCGTCTGGCAGAACCCGCACTGCGGCACGCCCAGCTCCACCCAGGCCTTCTGCAGCGGGTGGCTCCCGTCGGGAGACAGGCCCTCGATGGTCGTCACCGCGTGGCCCACCGCGCGGCGGACGGGCGTCACGCAGGCGCGGACCGGCTGGCCATCCAGGTGGACGGTGCAGGAGCCACACAACGCCTGGCCGCAGCCGTACTTCGTGCCGGTGAGCCCGAGCACGTCCCGCACCGCCCACAGCAGCGGCATCTCCGGGTCGACGTCCAGCTCCTTCTCCTCACCGTTGATGCGAACGCGAACCGTCACGGCCGTGCCTCCTCGCTCGGGCACTCCGAGCCCGTCTCCACCCAGGCCGCGACGATGGCGCCGAACTGCGCCTGCGTCCCCGGAGCGGGCTCACGCCCCGAGCCCGGATTCCAGCCCCAGGCCACCAGCTCGTCGTGGGCGTTGTGTTCAATCATCTGTTCCGGCGTCTTGCCGCCGTTGCGCTTCAGGTCCTTGAGCTGCTCGCACACCTCGCGAGGGCTCTTGCCCACCCACGCCATCTCGATGGGCGCCACATGCCACTTCGGCGCGCCGGGGACGCGGGTCAGGTCCTGGTTGCGGTCCTGGTGGCAGCTCGTGCACTCCATGCCCACCACGCCCTGGTCCTCCGGGCCACGCACCACCGGCGGGTCGTGAAGCTGACCGTCGTCGCCTTGAAGGGGGCTGTCGCCGGCCGGGTGGCAGTTCGCGCACCGCGGGTGGAAGAAGACGCGGCTGGCCTCCAGGAAGAGCGCGCGGGAGCGCTCCTTCCGGTCCGGGATGGCCGCGAAGGCCTCCACGGGGCGCAGCGCGTTGGAGGCGACCTCGGGCAGCGCGGGCAGTTGCGCCGCCGCGGCATCGGGCTCCCGCTTACATCCTCCCGCCAGCAGGAGGACGGAGAGCGAGGCCATGACCGGAAGAGATGGCTGCATCACGCCAAGGCTCCGGCATGTCCGCGGCAACTACAAGGCGAATGTTCGGGGGCCAGGATGACCCGCGCGTGACGGTTCAGTGAACGGCGCTCGCCGCGGCCTGCTCGCGCTCCGGCTCCGCGGCCTCCACCTCATCAAACCGGAATTTTCCGTCCTTGAAATCCGCGCACACGCGGCTGTTCTCATGGATGTCCCCAGCGATGAGCGACTCCGCGAGCGGCGCTTCGATGGCGCGCTGGATTTCACGCCGCAGCGGGCGCGCGCCGAAGGTCGGATCCCAACCCTTGTCCACCAGGGCCTCCAGCGCGGCGGGCGTCACCTCCAGCGCGATGCCCTGGCCGTGGAGCAGGCGGCGCGTCTTCTCCAGCATCAGGTCCACGATGGCGCGGAGCTGCGCGCGGTTCAGCGGCTCGAAGACCACGGTCTCATCGATGCGGTTGAGGAACTCCGGCGGGAAGTGGCCCTTGAGCACGCCCATGACGCGCTCGCGCAGGCGCTCCTGGGGCTCCTTGCGCGCGGTGGACTCCTGGATGAGGTGCGAGCCCAGGTTGCTGGTGCCGATGATGACGGTGTTCTTGAAGTTCACCACCGTGCCCTGCGCGTCCGTGAGCCGCCCGTCATCCAGCACCTGGAGCAGCATGTGGAACACGTCGGGGTGGGCCTTCTCCACCTCGTCGAAGAGGAGCACGCAGTAGGGCCTGCGCCGCACCGCCTCCGTGAGCTGTCCGCCCTCCTCGTAGCCCACGTAGCCCGGCGGCGCGCCCACCAGCCGGCTCACGGTGTGCTTCTCCATGTACTCGCTCATGTCGAAGCGGACGAGCGCCTTCTCGTCGCCGAAGAGCAGCTCCGCCAGCGTCTTCGCCAGCTCCGTCTTGCCCACGCCCGTGGGGCCCAGGAAGAGGAAGGAGCCGATGGGCCGCGACTCGTCCTTGAGCCCCGCCCTCGCCCGGCGGATGGCCTGCGACAGCACGCGGATGGCCTCGTCCTGGCCGATGACGCGCTCGTGCAGCCGGGACTCCAGCTCCAGGAGCTTCTTGCGCTCGTCCTCCGTCATCTGCGTCACGGGGATGCCCGTCATGCGCGACAGCACCTCCGCCACGTCCTCGGCGCGGACCTCCGGCGTCTCACCGGACTTCTGCGTGCGGCGCTCCTTCTGCGCGCTCTGCACCTCACGCTCGGCGGCGTTCAGCTTCGCCTCCAGCTCCTGGATGCGCGGCTCCGCCTTCCTGTCCCGCGCCTCGGCGAGCGAGCGCTTCACCTTCACCACCTCATGCTCGGCGTTCACCAGCCGCTCCGGCGGCAGCGTCAGCCGCAGCCGCACGCGCGCCGCCGCCTGGTCCACCAGGTCAATGGCCTTGTCCGGCAGGAAGCGGCCGGTGACGTAGCGGTCCGACAGCTCCACCGCCGCGACCAGGGCCTGGTCCGCGATGCGCACGCGGTGGTGCGACTCGTAGCGGTCCTTGAGCCCCCGCAGAATCTCGATGGCCTGCTCCGCCGTGGGCTCCGGGACGACCACCGGCTGGAAGCGGCGCTCCAGGGCGGCGTCCTTTTCAATGCGCTTGCGGTACTCGTCCAGCGTCGTCGCGCCGATGACGTGCAGCTCGCCGCGCGCCAGCGACGGCTTGAGCATGTTGCCCGCGTCCATGGCGCCCTCCGCCGCGCCCGCGCCGACGATGGTGTGAATCTCGTCGATGAAGAGGACGATGTCCTCGCTGTGCGCCTTCACCTCGTCCATGACCTTCTTCAGCCGCTCCTCGAACTCGCCGCGGTACTTGCTGCCCGCGAGCAGGCCGGAGAGGTCGAGCTGCAGCACGCGCTTGTCGCGCAGCGTGTCCGGGACGGCGGCGGAGATGATGCGCTGGGCGATGCCCTCCACGATGGCCGTCTTGCCCACGCCCGGCTCGCCGATGAGCACCGGGTTGTTCTTCGTGCGGCGCGACAGGATTTCGAGCGTGGTCTCGATTTCGTTGGCCCGTCCCACCACCGGGTCCAGCTTCCCCTCCGACGCCAGGCTCGTGAGGTCTCGGCAATACTCATCCAGCGTGGGCGTGGGCGAGCGCCGCGCCTCCGAGGACGGGGCGAGCGACTCCGCGACGGACGCGCGGGCCTTGCCATGCTGGGCCCCCAGCTCGCGAAGAAGCTCCGACGCCAGTCCCTCCCCCTCCTGGAGCAGGCCCAGGAGCACGTGCTCGGGGCCCACGTAGGAGTGCCCCAGCTCATAGGCCTCCTGGTACGCGAGCTCCAGGGCCCGCTTCGCATGCGGCGAAAGCTCGGGGCGCTCCATGGGCCGCTTGCCACGGCGCAGCTCGGACTCGGCGCGCTCGGCGACCCGGGCCGGGTCCAGCTTCATGCGGCTGAGCGCCGTGCGTCCCAGCGGGTCCTTCGCGAGCGCCACCAGCAGGTGCTCGGTGTCGATGGACGCCGCGCCCGCGCCGCGCGCCGCCTCGAAGGCGCCCTCCAGCACGCGCCGCGTCTCATCGGAGAAGGCCTCGGTGATGTCGTAGCGCTCCACGGGTTGCTGAAGCGAGCGCGACAGGCCCCCGAAGTCCTCGTCCCCGAAGTCGCTGAAGAACTGGTCGAAGAGCGACGTGCCCAACCCCATGCGCCCGAAGCGCGAGCGCTGGCTGCTGCAGACGTCACACAGGGACTCCGTGGTCCGCCGGTTCCCGGCGACGCGGGTGACCCGGGTGGTCGCCGGGCGCTGGTGGCAGAGGTCGCAGACGTTGGCCATGGCTGGGCTCCCCGGGGCACCCTTGGCGCGGGCGCCCACGAATGACGGTTCAGCCCCAACGCTAGGGATGGCCCGGGCGCCCTACCTCGGGCCCAGGGCTGGGGCAGGCGTCCAGGGTGGCCCCCCGTTGCAGGGGGCGATAACCTGCCGGAAGCGCCGCTCTTTCTACGCCCTCCGGGAGTCCCCGACATGTCCGAGCAGAAGTCCCGCCTGAAGCGCCCCGTGGAGATTCTCCGCGCCGAGATGCTGGCGGACCCAGACACCCAGCGCATCGCGAAGTCCCTGGACATGGAGCTGGAGGCCTACGTCGAGCTGGTCCTCGAATACGCCCAGAACCCGGACAAGGAGCCGACGCTCATCGTCGCCCCCGACGAGGAGCTGCGCGCCGCCGGCTACAACCCGCCCACCACCAAGGACGTCGCCAACTTCTTCATCGCCGCCGCCAATGGCGAGCTGGGCATCGGCCCGCCCAAGTCCTATTACACTGGGTTTGAAGGAAAGCAGGAGGACGGCAACAAACCGTCCCTTCGAGGTGACGAAGGGCAGGAGCCGGTGAAGGTGGACGAGGAGACCAGCCAGAAGCTCCGCCAGCAGGTGCCCAAGGGCGGGCCTGATCGCGTGTAACGCGGAATTGAAGCAACTTTCGCCCACGCTCCCCGACAATCCGTACATTCACCCCCTTTAAAGAGGTCCTTCACATGTCCGTTGGCGGCGCAGGTGGTTCGAACGGTGGCCGTGGCTCGAGTGGCGCGAGCAGTGCTGGTCGGAGCGCGGCGGGCGCGGCGGGCAAGGCGGCGAGCGGTCTGGCGGGCGCGCTGGGCGGCATCGGCAAGGCGGCGGGTGGGCTCGCGGGCGCGCTGGGCGGCATCGGCAAGGCGGTAGGCGGTCTGGCCAACGCCATCGGCGGTATCGCCGGCAAGCTTGGCAGCGCGCTCGGCCAGGTCTCCGGCCTCGTCGACAAGGCGATGAGCGCCATCACTGGCCCCCTCAAGGGCATGATTGGCGGTCTGCTGGACAAGATGCCCTTCGGCATCGGCCAGCTCGCCAAGCCGTTCGTCGACAAGTTCATCGACAACGGACTGGCCATGGTCGCCGGCGGCCCGCTGGGCGGCGTGGCCTCCATGTTCGGCAAGGCCGGCACCGTGGGCAAGCTGGCGGACATGGTGGAGACGGTCCGCACGGGCGCGAAGACGGTCGGCGACATCGCCGAGGGCCGCTTCAACGCCCAGCAGATGGCGGCCTTCGCCCAGGCCCAGTTGATGCGCGGTCTGTAGTCCCCCGGCTCGACTGCAGGGCCCCAGGGCCGGCTCCCACGTTCCGGGGGCTGGCCCTTCGTTCGTTCAGGGTCCGTGTGCGCTCGCACCCGGAGTGGCCGCTCGGGGCGCGGGGCCGCTTGTTGCTGGCGGCACTGGCCCGCAGCCGTTAAGGAGGGCCTCTCCCGCGCCGGCGTCCGCATGCGAACCACACATCGTCCCCTGACCACCCTGGCTCTGGCCTTGAGCCTCTTCATGGCCGCCTTGGAGGCCACCGTCGTCTCCACGGCCATGCCCACGGTGGTAGGCGAGCTGGGCGGCATCCAGCACTACGCGTGGGTCTTCACCGCGTACATGCTGTCCTCCACCATCACCGTGCCCATCTACGGGAAGCTGGCGGACCTCTACGGCCGCAAGCCCGTGCTGCTGTTCGGCATCGGGTTGTTCCTGGTGGGCTCCATCGCCAGCGGCCTGTCCACGTCCATGGCCATGTTGATCGCCTTCCGCACGCTCCAGGGGCTGGGCGCGGGGGCCATGCAGCCGGTGGCGCTCACCGTCATCGGGGACCTCTACACGCTGGAGGAGCGCGCGAAGGTCCAGGGCGCGTTCAGCGCGGTGTGGGGCATCGCCGGGCTGATTGGCCCCATCACCGGTGGCTTCATCGTGAAGTACCTCACCTGGCACTGGGTCTTCTTCATCAACATCCCGGTGGGCGTGGGCTGCGCCGTCCTGCTGATGAGCTACTTCCACGAGCGCGTGGAGCGCAAGCCCCAGCGGCTGGACTACGCGGGCGCGACGCTGCTCACCGGCTGGGTGGTGGCGTTGCTCGTCGGCGTGCAGGGCGTGGGGATGAATCTGTGGAGCCTGCCCGTGGCGGCCGTGCTGCTCGCCGCCTTCGTCGCGGTGGAGCGTAAGGCGCCCGAGCCCATCATCCCCATGTCCATCTTCAAGGTGCCCGCCATCGTCATCTCCTCCATCGCGGGGGCCCTCTTCTCCGCGGCGATGTTCGGCGCCACCACGTACGTGCCGCTCTTCGTCCAGGGCGTGCTGGGTGGCACGCCCACCGAGGCGGGCGGGATGATCACCCCCATGATTGTCGGCTGGCCGGCGGCGGCCGTGGTGGCCGGCAGGCTGCTGCTCAAGACGGGCTTCCGTCCGCTCATCGTGGGCGGGCTGGGCCTCACGGTGGTGGGCACGGGGCTGATGGCGCTGCTGTTGGGGCCTCAGGCGCCCAGGCTGGTGCCGGAGGTGGCCATGGGCCTGTTCGGCATCGGCATGGGCTTCGCGTCCACCGCGCTGCTCATCGCCGTGCAGACCAGCGTCGGCTGGGAGCTGCGCGGCGTGGCCACCGCCAGCAACATGTTCTTCCGCACCATCGGCGGCGCCATCGGCGTGGGGCTGATGGGCGGCGTCATGGTGTCGCAGCTCCTCAAGGACCCGTCGGTGCCGATTTCGGCCGCCAACGCCTTGATGAGCCCCGACCACGGCCAGGACCTGCCCAAGGAGCTGCTGGCGACGCTGAGCGGTGCGCTGGGCACCGGGCTGAGCATCAACTTCTGGTTGATTTGCGCCTTCACGGTGGCCGCGTTCGCCGCGGGCCTGTTCTTCCCGAAGGTGGCCCGCACCGCGACGGTGTCCACCTCCGACGTGGCGGCGCCGCACTGACGTCGTGCGGCGCCGCTGACGTCGCTCAGAGTCCGTCAATCATCCGGAGGGCCACGTCCGGCATGAACGTCCCGGCCGGCGTGTTCGGCGCGACGCCGCACTGGCCGTCGGAGTCTCCGGGGACCTTTATCCACAGGGTCAGCTCCGCGCCGCCGACGCCCACCTGGTTCGTCGTGCCAATCCTCCGGCCAGCGGGGTTGCACCACTCGCCGTTGGAGCCATTCCCGTTTCGACTGGTGTCCACCACGAAGGGCCTGGTGTAGCCGTACCGGCTGCTCAGCGACGCGTTGACGGAGCCCGCGTACGAGGCCGACTGCGCGGTGGTGTAGAAGTTCGACACGTTGAGCGCGAAGCCGCGCACGTTGCGCACGCCCATGGTGTCCAGCCGCTGGGCCATGACGTCCGCGTTGATCCACAGCGCGTTGCCCGCGTCCAGGTAGGCCCACGTGTTCGGCGCGCGGTCCCTGAGCTGCTCGGTGGCGTAGCGAATCAGGCTGATGCGCGTCTGGCGCTCGGCGTCGTTCGCCAGGCAGTCGAGCTGCGCGACGGCGTCTGGCTCGATGATGACGACGGCGGGGCGGTTGCCAATGGCGGCGGCGAAGGACGAAATCCACGTCCGGTACGCCTCGGGCGACCCCGCGCCCCCGCCCGAGTGGCTGCCGCAGTCCCGGCCCGGGATGTTGTACGCCACCAGCACCGGCAGCTTGTCCGCCGCGTCCGCCGCCCCGACGAAGCTGGACACCGCCGTGGTGATGTCTCCACTCCACGCGGCGAACCAGCGCGCGGCCATGTTGTTCGTGATGGAGGCCTGGATGCGCACCGCGCGCGAGTCCCCGCTGTTGGCCCGGACCCAGTTGGCCGGGTTGGAGTTCGGGTCGATGTAGAAGCCGCTCGTCATCGCCAGCGGCCCGCCGCCGCCACCGTCCTCCGTGGTCAGGGAGACGTCATCGATGAACGCGCTGAAGCCGGTGGCGCGCCCGCCCAGTTGGAAGGTGACCTGCCCCGCCTGCGTCGCCAGGGACGAGGTGAAGGGGAACGTGAAGCGGCGCGCTGTCCCATCCAGCGTGATTTGCCGCTCCAACGGCGCGGTGTACGGCGGGCTCTCCAACTGCACCGTCACGCGCGCCGTCGTGCTCACCGACGCGGACGCGGTGAAGGACAGCGTGTAGGCCCGGCCGTTCACCAGCGGGATGCCGCTCTGGCCAATCAGCGCGTCCCAGGGGTTGGCCGTCCCCCCGCCCACGTCCACGCGCAGCCGGGCGTTCTCCACGCGGGACGCCGTGTTGACGCCGCTCCACCAGGGAGCGACGGTGCCGCCGCTGAAGGTGCCATTGGAGACGAGCTCGGTGAGCGCGTCCGCGCGGGTGCCGAGCGCCTCCGAGTCCACCGGCGCGGGGGGCTCCGAGGAACCACAGGCAGTGGCGAGCGCCGCCGCGAGCATCAGCGCGGCTGGGGCAGTGAAACGGCGGGACAGCGAACCGGCGAAGTCACGAAGTCGCACGAAGCCTTTCCTCCCGCCCGCGCGAGGACGCGGGCTGTGTCGAGTGCGTGGCCCGTGGGTGGCCCCGCGAGCACGCGAGGCCACGTTTGCACGTTTTTCCTGTTTTTCAGCGCCTCAAGTCGCCCCCACTCACCGAAGTGCGCGCAGATGAACAGGTGGAACCCGGTACTCAGCGGCCTGCTCCACCACGCGGCCCAGGCGGAGCAACAGGTGCTCCTCGTAGGGACGGCCCGTGAGCTGGATGCCCACGGGAAGCCCCTCCTCGTCGAAGCCGGCGGGTACGGACAGGGAGGGGAACCCCGTCAGGTTGGCCAGGCGCACGAAGCGCATCAGCGCGTCAACCACGGGCAGGTTCGACTCGCCGTCCGGGAGCGCCGCCTCCGGGATGAGGGGCGCCGTGGTGGCCGTCGTGGGCGTGACGAGGACCTCCACGTCGGCCATCTGCGCCAGCAGCTCTCGCGTCAGGCGGTGCCGGTGCCGCAGCGCATGCACCAGGTCCGTGGCGCGGAAGTGCCGGCCAATGGCCAGGTTGGTGCGCGTGTCGAGCCCGAAGTCCGACAGGTGCGCCTTCACGTATGGCTGCATGGACTCGGACATCTCGCTCAGGATGATGCAGCTATGGGTCCACAGGACCGCGTTGAGGTCCGGTGGCGGAATCTCCACCACCCGGGCGCCCGCCGCCGTCAGCGCGGCCACGGCCTCCTTGCAGCGCGCGACGACGTCCGCGTCCGCGTCCTCGAAGTAGTCCCAGCAGATGCCCAGCCGCACGCCGCTCAGGTTGTCATCCCCGTAGCCCGACAGGTGATGCGGCGACTGCCCCTGGGAGACGAGGTCCTGTCCGTCCGGCCCCGCGAGCAGCGCATACGCCGCGGCGACGTCGTCCACGGTGAGGCCCATGGGGCCCACGTGGCCCACGTTCCAGCACAGCGGAGGGACGCCCGTCTCCGGGATGCGGCCCCACGTCGCCTTGAGCCCCACGATGCCGCACAGGGCCGCGGGGATGCGGATGGAGCCACCGCCATCCGCGCCGATGCTCAAGGGGCACAGGCCCGCGGCCACGGCGGCGGCGGAGGCGCTGGAGCTGCCCCCGGTGATTCGGCCCGTGTCCCAGGGGTTGCGCGCGGCGCCGTGGTGGGGATTCAACCCGATGGGGTTGATGCCAATCTCGTTCATGTTGGCCTTGCCGAGGATGATGGCGCCCGCGGCCTTGAGCCGGGCCGCCACCGTCGAGTCCGCGGTGGCCACCTGGGTGCGGAACCGCGTGCCCAGCGTGGTGGGGAACCCGGCCAGGTCGACCTCGTCCTTCAGCACCACGGGGATTCCATCGAGCACGCTGAGCGGCCGGCCGGCCCGCAGGCGCTCGGCAGACGCCTCCGCGGCCCGGTGCACCTCGTCCGGCTTGCGGGCGACGAACAGGCCCATCCGCTGCTTCCCGCTGTCCAGCCGGGAGATGGCGTCATGAATCCGGCTCACGACGGCCACGGGGTCCGTGGCCCCCTCGCGGTAGGCGCGCAGATAGGCCGCGACGCTCTCACGCTCCGGAGGACTGGCGGACGCGGCGATGGCCCGCGCGGCCTGCTCCGTGGGGGGCTGCGGCTCCGCAGGGGCCGAGCCTTGCGGCAAGGGGAACTGGAGCGGCGGCGCATCACCGGCGGGGAGCTCGCGCCAGCGCTCGATGCCGCTGTCCCGCGTCAGCTTGTCCAGCATCACCGACCCGACGCCGCTCTCGAGCGCGTTCACGAAAGCCTTGAGCGCCATGCCGGACATGCGGGGCGCCTTCACCGGGTTGCGTTGGTAGGTCATTGGTAGAGGGGTGGCGCGGTACCGTCAGCGGCCCGTTTCCACCCTCCTCCTTTCAAACCGTACGTGCGGTTTTCCCGCATACGGCTTAACGAGAGTGTTGTCGTGCAGCATGCACGGTTTCGGGTAGCGAATCGTCCCATGCAACCGGTGCAGGCCTCTTTCCCAGAACCACGCTCGATTCCATGCGTCCGCCTGGCCGGCCCGCAGCTTCCTGCCTCTGCGTTTCACCATGAACTGGTGCAGCCGCCGGAAGACGTAGGAGTCGAGTTGATTGAACTTTCGGGCCGCGTTCCCGGTGCGGAAGTAGTTGCCCCATCCTCGCAACACCGGGTTCAGGCCGCCGATGATTTCTCGGACATCCTTCACCCCGTGCCGCTGTCGGCTCGTCAGCTCCTTCACCCGAGCCCTCACCCGCTTCATGCTCCGCGCTGACGGCCACCGCTGGAGGTAGTAGCGGCGCACTCCCCGCTGCTGCCACAGCTTGCCCGACATGCGCTTGTGCAGGTGACAGCCCAGAAAGTCGAAGCCTTCCTTGCCCTCGGTGAGTTCCACTCGCCGCGTCTTCTCCGGGTGCAGTTGCAGCTTCAGCCTCCCGAAGATGATGCGCACCCTTCGTTCGGCCTCCTCGGCAGCTTCGCGGCCTTTGCACAGCACCACGAAGTCATCCGCGTAGCGCACCAGCTCGCCCACCTGCGCGCACTGCCGCTGCCACACGCTGTCGAAGAAGTGCAGGTAGATGTTGGAGAGCAGCGGGGAAATCACTCCCCCCTGCGGTGTCCCCGAGACCGTCTCGGAGTACCGGCCCTCCTCCACCACTCCCGCACTCAGCCACTGCCTCAGCAGCTTGAGCACCCTCCGGTCCGACACCCGCCGCTCCACCCGCTCCATCAGCAGCTCATGGTCGATGCTGCCGAAGTAGTCGCGGATGTCCGCGTCGAGCACGTGGTGACACCCGGCATTGACTGCCTCCCGGATGCGCTCCAGGGCCTGCACCGCGCTTCGACGTGGCCGGAAGCCATACGACGACGGAAGAAAATCCGCCTCGAAGACAGGCTCCAGCACCAGCTTCACCGCCATCTGCACGATACGGTCCTGCACCGTCGGAATGCCCAGCGGCCTGAGTTTCCCGTCCGCCTTGGGAATGAACCGCCTGAGCACCGCGGGCGGTTTGTAGGTTCCTGCTCGCAGTACCTCGCCCAGCTCCTGCACCAGCCGCTGTGCGCCGTACTGCTCCACCGCCGCCAGCGTGACTGAATCCACGCCGGCAGCGCCCTTGTTGCGTCGGACCCGCTGCCATGCTTCCCACAGGACGTCACTCCGGTGGACTCGGTCATACAGCGCATGGAAACGGCGCTCCCGGCACCGCTTGGCTGCCACGAAGAGCTTGCGCTGGAGTTGTCGAACTTTGTCGGTGGACTCTGGCCCACCGGGGGGATTGGAGCCTTCTTGGCGGCTCATGCCCTCGCTCTTACCTCCCGCCCAAGCACCACCCAAGCAGGGGCCCTTCCCTCCGGGCGCGTTGTCTTGCACGCCCCTCGCCGGTACTACGGCCCCCTCGGACTCCCGCTGCGCTCCCCACGCTTTCACCTTCGGCTTATACGCGGGGCCCTGCCGCGACGACGGCCGCGCAGACGGGTCTCTCCTGTTCCCCACCAGACCTTGAGCACGTGCCACGCCCCATACCCCGGGGAGCCCCGCTGCTTCCCATCCGGACTCGTCCGCAGCGGACCTGGCCTTCGCCGCGACATGCTCGGCTCGGCGCTCCCATTGTGTATCTGTCGAGGCGGCAGGCTTCACTTGATGTTGCGGCCCGCGCTCTTGCTCCCTCCCGAATGGAGGCTTTTGACGCCCCGCTGTGGCCTGCCGCCTCTCGGCGGTCGGCTGGGGCCTGCTACCGGGCACTCCGGTGTCTACCCGGACGGGACTTTCACCCGCCGGTCTGGTGGAGCATGGACGTGCTCCTCTTGCTCGTCCTTCAGGACGCACCATGGCGCCGCAGCCTATCCCCGAGCTGGCGGTATCGCATGAGCGATGACGCCCTCCCTGCCCTCGTCACGCAGCGGCGCGCGCCTCGTACCGCGCGTCCGGGACAGCCGCCGCGATGCGCCGCAGGAAAGGCTCGGGCGCGACGAATCGCTCCAGGTGAACGACGCCGCCAGGACCGTGACGGGGAGCGGTGAGCAGCGCCCGAGCCACCTCCGCCGCGACCCGGCCCGTCATCGCGGCCTCGCGCCGGCCTTGAAGGGAGGCCATCTGCGTCACGGGCCTGCCCCCGATGTGGCCCTCCGCCTTCGCGAGCACCGAGCACGCGTCCGAACCCGCGTGGGCCCGAAGCGCCAGCCAGGTCATGGCCCGCCGAAAAAGCGGCCACCGCAGAAGCCGCCCCAGCCCCCATCGGACGGAGAGCGCGGCCAGCGTGGTCAACCCAGGTGGGTCGAAGCACAGCCACGTCGACACGGTGGGAACGGACAAGGTCCGAGCGACGGTCCGCTGGTCCGGGAAGTTGAACCGCCAGGCGCGGCGCGGCCTCGCCTCCCCGGGAAAGTGGACCCACTGGCCCTCCTGGAACCCATGGACACGGTGGAGCTGTCCCTGCCGGTAGACGTCGAACGGAGCGGCGAGGTTCTCCAGCGTCCAGGCGATGGCCGCCGCGCCGTGTGTGTCGCCGCCGCCCAGCAGCACGAAGAGGTCCAGCTGCTCCACGGAGTCGAGCGAGGCCACCGCCCGAGCCGCGAGCACCTGGGTGAGCCCGGGAGCCACGCCCACACTGAGCACGGCGGTGCTCCCTGTGTGGGCCGCGAGGGGCGACAGTTGCTCGAAGGCGGCCAGGGACGCCTGGGACGCCGTCACGTCCACGTAGTCGATACCTGAGCGCAGGCAGTGCTCGACGAACGACGGACGCTGCTGGTCCAGGCACATCACCACCAGCGCGACCCCTGCCAGGTGCGCCACGGCGTCAGGCGCGGTGACATCGAGCGCCCGCGCTCGGGTCCCCGCCCCCGTGTGCCTCGAGAGCGCCTCCGCCCGGTCCAAGCTCCGCCCCGCCACCACCACGCGGCCGGGGAAGGCGGGCGCCAGGATGCGAACGACCTCCTGCCCTACCTGCCCGTAGCCGCCCACCACGAGGATGTCCCCTGCCCTACGCTCCATCACGGCCTCACCCCTGCGTTTGCGCGTTCGAGTGGTTATTGCCGCCTGTCACGGTGGAATGCGACCGAAGCCCATGAACATCATCTGTGCGGACCGCGCATCAATGCCCTCGCTCTCGAACATCGAAGCCTTCGTCCGCGCCGCCGAGCAGGGTGACTTCACCCGGGCGGCGCGGAAGCTCCAGCTCACCGCCTCCGCCGTGAGCCGGCGCATTGCCCGTCTGGAGGAGGAGCTGGGCGTCGTGCTCTTCCAGCGGACGACCCGGGCCATGCAGCTCACCGAGGACGGCCGTGCGTTCTACTCGCGCTGCCAGCACATCCTCGGAGAGTTGGAGGCCGCGAAGGAGTCGCTCTCCCGCTCCCGGCACCGGCCCGTGGGGGTGCTCCGGGTGAACGCACCCCAGGCCATTGGCCAGTTGGTCCTCATGCCGGCGCTGCCCCGCTTCCTCGCCGCGCATCCCGGCGTCGAGCTGCGGCTGACCCTCCGCGACGAGGTGGTGGACCCCATCACCGAAGGCGCCGACGTGCTCCTTCGGATGGGCGCCTTGGAGGACTCGCGGCTGGTGGCTCGAAAGCTGGGGACCACGCGACTGCTCGCCTGTGCCGCCCCCGCGTACCTGCGACGCCACGGCCTGCCGGAGACCGCGGCGGACCTGAGCCGGCACAATTGCCTGGGGTTCCTCCGGGGCGACACGCCCGCGGCGTGGTTGCTGCAGGACGGAAGCTCCCCGGCGCGCACCGAGCCCCGAGGCAACTTCCACACGAACCAGGGTGCCACCTTGCGCGACGCGGCCGTGCTCGGCCTGGGCATCGCGATGCTCTTCGACTTCATGGTGGCCCGTGAGCTGGAATCCGGCGCGCTCGTCCCCGTCCTTGACGCGCAGACGGGTGCCCCCCGCCCCATCCACGCGCTGTACCCACGTGGAAGGCACCTGTCCTCCCGCGTTCGCGTCTTCCTCGACTTCGTGGCTACGCTCTTTCCCCGGTGAGGGGGAATGGCGTGGCGGGTCCGGCGTTCGCGAAGGAGAGGAGCTTCATGCACAGGGCAGATGGAGCACGGCGCGGTTCAATCGACACCGTCCTGCGCGAGCGGTTCGGACTGACGGACTTCCGCCCCGGCCAGCGTGAGGTCATCGAGGCCCTGCTCGGTCCGCGGGCCGCTGCGCTCGCGGTGTTCCCCACGGGCGGTGGCAAGTCGCTCTGCTATCAGCTTCCGGCGCTGCTGCTGGAAGGCATCACCGTGGTCGTCTCGCCGCTGATCGCGTTGATGAAGGACCAGATTGATGCCCTGACGCGGCAGGGCATCCGCGCCGCACGGCTGGACGCCTCGCTGTCGGTGGATGAGTCCCGCGAAGTCACGCAGGCGCTGCGCGAGGGCTCGCTCAAGCTGCTCTACGTGGCGCCCGAGCGCTTCAACAACGAGCGCTTCACCGCCTTGCTCCGAGCGCTGCGCATCGCCCTGTTCGCGGTGGACGAGGCGCACTGCGTCTCGGAATGGGGCCACAACTTCCGGCCAGACTACCTGAAGCTGGCGCAGGCGGCGCGAGCGCTGTCCGCCGAGCGCATCCTGGCGCTCACCGCCACGGCGACGCCCTCCGTCGTGCGGGACATCTGCCAGGGCTTCGGCATCCCGGAGGAGAACGCGGTCGTCACGGGCTTCTACCGGCGAAACCTCGCGCTGGAGACCACTCCGGTGCACGCCGAGGACCGGGATGCGCTGCTCCTGGAGCGGCTGAACTCCCGCGAGCCCGGGCCGACCATCGTCTACGTCACGCAGCAGAAGACGGCCGAGCGCGTGGCCGCGTTCCTCTCCACGGAAGGACTCCCCACCAACGCCTACCACGCGGGCCTGGAGTCCGACGTCCGTGAGCGGGTGCAGGAGGAATGGATGGCCTCCACGAACGGCATCGTCGTGGCGACCATCGCGTTTGGAATGGGCATCGACAAGGCGGACGTGCGGGCCGTGTATCACTACAACCTGCCAAAGGGCCTGGAGAGCTACAGCCAGGAGATCGGGCGCGCCGGGCGTGATGGCGCGCCGTCGGTGGTGGAGCTCTTCGCGTGTCCTGACGACGTCTCCAGTCTGGAGAACTTCGCGTTCGGCGATACCCCCACGCCCGAAGCGCTTCAAGGACTGGTCACGGAGTTGCTTGGACAGGGCCCCGAGCTGAGCGTTGACCTGTTCGCCTTGTCCAGCCGGCATGACGTGCGGCAGCTCGTGCTACGTACGGCGCTGACGTACCTGGAGCTCGAAGGCGTGCTGCGGCAGGGCACGCCGTACTACGCGGGTTACAAGGTGCAGCCGCTCGTGTCTCTGGATGCGCTCGTGGGGCGGTTCCAGGGTGAGCGGGTGCAGTTCCTGCGGGACGTGTTCGCGCAGGCGAAGAAGGGGCGCACCTGGTACTCGCTCGACCCGGCGGAGGTCGCGGGCTCGCTCCGGCAGCCCCGTGAGCGGGTGGTTCGTGCGCTCGAGTATCTCGAAGAGCAAGGGCTCGTGCTGCTCCAGGTCTCCGACCCACGGCAGCGCTTCACGCGGCTGCGGCGCCAGGAGGACCCCAAGGCCCTCACGGACCTCCTCGACCGGCGCTTCCAGCAGCGAGAGGCCCAGGAGGTCGCGCGCGTCCAGGACGTCCTGAGGCTCGTCACGCACAAGGGGTGCCAGAGCAACGCGTTGGTCGCCCACTTCGGTCAGCAGCGGGAGCAGCCGTGCGGGCACTGCACCTTCTGCCGGACCGGCGAGGCCCAGGTGCTTCCCGCCGTGCGTCGGAAACCCGCGCTGCCAGCGGGCCTGGACGTGGTGGCCTTCCGGGCCCTGGCGGCGAAGCATCCCGAGGCGCTCGGGCAGCCGAGGCAGGCCGCGAGGTTCCTGTGTGGGTTGAGCAGCCCCGCGCTCACGCGGGCGAAGCTCGGGGGACACGCGCTGTTCGGCGCACTGGAGGGCTGGCCCTTCGTGGAGGTGCTGGACTTCTGTTGCGGCCAGCCCGTGACGTGAGGACCCTCATCCCTTGTCGAGCACGCCCGCGCGGTAGTCCTCGAAGGCCTGCTGGATCTCCGCGCGGGTGTTCATGACGAAGGGGCCGTACTGGACGATGGGCTCACGCAGGGGCCGGGCCGCGGCGATGAGCAGCTCGCTCCGGCGGTTCCGGGCGCGCACGCGGAGCCGGCTGCCCGGGCCGAGCAGCGCCAGCGAGCCTTCGCGCACCGGCTTCGACGCATCCTCGGGCCCCAGGTCCACCTCGCCCGAGGACACGAAAGCGAAGGCGGTGTGGTCCGAAGGGGTATCGAGTTCGAACGGTCGGTCGTCCTCGAGCGACAGGGTCAGCAGGAGCGGCTGGGTGGGCCGCTCACGCACGGGACCCTGGAGCCCGTTCATATGGCCCGCGATGACGCGCGCGCGGCTGCCGGCTGGGCTCAACCGCTCCTCCGCGAGCTGCGCGGGCGTGTGGTCCTGATAGGCCGGCGGGCACAGCTTCTCCTTCGCGGGGAGGTTGAGCCAGAGCTGGAAGCCGGACATGAGGCCCTGCACCTGCTCCGGCATCTCCGAGTGGATGATGCCGCGCCCCGCGGTCATCCACTGTGAGCCGCCTCCGGCGATGAGCCCGCTGTTGCCACGGCTGTCCCGGTGCCGCATCCGCCCGTCGAGCATGACGGTGACGGTCTCGAAGCCCCGGTGGGGGTGACTGGGGAAGCCGCGGATGTAGGCCCCGGGGTCATCTGAGTGGAACCGGTCCAGCATGAGGAACGGGTCGAGGTTCCGCAGCGCGGGCTGGCCGATGACCCGCGTCAAGCGGACCCCTGCCCCATCCGTCGCAGGGATGCCCTCCAGGGTCTGCACCACGTTCCGGTGTGACGTCAGGAGAACGGCTGGGGACTCCGAGCGCCGGCACCCCACGGCCGTGGCGGCCACGAGCAGGCCGGACTGGAGGAGGAAGCGGCGGCGGGAGGTGGCGTTCATGAGGACCTTGCCGGAAACCGGGTGCGCGCCCCCGAGCCTCCCCCGGGAAGCGTCCGGAGTCCATGCACGCCGGGAGAGGCGTCTCTGGCCAGGGCCATGGAAAACCTCACAGCACAGCCCGACGTCGAGTCCCTCTTGCTCCGTCCTGCCCAGGCCGACCTGCGCCGCTGCCGGGCAACCTCGATGGGCGGCGCCGCGGCCCCGCGGTTCCATCGAGCGGCACCGAGCCCAAACGCTCCTCACGGGAGCCCACTGTCGGCAGGCGGCATTCCCTTCACCGGGTTCATCGACCTAGTAGACGCTCGACGGCTCGCCTCTGACGGCGTCCTCCGCATCACCGACCACAAGTTCACCAGCAACGTCGCGACGAATGCCGCGAGCGCTGAGCAGCTCGCCGACGCCGACACCGAACCGGGCTTGCAGATGGTCGGCTATGGCGCGTGGGCACTCGGCCAGGTTGAGCGCTTCCCAGGGCTGCGCACGCTGGAGCTTGAACACCTCTACTACCAGACCCGGGGACAGCGCCTTGCCGCGTCCGTCGTCGCAACGGTGCCCGCCGAGCACGTCGCGCACGAGTGGCAGACAAAGGTCGAGCCCCAGGTCGAAGCGATGAAGGAGCACGCGCAAGCCGCCCGAGCTTCCGAGGTGCCCGCGAACTACGGCCCCGCCTGCGGCAAGTACGGCGGATGTCCGTTCATGGCGAAGTGCCTCACAGGAGAGAACAAGACGATGTCCCTGCGTGACAAGCTGTTCAACAAGGCTTCCGAGTCCGCCCCCCTTACCGTTGCCGCGGTCGAGCGCAACGCCCCGGAGCTGCCCGCCGTTCTTCCCCCGGACGCGCCCACACCTACGCCCGTGCAGACGGCTCCGGAGGTCGCCCAGGCCACGGAGCAGCCCGCGCCGAAGCGTCGCGGTCGCCCTCGCAAGGCGGCCGAGTCCGAGCAGCCCAAGGGCGAAATGCGCGTGCTCTTCGTCGACTGCATCCCGACGACCTTCGACGGACCGACGCCCGAGTCGCTTACGAACTACGTCGACACCATGCATCGCAAGGTGGCCGAAGCGGGCGGCGTCGACGACGTGCGCTTCGCGGGCTCCGACTCGGCGCTCGGGTTCGGCAAGTGGCGCGGGGCGCTGGCCATGGCTGCGCGCGCCGAGCTGCCCGCTCCCGGCAGCTACGTCGCGCTCGGGGTCGCCCAGTCGGAGCTGATGCAGGTCATCGTCGAAGCGCTCGAACCGGCTTTCGACATGGTCGTTCGCGGCACTCGGTAACTTTTACCACCGCCACCACGTCTCCTTAGACAGCGGATTGTCCCAGGTCGGCATGCTTTTGGGCTGCGTCCCCCTGGGTATGGCAAGCGACGCCCAGTAGTCGGCTGGCTTCATGAGAGCAACCCCTTGCGCTCGCGAGGCCAGCCGTCCGCAGAAGTCTTTATCATACGTCAAGAGGACGTCGAATCCCAAATCCTCCGCCTCAGCAAGTATCCGACAGTCACTCAGACCAGAATGAAAAGGCTTCAATTCCAGAAACCTTGCCTCAACCCTCGACTGATTGCGCACGGGCTCCTGAAAGAAGTGGACCCGGTTGAAGCTCGCATGAAGCTCCAAACGCTCGGCCTTGCGAATTGCTCGATACTCGTCAACGACCTTCTGAGTCAGCAGGTATTTGTCGCGATAGAGCCAGCATCGCACGAGCGTTCTTCCTACTTCCAAAATGTCCTCAGCGAGGTCGACTCTCTCGTCGAGCACATCAAGCAGATACGAGAAGCACTGCGAATCAAGTCCAACGCGTCTCTCTTCCATGGCGCCGCGCACTCCTGATTGATCTTGTTATGAAGTTGCTGGCAACACTCTATTCGCGCTCCTCTGGCACTACAAATACGCCTCCTCCGGCAAAACTTGTCGGCGACCGTTCGACTATCGCCAAGGGGCAGCCCGTAGGTTGGTCTCCCGACCTCGCACGGGTGCTCAGCCTTCCGCGCCGCGACCTCGCGAGCACCTACGCCGATGCCGACTTCGCCGCGCTGGAAGCCGCGCTGCGTGCCCCTGCCGACACGCGTTGCACTTGCGGGACGCTCGGGAAGCGGTGCCCGTCCGCGTTGCTCCCCATCCAGCGGCTCGCCCTCTTGGAAGCCGCGCGCACGGGTGGCGGGCTCTTTCCCATCGGCGTGGGGCACGGGAAGACGCTGGTCGACCTCCTGCTGCCGCTCGTCGTGCCCGGGTGCAAGGTCGCCGTCCTACTCCTGCCGTCCAACCTCCGCGCTCAGCTCATCGAGGTCGACTGGCAGTTCTACGGCGGGCACTGGCGCTTGCCCAACCTCGCTGGCGGCAGGTGGTTCCGCCCCGGCCTGCCTGTCCTTCACGTCATCACCTACGAGAAGTTTTCGACCCAGGAAGGCACCGACCTTCTGACGCGCATCCGGCCCGACCTCATCATCTGCGACGAAGCGCACAAGCTGAAGGACCGGAAGAGCGCCCGCACCGGCCGGTTCCTTCGCTACCTGGAGCTGAACCCCGAAACGCGTCTCGTGGCCCAGTCGGGCACGCTGGCGACGAGAACGGTCAAGGACTACGCCCACCTCGCGGAGTACGCGCTGCGTGACGGCAGTCCGCTTCCGTTGAAGCAGCACGTCGTCGAAGAGTGGGCGTCGGCGCTGGACCCCGGAACTACCGTCGCCCCTCCGGGCGCACTTCTTCAGCTCGTTGACCCGACGCACTCACTTGCCCCCTTTGAAGGGGAGACCGAAGCCGACCGTGAGCGCCGCCGCGTGCGTGACGCCTATCGTCGGTGGCGCAACGCAACGCCGGGTGTCGTGGCCACGGACGAAAGCGCCGTCGGCATGCCGCTCGTCATTCGCACGCGTGACCCTGGGCAGGTCCCTGACGAGCTGCTCGCCCACATTCAGACGGCACTCGGCGGGCAACGCCCCGACGGCGAAGAGTTCGTCGACGAGCTGCAACGCGTCGTCTGTGCGCGGCAGCTCGCGAGCGGCTTCTTCCACCGCTGGCGCTACCCCGACGTCCAGGGCATTCCCCAGGACCCCGAGCTGATCGTTCGGTGGTTCGCGCGTCGGCAGGAGTTCAACCGGGAGCTGCGCGAGCGCCTCAAGCGCCCCGCCGAGCATCTCGACTCACCAGGGTTGCTGATGCGCGCCGCGATTCGTGCGCACCAGTCCCCGCCCTACGACGGGGAACTGCCGACTTGGCGCGCGATGTCGTGGCCCTCGTGGGCTGAGATTCACAAACGCATTGTCCACGTCACCGAAGCTGTGTGGCTCTCCGACTTCATCGTGCGTGACGCGGCGAAGTGGGCCATGCGCAAGGGGCAGCCGGGAATCGTCTGGGTTGAGTTCCCGGAGCTTGGCCAGCGCATCGCGAAGGCGGCAGGTCTGCCCTTTTATGGCGGCGGCCCGGAAGCGTCGGCGACCATCATTCGGGAGAGTGGGAAGCGGTCCATCGTCGCTTCGCTTCGTGCCCACGGGACTGGCAAGAACCTGACGATGTTCTCGCGGATGCTGTTCGTGAATCCACCGGCCGACGGCGCTGCGTGGGAACAGGCCATTGGCCGGTGTCACCGTCAGGGACAGCGCGCCGACGAAGTCGAGGTGGAGCTGTACCAGCACACCGACGAGCTTGTCGGGGCCTTCCAGAAGGCCCGCGACTTCGCCCGGTTCATCGAGCAGACCGACGGCACGCCGCAAAAGCTGTGCTTCGCAGCACCTTAATGATCAGCATGCCAGCGGGTAGCGACGTCCCACAACAATTGCGCTGCCCGCGACTCTTGAACTATCGAATTCAAATCACGCCAAACATCATCATGTCTGACAGTGACCACGGAAGCATTTTCCGCGGACAGGCTTAGGAGGAGGAGTCACAATCAGGTATCGAACACATGCAGAGCCGTCGGGCAGCGCGGAGACCCTCTTGCCGCAGTCGCAGTCAATCGCGTCGCACTTCTCAACATCAATCACAGACCAGTCAGGCCTTACCTTGGCGCCCCTTCTTCCACACGCCTTCTCGCAAGCGGCATTGGCATCCCGCGTCCAGTTCGGATCTGCTTCATCTGCCCAGGCAGGTGAGGTCACGAAGAGGCTTGAAATCACCACGATTGTTGCGAAGGATTTTTTCATGAGTGTGCCCAGGGAAAGTGCTCGCAACTACATTGCAGTAATGGTGCCGTCCTGGCCACTGTGGCGTCAAGAGGGAGAAACGGACGGGCCGCACCCAGGCAGTTCGCTCTGACGCGTCAGAAAAAGAAACTGACACGTCAACGCGGCCCAGCGAACAGCCGCATCGCACTCTTGCCCGACGCTATTTGTCCCTGAGCCACTCCCAGAATCCGCACGCATTTACGTGGGGTCAGCGCACTTCGCCGCTGACGCAACCCAAGCCGAAGGGCCCACGTAACCATGAACAACGCACTAACGAAGATTGCCACCGCGCAGGCTGCGGCTGGCGGACGCTACCCGCGCTTCGGTCGCTACCTGCTCGAAGTCGAGGTCATCCGCACGAAGGAGGGCTTCAAGGGCGACTCGGCCATCGCCGAGCTGAAGGTTCGCGAGTCCGAGCCCCTCTCGGGTGGCGAGACTCCGAGCCGACCGGGCGAGACGGTCGACTACGTCGAGAACCTGAGCGACCAGAAGAAGGGGGGCGGCGGACGCTTCAAGTCCTTCCTGATGACGCTCGTGGGGGCCGACGAATACGAGTTCGCCAACCCGGCCGCGCTGAAGAAGTTCTTCGACGAGCGGCAGGCGGGTACGCACCTCCTGATTCGCTGCGAGGTCTTCCCGAAGCAGCTCCCCGCGAGGGAGGGCCACGCCGGGAAGGTCATCAGCGGCTATCGCTGGTCGCACGTCGAGCTGAACAACGAGCAGCTCGCCCAGGCCGAGCACGCGCGCAAGGCGAGCAAGCTCCCCGCGCTCACCGACGCCCTCGCCTGAAACTGGGCGGCGACTGACGGCGCGCTTCCGTCGGCGGCTGGCCCACGACACGGGCCGCTTTCCCATTCCCAAAGGCAGCCTTCATGAATGTCTGGTCCTTCGACACGGAAACGTGGCTGATTCAGCCCGGCTTGCTCGCGCCCCCCCTCGTGTGCGGCAGCGTCGCGGCGGCAGCTCCAGGCAGTGAACGACTGCTCGACAAGGCTCAAGCCCGGCAGTTCTTTCGCGAGGCCATCACCTCACCTGACACGCACCTTGTCGGCGCAAACCTCGCCTACGACTTGGGCGTCATGGCGGCGGATGACCCGAACCTTGTGGCGCCCATCTTCGCGGCGCTCGAAGCGGGCCGCCTGCATTGCGTCCAGATTCGCGAAGCCCTTATCGACATCGCGCGGGGGCTCTACGGCGTGGACCCGTCGACAGGCCGGAAGCTCGACGATGACGAAGGCGCCCGCTACCCGCTCGCGCTTCTCGTGCAGCGCTACCTGGGCCTCGACATCAGCGAGGACAAGAGAAATCCGAAGGCTTGGCGCCTGCGCTACGCGGAACTCGACGGCGTGCCTGTCGAGCGCTGGCCGACGGAAGCCGCTGCGTACCCGAAGCGAGATGCCCGCTACACGCTCGACGTCTTCTTCCGGCAGGAGGCCGTCGCCAGCGACACGCCCAACGGCGGCAACCTGCACGCCGAAGCTGACCAGATGCGCGCCGCCTTCGCGCTCCACCTCGCTTCCATCTGGGGACTCAGAACGAACGGTGACTCGGTCGCCGTGCTGCGGGAGCGGGTGGAACGGGAGTGGGGAGAGAACCGGGCCAAGTTCCAGGCCGCAGGCATCTACCGGGCCGACGGCTCGAAGGACTCGAAGCGCCTCGCGGCGCTCGTGACTGCCGCCTATGACGGGCAGCCGCCCATTACCGCGCCCAGCAACCGATTCCCCGACGGCCAGGTCGCGACCGACCGTGACACGCTGATTGGTTCGGGCGACGCGCTGCTCGAAGACTTGGGCAAGAGCGGGCGCGTCGACAAGTACAAGTCGACTTACCTGGACGTCGTCGAAGCGGGCACCTCGCTCCCCATCAATCCGCGCTTCAACGTGCTCGTCAGCACCACGCGCGTTTCGAGCGACTACCAGCAGCTCCCGCAGAAGGGCGGCATCCGGGAGGTCCACGAGGCCCGCCCCGGCTTCGTCTACTGCTCGGTCGACTACGGCGGGCTTGAGCTTCGCACCATGGCTCAGCGGGCCATCTGGGAACTCGGATTCTCGAAGATGGCCGAAGCGTTGAACAGTGGGCTCGACGTCCACACCCTTGCCGCGGCCGAATTCCTCGGGGCGAGCTACGACGAGCTGCTTCCGAAGGTGAAGGCGAAAGAGCCCCTCGCGGTCGCCTTCCGTCAGCTCGCGAAGATTCTCAACTTCGGCAAGGGCGGCGGGATGACTGGCGGCTCGCTCGTCTACAACGCTCGTGCGAAGGACCGGGTTTCCTTCTGCCTGCTGGCAAAGCGCGCAGACGTCTGCGGTGTCGAGCGCGTCGTCATCACCGTGCAGCGCAAGCCGAAGATGGTCTGCCGGGCCTGCGTCGAAGTCGCGAAGGAACTGGACACGAAGTGGCTCAACGCGTGGCCTGAGCAGCGCGAGCTACAGCAGCGGGCGAAGTCGAGCACCTACGGGGGCGGATTTGCCGACGTGATGATTCCGGGCGCGAACATCCTGCGCGGCGGGTGCGGCTATACGCAGATTCTCAACACGCCATTCCAGGGGCTCGGCGCTGTCGGGTGCAAGCTCGCCATGTGGCGCGTCAGCCGCGAGATGTACGTCGACCGGCGCTCGCCGCTCTACGGCTCGCGGCTCGTCCTCATGGTGCATGACGAGCTGATTAGCGAGCTGCTCGCCAATGACGCCCAGCGGATGCACGACGCAGCCGAGCGCAAGGCGTACCTGATGCGCGAGGCGATGAAGGAGACGACTCCCGACCTGGCACCGGCAATCGAAGCCGAGCCCGCGCTGTCTCGCATCATGTCGAAGGACGTCGCCACCGTGCGCGGCAACTCGGGGCGGCTGCTCGTCTGGGAGCCACCCACAAAACGCGCTGCCTGAACCACGGCCGAAATCCGCACCCATTTAGGGAGCACACCCATTCCCTAACAGGTGCAACGCATGGCCAAGACAATCGACGCGCTCGAACAGCTCCCGCCCGTTCTCTGCCCGTATCTCGACGCGGACCTCGACGACGCGGTCGCCGTTGATGTCGCCGACTTCCACGAGCTGCGCTTGCTGTCCGCGCTGGAAGGTGGAGCGGCCTCCCGTCATCTCCTGGTGGCGGCCCGCTGATGCTGACGACTCGAAATCTACTCGTGGCGCTCGATCCAGGGCTTCGCGAGTGCGGCGTCGCCGTCTTCGACCTGGACTCGGGCGAGCTGCTCGCGGCGGGCATGCCCACGAATCCCGAGCGGAAAGCCCGTGGGCTCGCGGCATGGTCGCGCATGGCGGGAGCAGTCGCCGCGTTCGTTTCGTCGTTCCTGGAGCCTCTCAGGGCCGCTGGCGTGGCTGTTTCCGTCACCGTCGCGGGCGAGTGCCCCCAGGTCTACACGGCCGGGAAGAGCAAGGGCGACCCGAACGACCTGATTGAACTTGCGGGCGTCGTCGGCCGAGTTGCTGGTGGGCTCGGCGCGGCGAGTGAGCGCAGCTTCCTACCGCGCGAGTGGAAGGAGACGCTCGACGGTGACGTCATGGTCGAGCGCATCAAAGCGCGCCTCGGTGAGCGCCCCCATGAACACCTGCGGGTGCAACTCCCGCGCGCTCAGGACAAGCACCACAACGTTTGGGATGCCGTCGGCATCGGCCTTCACGTCGTCGGCCGACTCGCGCCCCGGAAAGTCTTCCCGAGGTAGTCATGCCTGATAACCATGAAGGCCCCCCCGAGTTCCTGACGGTCGATGAGGCCACAGCACTTCTGCGCGTGAACCGGAAGACGCTCTACGAGTCGATTCGGCTGGGACAACTCCCAGGCGTCGTTCGCGTCGGAAAAGCGCTGCGCATTCGACGGGAGTCCATCGTAACGTCGCCCTCGGGAAAGGGCCGCGATTCTGCGCTTAGCACTACTGCGTCAGGGGTAGGCCGAAGGGGGAGTGGGTGATGGAGGGCTGGGCTGGCAGGTCATGGTTGCATCTGCCACCAGCGGCCCCACTCATGAAGGAGATATGGACACCTTCATGAACGCCGCTGCGGTGCAGCGGCTTGAGAGGTACTTCCAGCAAATTGGCGAGGTGCTGGGCGAGGAGAGCCGACGCGGCTCGTTCGCCCTCTACGCCATGGGCCTGCTGGGCGAGGGGGAGCGCAAGAGCGTGGAGCCCATCGCCGCCCGGGCGTGTCCGGACCCCGAGCGGGTGGATGCCATGCACCAGCGACTGTTGCACTTCGCGGTGGACTCGAGGTGGAGCGACCGGGAGGTGCGGCGCCAGGCGGCGCGGTACGCGCTGGAGGCGATGACGCGGCGGGAGTCGGTGGAGGCGTGGATTGTGGACGACACGGGCTTCCTCAAGCAGGGCAAGCACTCGGTGGGTGTCCAGCGGCAGTACACCGGCTCGGCGGGGAAGGTGGCCAACTGCCAGATTGGCGTCAGCCTCAGCGTGGCCACGCGTACCGAGCACCTGCCCCTCGACTTCGAGCTGTACCTCCCTGAGTGCTGGGCCAACGACGAGGCGCGCCGCCGCGAGGCCCGAATTCCCGCCGAGGTTTCCTTCCAAACCAAGCCTCAACTGGCGCTGCGAATGATTGAGCGGGCCGTGGTGGACGGCGTGGCGCCAGGAGTCCTCCTGGCGGACAGCGCCTACGGCAACTCCAGCGACTTCCGTGCGCGCCTTCGCGCGCTGGGCTTGCATTACGCCGTCGCGGTGGCTGCGCAAACGGGCGTCCGCCTCCTGGACGCGAAGGGCCGTCCTCGAAAGGACGCGCAAAGCGTTTCAGACCTGGCCTGGCGCATTCATGAACGAGGCGGCTTCCGACGGTGCACCTGGCGCCAGGGCACGCAAGACGCCTTGTCAGCACGCTTTGCCCTGCGCCGCGTCGTCGCCGCGGGCGTCCCCCAGCGCGAGCAGGAGCCCCTGACGTTGCTCATTGAATGGCGAGACGGCGAGCCCGAGCCCGCCAACTACTTCCTGATTTCCCTGCCAGAAGGACGAACGAAGCGGCAGCTCATCCGCCTAGTGATGCAGCGATGGAGAACCGAGCGCGTCTACGAAGACCTCAAGGGGGAGTTGGGGCTGGACCATTACGAAGGCCGCCGCTACCCCGGCTGGCATCACCACGTCTCCGTCGCGCTGTGCTGCTACGCTTTCCTCGTGGCCGAACGCACGCGGCGTTTTCCCCCCTCGGCCCGAAGGGCGGCTGAAGCCCACGCGCAGCCCCTCTCGGCCTGAGCGCCACTTCCACGACAGCTTCATCACCGCACGACTCGCGATGGCGCGGGTGATTGCCACCTGGATGCCGCGCTGTCCCACCTGCCACCGCGCCAACCAGCACCGCACCTCTCGTCGCCTGCTCGGCCTCCCCGTCCACCCCTCGGGCCCCTGACGCAGTAGTGTTAGGAGTCGACGATGAGCGCCAGGTTGCGGAAGTGGACGACGAAGGAAGGAAAGTCTGAGGAGGCGTGGCAAGTGGACTTCGTGTTTCAGCACGCGGACGGACGGAAACAGCGAGTCGTGAAGTTCTCGCCCGTCCAGACCCGTCGGGGTGCTGAGCAGTACGAACGCGAGCTGCGAAGCGCCTTGCTCAACGGGACTTTCGGAAAGGAGCAGTGCGGCGAGGAGAGCCCCATCACGATTGCGGACTTCACCCCGCGACTCCTCACCTACAGCGAGAACAACAACAAGCACTCAAGCGTCGACAGCAAACGACAGATTCTCAGAGATCATATCCTCCCATTCTTCGGGAAGGTGGCGCTCGCGAACATCGGCTTGGCCGAAATCGAAGACTTCAAGGCGCACATGCGCAAGAAGAAGTCGGCAGCTCACAAGCGGCAGGACTCCGCGTCAAAGCGAGCCATCCGGAAGCGGCAGCGTAGCGAGCCCAAGCCCCTGAGCCTGAAGACCATCAACAACGTGCTGACCGTGCTTCACAAGCTCCTGACGCTGGCAGAAGAGCATGGGGTCATCCGGCAGGCGCCGCGCGTAAAGCCCTTCGGGAAGCTACCGAAGCCTCCCTTCGACTTCCTGAGCTTTGAAGAAGCGGATCAGCTTCTCGCCGTCGCTGAGCCCGAATGGCGCACGTTGCTGCGCGTCGCCATCAAGACGGGGCTTCGGCAGGGGGAGCTGATCGGGCTCCAGTGGCACGACCTGACCCTGACGCGGGGCCTGCTTCACGTTCGCAGGACCATTTGGCGCGGGATAGAGGGTTTGCCGAAGGGTGGGCGTGAACGGACGGTCGACCTGCCCGCCTCCGTGGTTGATGCGCTCAACGCCCACCGGCACCGTCGGGGGCGGTTCGTCTTCTGTCAGGAGGACGGGCAGCCACTCACCAAGGGCAAGATGGCGGCACCGCTGGGTCGCGCCCTCCGGGCGGCGGGCATCACCCGCGAAGTGGGGCAAATCGGCTGGCACGATCTGCGCCATACCTACGGCAGCCATCTCGCGATGAGGGGTGTCCCGCTGAAGGTGATTCAGGAGCTGATGGGGCACGCGACCATCGAAATGACGAATCGCTACGCCCACCTGAGCCCCGACACTCGGAGAGAGGCAGTCGCCGTTTTGGACCGGCCTCTCGCTCTGCCGTGCGACATACGTGCAACATGGAAGGAGGCCGCTCCTAACCACACGTAATCACTGAACAATTCAATGCACGAGCCGGGGATCGAACCCGGACGGCCCTTACGGGCCAGCGGATTTTAAGTCCGCTGCGTCTGCCAGTTCCGCCACTCGTGCCCTGCTGCGAGCAGCACCCTACAGGGGCTGTCCTGCCTCCTGCAAAGGCCTCGTGCAGGCCCCGGCTCCCCCCCTTGCCGTCGGGAACCCAAGCAGGCCTGGGCGCCCATTCCGCGCCTTGGGAGCGCCCAGGCCCCTTCCCGGAGCCCCAGAGGGATGCGCCAACCCCTCAAGAGTGTTGAAGAATCCAGGACCCTGGGTCGGATTCACCGTCTGGGCGGCCGGTTCCGGGCCCCTTCTCTTCACAGTTCGACGGCCGGGATGTGCTCCACCGTCGCATCCCGCCTGACCCTGTTATAAAGCGCCCCCCATGCTCGAGACCGTAACCAAGGGCTTCCGCGCCGCCAAGAACCGCCTCGCCGGCAAGAGCGAGCTCACCCCGGAGCTGGTCGACGAGTCGCTGCGCGACATCCGCGTCTCCCTGCTCGAGGCCGACGTCGCCTTCGACGTCGTGAAGAAGTTTGTCGCCCGCGTCCGCGAGAAGTCCGTGGGCGAGTTGGTGCAGACAACCGTCACCGACACGGCTGGCCAGAAGCGCAAGGTCAGCCCCATGGACCACTTCATCAAGATCTGCCACGACGAGCTGGAGGCCCTCATGGGGCCCGTCGACACCAGCTTGAAGCTGAAGCCCCAGGGCCAGCTCTCCGGCATCATGATGGTGGGCCTCCAGGGCTCCGGTAAGACGACCACCACCGGAAAGCTCGCCAGCCGGCTCCTCCAGGAAGGGCGCAAGCCCCTGCTCGTCGCCGCCGACATCTACCGCCCCGCCGCCGTGGACCAGCTCAAGGTCCTGGGCGACCGGCTCAAGGTCCCCGTCTACCACGAGCCCGGCATCCAGCCTCCCGAGCTCGCCAGGCGGGGCTACGCCGCCGCGCGCGAGCAGAAGTGCGACGTGGTGCTCATCGACACCGCCGGCCGGCTCGCCATCGACGAGGCGCTGATGGCCGAGCTGGAGTCCATCAAGGGCAACGTCCAGCCGGACAACATCCTGCTGGTGTGCGACGCGATGATTGGTCAGGACGCCGTGCGCACCGCGGCCGAGTTCGACCGGCGGCTGACGCTGGACGGCTTCATCCTCACCAAGCTGGACGGTGACGCCCGCGGCGGCGCCGCGCTGTCCATCAAGGAAGTCACGGGCAAGCCCATCAAGTTCCTCGGCATGGGCGAGTCCATGGACAAGCTGGAGGAGTTCCGTCCGGCGGGCCTCGCGGGCCGCATCCTCGGGTTCGGCGACATCGTCGGCCTGATGAAGGACTTCGAGAAGGTCGTCGACGAGAAGAAGGCCGAGGAGGACGCGAAGAAGCTCCTCTCCGGCCAGTTCACGATGAAGGACTTCGTCGAGCAGATCCGCATGGTCCGGAAGATGGGACCGCTCAAGGACCTGCTGGAGAAGTTCCCCCTCTTCGGCGACCTCACCGAGCACCTCAACCCGGACGAGAAGGAGCTCACGAAGATCGAGTCGATGTACGACTCGATGACGGCGAAGGAGCGCCTGCGCCCGGACACCGTCAACAACAGCCGCATCAACCGCATCGCCAAGGGCAGCGGCCGCAAGGTCGAAGAGGTCAAGGAGCTGCTCCAGAAGTTCGGGATGATGCAGCAGGTGATGGGCACCATCGGGCAGAACCCGGGCCTGCTGGGCCGCATCCCCGGCTTCAAGCAGTTGGGTCAGCTGTCGCAGATGAAGAACATGGACCTCTCCAGCATGTTCGGCGGTGACCCGAAGATGATGGAGAAGATGATGAGCGGCGGTATGCCCGGCATGGGCATGCCCATGCAGCTTCCGCAGATTGCGCCCGGCTACACGCCGCCCATGGGCCAGGCCGCCATGGCCAAGGCCCGGCTGATGGGCTACGCCCCGCCCTCCGCCGCCGGCAAGAGCGAGGACCGCGACGCCATCAAGGAGCGCCGCAAGCGGGAGAAGGAGAACAAGAAGAAGAACCGGAAGAAGAAGTAGGCCCCTCGCGGCCCCGGTGCCCACGCCCGCCTCCCGCATCCGTGCTGGGAGTGCGGGCGTTCGTGTTTCTGCACTGGGGTCCTGCAAGCGAGACTCCCGTCTCGACTGGTCCATGGTCGAGGCAGAGCGCTCCCTTGCCCTCATCTCGCAAGAAGAGGCAGAAGAGAAGCGGCCGCCTCACATCCCGGCCACCATTCCGAGCGCCCAAGCTCGGAACGGTTCTTGCGGTGAGCAACGGCATGCACCATCGACGACGCCTTTTTCCCCTGTTGTTCGTCTTCTCCGCAGCAACGGCATGCATCAACGTTCCGGAGGTCGAGTCGCCCCCGAACAGGCCCGACGCGGATGCTGGCTCGACGTCCGATGCAGGCTCCGAGGAGGTTCAGCCACTCACCTTGCTCGACACATTGCCCGCTGCTGGGTCGACGCAAGTCTCACTCGAAATGCTGCCCGTGCTTACGTTCTCAAGACCTATCGAAGCGGACTCATTGAGCTTCGTCATCCAGCCCTCGGTGACACTGGCCCGAATCGAGTGGGCCAATCAGGGAGCAACGGCCATTTTGCATCCCTGGTCGCGGCTAAGTGAGAACACAACCTACACAGTCACCGTCGATGCCAAGGACCTTGATGGTCACCCCCTGACAGGAACACGCTCCTTTACGTTCACCACAACGGGCCCCGCCCCCGACACAACTGCGCCCACCATCCTCAACACGACGCCCGGCCATGCTGCCATCGGCGTGCCCCGTGACGCGGTCATCGAAATTCTCTTCTCTGAGCCCATGGAAAGGACCTCGGTCCAAACCGCCTTCGCCATCACATCGCCCGCTGGCCAAAATTCCGGAAACTTCTCCTGGAATGAAGCCGACACGGTGATGACCTACACGCTGCCTATCACCGCGGCGTATGGCACCACTCTGTCCTGGCAAATTTCCGCTCTTGCCAAGGACAAAGCAGGCAACTTTCTGACAGAGGCCAATCACCGAGAATTCAGGGTCGTTCGCCAAGGCTCAATGGTACTGCCCATTGTTTACGCGATGAGTGGCAGCATCACGACCTCTGACGTGCCAGACTCCCACTACCGGAATTACGCTATCTACCAGATTGAGCGCATCGGAGATAACAGCGCCAATCAAAGCAGTCGGCTCTTCCTCGGGTTCAAGCTCGACGCATTGCCTTCGGTTCTCATCCGAATCAACCAGTCGACAATCAGGTGGTGGGCCACCAATCAACTAGGCCAGCCATTCGAAAAGCTTGGGCCGCTCCTGATGGAGCCTGTAGACGTGGGCGAGTACCTACCCCAGACGTCCGTCGAAGAGCCTGATAGCCCAGTACTCACTGCAGCTTACAACGCGCAACCACGAGCCACCGGTCTCACCATTACTGCGGCAGAGACTGGCTTGCCGGGACAGTTCGACGTCACGCCATACGTGGCACAAGACTGGGCAGACCGGGTGGAACGAAACCATAACTCCCAGTTCCGTCTCCGTTTCGCCCGAGAAACCGATAACAACGACGATACAGACGAACTACGTTCAAGCTCAGGCACGTATCCCACTCTGGCTGAGCTAGAGGTCGTCTACGAATATCCGTGACATAATGAATGGGGCGAGCCGTGAGTGGGCGGCTCGCCTAACGGCGCCCACCGGAGTCACTATTCCTGTCGTTTGGGAACCACGAGGCCCTGGCTCAGGCGCTTTAGCACTCGCTGTTTCTGGCGCCGCTTGTAGGCCTCGTGAGCATTGTCGCCGCGCTCGTTGAGCCGCGCGGTCTCCTCGTCGACAATCTGAAACTCGACCAGCGAGATGATGATACGCCCCTTGCGCTGCCGGGTGTCTTCTTCTGGCAAGGGAAGGTAGGCATCCATTCGCATGGGTAGGTCCACCACGAAGTTGAGCGCGCGGTAGGTATTGCCCGAAAAGGCGTTCCCCCCAGCGATCTCTCGGTCCTCGTAATCACGGTCCAAATGGAGTCGCGGGATGTACTGCTCGAAGTGAGGGTTCTCAGCGAGCACAGACTTGAACGGCATCAGCGTGTTTTCAGTCTGCCCCGGGACAACCAGGTGAAAGGGAAACAGGCGTTGGGCGAGATAGTAGAGAACAGGCAGCAAGTCCTCCCGCCTCCGGGTCACCACTCGAAACCGGGTCCTATCGTAGACTTGCGCGGCAACGGTCTCCTTTTTCGCCAGCAACTTGGTAACGAGCGAGTCCTGGGTCTTGATGGAGTGCGCGAACTCCACAATAGGCAGCCCCTTCGACTGCATCTCGGCGGCGACACCCATCACCCGTTCCATGATGAGTTCTGCCAACTCCGCCTCTGACACAGGTAGCCGGAAGAGCAGGTCTCGACCTTCAATGTGCTGGATGACGTGCATGACCTTCAGCACGACACACGCAATCCTGCGATGACGAGGCACCCCCTTCACGCCGGCCGCATAGAGAAACAGGTCGTGAATCTCCGCAGGCCGTGCGACCGCATCCGCCACACGGTAGTTGAACGTCTTACGCAAGTATTCGACAGCTTCGGACAATACGCCCCGAGCCCACTCCTCATCGTACGGGCGTGATAGGTCCAGTTGAAGCAGACGAAGGAAGTTGTCGACCTCGTCTCGCGTCTGGAAGTGCATCCTCCGCCAGTCGATGACCGACCCACCGCGGAGTATGAGCCGGATGCGCTCGAGCTCGCGGAGTCCCATTTGCGCCACCGTGCGAATGGGGATATCCGGCAAAACAGGTGTGAGAGAGGGGGCCTTCACACCTGAGCTTCCTAGCCGAGCCGACTCCGATGGGGAAGCGCTCTCAAACGAATGAGGGCCCTCACCAGGTGGGAGAGGGCCCTCGTTCTTACTGCAGGGTCCGCCAGCTACTGAGCGGAGACAACGCGGTTGTTCTCGTATTGGACCTGGCTGAGCACGCGGCCGTCCTGAGCAAACTCCTTGACCAGCCCGTTTTTGCGGCCCTCTCTGTACTCCTCGATGCGCTGGGGCTTCCCGTTCGGGAAATACCGGACGCGCTGGCCATGCCAGCCACCATCCTTGAACTCGGAGGTGCTTTCAAGCACGCCCGCTTCATCAAAGAACGTCCAAGTTCCCACCTTGAGGCCGTTCTCAAACTGGCCTCGGACGGCCAACTTGCCATTGGGGTGGTACGCGACGTAGGGCCCCTGAGCGGATGACCGACCGTGCTTGGAATCGACCCTAGAGCACATCAGGCCTTCCGTCTTCGTCCCCGTCTGAACGGTCCCAGCCGGACAGGATACCCTCCCGACAGGGCCCTCCGCCAAAGCAGCCGGAGCCATCAGCGCCAGCGAGAGGGGCAGCGCTCGCATCAGATTGCCAACCAACATAGACGCTCCTTTCAAGACGCCGGGATGCCGGCGCGCTCAGGCTCATGACGATTGAAGCGTGGCGTAATTCAACGCGTCCCAATTGCCACGATGAACGCGCTCGCCGACCAAGCGTCGAGTTGACGTTCACGATGAAAAAGCCCCGCCCTTGGAAAGGCGGGGCTTCGAGATCAACTACCAGCTCGCCTGCTCACTGGTAGTTGGACTGGTGACAAACGAAGTTGCCGTCCTTGAAATAGAAGCCGGCGGAGTTCGTCGTGCTGCTCGCACCGACGCACAGGCTCACGATGATCTGAGCCTGGTCGTTGTTGGCCCCCGACACGGTGTAGTTACCCGAGGAGCTGCTAACCACCGCGTTGTCCCGGCCACCATCCGTGACCACGTAGAAGAAGTCACTCAGATCCTGCGAGCGCGCAGGGAACGAGGTGCTGGAGTAAGCCGAGACCCGGATGCGCAGGCGCTTGGGCGCGTCTGAACCGCAGAAGCTATCCGTCGCCGCGCTAACGGTCTCCACCTTGTAGATGATGGGGCCCGTGTTGCCGAGATCCGCCTTGTTGGGGAAGTTCGTGTAGTTCTGGCACGTCGGCGCGGGCGGCTCGGAGCAGGTGCCGCTGGAGCAGATGAGGCCGTAGTCACAGGTGGACAGGCCCTCGCCAGAGCAGCTCTCGCCGGGCTCGGGCTCGGTGTCACCCTCTTCGCACTGGCCGGTGGTCGTATCGCAGGTCCGGCCGCTCGTGCAGTCCGCGTCCGACGAACAAGCCGTCACGCAGACGTTGTCCAGGTTGGAGCAGACCAGGTCCGTGGACTCGGAGTCCGTGCCACCGTTGCAGAGCACGTCCGTGGAGCACTGGCAGATGCTCGTGGTGGCGTCGGGGCCCGTGCCGCCCAGGGGGGCGCAGGTCTTCGCCGTGGAGGGGCAGTCCGAACCAGAGTTACAGGTCTGCACGCAGATCTCGGCGGTCGGATGACAGATTTCCGACTCGCCACACTCGTCATTGCTGGAGCACGCGCCCGGGGACGTCGAGTCGTCACCGCAACCAGCCATGAGACCGCTCATCGCGCCCAGCGCCGTGAGCATCAACATCATCTTGCGAAGCTGCATGTTGAGATTTCCTCTTGTTTGGAACGCCGCCCGGGGGGCCTCCGGCCACTGCTACCAAGCCCCAACAACCCTGCGAGCGAGTCAGGCTTAGCCCCGCCCATCCGGACGTGTCAACGAGTGTCGACGCCCTCCGGACGGCGGCCGGGCCCGAAAATTCACCCGATGCACAAGCAGACAGCAGGAGCGGAGGCCACCGCGACGCCCATGTCGCGATGGCCTCGATGACGCTCCAACTTTCAGAAGGTGAACGGAAAGTCGATGGGCTCGCCCTGCCGCTTGTGACGCGGGAAGGACCAGCTCTTGATGAGCCCGGAGATGCAGCTCGCCATGTAGGTAGAGCGGAACTCATTCGTGCGGCACGACACCGAGGACGTCTTGCCGCTCGTCTGGATGGTCCAGCGCATCACCAGCTTGCCGCTCAACGAGGGGTCCTTCTTCTTCTGCTCGTTGACGCACTTCACGATGGCCGGCTTGTTGGCCAGCACCACCGCCATGATGTCCGACTGCTGCAGCCGGTCCGGCACCCCGCCCCCCGGCTCGGGCGGGACGTATGCCGTCGGACGCGCAGAGGACGGCTTCGACGACGCCGGGCTCGACTTCTTCGTCCCGAACAGCTCGTCGAAGTCATCGTCCGAATCGCTCGACGACGGCCGCTCGTTGCGCGCGGGCGCCGAGGCGCGCGGCTCCGGCTCCTGCCGACGCGACGAGTACGAGCTGCGGCGGCTGCTGGGACGCTCGACCTTCGCCACCACCGTCTCCGCGGGCTTCGGCGTCTCCGCCGGAGGAGCCGTCGCGACAGTCGTGGGCGGCGTGTTCGCCGGAGGCGTCGGCGTGGCCGGGGGCGTGCTCCCCGGCGCCGCGGCCACTTCCGTGGGCGGCGTGTTCGCCGGAGGCGTCGCCGGATTCGCGGGCGCCTGGGCCACCACGGGCGCCGTGTTCGCGGGAGGCTGCGCGGGCGCGGCGGGAGGCGGCGTGGCCACGGGCGGCGCCGCTGCGACCGGAGGATTCGCCGGCGCCGTCTCCGCGCTCGCCCCACCCTTCATGAAGAACGCCGCGGCGCCACCACCCACCAGGAGCAGCCCGGCGGCGATGCCCACGAAGAGCCCCGTCTTCCCCCTGCCCCCACCCTGCCCCGCTCCCGGCGGCGGATAGGAGGCCGGATAGTTCGGCTGCGGCGGGTACGGCGCGGGCATGGGCTGCGCGTACTGAGGCACCGGCTGCTGCCCATATGGCATGGGCGCGGGCTGGGCGTACTGCTGCGGCACCGGCTGCTGCCCATACGGCATGGGCGCGGCCATGGGAGGCGCCATGGCCACGTCCGCGCCCCGAAGGGACGGCGAGGACACCGGCTCCGGCGGCGGCATGGGCACATCCAACAGCCGCGACTGCGACACCGGCTCCCGGCCCAGGGCGGGCGCGGGCGTCGGAGGCGGCTTGGACAGCGCGTCGTTCTCTTCCTTCACCAGCGAGGCCAGCACGCTGGCCGCGGACGGCTTCCAGCCCACGGGCTCCTCGGAGGCGCTCGCGGGCCCGGAATCACCGCGCGCCCCCTTGCCCGCGCTGAACGCGGACTGCACGGGGCCCGAGGACACCGTGGGCGTCGAGCCCGACACGGGCTCGGGCGCGACGATGACGGGCTTGGAAGGCCGCGGCGCCAGCACCGACGCAAGCTCCGCCGTCTCCGACAACGGAATCCAGTCACTGAAGCCCGAGCGCCAGCAAAGGCTGTCCGGGCCCACTTCGCCGCGGTCCCACAGGTCCTTGACCTTGTCGACGTTGAAGGGACCGACCTGCTTCTCGTCGATGGCCACGTACCACTCGTGCGCCGCCGCGTTGGCCTTGGCCTCTTCCTTGTCCGGCTCGGCCTCCGCTTCCGCCAGCTTGCGCACGTTCTCCGCGGACGCCTCGCGGGCGGCGGCCTCATTCTCCGCGTCGGTGGAGATCTTCTGCGTGCCGGAGCTCAGCACCTGGTCGAAGACGGCGCCAATCTCGTCCTCTTCCACGTCCGTGAAGAGCCCCCCCTCGGGTGGGGTGCCCAGCGTCGCCGGCATCGCCGCGGCGGTCGTGTCACCGCCCTTGCCTGGGTCAGCCGACGCGGCAGCCTCGGAGGTCGAGGACTCCGTCGCGGAGTCCTTTGCGGCCGTCGCGCCAGCGGGACGCACGGTGATGGTGTGGCCGCACTTCTTGCAACGAACCTTGACCCCCTTGGGGCCAATCTTGTCGTCGCTGATCATGTACTGCGCGCGGCAACTGTCGCAGACGAAACGCATCGTTCCCGTAAGCCTCGGAAATGACGGGAGAAATCCCGCCTGAATCGTAGAAGTGGCAGCCGGAGGGGTCAAGGTTCGGAGCCAAGTCCGCCCGCCTGCCGTTTAACGCACGAACCCCACGTCGCGGTCTGTCCCTACCTGCGCACCTGTACCTCCACGTGCGTACCCAGGGCGACGCGCAGCGCGTGCAGGTCCTCGGAGGTGGCGAACACCAGCAGTTCCCGCAGCTTGTTGCGCACCGGGACGCGGAAGGCGGAGCCCGTCTCGCCCTGCACCATGCGGCGCACCGGCTCCATCTCTCCGGCCGCGAGCAGGCCCGCGCGCGCCGCGGTGAGCTCCGCGCCCTCCAGGTACTGGCGCACGGCCTGCGGCGTGGCGGTGGGCAGCCAGGCGCGGGCCGCCTTCGCCAGCGCGGCGCGATCCGGCTCGTTGAGGCTCCGCTCCAGCAGCCGGCGCTCCGGCTCCACCAGGTGCTGTGCCTCCGCGATGCGCACGTTCCCCACGACGAGGCTCAGCGCCGCCTGGAGGATGGCCTCCAGCCGCTCGGGCGCCACACGCTGGCTGAAGGCCAGCTCGGAGCGCGCCAGGGCCAGGGTGCGGCCCAGGAGGTAATAGACCTCCTTCTGGCCCTGCTCCGCGAAGTACTTGCCGCCCACGCGCAGCGAGGCCGGGTGCGTCTGGAGCAGCTCCACGTGGATGAGCGGCTCGGGCGCGGGTTCATTGGAGCGCTTCGCCATCCGCTCACGCGTGGCCACCAAGAAGGGCGAGTACAGCTCCACCGCCTCCATGCCCAGCACGCGCGCCACGTACCGGTAGTGGTGGACGTGGTACTCGGGCGCGCTGGCCACGTCGATGCGGTGGCGCTTGGGCACGAGCTGGTACTGCTGGAACGGCACCGCGTACAGGTGCCCCACCTTCGCGAAGAGCAAGCCCAGCAGCTCCGCCAGCGGGCCGCGCGCCTTCGGGTGGAACAGGTGGTTGTGCCAGAGCTGGTCGTTCAGCGACCGAGGCTCCACCTTCTCCTTGTTCTTCGCGTAGGGCCCCAGCTTGGTGAGGATCTCCTGCTCGTCCTCCCCTGCCTCGCCCAGCAGGCCGGACACCGCCTGCGCCGCGAGCCAGGCGCCGTCATAGTCCTTGCGCAGCGCGGACAGCCGCACCAGCGCGCCCACCACCTTGCGCGGGTCCGCCGTGTTGGGCAGCGCGCGGCGCAGCGCGGCGATGGCCTCGTCCTCGCGGCCCGGCATCTGGCCCGCGAGGTCCGCGAAGGCCTCCTGCACCGCCGCGTCGTCGGGCAGGCCCTTGGCGGCCACGCCGTACGCGGCCACCGCGCCCTCCGGGTGCTTGAGCACCTGGAGGTACAAGTCGCCGAGCGCGCGCCACAGCGCCATGCGCGCCACGTGCGTCTCCGGCGTCTTGGGCAGCCGGCCCAGCATCTTCGTGTAGTTCTCCTCGAGCTGCTTCCACTGGCGCGCGGCGCCGAGCATCGCCTCCAGCGCGCTGAAGGCCTCCACGAAGCGCGGGTCCAGGTCCAGGGCGGCGTTGAAGGCCTCGGTGGCGCCTTCCACGTCCTTCAGGTCATCGCGGCGCAGCTCGCCCAGCGCGAACCAGACGCGCTTGGCCTTGTGCGGCTCCAGGCCCAGCGCGGGCAGCGCGAGCATCCGCGCCAGCACGTCCGCGGCCTTCTGGCCCTGGCGCGTCTCACGCAGCAGCACATAGAGCTGGTCCATCACCTCCGGCGCGTCCGGCTGCGACTTGAGCGCGTTGGTGAAGGCGTCAATGGCCATGTACGGGTCGTGCAGCTCGTCGCGCGCGATGCGGCCCAGCTCCAGGCACACCTTCGCGCGGGCCTCGCCCTCCAGCACGCCCACCAACTGCTGCCGCAGCTCGGCGGACTTCTCGTACTGGCCCTCCTTCTCCAGGAGCGCCACCAGCGCGCGCAGCGTCGGCTCGTGGCCCGGGTCGATGGCCAGCGCCTTCTCGAAGTGGTTCTGCGCGCGGTCCTTCTGGCTCAGCGCGGCGTGGATGTCACCGAGCTGCCAGTACACCTCCACCACCTCCAGGTCCGTCAGCTCCTCGCGGTGGTGGATGAGGATGGTCTGGAACACCTTGAGCGCGCCCTCGTAGCGGCGCGTCTGCACCAGCAGGTTGCCGTAGCCCTCCAGCGCGGGCAGGTACGTCGCGTCCAGCTCGTAGGCCTTCTCGTAGCAGCCCAGCGCCTTGTCGCGCTTGCCCAGCTTCTCCGCCACGTAGCCCAGGCGGTAGAGCTGGCGGCAGAGGTCCGCGGCGGAGACGGAGTCCTTGTCCGCCACCGCCATCTCCGCCATCTTCCGCGTGACGATGTCCAGCATCCGCTCGCCGGACGCCCAGTCCTCCTGCGCGATGTACACGTCCGACAGCGGGCGCGCGGCCTCCAGGCTGTCCGGGATGTGCTTCAGCGCTTCCTGCCAGTAGCCCGTCGCGGTGTCACGGTCCTCGCGCGTCTCCGCGTGGTAGCGCGCCACGTCCAGCAGCGCGCGGCCCTTGGCGACTGGGTCCTCGGTCTGCTCCGCCTCCTGGCGCAGCGTCTGCTCGTAGCCGCTCCAGTCCTGCTCCTGCTCCTGGATGCCCTTGAGGGCGCGGATGCTGGGCAGGTGGCCCGGGTCCACCGCGAGGGCCTGCTGATAGGCGCCGCGGGCGCTGCCCGTGTCCATCAGCATGTCCTCGTTGATCTTCCCCAAGCGGTAGTACAGCTCCACCGCGTCCTTCGACTGCCCGGCGAGCTCCGCCTCCTTCGACAGCATCTCCAGCGCGAAGGGCCAGTTGCCGCTGCGCTCGTACATCGTGCCCAGCGCGTGCAGCGCCGGGCGGCACTCGGGGTCCACGGAGAGCGCCGCGTGGTAGTTGTTCACCGCGCGGTCCAGCGCCTTGAGCTGCTGGTACTGGACGTTGCCGATGTCCACGTAGAGCTCGGCCTGCTCCTGCGGGCTGACGGCCAGCGCGAGCTGCCGCTCGTACGCCGCGATGAGGTCCTCCCACCGCGCCTGCGCCCGGCGCAGCCGGATGAGCGTCTTGATGGCCTGGACGTTCTGCGGGTCGATGGCGAGCACGCTCTCCACGCACACGTCCGCGTTCGCCGGGTTCTGGTACTTGTCCTCCCAGAGGGTCGCGCTGCGGAAGAGGACGCGAATCTTCTCGCGCCAGTCGTCGCTCAGCTCCAGCATCCGCTCGTAGATGGCGAGCAGGTCCGCCGGGTGGTCCAGGCGCGTGTGGAGCCGCTCCAGCGACTCCAGCGCCTCGCGGTTGACGGGGTCGAACTCCAGCGCCTGCCGGTACGCGGCCACCGCGGACTCGTCGTCGCCGAGGTCGCGCTCGTAGACGCCCGCCACCTCCACCTGGATGCGCGCGCGCTCCTCGATGCTGTCCGCCAGGTCCCGCGCCCGCAGCAGCGTGGACGCCACGTCCGGCCATGAACGCTGCCGGCGGTACAGCGCGGTGAGCACGCCGAGCGTCTCCGCGTCGGGCTCGAGCTCCAGCGCCCGCAGCAGCGCGCTGGCCGACTCGACGGGGTCCTCCAACTGCTCGTCCCAGACGCGGGCAATCTCGCGGAGGATGCCCTTGCGCTGCTCGATGGAGCCGGCGGCCTCCAGCTTCTGCTCCAGCGCCACCACGTACTCGCGCTGACGTCCGCGCCGCTGGAACACCGCGGCGAGCCCGTCCAGCGCGGTGGCGTTGGTCGGGTCGAACTCCAGAATCTTCCGGAACGCCGCTTCCGCCGCCTGCGGGTCGTCCAGGTGCGTGTCGTGGACGCGCGCCAGCGTCGCGTAGAGGCGCTCGGCCAGGGCGCCACGGGGCAGCTCGTCGGCGACCTCTTCGTAGACGGCGGCCAGCTCCTCGTGGCTGCCCGTCTCGTCGGCCAGGCGCTCCACTTCCTCGCGCAGCGTGTCGTCCGACGCGTCCAGTTGGAGCGCGCGGCACAGCGCCAGGAAGGCCACGTCCTTCTGCCCCAGCCGCGCCTCCTGCACCCGGGCCAGCTCGCGCAGCGCGGCCAGCTTCTCCTCGTCGGTGACGAGGTGGGGCAGGTAGCGGTCCGTCACCTGGGCGTACGCGCGCCAGTCATTGTGCGTGCGGTACAGCTCACACGCGCGCTCGTAGGCCGTGCGGTTGGCCGGGTCCAGCTCCAGCACCTTCTCCAGCGCGCCCGAGGACAGCTCGGGCTTGCCGCCCTGCCCCACCCACAGGTCCGCCACGGCGAAGTACGTGGCCACGGCCTGCTCGCGCTCCTCCGTCAGCAGGTGCACCTGCACCTTCAACTCCAGCGCGCGCACCGCGTCGTTCCACGCACGCAGCGAGACGAAGAGGTCGTGCACGCGCTCCAGCTCGGGCACCTGGTGCGGCTCCACCTCCAGCGCGCGGCGGGCGGCGTCCAGCGACTCCTCGCGGCGGCCCATGCCGGCCAGGACTTCCGCCAGGCGCAGGCGCAGCGCCTTCACGCCGTCGCTGCTCTCCTGGAGCGGAATCAGCCGGCGCAGCACGCCCACCAGCTCTTCGCGCTGGCCCGTCTCGTCGTACAGCTCGCGCAGCGTGTCGAGCACGCCCCGGTGACGCGCGTCCCGGTCCAGCGCGGCCTTGAAGTACGGCACCGCCTGCTCCGGCTGCTTCAACAGGCGGTACACGACGCGGCCCACGCGCTCGTTGAGGCGCACGACCTCGCGGGGGTCCAGCGTCACCGCCAGCCGGCCCTCCAGCAGCTCGCGCAGGTCCTGTGCGCGGTCGGCGCGCTCGTACAGCGACTCCAGCGCGGTGAAGGCCTGCTCGTTGCGCGCGTTCTTCGCCAGCAGCTCGCGGTACAGCTCGATGGAGCGGTCCAGGTCCGCCAGGCCTTCGGCGGACACCTGCGCCATCTTCGCCAGCACGCGGTCGCGCTCGGCGCCCGACACCTTCTCCGCCTGGAGCTTCAGGATGCCGTAGAGCTTCTCCGACGCGCCGGCCCCCTCGTAGATGCCCTCCAGCAGCCGCGCCGACGCGAGGTGCTCCGGGTCCAACGCCAGGATGCCTTCGTAGGCCCCCGCCGCGCGGTCCGGGCTGTCCAGCCGCTCCTGGTAGAGCTGGCCCAGGCGGAACAGGTAGCCCACCCGGTCCGCGGGCGCCTTCTCGCCAGCGACCAGCGCCTCCAGGATGCCCGCCAGCTCCGGCCAGGCCTCCAGTTGGAGGTACAGCCGGTCCAACGCCACCAGCGACGGCTCCTGCACCGTGGGGTGCAGCGTGCGCGCGCGCTCGTAGTAGGAGACCGCGCGGTCCGGGTCGCGCAGCTTCGTCTCCAGCATCTGCCCCAGCCGCAGGCAGACCTGCGCGGCGTCCGCGGCCTCCGCGATGCGCGGCAGGGCCTCTTCGTACGCGGCCAGCAGCTCGTCATAGCTGGCGGACGCATCCGCCGCGTTCTCCAGCCGCGCGCGAATCGGGGCGTCGTTCGGGTCTTCCTTGAAGGCGCGGAAGAGCGCCAGGAAGGCCAGCTCCGCCTCCTCCTGGGACTCGCGCAGCGTGGCCAGCTCGCCCAGGAGCGCCTTGCGCTCGAACGCGTCGCCGGACACGCCGACGCGCATCTCGATGACCTGCGCCAGGCGCGAGATGTCGCCGCTGGCACGCAGGGCGCGCAGCAACGTCTCCACCGCGAGCAGGTTCTGCGGCTCGCGGGACACCAGCGCCTCCATGCGGCCCACCGCGCCCGCGTGGTTGGGCTGCACCGACAGCACCTCGCCGTACAGCGCCAGCGCGCCGGTCCGGTCCAACAGCCGCGACTCGCGCACGGTGGCCAGGCGGAACTTCAGCTCCAGGCCCTCCTCCGCGGGAATCAGCGCGATGCGGCGGGCCAGCGCGTCCGCCAGCTCCGGCCAGCGCTCCTGCTTCTGGCAGAGCGCCTCCATGCGCTCCAGCGTGGGCAGGTCATCCGGCTTGAGCTCCAGCAGGCGCCGGAAGGTGGCGAGCGCGCCCAGCGCGTCCTGGAGCTGCTCCTCCTGGAGCGTGCCCATCTGGAAGAGCACCGTGGCGCGCCGCGCCGGCTCCTCCTCCACCGCGAGCTGCCGGCGCAGCACCTCCAGCAGCTCCGAGGGCTTGCCCTGCGACGCCACCAGCCGCACCGTGCCGTCCAGCGCCTCGGTGTCCGTGGGCCGCAGCTCCAAAACGCGCTTCCACGAGGCCAGCGCCTCGGTGGGCTCGCCCAGGTCCGTCTGGATGCGGGCCAGCGCGCGGTACAGCTCGGCGCGGGAGGCATCCCCCGCCTTGCCCACCACCTCCGTCAGGACGGCGGCCAGCTCCTCGGGCGCCTCGGCCTGGTCCACCAGCGAGACGCACAGCTCCAGCGAACGCAGGTCGTCCGGCAGCTCGCGCAGCGCGCGCGTGGCGGCCAGGAAGCCCATCTCCGCGTTCTCCAGCGAGTTGGCGTAGATCTCCGCGATGCGGCGCAGCAGCGCGGCGCGCTCCTGCGGCACGGCCTCCGCCGAGGCGCGGGACTCCAGCATCTCCACCTGCTTCAGGTGGTTGCCCACCGAGGCGAAGATGGGCTCCAGCGCGCTGGCCGCGGCGCCACGCAGCGGGCTCTCCGAGCGCGCCATCTCCTCCAGCGCGCCCACCGCGCCAGCGTGGCCCGCCCGGCGCGTCAGCACCGACTGGTACAGCTCCAGCGCGCCGCGCGGGTCATCCAGGCGGGACACCTTCAGCCGCCCCAGGCGCACGCGCAGCTCGGACGCCTCTTCCTGGGCGCCGCGCTCGTCCGCGAGCTGAACCTCCCGCTCGATGTGCTGCGCCAGCTCCGGCCAGCGCTCCATCTCCGCCAGCACGCGGCCCAGCAGCTTCAGCGCGTTGGCGTTCTCCGGCCGCAGGCCGAGGATTTCCCGGTACGACTGCGCCGCCAGCGCCTTGTCCGCCAGCGTCTCCTCCGCCAGGTGCGCCAGCTCGAAGAGCAGGTTCACCTGCGAGGAGGCGTTGGGCTCGGCCGCCACCTGCCGGCGCATGACGAGCGCCAGCTCCCGGTGCGCGCCGGTGCGGCGGTGCACGCGGGCGAGGGCGTCCAGCACCGCCTTGTTCTGCGGGTCGCGGCGCGACACCTCCTCCAGCGCGCGGACCGCCAGGTCGTAGCGCTTGAGGCGGTTGTCGTAGATGCCGGCCAGCCGCCGCCACAAGTCACCCGCGAGCGGCTCCTGCGCGCCGCGCTCCAACTGGTCCTCGTAGGCGGCCGCGACCTCCTCGAAGGCGCCGGAGTCGGCGGCGAGCCGCTCCAGCTCATCGCGCACCGGCGCCTCCTGGGGCGCCTCGTTGAAGGCGCGCAGCCGCGCGACGAAGGCGAGCGACGTCTGCCCGAGCGCCTCGCGCAGGGTGGCGATCTCCTGGATGTGCTCCAGCCGCCGCTCGGGCGCCACGCCCGGCAGCAGGACCTCGAGCACGTCCACCAGCTTCCGGGTGTCGTTGACGCCGCGGTAGACGGGCTCCAGCAGACGCGCCGCCTCGGCCCGTGGCGCCTCGTGCGCCATCAGTCGCTCCAGGCCCGCGACCACCTGTCCATCCCCGGGCGCCAGCTCCAGCAGGCGCCGGTACACCGGCAGCGACTCCGCCGGCCCCACTTCCTTCTCCAGGAGCTGCGCGCGCTTCAGCAGCCAGTTTCGCCGCGCGCCCTCATCCGCCGCGCTGTCCGCGAGCTGGTCCAGCACGTCCGCCTGCTCCACGAAGCGCCGCGCCTTCGCGTAGAGCTTCTCCAGCGCGAGCAGGCCGTCGGGCACCTTCCGGAGCGCCAGCGCGGAGCGGTACGTCTCGATGGCCTTCGCGTCCTCACCCGCGTTCGCGTAGGCCTCACCCGCCTTGAGGAGCAGCCCCACGCGCTCGTCCGGGTCGGTGGAGAGCTGCGCCTGACGCGTGTAGACCTCGGACAGGCTCTTGGCGTTCTGCCCCTTCTCGTACAGGCGGGAGAGGGCCTCCAACGCCTGCCGGTCCTGCGGCGCGTCCGCCAGCAGGCTCTTCCACAGCCGCGCGGCCTCCTCGGGCTGGTCCAGCGACTCACGCAGCTCCGCCGCGCGCCGCAGCAGATTCAGCGCGGAGGGGTCCCCCGCGTTCAGCTCGGTCGCCGCCGTCTCGTAGATTTCGGCCAGGACCTCGTGCGAGCCCGTCTCGCGCGCCAGCCGCTCCAGGTCGGGCTGCACGCCCTCCCGGTCCAGCCCCTGCGCGAAGGACTTCACCGCGGACATGAACGCCAGCGAGGGCTGGAGCATGTCGCGCTCGTAGATGCGGCGAACCTCCCCCGCGAGGAGGATCTTCTCCACGGTGAGCGCGGAGGCCATGCGCGCCTCGCGCAGCGCCACGCGGCGGGCGTGGTCGCCCACCTGCACCAGCACCGGGTCCAGCACCTCCAGCGCCGCGCCGCTCGCGGGCACCGCCGCCTTCACCCAGGCCTCAAGCGCCGCGCGCGCGCCGGGGTGGCCCGGGTCCTCGGCGAGGATCCTCCGGTAGAGGCCCAGTGCCGCGTTCGGGTCGTCCAGCACGGTGCGCTGGAGCTCCGCCAGGCGGAAGGAGACCTCACGCCCCTGCGGGCTCTGCCCCTCCTGGTTGCGGCGCAGCGCCAGCGCCCAGGCCAGGTCGGAGTGACGGGCGCTCTCGGTGTAGAGCCGGTCCAGCGTCGCCGCGGCCTCGCGGCTCGCCGGGTCGCGCTCCGCGATGATGCGCCACGCGTCGGCCGCGCTCTCCTTGTCCATCAACTTCGTCTCGTGCAGCAGCGCCGCCTCGCGCAGGAAGGCGAGCTGCTCGGCGGGCTCCGGCGACGCCGCGGCCAGCTTCTCCAGCACCTCGGCGAGCGCGGCCCACTCCTCGCCCGCGCGGTGCAGCCGCTGCAGGGCGCGCAGGCAGTCCAGGCTGCCCGGCTCGATGGCCAGCAGCGCGCGCAACGCCTGCACCGCGCCAGCCTTGTCGTCCAGCTTCTTCTCCTGCACCTCGGCCAGCTCGCGCAGCAGCGCCAGGCGCGCCGAACCGACGTCCCCCTCCTCGGCCAGCTCCGCGAGAATCTCCGCGTAGCTGTCCAGCGAGTCCGCGTCCTCCGCCGCCTGCCGCGCCGACGAGCGCAGCCCCGCGTCACCCGGCGCCAGGCGCAGGGCGCGCGCCAGCGCCGCGAAGGCCAGCTCCGGCTGGCGCAGGTGCGTCAGGTGGACCTGGGCCGCCTGCCGCAGGGCCTGCACGCGCGCGCCGTCGTCCTTCGCCACCTCCGCCAGCACGTCCAGCGTGGCCACCAGCTTGCGGTGGTCCTTGGTGCGCTCGAAGGCGGGCACCAGGACGCGCGCGGCCGCCTCGCGCGCGGGGCCCGAGGCGAGCATCGCCTCCAACGCCGCCAGCGCGTCCGGGTCCGTGGGACGCTGCAGCAGGATGTCCGCGTAGCTCTGCACCGCCTCCGCGCTGCCGTCCTGCGACTCCTGGAGCAGGTGCGCGCGACGCAGCTTCAGCCGCGCCACCTTGTCGGCGTCTCCCGCCGACTCGGCCAGGGCGATCATCCGCGCCAGCGTGTCCCCCAGCTCCCGCGTGCGGCCGGCCTTCTCGTACAGCTCCGCCAGGCGCGGCAGGTGCCGGCCTTCCTCGGCGCCGTGGGAGAGCGCGGACTGCAGCGCCTCGGCCGCCTGGGCGGCACGGCCCAGCTCCGTGTTGAGGTCCACCAACTGGAGCAGCAGCTCCAGCCGCTCCGGGCCACGCGCGCCCTGGATGCGCTTGCGCAAGAGCCCCTCCGCGTCCGCGGACCGGCCCGCGCGCCCGTACAGGCGAACCAGCCGCTGCAGCACCGCGTTCGACTCGGGCGCGCGGCCCACCGCCGCCTCCAGGGCCGTGATGGCCTCCGCCGCGAGCGCGCCCTCCTCCGCCAGGCTCGCCGCCTCCAGCAGCAGCGGCACGGCCACCGCGGGGTCCTCGGACTCGGAGGCCAACGTGCGCAGCGCGCGCCCCAGCTCCGCGTGCGCGGACAAATCCCTGGCCAGGCGCAGCGCCTCCGCGCGGGCCCCTTCGTCCTTCGCGTCCTCGCGCAGCGCGCGCACCCGCACGTCGAAGGCCGCGCGGCTGTCCGCGAGCTGCTTCTCGTGGATGCTGGCCAGCAGCGCGAAGAGGCGCTTGCGGGCCGAGGACTCCGTCGTCACCTCCAGTTGCTGCTGGAGCGCCGCCACCTGCCGCTGGTGGTCACCGCTGCGGCCGTAGTGCGAAGCCAGCGCCTCCGTCACCTCCGCCGTGCGGATGCCCGCCGCCGCCAGCCGCTCCAGCCCGCCCACCACCACGCCGGTGGAGACGTTCTCGGAGAGCAACCCGAGGAACAGGTCCGTCGCGTCCTCCTGACGGCCCAGCCGCTCGGCGTACAGCTTCGCCTGGCGCGCCGTCCATTCGTTGCGCTCGAGCTGCGTCTCCGCCAGCCCCGCGAGCCGCCCCGCCAGCGCCGCCGCCTCGTCGAACTTCGACAGCGCCACGCACAGCGCCTGCAGCCGCTGCACGCCCGCCGCGTCCTCCGGCGCCATCTGCACCCACTGGCGCGCCAGCGGCTCCAGCTCCTCGGGCCCCGCGCCCGCCGCCTCGCGCCGGGACAGGTCCGCTTCCAGCCGCGCCTTCGGGTCGTCCGCGAGCGCCGCGGCCGCCTGGAGCGACTTCACCGCCTCCGCCGCGGCCGCGTCCCCCGGGACGCGCGCCAGCACCTCCCGCCACGCGGCCTCCGCGCGCACCGGGTCCGCCAGGGAGCCCTGCAGCAACTGCGCGAGCTGCCGCCAGAGCGTGGCCGCCACCTCCGCACCCGGCGCCGCGTGCGCCGCGCGCTGCAGCGCCAGCGCCAGCGCGGGCTGCGCCTGGGCCTTCTCCGCGTGCTCCACCACCGTGCCCAGCAGCAACGGCCGGCCCGGCTCCAGCTCCAGCGCGCGTGACAGCACCTCGAAGGCCCCGCGCGCGTCGTCCTTCTCCTCGAACATCAGCGCGAGCGCCTCGCAGAAGGCCACCCGCTCCGGGCGAGGACGCGGCGCCAGCAGCGCCAGGTCCAGCAGCGGCACCACCGCGTCCAGCGCCTCGTCCTCGGCCAGCAGGCGTGCCAGGTGGAAGGCCGCCAGCGCCTGCGTGGGGTCCAGCTTCAGCGCCGCTTCCAGGTGCTCGCGCGCGGCGTCCGCGTCCCTGAGCTGCGTCAGGAACAGGTCCGCCAGCCGCAGCCGCATGCTCGCCTGGATGGAGCGGTCCTTCACCGTGCCCAGGTAGCGCTCCAACACCGCGACGGCTTCCGGAGCCCGGCCCTTCTCCAGCAACTGCTCGGCCGTCAGGCTGGCCGCGTCCGCGCGGGACGGGTCCGCCGCCACCGCCTTCTCGAAGGCGGCCAGCGCGCCGTCCGCGTCGTTCATCCGGCCCAGCCGCAGCGTGCCCACGCGCAGCCACAGGTCCACCTGCGCGGTGCGGTCCTTCACCTCACCCGCCATGGCTTCGATCTGCGCGACGGCCGGAGCGAAGTCACCGCCCGAACGCAGCGTCAGCTTCTCGATGAGCGACAGCCCCTCGGGCATGCCCGGCCACAGCAGGAAGCAGCGGTCCAGCGCCTCCTTCACCTTCGCCGCCGCGCCCGGGTCGTACCAGGCGAAGAGCTTCGCCACGAGCAGCGACAGGCGCGCCGCGCTCTTCCGGTCACGCTCCTCCAGCGACATGCTGCGCAGCATCCGCACCCGGTCACGCCAGGTCTGCTCGAAGCGCTGCAGCGCCCGCGCGGCCTTCTCCAGGCGCGCGTTCCGCGGCTCCAGCGCGCGGGCCACGTCCACCACCCGCTGCGCCAGCTCGTGCTCGGTGGGGTCGTCCACCAGGCGCTCGGCGAACGCGGCGTACTCCTCCGCCATGCCCTCGTCGCCCAGCGCCGCGCGCTCCCGCTCCAGCGCCTCGAAGGCCGGCTGGAAGCGCTCCTCCGACAACAGCAACTGACGCACGCGGCGGAAGACGGCGCGGTCCGGCTTCGCGCGCGCCGCCCGCTGCAGGCACAGCACCGCCCTGTCCCGGCGGAACAGCTTCTGCTCGTAGACGTCCGCCGCCTTCAGGTAGTGGCCCGCGCTCTCCTCGCCCTGCGTGACGCCGCCCAGGCGCTCCAGCACTTCCGCCAGCGCGGCGCCGTCCTGTCGCGACTCGTGCAGCCGCTTGAGGCCGCGCAGCGCGGGGAGCGGATCCTTCGCCACCAGCAGCGCGCGCTTGAGCAGCTCCTCCGCGCGCTGCGTGTTGCGCTGGCGATCATGCGCGAGCTCCGCGGCGCGGCACAGCAGGCGCACCGCTTCGTCGGAGACGACATCGCGCGAGCGCCCCTCATAGAGGCGAATCAGGTCCTCGACCCGGCCGGCCTTTTCGAGTGCCGCTTCGGTTTCAACGAAGGTGCGGTCATCGGACACGCGCAGCGTGGGACGCGACGAGGGCGTGGGCTGTTGCATGGAGGGGCGGGCCTTGGAATGGAAAGAAAAAGCAGCGAGGGCGCCAGTGACCGGAACTCTACCGGTCGCCAGCGCCCCCGAGCAATCGTGCAAAACCCGCCAAACGGCGGGAATCATTGGCCTTCTTGCTACCCGGCCGAGGGAGCGTCAGGCGGCGTCTCGCCACCCTCGCCCTCGCTTCCGTCCGCCGCATCCGCCGCGGGGGCCTGGGCAGGTGCGGTCGTCTCCGGAAGCGCCTTCGCACGCTCCACGCCCGCGCTGTCGTTCAGCTCGGTGTAGAGGGCAACGGCCTTGTCACGCTGCTGCAGCTCCTCGGCGAGCTGGGCGGCGCGAGGCAGGTTGCCCAGCTTCTCGTGCAGCGGGAGCGCCTTGTCCTTGCGGCCAGCGCCCTCCCACGCCTCGGCGGCGGCGGCGACGTCACCCAGCAGCTCCAGCCACCGCGCGCGGCCAGCGGGCTTCTGCTCCTGCTCCGCCCGGGCCAGCTCCTTCTGCGCCAGCTCCTTCGCCTCGTCGTCCAGCTTCAGACGCTGCATGAAGTGGAAGGCCTTGGGCGGAGGCAGCGGGCTGAGGACCTCCACCGCCTCGCGGCGCTGGCCCACGGCCGCCAACAGGGTCGCCGCGCCGAGCCGGTCTCCCCGCTCCACCAGGCTCTTCACCTCGAGCCCCCGGATGCGGTTGGCGCTGGCGACGTCCCGCGCGCGCTCGTACGACTTGCGCGCCAGGGTGAGCTTGCCGGCGCGCTCGTACGCGAGCGCCGCCTGGTCGAACTGGCGGGCACGCTCGTAGAGGCGGGCCACGTTCTCGAAGTCCGCCTTGCCGATGTAGTGCTCCATGAGGAGCTCGTAGGCACCGGCCTTCTCCAGCGTGGGCGCGAGCTGGTCCGGCGGCAACGTGCTCACCAGCCGGCGGGCCATGTCGTTGTCGTTGCCCGCCAGGGCGTTGCGCAGGGCGCTCTTGAGGTCGCCACCCGTCTCGAACAGGCGGGCCGCGTCGGCGAAGGAGTTGTTGCGCTCGTGCAGGCGGCCCGCGTCACGGGTGCGGCCCATGGCCTCGAGCTGCTTCGCCTGCTCGTCCCACGTGCCCGTCAGCTCGGGCTGCGGACGCTCGCCACGCTCCGGACGCTCGCCCCGGGCGGGACGCTCGCGGCGCTCCGGACGCTCCCGGCGCTCACCGGAGGCAGCGCGCTCACCCCGCTCGGGACGGGGACCGCGCTCGCGGCGCTCGCCACGCTCGGGGCGGTCGCCGCGCTCACGGCGCTCCTCGGAGCGAGGCGCCGCCACGGGCTCCTCGACCTCGGGACCGGGCTGACGGCCGCTGGCGGCGAAGGCGGCCTCGGCACGCTCAGCGTCACCCGCGGCGCGCCAGGCCTGGCCCACCAGGAAGATGACGTCCGTCCAGGCGTCGAACTTCTCGCGCGCCGGGTCCACCGCGGGAGCCGCGGGCTCGGCGGGAGCCGCGGCGGCCCCACCCTCGGCGGCGGGAGCCTCGGCGGCGGCTTCACCCTCGGCGGGCGCGGCGGCCTCCGTGGGCGCCGGGGCCTCGGCGGCCTCCGTGGACGCCGGAGCCTCGGCGGCCTCCGTGGACGCCGGAGCCTCGGCGGGCGCGGCGGCCTCCGTGGGCGCAGGAGCCTCGGCGGGCGCCTCCGGCGCGGGCGGCTTGGGCTGACGCTGCACGCGCAGCAGCGTGGTGATGAGGCGGCCCCGGGTGTTCAGGTCCAGGTCCTCCAGCGACTTCAGCCGCATGGGCCGCAGCGAGCGGACAATGGCCTGCAGCGGCCCCTTCTCCGCCCCGAAATCCGTCTTGGAGAGCGCCTTTTCCAGGATGCTCAGCTCGGCGATGACGCGCTGACCGGGCCCCACCGGGCCCTCTTCGCGATCGCGCCCGCGGCCACGGCCGTCTCCACGCCCACGGCCGCCGCCACCACCGGGACCGCCACGGCCGCCAAAACCACCACCCGGCCCGTCACGGCGCGGACCCTGGCCCGGTGCACCCCCGTCACGACCGCGCCCGCCCGGGCGAGGCCCACCGCTTCCATTCTCCTGAGGCACGTCTTTCTCCCGCTAGAACGCGTAGCGAATGTTCGGCGCCACCGCGAACCCGAATGAGCCTCCAGAGACGAGGTACTGCCCCGTCACCTCGAGCCCCACGGAAAAGTGGCGCAGCCGTGTGTAGTACTCCACTCCGGGCCCGGCAAACACAAGAATGTCGGAGTCGGGGAGCAGTCGCTGCGGCGAGAACATCGCATAGCCAGCACCCGCGCGGACGTAGAACCAGGTGCGCTTCACTTCCTGACTGTCGGCGAAGCCCACCAGGCGGGCCCGCAGGACGGCGCCGGGGATCAAGGTGGAGAAGTCACCGGACACCGCGCCGCCGGAGTTGCCCACGTACTCTGCGCCCGTGCGGACGCTCGAGCCCATGATGAACAGGCCGACGGACACCCGCTCGCCCAGGTCCACGCCCACTTCCACCTGCGCCATGGGCCCGGAGGAGAACGGACGGGGGGTGCCTTCCGCCGCCGGAGGGTTGGTGATGAACAACGGCCCACCCAGCACCGCGAAGTAGAGGCCCCGCTCGATTTCATCGAACGTGACAGCGGGGCGATCCCCCTGGGCAGTGGTGGGCGTCTGGGCGCTCGCGACCGTGGGGAGGAGGAACGAGGCGCACAGGGCAAGTGAGGCGAGGGCTTTCATGCGGTCCTGACGTTGGCCCGGCCCTCTGGGGGATGAGCGCCGGGGAAAAGACGCGGTGGGCAGACCCGCTTCAGGCCTGCCCACCCGGAGAAAGGCCACCCGGCGCTAGCCGCCGGACTGCTTGAAGATGAACGGATACGTGACGACCACCACGCCGCCGCCCTTCGGCTCGGGGAACTTCCAGGTGCGCACGCGGCCGGCCACGCACGTCTCCAGCGCCGCGTTGGACGCCGTGGACTGCGCCACAGACGAGGTGGCCACCGAGCCCGTCGCGGTGATGACGAACTTCACCGCCACCTTGCCGCCCAGCTTCGGGAAGCGGTTGAGCAGGCTCTCGAAGCAGTAGCGGATCTGCCCGCGGTTGCGGTGGATGACCTGACGGATGAGCTCCTTGTCCAGCGAGCCCATGACCTCCGGCTCCGACGAGGTGATGCCCACGTCCACGCTCTGCTTGCCACCCAGCACGCCCACGCCGCTGCCGTAGGAGCCGGTGCCACCGCCACGGCCCTTGGTGCCGATGCCACCGATGCCAATGGTCTCACCCGTGCCGCCACCGCCCCCGCCGGAGCCGCGCAGGCCCAGGCCGCCGAAGCCGCCCGAGTTGCCCGCCTTGGCGCCGAACATGTTGCCCATGGCGCTCTTCAGGTCACCGCCCAGGCCGCTCTTTCCGAAGACGGTGGAGATGCCGCCCTTGCCGCCGCCGAAGATCTTCGCCGTCAGGGCGCGCGCCTCGTCCTTCTTGCTCGGGTCGCCCTTGGGCGCGGTGCGGTTGTTGGTCTTGGGCGCGTCCTTCTTGCCCATCTGACCTTCGTCGCCCTTGCTCTTGGCCGCCATCTCGCCGCTCTTCTTCTTCTCCTTCTGCTGGTTGAGGCGCTCGAGGAACTTGTTCTTCTGCGTCTCCGGCGGCTTGATGATGAGCTTGGCGATGCGGGCGTTGTCCGACGACAGCTCGTCCGCGTACTCGTCTCCCGCGCCGGTGCGGTTCATCGCGGTGATGACGAACGCCGTCGCGATGAAGAACAGCACCAGGAAGATGTTGAGCGCGGTGTAGTCCACGGACTCGCCCAGCGGCACCACGACGCGCTTGGGCACCGCCTGGAAGGCCACCTCGAGCGTCACGCCGCCCAGGTCCACCCAGATGAAGTCATCCGTATCCAGCGTGAGCGAGTACGCGTCGCCCTCATGAGAGGCCTTGCCGGACTCGATGACGGCCTTCAGGTCCATCGTCTCGCCCTTGCGGGTGAGCTCGCCCTTCATCTTCGCGGTGAAGCGAACGGTGAAGGACTGGCCGTCCGAGCGGACCGCGTCGAACCGGGGGGTCCCCAGCCGGGAATCTCCCATGACGAAGTTCACGCCCGCGGCGCTGCCCACGACGAAGGCCCGCTTCACGCCCGGGGCCATGAAGAACTCGCCCACGCGCTGATCGCCCCAGGCGAAGCGCAGGCCCACGCCCAGCGGACCGCTGGACCGGGTGCGGCGCACCGTCCGCACGCGCGGCGTGGTGTCCACCGGCGCGGCCTCGACGGGCGCCGGAGCGGGCGCGGCGGGAGCCACCACCGCGTTCTCCTGCGTGGCGGCGAAGGACGGGTCGATGGCGCCCGTGGCCGGAGGCGTGGCCACCGCGGCCTGCGCCAGGCCCTCGGCCGGCGCCGGCGCGGCGATGACCGGGTTCTTCTCCGTCACGACCTCGGTGCTGGCCGCCGCGGCCGCCAGGTTCACCGCGGCCACCGCGGCCGGGTTCTCCAGGCGGATGGTGGTGCCGCCCACGCGGATCTCATCCCCGAAGGACAGCAGCCCCTTGGTGACGCGCTTGCCGTTGACGTACGTGCCCTCGACGCTGCCCATGTCGATGATGGACATGGCGCCGTCGCTGGCGACCTCGATGACGGAGTGGATGCGGCTGACCTTCTCGTCCTCCAGGCACAGGTGCGCCGAGGAGAGACGGCCAATCTTGATGATGTCGCGCTCGTAGTCCTTGGAGGCGACCAGCGAGTCGCCCTTGAAGACCTTGAGTGTCAGAGGAACGGCCATGGGGGCTCCTACGAAAGGTGGGTACGGCGTCAGACAACGCGCGCGGCGGCGGGTTCCCGCCGTTTCGCCACGCTGGCTACAGCTCGCCCACGGACTGCATCACCTTGTCCTCGAAGTCCTCGCGGATGCGGATGAGGTTCGAGTGCTTCACCTTGTCACGCGCTTCGATGTACTCGCCATCCGGCTTCGTGAGGTCGCCCTCGATGGTGTCGTCCTCGAAGTCGATGGTGGTCGTCTTGGAGTAGCGCACATTGCCCTCCCCGGGCCCACCCGGGTTGGTGGCCTCGTCCTGGCCGAGGGCCGGCGTCACCGCGAGCGCCGCAAACAGCATCAACGCCTTCCGCATCACTGCCTCCCGGACGGGCCCCGAAGGGCCCATCACACACCGAATCCCCGGATGAGGGGGGAAACACAAGGTTCGCATCATCCCCCGCGCCCCCGCCACAGCGAAGGCACGCGGGGGCGTCCCATCTTTCACAGCAGGTCGTCTTCCGGCTCGCCGGGTTCCGCCGAGCCTGCATTCTTCTGGTCGGAGCTACCCGCCGCGGGCGGCGGCGCGTTGCCGCTGGCGGGGGTGACCTGGGGCGCGGCGTCCGTGCCGGTGGCCGGCGTCGCGGCGTTGGCGGGCGCGTTCGTCCCCGCGGCGGCCTTCTCCGCGGCCTGCATCTGGGCCTGCTGCTGCTTCTGCAGCTCCTCCATCTGCTTCGCCTGCTCCTCGGCGAACCTGGCCTCGCGCTTGGCGTTGACGATGACCTCCACCTCGCGCAGCAGGGCGAACACGGGCGCCTCCGCGGGCAGGGCCACCTCGCCGCCGGCCATGGCGATGTACTTGCGGTACAGCTCCTCGGCGCGCTCGGGCGCGTCCTTCACCCGGTGCAGGATGATGGCGCGGTTGAGGTTCACCGCCGCCAGCTCCGGGTCGAGCTTCTCCGCCTCGTCGTACTCCTGCATGGCCTTGTCGTACTGGCCCATGCCCTTGTAGGCGACGCCCAGGCCCAGGTGCGCGGCGGCGTTCTTCCCGTCCGCCTGGAGGATGCGGCGCAGGTGCTGCTCGGCGGCGGGGAAGTTCTCCGCGTTCAGGGCGAGCTGCGCCAGCTCCACGTGGGACGGCACGTAGTCCTCGCGGACCTCCAGCGCCTTCTTGAAGGACAGGCGCGCCTCGTCCACGTCCCCTTCCTTCAGGAGGATGAGGCCCACGGCGTGGTGGAGCTCGGGGTCGGTCGCGTCCAGCTTCACGCCGCGCAGGGCCACCAGCTTCGCCATGGCGAGCTGCTTGCGGTCCAGGTAGCTGCGGATCATCACCTTCAGCGCGGTGGTGGACTGCGGATCGCGCATCAGCGCGGCGCGCGACAGGTCCATGGCCTTGGTGTGGTCCCCCTGCTGCCGGTAGATCTCCGCCAGCCGCGCGCGCGACTGCGCGTCATCCGGGTAGCGCTGGAGCACCTCCTGGTACAGCGCCACCGCGCCAGCGACGTTGCCCGCGTTCTGCTCCATCACCGCCAGGTTCTCCGAGGCCTGCCGCAGCGAGGGCTTCTTCGCGAGCGCCGTCTTGTAGTGGGCGCGCGCCTCGGTCAGCTTGCCCTGACGCTCGGCGAGCACGCCCAGGTTGTAGTCGGCCTCGGCGAGGTTCCCGTCCGCCTCCAGCGCGGCCTGGAACTTCCGCTCCAGCGACGGATAGTCGATGGCCCTGGCCTTCTTCTGCGTGTCGAACGCCTTCAGGGCGTCCTCGAAGCGGGCCTTGGCCGTGTTGGAGATGGGCTGCGCGGCCTCCGTCTTCCCGGCGTTCGGGCCCGCCGTCTTGCCCGCGGCGGGGCCTGTGGCCTTGGAGGACGTACAGCCGGCGGCGGCGAGCGAGACAGCCGCCAACAAGGGGAACAGGCGCATGGTGCGAGGGGTCCGGTTCATTAGAGGAAGTCCTCCGGCTCCTCTTCATCCCCGCCCTGCTTCGCGGGAGTGGCGCCGTTGGGGGTGGCCGCCGGGCGGGCGTCCACCTGGGTCTCGGTCTGCGAGCGGAGCTGCGCGGTGAGGTCCGTCAGGTCCTCCTGCAGCGTCTCCGCGCGGGCCTGCTGCGCCTCCGACGCCGCCTTGGGCGCCGGCGGGGGCACGTCCTGGATGGTGGCCAGCAGGTCGCCGCCAATGAGCTGCACGTGGCTCTTCAGCGCCACCTTCGCCTCGGGCATCTCCGGGTAGCGGTCCGGCTGGTACGTGGTGCGCAGCAGCTTCAGGCTCTCCGCGGCGCAGTCGTTGTACACGTCCAGCTCGCGGCTCTTGGCCACCGTGGCGGCGAACGCCTCGGTCGCCTTGTCCTTGAGCGGCTGCGCCTGGTTGGCGAACTCGTCGCGCAGCGCCTGCTGGGACTCCTCGTCCAGGCCGCGCGGCATGGGCGCGTTGGTGAGGCGCTCGGCGAAGTGGTCATACGCCAGGCCAATGCGGTGCAGCGCGCAGATGGCGGGCTCGGGCGCGCCCAGCGTCACCGTCTGCACGTACTTCTTCTCCACCACCTGGAGCGCGCGGCTCTTGTCCTGGATGCTCGCCTTGAAGCGGTTCGGCGACGGGGGGACGCCCCAGTACAGGTTCAGGCGCCGGTACTGGTTCCAGTCCAGCTCCACCGACAGGAACTGCGCCTGCGCGGCCGTGGCGAGCGCCGGCTTCTCCAGCGCGCCCTGCACGCGGCGGGGGAGCTGGTCGAAGTGCTCGTAGATGCGCTTGTACATGCGGGCCACGTCGCGCGAGCGGCCCATCTTCTTGTACAGGTCGACGATGCGGCCCTCGGCGGCCAGGTAACGGCTGGGGGAGCGCATGTTGTCGCGCTCGTACTGCTCCAGCATCTTGATGGCCTTGAAGGCCGCGCCGCTCCTGCCCGTCAGGTCGATGATGGACAGGCGGATCTCATCCGCGTCCTTCGCGCGAGGCCACAGCGCCAGGTAGTGCTCGCGGTTGCGCAGCGCCGCCTTCGTCTGGCCCAGTCCCTCGCGGTAGGTGGCCGCGTTGAAGAGCGCCACCTGCGCCTTGGACTCGTCCCACTTCTGCACCACCGCGGGCTTGTCGCTCGCGGCGCCCCGCCGCTTCCCACGGCGCGCCCTGGCATTCCCCTTCTCGCCCAGGCTGCGCTCGTAGCCGCGCACGTAGGCCTCGTAGGTGGACGCCGCGTCCTCGAAGTCACCGATGGCCTCCAGCGCCTCCGCGTTCGCGTAGATGGAGTCCGGCACGTGCTTGGAGCGCGGGTACTCGGCGAACAGGCGCTTGCGCACCTCGATGGCCTTGTCCAGGCGCTTCGCCTTGTAGTAGTCGACGGACGCGTTGTAGAGCGCCAGGTCGGCGATCTCCGTCTGCGGGAAGTCCTTCACGAAGGCGAGGTACGCCTCGGCGGCCTTCTCGAACTCCTTCTTCTCCTCCAACTGGCTGACGAGCTTGAAGGAGGACTGCTCGATGAGCTTCGCCAGGTCGTCGCGGAACTTGCCCACCGCCAGCTTGTCGTTGGCGTAGAAGCGCCGCGCCCACTCGTTCACCTTCGCGTAGTCCTGGAGCAGGTGGTACGAGTCCAGGATGAGGTTGGCGGAGATCTCCGCCGCGCGCTCGCCGTTCTCGAACTTGTACTCCGGGTAGCCCAGCGCGATCTCGCTGAAGCGCAGCACCGCCTCGTCGAAGTGGTTGTGGCGGTAGTAGATGTTGGCCGCCTTGAAGGCGATCTCCACCCGCTTCTCACCCTTGGGCACGTACTTGAGGTAGCGCTCGCACGCGTCGAGCAGCGCCTTCTTCAGCGTGGGGATGGCGGCCTTCTTGGTGATGTCCGAGCCCACCGCCTCGCTCTTGGCCTCGCCGCGCGCCTCGGCGGCCTTGACGACCTCGTCGTAGGCCAGCACCGCGTTGTAGGCGGCGTTCTGCAGCCACTTGCCCGGCTTGCCCGGCTTCGGCTTGCCCTTGTCATCCTTGGCCTCCAGCACCTTCGCGTCCTGGAGCACCACCAGCGTGTAGTTGGCGGCGGCCTTGTCGAAGTTCTGCAGGTTGTCGTTGAGCAGCTCGGCCCAGAAGAAGCGCAGGTCGTACGCCTTGGGGTTCTCCGGGAAGAGCGTGAGGTAGTCGCTGTACACCGCGTCCGCGTAGCGGAAGGTCTCCTCGTTGCGCGTCTTCTTGCCCTCGTTGTGCCAGGTGACGGCCAGGTTGGACAGCGTGCGCTCGGACAGCTCCTTCGCCTCCGCCAGCAGCTTCTTGTCCTTGTCCTCCTTGATGACGCCGGAGCTCTCCACCTCCTTCATGATCTTCACGAGCCGGCGCACCTGGACCACGGTGCGCTCCTTGTTGCCCATGCGGAGGATGCAGTCGACGATGCGGCCCTGGAAGCCGGGCGCCTCGGGCGACAGGGGCTTCTCCTTGATGAGGCGGTTGTAGGTGATGGCCGCCTCGCGGTCCTTGCCATCGCCGTAGTACAGGTTGGCGAGCTGCTTCAGCATCGTGAAGCGGTCTTCCGGGTTGGTGGCCACCTTGCCGAACTCCGCCCGGGCCTGCGACACGTCACCCTCGTGCGCGTACGCGCGCACGTAGTCCGTGCGTGCCTCGCGGACCAGCGAGCTGCGGCCGCTCTTGCCGCCGTCCTTCTCCACGGCGCTGGCCCCGGCCAGCTCGCCGTAGAGCACCACCGTCTTGAACTTGTCCTTGGCCGCCTCGTAGTCGCCCATGTTGTAGTGGCACCAGCCCTGCTTGTAGAGGGCGAAGGCGTACACCTGACTCTCGGGGAACTCGGCGGCCTTCTTGTACGCCACCAGCGCCTTCTCCAACTCCTGGCGCTTCCCCTTGGAGTTGTTGAAGTAGTACTCGCCGAAGGCCAGGTAGGCGTCCGGGATGAACTTGGACGTCGGGTGCTTCTCCACCAGGCGCTTGAAGGCCACCAGCGCCTTGCGGTCCTGGCCGTCCTCCATGAGGTACTGGCCGAGGAAGAAGAGCACCTCGTCGGTGCGCTCGAAGTTCGGGTACTCCTGGACGATCTTCGTGTACTGCTCCACCGCGAGCTTGCCGTACTCCTTCTGCTTCGCGACGAGCTCCACCTTCTCCGCCTTGGCGCGCTTCTGGCCCGCGGCGTCGTTGCGGTTCATGGCCTGGATGAGGTCGTCATCCTTCCGGTTGGCCTCGAAGAAGTAGAACTTGGACTCCTCCCAGTAGAACTCGCCCAGGCGGAACAGGAGGCTGGGGGCCTCCTTCGGATCAGGCGACAGGGAGATGATCTTCTTCAGCGACTGGATCTGCTCGCGCCGCTTGGAGGCCACCTGCAGCTCCACGCCCAGCCGGAACTGGTCGTATTGGAGCGCGGGCGCGACCTCCTCCTTCTTCTTCTTTTCGCGGGTGATGTCGCCAGCCAGGGACTTGTCCACCGAGGTGGCGGACTTCCGGCCGAGATCGGCATCGCGCGGGGCTTTCTTCTCCTGGGCGGCGGAGGCCGTGGCCAGGAGGACGAGGCAGACGAGAAGCGAACGGCGCATGGTCTTCCTAGGAGAGGGGCACCGGCGTCCCCGGTTGCTTGCCTGGTAGGCAAGTGTCCGGGAATCTTCGGGAATTTCCATTCGGGGACCCTCACTATGCGCGGTTTTCGCGCGGCGGGTCAACACTGACTGGCCGCCTGCTTTCCAGGGGAAGCGCCGGTTCAAAATCTTCCAGATCCGCTGTGAAAAAGGGCGCGCTGGAGTTGCCATGTCGGACCTGCCAGGTATGGGGGAGCGGACGGTCGGTTGCCCGGCTTCCCTGCACTGGAGTACGCGTCGGATCATGAGTCTCCTCCCCGAAAGCGCCAGCTTCGAAGAGCTGGTCCAGGACTACTTCCTCGCCGTGCGTGGCGCGGGGCTGATGCTCTCCGCGCTGGACACCGAGCTTTTGACGACCTGGGCCCGGGAAGGCGTTCCCTTCGAGGTGGTGGCCCGGGGCATCTCCCGCTCCGCGGAGAAGGCGCTGTGGGACACGCGCCCCGGAGAGCCGGTGCTGCGCTCGCTGCGCGCGTGCCGGCGGCAGGTGGAGTCGGAGATCAAGAAGTACCGCGAGCTGGCGGCGGGCGCGGGCGTGGAGGCGGACACCGCGCCCAGACGCAAGCGCGCGCGCTCCTGGGAGGAGACGCGGCACGCGCGCCTCTGCGCGGCGCTGGAGGACCTGGCGGGGCGGGACGAGGCGCTGGCCCACCGTGTGCGCAGCCTGCGCATCTCCGTCCTGGCGCACGTCCCGGAGGAGCCGGCGGCCATGGACGCCCAGGAGGCGTTGGCCTTCCTGCTGCTCCTGCGCGCCCTCCCCTTCCCGGACCGCCGCGGGCTGTGGCGCGAGGCCGTGGCCGCGGCTTCGGAACAGCAGGTGATGTCGCCGCGCGCCCGCAAGGTCTCCCGGCGATTCCGCGTCCTGGCGACGGTGCGACGACGTCTGGGGATGAAGGAGATGTAGGCGGGCGGGACGCCTGACCGCCCGTTCAGTGGACTGACGGCCGAGGGGAGGCTTTGGTATGGCGGTGCGTGAGATGGCTCCAAAGGCGAATGGCGAGGCGTGTGGTGTGTGCGGTGGGCGGACCTATGTCATCGAGCGCCGGGGGGACCAGGCCCTGGCGCGCACCTGCGAGTGCTCCGGGAACTGCTCGGTGTGTGGCGGACGGGGCCACGTGCTCGTCGAGCGCGAGGCGGAGTTCAGCCAGAAGGTCGGTCCGCGGCGCTACGAGGTGATGGAGCAGTGCGTGTGCACGCAGCGGCGCACGCGGATCTCCCGCTTCAACGAGGTGGGCCTGCCCGCCGTGGTGTCCCACGCGAGCTTCGACAACTACCGGGCCTTCAACGAAGCGCAGGACCGGGGCCGGGGCGTGGCGCTGCACTTCGCCCACCAGTACGTGAAGGGCGGCCCGTCCAAGGGCTTCATCCTCAGCGGGCCGGTGGGCACCGGCAAGACGCACCTGCTGGCGGCCACCCTGGGGCACCTGGTGCTGGAGCTGGGGGTGCGCGGGCGCTACGTCGAAATCTCGCTCCTCTACGCCACCATCCGGCGCGGCTTCCAGGAGGGCAAGAGCGGCGGCGAAATCATCGGGCCCCTGTCGGAGGTGGAGGTGCTGGCCATCGACGAGCTGGGCAAGGGCCGCGGCAGTCCCTTCGAGATGGAGACGCTCGATGAGCTGATCGCCCGCCGCTACAACGCGGGCCGTACCACGCTCTTCGCGACGAACTACTCCCTGGAGCCGGAGAAGCGCGCTGTCCGCAGCGCGGCGCCGACGGGCTACCGGACCACCGAGGACGCCCGCAGCGCCGCCCGCGACGCGGACCTGCTGCGTGAGCGCGTGGGTGAGCGCATCTACAGCCGGCTGTGTGAGCTGTGCACCTTCGTGGAGCTGCCGAAGGACACGCCGGACCGGCGCCGCACCCGGCAGGAGATGGACGCGCCCATGCACCATGCCGCGGGCGGCTCGCGCACGCTGGGCCGGTAGTCCCACCGTGCCCGGCGCCCGCCCCTGTTCCGCTCGACGGGCGGCGGGGGCATCGCGCATCCTGCGCCCATGACAGACGCCATCATCGTCCTCGTCACCGCCCCCACGGCCGACAAGGCCGCGGAGCTGGCTCGCGCGCTGGTGGAGGCGCAGCTCGCCGCCTGCGGCAACATCGTTCCCGGCCTGCGCTCCATCTACCGGTGGGAGGGCCAGGTCCAGGACGAGCCCGAGGTGCTGCTCATCCTCAAGACGCGCGCGGCCCTCTTCGAGCCGCTGCGCGCGCGCATCGTCGAGCTGCACCCCTACGACGTCCCGGAGGTGCTGCGCGTGGACATCGCGGACGGGCACGCGGCGTACCTTGCCTGGATTCTGGGCAGCACCCGCGCGCCGGGCTGAGCCCACGCTCGCCTGCCCTACTGACGGACACAGAGAGCGCCGCGCCCCCGGCAGAATACGGCGCGGCGAAAGGGACGTTGTCGGCTCGCCCCCTTCCCCCCCAGGAGCCGACCCCTATGTCCCGACTGCGCAGCTTGTGCCTCCTCGGACTCGTGTCCGTGGGCGGCGTCGCCTGCTCCAACGGCGCGCAGGCGCCAGCGCCGGCGTCCGATTCGAGCCCCCGTCCCAGCTACCCGGGCTCGCGGCAGCCCTCGGCCCCCAACGTGCCCGCGCCGCAGAACGACGATGACGGCGTCTCCAGCCACGACGACGACGACGACGCGCCCGTTGCGGAGCAGCCACCGCCAGCGCCCGTGCCCGAGCCGCCTCCGGAGGAGCCGCCCACCTACACCCGGGAGTGGCACGTCAGCCCCTCCGGCGATGACTCTGCGAATGGCTCGCGCGCGCAGCCGCTGCGCTCCATCTCCAAGGCCCTGACGCTGGTGGGCCCGGGAGAAATCATCCGCGTCCAGAAGGGCACCTACCCGGAGAAGCTCGTCATCGGCGCCAGCGCCAAGGCTGGCACCGCGGAGGCCCCCATCACCCTGCGCGGCGAGGACCTGCCGAAAATCGTCCCCACGGGCAGCGGCTGGTTCATGGCCCATGTCCAGCGGCCCCACTGGCGCATCGAGGGCTTCGAGTTCGACGTCCGGGGCCAGCGCCAGGTCGCCGTGACGTTCTCCGGCAACACCACGGGCACGGTGCTCGCGGGCAACGAGCTGCACCACGGCGCGTTCGGCAGCGGCATCAGCACCGACAACGGCGCCAACGGCATCACCATCGAAGACAACCACATCCACCACTTCGCGCGCGGCGACGACGACTCGCACGGCGTCGTCATCGCGCCCACGTCGGCGGACATCACCGTGCGCGGCAACGACATCCACGACAACTCGGGTGACTCGGTGCAGTGCCTGGGGCCCGAGGGCTTCAGCGACAACGCCCCGGCGCGCGGCGTCCTCATCGAGGACAACGACATGTACGACAACCGGGAGAACGCGGTGGACATCAAGACGTGCCACGACGTCGTGGTGCGCGGCAACCGCATGTACGGCTTCGAGAAGTCCACGTCGTCCCGCGGCGAGGCCCTGGTGGTGCACTACTCCGCGCGCGACGTCGTCATCGAGGACAACGACATCTCCGACGCGTCGCTGGGCATCGCCGTGGGCGGCAACCGCGTGGGCGCGCCGCCCACCAACGTCTCCATCCGCCGCAACCGCATCCACGACTTGAAGACGCCCGAGGGCTCCGGCATCCGCATCGAGAATGGCAGCGACGTGCGCGTGCTGCACAACACGGTGGTGGGCACGGACGGCTTCGCCTTCGTGGTGGGCCACGGCACCGGCGGGCCGTCCACCAGCGTGGCGGTGCGCAACAACGTGTTCGCCACGCGCAACGCCGTCAGCATGGGCCTGTCCGCGCCCGGCCTCAGCATGGCGTCCAACCTCTACCTGGCCGGCGCCGCCTTCAACACGGGCATCTTCGTCGCCCCGCAGAGCGACTGGCTGGGCGGCACGCTCGCCACCTGGCTGTCGTCCGGCGTGGAGCTGGACTCGGACGAGAGCGGCGAGCCGCTGGTGGACCTGGACCTGCTGATGCCCGGCGAGCGCGCGGTGGACCGGGGCATGGACCTGGGGCTGCCCTTCTGCGGCGCCGCGCCGGACATTGGCGCGGTAGAGTCGGACTGCCCCGAGGCCACCACCGCGGCGCTCACGGAGTGATTGCGCGCACCAGGCCGTTGCCGGCGTCCGCCACGTAGAGGCGGCCGTCCGGCCCCACCGTCAGGCCGGCCGGGAGCACGAGCTCCGCCTTGTCTCCCGGCCCGTCCGCGTGGCCGTAGCGCCCGTTGCCGGCCAGCGTCGTCACCTTGCGCGCGGTGCCGTCCGCCTCCAGCACGACGCGGCGCACGCGGTAGTTGCCGGGGTCCGCCACCGCGAGCGAGCCATCCTTCAGCACCGCGATGCCCAGGTACGGCAGGAACTGGGCGGACGTCGGCGCGCCGTCGCGGTAGCCGGGCGTGGAGCCCGCCACCACCGACGTGAGGCCGTCCCGGATGCGCACCACGCGGGACATGCCGGACTCGACGACGTAAAGCGTGCGCCCGTCCGCGCTCACCGCCACGCCCGAGGGCCGGTAGAGCCAGTCGCCCTGCAGCGTCGTCACCGGGTGGCCCTCCGCCACCAGGTCGATGCGGCGAATCACGCCGTTGTTCATGTCCGCCACCAGCAGCGCGGTGCCGTCCGGCGTCACCGTCATTCCCGTGGGCTGGTTGAAGGCCGCCTGCTTCGCGGGGCCGTCCTGGAGGCCCGGCGTGCCTCCCGCGAACACCTCCACCTTCCCTTCCACGTCGATGCGGCGGATGACGTAGTGGTCGGTGTCGGCCACGTACACGTTGCCCGCGGCGTCCACGGCGATGCCCATGGGCCCGTTGAGCCCCGTGGCCACCGTCTCCACCTCGCCCTCCCGTGTCACGCGCTTCACCGCGTTGCCCAGGCCGTCCGCCACGACGTACCCCCCACCCGGCAGCAGGGCCACCGCAGTGGGCGCGCCCAGCGCGTTCGCCGCCACGGGGACACCCGCGCGGCCGCGCCGTCCGGGCACGCCCGCCACCGTCTTGACCTCGGAGGCGAAGGGCCCCTGGGCGCTCGCCACGTTCTGCCGCTCGAAGCGCACCAGCGTGTCGGGCACCGGGCGGCCCAGCGCCTTGTAGAGCACGTTCGCCACGATGCGGGCCGCGCGCGGGTCCGCCATGTCCTCGGAGGCCAGGGTGCGCACGAAGTCGATGCCGCCCGAGGAGAACACGTAGGCCCTGCCCTGCTTGCGCAGCACCATGTGGCCGAAGCCGAAGGCGCCCTGGAGCGACAGCAGCGGGGACTCGGCCAGCACCTCCAGGCCCTCCGGCGCGCGGCCGTTGCTCACGAGCTGATCCACCTCATAGCCATTGGCCATCCACAGCGTGTCCCCGGCCTTCAGGCCCGAGCCCGCCAGCGCCCAGTGGTTCGGGTGGGTGATGACCGTCGGGAAGCCGAACTGGTGCCAGCGCGCGGAGAACTGCACGCCGAGCAGCGCGTTCTCCGGGCGGCCCACGACGCGCTCGCGGAACTTCACCGTGCGCTGGGCGCCGGTGAACGGGTCGTTCGCGTGGCCCTTGTAGCAGGTGATGACGCGGCGAGGCCGACCGTCCTTCGACGGCGCCATCTGCACCTGCCAGTACGCGTTGTTCGCGCCCAGGTTGAGGAGGGAACGGCCCTCCGCCACCGCCCGGTCCGCGTGGTCCCGGATGCGCGGGGTCCAGTACTCGTCGTGGCCCGACATGAAGAAGACCTTCGCGCCGGCCAGGAAGTCGTAGCTGGCGTCCAGGTCCTCGTCGGTGAAGTAGCCCACGTCCAGGTCCTGCGACTCCAGCCACTGAACCAGGCTCAGGTCATCCGTCAGCAGGTGGCCGCTGCCATGCCCGCGGTAGTTGGGCCGGTCATAGGACACCTGGAAGCCGCGGCTGACGCCATGCTCGCGCATCACCCGCTCCCGGTCGTCATAGAGGCTGGTGCCCCCCCATGTGTTGTAGGCGGCCCAGGTGGCGGTGGGGATGAGGACGGCCACCTCCGCGCGCGGGTTCTCATCCCGCACGAAGAAGGGCACGTAGCGCTGGTGGTTGTCCTCGCGCACCAGCTTCACCAGGTACACGCCGCGCACCCAGTCCTCGCCGACGGGAAGCTCCAGCGAGGGCGCCCAGGTGCAGGCGACGACGCCCGTGGCCCGGTCCGCGGGGCAGTCCCCCTGACGCACGCCCTGCACCGGGCCACCGCGCGCCACCTCGCGGGCGCCCGTGCCGCCGTAGTGCCCCATCCGGTACACGTACCAGCGGAAGGCACGGGCCTCGGACACCGACACCGCGACGCGCAGCGTCTCGCCCTGCGTCAGCGTGGCCTTCAGCGCGTAGCCTTCGATTTCGCGGCTGTGGGCGTTGCGGGTGATGCGCCACGCCGTGGTCCCCGGCTTGCGGTTCTCCTCGCGGACGGCGTCCGCGTCCCGGGGCGGCGGCTCCACGGGGCCCGCGTCGGGAGGCTCGGGCTGCACGCCACCGGCGTCCGGCGTGCCCGCGTCGACGAGGCCCGGGTGCGGCTCGCCGTCCCCGCCGTCGTAGCCATCGTTCAGGGGAGGCGTGTCGTGTTTGTCACCCGGAATCACCGGGCGCACGGCTGCTTCGTCACAGCCCATCCCCACGAACACGAGCGCGAGCCCGCACACCCAGCCCGCCCAACGGCCTGCCTGAGCCATCCCGTTCCTCCAAGACTCGCCTATTGGACCGGAGGGTAGGCACGAACCCTCAGGAGGGAAGCGGGGTGCCCTCCCTGGAGAACGAACGGGATGGAGCTGGAACGGGCCTACCCTCCGAGGAGCTCCCGGTGCAGCCGGGCCGTCAGCGCCTTCAGGTGCGCCTTGTCCACCAGCAGCGTCAGTTGCAAAGGCGACGTATGGGCCGCGTGGACGCGCGCGCCCAGCTCCTCGGCGGCGACCAGCGCCCGGCGCAGCGGCGCCCAGTCCGCGTTCAACCCCACGCCCACGCAGGTGACGGTGCCCAGGTCCTCGCGCCACGACACCGCGTCCCCGAAGCGCGTGGCCAGCTCACGGCGCAGCGCGTCCGCGCCATGGATGTCCGCCAGCGGCACGGCGATGGCCGTCCGGCGCGGGCCTCCCTCTCCGCCCTCGAAGTCCAGCGTCCGGCCCCGGACGGCGCGCGCGTCCAGGAACTCCAGCAGCTCGGGCAGGCGGACCGGCTCGGCGGCGGACAGCACGGCCATCTCCGCGTCGGCGGTGACGCCCTTGAGCCGGCTGTCCGTGGGGACGGCCAGCTCCTGCACCGCCGTGCCCGTCCCCTGCCCGTGCGCCGTGCGCGCGAGGATGGTGATGCCCCGGGCCTTGGCCCACTCCACCGCCTGCGCGTTGAGCACCTTGGCGCCCGCGCTGGCCAGCTCCTGCATCTCGTCGTAGCTCAAGGACTCCAGCTTGCGCGCGTCCGGCACCACCCGCGGGTCCGCGCTGAACACGCCGTCCACGTCCGAGTAGATTTCACAGGCCTCCGCGTCCAGCGCCGCCGCCAGCGCCACCGCCGTGGTGTCCGAGCCGCCGCGCCCCAGCGTCGTCACCTCCTTCTTGAAGGAGACGCCCTGGTAGCCCGCCACGATGACGACCTTGCCTCGCGCCAGCTCGTCGTGGATGCGGTACGGCCGCACCTCCACGATGCGGGCCTGGGCGTGCGCGTCCGTGGTGATGATGCCGCTCTGGCTGCCGGTGAAGCTGATGGCCGGCACGCCCAGCTCCTGGAGCGCCATGGAGAGCAGCGCCATGGAGATGCGCTCGCCGCACGTGAGCAGCATGTCCAGCTCGCGGCGCGGAGGGTCCGCCGACACGCCCTTGGCCAGCGCCAGCAGCTCGTCGGTGGTGTCGCCCATGGCGCTCACCACCACCACCACCTGATAGCCCGCGTCTCGCCTGGCCTTCACCCGTTGGGCGACCTTGCGGAGCTTCTCCACGCCGGCGACCGACGAGCCGCCGTACTTCTGGACCACGATTGGCATAATCGACTCACTACCCCTGTTCGGCGTGTCCGGAAAACCACACTGGAGCGCCTCCCTGCAGAACGCCGGCCAACCACCGGACGGCGCCCACACCTGGAGTCAGTGTCGCCTTGACACGTCAATGTCGGGTTTAATACCGCGCCCCGCTCCGAGGCCGTCAGCGGATGCTGCGCCGTGGTCCGGGGATGGCTGCATCCGCACCGGAGCCCCCAATGCCGATGATCGAGGTCCAGCACCTCACCAAGCGATACCGAGACCGGGTGGCCGTGGACGACCTCAGCTTCCAGGTCGAGGCGGGCGAAATCCTGGGCTTTTTGGGCCCCAACGGCGCGGGCAAGTCCACCACCATGAAGATCCTCACCGGCTTCCTGCCGCCGTCGGAGGGGGTGGTCCGCGTGGACGGCCATGACGTGGAGGCGCAGCCGTTGGAGGTGAAGCGCCGCATCGGCTACCTGCCGGAGCTGCCGCCGCTCTACGTGGAGATGACGGTGCGCGGCTACCTGCGCTTCGTGGCGTCCTTGAAGGGGCTGTCGGGCGGCGCCCTCAAGGCCGAGCTGGAGCGGGTGGCCACCCTCATGGGGGTGACGCACGTCATGGACCGCGTCATCCAGAACCTGTCCAAGGGCTACAAGCAGCGCGTGGGAATCGCCCAGGCGCTGCTCGGCTCACCGCCGGTGCTCATCCTGGATGAGCCCACCGAGGGCCTGGACCCCGCGCAGCGCGCCGAGCTGCGCGCGCTCATCAAGGGCCTGGCCGGCAAGCACACGGTCATCCTCTCCACGCACATCCTCCCGGAGGTCACGATGACGTGCCAGAAGGTGCTCATCCTCCACCAGGGCCGGATGGCGGCGTATGACGACCTCTCCCAGCTTGCCCGCGTCCACGGCCAGGCGGAGAGCGCGTCGCTGGAAGAAGTCTTCATCAAGCTGACCGCCGCCTGAGCGCGGCCCCCTTCCCCGAGGACCCTGCCTCCATGCGCACCGCCCTGGCGATTGCCCGCAAGGAACTGTCCATCTACTTCACCACGCCGTGGGCCTACGCCGTCTTCACCGCGATGGTGGCGCTCACCGCCTTCTACTTCACCGACCTGCTCCAGGCGTTCAACGACGTCCAGGCCGTGGCGCGCCGCGTGGGCTGGTCGCAGATGTCGCCGGACTTCAACATGTACCGCAACCTCACCGACGGGGTGGTGGTGGAGCTGTGGGGCAGCGTGCTGGTCATCACCCTGGTCGTCACGCCCTTCCTGTCCATGCGGCTGTTCGCGGAGGAGAAGCGCAACCGCACCTTCGAGCTGCTGATGACGGCGCCGGTGCGGCCCATTGAAATCGTGCTGGGCAAGTACCTGGGCGGCCTGGGCGTCATCTCCGCCACGCTGGGGCTCACGCTCCTCTTCCCCCTGCTGCTGTCCGCCTTCGGCCGCAGCGAGTCCGGCCTGGCGCTGGAGTGGTCCACCGTCCTGCTGGGCTACGGCGCCCTGCTGCTCTGGGGCGCCACCTGCATGGCCGTGGGCCTGTTCATCTCCGCGCTGACGGAGAGCCAGATGCTGGCGGCCTTCCTCACCTTCTGCGTCCTGCTGGCGTGGATGCTGCTGGGCCAGGTGGCCCGGCGCGCCGAGGAGCCGATGCGCTCCGCGCTGTCCTACGTCGCCTGTGACCTCCAGCTCCAGGGGATGCTCAAGGGCGTGCTGGACGCGCAGTCCCTGGTGTTCTTCGCCTCGGTCATCGGCTTCTCCCTGTTCCTCACCCACCGCACGGTGGAAGCGCAGCGGTGGGCCTGACATGAAAAGCGCAAACATCGGCAAGGTCCTGGGCGCGTTCGGACTGCTGCTGCTGCTGTCCAGCCCCTTCACCCTCTTCGTCACCCCGGACAGCGCCGTGGCCGCCGCCGTGAAGGCGGGCGCGGGGCTGGTGCTGCTGGGCGTCTACGGCGCGACGAACTTCCGGCGCTTCGGCCAGTTCGCCACCCGCCGCTCCAGCGCCTTCTTCGCCACCACGGCGCTCACCACGCTGGGGGTGCTCGCGGCGCTGGTGGCGGTGAACTACCTGGCCTTCAAGCAGAACCGGCGCTGGGATTTGACGCGGGCGCGCATCCACACGCTGGCGCCGCAGACAAAGGCCACGCTGGCCGCCATCGCCGACCCGGTGCGCGCCATCGCGTTCATCACCCCGGCGCATCCGCAGTACGGCCAGTTGGAGGCGCTCTTCACGCTCTACCACGCCGAGGCGCCAGGGAAGTTCGAGTACAGCTTCAAGGACGCGCGCCGCAGCCCGGACCTGGCCTCGAAGTACCAGGTGCGCGAGGGCCAGACGGCGGTGGTGCTGTCGCGCGGCGAAGGCGAGCGCGCCACGCACACCCTGCTCAGCACCGTGTCCGAGCAGGAGCTGACCCACGCGGTCCTCAAGCTGAACGCGGTGGGCACCCAGAAGGTCTACTTCGTCACCGGCCACGGCGAGTGGCCGCTGGACAAGGAGCAGGCGCCGCCCGATGACCCGGGCGCCAGCCTGTCCGAGCTGCGCCGCCAGTTGCTGCAGGAGGGCTACGCCGCGGAGCCGTTGAACCTCGCGGGCGTCGCGGACGTGCCCGGGGACGCCGCCCTGGTCGTCATCGCCGGAGCGCGGGTGCCCTTCGTCGCGCCGGAGAAGGCGGCGCTCCAGCGCTACCTCGCCGCCGGTGGGCGCCTGCTCTACTTCGCCGACGCGGGCCTCCGCGACGGGCTGGACGAGCTGCTGGCGGAGTACGGCGTGCTGGTGGACGAGGGCATCGTCGCGGACGCGCAGTACAACAGCGGCAACCCCTTCGTCGTGCTGTCGCTCTTCTACAGCGACCACGTCATTGGCAAGCCGCTGGCCCAGCAGGGGCTCAACGTGGAGTTTCCCACCCCGCGCAGCCTGGCCCTGCTGCGCATGGGGATGGCGCCGGGCGTCCAGGCGCAGCCGGTGGTGCTCACCTCGCAGCATGCCTGGGTGGAGACCACGCCCCAGGAGAACGCGATGCCGTCGGACGGCGAGAAGACGGGCCAGCTCGTGCTCGTGGCCGCCGTGACGCGCGACACGGCCTCCACGCCGGGCAGGCGCTTCGACGAGGCGCGCGTGGTCGTCATGGGTGATTCGGAGCTCCTCCTGGACCCGAACTGGGGGCACGAGCCCAACCGCAACCTGGTGATGAACGCGCTGGGCTGGGCCTCCAACCAGCTCACGAAGGTCACCATCCGGCCGCCAGACCGCGAGGTCTCCACCCTGGAGCTGGACGCGGCCACGATCAACGGCATCCGCTTCGTCTCCACGGACCTGCTGCCGCTGACCCTGCTGGGCGTGGGCCTGGCCATCTGGCTGTCCAGGCGGAACAAATGACCCCTGTCCGCGCGAAGTGGCCGCGTGGCGCGCGCATCGCGGCCACGGCGTGGCTGGTCTTCTCCGCCTGCACCGGAGAGCAGGCATCCGATGCGCGCGAGGCCCGGCGGAAGGCGGACGCCCAGGAGCGACTCTTCGTCACGGGTGAGGAGCCCGCGACCGGAGAGGACCCGGGCTCGCCCGCGAAGCCCGTGTTCACCCACCTGACGGTGCGGGCCCGCGGCCTCACCACGGAGCTCGCGCGCGAGCCGGACGGCACCTGGAAGGTGACGGCGCCGGTGTCCGCCCGCGCCGAGGCCGCCGTGGTGGAGTCCATCCTCGACACGCTGGCGTCTTCCCGCTTCAGCGCCACCGTGAAGGAGGCGCCCACGGACGCCGACCTGGACGGCTACGGGCTGAAGCCTCCCCGCTTCACCGTCACGGCCCGCGCGTACCTCCCCGACGCGCGGGGGAAAGGCGCGGAGGACCCCGCCCGCCAGCGCACGGTGACGCTGCACGGGGGCCGGGAGAACACCTACGACGGCTCCGTCTACGTGCGCCGGGACGAGGCGCCGACGGTCCACGCCGCCGCCGGCACCGTCCGCTGGGCCCTGGACCGGGACACCTTCGCGCTGCGCGCCAAGGACCTCCTGGCGCCCCTGGACGAACGCGCGCTGAAGGGAATCGACGTGAAGGCCGGGCAGCGCGCGTATCAGCTCGCGCGGGACGCGGATGGCAAGGGCTGGCGTCTGCAGTCACCGGTGGCCGCGCAGGCGGACGCGGCGCGCGTCGAGGCCCTGGTGAAGGCGCTGGTGGAGCAACGCGCCCTGTCCTTCCCGGAGGACTCGCCCGAGGCCCGGAAGCGGCTGGGCCTCGAAACGCCCTCGGTCGATGCCCGCTTCACCGGTGGCCCCGGCGGACCGGTGCGCATCCGGATGTCCCGCGTGACGGCGGACGGCGTGGCGCGCGCCTACGCCCTGCGGGAACAGGGCCCGCGGGCCGTGCTGGGCGAGGTCACCGAGGACGCCCTGGCCGTGCTCGACGTGGGCGTCCGGGAGCTGAAGGACCGGCGCGTGCTGGACTTCCGGCGCCAGGACGTGCGCCGCATCGTGTTCCATCCGGGCGGCGGCGCGCCGGCCATCACCGTGGTGAACACGTCGGACGCGAAGGAAGGCGCGGGGAGCTGGGAGATGGAGTCCCCACGTCAGGGCAAGGCGCAGCACTTCAAGCTGGCCTCGCTGCTGCGCGCCTTGGACGGACTGAAGGCCACGGGCTTCGGCGAGGCGCGCCCCAGGAGCTGGGCCCGCTATGGCGTGACGGAGCAGTCCCGCGGCGCCGCGCTGCTGGGCGCGGACGGCAAGGAGCTGGCCCGGCTGTGGCTGGGCGACGAAGTCCCGGACGAACCCGGCACACGCTACGCGCGGGGCTCCGGGACGGACGTCGTCAAGGTGCCCGACTCACGGCTGACGCTGCCCACCCGGCCCGAGGACCTGCTGGAGGCGGCCCCCGCGCGGCCCACGCCCGACTCCACGTCCACGCGGCCATGATGCGCCTGGACAGCCCAGCCCCAGGCCTCCGGTGCGTCCACGCTGCTGACTTCCGCCCCGGAACGGGTCGAAGAGAGCGGGCCGCAGCTCGGGGGAAATCACGCCCACGTTGGACACGCTGACGAAGATGGCGTCCGCCTGGGTGCCATCGAGCCGCACGTCGTTGGGGTGCTAGGGCACCGAGGAACACCTGGCATGGAGAGACGCGTCCGGTAGCGGGGGGGCGACGCAGCAGTCCCCGCCCGCCGGACCTGTCGCCCACGCGACACTGCGCGGCCGCACGGGGGGGACTACACCTCCAGCAGGACGTACCGCTGTTCAGGGGTGTGCTTCGTCAGCAGCGGCATGGCCACGTTGTAGACGGGGATGCCGCTCTTCGTCTTCCCGTTGCGGGCGCCGTGGTGCGCGTGGCCGTGGAACACCGCCTCCGCGCCGTAGTGGTCAATGGGCATGCACAGGCGGCTGGTGCCCAGGAAGGGGCGAATCTCGATGTTCTCCCCCTCCAGCGTCTCCGGCACGGGGGCGTAGTGCATGATGACGACCTTCTTCTCCACGTCCAGGTGGCTCAGCGCGGCCTCCAGCTTGAGGGACTCGGTGACGGCCTCCTGCACGAAGCCCTTCGTCTGGCCCTCGCCGAAGGCCTGGAGCGTCGCGTTGCCGAAGCCTCCGCCGAAGCCCTTCACGCCCGCCACGCCCAGCACCTTCTCGAAGATGAAGTGGTCGCCGTCCAGCACGTGGACGCCCACCTTGGCCAGCTCGCCGCAGATGTCCTTCACCTGGTTGTGCTCGTAGTCGTGGTTGCCCAGCACCGCCGCGCACGGCACGCGGAGGGCGGACAGCTCCTCCGCCAGCACCTTGCCCTCTTCAATCATGCCCCGGTCGGTGAGGTCGCCGCACAGCACGAGCAGGTCCGCCGTGGCGTTCACCTGCTTGACGAGCTGACGGAAGCGGCCGTGATGGTCCTCCCGGCAGTGCAGGTCACCGACCGCCGCCAACCGAATTTTCGAGCTCGGATCGCGCGCCACTCTCGTCCCCCCGCTGTCGTTCGTTCTCGTCCCAGGACCTTCCGTCGCCAAAGCCCCAGTGGTGGATGTCCACGTGATAGTTCACGCGGGAAATCAGGTTGCCGCGGCACAGCTTCTCTTCCCAGCCCCCCTCGCGCAGCGTGCTCAGCGTGCGGCTCATCAGCTCCGCCATCACCCACTCGGGGACGATGTCCCGTTCGGACGGGTAGGCGAAGCGGAACATCATGAGGTGGCTGAGCAGCACCTCCCAGTACCGGTCGAAGCGGCGCATCATCCGCTCCCAGTCCATGGCGTGGCCCGCCTTGAGCAGCAGGTGATTCACGTCCGCGCCATCATAGCGCTCGCGCTCGTTCACGAACGCCTTGGACCAGATCATCTCCTCGGCGGGGGCCACCAGACACTCGTGGCCGAAGATGGTGGCGCGCGGGGCGTGCTCGAACCACGCGTCGTCCACCACCGCCACGCCGTTGCCGGAGGAGAAGATGAAGTCGACGAAGTAGTCGCCCTTGAAGGCCTTGTAGAGCCAGACCTCGTCCGCGCGTTCGGTGCGCCAGCCGTCCTTCTCCAGGATTTGCAACGCCCGGAGCGCGTCCGCCTTCCGGGGGAAGAGGTCCAGGTCCTTGGTGTCGCGGTAGATACCCGTGTACGTGGCGTACGCGTAGGCACCGCCCACGACGAAGGGCACCCCGGCGTCGAGCAGCAGTCCGACGGCCCTGGCCCGGGCGTTGATTTCGTCCGGGGCTCGCTCACGCTCCACCAACTGCGCGTCCGTACCCATCTCGCCGGGATGGTTGGGGTGTCTCTTTTCCATGGCCGAAAGGTAGGGACTGCGAATTTCGGCCGTCTGCCCGCGGGGAATAGATGCCTGGGGAGCGGGCAGCCAACCTACAAGCATCGGGATTCCGGACGTTTCGCGCACCCTCCGGGCGCCTTTTCCGTTTTCCGGCCGTGCCGTGTCCATGGAGGCAGACACGCTGCTGCACGGCCCGCCGGGGGCCGGTTGAAAGGAACATGGACCATGCTGCGCAAGAGCCTGCTGTGTGCCGCCCTGCTGGTGACGGGCTGTGGTGACGACGCGACGAGCGACGAAGACGCCTTCCGGGGCGGGCTGCCCTCCAGGGAGATGGTGGAGATGCGCTCGCCGTCCAGGAATGACGGGCAGGGGCTGACGGCCTTCTACGGTGAGGGTCAGCAGGCGGAGTACTACCGCGCGACGGTGGCGGCGGCGGCCACCGTCAACCTGGGCACTGCGGGCGTGCTCAACCTCATCGAGGAGATCGTCAAGCACGTCCCCACGTCCATCAACGGGGACGTGGCCGTCTGGGGGCCGCACACCGGCGCGCTGGACGCCGTGACGTGGAAGCTGACCGTCACCCGCACCGGCGAGCACAGCTACACCTGGGTCCTGGAGGGCAAGGGCAAGGATGAGCCGGACACCACCTTCGTGGCCTTCCTCTCCGGCGCGCACACCGCCTCCGTCAACGCGGACGGCGAGCGCGTCCGGGGCCATGGCTCGGGTGAGTTCCTCATCGACTGGGAGAAGGCGAACACGCTGCCCGGCGTCACCGGAGACGACGTGGGCACGGCGGAGATTCGCTACGCGCGCGTCGCTGGCGCGGCGGAGGCGTCCGTGGAGGCGGACCTCCACCAGGTGCGCGACGAGGAGCGCCCGGACACCCGCGTGGACGCCGTCTACCGCTTCAGGCAGGCGGTGGGCGCGGGCGGCGAGTTGGACTTCGTCATCCGTAAGGACATCGACACGGACCCGCGCCGCGCGGCGCTGGAAAACCTGGCCATCAAGAGCCGCTGGGAGGCGACGGGCGCGGGCCGCGCGGACATCAAGCTGTCTGGCGGGGACCTGTTCGGTGAGGCCACGCTGAGTGAATGCTGGGGCAGCGACTTCCTGAGCGCCTACTTCATCCTCAGCGTCAATCCGGTCCTGGGTTACGGCGAGCTGAGCGCCTGCGGAAACTTCGACACCGCCGTCTACTCCACGCTGTGACGCGCGCGGTAGTCTGCGCCGTGTGACGGGAACGAACCGGCCGCGCCTCCAGGTGGTTCCAGGTGGTCCACGACAGGACCGCCGGGCCTTCCTGCGGGAGTTGTATATGAAACATGGCGGCAGCGTGCTGGGGCGCTGCCGCTACCTGTTGAAGGACGCGACGAAGGCGGAGGATGCGATGCACGACGTGTTCGCCCGCGCCCTCACTCACGGCGAGGACTTCCGCGCGGAGGCCTCGCCGCTGACGTGGCTGATGAAGATTGCCACCCACCACTGCCTCAACCAGCTTCGCGGCGAGCGCGCCGGCTGGCGCCAGTGGTTCGAGCGGGACGCCGCCGCCCGCCCGGAAGGACACGGCGGCCAGGAGGCCATGGAGACGCGGGACCTGGTGCGCCGGCTGCTGGCGCGCGTGGACCTGGAGACACAAGCGGCCGCCGTCCACTACCACGTCGACGGCATGACACTGGAAGAGGTGGCCTCGCTGCTGGGGCGCTCCGTGCCCACCATCCGCAAGCGCCTGGAGCACTTCGCCGCGCTGGGCGGAGAGGAGCTGAACGTCCGATGAGCGCGCACGAATCGGAATGGAACCTGCGCCGGTTGAGCGCCGGGGACCTGGCCGCCGCCGAGGCCGCCCGGGTCCAGGCCCACGCCACCGCGTGTGAGGCCTGCGCCCGGACGCTCCGCGGCATCGAGGCGGCCCAGTCGCGCTTCGAAGCGGAGGTGCCCTTCGAGCGCTTCGAGGCCGGGGTGGAGCAGGCCCTGCGGCGCCAGGAGCGTGAAGCGGCCTCCCGTCCGCCGCCGCGCCGCTGGGTGGCGACGACGGTGGCCATCGCCGCGTCGGTGCTGGTGGTGGTGCTGGTGCGACCGCTGATGAACACCGGGGCGGACCCGGGCGCCATCGTGAGCCTCAACCGCATCAAGGGCGGCGCGATGGCGGAGCTGCGCATTGGAGGAGGGCTGGGGCCGCAGCGGGAGGCCATTCCCGGCAGGCCCGAAGCGCTGGAATACGGAGAGCGGGTGATGCTGGGCTACAAGGCGGGGACGCTCCGCTACGTGGCCGCGCTGTCGGTGGACGGCATTGGCGAGGTGACCCCGCTGTTCCCCGACGCGGGCTCCAGCGTGCCGGTGGCGCCAGGCAACGGACAGCACTGGCTGCCCGGGGGCTGGGAGTTCACCGGCTCCGGAGCGGAGCGCGTCATCATGGTGCTGAGCGACGAGCCCCTGCCCGTGGACACCCTGGTGGAGGCCACCCGGCGCGCCTTCGCCCGGGCGGATGGCGACGTCGAGCGGATGGCCGAGCTGGAAGTGCCCGGAGCGCAGACGCACTGGGTGCTCCAGAAGCCATGAGCCACCCGCCCCGCCACCTGCGCGCCCTGGCCGTGGCGCTCGCCCTGGTGGCGGCCGCCGCGGACGCGGACCCGCTGCGCCGCTTCGCCCTGGTGGCCGGCAACGACCAGGGCGGCGCCGACACGCGCCCGCTGCGCTTCGCCCGGGACGACGCGCGGAAGATGCATGCGCTCCTGCTGCGGCTGGGCGGGGTGACTCCGGCGGACGCGAAGCTGCTGCTGAACGAGGACGCGCGGGACTTCCTGGCGGCGCTGGCGGAGCTGGAGCAGCGCGCCCGCGCGGCCCGGGCGCGGGGGGAGCGCACCGCGCTGTTCGTCTACTACTCCGGCCACGCGAAGGACGGCGCGCTGCGGCTGGGCGACACGCGGCTGGGCTTCGACGACCTCAAGCGCCGGCTCGCCGAGGCGCCCTCGGACATCCGCATCGCCATCCTGGACTCGTGCCGCTCCGGCGCGCTGACGCGCACCAAGGGCGCGCGGCGGGCCCCGGCGTTCGACATCGATTCGGGCGCGGGCCGCGACGCGCGCGGGCTGGTCATCCTCACCTCCAGCGCGGCGGACGAGGACTCGCAGGAGTCGGACGCGCTGGCGGGCAGCTTCTTCTCACACCACCTGGCCAGCGGCCTGCTGGGCGACGCGGACCGCAGCGGCGACGGGCGCGTGACGCTGTTCGAGGCCTACTCCCACGCCTACGCCCGCACGGTGGCGGACACGGCGGCCAGCAGCGCGGGGCCCCAGCACCCGACGTTCAGTTACGATTTGGCGGGCAACGGCGACCTCGTCATGACGGACCTGCGCGCCAGCGGCGGAGGGCTCGTCGTCCCGGGCACGGCGCCGGTGGGCACCTACTACTTCGTGGACCTGGGCGGCCTCGTCGTCGCGGAGCTGGTCAAGGCGGCGGACGTGGAGCGGCGGGTGGCGCTGGCGCCGGGCACCTACCGCGTGAAGCGCCGGCTGCCGGACCGGCTGCGCGTCGGCGAGGTGGAGGTGCGGCGGGGCCAGCAGGCGGTGCTGCACGAGGCGCGGCTCCAGGACGCCCCCTTCTCCGACGACCCGGTGAAGGGCGTCCCGCGCCGCGACGGCGCGTGGTGGACGCTGGGGCTGGCGGGTGGCGTGCAGTCCTACTTCGACGCGCCCACGCGCGACGCGCTGTTCCTGTCGGTGGGGATGGTGGGCGCGGAGGCCCAGCTCCACGACTACTTCCGCCGCGACTGGGTGTGGGGCCTGGACGTGGCCCTGGGCAGCCGGCGGGCGGTGCTGATGCTGCCGACGCTGACGGGGCCGGCGTACCGCTACGCGATGACGAGCGTGGGCACGTCGCTGACCTCCGAGTGGCCCCTGGGCCGCGTGGCGCCCTTCCTGGGCGCGCGGATGGCGTGGCTCCACATGCGCCGCGACTTCGAGGACGAAGCCCTGCCGGACCAGACCTTCGCCATGTTCTCCCCCGGCCTGGTGGCGGGCGTACGTTGGAATCCCCTGTCCCGGCTGCACCTCACGGCGAGGGCCCGGACCCACTACCTGCTCTACAACGTCGATGCAGAGCGCTCGCTGGGCTTCTGGGAGCTGGGCGCGCTGGTGACGTACCAGCCATGAAGGAGCACGCGATGCGACACCTCCCGGTGGCCTGTCTGTGCCTGGCGCTGGCCGCGTGCGGCGGCGACTTCTCCAATGACGATTTGGAGTTCCTCAACGCGCTGCCCAGGCGCGAGGACCTGGCCGCGAAGCTGCCCGCGAAGGGCTCGGGCCGCGTGGGCGGCGGCTTGACGGCGCGCTCGGACGGGCTGGTGGTCCGCCTGGGCGAGACGTCCGAGCTGATGGGCGACACGGAGGAGACGGGGCGGGCCTTCAACACCAGCGTGGACGCCCTCCTCTCCCTGCTGGAGGACATCCGCGGCCTGCCCCCGACGACGCGCGAGCCGGACCGGCGGGTGTGGGGGCCCTTCCAGGACCGGGACCATGCGGGCCACGACGTCCGCTTCGTGATGACGCGCGAGGCGCCGAGCTTCGACTACCGGCTGGAGTACCGGAGGACGGGCGCCGGCGAGGCCGCGTGGTGGGCCTTCCTCAGCGGCACCTTCGCCGCGGACGCCGGCATCCGCAAGGGCGTGGGCAGCCTCCACCTGGACGTGGCGCGGGCTGAACAGGAGGGGCTGCCCGCCAGGGAGCTCGGGGCGCTGCGGCGGCTGGACATCCACTACCAGACGAAGGCGCTGCCCACCCAGGTGGAGCTGACCTTCACGCCCAGGGACGGCGCCTTCCCCGTGGCGCGCTACACCTACCGCGAGGCCCAGGGCGGCCTGGGGGAGATGCGCTTCCTCATGCCCGGGCGGGACCTGGTGCCGGGCGGGCTGCTGGAGGACCTGAGCCTGACGACGCGCTGGGCACCGGACGGCCGGGGGATGGCGGTGCTGGACGTGCTGAGCGGCGACATCCGGGGCGCGCAGTACACCGAGTGCTGGAACGCGCAGGGCCGCGTCAGCTTCACCGCGCGGAGCTGGGACTTCTTCAATCCCACCGAGGGCGAGCGCGCCACCTGCCCGGACTTCTCCGCGCTGGACGGCTAGGAAGGCGGCCAGGCAGACATTCCCGCGCATGAATGGTGACGCCCGGGATGGATTCTCTATGCTGGCCGCCGTTCTCCCGCGCCCTCCATGTCCAAGCCCTCCATCCTGGAAGTCCTCAAGAGCCCGCGCATCTGGCTGCTCGTGGCCGTTGGTTTCGCGTCGGGCCTGCCCCTGTGGCTGACGGGCGTCACGCTGTCGGCGTGGATGAAGGACGAGGGCGTCAACCTGAAGACGATTGGCGTCTTCGCCCTGGTCAGCATGCCCTACACCTTCAAGGTGCTCTGGGCGCCGCTGATGGACCGCTACACCCTGCCCTTCCTGGGCCGGCGGCGCGGGTGGATGCTGGTGACGCAGGTGCTGCTCATGGGCGCCATCGCCGCCATGGGCCTGGTGAACCCCAAGGACTCGCCGGTGGCCATGGCCGCCCTGGCGGTGCTGGTGACGTTCCTGTCCGCCAGCCAGGACATCGTCGCGGACGCGTGGCGCACGGACATCCTCACCGTGGAGGAGCGCGGGCTCGGCAACTCCACGTACATCACCGGCTACCGCCTGGGCATGCTCACCGCGGGCGCCCTGGCCCTGACGCTGTCCGACGTGGTCGGCTGGTCCCAGACGTACTTCATCATGGGCACGCTGATGGCCGTGGGCGTGGTGGCCACGCTGCTGGCGCCGGAGCCGCGGGGCTCGAAGCCGCCGCGCAACCTGACGGACGCGGTGGTGAAGCCCTTCGTGGAGTACTTCACGCGCAAGGGCGCCATCCCCGTCATCCTGTTCCTGGTGCTCTACAAGCTGGGAGACGCCATCGCCGCCGGCATGGTGACGCCCTTCTACAAGGAGCTGGGCTTCTCCAACACGGAGATTGGCGCGCTCAGCAAGGGCCTGGGCATGGTGTCCACCATCGCGGGCGGCCTGCTCGCGGGCGTGGTGATGGTGAAGCTGGGCACGCGGCGCAGCCTCTTCATCTTCGGCGCGGCGCAGGCGCTCACCAACCTGATGTTCATGGCGCTGTCCCTGGTGGGGAAGAATGACCTGATGCTGGCGGCCACCATCACCGTGGACAACCTCTGCGGCGGGCTGGCGGTGACGGCGTTCGCGGCCTACCTGATGTCGCTGTGCCACAAGAGCTTCAGCGCCACGCAGTACGCGCTCCTGTCCGCGCTGGGCACGGTGGCCAACCGGCTCATCTCCGCCAGCTCCGGCTACCTGGCCGAGTGGCTGGGCTGGCCCACCTTCTTCGCCGGCACCGTGCTGCTCGCCGTCCCGGCGCTGGTGCTGCTCGCGTTCCTCCCGGCGAACGCCGCCGCCCCGGCCGAGGACACGCCGGAGCCCGCCCCCGCGCCCCAGGGCGAGTCCTCCTCCAGCGCGGTGGCCGTGGCGCGCTGAGCCTGCTGTCCGGGTGCGCCGCGCCGGGTGTAACCCGGTGCACGGTCGCCAGAATCGTCGCGCCTTCCGTCGTGGGGCATGGCTATGTTGCGCGGCCATGGCACACCCGCTCGCTGGCAAGCCCCCTCCGGAAGACTTCCTCATCGACCCCGAGAAGCTGCGCGCCGCGTACTTCTCCGGCCGGCCCGACGTGGGCGTGCCGGAGCAACGCGTGGCCTTCGGCACCTCCGGGCACCGCGGCTCCTCCGCGCGCACCAGCTTCAACGAGGCCCACATCCTGGCGGTGACGCAGGCCGTCTGCGAGTACCGCCAGCAGCAGGGCATCGACGGGCCGCTCTTCCTGGGCATGGACACGCACGCCCTCTCCGCCCCCGCGCAGCGGACGGCGCTGGAGGTGCTGGCGGCCAACGGCGTGCAGGTGCGCTTCACGGACGGCGCCACGCCCACGCCCGTCATCTCCCACGCCATCCTCACCTACAACCGGGGCCGCGCCACGGGCCTGGCGGACGGCATCGTCATCACCCCGTCCCACAACCCGCCGGAGGACGGCGGCATCAAGTACAACCCGCCCAACGGCGGCCCCGCGGACACGAGCGTCACCGCGGTCATCGAGCAGCGCGCCAACGCGCTGCTGGGCGCGGGCAACGCGGGCGTGCAGCGCATCCCCCATGAGCGCGCGCGCACCGCGCCCACGGTGAAGCCCCACGACTTCATCACCCCGTACGTGGAGGACCTGGGCACCGTCATCGACATGGAGGCCCTGCGCGGCGCGAAGCTGCGCATCGGCGCGGACCCGCTGGGCGGCTCCAACGTCGCGTACTGGGAGCCCATCGCCGCGCGCTACGGGCTCGACCTGCATGTGGTGAACCCCACGGTGGACCCGACGTTCCGGTTCATGCCGCTGGACCACGACGGCAAGATTCGAATGGACTGCTCGTCCCCGCACGCCATGGCGAACCTGGTGCGCCTGAAGGACGCGTATGACATCGCGTTCGGCAACGACGCGGACTCGGACCGGCACGGCATCGTCACCCGCAGCCTGGGGCTGATGAACCCCAACCACTACCTGGCCGTGGCCATTGACTACCTCTACCGCAACCGTCCGGGCTGGAAGCCCGGCACCGCGGTGGGCAAGACGCTGGTGAGCAGCAGCCTCATCGACCGCGTGGCGAAGGACCTGGGCCGCCGCGTCGTCGAGGTGCCGGTGGGCTTCAAGTGGTTCGTGGACGGGCTGCTGGACGGCTCGCTGGGCTTCGGCGGCGAGGAGAGCGCCGGCGCGTCCTTCCTCCGCAAGGACGGCACGGTGTGGACCACGGACAAGGACGGCATCATCCTGGACCTGCTGGCGGTGGAAATCCTGGCGCGCACCGGGAAGGACCCGGGCGAGCACTACCAGGCCCTGGCGGCGAGGTTCGGCGCGCCGCGCTACACGCGCATCGACCAGCCGGCCACCGCCGCGCAGAAGGCCGCGCTGAAGAAGCTGTCCCCCGAAGCGGTGAAGGCCACCACGCTGGCCGGTGAGCCCATCCTCCAGCGCCTCACGCGCGCGCCGGGCAACGACGCGGACATCGGCGGGCTGAAGGTGGTGGCGGAGAACGGCTGGTTCGCCGCGCGCCCCTCCGGCACCGAGGACGTGTACAAAATCTACGCGGAGAGCTTCCGCGACGAGGCCCACCTCCAGGCCATCCTCCAGGAGGCGCGCGCCATCGTCGGCGAGGCGTTCGCCGCCACGTGAGCGGCGGGAAGCTGGTCCTCCAGTACGTGCTGGCCCTGCTGATGGTGGCGGCGGGGCTGAACCACTTCCGGGCGCCGCGCATGTACGAGCGCATCATGCCGCCGTCCCTGCCATTCCGCGGGCCGCTGGTGTTCTGGAGCGGCGTGGCGGAGGTGCTGCTGGGCGTGGGCCTGGTCATCCCCCAGACGAGCCGGCTGGCCGCCTGGGGGCTGATCGCCCTGTTCATCGCCGTCTTCCCGGCCAACCTCTACATGGCGCGGCACCCGGAGCGGTTCCGGAAGATTCCCCCCGCCCTCCTCTGGCTGCGGCTCCCCCTCCAGGGCGTCCTCATCCTCTGGGCCTGGTGGTACACCTGAGCCGGGCCGCCTGGCTGGCTGCCCTCCGGTGCGTCCTTCCTTGACTCGCCGGGGGGTGCTCTTTAGGTTCAGAGGCTTCCAGTAGCCCCACCGAAATCCGAAGGACGTTCCATGGCTCGCGTTACCGTCGAAGACTGCCTCCCCCTCGTCGACAACCGGTTCGCGCTGGTGCTGCTCGGCGCCAAGCGCGCGCGGCAGCTCATGGCCGGTGCCCGCCCCATCCTCGAGCAGTCCAAGAACAAGCCCCCCGTGCTGTCCCTGCGCGAGGTGGCCACCGGCCGCGTGAAGTTCGACCGTGACGTGCGCGAGGCGCTGTCCGGCAAGTACCAGGGCGAAGAGCCCAAGTAGTCACGCGCGGTTCCCTTCAGCCCCCTTCCTTCCCGGCAACGCTCGCCGGGGAGGGGGCTCCGGGGAGCAGGCCCTGGGAGCGCAACCAGCGCACCGCCCGTGAGGCGACGGCCTTCTCTCCCTTGTAGCCCAGCAGTGGCACCAACTGGACCACCGGCACCCAGCGCACCTCGTCCACCTCGACGCGCGGCCCCGGCAGCGGCCCCAGCTCTCCCTCCTGATAGCGGAACAGGAAGAAGTGGACGCGCTTGAAGATGCGCTGTCCGCGGAACTGGTACACGTAGCGAATCTCGCCCAGCGGGGCCATGAGCGACACGGACAGCCCCGTCTCCTCGCGCACCTCGCGGCTGGCCGTCTGCTCGGGCGTCTCGCCCGGGTCCACGTGCCCCTTGGGCAGCGCCCACAAGGTGCGGCCATGGGGACGGATGACGGCCACCTCCCAGTGGCCGGCGCTCTCCCGGATGACGACACCGCCTGCGGACGCCTCGCGTGGCATACCCGCCCACCCTACCCGATGCGGACGGAAAGGTGCTCAACCGCCGTGCGCGAAATGGCGAAGCTTGGCCTCCGCCCCCAGACGGTAGGCGTAGCGCAGGTCCCCCAACAGCCGGTCCAGGCGCCGGGCGCCGACGTGCCCCATGAGCCGCGCGCAGAAGCGCCGTGACAGCCGGTTGGCTTCCTCGTAGCGCCACCGCTCCTGGGCGGAGAGCTGCTTGCGGTACGAGACGCGGTCGAAGAGCCGCTGGAGCAGCTCCTGGGCCCAGGCGCCCACGCCCTCCCCCCACCGGTGCAGCAGGCACACCGCGAACTTGTCCACCTCCGCCTGCGCCTCCAGTTCCAGCAGCGACACCGTGCGGCCATGGGCCGCCGTGTGGGCCACGTAGAGGAAGTGGCTCACCCCTTCCGCCACCTGGCAGTACCCGGCCAGGTCGCTGTCCAGCACATGGCCCAGCGGCCCGGATTCGTAGGGCTTGAGCCTGTCGAGCAGCGCTGGAGAGAGGTACAGGGCCAGCTCCAGCGCGTCCCCGGCCTCGTGCACCAGCAGCTCCTCGTCGGAGCGGCCGGTGCCGCCCAGCCTCGCGGCGGCCTCCGTGTCCACCACGAAGCCCTCCGCCCTCGCCTCGCACGTGAAGCCGTAGATGGCCTCCAGGTGGTCCTGAACGCGGCCAATCATCCGCACCTCCGGCTAGTTGGCGAGCTGCCCCTTGGGCCGCGGCATCATCCCCGCTTCGAGCAGCACGCGCTCCAGCCGGTCGCTCCCGGTGCGCACCCACGCCTCGTAGACCTTCAGCGCGCCGCTGGGGCCGGCCTGCACCATGCCCCGCGCGGAAATCTCCTCCAGGACCTCCACCACCTTGCGGAACTTCTCGCACAGCTCCCGGTACACCTGCGCGAAGCCCGCGGCCGGCGTCAGCTCCGCCACGTGGCCGTACGCGGTGCCGCCCATCTGGATGTAGTAGTCCGGCCCCACCACCCCGCCCTGCAGCGCGCCGGAGAAGAAGCCCGCCGTGTACAGGGACACGTCGCCCAGCCGGCGCAGGGTGCGGATGCGCTCGGCGCGCTCCTGCTGCAGGGCCTGATGGTAGAGGATGGCCAGGGGCTCGTGGTCCTTGCGCCCGTCCTCCTCGCGGGTGAACAGCTTGTCGGTGACGGCGAACTCGGACAGCAGGTTCACCAGGTAGAACTCCGTCACCTCCGCCAGCTCCACCCGCTGCCGCCCCGTGATTTCGCCCAGAAGAGACTTGAAGAATTCCTTCAGCGACAGGGACGCCACCAGTCCACTCATTGACACCTCCCGTCATTCCCCGGGCGGACGTCGCCCGGAGGAGACCTGGGAAGGGTAGCAATCGGGCGGCGCCGCGGCAAAAACCACCCCCAGTGATTCCGGGCACTTGCGTTAGCACTCACGCGGCTTGAGTGCCAATCCGGGCCCCGGAGCGCGCGGCCGTGCGGGCCAGGCCCGGGGACCGGCGTCACTGGAAAACCCCAGCAATGCCGCGCAGTTGGCACACTCGAAAGCGCTCAGCCAGCGTCGCTTGACGGGTCAACTTCGCTGGTTATTATCCGCCGCGCCTGGGCGTTAGCACTCATGAGGTGCGAGTGCTAACCCCACGGGCCACGAGGCCCTTTTTCAACCCCCAAGCAGCTTCCGGTCGCCCTTTGAAACGGCGCCGGAAGCGAAACGTAAGGAGCAGGCCATGAAGATTCGTCCCCTGCAGGATCGGCTCATCGTCAAGCGCGTCGCCGAGGAGAACAAGACCAAGGGCGGCCTCTTCATCCCCGACACGGCGAAGGAGAAGCCCCTGGAGGGCAAGGTCGTCGCCGTGGGCAACGGCAAGGTGCAGGAGGATGGCAAGGTCCGTCCGCTGGACATCAAGGCCGGCGACACCATCCTGTTCAGCAAGTACGCGGGCACCGAGATCAAGCTCGACGGCGAGGAGCACCTCATCCTGCGTGAAGAGGATGTGCTCGGCGTCATCGAGAAGTAATCCGGTCTCCCCCACCCTTCCTTAAGGAACTTCCCAAATGGCGAAGGACATTCTTTTCGACGTGCGCGCGCGTGAGGCCATCCTCCGCGGCGTCAACATCCTGGCCGACGCGGTCAAGGTCACCCTGGGCCCCAAGGGCCGCAACGTGGTCATCGAGAAGAGCTTCGGCTCTCCGACCATCACCAAGGACGGTGTGACGGTCGCCAAGGAGATCGAGCTCGAGAACAAGTTCGAGAACATGGGCGCGCAGATGGTCAAGGAGGTCGCCTCCAAGACGTCTGACGTCGCCGGTGACGGCACCACCACGGCCACCGTGCTGGCGCAGGCCATCTTCCGCGAGGGCGCGAAGCTGGTCGCCGCGGGCCACAACCCGATGGAGATCAAGCGCGGCATCGACAAGGCCGTGGCCACCATCGTCGCCGAGCTGAAGAAGCTGGCCAAGCCGACCAAGGACAAGAAGGAGATTGCCCAGGTCGGTACCATCTCCGCCAACGGTGACGAGACGATCGGCACCATCATCGCGGACGCGATGGAGAAGGTGGGCAAGGAAGGCGTCATCACCGTCGAGGAGGCCAAGGGCCTGGAGACGACGCTGGACGTGGTCGAGGGCATGCAGTTCGACCGCGGCTACCTGTCCCCGTACTTCGTGACGGACCCGGAGCGCATGGAGGCGGCGCTCAACGACGCGCTCATCCTCATCAACGAGAAGAAGATCTCCTCGATGAAGGACCTCCTGCCCATCCTGGAGCAGGTCGCCCGCGCCGGGAAGCCGCTGCTCATCATCGCCGAGGACATCGAGGGCGAGGCCCTGGCCACCCTGGTGGTCAACAAGATCCGCGGCGTGCTGAACGTGTGCGCGGTGAAGGCCCCCGGCTTTGGTGACCGCCGCAAGGCCATGCTCGAGGACATCGCCACCCTGACGGGCGGCAAGATGATCGCCGAGGACCTGGGCATCAAGCTGGACACCATCACCCTCCAGGACCTGGGCCGGGCGAAGCGCCTCACGGTGGACAAGGACAACACCACCATCGTGGACGGCGCCGGCAGCCAGCAGGAGATCGAGGCGCGCGTGAAGCAGATCCGCGCCCAGATTGAAGAGACCTCCAGCGATTACGACCGCGAGAAGCTCCAGGAGCGCCTGGCGAAGCTCGTGGGCGGCGTGGCCGTCATCAACGTCGGCGCGGCCACCGAGACGGAGATGAAGGAGAAGAAGGCCCGCGTCGAGGACGCGCTCAACGCGACCCGCGCGGCCGTGGAAGAGGGCGTCGTCCCTGGCGGCGGCGTGGCCTACATCCGCTGCCTCAAGGCGCTGGAAGGCCTGCAGCTCACGGGGGGTGAGAAGTTCGGCGTGGACATCATCCGCCGCTCGCTCGAGGAGCCCCTGCGTCAGATCGTCGGCAACGGCGGCCTGGAGGGCAGCGTGGTGGTGAACAAGGTCAAGGAGTCCACCGGTCCGTTCGGCTTCAACGCCGCCACGGGCGCCTACGAGGACCTGCTGGCCGCCGGCGTCATCGACCCGGCCAAGGTCAGCCGCACCGCGCTGCAGAACGCGGCGTCCGTGTCCTCGCTGATGCTCACCACCGAGGCCATGGTGGCGGAGCGTCCGAAGGAGGAGAAGGACCTCCCCGCCGGCGGTGGCATGGGCGGGATGGGTGGCATGGGCGGGATGGGCGGCATGGGCATGTAGTCCGCCCCTCACCCCGGCACCTGCCCGGGGTGACGGCCTGAACGCGGCCTCCGGCTCCCTTCCTGGGAACCGGGGGCCGTCGTCTTTGCGGGCCGGGTGGCGGCACGCCTCCCTGGCCCTTAACTTGGTGGATACGAAGGAGGAGACACCCGTGAAGCCCGTGAAGATTTTTACGACCACCTACTGTGGCTACTGCGTCCGCGCCAAGGACCTGCTCAAGCGCAAGGGCGTGGATTACGAGGAGGTGGACGTCACCGGAGACGATGACCTGCGCGCCAGGCTCGTGGAGATGAGCGGCGGCCAGCGCACCGTGCCGCAAATCTTCATCGGCGACACGCACGTCGGCGGCTACTCGGACCTGTCCCGCCTGGACTCCGAGGGCCGCCTGGAGCCGATGCTCCAGGCCTGAGCACCCCTGGCAGGCGGCCAGCCGCCCCCGCCGAGGCTCCCGGCCCACCGTGCATAGCTTCCTCCCAGTGGCACTTCACTCATCCACGGGAGGCGGCATGGCAGGCGAAGAGCGGCAGACGGGGACCCGGGACGAGCAGTACAACCTCATCAGCGTCCTGTATCACCTGCTCAAGGGTGCCTCGACCAGTGAGGCGTACATCCGGGATGCCGAGGAAAACGGCGACCCGGAGCTCGCCCAGTTCTTCCGCGACTGGCAGGAGGAGCAACGCAACCTCGCCGAGCGGGCGAAGAATCTGCTCGGCGCTCGCATGGCGGGGGTGTCTCGCGCGGGCACCGGCCGCAAGCGCGCCGCCAACAGTGGTGGCAAGCGCGGCGCGGCCTCCGAGGAGAAGCAACCCACCAACGCGAGCATCGCCTCGGGTGGGAATGACACGGCACGTGACGCGGTGGAGGAGGAGCTGCTGGAGACCTTCCCCGCCAGCGACCCGCCGGCCCGCTACTGAGGCGCGACCCGGCCTCCTGCGTCCTTCCGCCAGGGAGTGACGCAGGATTCTGGATTCTGGCCGAACGTTCGTCTTGTATGGGGGGTGTCGTGAAACACACCGCCCCTTTCCCCTGCCCGCGCCTGGCGCCGATGCCGCCGGTGGCCCTCCTGGCCGCCGCGTGCCGGAGCTGCTTCGGCCCCACCGAGCTGCGCGTGACGCGACCCGGCGAGGGCGGCGAGGGCGCGCTGCCGCGCGAGGTGGTGGCGACGCTGGCGTCCCACGGCGTCCAGCCCGATGCCCTGCTGGTGCTCCGCCCCTGGGCGGAGCACCGCGTCCCATCCGGCGAACGTGAACTGATTGACACCGAGGGATACACGGTGGGCCAGCGCGCCACCGAGGTGGTGAGGTACGTGGGCAGCGTGGAGGTCCTCCACCCCGCCACGCGCCAGGGGGTGCTGGAGGTCTTCGGGGAGGCCACCGTGAATCCCTACACAGACACCCTTGAGGAAAGCGCGGACCCGGCGCCCGAGCTGACGCGCCTCATGGAAGCGCTCACGCGCGAAGCACTCCGCGGCCTGTCGAGCCGCCTGAAGCCTCCCCGCGCGCCATCCCCCGCCCTGGCGTGGGCGCCCTGGGACGTGCTCGACGCGGCGGCGTGGCTGTCCAAGGACTGGGCCCCGGAATCACCGCCAGCCCTCCAAGAAGCGGGACAGGACCTGGTGCGCCTGCGCGTCCAACGCCTGCGCTCCGCCACCCCGGACGTGGACGCCGCGCTGCTGGAGACGCTGGCGCGGCCGCGGCCCGGTGGCCTCCATGGGCGCTTCGCGCCCGAGGGCGCGAAGCGCCCCGCGGAGGACCTGGTGCTCACGCTCGACGGCCGTCCCGCACTCCCGCAGTCACCTGCCCGCGCACGGATGGCGCTCGCGCCAGTCGAAGCGCGGGCTCAACAACCCTCCGGCAGGATTCTTCCGCTCGTACTGCCGTGAGTTTTTCCGATGTGAAGAGGCTCGCGTCGGGCTTGCCCGCCCATGCGACTCGCACCTAAAGAGGACCCGATATGGATAGGCCCGAGGTCACCCAGACCACTCAGACGGAGCAGGAAGGACGCACCACCCGCATCCCCATCCCCGAATGGACGGTGGAGGTCGTCTCCGGTCCGGACAAGGGCAAGAAGGTGAAGACGCAGGACGGCCTGGTCCGCGTGGGCTCCGACAGCGCCGCGGACCTGGTGCTCACGGACGCCACGGTGAGCCGCCGCCACCTGGAGGTGGAGCGCACCTCGCGAGGCCTGCTGCTGCGCGACACCGGCAGCCGCAACGGCACCTTCCTGGATGGCCGGCAGGTGGTGCAGGCCTACCTGACGAGCGGCGACAAGGTGGAGCTGGGCAAGACGAAGCTCTCCGTGAAGGTCGCCCCGCGCCCCACCGAGGTGGAAGTGGCGGGCGCGGAGTCCTTCGGCGCGCTGGTGGGCGCCTCGGAGAAGATGCGTTGGGTCTTCACGGAGCTGCGCCGCATCGCCCGCGAGGACATGAGCCTGCTCGTGGAGGGTGAGACGGGCACCGGCAAGGAGCTGGCGGCGCGCGCGGTGCACCAGCACTCCGCGCGGCGCCACGGCCCCTTCAAGGTGGTGGACTGCAACCTCATCTCCGAGGAGAAGGCGGAGCGCGAGCTCTTCGGCGGCCTGCGCGCGGGTGACGGCGAGGACCGCGAGGCGCGCGGCGTCTTCGAGGCGGCCCGGGGCGGCACCCTCTTCATGGACGAGGTGGGCGAGCTGCCCATGTCCGTGCAGGGCAAGCTGCTGCGCGTGCTGGAGACGCGCGAGGTGCCGTCGCTGGATGGCCAGCCGGTGGCGGTGGACGTGCGCGTCATCGCCTCCACCCACCGGAACCTGGAGGAGGACGTGCGCCAGGGCCGCTTCCGCGCGGACCTGTACTTCCGGCTCGCGGTGGCGCGCGTGCGCCTGCCGCCCCTGCGCACCCGGCGGGACGATTTGCCCTCGCTGGCCCAGGCCCTGGCCCAGACGCTGCGCGCCAGCATCACCCTCACGCCCCAGACGCTGGCCCTCTTCGAGGGCTACGACTGGCCGGGCAACGTGCGCGAGCTGCGCAACGTGCTGGAGCGCGGCGCCCTCATGGAGGAGACGGGCAACAGCAGCTGGCTGGACTTCCTGGCCCAGCCGTCGCGGCGCCTGGAGGGACAGGCCCCCACCACCCAGGTGGCCACGCTGGTGGGCACCCTGCCCTACCACGAGGCCAAGGACCGGGTGCTGGCCGACTTCGAGCGGCTCTACTTCGCCGAGGTCATGAAATCCGTGGGCTTCGACATGAAGGCCGCGGAGCAGCGCACCGGCCTGTCCATGCAGAGCCTTTATCGCCTTTTGAAAAAGAACGGGCTTCGGCTCAAGGACCTCAAGAACGCCGAGGGCCTGGAGAAGTAAAGAAGTCCGCACGCAGGTCCACCCCTAGGGAGAACAACCGCATGTTGCGTCGTGTTGCCGTAGCCTCCGTCTTCCTCACCGCCGCTTGTGCCGGCCAGCAGAAGCCCGCCGCGGCGCAGGCTGGCCAGCCCACGTCGACCGAGGAGCGTGTCCGCATCACCAATCAGCCCCCGTTCGACCTGGTGAACTGCTTCCCGCGCGAGCTCCAGCTCCCGGAGCAGGCGAGCCAGGGCGTCGTGCTGGGCGCGCTGCTGACCACCCGCCCTCAGGTGATGGAGTGCCTGGTGGACCCGAAGCACCGGGGCCCGGAGAAGAGCACCACGGTGGAGGTCAAGACGAGCGTCACGGAGCAGGGCGCGACGCACGCCGTCAGCGGCACCAACCTCACCCCCGAGGGCCAGGCCTGCATCCAGAAGGTGGTGGACACGCAGGTGAAGCTGGCCGCGCTGCCCAAGGGCGCGCAGCCGGTGGAGGCCGCCATCCCCTTCGAGCACACCACCAGCGGCCTGAACTCCGTCACCTTCGGCATCAACGAGGGCTCGGACTTCACCGGCGCGGTGCGCCTGGCGCAGCAGGGCTGGTGTGAGTGCTACGCCAACTTCAAGGAGCAGGTCCCGCCGCCGCTGACGGCGAAGATCAAGCTGCTGAAGGCCAACCCCACCCCGGCCGAGGTGACCTTCGCGCCCTCCGGCAACACCGAGGCGGACCAGCTCGCCGCCTGCCTCCAGCCGAAGATCGCCGCGCTGCCGGCGAAGCTGAGCTCCGACGAGCTGGGCTTCTCCTACCGCTTCGTCCACTTCGACTCGGCCGCGCCGGAGGCCGCCTCGGCCAACCTGCCGCCCGAGCTGCGCTTCCTCCAGCTGGACCTCAACCGCACCCAGCGCGCGGCGGACTCGGCCATCGCCGACGGCGCCCGCACCCCGGCGGCCCTGGCCTACGCCGAGGTGGTGGACCGCTACCAGAAGACGAAGAACTGGCGCCTCTTCGATGAGATGTCCTCCAAGTGCGAGGCCCTGGTGAAGGCGGACACGCGCGTCCTTGAATCCATCAAGGCCCGCCAGGCCACGGACCAGGCCGCGCTGGCGCTGGCCACGGAGATGGCGGCGAAGGACGCGGAGAACTGGGGTGACGTCGTCGCCGCCACCCAGAAGAACGTGGACGAGTCGGTGAAGGAGCTGGCGGACGCGGAGAAGATGGCCGCGCAGGACAAGGCCGCCTGCCCGAAGAAGAAGTTCTAGGCGTCCCCCGCCCCACCCGGGCGGAAAAACAGAAGGCGCGGGAGCCCGGAAGCCGGGGCCCGCGCCTTCGGTGTTTCTGGGGATTGCCGCCGCGGGGCGGACACCGGAGGCCCGGTGCCCCGCCCGTGAGGGACAGCGGGACTACGCCGCCGTCACCTTGTCGTCGTTGGCCGCGCCCGCCTCGCGCATGCGCACGCTGACCAGCTTGGAGATGCCCGGCTCCTCCATGGTGACGCCGTAGAGGGTGTTGGAGACCTCCATGGTCCGCTTGTTGTGGGTGATGAGGATGAACTGCGACTGCTTGCTCATCTCCTTCACCATGTCGTTGTAGCGGCCCACGTTGCCCTCATCCAGCGGCGCGTCGACCTCGTCGAGGAGGCAGAAGGGCGTCGGCTTGATGAGGAAGATGCCGAAGATGAGGCCCACGGCGGTGAGGGCCTTCTCGCCACCGGACAGCAGGTTGACGCTCTGCAGCTTCTTGCCGGGCGGCTGCGCGACGATTTCCACGCCCGGCTCCTGGCCGGGGCCCTCGTTGGTGAGGATGAGGCTGGCCCGCCCGCCGCCGAACAGGCGCGGGAAGATGGCCTGGAACTTCTCGTTCACCACGTCGAAGGTCTGCTTGAAGCGCTCGCGGCTGGTGGCGTCGATGCGCTGGATGGCGTCCTTGAGCTGCTCGATGGAGGACTGCAGGTCCTTCTTCTGCGCCGTGAGGAAGTCGTAGCGCTTGGACAGCTCCGCGTGCTCGTCGATGGCGGTGAGGTTGATCTCCCCCATCTTCTCCACCTGCGCGCGCAAGTCCTTCAGCTCCGCCTCCGTCTCCGGGGCCAGCGCGGGCAGCAGGTGGTACTGGTGCAGCTCGTTCGCCAGCTCCACCTGGTGCCGCTCGCGGATGCCCGCCGCCAGGTGCTCCAGCTCCAGCGCGATTTCACGCTCGCGCAGCGAAATCTGCGACAGGCCCTGCATCAGCTCGTCCACGCGGCCGCGCAGCTCGCGGAACGTGGCGTCCTGCTCACGCACCTCCGCGGAGGCCGCGGTGTGCGCCGCGCGGCGCTTCTCCAGCCCCTCCGCGGCCAGCCGGTGCTCCTCGGCGCGCTGGGACAGGCCGCCCTCGGTGTCCGCCGTGCGCCGCTCCAGCTCCTCGGCGCGCGCCCCTCCCTCCACCACCGTGGCCTGGAGCCGGGCGATGCGCGTCTCCATGTCCTGGCGCTGGGTGACGAGGCTGTCCAGCTCCTTGCGGGCGGACTCGCCGCGCTCGCTGCCGGCGGCCACCTTGATGCGCAGGCCCGTCAGCTCGCCGTTGGCCGTCTCCGCGCGCTGGCGCAGCGTCTCCTGCTCGGCCACGAGCTGCTTCACCCGCTCCTCGCGGCCCTCGCGGTCCGCCTGGCCGTGCGCCACCTCGCCGCGGCTGGCCTCCTCCTCGTGCTCCAGCGCCTGGTGGCTCAGGGTGAGCTGCCCCTCCTCCACCTCCAGGGCCCGCACCCGCTCGCGCACGCGGGCCAGGTCCTCGCCCGCCTTGTGCAGGTCCTTCTCCTGGCTGGCGAGGTTCAGCTCCTCGGCGTGCTGATTCTTCGCCAGCCCCTTGAGGACGCCCTCCGCGTGCCCCATCTGCTTCTGGAGCGTGTAGTGCCGGGTGAGAATCTCGTTGTAGCGCTCCTCCACGCGGGCCACCTCGGTGGCCAGCTCGGCGATTTCGCGCTTCTTCTGCAGCGCGCCCACCGCCGCGCCCTCGCGCTCACCGCCGACGATGGTGCCGTCCGGGCGGAACACCTCGCCCTCCACCGTCACCAGCGTGCACATGGGGCCGCCGGACTCGGACCAGGCGCGCGCCGCGGCCACGTCCTGGACCACGACGACGTCCCCCAGCAGGAGCTGCACCAGCGGCGTCAGCGCCTCCTCACAGGTGACTTCGCGCAGCGCGTGCGCCAACACGCCGGGCCGGCTGAAGTCCGGCTCCAGCGGGGCCGGCAGCGCGTCCAGCGCGGGCACCGGGAGGAAGCTGCCCCGGCCCTCGGCGTGGCCCTTGAGGTACTCCACCAGCTCCACGCCCTTGTCGCGGCTCTCCACGATGACGTGCTGGAGCCGCTCACCCAGGGCGGCCTCCACCGCGCGCTCGTAGCGCGGGGTGACGTTGATGACGTCCGCCACCAGGCCGAAGATGCCCTGCTCGCGGGCCTGCATGCCGGCGCGCGTCATCACGGCGCGCACGCCGCGGTCGAAGCCGTCGTAGTTCTTCTGGATGTCCTCCAGCGTGGAGAGGCGGCTGCGCTTGTCGCTCAGCTCCTCGCGCAGCGCGATGACCTCGATTTCGTTCTCCGTGAAGGCCGCGCGGGTGCGGACGAGCGCGTCCTCCTCCTGGCCCTTGCGCTCGGCCAGCTCCGCGGCGAGGTGCCGGGTGTCCTCCACCCGCCTGGCCACGTCACCCCGGACGTTCTCCAGCGACAGCTCCTGCGCGCGCAGCGTCTCCAGCTCCCCCTGGAGCTTCGCGCGGCGGGCCTCCAAGTCGCTCCGCTGACGGGCGAGGTTGACCAGGTTGCTCTCGTGGTTGGCCAGGCGCGTGGCCACGGCCACCAGGCCGGCGCGCTCCTGCTCCAGGCGCAGCGCCACCTCCGTCTGGAGCTGGGACACGCGGCGCAGCTCCTCCTGCGCCACCTGCATCGCGACCTCGTCCTCCTTCCACGAGCCGGCGATGCCGGACAGCTCCGCCTCGCGGGCGGCCATGGCCTCGGACATCTCCGCCTTGCGCGCGAGCAGCCCGTCCAGCTCCACCTGGGCGGCGGCCACGCGGGCCCGCGTCTCCTCCAGGTCGCGCTTGCCGTAGGTCATCTCCTGCGTGTCGCGCTGCAGGGAGCTCTCCAGCGTGTGCACCTCCGCGGCGAGCGCCTGGAGCGCGGCCGTCTCCGCCTCCAGCTCCGCGCGGCGGCGCGTAATCGTCTCCTCCAGCTCCTTCACCCGGTCCAGGCTCTCCCGCTCCTCGGAGCCCAGGTTCTCCAGCCGCGACTGGAGCATCTTCTTCTCCGCCATCAGCTCCAACTGGCGGTGGGTGGCCGCGTGCAGGTCGATGTCCCGCATGCGCGCCTTGAGCTTCTTGTACTTCTCCGCCTTCTTCGCCTGGCGCGACAGCGCGTCCAGCCGCTTCTCCAGCTCGTTGGTGATGTCGGTGACGCGCAGCAGGTTGGCGTCGGTCGCCTCCATCTTGCGCTCGGCGGCCTTGCGGCGGGCCTTGTACTTGGTGACGCCCGCGGCCTCCTCCAGCAGGTGGCGCCGGTCCTCGGGCTTGCTGGACACGATGAGGCCCACGCGGCCCTGCTCGATGATGGAGTACGCCTTGGTGCCCACGCCCGTGCCGAGGAACAGCTCGGTGATGTCCAGCAGGCGGCACAGCGTCTTGTTGATGAGGTACTCGGAGTCGCCGTTGCGGAACAGGCGCCGCGTCACCGTGACTTCGGAGAAGCCCTGGTACTGGGGCGCGAGCTGGTCCGTGTCATCCACGATGAACGTGAGCGACACCTCCGCCATGGACAGCGGCGGCTTGTTCTCCGAGCCGTTGAAGATGACGTCCTCCATGCCGCGGCCACGGAGGTTCTTCGCGCTCTGCTCACCCATCACCCAGCGGATGGCGTCCACGACGTTGGACTTGCCGCAGCCGTTGGGCCCGACGATGCCCGTCACGCCTTCGTCGAACGTGAAGACGCTCCGTTCCATGAAGGACTTGAAGCCGGTGATGTCCAACCGCTTGATTCGCATGCCAGCGGGCTCCTAGAGCGGGCTCGGTACGAGGAGAAAATCGCGCGCGAGGCCGAAAAATCGGCCTCGGAGCGTTCATCAGAAAGGAGTACCAGCCACCTTCCAGGCGATCAAGCGTGGCCATGCCACGCATCGCCATACGTTCGGTTGCCTGGTGCGCGACAGGGCAGGCGTGCCCTGTAGCTGTAGCGCGTGCCCTGTGCGGGGCGGCGTGCGCACCGCGTCTCTACGCTCCCATGACGTCCTCCCGCGGGTATCGCTGCTTCAGCCCTGTTGAGTCCTGTTGCGCCACGCGAGCGCGTGACCTTCCGCGGGACGTAGCATCCCGGTCTGACATGCGCCCGGCGGGCCCGCTGCCCCCACAGCGCGGCCCCGCGCGCGTCCGCATGAACGCGAAGCTCGCGCCCACCTGGCAGGCAGGCACGTTGACGCGGCGCGGGAGGCGCACGCCGGGCAGGAAGGCAGGTCTACGGACTCAGGACTCGCTCGAGGGCGGCTCGCCCGCGCCCCCGGTACCGTCCGCCACGGAGCGGCCGGCCGCCGTCCGCGACTGCGGCTCCACCGTGACGCGCACCACGCGGGGGCCCTCCACGTCGTCCACGACGATGCGCCACATGTCGAGCCGCAGCGTGTCCCCCTTCACGGGGACCCGGCCCAGCCGCGTCATGAGGTAGCCGGCGATGGTCGTCACCTCGCCCTCTTCGTCCTCGTCCAGGTCGAAGTCGACGTCCAGCCGCTCTTCCAGATCGTCGAGCTGCGCGGTGCCCGGCAGCTCGAAGCGGCCTCCAGGCAGCGCGCGGACCTCGTCCATGCGCCGGCCCAGCTCCGCCACGTCGCCCACCACCTCGGCCACCACGTCCGCGATGGTCACCAGCCCGGACGTGCCGCCGTGCTCGTCCACCACCAGCGCCGTCTGCCGGCGGCGGCGGCGGAACTCGGCCAGGAGCTGCTCCAGCGTCGCGCCCTCGGGGATGAACAGCACCGGCCGCTGCACCTGCGCCAGGCTGCGCAGCTCGCCTCGGGACAGCAGGAAGAAGAGGTCCTTGGCGTTCACCACGCCCTCGACCTCGTCCAGGTTCCCCCGGCACACCGGCAGCCACGTGTGGCCCGCGGCGCGCGCGTCCGCGATGCACTTCTCCAGCGGCTCCTCCACGTCCAGGAACTTCACCTGGTTGCGGGGCACCATCACCTGGCGCGCCGTCTTCTGCGCCATCTCCAGCGCGCGCTCCAGCAGCTCCGCGCGCGCCGTCGTGATCGCGCCGGCCTGCGCCGAGCTGTGCAGGATGACCAGCAGCTCGTCCTCGCTGTGCGCCTCGTGCGCCTCCCCCACCGCCTGGAGACCGAACACGCGCAGCACCCACGCCGCCAGCCCGTTGAGCAGGACGATGGCCGGGTAGAACAGGACGTAGAACACCCGCATGGGCAGCGCCACCGCGAGCGTCGTGTCCTCGGGGCGCTGGATCGCCAGGCTCTTGGGGGCCAGCTCCCCCAGGACGATGTGCAGGAAGGTGATGATGCTGAAGCCAATCACCACCGCCGCGGAGTGGGCCAACGTGGTGGAGGCGCCCTCCGGCACCAACGGCACCAGCACCGGCTCCAGCAGCCGCGCGAAGGCGGGCTCACCCAGCCAGCCCAGGCCCAGGGACGCCAGGGTGATGCCGAACTGCGTGGCGGAGAGGTACGCGTCCAGCTTCTCCACCATCTTCATCGCCGGGGCGGCGCCCGGGGCGCCCTCGTCCACCAGCGCCTGGAGCCGCGTGGCGCGGATCTTCACGATGGCGAACTCGGTCGCCACGAAGAAGCCGTTGGCGAATACGAGGAGGATCGCCAACCCCAGGAACAACCATTCGTTGCCCATGGCTCAGAACAAGGCTTCGAAGTCCGGGTCACCCTTGAGGGCGTCGAACATGGGGTCGGTGGACAGCCACCCCATCACCTTCGGTCGGTCCGCCGTGAGCGACTTCTGCAGGTACTGCACGGCGTCCTTGGGACGCCCCCACAGCGCGAACAGGGCGGACAGGTTGTAGTTGAGCAGCAGATCTTCCGGGTTGAGCGCCCGCGCCCGCTCATAGGCGCGCTCGGCCTCCGCGTAGAAGCCCTTCTGCGCGTAGCAGATGCCCAGGTCCAACTGCGCCTCGAAGTTGTCCGGCTCCAGGCGCACCACTTCCTTCAATTGGGTGATGGCGGAGCGGTAGTCGCCCTCGTCCATCATCAGCGCGGCCAGCTCGTGGCGGGGGAAGGCGTCCTGGGAGTCCAGCTCGATGGCCGTCTGGAGCTCGCGCATCGCCTCCTCCACGCGGCCCTGGTCCGCGTAGGTGAGGCCCAGGTTGAGGTGGGCGTCCGGATACTCCGGGTCCAGCTCGATGGCTTCCTTATACTCCTCCACCGCCATCTCCCCCGCGTGGGTGGAGAGGAAGCAGGCCAGGTTGTAGTGCGCCGTGGCGCTCTCCGGCTCCAGTTTCAGGGCGGTGAGGTACTCCGACAGGGCCTCGCGGAAGAGCTTCTTCTCCGCGTAGACCGTCGCCAGGTTGTCGTGGGCGTGCGCGGAGCTTGGGTCCAGGTCGATGGCCTTCTTGAACTCCTTGATGGCCTCGTCGAGCCACCCCCGGTCCGCCAGCTCGATTCCACGAGTATTGTGCTCGTCGGAGAGAGCGATGTTGTCCTTTTCGCGGGCCATGAGCGCGCGGGCAATCTACGCGCCGCGCTCCAAGGGGTGCAAGGTAGAGTTTCCCCCTGCCCATGCGCCACGTCGCCCTGCTGCTTCTCCTGTTGTCCGCCTGTCACCCCCGCGCCGTCCCCCCGCCGGAGCGGTTGCCGCCGGAGGAGCCAGCCCGACAGCCCCCGCCCCCGGGGCGGCGGCCCAGGCGCCCGAGGCGCCGGTGGCCGAGCCCCCTTCCCGCCCCCTCTCCATCATCGTGGGCGGCGATGTGACCCTGGGCCACAACTACCAGACCCACTACGACGCGGAGGCCGCCAAGGGCCGCTCCCGGGACGACCTGGCCCTCTACGGGTTCCAGGAGGTGAAGCCCCTGACGGACGCCGCCGACCTGTTCGTCGTCAACCTGGAGTGCCCCTTCACCGTGCGCGGGGAGAAGCTGCCCAAGAACTTCAACTTCCGCGCGAAGCCGGAGCTGGTCGGCGTCCTCACCGCTGGCGGCGTGGACGTGGTGAGCCTGGCCAACAACCACCTGATGGACTACGGCGCCCAGGGCCTGCTGGACACGCTGGACACCCTCGACGCGGCGCGCATCCCCTACTTCGGTGCGGGCCGGAACCTGGCGGAGGCCCGCCGCCCCGCGGTCGTCACCGTGGGCGGCCAGCGCGTCGCGCTGCTGGGCTACTTCTTCCTGGGCACGCGCAACATCGAGCCGCCCGGCGTCTACGCCACGGAGACCACCCCGGGGGTCGCCGGCCACTTCTCCGACGTGGAGGTGATGGAACGGATGCTCCGGGAGGACATCGCCGCGGCCCGGGCCCAGGCGGACCTCGTCCTGCCCTACTTCCACTGGGGGCGCGAAGGCACCTACACCCCGGAGCCCTACCAGGTCCGGCTGGCCCACGCCGCCATCGACGCGGGCGCCGCGGGTGTGCTGGGCGCCCACCCACACGTCCTCCAGGCCATGGAGCTGTACCAGGGGCGGCCCGTCGTCTACTCGCTGGGGAACTTCGTCTTCGGGGGGAACTGGAACCCTCGCGACAAGCGCGGCGCCCTGTGGAAGGGCCACTTCGGCCCCGGCGGCGCGTACCTGTCCAGCGAGGTGCTGCCCCTGAGGACCGACCGCTTCCCGGAGCTGCCCTTCCAGCCGGTGCCCGTCACGGGCGAGGAGGCGGAGGCGGTGCTGCGGCTGCTGGCCGAATCCTCAGAAGGCGTGGAGCGGATGCTGCCCGAGCTGGAGCCGTGGGCCCGCCCGCCTCCCTCCCCCGAAGTTCGAGGGAGGGAGTAGCCAACGCACTAGACCTTGTTGTTGGACTGGCCCTTCTTGGCGCGGCTGCGGCGGCGCTTCAGCTGGGCCTTCCGGCCCTTGGCGCGGTTGGCGACCTTCTTCTTGGAACGATTTCCCTTCTGGGCGGGCATGTGGAAGGACTCCGTGTGGTGATGTGAAATCGACCGCTGAGCGCGGTGAGGGCGGCCCTTTTTTCATGCTCCCGCCCGAGCGTCCAAGGATTTTCTTGACTCCGCCCGCCCTTGCCAGAGGGCCGGCAAAGGGGCAATACCCCCCGGAACGACGATGATTGACAAACTCGAAGACGTCGAGCGCCGGTTCGAACGACTGACGGCCGACCTGTCGAACCCCGACGTGCTCGCCGACTCGGCGCGGCTCCAGAAGGTGTCCAAGGAGCGCGCCAGCCTGGAGAAGCTGGTCGAGGCCTTCCGGACCTACCGCAAGGTGCTCGCCGACCTCGACGAGGTGGAGACCTGGCTCGGCGGCGGCGACGCCGACGAGAAGGCCTTCGCCCGCGAGGCCCTGCCCGGCCTGAAGCAGCAGCGCGAGGAGCTGGAGGCCAGCCTCAAGATCCTCCTCCTCCCCAAGGACCCGAACGACGAGAAGAACGTCATCCTGGAGATCCGGGCGGGCGCGGGCGGCGACGAGGCGGCCCTCTTCGCCGAGGAGGTCATGCAGATGTACCTCCGCTACGCGGACCGCCGGGGCTGGAAGGCGGACATCCTGGACATGAGCCCGGGCAACGCCGGCGGCGTGAAGGACGCCACGGTGACGCTGTCGGGGGACGCCGTCTTCAGCAGCATGAAGTACGAGTCCGGGGTGCACCGCGTGCAGCGCGTGCCGGCCACGGAGACGCAGGGCCGCATCCACACGTCCACCATCACCGTGTCGGTGATGCCGGAGGCGGAGGACGTGGACGTGCACATCAACCCGGCGGACATCGAGATGCAGGTGATGCGCTCCACCGGCTCCGGCGGCCAGAGCGTCAACACCACGGACTCCGCGGTGCGCCTCATCCACCACCCCACGGGCATCGTGGTGAAGTGCCAGCAGGAGAAGAGCCAGCTCAAGAACCGCACCATGGCCATGCGCATGCTGCGGGCGAAGCTCTACGAAATCGAGCAGGAGCGCATCCGCAACGAGCGCGACTCCGCCCGCCGCGCCCAGGTGGGCACCGGCGACCGCAGCGAGAAGATCCGCACCTACAACTTCCCGCAGGACCGGCTGACGGACCACCGCATCAGCCTCACGGTGCACAACCTGCCAGGCGTCATGGCGGGTGACGTGGAAGAGGTCATCACCGCCTGCCGGACCTACTACCAGGCCGAGGCGCTCAAGGCGCAGACGGCCGGCGGCCCGAAGCCCTCCGCATGAGCAGCGAGCCCTGGACCATCCGCAGGGTCCTCGCCTGGACGACGCAGCACTTCGAGAAGCGACAGGTGGACGCGCCGCGGCTCACCGCGGAGATCCTCCTGTCGCACGTGCTCGAGCTCAGCCGCGTCCGGCTGTACGTGGACCTGGACCGCCCCCTCTCCAAGGAGGAGCTGGGCGCCTACCGTGCCCTCATCGAGCGCCGCATGGCGGGCGAGCCCACGCAGTACCTCACGGGCGTGCGCGAGTTCTACAACCGCCCCTTCAAGGTGGACGCCCGGGTGCTGATTCCGCGCCCGGAGACGGAGCTGCTGGTGGAGGCGGCGCTGCGCATGCTGCCCAGGGACGCGCCCGGCCGCGCGCTGGACGTGTGCACGGGCTCCGGCTGCATCGCCATCAGCCTCGCGGCCGAGCGGCCACAGGCCACCGTCACCGCCACGGACCTGTCCCCGGACGCCTGCGCGCTGGCGCGGGAGAACGCCCAGGCGCTGGGCGTGGCGGACCGGGTGACGGTGCTGCAAGGCGACCTCTTCGCCCCGGTGCCCGCGGGCGAGCGCTTCCAGGTGGTGGTCTCCAACCCGCCCTACATCGCCTCCGGTGAGATTCCGGGCCTGTCCGCGGAGGTGCGCCGGGAGCCGAAGCTGGCGCTCGACGGCGGGCCGGACGGGCTGGTGGCGGTGCGCCGGGTGGTGACGGGCGCGCGCCAGTGGTTGGAGCCTGGCGGCCTCCTTGCAATGGAGATTGGTGAGGACCAGGGCCCCGCCGTCCTGGAGCTCCTGCGTGCCGCGGGTTACGCGGACGCGCGGGTGGAGAAGGACCTGGAGCGGCGGGAACGAATGGCTTTTGGGACACAGCCCGCGGCCAGCGGGCCACAGGGCTGAAGACGCAGGGAACCATGGACAAGATCGTCATCAAGGGCGGCCAGGCGCTGCACGGAGAAGTGCAGGCCTCGGGCGCGAAGAACGCGGCGCTGCCCATCCTCGCCTCGGCGCTGCTGGCGGACGGCACCTCCACGTACCGCAACGTGCCGGACCTGGCGGACGTCACCACCATGCTCAAGGTGCTGCGCACCATGGGCTGCGACGCGGAGCGCGACGCGGAGAAGACGGACGTCTGCCAGGTGGGCGTCAACGGGCACATCACCCCGGAGGCGCCGTACGAGCTGGTGAAGACGATGCGCGCCAGCGTGCTGGTGCTGGGGCCGCTGGTGGCCCGCTTCGGCCGGGCGCGCGTGTCCATGCCGGGCGGCTGCGCCATCGGCGCGCGGCCCATCGACCAGCACCTCAAGGGGCTGAAGGCGCTGGGCGCGGACATCCACCTCACCGAAGGCTACGTGGAGGCCACCGCGAAGCAGCTCAAGGGCGGCACGGTCAACTTCGACGTCATCACCGTCACCGGCACGGAGAACGTGATGATGGCGGCGGTGCTGGCCAGGGGCCGCACGGTGATGGAGAACTGCGCCCGCGAGCCCGAGGTCGAGGAGCTGGCCCGGGTGCTCAACAAGATGGGCGCGCGCATCGAGGGCGCGGGCACCTCCATCATCACGATTGAGGGCGTGGACGCGCTCAAGCCGGTGGAGCACGCCATCCTCCCCGACCGCATCGAGGCCGGCACCCTGCTGGTGGCGGCGGCCATCTCCGGCGGCGACGTGCTGGTGAAGCACGTGGTGCCCGAGCACATGGACGCCCTGGTGGAGAAGCTGCGCGAGGCCGGCTGCACCCTCACCGCGGAGAACGGCGGCCTGCGCTGCAAGGCGCCGGACCGGCTGACCTCGGTGAACATCACCACCACGGAGCACCCGGGCTTCCCCACGGACATGCAGGCCCAGTTGATGGCCCTGATGTCCGTCAGCCAGGGCACCTCCGTCATCAGCGAGAACATCTTCGAGAACCGCTTCATGCACGTGCCGGAGCTGCACCGGCTGGGCGCGGACATCACCATCCAGGGACACACCGCGGTGGTGAAGGGCGTGAAGGGCCTGAGCGGCGCGCCCGTCATGGCAACGGACTTGAGGGCGAGCGCGTCACTCATCCTCGCGGGGCTGCGGGCGGAGGGCCGCACCGACGTCAGCCGCGTCTACCACCTGGACCGGGGCTACGAGCGCCTGGAGCGCAAGCTGAGCGAGCTGGGCGCGGACATCCGCCGCGAGAAGGCGTAGGGCCGAGGGGCTGGGGGGCGACGGGACGGCGCGTTGCCAACAGAAGGCGCAAGGCGGGTTGCATCCGAAATTTCGCGCGACCTATCATTCTCCAATCGACTGGGGAGAACACCACTCCCCCCCAACAGGAGAATGGAACCGGACCATGGATTGCCCCAGCTGCAACGTCGAGATGACCGATCTCGAGGGGGATGATCAGACGTTGCGAAAGTGTGGAGATTGCGGCGGCCTCTGGATCGACGTCGCGGACCTCAACCGGGTCCTGCTCCACAACAACCTCCCCGGGCTGGAGAGCCAGGGCGGCAAGGTGGATGCGGAGGCACTGACCGGTCAGTGCCCCGAGTGCCAGGTCGACCTCGTCCGCGTGGACGGCGGCGACCGCCAGCACCCCCTGCACTACGACACCTGCGAGTCCTGCGGCGGCATCTTCCTGGAATCCGAGTTCCAGGACGCCACCGACGTGAAGATCGCGGTCGAGGAGATCATCGCGTTCTTCCGCCACTTCGGCGCGAAGCGAAAGCTGGCCGCCCTGTAGAAGCGGGCCGCCGCACCACCCGGAAGCCAGGCGGGCGGCAGCCAGCCCGCGCTCTCACCGCTGGCCGCGGAATTCCTGCCCCCACGCCTCGGCGACGGGGCCGTCGAACGTCAGCGCCGCATCCGGCGGGCGCGTCCCTTCCGCGTCCGCTCGCGGGAAACGCACCGTCACGCGGCCGTGCGGGGGCACGTCCATGGAGAGCTTGTCGCCGGACAGCGTGTAGGCGCCGCTCACCGTGGTGGACACCTCGCCCTCCAGGGGCTCCTCGGTGAGGCTGTAGGTGCCATCCAGGTAGAAGGACAGGAAGCGGTGCGGCGCGCCCTTCAGGCCCCCGAACCAGGTCCCCAACAGCGGCGCCAGCCGGGCGTTGTAGCGCAGCTTGGGCGCCAGCCAGGTGCCGTTGAGCGCCTTCCCCCCCGAGTAGAAGACGATGTCGGTGACGCAGACGGGGGCGCCGTCCTTGGCGCCCGGGAAGCGGTCCGACACCTCCAGCGTGAAGCGGGCCCCCCGCAGCGCGGGCTTGAGGGGCACCGCCTGGAGCCCGCGCTTGTCCTCCACGCGGACGCTGCGTGCCTCCTTGATGCCCGTGAGGGTGAGCTTCTTCGCCCGGGCGCGCGCCTTGAACGCGGCCCGGTCCGAGCCGTCCCCCGTGTACACGCGGACCTCGTCCACGGTGACGATGTCCTTGAACCCGAAGGTGAAGGACGCGGGCGCGTCACCGCTGACGCACCAGGCGGTGGTGTCCCGGCCGTCCAGCACGTTGAGGGGGCCGTAGCGCCCCGGCTCGCTGGAGCGCTCGAGCCAGTCGGTGGCCTGGACGTAACCCGGGGGGACATTGGATGCGGCGGAGGCCGCCGTGGCGGACAGGAGGGAGGCGAGGAGCAGGCGTCGCATGTCCTCCCATCTTTGATCGCCTCGTGAGCGGGGCTCCAGTCCGAGCACGCACGGGGCGGCCGGGCGGGTGCGGATGAAAGCGCCCGCGCGGATGTTGGGGTGCTTGACACTCCGTCCCTGACGGGAAGGATGGCGGCCTGTTCTGGAGGAGACCGTGATGAGACGCTGGGGGTGGGCCTGTGTGCTGGGGCTGGTGCTGGCCGGCTGCAAGGAGGACAAGGCACCGGAAGCGCTGGACGCGGGCCCGGTGGAGACGGGACCGGCCGCTCTCACGGAGCAGGAGCCCAACGACAGGCCCGACCAGGCGCTGGAGCTCACCCGCAACAGCACGGTGAGCGCGGAGCTCACCGCGCAGCCGAACAAGGCGGACGAGGACTGGTACCGGCTGGCGCCCGGCGCGCCGCGCATCGCGGAGGTCTCCGTGTCCGGCCTGCCGGGCGGGGACATCACCCTGGAGGTGTATGACCGCGACCGCAACCGCCTGGTGGGCGTCAACAGCGAGGGCGAGGGCAAGCCGGAGCGCTTCCCGAACCTCTACGTGGAGGACGAGCGCTTCCTCCGCGTGGTCCCCACGCGCAAAGGTGTGGGCGGGGCGTACACGCTCGAGGTCCGCCTGCGCGCCCCCGAGGACGGCGAGGAGCGGGAGCCCAATGACCGCGCCGTGGACGCGGTGAACCTGGCCCTGGGCCAGACGGTGACGGCGTTCCTGGGCCACGCCGGCGACGAGGACTGGTACCGCATCGAGCTGCCGGACCCGACGCCGCCGTCGCCCCCAGGGGACGCCGCGCCGGCACCGGGCCAGGGCGGGACGCCGGAGCCCTCCTCGCCCTTCGGCGATTCGCCCTCACAGGACACGCCGCCCCAGGGCGCTGGCGCCGCGCCTCGGGGGATGGAAGGCACGCCGCCCGGGATGGGTGGCACGGCCTTTCCCGCCGGGCAGGACACCCTGGAAGGCAGTGACCTCGCCGCCCGGCAGGGGCCGGGAAGCCCCAGGGCGAGCGACGGACAGGGCGTCCCCGGCGAGCGGCCGGAGCTGGGCGGCACCGGCTTCGACACGGAGGAAGGCGCCGCGCCTGGAAACCCGGAGGGCGATGGCGCGTTCGGCATCACCGCGCGGCTGGGCGCTTCGCCCGGCCAGGGCGAGGTGGACGGCTTCGGCCGTGACGAGGCCCCGCCCTCCCCCGCCGTGGAAGGCACCTTCGCGGGGAGCGAGCCGCCGCCCGTGGGCAGCGGGGCGGTGGGCGCGGCCATTGCCCGGGCGTTGGACGCGGGGACGCCGGCGGTGCCGCCCGAGCCGCCCTCGGTGGCACTGAAAATCGAGCTGACGGGCGTGGACGGCGTGCGGCCGGAGCTGTCGGTGCTGTCCGCGGCGGAGGCGCCGCTCTTCTCCCTGCGTGGCAAGGAGGGCGAGACGCTGTCGCTGCGGAACATCGGCGTGCGCGCCACGGACCGGGTCGTCTACGTGGTGGTGAAGACGAGCTGGGTGGGCACGGGCAAGGAGGCCCGCCGGGCCTTCAACACCACCATGCCGTACACGCTCACCGTGTCGCAGGAGGAGGCCGGCGCCAGCGCGGAGCTGGAGCCGAACGACGAGCTCCACAAGGCCACGACGGTGACGGCCGGGGGCTACCGCGAGGGCTTCCTGGCGCCCAAGGGGGACGTGGACCACTTCGTCCTGAAGACGGCCGAGCCGGTGCTGGCCAAGGTGGAGCTGACCGGCGTGGAGCGGCTGGACCTGGTGCTCTCCATGGTGGAGCCGCCGGAGGGCGAGTCGGACAAGGAGACGGTGTTGCTGCGCGCCAACGACGGCGCCCTCAAGGAGCCCGAGCGCCTCAACAACGTCGCCTGCGACGGCGCCTGCTACTTCCGCGTGGAGGGCGCGTCGCGCAAGGTGGACGGCAAGTGGGTGAAGGACTTCGAGAACGCCGAGCAGCCCTACCGCATCACCGTCACCACGGTGCCGGACAACGGCGGCGAGGAGCGCGAGCCCAACAACACCGTGGACCGGGCGCAGGACCTGACGGTGGGGCAGCCGGTGCGCGGCACGGTGTATCCGGTCAAGGACACGGACTTCTTCCGGTTGGATTTGTCGGACCGGCCGCTGCGCACGCCCATCCGGGCCACGCTGCTGGGCATCCTGAAGGTCGACGTGGGCCTGTACCTGCACCGGGTGCAGCCAGACGGGAAGCTGTCGCTCGTGCAGACGGCGGACCGGGCCAAGGGCGACCAGCCGGAGCGCATCCGCTACAGCGCCGAGCCGGGCGTCTACGTCTTCGAGGTCCGGGACGCGCGCAACCGCGAGTCCAACTTCCAGGACGCCTACCAGCTCACCGTCGAGGAGTCGGAGTAGCGCCTCACTTCCCGTTGACAAGCCACGGGGCGGCCCGTACTTTGCGCCCTGCTTCGCCCGCGGTGGTAGCTCAGTTGGTAGAGCACGAGCTTCCCAAGCTCGGGGTCGAGGGTTCGAATCCCTTCCGCCGCTCACTCATGAAGGCCGGTAGTTCTTGAGGAAACTCGGGACTACCGGCCTTCGTGTTTCCGGGCCTCGGGACGCCTTCCAGACTGTGAGATAGTCAACCGCACAGGCACCCCCGAGACGGGGGTGGGGAGGCCGAATGCGCACAGCCCACTGGGTGACAGTGGTGGCATGCATCGCGGGGCTGACGTGGGCCGCTCCCGCGCAGGCGGGGCGTCGCCCCTTCATCTGGACCTTTGACACCGAAATCGTCCCCAAGGGGGACGTCGAGCTCGAGCAGTGGCTGTGGGCCCGCAGCCGCGCGCCCAGCGCCCCCGACCGGCCCTCGGTGTACTGGATATGGTGGGGGCCCGTCATCGGGCTGAGCCAGCACCTGGAGCTCGCGATTCCCTTCCAGGTGCGCGCCAACCAGACCGACACCCAGCTCGAGTCCTTCGAAGCGGACTTCCGCTACCGGCTCTTCCCCCGGGGGGATGACGGCGCCTTCCAACCGCTCGTGCGCGCGGTGTGGCACCAGGCCATCAACACGCCCGAGCCCTCGCGCGTGGACGTGGACCTCGTCGGCTCGTACCAGTGGGACAACGGCCTCCGGACGACGGTCGACCTGGGCGCGCAGGTGGGCTTCCCCTCGCTGCGCGGCGACGACGGGCCGACCCGCATCCTCGGGACGTACTCCGTCGGCGTGGCCTACCCCGTCATCGAAGACGAGCTGCAGGTGTCGCTCGAGTCCTTCGGAGAGTTCGGCCTGAAGGACGCGAACCAGGACCCGCACCTCTTCGTCGGGCCGAGCGTGGCGTGGACGTTCGGTCGGATGTGGATAACGGCCGGCACCTTGTTCGGGTTGACGGCCGTGGCCCCCGAAACCCCCCGCTTCATGCCGAGGCTCATATGGGCAGTCGCGCTCTGAAGTCCCTGCTACTGGCGCTCCTGCTGGCCGCGCCGCTCGCGTCGGCGGAGCCGGGCAGCGTCCAGGGCGAGGTGCGCGTCTCTGTCATCGGCGCGGACGGCGAGCCGCGCCCGAAGGCGGACCGCTCCGGCGTCGTCGTCTACCTCACCGGCTACACGGAGGAGCCCCCCGCCGAGGTGGCCGTGATGAGCCAGGCCAACAAGACGTTCACCCCCGGCGTGCTGCCCATCGTCGCCGGGCAGAAGGTGGAGTTCCTGAACAAGGACGTGGTGCTGCACAACGTCTTCTCGCGCTCGGTGGCCCGCAAGTTCGACGCGGGCAAGAACCGGCCCGGCGAGAAGTACGTGGAGACGTTCAAGAAGACGGGCATCATCGACGTCTACTGCGACATCCACGAGCAGATGGTGGCCACGCTGGTGGTGGTCCCCAACCGCGCCTTCGCGGTGACGGACCGGGACGGGCGCTTCGTGCTGCGCGGCGTGCCCCCCGGGCGCTACCCCCTCTTCGCGGTGCACCGGCGGGACGAGAAGAGCGACATCGCCCGCGCGGAGGTCGTCGTGGAGGCGGGCCGCGCCAGCACGGCCACGCTGACGCTCACCGAGACGCGCACCGATGACACCCACCTGGACAAGCGCGGCAAGAAGTACACCCCGCGGCCCGACTACTCAGAGAAGAATCGCTGAGCGCTGCCCGTGACGCTCACCCAGAAGCTCATCCTCGCCTTCATGGCGCTCGCGGGCGCGGCGCTCGTCACCGCGCTGCTGCTCACAAACCTCGCCGTGGAGGCGGCGGCGAAGGAGAAGATCGCCAGTGATTTGGAGCGGACGCTGGAGGCCTTCGAGCAGCTCGCCCGCGCCAGCCAGGAGCGCATCCGCGACGTGGCCGAGGCGCGCACGCTGGACCGCTCCTTCAAGGAGATGTCGCTGTCGGTGAACTCGGTCGACGCCGAGGCGGGGCTGGGCGACGCGAGCTCGGAGACGACCGGCATCCTCAACGCCCGCGAGGTCATCGTCTCGGCGGACACCGAGGCCTTCGGCTGGAGCCGCGACGGCCCGCGGCCCTGGGCCTTCTTCAACGCCAGCGGGCGGCTCGTCTACACGCGCGCCGCGCCGGAGCAGTTGGGGGAAGAGCCGGTCCACCTCCCCCTGCTCGCCGCGGCGCTCCAGCGCGGTCCCACCTCCGCGCTCTGGTCCCCCGCGCAGCTCCGCGCCCTGCCCTTCGTCTTCGTTCCTCCGGAGGCGCTCCGGGAAGAGGACCTCCTGCTCGTCCACGCGCAGCCCGCCCACGACGCGCGGCGGAGCAAGGTGGGCGTGGTGCTGTCCGGCGAGTGGGTGCGGGACGTGCTGCTGCAAGAGCCCCTGGCGCCCCGGGCCCCCGGGCCCCACATGGGAGACACCCGGGCCCGCTTCGTCGTGCGCGCGGTGGACGGCGCCCTGGCCTCGCAGCTCCCCGTGGGCGCGCTCCTCGACGGCGCCGGCGCGCGCTCCGGCCAGGCCCACGACGTGTCCATTGAAGGCACGCACTACCTCGTGCGCGGGGGGGCGCTGAGCGGCGTGGATGGGCGCCGCATCGGCCAGGTGTTCGTCCTGCGGGACTTCGACGCGGAGATCACCCCCATCCTCCAGCGCTTCCAGCGCTGGCTCATCCCCACCGCCGTGGGCGTGGCGCTGCTCGCGCTGGCGGCGGCCGTCTTCATGGCGCGGAGCATGGCCTCGCCGTTGGTGCAGTTGGAGGCCGCGGCCGGCCGCGTGCGCCTGGGGGACCTCACCGTCGAGGTCCCCGTGCGCGGCTCGGACGAGGTGGGCCGGGTGGCGCAGTCCTTCAACGAGATGGTCAGCGGCCTGCGGCAGCGGGACCAGATAAAGGGCCTCTTCAAGCGCTACCTCGCCCCCCAGGTGGTGGACGAGCTCCTCAAGCACCCGGAGAAGGCCGCGCCGGGCGGCGAGCGGAAGATGCTCACCGTGCTGTTCAGCGACCTGGTGGGCTTCACCGCCATGAGCGAGCAGATGAGCCCGGAGGACCTCGTCGCCGTCCTCAACACCTACTTCGAGCAGGCCACCGGCGTGCTGACGGAGCACGGCGCGACGCTCGACAAGTTCATCGGCGACGCCATCATGTGCTTCTGGAACGCGCCGCTGCCGCAGGAGGACCATGCGGCGCGCGCGTGCCTCACCGCGCTGGAGCTGGTGGCGGCGGTGGAGCGGCTCGCCCCCGTGTTCGCCGCGCGGGGGCTGCCCCCACTGGACTGCCGCATCGGCATCAACACCGGGCCGGGCGTGGCCGGCAACATCGGCTCCAGCGCGGCCCAGGACTACACCGTCATCGGCGACACGGTGAACCTGGCCTCGCGCCTGGAGGGCGCGGCCAAGGTCTACGGCACCCGCACGCTGGTGGCCGAGGAGACCCTGGCCGCCGCCCGGGGCGTGGTGCTGGCGCGAGAGCTGGACCTGCTGCGCGTCAAGGGCAAGCAGCAGCCGGTCCGCGTCTTCGAGCTGGTGGGGCCGGCGGGCACGCCGCCTCCACCGCACCTGGCGCGCTTCGCCGAGGGGCTCGCGCTCTACCGGGCCCGCCGCTTCGCCGAGGCCCGCGCCGCGTTCCTCGCCTCGCCGGAGGACGTGCCTTCGGCACGGTTCGCCGCCAGGTGCGAGGCCCTGCTCACGGCGCCCCCTCCCGCGGATTGGGACGGCGTCTTCATCCTCGACAGCAAGTAGCGGCACCGTCCAACCGGCGCCTTCCTGGCCGCTGCATGAGGCGCCGCCCTCGCCTCCTCCTCGCCTGCTTCGAGGAGTGAATCAACCCCCAGCAGTGCGACCTCACGGCGCTGATGCGAGACGTGGCCGGGCGCTTCGACACCGAGGTGAAGCGCGCGGGCTGCGAGGTCCGCCTCCACACACCTGCGCCGGTGCGGGCGCCTGGGACAGCTGCAGGGCGGCGCGGCCCGTAGCGTCTGATTCAATGGTCAAGTCCCGAGTCGTGTGTAGTTGGTCGGGAGGGGGTTCGGGGGAGGGAGGCAACCCTTCCGTCTGCACCGGCCCCTGCTCCCAGGACACATCTCATGCGCAAGCTTGCATTCCCTGCCACCGTTGGAGCGGTGGCTGTCATCGGCGGAGCATGCTTCGCCACGTCGGGCTCGGCGACTCGGCCGGACGTGGCGCCACAGTCGGTCGCGGCCGCGCTTCCCACGCTCGGGGTCGAGGGTTCGAATCCCTTCCGCCGCTCACTCATGAAGGCCGGTCGTTCTTGAGGAAACTCGGGACCACCGGCCTTCGTCTTTCCGGGCCTCGGGGCGCCTTGCAGCAAGGGTGCGGCAAACGGCGCGAAGCCAGTCCCACACGATGCCCGCCTATCCAAAGAGCCGCTCGTGGGGGGCAGCAATCGCGCGCATTCAGCGTCGCTGCTCGCCGTGACGGGCGAGCCACTGCTCCAGCTCCTTCCGGAGCCTGGGGCCCTCAGGGGACGTGTCCTCCACCTGCCCGAGCGCCTCGGTGGCCAGTCGCAGGGCACGGGGCCTGTCTGTGGCCGACCGCCACAGCGCCTGGGCCAGGAAGAAGCGCGCCGCGGCTTCGAACGTGGGCGGGAGTTGCAGTCCCTGCTTCCCGTTGACCAGCCGTGCAAGCGGAGCCACGGCCTCCCGCGCGCGGCCCAGTTTCAGGTACGTCTTGCCCAGCACCATCAGGCTCGGCGCCCACTGGCCGTGCAGGTCCTCCGACAGCGCGGTCTGGATGGCGGCCGCGCGCTCCAGGTGGGGCACGGCCTCGTCGCAGCGGCCTTGCCGGCACAGCGCATCGCTCAGCTCATGCAGCATGGGGACGAGTGTCGGGTGCTCCGGGCCCAGCCTGCGCTCCAGGTCGGCGATGGCGCGCGTGGCGTGCTGGATGGACTCCGGCAGGCGCCCCGCATCGTTGAGCGCGCTGGCCAGGTTGTTGACGATGACCGCCGTGCGGGCCGTCTCCGGGCCGGCGCGAGAGCCGACGAGGCGCAGCGCCCGCTCGAACACGGGCACCACCTCCTCCGAGGGGCGGCGCTGGACGAGCCGCGACACGCCCAGCGTGTTGAGCGCGCCGCCCACCTCCGGGTGGTCCGGGCCGAGCGCGCGCTCCAGCCGGCCGACAGCGTCGGCGGCCAGCCGCTCCGCGTCCCCGGGCTCGCGTTGGTACCAGCGCACCTCGGCCAGCGACGCCAGCGCCTGCGCCACCTCCGGGTGCTCCGGCCCCAACACCTTCTCCCGCAGCGCGAGCGCGCGCCGCACCAACGCCAGCGCTTCATCCTCCTGCTGTTGCGCCACCCGCGACTCGCTCCACGCGAGGAGCACGTCCGTCACCGCGAGGCTCTCCGGGCCCACGGTGCGCTCCAGCAACGCCAGCGCCTGCCGATACCTCGCGTCCGCGTCGGCGGGGCGGCCCTGCGCGGCGAGGATGCGCCCCACGTTGGTGTGCAGCCGCGCGCGCAGCACGTCGTCCCCGCCCAGCCGGGCGATGGCGGCCTCCGCGCGCTCGCGCCAACGGTGCGCCAGCGCGTACTGCTCCATCCGCTCGCCGGACAGCCGCACCGCCAGCGTCCACGCGCGCGCCGCCACGTCGTCGTGGTGCCCGGACTCGGCGACGCTCAGCGCGTCGAAGACGGCGGCCTCCGCACCTTTATAGTCTCCCGTCTGCTCGCGCAGCTCGGCCAGGGCCAGCAGGGCATCGGCGCCACTCGCGGAAGCCCCCGCCGCGCGCGCGGCGTCGACCGCGGGCTGAAGCACCGCGAGCCCTTCCGAGTAGCGGCCCGAGGTTCCCAGCGCCCGCGCCCGGGTCAGCGCCGCGCGCAGCGTGTCCGCGCGCTGGCGGGAGGCCGCGTCTGGGGCTTCCTCCGGCGTGGACATCACCGCCACGTCCGCGCAGCTCGCGGGCGAGGGCAGCGCCTCCACCGCGCGCATCGCCCGGCCGACGACGTCCGCGTCCGCCTGGGCCAGCACCTGGGTGAGGGCGGCCACCTCCGCCAGCCGGCGGTCCAGACAGCGCAGCCGCTTCGCCATCACCTCCTCGGACTGCTCGCCGCGCACCCGCGTCGCCCGGCAGGTGGCCCCATGCGTCGTGCGCCACGCCGAGGTGTAGGCGTCCAGGGCGCGCCGCACCCGGGGCCACGCCTCCATCGCGAAGGGCCGCCCCGTGCCGAGGAAGGCCGCCTCCACCTGCTGCTCCCGGGGCCCGTCCCAGATGCCCGCGAGCACGGCCTCGGCGGCGCCGTCACAGGCCCGGGCCCGGTGCGAGTGCAGCGCGTGGGTGCCGCCCACCGCGCCCAACAACACCGTCAGCCCCGCGCCCCACCCCAGCCACCTCCGGCGCCGCGCCGCGGGGTCCGCCACCAGCGCGGCCAGCAGCGCGTCGAGCGAGACGTGGCGCTCGGCGGGGTCCACCCGCAGCCCCTTGCGCACCACGCCGTCCAGCCAGGGCGGCACGTCCGAGCCCCGGGGCACGGGACGCACCCGGCCCGCGCGCACCTCCGCCGCCAGCGCCTCCACCGTGCTCCCGGCGAAGGGCCGCTCCCGGTACAGCCCTTCATGGAGCGCCGCGCAGAAGCTGAACTGGTCGCTGCGCGCATCCACGCGGCCGGTGCCGGAGAGCTGCTCGGGCGCCATGTAGGCCGGCGTGCCGCCCAGGTGTCGGGGCGCCTCGGCCTCCGGGCCCACGGGGACGCGGGCGAGGCCGAAGTCGGTGACGCGCACGCGCCCGTCGCGGCCCACCAGCACGTTCTCGGGCTTGAAGTCCCCGTGCACCAGCCCCGCGGCGTGCGCGGCGGCCAGGCCCCGCCCCGCTTCGACGAAGATGTCACGCACCTGCCGCCAGGAGCGCGGCGCGGCGCGCAGCCACTGGCGCAGCGTCTGGGACTCCACGTACTCCATGGCGAGGAACACCTGCCCGCCGAAGGTGCCCACGTCGTAGACGGCCACCACATGCGGGTGGGCGACGCGGGCCATGGCCTGGGCCTCGCGCAGCAGGTGGGCACGGCCCGCCTCCGCGTCCAGCCCGAGCGCCGCCTCGCGCAGCAGCTTGAGCGCGACGCGGCGGTCCAGCTCCGGGTCATAGGCGAGGTAGACGACGCCCATGCCGCCCGTGCCCAGCCGCTCCAGCACGAGGTACCGCCCCACCTCGGTGCCCTTCGCCAGCAAGGTGCCAGGGGCTGGCGGGGCACGGGGCTCGGAGGGCACCAGGGAGTCCTCTCGCAACGGAGGCGCTGCCTGGAGGGCCTCGGCCACCAGGAGCCGGCAGTCGGGACAGGCATCCAGGTGCGCGTCCACCTCCGCGGCGCGGGCGGGAGGCAGGCCGCCAGTGGCCAGCGCCAGGAAGGTGGCTTCGTCGAGGCAGGCCATGGCGCGCCTTCAGTCCACGTGCGCGCGCAGCAGCCGGCCGAGGCTGACGTCGAGCTGGCTGGAGATGAGGCGCAGGATGCTGTCGAGCTGCGAGCCGGTGAGGCGAAGCTGCTCGGAGAGCCGCCGCCGCGTGGCCTCCACGAGCGCGTCCTGGGCCGCCCGGACGTAGCGCGCGGCGCTGGAGCGGTGCACGCCATAGAGGGCGCCAAGCTGGTCGATGCTCAGCCCGTCCAGGTACTTCAGGCGCAGGAGGTTGCGCTCCCGCGCGCCGAGCGTGTCGAGGGCCTGGGCGAACGCGGCGTTGAACTCGGCGCGGTACGTCGTCTTGAGGTACGCCAGCTCCGGGTCGTCGCCGGGCTCGACGAGCAGGGCGAGGCCCGAGTCATCCGAGCGCACCCGGCCCGCCCGCTGGCGCACCAAATCCCTCGCGAGCCACAGCGCGGCGGCGCGCACCCAGCCGGCGAGCGGACCGGTGCCGGGGTACGCGGCGAGCCTCGCGGGGATGTCCTCGGTGGAGACGAGCATCCGCTCCCGCACCCGCTGGCGCAGCTCGTCGAGGGCGAGCGGGTCCAGCTTCATGCGGCTCACGGCCACGTACACCTCCGGGAGGAGGTGGGCCTCGAAGGCCGCGAGCGCGGCCGGCACGCGCTCGGCGCAGGCACAGGCGAGGTAGAGACCTCCCAACTCCAGCCGCTCCAGCGCCTCCACCGGCGCGTCGGAGGCCAGGTGCCGCGCGAGGTGCGCGACGAAGCGCGCCCCGTCGAGTTCCACCCCGGGCCACGCAGCGCGGGCCGTGGCCAGCGCCCGCGCGAGCCGGGCCTCCAACCCGGGCAGGGGCTCCGGGGGGGACGCTCCCTCACGAGCGGCGAGGAAGGCGGAAGCGAGGACTGACGTCATGACACCGGCCTCCAGAAGACAGGGACCTCCCGCAACCTCCGCACGTCTCCGGAAAATCCCGGGAAAAGAAGGCTGAGACATCTGCCGGGTGCCCGCGTTCTGCCCAAGCCCCGCGCAATGGCTGCGCTGGCATGGAAGGGACACACACGATGAACATCCTGTTTGGCAAGGCGGCGCTGTCCGCCGCGACGATGGCCCTGGGCGGACTGACGCTGGCTCCCGCGGATGCGCTGGCGATGGAGGAGCACTGCGAGGAGGAGACGCACACGCTCGCCGCCAGCGGCTACACCCCGACGGAGTACACCCTCAACAACGGTGTCACCTGGGCCCCCGCCTACTCGGTGGCGCCCTGGTCCGGGTGGTCCGTCATCCCTGGCACCACGTACATCAACTACCGCACCGACTCCAGCGGCTACGACCAGACCTGGGCCCGCTACCGGACGACGTTTGACGTGCCGGAGGTGCCGAACGGCTGGAGCCTCGACTGGCACCGGCTGACCGTGGAGTACAACGCGGACAATGCGGCGCAGGGCTTCATCGACGGCGGCAACAACTTCTCCAGCCACCAGATCGCGGAAGACGTGAGCTACTTCCAGGGCGCGCCGAACGTGTACGAGCAGCGGTTCCTCCTCGACTTCGGGCCCCACACGCTGGAGTTCAACGTCTTCAACTTCTCCGGCCCCACGGGGCTCGACTTCAAGGTCTCCTACCGGCGGCGCATCTGCGTGCCGTGCATCGGCCCGGGCCGCCTCGACTGCCCCCCGCTGTAGCAGTCGTCACGGCGCCGCACTCGCGGAGGAGGGCATGGCCGCCTGCCGTGCCCACTCCGCGCCGAGGAGCAGCCGCAGGAAGTGGGGAAACTCACGCTCCGGATGGCGGTGGACCACCGCGTCCATGATTCGCGTGAAGGCCTCCTGCGTGTACGCGCCCCGCGGCTGCTCCGCGGCGACGGCGTCAATGACGGCGCGGAGGTACTCGCGCTGCTGGTCGATGAGCTCGGGCCCACCGGGGCGCCCTCGGCCCGGGTGGACCCATTTCGGCTTCAGCGCGCGCAGCTCGTCCAGGCGTTGGAGCCACGCCTCGGTGTGACCGTTGTCGAACCAACTGTGGCTGCCATGGGCCACGAGGTCGCCCACGAACAGGTGCCCCTCCCACTCGACGGCGACGTGGGCTGGGCTGCACCCGGCTCCGAGCACGTGCGCCTTCACGGTGACGCCGCCCGCGCTCAACTCCGTGGTGCCGCGACCGAAGCTGTCGGGCAGCGTGAGCGTGCGCGGGTAGAGGGAGGTGGCGTACTTCTCAAAGAAGACGGGCCACCAGCGCTCATGCGTCTCGGGGATGCGGGCGAGCACCTGCTCCGACGTGACGACAGGGACGCCGAGGCCCTTCACCCACGCCGTGCCGTTGAAGCGGTCCGGACTCGGATGCAGGACGATGGCCAGCTTCACCTTCTTGCCCGTCTTGTTCTCGGCGAAGCGAAGCTTCTTTCGAAGCGCGGTGGGGACGAGCTGCGTGTCGATGAGGATGAGCCCCTCGGGGCCTTCAATCCAATACGACGCCGTCTTGAAGGACCACTGCCCCGAGATGTACTCGCCGACCCGTTCGTCGCCCTGCTCCTGAGCGGAGCTGGAAAACCAGTGGCCGTCCTCGGCGGTTCTTGGAGCGGCACAGGCGAGCCCGAGCACGGCAACGAGCGACGTCACGATGGCGGATTTCATGGGACGGAATGGCCGAGGCAGTGAGCGTGGGGCCGTGACGTTACTCCGTGCCGTACCCATCTTCAGATGCGTCGATGTCGCCCATGCGGGCAACGGGACATGAGTGGACCCGGCTGGAATCGCCACGAGGTGTCCATCTTCGCGTCACGGGCGCCTCGGGTCCCGCCTCACCACGCCATGCGCGCCGGACCGCCCTCGTGGGTAGGGGCGCCCCACCCGCCCGTGGGCCGACGCGCGGACGAAGGCTCGCGCACCCCTCATCATGGGCAGCCACGTCTGGAACATCCCGCCCGTGTGGGATTGACGCGGCCAGCGCTTCGGGCGTTTCCTGACGAACTGCAGGCGGGGACAACGCGACACGCACCAGGGGGACTGTGCCGTGGATTTCGCTCGCGCCAAGAAGCCAGAGGTGAGGTCCGCGTCCCGGGATGCCAGGGCGCGCAGGTCGCAGCCGGAGACCGGCGGCACGGACACGGGTGTGCCGCTCTTCCTGCGCGGACCGCGGGAGCCGGCGTCAATGATTGGCGGGGCGCCAGCACTCACGGACGCGGAGGCTCCCGCCGAAAGCCTCCCCTTGTACCTCCGCGGAGCGATGGGGGCCGGGGTGGGGACGCAGGCGGTGCCACCGGTGCAGGCCAGGCTGGCGGTCGCGCCCGCGACGAGCGCGTTGGAGGAGCAGGCGGACCAGGTGGCTCGCGCCGCGTCGGCGCCCGCCTCCAGTACCCCGTCGTCCGCGACGCCGCCTCGCCCACCCGCGACGCCCAATCGCCTCACGGGCACCTCGGGCGAGCCGCTGAGCCCCCGGGTCCGCGAGCGCGTCGAGCCGGTCGTCGGACGCGACCTCTCCGACGTGCGCGTCCACCAGGCCTCCGACGACCGCGCCGCCGCGGAGAGCATCCGGGCCCGGGCCTTCACCCACAAGGAGCACGTCTTCCTGGGCCGGGGCGAGAGCCCCGAGGACGTGGAGTTGCTCGCCCACGAGATGACCCACGTCGTCCAGCAGACCGAGGGAGACGCGCCCCCGGTGCAGCGCAAGCCGGCCGACTACCGCCAACCCGAGGACGGCATGGGGCCCGCCACCCGGATGCGGGCGCGCATCGACGAGGAGCTCGCGGACGAGGACGTCCCAGACGAGCGGCCCGACATCGACCGTGGCGACGTCACGTCCAGGAGCCACCGGCTCCAGCCCCAGGCGCGCCCGGACGTGGACAGGGCGGCCCAGGAGCGACCGGGTGTCCAGGCCGCGGCGACCGAGACGGCGCAGAAGGTCGACGCGCCGGCCCAGGCCGAGGGCGAGGGCGAAGGCGGCAAGCGCAAGGAGGGCGAGGCGGAGGGGCGCGAGGCGGCGGGAGACGCGGAGCAGTCCGCGGCGCAGGAGGCCTTCTCCACGGCGGCGGCCGAACTCCAACCCCAGGTGCCCACGCCGGTCGCGCCGGTGCCCCAGGTCGCGCCGGTGGATGCGGGGGGACAGGCGCTGCGGCCGGTCGAGAACGCGGACGCGGCCATCACGGAGATCGCCGAGGCCACCCAGGGCATGCGCGACGAGGGCACGGGCCTCCAGGAGGTCGCGTCCACCGAGCGCGCCAACGCGCGCATCCTCGAGGGCAACATCCACCTGGTCCGCAAGGGCGTCGCGCAGTCGGACCTCGGCGTCACCACGTCGCAGGGCCACGCGGCGTACCGGCGCACCGTCCTGGAGCAGGGGCGCGCCGCCCTGGGCGTGTCGCGCCAGAAGACCGCGTGGGTGGCGGAGCAGGCGCCGCAACACCTGGGCAAGGCGGACGAGGGCCGCGAGGACTCCGAGGGAATGGCCGAGGAGGCCTCCTCGCTGTCGGCCGAGAGCGAGGCCAACACGCCCGACGACGCCGACGCCGCGGAGAAGGCCGGCGAGCAGCGCGGGGAAATCAACCGGGCGGGCGGCGACGTCAACAACCTGGACCGCGCGTTCTCCGGTGGTCAGGAGCGGGCGCGCGGACTGTCGGCCGACGCGGAGCAGGCCGCGGGGCTCAACACGCGGGCCGAGGAGAAGCTCACCGAGAGCACCAGCGTGCTCCAGCGCACGGACGAGAAGCTGGCGCAGATGCGCGAGCAGACCGACGGGGCCCGCGCCCAGGTCGAGGCGCTCGCCGAGCGGCCCGGGGAGATGGTCGCCCAGGCGGACGAGACCGAGGCCGAGGGGCGCTCGGTGGTCGAGCAGTCGTTCGCCGTCGAGGAGCGGCTGCGCGAGGAGCAGGACACCCACCGCGCGAACGCGGCGGCCATCCCGGAGGAGACGCCCGAGGAGCGCGCGCTGCGCGAGGCGGAGGGAATCGAGGCGCCGCGCCTCGAGACGCAGCCCCCCGTGCAGCCCGCGCCCGCGCAACCCGAGGAGGGAGCGCCGCCGCCAGTCGCCGACGGAGGGAAGGCCGCCGCCGGTGCGCACGAGCGCGCTCCGGCCGAGGAGGCGCAGGAAGGCGGGGCCCAGGCGGCGATGCAGCAGGCCCAGGCCACCGCGGCGGAAGGGGGCGAGCTGCCGCCCATCGCGCCACGGCCTCCCACCGACGGGGGCGCGGAGACGGTGGTGCAGCGCCAGCCCCAGGCCGGCTACGAGGACCGGTGGAGCGTCGACCCGGCGGGGGACATCGCCAGCCACATTCCGCAACTGCTCGGCGGCTCGGCTCCGGCCGAGGGCGAGCAACGGGTGAGCCGCGAGGAGCTCGAGGCGCGGGAGCAGGAGCGGCGCAGGACGGAGGTGCTCGAAATCCAGGACATGGCGGGCAAGCCATTCGAGCAGACCAGCGCCTGGGAGCGGCGGCGCATCGCCCTGCGCATGGCGGGGCGGCACCTGTGGTCGGGGCTCACGAGCATCCGCTGGCCGGGCTGGGGCGCGCTGGCGCTCGGGCTGGTGAACCCGGTGACGCCGCTGCTGGGCGTGGTGTCGGGCTTCGGGATGATTGCCTCGGGCGCGGCGAACCTGGTCAACATCCAGGCCTGGCAGCGCGACCCCATTGGCAACCTGCTCAAGATCGCCGCGGACATCGCGACGGGCCTCACCATCATCCTGGGCTCCATCACCGCGCTGGCGGCGGTCATCGCCGCGCTGTGCACGGCGCTCATCCTGGTCAGCTTCGGCTTCCTCGGACCCGCGCTGGGCCCGGTGGTGGCCTTCTGCGCCAGCGTCATGGTGACGACGGGGGGGTGGACCATCGCGGTCGGCAAGTGGGCGCTGCTCCTGCAGTTCCTCGGCTTCCTCAAGAACCTCTACGAGGCGGGCGTCGCCCGGAACGCCGAGGAGCTCCAGCGCTCGTCGGACCGGATGTCGAGCGACGTCTCCGCCGCGGGCAACGTCGTGCTGCAGATGGGCATGGCGAAGCTGGCCCAGGTGGGCGGCCGGGGGATGCAGCGGAGCATCGTCCGGGCCGGTGGAGGCGCGCGCTGGGGAGGCGGGCTGACCACGCGTCTGGGAACGGCGGTGCGCGGCGCGGGGCGGGGCCTGTCGCGGGGAGGCAACTTCGCGAGGATGGGCGCGGCCGTGCGGCGAGGCGTGTCCCAGGTCCCCGGCGCGGTGGGACGCGGCGTCCGGAGCATCGGGGCCGGCATCCGCAACATGCCGACGCAGGCGGCCGCGGCGGCGAGGGCGCTGCCGGGCGTCATCCGCGCGCCGGCGCAGAGCCTGCGTCGCGGGTTCGGCTGGGGGATGTCACGCAACTACCTGGTGGGCCGGGGCGTGGCGCCCGGCCTCGCGGGCCTGCGCGCGGCGGGGGCGGAGGGCGCGCTGCTCGCCCAGCTCGAGGCCGGCGGCCTGAGCGCGTCGGCCGCCCAGCACGCCCTGCGGGTGTGGGAGCGCGAGGGCCTCGAGCTGCTGCTCGCGGAGGGGCTGACCGCCGCGGAGATCCACCTCCTCACCCAGGCCTCCCAGGCCACCCTGCGGAAGCTGATGCTGGAGTTCTCCAGCCGCGAGCTCGCGAACCTGGCGGCGGCGGTGGGGGTCCAGGGGCTGGAGACCCTGGCGATCCTCGAGGCCTCCACGCTGCGCCGCCTGCTGGCGGGGCTCCCCCCACGGAGCGTCCTGCAGCTTGTCACGACGCTGCCCCGGGAGGTGCTGGAGCGCCTGGTCTCGGGCGGGATGGCGCCCGCGCGAATCGCGCACCTCGCGGGGGCGCTGCCACCCGACGTGTTGAACCGGCTCGCCTTCGAGCTGACGGCCCTCGAGCTGGACCGCGTGGTCAACGAGCTGGGCGAGGCGCTCGTCTCGAGAATGGGCATCCCGGGCGGACTGACGAGCGCCGAGCTGACGGAGCTCGCCGACGTGGTCGCCCGGACCCGCGCCATCCCGAACATCCAGGGGATGGACGACTGGCTCACCTTCGAGGCCAGGCATGGTCCCGCGCACGCGAGGGATGCGATCGCCGAGCTGCGTGAAGCGCAGCGCCTGGCCCGGGAGAGCCCGGGGTCCATCGTCAACATCGGCGGCGACGAGAACCCGCCGATGCGCAACCCGACCGACCCGATGCGGTCGTTCGACATCAACATGGAGGACGCGGCGACCGGCGCCGAGCGGAACATCGAGGTCACCACGGCGCGGGGCACGCCCAACACGCCCACGGAGGGTTATGTCACGGACTCCCCGGACCTCACCGCGGGCGTCCAGCACGCCGGTGACAAGGCGGCCAGCCGCATCGCGGATGGAAGGCCCATCGGCGGCGACCGGGAGGCGGTGATTCGCGTGCGGTTCTACCAGGGCCAGACGCAGGTGGGCCGTGGCGGGCGCGGGGGCACCATCACCTATGACGGGACCGGCACCTACAGCCACCAACCGCCTCACCCCTCCGCACCACCACGGGTGCGAAACATCCTCTCCGACTTCGAGAGCGCCCTGCCGAACATCCGCAACAATCATCTCCTCGAGCGGGTCCGCCTGGTGGACTTCGATGGCAACGTGATTGCGGAGTACGCTCGCGGGCAAGGTGGCTGGATGAGGGTGCGGTGACCATGGAAATCGACGGATTTGTCATCAAGTTTCCCGGCCATTCCTTCCGCTTCCGGAACGTCATGGCTGAAGCCGATGCCTCTGGCTTCGCGACGGCCCTGGATGCCGTCGACGTGCTGCGCGTCTGCGGATGGGAGCCGCTCTCCGCGGAGGCCGTCCTGACGTGCGTATCCCCGGAGAGCGCGGAGGACGTCAGCCCCGCCAGGCCCCACTGGCTGCTGGCTCGCGCCGAGGTCCCTCCCGGCACCATCGTCCAGGCGACGAGGCTCGACCCCGTCCACGCGCGAGCGGAGCACCTGTCCCGCCCCACGCTCGAGGGCTGGCTCTCCAGCGCGCTCGCGGACTGCGGCTGTGCGGAGCGCGACGGGGAGCCGGAGTGGAGGGAGCTTCGCTTCGATGCCTGCCGGGCCTGGAGCGGGCCCCGCGACTGGCGTGGAACCCAGGACGTGGCGCGGCTCCGAACCGATGAGGGGATGCTCACGGTGCCTTTGGAGCGCGACGAGCAGGGCACCTGGCTCAGCGGGCCGCGGGCCCCCGTCTCAGACCAGCCTCCACTGACAGTCCTCCTCCTGCAACGCTGGGAGACGCTCACGCTCGGCATCTCCGTGAACTACAGCTACTGGCTCCAGGACGACGAGCCGGCCGCGGTCCGCTTCAAGGCAGCGCTGGCCCGGCTGGAGGAGCTGGGTTGGGAACGGGGATGATGCGCTGATGCCAGTCGAGCGCGACCGTCATGGCCGGTTCCAGGTAGGCCTCTTCGGCCTGCCACGCTGGGCGCTCCTCCTCGGCGCCCTGGCCATGACGGGCCTTGTCGTCGCGGCGGCCCGGTTCGTGGAGCCCCACCCCGTGAGCCCGCCGTGGCTCGCGGACGCCATCCACCTGGGTGGCTGGCTCTACCTGGCGCTGGTCCTCATCGCGGTGACGAGCTGGCTCGTCCGCAGGTGGAAGCGGAATCGAGGCGAGTGACCGCCTCTCCTTCCTCTCCGCTGACGGGGACGCCCCCTCGCCTCCTCCCCTGCTTGGGGGTGGCCCTGTCGAAGCACGGCCGCAACAATGGTGAGAATTTCCAGCGGGATTGAGAGGGATTGCCGCACGCCTGTCTGCAGGGCGAGCTCGATAATCCCTCAAGGAATGGCCATGGGAATACCATTTCAGGTGAAAGGGTATTCGCGCCCGCAACACCGCTAACGAGTCGTAAACACCGCCGGTCCTGACGGAAGCGAGACGCCCAGCACGAGGCGTGGGTCGCTGACGGGGCGCGGACCTGCGGTCTGGAAGCCAACGCGCCGCTGGGGGACCGCGGCGCGCCGGTCCGGCACCGTCCGCCCGGTGAGTCGTGGTTTCTGGTGGTCTCACCTGAGGTATCAACTTGAATCCACACCACAGGACCTCATCCCGGGGGGGATGGCTGCACCTGCGCGAGCCTGCCCGTGTGCTCGCGCTGTCTGCCCTTGCGCTCGCGACGCCCGCGCTAGCCGCCGGGGGCTTTACCTCCGTCACCGCCAGTGGGGATGACGGCAACGTCCCCTCCAACGCCATCGACGGCGACCCCACCACGCGCTGGTCCAGCGACGGCGTGGGAGAATGGCTCACCGGCGACTTGGGCGCGGTGAAATCACTCAGCGCCGTGGACATCTCCTGGCACCGTGGCGACGAGCGCGTCAATCGCTTCGTCATCTCCACCTCCACGGACGGAACGAACTTCACGCAGGTGCACTCCGGCAGCTCGTCTGGCAACACCGCCGCGCCGGAGCGCTACGCGTTCTCCGCGGTGGACGCGCGCTACGTGCGCATCACCGTGAACGGCAGCACGATGAACACCTGGGCCAGCATCGCGGAGCTGGCGGCCGTCGCCGACGGCGCGAACCCGCCCGCCACCCTCCCCGAGCGGTTCACCTCCGTCGCCGCCAGCGGAGATGACGGCAACGTCCCCGCCAACGCCATCGACGGTGACCCCGCCACGCGCTGGTCCAGCGACGGCGTGGGGCAGTGGATTACGGGCGACCTGGGCACCGTGGCGCAGTTGGACGCCGTGGACATCGGCTGGCACCGTGGCGACGAGCGCGTCAACAACTTCGTCATCTCCACCTCCACGGACGGTACGAACTTCACGCAGGTGCACTCCGGCAAGTCGTCCGGCAACACCGCCGCGCTGGAGCGCTACACGTTCTCCCCGGTGAGCGCGCGCTACGTGCGCGTCACCGTGAACGGCAGCTCGATGAACACCTGGGCCAGCATCGCGGAGCTGAAGCCCGGCACCGGCTCGACCCCGCCCACCACCCCGCCCGACGACACCCCCGAGCGCTTCTCCTCCGTCGCCGCCAGCGGAGATGACGGCAACGTCCCCGCCAACGCCATCGACGGTGACCCCGCCACGCGCTGGTCCAGCGACGGCGTGGGGCAGTGGATTACCGGCGACCTGGGCACCGTGGCGCAGTTGGGCGCCGTGGACATCGGCTGGCACCGTGGCGACGAGCGCATCAACAACTTCGTCATCTCCACCTCCACGGACGGCACGGCCTTCGCGCAGGTGCACTCCGGCAGGTCGTCCGGCAACACCTCCGCGCTGGAGCGCTATTCGTTCTCCCCGGTGAACGCGCGCTACGTGCGCGTCACCGTGAACGGCAGCTCGATGAACACCTGGGCCAGCATCGCGGAGCTGAAGCCCGGCACCGGCTCGGCCCCGCCCACCGACCCGCCCACCAACCCGCCTGGCGAGCAGGGCCAGGACAAGTTCGGCGTGACGATGCTCTACCCGACCCGGTCGGGCGGCGAGCAGTGGTTCCTGGCGGACAACGCGACGTCCGACAAGCGCTTCGACCCGCAGAACACCATCACGCGCAACTCGGACGGCTCCTGGAAGATGAGGAACAGCAAGGTGCGCATGTCCGTGTTCACCTCCACGGGCTACAGCGCGTCCAAGATTCCGACGTATGACCGGGACGTGCTGGCCAGCCGGGGCTACATGCAGGCGGCGAACGACTGGCGGAACATCGAGATGACCGGCTTCATCAAGGTCAACTCCGTGTCCGACGTGTCGGACAACTTCGCGTGGTACGCGCGAGGCGGCAAGCACAACGACAACCACTCCGGGTGCGAGGGCAGCAGCTACAAGGGCTCGCTGCACTATGACGGCCGCGTGCGCTGGCAGAAGGAGACGTGGCACGTCTCCTACGACCAGTCGTCCTACAAGTCCGGCACGTCCGCGCTGCGGGGCCGCTGGGTGGGCTTCAAGTCGGTGATGCGCAACACCCGGGTCAACGGCAAGGAGGCCGTGCGCCTGGAGATGTACCTCAACGAGAACGCCGACAAGAAGACCTGGAAGAAGGTCTACGACATGGTGGACTCGGGGAACTGGGGTGGTGACGCCAGCCACTGCGGCGGCGCCGTGAATGCCATGCCCATCACCTGGGGTGGCCCCATCGCCGTGTTCCGCTGGGACAGCGCCAACGACGTGGACTTCAAGTGGCTGTCCGTGCGCGAAATCTCGCCGGAGCAGTGAGCCGCTGACAGCAGTCCCCGCCCGCCCCGGTGCGCCCTCCCTGGAGCGCCGGGGCGTGGCGGAGCGCCACGCGAACTCCCCTGAAAAATCGCCAAGCGAAGGTTCCCACGAGGGGTCGTTCAAGAGGGCGCGGGACGACCTCGCATCAGGGTGCATGCCCCCATGCACCTGCTGGGGTCCTGGATGCGCCGCGCCCTCGGCGGTGGGAGGGCACGGGCCATTGCTCAACACGTGAGTGCCTTCCGCGCAAGGCCGCGAGAGCCGGCTCATGGGGAGTCGCTCGAAGCGATTTCAGCGAAGGAGAGACACATCTCCGGCAACGGCGTGATCATCCAGATTACCGTCGGCAGCACCGTCTCCTCGGTGTTCCAGGGCGCGGGCACCCACGCCCAGTACAGCCTGGGCACCGCTGGCGTGTCGACCCGGCGTCGGCTCGACATCACGAATGCCTCCGGCGACAGCTTCCACGTGGGTTGCCGCTGGGGCGTCTGAGGTCGTGAGTCGTTGATTCACGAACCGGGCTGCCGCCGGTGGACTCCTTCGGCGGCGGCTTTCTCCACCCACTCGGACCTCTACGGTGAAGCGGCGCCCTCCCCCGCGAAGCTGCCGTGGAAGGTCACCGGGATGGTCTGGTCGAAGTGCACGGTCGCCAGCGGGCCATCATCCAGGTGCTGGCCATCGAGCACGGCGACATAGGAGTGCTCCGTCTTCGCGTCGTACACGAGGTCGAGCACGAACGCGGAGTCCTGCGCCGCCCCTCGCGGGACGAGCACGGGCTCGGTGGGAAGCTGTCCGTCTGGCAGGACCCACTCCGTGTTCACGCCTCGCTCAAGGTCCATGCGCGTCACGCCGTGGATGCTCCGGTCCGGTCCGTGCCGCTCGGTTTGCGCGAACAGCATGCTGTACCGCGCGCCGTGGAGCCGCGGATGCACCTGTGGAAAATCACAGGGGATGTCGCAGAGCCGGGCTTCGTGCGCCGCGCCGGACTTCAGGTCGAGCTTCACGCGCGTGAGCAGCGGAAGCGGCCCCACCGACTCGAGCTCTCCAATCTCCCCGAGCGAAAACGTCGGGTAGCGGCAGAGGTCGACGCAGGGCCCCCGCGCGTCCTCGAACGCGTTGGCGAAGTGCCAGGTCCAGAAGGGAGCGAGCTCGAACGTCCGAGGCGAATCCATGGCATCCAGGGGCACGACGATGAGCCGGGCGCCGAGCTCGGGCTTCCATTGAAAGAGCTGGGTGACATCCCCCAGGCCCAGCATCGCGCGCAGGAGGTTCAGCTTCACCGGGCCCACGTAGAGGATGAGGTGCCGCTCCGTCGCCATGAAGTCATGCACCATGCTGTGCCAGGGCGCCTCCACGGTGCCGAGCTTCGACGGCTCGCCCGCGTCCGGCAGCGCGTACAGGTCAATCTCCATCTTCCGGCCGTAGCGCACGCCGAAGTTGAACGTCGTCCGGAGCGAAGCGACGCGGTGGGGGTGCGCGGAGAAGGCGCCAGACACGACGCCCAGGTCCGTGGACGCGAGCGTCTCCAGCGTGGCGGGGTCCATCTCCTGGAGGAGGCTGTTCTCCATCAGCGCGAAGAGCCGGTTCTTCCACAAGAACGTCGACGTGTTCCCCGTCGACTTCGACAAGCCCTTGCGGACGAGGCGCATCCGGTCGAGCCACGACGCCGCGGAGCTGTAGAGGAAGCGCCCCGCCGCCTGCTCCTCCCGGTAACCGGCGCTCTCGACGATACGGCTCGCGCCCCATGCGCCGCTCCCGTCGAAGCGCACCGCCGTCACGGCGCCGTCGGCCTCGAACGCGTGCGGGATGCGCTGGCCGAAGCGCTCGAACAGGCCCGGACCGGCGCGAAACAACGTCCCCCGCAGGGACTCGGGGAGCCGCCCCTCGACCCGCAGCGGCTCGAAGCCATGCGGACGAGAGAGGGACCGCAACAGAGGACTCACCGGCTTCTCGCTTCGCATCCCTTGGCTCCCAGGCGTCTGGCCCTGCGTCACGGGCAAAGTAAGTTACCATTACTTACTTTGCAACATCCCCCATCCCCTCTACCCTGCCCCGCGGATGGCCACGAAGACGCGAGCACGCCCGTACCACCACGGGGACCTCAAGCGCGCCCTGCTGGACGCGAGCATCGAACTCATTCGCGAGGAAGGCGTGGAGGCGCTCACCGTCGCCGAAATCGGCCGCCGCGTGGGCGTTTCGTCCGCCGCGCCCTACAAGCACTTCGCGGACCGCCAGGCGCTGCTGCGCGCGCTCGCGAGGGAAGGAAACCGGCGACTGGGCGAGGCCCTCATCGCCGGTGTCGGCGGGACGCTCGACCCGCAGGAGGCCTTCCGCCGCTCGGGTATCGCTTTCATCCGGTGGGCCGCGGAGAACCCGGCCCTGTACCGCATCGCCACGGACCCGGCGTACATCGACTACGCGTCAACGGATTCGGAAGCCGAGGTGCCCGACGCCCTCAAGGGCTCGATGGACACGTTCTGGCCGGAGCTGGGAGCGCTGGTGCGCTCGGGCAGCGCGCTTTCCGCCTCCCATCCCCTGATGGAGCAGCTACGAGGTCGCGCGCTCGCGCACGGCCTGGCGAGCCTGTTCGTCAGCGGCGCCTTGGCGTCCCTTGGAGTCGCGACCTCGGACGCGGAGCGGCTTGCCCGCGCCGTCATCGGTGAGGACGTCCCGGCCACGACACGCCGGGGCAGGCCTCCGCGCACCCGGTGAGCGCCGCAGGCCCACCGACAGTGGGACGCCGGGCACCGCGCATCCCCGGCGCCAGGAGATGGGCCTGTCGAAGCCGCTGAGCGGTTCCGCAGCAACGCCACGCCGCCACGGCGAAATCGTTCCCCGCCACGCAACTCCGTGCGCACACGGAAGGACAATTCCTACAAAAGCACGAAGGAACGCACCTCGTGCTTCATTGACCTGGGGGGGTCAACATCATGGGCAACATCACGAAGGTGACGACGACGTTGTTGAAGCAGGGCGCGCGGGGAGCCAGCCGGGCCGGCACCCATGGGCCGACCGCTCGCGTGCCGCGGCAGCCGGTCGCCCACCATTCCACCACGGCGAAGACGCCGTCCCAGCTCGCCAGCGAGGTGCGGGCGCGGAACAACAGCCTGGACCTGATGAGCGACATCATGGAGGCGATGGACCGCCGCGATGGCGGCAACAACGCGAGCATGCCGCGCCTCAAGCCGGATGTGCCGCTGTCGCGCCGTGAGAACTTCGCCTTCGACGCCGTCCAGCCGGGATACGGCACCCCGAAGTCCGCCATCGACACGAGCGGCAAGCTCCAGCCCGCGGGCGACAGCCCCACCATCACCGCCGCCGACCACGTCGATGGTGAGAAGTCCGTCAAGGCGAAGACGCCGTACACGTCCTTCAGCGGTCCTCCGGTGGGCGTGGACGGCAAGGCCACGGGCCCCCTGGTCGACAACCCGCTCTACGGCAAGGACCGCATCGTCACCAACCCCGCCAAGGACCTGCTGGGCGGCGCGGTGTTGGATCAGTTCGACATCCAGCGGGACCTCCGGACAAGCACCCGGCCCGGCTTCGACGAGACCGCAGTGCTTCGCTCCGAGCCGCGTCCGCAGCCGCTCTGGCGGCCCACCGAGGAGGAGCGCGCCATCATGCCCCAAGTCGGCGTGGACCCCGAGAAGCCCACCTTCACCTTCCGCGAACGCGCGATGGTGAACTCGGCTCGGGACAACGAGTACCTGCTCAAGGGCACCATCCACGAGTTCGACTTCTTCAAGGGCCTGCCGGACGGCTCGCTCAAGCCCCTCTCCAAGCAAGAGGTGATTGACGAGGCGCTGAAGAAGCTCTGAGCTCCGCCGTCCCTCGCGGCGCCCTGTCGCGCCGCGAGGGCCCTGGGCCCATCAGCTCAACGCTTCCTTCACGGCCCGCTGGGAGACGTGAAGGAAGCAACGGAGGACGCGGGCTCCGAGCGGCGTTCGCCACCCGGCGCGTCGCGCCGCGGCGCCGGGCCGGGCTACGGCAGGACGCAGGTGCCTTCCCAGCAGTGCTTGCTCACCGGGCAGACGACGCCGCAGGCGCCGCAGTTGTTCGGGTCCGACGACACGTTCACGCACTGCGCGCCGCACTGCACCTGGGGCGGCGTGCAGGCACCGCCCGCGCACTCGAAGCCACCCGGCGTGTTCACGCACTGCTGGCCCGGCAGGCACGTATCCGTCCCGTTCGCGCACTCGTCGATGTCCGTGCACGTGAAGCCATTGCCCGAATAGCCCGGGCGGCACGTGCAGACGTAGCTCCCGGGCGTGTTCGTGCACACCGCATTCACCGAGCACTGGGCGGTGCCGTTCGCGCACTCGTTGACGTCCTGGCAGATGCTGGGCTGCGTGCCCTGGCAACTGAAGCCCGGCTCCACCTGGCAGGTGCTGCCACAGCCATCCCCCTGCGCCCGGTTGCCGTCATCACATTGCTCCCCATGGCTCACGCGGCCATCGCCACACGTGGCGCCCGCGCCGCTGCCCGTGGCCTCCACCGCATCCAGGCTGTAAAGCGAGGCGACGCCACTGCGCAGGCGCACGTAGCGGTACGGCGTGGTGCTGCTGAAAGGCACCAGCGCGGAGTGAGTGCCCAGCCCCAGGTCCAGCAGGTTCGCCTGGCCCGTGCTGATGATGCTCATGTCCGCGCGCAGGAACTCAACCTTGGCAATCACCGCCAGCGACAGCCCCTGGTAGTAGATGCGCAGCGGCCCGGTGCCCTCTTCGCCCCTGCCCATGTCCAGGACCAGGGCGCCGCCCAGGAGCCCCACGAACGTGGCGACATTCCCATCCGGAGCGCCCACCGCGTTGTTCGGATTGAGGACGGCGACGACACCGCCCTGGACGACCGCGTTGGCGTACCGGTCACCCCCCATCGCCGACACCGCGTCCGGCGACTGCGCGCCCTCCACCGGCGCCGCTTCGGAACCCGGGGACTCCTGCTCGAGCTCGGGACCACACGCGCCCAGCATCCCGGACACAAGGACCGCGCTCAGCCATCGCCTCATGGGGGCCACTCGAATCACCTTCATTGTCTTGCTCCAATCCGCTTGGATTTGGGGATGACGGTCCGGCGCGCAGGACAGCCACACAGGATAGCCGCCGCAACAATGGACGCACGAGCTCCCGCTTCAGCTTCAATCACACGCACGCTGATTCCGAATCACGTGTGGCACTGGACAGGTTTTTCGCCAGGGTTCACCGTGACGAAAGACAGGAGACACCCACCCTGGACACGAAGGCGGAGTCCCCGGCCGTCTCTCGAAACAGGCTTCTCGGCTCTCGAAACTGGAGAGACGACGGCGGCGTGGCCGCTCAATCCCAGCCACGAAGCTGGACGCGGACCCGTTGCACGAGCAACTCCCACTCCCGACGCTTCAACGTCGTCAGGACGCGCCCGCCAATGAGCGTGAGTCCGGTGAGCGTCATCACCAGGAAGCCGACACGGTGGTCCCTCAAGCCGGCATCGAGCAGGGTGGCCGCGACGTCCAGGGTGAGGAACAGGGTGCCCAGCGCCAGGTATGCGCGAATCTGGAACACCATGCCCGCCACGACCCCCAATAGACACACCCCACCAAAGACAAGTGCATACATTCCGTCAGGAGACTGGCCCACCTGGACAGCCATGCGCGCCGCCGCGGGCACGTACAGCAGCAGCCCTCCGAGGATTCGCACCGTGTTGCGAGCGGCGTGCGGCAGGCTCTCCGAGAAGAGCTGCCCCAGCATCAGCAAGAGCAGGCCCAGGGGCGCCAGGTAGATTTCCAGGCCCTCCAGGCCGAGCGCCAGCGCCGCGATGAGCAACGCGAAGTTGCACGCCGCCGCGGCGAACGCGCCAAACACCCGGCTGCGCTCCACCGCGCCCAGCGTCGCGTACAGGAGCGCGGAGCCCCCCGCCAGCAGCGCCGCCTCCTGCGTCGCCTCGCCGGGCAACACCAGCGCCATGCCCAGGGGCAGCAGCGCCGCGAAGCGCCGGGTGGCCGCCTCCACGGGCTGTACACCCGCCCGGCGGGCCAGCACCGTCACCCCCACCAGGGTGAAGCCCAGGGCCAGCGCGAACAAGGCGTCGTGCTCGGCGCGCAACCCGGGTGCGTACAGGTTGCGCACCAGGGCGTAGACCCCCACCACCGCGGTCTGCACGAAGTAGACGTGCCGGCCCGTGTGTTGGCTCCAGGCGCAGTGCAGCGCCACACCGACCAGGAGGCCGATGGCGGCGATGGCCTGCACCAGCGCCTCCTCCGAGGCCTGGCCCGCCGTGGCCAGCGCCGCCAGCAGCCCCCCGCTCGCCACGAGCCACGCGTCGCGGCCCCAGGACAGGCCACCGGCGACGTCCGGCCGCCGCCCGCGCGTCCACTGCTGGGCGACATGCAGGGCCAGCACGCCCGCGGACGCCGCCAGGGCCAGGGCCGCGCCGTGGACGCCGAAGAGCGCGCCATATCGCGGCCACGGGCCGGTGAGGCTCGCGCGCATCGCGAGGAAGGCCATGAGCGAGGCCACGAAGGTGCCGCCCACCACCCAGGCCCCCAGCGCCGCGACGAGCGAGGCGAGCGTGCCCTTCCACTGGGCCGCGGCCACGAGCAGCGACGTGGCGATGAGCGCCAGCGTCACCGGCAGCGCGGGTGACACCATCCAGCTCCCGCCCAGGCTCGACATCAGCTCCGCCAGGAGGTTGAGGGCGGCGAGCGTCGACGACGGCGTGCCGTTCGTCGCCAGCGCATACGCGGCCCCAGCCAGCAAGTAGAGGACCATGGCCTGTTGGATGCGAACGCGCGCGGCGCTCTCGGGCAGGCCCCTGCGTCGGACGACCCGCGGCCCCACGGCCACCACCGCCAGCCCCACCAACGCGAGCAGCGGGCCGGGCCAGGCCTCGAAGCGGGCCGCGCGGTGGGCCAGGGCGTGGACCAGCAGGAGGATGCTCGCGCCCAGGACGCCACGCCCCTGCGCCCTGGCGCCGCCAAGGAAGAGCACCACGCCGGTGACGCAGACGAGGCCGGCCGCCGTGAGCCCCGGCTGGAACAGGGCCGCGAGGAAGACCACCCCCACGCTGATGACGGCGTGATGACGCAGGAGGGACTGGAAGCGCTCGGGCAACCCGCGGACGGAAGCCAGGGCGTAGACGAGCCCGGCGGCGGCGATGCCCGCGAAGGCCCGCTGCCACAGCAGGAACACGGTGTCCCCCGGCGCGAGCCACGCGTCCGGATGGAGCCAGTGGATGGACTCCGCGCCGACGCGCACCCACCCGTCACCGGGAACCCTGGGAGTCACGAGCCGGGGCCCGAGCAGCGACTGCCTGGCGGCCCAGAGCGCCGCGCCGGGCAGGCCGAGCCAGAGCCCGACGCTCGCGAGCCGCACCGAGCGCGCGGACACGGCGAGCAGCAGCATCAGCACCGAGGGGCCCAGCAACATCAGCGGCGGGATGATGGCCAGCGCGCGGGAAGGCCTGGGCAGTCCGACGAGGACCGCGCCCTTGAGGAGCACGCCCGCCAGGACCGCCACGCCCAGATGGGGGACCCAATGATAGTGCTTGCCGTGCCGGGGATTCTCCAGGCGCTCGGCGACCCAGGGCCCGAAGCGCCGGGTCGCCAGCGCGACGGCCCAAAGCGCGATGCCAACCAGCGGCTGCCGGAGGGCGACGACGTCCGGCGGCAGCGGCCGGCCCGCGCGGTTGACCAGGGCGGTGAGCGCGATGAGCCCGCCCAGCGACGCGAGCGTCACCACCGAGCCCCGCAGGTGCCAGGCCGCGAAGCCGCGCGACACGAAGGCCACCAGCGCGGTCAGGAGGAGCAACCCGGCCGCGAGCAGGCACGTGGCGCGCTCCGCGTCCGTGGGCCGGGCCAGCCAGCCGGCGAGCGTGAGCGCGGCGATGAGGGTCTGCAGCAGCGCCACCGTGGCGAAGCCATCCGTGAACAGCGACATCCCCCGTGCGCCGAGCGGCAGCCGGAAGAGGTCGAACAGCTTTCGTCCCTCATGTCCGGCCGGAGGCTCCGTGACCTCAGGCGGAGCGAGCGGGCGGCCGCGCAGCGCCGCGAAGACAGCGAAGCCCAGCGCCAGGGACGCGGCGACCAGGGCGGCGCGCGGGGACGTGAAGTCAGAGACGGTGCCCAGCGCCTGCGCCACCGCGAGCGCGAGCCCCGAGGCCGCGAGGAAGCCGACGAGCCTGCTTCCATCCCGCCGGACACGCAGCAGGAGCAACGCCGTGACTCCGGCCGTGGGAAGCGCGGCGAGCACGCCGCCTGGAAGGCCCGAAGCGGCCAGGAGCAGGTCCGGCGCCATGGGGGAGGCCTCCACGGCCAGCAGGACGCCCGCCCCGGCCAGCGCCAGCGAGAGGTCATCCAGCGGCAGCAGCCCATCCCCGCGGGAGGCGGGCCGGGCCCAGGCGCCTTGGACGAGCCCCGCGACCCCGTAGAGCCCGCTCGCGACCGCGAAGACGGCCAGCCGGCCCCAGCTCCCCTCCAACGCCGCCGTCCCCTCGATGAAGGCGAGCGCGCCGAAGAGGAGCCCCACGCCGCCCAGATAGTGCAGGCCCCGCCAGCGCCAGCCGCCGGCGACATGCGCGGCCCCGGCGATGACCAGTCCCGTCAGCACGGGCGCCCACGGAGCATCCGCGCCTCCCACCTGGCTCACCAGGGGCATGGCCGCCAGCGAGCCGACGATGCTCCAGGCGAGCAGGCGGATGCGCAGCCCCGGGAAGGCACTCCACCGCGCCAGGAGCATCAACCCCGAAGCCGCCACCGTGCCGCCGAACACCCACCAGGCGGGGGCTTCTGGCGCCTGCGTCCGCGCGAGCAAGGCGCCGGCGAGGAGCGCCGTCAGGACCATGAGGTGGACCAGCGCCCGCCTCCGTGGCTCCAGCAGGAAGAAGACACCCGCCGCGAGGAGCGGCGCCAACGCCGAGGCGAAGTCGACCTGGAGGTCACCTCCCGGGGCGACGGAGAACGCCCCCAACGCGCCCGCGAGCGCGGCGCTGGCGAGCACGGCGTAGGCCACGGTCTCCAGCACCGGACTGACGCGGGGATGGGCCTCGCGCGCCGAGTCTGTCGTCGCGGCCACGGCGATGACGGTGGCCAGGGCCTGGGCCCACAGCGTGAGCCCCGCGAACAGGGCGCTGCCCGGCTCCAGGGCGTCGAAGCCCGACGGCGCGCTCGCCACGCAGAAGACGGCGAGCCACAGCGCGCCATAGAGCGCGGCGCTCGCGCTGACCAGCACCGCGTTGCCCGACACCGCCTTGCGTGCCCGCCACACCGTGGCGCCCAGGGCCCCCACGCCCACCGTGGCGCAGAGCGCGCGCGGCCACGGCGCGTCCTCCAGCGCCATCAGCGGCAGGCCCGCGAGCAGGGAGGGAAGCAGCGCCCCCGCCAGCGCCGAGGCGGGGGTGCCATGCAACAGCCGCCCCGCCGACTTCAGCGGCACCAGGCCCAGCGCGGCGACTCCGAGCGCGACAGCGAGGCCCAGCCCGGCTGACAGCGCGAACAGCGAGGACAGCGCGATGAAGGCCACGGGGAGCAACGCGAGGCCGATGCCCGAGAGGACGCGGCCGACCGGCATGGAGCGCCGGGACAGGAACACCCCGAGCCCGATGAACGCCGCGTGGTAGCCCCACAGCGCGCCCGTGACGAGGAGCTGGCGCGGAATCCCGCCCAGCGCGCGCCAGGCCTCGCGCACGCCCATGAGCGAGCCCCCCAGCACCAGCACCGCGCCGAGGAACCACCAGATGAACTCCTGGAACCGCGGCGAGCCCTCCGGCCGGGCGTCGAGCGCCACGACGGCCTCGAGCCCTCCACCGAGCGGGCCCGACGAATCCCGGCTGAAGAACGCCTGACCGGAGTCCAGCGCCGCGCCCAGGTCGTCCTCGCCCGCCGCCCGGTCATTCGTGGCCACCCGGCGCCTGCGCGCCTTCTGCTCACGCTCCGCCTTCGCGGCTTCGTCCAGCGACCGCGCGAGCGCCGCGCCCCAGCCCCACAGCCGCCACCCTCCCCCGTCGCGGAGCGAGGCCGCGAGCCCATCCGCCCAGGCCTCCGCCCGGGTCGCCGCGTCCAAGGGAGGCACCGCCTCCGGTTCGGCGAGGCCCCCCGCGACGCGGAGTCCGGCCACGGGCGGCTCGGGGTGAAGCCCGTTCGCCTCGGGCGCCAGGGACGCAGCGAGCCGGGCCGCGGTGTCGACGTCGATGAGGGCGCTCGCCTGCCAGCCGTCGATGTGTCGCCGCAGACTTTCCTTTACGAGCGCGTCGAGATGCGGCTCGGTGACGGGCACGAGAGGGGCACCGCACTCGTGACACCTGGCCTCCGAGGCCACGTCACGGAGCCGCGCACAGGCTTGGCAGATCATGATGCGTCAGCATAGCCCCAGTTCCTCCAGGTCTGCTGGGCGCACGCCGCAAAACGAGCCCGTCTCACTTCCGCGGAAAGTGACTCGCTCACTGCGACAGGCAGCGCCGCGAGGAATCCGGTTCTCGGCTCAGGACATCATCGACGGGCCACGGGGCTGCCTCGGCCCAGGGGAGCCCTCCTCCAGTCGTGGCCCATGCGCGCCCCATGGGGGATGGCGGCAGCGCCGCCCCTTCCCAAGCAGGCACGGGGCTCCGGCCGGGCCGCAAACACAAGCACGCCCATCGCGAAGCAGGCATGCCATTGGGCAACCGTTTCACCAGACGGCGCCGCGACGAGTGCCATGCGACCTCCATCCCGAAAAGCGCCGCTCGATATGCACCGATGCGTGTCCGAGCCGAGCGGCATCACCCGTCGAGCCCACCCACGCATGCCCCGCGAACCGCCCATCGTCCTGCCCGTCTCGCTGTCCCTGCTCCGGCATGCGAACCCGTGGGCGCTGCTCCTCGCGAAGGAGGTGGGCTGCCCGGCCGCGACCGCCGCCCTCCTCTCCGAGCGCTACACCTTGAAGAGTGATGAGAAGCCCTTCGTGCGCGAGCTGCTCGGCCGGAAGCGGAACCTGTGGGTCTTCCGCTGCGACCAGCGCCGCTTCGCGGGTGACGTCGTCGTCGTGGACATGGCCGAGCCCCGGCCAGGGCGGCGCAAGGTGGTGGTGCTCGACCTGAAGATGTGAGCGCCCCTCGTGCTGGAAGGCGGCTTCCAGCCTGCGCAGTTGAAGCTGACGCGGAACGGCGGCGTCGCGACGCCCAATCATCGGCACTTCCCTACGGCCGCCATGGCCACCCAGTGGACGGACGGCGTCCTGGGGGCCCCAGGGGCCCGGACGATGAACATCGCGCTGATTGACACGATTCTTGGCAACAAGGAGGCCTTCCCCCAGTTCACCTTCAATGGCTGCCCGTCGACGGGCAACCACACGATGATCAAGGTCACGGACACGACGGGCACGCTCCACTCCCTGGCGTGGAACAACCTGAACCCGGCGCCCGCGGCCTTCCCGCTCCCAAACGTCGCCTTCGACTTCACGAACCCCAACTGGTTCGTCTCGGCCACCGCCACCATTACCCCCGGGCTCGGCCCTGCCACGGACATCTCCGCCGCCTTGACGATGACCGCGGCCGGCCGGGACTTCCATCTGGCGTGGGATTTGTCAGCCCTGGATGCCTTTGGAGCGGGGGCGTTCAACCTGACGTTCTCCCTGTTCTACAACCCGGAGCTCTCCGGGCTCTCCGCCGGCCCCACGACCATCGTGGGGATGCGCTTCCGGACGCCCGCTTCACCGGATGAGAACACCGTGCTCCACGAGGCTGGCCATTACCTGGGGCTGGCCGCATCCACCCTGCCCGACCAGACGGGGAGCGCCAACCCCGAGTGGTATCTGAAGAATGGCAACCATTGCAAAGCGGGTGGAAACTCATGCGTCATGTACGACACCGCCAGCGTCAACACCGTGTTCTGCGCGACGTGCCTGGACGCGGTGAGTGCCAGGGATTTGAGCAACCCACCCGTCTGGGGAGGCAATCCCTTCTGAGGGGCCGGCTGACAGGGTGGGCCCTCGTCGCGGGGCTCGTCCTGACGGGGTGTCAGGACAGGACCTCCAGAGCAGCCGTGGGGCCCGGGCTCCAGTCATCACAACGCGGCACGGCGAGCGAATCTTCGGGGAGCGCAGGAGGGAATGGCGAGATGACGGACGAAGCGGTGTTGCGGATTCACGGAGTCATCGGTCACGGCAAGACGCCGCATCATCCAGCCCTCCCGGCGGGGAGGGCCGGCCTCGCCTTCACCTGGCTGCCGGCGCGAGGCGACCAGGGCGCCACGGTGGCGCTCTTCGGCACTGGCACGGTGGGGATGCCACACGCGGTGGTGTATGGCGGCTACCTGGATGGCGCCATCCTCGTCGTCGCCATCCATCTGGCCACCGGCCAGGTGTATGCGAGCGCGCCCGTGGACTCGGACGTCGTGCCCCTGAGCGCGCGACGGTTGGACCCGGACGCGGCGGTCGCCTCGGCGTCTCCGCTGGCCCAGAAGATGAGCATGACGACGCACTTCAACGCCGACCTGGCCGTGTTGCTGGGACTGCCGGCGGAGGGTGGGGACTACGGCGTCTTCCTCTGGCTGGACGACCTGACGACGCCCGTCCAGCGTGTGCATGTCCCGGAGAACGCCGCGCGCCGGGCTCCGGCGGCGAGCAGGCCCGCCGCCGTGGAGCTCACCGTGGGTGGAGCCGCCCATGCCCCCGCGCGGGGAGAGGAGGCCATCGCGCTCGAATGGGCGCCCGGGAAGGCGCGGCTGGTGGGCAGCCTGGCTGCGTCCGCGCTGGACCGGGAGCCCGACTCCGCGCGGGAGCCCCCACCGCTCACCGTGCTGGCGCTCTGCCAGCGGAGTCGCGCGCTCGGGTGGCACAGCACGCCCGTGGCGGAGCGGATGCGGAAGGCCGGCGGCCATTCCTTCGAGGTCGATCCGGGCGCGCTCGTCCAGTGCGCCGTGCCCCCCGAGCGGCGCTTCGCGCTGGCGGTCCTCGGCGGGCTGGGCCCGGCCGTCGCCGTCATTCCCCCCGATGAGCCAGCGCGATAGCTGAGACCACGGAGCGCGAGTGGACGGCGCGGGTGGCCACGAGCCGGAATGGACAGCCACGCAGGCCAGGGTCCGCCACGGCCGGGACGTGAGCCTCACGAGGCGAGCCGGAGACACGTCCTGTGATTGTGACGAGACAGGCCTCCACGCCGTCTGTCCTTGGCGCTGATGACCGGGACGTCTCGCCGCCGGCCCAGGCCTCTCCCCGAGGCGCTGGGCCGTTTCATTGATGACGCGCCTCATACAGGCAAAGGCGCGATGCGTCACAGAGTCCCGGAATCACTTCCGCCCCACGGGGTGTCAAAAACACACCATTTACACTACGTGAAAACACCAATACACAGCGCAGGTCCCGATTCGGGGACAACTCGCAATGAGGGGGAAGTCATGAAGAAGCTCAATACGTTGGGAGTGATGGGTCTGCTGTCCCTGGCCGCCGTGGGTTGCGGTGGTGAGTACACGCCGGAGGAAGAGCAGGCCATGCAGTTGGAGCCGACGGGCGAGGTGCAGCAGCGCGAGGAGACCGCGTGGATTGACGCGGGCCAGACGCGTGACTTCTCGACGTGGCTGTTTGGCGTGACGCCGTTCTCCATCAAGAACGATTCCTACACGGACAGCGTGCCGTTCTCGGCCTACTGCGGCTCCAACAGCATCACCGGCAGCGTCTCGCCGCGGGCCACGTACACCAGCAGCCTGAACTGCGCCTGGCCGGGCGCGCGCCTCTACGTGCACAACGACGGCTACCTCGTCGGCAACCAGGTCATCTTCGTCCGCACCTGGTAGCGCGCTGACGCCGTAGCCCGCCATCCGGATGGCGCGGCCTGGGGGAACTCTCTGCAGGGGGTTCCCCTTTTTCACGTCCGCTCGGCCCTTGACTGAACGTGCTTTCAGGCCCACGGTAGGCCCATGAAGGCGCGCCCCATCGACAATCCGCCCAACCCGTGGGCGAGCACCGCGGTGGAGTACCTGGACGAAATCCCGCCGTCCAAGCTGGAGGTCTTCGAGGACCACAGCCGGCAGGTGCTGTCCCACAACGACAGCCCGGACGTGGGCTTCAATTGGAGCGTCAACCCGTACCGCGGCTGTCTCCACGCCTGCGCGTACTGCTACGCGCGGCCCACGCACCAGTACCTGGACCTGGGGGCGGGCACCGACTTCGAAACGAAGCTGGTGGTGAAGCCCCGGGCGCCGGAGCTGCTCCGCGAGGCCTTCGAGAAGCCCTCCTGGAAGGGTGAAACCGTCGTCTTCAGCGGCGTCACCGACTGCTACCAGCCGCTGGAGGCCTCTCTGCGCCTGACGCGGGGCTGTCTGGAGGTCTGCGCGGCGTACCGCAACCCGGTGGGCATCATCACCAAGGGCGTGCTCATCGAGCGGGACCTGGACGTCCTCCAGCGGCTGGCGCGGGACGCGCGCCTGTGGGTCAGCATCAGCCTCCCCTTCCACAACGCGGAGCTGGCCCGGGCCATGGAGCCGTATGCCGCGTCCCCCATGCGCCGGCTGCTGACCATCCGCCGGCTCACCGAGGCGGGCATCGACGTGGCCGTCTCCGTGGCGCCCATCATCCCGGGCCTCAATGACGAGGACATCCACCGGGTGCTGGCCGCGGCGCGCGAGGCCGGCGCCACCCGCGCGCACCACACGCTGGTGCGGCTGCCCGGCCCGGTGAAGGACGTCTTCGCGGAGCGGCTGCGCGCGAAGCTGCCCCTGCGCGCGGAGCGGGTGCTCCACCGCATCCGCGAGACGCGCGGCGGGGAGCTCAACGACAGCCGCTTCAAGCACCGCATGCGCGGCGACGGCCTCTACGCGGAGACCATCCACCGCCTCTTCCAGACGGCGGCGCGCAAGGTGGGCCTCCGCGGCTCGTACATCACCGAAGACGCCCCGGACACCTTCCGGCGTCCGGAGCGCGAGCCGCCGCCCACGCCGCAGCTCAGCCTCTTCTGAGCGCGCCCGCGGGCGGCGGGCGTCATTTCCGGATGGCTTGGACGACGGAGATGAGGATGACGGAGCCCACCGTCGCCACCAGCAGCGACCAGAGGTTGAAGCCCGTCACGCCGGTGCCGCCCATCATGCTGAAAATCCAGCCACCAATCATGGCCCCGACGATGCCGGTGGCGATGTTGGCGAACATGCCCATGCGGGCGTTGGTGCCCTTGATGATGCTGGCCAGCCACCCCGCGATGCCACCCAGCACCAGCCACGTACAGATTCCCATGACGACCTCCTTGCCCTCCGGTTGCTATCAGACCTCCCGCCGGCGCGCAGCGCCCGGCCGTCCCTGATTCCTACGCACGGGCGCATGCCCCATTGCCTCAGGGCCTCGAAAACGGCGACGCCCCGTGCCTCGCTCGGAGACACGGGGCGCCCGCAGCGCTTCAAACGCGCGCGGAGGTCCGCTCAGTCCTTGCCGAGCATCCCGTCCCGCAGGCTGCCATCCACCGGGCTCTTGCCCACGAAGACGGAGAACAGCGCGTCGGAGAAGTCCTTGCCCTCGACGGAGATCTCCTTGCCCGTCTTGCTGGACACCTGCGTGCCCTTGCCGGGGATGTACGTGAGGATGAGCTCGTCGCCCTTCTTCACGTCCGGGATGGCCGCGTTGAAGGTGTCCAGCTTGGGCTGGAGCTCCGCCAGCCTGGCGCCCGCGTTCTTCTTGAAGCCGTCGCCAATGGCCTCGACGATGGTCTTCTTGTCCAGGTCCCGCAGCATGTACATGCGCACGCGCTTGATCTGGTCCGAGCCGATGATGGCCGCGCCATCCTTGGACGGCGTCTCCAGGTAGAGCCCGGCCGTGTAGACCTTGAACATGAACTTGCTGCGCAGGCCCACGCCGTTGAGCTTGAGCTCCTTGCCAGCAACAGTCGCGGTCTCCGGGTAGTTCACCCCCGCGACATCCTTGGCGAAGGCCGGAACGGCGAACATCAGGGACAGCACGACGGCGGTCAGCGTGGCTTTCATGAATCCTCCGGGTGTGGGTAATCCGTGCGGTTGGACGCAGCCTAGCCGCGTGTCTTCACGAAGTGGTCCATGAAGGAGACCAGTGTGCGCACATTCTCCACGCTCACCGCGTTGTACATGGAAACGCGGATTCCTCCGGCCGTCCGGTGCCCCTTGAGGCCCACCATCCCCTGCTGCCGTGCGTCAGCGATGAAGGCCGCGTCCAGCGCCTCGGTGGGCAGGTGGAACACGACGTTCATCACTGAACGGGACTCGCGCTCCACCGGCGCGCGGTAGAAGTCCGCGTGCCGGTCGATGGCGCCGTAGAGCAGCGCCGCCTTCTCCTGATTCCACTGCTCCAGCTGCGCCAGGCCGCCCACGGAGCGCACCCAGGCCAGGACGTTGCGCACCAGGTAGATGGCCAGGGTGGGCGGCGTGTTGTAGAGCGAGTTGTTCTCCGCGTGCGTGGCGTAGCGGAAGATCTTGGGGATGTCCTTGCGCCCCCGCGCGATGAACGCCTTGTCGGCCACCACCAGCGTCACGCCGGAGGGCCCCAGGTTCTTCTGCGCGCCGGCGTAGATGAGGCCGAACCGGCTGACGTCCATGCGCTTCCACAGGAAGTCCGAGCTCATGTCCGCCACCAACGGCACGCCCCCCACGTCCGGGAAGGTGTGCCACTGGGTGCCGAAGATGGTGTTGTTGCTGGTGAGGTGCACGTACGCGGCGCCGGGGTCCAGCCGCAGCTCGTCCTGCCGGGGCACCCGGGTGTAGCGCTTGTCCGGCTGCGCCGTGCTCACCGCGACGCGCGGCGTGCCATAGTACTTCGCCTCATCGAAGGCCTTCTCGCTCCACACGCCCGTCATGAGGTAGTCCGCGCTGCCCCCCGGCGGCAGGAAGTTCATGGGCACCTGGGCGAACTGCTGGGAGGCGCCGCCCGTGAGGAAGAGGACCTGGTGGGTCTCCGGAATCCCGAGCAGGCCCGTCAACAGGGAGATGGCCTCGTCATGGACCCCTTCGTATTCCCGGCCCCGGTGGCTGTGCTCCATCACCGACATCCCGGAGCCCTGGAAGTCCAGCAGCTCGTCCCGAGCGCGCTCGAGAGCGGGCAGAGGCAGGCCGGCCGGGCCGGCATTGAAGTTGATGATGCGCATGGCAGTGTCCCTTCTTGAAATGAACGGCCGCGGAGACATTCTTCCCCCCAGCGCCCCCCCGGGTGCCAGCGAGAAGAAGGCCGCCCGCCTGCTCCCAGGGTGTCGGGGGGAGGCACCGGCCCTGTGGCCGACGGGTGTTCGCGAGGGTCTGGAGGACAGGTGGGTGCGTCGGAGGGACTGACGGATTGGGTGCGGCGGGCTTCGCTGGGGCAGGCGTCTGCCTACAGCGAGCTCTACCGACGCATGCGTCCACTGGTGGCGCGGCTGGTGGGAGGCTTCGCGCAACTGGACGCGGACGAGGTGGAGGACGTCATCCAGGAGACCTTCGTGCGGGCCTTCCGGGCGCTGCCGCGGCTGAAGGAGCCGGGGGCCTTCGAGTCCTGGCTCCTGTCCATTGCCCGCAACCGGGCCCGGACGCGGCTGGAGCGGAAGTCGAACACCCGGCGGCTGGAGGGAGACGTGGCGGACCCGGAACCGGAGACGGTCCCCCACATTCCCGAGGCCCTGCAGTTGGAGCGTGACATCGAGGTGGTGCGGCGGCTCATCGCGGAGCTGCCCGAGGGCGAGGAGAAACGGACGGTGCAGCTCTTCTACATCGAGGGTGAACTGTCCGCGCGTGAGATCGCGGAGAAGCTGGGCGTGGGAAAGAGCGCGGTGACGATGCGGCTGGAACGGTTCCGGTCTCGAATCAAGCGCGAGCTGTTGCGGCGAGTCCTCGCCGGCCGGTGGGAGTGAGTGCGCATGAGACACCTGGATGACGTCGCGCTGAGCGCCCTTTCCCGCCGCGAGCCGGAGGCCGTGGCGTACTTCGCCGAGCACCTGGCGCACCCGTGCGACACCTGCGAGGCGTTCCTCGCCGCGCACGCGGGCCCGGACTTGCTCGACGGACAGGTGGACGCGCTGCTGCTGGGGCTCGCCCCGCCCGCGGCGTCCGCGGCGCCCCTTGATGAAGTGGGCCTGGCGCGGGTGCGGCGCGCGCTGAGGACCCACCCACCCGCGGCCCGGCGGTGGGGCCTGGTCGCCGGAGGGCTCGCCGCGTGCGTGCTGGCGCTGGTGCTGCTGCCCCGCATGCGCGCGGAGGCCCCGGGCCCCCAGACGGGCGCGCCCGGGCCATGGACGGGTGAGAAGGGGCGCGTGGCGCACATCGCCCTGGAGCTGTCGGTGGCGGCACGCGCCAGCGACGGGGTGCTGCGACGGCTGGATCCAGGCAGCCGGGTGGAGGACTCCGACGTGCTGCTGCTGCGCTACCACGCCACCGAGGCGGGCAGCGCCCTGCTCTTCGTGCAGCGCCAGGGTGAGCCGCCGGAGCTGCTGGGCCAGTTCCCGCTGACCGCGGGCACCCATGACCTGCGAGGCCCACAAGGGCTGGCGGGCGTGAGCCTCACGGGCGAAACCGGCCCGGTGACGCTGTGGCTGGTGGGCGCCGAGGGCGCGCCGCCGGACACGCGCGTGGTGCGGGAAATGTTGGAGGGCCAGACCGCGCCAGGCGCACTGGCGGTCATCCGGTTCGACGTGAGCGTGAGAAGCGGCCAGAATCGTCCTTGAACGGTTCCACGTGAGGCGACTCCTTCCCATCCTCCTGGCATGCCTGGCCGCATGCGCCGCGCCCTCCTCCGGGGAGAAGGGCGGCCTGGTGCCGCTCACGCTCGATGAGGCCTCGCTGTCCAGCGCCTACAAGCCGCGCCGGATGGCCCTGCTGGTGGGCATCTCCTCGTTCGACGACCCGCGCTGGCGGGGGCTGCGCTACACCGGCAAGGACGCGCGGGACCTGGGCGCCGCCCTGAGCGATCCCGCGCGGGGCCATTTCGACCACGTGCGCGTGCTCACCCGCCGCGAGGAGACGACGCGCACGGCCATCCTCGCCGCGCTCCGGCAGCTCAAGCAGGAGGCCAACCGGCCGGATGACGTGGTGGTCGTCTACTTCTCCGCGCACGGCACGCTGGCGCGCGACGCGAAAGGCGAGCTGCGGCGCTACCTGGTCACCCGCGACGCGTCGTACCGGAACATCCCCCAGACGGCGCTCGGCATGGACGCGCTGAAGGCGGAGTTCGACGGGCTGGCCAGCCGGCGCCGCATGCTGGTGCTGGCCACCTGTCACAGCGGCAGCGGCAAGTCCCTGCTGCCCAGGGAGCTGAAGGCGGAGCTGGAGGGCATCAAGTCCGGCTTCTACGCCCGGCCCCTGGAGGAGTCGTCGCGCGCGTCCATGGTGTTCGCCGCCTGCGACTGGGGTGAGACGGCGCGCGAGGACGAGAGCCTGCGCAACGACATCTACACCCACTTCCTCATCGACGGCCTGAGCGGCGCGGCGGACCGCAATGGTGACGGCGCCGTCACGGCCACCGAGGCCCACGACCACGCCCGCCGCCGCACCTTCGCCTTCACGGAGGGACGCCAGCGTCCGTCAGCGGAAATCCTGGAAGTGGGCGCGGACCCGGTGGTGCTCTCCGGCAGCATCACCCGGAGCGGCCGCCCGGAGCTGTTCTCCTACAACCCGCGCCTGGACGGCTTCACGCTCAAGGTGGACGGCGAGGCGCGCACGGAGCTGCCCGGCGGCGCGGCGGTGCCCCCCGGTAGACGGACGGTGGAGCTGACCAAGGGTGACGCCGTCCTCATGCGCCGCGACGTGGAGGTGGGCCAGGGAGACCGGCTGCCCCTGGAGCGGTTGCTGGCGCAGGCCTTCCCCCGGCGCTCGCTGTCGCTGCTGGGGGGGATGTTCTCCTTCGCGGACGCGCGCAGCCGCGCCGAGCTGCTGCCCGTCTCCCCGGAGGTCGCGCTGTCCCTGCGCCTGGAGGACAAACCGCTGGAGGATTTCGGCCTCCTCTTCGACGTGGCCTTCAGCACCGGCCAACGGCACCTGCGCCTGACACCGGGGAGCGAGGTGCCCTTCCGGTACACCACGTTCGCCGCGGGCGCCGCCCTGCCCTACCTGTGGCGATGGGAGCGGCTGACGGTGTTCGCGGGCCCCCGCGTGGCCGGCCTGTACCTGAGGCGGTCCTTTGACGTAGAGGCCGCCGCCACGGGGCAACGGTTCTTCACCGTCAGCCCCGGCGTGGTGGGCGGCATCGTGTGGCGCGTGGGTGAGCGGCTGGAGCTGATGTCGCAGGCCCAGCTCATGTTGACGTATGTCGTGGTGGACGGGCAGGGGCAGGCCGTGGGTTTCACGGGTGGCTGGGCTGGCGCGGGATATCGCTTTTGATGCGCTCGACGTTTCACATCGCGGTCGCCACCCTCCTGACGTGCGTCGCGGCGGGCTGCGGGAACCTGGAGAACGCGCCCTTCCGCGTGGGCACCGTTCATGGGCAGCTCACGGAGAGCGACCCCGCGGTGGCCATGGTGTCGCTGGTGGAGCAGCCCGGCGTGAGCAGCCACGTCGACGCTGACGGGCACTTCACCCTGCGGGACGTCCCGTCGGGGCCCGCCGAGCTCTTCATCGTCGCCACCTCGGAGAAGGCCGCGCGCGTCCAGGTGCAGGTGCCGGGAGGCCAGTCCGTCCGGGTGCGGCCGGTGGAACCCACGCCCGCGGGTTTCTTCGACCTGCGGGTGAAGACGACCAACGGGTTCCGGCTGCCTGCGACGGAGGTCTCCGTGGAGGGCACGCCCTTCCAGCGGCTCCTGCTGGATGCGCAGGGCCGGCTGCGCGTGGGCCCGCTGCCGGACGGCTGCTACGCCGTGTCGGTGACGGCCATTGGCTTTCCGCGCACCCAGACCGAGGCTTGCGCGGGTCCGGGAGAGCGGAAGGAGCTCAAGGTCGACCTGGAGGTGGACGCGTCGCTGCTCGAGCAGGGCTGCCAGGAGCATGGCTGCGAGGAGGGCCTGGTGTGCGCGCCGAACAAGAAGTGCCTGGAGTGCTTCGGCAACGGGCACTGCCCAGGGGGGCTGACCTGCAGGGGCAACCGCTGCGAGGGCTCCGGGCCCCTGTGCGCCCCCTGCACGGGCGACTGGCAATGCGCCCCTGACACCCACTGCGAGGTGCTCCCCGAGGGGAACGCGGCGTGCGTGGCCCGGTGCACCCCCGGCGCCGGTGCCCCTCCCCCGTCCCAGGACACGCGGGACGACCGCGCGACGCAGTGCGCGCCGGGCTTCACCTGCCAGTCCGACCGCTGCCTGCCGGATGCCGCGAACTTCGCGGGCTGCCACGCCTTGCGCAGGATGGACGCGCCCTGCACCGACGACGCGAGCTGCCACGAGCTGGGGCTGCTGAGCGGGCGCTGCGTCAGCGGGGCCTGCACGGTGCCCTGCGCCACGGACCGCGACTGCCCGGGCAGCCGGCGGTGCGTGACGTCGTCGGTGGGCGACGTCTGCCAGGTCGGGACGTGACACCGTGGCGCGCCAGGGTGGCTCGCGGCGTCGCCTCGTCGTGGTCGCCCTGTCCGCCTTCGCCACGGGGGGGCTGCGAACCAGGCCCCCGCGGCTCGAGGTCTCCCCCGGCCAGGCCGCTGCGTTCGTGGCCACCGTCGAGGACGCGGAGGAAGGGCTGCCGGACCCGGACGTGAGCGCCCTGCTCGTGGCGGAAGAGGGCGTGCGCTACGTGGGCACGGCGCGGGGCCTGGTGACGTACCCCTGCCATTGAGCGCCCGGACCGCGGGGGCGCTCACCCCCGGGCGGCGTCCTCCGGGAGCAGCACCAGGCCGTCGCGGCCAAAGCGCGTCACCGTCGCGCGCAGCTCCGCGTCCGCCAGGCCCGTGGCCGCCACCACGTCTTCCAGGGCGAGCCCCTCCACCGCCATCTTCAGCACCAGCAGCGCGGGCGGCGTGGCGGCCATGTAGAAGGTCCGCAACTGCTCCGGATGGCGCCACAGCAGCGCCAGCTCCGCGCCCGCCTCGGGGGGACTCGGGGCGCCCCGGGCCCGCACGTAGGCGCACAGCCGGAAGTCCTGCTCCAGCACCACCAGCGTGGGGTTGGCCGTCAGCCGCGCCACGCGTGGGGGGGCGGGAGCCTCGGAGGCGAACACGGCGAAGTCGGTCCACTCGAAGCGGGCCAGCGCGGGCAGGAAGGGCGCCAACGCCCGCGAGGACACCTCGTCCGAGAGGAACGCGGGGAAGCCCTCACCCAGGTGGTTGAGCTCGTGGTGCCGCGCGGGCCGGGTCCGCGTGAAGCCCGCCACCAGCGCGTCCCATGCGTCCGGCGTCACCGCCTGGCGCGTCAGCGGGAACACCTTCTCCAGGGCCGCGCGCACATGGCCGAGCACGAAGCCGCCGTACAGCGCCACCCGTTCGCGCGGCGCGTCCCACCCGGGATGCCTCGCGTACAGCGCCGTCAACGACGCCGGACCGGGCTGGGCGAGGTAGGCCCCCATGCTGTCGAAGAAGGCTCGCAGGGAGGGCTTCATCGCGACGTGGCCTCCCGCAGCGCCGCTCGCGCCACGTCCGCCTCGTCCAGCACCGCGTCCAGCGAGGGAATGTCCTGGTCCCACTCGATGAGCGTCGCCACCGGGCCGGTGCGCGCCAGCACGTAACGATAGAGCGACCACACGTCGTCACAGACGCGGTCGCCGTGCGTGTCCACGATGACGTCCGGGTAGCGCGTGTGGCCCGCCAGGTGAATCTGCACCACGCGCTCCAGCGGCAGCGCATCCACGAAGGCCCGCGCGTCGTACCCATGGTTGCGCGCGTTGACGTAGACGTTGTTCACGTCCAGCAGCAGCCCACAGTCCGCCTGCTCGACGACGTGGCGGAGGAAGTCCGCCTCCTGGAGCGTGCCGCCGGGCATCCGCGCGTAGTAGCTGGGGTTCTCCAGCAGGAAGGGACGGCCCACCCGCTCCATGACCTCGCGCACGCGGGGCACCACGTGCTCCACCGCGGCCTCGCTGAAGGGCAGCGGCAGCAGGTCATGCAGGTACACGCCGTCCAGCCGCGAATAACAGAGGTGGTCCGAGAAGAAGGGCGCGTCCACCCGCTTCACCAGCGCCGCCAGGCCGCGGACGTAGTCATCATCCAGCGCGTCCGGACCGCCGATGTTCAACCCCACGCCGTGGGGCAGCACGGGCCACCGCTCCGCGCACGCCTCCAGCGCGCGCTGCGAGCGCCCGCCCAGCGACAGGAAGTTCTCCGGAATGATTTCAACCCAGTCGAGCGCCCGTCCGGTCCGTGGAAGCTCCGCGTAGAAGCTCCTGCGCAGCCCGATGCCCGCGCCCAGTGGCTTCAACCCATGTCGCTGTGCGTACGTCACCACGGCGCGAGCCCGCTCCATGCGAGGGGAAACGGCCCGGGCGGCGGAAGATTCCTCCAGCCGCCCGGAACCGGGAGACAGCGGAACTACTCCTGCTTCTGGCCGCTGCACGAGCCCGCGCCGCACGAGCCGGCGCCACAGCTCCCCTCGGCGCCCTTCTCCTCGGTGGCGGCGGGGGCGGCCTCCTGGCCCTCCTGCATCTCCGTCGCACCGCTGCTCTCGGCGCCCGTCTCCTCCGCCGTGGCGGGCTCCATCTCAGCCGACTTCTTGGTCGCGCAGCCGGTGGCCAGCGCGGTGAGGGACAGGGTGCCAACAACCGCTGCAAGCGCCTTGACGTTCATGGTTCGGGACTTCCTTTCGGACTGCTCATACTGCGTGGGGGTGTTGTGCGGAGGTCGTGAGTGCATTCAGGGTGTTTCGCCGTGGCTGCGCCGACCGACCACCGAATCACGCAACAGACTGTCTCTGCCGGGCACCAGCGAGACGCCGTTGGGTCCTTCCTGGACACCCAGCGCTTCTAGCAGACCGGCCTGCTCCACAAAAGCAGGCTGGGACAAGTGCCGCTCCAGCAGAGCATTGAACAGCGGCTGTCCCGCCACCGCGTCCACCGCGACACCGAATGCGCCGAAAGTCGAGGAACCGCCGCGCGCGGCGAGCCGCTCCAACACGTCGTCCAGCCCGCGCGTGTTTCCAGTGAGACGGCGCAATTCCACGTCGAGATGCAACGCGAAGAGCGCTCCCGTCCAATAGACAGCGAGCGAGAAGCCGTCTTGAGACACGGCCTCGTGCATGGTGCGCGTGTCATTGCCGTCGCGGCCCCGGGCGAAGCCGCCCAGCAGTTCCTCCCAGGCGCGCCGCGGCGACTGCCGTCCGGAGCGGGCGCGCGCGACCTCCGTATAGTAGGTGGCCAAACCTTCTGACAGCCAGGGAACGCGCGGCACGAAGACGGGGTGGGCCAGGTGCAGCATCTCGTGCAGGGCCACCCAGTCCCGCTCGAAGTCCTCGGCCCGCGCGTCCTGCCCCACGCTGATGGAGATGCTGGGCGGCGAGCTCCAGCGCACCATGCCGAAGACGCTGGGCCCCGGGTGTCCCGGTGCGGGGATGACGCGCACGGTGATGCGCGGGTGTGGGAAGGCGCGCCGCACGGTGCGGACCTCCTCGGCGGCCTTGCCCAGCCAGGTGCACACCGCCGCGTCACTCAGGTGCGTGAAGCGCCCCAGGATGGCCACGTCCAGCACCGCGTCCGGAAGGCGCACCTGGCACCGCCGCCCGCCGAAGCCGTGGAAGCCCGAGTCCACCAGGTCCTCGCCCCGCAGCCGGTACACGCCGTTCTCTCCCGGCTGCCAGGGCAGCAACGCGTCGGTGCCCGCCACCGACAGCTCCACGCGCATGCCCGGCGGCACCACCCGCGGGCGGATGAGGTACGCCCGGCCCGCGACGTGACGCGCGTCCCCGTCCCCCGAACCCTGGAAGAAGTCGAGGCCGCGCTTTCGGATGACGGCGTCCAGCGCGTACCGGTAGCGCAAGAAGCGCGTGTCCCGAGGCAGCAGGACGCGCCCCTCCTCCACGGCCAGGGTCCGGACCGTCCCGTCCTCCAGGAAGGCGGACACCGACGCCACGGCGCCCGGCTGGCTGAAGAGGAACTCGCGCGGCGCGCGTCCCACCCGCACCACCTCCACGTCCACCGCGTGCTCGGGCTCGCGCACGTAGGTGAGGTGGTAGCGCAGCGTCGCCGCGTCCTCCGCGGGCCGCCCCCGACGCACCGGCGCGTGGCAGGACAACAGCGTCACGCCCAGCAGGAGAACGGCGGCGGCCCGGACGCGCGCGAACAACGGCGCCCTGCCCCACCTCCACGGCCCTCCATGCCCACCGTCCATATGCGGCGAAGGTTCGCCCATGCCGCGCCGGAGGTGAACGGTGGAGGGAGGGCCCGGGGGCGCGGGCCAACACCCGGCGGACACCAGCGCACACGCCCTGGGACGGCGGGGCAGGAGGCCCACCGGGCTCAGCGGACCTCCTCCCCGGCGAGCGCCGTCATGAACCACGCGCCCGGCCTCGGGGGCCCCCACGTGTCCCTCGGCTCCCGCCGCAGATCACCCGCCGGGTCCGACACAGGCCTGTAAATCCGCGCTTTCAACTTTACCAACGCGTCACGCGGGGATGCCGCGATGCATCAGTAAATGTTTGACAAGGGGCGGGGAGGGGCCGGGCGGCAGGCCGCCGCCACGCCACAAAGCGCAGTGATTCCAGCCAGTTGAACCATCACCCACCCGGGTCTCCGACCCCGGGCCAGCCGGTCCGTCGCCGGGCCGACAGGGGTCCCCGGCGCCGAAATCGATGATTGCAAATCGGTAAATCGATTTGCAGAGTGGGTGAGGTGCCCCAGGCGCGCGCGGCCATTCGCGATCGCCGGGGGCGTCATCTCATCCGGCCATGAACGACAACGCACTGAACGCCAACGTGGGCCTGAAGCTTCGGGGACTGCGGCTTGCCCGGAACATCAAGCAAGCGGACGCGGCCAAGGACCTGGGCGTTTCCCCGGCGTACCTGAACCTGATTGAGAAGGGCAAGCGGGTGATGCCCTTCCCCCTGCTGTGGAAGGCCCTGCGCTACTTCGACCAGGACCCCGAGCAGTTCATGTCCACGCTGGGCGAAGGCCGCGTGGACGAGGCGCTCGCGAAGCTCCTGGACGAGCCGCTCCTCAAGAGCCTGGACATCGACCCGGAGTCGCTCCAGTCCCTCTCCGCGGAGCCGAAGCTCGCGGGCACGGTGGCGGCGCTCTTCAACCTCTACAAGAACACCCGCACGCAGTTGGAGAACGTGCTGGCGCAGCTCAACGTGGAGGAGCGCACGCGCGCCCAGGGCGGGCTGGGGGGCAACGGCGCCGCGCCCGGCGTCCGCTTCGACTACTCGCCCTTCGACGAGGTCAGCGACTTCCTGGAGAAGCACCGCAACTACTTCCCGGAGCTGGAGGAGCAGGCGGACGCGCTGCGCCGCGACGTGCGCCTGGAGCGGCAGCTCACCAGCGGCCAGCTCATCCGGCTGCTGGAGGAGCGCTTCGGCTACCGCGTCCTCTTCGACGACCCGTCCCCCAGCGGCTCGTCCGTGGTGCGGCGCCTGGACCCGGAGGAGCGGACGCTGACGCTGTCGCCCTTCCTCACCGAGCAGCCGCTGAAGTTCCAGATCGCCGCGTCCATTGGCCTGCTGGTGATGGACCGCGAGAAGCTGCTGGAGCGCGTGCTGGACGCGGGCCGCATGCGCCACGGCGAGACGCAGCGGCTCATCAAGGTGAACCTGGCCAACTACTTCGCCGGCGCGCTGATGCTGCCCTACGGGGACTTCTTCAAGGAGGTGCAGCGCACGCGCTACGACGTGGAGCTGCTCTCCAGCATCTTCGGCTCCACCTACGAGACGGTGGCCCACCGCCTGTGCAACCTGTCGGACCCGAAGCGGCCGGGGATTCCCTTCCACTTCCTGCGCGCGGACATCGCCGGCAACATCTCCAAGCGCTACAGCGGCACCGGCATCCGCTTCGCCTCGGGCGGCGGGAGCTGCGCCAAGTGGGCCGTGCACCTGGCCTTCCTCAACCCGTCCCAGCTCACGCGGCAGTACTCCATCATGCCGGACGGCACCGCCTACTTCTGCTTCGCCAAGGTGCAGCTCCAGCCCATCGAAGGCTCCATCGTCAAGGGCACCGCGTACTCCATTGGCCTGGGCACCCACGCGGAGAACGCCAAGTACCTGGCCTACGGCCTGCCCACCACGGACCTGCGCAAGGACGCGATTCCCTCCGGCATCTCCTGCCGCTTCTGCGAGCGCACCGACTGCAACCAGCGCGCGGCGGCCAGCTACCGCTTCGCCTTCGCCTTCGACGAGTACACGAAGAAGGACTGCTTCTTCTCCCCCATCCTGGTCCACGAGAAGGCCGACAAGGCGGAGAAGGACCGCGGCCACGGCGCCCACGCCCTGCACGCGGCCAACGGCAACGGGACTGACGGGAGCGAGAAGGACGATTTGTTGGACAAGACCTCCCGCCGCCGCAAGGGTGGCGACGCCTGAGGCCCCCCATGCACCACCCCACCGAAGACACCCAACGCACCCACATCCTCGACGCCATCCAGAAGCAGAAGAACGCGCTGGCGCCGCTGCGCATCACCGGCTCGCCCACCGAGGTGGGCCAGGGCCTGGTGAACCTGGCCGAGCTGCACGGCCTGCTGGAGGACCACGCCGCCAGCCGGCAGTTCTACGAGGAGGCGCTCGAGAAGTTCCAGGAGGCCAAGTACAAGCCCGGCCAGGCGCAGGCCCTGATGGGCCTGGGCATCGTGAAGGCGAACTTCGAGGATCACCGCGGCGCGATTGAGCAGATTGCCCGCGCCGCCATGCTCTTCAACGAGTCCAAGGACCGTGAGGGCGAGGCCCTGGCCCGCGCCTGCATCGGTGAGTCCCTGCGCTCGCTGGGGCAGCCGGAGGCCGCCGAGGAGAAGTACCAGGAGGCGCTCATCCTGCTGCGCCAGACGCGCAACTCGGAGCGGGTGGCGCGGCTGCTCATCGACATTGGCGACATCCGCATGGAGAAGGGCGAGTACGAGCCCGCCCGGAAGCGCTTCCTGGAGGCCGTGCCGCTCCTGGAGCAGGGCGACGACGCGGAGGCGCTCGCGCTGGGGCACCTGTTGCTGGGCGAATCGGAGGGGCTGCTTGGCAACCACGAGGGCGCGCGCCCGCACCTGCTCCGCGCGGTGGAGCTGTACCTGGAGCTGCACGACCACGCGTACGAGGCCCGCGCCCGGTGGGACCTGGGCCTGTCCTGCTACTACCAGCAGGACTACGCGGCGGCCCGGAAGCAGTTCGAGACGCTGATTCCGCTCTACGAGGATTTGAAGCAGACGGGTGAGGTGGCCAAGGTGCGGAACATCCTGGCCCACTTCACCGCGCGCGGCGTGTGAGCGCTCTTCCCAGGCAGGCGGAGAGCGCCCGCACACGCGCGCTTCGCTACGCGTGGATGCCGGTCCCCACGGCGAGGGCGAGCAGCCCCAGCACCCCCGCCGCCATCGCCATGTAGCGCCACTCGCCGCGCAGCCCCAGCAGCGTGCCCGCCACCGCGAGCCGCGCCACGGGCGTCACCAGCAGCAGCGACGCGGCGCCCTTGCGCAATAAGTCGATGGAGACGTGCACGCGCTCGGATTGGGGCAGCGCCTCCAGCCCCAGCGACAGGACGAACATTCCGCCGCTGACGACCGCGCCCACGCGCAGCACGCGCGCGATCCACCGGTCGCCCACCACGGCGCGCTCACGGTGGTGCTGTTGCGCCTGCTCCGCGGGGCCCACGTCCGGTTGCGCCAGGGGCGCTCCGTCCATGGGGGGCGCCAACGACGCGGCCCCTCCGGTGACTGCCACGTTGCGCGCGATGGCCTCGGGCTCCGCCGTCGCCGCTGAAATGGAAGCGCGTGCCGCTCGCTCCTCCTCGGGTTCACTCACTTCAGGATGCTCGGCCACAATCCCTCCCCTCCCTTCCACAGCATCTGTGCCGCGACCACCAGCAACACCAGGGCGAACAACCGCTTCAACACCGCCGTGGGCACCATCGGCATCAGCCGGCTGCCCACATACGCGCCGCCCAGGACGCCCACCACCAGCGGCGACACCAACGCCAGTTTCAGATGGCCCCTCAACGCGTACGCGGCAACGCTCGCGGCGCCCGTGACGCCAATCATCAGGTTGCTCGTCGCGCTCGCCACCTTGAACGGCACGTGCATGCCGTACGTCATCAGCGGCACCTTGAGCGGCCCCCCGCCCACCCCCAACAGCGAGGACAGGCCACCGGCCACGAAGGAGCCGGAGATGCCCAGCGGGTAGTTGGTGGGCGTGTAGTCATCGAGCGCGGCGGGCTCCTGCTGGGGCGAACGCACGAGCAGCATCTGCAGCGCCACGTAGAGCGTGAAGAGCCCGAACACCACCGCCACCATCGCCGGCGCCACCAGGGCCGCCACCAGGCCGCCGGCGATGGCGCCCAGCACCGTCGCCAGCTCCAGCGACAGCCCCAGGCGGATGTCGCTCAGGTGCTTGTGCACGTAACCCGCGGCGGCGGAGCACGAGCTGGCCACCACGCACATCAGGCTCGCCGGAATCGCCTCCTCCAGCGGGATGTCGAACCCCAGCACCAGCGCGGGAACCAGCACGATTCCGCCACCAATGCCGAGCATCGCGCCCAGCGTTCCCGCGAGCGCGCCCACCGCGATGAGGAGTAGCAGCGTCATTCCTTTTCGAGGATAGGAGCGGATTGACGCTTCGGACAGCGGCATTCCCGGAGAGGGGCCAGGCTCGCCAGGACGCCTGCTCTGCGGGTGTCAGGCCGCCCGCGCGCCCAGCGTTCCTTCGGGGAAGGACTCCAGGAAGCGGGCGCGCGTCCGGGGCGTGAAGGTGCCCCTCGCCATGTAGCCGTGCAACCGGCGCAGCACGCCGCGCGCCGTCTCCAGCGCGCCCTCCACCTCCGCCGCGAAGTCGAAGGTGTCGTTGCGGTACAGCTCCTGGAACGACAGCCGCGCGTAGGCGGGCAGCGCGCGCGCGCGGCCCACGGGGCTTGAAAGGAAGAGGCCGGAGACGTACAGGCCGCGCACCCAGCCATCCACCTCCGGTTTGCCAGGCGCCTGGCCCACCCGCTCCTGGGAGGACAAACGGACCAGCTCGTAGAGCCCGCCGCCAATGCCCCGCCAAGGGAAGCCCGGGCTCTTCACCACCTGACACTTCTCCCGCAGCCGCGGCGTGCCGAGCAGCTCCATGCCGTGCAGCTCGCGCAGGTAGAAGAGCGTCTGCGCCCATTCGATGTCGCGGTGCGCCTCCAACGCGCGCTCGCCGCGGCGGCGGTGGCGCACCACCAGCCTGTCCACCACCGGATACAGCCGCCGGTCCAGGCACAGGTGCGTGAAGTAGCCCGCGAGCACCGCGAGGCCCGGCTCGGTGCCCACCAGCGCCCCGGAGGCCACCAGCTCCGCCATCTTCAGGCCGAAGCCCACGGGGGCGCGCTCGTGGTAGAGCCGGGCGAAGTGCGGCATCTCCCGCTCCGGCAGGAAGGCGGCGAGCCCCCCGCGGAGGCCTTCGCACAGCGGCAGGTCCGGCAGCGCCGCGCCGAAGCGCGCATAGGGCAGGTCTTCCGACAACGCACGCACCCAATCCGCCGGCAGCTCACCCGGGTTGGCGGCCATCCGTTCAATGGCGGTCAGATGCATCAGCAGCGTGGGCATTCCCCTCAACTGCTACCCAGTGCAACGAAGCAATGCAATGCTCGAATGAAATCCAACGCTTTGCGTGTAACAGGGCGGGCGTTACAGTCCGCGCCCTTTCCGCAGCCCCTGCCCCTTCCAACGTCCAGGAGTTTCACGGCCCATGAACTTCAGCTTCGTCTCCGGCGATGCCACGCGCACGAGCGGCGACCTGCTCGTCATCCCCCTCTTCGAGGGTGAGCTGGGGGACAGCGCCCCGTCCTCCCTCTCCGCGGCGGATGGCGCCCTGGAAGGCCGCCTGCGCGGCGCCGCCACCCAGGAGGGCTTCAAGGGACGCGCGGACCAGAGCCTGGTGATGCACACGCTGGGGCGCACCGCGTCCGAGCGCGTCCTGCTGCTGGGCCTGGGCAGCCGCGCCCGCTTCCACCCGGAGGTGCTGCGCCTGGCCGCGGGCCGCGCGGCGAAGACGGCGCAGCGGCTGAAGGCGACCTCGGTGGCGTTCGCCCTGCCGGCCACGGAGTCCGCGGCGGACGCGGTGCGCGCCGTGGTGGAGGGCGTGGCGCTGGGCGTCTACCGCTTCGACAAGTACAAGTCCTCCGCGCGCGAGGAGAAGAAGAGCGCCGCGAAGCCAGGCAAGGTGTCCCTGGTGCTGCCCGAGGGCACGGAGCGCTCGCGCGAGCTGGAGGCCGCGCTGACGCTGGCGCAGCGCGTCGCGGAGGCCACCAACTGGGCCCGGGACCTGGTCAACGAGCCGCCCAACGCGGTGACGCCCACGGTGCTGGCCGACGCCGCCCGTCAGGCCGCGAAGGAAGGCGGGCTGAAGGTCACCATCGGCAACCGCCGCGACATCGAGAAGCTCGACATGGGCATGTTCCTGGGCGTCGCCCGGGGCAGCACCGAGGAGCCCCGCCTCATCCACCTGGAGTACACGCCGAAGAATGCGAAGGACGCCCGGCGCGCGCCGCTGGCGCTGGTGGGCAAGGCCATCACCTTCGACTCCGGCGGCCTGTCGCTCAAGCCCACCGACGGCATGGTGGACATGAAGACGGACATGGCGGGCTCGGCCGCGGTGCTGGGCGCCATGAAGGTCATCGCGGCCCTCAAGCCGCCCTTCCCCGTGCACGCCTTCATCGGCGCGTGTGAGAACATGCCCGCCGGCAACGCCTACAAGCCGGGTGACATCCTCACCTCGCGCCTGGGCAAGACGGTGGAGATCACCAACACGGACGCGGAAGGCCGCCTGGTGCTGGGCGACATCCTGACGTGGGCCACCGAGCACAAGCCCGCCGCCATCATCGACCTGGCCACGCTCACCGGCGCCTGCGTCGTCGCGCTGGGCAACTACATCGTCGGCGCCTTCGGCGAGCACGACGAGACGGTGGCGCAGGTGCTCCAGGCCGCGCGCGCCGCGGGCGAGGAGATGTGGCGCATGCCCGTCAGCGACCTGCAGAAGGACGCGCTGCGCTCCGAGGTCGCCGACATGAAGAACTCCGGCGAGCGCTGGGGTGGCTCCATCAACGCCGCCCTCTTCCTCCGCGAGTTCGTGGGCGAGACGCCGTGGGTCCACCTGGACATCGCGGGCCCGTCCAACAGCCCCAAGGAGCGCGGCTACCTGAGCAAGGGCGGCACCGGCGTGGGCGTGCGCACCCTGGTGGAGTGGGTGCGGCTGCGCTCGCAGGCCCCGGAGACGGCGCCCGCCGCTGAAGAGGCGCCCGCGGCCAAGGCGCCCAAGGCGAAGCCGGCCCGCAAGCGCGCGAAGTAGGGACGGTGGACCGACGAGGGCGTCCGTGAGAGCGGCGCCCTCGCGTCAACGAGGAGGCCGCCGCCACGCCCTCACCATGGCGCGGCCCACCGGGACGGGCGCCCCTGAACGAAGCGCCCTTTCATCTACACCCAGGCAGCCGCCACGCCGTCGCCATGGCTCGGCCCACCGCTGAGAGTACGCCTCAACGCTGAGGCAGCCGCCACGCCGTCGCCGGCCCCGCCAGCGGGCGCACGCCCTGGATGAGCGCATCCACGCTCCGGGGCACGTCCTCGGCCGCCTGCGCCGGCCAGGTGGCCAGCATCATCAACACCCGCCCGGGGATGCCCTCACGCACGGCCACCTTGCCGTGCACGCCGTCCCCCACCTGGAAGTCAAAGCCCACCGCGGTGTCCGACAGCGGGATGGGCGCCGGGTCCGAGGTGGTGAAGCCCGGGTGCTGGCGAAGCCCTTCCGTGAGCCGCTCCGCGAACTGCGTGGGAGACGCCACCGCGGGAGCCACCTGCAACACCACCTGCGCCCCGGAGACGGCGTGGCGGAGGATGACGGGAATCGCGAGCCCCTCTGGCGTGCGCTCGTTCGTCTCGTCCAACTGCCAGTCCGCCGTGGGCCGGATGATTTCGAAGCCCAGGTCCTCGTCCACGTAGCGGCGGGTGGTGGAGCGGCTCTCCGCGCTGGAGTCCTCCACCGCTGGACTGGAGCCCGAGCCGCCGGTGCCCTCGTCCTGCACCGCCTGGCGCGAGCCACTGCAGGCCGTCGTCAACGCCAGGAGTCCCCACACCCAGTTCCGCATCGCGACCATGCCCGCTCCCCGCCCCCAACGCAGTGACGGCGAACGTGGGCACGGGCGGAGCGCTAGGCCAGTCCTCCCTGGAGGGTGCGGTAGGTGTTGGACAGCCGCTCGGCGACCTCGGGAGGGAGGACGTTGCGCGCTGAAAACAACGCGTAGGACACGAAGGCGTCCAGGGCCTCCAACGTGAGGGCCCGGCCCACGGCCTCGCCGCCCGTGGAGAGGTTGGCGCGCAGCCGCGCCACGTCCACGCGCCCGTCCGCGCCCAGCGTCACGCCGGCGTACGCGTCCTCCAGCCCCTGCGGCGGCGCGTCCAGGAAGCCGCGCAGCAGGTCCGTGTCCCTGCCGGCGTCGCGCAGTGAGCGGTGCACCAGGGACAACAGCAGGTTGTAGCGCTCCTCGGCGGACAGCAGCTCCCAGGCCATGCCCTCCACCGCGGGCGTCTGCGCCGGAGGCGGCTCCGCGGGTTGCACCGTGACATTGCCGCCCCGGACGGCCTCCTCCAGCCACGTGTAGAAGGCGTGCGGGCCCCCTTCATAGGCCGCGCGCAGGCTGCCCAGCGACAGCCCGTCCGCCAGCCTGGCGAACAGGCGCTCCTCGCCGGGCAGCGGCCCCTCGGGCCCCAGCGTCACGCGCATGCCGTCCGGGAAGCGGCGGCGGAGGCGGGCCACCACCTCCGAGCGCTTGATGCCGGTGAGGACGAGGTCCCGGGTGCGCTCCGGCAGCTTCACCACGTCCGCCATGGGCGCGGGGCCCTCGACGAACATGAAGCTGGCCTCCTCCAGCTCGAAGAGGCTGAGCACCACCTCGCGCACCACGTACGTCATGGCGCTGTAGAGGTTCGCCTCGGAGACGAGCCCCTCGGACGTCAGCACCTGACCGATGCGCCGCGACGGCGTCACGCGCGACAGCGCCTGGGTGAGCTGCACCTGCGTCAGGAGGCCCAGGCGGAGCAGCGCCGAGCCCAGCCGCTCCCAGCGCTCGGTGGAGGTGGCGAACACCACCTGCCCGTCACGGAAGGACACCGTGCGGCGGCCGGTGGCGTGCTGCACGGCCAGGAGCCCGCTGCGGATGCCCGACAGGACGTTGGCGAAGACCTCCTCCATCGACAGGGTGCGCAGGCTGCCGGCCAGGAAGCCGGCGGCGCCTTGCGACTCCGGGAGGAGCACCATCCCCTCCGGCCCGTTGAACCAGGCCTGGAGGGGACGGGAGGGGGACAAGCCCTGGGTGAGCGGCAGCTCCAGCTCGAGCGTCGCCGCCTCACCCGCGAGGCGGGGCGTGGCCTTGGGTCGTGTCGCCACTGCCCACCTCGTCCGACTGCCGGGGACTACTTCTTCGGCGCGTTCAGCTCCGCGTCGATGATGCTCTTGAACTCCTCGAAGGGCTGCGCGCCGGACAGCAGGATGCCGTTGATGAAGAAGGCCGGGGTGCCGGACACGCCCGCCTGCTTGCCCTCGGCCAGGTCCTTCTGGACGACGGCGGCCTTCTCACCCGAGTCCAGGCAGGTGTTGAACTTCGCCGTGTCGAGCTGCAGGTCGGCGGCGTGCTTCTTCAGCGCGTCCACGCCCAGCGCCTGCTGGTTGGCGAAGAGCAGGTCGTGCATCTCCCAGAACTTGCCCTGGTCCCCCGCGCACAGCGCGGCCTCGGAGGCCTTCGGCGCCTCCTTGTGGAAGTCCAGCGGGAAGTGGCGGAACACGATGCGGACCTTGTCGCCGTACTCCTGCTGCACCTGCGCCAGCGCCGGGTTGGCGCGGCTGCAGAACGGGCACTGGAAGTCGCTGAACTCGACGATGGTGACGGGCGCGCCCTCCGGGCCACCCTTGGCGGCGCCCGTGGCGGCCACCTGCTTGCGCACGGCGGGCGGGCGCGGCGGCTCGGGCAGCGTCAGCTTGACGTTGGCGGCCTTGCGCAGCTCCTCGAAGAGGGCCTGCGCGCGCTCCTGCTTCGGCTGCTGCGTCAGGAACTCCACGATCTGCGGCTTCATCTGCTCGAAGGTGGAGCCCTCGGGGAGCTGGCCGGCGGCGCCGTCGTAGACCTCCTTGATGCGCTCCTCGGTCGGCGGCGGAACCTTGTCGTCAATCTCCGCCTTGAGGTACGCCTCCTGGGAGAGGCCCCGCTTCTTGGCCTCGGCGTCGACGAGCTTCTCCGTCACCATGCCGTCCAGGCCGCGCTTCAGGAGCTGCGACTTCTGCTTCTCCAGGTTGGCCAGCGGCTCCTGGAGGCGCTCGTTGAGCTCCTTGTACGTAATCTTCTGACCGTCGCCGAACGTCGCGACGACGGTGTCGGGCGCGGGCTCACCCCCGGCCTGCTGCGCCGTAGGGGCGGTGGCCGGCGCCTTCTCCTTGTTGCAGCCGGCGGTGAAGGTGGCCGCCAGGAGCGCGGCGAGGATGACGCGGGTGGGACGGTTGAGCATAGCCCGCCCACTTAGCCGAGCCTTCCCGGGCCTGCAAGTTAATGCCGTCAGGCGACCAGCGGCTCGAAGTCCAGTGCGCCCGCGAGTCCAGAGAAGCCCAATCCCATGCCCTCCAGCTCACGGCGGCGGGCCGGGACGATGTCGTAGCAGCTCGGGTCGGACATCACCTTGCGCACCAGCTTGTGGTTGAGCGCGTGGCCCGTCTTGTACGCCGTCATGTGGCCGATGACGGGCCGGCCGAACAGCGACACGTCGCCGATGGCGTCCAGGATCTTGTGGCGCACGAACTCGTCCGGGAAGCGCAGCCCGTCCGGGTTGAGGATGGAGACCTCGTCCACGACGATGGCGTTCTCCAGCGAGCCGCCCCGCGCCAGGCCCAGCTGCTTCAGCTTCTCCACGTCCCGCAGGAAGCCGAAGGTGCGCGCCCGGGAAATCTCCCGCGCGAAGTCGCGGTCACCGAAGTCCAGGTCGAAGGACTGACCCTGGATGACGGGGTGCTCGAAGTCGATGGTGCAGCTGATGCGGAAGTGGCGCGCCGGCGTGAGCGAGGCCTGCTTGTCGCCATCCACCACCGACACCGCCTTGCGGATGACGAGCAGCTCCTTGGGCGCCTCCTGCTCCCGCACGCCCGCGCTCTGGATGAGGGCCGCGAAGGGCGCCGCGCTGCCGTCCATGATGGGGACCTCCGGACCGTCCAGCTCCACCCGGAGGTTGTCGATGCCCATGCCGGCCAGCGCCGCCATCAGGTGCTCCACCGTCCCCACCCGGACCCCGTCACGCCCCAGCGTGGTGGCCAGCGACGTGTCCACCACGTACTCCGCCAGCGCCGGGATGCTCACCGGCCGGGCGAGGTCCGTGCGCACGAAGACGATGCCGTGACCCGGGGGCGCCGGGCGCAGGGTGAGCGTCACCCGGGCACCCGAGTGGAGGCCCACGCCCTGCAGGGAGGCGATCTTCGAGAGGGTGCGCTGGTTGTAGGAGGACGGTCGCATTGTGGGTGTCGCCTCGTGGCTTCTCGGTGCTGCGGAGCTTCCGCTCCGGCCCCGCCGGAGGGGCTGGAAACGTTCATCAGTAGTCTGATGTGACGCGCGAATCGAGCAATCAGCATGCCACTTCCGCGTGACATGCCATGCAGCGCCCTGGGGCTCCAAACCTGCTTCAACCCCTTGGAGTTGCTTGGCTTTTTCGTGCGTCTCGCGAGGCACCGGTTCCGGCCTGGCGCCCCTCCCCCCGTGGCGGATTGCTGATTCCCTCCTGAACCGCGACACCGATGTCCGGGATTTGTCATCCCCGTCCCTGGCATCCCCCTCGCCCGCCCCTCCCCGTCAACCCGTGTCTTCCATGCAACACGGGCGCGTCCATAGCGCAAGGAACTCAACGAAGCAAACACCCCCCGTGACAATGCCCCTCACCCGGGGGCCGTCATGCGGGGCTGCCAGTAGCGCCACGACGGGGCTGTATCAGCGTGCGGGGGTGGTGAGGAACCTGTCCCGGAGGGCTTCCGCGTCCTGGCGATCAAAGCCCCGCCCCTGGAGGTGGGTGCGCCGGCTGACGGCGTGGAAGGTGGACTCCAGCGTCTGGATGAAGCGCCGCAGGTCCTCGGCGAGCCGGGCCCGGATGCCAGGGCCCTCCGGGGGCCAGGGCAGCTCCACCAGCAGCGAGGTGAAGCGGTCGAAGGCGTCGTAGTCGCCGTAGCGCAGGAGCTGGTAGCTGCCGTCGTGGAAGTAGCCCAGGAAGAGCTTGAGGGCGTCCAGCGCGCGCTCGGCGGCGGGCACGTCCTCGGCGCGCAGGTGGGACTCCGCGGACCGGCACAACTGGGCGTACACCCACAGGTCCTTGCGCAGCCGCAGCGCGCCCTCCTGGGGGCTCATCAGCTCGTCGAAGACGCCCTCGGACAGGCCTCCGTTGGGCGCCAGCGCCTCCACCAGCGCCACCACCTGCGTGCGCAGCACCGCCGTGAAGGCGGCGGCCGCGCGCAGCGGCGCCTCCGCGTCCCGGTCCAGGTTGACCAGCACCTCGCGGGCCACGCGCTCCGTCTCCCGGGCGATGTCGCGGGCGGCGCGCAGCGTGGCGGCCTGCAGCGACTTGGAGCCGGCCTTCGGGGACAGCTCGGCGTGCATCCACGACGCGAGCGCGTTGGCCTCGCTGCGCACCAGCGCCAGCAGCACGCGCACGCGGCGGGAGAAGGGCGGCTGCTCCTCCGCGTCCACGTAGGCCAGGTAGTGCAGGAGCCGGAAGAGGCCGAGGAAGGCGGTGGTGAAGGCGGTGCGCTGCTCCTCCTGGAGGGTGACCAGCGTGTCCAGCAGGCGCACCGAGCGGAGCCTGTCGTACTCGACGCGGAACTCCAGCGGGCGGAAGGGGCGGAAGTAGCGGTTGAGGACGATTTCGCGCAGCGACAGCTTGCCCACGTCCTGGAACAGGCCGAGGTTCGCCGCCGGCAGCTTGAGCAGGTGGTCCAGCAGGTTCTTCAGCGCGTCGAAGGCCTCGCGCAGCACGAAGAGGCTCTCCGGTGGCGTCTCCTGGTCCAGCTGCTCCTCGATCAGCGCGCGCCGGACGCGGTCATCCGCGAGCTGGGTCTCCACGTACTTGCGGAAGACCATCTTCTGGTCGCTGTCCGGGTCCTGCAGGTGGCGCGCGACGCGGATGGCGCGGTCCATGGCGTCGCGCACGTCCGCCAGCTCCTCGCGGAAGTCCCGCGTGACGAGCGGCCTGTCGCGCGCGTCCACCACCGTGTTGAGGTTGAGGTAGCGCTCCACCGCGCGCAGCAGCATCTCGAACTCGAAGAGCAGCTCCTCCCGCCCCTCCACGGGCACGCCCCGCAGCCAGCGCTCGCGCTCGGCGAGGAAGCCGGCGCGCGACGTCTGGGAGGCGCGCATCAGGTCGGCGTAGAAGTCGCGGGGGACGCGGGGCGGCGAGGAAGGCGTGTCCTGGCTCATGGCATCTCAGAAGAGGCTGCCCTGGGGCGTGGGCGGTGGCTGCTTCTTGAAGTACTGGTACGTGCGGTGGGTGGCCATCCGGCCCCGCGGCGTGCGCTGGAGGAAGCCCTCCTGCATCAGGAAGGGCTCGTACACGTCTTCAATGGTATCGCGCTGCTCGCCCACGCTGGCGGCGATGGTCTCCACGCCCACCGGGCCGCCGCCGAACTTGTCGAGGATGGTCAGCAGGATCTTGCGGTCCATGGAGTCCAGGCCGCTGGCGTCCACCCCGAGCCTGTCCAGCGACTTCTGCGCCAGCTCCAGGGTGATTCTGCCATTGCCCTCCACCTCCGCGAAGTCACGCAGCCGGCGCAGCAGCCGGTTGGTGATGCGCGGCGTGCCCCGGGAGCGGCTGGCCACCTCGCGCGCGGCGTCCTTGTCCAGGGGGATGCCCAGGATGCGCGCGGAGCGGTGGAGGATGCTCTCCAGGGCCTTGGCGTCGTAGTACTCCAGCCGCTCCTGAATCTGGAAGCGGTCGCGCAGCGGCGAGGTGAGCAGGCCGGTGCGCGTGGTGGCGCCAATCAGGGTGAAGGGCGGCAAATCAATCTTCATCGCCCGGGCGGCGGGCCCGGTGTCGATGGTGATGTCCAGCCGGAAGTCCTCCATGGCCGGGTAGAGGTACTCCTCCACGGCGGCGTTGAGGCGGTGGATTTCATCGATGAAGAGCACGTCGCGCGCGTCGAGGTTGGTGAGCAGGCCCGCCAGGTCCCCCTTGCGCTCCAGCGCGGGGCCGCTGGTGACGTGGATGCCCACGCCCAGCTCGTTCGCGATGATGTGCGCCAGCGACGTCTTGCCCAGGCCCGGCGGACCGGAGAACAGGCAGTGGTCCAGGGCTTCGCCCCGGCTGCGCGCGGCCTGCACGTAGACCTTGAGCTTTTCGACGACGGGCCCCTGGCCCACGTACTCGTCGAACGAGCGCGGACGCAGGGAAGCCTCGAGCCGGACGTCCTCGGGCAGGACGTCTTCCGAGAGTGTGTCGGACTTCCTCGCCATAACGTCCGGACCCTATACAGGAAGGCCGCGCGTGTCGCCGCACATCTGGCGGCGTTCCCCTCAGCGGCCCGCCGGGCCCGCCAGCCAGGCGGGCGCAGGCAGGGGAAGACAGGCTCCCCTCCCGGCGTTCCCGGCACGAGCCCCCGCCGCTACTCCGAGGCGATTGAAGTGCGCCCGGGGTGTGCGAGAGTCGAGTCCAGGAGCCCCCATGAACACGAGCCCGGTGTTTCGTCCCCTCCCCTCCCTGGCTGGCGCGCGCGCCGAACCCATCCCCGGGCTGCGGCTCCAGAAGCTCCGCCGGGCCGCGCAGGATGCGCGGGAGGCCTTCGTGAAGGAGGGCCCGGTGGCCGCGGTGGCCACGTGTGAGCTCGTCACCTTCCCCTACCCCGCCCCGTTCGCCTTCAGCGGCGCGGCGCTGTCCCCGGCGCCCTACGTCATGCTGACCCACCGGATGCAGGTGGTGCAGTTCGTGGACCGGGAGGGCACGCGGCGCACCCTGCTCTTCAACCCGTCCGACTACGAGCGCGGCGTCCTCGCCCCCTTCTACCGCGCGCTGCGCGAGCGCTACGGCGCCTTCGTCTCCGACAAGGTGATGTCCACGCGGCACGGCTCGGTGCAGAGCCACCTGGCGGCGCTGGGGCTCACCCCGGCGGACGTGGACTACCTGGCCTTCGACCACCTCCACATCCAGGACCTGCGCGGCTGGCTGGGCGGAGACGGCATGCCCGCGTACTTCCCCCGGGCCCGGCTGCTGGTGCAGCGCTCCGAATGGGAGGTGGCCGCGGAGCCGCACCCCATGCAGGCGGTGTGGCTCGTCCCGGGCGGCGTCGACATCCCCCGCGAGCGCGTGGTGCTGCTGGACGGCGACGTGTGGCTGGGCCAGGGCGCGGCGCTGCTCAGCACGCCGGGCCACACGCGCGGCAACATGTCGCTGGCGGTGGCCACCTCGCGCGAGGTGTTCGTCACCAGTGAGAATGGCGTGGCCACGGAGAGCTACACCCCGCTGCAGTCCGCCATCCCCGGCGTGCGCCGCTTCGCCGAGCACATGGGCTGGGAGGTCGTCCTCAACGGCAACACGCGCGAGGACTCCCTGGACCAGTACTCCTCCATGGTGGTGGAGAAGCTGTTCGCGGGCACCTCGTCCGTGGACGGCGCGTTCGTCAACTTCCACCCGTCCTCGCAGCTCACCGCGCACGTCATGGCGCCGGGCCTGTCGCCCACCATCGTCCTGCCCGCGCCCAACTTCGGCGACGTGCGGCCCAGCCCCGCGTCGCGGCGGGCGGCGTAGCGCGCGCGCCCGCGCTCAGCAGTCCTTGGCGAAGCAGAGCCACCAGGGGCGGAAGGGCACCGCGTACACCTCCAAATCCCGGGCGCCGTCCGACGCGGAGAAGAAGATGTTGAAGCCGGCGCGGACGAAGCCGGCGGGGTTCGAGGACGCCGTCCCCGGCGCGATGTCCAGCAGCCGGCTCGTCACCCAGGGGCGGCCGGCGCTGTACCAGACCTCGCGCCCGTGCCCCGCCGTCTCCGCGGAGAAGAACAGCCAGCCCGACTCGGCCGTGAGCGCCAGCGGGCTGCTCCCCACCGGGCCGGGCTCGAGGTCGCGCACCAGCAGCGTGCCCTGCGCCGTGCCGTTGCTGCGCCACAGCTCGCGGCCATGCACCCCGTCATCCGCGGTGAAGTACAGCTCGCCGTCCAACGCGACCAGGTCCTTGGGCATCGAGCCCTCCGGCCCGGGCCGGAGGTCCATGACCAGCCCCGTCCCCTCCGGCGAGCCGTCGCTGCGCCACAGCTCGCCGCCGTGGATGGCGTCGCCCGGGTTGCCGTACCAGTCGCTCGCGCCCGCGAGGAAGTACAGCGCGTCATCCAGCGCGGTGAGGTGCGCCGGGTAGTCCCCTGGGAAGGTCCAGACGCGCTCGGCGGTCAACCGCCCCTGGTGCGCCACCCAGAGCTCGGCCCGCTCCGTGCCCGGGTCCAACAGGAAGAAGAGGTGCCGGCCCGCCGCCGTCAGCCCGAAAATCACCCCGGCCCCCTGCCGGGAGAACACCTGGCGGGGCCGGCCCCGGGCGTCCACCCACCAGAGCACCGTCTCCGCGACGCTGGAGGACACCAGCGCCACGCCCCCGCCCCACGCCGTCAACGGCCCCAGGGACAGCGCGCCGGCGCCGGGCAGGAACGCCTGCACCCGCTCCGTGCCCTTCTCCGTGCCGTCGGAGCGCCACAGCTCGCGGCCCGCCACCCCGTCATCCGCCGTGAAGTAGAGGGCCCCGTCCACCTCGGTGAGGAACTCCGGCGCCGCGCCCACCGGCCCGCGCCGCACGTCCCGCACCAGCGCCGTGCCCTCCGCCGTCCCGTCGGTGCGCCACAGCTCCGCGCCGTGCACGCCGTCATCCGCGACGAAGAAGACCTTGTCGCCCACCCGCGTCAGGTTCCGCGGCTGCGAGCCCGCCGCCCCCGAGCGCACGTCCTTCACCCGCGCCGTCTGCCGCCCCGCGTCGCTCGTCGCCCACAGCTCGCGGCCACTCACGCCGTCATCCGCGCTGAAGACCACGGCCGCGCCCGCCCTCGCCAGTTCCTGGGGGCCCGAGCCCGAAGGCCCCGGCCGGATGTCCCGCAGCCGCTCGGCCCTGTCGCTGCACACCGCCCAGGGCCGCGAAAACAGGCCGGGCGCGACGCCCTCGGGCGCCGCTGTCGAGACGTCGACAGAGGCCTGCGACGCCAGGGCCCTCCGCGCCCGCTCCGCCCCCGATTCGCCTTCCTCCAGCGGCACGGCCCCCGCGGCGCCCCCGCAGAGCAGCAACACCCCCACTGGAATGGCACGCCATGACGTCATGTATGCAGCCCTCGTCCCCGGCGTCACGCCGGCCCTCGCCGCTGGAACTGGAAAGTGTCACCCATGCCGGAAGCTCCTACTCGGACCCGGGGAGGAAAGGCGCGTCTGCTGTCCGTCATCACGCGACGGCGGACGACTTTTGCCGACAGCGCAACACTGGGGCCCCCTCGCCCCAGCGCCTTTCAAGCTCTCAACGAGAGAGACGCCAGTACGGCCCCGCCGGTATCTCGGATTTCGCCGTCACAGCGCCGTCACACCGGCGCGTCGTGTGCTCAACCGCCGGAGCGGAGCGCCTTGAGGGCCTCGCGGAAGAGGGCCTGGAAGGTGGCGTCCGGCCCCAGCCGCTCCCCGGCCAGGTCCGCGGCCTTCTCCGCCTGGGGCTGCTTGTAGCCGAGGTTGAGCAGCGCGGAGACCAGGTCCGAGAGGGCCCCGCTGGGGGCGGCCGGCGCGGTGCCACGCGACACCGCCTCCAGGTGGATGTTCTTCACCTTGTCCTTGAGCTCCAGCACCAGCCGCTCGGCGGTCTTCTTCCCCACGCCGTGAATCTTCGCCAGCCGCGCCACCTCGCCGCGCGACAGCGCCGCCACCAGCTCCGGCACCTCCATGCCGGACATCACCATCAGCGACAGCCGGGGCCCCACGCGGGACACGCTGTTGAGCAGCAGGAACACCTCTTCCTCGCCCTTCGTCAGGAAGCCGAAGAGGTCGAAGGCGTCCTCGCGCACCACGGTGCGCACGCGCACGTCCACCGGCTGCCCCTCCGCCGGCAGCTTCCCCAGCGTCAGCGTGGAGAAGTTCACCCGGTAGCCCACGCCGCCCACGTCGATGGTGGCGTCCTCCAGGTCCTTCTCCAGCACCGTCCCACGCAACCGCGAAATCATCTCGCCTCCGGGCGCCGGTACGCGGGCGCCAGCCGGTCCGCCAGCAGCGCCGCCGCGCCCTTGCGCTTCTTGCCCGCCGCGGGCGCCGCCGGTACCGCGGCCCGCCCCTGGTTCAGGTGACACAGCGCCACCGCCAGCGCGTCGCTCGCGTCCGCGCGCTCCAGCACCGACGCATCCAGGTCCAGGAAGGTGCGCACCATCCGCGCCACCGCGTCCTTCCCGTCCGCGCCGCCAGCGCCCACCGCCTTCTTCACCTTCGCCGGCGCATATTCGAAGACGGGCAGCCCCGCCTGCGCCGCCGCCAGCAGCGCCACGCCGCGCGCATGTCCCAGCACCAGCGCGCTGCGCGCGTTGCGGAAGGTGAACACGCCCTCCACCGCCACCGCGGCCGGGCGGTACTTCACCAGCGCCGCCGTCAGCGCGCCGTGCAGGTCCCGCAGGCGGTCCGACAGCGGCAGCGCCGGGTCGCCCTTGATGACGCCGTGGCCCACGTGCACCAGCCGGCCCCGCTTCTCCTCCACCACCCCGAAGCCCATGAACCGGCTCCCCGGGTCAACGCCAAGCACGCGCACGTTCCGCTCCGTTCCGGACCACCGCTACTGCAACAGCGAGTCCAGCATCGAGTCTTCGATTTCGTAGTTCCCGTGCACGTTCTGCACGTCGTCGTTCTCCTCGAGCGCGTCCAGCAGCTTCAGGAGCTTCTTCGCGGCGTCCACGTCCAGCGCGACGGTGTTCTGGGGGAAGAACCCCCAGCGCTGCTGCGAAAGCGGCAGGCCCGCCTCCTGGAGCCGCCCCGCCACCGTGTGCAGGTCCGCCGCCGCGGTGCGCACCTCGGCGCCCTCGTCCCCCAGCATGATGACGTCCTCGGCGCCCGCGTCGATGGCCTGCTCCATGAGCTGATCCTCCGAGGGGCCCTGCTTCACGCCGATGACGCCCTTCTTCTGGAACATCCAGGCCACCGCGCCCTCGGCGCCCAGGTTGCCCCCGTACGCGTTGAAGGTGGAGCGCATGTCCGCCGCGGTCCGGTTGCGGTTGTCGGTGAGGCACTCCACCAGGATGGCGACGCCGCCGGGGCCGTAGCCCTCGTACGTCACCTCCTCGTAGCGCTCCCCCTCCAGCTCGCCCGTGCCCTTCTTGATGGCGCGCTCGATGGTGTCCTTGGGGATGTTGGCCTCGCGGGCCGCGGCCAGCGCCACGCGCAGCCGGGCGTTGCCGGACGGCTCACCGCCACCGAGCCGCGCCGCCACGGTGATTTCCTTGATGACCTTGGAGTACAGCTTCCCCTTGGTCGCGCCCATCGCGGCCTTCTGGCGCTTGATCTTCGACCACCGATTATGACCGGACATGGTGGGTGTGCCTTGAGCGGGCGCCCAGCGGTTGGAGCGCTCCGCGCCGGGCCTTGTCCCCTACCGGGGGCCGCCGAGTCAAACCCTTCAAACGCCCGCGTCGTCGGACCGGACAGCCCCCGTCAGGCCCTCCACGGCGCTCGACGCGCCGGGGCCCTTCTTGGGGAAGTCGAGGATGACGGGAGGCTGCGCGCCTCCGACCAGGGTGAAGGGCGCGTTGGCCCCCGCCCCGCCCGCGTCCACGGGGACGGCGTCCACGGACAGCGTGGGCTCGAAGAAGCCGGGCACCGTGGCGCCGCAGCGCGCCCGCTCCCGCTCTTCCACCAGGCACGCGGGCACCAGGACGCCCAGCGCGAACAGGCGCGTGGACGCCTCGTAGGCCACGGCCTCCGGGAACTGGCACTCCAGCAACATGGCGCGCAGCGTCCGGCGGCCGTCGAACAGGCGCACCACCTCGCCCACGTCCTCGGGCAGCGACGCCAGCACCTCCGCCAGCCGGGAGAAGTCCACCGTCAGCCGGGACGCGAGCGGCAGGCCCCGGGCACGCAGCGCGTCGAAGCGCGCCAGCCCGTGGAGCACCGTCTCACACAGGTACGGGCGGTCCATGGTGAACGAGCCCTTGTGCAGCTCGGGCCCCAGCACCACCGAGTACCCACCGCTGCCGAAGCAGAGCATCCGCCGGAAGGCCAGGCTGCCGCGCTCGCCATTGAAGACGGCGTCCACCACCAGGCCGTGACGGAACGCGAACCACCCCTGCCCCTCCGCCATCACCACGCGGCCGGAGCGGACACCGGCCAGCAGCGCGCGCGCCACGTCCGGCAGCGACAGCCGCTCGGTACGCGTTTCGAAGGCCGCGTCACCGCTGCGACGACCCGCCTTGAGCAGCGCCAGCGCCACCACGTCCCGCGCGTCCACCGGGTGGGCCAGGTAGTCATCCGCGCCCACGCCGCCCGCCAGGTCCCGGTGGAAGTCCTCTTCACGCCGCGCCAGCAGCAGCACCGGCAGGTGCGCCGTGCGCGCGTCCGCGCGAACCTGGCCGCAGAGGCTGAAGCCGTCTCCGTCCTGCAGCTCCACCTCGGTGATGATGAGCTGCGGCGCCGCGCCGTCACCCGCCAGCGACTCCAGCGCCGCCTGCGCGCCCGCCACCAGCAGCACCTCGAAGCCCGCCTCCGCCAGCGCCGCGGCCAGCGCCACGTGCGCGCCAGGCGCCGAGTCCACCAGCAACACCCGAGGCCGCCCCCGTGACGCACGACGACGCGAGCCCGCCTTCACCGGGGCTTCCGGTCCGGCATACATGGAAGGTTGTGGGAGCGCGGTATCCATGAATTACTAAATCTTCGCGCCAAGCCGGACAAATACGCAAGGCACCTACAAGCCCCTGGAATCGTTGGGGTTTCCGAGCGCCACCATGCGGGGTAGGGTGCGCGCCATGATGCGTACCGGCTGCTTCGGCCCTCTCGTGTCCGCGCTGTTGCTCGTGTCCCTGGAGGCCGCCGCCCAGGCGCCGGCCTCCGTGCCCCCGGATGGAACGCCGCGCGTCACGGCGCCTGACGCGGCGCTCCTGCGAGGCACCCGTGAGGACCCGCTGGGCGCGGTGCTGGCGCCGGTGACGCTCCCGGACGGGGCCACGACGCTCTACGGCTTCGTGGGCGCGCCGGAGCTGGGCGTGGGCTTCCGCCAGGGCATCTCCGGCTTCGAGCTGGAGGCCCGCGCGCGGCTCCAGTGGTTCCAGTTGTCCGCCGCGCTGGAAGTCGCGGTGCGCCGCAAGGTGCTGGAGCAAGGCCTCCTGTCCCTGGCGCCCACGCTGGGCCTGGGCGTGGTGCTCAACTCGGGGGCCACGTACATGGATGACCGGAACTACTCCGGCGTCCTGCTGCGCGTGTCGCCGGGGCTGGTGGCCGGCTGGCGCGTCGCGGACACGGTGTCCGTGCTGGGCCTCCTGGACGTGCCGGTGGACATTGGCCTGTCCAACGGGCAGTCGCGGCGCATCCAGGCGCTCGGCGGCGGCGGCGTGGAGGTGTACCTGGGCAGCAACCTGTCGGCCCTGGCGGCGGGCCAGCTCGGCGTGGAGTCCTTCCAGGAGCGCTCGGGCGAAAGCCACACGCGCCTGGGCTACGCCGTGCGGCTGGGTCTGGGCGTCCGGCTCTTCTGACTCACGTCAGCCCGAAGCGCTCCAGCTTCTTGAGCAGGCCCTGACGCGACAGGCCCAGCGCCTCCGCCGTATGGGTGCGGTTGCCGTTCAGCCGCTTCAGGGCCTCTTCGATTTCACGCCGCTCCAGCGCTTCCACCTTCTGCGCCAGCGTGGGGGTGCCCGGCGCGGGCGACGTCCGGGGCCGCTCGCTGCCGGTGAAGGACAGGTCCTCGGGCTGGATTTCGCGCCGCTCGCCCGCCAGCACGGTGGCGCGCTGCATCTCATGGCGCAGCTCGCGCAGGTTCCCCGGCCACGGGTGGGCCAGCAGCGCCTCCGCCGCGGCCTCCGACAACAGCCGGGCGCGTCCGTCCGGGCACAGGTGCGCGCACTGGTTGAGGAAGTGCTTGGCCAGCAGCGGCAGGTCGGCGGGGCGCTCGCGCAGGGGCGGCAGGCGGACTTCCACGCCCTTCACGCGCCAGTAGAGGTCCTCGCGGAAGGCGCCCTCCTGGAGCATCCGGCCCAGATCCCGGTGCGTGGCGGAGATGAGCCGCACGTCCACCTGGACGGGCCGGTCCGCGCCCACCGGCAGGATGTCCCCCGTCTCCAGCGCGCGCAGCACCTTCACCTGGAGGGACGGCGACATGTCGCCCAGCTCGTCCAGGAAGAGCGTGCCGCCGTCCGCCTCGGCGAAGAGGCCGCGGTGGTCCTTCGCCGCGCCGGTGAAGCTCCCCTTCACGTGGCCGAACAGGGCGCTCTCCAGCAGCGACTCCGGCAGCGCGCCGCAGTTGATGGGGACGAAGGGCCCGGCGTGGCGGCGGCTCTTGAGGTGGACGGTGCGCGCGAGCAGCTCCTTGCCCGTGCCATTCTCCCCCGTGACGAGCACCGGCAGCTCACTGGCCGCCACGCGCTCCGCCAGGGACGTGGCCGCCAGGAAGGACGCGCTCTGCCCCACCAGGGAGACACCACCCGCCGCGCGCGTCAGCGAGCTGCGCAGCGTCTCCACCTGCCGCTCCAGCGTCACCCGCGCGAGCGCCCGCTGCGCCACCACCAGCAGCACGTCCGGGTCCACCGGCTTGGTGAGGAAGTCGTACGCGCCCAGGCGCACCGCCTCCAGCGTGTGCCGCGTGTCCCCTGCTCCGGACACGACGATGACCTTCGTCCCGGGCTTCGCGCTCAGCAGCGCGGCGAGCCCCTCCAGCCCCGCGGAGACGCTGCCGTCGGGAGGCAGCATCAAGTCGAGCAGCACCAGGGGGAAGTCGCGCGCGTCGAAGGCGGCGCGGGCGGAGGGCCGGTCGGCGGCCTCCACCACCTCGTAGCCCGCCTCGCGCAGCAGCCCGCCGTAGACTTTGCGGAACGCGGCGTCGTCATCCACGAGCAGCAGCGGGTGCGGTGCGGACATGCGTGGGCCCCCCGTCAGTCCGGCAGCGGGGCCTGCCGCGGCGTCCCCATCAGCTCCAGGGTGCGCAGGGCCACCTGGATGAGCGTCTGGGCACACGGCTCACACCCGCCACCACAGCACCGCGGCCAGCGGCCCTCCGGGTTGCGCAGCAGCGGGCGCACACAGGACTGGTAGTAGCTGGGGAAGCCGAGCTCCTCGCTGGCGCGGACCAGCGCGGCTTCGAACGGAGGTGGCGCGGGGGTGGTGACGTCGGACACGGGGCTGTCATAACAGCCACCGAGTCCGCTGCCCACAAGCCCCGCGCCCGGCACGGCCTCAGGGTGTCACGAGAATCCGGGCACCCACACGGCCGTCGTTGGCGGGATTCGCGTCCGGCGAATTGCCCATGCTCACGTCCGCCCCGACGAACCACACGTCGCCGCTGCTCACGCTGTTGGCTCGCGAGGACACCGACAGCGTCCGGCATTGGTTCCGGGAGAGCGTCACGCTCGTCTGGCCGACACGGACGTCTCCCGCCACGTCGAGGCGCTCGTCCCTGGACAGGTAGGCCTGGACGGTGGCGGCCCCCGACGACGTGCCGTGATTGCACACCGTCACCGACGTCGAATACGAGCCCCCCGTGCGGACGGTCGCGGGGCCGCTCACTGCGGTGACGGTGAAGTCGCCGCGGCCACCGACAACGAGCGGCACGGCGAATGAGAGCGCTCGCCGCAGCGCCTCCGCCATCGGTTCCTTCGGATGCCCCAGCCGCGCCACCAGCCGGTAGGCCCCTTCCAGCGGGACGGCCGCCGAGCCCGACAGCGTCACCGGCGCACACGCCCCCGTCGCCAGATTGGAGGGCGAGGCCCGGACCGGAAGCGTGGTGACGGGGAAGCCGTCCTCCGTCTCCAACGCGAGGTGAATGGGCATGCCCCACGACGTCGTGGGCCCCCGGTTGCACACGGTCGCCGTGGCGGTGAAGAACTCGTTCGGCCAGACAGCGGTGGGCGCCTGGAGCGCGGTGACGGCATGCCCCGTCACCCTGGTGACGAAGAACGCATCCCCGTGGCTCAGGTTGTTGGACTCCACGGTCTCCCGGACGGCGTTCACCCCATCCACCATGGCCCCCAGGCGCCAGTCGCCCTCGACCGGCGGCGTCATCAACTCCACGTGCAACGCATCGCACTCGCCCGGCGCCAGGGGGTACACGGACACGGAGGCCCCCTCCGAGGTGTCCGGTACGAACTCCCCGTCCTCCTCCCACATGGGGAAGACCGACAGGGAGGCACGCAAGGAGTATTCGTCGCCCCGGTTGCAGACCGTCACGACGGCGGGCAGCGGAGCGGAGGGCCAGGACACCGAGACGTCGGTCGTCACCGTCGTCACCACCAGGTCGGGACCTGAACCAATCCCCACCAGGGGACCGACAAGCCCGTTGTCGTCGACGTTCAGCTCGCCCCCTTGCGGCGCGACAAGCTCCACGCGCGCCTTCACATGGACCTCGCCCCCAAGCGCTTGGGAAGGAACCGTCCCAGTCACGGGGATGACGGCGCACCCCTTCGCCAGCCCGGCGAAGGACCTCATTCCGACCTGCGTGCCCGCGTCCGGGTCCAGGCCATCCTCCGACAGCAGGACCTGAACGCGCAGCTCGCTGGCGGTCACGCTGCCGGTATTGCAGACGGTGACCTCCGTGACGAACGTCTCGCTCGGGAAGAGCGCGTTCCGCTCCGGCGCGATGTGCGCCACCGAGAGCTCCGCATGATTTCCCACGCGCACCTCCGCGGCCTTGACGTTGTTGTCCAGGTAGGCCTCCGTCACCACGGCGTCAGGGTTCACCGAGGCTTCGAGCCGCCAGGCACGAGGCGCGACCGCGACCAGGCCCAAGGGCTCTTCCCACGCCACGCACTGCGCCGCTGCCAGGGCGGGAACGCTCCGGGACGCGACGCGCAATCCACCATCCGTCGTCGGACCAGCGGCTCGCAGTTGGAAGCGCACGCCGGTGGCCTGCGCGGGCGCGGTGCCCTGGTTGCAGACGGTGATTCGCACCGGCAGGGGCCCATTGCTCGTCTCCACTGGCGGCGCCGTCAACGCGGCGATGACGTAGTCCGGAACCTCGCCCACCACCAACGCGGACACCGGACTGCTGTTGTTGGCCTCGTCGTCTTCGGGCTGCGCCTCCAGCGGGTCGGCGATGGCCGCCACGTACCAGCGCCCCGGCTGCGGCACAGCCCCCTGCAGCGACAGCGACACACATTGTCCCGCCGGGAGGGACAGCCCTGCCCGCGAGTCCAGCACCGTGTCCGTTGGGTCGACGAGGGCGTCGGGGGACAGGTAGAGGGACACGGCGGCCTCCCCGCCCAGCCCGCCCCGATTGCAGACACGGACGGAGGCATTGAACGCCGCGTCCGGGAGCACGATGGAGGGCACCACCGCCGACTCCATGACGAAATCCGTCCCCGTGCTCTCCGCATACACCTGCAACGCGGGGCCCACGTTGTTCGTCTCGTCGATTTCGTAGGCCGCGCCTCCGGTGCTGGAAATCGCCGCCAGGAAGAAGGTGCCTGACGCCTGGAGGACCGCGGGGATGGCGTGCTCCGCGCATTGGCCGGGCGCCAGGGTGCCCAGGGAAGCCTCTCCGAGCAGCAGGTCCTCGGACGTCACCCGGGCGTCTCGCGAAGCGTGCAGCGCGACCCGCGCGGGCGCGGGGCCGAATCCTTCGTTGCACACCCGCACCGTTCCCGTGAAGGGCTGCCCCGGCTTCACCGTGGATGGCGCGCGCACGGCCTCCGTCACGAGGTCCGCGAGGTCAACCCTGACCGAGACAGGAAGGCTGGCGCGCTCGTTGTTGTGTTCGTTGAACTCCTGCACCACGCCGCTGGGGTCCACACTGGCGACCACGTACGTCGCCGGCCAGGCTGACTCGAAGCCACTCAGCGGCACGGAAACGGCCACGCGTTCGCACGCGCCAGCGGCCAGGGCCACGGAGGCCACGGTCGCGAACCGGAGGTCCTGCCACACTTCCGGCAGCCAGTTGACGCTGAACCCAAGCGCCGCGTTGCTGACGGACGTCGTGCCCTGGTTGCACACCGTCACGGTCACCGGCAATGGCTGGCCCTGAGGGGCCACTTCCGGTGCCGCCACTTCGGTGATGACCAGGTCCGGCCTGAAGCCGATGCCCACCAGACGCCCGACGCTGGTGTTGTTGACCGTGCTGGCCTCCTCTCCCCACAGCCGCGCATCCACCACGGCGCCGAGGTACCAGAGGCCCGCTTGGGAAGCGCGGGCCTGGACAGGGACCTCGACCAGGGAACACGCGCCCGGCGCAAGTCCCGTCACGAGCTCCGGTCCCCCTCCCAAGACATCCTGAATGGAGATGACCGCGTCCGGGGACAGGTGCAGCGAGAGCAACACGTTGCCCGTGGCCGTGCCCTGATTGCAGACCGTCACCTGGGCCGGGAATGTGTCGCCAATCAGCACGCTCGTGGGCGCCACCACCGAGGTGACGACGAAGTCGGGCAGCGAGGCGAAGCGCACGGGAACGCCGGCATGCGTGTTGTTCGTCTCCGACAACTCGGCCACCTGGGCGCTCCGGTCAACCAGCGCCCCCACGAACCACGACCCCGACCGCTGCGCATCACGGGGAACGGTGACCGGCAACGTGGCGCACTGCCCCTGCCCCAGGGCTCCGGTCGGCACGGGGCCGAGGTAGAGGTCCTCGACGGAGGGGCTTGAATCCCGGGACACGAACACCGTCATGTCCGACTGCCCCTCCGCGGTGCCCGGGTTGCACACCGTGACGTCCACCTGGAACGCATCAGCGGGGCGCACGGCCGTGGGCGCATGGACCGACGCGACGACGAAGTCCGGCAGGTGTCCGACGCGCACGGGAGCCACGGGCCCGGCGTTGTTGTCCGGAACCATGTCCGTCGAGCTGGAGATGGGCCCGACCTCGGATGACAGGAACCAGAGGCCCGCTTCCTGTCCCGCGGTCAGGGTGTTCTCCAGGGTCGCGCACCGCCCAGGGCTCAGCGGCGGCACCTGGTACTGCCACGCGGGCGCTCCACGTAAGGCCCCCGCTCCCACACGCGCGAAATATCCCGTGGCCCGTGCGTGGTCGCTGTCCCCGGTGCCCTGATTGCACACCAAGGCCGTCACCTGGAACGACGCGCCAGGGGCGACACCGGGCGGCGCGTCCACGCTTCGAATGACGAGGTCCGGGCCGGAGAGGATGCTCAACGGAACCACCGGGCTCACATTGTTCGTCTCCGAAAGCTCGGCCCGCGTCCGCCCTGCGTCAGCGATGGCTCCAATGTGGCGGACGACCCCCATCTGCACGAGTGGACTGGTGGCGAGCGAGACCTCCACCGAGGTGCAGTTCCCGACCCCCAGCGAGCCATAGCTCCAGGTCTGAAGTTGGGTGTCCTCGGGCGTGACGCGGTCGTCTGCCGACAGGTAGAAGGACACGTCCACGTCGCTCGCGACAGCGCCCACGTTGCACACCTCCACGACGGTGGGAAGCGCTGCCCCAGGCGCCACGCTCGGCGGCGCGGACAAGCGGGTGACCACGAAGTCGGGCAGTCCGCCAATGCCCACGGGCACGCCCACGCTCGCGTTGTTGTCCCTGCGCAGCTCGGACACCGCTCCGTACGAGTCCACCACCGCGCCCACGAACCAGGCGCCGTTCGAGGGCACCCAGAGGCTCGCCGGCACATCGGCCGTGGTGCACGTTCCGGCCGACAGCGGCCCCACCGGCACCGCGCTCAGCGGCATGTCCGCGGCGGTGATGGTCGCATCCTCGGACACGACGAGCGCCAACTCCACCTCGCCGGCCACCGTCCCCACGTTGCACACCTGGACGGCCGCGGTGACGACCTCCGCGGAACGGGCCAGCGCCCGCGGAAGCTGCACGCTGCCCACCGTGAAGTCCGGCAACGCGCCCACGCCCAGGTGCGCCGTTCGAACGTTGTCGTCTTCGCGAAGCTCCGCCGTGGCGCCGTCCGGGTTCGCCACCGCGCTCACGGTGTACCTGCCTTCAAAGGACACACCGGCCGAGGCCCGCATGTTCAGCGAGGTGCACTGCCCAGGCGACAGGGGCTCCGTCATCGCCTCGGCCAGGGTGTGCGCGGCCGGCGCGTAGAAGGGAGACCAGTCGCGGACCAGTCGCACGGCCGTGGCGCCCGCGGCGGTCCCCGCGTTGCACACCGTCGCCTTCGCGGTGAACGGCTGGTCCGGAAGCACCGAGGCAGGCACGTCGAGCGCGGTGACGGAGAAGTCAGGGACCTGGCCGACGCTCAAGGGGCGGGCATCGACGTTGTCGTCCCAGTGGAGCTCCGGCTCTCCCCCAATGGGGAACGCCACCGCGCCCCAATGCCAGCGGCCCTCCGGGAGCGTCCACGCAGGCTGGTAGAAGTTCACCGGGATGTGGACCACCTGGCATTGCCCAGGCGCGAGCACGTCGAAGTAGAGCCCTCCCTGTGGGGTGTCAACCACCGGGTCGATGACGGCGTCCGCCGACAGGTAGACACGCGCCTCGCCGGGCGCGGGCAGCGTCCCTGCGTTGCAGACACGCACCTGCGTGATGAAACGAACGTTGGCGGGCTGGATGGACGGCATCTCCACGATGTCGACCGTCAAGTCCGGGCCCGCGCCCACGGACAGGTGACCTCCCGCCAGCGCGTTGTTGTCCTCCCGGGGCTCCTGCGCGACATCCAGCGAGTCCACCAGGGCGCCCAGCACCCCCTGGGTGGGCGTGGAGGGCGCGGTGAGCGACACCTCCCGCGTGGCGCACTGCCCTCGCTCCAGGGTGCCCACCGGCATGCCGCCGAGCGGCAGCTCCGCCAGGGAGATGCGCGAGGTCCGGGACAACACGAGCACCACATCCGTCGAGCCCCGGGCGGCGCCCTGATTGCACACCGTCACCTTCGCCGTGAAGACAGCCCCCGGCGCCACCGCATTGGGAGCGGACACGGCCGTCACCGCGAAGTCGGCCACGCGCCCGAGCGAAACCTGTCCGCCCGCCAGGGTGTTGTTGTCCTCGCGCAGCTCGTTGTTCCAGTACGAGTCGGCATAGGGGTCCACGACGGCGCCGACGGTGAAGACGCCAGGCCACAGCGAGCCGGCGTGCGACGGCACCTTGAGGGCCACGCACTGCCCCGCCTGCACGAGCCCGGTCTCCGCCCATCCGGCGAAGAGGTCCCGGGTCGAGATTTCTTCATCCTGGGACAGGACGACCATGACGTCCGTGCTCGCATCCCGGAGCCCCTGGTTGCACACCGTCACGTCCGTGGAGAAGCCCTGTCCCGGGGAGACCCCCGCGGGGGCCACCACGGACGTCACCTTGAAGTCGGGCCGGTCCCCCACGCCCAGGGGCACCAACGGGGACGAGATGTCGTTGTCCTCGAACACATCGGACGTCCAGACCCGCGCATCCAGGAACAAGCCATACGGGCGTTCGAACAGGAGCTGCACCGGCACGTCACGCCGGACGCACGCGCCCGGCGCGATGGAGGGCAGGAACGGGAACGCGAGCGTTCCCGCCCACGGCCCGGTGCGCACCACCCGGTAGCGGATCTCCAGGTTACCGTCGGGAGACGACACGTTGCCCTGGTTGCACACCGTGACCCGGACCAGGAACTGGGAAAGGTCGTGGACGCTGGCAGGCGCCTCCAGGGACGTGACGGCGAGGTCATGGCCAAGCCCCATGAACACGCGCCTGCCAATGAACGTGTTGTTCGTCTCGTCCAGCTCCGCCCAGCGTTCTCCAACATCCGCGGAGGCCATCAGGTACCGCGCCCCGGAGAGGGGCTCGAGCGTGAAGATTGACACCGACTCCGTCGCGCACTGCCCGGGCGCCAGGAAGCCGAACCCCAGGCTGCCCGCGATCGGCTCGGGTAGAATCAGCTCTTCGTCCGACGACCAGTACAGGCCCACATCCACGGGCGCGCCCGCGGTCCCCTCGTTGCACACCGTCACGCGCGCCGTGCGGGGCTCCCACGGCGCGAGCGCACCAGGGGCTTCCATTGCAACGACACGGAAGTCCGGCGCCTCCCCCACCAGGAGCCGGGTCGAGGGTCCGACGTTGTTGTCCCAGAAGGCTTCTTCCACGCGCGCCCGATGCGCGTTCGCGACAGCGCTCACATACCAGGCTCCGCTGGCGACCCCGGGAACCGACGCCTCCACCCGCGCACGGGCACACTGCCCCGCTTCCAGAGGTGACACCAGCGCGTAGCCGATGCTGCGCTCCTCGGCCACGACGATGGGCTGGGCCGACAACAAGAGCGTCACCTCGAACCACGTCGGCGTGGGGCGAGTCCCCTGGTTGCACACCATGACCTCCGCCTGGAACGGCAGGGTGCCCGTCACGCTCGAAGGCACCTCCACCTGCGTGACGATGAGGTCCGGCTGATCCGCGTACGCCAGTTGCCCTCCCACCCAGAGGTTGTTGCCTGGAACGAGGTCGGCCGGCGCTCCGGGGTAGGCATCCACCAGCGCGCCCACGTGATAGCGCAGGGCCGGGCCCGGGGGCCTGACGTGAAGCTCCAGGTCCTGGCAGGCGTTCGGATCGAGGAAGAAGCCGTCCGTCCAGGTCTCGACCCTGTCATCCGCTGTGACGACGGCATCCGCGGAAAGCAGGAGGTCGATGGCTCCATTGGCGGCCAGGGTGCCGCGGTTGCACACCGTTGCCGTCGCCACGATGGGCCGCTGCAAGTCGTCGACGACGGCCGGCGCGCGCAGGGCGGTGATGACGAAGTCGGGTCCACGCCCGACACCCAGGGTTCCGCCCTGGAACTGGTTGTTCGCCTCGTCGGACTCCTCCACCTGCCCGTCCGCGTCCACGACGGCGGCGACGAAGTGCGCGCCCGCGAGCGCCGCGTCCACCCTCACCCAGCCTTGGACGAGCTCGCAGGCAGAAGCCTCCAGCCCATCCACGGCGCGGAGAAACAACGTGGGGTCCGTGGACGTGAAGTCACGGTCCTGGGAGAGCCGGACCTCCGCGACGAAGGGGCCTGCCGAAAATGGCATGCGGTTGCACACCTCGACGGCGACATGGAAGTCGTCCCCGACGCGGGCCGCGGGCTGCAGCGACAACCGGCGCACCATCAGGTCGGGCAGCGTCCCCGGCACACGCTGCGTCAGCGCCTCTTGCGGTCCCGGGAGCATCCGCTCAACAGACGCCTCCTGTGGACCACACGCGCTCAGCGACACCTGCAGCGCAAGTCCCAACACCCACGCAAACCTTGACGGCATTACGCCCCCTCCACGTCCGAGGCGGACCTCGATGACTGCGACCAGCGCCCCTGACGGCTCGGACAGCGGTTTAGCAAACCTCCCCGACGCCTGAGGAGACGGCGCAGGACGAATGCGCGCGCGGGCCAGGACAGAGCGCGGGTGTCACGCGACACCCGCGTCTGACAATTCCACGACTCCCGAGAGGGCTGTCTGGAGTTACGGGGTTCGAACCCCGTCGAAGCGACCGTCGCGGCTCAAAGCAATGTGGATTGCGCGGGGACTTCGGGCGCGCTCGTCAGGGGCTGGCAGGAGGCACACCAGTACGTGTTCCGGGCACCGATGCGTTGGTGGGAGACCGGCGTGGTGCAGCGCGGGCACGGCGCTCCGGCGCGGCCGAACACGGTGCGCCGGTGCTTCGCCAGGCCCTGGACGCCGAAGAGATCTCGCTGGGTGCCTCGCATGCGGAGCCCTTCGTCGAGCACCGCCTGGATGGCGCGGTCCAACCGGACCACCTCTTCGGCCGTGAGGGACGACGCTACGCGCGGACCGCCACCTCGCGGACGTCGCGAGACACCTCCCGAACCTCCACCTTCACGTCGAGGAACTTCGCGATGGTGTGAAGCTGCGTCTCGGCGTGCCCGTCCAGCGGCAGCGTCCGGAACGCGCCCTCCTTCGCCAGCGCCAGGAGGAGCAGCAACTGGTCACACAGGTGCTCGCCCACCGGCACGTCCGCTTCCAGGTAGCGCTTCACCTCGGCCGCGAGCGCCTCGGCCACGGACTCCGCCCGCTTCCCGCGTTCACCAAAGCCGGTGAAGACCTCCGTGACGTGCTCGCTCTCCACCTCGGCGACCAGCACGTTGCCGGGGCCCAGCGGACGCTTCAGCTCCTCCGTCCGGAGCTCATCGGGCCGCCACTTCAGCGCGGCCCCCGCCGTGCCCAGCTCGCGCTGCGCCACGTCGAACGGAATCATCGCGATGACGGCCTTCAAGTCCCTGCGGAGCACCCGGCCGCGCTCCAGCAGGTGCAGCGGCTTCAGCGGCGCGGGGCGCACGTCCACCCGGAACCGCCCGCCCCCGGCCGGAAAGAAGCCGGCCCGCTCCAGCGTCGCCTCCACCGAAGGCCCCATGCGGCGGACCAGCGGCAGGTAGGCCCGCTGGAGGAAGTCGAACGGCGGCGCCAGCGGGTTGTGCGTCCCCCCTTCCAGCATCAGCGTGGAAGGCCCCTCCGCCAGGAGCAGGGCCGGCAGCACCGTCTGGAGCACCAGCGTCGCGCTGCCCGCGGTCCCCACCGCGAAGTGGTAGTTCCCGGCGGCCAGGGCGCGCGGGTGGAACGTCAGCTCGCGCGAGCCGAGCTCCGCGCCAGACACCTCCGCGGCCCCCACCGCCTCCGCGGCCTTCACCGACGTGAGGTGCTGACGCAGCAGGCCCGGCTTCTTCCGGCCCGCGCGGATGTTCTGGATGGTGAACGGCTGCCCCGTCACCAACGACAGCGCCAGCGAGGTGCGCAGCACCTGTCCTCCGCCTTCGCCCAACGAACCATCGATGCGCACCATGGCGTCCTCCTCTTGCTGCCCGGCACTCACGAGCCACCCGCCACGCACTGACACGGCCGGGAAAATAGCGACGCCCGCGTCCCCATCCTGGCGACCTTTCGGTCTCTTGGGGAGCGCGGGCGTCTCGGTGTCTTCATCCCGGCATGGTCACCTCTCGGGCTCGGTTCGCTACCCCTTCACGCACACGACCTGCTTCAGGGTGTGGACCACCTCCACCAGGTCCGCCTGCGCCGCCATCACCGCGTCGATGGGCTTGTACGCAGCCGGCGTCTCGTCGATGACGTCCACGTCCTTGCGGCACTCCACGCCCGCGGTCGCCTTCACGTGGTCCTCCACCGTGAAGCGCCGCTTCGCCGCCTCACGCGACATCACCCGGCCCGCGCCGTGGCTGCAGGAGTGGAAGCTGTCCGCATTCCCCTTCCCGCGGACGATGTACGAACGCGCCCCCATGCTCCCGGGGATGATGCCCAGGTCGCCCTCACGCGCCCGCACCGCGCCCTTGCGCGTCACGAAGCAGTTCTTTCCGAAGTGGTGCTCACGCGAGATGTAGTTGTGATGGCAGTTCACCGCCGCGTCCTTCAGCTCGAACGGAGGCAGCTCGCCGCTCGACTGCAGCGCCTCCACCGCCTCCTGCAGCATGAGGGCCCGGTTCGTGGCGGCGAACTCCTGCGCCCAGCTCACCGCGAAGACGTAGTCCTCGAAGTGCTCCGTCCCTTCCGCCAGGTACGCCAGGTCCCCGTCCGGCAGGTTGATGAACCAGCGGCGCATGTCCTCCTTCGCCAGCTCGATGAAGTAGCTCCCGATGCGGTTCCCCACCCCACGCGAACCAGAGTGCAACATCAGCCACACGCCATCCGACTCATCGAGGCACAGCTCGATGAAGTGGTTCCCCGTCCCCAGCGTTCCCAGGTGCGCCAGCTCCGGCCCACGGCCGATGCGCGGGTGCTTCGCGGCGATGCGGTCATACCCCTCCACCAGCCGCGCCCACGCCTGCTGGTGCCGCGCCGGCGCCACACGCCACGCCCCCACGTCCTTGCGGCCACCGTTGTCCGAGCGGCCGTGCGGCACCGCCCGCTCAATCGCCGAGCGCACCCCACGCAGCGAGTCCGGGAGCTGGTCCGCGCGCAGCGTCGTGCGGACGGCGATCATCCCGCAGCCGATGTCCACCCCCACCGCCGCCGGCACCACCGCTCCCACCGTGGGGACCACGCTCCCCACCGTCGCGCCGTAACCGCGGTGCACGTCCGGCATCACCGCGACCCACTTGTGGATGAAGGGGAGGCCGCGCAGGTTGCGGAGCTGCTTCTTCGCCTCGTCCTCGAACGGAACCCCCACCGTCCACGCCTTGATGGGGCGGCCCGCCTCGTCCGACAGCACCTCGTGGTTCCCGTTGTCGCGGCTCATCGTCTCCACCTTTCCGTCGTCCGCCGGGCGCTGGGTCCCGGTCACGCTGGAGGGCTAGAGCAGCCGGCGTGCCAACCCCGCTCCCGAGGGAGGCCCTCCAGGCGAGGTGGCATGTCCTATCTCTTGGGATAAAGTCCCTATCTCTATGGCGAAACCACGCGCGCGCAAGACGGTGGTCCTGGGGATGCTCGGGACGACGCTGGACAACGGTCAGGGGCCGCAGCGCTGGACGCGGTGGCGGCCCACGGTGGCGCTGTGCCAGCAGGAGGACCTGCTGGTGCACCGGCTGGAGCTGCTGCACCCGCCGAACGCGGCGGCGCTCGTGGCCACGCTGGAGCAGGACATCCAGCAGGTGTCACCGGAGACGGAGGTGCGGGCCACGCCCCTGGACCTCCGGAACCCGTGGGACCTGGAGGAGACCTACGGCGCGCTGCTCGACTACGTGCGCGGCTACGCCTTCAACCCCGAGGCGGAGGACTACCTGGTCCACATCACCACGGGCACGCACATCGCGCAGATCTGCATGTTCCTGCTGGTGGAGAGCCGGCTCATCCCCGGCAGGCTGGTGCAGGTGTCACCCGACCCCAGGGACCGCGCGGGCGCGGGCACGCACACGCTCATCGACCTGGACCTGTCGCGGTACGACACGCTGGCGGCGCGCTTCCGGCAGGAGCAGCGTGAAGGCCTGGCCTTCCTCAAGTCCGGCATCGACACCCGCAACGCCGCGTTCAACCGCCTCATCGAGCGCATCGAACAGGTGGCCGTCCAGTCCCGGGCGCCCCTGCTCATCACCGGGCCCACGGGGGCGGGCAAGTCGCAGCTCGCGCGCCGCATCTACGCCCTGAAGAAGGCCCGGCGCGGCGTGGCGGGCCCCTTCGTGGACCTCAACTGCGCCACGCTCCGGGGCGACGGCGCCATGTCCGCCCTCTTCGGTCACGTGAAGGGCGCCTTCACGGGCGCGCTGAGCGACAGGCCCGGCCTGCTGCGGCAGGCGAATGGCGGGGTGCTGTTCCTGGATGAAATTGGTGAGCTGGGCGCGGACGAGCAGGCCATGCTGCTGCGCGCGCTGGAGGACAAGCGCTTCCTGCCCGTGGGCGCGGACCGCGAGGTGGAGAGCGACTTCCAGCTCATCGCCGGCACCAACCGCGACCTCCAGGTGGAGGTCGAACGCGGGCGCTTCCGCGAGGACCTGCTCGCGCGCATCAACCTGTGGACCTTCCGGCTCCCCGCGCTGCGCGAGCGCCCGGAGGACATCGCCCCCAACCTGCGCTTCGAACTGGACCAGTCCTCCGAGGCCGTGGGCACGCGCGTCACCATGAACAAGGAGGCCCAGGCGCGCTTCCTCGGCTTCGCCACGTCTCCCGAGGCGCGGTGGTCCGGCAACTTCCGAGACCTCAACGCCGCGGTGCTGCGCATGGCCACGCTGGCGGCCGGCGGACGGATTACCCGGGACGTGGTGGACGAGGAGCTCGAACGGCTGCGCGACCAGTGGCGCCCCTCCGGCGCGAAGGCCGCCACGGCGACTGCGGACCTGGTCGCGGAGCTGCTGGGAGAGCGTCTCGCCAGCGAGCTGGACCGCTTCGACCGGGTCCAGCTCGCGGACGTGCTGAGCGTCTGCCGGGCGTCACGCTCGCTGTCGGACGCCGGGCGTGTGCTGTTCGCCCAGTCACGCGCCCAGAAGAAGAGCGTCAACGACGCGGACCGGCTGAAGAAGTACCTGGCCCGCTTCGGCCTCACCTGGGCGGACCTCAGCGGGCAAGGCGCCGCGCCTTGAGCCCGCGCTAGAGCATGGGCATGCCGCGCGTCGTCACGCCCTTGCCTCCGCTCGTGCTTCCGCCGCCCTCCCCGCCGCGGCCGAGGAGGTAGAACGACTCCTGCCGGGACACGAAGAACTTCCAGCCCTCCTCGGTGAGGTAGGCCGGGTCCTCCTGCATCACGAAGACCTTCTGCCCGTCCCACTCCGGCACGGGCGTGGCGGTGTTCAGCTCGATGGCGATGTACGAGCCCTTGCGCAGCGTCTTGGAGTCCTCCTGCCGGCTCGCCGAACGGAAGTCGATGCTGGCGCCCAGCGCGTGGCCCTGGTTGCCCAGGGGGTGGCTGTACACCATGGCCTCGATGCCCTTCTCCTTCATCTCCGCCATCGTCTGCGTGTACACCTGCGCGGACGTGCGGCCCGGCCGCGAGGCGCGCAGCATCAGCGCGTCCTGGAGCTCCAGGGTGTTGGCCAGCGCCCGCTTGAGGCCCTCGGGCGCGTCCGTCTCTCCCTCGCGCAGCACGTAGGCCATCTTCTGCCAGTCGGAGTTCAGCCCCATGTAGGTGATGCCGAAGTCCACGTGCAGCAGGTCGCCCCGGAGGATGACGACGTCCTCCTTCGCCGGGGCCAGGAAGCCGCGCGAGGCGGCGCCGTCCGTGCCCTTGCGCTGCACGCGCAGGTCCGGCTGGAACCAGGTGTCCACGCCCAGCTCCCAGAGCCTGTCATAGAGGAAGCGGCGCACGTCGCCGACGGTCGTCTTGCCCGGCACCACCACCGCCGGGGAGAAGGCCTCCTTCACCACCGCCTCCGTCAGCATCACCAGCCGCTGGTAGTGCTGGAACTCCTCCGGGAGGCGCGTGTCCAGGTACTCCTCGATGAGCGGCGCGGCGCTGACGAAGCGGGGCTCCGCCTCCGCGCCCAGGGCCTCCACCAGGAAGGCGTAGCTGTCCCGCGTCAGGCTGCGCGTCACCCCGCGCTTGCCGCCAATGCCCAGCGCAATCGTCCGGGGCTGGTAGCGCGTGTTCAGGTCCGCCAGCACCTCCCGCGGCTTGCGGCCTTCGGCGGGCAGCTCGAAGAAGCGCGCGAGCGTGGCCTCCGAGTAGCCGGTGAGCGCGACGCGCTTGAGGCCCTCGGCCCCCGCGTCGACGAAGACGAAGATGTCCCGGTTGCCCGCGTAGGGGCGCGGCGGCGCGACGAACTGGGTGAGCGGGTCGTCGTGGAACTCCTCGTTGACCACGACCCACATGCCCACGCCATGGCGGCGCATCATGTCCAGGAGCATGGCGTGGCGCTTCTCCAGCCAGGACTCGCGCTCGGCGATCTGCTCCGACCAGGACATGAGGCGCGGCGGCGTGTCGTCAGCGGCGCCCTTTCGCCCCGTGGTGGCACAGGCGGCCAGCAGCAACAGCGGCAAGGCCGCCCACTTCACGGACTTCATGCGAGGACTCCCATCGAAGAAGGAGGCCCCACCCTATATCTCATGACCGCCAGGGGGCCTCCGCCTCCAGAGCCCTTGGACTCTCTGGAGGCGGAGGGCCTGGGGCGCGCCCCCTCCCCTCACCCTGGAATTCCGCGCTCCAGCGCCTCTCCGGATGGACGCGTCCTCGACGTCCGCGTCACGTGGTCGTCGGCCCCCCGGTCCCGACGCGGCCACCCTTCAAGACGACGGCTGTCCCCCGACGCCGTCTGCTGGAGCGGGGTTTCCTCCCCCCGCGCCGAACTCAGAAGCTGGCGATCTGGAACTCGAAGTCGCTCTGGTCGAACGACTCCACGTCCAGCCCCCCCAGGTCCTCCGCGTCCCCCCCGCTGCCACTACTCCCCTTCGCGCGTCCCCCGAGCCGCCCCACGTCCCCTGACGAGTGCCCTCGTCCGACCGGGCGCCCCAGCCCCCGCCCATCGCCCCACGCCCCTCTTCAGGCGCCCAGATACCGCTCGCATCCCCACGGCCTCGCGCGTCACCACGAAACATCCGTCCCCCCGTTTCAGGGGCTCGCGACCAACGCCCCCTCAATCTCAGATACGGACCCAGCCCTTTTTCTTGTGCATTCTGTTCAAAAAAATCCGGGGCGCCCCCGAGCGGGAGCGCCCCGTGAAACCTGTATCGCCCGCGCGATTCAGGACAAACCAGGAATCTGTCACCTGGGTTCAGCCGGCATCGCTTGGTTCATCCGGCTGGGACGCCGTCATCACGGACATCTTCGCCGAGAACGGCGGGTGTGCCGTGAGCCCCGGCGTGGGCTCCGGCGGCGGATCATGCGGATTGATGCTGACCACGGCCCCGTCGCGCGCTGGCTTCTTCGCGAGCTTCTTCCCCATCGCATCCCCCTCTGCGCGGCACCGGCGGCGTCCGGCGGCATGCCGGCATCCCCGCCTCCGCATCGGTACTACGCGGCGAGTCGGATTTCTTGACGCTCATTCGAAGAGGAGGATGCCGTGGACCCAGTCCGCGGCCGGGTGGGCCTCCAGCCACGTGCGCCGCTCGTCGCGGAGCGCCTGGGCCGCGGGCGCGCCGCTCCGGATGCGCTCGCGCACCGCTTCGAAGAAGCGCCCCGCCGAGTCGGGAATCTCCACCGTGGAGGCCAGCACCGTGGACGCCCCGGCTTCGATGAAGGCCACCGGCAGGCTGAAGGACTCATGAAGGAAGGGCGTGGCCCGCGCCGCGCTGCACGTGGCCAGCAGGACCAGAGGGGCGCGCTCCAGCTTCAGCGCGCGGACCTGGGCGGCGGACAGCGCGTACCGGCCGTCCGGTTCAGGCGCCAGCACCACCAGCGAGGCGTCCGACATCTCCGGACTGAAGGCGCCGTGCGCGTGAATCTCCACCTCGCTGGCCTGCACCATGGCGGCGAGCACGCGCGCGGGCGTGGCCTGCATGCCGGACAGCTCGATGCGCTGGGAATCCCCCCCGAGCGGCGGCGCCAGGGGAAGCAGCCGCGGGAGCCCCAGCGCGGCGGGGGCCTCCACCGCGTTGACGACCAGGTGCGTGCCGCTCCCGGCCGCCGCCCCCCGCGCGGCTCCGGCGGGGCGCCCCACGCGGTAGCTCCACGCGAGGTCCGGGGGGAGCAGGCCGCGCAGGCCATGAACGGGAGGGAGCGCGAGCACGTCCACGCGCTCGCAGTCCCCCAGCGCGGCCTGGAGCGACGGCGGCACCAGCCCGGAGGCCTCCCGTCCCAGGGGCTGGGCGCGGCTGGCGTCGAAGTGCCCCAGCAGCTCGCCTCCGGCCCCGCGCAGCGCCACCACCGAACGCTCATAGTCCACCGCGACGCCCAGCACGCACCGCGCGGGGACGTCCACCTGGAGCGCGGCGCCCATGAGCGCCAGGGCCTGCCCGGCGTCGCCCATGCGGCCGGCCTCGTGCGCCAGGACGTTGTAGGCCCCCATCCGCGTCTTGCGCGCGTCCACGTCGTCGGCAAGCGCCTCCGCCTGCTGGATGGCGCCCCGCAGCAGCTCCAACCCGGTGGCCCGGTCGTGCTCGAGCACGAACTGCCCCTCGGCGAAGCTCAACTGCGCGAGCTTCCCCGGCGAGGGCTGACTCCGGCGCAGCTCGGACAGGGTGCGGCGCAGCAGGTCCGCGTCCTGGCTGTCGGCGCCGAAGCGCGCCAGGTACGACAGCAATAGCGCGCCGGGCAGCCCCAGGGGCCGGCCACACGCCTGCGCCAGCTCCAGTTCGCGCCGCGCCTCCTGGGCGTCGAACTCCAGCCACGACAGGTAGGCGAGGTTGCGGTGGACATACGTGCGCTGCTCACAGAGGTCCGGCGTGCGGGCCAGGGACTCACGCAGGTAGGCGCGCGCGCTGGTGACCTCCAGCCGGTACCGCGCGATGTGCGCCAGCTCCTGGAGGAACTGCTGCTCCAGCTCCCACTCCTCCAGCTCCCGGGACGCCAGCCAGCCGCTCCACGCCTGCTCGAAGGCCTCCGCCGGGCGGTTGAGCGCGAGGTAGAGGTCCGACAGCCGCTTCTTCAGCGTGGCGCAGCGGTAGGACAGCCCCTTGCCCTGACAGGCGCCCACGGCCGCGCGAAGCCGGGCCTCCGCCTTCCACCACGCCCCCGCGCGCTCCTCCGCGCCCGCCAGCTCGCGCTCGGCCAGCAGCGACACCCAGGGGTCCTCGGCCTCGCGCGCCAGCCGCGTGAAGTCCTCCAGGTGCCGTGAGGCGGCCATCTGGTTGATGAGGCCGCCCAGGTACAGGTCGTCCTCGCCCGAGCGCCGCAGCGCCTCCAGGAAGGGCGCCGGCGAGGCCAGCTCGCCCCGCACGAGCTTCGCGTAGTCCGCCGCCAGGGGCGCGCGACGGCCGAAGTCCCGCGCCGACACCCGGAGCACGTAGTCACGAAGCACCGCCCCGCCCTGGACGCCATCCAGCACGTCCGCCAGCGGCAGCAGGCGCAGGGCGCCCTCGCGCGACGGCGCGGCCCGCACCGCGTCGTAGAACGCCAGCCGGACGATGCCCGGGAACCGCTTCGCCTCCTCCAGCGGCAGCCGGGCCCGCGGGTCCACCATCAAGTCCCGCACGGCCGCGCGAGCCCCCTTCCAGGCCCGGCCCCGCGCCTGCGTCTGATGCCGGAGCGCCGTGGCGCGGATGCGCGCCTCCTCGCTCCAGCCCGGCTCTCCGCGCGTCACCACCGCGTCGAACGCCTCCGCGGCCAGCAGGGTCAGCCCCATCTCCCGCAGCACCAGGGCCCGGTTCCACTGCGCCTGGGCGTGCTCCGGCGCCTGCCGCAGCACCCCGTCCAGCAGGGCCAGGGCCTCCTCCGGGCGCCCCTGCTCCAACGCGATGATGGCCAGGTCGTTGTCCCGGTCCGCGGAGGGCGGCAGCCGGTGGAGGAAGTCGGAGGCCTGACGCAAATCTCCGCGGACCAGGTACGCGGCGGCGATGCCGTGCAGGTCTCCCCGGTCCTCCAGGTCCGCCAGCGCGCGAAGCGGCAGCACCGGCGCGGTGGAAGGCGCACCCGGCCCCGCACGCAGGGGCGCATAGGGACGGTGCCCGTCCGCGCGCCCATACGCCACCCGCGCCTCGATGAGCCGGGAGGACGCCTTCGCGAGCCAGACCTCCTGCTGGACCTCCCGCCCGGCGCTCTTGAAGACGAGCACCAGGACGATGGCCGCCGCCAGCGCCCCCACCGCGCCCGGTGCCCAGCGAGCCCACCGCCAAGGGGCCCGTCCCGAGGCGGGCACCCCGGCCGCGTCACGCGCCGCAGCGGCCCCGGGCGGCATCCAGGTCTCCAGCGCGTCCTCCTCCTCCTGCGCCAGCGCCCGCGGGTCGCCCAGCGTCTGGAAGCCCAGCAGCTCCAACTGCATGGCCTCGTGCAGTCCGGAGGCGCATGGGTCACAGCGGGCGAGGTGATGCCGGAAGTTCTCTTCGTCGATGGGGGCCAGCTCGCCGTCGAGGAAGAGGGACAGCCTGTTGCAGAGCGAGCCCATCATGCGCTGCCTCCCCCGTCGCCTCCGGTGAGCGGCAACAGCAGCACCTTCAATTCCTTGCGCGCCTGGTAGAGCCAGCTCCCCACCGTGCCTTCGGGGACGCCCATGCGCTGGGCGATGGCGCGGTAACGCAGCCCCGAGGCGTGCAGCACGTACGCCTCGCGCACCCGGGGGTTCGGGAGCTGGGCAATGGCCGCCTGGAAGTCCTGCTCGGAGATGTGCTCCCAGGCCTCACGGGCGTCCGGCTCGGGGGCCGCGGCCGCCTCGCGCACCAGCCGCAGCTCCGGCCGGTCCTGCTCCAGCAGCTCCGAGCGCCGCTTACGGCACTGGTCCAGGAAGTGATTGGTGAGCGCCCGACACAGCCAGGCCCTGTAGACGGGCTCCGGCTGCGCGGCGAGCGCGCCGTGATGCAGCAGCCCACGCGTGAGCGCCTCCTGCACCAGGTCTTCCGGATCGATGCCTCCCTGACCGCACAGCCGCTTCGCCAGGGCCAACAACATGGGCCTGACACGATGCGCGAACGCCTCGAACCCGTCGGGATGCACATCCGTACTGTAGGCCACAGGAATGCGAATGACTGTGGCAATGCGATGGCCGCTCATCGACCCGGCCTCCTTCCACGCCTCTCGAAACGGAGTCCGGGGCAATCCTTGGAAGGCCGTCGTGAAGCAGACTTAATCGCACCGAGTTGCGCTTGCTCACGGACATCCCTGCAGCCCCGCGGGCCGGGGATGCGCGACGTCAGGCCAGCGCGGCGGAAATCGAGGCGGGTTGTGACAACGGCATTTCCAGCGTCAACGCCGCGCCGCCCAACGACGCCGAGTGCCCCGCACGCAAGCCGCCGCCATGCCGCTCGGCGATGCCTCGCGCGATGGCCAGCCCCAACCCCGTCCCGGGCCGAGGCCCCTCGCGCTTGCGGCCCGTCACGAAGGGTTGGAAGAGGCGCGGCATCAGCGCTGGGGAGATGCCCGGCCCGCTGTCCTCCACCCGGACAAGCAGCCGGTCGCCCGTCTGCTCGAAGGACACCTGGAGGCGGGGCTCAGTGACGCCCTGGAGGGCGAGGAGCGCGTTCTCCAGCAGGACGACCAGCACCTGGGAGAGCTGGGACTGGTCGGCCTCCACCGTCAGGGCTGCGTCCCCGCTGGCTTCGAAGGCCACGTCAGGGGCGAGCGCGCCCAGGCCCTGCCGCGCGGTGGAGTATGCCAGGGCGACGGTGGCGGAGACCTCCACGCGCCGCAAGTCCAACGGGCGCGGGCGGCCATAGCGCAGCAGCTCGTCCACGAAGTGGCTGACGCGGTCAATCTGCTCGCGCATCGCGGCCACGGTGTCCGGGTCCCCGCCCCTCCGCTCCAGCAGCTTGAGGTGCGCGGCGAGCACCCCCAGCGGGTTGCGGACCTCGTGCGCCACCGCGGAGGTGAACTGCCCCAGCTCCGCCAGCCGCGAGGCCTGGTCCGCGCGCGCCTCCTCGCGAGCGAGCGCGGCGGCCAGCTCGGCGCCCGTCGCGCGCCCCTTGAGGAAGCGGCGCCCCATCCAGGCCTGGAGCTCCTGGCGCACGGGCTCGAACGCGAGCGCGGCCAGGGCCAGGAGGAAGAAGGCGCCCACGCGGTACTCGGTGAGGAAGGGCTGGCCGCTGCCCGACAGCAACGTCAGCACCCCGAAGAGGAAGCCCGCGGACAGCACCGCCGCCACCGCCGAGTAGACGAGGCTGCGTTCGAGCAACCGGCGGTCCGCGGCGGGCTGGTGCGCGTTGATGACGTGCACCAGCACCAACAGCGCCGCCAGCACCAGGTACATGCCGAAGGGCAACGCGTAGCCGCCCGACAGCAACAGGGCGTTGCCGATACTGCCCAGGTACGCGAGCAGCCCGGCGATGCCCAGGCCGAGGAGGATGGGCCGCCGCTCGGGCGCTTCGTCGCGGTACGCGCGCGACAGATGCACCAGCGGCACGCCCGCCGCCGCGACGGCCAGCACCATGGCGGGCCAGAACAGGGGGCCGCGTCCCATCGCCAGCGGCCCGTGCAGGACGCCGGGGAGGAGCGCGCCAATCCCCGTCACCACCACCGCCACGCCGTACGCGAGCACCACCAGCCGGTAGGAGCGCTGCCGTGTCACATCGAAAGCGGAGTGCAGGTACGCCGCCGCGATGAAGGCCCCACTGGCCACGAAGCGTTCCCCCAGCCATGCGACGGACGGGATGCAGAGGAACAACAGCGCCCCGGTCCATCCCGCGGTCGCCAGACAGTAGAGCGCAAGGCCTCGCGCGTTGTGCCCCCGGAACGCGGCCGTGAAGAACAGCAGCAGCGACACGGAGAGGACCGGCACGAGGCTGTAGGCGAACAAGGGCCCCATGCGCGCACTGTGACAGATTCCGCCCCGGTGAACGCTCGCGTGGTGGCGGACGTCGGCGAACCACCCGAGGAGCTGCTCGCCGTCTTCGAGCGGGCCTTCCGCGAGCAGGTCTGCCTGGCCTTCGCGTACCGCGACCGGCACGGCGAGGCGACCCGCCGCGTCGTGGAGCCGCACGGGCTGCTGGTGGAGTCCGCCGTCTGGTACGTGCTGGCCCGGGACGTGGAGGAGGCCGCGGCGCGCAGGTTTCGCATGGACCGCATCCGCCGGGCGCGGCTCGTCTCCGAGCGGCCCTTCACGCCGGACATGGCGGGCCTGCGCGCCCAGGCCGAGGCCCAACGCGCGGACGGTGCGCCGGCCTCGGGCTGAGGTAGGCTGCGCGCCCGCCGGAGCCGGAGTGCGCGCCGGAGTCACCAGGAGTCACACGGTGCGGTACTTCGCCATGGTCGCGGCCGGGGCCACCCTCTGGGGGTGCTGGGCGCTCTTCTTCCGTCCCGCGGGACTGGCCGGGCCGCAGAACGCCTTCCTCGTGCTCCTGGCCATGTCGCTCCCAGCGCCCTTCCTGTTCCGGCGCGACGCGCTGCGCGACCGGCGGGCCACCGTGGCGCTGCTCATCGTGGCGCTGGCGGACGCGGCGAACACGGCCCTCTTCTTCGCGGCCATGGAGCGGGGCCCGGTGTCCGTCGCCGTGCTGACGCACTACCTGGCGCCCCTGCTGCTGGCCCTGTTGGCCCCCTGGGTCCTGGGTGAGGAGCGCTCCACCCGGGCCCTGATTGGCGGCCCCCTGACGCTGGTGGGCCTGGCCCTGCTCATCGGCCGGCCGGATGGCGACTTCTCCGGGATGACGGCGCTGCTGGGCGCGGGCAGCGCCTGCTTCTACGCCATCATCGTCCTGGCCGCGAAGGTGGCGGCGCGGGCGTACTCGCCCATGGCCGTCACGTCGCTGCACGCGCCCATCTCCGCCGGGGTGCTGCTGCTGTGCTTCGGCGTGCAGGTCCTCCCACCCACGGTGGATGAAGGCACGCTCCTCGTGCTCGTGGGCGGCGTGGTTTGCGGCCTCATTGGAAACATCCTCTTCCACACGGGTCTGCGGCACGTCCCCACCGCGGCCACGGCGGCGCTCACGTACCTGGAGCCGCTCACCGCCTCGGTGGTGGGCTGGGCCTTCTTCGCGCAGACGCTGACGCCCATCGCCCTGGGCGGCGGACTGCTGGTGCTGGTGGCGGGCGCGTGGGTGGCGGCCGAGCGACGCGCGTCCCTCCAGGCAGTGCCGCTGCGCGCCGCAGCGCGCTGAACGCGGGCGCCAAATCACCGCTTGCATGCGTGGGGACTCCTTTGGTCCTCTTGGGAACCCCGCACACACTCTTCCCTCCGTTCCTGGCGACGCCGTATGCCTATGGAAACCGCAGCCGACAGCCGTGAGTACCGCGTCGTCTTCTTCTGCCCCGCGTCGAGCGCCCGGCTCGAGCGGCTGGAAGCGCCCGTGCGTCGGCTGCTCTCGCGAATCCACGCGCCGCCCGCGGAGCTGGCACCGCTCCAGGAGGCGGGCGCGATCACCGAGGCCGGCTGGCAGGTGTTCCTGGTCCGCTCGCTGACGGAGCGCTCCGCGGCGCAGGCCATGGCCGCCTACGTCAGCGAGGCCACCTGCGCGCTGGCCGCGGAGCTGGACGCGGAGGTGCTGGGGCTCTACGTGGACGTGTCCGGGGACTCGGCGCGCATCTGCCGCTGTGGCCCCGAGGACGGGCCGGAGACCTTCGCCGGCCGCCGTCAGGCCGCGCTCAACCGCACCTCGGAGTGGCTGGAGGTGACGCCCGTCAGCCTCTCCGCGCTGTTCCACCTCGACCTGCCGGACGCGGAGTACGAACCGGACGCGGACGACGCCTTCGTCGAGGAGAAGCTGCGCGAGGCCCGGACGCTCATGGAGCGCTACCGTCAGGGCAAATGAGGTCTCGAACACCCGAGGACCTCGCGGGACGCTGCCCGCGCTGCTTCCTCCCCGTTGCCCTGTGCCTGTGCGCCGACGTGCCGTGTGTCCCCACGCGCACGGAGCTGCTCATCGTCCGGCACCACAAGGAGACGCTGAAGTCGACGAACACCGCGCGCATGGCGGCGCTCGCGATTCCCCGGTGCAGCATCGTCTCCTATGGCTCGCCGGGTGTGCCCTTCGACGCATCCGTGCTGGAGGGCGATGACACGTGGTTGCTGTTCCCGGACGCGCACCAGACGCCCGAGCCCGGCGCCGCCTTCCCCAAGCGGCTCATCATCCTGGATGGGAGCTGGGGCCAGGCGCGGCGCATGGTGCAGCGGGTGCCCGCGCTGCGCCGGTTGCCCGGCTTGAAGCTGCCCCCACCGCCTCCGGATTCACGGCGCCTGCGCCGCCCGCCCCACCCGGAGGGCATGTCCACGATTGAAGCCATCGCCGGTGCGCTCGCGCACCTGGAAGGTGAACACGTCGCCGAACCGCTCTACGCGCTTCATGAGCAGATGATTGAGCGCGTGCTCGCGAGCCGGGGGAGGAACACCCAGCCTCCAGCCTGGGAAGCTTGACGCCGAGGGTCCGAAGCCACTCATGTCCGTACATGAGCGAGGCACGAAACGGGGAATCTCCACGGCTTCGGCGTTGCCTGACGGCGGCTGTTAAGCTCGTCGCACCATGTCAGGCGTCTTCATCCGCCCCCTGAGGGCCCACGTTGGCGGGCTCCACACGGAAGTGCCCACGGCCCGCCGTTACGTTGGGATGCGCTCGTTCGGGAGCCGCCCATGAGCCATCTCACTCCAGGAACCGAAGCCTCCAGCGCCCAGCCCTCGGACACCGTGGTGCTCTTCGACGGCGTGTGCAACCTGTGCAACGGCACGGTCCTCTTCATCATCGACCGGGACCCGGAGGCGCGCATCCGCTTCACCGCCCTGCAGTCCCAGCGAGCCGCCGCGCTGCTGGCGCCCCATGGCGTGGTGCCCAAGGAGGAGCCTGACAGCTTCGTCCTCCTGCAGGGCGGCAAGCTGTACGAGCGGTCCACGGCCGCGCTCCGCGTCGCGCGGATGCTGAAAAGCCCCTGGCGCTTCCTCTACGCCTTCATCGTGGTGCCCCGGCCGCTGCGCGACCTCGTCTACCGAATCATCGCGCGCAACCGCTACCGCTGGTTCGGGCAGGAAGCGCAGTGCCGCATCCCCACGCCCGAGTTGCGGGCCCGCTTCCTCCCGGAGACCGCGCCATGAAGAGCCGGGGACCCGCGGTGCTGGTGCACGCGCGGGTCATCGGCAGCATCGGCGACGTGAGCCCCGCCTCGCTGCTGGCCGCGGTGAAGCAGGCCGCGCCGAACGGCGCCCGGGTGCAGTCATCTGGCACCAGGGACGTATCGGAAGAGGACTGACGCGCGCCAACGCTCAGCAGGCGTTGACGTCGGTGCAGCGCGCCTTCTTCATCTCCGTGACGAAGGGGCTGGGCGCCAGGAAGCCGGTGACGCGAGGCTGCGTGAGCACCTTGCCCTCGGGCGAGATGAAGGCCACGGTGGGCAGACCCTCCAGGTCGAAGCGCTCCAGCAGCGCGTCCAGCGCGTCCTCGCTGTTCGTCGCGTCAATCTTGATGTTCAGGAAGCGCCCGGCGTCGGACTCGGAGATGACCTCCGCGGCGGGATAGGTGTCGCGGTCCAGCTCCTTACAGGCCGCGCACCAGTCCGCGAAGAAGTCGATGAGCACCGGCCGGCCTTCCGCCTTCGCCTGCGCGAGCACCGCGTCGAAGGCCTGGGCGGAGAAGGTGGCCTGCTTCGCCGGCATGACGTGGTGCCACTGCCAGGACGGCGCGCGCGGCGGCTCGGCGAGCCCCATGCTCACCCACAGCGTGCCCACCGGCCCCGCGTCCAACGCACCGCCGCGCAGCACCAGCGCCGCGACGACGAGCGACACACCCAGCGCCTTGAAGGAGAACTCCCGCGCGCCTTCCTTGAACGAGCGATGCACCGCGCCCAGCGCCACGCCCACCGCCACCAGCAGCGCGGCGATGACGGCCCCCGGAACCCGGCCCACCTGGAGCCCCAGCCCCTTCACCACGTCCCGCGCCCACGGGAAGGCGTCCTTGAGGTAGCTGAAGGCCAGGGCCACCAGCATGATGCCCAGCACGCTCTTCACCCACTCCATCCACACGCCGCCACGCGGCAGGCGCACGGTGAAGACGCCGATGAGGAAGAACGGCACGCCGATGCCCAGCGCGTAGACGAACAGCAGCGACGCGCCCAGCGTGGTGTTGGCGGACTTCGCCACGAAAGCCAGCAGGCCCGTCAGCACCGGCCCGGTGCACGGCGCCGCGAGGAAGCCGGACACGCTGCCCATCAGGAACGCGCCCGCCACGCCCGCGCCGCCCACGTCGTTGAGCTTCGTCTGGAGCGACGACGGCAGCGCCAACTCGAACGCGCCGAACATCGACGTGGCCAGCAGCAACAGGAACACCGCCAGCCCCGTCACGACCGCCGGGTGCCCCAGCATGGAGCCGAAGGCCTGGCCCGTCTTCGCCGCCAGCACGCCCAGCGCGCTGAACACCACGCCCATGCCGACGATGTACGACGACGTCAGGAGCAGCGAACGGCCCCGCCCCTCCGTCTTGCGCGCGCCGAAGACGGACACGGTGATGGGGATGAGCGGATAGACACACGGCGTCAGCGCGGTGAGGAGCCCGCCGGCGAACACCACCGCCGCGCCAACCGCGAGGCTGCCGGATTCGAGGAACCGGGCCGCATCCAGGTTGGCGTTGGGGCCGGTGGGCAGCAGCCATGGCACCACGGCCACCGCCACTCCAGCCAGCACCGCCATCACTCCCAGCTTCTTCGCATCCATGCGCGCGTGACTCCGTGGTCCCAGGCCCCTTGTATACGCAGGCCCGGGCGCCCGGGCTACTGCGCTGGAGGAGCAAGCGGGGAAGCAGGCGTCTTCAGTCCGGCGGAGCGCGCCAGGCCCATGACGCCCTCCACCGCCGCGGCGATGTAACCAAACGGATTGGCCCCATCCACCGCGGTGACGTGCACCTCGCCCATCTTCTGCTGGAAGGCCGCGGCCACCTGGGGGAGCTGCTGCGCCAGGGTCATCTGGATGACCTCCGGGCTCACGCTGTTCTCGATGTCGCGCAGCGCGCGCGCCTTGCCCAGCTCCAGCTCCTGCTGCGCCCGGTCCTTGCGCACGCTCAGCTCGGCGATGGCCACCTCCGTCTCCACGATGGACCGCCGGGCCTGCACCACCTGGAGCTCCGCGTGCAGCCGCTCCGCCTCCTGCTGGTGCGCGGCCATCTGCACCTCGTGCCACGCGGTGGCCTGCTCGTGCTCTCGGCGCAGGCGCTCCAGCTCCACCTGGGCCTTGGCGCCGGCCTCCTCCTGCTCGCGGCGCAGCTTCGCCAGCTCCACCTCCTGCTCGCGCTGCTGTCGCGCCAGCTCCATCTGCGCCCTGGCGTTCTCCGCCTCCTGCGCGCGCTGGAGCCGCACCAGCTCGATTTTCGCCTGCGCGGCCTCGGACTCCTGCGCCAGCTTCAGCTTCTCCAGCTCCAGCTTCGCGCGCCCGGCCTCCGTGTCCTGCTCCCGCTTGAGCGTCTCCAGGGCCACGCGCTGACGCGCGATCTCCGCGTCCTGCTCGCGCTGGAGCTTCTCCATCTCCACCTGCGCGCGGCTGACGGCCAGGGCGCGCTCGGAGACGATCTTCGCGTCGGCCAGCCGGGACTCCGCGGCCAGCGCGTCCAGCTTCGCCTGCTCGTCGGCCACCTGCTTCTTCTGGCGCACCTCCTGCTCGGCGGCCATCTTCGCCAGCGCCACCTCGCGCTCCACGGTGGCCTGCTCCTGCTTCAGCGTGCGCTCCTGGGCGAGCTTCGCCTCGGCCACGCGCGCCTCCACCGCCAGCGCCTCCAGCCGGGCCTGCTCCTCCGCCGTCTGCTTCTTCTGCCGCACCTCCTCCTCGGCCGCCAGCCGCTGGAGGCTCAACTGCCGCTCGGCCTCCGTCTCCTCGCGGTGGACGAAGCGCTCCTTGGCCAGCTCCGCCTCGCGCGCCTGCCGCTCCTGCTCGTGGCGGAAGCGCGCCTGCATGTTGGCGAAGACGGTGGAGGACAGGACGCGCACGTCCTGGATTTCAATTGTGTCCAGGATGACGCCCCAGCCCGCGTCCGTCTGGTCCTCCAGGCGGCCCCGGCCGGAGAGCACCGGGGCGATCTCCCGCACCAACTCCGCGGCGATGCCCTCCTTGCGCTTGGAGAGGCACTCCTCCACGGACAGGTTCGCCACCAGCCGCCGCGCGGCGCCGACGAACATCTCCCGCAGCAGCTCCGCCAGCTTCTCCTGGGCCCGCTCCGGGAAGGAGAAGTTGAGCATGCGGAAGGCCACGAGCGGGTCCGAGATGCGATACACCGCCAGGCCCGTCACCTGCACGCCCACCTTCTCGTGCGTCACCTGGTCCGCGGTGAACTGGAGCCGCTGGATGCTGGTGGGGACGATGGCCACCGAGTCCCCCGGCAGCTTGAAGCAGCTCGCGCCCTGGCCGCTGACGTCGCGCACCCGGCCGCGCCGCATGTGCACCAGGAACTCGCTGGGCCTCGCGGTGACGAGCCCCCAGCGCTTCATCTTCTCCGGGTCCTCCGCGGGTTTGCCGGCGCGCCAGCCGTCCGCGTAGCGCGGCTGCTCCGGCTTGCCCCCACCGCCGCCGCCGCCGTCCATGCGGACCAGGTGGGTCCTCCCGCTGCCCTCCCCCGGGTCCTGCGCTTCCCTCGTGCGGGCCGTCTGCTTCGCGCTCATGTGCCTGCCTCCCTGTGGTGCCCCCTCCCAGTGCAGGCAGCCGGCCAGGGCGGCGCTCGACGGGAAATCAAGCGGTTGGCCGAGGGGGCCGCGCCATTCCGGAGCACCCCGCTCCAGGACGGCGCGCCCGGACTGATCCACGACGGCGCGACGTTGACTTAAGACGTCCTATTGGGAGCACGCACCCACACCCGCAGCGCTCCTGATGTTCGCTTGACCCGAAGGCGCCCCTTTTTATATTTGACCAGTCCGGTCCACATTCAGGTGTGGCGGTGTAGGCCCCCCCGCGGCAAAGGCGCTCCGAGGCGCCGGTCGACGTCCCCTCCAGGAAGGTGTTGGAAGCAATGGTGAAGCTGCCGATCTACATGGACAACCACGCCACCACCCCGCTGGACCCGCGGGTGCTGGAGGCGATGCTGCCCTACCTGCGCGAGGACTTCGGTAACGCGGCGAGCCGCAACCATGTGTTCGGCTGGAAGGCCGAGGCGGCGGTGAACAAGGCCCGCCAGCAGGTGGCGGAGCTCATCGGCGCGGCCGAGCAGGAGATCGTCTTCACCTCGGGCGCCACCGAGTCCGACAACCTGGCCATCAAGGGCGTCATCGAGTTCTACAAGTCCAAGGGTGACCACATCATCACCCTGAAGACGGAGCACAAGGCCATCCTGGACACCTGCAAGCGCCTGGAGCGCGTGCGGCAGGAGCGCCTGGACGAGCTGAAGCTGCTGCGGCTGGGGCAGCTCGCGGGCCAGGACGTCACCGAGGACAACCAGTCGGAGCTGCTGGCGAAGCACGACGTGGAGTCCGACGAGACGTACCGCAAGTGGGCCGAGCTGCCCACCGGCGGCGCGCGCGTCACCTATCTGGACGTGGAGCCCGACGGCCGGGTGAGCCTGGAGAAGCTGGCCGCGGCGATGACGCCGAAGACGGTGCTGGTCTCCATCATGTTCGCCAACAACGAGATTGGCGTGGTGCAGCCCGTCGCGGAGATTGGCGCGCTGTGCCGCTCCAAGGGCGTGCTCTTCCACTGCGACGCGGTGCAGGGCATTGGCAAGGTGCCCTTCGACGTGGAGGCCATGAAGGTGGACCTGGCGTCCATCACCTCCCACAAGATGTACGGCCCCAAGGGCATTGGCGCGCTGTACGTGCGCCGCCGCCCGCGCGTGCGCATCGCGCCCATCATCGACGGCGGCGGTCATGAGCGCGGCATGCGCTCCGGCACGCTGAACGTGGCGGCCATCGTCGGCTTCGGCATGGCCGCCGAGCTGGCGCGCAAGGAGCTGCCCGAGGAGTCGGCCCGCATCCTTCGCCTGCGCGAGAAGCTGCGCAAGGGGCTCACGGACGCGCTGGACATGACCACCCTCAACGGCTCGCTGGAGCACCGGCTGCCGGGCAACCTGAACATCTCCTTCGCCCACGCGGAGGGTGAGTCCCTGATGATGGGCATCAAGGACGTGGCCGTGTCCTCCGGGTCCGCGTGCACCTCCGCCTCCCTGGAGCCGTCCTACGTGCTGCGCGCCCTGGGCGTGGACGAGGAGCTGGCGCACAGCTCCATCCGCTTCGGCCTGGGCCGCTTCACCACGGAGGAGGAAGTCGACTACGTGGTGAACCTCGTAGTGGACAAGGTCCGCAAGCTGCGCGACATGAGCCCTCTCTACGAGATGGCCAAGGAAGGCATCGACCTCAAGAGCATCGAGTGGACGGCGCACTAGCGCCTTCCCAGGTAGACAGGGGGGCCCCCGCCCTCTCGCCCGGAGGGCGTTGCCCGCCGGAACCATTGTTGAGCAGCATCCGTTGAAGGAGCAGGCATGGCTTACAGCGACAAGGTCATCGAGCACTACGAGAACCCCCGCAACGTCGGGACGCTCGACAAGGAAGACCCGAACGTGGGCACCGGCCTGGTGGGAGCGCCCGCCTGCGGTGACGTGATGCGCCTGCAGCTCAAGATCTCCGAGGACGGGCTCATCGAGGACGCCCGCTTCAAGACGTTCGGCTGCGGGTCGGCCATCGCGTCGTCGTCGCTCGTCACCGAGTGGGTGAAGGGCAAGACGGTGGACCAGGCGATGACCATCTCCAACAAGGACGTGGCCCGCGAGCTGTCGCTGCCGCCGGTGAAGATTCACTGCTCCGTGCTGGCGGAAGACGCCATCAAGGCGGCCATCGAGGACTTCAAGAAGAAGCGCGCCGCGCGCCAGGCCAAGGCGTCCTGAGCGAGGCAGAAAGGGAGAGGCGAACCATGAGCGAGCAGGCGACCCAGGAGACGACGCAGCACCCGGCGACTGCCCCCGCGCCCGTGGCCAAGCCCCCCAAGGGCATCACCATCGCGGACAGCGCGGTGGTCCGGCTGAAGGAGCTGCTGGAGCAGCGGCAGACGCCCGAGGCCGGCCTGCGGCTGGCCGTGAAGGGCGGCGGGTGCTCGGGGCTCCAGTACTCCATGGAGTGGTCGGAGAAGTCCCGCGAGCGCGACAAGATCTTCGAGAAGGACGGCGTGCGCGTCTTCGTGGACCCGAAGAGCTACCTGTACCTCATCGGCACCGAGCTGGTGTTCGAGCAGACGCTCATGGCCTCCGGCTTCAAGCTGAACAACCCCAACATCAAGGCGGCCTGCGGCTGCGGAGAGAGCTTCTCCGTCTGACGCGGCGACACGCGCTCCGCTCCCTCGCCGGGGTGGAGCCGCCGCCACGGGCCCGGCCAGCCGCCGGGCCCTTTTCGTTTGTCCCCTCCCCGCATTGGAGAGCCCCCCTTGAGGACCCACTTCGACGTCTTCGGCCTGAAGCGCGCCTATGACGTGGACGTGCCGGCGCTGGAGAAGCAGTACCGCGAGCTGTCGTTGCAGCTCCACCCGGACCGCGTGGCACAGGCCAGCGCGCGCGAGCGCCTGCAGGCCCTGGAGGGCACCACCGCCCTCAACGAGGCCTTCAAGACGTTGAAGGACCCGGTGCGCCGGGCCTTCTACCTGCTCAAGCTGCACGGCATCGACCTGGACCGCGAGGACGCCGGCGCGCAGAAGGACATGCCCCTGGCCTTCCTGGAGGAGGTCATGGACCTGCGCGAGGCGCTGGACGCCGCCATGGAGAAGAAGGACCTGGGCCGCGCCCGGGCCATGGCGGATGACGTGGAGGCCCGGAAGAAGGCGGCCCTCGCCGAGGCGGCGGAGTCGCTTCGCACCCTGGAGGCGGCCGGGCCGGGGGATGGCGGGCAGGAACTGGTGAGAAAGGCATCGCACGCGCTGGGGCGGGTGCGCTACTTCACGCGCTTCCTCGAGCAGGTGGACGCGTTCGAGGAGGAGATTCAGGCGTGAGCAAGAACGGCTACCTTCAGATTCACGACCCGCTGAAGCCCAAGGGGCAGGCGGTGGGCATCGACCTGGGCACGACGAACTCGCTGGTGGCGGCGGTGGTGCAGGACAAGCCCGTCTGCGTCCCGGTGGACGAGGGCGACGCGCTGCTGCTCCCCTCCGTGGTGCACTACGCGAAGGACGGCGGCGTCGTCGTCGGCGCCCGGGCCCGGAAGCTGGCGTCCGAGCACCCCACCGACACCATCGCCTCCGTGAAGCGCTTCATGGGCCGCAGCCCGGACGACGCGGAGACGCGCAAGCTGGGGCACTACAAGTTCGCGCCCGGCGCGAAGGTGGTGCGCTTCGAGGTGGCCGGCGGCACGCCGGTGACGCCCATCGAGGTGTCCGGCGAGGTGCTGCGCGCCCTCAAGCGCCGCGCGGAGTCGCACTTCTCCACCAAGGTGGAGCAGGCCGTCATCACCGTGCCCGCCTACTTCGACGACGCCCAGCGGCAGGCCACCAAGGACGCGGGCCGCCTGGCCGGCCTGGAAGTCCTGCGCCTGCTCAACGAGCCCACCGCCGCCGCGCTGGCCTACGGCCTGGACAAGGGCAGCCAGGGCACCTTCGCCGTCTATGACCTGGGCGGCGGCACCTTCGACATCTCCATCCTCAAGCTGGTGGACGGCGTGTTCGAGGTGAAGTCCACCGGCGGCGACTCCGCCCTGGGCGGCGATGACTTCGACCGCGCGATCGCGCAGCGCGTGCTGGAGACGCTGGGCGCTGGCGAGGCCCCCTCCCCCGCCCTGGTGGCGGAGGTGCTGGCGGCCTCGCGCAAGGCCAAGGAGGCGCTCACGGACGCGGCGGCGGTGGAGTTCACCGCGGGCGGCCAGACGCACTCGGTGAAGCGCGAGGACTTCGACGCCTGGATTCAGCCCTTCGTCCAGAAGACGGGCACGGTGTGCCGGCGGGCGCTGAAGGACGCGGGCGTGGCGGCCGGGGAGCTGGACGGCGTCATCCTGGTCGGCGGCGCCACCCGCGTGCCGGCGGTGCGCCGCTACGTGGCGGAGCTGTTCGGCCGCGAGCCCCTGGGCGACATCGACCCGGACCAGGTGGTGGCCATGGGCGCGGCGGTGCTGGCCAACCTGCTCACCACCGCGGACCGGCAGGACGACGTGCTGCTCCTGGACGTGATTCCCCTGTCCCTGGGCCTGGAGACGATGGGCGGCATCGTGGAGAAGCTGATTCAGCGCAACTCCACCATCCCCACCACCGCGGGCCAGGTCTTCACCACGTTCAAGGACGGACAGACGGGCCTGGACGTCCACGTGCTCCAGGGCGAGCGCGAGCTGGTGGAGGACAACCGCAGCCTGGCGCGCTTCACCTTGTCCGGCATTCCCCCCCTGGCCGCCGGCATGGCCCGCGTGGAGGTCCGCTTCCAGGTGGACGCGGACGGCATCCTCTCCGTCAGCGCCCAGGAGCAGAGCACCGGCGTCAGCCAGTCCATCACCGTGAAGCCCAGCCACGGGCTCACGGATGAGGAGATCGAGCAGATGCTGCTCGACTCCATCGACCACGCCGAGGACGACATCCAGGCCCGGCAGGTCCGCGAGCAGCGGGTGGACGCCGAGCGCGTCCTGGCCGAGGCGGACCGGCAGTTGGGCGAGCACGGCTCGCTGCTCCAGGACGGGGAGCGCGCCGTCATTGACGCCGCCATCGCCCGGGTGCGGGAGCTGATGAAGGGGGATGACCACCTGAAGCTGAAGGAGGCCGTGCACGCGCTGGACGAGGCGTCCCGCCCCTTCATCGAGCGGGTGATGAACCAGGCCATCACCCAGGTGGTGGCTGGCCACTCCGTGGAGGACTACTGACGTGCCCAAGGTGACTTTCAAGAGCCCCCTGGCCGAGGTCAGCGCCGACGTGCCCACCGGCACCACCCTGCTGGACGCCGCCGAGTCCTGCGGCGCCCAGGTGGGCCATAGCTGCGGCGGGGTCTGCGGCTGCTCCACCTGCCATATCTGGGTCCGCAAGGGCCTCGACTCGCTGAGCGAGCAGACGGACGCGGAGGCGGACCGCCTGGACATGGGCTTCGACGTCCGCCCCTACTCCCGGCTGAGCTGCCAGACGGAGCTGGGCGCCGAGGACATCGTGGTCGAAATCACCGAGGAGTCCCTCACCGCCTTCATGGACGAGAACCCCGTCCTGCGCCGGTCCCTGGAGGCCGAGGGGAAATGGCCGCTGAAGAAGTGAGGTTGTTACGTAGTGCTTGACGGGGCCGGGCAGTAGCTCTATACGTCCGGCCCATCGCAGCGCCGCACCGCGATGCCCCACCTGCCCAGGTGGTGGAATTGGTAGACACACTAGATTCAGGGTCTAGCGCCTGCAAGGGCATGGAGGTTCGAGTCCTCTCCTGGGCACAAAGTTGAGAAGGGGCCCCGGTTTCAAACCGGGGCCCCTTTTCGCTTTTCAGGGGTCAGGTCCGCGCGGGCTCCACGGCATCGTGCGCCACGTGGTGCGCCGCCTCCCGGGCGAGGCTGCCGCCCTTGCGCAAATCCCGGACGCGAATCTTCCGCAGGTGGACGGAGATGGCCCCCACGGCGACCTGGCTGATGACGGTGCCCAGGTGCGTGAGCGTGGAGAAGGCCGCCGCGTCCTCCGGCGAGGCGCCGAGGCTGCGGGCCGCCCAGCTCGTCACGAAGTAGTAGATGCCCATGCCCGCCGGGACACCCGGGAGCGACTGCCCCAGGGAGATGGCCCCCAGCACCACCGCACCGGCGAAGAGGCCCCCGGAGATGCCGATGCCTTGGAGCGCCAGGCCGTAGGCCAGCGCGGAGGCCAGGACCGGCCCCACCGAGTAGACGAACACCTTCGCCATGCCGGTGAAGGAGCGCGCGGTGCCCAGGCCCTCGCTGACGTGGTGAAGGAAGCCCACCACCCGGGGGAGCTTGTGGCGCTTGTGCAGGGCGAAGGCGAGCGGACCGGACCAGTGGGCCAGCAACACCACCAGCGCGACCAACCCCACGCAGAGTGACACGGCCACCTTCAGCTCGCCTTCGAAGCGGGACAGCGTCTGGCCGAAGGGGCCCAGCAGCGACAGCGTGACGAGCAACATCAACGCCGCGAACTCCATCAGCTTGCAGACGCCCACCGAGCCCAGGCAGCGCAGGAAGGGGATGCGCTGCGTCCGGGACAGGAGGAAGGAGCGCATGATTTCGCCCAGCTTCCCCGGCAGCGCGTTGTGGACGAAGGCGCCGATGGCCACCAGGTGGTAGCGCTCCTTGAGGGGCACCGGCCGGCGGAGGGTGCTCTGCCACTGCACGGCGCGCAGCGGGATGAGCGAGGCCTGGAGCAGCATGAAGGGCACCAGCCACACGAGGTGGCCGGGCAAGTCGCGCACGAACTGCCCCAGCGGGAAGCGCGGCTGGAGCAGCGGGCCGGGGCCGCCGCTCAGGTTCCACTTGAAGAAGGCCGTGGAGAGCAGGACGACGGACAGCACCAGCCCGAAGACGGCGAGCAGCGCCTTGAACAGGGCCCGGCCTCCGGCGCGCCTCGCCCTCCCCTTCACGGCACCAACCGGAGTCGAGGGGTGGTGTCGAGGTACGCCGCCGCGAGCCGGTCATGGAGCTGCGTGCAGTGCGACAGGTTTGAGAGGTCCACGGGCGCCTTGGCGGGCCAGCACACCAGGCTGTTGGCCTCCGTGCGCGTCAGCCCGCCGTGCGAGCCGAACTCCCAGGCGAAGCCCACGGTGCCGCCGCGCTTCACGGCTTCGCCGAAGAGGACGAGGTCGCCCGCGGTGGACATCGTTGGCAGGACGCGGAGGAAGTCCGCCACGGCGCGCTTGCTGAACTCGGGGGACAGCGGAGCCCTGTCCAGGGTGTCCACCGAGTAGACACCGTCGCGCACGAGCGCCACCGCGCTGTTGCCCCGGCGCAGGGCGACGAGGCCGAGGTCCGGGCTCCGCGTCACCCGGGCCAGGATGTCGGGGTGGCGCGCGAGCAGTGACATCGCCTCCATCGGCCGAGGCTCGCCGGACAGGTACACGTGGGCGAAGTTGCCGCACTCGACGGCCACGGGAGCGAAGGGCGCGCGGGGCCGGGTGTCCGGCTCCGGGTCTGGCCGTCCATCACAGAGCCCGCGGACCACCTCGTCGGAGAGCGGCCCGTCGCCGTGGGGCGCCGTCAGCCACTGCTCCAGGTGCTGCCCCTTCCGCTGCTCCCAGGGCAGGCAGTCCACATGCCCGTGGTCGGAGAGGAAGACGACGTCGTAGGGCTGCTTCACCGCCCCCGCCACGGCGTAGAGCTCCGCGAGGTAGCTGTCCACGCGGTGCAGCTCGGCGCGGGCCTGCTCCGAGCGCGGGCCTCGGCGGTGGGCCACCTCGTCGTAGTTGCCATACACCAGGTAGATGACGGGCACGCCCCGCGCCATGTCCACCAGGGACTTGGTGAAGGCGAAGCTCCAGCCCAGCCGCTGGAGGAAGACGTGGCTGAAGAGGTAGGCCGGTTCGTGGCGCCAGTCGTGGAGCCCGCGCGCCCAGTGCATGACCTCGCGCGCCGAGGCCCAGGTGTCCATGCCCAGGGTGCGCAAGTAGTCCCAGACGCCGCGCGTGCGGGCGCTGAGGAGCCCCATCATCTCGTAGGAGAACGCGTGGGACATCTGCTTGAAGCTGGCCAGCGTGCTCATGCTCAGGGCGTTCTCGGCCCCCGCGCGGAACAGGGAGAAGTACCCGTGGCCTCCACCGTCCAGCAGGCTGGCGCGGCCCGAGCCGCGCAGACGCCGGTCGATGGTCAGCGCGTCGGACGGGGTGTTCATCCGCACCTTGCGGCCCAGCTCGCGGTCGAACCACGAGTACGCCGGCAGGTTGGAGTGGCGCATGCCGTAGAGCAGGCCGGCCTGGAAGTACGGCGTGGAGGTGGGGGCGCCCCAGAAGGCCTCGTCCAGATGGAAGGCTCCGGAGCGGATGAGCCGCGACAGGAAGGGCATCCGTCCCGAGACGAGGGCTTCGTCCAGCAGGCGCTTCGGGACGCCGTCCAGGTGGACGATGAGCAGCTTCCTCGCCCTGCGTGCGGGCGAAGGAGGCACCTTCTCCTGGACACGGCGCACGAGGCCGTGGGCCCACAGGTGCATCGCTGGTGGAATCACAGCGCTCACGGTGTCGCCTCCCCTCCTCCGGCAGCCAAGATGAGCACTTGAGAGGCCAGCCGCCCCGGAGTGTGAGCCGCCCTCCAGCAGGGCAGCCGGGCAACCGCGGCGGCTTATGGGCGCGGGAAGAAGCGCCGGAGGTCATGCGTCCTCTGCCATCCCCCCGCATGCTCCTTCCCGTCACGGCCGTCCTCCTCGCCAGCCTGAGCGCTTCTCCGGCAGCCCGAGCGCGACCCGCGCCCGTGAAGACCTCCGGCTTCGACGCGATTGCCATTCCCCTGGTGAGCTTCAGCTCGGACCAGGGCATGGGCTACGGCGCCGTGGGTGGGATGTACCTGTATGGCGCCGGGAAGGAGCCCTATGCGCACGCCCTCAGCGCCCAGGTGTTCTTCAGCAACCGGGGCGTGCAGAGCCACTCGCTGCGCTACGACGGACCGAGGCTGCTCGGGCCGCTCCGCGTGGAGGGCCGCCTGGACTACCGGCGGGAGCTTCGCAGCCCCTTCTTCGGCGCGGGCAACCAGTCCGCGCCGGAGTTCCGCGGGGACGTGAACAACGAGCTGTACAACTTCGACAAGGGCACGCCGGGCTTCTGGCTGCGGCTGCGAGGCCACCCGTTCGGAGAGGAGCACCCGCTCCAGTCCTACGTGGGCTACGGCTGGCGGCACATGCGCGTGGCGGCCTACGAGAAGTCCCTGCTGTCGCGGGAGAAGCCCCTGGGCATGGACGGCGGCAACATGGGGCAGTTGCTCGCCGGCATGCTCTGGGACACGCGCGACAATGAGTCGGACCCGCGCGAGGGCGGCGTGGAGGAGCTGTCGCTGCGCATCTCCGGCAACGCCACGGGCAACCGCTACCACTACGTGGGCCTCACCCTGAGCGAGCGGCGCTACTTCGCGCTGACGTCACGCCTGACGCTGGCGCACCGGATGACGCTGGACCTGCTCTTCGGCGACGTCCCCTTCTACGAATGGAGCAACACCGGCGGCGTCAACGTGTCCGAGGGCATTGGTGGCATGAACAGCGTGCGCGGCATCGAGCGCAACCGCTTCGCGGGGAACATCAAGGCGTTCATGAACACGGAGCTGCGCTACCAGGCCGCGCAGTTCCGGGTCTTCGGTCAGCCGTTGAAGCTGGGCGCCGTGGCCTTCATGGACCTGGGGCGCGTGTGGCACCCGGGCGTCGCGGACGGCAAGTGGTGGCACTGGCATCCGGGTGTCGGCGGAGGCGTGCGCTTCTCCCGGCGCGCGGCGGTGATTCGCATGGACTACGCGGTCTCCACCGGGTCCGGGCGGCAGCGCTGCTACGTCACGTTCGGCCAGATGTTCTGACGTTCAGGGCTTGCGCTTCCACACGTCACCGTCACGGGTGAAGTGCTCGTCCACCCAGCGCTCACTCGCAGCGGACAACTGCCACTCACCTCGGCCGAGGAGCACCAGGGCGTCGCAGCGCGCGAGCATCGGCAGCACGGTGCGCTGGGTGCGGTCATCCGCGAAGGCAGCGGCGGCGGAGGCGAATCGCGATGGGCCATCCAACGCGTCATGCAACATGAGGCCGTAGGGGTCGACAAGGGCCGGGCTCCCCACGGGCAACCCTGGCAGACGCCCCGCGGCGATGGCCCAGGCCGGTTCGAACGCGCAGAGCGGAGCATCCGGCGGCACGGCGGCGCGAATCGAGCCGCCTATCGCCAGGAGCCCACGCTCACGCTGATTCGCCGACCGCAGCGCCACGGGGAGCGCGGAGAGCGCGGCAAGCCCCACCGCCAACGTCACGGCCGCCGCGAATCGCCGTGAGTGCCGCTCCGCCCGGAGCAACAACTGCGAAGCCCCAAGCCCGGAGAGCAGGGCCGCGGCAGGCGCGAGGCCCGCGTTGTACTGGCCCCAGTAGCTCTTGGCCGACAAGAAGGCCGCGACGGTCAGGAGCCAGGCGGCGGAGAAGAGCCGCTCCGCGACCGCGTCTCGTCGCCGCAGCCGCCCCAGCGCCACGGCGAGCCCCAGGAGGCTCAGCAGCGCTCCCCCCCAGTGACTTTCGCCCAGCATGGTGAGCAGCCTGCGTGCCGTCGACAATTCGCCATCCGGGGGCCGCATCACCTGGAAGCGAAGGAGTCCCTCCAGCATCGGCTCCGCCGCGAGCACGAGAAACGGCCCCAGCCAGATGAGCCCCGTGAGGGCGGCAGTCCCAATCACTCGAACGGCACGGCGCCCTTCCCCGCCCAGGCAGAGCGCCCACACCACCGCGAGCACCCAGACACCCGCGGTCAGCTTGATCGCGCATGCCGTCGCGAGCAGGACACCCGCGCCGGCGTCCTGACGCCAGGAGCGACGCCCGGTAGCAGGGAGCAGCAGCACCCACGCCATCCCCAGGCACGTGAGATTCAGCAGCGGCTCCAGGAAGAATCCCCGCTCGGTGGCGGCCGCCTCTGGATGGACGGCGTAAACCAGGGCCGCCACGATGCCCGCGCGCGTCCCCCAGTGGGACTGCGCGATGCGGCCACACAGCACCGCGCTCAACGCGCCGAGGACAGGGACGAACCAGCGCGCCACCGAGAAAGCCGTCGCCGCATCGACGACGCGGGTGAGCGCGGCCACCGGGGCCCACAGCAACGCGACTCCTGGCGGATGGACGAAGAAGTAGTCGCGGTAGGGCAGGACGCCATGCGACAGGAGCGCGGCGGCGCTGAAGTAGACGCCCTCGTCGTAGTCCACCGGGTAGCCCAGGGCCCCACCACGATGGAAGAAGCCCGCAACGCGCAGGAGCCAGGCCCCACCGCCCACCAGCAGCAGCGGCGCCCAGGGCAGGTGCAATGCGTTCGAAGGAGGAGTCTGGAAGTCGCCGGTGCGCACCAACCGGGGCGCGTACCAGACGTGCGCGTGTGTGTCGAGTCGGACGCGTTCCACGGGAGGTCGCCGCCCGCCCAGCCCTGAAGGGCAAGCGACTGTCATGAACCGACGGCAGCGCGACGTGACGAGAGGGATTGAAAAGTCATCCTGTATATGTGAGCGCGCCCGCGGCCACCTGCCAATCCGCGCATCTGGCAACGGCAATCCCCCGCCGTAAGGAGCCTCACATGGCCCACAAATCCCAGCCGGACTACTCCAGTCGTGCCCTGGACGGATTGAAGCAGGATTTGCGTGAACGCCTGAAGCTGAGCCGTCCCCTCATTCGAATCAAATGAAGCCGAATGCCTCGCGGAAGACGGCCTGCTCGCGGATGAGCTCGGCGAATTTCTCCATGAGGGGGCGGAGCCACTCCTCTCGCATGTTGGCGAGGGCGCCGTAGTAGATGATGCCTTGCCGAAAGAGAGAGTACTCGCGCGTCTTACGGGTGTCGGCGCGGAACTTCCTGTCGAGCCCCGTCGCTTCGCCCGCAGCGCCGAGCAGCGTCAGCAGCGCCATGGCGAAGGCGGACAGCAGCAACAGTCTGTCGCGGCGCTCGCAGGTGCCGATAGCGATGGCGGACAGGCCCATGCCGAAGCGCAAGTCCTTGATGTCCCGGTGCGTCTCCTCGCAGGTGAATCGACGTCCGTAGGCCTTCACCAACTCGGTGGCAGTGGCTTCCTTGCTGCTGGCCGCCAGAAACCAGGCCTCTTTCATTCCCTTCTGGTGCACGCAGACGACGGCACCCACGCCGAAACGGGCCTGGGTGACGCGCGCTCCGCGCAGCAACTTCGGACGGCCCGTCGGGGGCACCCACTCCTTCGCCTTGTGCACCTCCCCTCCGGCACTTTCGACGTGCACGACGCCACGAAAGCGAATGACGTAGCCGAAGCTGAGTCTGTCCAGCAATTCATACAGGGCGACGTCTCCGAATCCTCGGTCCGCGAGCACCGTCACCTCCACGTCGGAGGGCAGCACCTGGTGCAACCGCTCCAGCAACGCGTCCTCATGGGCATTGCGCTGCCCGGCCAACTCGCTCTTGGGCACCGTCTTCCACAGCAACGGCGTGGCGCGGCCGTGGCGGGTGACAAGCTGGATGGCGACCGTGGTGTGGTCGTCCGACTCGAAGTCCGTCCAGTCAATGGTGACTGTCACCGCTTTGCGCTCGGCCACCACGAAGGGCACCCACTGCGCGAACAGTCGCCACACGTCGACGCCAGAGTTGGACAGCAGTCGGTCCACCTGCTTGATGGCGTGCTTGCCTTCCAACCCCCGCGCCTGGGAGAGCGCCAGTCCGATGGCCCTCACCGAGAGGCTGGCGGCGTGCACGGCGCCCAAGGTGGCATTGGACAGCGACAGCACACGCTTGGCATGGGTGTCCGGGCCGACGGCTTCCTCAATGAACCGATGCACCTCGGCGTGCGTTATGGATTTCGACATGCTCCGCACGATGCAGGACAACCTCTGGCGCCGAAAAGCGCGCGCCTCACTGCCGCTTCCCGCGCTGCTCCGGCACCAGCCAACCGCTGGGGACGGCCCTTGACGCTCGGCTCAAATGAGGGGACGACTCAGCGCCTGAAGAGCAACCAGCTCGCGCACAGAGAGCTGCTGTGGGAATCCACCCGCGGCCGGGAGGCACCGAGCGAAAACGAGCGGGACGTCGAGGCCTGGTTCCTGGGCCCTCGGGCGGAGAATGCAGACGTCTTCGAGCAACTGGTGCTGGAGGCCCTGAGGGACCACGCCTTCTGGCGCCGGAACTTCCACCCGATGGACCCGCCGGCCATCACCCAGAGCATCAAGCGGGACCCGGGCTACCTGCGGGCGCTCGACACGCTGCACACGGAGTTCGACAACCTCCTGGCCGAGCTGAAGAAGTCCGCGCCGTTCTTCAGCATGCGCTACCAGGGCCACATGACGTGGGACCAGACGCTCCCGGGCATGGCGGGCTACTTCGCGGCGATGCTCTACAACCAGAACAACGTCGCGCTGGAGGCCTCGCCGCTGACGACGGTGCTGGAGGTCCGGGCCGGCGAGGACCTGTGCCGGATGGTGGGCTACACCCAGAAGAATGGCATCCGCCCCTGGAGCCACCTGACCAGCGGCGGCACCACCGCCAACATCGAGGCGATGTGGGCCGCGCGGAACCTGAAGTTCTACTGCCTGTCGCTGCGCGAGGCCATCCAGCAGGAGTCCTCACTCTCCGCCGCGAAGGCCCTGCAGGTGACGCTGCCCTCGGGGAGCCGGGCCCGCCTGCTCGACCTGGACACCTGGCAGGCCTTGAACCTGGAGGTGGACGAGGTGCTGGGCATCCCCACTCGCATCCAGGAGGAGTTCTCCATCCCCGTGGAGACCCTGACGGCGCGCGTGAGCAACTACATGCTCCAGGACCTGGGGCTCGTGGAGTTCACCCGGCGCTACCTGGGCGACCTCAAGGCCCCGGTGTTCATCGTCCCTGGCTCCAAGCATTACTCGCTGCCGAAGGCGGCGGCGATCCTGGGCATCGGCGCGGACCACATGCTGAGCATCCCCCTGGATGAAGAGGGGCGCATGGACGCCGCGGCCCTGGAAGCGCGGCTGGACCAGTGCGACACGGACAAGCAGCCCGTCATCGCGGTGACGGCGGTGCTGGGGACGACGGAGGAGGGGCTGGTGGACCCGCTCGCGTCCGTGCTGGCGCTTCGCCGGGAGAAGTACCATCCCCGGGGGATGTCGTTCTGCGTGCACGCCGACGCGGCGTGGGGCGGGTACTTCGCCTCGCTCCTGCGCGCGCCGCCGAGCACCGGCCCGGGCCGCGAGGGCCCTCCGGCGCCAGCGCTGGCCCTGAGTCGCTACGTCACGGAGCAGTTCGAGGCCATCCCGGAGGCGGACACCATCACCGTGGATCCGCACAAGACGGGCTACCTGCCCTACCCCGCGGGAGCGCTGTGCTACCGCAATCAGTCCATGCGCAGCCTGGTGGCCTTCGAGGCGCCCTACATCAACACGGCGGGGAGCCAGGAGGACCTCACCGTGGGCAAGTACGGCATCGAGGGCTCCAAGCCCGGCGCGGCGGCGGCGGGCGTGTACCTCAGCCACGCCGTGGTGCCGCCCGACCAGCGCGGCTACGGGAAGATCCTCGGGAGGGCGCTCTACAACTGCAAGCTGTTCCATGCCCGGCTGCTGATGATGAACGCCGTGACGAGCGACTTCGTCGTGGTCCCCGGCCCGCGCTTCAAGCTCTCCGAGCCCATGAAGCGCAAGTACGGCGGAGAGAAGCAGGCGCTGGAGGTCCTGCGCCACCAGATCGAGGGCGTGCGTCAAGATCAGCTCTTGATGGCCTCGGGCGAGGAGGAGCTGGAGCTGCTGCGTGAGACGGGCGCGGACCTCAACATCCTCACCTACGCCTTCAACTTCACGACGGGGAATGGCCTCAACCCGAGCCTGGAGGAGGCGAACACCTTCAACCGGAAGATCTACGAGCGCCTGGGCGTCAAGGCCGACGGCCGGGACATCTACGGCTACCGGCTGTTGGTGAGCACCACGGACTTCATCGAGGAGGACTACGGCAAGAAGTTCTTCGATGACTACAAGACGCGCCTGCTGGGCAGCGGCGCGGCGGCGGGCCGAGGTGAGGAGGGCCGCATCACCGTGCTCCGCTCCGTCATCATGGACCCCTGGATTACCGAGGACCTCCAGCGCCGGCCGTTCCTCGACACCATCATCGAGGAGCTGCGCGCGGCCGTGGTGGACGCGCTCAACGAGATGCGCGGCACCGCATCGAAGCGCCACCGCTAGGTTCGTTTCGGGGCGGGGCCCGCCGGACGAGGGCCCTGCCTCACGGACGCGGCAGCGCTACGAATGGCTAAACCAAGGCAACTGGATGAAGAGGGCTTGGAGGCGGACCCTCCGCCGACAACCTGCCCTGCCCCTGACCACCCAGCGGGACGACACCGCCGGGCCCTTGCTTGATGCCCATCTTCCGTCAGCCGGACGCGCGCGCTCAGTACTGGACGGTCGCGGTGTACGCGAAGTGGTCGGAGCCGTACTTCTCCAGCCGCTCGGCGGGGCCGGTGCCAATGCCCTGGCTGACGTAGATCTGATCGATGGGCACGCCGGAGACCCCCGCCGTGCGCAGATGATTCATGCCGGGGATGTCCTGCGACAACTGACGGTTGAAGTCACCGACCAGGACCACGGGCAGGCCACGGCCGCGCAACTCCCGGACGACCTCGCGGACCACGGAGTTATGCGTATGCCAGCGCGCCTGGCGATCGGGATTCTGACCGTTCCATGCACCGGAGATGTAGTGCGTGTTGATGAACGCCAGCTTCGCGCCGGTCTGCTTGTTCTTCAGCACGACCCAGTTGACGAAGCGCGCGGGCGTCACGCCAGCTTCGCCTTCGTGCGTGAGTCGAGAGCCGTCGCCGGTCTTCTCGTACTTGTTCTTGCGCCAGGAGATGGCGATGGAGTTGCGGGCGGCGAGCCGCTCCGCGCCAGGCCGGAAGTGAGCGTAGTACTCGAGCGCTTCGAGCTTGTTGTGCCCTTCCGCGGTGCTCACTTCCTGCCAGCCGATGACATCCGCGAGCGGCCTGAACGTCGCCTGCCCACGCAGCGTGTTGTGCGTCGCGACGGTGGTGGTCGTGGCGGCGAGCGACTCGACCTCCCCCTCTTCGGCGGGCAGAACTCCCACGGACACCAGCAGACTGAGGACCACTGACGACAAGAGCTTCAGCATGATTCCCTCGAGGATGTGAACGGCGAGTTATTCAGTTGCGTCGATGCGACCGGCCATGCGAACTCGAACCAGTCGCCGCTGTACACCGTGCCCGACTGAGCACCCGCGGCATCGATGACGTAGACCTTCGGCCTGATTCTCTCCGAGGCGGGAAGTCCCACACCGGGATTGTCGCAGGGCGCGAAGAAGGAATGCCTCCAGCGAGTATGTCGACGCCACGTCATGAACGATAGACGTGTCCGGAATGACACGGGCATTGATGACTGGGACACGTCACCGCAACCAACGTGTCTGTGTTTTTCCCGCCACGGCAGACAAGCATCCGCCGCCAGGAAGTGACGCGCTCAGTCCAGCGCGTCCACCCACGTCCGCAATCGTGGCTCCAACTGCGCCTCACCGCGAACACCGGGCTCCGCGTCCAGGGGCAGCGTGTGGAAGCCACGCGCCGCCAATCCCTTGCACATCTCCGCGCGGACCTGCGCATCCGGCGCGAACAGGATGCAGCCGTCCCCGCCGCCCGCGCCGGACAGCTTGCCCGCCGCGCCGTACGTGGCAGCCAGCGCCAACACGCGCCGCATGCCCTCCGTCTCCAGCGGCCCCAGCTCCAACAGCAGCGCGTGCTGCGCCTTCACGGCCTCGGAGAAGGCCCGGAAGTCACCGCCGCTCAGCCCGTCCTCAATCGAGTGGCCCAGCGTGTCCGAGCGCTCCACGAAGCTCCGGCGGCCCGCCTCCTCCAGCCGGGCCTCCACCTGGCCAATCAGCACCCGCGTCGAGGCGCTCTCGCCCGTGAAGGCATACGCCATGGACACCCGGGGCAAAGGCAACCGCCACACGTCCACCGACGGAGACTCCGCCAGCGCCGCGCGCAACCGGCCGCTGTTGCTCGCCTCAATCAAGGGCGCCACGTCGTAGCGCCGGTAGCGCAGCACGCCTCCGGCGAAGCTCGTCGCCACATCCCCGCCGCTGCCCTTCCCGCCCTGCCCCAGCGTGTGCGCCAGCAGCGCCAGCTTCAGCGCGTCGTAGCGCTCCTCCAGCACGTAGCGCACGCCCTCCGCCGCCAGCACCGTCGCGCACGCACTGCCGCCCATGCCCAGCTTCTGTCCATTCGGCCCCACCGCGGACGGCGCCACCGCCAGGTCAAAGCCCTGGCTCGCCCGGCCATGCGCCCGCAGGGCCTCATCCAGCGCCCGCGCCACGAAGGCGAACCCCGCCGGCACGTCCCGCGCCCAGCGCACGCCCAGCGGCGTGGTGCTCCCCGCCAGCGTCCCCTCCTCCAGGCACACGTGCACACGGGCATCCGCGCGGCGACGGACGTACGCGGCGGTGCGCGGCGCCACCGCGGCCAGGCGCGCCACCCCGCCCCACAGCACGGCGTACTCGCCGGAGAGGAACAGCTTGCCCGGCGCGGAGAGGGCGCGCTCCATCAGAAGAGGTGCTCCGCCTTCAGCTCCGCATCACCGCCGGGCACGCAGCGAATCACCTCCACCGCGCCACACGCGCGGGCCAGCGCCTCCGCGGCCACCTCGTGCGCGGCGTCCGTCAGCAGCACCGGGTTGGGCCCCGCGTCCAACGTGAACCACACCGGGATGCCCTTCTTGCGCTGCTCCTTCAGGTGCTGGATGAGCGCCAGCGTGCCGGGGCTCATGTAGCTCAGCGGCGGATTCGCGGCGAAGGACGTCGCGTGCATCCGCCACGCGTTGCGCTCACACAGCTCGCCCAGGGCCTGCAGGTCGCGCTTCGCGATGTGCTCACGCACCTGCACCACCTCCGCCTCCGCGTCCTTCACCCACGCCGGGTAGTACGGGCTGGTGTCCACCGTGTGCTTCATCCCGTCCCGCGACTTCACCTCTTTCTCGCCGCGGTCGATGATCGCCACCACCATGCGCAGGTCCGGCCAGTGGGCCGCGTCGAAGCGCTGCACCGCGAAGCTGTCCTCGCCATCCGGACGCTCGCCGCGCTGCCACTCACAGAAGCCGCCCTGCACGCTCCGGCACGCGGAGCCGCTGCCCAGCCGCGCCAGGATGCTGGCCGCGCGAGGCTCCGACGGCAGCCCCGCCGCCGCGCGCCCCGCCACCGCCAGCGCCGCGAAGCCCGCCGCGCTGCTGGCCAGCCCCGCCGCCATGGGGAAGTCCCCGCGCGACACCACCTTCGCGGGCCCCAGGTCGGCCTTCGCCTGGGCGCGCACCGTCTCCAGCAGGCGCAGCACGCGGTCGCGCTCGCTGCCCTTCGCGGTGTGGCCGTTGAGCTCCACCTGGTCGCTCGCGGCGCCGAACTCCACCGTGGTCGTCACCGACAGCGGCGACAGCGTGAGGGACAGGCTGGACTGATGCGGAAGAATCAGCGCGTCATCCCGCTTCCCCCAGTACTTCACCAGGGCGATGTTGGGATGCGCCAGTGCTGTGGCTTTCATGGGAAGACTCACGACGCCCGCGGACCCGCGAGCTGGCTGCTGAAGCAGCGCACGCCCATCCGGCGGAGCTTCGTCACCACCGGCTTGGGCTCGAGGAACAGGCCGATGACGGCCCCACCATCTCCACCCGCTCCGGTCAGCTTGGCGCCCAGCGCCCCCAGCTCCCGGAGCCGGTAGACCATCTCTTCCAGCGGCGGCGACGACAGGCCCAGCGCCGCCAGCAGGCCCTGGTTGACGTTCATCGCGTCACCCAGCGCCTCCAAATCACCCGCCGCCACCGCCTTCGCGCCCTCCGTGGACACCCGTCCGATTTCCGTGAACAGGCGCTCGTAGCGCGACGGCCAGCGCGCCTGCCGCTCACGCAGCGCGCCCACCGTCTTCTTCGTGGGGCTGCGCTCACCCGCGAGCGTCACCACCACGTGCAGCGGCCTGGGGCTGTCCACCACCTGCCCCGTGCCCTTGGCCGCCCCCGGCTTGCGCCGGTAGAGGACAAGCTGCTCCATCGCGCTCGTCGTGTGGTCCAACCCCGACGGCGCGCCGTGGAACTCCTGCTCCATGGCCCACGCCACGCGCACCGCGTCCTTGTGCGAGGGCTCCGCCCCCGCCGCCTGGAGCAGCAGCCGCGCGCACGCCACCGACAGGGCCGCCGAGCTCCCCAACCCCACCGCCAGCGGCAGGTCCGCCTCCAGCGACACCTTCACCGGCGGCGCGCCCGTCACCTCCGCGGCGCGGGCGAACGCCGCCGTGAGCTGCGCCCGCTGCGGGCGGCTCAACGTGGCCGGAAGCGAGAGCTGACACGACTTCGCGGGAACGGCACGCGCCGTCACGCCCTGCGACAAGGGCCCGGCCAGGGCCGGGTGCCCGTACACGACGCTGTGCTCACCCAACAGGATGACCTTGCCGGCGCCAAAGGCCGACAAGGATTCAGTGCGAGGAGCCACGGCGTCAGACGTTGGTGCCGGTCGCGGCCGCGGCATCCTCGGCGGGGAGGGCGGCCAGCAGTTCGCGGGCCTTCTCCACCTTCACGTGGCCCGCCTTCACCAGCAGGTTGGCGATCTTCTCCACCCAGTCGCCCCGCGCGCCCGCCGTCACCGCCACGCAGCGCGCGTGCATCGCCATGTGGCCCTTCTGGATGCCCACGCTGCCCAGCGCCCGGAGCGCCGCGAAGTTCTGCGCCAGACCCACCGCCGCGATCACCATGGCCAGCTCGCGCACCGTGGTGGTCTGCATCAGCTTGAGCGCCATCTGCACGCCCGGGTGGATCTTGATGGGCCCGCCCACCGTGCCCAGCGCCATGGGCAGCTCGATGCGGCCCACCAGGTGCCCCTCCTCCAGGTACCAGGTGGACAGCGGCCGGTACTGCCCGTTGCGGCAGGCGAACGCGTGCGCGCCCGCTTCAATGGCGCGCCAGTCCTGCCCCGTGGCGATGGCCACCGCGTCGATGCCGTTCATCACGCCCTTGTTGTGCGTGGCGGCGCGGTACGGGTCGGCCTCCGCGAAGCGGCTCGCCTGGGCGATGCCCTCGGCGATCTCCTCGGCCGGCATCTCGAAGTCCGCCAGCAGCGGGATGGGGATGCGGCACATGGCCCGCGCCAGCCGGCGGTCCGCCAGGTTGGAGAGGATGCGCAGATACACCTTGCCACCCGTCACCTGCTCGACGAGCGGCGCCACGCCCTCCGCCATGGTGTTGATGAGGTTGGCCCCCATCGCCTCCTGGGCGTCGATGATGAGGTGGACGATGAGCAGCGGCTCGCCGCGCGGGCCCTCGGGGGCCGGCAGCACGCGCACCTCCACGTCCTTGGCCCCACCGCCCCGCGCGACCATCGCCGGGTGGAAGCTGTTGGCCAGCGCGAGGATCTGCTCCTTGTGCGCCAGGATGCGCTCGGTGGCCACCGTCGGGTCGCCGTAGCGCGACACCTGCACCTGGCCAATCATCAGCGACGGGTCCGCCTCGCCAATGAAGCCGCCCGCCTCCCGGACGATCTTCGCCGCGAAGGACACCGCCGCCACCACGGACGGCTCCTCCACCGCCATGGGCACCAGGTAGTCGCGCCCGTTGACCTGGAGGTTCAGCCCCAGGCCCAGCGGCAGGGAGAAGGTCCCCACCGCGTTCTCAATCATCTGGTTCGCCAGGACAGGCTGGAGCGCCTCCGAGCCCAGGAGCTGCTGCAGGTCCTCGGGCGTGAGCCGGAACATGCGGGAGAGGTGCGCGTGGCGCTCCTCCATCGGCAGCTTGTGGAACCCGGGAAGCCGGGACGTCACGGTGTCAGACATGTTCTTCCTTCCAGACTTCGGCGCGGCCACCCTCTACAGCGCCGCCAACCAATCCTTCAACTCTCCGGTGACCACCCGGGGCCGCTGTCCCAGTTCAGCGCAGCTTCTGCTTCCCGTCAGGACCAGCGCCTGACGCAGCCCGGCCAGGATGACCTCCAGCGCCGCCTCCGCCGCGGGGAGACCGCCCGCCTGCTGCGCGCGGAACAGCGGCAGCGCCATGCCGGCCAGGTTCGCGCCCAGCGCCAGCACCTTGGCGGCGTCCAGCCCCGTGCGCAGGCCGCCGCTCGCCACCAGGTGGACGTCCGGGCCCACGGCGCGCCGCACGGTCGCCAGGGCCGCCGCCGTGGGGATGCCCCACGCGCTGAACTCCGCGCCCACCTGGGCCTGTACGCCCGAGGCGCGAAGTTGTTCCACGCGCACCCAGGACGTCCCGCCCAGGCCGGACACGTCGATGTTCCGCACGCCCAGGTCCACCAGCCGCCGCGCGACGTCCGGGCCAATGCCGCAGCCCGTCTCCTTCACCAGCAGCCGGTCACCGAAGGCGCGCACCAGCAGCTCCACCACGCGGTAGCCGCCCCGGAAGTCCCGGTCGCCTTCCGGCTGCGTCAGCTCCTGGCCCGCGTTGAGGTGCAGCGCCAGCCCGTCCGCGCCAATGCCGTCCACCAGCCGCCGCGTTCCGTCCACGCCCAGCCGGATGGCCTGGAACATGCCGATGTTGCCCAGGAGCGCCACCGTGGGCGCCACCTGCCGCACCTGGAAGGAGGCCGTCCGAGCGGCGTCCTCCGACATGGCGCGCTGGCTCCCCACGCCGAAGGCCAGGCCATGACGCTCGGCGAGCTGCGCCAGGTCGCGGTTCACCGCCCCCGCGCGCTCCGTGCCGCCCGTCATCCCGGTGACGAGCAACGGGTAGCGCAGCCGCTTGCCCAGGAACGGCGTGGACAGGTCCACGTCCTCCACGGACAGCTCCGGCATCGCGCAGTGAACCAGCTTCACGCACTCCAGGAGGGTGCTGTTCCCCGAGGGCTCGACGTCACCCGTGGCGCAAAGGTCGAGATGCGCGTCCTTGCGTCTGGCTGTGATGTCATCGCCCATCTCGCTGGAGTCCGGTCCGCCCTGGGGAGGGAAAGCGCGTAAGTGCCTGAATGGCCGAAGTTTCCTAGCAAGCACGGCGGCCAAGGCGCAAGCCAAAGGACCCCGGTCGGTCGGTGCGGGAGTGTGGGTGGACGCTGACGGCTGGTGGGCGGTATGAGCGCCGGCGTGAGCCCCCCACCGACCCACGTGGTTGTCTTCCTGCACAGCGGCGACTACGACCGCGTGCACCAGGGCCTGTCCATCGCCGCCGCGGCCGTGGCGTCGGGCCGCAAGGCGGAGGTGTACCTCTTCTGGTGGGCCCTGGAGCGCTTCCTCCATGGGACGCTCGACGAGCCGGACTTCCTGGGTCGCGACGACGTCACGAACCGCTTCGAATCACGCGGCATGCCCACGTTGCGCGCGCTGCTCGCACACCTGACGGACTCGGGGCTGTTCACCCTGGCGGGCTGCACGGGCTCGCTCGGCGCCCTGGGCGCCGAGGCGCGGGCGGACGCCAGTGGCATCGCCTTGTGGCTGGGTTGGAGCGCCATCCTCCAGCGCACCGCGGGCGTGACGGACCGCTTCTATCTCTAGAAGCGCGGCGCCGCCCGCGGTGGTGTCCGGGCCTCAGATGCCCAGCTTGACGCCCACGATGACGGTCCGCGGCGCGTTGGGCCGGGCGCCGTAGGGGCGGCGCGACACGATGGCCTGCTCGTCCAGGATGTTGCGAGCGCTCAGGTAGAGCTGCCCCCAGCGGGAGAAGTGCCAGCTCGCGTTGACGTCGAAGGTCAGCAGCGCGTCCGTCAGCTCGCCCGGGGGCGCCTCGCCCTGCCCCGCCCTCTCGCGCATGGCGTCCACGTAGAAGGCGCTCAGGGCCAGGCCGCCCCAGGCCGTCTCCACGCCCGCGGTGGCGTAGAGCTGGTGCCGGGGCACGTAGGGCAGCTCGTCGCCCGCGCGCACGTTGCCGAACTGCGGGTCCGCGGACTGGAAGGCCTCGCGCAGCCGCGTGCGCGTGAAGGTGTAGGACAGCGACACGGGGAACGTCACCCCGCCGCCCGGGCGGAAGGTCTTCTCGCCGAAGACCTCCAGGCCGTAGATGTACGCCTTGCCCGCGTCCGTCTGCCGGTCCAGGTCGTCGTTGAGGCAGCCGCTGGAGAAGGTGCAGATGTCGGTGAGGTTGGAGTAGTCGTTGAAGAAGCCCACCGCCTCCAGCCGCTCGCCCCGGCGCGTCCACCGGGCGCCCGCCTCGTAGTTGATGCTCTTCTCCGGCAGCACCGCGTCCGGCTGTCCGGGCGCGGGCGGCGAGAAGCCGCGGTAGGCCCCGGCGAACAGGCCCAGCTCGCGCGTCAGCGCCCCGTAGACGCCCATGCCCGGCATGAGCACCTCCAGCGCGCCATGGGACTCGGCGCCCGTCAGGCGGTTCGAGGACTCGGAGCGGATGATCTCCAGCCGCACGCCCGGCGTCAGCACCAGGGGGCCCCAGCCGATGGCGTCCGTCGCGTGCAGGGCGACGGCGTGCGTGGCGTCCTTGTTGTCGGCCGTGGTGTACGTGGGCTCGCTGGTCCGCACGAGCTGGCCGCCCTGCATGAGGAAGGCGTCCTCGGTGTGGAGGCGGCGGATGCGGTCGTAGTGGAAGCGCGCGCCCAGCTCGAGGTTGTGGCTCAGCGACCCGGTGTTCGTCGTCCAGCGGGCGATGCTCTGGAGGCCCTGGGACACGTAGGTGCGGTCGTTGGGGCCGATGAGCAGCGCGTCCTGGGCCGACGCCGTGTCCAGCTCGCCGGTGAGCACGCCGTAGTAGATGGCGTTGCGCGCGCTCGTGGGGTCCGCCAGCACGCTGGCGATGGAGGCGCCGCGGAAGCGGTTCACCTTGCGCCACGCCCGGCTCAGGTCCTGCCGGTAGACGGACGTCGTCACGGCCAGCCCGCCCGCTTCGAGTTCGTGGCTGAGCACCACCTGCGTGCGGTGCCACTTCATGTGGTCCAGGGCGCTGGCGACGTAGCGGCGCAGCGGCGCGGCGGCGAAGTCCGCGTCGCTCAGGCCCAGGTACGTCTCGTTCGAGTCCTCGTCCGAGTAGCCCAGCTTGAGCTGGAGCGTCTGGCGCACCGGCCCTTCCGGGACGAGCTGGTAGCGGCCCTTGGCCATCCACTCGTTGCGGGTGAAGCCCGTGTCGCCGCCCACGGTGTCCAGCTCCTTGAAGCCGTCACTGCGCAGGTGGACGCCCTCCAGCAGGAAGCCCGCGCGCTCGGTGCTGGCGCCGAAGACGCCGTGGGCCTTGCCGTAGAGGTACTCGCCGCCCGCCACGTCCAGCCACGCCGTCTCCGACGCGGGGATGTCCCGGGTGATGAACTCCACGGAGCCGCCCACCGTCTGCGGCCCCTGCTGGATGGCCGAGGGCCCCTTCAGCACGCGGATGCTCTGCATGCGCGTGGCCAGCGGGAAGTAGTAGGCCGCCGGCGCGGAGTACGGCGCCGGGCCGAAGAGGATGCCGTCCTCCAGCAGGGTGACCTTCTTGGCGCGGTCCGGGTTGACGCCGCGCAGGCCCACGTTCGGGCGCAGGCCGAAGCCGTCCTCGCCACGGGAGTACACGCCAGGCACCGTCTGGAGGATGGCGGCCGGGTCATCGCGCTCGAAGCGCTCCAGCTGCGCGGGCTTCAGGACGTGGATGGAGCCGCTGGTGCGCGCCTCCGACGTGCCCACCACCACGCTCTCGAACTTCTTCTCCACCCGCTCCGGCGAGGGTTCGAGTACCAGCGGCTCGCTCGCGGCGGCGAGGGGAGCGTCGCTCGCGGGCGCCTCCTCGGTGGCGGCCAACGGTGGCTCCGGCGCGGCGGCGACGTCGGGGGCGGCCAGCGGTGGCTCCGGCGCGGCGGCGACGTCGGGCGTTTGCGCCGTGTCCGACGCGGCTGCGGTGTCCTGCGCCGGCGGCGACTCGGGAACCCCGGCGGCGGCGTCCTGCGCCGGCGGCGACTCTGAAACCCCGTTGGCGGCGTCCTGCGCCAGCGACGGTTCGGGAACCCCGGCGCCGTCATCCTGGGGCGGCTCGGACTGTGCCGCGGCCGGAGAGGCCCATGTCAGCAAGAGCGCCGGAACCGTCCAGCTCCGCGCCCGCATCCACTTCTGCTCGAACAGTGCCATCTGAAGCGTTTCGACCTTTCAAAAGCCAGGAGCCGGAGGTGGCGGCCCGCCCGCGCGCGGACCGCCCTCCCCGGCTCCTGCTCTACTCAACTTCCGTGACTCCCGCTTCGACTACTGCTTCTCGACGGGGCCGCCGATGACGATCTTGCCGTCCGACTGGATGGCGATGCCGCGAGCGGTCTCCTCGGTGGCCGCCGTGACGACGTTGACCTTGGCGATGCCGCCGGTGCCGAAGGTCGGGTCGAGGTTGCCGTCGGTGGTGAAGCGCGCCACCACCATGTGGTTGTCACCCCCCTCGGTCACGAAGCCCGCCGCGTAGATGCGGTTGTCCGAGTCGAAGGCGACGGACCAGAAGCGGTCGTTCTCCGTGGTGGAGATGGGCGTGGCCTTGACGACCTCCGTGCCCGTGCCACCCGTGGGGATGATGGCCAGGATGGCGTCGGTGCCCTCGTCGCCACCGGCGCGGTAGCCCACCGCGGCGGCCCAGTTGCCGTCCGCCGACTTGGCCACGCCGAAGAAGGCCTGCTCGGAGCGCTCAAGGCCGTAGACCTTGTAGCCTTCCGGCGCGAAGGTGGTGTCCGGCTGGCCGTCCGCCGTCTGCATCAGGAGCATGGCCTGGATGTTCTGCGCGCTCGGCGTACCGCTGCCCACGTGCAGGACGCGGTCGTCGTTCAGGACCACCAGGTTGCGGCCGCGGTCGTTGTCACCGGCCAGGTCCAGCACCACGGCGCCGCCCGTGCCCCACGTCGGGTCGAGCTCGCCCGTGGCGGTGTAGCGGAAGGACACCAGGTCCACCGTGCCGGAGGACGCGGACCGGCCGTAGCCCGTCGTCACGTAGCTGCCGGTGGACTGCATGCCGGCGGCGTAGGCCTCGGCCATGCCCCACTCGGGGTTCGTCTCGCTCTGGGCCTGGAACGGCGCGGACGTCACGACGCCCTTCCAGCCGAAGGTGTCATCCGCCTTGCCGTCGTCGTTCAGGCGCTGCAGCACGATGCGGTTGGCCGCCTGCGCACCCACGCCCGTGGGCATGGACGTGTAGCCGGAGGTCATGATCTTCCCGTCCGGCTGCACCAGGCCGTAGCGCATGCCGTCGTTCAGGTTGGACAGGTTGAGGACGCTGAAGCCGTTGGGCGTCGCCGCCGAGCCGAACGTCGTGTCCAGCGCGCCCGTCGCCGTCAGGCGGGCCACCACGCGGTCGGTGTCCGCGCGCGTACCGTCCGCGCGCTTGTTGCCGAACAGCACGATGCGGTCCGTGGCGTCCACCCGCACGTCCCACAGCGAGTCACGCGTGCCGTCGCGGCCGGTGCCGAAGTCCACGTGCGTGACGCCGCCGGCGCCAAACGTCGTGTCCTGCGTGCCGTCCGTGTTGAGGCGCACCACCGCGATGTCGCTGTCCAGCGGGCCCGTGCCGGCGTCCGGCGTCGGTTCCGTGCCCGCGTCCGTCTGCGTGCCCGCGTCCGACTGCGTGCCCGCGTCGGGGATGGGCGTCGGCGTGGGCTCGTCGTCGCCGCAGCCCGTCATGCACGCCAGCGTGAGCGCCAGGGCCGCTCCACGCACCAGGAAGCCGCGGTGATTGACCGTCTTCAACATGATGTTCGTCCCCTCCTCGGGAGTCCTTCGAACTGCAAACGATAATCGTTATCAGTTTCGGTGCGCAGCCTCCTACTTCGGATGAGCGCTTCGGGTCAACCTCCAAGCTGTAGGAACTCGCATGGTATCCGGGAGAAATTTTGAAGTTGATTGTCATTAACAACTTCGGCGTGTTAGCGAGCCCGGCCATGAACTCCGAGTCGTCACGCCCCCACTCCGCCCTTCGCGCGAGCGCCATCGCGCTCGTGGTTCCCGCGCTCCTCTCGCTGTCCGCGTGCAAGTCGGACAAACCGGCGCCACCGGACGCGGGCGCGCCCGACGACACCGTGGCCGCGACGCGGGCCGCGCTGCTGGAAGCGTCCGGCGCCTGCGTCCTGCAGACGGCGCGTGAATTCCAGACGGCGGCCGCCGCGCTGGACGACGCCGTCAAGGCGCACGCGGCCACGCCGGACGCCACCACGCGGGACGCCGCGCGCGCGGCCTACCACGCGGCCATGGACGTATGGCAGGTGGCGGAGGTGATGCAGTTCGGGCCCGCGGCGCCTCGCAGCGTGCCGGGTGGCGCGGAGCATCGCGACAACATCTATTCGTGGCCGCTGGTCAGCCGGTGCGCCGTCGAGGAGCAGGTCGTCAACCGCAGCTACGCGTCGGAGTCCTTCGAGACGTCGCTGGTGAGCCGCCGCGGCCTGTACGCGCTGGAGTACCTGCTCTTCTTCGAGGGCAACGACACCGCCTGCCCCGGCACCTCCGCCATCGTGTCCCAGGGCACGTGGGCGGCGCTGTCCGAGGACGAGCGGGCCGCGCGCAAGCGGGCGTACGCCGCCGTGGTGGCCGCCGACGTCCACCGCCGCGCGGACGCGCTGGTGAGCGCGTGGGCCGCCGACCAGGGCAACTTCACCCAGACGCTGACGACGGCCGGCTCCGGCAACGACGTGTACCCCTCCACGCAGGCGGCGCTGAACGCCATGAGCGACGCCATCTTCTACCTCGAGCGCGAGGTGAAGGACCTCAAGCTGGCGCGCCCGCTGGGGATGCGTGAGTGCGCCACGTCCACCTGCCCCGAGCACCTGGAGTCGCAGTTCGCGGCGCGCTCGAAGACGAACCTCCGCGCCAACCTGGTGGGCTACCGCCGCCTCACGGAGGGCTGCGGCGAGGACTTCTCCGGCACCGGCTTCGACGACCTGCTGGAGGCCTCGGGCGCGGACGCCCTGGCGGCCAGGCTGCGCGAGCGCAACGCGGCGGCGGCGGCGGGCATCGAGGCCCTCCCGGGCGAGGACGTGGCGACCCTCCTGGCCCAGGACAAGGCCGCGGTGCGGACCCTGTACGACGCCGTCAAGGGCGTGACGGACGTCCTCAAGACGGAGCTCGTCACCGTGCTGGACCTGGAGCTGCCCCAGTCCGTCGAGGGGGACAATGACTGAGGTGGCGCCAGGCGCGCGTTCCGCCTCCGCACGCCTCTGGCAAGCGCTGCTGGCGCCGCGAGACCTCGCGGCGCTGGTGGCGTTCCGCGTGGCGCTCGGGCTGCTCGTCACCGTGTCAGCGGTCCGGTTCCTCGCCTACGGCTGGGTGGACGTGCTGTTCACCGGCCCCCGCTTCCACTTCACCTACTGGGGCTTCGGCTGGGTGCCCGCGCTGCCGGCGCCCTGGATGCACGCCGTCTTCGCGGCGCTCGCGGTGCTCGGGCTCTGCATGGCGGCGGGCCTCTTCTACCGCGTGGCGGTGGCGCTGCTGTTCGTCACCTTCACCTACGTCCAGCTCGTGGACGTCAGCAACTACCTCAACCACTACTACCTGGTGAGCCTGCTGCTGGGGCTGATGCTCTTCGTCCCGGCCCATCGCGGCTTCTCCGTGGATGCGTGGCGCACCCCGGCGCTGCGGAGCGACTGGCTGCCGGCGTGGTGTACGTGGTTGCTGCGCTTCCAGGTCGGCGTGGTCTACGTGTTCGCCGGACTGGCGAAGCTCACCAGCGACTGGCTGGTGCATGCCCAGCCGCTCAACATCTGGCTGTCGGCGCGGACGAGCCTCCCCGTGGTGGGGCCGCTGCTCGCCGAGCGCTGGGTGGCCTACGCGGCGGCGTGGTCGGGCTTCCTGTTCGACACCTTCATCGTCGCCTGCCTCCTCACGCGGAAGCTGCGGCCCTTCGCCTACGTCGTCGTCATCGGGTTCCACGCGGCCACCTCCGCGCTGTTCCCCATCGGGATGTTCCCCGTCATCATGGTCACCGGCGCGCTCGTGTTCTTCGAGCCGTCCTGGCCACGGCGCCTGTTCCAGGGGCTGCGCACCCGCTTCGCCCGGGTGGCCGCCGCGGCCGAGCCGCCCGCTGAACCGGCCTCGCCCCTGGCACCGGGAGCCCCCGGCTGGAAGGCCCGGGCGGCCCTGGGACTGGCCGTGGCCTACGCCGTCGTCCAGGTCGCCGTGCCCCTCCGGACGCACCTGTATGGTGGCAACGTGCTGTGGCACGAGCAGGGCATGCGCTTCTCGTGGCGGGTGATGGCGCGCGAGAAGAACGGCAGCGTGACGTTCATCGTCCGCGACCCGGCGTCGGACCGGGAGTGGCACGTCACGCCCACCCAGTACCTCACCCGCCTCCAGGAGCGGGAGATGTCGGTGCAGCCGGACCTCATCCTCCAGCTCGCGCGGCACATCGCCCGGGACTTCGAGGCACGGGGCAAGGGCCGGGTCCAGGTGCACGTCGACGCCCTGGTGTCGCTCAACGGCCGGCCCGCGGAGCGCCTGGTGGACCCCGACGTGGACCTCGCCCAGGAGGTGGACGGACTGGCGCCCAAGCGGTGGATCCGCCCCGCGCCGGACACGCCGCCCGTCCGCCTGCGCTCTCCGCTCCGCGGGGCCACGGCCGAGCGGCTGTAGGAACCCCTGCCGCTCCCCAGCGCCCCTGGGGAGCGCGGGACGCCAACGCGGCCCCCTTCCCTCCGAGGGTGGCCGCTCAGGCACCGGCCCCGCCTCGTTGCCGCGCCCGCGCGCCTGTTTACGTTTGCCAGAGGCCCCCAGGCGGGCCCCAGGAGACGAGGCGGCCATGGCGCTCAACCCTCCCCACGACGCATCCGGCCCTCGCGCGGGCCGACCGGCGCTGCACGGCGGCGGCGGTTGGCACCGGCTGGGCAACGCGCTCAAGACGACGGTGCTGCTGGCCGGACTCACGGCGCTGGTGCTCGTCATCGGCGACCGGCTGGGCGGAGCGCGGGGCCTGCTCTTCGCAGGCCTCTTCGCGGTGGTGATGAACTTCGGCTCGTACTGGTTCAGCGACCGGATTGCCCTGGCCATCCATGGCGCGAAGCCGCTGCCCCGTGAGCAGGCGCCCTGGCTCCATGAGCTGGTGGAGCGGCTGTGCGCCCGTGCGGGCATGCCCAAGCCCAAGGTCTACCTCCTGCCCACCGCGGCCCCCAACGCGTTCGCCACCGGCCGCAACCCGAGCCACGCGGCCATCGCGGTGACCGCCGGCCTCCTGGAGCTGCTCGACCGGCGCGAGCTGGAGGGCGTGCTGGCCCACGAGCTGGGCCATGTGCTCAACCGGGATACCCTCATCGGCACCGTGGCGGCGACGCTGGCCGGCATCATCAGCTACGCCGCGCAGATGCTCTTCTGGTTCGGCGGCTCCATGCTCAGCCGGGGCGACGACGACGAGCGCGGCGGCCTGGGCAGCGCCTTCGCCAACCTGGGCCTGCTGCTGGTGGCCCCCATCGCCGCCACCCTGCTCCAGCTCGCGGTCAGCCGCTCCCGGGAGTACGGGGCCGACCAGACGGGCGCCGAGCTGGCGGGCGACCCGGACGCGCTCGCCAACGCCCTGCTGAAGCTGGAGCGCGGCGCCGAGGCCATCCCCTACGACAAGGCCCCCGCCACCTCCCACCTCTTCATCGTCAACCCGCTCCACCACGGCGGCGTCATGGCGCTGTTCTCCACCCACCCGCCCATCCCCGAACGGGTGCGCCGGCTGCGGGAGCTGGGAGCCCGCATGGGCGCCCGGAGCGGCGGGCGCGGCGGCTGGGCGTACGCGTACTGACGAGGCGGGCGGTGCCAGGGGACGCCCGCCGGGCCGGCCGGACAGGCAGCCAGGGCGATTCACTGCGTGAACCCAAGCACGTCCAGCAGTGGACCCTTGACGCCCCGGGGGCTGACGGTAGGCTGCCCCGCTTTTTGCATTTCCCCGTGGAGGTCGTTCCCGTGCTGGTCCTGGTCCTCGCCCTTGCTGTCGGGCTCGCCATCTCGCTCTATTTCAATCTCTTCGCCGGCCCCAAGCACGCCGCGCTCCCCTCGTCGGCCGCGTCGTCGTCGCCCCGCGCCGAGCTGGTGACGGACACCCAGGCGCGCGCCAAGGCCGAGGCGGAGCTCCAGCGCAAGCAGAAGGAGCTGGATGAGCAGCGCTCTCAACTTCAGGACGTGAAGGAGCAGCTCAAGCAGGCCAAGCGGAAGCTGTACGAGCAGAAGGAATCCGACAAGGGCGCGCAGGAGCTGGCCAAGGCGCGCGCCGAGGTGGAGCGCAGCGCCTCCACGCAGCTCGAGCGGACCCGCGAGGAGCTGTCCCACGCGCTGGTGGAGAACCAGCGGCTGAAGTCGGAGCTGGAGTCCAAGGGCCGCCGGCCGCAGCCCGCGCCGGCCGCGCCCGCTCCCACCGCCGCGCCCGCGCAGGTCGCCGCGCCCGCCCAGGAGGGTGAGGCCGTCGTCGCCGCGGTGGTGCCCGTGGTGGCCACGACGACGGAGGCGGCGCCGCAGGAGCGCCGCCAGCGCGTGTACCGCGAGCTGAACGACGCGGACCGCGAGAAGATGGAGCGGCTGGAGCAGGCCGCCACCAAGGACCGCAACCGCGCGGCGGAGCTGGAGAAGGAGCTGCGCCGGGTGAAGGGCCGCAACGAGACGCAGCAGCGCGTCTACGCCGCCACCAAGCACGACCTGGACCTGAGCCGCGACAAGTACAAGGCCTTGGAGAAGCGCCTCAACCGCACGCTCCTGGAGCGCGACCTGCTCCGCCGGGCCATCAAGGACCTGGAGAAGAAGACGGGCATGCTCGCCGACCGCACGGAGCTGACGCCCGAGGAGGTCGCCGCCAGCGACCAGCGCACCGAGGAGACCTCGCGCGTGCGCGCCGAGGACGAGGGCCAGGCCACCAAGGCGGAGGCCCCGGCCGACACCGAGCAGCAGGCCCCCGAGAGCGCCCCGGCCGACGCCGAGACGAAGCCCGCGCAGGCCTGACGCACCCGCCCCGACACGGGCGCCATGAAGGGCTCGGCCTCCTGGAGAACCTCCAGGGCCGGGCCCTTCGTCATTTCCGCGTCACGCCTCGGGCGGGCCGCCGCAGCCGTCCACCGGCAGCGGGCCCCGGGCCTGGACGAGCCCCGTCAGCAGCTTCTCCATCAGCCGCTTGAGCTCCGCCATCTCCGGCGCCGTGAGGTGACGCAGCAGCTCCCTGTCCGTCCACACCAGGGCGTCACGCAGCACCCCCAGCTCGGCGTGGCCGGCCGGAGACAGCTCCAGGCGGGAGCAGCGGCGGTCCTCGGAGGGGCCGCGCTTCACCAGCCCGTCCTCCTCCAGGCGGCCCACGAGCCGGCTCACCGCGGGGGCGTCCACGAGCAGCCGCTCCGCGATGGCGGCCTGGCTGCGCACACCGTCCGCGATGGACTGCAGCGCCAGCAACTGCATGAAAGGTCGACTGGTCTGCTCGCCGAGCCGCTCGGTCAGCAGACGGCGGATGGCGCGACGCAGCGAGGCCATTTGCTCCGGGAGAGTCATCTCCCGTAAAGATGGTTGCAGACTACAACCATTGTCAATTACATCGGCCCGACGCGTTTGGTCACAACGGGGGGAAGATTCCGGCCCACACGCAGTTCGCTCCCTTATTTCTTCCTCCTGGTATGGCCTCCCCTTCCGTCATTCTCATGGCGCTCGTCGCGGCGTCGACGCTGACCGAGCCGTCACCGTCCATTCCCGCGCCCGTCCCCTTCCAGCCGAAGGTGGAGGACGCGATGCTCACCCCCGTGGCGCCCGCACCGCAGCAGGTGTCCACCTGGGATGAAGCCCTCGCGCTCGTCCGCCAGCGCTCCACCGACTTGCGCAGCGCCGAAGCCGGCGTGGAGCGCGCCGCCGGGCGCTCCCGGCAGGCCCTGTCCGCGCTGCTCCCCAATGCGCGCGTGTCGTCCAGTGTCGGTGTTGACCTGCTCAATCCCGACCTCCCCGTGGGCGCGGGCGGCACGCCGCTGGTGGGCATTGGCGGCGGCGACACCGGCGGTCCCTCCACGCCGCTCATCACCGCCACGGCGAACCTGACGCAGTCCCTGGTGGACATCAGCGCCTGGCGCGGGCGGGCCTCGGCCAAGGCGGCCGAAAAGGGCGCGGTGGCGACGCTGGCGGAGACGCGGCGGCTGCTCACGCGGGGGCTGGCCCAGGTGCTGGTGTCCACGGTGGCGGCGGAGCGCGCGGCGGAGATCAACCGCGTGGGCCTGCGGCAGGCCCTGGAGCGCTTCGCGCTGGCGCAGCGGACGTATGAGCTGGGCGCGGGCAACCAGTTGGACGTGGTGCGCGTGGAGCAGGACGTGGCGGTGGCGCGTGGCGCCCTGGTCGCGGGCGATGAGCAGCTCCGGCGCAGCCGCGAGGCCCTGGGGCTGGCGGTGGGCAACGACAGCGCCGTGGGCGTCACCCGGGACTTCAACCTCCAGGGGCTGGTGGAGGAGACGCGGCGGGCCTGCACGCCCTTGAAGGACGTGAATGAGCGGACGGACCTGGTGGCCTCGCGCGCGCAGTTGGAGTCCGCGCGCGACAGCCGCCAGCAGGCCACCGCCGGCTATCTGCCCACGCTGGGCCTGTCCAGCACGGCCATTGGCCTGACCACGGACCCGGGCTTTGGCCGCGTGGCCATCTGGAGCGTGTCCGCGGTGCTGTCCGTCCCCATCTGGGAGGGCGGCCTGCGCGGCGGCCTGATTCGCGAGCGCGAGGGCGTGGAGCGCCAGGCGGCGGAGACGCTGGAGAGCACCCGCCGCAACGTGTCCATCCAGGTGACCCAGGCCCGGCGCGCCGTGGAGGTGGCGGAGGCCCTGGTGGCGACGGCGGTGGCGTCCCGCGACCTGGCGGACCGGACCGACCGCCTCACCCGCCGTTCTTTTGAAGTGGGCCGCGGCAGCAGCCTGGAGCTGGTGCAGAGCGGAGCGGCCCTGCGCCAGGCGGAGCTGAACCTGGTGCTGCGTGAATTCGAGCTCGTCCAGGCGCGCCTGGACGCATTCCTGACGGAGGCGCGGTGCGACTGGTGAATCCGATGAAGGCGATGTGGGGCGTCACCCTGCTGGCGGCGGTGGCGGGCTGTTCGGGGCAGAAGGCGGCCCCCGCGGCCCCTCCGCCCCGCGAGGTGGAGGTGATGACGCTCACCCCGCGCGAGGTCCGTGACACGGGGGAGTACCTGGGCTCGCTGCTGTCGCGGCAGAACGTCAGCGTGCTGCCCCAGGTCGCCGGGTACGTGCGCAAGATTCACGTGCGCCCCGGTGAGAAGGTGGAGGCCGGCGCGCCGCTCCTCGAGGTGGACTCGCGCGAAGGCACCGCGGCGCTCGACAGCGCGCAGGCGCAGCTCAGCTCCACCCAGGTGAGCCTGGAGCTGGCGCGCCGCACGCTGGAGCGCACCGAGGCGCTCTACAAGGAAGGGCTCGCGAGCGCGCAGGAGCTGGAGCAGGGCCGCGCGCAGGTGGAGGCCGCCCAGGCCGCGGCGCGCTCGTCGGCCGCGCAGGTGACGCAGCGCCAGGTGCAGCTCCAGTACCACATCGTCCGCGCGCCCTTCGCCGGCACGGTGGGGGACGTGCTGGTGCGGCTGGGTGACTACGTGGGCATGACGACGCCGCTCACCAGCGTGGCGCAGGCGGACGTGCTGGAGGTGAGCGTGTCGATTCCGTCGCCGCGCGCCCGGGCGATGAAGCCCGACACCGCGCTCGAAATCCTGGACGCCGCGGGCAAGGTGCTGCTCACCAGCAACGTCTTCTACATCGCGCCCCAGGCGGACCCGCGCACCCAGTTGGTGGAGGTGAAGGCGGCCTTCCGCAACACCGTGGGCCTGCGGCCCAGCGAGCTGGTGCGCGCGCGGCTCGTCTACTCGGCCCGGGACGCGCTGCAGATTCCCGCGCTCGCCGTCGTGCGGCAGAGCGGCCAGCCCTTCGCGCTGATCGTCCTGGAGAAGGATGGGAAGACGGTGGTGGAGCGCCGCCCCATCACGCTCGGCGCGCTGGGCGAGATGGCCTACGTGGTGGAGAACGGGCTGAAGTCAGGCGATCAGATCGCCGTGTCCTCGCTGCAGGCGCTGCGGGATGGCACCGCGGTGAAACCCAAGCAGGCCAACGCCTCCTCCGCGCCCACTGGCAGCGGCCCGCCCCGGGCTGCTGGCAACGGCGGCGGCACGGTCGGCGGGAGCCGCTGAACGAAGGGCCGGATAACGCACCATGTTCGTCGACTTCTTCATCCGCAGGCCCGTCTTCGCCATCGTCTGCTCCATCCTGCTGACGCTGGTGGGGCTGATTGCCATCCCCACGCTGCCCATCTCCCAGTACCCGGACCTGGCGCCGCCGCAGGTCACCGTGAGCAGCACCTACGTGGGCGCGAGCGCCGAGGTGGTGGAGAGCGCCGTCACCATCCCGCTGGAGCAGGAGCTCAACGGCGTGGAGGGCATGCGCTACATCACCTCCACCAGCGGCAACGACGGATCCAGTCAAATCACCATCACCTTCGACGCCGCCCGCGACATCGAGGTGGCGGCCGTCGACGTGCAGAACCGCGTCAGCCGCGCCTCCGCGCGCCTGCCCTCGCAGGTGAACCAGACGGGCATCGTCGTCAACAAGGCCTCTAGCCAGATGCTGCTGACGGTGGGCCTGTTCAGCCCGGACAACCGCTACGACGCCAAGTTCCTCAGCAACTACGCCGACGTGAGCCTGAAGGACGCCATCAAGCGCGTGCCCGGCGTGGGTGACGTGCGCATCTTCGGCGAGCGCAAGTTCTCCATGCGCCTGTGGTTGGACCCCACGGAGCTGGCGCGCCGCAAGCTCACGCCCCAGGACGTGACGCGCGCGCTCCAGGAGCAGAACCTCCAGGTGGCCGCGGGCCAGATTGGCCAGCCGCCGTCCACCGAGGACCAGCCCTACCAGCTCGCGGTGCGGGCCCGGGGCCGGCTGGTGGAGCCGGCGGAGTTCGGTGACATCGTCCTGATGCGGGACACGGATGGTACCAGCGTCCGGGTGAAGGACGTGGGCCGCGTGGAGCTGGGCGCGGAGAACTACGGCACCCTCCTGCGCTTCAACGGCAAGACGGGCGTGGGCCTGGGCATCTTCCAGCTCCCCACCGCCAACGCGCTGGACGTGCGCGACGGCGTGTACGCGGAGCTGGAGCGGCTGTCGAAGCTGTTCCCGCCTGGCATGCAGTTCCAGACGGGCACCGACACCACCCTGGCCGTCCGCGCCTCCATCAACGAGGTCGTCAAGACGCTGGCGGAGGCCATCGTCCTCGTCATCCTCGTCATCTTCGTGTTCCTGCACGGCTGGCGCAGCGTGCTCATCACGGCCTTCACCCTCCCCGTCTCGCTGATAGGCACCTTCGCCTTCGTCTACCTGATGGGCTTCTCCATCAACACCCTCACCCTGTTCGGCCTCACGCTGGCCACGGGTCTGGTGGTGGACGACGCCATCGTCGTCATCGAGAACATCGAGCGGTTGATGGTGGAGCGGCGCCTCTCGCCCATGCAGGCCGCGCGGGAGGGCATGAAGGAGGTGGCCGGCGCCGTCATCGCCATCTCCATCGTGCTGGTGGCGGTGTTCGTCCCGGTGGCGCTCTTCCCGGGCACCACCGGCGCCATCTACCGTCAGTTCGCGCTGACCATCGCCGCGTCCATGGTGCTGTCCGCCTTCTGCGCCCTCACGCTCACCCCCGCGCTCAGCGCGCGGATGCTGAAGCACCACGTGGGCGAGAAGTGGGTCTTCTTCCGCTGGGTGGACAAGGTCCTGGACGGGACGAAGGCGATGTATGGCCGGGGCCTGCGCAGGATGCTGAAGCACCCCTACCTGGTCCTGCTCGCCTTCCTGGCGTGCATCGGCGGCACGGCGCTGCTCTTCCGCGTCGCGCCCACGGGCTTCATCCCCGACGAGGACCAGGGCTACATCATGGTCTCCATCCAGGGCCCCGAGGGCATGGCACTCGCCCAGACGGAGAAGGTGCTGGTCGAGGCGGAGGCGATTCTGCAGGCGCAGCCCGAGGTGCGCGCCATGTTCGCCATCGGTGGCTTCTCCGTGATGGGCAACGGCCCCAACATGGCCATGATCTTCTCGTCGCTGACTCCGTGGGAGGAGCGCACGGGCAAGGGCCAGTCGGTGGCCGCGCTGGTGGAGCGGCTGCGTGGCCCGCTGAGTCAGATTGGCGGAGCGCGCGTGCTGCCCTTCCAGCCGCCCGCCATCCGCGGCGTCGGCAGCGTGGGCGGCTTCCAGTACATCGTCGAGGACATCGACGGCACCAAGTCGCTGGATGACCTGGCCGCGGCCACGCAGATGCTGGTGGCGAAGGCCAACGAGCAGGGCCAGCTCCGCGGGGTCTTCAGCACCTTCAACGCGGACACCCCGCTGCTGGACGTGGAGGTGGACCGGCAGAAGGCGAAGGCGCTCGGGGTTCCGATTGAGCAGATCTTCGGCACCATGCAGGTCTACATGGGCAGCCAGTACGTCAACGACTTCAACTACGCCAACCGCACCTACCGCGTGTACGTGCAGGCGGAGCAGCAGTTCCGGGACAACCCGTCCGACATCGGCGCCTTCTACGTACGCAGCGACACCGGGGACATGATTCCGCTGGAGTCGCTGGTCAAGGTGGAGCCCACCGTGTCCGCCCAGGTCATCCGCCACTACAACCTGTTCCGCTCGGCGGAGGTCAACGGGCAGCCGGCGCCGGACGTGTCCTCCGGCCAGGCGCTGGAGGCCATGGAGGCGCTGGCCGCGCAGCACCTGCCCCAGGGCATGAGCGCGGAGTGGACGGGCATCAGCCTGGAGCAGAAGGAGAGCGGCGGCCAGACGGCCATCATCTTCGCGCTGGGCCTGCTCTTCGTCTTCCTGGTGCTGGCGGCGCAGTATGAGAGCTTCAGCCTGCCGCTGGTCATCATCTTCTCCGTGCCCCTGGCCATCATGGGCGCGCTGGGGTTGCAGCTCGCGCGCGGGTTCGCCAACGACGTGTTCTGCCAGGTGGGGCTCGTCATGCTGGTGGGCCTGGCCAGCAAGAACGCCATCCTCATCGTGGAGTTCGCCGAGCAGCTCCGGGAGGGCGGCAAGAGCGTCATCGACGCGGTGGTGGAGGCGGCGGAGGTCCGCCTGCGCCCCATCCTGATGACGTCCTTCGCCTTCCTCCTGGGCGTGGTGCCGCTGATGACGGCGTCCGGCGCCGGCGCGGCGTCCCGCAACTCGCTGGGGACGGCGGTGTTCGGCGGCATGCTGGTGTCCACGGTGGTGAACTTCGTGTTCATCCCCGGCCTCTACGTGCTGATGCAGAAGCTGCGCGGCGAGGCGAAGCGGTCCACGGGCGAGGACGACGCGGTGCCCACGCCCGCCGCGTCCCACTGAGGCAGGCGCCCTCGGGCGATTGAAAAACGACGGCCCGGCTCCTCACATGAGGGGCCGGGCCGTGCCCATTTCAAGCAATCAATGGAGAGTTACAATGATGCCTGATAGCGGCAGCCTAGATTTCGATCGGCAAGCCACCGCCGCAACCGCACGACTGAACCTCCGCACCGTAGCTGTACTCGGTGCACGAAGCGCCCACCGAGTTCAAACAGACGCGGTAACGATTCCGTCCTTGGAAGATCGCGCCAGTCGTCACCCACTCGCCGTCGATACGCGTCCTGCAGATTGGAGCAGCATGGTCACACGCGGACAGCGTTCCGCAATCCACATCCTCTGACCACGCCGAACACGAGCCGTATCCAGCGGCTACACAGTTATTGACGGTCGAGGGCTCGCAGGAGTCAGCCAGGGCCTCCAGCATGGCTGCATCGGGGACCGGAATCTCCGCACGCAAGGCCGCTTCGTTCGATGCGGGAGTCCCCTCTGCCGAATGCTGTTCATCGACGGGACCACACCCGACAAGGACAGCCACCAACGTCGAACCAATGAGCATTCCAAACTTCATCATGCAAAGCACCTCAGACTCCTGCCGCCAAGAGCCGCGTCTAGGGCCCGTCATCGCACGTTCGCGGGCCACTGTGACATTTCCCAGGGATGCGGCGTATTGCCCCAGCCAAAAGGGATCCCAGGCCTGATTCGCATCATCCGCAGCATCCCACAACAATCACTTTCCAGAAAAAACCAATTCGCCACTCATTCCGAATTGGCTTGCATTCCAGAAAACCCTATCACCACCACGTCAATGAATATTTACAGACACGTCACCTGGCGCTCCATCCAGGCCATCCCAAACAACAGACGAATCCCCCACATCGCACGCACGGCTTCAAGGCATCCGCAGCAGTCCGTACCGGCAACGTTTGCGGATCCTGACAAGGGCAAGTCGCGCGGCAGCCCCTCACTGAGAATGCGGCGGGTACATTTTGGGGTACGCTGGGCCCCACCGGAGGTAGTCCCTCCCCCTCGGCGGCCCCCGAGCAGGCGCCCGAGCTCCCTGGAGACGAGACTTGCGGCTGGACGGCCCGCCACGTAGCGAGGAATGCCCGTGAAGCTCTCCCTCGCGACCCGCATCTTCCTGGGCTACGCCGTGGTGCTCGGCACCTTCGGGCTGGTGTCCCTGTTCAGCGTGACGGAGCTCCACCGCAACCGGTTGGAGATCCGCCTGGTGAGCCAGGGCTACCTCCAGCTCTCCCAGGACGCCGCGGAGCTGGAGACCTTCCACTCCACCCAGGAGAAGGACACCGAGCGCCTCCTCCAGGAAGGCAGCGTCGAGGCCCGCCGCGCCTTCATCCGCCTGGCGCGCACCTACAACCCGCCCCTGATGTCCCAGCGGCTCGCCGCCGCCCAGGCCAAGGCCCACGAGGTGCTGGCCTCCGCGCCCGACAGCGAGGTGCCCTTCATCCGGGGCCTGGAGGCCCGCTTCGGCGAGCTCCAATCCCGCTACCGCGACTACGGCCGCGCCGCCGAGGCCGTCTTCGCCGCCCTGTCCACCGAGGCCCCCGACAAGGAGCAGGTCGCCACCGCCACCGCCGCGCTGCGCCAGGTGGAGAACTCCATCGGCCGCGAGATTCGCGTGCTGCGCGCCGCCCTCTCCAACCGCATCCGCGAGCGCGTGGACGGCGCCGAGGAGCGCGAGCGCACCACCGGCCTCTTCATCATCGGCTTCTCCGTGGCCGCCATCGCCGTGGGCGTGGGCGCCACCGCCTGGTCCGCGCGCACGCTGCGCCCCATGCGCAACCTCATCCGCGGCGTCTCCCGCATCGGGCGCGGTGACTACAACGCCCAGCTCGGCGTGCGCGGCGACGACGAGGTGGCCGTCCTGGCCCGCGAGTTCGACCAGATGGCCCGCTCGCTCCAGGCGCGCGAGGCCCAGCTCAAGGCCCAGGCCGAGGCGCTCATGCGCGCCGAGCAGCTCGCCGCCGTGGGCCGCATCTCCGCGCAGATCGTCCACGAGGTGCGCAACCCCCTGTCCTCCATTGGCCTCAACGTGGAGCTGCTCCAGGACGGCCTGGAGCAAGCCCGCTTTGACTCCCCCGAGGACGCCGCCGAGGCCAGGGACCTCCTGTCCGCCGTCACCCAGGAGGTGGACCGGCTGGCGGACGTCACCGAGCAGTACCTGCGCATGGCCCGCCCGCCCCGGCCCGACCTGGACCCGCGCGACGTCACCGCCGTGCTGGACACCGTGCTGGACTTCACCCGGGAGGAGTTGGAGCGCGCCGGCGTGGAGGTGGTGCGCGACTTCGCCCTGGATACCCCGCACGTGCTGGCGGACGAGGGCCAGCTCCGCCAGGTCTTCCTCAACCTGCTGCGCAACAGCCGCGAGGCCATGCCCTCCGGCGGCCGCCTCACCATCGTCACCCGTCCGCTGGAGGACGCCGTGGAAGTCACGGTGCGGGATACCGGACAGGGCATGACGGAGGAGGCCCGCCAGCACCTCTTCGAGCCCTTCTTCACCACCAAGGAGGGGGGCACCGGCCTGGGGCTGGCCGTCAGTCAGCAAATCCTCCAGGCGCACGGTGGCTCGCTCTCCTGCCAGAGTATTCCCGGCCAGGGGACGGCCTTCGTGTTAAGGCTTCCTCGCGCATGAGCTTCACTACGTACCGGGACGTGCTGCCCTCCGGGCTGCGCGTCGTCACCGTCGAGACGCCCCACCTCCACACCGCCCTGCTCGCCGTCTACGTGCGGACGGGCAGCCGCCACGAGACGCTGGCCACCAACGGCGTCAGCCACTACCTGGAGCACCTCTTCTTCCGCGGCAGCGAAGGCTGGCCGGACACCGTGAAGATGAACGCGGCCGTGGAGGAGGTGGGCGGCAACCTCAATGGCGTCACCACCCGGGACCACGGGTACTACTACACGCCCATCCACCCCGCGCACCTGCGCGTGGGCCTGGACATCATCGGCGACATGCTCACCCGCCCCCGCCTCACCGACATGGAGGTGGAGCGTCAAATCATCCTCGAGGAGATGCTCGACGAGGTGGACGAGAAGGGCCGGGACATCGACCTGGACAACCTGTCCAAGCACCTGCTCTTCCCCGGGCACCCGCTGGCCCTCAAGATTGCCGGCACGCGTGAGTCCGTCACGAACCTGACGCACCCGCAAATCCTGGAGCACTTCGCCCAGCACTACGTCGCGGGGAACATCGTCGTCACCGCCGCCGGCCGGGTGAAGCACTCCGAGGTGCTGGAGATGACCGAGCGCGCCTTCGCCCGCCTCCCGCGCGGCCCGTCCAGCGTCGAGGCGCCGCCGCCGCTCACCCCGCCCGGCCCCCGCCTGCACTTCGTCAGCCACGACGAGTCCCAGACGGAGTTCCGCCTCAACTTCCGCGGCGTCCCCGAGCAGCACGAGGACTACCCCGCGCTGCAGATCATCCGCCGCGTGCTGGATGACGGCCTGTCCTCGCGGCTGCCCTTCGAAATCGTGGAGAAGCGCGGGCTGGCGTACTCCGTCAGCGCGTCGCTGGACGCCTACCACGACGCGGGCCTCCTCGAGATTGAGGCCGCCAGCGCCCCGGAGAAGGCCGCCACGGTCATCACCGAGGCCCTCCGCGTGCTGGCCACCCTCTGCAACACGGAGGTGGGCGAGGAGGAGCTGACGCGCGCCAAGCGCCGGCACCGCATGCTGCTGGAGTTCTCCCAGGACTCGCCGGGCGAGCTGGCCGGCTGGTTCGGCGGCACGGAGCTGTTCCGCGCGCCGGAGTCCTTCGGCCACCGCGCCGACCTGGTGGACTCGCAGTCCGCCGCCCGCGTGCGCGAGGTGGCCCGGCGCTACTTCAACCGGGAGAACCTCACGGTGGTGGCGGTGGGCCAGCGCAAGGGCCTCAAGGCCCTGGAGCGCGTGGTGGCGGAGGCCCCCGGCCTTCCCGGGCCGGAGGCGTCCCCGCTGGCGGCGGTCAGCGGCCGCCGCGGATGATGATGGGGCCCGAGGGCTTCTTCTTGGGCTTCGGCTTCAGCGCGATGAGCGCCTTCTGGGTGCGGAGGTAGTCCGGGTTCTCCGGCTCGCGCTTCAGGGCCTCGTCGATGAGCTTGAGGCCCTGGGACACCTTCGTCTGCATCCGCGCGTAGAGGGCGGCGAGCTGGGCCTTCTCCTCGATGCTGGCCTCGCTCAGGCTCAGCAGCCGCTCCAGTGACGCCTCCGCGTCCGCCACGCGGTCGGCCTTCAGGTGGATGCGCCACATCCGCGAGTGCACCGGGGCGAAGCGGGGCGCCGAGGACAGCGCGAAGCGGTAGGCCTCCTCCGCGCCGCGGCGGTCCCCCTGCTCTTCCAGCGAGCGCCCGCGCACGTACAGCGCCCGGGCCAGCCGGGGGTCGAGCTGGAGCGCCTTGTCCACCATGGCCATGGCATCCGCGCGGCGGCCCTGCACCAGCAGCGTCTCCGCCAGCCACGCCAGCGCTTCCGCGTTCTGCGGCTGGGCCTCCAGCAGCTTGCGCAGGGCCGCCTCCGCGTCCGGGGCGCGGCCCTGGGCCAGGTACACGCGCGCGCGCAGCGTCACGGCCTCGAGCCGCTCGGCGTCCTCGCCCTTCACCGCGTTCAGGTCGGACTCGGCCAGGTCCGGGAAGCCGTTGACGAGGAAGTAGCGGGCGCGCAGCAGCCGCGCGGACGCCAGCGCCGGGTCCTGGTTGAGGAGCCGGTCCATGAGGTTGGCGGCCAGGAGCTCGTCGCCCTTGAGCCAGAGCACCTCGGCCTCCACGGACTTGGCCTCCGCGTCGTCGGGGTTCTCCCGCAGGATGCCCTCCAGCGACTTGAAGGCGGCGTCAATCTGCCCTTCACGCGCCTGGAGCCGGGCCAGCCGCAGCACGTCCGCGTCCGGCAGGTTGCCCGCGTCCCGCATGGTGATGAGCGCCGCGAGCGCGTCCTTGGTGAGGCCATGCTCCAGGTAGATGTCGGCGAGCTGGCGCTGGATGGCCGGGTCCGCCCCCTTCGACATGGCGGCGGCCTGCTTCAGCGCCAGGATGGCGGCGCCTTCGTTGCCCGCCATGCGGTGGGCCTGCGCCGTGAGCAGGTACAGCTCCATGTTGTCGGGGGTCGCGGTGGTGGCCCTGCGCAGCGCGGCGAGCGCGGCGGGGGCCTGGCCATTGGACAGATGGCCGCGGGCCTCCGTCAGGGCGGTCTGGGCCCGCTGGGCCTTGCTCTCCGCGGCAGCCACCTCCGGCTCCTTGCAAGCAAGCAGCGGGAGGAGCGCCAGGGTCCACGGTCTGATTCGAAAATGACGGTGCATCGCTGAGCGGCAGGGTACCGGATGTTATCCTCCTTCGTCGATGGACCCATTCGTTCGGCGCCTCGTGGAGAGGCTCCATGACCCCAGCCAGCCGCTGTCGCGCAACCGGCACTTCCACACGTTCGACACCCCCGAGGGGCGAGCGGCGCTGAAGGTGGTCCGGCGGCTGCGCAGCCTCCAGAAGGACATCCTCGCGTGCCACGCGGAGGGCTTCCGCGCGCGCATCTTCCGCCACGCCAACGGACCGGGAGAGCACCGCATCGAGCTGCTCATGGAGCGCCTCTCCGGCCGCCGCGTCTCCATGCTCCAGTCGGACGAGTTCGAGCTGCTCACCGCGCTGCCCGGCGTGCGTGACGCGCTGGAAGTGCTCGACGAGGCGGCGTGACGCCCCCCGTCACGCTCAGAACAGGTGGTTGAAGTCCAGGTAGAAGCCCGTCGTCCCATCCCGCGGGCTGACGCCGTAGTCCATGCGGACGATGAAGTTCTTCTCCCAGGCGACGCGCAGGCCGCCGCCGCCCGCGTAGCGCCCCATGCCGCGGTCCTGGAAGGACAGGTCCGACCACGCCCTGCCCGCGTCCAGGAAGGCCACCAGCGTGAAGTCCACGCGCTGCTTCAACGGCAGCACGGAGAGGAACTGCCACCGCAGCTCGCCGTTGACCAGGGCCTTCACTTCGCCCTGGAGCCGGTGCTTCAGGATGCCGCGCGCGGTGAAGACGCCGCCCACGCCGCCCCACCCGTCCCGCCACTCCACGCCGCCGAACGAGCTGAGCAGGTAGAACGGCACGTTGCCGCCCATCACGTCCCCCATGAGGCGCAGCGCGGCCACCAGCCGGTCCGTGCCCAGCGGGTGATAGAAGCGGAAGTTCGCCGTGGCGCCCCAGTAGTTGAAGGAGCTGCCCGTGGCGCCCGCCGCGCCGCGCACCGCCAGCTCGTGAAACATGCCTCGGATGGGCGCCGGCTCGTTGTCTCGCAAATCCAGCAGCAGCCCCGCGGTCAACTCCGCCGTGCGGAAGGTCCCCGTCACCGGACCGCCGTCATTGACCCGCCCGGCCTGGATGTCCTCCTCCAACCGGGAGGCCCCCGACTGGCCCAGGGCGTCCGCGTCGTAGCGCGTGGCCACCCGTGTCATCCGGAAGCGGTAGCCCATGGACACCTGCCACGGGCCGCTCACCGGCCGGCGCGCGTTGAGCACCACGCTGGGCAGCGTGCGCTGCTCGAAGTTGTAGTAGCGCAGACCTCGGAACGCCGGGTTGCCCGGGCAGACATCCGGCGCGTCCTCCAACGCGTTCCGGTCATCACACGCGGCGAAGTCCTGGTCGAACGAGGCCGCGCCGCCCTGGCCGTAGTACGGCGAGAACCGGTCGTTGAGCAGGCTCACGTCCAACCCCAGCCGCCAGCGGGACTCCAGGAACGTGGGCGCGTCCAGCATGAGCCGATGCACCGCGTTGCCCCGCGTCGTCTGGAAGAACTGCGCGATGATGGCGTGCCGGTACGGCGCCTGCGTGCCGTCTCCCGCGTCCACCAGCATCAGCCGCGCGCCGTAGCCCAGGCCCTCGTCGCTGTTGAAGTTGAGCAGCGGCAGGCCCTGGACACGCCACCCCGTGCGTGGGGGCGGAGGCGACGGTGTCTCAGGCGCGGGCGGAGGCGCCACGCCTTGCGCCCGCGCGGTGATACCTCCCAACACCACCGACAGCACCACGGCCCACGTTGTCCGACTCGAGTACATGCCTGTCTCCGGGGCGTCTCAGGGGCGCAGGAACCACGCCACGGCCAGGCCGAGATACGTTCCCAACGCGAACCCCATGATGCCTGTCGTGACACCAGACACCATCAGCTCCCTGTTACGCAAAGCACGCGCCACCGGTCCGATGAAGGCCGGCCCGAAAATGGTCGCTGTCGATGTGATGAGCACTGTATCAGCATCGATTCGAAACAGGGCCCCCAGGCAGAAGTGGAGCAGGACGGCCAGCGCCAGGACCGCCGCGCAGCAGGCGAAGACGAAGAGCCCCGCCGCCTGCAACCGGCTCGCGTCCGCCAGCGTGCCCACCGCCACGCAGAAGACGAGCAAGGCGTAGTCCCCCAGCGCGTAGCTCCCCGGCAGCGTGCGCACCGAGGGCCGGAACGAGGCCGCCAGCGACAGCGTGGTGATGAGCAGCAGCACCACCGTCACCTCCAGCCGGCCCAGCAGCGCCAGGGAGCCCCCCGCGGACACGCCCGCCACCGCCACCGCCAGCAGCAGGGACAGCACGCCGCCGCGCACCTGGGCCCAGGTGAGCCTCGACGGCGCGCCCTCCTCGCGCGCCTCCGCGTCCTCCCACGCCGTGGCGTTCTGGAAGCGCGGGAGGACGAGGAGCGCCAGCCGCTGCGCCACCGTCATCAGGAAGAGCAGGTACACCGCGCCCACGACGATGTCCGCCGTGTTGAGGAGCACGAAGGTCTCCTCGCGCACGCCCAGCGCCAGCCCCACCGCGTTCATGTTGGCGGTGCCGCCCGTGAAGACGCCCGTCAACATGCCCGCCATCTTCCACCACTCGTCCGAACGCTCCGCCACGGCGAAGCCCACCAGCGCGGCGCTCACCATGGCGGAGACACACGCCAGCACGAAGGACAGCAGCGTGGTGCGCGCCAGCCGCATCCACCGGGGCATGTCGGTGGTGAAGAGCAGCAGCGGGATGGCCAGCGGCACGGCGGCCTCGCTCACCGACAGGCTCACTCCCGAGGTGAGCCCCAGGCCCGGCACGTTGGCCAGCAGGATGCCCGCCGCGTAGCACGCCACCACCGGGCCCACCCAGGCCACGGGCTTCACGTGACGCGCCGCCAGCAGGGCGAGGCCGGGGATGCCCACCAGGAGAAGCACCTGGATGAGGGGCATCATTCGTAGATGGCGTCCATGAACTGGCGGATGAAGTCAGCGGCCTCGCGGCGGTCGGGCATGGCGCCCAACATGCCGTACATGGCCGCGCTGCCCTCGGGCGCGGGCTCACCCTTGGCCAGGCTGGCGGCGCACTCGCGCAGGTCCGCGAGGAAAGGCTCCGCCACCTTCGCGTGCGCGGGCGTCACCATCAGGTGCAGCGCGGGCGGGCCCATCTGCCGGTCCAGCTTCCAGCCGCGCGCCTCCATCGCGTCGCCCAGGGCGTAGATGTCCAGGGAGTCCGACGAGAAGGCGAACACGCTGAGCTTCGGCGACCCCAGGAGCTTCAACCCGGGCACCGCGGCGATGCCCTCGCGCAGCGTGCGCGCGGTGTCCAGCACCGTGCCCGCCAGCTTCAGGTAGCCCTCTTCCCCCAGGTACTTGAGGATGGCCCACGCCGCGGCGATGGCGCCGCCCGGCCGCGTGCCCGCCATGGACGGCGAGGCGTAGATGCCGCCACACCAGTCCGCGTAGGTGAAGAACTGATAGCGGCGCAGCTCCGCCGTCCGGTACAGCACCAGCGACGCGCCCTTGGCCGCGTAGCCGTACTTGTGCAGGTCCGCCGACAGGCTCGTGACGCCCGGCACGGCGAAGTCGAACGGGGGGACGTCGTGGCCCAGGCGGCGGGCGAAGGGCAGCAGGAAGCCGCCGAGGCACGCGTCCACGTGGAAGAGGACCCCCTTCTCCTGGGCCATGGCGGCCAGCTCGACAATGGGGTCCACCACGCCGTGCGGATAGGCGGGGGCGGAGCCCACCACCAGCACCGTGTTGGGCCCCACCGCGGCGCGCATCGCGTCCACGTCCGCGCGGAAGTCCGCGGCCAGCGGCACGTTGACGGGCTTCACGCCGAAGTAGTGCGCGGCCTTCTGGAAGGCCGGGTGGACGGAGGCCGGCAGCACCAGCTCCGGCGCGGTGATGCCCTTCTCCGCGCGCGCGAAGTCACGCGCCGTCTTCACGGCCATGAGGATGGACTCGGTGCCACCGGACGTCATCGTGCCCGCGGCCGTCTCGCCCTGGAACAGCTCCGCGGCGATGGCCAGCACCTCCGATTCGAAGGTGCGCAGGCTGGGGAACGCCAGCGGGCTCAGGCCGTTCTCCGACATGAACTCCGTATACGCGTCCGCGAGCAGCCGGCGGATGTCCTCACCGGCGTTGTATACGAGGCTCCACGTCCGGCCTTCCCGCCAGTTGGCGTCATCCGCTCGCATTTCACGCATCTTCGCGAGCACGTCCTGGTGGCTCATTCCCTGAGAGGTCAGACGGGGCGTCTTCGGCATCACGGCTCCTGTGGTGGGGTCTGGAGTGGCCCGGGAGTGAAGACTCGCCTACTCCGCGTCGAAGTAAACCCCTCTCGGCCACCGGGCCCCCGAGAAAGCCAGGCGCGCATGCGCCGCTTGTGAATCCACGTCCCGCGGGTGCGGCGCCGAGGAACCAGAGGCCGTCGGCGGAAGTCAGGCGCCGGTCGCACGGGATTCGCGTCGTGACGCCACGTCAGCGCCAGGATGCGCCAAGGGCAGACACCCGCTGTCCGTGAAACACCGCGGACCCGGCGCGCGAGGAGGCGTGCCGGGTCCGTGGGCCTTGCCTACTCCGGAGGTCCGCGCCGGGGCGGCGGCGCGTGCTTCATCCGCGCATATTCCTCGTCGGTGAAGACGCGGCTGCGGGTGATGAAGCGCACCCCCAGCGGGGACTCCAGGCTGAAGCCCGCGCCCCGCCCCTTCACCACGTCCAGGGTGAGGTGGGTGTGCTGCCAGTACTCGAACTGCGCGCCGCCGATGTAGACGGGGCAGCCCTCCACCTCGCCCAGGAGGACGTCTCGCTGGCCCACGCGGAAGTCCCCCACGGGGTAGCACATGGGCGCGCTGCCGTCGCAGCAGCCACCCGACTGGTGGAACATCAGCGGCCCGTGCGTGGCGCGGAGCTGGCGGATGACGGCGGCGGCTTCGGGCGTCACGTCCACCCGGGCCACCGCCGTGGCGCCCTCCTGTCCGCCCGTGCCGGGGCCGGCACCGGCGCCGCTCATCAGAAGAAGCCCATGGCCTTGGGGCTGTAGCTGACCAGCAGGTTCTTCGTCTGCTGGTAGTGGTCCAGCATCTTCCGGTGGTTCTCCCGCCCGATGCCCGACTGCTTGTAGCCGCCGAACGCCGCGTGCGCGGGGTAGATGTGGTAGCAGTTGGTCCACACGCGGCCCGCCTCGATGGCGCGGCCCGCGCGGTAGGCGGTGTTGCCATCGCGCGTCCACACGCCAGCGCCCAGGCCGTACAGCGTGTCGTTGGCCTGGCGCATGGCGTCGTCGAAGTCCTTGAACGTCGTCACGCTCACCACGGGGCCGAAGATCTCCTCCTGGAAGACGCGCATCCGGTTGTGGCCCTGGAACACCGTGGGCGCCACGTAGTAGCCGTCCTTCAGGTCGCCGGACAGCGCCACGCGCTCGCCGCCGGTGAGGACCTTGGCGCCCTCCTTCTTGCCGATGTCGATGTAGCTGAGGATCTTCTCCAACTGGTCGTTGGAGGCCTGGGCGCCTACCTGGGTGTCGGTGTCCAGCGGGTTGCCCGGCGTCACCTTGCGGACGCGGTCGATGGCCTTCTCGATGAACTGGCCGTAGATGCGCTCGCTGATGAGGGAGCGCGACGGGCAGGTGCAGACCTCGCCCTGGTTCAGCGCGAACATGGCGAAGCCCTCCAGCGACTTGTCGAGGAAGTCGTCGTCCCGCGCCATCACGTCTTCGAAGAAGATGTTGGGGCTCTTGCCGCCCAGCTCCAGCGTGACGGGGATGAGGTTCTCACTGGCGTACTGCATGATGAGCCGGCCCGTGCTCGTCTCGCCGGTGAAGGCCACCTTGGCGATGCGCGGGCTGCTGGCCAGCGGCTTGCCCGCCTCGACGCCGAAGCCGTTGACGACGTTCAGCACGCCTTCGGGCAGCAGGTCGCCGACGAGCTCGGTCCACAGCAGGATGCTGGAGGGCGTCTGCTCCGCGGGCTTGAGGACCACGCAGTTGCCCGCCGCCAGCGCCGGGGCCAGCTTCCACGCCGCCATCAGCAGCGGGAAGTTCCAGGGGATGATTTGACCCACGACGCCCAGCGGCTCGTGGAAGTGGTAGGCGACGGTGTCGTGGTCCAGCTCGCTCACGCCGCCCTCCTGCGCGCGGATGCACCCGGCGAAGTAGCGGAAGTGGTCGATGGCCAGCGGGAGGTCCGCGGCCAGCGTCTCGCGGATGGGCTTGCCGTTGTCCCACGTCTCCGCGACGGCGAGCATCTCCAGGTTCTGCTCCATCCGGTCGGCGATCTTGTTGAGGATGTTCGCCCGGACGGTCGGCGAGGTGCGACCCCACGACAGGCGCGCCGCGTGCGCCGCGTCCAGGGCCTTCTCGATGTCCTCCGCCGTGGAGCGGGCCACTTCACAGAAGGGCTTGCCCGTCACCGGGCTGATGTTCTCGAAGTACTGACCGCGCGTGGGCTCGACCCAGCGCCCGCCGATGAAGTTCTGGTAGCGGGACTTGAACTGCACCTTGGAGCCAGGCTGATTGGGGGCGGCGTAGATCACTGCGCTCTCCTTCGGTTGGGGGAACGACGGCACGCAACTGCGCCCCCCAGAGCAGCGCGCGTGCCAGCCCACGCGTCCGTCGACGTCGCGGCGCGTCGTGTCCCGCTCCGCGACACCTGTCCGGACACGCGTGGCGCGGAGCGCGACACGTGTCGCGACGCGGACACCGCGTTCTCCAGTGGACGTTCAGCCGCGCGAGGGCAGCGTGATGCCGAAGCGCTCCGCCATCCGGTAGAGCGTGCTGCGCGCGATGCCCAGGTGCCGCGCGGCCTGGGCCACGTTGCCGCCGCTGAGCGCCAGGGCCTCCTGGATGGCGCGGGCCTCCAGCTCGCGGAGCGGGCGGGCGGCGGCGCTCATGCCCGGCTCGCGCGGTGCGCTGAGAGCCGGCGGCGTCACGAGCGGCGTCGGTGCGGGCTCCGCCTGGGCGACGGCGGGCACGGGCACGCTTCCCAGAATCGGCGGCAGTGCCTCGACCTCCAGCACGGGCGCGCCCCCAGCCCGCACGAGCGCCAGACGCAGCACCGTCTTCAGCTCCCGCACGTTGCCGGGCCAGCGGTGGGCGGCGAGCCGTGCGAGCACGGCGGCGGAGAGGCCCGGTGTGGCCACGCCCTCCTCCTCCGCGAGCCGGGCCAGGAGCGCCTGGGCCAGCTCGGGCAGGTCCGTGCGCTCGCGCAGCGGTGGCAGCCGCAGCACCGCGCCCTGGAGGCGGAAGTACAGGTCGGAGCGGAACGTGCCCGCGCGCACCGCGGCGTCGAGGTCCCGGCAGGTGGCGCCCACCAGGCGGAAGCGGGTGCGCCGCATGCGCGACTCCCCCACCCGCGAGTAGGAGCCGTCCTCCAGCACCCGCAGCAGCAGCACCTGGAGCGCGGGCGGCATCTCCACCAGCTCGTCGAGGAAGAGCGTGCCGCCGTCCGCGGCCGCGAGCTTCCCCTCCGCGCCGCCCACGCGCGCGCCCGTGAAGGCCCCCGGCGCGTGGCCGAACAGCTCGCTCTCCAGCAACGCGGGTGAGAGCGCGCCGCAGTTCACCGCCACGAAGGGGCCCGTGGCGACCGCGCTGGCGGCATGCAGGGCCCGCGCGAGCAGCTCCTTGCCCGTGCCCGTCTCCGACAGGAGCAGCACCGGCAGGCTCGTGGGCGCGAAGCGCTCCGCCTCCCGCAGCGTGGCCCGGTGCCGCGGGTCATCGCCCTTGAGCGCCGCCCACGGCTCCGGAGGCGCCACGGTGTCCGCCGGCCCAGGGCCCCTGGTTGGCGAACGTGGCGCGCCGCCCGAGCGCTCCTGAGCCGCGCGCGCTGGGGCCTCCGGGCGGGGGGGCATTCCCCAGGACGACGAGGACGCGGGGGTGGGCGCAGCCGACGGCGCCGCGTCCAGGGACTCGGCGCCGGCCACGGGCTCCAGCCGGGCCGCGTGCCCCGCCCGGGCGCCGAGCGGCTCCAGCCGCACCAGCACCGCGAGCGCGGAGCCGCCCTCCGCCGTGCGCACCGCCTCCGAGTGGACGCGCCACGCCGGCCCCTGGGCGGGGCCGCGCGTCTCCAGCGCCACCCCACGCAGCGCCGCGTCCGTCAGCGCGCGCCACGACACGCCAAGCGCCGACTCCACGGACATGGGCCCCTGCGCGCCGAGCAACGCGCGCGCGGCGGCGTTGACGCGGCTCACCCGCCCCATCGGCTCGACGACGAGCACCGGGCCGTCCTCGCGCGACAGCCGCGACTCCAGCCCGCCCCGCGCCGCCGCGGCCACCCGGGCCCAGGCGACCTCGCGCAGCCGGGCCTCGGCGGCGTGGGCCACGCTGGCCACCGCCACCAGCACCAGCGGGTCCGCCGCGCCCGCCGGGCCCGTGACGTCCAGCACGGCCACCAGCGCGCCAAAGGGGTCATGGACCGGCGCCGCGTAGCAGACGAGTCCATGGTGACGCTGCGCGTAGTGCGCCGGGCCCACCACCGCGACGGCCGACGACTCCGCCAGCGCGGTGCCAATGGCGTTCGTCCCGCGCGAGGCCTCGTCCCAGCAGGCCCCCTCCACCAGGCGCACGTAGTCCGCGTGGTGGGTGAAGTCCCCGCCCGAGCTGCGCATCGCCAGGATGACGCCCTCACGGTCCGCCAGCAGCGCCACCCGGCCGGAAGGCAGGGGCGCCGCCGACAGCATCTCCAGCATGCCACCCAGCTCGTCCCAGACCGGCTCCAGCCGCGCGCGGCGCTCCACGAGCGCCAGGCCGCCCACGCTGGGCCCCTCGTCCGGCTGCCCGGTGCTGGGGGCGCCCAGCGACCGCGAGCGCTGCCAGCGCGGCAGGATGGAGCGCAGCTCCGGGCGCAGCCCCGCCTCCCCGTCGAGCGCACCGACGAGGAACTGCTCCCATAGGAGCGGCGAAGCGCTGAGCGTAAGCGTCCCCAAGGACCTTGAATCTTGGTGGAATCCCGGTGGCGACAACAACGGGGGACCGGCCCAGTGTTTCTGGCCCAACCTGACGCAGCGCATCCAAGAGGCCCACAAGGCCCCCGGCCCCACCTTCAGCGTCCGGTGCCCGCACCCCGCCTGACACGTCATTGACGCGTCCGAAGGCAGCCGGAAACGGCGCTGACACGTCAACGGCAGGGGCCCGGACCCAACCCACCCCACGGGTCCCTCTCACACACCTCACGGGTTTTTCCGGGGACAAACGTGGCGCGTTGCGTGCAAAACACCCCGCGTCTCAAGCAGTGCGACACCCGCGTGCGCTGTTCCGGCGACACGTTGAGGGGGAGGAACCCTTGTCATCACACATGCATCACCCATGGCTTGGAGGTCTGGCCATCCTCTGGGCGGTCACGGCCCAGGCCCAGGCGCAGCCCATCCCCGGCATCGAGCTGGAGCGGCTGCAGCTCAACCCCGGCGCGCGTGACAGCCTGGTGCTGTCCACCGGCGACCTCATGTCCCGCGGCGAGTACCGCCTCGGCTTCACCGGACACTATGAGAAGGAGCCCCTGGTGCTCGTCTCCGGTGGAGCGCGGCAGGGTGTCATCGTCTCCGACCGCGTGACGGTCCACCTGAGCGGCGCCTACGCCCTCACCGACTGGCTGGAGCTCGGCGCGCAGGTGCCCATCGTGTCCCAGTGGGGACCGGACACCGCGAGCCTGGGCGTCTCCACGCCGTCCACCAGCGCGCTGGGCACCCCGTGGCTCCAGGCGCGCGCGGGCATCCTCTCCGAGCAGCGCGGCGGGCCGCTGGATGTGGGCCTGCACCTGGGCGCGGCCCTGCCCTTCGGCAGCACGGAGACGCTCACCCGGGACCAGGGCTTCGTCTTCTCGCCCCGGCTCGGCCTGGGCAAGCAGCTCGGCGGCTCGTGGCGCGTGGGCGCCGACGTGGGCGCGCTGGTGCGGACCAAGACGTACGCGCTGTCCCCCGACACGCAGCCGACCCTGGATGAGCTGGGCACGGAGCTGAACGGCGGCGTCAACCTGTCCGCGGGCCTGGCCGGCTTCCGTCAGGAGCTGGTGGTGCGCGGCACCCTGCCCGTGGCGAACGCGCCGGAGTCCATGGAGGTCCTGCTGGGCGTGCGCGTCCCCATGCCCGCGGGCACGGAGGTCTATGCCATGGGCGGCCCCGGCTTCGGCAGCACGCCGGGCACGCCGTCGTTCCGCGTGCTCGCCGGCCTCACCTTCGGCACCCCCACCTCCACGCCCAACGCCTGTGTGGAGGGTCAGCCGCATGACCCGGCCCGCTGTCCGGACTTCGACCTGGACGGCGACGGCATCATGAACGCGGCCGACCAGTGCCCCACCGCGGAGGGCCTGTCGGAGCTGCAAGGCTGCCCGGACCAGGACGACGACGGCGACGGCCTGCTCAACCTGGCGGACCGCTGCCCGAAGGAGGCGGAGAACTTCAACGGCTTCGAGGACCACGACGGCTGCCCGGATGACCCGGACACCGACGGGGACGGCGTCGCCGACTCCCTGGACACGTGCCCCGCCCAGGCCGAGGACAAGGACGGCTTCCAGGACGAGGACGGCTGCCCCGACCCGGACAATGACGGCGACGGCGTGGCCGACGCCACCGACCGCTGCCCCAACGAGGCCGGCCCCCGGGAGAACCGCGGCTGCCCGGACAAGGACACCGACGGAGACGGCCTCGTCGACCGGCTGGACAACTGCCCCGCCGAGCCCGGCCCGGCGAAGAACCACGGCTGCAAGGAGAAGCAGCTCGCGCAGATTGGCGAGAACCGCATCCAGCTCCTCGAGGCCGTCTACTTCGAGAACAACAAGGACGTCATCATCGCGCGCAGCAACAAGCTGCTCGACACGGTGGCCAACATCCTCAACGCCCACCCGGAAGTGGAGAAGGTGCTTGTCGAGGGCCACACCGACAACCGCGGCAACGAGGACTACAACCTGGACCTGTCCCAGCGCCGCGCCGACGCCGTCGTGCGCTACCTGGTGGAGAAGGGCGTGGCCCGGGAGCGCCTGGAGTCCAAGGGCTTTGGTCCGACGCAGCCCATCGCGGACAACGCCACCACCCAGGGCCGCGCGAAGAACCGCCGCGTGGAGTTCAAGATCGTCGGCGACGCCGAGGGCGTGCAGACCCAGCAGGGCGAGCCCTCGCCCGACACCCACTGAGAAGCGAGGCAGACATCCCCATGAAAACGCGTGTTTTCTTCAAGACGGCGGCGCTCTGTCTCGCGCTGCTCTCATCCCTGAGCGGCTGTGAATCGGGCGGCGCCCGCACGGCCGCGGCCCCCACCGAGCCCGTGCTCGTCAGCCAGGCCGCCTCCCTCGTGGGAGACGGCCGGCTGGAGCCCGGCGAGGAATGTGACGACGGCAACACCACCAGCGGCGACGGCTGCTCCGCCACCGGCGCCATCGAGGCCGGCTACCTGTGCCACGTGCCCGGGCGGCCCTGCTCGCTGGCGAGCCTGTGCGGCAACGGCACCGTCAACTCCGGCGAGGCGTGCGACGGCGACGGCTCCGACTGCACCGCGGACTGCGACCTGTCCCTGTGCGGCAACGGCGTGTTCGACAACCGCTCCCACCCGTCCTACGCGCAGGAGATCTGCGACGACGGCAACCGCTTCGAGGGCGACGGCTGCAGCCGCCTGTGCGAAGTGGAGTCCGGCTTCGCCTGCGCCGGCAGCCCCAGCCGCTGCGTGCGCGCGGGCGTGACGGTCTTCAACACCGGCGTGGACGAGCACAACCGCCGGCTGGAGGCCGAGGTCGCCGTCGATCCGCACTGGTTCTACAGCGGCACCACCACGGGCGCGGCCACCGGTCCCCGGGACGCCAATGACTGGCCGCAGGAGATCCAGACGGCCCGCTTCATGGCGGCGCCGCTGGGCGAGCCCGTCTGCGTGTACCAGGACTTCATGGTGCCCTCGACGACCAACATCGCGCAGTTCCGCCTGCGGCTGGCCACCTTCAACGACAACGACTTCGCCAGCGCGAGCGTGAACGGGCAGGACTTCATGCCCACTGTCGTCAACGATCCGGCGGGCCAGCCCTGGCAGAAGAACATCTTCCGCGAGTTCGGCGCCAACGCGCCGTGGCGAGAGGGCCTCAACCGCATCGAGCTGTGCAACGAGAACGAGGCCACCGAGCCCAACGCCTTCCGCTACCTGTTCGTGGACGCCTATGACGACCGCTGCGGCGACGGCGCGGTGTCCCTGCGCGAGGAGTGCGACGACAACAACACCACCGACGGTGACGGCTGCTCCGCCACCTGCGGCATCGAGGCGGGCTACGGCTGCACCGGCCAGCCCAGCACCTGCGCCCAGACGTGTGGCAACGGCACGCTGAACCCGGGTGAGCAGTGCGACGACGGCAACGCCTCGGCGGGCGACGGCTGCAACGCGAGCTGCCGCGTGGAGGCCGGCTACGCCTGCCCCACCCCGGGCCAGGCCTGCCTGATGACCTGCGGCAACGGGGCCATCGACCCGGGCGAGCAGTGCGATGACGGCAACGCCTTCGACTCGGACGGCTGCTCCGCTTCGTGCCGCGTCGAGCGCGGCTACGAGTGCCAGGGTGCCCCGTCCACCTGCGCGCCCCTGTGTGGCAACGGCACGTTGGACGCGGGTGAGCTGTGCGACGACGGCAACACCGCCCTGGGCGACGGCTGCACCAACGCCTGCACCCTGGAGCTGGGCTACGCCTGCCCCACCCCGGGCCAGGCCTGCGTCCAAACGTGTGGCAACGGCAACGTGGATCCGGGCGAGCAGTGCGATGACGGCAACCTGAGCTCGCAGGACGGCTGCGGCACCGAGTGCCGCGTGGAGGAGGGTTACGCGTGCAGCGCGCCCGCCACCGGCCCGTCCGTGTGCGTGCAGAGCTGCGGCAACGGCGCGTTGGACCCGAACGAGGCGTGCGACGACGCCAACACCACCAGCGGCGACGGCTGCACCTCCGGCTGCCGCGTGGAGGCGGGCTACGCGTGCAGCGGCGCGCCCAGCGCCTGCGCCACCCTCTGCGGCGACGGCATCCGCGCGGGCACGGAGACGTGCGACGACGGCAACACCACCAACGGCGATGGCTGCTCCAACACCTGCGGCGTGGAGCCGGGCTGGAGCTGCCCCGGCGCGGGCACCGTGTGCTTCAACACCTGCGGCAACGGCACGGTGGACAGCGGCGAGACCTGCGATGACGGCAACGCCGACGCGGGCGACGGCTGCAGCGGCTCCTGCCGCGTGGAGAACGGCTATACGTGCAGCGGCGCGCCCAGCGTCTGCGCCACCACCTGCGGCGACGGCACCCGTGCCGGCAACGAGGTGTGCGACGACGGCAACCTCAACAACGGCGACGGCTGCTCCTCGCGCTGCCTCCTGGAGGACGGCCAGCCCTGCAACGCGTCCGGCGTCTGCGAGAGCGGCATCTGCAACCCCGACACCAACACCTGCATCAGCCCCAACGCCTGCGGCAACGGCATCCTGGACGAGGGGGAGCTGTGCGACGACGGCGACACCACGGCGGGCGACGGGTGCTCCAACACCTGCGCCATCGAGGACGGCTTCGGCTGCACCGGCATCCCGTCGGTGTGCGCGGTGACGTGTGGTGACGGCATCCAGGCGGACAGCGAGGCCTGCGATGACGGCAACACCACCCCCGGGGACGGCTGCTCGGCCACGTGCACCGTGGAGGCGGGCGCCGCCTGCCAGACGGCGGACGTGCGGGAGTTCATCACCCGCCAGGGCAACACGGACTGCACGCAGGTGACGGACATCGACGCGCCCGTCCTGCCCGACGCGGCCATCCAGGCCGCGCTGGGCGTGCCGGGCCGCTACCGCATCCGCTACGTCTCCGGCGCGGTGAGCTACTCGGGCGGCGTCAACTGGCGCCCCGGCGTCATCGGCGTCAGCGCCAACGCGGGCGCGCAGGTGCAGGGCTTCTCGCTGGGCTACACGGCGGGCTCCGGCGCGGCCACGCGCGCCGAGGCCCTTCCGCTGGGCTTCCCCCTGTCCCGAGACTTCACGGCGGCCACGGGTGACGTGCGCATCGCGCTCATCGACCTGGACTGCGACCAGGCCAACAACTCCGACACGGCGGTGACCTACCGCGTGGACGCGCTGTCCATCTGCCAGACGGCCCCCGTCATCACGTCCCCGACGCCGGGCGGCACCGCCGGCGAGGAAGTCACGGGCACCGCCACGCCGGGCGCCACCGTGGACGTGTACCTGGACGGCGACACCACGCCGGTGTGCACCGTCGTCGCCGACGAGACGGGCGACTGGAGCTGCGCGCTGCCAGAGGACCTGGAGGAAGGGCCGCACACGGCCGTCGTCACCTCCACCTACCCGGGCGCGCCGCAGACGACCACGACGGTGGACTTCGTCGTCGACCCCACCCCGGCCGCGCCCCCGGTCATCACCGGCCCCACGCCGGACGCCGTGCTGGACACGCAGACGCCCGTGCTGAGCGGCACGGCGGCGCCCGGTGACGAGGTGACGGTGTACGAGGGCGGCACCGTCCTCTGCACCGCCACGGCCGACGCGGCGGGCAACTGGAGCTGCACGCCCACCACGCCGATGGCCGAGGGCCCGCACACGGTGACGGCCACGGCCACGCCGCCCGGCGGCAGCCCCAGCCCCACCTCCACGCCCGTCTCGTTCACCATCACCCTGGGCACCACGGAGGCGCCGGTCATCACCGGGCCCGCCGACGGCGCGGTGCTCGACACGCCGACGCCGCCCCTGAGCGGCACGGCGACGCCCGGTGACGAGGTGACGGTGTACGAGGGTGACACGGTGCTCTGCACCGCCACCACCAACGACCTGGGCGTGTGGAGCTGCACGCCGACCCAGCCGCTGGAGGATGGCCCGCACACCATCACCGCCACCGCCACCGACAGCGAGGGCCGCACCAGCGAGCCCTCCGCGCCTGGCGCGTTCATCATCGACACGCAGGCGCCGGACACGTACCTCCCGAGCACGCCGCCCTCGCGCGGTGGCAACCGGACGGCCACCTTCGACTACGGCTCCTCCGAGGAGGACGTCACCTACGAGTGCAGCCTGGACGGGGGCGCCTTCGAGCCCTGCCGGGACAGCTATGACGTGGGCGAGGGACAGCACACCCTGCGCGTGCGGGCCACGGACCGCGCGGGCAACGTGGACAGCACCCCCGCGGAGTACACGTGGGTGGTGGAGCTCACCCGCGCCTTCGCCGGTGGCGGCTGCAGCACGGCGCCCGCCACGTCCTGGCTGGCGCTGCTCGGCCTGCTGGGCCTGCGGCGGAGGAAGCGCGGCTAGGGGCTGACCGCGACACCCTTCCGCCGGGAGGTCCCCCCCTCAGAGGCCGCTCCGCCGGCCTCGTGGGCCTCCCGGCGGAGTCTCCCCCTGCCACGCGCCAGCCCGTATGCTGGGGCCGTGCACGTGGCAGGGCGATTGAATGAGACGTATGAGGAGGAGCTCCTCCTCGCGATGGACGAAGGGTTGCTCTCCGGCGAGGAGGCGGCGGCCCTGCGCGAGGAAGCGCTCCGCCTGCGGCGTGGCCCCCTGGAGCTGCTGCGGGAGCGAGGCCGGCTGTCCGAGGACTCGATGCTGGCGCTCCGCGAGGAGCTCGCCGCCGAGAGCACGGACCCGGGCGCCGCCCGTCCCCTCGAGGCCGCCACGCTGACGCCCGTCACGCCGGGCGTGGCCCCGCCCCCCGCCGCCGAGCCGGACGGCCCCACCTTCCCGGTGCCGGACTGGGACCGCTACCAGCCGGTGCGCTTCCTGGGCCAGGGCGGCATGGGCCGGGTGTTCCTGGCGTATGACCCCATGCTCCGCCGCAACGTGGCGCTGAAGTTCGTGCGCGGGGACGACCCGGAGCTGGCCCGGCGCTTCCTCTCCGAGGCCCGCGCCCAGGCCCGCGTCCGGCATGAGCGGGTGTGCGAGGTGTACGAGGTCGGCGAGGTGCGCGGCCGGGGCTACATCGCCATGCGCTACGTGGACGGACAGCCGCTGGGGCAGCTCGCGCGCTCGCTCACGCTGGAGCAGAAGGTGGTGGTGCTGCGCCAGGCCGCCGAGGGCGTGCACGCCGCCCACGGCGCGGGCCTCATCCACCGCGACATCAAGCCAGGCAACATCCTGGTGGAGCGCACCGAGGACGGCGGGCTGGCCCCCTTCGTCATGGACTTCGGCCTGGCGCGCGACTGGCGCGAGGACGGCGCCGCGCCCAACGCCGTGCAGGGCACCCCGCGCTACATGGCCCCGGAGCAGGCGCGCGGCGAGGTGTCCCGCCTGGACCGGCGCGCGGACGTCTACAGCCTGGGCGCCACGCTCTACTCGCTGCTCACCGGCCGGCCGCCCTTCACCGGCGCCACCGAGGCGGAGGTCATCACCCGGCTCCAGCACGAGGAGCCGGCGCCGCCGCGCGCGCTCGACGCCGACATCCCGTCGGACCTGGAGGCCATCGTCCTCAAGTGCCTGGAGAAGCAGCGGCCCGCCCGCTACGACTCGGCGCGGGCGCTGGCGGAGGACCTGCAGCGGTTCCTCGACGGCGAGCCCGTCCTGGCGCGCCAGGGCCTGGGCTACCGCCTGCGCCGCAAGGCCCGCAAGCACCGGGTGGCGCTGACGCTGGGCTCGGCGGCGCTGACGGTGGTGCTGCTGGCGCTCATCCAGACGGCCATCGCCCGCGGCGAGGTGGCCGAGCGCGAGCGCCTCACGCGCCGCTTCACCGAACGGGTGGAGCGCATCGAGGCCTCGGCGCGCTACTCCGCCCTCTCACGCCTGCACGACACCCGCGAGGACCGGCGCGAGCTGCGCGCCAGCATGGACGCGCTGGAGGCCGAGGTGCGCGAGGCCGGCCCCCACGCGCTGGGCCCCGGCCAGTACGCCCTGGGCCGCGCGCTGCTCGTGCTGGATGACCGGGACGCCGCACGGAAACGCCTGGAGGCCGCGTGGGCCCAGGGCTACCGCGAGCCCCGGGTGGCCTGGGCCCTGGCGCAGGTGCTGGGAGACCTCTACCAGGAGCGGCTGCTGCTGGACGTGGAGCGCCGCAGCCCGGAGCAGCGCGAGCTGCGCCGCAAGGAGCTGGAGCAGGACTACCGGGACCCGGCGCTGGCCTACCTGCGCCAGGCGGAAGGCCCGGACGTCCCCGTCCCGCCGCTGTACGTGAAGGCGCTCTTCGCCTTCTACGAGGGCCGCCACGAAGAGGCGCTGACGCACCTGGAGGCCATGGGCCGCGCGCAGCCCTGGTTCTACGAGGCGCCGCTGCTGCAAGGCGACGTGCTCCTGGCCCGGGCCACGCAGCGCTGGCACCAGGGTGACAAGGCCGGCTCGCAGGAGGACCTGGACGCGGGCCGCCGCGCGTATACGGCGGCCATCGCCACCGCGGAGAGCCAGCCCACCGGGCACTACGTCCTGGCGCGCCTGGAGCTGGCCGCGCTGGTGATGGAGCTGTACGGCGAAGGCAACGTGCTGCCCTACTACGAGCGCGGCGTGGAGGCGGCGACCCGCGCGCTCACCGCCGCGCCGGACCACCACCGCGCGCTCGTCGTCCTCTCCCGCCTGCACCGCCGGCTCGCGGAGCAGCGCACCAGCCAGGGCCGCCAGGACGCGGAGCCGCTGCTGGAGAAGTCCATCCACGCCGCGCGCGAGGCCCTGGCCCTGGCTCCGCCGGCAGACCGCGTCGCGCTGGAGCTGGCCATCACCCACCGGCTCTGGGCCCGCTACCTGCAGGAGCGCGGGCAGGACCCGGGCGAGCAGCTCCGCCTGTCGATTGAAGCCTTCGAGCGCCTGCGCCCCGAGGAGCGCGACTACGCCTTCCACGCCAACCTGGGGCTGACGTACCAGGTGTGGGCGGACGCGGAGGCGGAGCGCGGCGTGGACCCGCTGGCGCACCAGGGCAAGGCCATTGACGCGTACCTCGCCGCCATCCGCGTGCGGGAGCACCAGGCGGACGCGTGGATCAACCTGGGCAACGCGCTGAGAAGGCGCGCCTCCACGCCGGGCGCCACGGACGCCGCGGGGGACCTGACGCGGGCCCGCGACGCGCTCGCGAAGGCGCTGGCCTTGAACCCCGGCAACGTCGTGGCGTGCTTCCGGGGCGCCGAAATCTCCGAGCAGCTCGCCCGCTGGCGCTGGAGCCACGGCGAGCCCCATGAAGCGGACCTGGAGCATGCGCTGTCCCTGTTCCGCCAGGGGCTGGACATCAACGCGAAGCTGCCCCCGCTGCACAACGGCCTGGGCGCGGCGCTGCTGTGGCATGCGGAGCAGCGCTGGGAGGAAGGCGGCGACACCGCGCCGCTGCTCGAACAGGCCCAGGCGGCCTTCGAGGAGGCGCGGCGGCTGGCGCCCAAGCAGGCCTATGCCCACAACAACCTGGGCGAGGTGTGGCTGCGGCGAGCCACCATCCAGGCCGCGCGCGGGGAGGACCCGCGCCCCAGCGGCCGCGCCGCCGTTGAGGCCTACCAACAGGCCCTCTCGCTCCAGGAAGGAGACGCCGACCTCTGGGCCAACCTGGGACGTGCCCAGACGCTGCTGGCCACCTGGCGCCTGGAGCGCGGCGGAGCCCCTGGCCAGGCGCTGTCCCGGGCCGAGGCGTCCCTGGCGCGCGCCAGCTCGCTGAACGCACGCCAGGCCCACATCTGGCGCAACCTGGGCGAGCTGCGGGCCCTCCAAGCGCGGTGGCTGGCGCGGCGCGACACCGTGAAGGACGCGGACTTCGAAGCCGCGGCCGAGGCGTTCCAGCAGGCCCTGACGCTGGCGCCCCGGCGCCACGACTTCCGGCTGGAGGCCGCGCGCTTCCAGCTCGCCTGGGCCGAGTGGCGGCAGCGCGCGGGCATGGACTCGGCCCCCCCCCTGGCGCGCGGCCTGACGCTCGTCGAGGAGGTCCTGGCCGTCCGTCCCGGGTGGGCCCGTGCCCTGGCGCTTCGCGGCGGCCTGCGGGTGGCGCTGGCGGAAACGCCCGCCGCCCTGGAGCAGCGGCAGGCGTGGCGCGCCGAGGGGCAGGAGGCGCTGCGGCAGGCGTTGGCCCGCAACCCCCTGCTGGAATCCGAATGGAGGAGCCGGCTCGTCACGGCCCACGAGCCATGGGCCGGCCCTCCCCTGCCCTGAGACGGCGCGGGACTCAGGCCTCTGGCGGGTCCGTCGTCACGTCCAGGTTCCCGTTCTTCGTCTCCAGCTCGCTGCCATGGTGCGACGAGCCGGACCCGCCGGGGACATTCACCGTGAACGGATACGTGCCGACCGCGGCCCCTTCGGAGACGGCGTCGTCCTTCGCCTCCTTCAGGTTGGAGGAGTTGTCCAGGGAGATGGACGCCGTGCTGTCCAGGCACGTGGGCGGGTACACCGTCGCGTTGGTGACGCCGGTCGACGTGTCGATCCAGAAACGGACGGTATCCCCGTGCCGGACCTTGTTGTTGGGGATGTAGCTCAGGTCCCCCGACTTCTTGATGACGACGGTGACGATGGCCATGGGCCGTGGCTCCTGTGCCCCGCTGGGGCGTGTGATGAATGACTGACGGCTGTGATTTGCAGACACCGTACCAGACAGGTCTGCTGGGCTGGGCCTCCAAGGAAACCCATCCGGTTCCATTCGCCGAAGGCGCGTGGACACGTCAGCCGAACCCACCCGGTCCGGTTTGACGTGTCAGCCCAGGCTACCCACCACTGAGGCCCAGCTCCCGCACGCGGCGCTGGAGCGCGCGCTTGGAGACCTCCAGCCGCTGCACCATCCGGTCGAGGTCCCCTTCACACTCGTGGAAGCAGCGGGTGATCTCCTCCGGGCTCAAGTCGCGCGCGGTGCGCAGGAGCGAGCTCTTGTCGATGAGGACGTAGACGGAGGGCCGGGGAATGCCCAGCCAGTCCGCGGTGGCCTTGAGGTCCCAGGAGCAGGCGCGCAGGGCCTCCAGCAGCTCCTGCTCGCTCACGTCCGCGGGCTTGCGGCGTGGCGCCTTCACACCGTCATCGTCCTCGGCGCGCTCCGTCAGCGGGCGCCCAGGCACCGGCTGCGCCTCCGCGTCCAGCAACTGCTCCAGCCGGGCGTCGGCGCGCAGCCCCGGCAGGCCCCGGTTGCCGATGACGAGCTGCCGGGTGACATTGCGCAACTGGCGGATGTTGCCGGCCCACCCATGGCGCACCAGCCGGACGGCCAGGGCCGCGGGCAGCCACGGCTCGGCGCGCGGGTCCGAGGCCGTGAGCTGGGCCCCCTCCCCCATGGCCTCCAGCTCCTGGCGGGCGAAGTGGTGGAAGAGCAGGCCAATGTCCTCGCGGCGCTCGCGCAGCGGCGGCACCAGGATTTCGAAGCCCGCCAGCCGGTGCAGCAGCGGCGCCTTGAAGGTGCGGTCCTGGATGCGCGCCTCCAGGTGCGCGTCCGTGGCGGAGACGAGCCGCACGTCGACGGGCACCGGCGTGTGGCCGCCCACCGGATAGATTTCGCCCGTCTCCAGCACCCGCAGCAGCGCGGCCTGCACCTCGGGCGGCGCCTCGCCCACCTCGTCGAGGAAGAGCGTGCCGCCCTCCGCGGCGCGGAAGAAGCCGTCCCTGTCCCGGCTGGCCCCCGTATAGGCCCCGCGCTGGGCGCCGAAGAGCTCCGCGGCGACCAGCTCCTTGGCGAGCGCCCCCAGGTTGACGCTGACGAAGGGCCCGGCGCGGCGGGGGCCGCTGGCGTGGATGGCGCGCGCCACCAGTTCCTTGCCCGTGCCCGTCTCACCGCGGATGAGCACCGGCACGGTGAGGTCCGCCACGCGGATGATGTCCTCCCGCACGCGGTGGATACCCTCGCCATGGCCGACGATGCCCTGGTCCAGCGCGCCCGGCTGCCGGAAGGACGACGCAAGATGGAGCAGCAGCACCACCCGGTCCGCGAGCACCAGCGGCACGCCGGCCGACAGCTCCTCGCGGGAGAACTCACGGCCGCCCTGGACGGCCTGGTCCGCCACGCGCACCTGCGTGCCGTCCTCCGGCACCAGCATGCGGAGGCCGCCGCGCGGGCCGGGCTCGAACTCCACCGGCTTGCGGCTGAGGAAGGGGTCGCCCAGGGGCAGCGCCATCAGCCCCCCGGGCCGGGAGAAGTCTGGCGCGTTGCGTGACAGCGCCGCCGTGCGGCCCTGCGACGCGAGCACCTCCAGGAGCAGCCGCTCCCCTATCCGCTGCGGCTGCGGATGGGACACGATCGTCAAGGCGGGCACGGAGAGCGCCACCGGGGTCTGCCCGGCCTGAGCGCGGCCCGCGGTGGTCGACATGTCTGCGGCGAGTTTCTGCTGCATGGGTATTCGCGTGAGTCCTGGGATACCCGTTCAGCCTACACCCCCGGACGCCCGCGCGTCGGGTTCATCCACCGGGGAAACGACGTGAGAATCCGGTGGGTTGGGGGAGCTGGCCGGTGCCAGGGGCGCGACCTGTCCTCCTCGCGCAGCCGCCAACCTCCGGACCCCCTATGGGCCACGTCTACATCCTCCGAGACTTCGCTTCCCCGCACGAGGGGCGCTCGCGCACCGTCCGCATCTACACACCGGATGCGGATGACGCCTCACCTGACAGGTCCTTCTCCGTCCTCGACATGCAGGACGGGCAGAACGTGTTCGCCCATCCGGAGTCCGCGCGCTTCGACACCTGGTGCGCCAACCTCACGAGCGAGCGCATCACGCAGGACGCGTACGCCCAGAAGAAGGCGGAGCGCCTCACACGATGGACGCGGCGGCCCGCTGCACCTGGGGCACGCCGGGCAGCGTGGGCGCCGGGTTGAGCGCCTGGACCAGCAGCGCGCGCAGCGCGTCCGCCAGGTCATCCCCCGAGCCTAGCGCCCCCGCCGGAGCCCCCTGCAGCGCCGCGGGGACCTCCGCGCCCACCACCACCACCGGCATCCGGACCTCCCAGGCCAGGTAGTGCGCGAGCCGCACGGAGGGCTCGGCCACGTCCATCAGCAGCGCGCCCATGGCGCCCGCCGTGAAGGGGCGCCAGAGCGGACGCGCCGCCTCCGCCGGAGGCAGCACGCAGAAGTCCAGGCGCAGCACCTCGCTGAGCACCAGCCGCCCCAGCGTGCCGAAGCCGCTCTTCACCGCGGTGGGCTCGGCGGACAGCGCCTCCATGCCGGGCATGCGCGAAAGGACCCGCCGGGCCGCGCCCGCGTTGCTGCCGCACACGAAGATCTTCGCGGTGGCCACCTTCGCCGGCGCCCGCGTGCGGAGGATGCGGCCGCGCAGCGCGTGGACCTCCGCCGCGCCCAGCAGCTCGCCGGACGTCGCCTCCACGCCGTCCCCGTCCGCGGCCCTCGCCACGCCCCGCTGCATCAGCGTGGTGAGGACGTTGAGCACTTCCAAATCCGTGGCCGGCGCCAGGTCCAGCACCTCGCCCAGGGCGCGCGGCTGGCGGATGAGGTCCACCACCTGCTGCGTCACCGGGTGCTGGTCCCCTTGCAGGTCCGCGTCCGGCGCCAGCATCAGCCGCGTGTGGCGCGGCGGCAGGCCGGGCATCAGCCGGTTCACCTCGTCCGACTGGCGCATGCCCTCCAGCAGCGCGTCATCCATGCCGCGGTTGATGCGCGGCTTCGCCACGTTTCCGCCCGGCGAGAAGGTGAACGTCCCATCCACCCACGCCAGCAGGCGGAACAGGGCCTTCTCCCCTTCCACGCGCCCCAGCTTCGCGTTCACGGGGCGGCCCTCGGCGACGGCGATCTCACCCCGGTCGTTGCCGCGCTCCAGCGTCAGCTTGCCGCTGCGCCGGTTCATGCCCAGCAACTGCATCAGGTCCGGGATGCTGAGCTGGCTGAGCGAGCCCTCGATTTCCTGCTGCTCGCTCTTGAGGTCCTTGGCCGCCTCGCTGCGGCGGAAGATGTGCTCGATGCGGCTGAGCACCTCGTCCAGGTTGAAGGGCTTGCGCAGGTAGCCGTCGCGCAGGCCGCGCAGCCGGTCCGACTCGAAGCTCGCGGTGGTGAGCACCACCGGGATGTCCTCGGTGCGCGGGTTGGTGCGCAGAATCTGGATGAAGGTGCGCGCGTCCAGCAGCCGGCAGGCCTCGTCGAACAGCGTGAGATCCGGGTGGCGCAGCACGGCCACCTCCAGCGCCCGCGAGCCGTCCGGCGCGTAGTGCACCTGGTAGCCCTTGGTGCGCAGCGCGCGCGACAGCGAACGCACGGACTCGAGGTCGGGGTCGGCGATGAGGATTTTCCGGACCGGGGCCACGGTGGCGCTCCGCTTCGTGTCAGTAGGGCTGCAGGTCGTATTCGGCCTGCAGCTTGGAGATGAGCCCGTCCACCACCGCGGTGTCCGAGGTGTGGAACCCCCACGTCGCCCCGTGGCCCCGCCGCTGGATGAGCGCGTAGGCCGCGCTCTCGGAGAGCCAGAGGATGAACTCGTGCCGCGCGATGCGGTCGTCTCCCTCCAGGAACACCGGCGTCAGCGCGGGGTGGGACTCCAGGTCCACCCGGCGGCCCAGCAGGTAGATGCGCGAGGCCAGGTCGGGAGGCGCGGACTCCAGCCCGGCGGCGATGTTCAGGTCGGTGCGGATCTCCGGCCCGCCCACGTACAAGAGGCCGCGCGAGCCCGGGTCTCGCAGCATCTCCCGGGCAATCTCCGCCTGGAGCTCGTCGAAGAGGACGTCGGACACCTTGCCCCGGCGGCTCGGCTCGGAGCGCTCGTCCACCGGCAGGCGGGGGCTGTTCGGCGTGCCCAGCAGCAGGTCCACCTCGTCCCAGAAGGGCAGCCCGTCCAGCATCAGCCGCCGCTGCAACGACGCGCGGCGCTCGTCCATGCGGCGGCGGCAGCGGTGCACCAGCTCGTCGAAGTCCTCGCCATCCTTGGGGAAGGTGCTGGCGCCGCCCACCATCATCAGGGGCAGCCGCTGCTCCACCTCCATGGCCTCGGGCTCCTCGCGCACGGCGGCCACCGCGCGGCGCACGAACATCAGCGCGCCGAAGAAGTCCGTCTCCGGCAGCAGGAGGTAGAACTCCTGGTCGCTCGCCTTCGCGATGACGTCCGAGTCGCGGATGATTTTACTGAGCGCCTTGATGATGCCGCGCACCGCCTTCTTCGCGTCCGCCGCGCCCTGGCGCACGCGCACCAGCGGCAGGTTGTCGATGGAGAAGGTCAGCAGGGAGAAGGTCCGCCCGTAGCGCCGGGCCTTGTAGATCTCCTTGGACGCGTAGTCGGTGAAGTAGCTGAGGTTGTACGCGGCCGTCTCGCGGTCCCTCAGGCCCAGGCGCTGGAGCGCGAGCATCTTCCGGCCGTTCTTCAGGCCCACCGCCGCGAAGTCCCCCAGCACGCGGGCATCGCGTGTGTGCTCGGGCCGGAAGTCTCCAGACAGCGGGTCGGAGAGCTGCGCCAGGCCGACGACTTCTCCCGACGCCACCAGGGGCACGTACATCACCGCCGAGCGCTCGTCGCGGGCCGTCCACGGCTGGGCCTCCCGCAGCCGCCCGGACAGCGGCCCCTCCGGGCTCATCTTCTCCGCGAGGAACTGCCGGTCCAGCAGCCCGCGGTAGGCGCGCAGCACCAGGTCGCCCCGGTCATCAATCACCCACAGCGCGGCGCTCTGCGCGTCGCAGACGGCCGCCAGCTCCGAGGTGAGCCGCTCCTGGAGCCACTCGAGGTCCGGATGGGACAAGAGCTCCAGGCAGCGCTGGTGCAGGTTGTGGAAGCGGGCGAACTCCAGGTTCTCATCGCGGAGCTGCGTGCGCTCGCGGCGCAGGGACGCGCGCTCCAGCGCCCGGTCCACGGCGAGCAGCATGTCGTTGGCGTCCACCGGCTTGGTGAGGCAGTCCGCCGCCCCCGAGCGGAGCGCCACCTCGGAGCCGCGGACGTCGGTCCGCTGGCTGACGAGGATGACCTCCTGGTCCGGGTCCCGCTCGCGCAGGCGCGCGGTGAGCGCGAAGCCGTCCACCCCCGGCATCACCACGTCGGTGATGACCAGGTCGAACGGGGTACGGGCCGCCTCTTCGAGCGCGAGCGTTGCGTTCTCCACGGTCACCACGCGATGCCCGCTACGGGTGAGCAAGTCGCTGGCGAGCTGACGGAAGAACAGGTCGTCGTCGACGACGAGGATGGGTCCGGCCACGGCGCGTTCTGACCTGGGGGCGAGAGGAACGCCGGAGGTTACCGGCCCGAGGGAACCGCGACAACGCCCTCGAAGACGAAGGCCACCGGTCCACGGAGGCGGATGTCGGACAGGTCGGCGGGGACGCGGATGCGCAAGTCACCCCCTGGCAGGGTGACGCGCAGCCAGGCATCCGCCGGGAGCCGCTTCGCCAGCACGGCGGCCACGGCGGAGGCGCAGGCCCCCGTCCCGCAGGCCTGCGTCAGCCCACAGCCCCGCTCCCAGACGACCACGGTGAGGCCGTCCGGGTCCACGCGGACGAACTCCACGTTGGTGCGGTCCGGGAAGGACGGGTGGTGCTCCAGCAGGGGCCCCAGGCGCGAGGCGTCCTCCAGCGGCTGGTCCAGGAGGACCAGGTGTGGATTGCCCATGCTCACCGCGGACGCGCGCAGGGGCGGATGGCCCGGCACCTCGGCGTCCAGGAAGGGCTGGCCCGTGGCGCCCGAGGGGAGATTGGGGGCGACCAGCCGGGCGGGGCCCATGGAGATGTCCACGGCCACCACGCCGCCCTCGCCGTAGGAGGGGTAGCAGGTGAGCACGCCCGCCCCCGTCTCCACGTCGATGTGGCCCGGCGTCTGGCCGGAGTCGTCCACCAGGAACTTCACCGCGCAGCGCAGGCCGTTGCCGCACATCTCCGCGATGCTGCCATCCGCGTTGTGCACGACCATGCGGGCGACGCCCCGCTCGGAGGGCAGCAGCGCCAGCACGCCGTCCCCGCCAATGCCCAGGCGCCGGTCGCACATCCACCGCGACGTGGCGGCGCCGATGTCCACGCCGGTGCCCCGCCGGTCCAGCACGACGAAGTCATTGCCCAGGCCCTGGTACTTGAAGATGCGCTCGCGAGCTTCCACGGGCGCAATCCTAGTCGCGAGCCGCTATTCGCGCTCGTCCGGCTTCATGGGGCGCTTCTGGGCCGGCAGGTCCAGCGCGGGCACGGCGCCTCGGGGACGCCGCGCCTGGGCCCTGGCGCCCTGCTCCGCCCCTTCCGGGGGGACCACCTCGTTCCGGACGGGGTCGGGCGCGTCCAGCAGGGCGAAGCCGTCCGCGCGGGACGCCGGCCGCTGTGCCGCGGCGAGCTCGGCCTCGCGGTCCGCGAGCTTCTGCTGGAGGTCTTCCACCAGGGACTGGAGGAGCTCCATCTCCGCGGCCATCTCCAACACGGCCTCGGGCTGGGAGGCGGTCTTGAGCGCCTCCACGGTGGCCAGGAGCCGGGTGCGCTCGGCCTCCACGGCGTCCAGGCGGGCCTGCTGCGTCTGGAGCTGGGCCTCGAGGCTCCGGAGCTGCTCGTCGAACTGGGCGCGCTCGGCCTGGAAGGACGCGAGCTGGCCGGCGGTGCTCCCGTCCTGCTGCTGGAGCTGCTGCGTGGCCGTTTCGAGCGCCTGGGCCAGGCGGGTGCGCTCGGCGCGTTCGGCGTCGAGGATTCGGACGGCGTCGGTGGACGCGGCCTCCAGGGCGGTGACGCGGCCTTCGAGGCGGACCCGGGCGGCGCGGGCGACCGACAGGTCGGACTGGAGGCGCGCGCGGTCGGAGTCTGCCTTGGCGAGGCGCTCCTGGGCGGACTGAAGCGAGGCGGCGCGCTCCGTGGCGGCGGTCAGGTCGGCGCGGAGGGCTTCGAGCTGTGACGTCAGCTCCGCCACGCTGGACTCGAGCGTGCGCTTGTCGGACTCGGCTCGCGAGACGGCGTCGGCGTGCTGGGCCGCGAGGCTGCGGGCCTCGGCCAGTTGCGCGGTGAACCGCGCGGTGTCTTCCGCGAGCCGGGCTTCGAGGGCGGCCTGCTGCGCTTCAAGCCGGGCGTTGAGGTCCGCGAGCTGGGTCTCCAGCTCGCCACGCCGGGCGTCGGCATGCGCGAGACGCGCTTCGAGTTCGGCCCGTTGGGCGTCGGCGCGGGCAGTGGCCTCGGAGAGCTGCTGCTCAACGTCGACACGCAGGGCGTCGGAACGCGAGGTGGCGTCCGCCAGACGCGCTTCGAGCTCGGCACGCTGGGCGTCGGCGCGGGCAGTGGCCTCCGAAAACTGCTGCTCCGCCTCGGCGCGCTGAGCCTCGGCGCGGGCAGTGGCCTCCGCGAGCTGGGCTTCCGCGTCCCGCAGCCGGGTCTCCCACTCGGAGCGCTGGGCCTCCAGCGCGGCACGGGCACGCGTCAGGCCATCGGCCGAGTCCGTGAGCTGGGCCTCCAGCGCGTTCGCCCTCGCCTGCTCCGTGGCGACGGCCTCCGCCGCCTGGGCCAGCTCGGCCCGCAGCGTCTCCAGCGCGGCGCGCTCCGCTTCGAGCGAGTTCTCCATCGCGGTGGCCTTGCCCGCGAAGCGCCGCGCCGTTTCGAGCTGCACCATGAGCAGCTCGGCGTTCTCCCGCTGAGCGGCGAGCCGGTCCTGCGCGTCCACCAACTCCGCATCGAGCCGGGCGATGTGGACGCCCCGCTCGTGCAGGGCCGACATGGCGTGTTGGAGCTGGGCCCCAAGCCGCAGGGTCTCCTGCCGCGCCGCGCCCAGGTGGGCCAGGTCCTGCTGGGCCGCGGCCAGGGCCGCCCGTTCGCGGTCTCGCTCCGCCAGCAGCGATTCAATCTCCCCCTGCTGCCGCTCCGCGCGAGCCAGCGCGCCGTCCAGCTCGCGCTCAAGCGCGGAGAGCCGCTCCTGGGATGAGGCTTCCTGCTGGGCCAGCGCCTCGCGGGCCTCGGTCAGCGCCTGGGCCTGCTGCTGTGCGGCTTCACTGACGCGGCCTGCCTCGGCCTCGCGCTCGGCGAGCTGAGCCCGCAGGTCGCCGAGCTGAGCCTCCAGCGCCTCGATGATTCCCGCCCGCTCGGCGAGCTGAGCCTCCGCGGCGCCCCGTGCCGTCTCCAGCTCCGTCGCACGCGCGGCCTCCGACGCCTGGGCCGCGCGAACCTCCGCGAGCTGGGCTTCCAATGCGGCGCGCTGCTCCTGCGCGGTGCTCTCGACCCAGGCCCGCTCCGACTCCAGCCGCGTCACGGAGTCCCGGAGCGCCTGCCCGCGGGCCTCGGCCTCGACGCGCTGGGTCTCCAGCGCGCGCTCCATTTCGGCCATGACGCGTTCGGCGGCGGCCAGGCGTTCCTGGCGGGCGTGGTCGCGTTCGGAGGTCTCCGTGCGCAGCGCTTCGAGCGCGGACTCCGCATCCGCTCGCGAACGCTGCTCCGCTTCGAGCATCCCGCGGACCTGCGCCAGCGAGGCTTCGGCCTCGGCGCGGCGCTGCTGCTCCGCCTCCATCGCCGAACGAGCTTGTCCGAGAGCAGCCCCCTCCGACTCAAGGGACTGCCGAGATTGCGCCAGGGCAGATTCCACCTGGGCACGCGACTGTTCCTCGGTGGCGAGTGCCGCCTGCGCCTCGGCCAGACGGGCCTCGACTTCGGCGCGGGCCTGCTGCTCCGCCGCGAGCGCCTCGCGCGACTGTGCCAGGCCGGATTGAGTCTCGACGCGAGCCTGCTGCTCCGCGCCCAGCGCCGCACGCGACTGCGCCAGCGTGGACTCGAGCTCGGCGCGGGCCTCCTGCTCCGCCGTGAGCGCCGCACGCGACTGCGCCAGCGTGGACTCGAGCTCAGCGCGGGCTTGCTGCTCCGCCGTGAGCGCCGCACGCGACTGCGCCAACGCGGACTCAGTCTCGATGCGAGCCTGCTGCGCGTCCGAGAGTCCGTCTCGGAAACGCGCAAGGGCGGCCTCGGCCTCCGCACGAGCCTGTTGTTCCGCGGTGAGCGCCGCATGCGAGCGCGCCAGGGCCGCCTCGGCTTCCGTCCGCGACTGCTGCTCGGCCGTGAGCGAGTCCCGGAACCGAGCCACGGAGGACTCAGCCTCAGCGCGGGCCTGTTGCTCCGCGGTGAGCGTCGCGCGCGTTTGAGCCAGGACCGACTCGAACTCGGAGGCACGCTGCTGTTCCGCGCCCAGCGCCTCGCGAGACTGCGCCAGCACGGCTTCCGTTTCAGCGCGCGCCTGCTGCTCCGCGGTCAGTGCCGCGCGGGCCTGCCCCAGGGACGTCTCAGCATCGGCCAGTGACTGCTGTTCCGCGCCAAGCGTCGCGCGAAGCTGCGCCAGCGCCGACTCCGCACCCAGGCGAGCCTGCTGCTCCGCCCCGAGCTGCTCCTGGACGCGAGCCAGCGCGGCCTCACCCTCGCTTCGGCCCAGCCGTTCCGCGTCCAGCTCCTGCCGCGCCTGGGCCAGCGCCTCGTCCGAGCGGGTCCGGGCATCGCGCTCCGATGCAAGCTCCCCCTGCGTCCGCGACAACGAACCTTCGAGCTGGGCACGCGCCTCACGCTCCGCATCGAGCGCGGTCCGGGCATCCTCATATGCGGCTTGCGCGCGGGCCCGTCCCTCACGCTCGGAGGCCGCCTCGGCCTCGAGCCGGGTGACGACCTCGTCCGCGCCAAAGGCACGCTCCCGCATCGCGGTGAGCTCGGCGGCAAGGCGCTCGCGCTCCTGCCCCTCCCGTTGGAGCTGGGACTGCGCATCCGCCAGCGCCGCTTCCCACCGCCCCCGCCGCTCCTCCTCGGCGGCCAGCGCCTCGCGCACCTGCGTCAGCGTCTGGCGGGCCTCGTCGAGCCCAGCCCGCGTCTCGACGAGCGTCGCCTCCGCGTCGCTCCGGCGCGCCTGCTCCGCCTCGAGCTGCGCACGCAACGCCCCCAGCGCCCGGGCCCGCCCCTCCTGCTCGGACTCCAGCGAAGCCCGGGTCTCCGCCAGCGCGCCCTCCAGCTCCGTGCGCCGGGCCTGCTCGGACTCCAGCGACGCCCGGGCCTCCGCCAGCGAGCCCTCCTGCTCCGTGCGCCGGGCCTGCTCGGACTCCAGCGAAGCACGGGCCTCCGCCAGCGCGCCCTCCAGCTCCGTGCGCCGGGCAAGCTCCGCGTCCAGCGCCTCACGGGTCCGCGCGAGCGAGTCCTCGGCCTCCGTCAGCCGCTGCGCCGCGCCCTCCAGCTTCCCGCGCGCCAGCCGCAGCGCCTCCTCCACCGCGGCCCGAGCCTCCCGCTCCGAATCCAGCTCCCCCCGAACGTGCCCGAGCTGCGCCTCCGACGCCTGCCACTCCTGATGCGCGGACTCCAGCTCCTCCCGGGCAGCCCGAAGCGAAGCCTCCAGCTCCGCCGAACGCTCGGTGGCCTCCCGCCCCGCGCGAGCGTGCGAAGACGCCTCCGCCTCCAGCTCCACCACGCGCCGGACCAGGGCCGCGCGCTCGTCCGCCAGCTCCTGCCGCCGGGCCTCGACCTCGCCCTTCGCGGAGACCTCGTCGAGGACCTGCTGCTCCAGCGCCGCCGCCCGGGCCCGCTCGTCCTCCAGCTCGCGCTCCAGCGACGTCAGCCGGGCCTGGAGCGCGGCCCGCTCCGACTCCAGCGCCTGCCCCAGCCGCTCCTCCGTCCGAGCCCGCTCCGACTCCAACGCCTCCAGCCGCTGCGAGGCCTCGTGAAGCGACTGCTCCCACTTCTGGGCCGTAGCCCGCGCGGAGGCCTCCGCCTGCGTCAGGGCCTCCACCTCCTGCCCCAACCACGCCTGCGACTCACGCGCGGCGACCAGCTCCGTCTCCAGGCCACGGACCTCCGCCTGAAGCGCCTCCAGCCGCGACTCCGCGTCCTTCCGAGCCCCTTCCGCAGTGGCCGTCCGCTGCCGGGCGTCCACCAGCTCCCGCGCCGTGCGAGCCAGCTCCGCGTCCTTCACGGAGACGGCCGTCCCCGCGTCCCGGGACGACGCCTCCGCCTTCGCCGCCTCGGCCTTCAGGTGCTCCACGGCCGCCAGGGCCGCCGAGTACTGCTCCGCGATGCGCAGCTCCCGCTCGCGCGCGGCCTCCGCGGCGCGGCGGCGGTCCTCGGACTGCTCCACGGCGCGCTCGGCCGCCAGCCGGTCCCGCTCACGCTCGATGCGCAGCGTGGACTGCTCCTCCTGGAGGTCCCGCACCTGCGTGTACGCCTGCGTCAGCCGCTCACGCGCCTCCTCTAGAGACGCCGCCGTCTCCTCCCGGCGAGCCCGCTCCAGCCGCAAGGCCTCCTGCGCCGCCAGCACCTGCACGCCCGCGTCCGCCTGGGCACGCTGCGCGGCCTCCACCTCCAGCCGCTGCGCCGCCAGCCGCCGGTCCGCGTCGGCCATCCGCTCCTGGGCCACCTGGAGCTCGAGCTCGCGCCGCCGCAGCTTCCCGGACAAGTCGTCCCGCTCGCGCTGCGCCTCCTGGCTGCCCCGCGCCTGCTCGAGCTGCGCGGTGAGCCGGGCCACCTCCTCCCGAGCCGCCTCCAAGGAGGGGCGCAGCGACGCCGCCTCCGCCTCCCGGTCCGTCAGCTCCGCGCGGAGCTTCGTCAGCGCCTCCTTCAGCCGGCCGCTGCGCTCCTCCCAGGACTTCGCGCGGGCCACCACCTCATCCAGCTTGCCGCGCGTGAAGGCCAGCGGCTCGGGAGGGAGCTGGACCCACGTGGGGTCCACCACGCGCGCGGCGTCCTGCCCCGCGACCACCAGGAAGTAGGCGGCCTCGCTGTGGTTCACCAGGGTGCCGTCCACCTGGAGCCCTTCCCCGCGCTCGAAGGCGAGCTGGTAGCCCAGCACCGGGGACTGGGTGGCCACCTCCACCTTCGCGAAGTGGGCCGACAGCGCGTCGAGAAGCTGACCGTAGGTGGGCGGCACGCCCTCCTCGGCCTCCAGGAGTTGGGGCAGCGCGAGCCCCGCGACGTTGCGCAGGCCGCCCACGAGGAAGCCCTGCTTCGCCACCAGCCGCGCCAGCTCCGCCAGCAGCTCCGGGGCCTTCACGTACGGCGCCAGGTCCGCGACGAGCACCACGTCGAAGCTGCCCGACTCGAAGTCGTCGTAGACGTTGGCCCGGAAGCGCAGGGCGGGACCGCCGTGCGCCTTCTGCGCGGCCTCCACCGCCGCTACATCCCTGTCGCACGACACGACCGCGCGCGCGCCTCGCTCCACGAGGAAGCGCGCGCTCTCGCCCCCGGTGGAGGCCACGGCATCCACTTCCAGGACCCGGCGACGGGCGAAGAGGCTCTCCGCGAAAATGTAGCGGGGCAGCAGTTCGCTAGGCCCCAAGCGGCGGAATGTGTGGTGCATCGGTGTGTACGGGAGTGGGAGTATACCCCCGGGCAGGCGCGCCCCAAGTTAAGCGCCGGGGCCGGAAATGGGCCTCGCGCTCGCACGTCAGGAGGGCAGGCGACATGAACGGAACGGCACAACAGGGATTCGGTTATCGGGCGCGGCGTACCTTCACGCGGCTGCTCGTCTTCACGCTCATCCTGGGCCTGGGGGGCGTCGTCGTCTTCCTGCTGTCCCAGCTCAACGCGCGCACCTTCACGCTGGCCCTCCAGGACGGGCAGCTCGTGGTGATGAAGGGCCGCAACGCCCCCATGGGCGCCCTCCCCTACCGGACCGGGGACCCGCGGCTGGCGGACGCCTACGCGCCCATCGCCGTCGAGGGCCAGGACGTCTCCTCCCTCCTGACGCGCAAGTTCACCGACCGGGACGAGCTGGACCAGGCCCTGTTCCCCGTCCTGGAGTCCCTGGCCCGGCCGCGCATCGCGTCGGACGAGCCGGCCCGGGTGGACCAGGGCCTCTACTACCTGCGGCGCGCGGAGAAGCTCTCCGGCATCACCGAGGAGCAGCGCCTGACGCTCCAGAAGCACATGGTGGACGTGGCCTACTACCAGGCCCGGCAGAAGCTGGAGGACGCGCGCCGGCTGGTCAGCGAGGCCCTCACCCAGCTCAAGCTGGCCGCTGAGAGCCAGAGCCGCAACGCGCGCAGCGCCAACCAGATGCTGTCCGCCGTGGCCCCGCCGGCCCGGGATTTGGAAGACGCCCTGCGGCGCGCCGTGCACTCCCTCAGCGGCCCCCAGGCGGCCCCGCAGGCGCCGCCCCAGGCCGCGCCGCAGCCCGCCCCCTCCTCCCCGCCCCCGGCCCCCGAGCCGCAGCCGCAGACCACCGGAGAGGCCCTGGACGAGGCCCCCCAGGCCCCCACTGGGACGGATGCGGGCGGTGTGGTTCCAACCCCTCCGTAGGGCCTTTTCTGACCGCCCACGGTGGATTCCAGGGGGCCCACACTCCACGTCCCTGGGGGCGGTCACGCATTGTTCACCGAAGGACTGCGAGATCGCCTCGGAGATCGATCATAGATTGCATGGGCCGTGCCGGACCAAGCACTAGATCTCGCGTTGACACCATGGATACCCCCCCATAGCTTGTGGCTGGTCGATGGCGCCCCACCAGCCGATGTGGCTGGGAGCTGGGGCAGAGGAGGGATTGTGGGTTTCTTGCTTACAACATCGGTCTGGCCCATAAATCCCCCCAGATTCACCGTCGATTCCAGCCGCTAGTCCCGTCCCGCCGGAACGGGACCTACCTGAACAATTTTCCAGTAACGTGGTGGGGGAGTCCGCTTCCCTGGACAGGCCTCGTGTCTGCCCGAAGCGCCCTGCTTTTGTCTGGAGTGAGCCGCTCGTGAACTTCGATACGCCCGTGAAGCCCGCCGCCAACATGACCGTCCCGCCCGTCTCCTCCGGCCCGTCCACGCCGGCGACGACGACAGCGCCGGCCAGCACCGCTGCCTCGGCCGCGGTGGCTTCCGAGCCCACGGCGGGCGACTTCGGCGCGACCTCCATGCGCGTGCGCAAGCGCAACGGCGGCACGGAGACGGTGGACCTCAACAAGATTGTCCGCGCGGTGGGCCGCTCCTGCCAGGGGCTGCCCCGCGTGGACGCCATGCGCGTGGCCACCAAGACGATCTCCGGCCTGTATGACGGCGCCACCACGCGCGAGCTGGACAGCCTCTCCATCCAGACGGCCGCCGCCCTCATCGTGGAGGAGCCCGAGTACGGCCGCCTCTCCGCGCGCCTGCTGGCCACCTTCATCCAGAAGGAGGTCAGCAACCAGGACATCCACTCCTTCAGCCAGTCCGTCGCCGCGGGCCACAAGCACGGCCTCATCGCGGACCGCCTGCTCCAGTTCGTCCAGGCCAACGCGCGCAAGCTGAACGCGGCCATCGACCCGTCGCGCAACGACCTCTTCGAGTACTTCGGCCTGCGCACCGTCTACGACCGGTACCTGCTGAAGAACCCGCAGACGCGCGAGGTGCTGGAGACGCCGCAGGAGTTCTTCCTCCGCGTGGCCAGCGCGCTCAGCGGCGACAACGTGAACGAGGCCATCGAGCTGTACCGGCTGTTCAGCTCGCTGGAGTACCTGCCCAGCTCCCCCACCCTGTTCAACTCGGGGACGCGCCACGAGCAGCTCTCCAGCTGCTTCCTGCTGGACTCGCCCGCGGACGAGCTGGACGCCATCTACAAGAAGTACTCGGACATCGCGATGCTGTCGAAGTTCTCTGGCGGCATCGGCGTGGCGTACCACCGGGTGCGCGCGCGCGGCTCGCTCATCAAGTCCACCAACGGGCACTCCAACGGCATCGTCCCCTGGCTGAAGACGCTGGACGCCTCCGTGGCGGCGGTGAACCAGGGTGGCAAGCGCAAGGGCGCGTGCTGCGTGTACCTGGAGACGTGGCACGCGGACATCGAGGACTTCCTGGAGCTGCGTGAGAACACCGGCGACGACGCGCGCCGCACGCACAACCTGAACCTGGCCAACTGGGTGCCGGACCTCTTCATGAAGCGCGTGGAGGCGGACGGCGACTGGAGCCTGTTCGACCCGAAGGCCGTCCCCCACTTCACGGACCTGTACGGTGACGCCTTCGAGCGGGCCTACGCGAAGGCCGAGGCGGACGGCCTGGCCATGCGCAAGGTGAAGGCGCGTGACCTCTACGCCCGGATGATGAAGAGCCTGGCGCAGACGGGCAACGGCTGGATGACCTTCAAGGACATCAGCAACCGCAAGAGCAACCAGACGGGCAAGGACGGCAACGTCATCCACCTGTCCAACCTGTGCACCGAAATCCTGGAGGTGACGAGCCAGGGTGAGACGGCGGTGTGCAACCTGGGCTCGCTGAACCTGAGCCGGATGCTGGTGGACGGGAAGTTCGACTTCGAGCGGCTGCGCGCCAACGCCCAGCTCGCGATGCGGCAGCTCGACCGCGTCATCGACCTGAACTACTACCCCATCCCCGCGGCGGCCTCGTCCAACAAGCGCTGGCGCCCGGTGGGCCTGGGCCTGATGGGCCTCCAGGACGTCTTCTTCCAGCTCAAGCTGGCCTTCGACTCCGCGGAGGCGCGCGCGCTGTCCAAGAAGATCTCGGAGGAGATCTACTTCGCGGCGCTGACCACCTCCTGCGAGCTGGCCGAGCAGTACGGCGCGCACGCGTCCTTCCCGGAGACGCGGGCGGCCCGGGGCGAGCTCCAGTTCGACCACTGGGGCGTGGTGCCCGAGGACACGGCGCGCTGGGACGCGCTGCGCCAGCGCATCATGAAGCACGGCCTGCGCAACTCGCTGATGATCGCCATTGCCCCCACGGCGACGATTGCGTCCATCGTGGGCTGCTACGAGTGCATCGAGCCGCAGGTGTCCAACCTGTTCAAGCGCGAGACGCTGTCGGGTGACTTCCTCCAGGTGAACCGCTACCTGGTGCGCGACCTCCAGGCGCTGGGGCTGTGGAACGAGAACACCCGCAACCGCATCAAGATGGCGGAGGGCAGCGTGCAGGACCTCACGGAGCTGCCGGAGCACCTGCGCGCGGTGTACCGCACGGCGTGGGAGCTGCCGATGCGCTCGCTGCTGGACATGGGCGCGGACCGCGGGGCGTTCATCGACCAGAGCCAGTCGCTGAACCTCTTCGTGGAGACGCCGAACATCGGGAAGCTGTCCTCGATGTACTTCTACGCGTGGCAGAAGGGCCTGAAGACTACCTACTACCTGCGCTCGCGTCCGGCGACGCGGATTGCCAAGGCGACGGTGGGTGCGGGTGGCGGCGCCAGCGTGGCGCAGGCGGCCCCTGCCCCGGTGGCGAAGGCGACCGAGGCCGAGGCGGTGGCCTGCTCGCTGGAGAACCCCGAGGCGTGCGAGGCCTGCCAGTAGGTCTGGGACGTTGACGGTTTCGCCGTAGGAAGAACGACTGAGACACCGCGCCGCAGCGCGAGGAGCACGGAAGCAATGCTGTTGAACCCTGGGCTGAATCTCACGCTGCGCCCGATGGCGTATCCGCAGTTCTTCGAGATGTACCGGAACGCCATCAAGAACACCTGGACCGTGGAGGAGGTGGACTTCTCCACGGACCTGGTGGACCTGCGCTCGAAGATGACGGACGCGGAGCGGCACCTCATCCACCGGCTGGTGGCGTTCTTCGCGACGGGCGACAGCATCGTCGGCAACAACCTGGTGCTGAACCTCTACAAGCACCTGAACGCGCCCGAGGCGCGGATGTACCTGTCGCGCCAGCTCTATGAAGAGGCGCTGCACGTCCAGTTCTACCTGACGCTGCTGGACACGTACGTGCCGGACCCGGCGGAGCGGGCGAAGGCCTTCGCGGCCATCGACAACATCCCCTCCATCCAGCGCAAGGCGCGGTTCTGCATGAAGTGGATGGACAGCATCCAGGGCCTGGACACGCTGCAGACAAAGGCGCACCGGCGGCAGTTCCTGCTGAACCTCATCTGCTTCGCGGGCTGCATTGAAGGCCTCTTCTTCTTCGCGGCCTTCGCCTACGTGTACTTCCTGCGCAGCAAGGGCCTGTTGAACGGCCTGGCGGCGGGCACCAACTGGGTGTTCCGGGACGAGAGCGCGCATATGGCCTTCGCCTTCGAGTCCATCCAGGTGGCGCGCAAGGAGGAGCCGGACCTCTTCGACGCGCAGATGGAGCGCGACGTGGTGGCCATGCTCCGCGAGGCCGTGGACTGCGAGACGCAGTTCGCCCAGGACCTCCTGAGCGGCGGCGTCATGGGCCTGTCCGTGCAGGACATGCGAGGCTACCTGGAGTACGTGGCGGACCAGCGGCTCCAGATGCTGGGCATGTCGCCCGTGTTCGGCACGAAGAACCCGCTGCACTTCATGGACCTGCAGGACGTGCAGGAGCTCACGAACTTCTTCGAGCGCCGCGTGTCGTCGTACCAGGTGGCCGTGGGTGTGGGTGCGGCGACCGACGTGGTTCTCGACGCGGCGTTCTGAGCGGCAGCGTCACTCTTCGTGGACTAAAAGGCCCACAGACTCGGCACGACTTCTCACACCAAATCCACAATTGCCCAAATCCCAAAGGAAACCCCATGGAACGGTGCTTTGTCATACAGCCATTCGATCGAGGCAAGTTCGACAAGCGATATGGGGATACCTATGAGCCTGCCATTAAAGCTTCTGGGCTACTCCCCTACCGAGTCGACCGCGACCCCTATGTCACAATCCCCATAGAAGAAATTGAAAAGAACATCCGGGAGAGCCGGGTCTGCCTTGCCGACATAACAACCGACAATCCAAATGTCTGGTACGAAGTAGGATTCGCAATAGCATCACGAAAAGACGTCGTCCTGATCTGCTCCTCGGAAAGGGAAGGCAAGTTCCCGTTCGACATCCAGCACCGCTTAGTCCTGAAATACGGCACGGACTCCGCAAGCGACTGGACGCAACTAAAAGAATCAATCACAGATCGACTACGCGCCATCCTAACGCTTCAAGCCAAAACCGAAACCATCGCAGAAATGTCTCCAGTCCGTACAACCGAAGGACTGACTCCACACGAAATCGCGGCACTGGTCGTCGTAGCCGAATCGTGCCTGATGCTCGACGCCAGTATTTCTGATTGGCGTTTCAAGCAAGGAATGAACAACGCGGGGTTCACAGATTTAGCAGCCAGCGTAAGTCTAAGATGCTTAGACCGAAAGCAGCTTGTCACCTGCAAAAGAGATGAGGATGAAAACGGAGCCCCCTTCATCCGAATTTCTTTGACCAAAGCAGGGGAATCTGGGTGTGGCTCCCATACTGATCATGCTGCGCGCCGTACCTCGGCCCTCTGCGGCGCAAGCGTGAGGTTCATGGCCGCGTCCCACCGTTCCGAGAGCACCAGGGCGCGCAAGTCCAGGATGTGCTGGCCGGACGCCTCCCTCCAGCGGGCGCCAGGGCGCTTCATGCGCAGGGAGACGAGAGACTTGCAGGTAGCCTCCACGTTGCCGCTGCCAATGGGAAGTCCCCGTGCGCGCGCCTCGGCATAGTGCATTCGCTCGCCGTGGTTCTCCAGGTAGGTGAGGGCCTCGTGCACCGGTTTGCCGTCACCGAGGACGACATGCCGCTTGCCGCTGGCGTGCAACGCCATGGCAATGGCCCACGCCGCCCCGGGCGTGTTGAGCAGGGACAGCTTCCATTTCTCACGCAGCGCGGAGGCCGTCTCTTCTCCAGCCACCACGCGAGCCGCAGCCCCGAGCTTCTCCATCAGGTGCCAGAAGTCCACCAGACGCACCGGCTTCTTGGCCGCCGGGGCATGGGTGGCCAGCGCCTCGTCCAGCAAGGCGTGCAACTCAGGGGCACCGTCGGTGAGGACGGCGACGTACAGGCCGCGCCGCCTGGAAACCAGGGCCTGGACGTCGCGGGCCAGGCGTTCTGCCACCTCTCGGGCCTCGCCCCGTGGCATCCGTCCGTAGCGGATGGTGCCCAGGGCTTCGCCGTGGGCATCATGGAAGGTGAGGCAGGCGGCGTAGGCCATGCGCCAGACGACGTCCACCGGGCGCGTGGGGGCGCCCTTGCGAGGGCGGCCCACCGGCCGCTTCTTCGGCTCCTCCATCGGCACGGCCACCCTGTCCATGCTGACGCTCACGCCGCGGGTGCCTCGGGGCACTCGCATCTCCTGGGCCAGCACCACCTCCACCCGAGACCGCTGGCCGCCGTACAGCGCTCCCACCTCATGCCCCACCCGCTCGAACGAGGCTCGGCAGTAGGGCAGCACGCCCATCTGGCGCGCCGTCGCTTCCGCCTCTCTCGAGGTCCCCCGGGCCAGCAGGTACGCCATGGGCACTGCCGCCTCGGGCATCCACCCATCGGCCACGCACCCAGCGCGCAGGCTGACGGTGTCCACCGTGGGCCCGTTTCTCACCCCTACCTGTCGATAGAGGCTTCGCTCTACTTCGACAGGCCCTTGCCGCGTCTTGTACGTCGCCGTGTACCGGCCGACCCGGGAGTGGAGCTGGCCTGCGAGTTGGAGACGGGGGGCGTCGACGTCGTAGCCTTGAAGCAACCTCCGCTTCGCATCGCACTGCAACGCCGCGGCCGCCTCATCAATGGCCTTCAACGCGCCTTCCGGGTCCACTTCCCCGAAGCTTTTCCCCGCCGCGCCCTCCTGCCGCAGCTTCGCCTCCATGACTTTGAGCAACTTCGCGACTTCCTCGGGTACCTCAAGCATCACCTTCGACACGCGCACACCTCCGTCGAGATAACCCACCCGAAGGCTCGCACCTTGCCGATGAACAGGCTCGCGACCGCTCGATGGCTTGTTAGCTCACCCAGCGCTCAGGATCGGATCCAGACCCGGGAATCTTGGCTCATCGACAATCAGTCCAAATTCGACATGAAACTCACCCGCCCCCCCAACACCCACTCGGCGGACGACGAGATTCCCTTCTAATTCGAGCAGCAATAGGCTTAAACCAAGGATCGTGATTCTCGAACGGCTCCCCCCTCTCTGCCAACGTGAGTGAGACAGTTCGTACCCGGCAGTTTAGTGTGCAGGGCGACCCAGGCAGGGACGATGAGCGCAGTGATGGAAGAGGCTCGGGTCAGGGAGACCGAGGTGGTGGAGAAGGCCAGGCGCCGAGGTTTCACGGCGGAGTACAAGCTGCGGGTGCTGGCGGAGGCAGAGCGCTGCACGAAGCCCGGTGAAGTCGGAGCGCTGCTGCGCCGGGAAGGACTGTACTCGTCGCTGCTGAGCGCGTGGCGGCGCCAGCGCGATGCCGGAGAGCTGTCGGCCAACAGCCCGAAGAAGCGCGGCCCGCCGGCGAAGGTGCCCGACACGAGCGCCCGGCGCGTGGCCGAGCTGGAGAAGCAGCTGGCCCAGGCCCAGGTGCGCCTCAAGCGCGCCGAGGCGCTGCTGGACCTCCAAAAAAAAGTTTCGGAAATCCTGGGCGTGGAACTGCCCAAGCCCGACGAGGAGCCCTGATGGCCGTGGCGCTGGAGGCCGTCGACGCCCTGGGCGTGGCGCCGGTGTGCAAGGCCCTGGGCCTGCCGCGCGCCACCTTCTACCGGCAGGCCCAGCCCCGACACGGGCCGGTGCACAGGCCCAGCCCACCCAGGGCTCTCCCGCCGGAGCAACGGGCCGAGGTGCTCTCGGTGCTGCACGAGCCGAGATTCGTGGATGCCGCGCCCGCGGAAGTCTACGCGCAGCTCCTCGATGAGGGCCGCTACCTGTGCTCGGAGCGCACCATGTACCGGGTGCTCGCTGAGAATCAGCAGGTGCGCGAGCGCCGCGACCAGCTGCGCCACCCCAACCACCCGGCGCCCCAGTTGCACGCGACGAAGCCCAATGAACTCTGGAGCTGGGACATAACGAAGCTGCACGGCCCGTCGAAGTGGACGTACTTCTACCTCTACGTCGTCCTGGACGTCTTCAGCCGCTACGTCGTCGGGTGGATGGTGGCCCACCGCGAGTCGGCCACCCTGGCCAAGAAGCTGTTGGCGGCAACCTGCGAGCGCCAGGGCGTGGCGCCCGGCCAGTTGACGATTCACGCCGACCGAGGCTCCTCCATGACGTCCAAGCCGGTGGCCTTGCTGATGGCCGACCTGGGTGTGACGAAGACGCACTCGCGGCCCTACGTCTCCAACGACAACCCCTTCAGCGAGGCCCACTTCAAGACGATGAAGTACCAGCCCGACTTTCCCGAAGGCTTCGGCTGCCTCCAGGACGCTCGCGGCCACTGCGGTGACTTCTTCGGCTGGTACAACAACGAGCACCACCACGGTGGCCTCGGCCTGCTGACGCCCTATGACGTGCACCACGGCCTGGCTGCCGAGCGTCTCGCGGCCCGGCGCGCGGTGCTCGCCGCGGCCTACGCCGCTCACCCCGAGCGCTTCCCTCGCGGTGCACCCACGCCGAAGGCCCCGCCCACCATCGTCTGGATAAACGACCCCGCTCGGCGCTCCTCCTCACTGGAGGCTGCTCAGTAATTTCTCGAACTCACTGTCTCACTTGCGTTGACAGGTTCCGCGGGCCGCGAGCGCTCGGGGCCCCTCCGCCACCGCACCGAGTGGGAGCGCGCCGAACAGCTGCCGCGCCCCAAGCTGCCGCGCTCACCTGGCCATCGAGCGCCAGCCGCGGGCGGCGTCCCCCAGGCGCGTCCAGTCGCTCGTCCGCCGTCGCACCTCGTCCGCCCTCAGGCCGCACAGGGTCCACAGCGCCAGCGCGAAGGCAATCGCCTCCCCGCTGAAGTGCTTACGTGGAGAGACGGACGGCGGCACCACGCGCATCACCGCGCCACAGGGATGGCAGCGGTAGCGGCGACAGAGCACCTCCCGGCATTCCGGCGCCCCGTCCGGAGTCGGCGGGTTGCGCTGCTGGCGCTCGACGAGCCCATGCCCATGGAGGCCCAGCCCACCGCCTTCGTAGGCCCCGCGCCCACACGCCACGCAGCGCTTCGGCCGGCCCTCGTCCACCGAGGGCGGCCAGTTCTTGACGTCGCCCTCGAAACGGACGACTCCTCGGGTGTCCCGGTTCTCTTTCCGCAGGGTTCCCGGGGCCCGCGTGGAGGGTGTTCCCGCACCCTCTGCGCACCTTTCTCCCCGTCCTCCTGACCGCCTGCTACCTCATCGGGCGTGGCGCTCCAGTTTCTCGCTGACGATGGGCGAGCGGCGTGACCCCATCACGCAGCCGGCTCGAACTCGGGCCGCGAGCCCTCATCCAGGGTGCTCGTCAACAGGATCCGAGCGCATTGAGGCGTACGACCACCACAACTGAGTCATGGGTTGTCAGAAGAGGGAATGAGCGGCGGAGGCCTAGGCGGGCAGGCCCTAGTTGCATCGGCCGAGACCCGCCCCACTCATGAAGCAGGGATGGACTGCTTCATGAACGCCGCTGCGGTGCAGCCACTTGAAAGATGCTTTCAGCAAATCGGCGAGGAGGGCCAGCGAAGAGCGTTCGCCCTCAACGCGCTGGGCCTGATGGGAAGGAAGCGCGCAAAATCATGGAGCCCACCGCAACCCAGGCAAGTCCAGACCTAAAGCGGCTGAACTGAGCGCATTTGTGCAGAGGGAACGTCATGATGAAACCAGACTGGAGGTGGGTCGCGCCGCGACTCGCTTCGCTCTACCACCGAGGTCTTCTAGTCCCCTTCATCGGCGCGGGATTGTCACGCCCAGCGTGCCCAGGCTGGGGGGGGTTAATCACGCGACTGGAAGCCGCCGCAGCCACCGGCGCGGGCACCGGGGAAGACCCCCTTTCCCTCATCCGTCGCGCGAACAAGACGGTCCTCGCGCTCCGCCATCGCGGACAGGGCGCGCTCGAGAAAGCCGTCCGCGAGGCGCTCACCACGACTCCCGTGACGATCCCGGAGAGCGCCACATGCCTTGCGGACATCTGGTGGCCGCTAGTCATCACCACCAACTACGACAACCTCTATCCCTCCAGCGTTTCCTCAAGGTGGAAGATTCGACCGCTCGTGCTCGGACGATCCCCCATGCATTGCTTCCAGGTGGGCCGTGTCCTGCGTGAGCCCCTTGCCCCAGCGCTTTGGGCCATCCAGGGATATCTGGACACGCCGTGCGATGAACATTTCGATTTCCAAAACCAGTTGGCATCGGAGCTGGTCGTGGGCCACGAGGAGTACCGTCGGGTGACGCATCGGGAGCCGCATTTCCGGCGCGCCTTCGCAGAGATATACCGTAACAGGAGCCTGTTGTTCGTAGGCTCAGGGCTGCAGGATCAGTATCTCCTCGATCTCTTCTCCGAGATCCGCGAGTTTTATGGTCCTAACGGTCACTTGCACTTCGCATTCGCCCCCGAGGGCGAATTGGACGTGGACTTTCTCCTGCGCGAATTTCAGGTTGCCGTTGTCGAGTATTCAGTGCCCAGCAATAATCCGACGGACCACTCGAATCGCCATCGGCATCTGCGAGAACTCAAGCATGCCATCGATGTTGCTCCATCGCCCAGCCGCTGGGATTACCAAGTCGCCCGTCCATCCAGAGACAGCGTCGCATGTTTCTCGGTAGAGCACTGAGCCGTCCCCTCATTCGAATCAAATGAAGCCGAATGCCTCGCGGAAGACGGCCTGCTCGCGGATGAGTTCGGCGAATTTCTCCATGAGGGGGCGGAGCCACTCCTCTCGCATGTTGGCGAGGGCGCCGTAGTAGATGATGCCTTGCCGAAAGAGAGAGTACTCGCGCGTCTTACGGGTGTCGGCGCGGAACTTCCTGTCGAGCCCCGTCGCTTCGCCCGCAGCGCCGAGCAGCGTCAGCAGTGCCATGGCGAAGGCGGACAGCAGCAACAGTCTGTCGCGGCGCTCACAGGTGCCGATAGCGATGGCGGACAGGCCCATGCCGAAGCGCAAGTCCTTGATGTCCCGGTGCGTCTCCTCGCAGGTGAAGCGACGTCCGTAGGCCTTCACCAACTCGGTGGCAGTGGCTTCCTTGCTGCTGGCCGCCAGAAACCAGGCCTCTTTCATTCCCTTCTGGTGCACGCAGACGACGGCACCCACGCCGAAACGGGCCTGGGTGACGCGCGCTCCGCGCAGCAACTTCGGACGGCCCGTCGGGGGCACCCACTCCTTCGCCTTGTGCACCTCCCCTCCGGCACTTTCGACGTGCACGACGCCACGAAAGCGAATGACGTAGCCGAAGCTGAGTCTGTCCAGCAATTCATACAGGGCGACGTCTCCGAATCCTCGGTCCGCGAGCACCGTCACCTCCACGTCGGAGGGCAGCACCTGGTGCAACCGCTCCAGCAACGCGTCCTCATGGGCATTGCGCTGCCCGGCCAACTCGCTCTTGGGCACCGTCTTCCACAGCAACGGCGTGGCGCGGCCGTGGCGGGTGACAAGCTGGATGGCGACCGTGGTGTGGTCGTCCGACTCGAAGTCCGTCCGTATCCGCTGCACGAGCCCCGTCTGGAGGGGATGAGCCGGAGCGCGCAAGGTGGCGCGCATGGCGAATGCGGAGCTGTGGAAGAAGCGAGTGGAGGAGTGGCGCACCAGTGGGCTGAGCGCGGAGGAGTACTGCCGTGGGAAGGAGTTCACGCCCAGCCCGCTGTACCGGTGGTCGAGTCGGCTGGCGAAGGCGGGGCGTGGAGAAGCGGAGGCGGCGGTGCCGCTGGTGAGGCTGGTTACTTCCCCGGCCCGCGAGGAAGCCGCACCTGGTGCAGGACTCGTCGTCATTGAGGCGCACGGGGCGCGGGTGCTGGTGCCCGCGGGGGCGGACGTGGCGACGGTAGGCGTGGCGCTGGCGGCGCTGGGTACGGCGAGCCGGGGCGGGCCGCGATGATTCCGCACGGCGTCGAAATCTTCCTGGGCCTGGAGCCGATTGACTTGCGCTGGGGCTTCGAGCGGCTGTCTGGGTTGGTGGAGGAGAGGCTGGGACGCAAGCCTCGCAGCGGCGCCCTCTTCGTCTTCTTCGGCAAGCGGCGCACGGCGCTGAAGGTACTCTTCTACGACGGCACGGGGCTGTGCCTCTTCTACAAGCGGCTGGACACCGGCTGCTTCCAGGTGCCGCGAGGGTTGGAGGAAGGCGCTACCAGCCTGGCGGTGGAGGAGCACGTGCTGGAGGAGTTGCTGGACGGGCTGCGCGTGGAGGCGCCCAGGCGGGGCCCTCGCCCACATTGAGAGGAGCCAGGCGCACCACCGCGCGGGGGCACCAGGTGGGTGTCGACAGCGCGGTGGTGAGTGGTTACAAGGCCGCGGTGTCCACGCACGAGTCTCCCATTTCCGCGCAGGCGCGCATCGCCGAGCTCGAGGCGCTGTTGAGCGCCGAGAGGCAGCGCGCCGCGCAGTTGGAGAGGGAGCGGGACGTGCTGAAAGCCTCGCACGAGAGGCTGCGGCTGGAGTTGGAGTTACTCAAGCGCCGCCTCTTCATGGCCAAGGCGGAGCGGGTGGACACCCAGCAGTTGGAGTTGGAATTCGCCCAGAAGCTGCGCGCCCTGGAAGAGGTGGCCGGCACACTGGGCATGGCCTCGGCGGAGGCGTCAGGCGGCGCGGGGGCGAAGCAGAAGTCCAAGCCCAAGGGCCGGCGGGACTTGAAGAGTCTGCCGCTGGAAGAGAGGCGGGTGGTGATTGCGGACCCTCTCTTCGACGAGCTGGTGGCCCAGGGGAAGGCGGAGAAAATCGGCTTCGAGGAGAGCTGCAAGCTGGCCTGGCAGCGCGGCGGTATGCGGCGCCTCGTCATCGCCCGGGTGAAGTACCGCACGGTGGGGGCCGACGGGGAGGCCACGCTGGCCTCGGCCATGGCGCCCAAGGAAGTCTTCTTCCGCTGCCTGGCGGCGCCCTCGCTGCTGGCCCACCTGGCCACCGAGAAGTACTGCGACGGGCTGCCGTTGTTCCGCATGGAGAAGCGCCTGGCCCGCGACGGCGTGGCGGTGGACAGGGGGACGATGGCGCGGTGGCTGGAGGACATGGGCGCCACCCTGGGCACCACCGTGGTGGCCGCCATGCGCGAGGAGGCGCTGGCCACCGCCTTCTGCATCGCCACCGACGCCACGGGCGTGGCGGTGCAGCCGGCCCCCGCCGAGGGGCCTCGCCAGGCGTGCCGACGCGGCCACTACTTCGTCCAGGTAGTCGACAGGGACGCCGTCTTCTTCGAGTACACGCCGAAGGAGACGAGCGCCGCGGTGCTGGAGCTCTTCAAGGGCTTCAAGGGCTACGTGCAGGCCGACGCCAAGAGCGTCTACAACGCCCTCTTCCGTCCCGCCGAGGACGCGCCCGCTGACGGCGAGGAGGGGGTGTGTCAGGAGGTGGCGTGCTGGGCGCACTGCCGCCGGGGCTTCTGGGAGGCGGCGACGGCCAAGGACGTCATCGCCAGGGAGGGGCTGGCGCGCATCAGTCGCCTCTTCCAGTTGGAAGCGACATGGAGGGACAAGCCCCCGGAGGAGATTCACCGGCTGAGGCATGCCCACCTGCGTGCGCACGTGGACGCCTTCTTCGTCTGGGCCCAGGAGGAGTACGAGAAGGTGCGGGAGCAGCGCGGCCTCTTGCGCCGGGCCCTCGGCTACGCCGTGCGCCAGCGCGAGGCGCTGCGCTGCTTCCTCGACGACGGACGGCTGCTGCTTGAGAACAACCGCTCCGAGAGAGAATTGAGAAGGATTGCCGTCGGACGCAAGGCCTGGCTCTTCGTCGGGAGCGATGACCATGCCGAGCGCGCCGGCCACCTCTTCACCCTCATCGCCACCGCGCGACTGCACGGACTCGAGCCCGAGACCTACCTGCGCGACATCCTGCGCGTGCTGGCCCACTGGCCCCACCAGCGCTACCTCGAGCTCGCTCCCAAGTACTGGGCCGCTACGCGCGCTCGCCTCCTCCCCTCCGAACTCGACGCCGAGGTGGGCGAACTCACCGTCCCGGCGCCGGTTGCGGCCTCGCCCGAAGAGCAGTCGTCGCCGCGCTGAAAGCGTCCCATTCACGCCGCCAGCATGCGGCGTCCGTCCGGCCTACGGAAGACGGGGCTCGTGCAGCGCATACGTCCGTCCAGTCAATGGTGACTGTCACCGCTTTGCGCTCGGCCACCACGAAGGGCACCCACTGCGCGAACAGTCGCCACACGTCGACGCCAGAGTTGGACAGCAGTCGGTCCACCTGCTTGATGGCGTGCTTGCCTTCCAACCCCCGCGCCTGGGAGAGCGCCAGTCCGATGGCCCTCACCGAGAGGCTGGCGGCGTGCACGGCGCCCAAGGTGGCATTGGACAGCGACAGCACACGCTTGGCATGGGTGTCCGGGCCGACGGCTTCCTCAATGAACCGATGCACCTCGGCGTGCGTTATGGATTTCGACATGCTCCGCACGATGCAGGACAACCTCTGGCGCCGAAAAGCGCGCGCCTCACTGCCGCTTCCCGCGCTGCTCCGGCACCAGCCAACCGCTGGGGACGGCCCTTGACGCTCGGCTCAAATGAGGGGACGACTCAGGGTAGAGCAGTCACCCCTGCCCAATAGTCTGGAGGCACGGGGCTGCTTGGCGGTGAGCGCTGGTGGTGAGTTGAGTCACGGGCTCCTGTATCTCAGCCCTACCATCCAGGCACTCGTTGCCAGCTACGCGCCCGATGGCACCTACAGAAGGTTGCCGGGGCGGCATGTAGCCCGCTACCATCCGCGTCCGTTTAACGCGGTGAGGAAAAGCAGAGCAGAATCAGAGAGATAGGTGCAGCCGAGCAGGCAGGGCCCGTCGAAACGGAGGGACGAGGACCATTCTCCCGGCATGAAGAATACTCCGAGAGCGAAGGTGGCTGAGGGACTCCGGGCACTGGTGTCGGCCGAGGACATTCTGGAGGCGGCGCGGCGGTTGGGTGCGTTGCAGCGCCAGCGCAAGGTGGACCTGGTGGCGCTGGTGGAGTCCACCGTGGCCGCGGTGACGCCGCTGCCCGGCACGCAGACAACGGCCTTCGCCAACTACATCGCGCTCACCGGACAGAAGCTGTCACCCAGCGCCTTCTTCGAGCGCTTCAACCACGCCTTTGGGCTGTTGATGTGTGAGGTGGCCGGCCGGGCCGTGCAGGCCGTGCGCGAGGCCATCGGCGAGGACAAGCCCTTCAATGAACTGGGAGCCTTGCTGGAAGAATTCTCAGACGTGCAGGTGGCCGACTCCACCTGCCAACTGCTGCGGCGACTGGCGGCTGACTGGGCCCCCTCCACCAGCCAGGCACGGCCAGCGTCCTTCAAATGGCACGCGCTGGTATCGCTGCGAGACGAGTTGCCGGTGGCGGACGGAGTGACGCCCCAGCGCACCCAGGACACGCGCGCATTGCCCGAAGAGGCGCTGGCGCCCGGCACGCTCACCTTCATGGACTTGGGGTACACAGACACCGGCCGCTTCCTTGATGCGATTGAGGCCGGAGCCCATTTCCTGGTGCGGCTGAAGGCCCAGCATGACCCGAAGGTGCTGCGGGTGCACGTGGGCAAGGGCGAGCGCGTGCGGGCCCGGGGCATGCGCCTGACGGATGCGCTACTGCAGGGCGTGCTGCGTGAGGAGGGCGGCGTCATCGACGTGGACGTGCAACTGGAGAAGCAGGGGCGCACGGCCTCGGCGCGGGTGGTGGCCGTGCAAGGGCCAGAGGGTGAGCGGCGCTGGTATCTGACGACGGTAGGCCGCGACGTGTTGACAGCCCTGGAGGTGGCCGAGGCCTACCGTCTGCGCTGGAGGGTGGAACTTCTCTTCAAAGCCCTCAAATCCGGTGTGGGACTGACGGCGCTGCGCGCCACGCGGCCTGGCGCGGTGCTCTCGTTGGTGTACGCCAAGGTGATTGCCCTGGCCCTCTCGCGCCTGCTGGAACTGTCGATGCAGCAGAAGGCAGGCGAGTCGGGTCAGCAGCATGCGACGGGGCGGCTCGCGCTGGTGCTGGCGTTGACCCGCTGCGCCCCACTGCTGCTGTCGCATGCGATGATGAGCCGGGGCGTAACCCTGGAGCAATTGGAGGAGCGCATCCTCCTCATCGCGGAGGTGACCGCTCGTTCACGCCAGCAGCGCCGCGAGCGTGAACGACGCAAGCGGGAGGCTTCCCTCGGGAGCGGCCGCTAAACCGGAAGCGGATGAGCCCGCTACAGCGGCCGTCCCATCTTCGCCGTCGTTGCGCGGGAAGGAAGACCTTCCGCCAGGAAACTCGCGATTGATGGGGAGCGCACCCTGGCAGCGGTGTACTGGGCGACGCGGGAACTCTTGGTTCACGTACAGCAAGCCGGATTCACCACATTGCATGCCCAGTTGTTCGCCAGCGGCCCGGACTTGCATGGCAACGATGCGCTACCGCCCTTCCGACCAGTTCACGCACTGGCCGAAATGGCCAGCGCATTTGGCGACTCTGTGCGCGCCACAAGGTCGGCAGGCGACCTCCGCATGGTAGTTCATGTAGTAGACCCAAGCGTCTATGCCGAGTTGCGCAGGGGACGCTTCTACCTGCCCGAGTTCCTAGGCTGCGAGGACTTGCGCATCTGGGTTTCCATTGAGATGGAGGGTGGACCGCCTAGTTACCACCACCTCCATATCCCGGCGTTTGAGTTCTCGGGATCCCATCCCTCCACGACGGGGTCGCCCGTCCGCATCAAGGACGTTGCTCAGCTGTTCCACGGTCGTGTCCCTATAAGTGTGTAGATGGTGATGAGGGACGAGCGGGAAAGAGGGAAGCTCCTCGGTGAAACCAACCGAGACGGTCTCCCCCTGGCAGGGGAGCCGAGGAGTTCCCTGACGTGGACGATACCGAGTTCGAATCCCCCGCGCACGAAGAGGTGCAGGCCGACCTGCGGGCGCTGTTTCGAGGCGCCATTCGGATGACGCTGGAGGCGCTGCTGGAGGAAGAGGTCCGGGAGTTGGTGGGGGCTGGCCGGTGGCAGCGGATGGTGGGCCGGGCGGACGTGCGCAACGGCAGCTACCTGCGCACGTTGGTGACGACGGCGGGGGCCGTGGACGTGGCGGTGCCGCGCACCCGGCACAGCGGCAGCGCGGGGGACGTGCTGGGCTGTCGTAGCTCGGCGTAACAGGTCCTCCGGAGTTCGGCGAACCCGGTCGGGGTGAGTTCGGCCAAACCGGTCCGCACCGGTTCGGCCAAACCGGTCCCCCGGGCCTCGTGCCGACAGGCCACGCTGGCTTCCCAAGGAAAGGGAAGTGGCGTGAGTAACCGGAGAGTGGAGATGGACCGGCTGCAGGAATTGGTGCGGTTGCACCGCCTGGGCACACCCGCGCGGCAAGTGGCCCGGGTGCTGCGAATGGGCGTGGACGTGGAGCGCAACTACCGCCGCGTGCTGGAGGCGGCGGGGCTGCTGCGGGGCGATGTGCAGGTGCTGCCCGAACTCGAGGTGCTCAAGGCCGCGGTGCTGGTGGCGCGGCCCGCGGCCCCGCCAGCGCCTCAGCAGACGTCCAGCCTGGAGGCGCACCGAGCCCAAGTGGAATCGTGGGTGGCCAAAGGCCTGCAGCCGCAGGCCATCTTCACCCGGCTGCAGATGGAGGCAGGGGTGCCGGTAGGCAGCCTCTCGGCCGTCAAACGCCTGGTGGGCAGCGTGCGTCGGGCGCAGGGCGTGAGTGAAGAGGACGTCGCCATCCCCGTGGAGACGGCCCCGGGCGAGGTGGCGCAGGTGGACTTCGGTGAAGTGGGCCGGCTGTACGACGCGGACACGGGGACGCTGCGGCGCGCCTGGGTGTTCGTCATGGTGCTCGGCTACAGCCGCCACCTCTTCGCCACGCTGGTGTTCGACCAGCGCGTGGAGACGTGGCTGCGCTGCCACGAGGCCGCCTTCGCGTACTTCGGCGGGGTGCCCCGCTGCGTGGTGCCCGACAACCTCAAGGCGGCGGTGGTACGCGCGGCCTTCGGGGTGGACGGGGAGAGGGCCCTGCAACGCAGCTACCGCGCGCTGGCGCGTCACTACGGCTTCATCGTCGACCCGGCCCCACCTCGCGCCCCCGAGAAGAAGGGCAAGGTGGAGGCGGGCGTGCGCTATGTGAAGGGCAACTTCTTCGCCGGGCGGGCCGGGGAGGACGCGCGCGAGTGCGAGGCCGCCCTGCAGCGCTGGCTGCGGGACGTGGCGTCGGTGCGCGTGCACGGCACGACGGGGCGCCAGCCGCGCCTCCTCTTCCAGCAGGCCGAGGCCGCGGCGCTGCGTGCGCTGCCGGCGGCCGCGTGGGCGCCCGAGGTGTGGCACGAGGCCCGCGTGCACAGAGACGCCCACGTCATGTACGGCCGACGGCTGTACTCGGTGCCCTGGCGCCTCATCGGCCAGCGCGTCTGGCTGTGCGTCACCGCCCACGACGTGCGCGTGTACGCCCAGGACGAGCGCGTGGCCACCCACCCGCTGCGCGGCGAGGGCCACCGCAGCACCGTGGAGGCCCACCTGCCCGAGGCGCGCGCGGCCCTGCGCCACCGCAGTCGCGGCCACTGGGAGGCGCGGGCGGCCCGGCTGGGCCCTCACACCGAGGCGTACGTGCGCGCCGTCTTCGACGCCGATGACGTCCTCAGCCAGCTGCGCTGCGTGCAGGCCATGGTGGTGCACCTGGAGGGCTTCCCGCGAGAGCGGGCCGATGCCGCGTGCCGCCGGGCGCTGCACTTCGGCAACCTGCGCTACCAGGGCCTCAAGGACATCCTGCGCCGAGGCCTGGACTTGCAGCCGTTGCCCCAGGACGGGCACCTGGCCATCGCCACGCCCGCCGCCACTGCTGCGCCGCCGGCTCCCCGCTACGCGCGCGACGTGCGCACGCTGCTGCGTTAGCGCCCCCCTCGCTGTCCCCGCAGTCCCACCCCGCTCAAGGAGTGTCCCCCCGCATGAGTACCTATGACGAGCTCGTCCCCGTGCTGAAGAAGCTGCGCCTGTCCGGGCTGCTGCAGTCCCTCGAGGTGCGCTGCCGGGAGGCGGCCGACGCCAACTTGTGTATGCGCTGCACGAGCCCCGTCTTCCGTAGGCCGGACGGACGCCGCATGCTGGCGGCGTGAATGGGACGCTTTCAGCGCGGCGACGACTGCTCTTCGGGCGAGGCCGCAACCGGCGCCGGGACGGTGAGTTCGCCCACCTCGGCGTCGAGTTCGGAGGGGAGGAGGCGAGCGCGCGTAGCGGCCCAGTACTTGGGAGCGAGCTCGAGGTAGCGCTGGTGGGGCCAGTGGGCCAGCACGCGCAGGATGTCGCGCAGGTAGGTCTCGGGCTCGAGTCCGTGCAGTCGCGCGGTGGCGATGAGGGTGAAGAGGTGGCCGGCGCGCTCGGCATGGTCATCGCTCCCGACGAAGAGCCAGGCCTTGCGTCCGACGGCAATCCTTCTCAATTCTCTCTCGGAGCGGTTGTTCTCAAGCAGCAGCCGTCCGTCGTCGAGGAAGCAGCGCAGCGCCTCGCGCTGGCGCACGGCGTAGCCGAGGGCCCGGCGCAAGAGGCCGCGCTGCTCCCGCACCTTCTCGTACTCCTCCTGGGCCCAGACGAAGAAGGCGTCCACGTGCGCACGCAGGTGGGCATGCCTCAGCCGGTGAATCTCCTCCGGGGGCTTGTCCCTCCATGTCGCTTCCAACTGGAAGAGGCGACTGATGCGCGCCAGCCCCTCCCTGGCGATGACGTCCTTGGCCGTCGCCGCCTCCCAGAAGCCCCGGCGGCAGTGCGCCCAGCACGCCACCTCCTGACACACCCCCTCCTCGCCGTCAGCGGGCGCGTCCTCGGCGGGACGGAAGAGGGCGTTGTAGACGCTCTTGGCGTCGGCCTGCACGTAGCCCTTGAAACCCTTGAAGAGCTCCAGCACCGCGGCGCTCGTCTCCTTCGGCGTGTACTCGAAGAAGACGGCGTCCCTGTCGACTACCTGGACGAAGTAGTGGCCGCGTCGGCACGCCTGACGCGGCCCCTCGGTGGGGGCCGGCTGCACCGCCACGCCCGTGGCGTCGGTGGCGATGCAGAAGGCGGTGGCCAGGGCCTCCTCGCGCATGGCGGCCACCACTGTGGTGCCCAGGGTGGCGCCCATGTCCTCCAGCCACCGCGCCATCGTCCCCCTGTCCACCGCCACGCCGTCGCGGGCCAGGCGCTTCTCCATGCGGAACAACGGCAGCCCGTCGCAGTACTTCTCGGTGGCCAGGTGGGCCAGCAGCGAGGGCGCCGCCAGGCAGCGGAAGAAGACTTCCTTGGGCGCCATGGCCGAGGCCAGCGTGGCCTCCCCGTCGGCCCCCACCGTGCGGTACTTCACCCGGGCGATGACGAGGCGCCGCATACCGCCGCGCTGCCAGGCCAGCTTGCAGCTCTCCTCGAAGCCGATTTTCTCCGCCTTCCCCTGGGCCACCAGCTCGTCGAAGAGAGGGTCCGCAATCACCACCCGCCTCTCTTCCAGCGGCAGACTCTTCAAGTCCCGCCGGCCCTTGGGCTTGGACTTCTGCTTCGCCCCCGCGCCGCCTGACGCCTCCGCCGAGGCCATGCCCAGTGTGCCGGCCACCTCTTCCAGGGCGCGCAGCTTCTGGGCGAATTCCAACTCCAACTGCTGGGTGTCCACCCGCTCCGCCTTGGCCATGAAGAGGCGGCGCTTGAGTAACTCCAACTCCAGCCGCAGCCTCTCGTGCGAGGCTTTCAGCACGTCCCGCTCCCTCTCCAACTGCGCGGCGCGCTGCCTCTCGGCGCTCAACAGCGCCTCGAGCTCGGCGATGCGCGCCTGCGCGGAAATGGGAGACTCGTGCGTGGACACCGCGGCCTTGTAACCACTCACCACCGCGCTGTCGACACCCACCTGGTGCCCCCGCGCGGTGGTGCGCCTGGCTCCTCTCAATGTGGGCGAGGGCCGCGCCTGGGCGCCTCCACGCGCAGCCCGTCCAGCAACTCCTCCAGCACGTGCTCCTCCACCGCCAGGCTGGTAGCGCCTTCCTCCAACCCTCGCGGCACCTGGAAGCAGCCGGTGTCCAGCCGCTTGTAGAAGAGGCACAGCCCCGTGCCGTCGTAGAAGAGTACCTTCAGCGCCGTGCGCCGCTTGCCGAAGAAGACGAAGAGGGCGCCGCTGCGAGGCTTGCGTCCCAGCCTCTCCTCCACCAACCCAGACAGCCGCTCGAAGCCCCAGCGCAAGTCAATCGGCTCCAGGCCCAGGAAGATTTCGACGCCGTGCGGAATCATCGCGGCCCGCCCCGGCTCGCCGTACCCAGCGCCGCCAGCGCCACGCCTACCGTCGCCACGTCCGCCCCCGCGGGCACCAGCACCCGCGCCCCGTGCGCCTCAATGACGACGAGTCCTGCACCAGGTGCGGCTTCCTCGCGGGCCGGGGAAGTAACCAGCCTCACCAGCGGCACCGCCGCCTCCGCTTCTCCACGCCCCGCCTTCGCCAGCCGACTCGACCACCGGTACAGCGGGCTGGGCGTGAACTCCTTCCCACGGCAGTACTCCTCCGCGCTCAGCCCACTGGTGCGCCACTCCTCCACTCGCTTCTTCCACAGCTCCGCATTCGCCATGCGCGCCACCTTGCGCGCTCCGGCTCATCCCCTCCAGACGGGGCTCGTGCAGCGGATACCAACTTGTCGCTGACGGAATTCCTCTACCGACTGCTGGCCGACGAGGTGGAGCGGCGCGACGGCAAGCAGTTGGACGTGCGCCTGCGCCGTGCCGCCTTCGAGCGGCCCAGCACCCTGGAGGACTTCGACTTCTCCTTCAACACCTCCGTCCCGCGCGCCAAGGTGCTGGAGTTGGGCACCTGCACCTTTGTCGAGCGGCACGAGAACGTGCTCGTGGTGGGCCCGGCGGGCGTCGGCAAGAGTCACCTCGCCCAGGCGCTGGGACAGCGAGCTTGCCGCGCCGGCCACGCCGTCCTCTACGTGAGCGCCCACGACATGCTCACGCAGTTGCGCGCCTCACGCGCCGACAACAGCTACGAGCGGCGCCTCCTGCGCTTCACCACGCCAGCCCTGCTCATCATCGACGACCTCGGACTGCGGCCCCTCACGGGTGAGGAGGGTGTCGACCTGTACGAGATTATCCGTCGTCGCTACGAGCGTGCGGCCACTTGCATCACCTCCAATCGCGCCCTGGAGGAGTGGCCTCCGCTGTTTGGTGACGCACTGCTGGCCAGCGCCGCCATGGACCGACTGCTGCACCACTCCCATGTCCTCACCATCGAGGGTGACAGCTACCGCAACCCACCGCTCGCCAAGCGCACCCGAGCACCGCGCGCGGCCCACGCTGACACCGCCGCACGCTGACACCTGGCGGAGCCCCTGCCGGACCGGTTTGGCCGAACCCGCGCGGCCCACTCCGTCGCGATTCCTGGGCGCTTCACGTCCGGACCTGATTGGCCGAACCGAACAGCGACCTGATTGGCCGAGCCTTGACACTGGGCCGCTACAAGCGGCGCACTGGGGAACTCGACGAGGCGATTACCAGCGCCTACGTGCAGGGCGTCTCCACGAGGAAAATGGGCAAGGTGACGCGTGCCCTCATGGGGGAGGCCGTCTCGCGCTCGACGGTGAGCCGGGTGACGAGGACGCTGGAGGAGAAGGTGGAGGCGCTGCGTACCCAGCCCCTTACCCAAGCCATCCCCTACCTGTACCTGGATGCCACCTTCCTCGACGCCAGGTGGGCGCGCACGGTGCAGAACGTCTCCGCCCTGGTAGCCTACGGTGTGGGCGAGGATGGGCACCGGCACCTGCTGGCGGTGACGCTGGGTGGCAGCGAGTCGGCGGACTCCTGGCTGGACTTGCTGCGCCAGTTGCTAGAGCGAGGGCTGCGAGGCGTGCGGCTCGTCATCGCCGACGGACACGCGGGACTGGCCGCCGCGGCCCGCCAGGCCCTGCCGGAGGCGCGGCTGCAGCGCTGCACCGTGCACCTCACCCGGAACGTGCTCGCCAAGGCGCCCTGGAGGCTGCGTGGGCGCCTGGGCAAGGAGACGTCGGCCGTCTTCGAGGCCCCCAGCCTTGAGGACGCCAGGAAGCGGCTGGAGGCCCTTGAAGAGGGGCTGGGACGCCACCTGCCAGAGGCCATGGAGTGCCTGCGCGAGGGCTTCGCCGCCGCCACCTGCTTCTTCGCCTTCCCCAAGGCCCACTGGAAGCGCCTACGCAGCACCAACGGCCTGGAGCGCCTCCACGGCGAGGTGAAGCGCCGCATCCGCGGCGTCGGTGCCTTCCCGGACCGCGCCAGCGCCCTGCGCCTCATCATCGCCGTCGCACTTGAAGTCACCGGCGTTTGGGATGACCGCCGATACCTCGACATGTCCCTGCTGAAATCAACCCCTGACACCGCCGCTGCATGATGCCGCCGAGGAGCCTTCCTCCCCCGAACCCCCTCCGAACCAACTACACAGGATTCGGGACTTGACCCTGTTCCACATCCCCGAGGGCTGGACAGTAGACGTCTGGCCATCGCCGCGGCTGGGCTGGTCACCGGGGCCGCTCAAGACCCTAGGAAATACAGAGGTGGTCTTCGCGGCCGTGGCCGGAAGCACAGTGCGCTTCATGGCGCCTGGAACTCCTCGCAATTGAGAAGTGCACGGCGCCGTGTCACACCTTGACTAACTCAACTGCGTCAGAGGTAAGGGCCTGTCGGGATATTAGTTAGCCGAATAGGGGAATGGTCGAGCAACCGAGCATGTTGGCCGGGCATGGACGCGGAAAAGGCCGTGGCGGAGCGCTACCAGGCACTCCGGGACGTCATGGATGAGCGGGTGACGCGCCGCTGGGCAGGCGCCGAGGCGCTCGCGCTGGGACGAGGCGGCGTCACAGCGGTCGCCCGGGCGACGGGACTGGCGCGCATGACGGTGCGCGCGGGGCGCGACGAGGTGAGCGGGAAGAGGCCTGAAGGAGCGCTGGTGCGGGTGCGGCGCAAGGGCGCTGGGCGCCCGCCAGTGGAGGTGGCCCAGCCGGGGCTGACCGAAACCCTGGAGTCGCTGGTGGACCCGGTGACTCGGGGCGACCCGGAGTCGCCGCTGCGCTGGACGTGCAAGAGCACGAGGATGCTGGCTGCGGCGTTGGAGAAGCACGGCTACAAAGTGAGCCCCCAGAAGGTGGGCGAGTTGCTCAAGAGCCAGGGCTACAGCTTGCAGGCAATCTCCAAGTCGTTGGAGGGAGAGTCGCACCCGGACCGCAACGCCCAGTTCGAGCACATCAACGCTCAGGTGCAGGAGTTCCAGGCTCGGGGACAGCCCGCCGTTTCGGTGGACACGAAGAAGAAGGAGTTGGTGGGGGAGTTCAAGAATGGAGGCCGTGAATGGCAGCCGGCGGGGGCGCCGGTGCTGAGCCTGACGCATGACTTCCCAGACACAGCGGTGGGCAAGGCGATTCCCTACGGTGTGTACGACATCGGGGACAACAGCGCCTGGGTGTCGGTGGGGGTGGACCACGACACGCCCGTCTTCGCCGTCAACAGCCTCGGCGCGTGGTGGCGCAAAATGGGCCATGCGCGCTACCCCGAGGCGAAGGAACTCCTGGTGACGGCGGACTCGGGCGGCAGCAACAGCGCGCGAATCCGGGTCTGGAAGGCCGAGCTGCAGCGGCTGGCGGACGCGACGGGGCTTTGCATCAGCGTCTGTCATTTCCCGCCCGGTACGAGCAAGTGGAACAAGGTGGAGCATCGCCTCTTCAGCCACATCAGTCTGAATTGGAGAGGCCGCCCCCTGGAGGACTACGAGACGGTGGTGAACCTCATCGGCACCACGACCAACACCAAGGGCTTGAAGGTGAAAGCACGGCTGGACCGACGGCGCTACCGCACAGGAGTCAGCGTCTCTCCGGAGGCCATGCACGAACTCCACCTCGTCCGCGCTACCTTCCATGGTGACTGGAACTACGTCCTCAAGCCCCGAATGGATAATTAATTTCTGATCAGGCCCCAAGTCGCAGGTGAAGCGTGCGACAGAGAACTGGGCGGGCGGGCCTTGGTTGCATCGGCCGCTACCCGCCCCACTCATAAAGCAGGGATGGACTCCTTTATGAACGCCGCCGCGGTACAGCGGATTGAGAGGTGTTCCCAGTAAATCGGTGAGGTACTGGGCGAGGGGGCTTCTATCACCGCGCCACGATCTGCGTGGTTGATCGCCGCCTCCTCGCGCTCCGTACAGCACTTCCACCGGAGAAGGAGGCAGTGGCTACTGGCTGAAGCGCGGCGTCTCCATCAACAGCTACTTTGCGCCGCATCGGTCCCTGTCCACTCTGCCGACGCCGCGTAGGCTCCCAAGATCGGCCTCTGGGAACTTCGCGAAGTTGTGCAAGTAACATCAGGAGTCGTAAAAACACCCCTTACACAAGCCATGACAGCGGGCACGCTTCCGCCAAGCAGCGGAGACTAGAAGGTACACGTACTGCGGTCCGCCCTCGCTGTAGCTCCCACCGCCACCATTCCGAGTGTTGTGCAGTCGGCTTCGTGCCCACTTTGACCACAAATGCTCGACGAGAATAGACTCCACTCGTTTGGCAGATACCACGCTAGCTGTCCGATAAAGAACTATCATTTCCTCCCAGCCCGCAGACTTATGACTCCTCCAGCGGGTCTCCGGCATGGATGTAAATCCCACTTTGAGATGATAATTGTATCGTGCATGTTGCCCTACAACACGTCGAAGTGCATTCAATGCCCCTACAGCGTGCCCAGTAACCGCCCGATATGTGGGCAATGACTTTTGATAGTCAAGCATTGCAGTCCCCCTCGCGCACTGCGTAGAGACTATCACACTTTCGGCCCCAATGCATTGAGCCGGGCCATAAGAACTCTATGTTTTAGCCGCCATCAGCGCCCCAGCACCGAGGCTGTCAATGTGGCCTCCCATGTAGCCACCACATCAGCGCCCCCACTACGATCTGGCCACCGACAAACAGCGCCCCCCTCCACGGTAGGCGCACCGGCCGCCCCTGGAAGTCATCGAAGCGCACCAAGGCGAACAGGGCCCAGACCAGCGTCATCACGCCACTGAGCACGAAGCCCTTCACCGGGCTCTCCACCGGCGGGGCGAAGATGACGTGGTACAGCACCGCGGGCACCACGAAGGCCACCAACAGCACCAGCCCCCAGACGCGCGCCGCAGGCACCAACGTCGCCGCCCTGCGCATCCTCCGGGCCCGGCCCAGCTTCGGCGCCATCTCGCTCACCGGCGTCGGCTTGGGCAGTACCTTCCCCTTCCACACCAGGTAGTGCGTGGCCATCAGCCTCGACGCGCGCGTCAGGTTGAAGCCCTCCACCGGCGTCCCCGCCGCCATCGCGCTGCGGCAGCTCACCGCCCAGTCGATGTAGTGGTGGACCTCCTCCAGCGGCAGCTTGACGATGCTCCGAATCACCTCGCGCGCCACCACGGGCGCCAGCGGGTCCACGGACCATCCATCCGGCCCCAGCGTGCGCAGCGCCTCGTCCTCCCGCTTCGCACCGACGGGCGCGCCTTCCTCGCCCTGGGACTCCAGCTCCCACGCCATGGTGCCGACGTCGCCCATCCACACCCGCGTGCACTTGAAGCCCGCTTCCTTCGCCAGGCTGGCCACGCGCGTCAGGAAGCCGTCCTGCTCCGCCGCCTCCGCCTCGCCTTCCACAACGCGCGGCGCACCGAGCACCTGCACGTCAATGAGCGTCAGCGCCGGCCCGAACTGGAAGACGTCCGCGACGACGATGTCGCTCCGAGGCTGCTCCCCGAACGACGTCCCCAGCGAGGCGTCCATCCACTGCCGGACCCTGGACCGGTCCGGGCTCCCATGAATCCAGAGGTGATTCGCGATGCCGTAGGCCATGAGTTCCTCGGCCCGGATGCCTACCAGAGACGCGGCGCCACGCTCCAGGAGGATTGGAGCCCACCCCCCTCCCGGATGCCACCCCGGGTCATGGTAGACAGGGACGCACTGCATGGACCGCCTGCCCCTCCTCTTCTGGCTCTGGATGCTCTTCTTCGCCGTCAACGCCCTCTGGGCGCTGGCGCAGGCCGCCGTGGCCAGCACCCTGGGCGTCCGGCCCGTGTCCGTCGTCCTCGGCTACGGCCCCACCCTGCTCTCCGCCCGCCTGGGGAGCATCCTCTGGGCCTTCCGCCCCCTGGCGCTCGGCAGCGCGGTCAGCTTCGACGAGCCCTCCGCCGAGGGCGCCGCCGCCAGGAGCCGCCTGCTCCAGCTCGCCCCGCCCCTGCACGCCGCCGTCATCCTCCTGCCCTGGGTCCTCCAGGTCGCCATCGCCATGGCCTGCCTGGGGCCCTCGGAGGGCCTGCGCCACTTCCTGAGCGGCTTCGCCCTCCCCTTCGAGCCCTCCCTGCTCCCCGGCCGCGTGGAGCGCTTCCTGGCGCTCCTCCAGGACGGCGACCTGCTCCGCGCCTGGGGCCTGATGAGCGCCAAGCTGGCCGCCCTCAACCTCCTGCCCCTGCCCGCGCTCGCCGGAGGCACCTTCCTGCTCCTCCCGTGGCGCAAGGGCTACCCCGTCTGGGCCGGCCTGCTCGGCATCCTCGGGCTGCTGGCCGCCATCCCGTGGGCCCTCTACGTGCTCTACGTGGTCGTCAAGGCGCTCGTCTGATGCCTACGCCTGGCGCTGCAACGCCAGCCGAGCCCCCAGCACCACGAAGACGCCGCCCGTGACGCGCTTCTGCCACGCCGCCACCCGCGGGTTGCGCCGCATCCAGCCCCCGAAGGCCCCCGCCGACGCCGCCAGCACCACCAGCCACGACGTGCCCGTGACGGAGAACATCAACCCGAGCCCCAGGAACTGGAGCCCCGTCGAGCCCGCGGACGCGTCCACGAACTGCGGCAGGAAGGCCAGGAAGAACACGGCCACCTTCGGGTTCAGCACGTTGGTGACCACGCCGTCGCGGAAGATGCGCCGCAGCCCCAGGGCCGGGAGCGCCCGCACCTCCTCGGGGGCCGCGTCCGGGGCGCGCAGCATCTGCACGCCCATCCACACCAGGTAGGCCGCTCCGCCCCACTTCACCACGGTGAAGGCCAGCGCGGACGTCGCGAGCAGCGCCGACAGGCCGAAGGCCGCCGCCGCGATGTGGAACAGGCACCCGACGAAGATGCCCAGCGCGGAGACGATGCCCGCCTTGCGCCCCTGCCCCAGGCTCCGGGCCAGCACGTACATCGTGTCCGGCCCGGGCGTCAGGATGAGCGCGAGCACCGCCAGGAGGTATGCGGTGAGGCGGGTCAAATCGAAGAGCATGGTGGCGACTCCAGGAGGGGCATGCCGGCCAGGCCCCGTGTCCCGTCACCGTACTCGCCGGAGCCCGCCGCGAAAAGCGACGCCCAGCCTCAGACGGGCGCGCGCGTCCCCGCCCGCTCGTCCGCGATTCGCGCCTCACGCTCGCGCCGCAGCGCCCGCTCGGCCTCCTCCGCGCTGATGGGCACGGAAGGACGGAACACCGTGCGGTACACCGCCGCCGCGGTGGCGCCTCCCAGGAGCGGGGCCACGATGAACAGCCAGAGCTGCCCCAGGGGCACGCTCCCCGCGAACACCGCCGGCCCCAGGCTGCGCGCCGGATTCACCGACGTGTTCGTCACCGGAATCCCCACCAGGTGGATGAGCGTCAGCACCAGGCCAATGGCCAGCCCCGCGAAGCCCACCGGCGCGCGCGCGTCCGTGGCGCCCAGCACCGTGAAGACGAGCAGGAAGGTGAGCACCACCTCGGTGAGGAAGGCCGACCCCATGCCAAAGCCGTCCGGCGAGGCGGCACCATAGCCATTGGTCGCCAGCCCCTGCGCCGCCACCGAGTAGCCCCCGGGCATGCCCCCGGCAATCAGCAGCACCACGCCCGCCGCGACGATGGCCCCCGCGCACTGCGCCACCATGTAGCCGGCCGCGTCCTTGCCCTCCATCTTCCCCGTGAGCAGGAGGCCCAGCGTCACCGCCGGATTCACATGGCAGCCGGAGATGGGCCCAATCACGTACACCATGGCCAGCAGCGACAGGCCAAACGCGAGCGCCACGCCCTGGAAGCCGATGTGGTCCCCCGCCAGCACGGCCGCCCCGACGCCGCCCAGCACCAGGACGAACGTCCCGATGAACTCGGCAACGTACTTCCGGACGGCTTCATGTTGGTGGTGCTTGCCAGCCCGAGCCAGCGCGGCCCTGTCCGTGGTTGCATCCATGGTCCGCCTCGTTTCGCGCGCCCAGACGCCACGCCTCAGCGCATTCTTCCAGGCACGCTGTCCATGAACCGGGAGACGACAACGCGGAGCACCGCGTCACGGCCGCTGAGCGGCCCCACGTGCGCGGCCCACGGCCCTCCGCCTCCCCTGACATACACAGACACGCACGCTTTGACTTTCAGGCGCGGGCGCATGCCCCCACGAGCCCCCCTTCCAAGACACAAGGCACAGGGGGCGGTGTGCCCACGGTGAGGCCAGCGGTGATGACTGTCCGAAAGTCGCAGCCATTCCGAGGGCAAGCCCGCTCAAACAAGCTATTCGCGCTAACATTGGAAAAACGCACAACCCAATCGTGCGTTTGGAGGAAGCATGAAGACGTTCGTCATCGCAGGCGCGCTTGCTGCTGGGCTCCTCTCAGGATGCGGCGGAGTCGGAGAGAACGGACTGGAGGCTGATTCGCCGAGCCTTGCCACTCGGGAAGACCGCCTCCTCTGCCTCTCGGACTTCGCCGTCAGGTATTACAGTGACGCGACCTACACCACCCAGGTCGGCTACGAAACCTGCTGGTGCGGCGGCACGCCTCAGCGTGAAGGCATCCGCACCTCGTACCGTCAAGTGCTTTGGGACAACCCCTGTCCTTGACGACGCGGCCCGCTCCAGCGCGCCTGGAGCGGGCCGTAGCCCCATCGGGAAGACACCCACCGCACGCCGCCGGGCCTACCACGCTCAGGCGCCACGTCCTGGGTGCGTCAAGGCCACATGGGGCAACACGCCAACTCGAGTGAGCGAGGCGCGCACGGGCCGACGAGTCCCCTCGGGAAGCGGGGTCAGCGTCACCCACGGAACCGCGCAATCCTGGGTTTCGGGCGCCTGCCCTCCGCCGCTACTGACATACACAGACACGCCCGCTTTGACATTCAGGCTGGGGGGCGACAGCCTGGATGGGCCGTCCCCCCACCTCGAAAGGACTTGTCATGAAGGCTGCAACGCTGCTGCTCGCGGTGACGACGCTGCTGTCCGCGGTTGGCTGTGGTCCGGTGGATGCGCCGGAGGCGGAAGCCGACCTGGGCCAGCGCGAGAGCGAGCTCTACAACTGCGACACGCTCAAGTACCCCTGCCCCAACGGCAGCTTCATCCGGTGTCCCTCGGGCACGCAGTCGTGCGGGATGTACACGACGTGCTCCCTCGACTGCGATGGCCTCGAGGTGCGCTGCGACTTCGCCGACCTCTGCCCGCTCATGTAGCGACGGGCAGCGGCGTGAAGCGCCGCGGCCCGTGCCGAGCATCCCCTGAAAGCCGGTGCGGCGCCGCGCACAGCGGGCGGCGCCCACACCCGGCCGGGACTACTTGTTCTTCATCACCCCGATGAAGGGGATGTTCCGGTACACCTCGCCGTAGTCGAGCCCGTAGCCGACGACGAAGAGGTCCTCGATGACGAAGCCCTTGTAGTCGATGTCCACCTTTGTCCGGGCGCGCGCGGGCTTCTCCAGCAGCGAGCACACCTTCAGGGACGCGGGGTGCCGGGCGCGCAGGTTCTCCAGCAGGAACTGCATGGTGAGCCCGGTGTCGATGATGTCCTCGATGACGAGCAGGTGCTTGCCGGCCATGGGCTTGCTGACATCCGTGGTGATGCGCACCTCGCCCGTGGACTCGGTGCCGCCCTGGTAGCTGGACACGCCCAGGAACTCCAGCTTCACCGGCAGGTCGATGTACTTCGCCAGGTCGATGGCGAAGAACGCGGAGCCCTTCAGCACGCAGATGAGCGTCAGGTCCTTGCCCGCGTAGTCACGGGTAATCTCCGCGGCGAGCTCGCGCACGCGCGCCTGCAACTTGTCCTCGGGAATCAGGACTCCGACTTCCTGCTCGTAGAACGCCAAGGATTCCTCCGCTACACGTACGCGTTGTTCATGATCTCCCCGAAGCCGCCGCCTCCGGGGACGATGTACTGCCGGTCATCCAGGCCCCGCTCCTTCTCCCAGAGCGCGCCCGGCTCGGTGCCGAACACCTCCGGCGGGGACAGGCCCCGGTCCAGCCGGAGCGCGTAGATGATGACGTCCGGATGGTCCGTGGTCATCTTCCGCAGGTACTCCGGCGTGACGATGAGGTTCAGGGTGATGATGCGCCGGGGCTTGCCCGGCACCTTGTTCTTGTAGAGCGAAATCGCCGTGGACAGGCTGCCCCCCGTGGCCCCCATGGGGTCCGGGAAGAGGACGAAGGCGTCGTCCACGTCGCCGCCAATCTTCGCGCCGCCAATCTCCGAGCCCACCACCGCCTCCGCGGCGTCAATCATGCGGCTCATGATGATGTGGTCCTGGCGCACCACCGTCGGGTCCAACGTGGCGTTCATCAGGTCGTACGTCACCTGCGACGGCAGCGTGCCCGCCCGGGCGATGTTCACCGTCACCACGCGCACCTGCGGGTCGATGACCTCGCCCTGGTAGAGGCCCTGCGGCGTGGAGTCGATCATCCGCGTGGGCAGGCTGACGTTCTTCCGCGGGAACTCCGCGTTGAGCACCGTCTTCACCAGGTCCACGTACAGCGTCTCCACCAGGCGGTTGATCTGCGGCTGGATGACGCCCTTCGAACACAGCGTGGCCAACTGGGTCAGGAGAAAGGGATTTCCCACCAGGTGGACCTGAGGCCCATAGTGGTGGGTCATCTCGTTCAGCCTGAAGGGAACGTTGGAGTACAGGGTGTCGCGCATCCGTTCAGCTCCCGCTCAGTCGAACAGCTCCAGCGTCTGGGGCGGCGTGCCCTCCGCCGGCTCCGCCACGTGACACTTGCGGCAGCGCGGCTCGTACGCGCCCGCCGCGCCCACCACCACCCGCTCACCACTGGACACGATGCGCTGGGAGCGGTTGGCCGGATTCCCACACACCACGCAGATGGCCAGCTCCTTCGTCACGTACTCCGACACCGCCATGAGCTGCGGCATGGGTTCGAAGGGGCGCCCCTGGTAGTCCTGGTCCAGCCCCGCGCAGATGACGCGCAGGCCCTTGTTGGCCAGCGCCTCCACCACGGCGACGACTTCTGAACCGAAGAACTGCACCTCGTCGATGCCCACCACCTGCGTGTCCGGGGCGAGCCTGTAAAAAATCTCTTCAGCCCGCTCGATGGCGGTGGACATCACCTTGAGCTGGGAGTGGCTCACCACCGCGGATTCGTCGTAGCGGTTGTCGAGCCGCGGCTTGAAGACCTGCACCTTCTGCTTGCCGTAGACGGCGCGCTGGACGCGGCGGATCAGCTCCTCCGTCTTGCCGGAGAACATCGAACCGCAGATGACCTCTATCCACCCGATATCTTTGGGGAATTGATGCAAGGAACGCTCACGGGCCGGGGGCGGAAGGGGCGCGGATAGTCTGCCACGACCCCAGGGGAGTCAACTTCCCGCCATGCCCGTCCCATAGCTGAATCGACCGCGGATGTCGCCCGCTTCCTCGCCTGCCCACGCGCTGCCCTCCCGGGCGTTGGCAAGGCTCTTGAAAGGCTCTGCCTTCGGACCGGCGAAGGGGGATGGGCGTGGCGGCGACGATTGAACCGATGCAGGGCGGGGCGTGGGGCAACAGGGCTTCCTTCTATCTGTCACCGGCGTCCGTGGCGCTGCTGACGCTGAACCTGCTGGACGGGCTCTTCACCCTCTTCTTCCTGCAGTTGGGTGTGGCCGAGGAGCTCAACCCCATCATGCGGGTGGCCTACGAGCAGTCCCCGCTCTTCTTCATGTTCGCCAAGCTGGTCATCGTGAACGCGGGCCTGTGGCTCCTGTGCATCCACCGGCACCTCAACGCCAGCCGCATCGCCATCCGGTTGGGCGCGGCGGTGTATGCCGTCATCGTGGTCTACCACCTCGCGTTCCTGACCCACCTGGTCATGCACTGGCCGCAAATGCTGCCCTAGCCTCCACTCGCAGCGGCCGACTGTGGGTGCATTGAACAGTGGCGCGAATCTCCCTCGCGCCCGCGCTTGCATTTAGCACCCGGTATGTCCCAGGCTTCCCTTCAGCTCCGACCTTTCGGGTTCGGGGGGGGACCATGAACATCACCGACGTCCGGGTGTTTCCGGTCGAAGAGGACAAGCTCAAGGCGTACGTCACCATCACCTTGGACCACTGCTTCGTCATTCGCGATTTGAAGGTCATTCACGGCTCGACCGGGCTCTTCATCGCGATGCCAGCCAAGAAGCGGAAGGATGGGACGTACAAGGACATTGCCCACCCGCTCAACGCGGATACGCGGAGTCAAATGGAACGCGTCATCCTGATGGAGTACGAGCGACACCTTCATCAGGCGCAAGCCGGGATGCTCGTCGCGGCACCAGCGGACCTGGACTAACGACTTCTTTCCTTCCGTCCGCGTCCAGGTTAGTCAGCGGCCCCACCATGCAGCCGCGTGACTTCAAGGTGTTCGCCGGGAACTCGAATCCCGGCCTGGCGCATCGCATCTGCGAGTACCTCAAGCGCCCTCTGGGCAAGGCGGAGGTCGGCCGGTTCTCTGACGGGGAGATACACGTCGAGATCGGCGAGAACGTCCGCGGCCACGACGTCTTCGTCCTCCAGTCGACCTGCCCGCCGGCGAACGACCACCTGATGGAGCTGCTCATCATGTGTGACGCGCTCAAGCGGGCGAGCGCCGGCTCCATCACCGCCGTCATCCCGTACTACGGGTATGCCCGTCAGGACCGGAAGGTGGCCCCGCGCACGCCGATCACGGCGAAGCTCATCGCGGACCTGCTGGAGTCCGCGGGCGCCCAGCGCGTGGTGTCCATGGACATGCACGCGGGGCAGATCCAGGGCTTCTTCAACATCCCGTCCGACCACCTCTACGGCTCGCCGGTGTTCCTGGAGGACCTGCGCAAGCGCTTCCCGGAGTCGCAGGAGCTGGTCATCGTGTCGCCGGACGCCGGCGGCGTGGAGCGCGCCCGCGCGTACTCCAAGCGGCTGAACACGGGCCTGGCCATCATCGACAAGCGCCGCCCCCGCCCCAACGCGTCCGAGGTGATGAACCTCATCGGTGACGTGAGCGGCAAGGACGCGGTGCTGGTGGACGACATGGTGGACACGGCCGGCACGCTCGCCCAGGCCGCCGCGGCGCTGAAGGCCAAGGGCGCCCGCCGGGTGGTGGCCTACGCCGTCCACCCCATCCTGTCCGGCCCGGCCATCCAGCGCATCCAGGACTCGGTGCTGGAGGAGGTCGTCTTCACGGACACCGTGCCGCTGTCCCCCGCGGCGCAGGCCTGCACGAAGATCCGCACGCTCACCACCGAGCGCCTCTTCGGCGAGGCCATCGCCCGCATCCACCGCGCCGACTCGCTCAGCACGCTGTTCGTCTGAGCCGGCGCCCGCCTGCCCGCCGGGTGGCTTGACTCCAGGCCCTCCGGCTGGCATGTGCACGCTCTTCCAGCGGTGGCCTCCCAAGGCGCCGTCTTCGGGGCCCACCAACGGGGTGGGATGCCGAGGGCGCCAAGGCCGCCGCTGGCACCCGCAGTCCCCATCAGAGGATTCCATGTCCGTCGATACCCGCACCCTCGAGGCGAAGCCGCGTGAAGGTTCTGGCAAGGGCGTTGCCCGCCGCCTGCGCGCGCAGGGCCTGATCCCCGCCGTGGTCTACGGCAAGCACCTGGAGAAGCCGGTGCACCTGTCCGTGGACCCCAAGGCGGTCCGCCAGGCCATCAACACCCCGCACAAGTTCAACACCCTCATCAACATCAAGGTGGAGGGCGGTGACCGCCAGGTGCTCCTGAAGGACTACCAGATGGAGCCCGTCACCCGCGCCATCCTGCACGCGGACTTCCTGGACGTGCGCCCCAACGAGCAGGTCAAGGTCAACGTGCCGCTGGTGCTCACCGGCCGCGCGCAGGGCGTGGCGGACGGCGGTCTGCTCACCCAGGCCCGCCGTGAGATCGAGGTCTGGTCGCTGCCCGCCTCCATCCCCGAGCGCATCGAGGTGGACGTGACGCCGATGAAGATCACCGAGGTGCTCCACATCAACGATGTGAAGCTGCCCGAGGGCGTGTCGGTGAAGACGAACGTCAACTACACCCTGGCCGTCATCAGCGCGCCCGAGGCCGCGGAGGCGGGTCCGGCGGCGGCGGCCGCGGCGGCGGCTCCGGCCAAGGACGCGAAGGCGGCCGCGGCCCCCGCGAAGGCGGCGGCGAAGAAGTAGGCTGTCGTCACCCGCTGTCTTCCTGGAGCGGGGCTGGCCCGGTAGGGGGCTGGCCCCGTTTCTCGTTTCGGGAGCCACGTCATGAAGCTCATCGTCGGGCTGGGCAATCCGGGGCGCGAGTACGAGCGGCACCGGCACAACATCGGGTTCATGGTGGTGGAGGCGCTGCTGTCGCGCGCGCGCGCGGCGCTGAACCAGGAGAAGTTCGCCGCCAAGGTCGGCCAGGGCACCCTGGGGGGCGAGCGCGTCCTCTTCCTGGAGCCCCAGACGTTCATGAACCTGTCGGGCCGCTCCGTCGGCGAGGCGGCGCGCTTCTACAAGGTGCCGGTGGCGGACGTGCTCGTCATCCACGACGAGCTGGACCTGCCCCTGGGTCGGCTGCAGCTCAAGGCCGGCGGCGGCAGCGGCGGCCACAACGGCCTCAAGAGCATCGTCTCCAGCCTGGGCGACGAGGGCTTCATCCGCCTGCGCTTCGGCATTGGCAAGCCGGAGGGCCCCAACGCCCGCGAGCGCGTGTCCGGCTACGTCCTGTCCAACTTCGACGACGGCGAGCGCCGGGAGCTGGACGCGCTCATCGACCGGGCCATGGACATGACGGAGCTGTGGCTTCGCGAGGGGCTGTCGGTGGCCATGAACCGGTTCAACCGGAAGGCCTGAGGCGCCGGGCCCCACGGGCGGGCGGCCAGGGCCTCCGGCCGCTTGACTTGACGGGGGGGCCCCCATAGAAGGCCCGTTCCCTCATCGGGGATTGCCCGGTGGGATGTTCTTTTCCAGCTTCCCGTGTTGGTACACGGGACGTAGCGCGAAGGTGACGGGCGCGCGGTTACCCGTCCCCGGCGGTTGGGCCACCTGGCCTGCTGACCGTTTCCCCGCTCTCTGGATTCACCGGAGGGCACTCGACCCCAAGGGGAGAGAAAACAATGGCTGAGACGCAGGCCGCGACGCGGCTTCGTGAGTACGAGACCATCTTCCTGGTCAAGCCGGACCTGACGGACGACAACGTGGACAAGCTCAAGGAGCGCGTCCGCGGCATCGTTTCCCGTGAGGGTGGCAAGGTCATCCGCTTCACGGTGTGGGGCAAGAAGAAGACCCTGTTCCCCGTGGAGAAGCAGCCCCGCGCCATCTACGTGCACACCCACTTCCTGGGCGGCGCGAAGCTGGTGGCGGAAATCGAGCGCAACCTGCGCAACCTGGACGAGGTCACCCGGTACATCTCCGTGAAGCTCGCGGACGAGGTGGACCCCGAGACGCGTCCGGTGCTCGAGGACGTGAAGCTGGCCGGCGACGTGGAGGAGGCCCGTCCGGGTGCTCCCGCGGAGCGCGAGGGTGGCTTCCGCGCCGAGGGCGCCGAGGAGCAGAGCGGCGGCGACTCCGAGGAGGAGTCGACCGAGGAGGCCTGAGAGGCTTCTGGGTCAATTCGCTAGAGACCATTCCAGGATACGAGAACGCTCATGAGCAACGGAACGGATAGCAAGACGGCCTCTGCCCCCCCCGCCCGCAGCGGTGGTGGCTTCGGCGGTGGTGGTGCGCGCGGTGGTGGTGACCGGGGTGACCGCGGGGGTGATCGCGGCGACCGCGGCGGCGGGCTGGGCGGTGACGACGACAAGCGCGGTGGTGGCCGCGGCTTTGGCCGCAAGAAGGTCTGCCGCTTCTGCGCGGAGAAGAACGCGTCGGTGGACTTCAAGGACCAGGCGACGCTGAAGTACTTCGTGACCGAGCGCGGCAAGATCATCCCCCGCCGCATCTCCGGCAACTGCGCCAAGCACCAGCGCGAGGTGGCGGTGGCCATCAAGCGCGCCCGTGGCATCGCGCTCCTCCCCTACAACGCGGTGGTCGGCTAGTCCGCCGGTCCGCACAGGAGACTGAACATGAAGGTCATTCTGCGTGAGGACATCGAGAACCTGGGCAAGTCCGGGGAGCTCGTCACCGTGAAGGACGGCTACGGCCGCAACTTCCTCCTGCCCCGCAAGAAGGCGGTGCTGGCCAGCGAGCAGAACCTGCGCCAGCTTGAGCATGAGAAGGCGGTCATCGCCGCTCGGAACGCCAAGCTGAAGGGCGCGGCCGAGGAGCAGGCGAAGAAGATTGGCGCCATCAAGGTCAGCATCAAGCGCCGCGTGGGCGAGCAGGACAAGCTGTTCGGCTCCGTCACGGCGCTGGACATCGCGGAGGCGGTCGCCGCCGAGGGTCAGAGCATCGACCGCCGCCACATCCACCTGCCCGAGCCCATCAAGGCCCTGGGCAACTACGAGGTGGAGCTGCGCCTGCACCGCGAAGTCGTCGCGAAGATCAAGCTCGAGGTCCTGCCGGAGTAATCCCCCGCGCGGGCTTCACTGAAGTGAGAGAGGGCCGTCCGGGGCAACCCGGGCGGCCTTTTCCTTTGCGCCCCGCTCAGCGCGCGCCGCCACACCGGGCGTGAAGCGCCCCCACGCCCCGAGACGGGGACGGGCGTCATCGCTACAGGCCTGTGGCAGCAAAATTGGGTTGTGTCAGCCCTGCCTGTAGAGTGGGCGAGCCGCCATGGAGAATGTCCACGAGTTCAGAGAGAGTCGGAAGGTCCACGAGGACCTCGCCGCGGAGCGCGCCGTGCTGGGCGCCGTGCTGGCGGACAACACGCTGATCGCCGCGGTGGGCGAGGTCGTCCACCCCGAGGACTTCTCCAGCCCCGCGCACGCCCAGATTTTCGAGGCGATGCTGAAGCTCGACGGCCAGTCGAGGCAGGTGGACCACCTGACGCTGGCCGAGGAGCTGAAGGTGTTGGGCCACCTGGTGTCGGTGGGCGGTCCGGCCTACCTGATGCGCCTGGATCAGGTCGTGCCCATCGCGACCAACGCGGTCCAGTACGCGAAGATCGTCAAGGACCAGGCCATCCGTCGCCGCCTGGCCCAGGCGGGCAAGGAGATTCAGGACCTCGCCAGCCAGGAGACGGGCGAGCTGGAGGTGCTGCTCGACGAGGCCGAGCGCAAGGTGTTCCTCCTCGCGGAGAAGAAGCGCGAGGGTGACCTGCGGCCGGTCAGCGAGCTGATGGAGCACACGCTCGACCTGCTCGACAAGATGAAGGCCGCGGCCACGGGCATCACGGGCCTGTCCACCGGCTACATCGACCTGGACAACCAGCTCACCGGCCTGCACGCCGGCGAGCTCATCATCCTCGCGGCGCGTCCTGGCATCGGCAAGACGTCCTTCGCGATGAACATCGCGGTGCACGCGGCGCTGAAGGAGAACAAGGCCGTCGGCATCTTCAGCCTCGAAATGCCCGCCGACCAGCTGCTGATGCGTCTGCTGGCCTCCACCGCGCGCGTGGACATGAAGAAGCTGCGCGGCGGCCGGCTGACGCCGCACGACGAGGAGAAGTTCCAGGAGATGGCGGGCGCGCTCTACAACGCACCCATCTACATCGACGACTCGGGCGGCCTGTCCCCGTTCGACCTGCGCGCCAAGGCCCGCCGCGTGAAGCAGCGCGACCCGCGCCTGTCGCTCATCGTCATCGACTACCTCCAGCTCATGCACCAGAAGGGCAAGGTGGAGAGCCGCCAGCTCGAGGTCGCCGAAATCTCCCGCGCCTTGAAGCAGCTCGCCAAGGAGCTGGAGGTGCCCATCATCGCGCTCAGTCAGCTCAGCCGTAAGGTGGAGGACCGCAAGGACGGCAAGCCCCTGCTGTCGGACCTGCGTGAGTCCGGCTCCATCGAGCAGGACGCCGACGTGGTGATGTTCATCCACCGCGAGACGTCCGACGAGGGCCCCGACGGGCAGCCGGCGCAGCAGTCGAACACCGTCATCCCCGTGGAGCTCATCGTCGCCAAGCAGCGCAATGGCCCCATCGGCTCCATCGACCTGGTGTTCCTGGCCGAGTACACCCGCTTCGAGAGCCGGTCGCGGACGGAGTAGCGGCGCTCGCGCCAACGCGCGCGGCGCGCACCACCAGCGCGGGCAGCCTGGCGCCGCCCTACTCCGTGCCGGTCCGCAGGTAGCGCACCACCAGCGCGCGGGCCGAGCGCACCGCTGCCTCCAGCGCGCGACCCCGCCCCAGCTCCGTGGCCAGCGCGGACGCCAGCCGGCACCCGGTGCCCCGGCGTCCAGGCGCGCGCGCCAGCCGCCGCCCCTGCAGCACCCGCACGCGCTCCGGCGTGGCCAGCACGTCCGCCAGCCCCTGCGCGTCCGGCAGGTGCCCGCCCTTCACCAGCACCGCGCCAAAGCCGTGCCGCGCCAGGGCCTCGGCGGCCTCGGCGGCCTCGGCCACCGTGCGCGCAACGGGCCGCCCCAGCAGCCAGCCTGCTTCATCCAGGTTCGGCGTGAGCACCACGCGAGGCCCGGCCAGGGACAGGTAGGCCCGCGCGGACAGGCGCGTCAGCGGCTCGCCCCGCGAGGTGCGCACCACCGGGTCCACCACCCACCACGCGCCCGTCCCCTCCAGCGCGTTCCGCGCGGCCACGAGCTGCGCGCGGGCGGGCACCATGCCGCACTTCACCGCGTGCACCGGCCCCAGCTCGCGCGCGGCGGCCACCTGCGCGGACAACACCCGCGGCGGCGAGGCCGTCCAGGTGAAGGTGCGCACCCCCTGCGCCGTCTGCGCGGTGGGCACCGCCACCGGCTGCCCTCGCAAAGCGCGCACCGCCGCGACGTCCGCCAGGAGCCCCGCCCGTCCCGTGGGCTCCAGCCCCGCCAGCAGGAGGACGCGAGCGCTCACCGGCGGTGCTCGCGCGCCTTCTGCACGAACGCCTTGTAGAGCCCCACGTGCACCGGGATGCTCGTGGCCATGTACTCGGGGTGCCACTGCACGCCCACGGCGAAGGCGTGCACGGTGGACTCGATGGCCTCCACCACGCCATCCGGCGCCACCGCGGTAATCGTCACGTCCTTGCCCACGCCGCGCACCGACTGGTGGTGGGTGGAGTTGACCATCAACTGGCCGTGCCCCACCGCCTCCGCCAGCAGCGTGCCGCTCTTCACGTCCACCGGGTGCTGCGGGTGGGTGCGGTCCTGCTTCTGCTCGTGCTCGCGGGCGCCCTCCACCTCGCGGCCGATGTCCTGGTACAGCGTGCCGCCCAGGATGACGTTGAGGAGCTGCATGCCGCCGCAGATGCCCAGCACCGGGAGGTTGCGCTTGAGCGCGCCGCGCATGAGCGCCGCCTCGAAGGCGGTGCGGCCCTCCTTCAGCGCCCCCAGGCCTTCGCGCGCCTCCTCGCCGTACGCAGACGGAGGAATGTCGAACGCGCCCCCCGTGACGAGCACCCCGGACACGCGGTCCAGATAGGACTCCACGCAGGCCGACTCCTCCGAATACGGCAGCACGAATGGCAGCCCGCCGGCGCGAAGGACGGCGTCCGCGTACGGCACCTTCAGCTCGTAGCGGGCAAAGGGCTGGTCTCCAGCCGGACTCCAATCCGGGGTGATGCCGATGTTGGGGCGGCGCGGCGCCGACCCGTGGTGACGTGGATGGTTGTTCATGGAGGCTCCTGGCTTCGAGGCTATGCCCCGGAGCGCCCCTGTTCAAACGCGGTGGCGAGCTGTCTCACACGCTCGGTGATATCCGCGGCGAGCAGCGCGTCAGACACCACCGCCGCGCACCGCGCCCCGGCCGCCGCGACGCTCGCGATGTTCCCCAGCCCCACCCCACCAATCCCCACCACCGGCAGCGGGCTTTCACGCACCACCGCCGCGAAGGCCTCCAGGCCCAGCACCGGCGCGGGCACCTGCTTCGTCGCCGTGGGGAAGACGGGCCCCAGGCCCACGTAGTCCGCCCCCGCCGCCCGCGCCGCCCGCGCGCCCGCCCCGTCCCGCACCGTGACGCCCAGCAGACGGCCAGGCCCCAGCAGCGCGCGCGCGTCCTCGGCGGGCAGGTCCTCGTCGCCCACGTGCACCCCGTGCGCGTCCGCCAGCAGCGCCAGGTCCACCCGGTCATTCACCAGGCACAGCGCGCCCTCCTGGCGGCACAGCGCCACCACCTGCCGCGCGGCGGCCAGCGCCTCGCGGACCGGGGTGCGTTTCATGCGCAGTTGAACCACCCGCGCCCCACCGGCCACCAGGCGAGCCGCCTTGTCCACCAGTGAAAGCTCCGGGCGGATGGAGTCGTCGCACAGCAGGTAGGGACCGCGGGGAAGGTGCGGGCGGGATGGTGCGTTCATCGGCTCTGGAAGGCGGGACGGCGGCGTTGACAGATGGCCACCCTGCTATAAGGTGCCGCGCTGTTTTCCAAGCAATTCTGAGGATTTGAACCATGGCGGATTCGGCGGACCCGAAGTACCTCGATAAGCGCACCGTGGAGCGGTACGTGCGCTCTGGCCAGCTCGACGAGTCGGCGTACGAGCGCCACCTCCAGGGGCTGCCCGACGTGGCGGAGAAGGCCGTGCCGATCGAGACGCTGATGCTCGATGACGCCGACGATTTCGACGACGAGGACGACGACTTCGACGACGAGGACGAGGACACGTCCGACGACGAGGCCACGCTGGCCGCCGCGAACGCGGATGACAGCGACGACGCCGACGACAGCGACGACGACGCGGATGACAGCGACGACGCCGACGACAGCGACGCCGCCACGGCCGGCAGCGACGCCGCCGCGGACGACAGCGCCAGCGACAAGCCCGCCAGCGACGACGAAGGGCCGGCCTCCGCATGAGCTCCGCGGACGAGAAGCGCGGCGAGACCTTCGTGATGCGGGGGGAAGCGCGCTCCGCGTCCGAGGAGTCGATTTCCTTCAGCACCTTCATCGTGGGGCTGGGCACCGCGGTGCTCATCCACCTGGGCGGTGCGCCCAATCCGGAGACGGGTCAGACGACGAAGGACCTGCCGCTGGCCCGGCAGAACCTGGACCTCTTGTCCATGCTGCGCGTGAAGACGCGGGGCAACCTCACGGAGGAGGAGGAGAAGCTCTTTGACGGGCTGCTCGCCGACCTCCGCCTGCGCTTCGTGGAGGCGACCAAGCGGTGAAGCGTCCCGGAAGGAAGGGCCTGCCTGGCGGCATCCGCTTCGCCGCCATCGTGGGCCTGGTGTTCTCCATGCTCACGGGCTGGTCGTCGCTGCTCGAGGCCGTGGAGATGGCGAACTTCTACGAGGCGCGCTCGCTCCGGATGGAGCAGGAGCTGCCTCGCCTCCCCGGCGCCCCGCCGCTCGACGCGAAGGTCTTCGAGGTCTACTACGCCGCGCTGGAGCCCATGCGGGAGCCCCGCGCGGTGCTGCTGGGCCTGCTGGCCGTGGCCTGCGCCTTCGTCAGCGTGTCCGCGGCGCGCCTGCTGAGCCCGGAGAAGCTGCCTCGCGACGCCATGCGCCGGGTCCTGGGCCGCGCGGCCATCATCGCCGCGGTGCTGCGCACCATCGACGGCGCGCAGATGGCGGTGGCCAAGCAGCGCCTGTTCGCCGCGCTGGCCGAGCCGGTGAGCAAGATGCCCGAGTGGCCGCCGGACGTCACCGTCGAGGCCTCGCGTGAAATCCTCGGCGCCATGGGCGCGGGCAGCGCCATCTTCGGCACCGCCGTGGTGGCGGGCACCTTCGTGCTCCTGGGGCAGTACTTCCGCAGCCAGCGCGTCCGCGACGCCGTGGCCGTGCAGGACGGCCCCCAGGAGCAGTAGCCCTCAGAGGGCGTCGGACTCCGGGAGCGCCGCCTGGCAGGTCGGCAGCAGCGCTTCCAGGATGGCGGCGCCCTCCGCGTCCCGGTCCTCCAGCGCCAGCTCGTGGCCAGGCGCCACGCGCGGCAGCCGCAGCAGCGCCTTGCGCGTCAGGCCGAACACGTAGGCCAGGTGGCCCATGGGCCAGCGCTCCTGCATGTACTTGAAGGCCGCGTCGTCCATCTCGTCCAGCGGCACCGGGAGCTCCACGTCCTCGTAGACGACGCGCTCACCGCCCACGCGCCGGCCGTTGCCGTACGCGATGACCTGCTCGCCTTCGTCTGGATCATAGACGTAGGCCTGGACCGTGACGTTCGCCGCCCGGGAGAGCAGCCGGGGGAGCGCATGGTGGGCCGCGTACCAGTGCGCCCCCTGCCGTCCCACCGTGAAGGGCCCCACGTACGCCAGGCGGACCACCTTGCGGCGCCGGTTGACGGACACCTGCAGCCCCGTCGCGCCCATCGCGCCGTCCAGCGCCAGCGCTTCACGCGCCAGCCGGAGCAGCTCCAGGCCGCTGAAGCTCTCGAGTCGTAGGAGATATCCGCCGTGTGCTTGCAGTGTCTGCCCCCCAGGGGATTGGGCGCCGCCTATACCCGGCATCATACCCGCTGGCAACTCCGGCACCGTGAAAAGCCAGCGGTTACCAGGACCCCAAACAATTTCAGGCCGAGCGAAAACGTCGCGCCACGCGCGTTGCTTGCCAAGGGGTGTCCGGCTCTTACGTTGGAGACATGCGACTCGACAAGTACACAGTGAAGGCGCAGGAGGCGATCCACGAGGGTCAGACCCTGGCCCGTCGGGCGGACAACCCCCAGTACGAGCCCGAGCACCTGGCCGCGGCGTTGCTCGGCCAGAAGGACGGCATCGTCGACCCCCTGCTCCGGAAGATTGGGGCGGACGTGAAGCTGTTCGCCGCGCGGCTCGGCGAAGCGCTGCAGAAGCTGCCCCGCATGCAGGGCGGCGAGAGCGCGATGCTCGGCCAGCGGCTGCTCAAGACTTTCGACAAGGCCGAGGACGAGGCCAAGTCCCTCAAGGACGAGTTCATCTCCTCGGAGCACCTGCTGCTCGCGCTCACCCATGACAAGGGCGCGGTGGGCGAGGTGATGAAGTCCTCGGGCGTCACGCGGGAGCGCGTGCTGTCCGGCCTCAAGGAGGTCCGCGGCTCCGGGCGCGTGACGAGCCAGGACGCCGAGGCCACCTACCAGGCGCTGGAGAAGTACGGCCGCGACCTCACGGAGGCGGCGCGCTCCGGCAAGCTGGACCCCGTCATCGGCCGTGACGAGGAGATTCGCCGCTGCGTCCAGGTGCTGAGCCGGCGCACCAAGAACAACCCGGTGCTCATCGGCGAGCCTGGCGTGGGCAAGACGGCCATCGCGGAGGGGCTGGCGCGGCGCATCGTGGACGGCGACGTGCCGGAGGGCCTGAAGAACAAGCGCCTGGTGTCCCTGGACCTGGGCGCCATGGTGGCCGGCGCGAAGTACCGCGGCGAGTTCGAGGAGCGCCTCAAGGCCGTGCTCAAGGAGATCGCCGACGCGGCCGGCGAGGTCATCCTCTTCATCGACGAGCTCCACACGCTGGTGGGCGCGGGCAAGGCCGAAGGGGCCATGGACGCGGGCAACATGCTCAAGCCGGCGCTGGCGCGCGGCGAGCTGCACTGCATCGGCGCGACGACGCTGGACGAGTACCGCAAGCACATCGAGAAGGACGCCGCGCTGGAGCGCCGCTTCCAGCCCGTCCTGGTGGGCGAGCCCAGCGTGCACGACACCATCAGCATCCTGCGCGGCCTGAAGGAGCGCTACGAGGTGCACCACGGCGTGCGCATCCAGGACAACGCCCTCGTGGCCGCCGCCACGCTGAGCCACCGCTACATCGCGGACCGCTTCCTGCCGGACAAGGCCATCGACCTGGTCGACGAGGCCTCCAGCCGCCTGCGCATCGAAATCGACTCCATGCCCACGGAGCTGGACGACGTGCGCCGGAAGGTGACGCAGCTCCAGATTGAGAAGGAGGGCCTGCGCAAGGAGACGGACCCGCACTCGCAGGAGCGCCTGGGCCAGATTGAGAAGGAGCTGGCCAACCTGAGCGAGAAGTTCAACGCGCTCAAGGTGCACTGGGACGCGGAGAAGGCGGCCATTGGCGCCATCCGGAGCCTGAAGGAGAAGCAGGAGAAGGCGAAGAACGACCAGGCGGCGGCCGAGCGTCAGGGCGACCTGAACCGCGCCGCGGAGCTGAAGTTCGGCGTCATCCCCTCGCTCGACAAGGAGCTGAAGGCGCAGAACGAGAAGCTGGCCGAGCTGCAGAAGAACCAGAAGTTCCTCAAGGAGGAGGTGGACGCGGAGGACATCGCCGAGGTGGTGGCCAAGTGGACGGGCATCCCCGTCTCGCGGCTCATGGAGGGCGAGGTCCAGAAGCTGGTCCACATGGAGGACCGGCTGGCGCAGCGGGTGATTGGCCAGCGGAGCGCCATCGAGGCGGTGTCCAACGCCGTGCGCCGCGCGCGCAGCGGGCTGCAGGACCCCAACCGCCCCATCGGCTCGTTCATCTTCCTGGGCCCCACGGGCGTGGGCAAGACGGAGACGGCCAAGGCGCTGGCGGAGTTCCTCTTCGATGACGACTCGGCCATGGTCCGCATCGACATGTCCGAGTACATGGAGAAGCACTCCGTGGCCCGGCTGGTGGGCGCGCCCCCGGGGTACGTCGGCTACGAGGAGGGCGGCCAGCTCACGGAGGCCGTGCGCCGGCGGCCGTACACGGTGGTCCTCTTCGACGAAATCGAGAAGGCGCACCACGACGTCTTCAACGTGCTGCTCCAGATTCTCGACGAGGGCCGGCTCACGGACAGCCAGGGCCGCACGGTGGACTTCAAGAACACGGTGCTCATCCTGACGTCCAACCTCGGCTCGCAGGACATCCAGGCCGGCATGGCGGGCAAGGACGAGCTGGACGAGCGCACGCGCAACGAGGTGATGGACGCGCTGCGCGGGCACTTCCGCCCGGAGTTCCTCAACCGCGTGGACGAAATCGTCATCTTCGAGCCGCTGCGGAAGAAGGACATCTACCGCATCGTGGACCTGCAGCTCGCGCGGCTGTCCAAGCTGCTGGCCGACAAGCGGCTCACGCTGGAGCTGACGGACAAGGCGCGCGAGCTGCTGGCCGAGCGCGGCTACGACCCGACGTACGGCGCGCGGCCGCTGAAGCGCGCGGTGCAGAAGAACCTGTTGGACCCGCTGGCCCTCAAGGTGCTGGGGGGCGAGTTCCTCCCGGGCGACCACATCCAGGCGGACGTGGGCCCCGACGGGCTCACCTTCGCCAAGGTGCTGGTGGACACCTCGAAGAACGTGAAGCGCTCGGCCTGAGGCCTGGCGCCCACGACGGAGGCCCGGCCCGGCGTCATGGCTTGACGCCGGGCCTCGCTCCGCGAGAAGAGCCCCGCCCATGAAGCCCTGGGAGACGCTGGAGCGCGCAGAGGTCCCGGACGTCGGTGAAATCACCCTGGTCCGCCGCGGGGACGAGTACGTCTTCCGCGTGCGGGGCCAGACGCTGATGTCCAGCCGGCAGCACTGCTCCGAGGACGCGCTGGCGGAGGCCGGCTGCGCGGGCCTCGAGGCGCGGAGCGGCGTCCGGGTGCTCGTGGGCGGGCTGGGCTTTGGCTACACCACCCGCGCGGTGCTGGACCGGCTGGGGCCAGATGCCCGCGTCACCGTGGCGGAGCTGCTCCCGGTGGTGGTGACGTGGAACCGGGGGGTGCTCGCGCCGCTGGCGGGGGCGCCGCTGGAGGATGCGCGCGTCACCGTGGTGGAGGCCGACGTGGGCAGGCACATGGCCCGCGTGGCGGGGACCTACGACGCCATCCTGCTGGACGTGGACAACGGCCCCACCGCCCTCACCCACCCCGACAACCACGGCCTCTATGGGCGCGTGGGGCTGGCACACGCCGTCCAGGCGCTGCGGCCAGGAGGCGTACTGGGCGTGTGGAGCGCCGGGCCCTCCCCCGCCTTCGAGCGCCGCATGGAGCAGGCGGGCTTCACCGTCCAGGTGCTGCACCCGGCGGCCCACGGCACCAAGGGGACGCGCCACACCCTGTTCATGGGCAAGCGGAGGCCCCAGGGGCGGCGTTAGTAGGGGCCCCATGATTCCTTTTTCCGTCCTCGACCTCTCCCCCGTCACCCAGGGCTCCACCGCGGCCGACGCGCTCCGGAACACGCTGGACCTGGCGCGGCGCGCGGAGGACTGGGGCTACAAGCGCTTCTGGCTGGCCGAGCACCACAACATGACGGGCATCGCCAGCGCGGCGACGTCCGTCGTCATCGGCTACGTGGCCGGCGGCACCCAGCGCATCCGCGTGGGCTCCGGCGGCGTGATGCTGCCCAACCACGCGCCGCTGGTCATCGCGGAGCAGTTCGGCACGCTGGAGACGCTCTACCCGGGGCGCATCGACCTGGGGCTCGGCCGGGCGCCGGGCACGGACATGCTGACGGCGCGCGCCCTGCGGCGAGACCTGGCCGCGAGCGCGGAGACCTTTCCCCAGGACGTGGTGGAGCTGAAGTCCTACTTCGAGCCCACCGAGCCGGGGCAGCTCATCCAGGCGGTGCCGGGCGCGGGGCTGCGGGTGCCCATCTGGCTGCTCGGCTCCAGCCTGTTCAGCGCGCAGCTCGCGGCGATGCTGGGCATGCCGTTCGCCTTCGCGTCCCACTTCGCGCCGGATGCCCTGCTTCCGGCGCTGGACATCTACCGGGAGCGGTTCAAGCCGTCCGAGTCGCTCGACAAGCCCTACGCCATGGCGTGCGTGAATGTCTTCGCGGCGGACACGGACCGGGAGGCGCGGCGGCTCTTCACCTCCGTGCAGCAGCAGTTCGTCCGCCTGCGCCGGGGCACGCCGGGGCAGCTCCCGCCGCCGGTCGACGACATCGACTCGGTGGCCTCGCCCCTGGACCGCGCGAGCGCCGACCACGCGCTGAAGTACTCCATCATCGGCGCGCCCGACACCGTTCAGCAGGGGCTCGCGGACTTCATCCGGCTGACGCGGGTGGACGAGCTCATGGTGACGGGCATGGTCTACGACTTCGACGCGCGGCTGCGCTCCTTCGAGCTGACCGCGCAGGCCCACGCGCGGCTCGCCGCGGAGCCGTGAGCGCACCGCTCGGACGTGTAGCGCCGATGGGCACAGCCAGCCCCCGCCTGTAACGAGCGGCGCCACACCCCGGCGCGCACCGCCTCGCCGCTCCAGAGGGAACGCACGCCGCGGCCTGAGTGGCGTGAACGGTGCACTGCGGCCTGGGTGCAACACCCCACCCCAACTGCACCGAGGTTGACACCATGGAGATGAAGATGGCGAGCCGTCTGCTGGCGGTCGCGATGCTGAGCGTCGCGGCGGGCTGTCAGGGAGATGAGGCGCAGGACTCCGCGAACATGGCCGTCGCCGAGGCGGACGCGAAGAGCGGCTGCGTGACGCGCTTCGACGGCGTCACCCACTGCCCCACGGGCGCGGCGGAGCTGAAGTCCACGGAGGCCGGCATCAGCGTCTCCGGGCTGCGGGACGCGAAGTCGGACGGCGTGGCCAGCCGCTTCCAGCGCGCGGCGTCGTGGTCCCAGACGACGGGCATCCACTTCGGCGACAACCGCGGGAGCCTGAACCTGGCCGCGCGCTCCGGCGACCAGGTGGTCAGCACCCTGCAGGTCAGCGCGGGCCGCGAGCCGGGCTCGGTGCAGGTGACGCCGAACTTCACGGGCGCGCCGGGCGGCTCGAGCTACCGGATGAACGTCTACCGCGACGGCCAGTTGCAGGGCTCGACGACGAACCCCGCCGCGCAGATGATCATCTTCTACAACTGGTGGGACTTCATCCGGTACCTCGTCGCGCACGCGGACTTCTTCCAGATTGACATCATCATCTGGAAGAACGGCGTGGCCCAGATGGCGGAGCCGTCCAACGTGGGCGCCTGCGGGTGGCGGCTGCGCGCGGACGACCGCGACTTCACCGTCCAGCTCGCGGACGGCACCACCGTCAGCGGTGACGAGGTGGAGTTCATCGAGGAGATCGAGAGCGGCCACTACCCGTACAACCTCTTCACGGGGATTGACGTGAACGCCTCCGCCAAGGAGTTCACCATCCTCGGCGAGACGATTGTCGCGGGCAGCAAGTAGGCTGCGTTGCCCGCGCCACGCGCGGGCAATGTCCCCGGGCAGGGCCATGGTCCTGCCCGGGGCCTTCCATGTGGTCTGTTCCAACCCGGGTCTTCTGGAGTCTCTTCGATGAAAGGGCGGCTGTTCCTCCTGGGTCTCTGTGCCGGAGTCCTCGTGCTCGTCGCGCTGTGGGCGGACACGACGCGGCTTCCACCGCCGCTCGAGCTGGGGGAGCTCGCGGCCAGGCTGGAGCCCGGGGAGGAGCTGTCCGGCGGAGCGACCACCGTGCCGGACCCGGGGCGGAACGCCTTCGGGCGCTCGCCCATGAACCTGGCGCGCGCCCGCTGGCCCGGATTCCACGCCGGCAAGCGCATCTTCGACCGCGACTGGACCGACGTGGAGGGCCCCGTCCAGGTGGGGCCGCTGTTCAACGCGGCCTCCTGCATGACGTGCCACGTGAAGGACGGCCGCGGCCGGCCTCCGGCGTCGCCGGCAGAGACGCCCGTCTCGCTGGCGTTCCAGCTCACCGCGCCGGAGGGCCAGGGGCCCCATCCCCGCTACGGCGTCCAGCTCGACGTGCGGCACGTGGCGGGGACGGCCGCGGAGGGCACCGTGGAGGTCCGCTATGACGAGGTGTCCGGCAGGTTCTCCTCGGGGGAGTCCTATGCGCTGCTCCGGCCGCGCTACACCTTCGCCGCGCTGACGAAGGGGCCGCTCGAAGACGGCGTCCGCTTCTCGCCTCGCGTCGCGCCGGTGAACTTCGGGCTGGGGCTCCTGGAGGCGATTCCCGAGGCGGCGCTCCTGGCCCACGAGGACCCGGACGACCGGGACCAGGACGGCATCTCCGGCCGGGCCAACCGGGTGCTGGACGTGGAGCAGGGCCAGCCGCGGCTGGGCCGCTTCGGGTGGAAGGCCAACCAGCCCACGCTCCGGCAGCAGGTCGCCCACGCGCTGGTGGCGGACATGGGGCTGACCACGACGCTGTATCCCCGTGAGCAGGGGCATGACGCGCGGGGCGCCGCCGACGCGCCCGAGGTGAGCCCCCAGGAGCTGGACTCGCTCCTCTTCTACACGCGGCTGGTGGCCCCTCCGAAGCGGCGGGACTGGAGCGCACCCGCCACGCTCCGCGGCAAGGCGGTGTTCGCGGCCATCGGGTGTGGCGGCTGCCACCTGACCACGCCCTTCGAGACGGAGGAGGTGCCCGGCTTCCCGGAGCTGTCCCACCAGAAGCTCTACCCGTACACGGACCTGCTGCTGCACGACCTGGGCGAAGGGCTCGCGGATGGGCGTCCGGACGGGCTCGCCACCGGCCAGGAGTGGCGCACCCCACCGCTCTGGGGCATCGGGCTGGTGAAGGTCGTGAACGGCCACACCCGCTTCCTGCACGACGGGCGCGCGCGCGACCTGGAGGAGGCCGTGCTGTGGCATGGCGGCGAGGCCGCCCCCGCCCAGGAGCGCTACACGCGCCTGCCCCTGGCGGACCGCCAGGCCCTGCTCACGTTCCTCGAATCGCTCTGAGCGCCCCGCGCCTCGCGTCAGGAGGCCGCGACACCGGGAGCGTCGCGGTCCCCGGCGGGACGTCGCATCGGCTGGGCCTTTCCGTAGGTGAGCGAGCGCCACAGCCACTCCGCCGGGCCGAAGCGGAAGCGGGACAACCACAGGTGGCTGAACACCACCTGCGCCGCGAAGACGAGGCCGCTGATGACCACGATGCGTGACGGCGGCAGCTTGCCGATGAAGCCCAGCCCCCAGCCGTCATAAATCCAGATGCTCACCGCGGACTGCGTCAGGTAGTTCGTCAGCGCCATGCGGCCCACCGGCGTCAGGACGCCCAGCCAGCGGCGCCAGCGCTCGCGCTGGAAGAGCAGCGCGAAGGCCGCCACGTAGGCCGCGCCCATGGCGATGTAGCCCGGCTCCTGGAGGCTGTTGAGGAGCATCATCCAGGGCCCCTGCGGATCCCACTCCAGCACGCCGGCCTTGCGCAGCCGGTACAGCACCAGCCCGCTGCCATTGAGGACCAGGCCCACCCCCAGCCCCCAGGCCAGAATCCGGCGCAGCAGCGCGCGGTGGCGCGCCACGTCCTGCAGCAGGAGCAGCCGCCCCGCCAGCAGGCCCAACAGGAAGCGCCCCAGGATGAGGCTCATCCAGAGCACGCGCCGGAAGCCTCCGCCCATGTTCTCCAGGAAGAAGCGCGCGTTGCCCGCCTGCGCCGTCCAGAACGACTCGCTCGACAGCGCCACCAGGGTGTCGGCCTTCAAGGCCAGGTCCTTGGCCCGGCTGGCCTTCGCCGCCTCGGCCGCGGCCTCCGCGCCGTGCAGCAGGACGGGCGTGTAGCGGATGACGGCGGGGACCAGGAACGGCATCACCGTGACGAGCCCCAACGCCCAGAACAGCACCGTGCGGTTGGCGCGCGCCCGGAAGGCCATCAGCAGGAAGCCCACCATCGCGTAGGTGTGGAGGATGTCCCCCGTCCACAACAGGAGGGCATGCGCCAGGCCGATGCCGAAGAGCACCAGCAGCCGCCGGCTGTAGAGCGGCACCGCGGAGTCGCCTCGCGCCTCCGCCCGGGCGAGCTGGATGGAGAAGCCCAGGCCGAAGAGGAACGAGAAGATGGAGACGAACTTCTGCGTCACGAAGAGCTGGTAGACGGCGCCCACCACCTGCTCCAGCAGGGGCACCGACAGCGCGGAGACTGCCTCGGGCGACATGAACGCCCGGCCGCTGAGCCACATGAGGCTGTTGGAGACGAAGACGCCCCACAGCGCGAAGCCCCGGAGGGCGTCCAGCAACACGACGCGCTCGGAGGCCTCCACCGGGCGCGCGCCGGAAGCGGTGCTCGCTGAAAGCGGACGCGATTCAGACATGCCCGCAGCAGACGCGCGCCGCCGCCTTGCCGTCAATCCCACCCAAGCCCGGATGGCGGGACCCGCGGGCCTGTCCCCTCCTGGCGCGGCGGGTGTGCTGTAGTGCCACCCCGCTCCCCCCGTCGGACAGGAGTCCGCCCCGTGAAGATTTCGCACCTGCTGGCCCTGCTGCTCACCTCCCTGGCCGTCCCTGGCGGCCCCGCGCTCGCCGCGGAGACGCCTCCCGTCCTGGGCGGTCTCGACGCGCTCTACCCCGGGCTCGACGCGCTCTACCGCGACCTGCACCAGACGCCGGAGCTGTCCAACCAGGAGACGAGGACGGCGGCGAAGCTGGCCGAGCGCCTGCGCAAGCTCGGCTTCGAGGTGACCTCCAAGGTGGGCGGAAACGGCGTGGTGGCGCTGCTGCGCAACGGCCCGGGGCCCACGGTGATGCTGCGCGCGGACATGGACGCGCTGCCCGTGGAGGAGAAGACGGGCCTGCCCTATGCGAGCAAGCAGAAGGCGAAGGACGCCACGGGCACGGCCACCTCGGTCATGCACGCGTGCGGGCATGACGTGCACATGACGTCATTGCTTGGGACGGCCACGCTCCTGGCCCGGTCGAAGGACCGGTGGCGCGGCACGTTGCTGCTGATTGGCCAGCCGGCCGAGGAGGTGGGCGCGGGCGCCCGGCAGATGCTCCAGGACGGCCTCTTCAAGCGCTTCCCCAAGCCGGACTTCGCGGTGGCGCTCCACGTCAACACCGCCGCGGCGGGCACGGTGGAGTTCACCCCCGGCTATGCCATGGCGAGCGTGGACAGCGTTGAAGTCACCCTGCACGGCAAGGGCGGGCACGGCGCCTACCCCCACACCACCGTGGACCCGGTGGTGATGGCCGCGCGCGTCGTGCTGTCGCTCCAGACGCTCGTCAGCCGGGAGAAGAACCCGCTGGAGCCCGCGGTGGTGACGGTGGGCGCCATCCACGGCGGCACCAAGCACAACATCATCCCCGACGAGGTGAAGCTCCACCTCACGGTGCGCTCGTACAAGCCCGAGGTCCGCAAGGCGCTGCTGGACGGCATCGAGCGCATCGCCAAGGCGGAGGCCCTGGCCTCTGGCGCGCCCCGCCCGCCCGAGGTCGCCATCACCGAAGGCACCCCTTCCACCTTCAACGACCCCGCGCTCACCCGGCGGCTGGTGGGCGCGGTGTCCCGCGTCCTGGGCGAGCGGAACCTCCAGGAGGCGCCGCCCGTCATGGGTGGCGAGGACTTCTCCGAGTACGGGCGGGCGGGCGTACCCGCGGTGATGCTCTGGCTCGGCTCCACCGAGCCACGCCAGTACGCCAAGGCCAAGGCCGAGGGCACGCCGCTGCCCTCGATGCACTCGCCCCTCTTCGCGCCGGACCGCGAGCGCACGCTGCGTACGGGGGTCACCACGCTGACCACCGCGGCCCTGGAGCTGCTCGGCAAGCCGTGAAGGACGGGGCCGCGCGAGGCGCGCGCGCTGATTTGACTCGGAGGAATACGAAACCGTAGACAGGCCGCCTCTCGCATCGCGACAGGAAGTCCTCCTTGCTCAATCGCAATCGTTCCCTGCTTGCCCTGCTGGGGGCTTCGCTGTGGTGGGCCGCCGGCTGCCAGTCGAACGCCTTCGTCGGTCATGAAGGCACCGTTCGCAGCGGCACCTCCGTCCTCCTGAACCTTCACGTCTACGCAGGTCCGGGTGGGGACACGGCCCGTGACGGACAGCTCGTGTCCTGCATCGCCCTGCCCCAGGGCTGGCAGGCGCCTGGCGGCAGCTACACCTATGCCGGTTCGGCGGCCACCGCCGGGCAACCCGGCGGGACGGAGCTCTCCGCCGAGGCCCAGGCCGCCTGGCCGGTCAACGACGCCTCCTGGCACTGCCTGGTGTCGGAGCGCGTGACGACGCTGGCGCAGGAGGAGGCCATCGCGACCGCGCAGCTCTCGCTCCCCGTGCCCGCCGTGGCCCAGGGGGCGTACCGGGTGCGCTACCAGAGCGGCTTCCGCGACGTGACGCCCCCGGACAGCGGTGAGCAGGCGCCCTACCAGGCCACGGACTTCTCGGGACGGCTGGAGCGCCAGCTCCACGTCAACGTGGAGCCCGCCACCACCTTCGACCACTGGGAGGCGGGCGTCTCCACCGGCGTCTCGCTGAAGCCCGCCGCGACGCGCGCCTGGTACGGCAACGGGAACTTCCTGGCGGCGACCCGCGGGCAGGCGGAGGTGCTGCGCTCCACGGACGGACGCCAGTGGGCGGGCTTCGTTCCCGTGATGGAGGGGACCACGTCGCCGCTCACGGTGGAGCGGCTCGTCGCCTTCCAGCGCAAGTGGTTCGGCGTGGCGAACGGGACCCTCGTCGTCTCGTCCGACAACGCGCACACCTGGGCCACCGCCTACCAGGACCCGCCGCCCGAGGGCGAAACGCAGGGGCGGCGCTTCCTGGAGCTCGCGCTCAGCGGCAACCGGATGGTGGCGGTGGGCACCTCGGGCCTCATCGCCAGCTCCACGGACGGGGCGACGTGGACCGACGAGAGCATTGAAGGCGCCTATGACATCGCGACGCTGGTGCCCGGCCAGAACAGCTTCCTCGCCGTGGCCTACCCGTTCGCTGGCGCCCCCTCCGACACACCCTTCCTGGTGCGCCCCCGGAGCACCGGGGCGGGCTGGGAGCTGTTCCAACCCGCGAGCCTGAAGGGGCTCGTCATCGCCGGGCTCACCGGCGGCAATGGCCGCTTCCTCGCGTTCGTCCAGCCGCAGCAAGCCCTCCCGCCCCCGCCCCTGGCGCCCCAGGCCGAGGAACCGGCGAGCGGCTTCTTCCTCTCCGAGGACCTGGGCGGCACCTGGACGCGCGTGGAGAGCCTCCAGGTCCCCGCCGACGCGCCAGCGCCCGTCCCGCTCATGGCCTTCGTCGACCAGAGCTTCGTCGTGAGCTGGACGGTGGTGCCGCCCGAGAGCACGGAGCTTCTGCCCGCGTTCGAGCTGCACGTGTCGGCGGATGGCCGCGAGTGGACGTCGCACCCGACGGGCGCGGGCGGCGCCTATCACTCCGCGTCCTTCGCCTCGGGTGACACCTCGGTGGTCGCGGTGAGCGAGCACCGCCTCCTGGTGGCGACGCGCCGGCCCTGGCCACTCCCGGAGCTCCTCACGGAGACGCTGCCGCCGTTCCGGGTGGGCATGGCCGCCAACGTGGCGCTGAGCACGCGCGGCTCCGGCACGCTGACCTTCGAGCTGGAGGGCACGCTGCCCTCGGGCCTGACGTTCGACTCCGCCACCGGCACCTTCACGGGCACGCCGGCGCAGGCGGGCAGCTCCGCCGTCACCGTGCGCGTTCGCGACGCGCGCGGCGGCGTGGCGACGCGCACGTACAGCGTGGACGTGACGGGCTCGTTGAGCATCGACAGCAACCCGCTTGCCTCCGCGACGCAGGGCAGCGCGTACGAGGCGCGCTTCACCGTCCAGGGCGGCCGGGCCCCGTATACGTGGAGCCTGGCCGGCGGCACCGTGCCCGGTGGCCTGACGATTCAGCAGCGGGACGGCGCCTATGTGCTGAGCGGCATCCCGACGGCCAGCGGCACCTTCCCGCTGACGGTGCGGGTGACGGACTCGGCGAACCAGACGGCGGAGCGGAGCGTGTCGCTACAAATCGCGCCCACGCCTCCGCCCACGCCTGACGAGGGCGACAAGCCCGGCGGCTGCGGTTGCAGCGGCGGCGGCGCGGGCGTCCAGGCCCTGGGGCTGGCCGCGCTGGCCCTGCTCGGCCGCGCCCGCCGGAAGCGCCAGGCGTGAAGGCAAGGCCCTGATGTCCCCTGCCCACGCGGGGCGGCGTCAGGGCCTCCTGCTTCGCCAGCATCCGGGCCCGTGGGCCGGCCCGCGCTCCCACGCGGGCCGTCAGTTGCCCAGGCGCTCCAGCAGCCAGCCTCGGACGTAGGCCCAGTCACGCTTCACGGTGACGGGCGACACGCCCAGCACCGCGGCGGTGTCCATCAAGTCCAGGCCCACGAAGTAGCGCAGCTCCAGCATGCGCGCGAGCCGCGGCTGGAAGGTGTCCAGCTCCGAGAGCGCCCGGTCCAGCTCCAGCACCTCCAGGCTCAGGCCCGCCGGGACATCCGCCTCCGCGTCCCCCAGGCTCACCCGCTCCAGCCCGGCCTCGCGAATCTGGGCCCGGCGCAAGCGCGCCCGGTCCACCATCACCCGTCGCATGGCCTGCGCCGCGGCGCCGAAGTAGTGACGCCGCGCCTCCAGCGGCGCCCCCGCGCCGAAGAGGCGAAGCCACGCCTCCTTCACCAACACCGCGGGTTGCAGTGACGGAGGCGAGCCCTCGTCGCTCGCGGCGCGCTGCGCCATCTCCCGCAGCTCCTGGTAGGCCGCCGCCATCAACGCCTCTCGTGCGCCCTGCTCACCCCGGCGCGCGTGGTCCAGCAGCTCTGTCAGCTCCGACATGCCCACATTCACCTCCAGGCCAGACGGGTTCGCCGCCCCCTCACAGAGAAACTACGCCCTCAACGAGAAATCTTGGAAAACTGGGGCTGATACCCCTCACCGCGCAACGATTGCCCCGGCGAGGAGGGTGGGAAGGCGACAATCTCCTACCCATGAGGCAGCCCTGAATGGGCCGCCAGCGGTGGGGCTCGCGCCGCGGGTAGAATCACGGCTTCGCCCTCCAGTGACTCCGCGCGGCACATGGAGCGCGCGGGCCTCGGGCGCCCCAGGGCTCAGCCGCCCAGTGACAGCAGCCGCTCCACCGCCGCGCGCACGTCGCGCAGCAGCGCCGGGTCCGTCACGGCGACGAAGATGGTGTCATCCCCCGCCACTGTCCCCGCGAGCCCTGGCAGGTCCCGCTCCTTGTCCAGCGCCAGCGCGAGCACCGGCGCGAAGCCCGGCGCCGTCCGAATCACCAGCAGGTTGGGCGGCGCCTCCAGGATGGTGACGCGCGGCCGCTCCGGGACCACCGAGGGCGGCGCGGGCGCGCGCTGATAGCGCCCCCCCACCTTCAGGATGCCCAGCTTCTTCAGCCGCCGCGACAACGTCGACTGGCTCGGCGCCTGACCCTCCGCCTCCAGGAGCTGCTGCAACACGGCCTGATCGCCGATCTCCCGCTCGCCGATGAGCCGGAGGATGGCCTCGTCCAGATTCATTCCCACCAACATGCATGCTCGTGAATATTCATGCAAGCGCATGCATGCGCCTGTTGCGAATAATCCGCTTGCGCGGCGCGTCTTTCTGCATAATATCCGCCGCCTTTTCGCGGCGATGCACGCATTTTCACGCATATTCATCACGAATATGCAGCCCGGAGCCGCTGGGGAGGACAGGCCCATGAAGCACGTCACGCACATCAAGGATCTGGGGCCGGAGGGCGTGGAGGCGGTGCTCGCGCAGGCGGCCGCGTGGAAGCAGAAGGGTCCGGAGGGCGCGCTCTTCGCCAACACGCTGCTGGGCATGGTGTTCTTCAACCCGTCGCTGCGCACCCGCACCTCGTTCGAGGCCGTCATGCTGCGCGGGGGTGGCAACGCCATCATCCTGGACGTGGGCGCGGGCGTCTGGAAGCTGGAGCACCGCGAGGGCGCGGTGATGAACGCGGACCGGGCCGAGCACCTCAAGGAGGCCGCGCCCGTGCTGTCCCGCTTCGTGGACCTGCTGGGCGTGCGCACCTTCTCGCAGGGCGGCGGTGACGAGGAGGACGAGCTGGATCCTGTCATCAACGCGTTCCGCAAGTGGTCCACCGTGCCGGTGGTGAGCATGGAGTCCGCGCGCGAGCACCCCTGCCAGGGCCTGGCGGACGTGCTGACGCTGCGCGAGACGTTCGGCGGCACGAAGAAGCTGCCGGTGACGCTGACGTGGGCGCCGCACATCAAGCCGCTGCCCAAGGCCGTGCCCAACTCCTTCCTGCTGAGCGCGGCGGCGGCGGGCTGCGAGGTCCGCGTGGCCCATCCTCCCGGGTTCGACCTGCACCCGGCCGTGCGCGCCGAGGCGGAGGCGTACGCCCGGGCCACGGGCGGCAGCATCACGTATACGCACGACCAGGACGAGGCCCTGGCCGGCAGCCGCGCCGTCTACGCCAAGTCGTGGGGTCCCACGGCCGCGGCGGCCTTCTCCCCCAACGACGTCACCGCGCTGCTCGCGTCCTACTCCGGCTGGATGCCCACGCGCCTGACGATGTCGCGCGCGGCGAAGGACGCGGCCTTCCTCCACTGCCTGCCCGTGCGCCGGAACGTGGAGGTGGCCGATGAGGTCCTGGACCACCCGAGCAGCCGCGTCGTAGACGAGGCCAGCAACCGCTACCACGTCCAGCGCGCGCTCCTGCACTGGATGCGCTCGCGCTGAGCGGTCCCTCCGGCATTCCTCCCTTCCTGACTTCGAGGTCTCACGTGCCCCTTTCGCCCGACCCCTACTCCGCGCTTCGCAACGCGGCGAAGTACGTGCAGCAGTTCCGCCGCAAGACGTTCGTGGTGAAGCTCGGCGGCGCCATGCTGAGCGACCCGCGCCTGCGCCGCGCCGCCTGCGAGCAGATCGCCCTGCTGTGGACCTTCTCCATCCGCCCCGTCGTGGTGCACGGCGGCGGCCCGGAGCTGGACACGCTGTGTGACGCCCTCCACCTGCCGGTGGAGAAGGTGGCGGGCCGCCGCGTCACCTCCGCGCCCGTGCTGGACGCGGCGAAGATGGTGCTCGCGGGCAAGCTGCACACGGACCTGCTGGCGGACCTCCAGGCGGCGGGCGTGCCCGCGGTGGGCCTGAGCGGCGTGGACGCCGGCCTCATCAAGGCGCGCAAGCGCCCGCCCGTGATGGTGACGGAGGCAGGCGCCACCGAGGGCAGGCTGGTGGACTACGGCCTGGTGGGCGACATCGAGCAGGTGGACACCCGCGTGGTGGAGCACCTGCGCTCGGCGGACTACGTGCCCGTCATCGCCCCGCTGTCGGGCGGCGCGGACGGCGCCGTGTACAACACCAACGCGGACACCGTGGCCGCGGCGCTCGCGGTGGCGCTGTCCGCCGAGAAGCTCTTCTTCCTGGTCCAGGTCCCGGGCCTGCTGAAGAACGTGAGCGACCCGTCGTCGCTCGTCACGCTGGCCAACCTCACGGACCTGGCCACCATGGAGAGCACCGGCGCCATCTCCGGCGGCATGAAGCCCAAGGCGCACGCCATCCGGCACGCGCTGGTGGGCGGCGTGGGCAGCGTGCACCTCGTCAGCGGCGTGCAGCCCAACGCGCTCCTGGAGGAGGTCTTCACCAACGAGGGCAGCGGCACCATGGTCGTGCGGGAGAACGCCAACAAGCCCGCCGGGGCGGTGGGATGAAGGCGGCGGAGCTGCTCCAGGCGCTGGTGGCCATCCCCAGCGTGTCGGGTGACGAGGGCCGCATCGCGGACACCGTGTCCGGGTGGGCGGAGGGCTGGGGCGCGCGCGTCCAGCGGCAGGGCCACAACGTGTGGTTCTCCGTGGGGAGCGGGCCGCGCCGGCTGCTCGTCAACTCGCACCTGGACACGGTGAAGCCGTGCGCCGGGTGGACGTACGAGCCCCACGCGCCCGTGTGGCGCGAGGACCGCCTGTACGGCCTGGGCAGCAACGACGCCAAGGGCTGCGTGACGGGCATGCTGCTCGCCGCCAAGGCCCTGCTCACCGAAGGTCCGCCCGCGGACGCCGAGGTGGTGTTCGCCTTCACCGCGGAGGAGGAGACGGGAGGTCAGGGCCTGGGCACCCTGCTGCCGGCGCTGGGGCCGCTGGACGCCGCCATCGTCGGCGAGCCCACCAGCCTCAAGCCCTGCACCGCCCAGCGCGGCATGCTGCTGCTGCGCTGCACCGCGCACGGCAAGAGCGCGCACGTGGCGCACGCGCACACGACGGAGGCCGTCAACGCCATCCACCTTGCGGCGGCGGACATCGCGGTGCTGGCCGGGCTGCGCTTCGCGCCCCACCCGCTCCTGGGCGAGGCCCGGGCGCAGGTGACGCAGGTGTCGGGGGGCCTTGCGCGCAACCAGGTGCCGGACCGGTGCGAGTTCTTCGTGGACCTGCGCACCACGCCGGGCATGGAGCACGCGCTGGTGGCGCGGCAGGTGGCCGCCGCGCTGAAGAGCGAGGTGAAGGTCCACTCGGAGCGCTACCTGCCGAAGGCGACGCCTTCGGAGCAGCCCATCGTCCGCGCGGCGGTGGCCGCCTCCGGCGCGCAGCCGGTGGGCTCCAGCACGGCGTCGGACTGGGCCTTCCTGGGGGACCTCCCCGCGGTGAAGGTGGGCCCGGGCGACACGCTGCGCAGCCACCTGGCGGACGAGTTCATCACCCGCGCGGAGCTGGAAGCCGGCGCCGCCTTCTACACGCAGCTCGTTCGGGGTTACTTCGAGGAGGTGGCGCGTGGCTGAGACGCTGTGGGGCAAGGGCCTTCCCCTGGACGCGGCCATCCACCGCTTCACCGTGGGCAACGACCCGGTGGTGGACCTGTCGCTGGCGCCGCATGACGCGCTCGGCTCGGCCGCGCACGCGCGGATGCTGGCGCGCGTGGGCCTGCTGAAGGACGCGGAGGCCCAGGCCCTGGTGACGGCGCTCAAGGCGCTGCACGACGAGGCCCGCGCGGGGACGTTCGTCATCCGGCCCGAGCAGGAGGACGGCCACACCGCCCTGGAGGCGGCGCTGGTGGAGCGCGTGGGCGAGCCGGGCAAGCGCATCCACCTGGGGCGCTCCCGCAACGACCAGGTGCAGCTCGCCCTGCGCCTGCTGCTGCGCGAGGAGGTGCTCACGCTGGGCGCGCGGACCGCCGAGCTAGCGGGGGCCTTCCTGGACTTCGCCCAGGCGCACGCGGACGTGGCGCTGCCGGGCTACACGCACCTGCGCCGGGCCATGCCGTCCACCTTCGGCCTGTGGGGCATGGCCTTCGCGGAGGGGCTGCTGGAGGAGCTGGAGGCGCTGCGAGGCGTGTGGGCGAGGCTGGACCGCTGCCCGCTGGGCGCGGCGGCGGGCTTCGGCGTGCCGCTGCCCATCGACCGGGAGTACGTGGCGGCGCTGCTCGGTTTCTCGCGCGTGCAGCGCAGCCCCATCGACGTGCAGAACGGACGCGGCCGTCACGAGTCCGCGGTGCTGGGCTGGGCCTGCTCGGTGGCGGGCACGCTGGAGAAGTGGCTCTGGGACGTGCAGCTCTACAGCATGGACGAGTTCGGCTTCCTCGGGCTGCCGGACGCGTACACCACGGGCTCGTCCATCATGCCGCAGAAGAAGAACCCGGACGTGGTGGAGCTGGCGCGCGGCCGGTGCCGCGAGCTGCGCGGGCTGGCGCACCAGGTGGAGGCCATCGCCGGCGGCCTGCCCTCCAGCTACCACCGCGACTTCCAGCTCCTGAAGTCCCCCACCCTGACGGCGCTGGGCTCCACGCGCGAGCTGCTGGACGTGCTCACCCGGCTGGTGCCGGCGCTCCAGGTGAAGGCGGACGCGGCGGCGCGCGCCAGCGACGACACGCTGTACGCCGCGCACCACGCCTACGCCCTGGTGGCCCAGGGGCAGGCCTTCCGCGACGCCTACAAGCAGGTGGGCCGCGAGCTGGCGGAGGGAACGTTCCATCCAGACCGCGGCGCCCTGACGGCCACCCACCTGGGTGGCGCCGGCAACCTGGGCCTGCCCCAGGCCCGGGAGGAGCTGGCCGCCGCGCGCGCCTGGCTCGATGAGACACACCGCTCGGTGGCCGAGGCCGCCGGGCGCGTCTGGACGGTTTGAACTGCTTCCCCGCGAGGAGCGAATCATGAGCAACAAGAAGAACGTGGTGCTGGCCTTCTCCGGCGGACTCGACACCGCTTTCTGCACCGTCTACCTGCGCGAGCAGGGCTACGACGTCACCACCGTCACCGTGGACACCGGCGGCTTCCCGCCCGAGCAGTTGGAGCGCATCGCCGCGCTGGCCAGGCAGTTGGGCGCGGTGGAGCACGTGACGGTGGACGCGCGCGACACGCTCTTCCAGGGCTACCTGCGCTACCTCATCGCCGGCAACGTGCTGCGCGGCCAGGTCTACCCCCTGAGCGTGTCCGCGGAGCGGGCCTGCCAGGCGGTGGAGGTCGTCCGCGTGGCGCGCGAGAAGGGCGTCCAGGCGCTGGCGCACGGCAGCACGGGCGCGGGCAATGACCAGGTGCGCTTCGACGTGGCCTTCCGCTCGCTGGCGCCGGAGCTGGAGCTGCTCACGCCCATCCGCACGCTGTCCCTCAGCCGCCAGCAGGAGCTGTCCTACCTGGCCGAGCGCGGCGTCCACATGCCCCCGAAGCTGGGCGCCTACTCCGTCAACGAGGGCATGTGGGGCACCTCCGTGGGCGGCGCCGAGACGCTGGACTCCTGGAGGGCGCTGCCCGAGGCGGCCTTCCCCGGCGGCGAGCTGCCCGCGGACTTGAAGCCCCGCCCGCTCACCATTGGCTTCGAGAAGGGCGTCCCCGTGTCGCTGGACGGCGAGAAGCTGGGCCCCGTGAAGCTGGTGGAGGCGCTCAACGCGCTGGGGCGCACCTACGGCATCGGCCGGGGCGTGCACCTGGGGGACACGATTCTGGGCATCAAGGGCCGGGTGGGCTTCGAGGCGCCGGCGGCGCACCTGCTCGTCACGGCGCACCGCGAGCTGGAGAAGCTGGTGCTCTCCGGCAAGCAGCTCTTCTGGAAGGAGTCGATGGGCAACCTCTACGGCTCGCTGCTGCACGAGGGCCACTTCTTCGACCCGCTGGTGAAGGACCTGGAGGCGTTCCTCACCTCGTCGCAGGAGCGCGTGACGGGTGAGGTGCGGCTGGTGCTGCACGCGCGCACCCAGGTGGTGGAGGGCGTGCGCTCGCCGCACTCGCTGATGGACGCGAAGGTGGCGACGTACGGAGAGGCCAACGTGTTGTGGAACGGCTCGGAAGCCGCGGGCTTCGCCAAGCTGTACGGCGTCGCGCAGATGCTCTCGCATCGCGCGAAGTGAGGGTGCCATGAAGGTTTTCGTCGACAAGGTGGGCAGCGTCACCCGCAACCTCGGCCTGGGCCGGACGGTCCACCTCTCCTCCGAGGTGAAGGCCGAGGAAGGCGCCGTGGTGGCCGTGCGCATCCACGGAGAGAAGAGCAACTACAACCAGCTCGAGGACGTGCACGGGCGCCTGGTGACGCTGCACGCCGGTGACATCGTCGTGGGCGCGCTGGGCCACCGCAACGCGCTGCACGGCTACGAGGGCGTGGTGCCGGCGAGCGTCACGGTGGGCGAGCGGCTGCACGTGCTCAACATGGGCGGCGTCATCGGCAAGTGCACCTCGCACAACCACGGCGTGGGCCTGCCCTTCGAGGCGGAGGTGCTGGGCCAGGTGCTGGAGTTCCCGGAGCTGATGTCGCGCACCGGGCAGCCGGCGCACGTGTCCTCCGGCGCGCTGAAGGGCACCGCGGCGCCGGTGAAGTGCCCCGTCGTCTACGTGGTGGGCACCTGCATGAACGCGGGCAAGACGTTCGCCGCGGCGGCCATGGTGCGCAAGCTGGCGCAGGCGGGCTTCCGCGTGGGCGGCGCCAAGCTGACGGGCGTGTCGCTGATGCGGGACACGCTGAGCATGCAGGACTCCGGCGCGGACGTGGTGATGGACTTCACGGACGCGGGCATCGTCTGCACGGGCCCCCGCACGGGCGCGCGCGTGGCGCGGGTGCTCTTCTCCGAGCTGGCGGCGGAGAACGTGGACGTCATCGTCGCGGAGACGGGCGACGGCATCATGGGCGAGTACGGCGTGCAGGGCATCCTCGCCGACCCGGAGCTCAAGAGCCTGGCGGGCGCGTGGGTGCTGTGCGCCAACGACCCGGTGGGCGCCTCCGGCGGCGTGCGCCACCTGCGCGAGGCGTACGGCATCGACGTGGACGTGGTGGCCGGCCCGGCCACGGACAACGCCGTGGGCGTGCGCTTCGTGGAGCAGGTGGTGGGCATCCCCGCCCGCAACGCCCGCGCGGACGCGGCGGCGCTGGGCGGACTCATCCTGGAAAAGCTCGCCCCCAAGCTGGGCGCGGGGAGGAAGTCATGACGCAGGTCAACATCTACATCCTGGGTGCCTCCGGCTTCGGCGGCGGCGAGCTCTTGCGCATCCTCACCCACCACCCCGCGGTGGCCAGCATCCGCGCGGTGTCGCGGCACCACGCCGGCGAGCCCATCCACAAGGTGCACCCGCACCTGCGCGGCCTGGTGGAGGGCCGCTTCGAGGCGGAGCCCGACTGGAAGTGGCTGGCGGACTGCCAGCAGCCCGTCGTCTTCAGCGCGCTGGGCCACGGCGAGCTGGCCAAACAGTTCTCGGGCCTGGAGAAGCAGTGGGCGGAGGCCGGCATCGCCGAGCGCCTGCTGCTCATCGACCTGTCCTCCGACTTCCGGCTGGACCACCCGGGCCGCTACGCGGGCGCCTACGGCCGGCCCCACCCCTCCCCGGAGCTGCTGGGCACCTTCACCTACGGCCTCACCGAGTGGAAGCGTGACGCGGTGAAGACGGCGAAGCGCATCGCCAACCCGGGCTGCTTCGCCACGGCGGTGCAGCTCGCGCTGCTGCCCATCGCCTCCACGCCGGGCCTGGGGCTGCTGGCGGTGTCCGGCGTCACGGGCTCGTCCGGCTCCGGCTCGCTGCCGGGCGAGGGCACGCACCACCCGACGCGCGCGCACGACTTCCGCGCCTACAAGCCGCTGGAGCACCAGCACGAGGCCGAGGTGGAGGTCATGCTGGTGGCCCACGGCGCGCAGCGGCACCGGCTGGCCTTCGTGCCGCACTCGGCGCCCATGGTGCGCGGCATCTTCGCCACCGTGCAGTTCGAGTGGCCGGAGCACGGCGGCGCGGTGGTGACGGCGTCGCTGATGGAGCGCTACCGCCGCTACTACGAGGGCTCCAGGTTCGTGCGCATCGTGGAGGGCACGCCGCGCATCGCCGCGGTGGCCGGCAGCAACTTCTGCGACATCGCGGTGGCCACCAAGGGCCGCTCGGTGGCCGTCATGGCCGCGCTGGACAACCTGGTGAAGGGCATGGCCGGCCAGGCGGTGCAGAACCTCAATGTCGCCCTGGGGCTGCCGGAAGACACGGCGCTGCGCCAGGCCGCGTGCTACCCGTAGGCCGCGCGCTCTCCGGGCCCGGGCGTGCGCGCCCGGGCCTGTCGCGCGAAGCGGGCGCCTCCTTCGCGAGCAGCTCCCGCATCAGCTTGCGCCCCAGCACCAGCCCGAGCAGCAGGCTCACCACCATGCCGGCGGCGGACACGGCCGTCATCCACGTCTTCCCCTGCCCCAGCGAGCTGCCGAAGAGCGCCGTCAAGAGCGTCCCGGGGAGGGTGCCCACCACGGCCCCCAGCGCCAGCGGACCATAGCGAGCGCCTGACGCGGACGCCGTCGCCAGCATCACGTCCGCGGGAATCACCGAGTTGACGCAGGCGAGGAAGCCGAGCTGGAACCCGTGCTCGCGCGCCGCGCGCTGGAACACCGGGTGCTTGTCCCCGGCCAGCCGCCGCATGGGCTTGCGGCCCAGCCTGCGCGCCAGGAAGTGGATGAGGCCGGTGGCCAGCAGCGTGCCGACGAGCGCATAGGCCGTGCCCATGGCCATGCCGAAGAGGATGCCGCCCACCGCCGTGAAGAGCTGGCCGGGCAGCAGCGTCACCGGCCGCACCGCGAGCAGCAGGATGAAGGCCACGGGCGCCAGCGCGCCCAGCGGCCGGAGCCACTCCGACAGTGTCTGTTGATCCAGGTACTGCGGCCCCAACAGGCGCAGGCCCACGAGCAGGCCCATGGAGATGCAGAGGGGCCCGATGCGCTTGAGACCCGCGCTCAGCCGTCCTCCCTTGGAGCGGGGGTGCCTGGACATGGCACAAAGCTGGGAAGCCTCACGCGCGGACGCAAGAGCGAGCGAGCGCGGCGCGGGAGGCTTGCATTACGCCTCACCCTGGCATTTTGCCTCACCCACCAGGCAGGCGGGGAGCGCGTCGGCCCCGTCGTCGTTCAGCTCGATTGCGCTATGGTCCGGCGCTCTGAACCAAACAGGTAAGGGACGATGCACTTCGAGTTGGCCTTCGTACTGATATTCGCCATCGCGACCGCCGTGGCCATCGCCGCGCGGTACTTCAAGTTCCCCTATACGGTTGCCCTGGTCGTCGCGGGCGTGCTGTTGGGTGCCTTCAAGGCGTTCGAGCCGCCGCACCTCACGAAGGACCTGCTCTTCGCCATCATCCTCCCGGGCCTGCTCTTCGAAGCGGCGTTCCACGTCGAGTTCCGCAAGTTCTGGAAGAACAAGTTGGCCATCCACGCGCTGGCCATTCCGGGCCTGGTGGCCTCGGCGGCGCTCACCGCGTACATCCTGACGCAGGTGGTGGAGGGGCTGGACTTCGTCCACGGCTTCGGGATGCTGTCCGCGCTGGTGTTCGCGTCGGTCATCGTGTCCACGGACCCCATCGCCGTGGTGGCGCTCTTCAAGTCGCTGGGCGCGCCCAAGCGGCTGCTGCTCCTCGTGGAGGGCGAGAGCCTGCTGAACGACGGCGCGGCGGTCGTGCTCTTCACGCTCATCGTCGCGGTGGCCATGGGTGGCGAGTTCACGGTGGGCGGCGCCATGTCGAACTTCGTCAAGGTCTTCGGCATGGGCGTGCTCGTGGGCAGCGCGGTGGGCTACGGCGTCGCGCAGGTCATCAAGCGCGTGGACGACGCGATGGTGGAAATCACCCTCACGGTCATCGCGGCCTACGGCTCCTTCGTCATCGCCGAGCACTTCCACTATTCGGGCGTCATCGCGACGGTGGTGGCCGGCATGCTGTGCGGCAACTGGGCCACGCACCAGGGCATGAGCCCCGCCACCCGCATCGCGGTGGCCAGCTTCTGGGAGTACCTGGCCTTCGCGCTCAACTCCGTGGTGTTCCTCCTCATCGGGCTGGAGGTGAACCTCGGCTCGCTGATGGCGTCGTGGAAGCCCATCCTCGTGGCCTACGTGGTGGTGCTGGTCGCCCGCGCCGTCGTCGTCTACGGCGTGTCCGCGCTGCTGCGCTTCACCTCGGAGCGGATGCCGTGGGCCTGGAGCGCGGTGCTCACCTGGAGCGGGCTGCGCGGCGCCATCTCCATGGTGCTGGTGCTCGGTCTCCCGCCGGACTTCGCGCACCGCGAGCTGCTGGTGAACATGACGTTCGGCGTGGTGGTGCTCTCCATCGTCTTCCAGGGCCTCACCATGGCGCCGCTCCTGCGCAAGCTGCGCATCACCGGCCTCAAGGACGAGTTCCAGGAGCAGTACGAGCTGGCCCGGGGCCGCCTGGGCGCCATCCACGCCGCGCTCGCGGCCCTGGAAGCCATGCGCCGCAGCCGGGAGATTCCGGCCGACGTGGTGACGCAGCTCGAGAAGGACTACCAGGAGAAGGAGACCGTCGCCGAGAAGGAGCTGGCGGACCTCAAGCAGCAGTCGATGCGCTTCCACGAAGAAGAGCACCAGGAGGCCGTCCGGCGCGTCCTCATGGTGGAGAAGGCGTCCCTGCTCAAGGCCTACCAGTCCGCCACCATTGGCAAGGAGGCCTTCGCGGAGCTGTCGGCGGAGCTGGATGAGCGCATCGCCGCCGCGGACGCCGCGGAGAACCATGTCCCCTCGGAGGAGAACGCGGCGGTTGCGCCTGGCGCCGCGAGCGCCTGAGCCGCCTGGACCGGCGCATCCGCCCGATGACCTCCGGGCGGATGTGCCGCGCCGCGGGTGCGGCGGGGAACGTCAGGCAGCCGCGGGCTGCTGGACCTGAGGCTGGGCGCGCTCCTGGTTGAGCACCGCCCACTCCTGGCGCAGCCGTTCATAGAGGGCGTTGAGCGGCTGGCCCGGCGCTTCGTACTCGCCGGCGCGGTGTTCGACGATGTGGCGCAGCAGCGCGTAGCACAGGGTCGCCGCGCCCGCGGACTCCACGGTGGTGAACTGGCTGTCCTCCGTGAACCAGAGCGTGGTGGGCATCCCGCAGGCCTGCGTGCCCAGCGCCACCAGGTGCGGGCCAGGCTTGAGCCAGGGGTGCTTCTCGAACAGGTGGGGCCGGTCCACCGTGAGCGCGGTGATGAGGTTGGACACGCGCCGGTGCTCGAAGCGGCGGTCTTGATAGAGCTGGGCGAACACCAGGCCGCGCACGCGCTTCATGAACACCTTCGACGTCAACGCCACCAGCGACGTGGCGCGCAGGACGAGCATCTGCGCGAACTCCAGCACCGTGAGCTTCTTGAATGAAGGCCAGACATCCAGGTCCATCTGCCGCTTGAGCAGCGCCAGGACGTCATCGAGCCGCGCCCGCCCCCAGACCAGCGCCGTGGCCACCGCCGCGGTCAGCACGCCGGGGATGAGGTACAGGAAGGCGTCGGCGGGCTTCCACGCGCCCTGGCTCACAGTCTCGAAGCCGCGCCACCCGAGGATGGCCGCGGAGGCCAGCGTCAGCGCGAACAAGCCATACGCCATCCATGAGACGCCATTGAGCGTCACCCAGCCCCGCTTCGTCGGGTTCTCCGGGACGTCATACATCCGGGGGTCCTGCGTGCTCACGTCGGAGATGATGAGCGTGGGCGGAGCTTCGGAGGCGCCGTACGCCAGCATCAGGCTGTCGATGCCCTGGTTGTCGTAGATGCCGCCGTCCATCAGCGGCAGGCCGCCCTGGAACCTCGGCCCCAGCTCCTGCTCCGCCGCGTCGAGCGGGAAGGCCTGGGGCCAGTGGAACTGCTGGGGGAACACGAGCGGCTCGAAGCCGCCGGGGAAGCAGGACGACGCGGCCGCGATGTCCGCCAGCCGGACGTGCTGCCCCACCGCGCGAGGCACCCGGTAGCCGTTGTTCCCCAGCAGCGCGCCGGGCTTGTCGCTGCGGCGGAAGCGGAAGTCCAGGCCGGTGTGGAACTCGGTGGTGTTGAAGATGGCTTCCTGCAACTGCACGCGGTCTGAATCCAGGACCTCGCCCAGCCGCCGGTCCCCCAGGAAGTCGGGCCGCGCGTAGATGTCCGATGCGGAGCGGATGAGGCTGGCCCAGGCCTGACTGCCGTGGTCGCGGTTCGACGTCAGGCCCGTCAGCGCCTCGGCGATGACGTTCGTCCGCTTGAGATAGCTGGCGTAGCTGGCGTGGAACTCGCTGAACGCCTTGCCCTCCAGTTGGCTCGTCACCCACGCCATCCCCGTGAGGGTGCCTCCAGACACGGTGGACAGGCCGACCACGTCGGGGAGCAGCCCCACCGTGTCCAGCAGCCGCAGGGAGCCCAGATGGAAGGCCGCCGCGCGGTAGCCTCCACCCGAGAGGGACAAGGCAAGCGGTCCAAGCGGACCGGGGCCGGAAGACGTGGCTGCGTGGCTCATGGAGTGTCCTGGGCGCCGCGAGGAAGACGGTCCGCAGCATAGGACAGCAGAGCAACGCACATGCCACGCGAGGCCACCTGCGCCGCGCCTTCGGAGGGCTGCCCTTGCCGCGTCCCACGAGAACGCGGCGCGTCCCGGCGGCACGGCGTGACGCAACGTGTCCGCGCGACGAATCAGGCAGCGTCACGCGGCGCCTCCAGTCAGCACCGTGAAGCGAGCCCCTGTGGGGTGGAGGACGCTTCAGAGGGCCACGGCAACCCCTCGCCGTTCAGCCCTGGTGTGAATGCATCGGTGGTCCCATCCCTCGCGAGGGAACCTTGGCGACAACTGCTAGATTCTCGCGGGTGAAACCACGAACGCAGACGTTTCCACAGCGCCTTCGCAGGGTGATTGTCCCAACGGACTTCTCGGAGGCGAGCGCGCACGCGGTGGGGCGGGCGGCGCACCTCCCCCTCGCGGAGGGGGCCAAGGTGCTGCTGACCCATGCGCTCCCCAGCCGCATGCCCACGGAGCTGGGCGCCCGGGCGCTGGACGCCACCGCGCGCGAGCTCGAACGCATCGCCGAGCGGTTGCGCAAGGGGCTGCGCGCCGAGGGGACCTCGGCCACCGTCGAGACGCACATCGCTCGCGGCAAGCCGGTGGAGGCCATCCTGCGCCGGGCCAAGGCCTTTGGCGCGGAGCTCATCGTCCTGGGCCGGCATGGCGCCAAGCCGCTGCGCGACATGTTCCTGGGCTCCACGGCGGAGAACGTCATCCGGGGCGGAGTCCTGCCCGTGCTCATCGCCAACCGGCGGGCCACCGGCCCGTACCTCCGGCCCGTGGTGGCGGTGGACGCGGACGAGCCATCCAAGCGCGCGGCGCGCTTCGTGCCCACGTTGATGACGACCGGCGCCGAGCTGACGCTGGTGCACGCGTATGACGTGCCGCTGGAGTACGCCGTGTTCCCCGGGCTGAAGAGCAAGGAGCGCACGCACTACCAGAACACGTTCAAGGCCTCCGCGGAGCGGAAGCTCCGGGCCTTGCAGCGGGAACTGGACGCGCTGGGCGTGCCCTATCATCTGGTGATGGAGAACGGCGGCTCGCGCTCCATCGTCCTCGAGTTCGTGGACGACCAGGGCGCGGACCTGCTGGCCCTGGGGACCCGGGCGCGCTCCGGCGTGGCGTTCGCCCTGCTCGGGAGCGTCGCGACAGACCTCATCCGCGAGGCGAAGTGCGACGTGCTCGTCGTCCGCGAGGCCGGGCACGACGAGTAGAAGCACGGGGCCTGCCTGCCCGCGGACTCAGGCCGCGGGGGCCTTGCTCGTATCAGAGCCGGTAGCAGCGGCGGTGGTCGGCTCTGGCGCCGCGGGTGACGGCGCCTGGGCCTCCGAGCCAGCCGGCTGCGCCTGCGCCGCCGATGAGAGGGCCTCGGCCGCGGACTCGGTCCCCGGCACGGCATCGCCCACGGGCGCCTGCGCCGCTTCGGAGGCAACCGGCGCGACGCCGGCCGCAGTGGACGGCCCACCCTCGGAGGAGGAAACCGGCGCGACGCCGGCCGCAGTGGACGGCGCCTCCTCGGAGGAAACGGGAGCAACGCCCGCCGAGGTGGCCTGTGCCGCCTCGGAGGCAACCGGCGCGACGGCCGCCACAGTGGACTGCGCCTCCTCGGCGCCGGTCGGCGCGACACCCGCCGGGGTGGCCTGCGCCTCCCGCTGCTCCAGCCGCGCCGCGCCCTGCTCCGCCGCGCGGAGGAACTCGTCGTACTCGGACTTGCGCTCCTGCGCCTTGCTCTGGGCCTTCACCGACTGCTGCGCCGCCGCCTCGCGCCCCATCCTCACCGCGCGCGCGCTGAGCACCACGCCTCCAGCGAAGGCCACCAGGCTGAACAGCGAGCCGATGTCTCCAGCCCAGAGCCCATGCACGCCGTTCTGGATGAAGGCCATGGCATTCACGAAAAGCGCGCCCGTGAGCGCCGCGCCACCCGCCGTGGTCCACGCACGCAGCTCCATCACCCGCGCGGCGCCGTAGCACAGCACCGGCAGCACCCCGAGCACCCACAGGTTCTCCAGCAGCACCCACAGCAACACCCGCAGCGTGGCCACGGGCACCGCCTGGATGCGCACGCTCAGCCGAAACGTCAGCGCCACGCTCAGAATCGACCCCGCGATGAGCGCGATGAACCCCAGTCCCATGATGAACTGGAAGCGACGGACACGGACGCGCAGCGGCTCGAGGACACTCGTCTTGGGGCTCACGGGCAGGCAGCCTACCCCACTTCAGCCCTCGTCCTCCTCCACGTCCGCTGTCCCCCCTGGCGTGCGGGCAGGCGGGCCCTCTCCGTAGAAGACCTCCTCCAGCACCAGCCCCTGGGGCGGCGCGGTGGGCCCGGCGCGCTTGCGGTCCCTGGAGGCCAGCACCTCCGCCACCCAGGCCTCGGGGCGCCGGCCCTTCCCCACCTCCACCAGCGTCCCCGCCAGGTTGCGCACCATGTGCTTCAGGAACGCGGTGCCCTCCACCACGAAGGACACGGCGTCCCCCGAAGTGCCCTCCACGGACAGGCCGCGAAGCTCGCGCACCGCGTGCTTCGCCTGGCAGTCCGACGCCCGGAAGGCGGAGTAGTCATGCCGGCCCACCAGGTGCGTGGCGGCCCGCCGCATGGCCTCCACGTCCAGGGGCGCGAAGACCTCCCAGTGCGTCATCCGGCGCAGCGGCGAGCGCGTGCGCCGGTTGCTCACGCGGTACCGGTAGCGCTTGCCTCGGGACCACCGGCGCGGGTCGAAGTCCTCGGCCACCTCCACCGCGTCCACCACCGCCACGTCGGGCGGCAGCAGGCCGTTGAGGCCCAGGACGTAGGCCTTCAGCGGCAACACGCGGGGAGCATCGAAACAGGCCACCTGCCCGGAGGCGTGGACGCCCGCGTCCGTGCGGCCCGCCGAGGCCACCGACACGCGCGTCCCGAGCAGCCGCTCCAGGCCCGACTCCAGCACGGACTGGATGGAGGGCCCGTTCGGCTGCACCTGCCAGCCCACGTAGCGCGTTCCTTCGTATTCGAGCGTCAGCTTCAGCCGGGGCATGGGTCAGCGGTACTTGAGCCAGGACTCGAGCAGCTCCGCCACCATGCGGCCCGCGGGCACGTTGTTGCGGCGGGCCACGGCCTCCAGGGCCTCGGAGACGGCGGGGCTCAGCGGCACGGCCAGGGTGCGCGGCTCGGTGCGGTCCTCATGGGCGGGAGGCTCCGGCGCGGGCACGGACTTCGCCGTGTCGAGCGCGCTCACCACCTCCGCCAGCTCCAGCGCCTCCTCCGACGTGGGCGCGGCCGCGTCGCGCACGGACAGGCGGCGCTGCTCGGCGGCCAGCTCCTCCTCGAAGAGCTGCTTGATGAAGTTGGACAGGTGCAGCGCCGTGGGCGTGAAGTCGTACGCGTCCAGGAAGGCGTCCAGGTCCTTCTGCATCTGCGCGGCCGTCTGGTACCGCTTGTCCCGGTCGCGCTCCAGCGCCCGCATCAGGATGACCTCCAGGCGCTCTGGCAGGTCCTCGCGGAAGTACGACGGCGCGTAGATCTTCCCCTCGGTGATGCTGCGCATGACCGCGGCCTCGGACTCGCCGGTGAACAGCTTGAAGCCGGTGAGCCACTCGTAGAGCACCACGCCCAGGGAGAAGATGTCGCTGCGGCAGTCCAGCGGCTTGCCCAGACACTGCTCCGGGCTCATGTAGCTGAGCTTGCCCTTGATTTCGCCGTTGCGCGTCTGCTCCATCTGGTTGGCGGCCTTGGCGATGCCGAAATCCAGAATCTTCACCGAGCCGTCGAAGGCGACGACGACGTTCTCCGGTGACACGTCCCGGTGGACGATGTTGAGCGGGTTGCCGTACAGGTCCGCCTTGGTGTGCGCGTGGTGCAGGCCCGCGCAGACGCACGAGGCGATCTTCACCGCGTACACCAGCGGGAAGGGAATCCCCAGCGCCTCCGCCTTGGGGACGACGCGGCGCATGTCGCGGCCGGACACGTACTCCATGGCGATGAAGTAGCTGTCGGCGATCTTCCCCAGGTCGTGAATCTGCACGACGTTGGGGTGGTTGAGCTGCGCGGCCAGCCGGGCCTCGTTGAGGAACATCTTCACGAAGGCCGCGTGCTTGGACAGATGCGGGCGGATGCGCTTGATGACGACGGGGGACTCGCGGCCGTCATCCTGCTGCTGATGCGCGAGGAAGATCTCGGCCATGCCCCCCACGGCGATGCGGTCGATGAGGCGGTAATTTCCAAAGCGGCCGGTGTCGCGCGGAGGGGCAGCGGGAGGCATGACCGGAGGAGCCTACCCGTGCGCGGCCACGAAGTGCCAAGAAAGTGTCCGGGCCGAACCTCGCTGTTGGGTCCTCCAGCGGTTCATTTGCGCCCCTGGCTTTCAGGACGTCGCGCCGAGTCCGGAACGGGACAGCTTCAGCACCTGGCTGCTCGCCTGGCGGCATCGAGATCGCGCTGACGGAAGAAGGGCCATGCAGAACGTTCCCCGCGCTCTCTGTCCGGACTGGAGGGCGGACTGATTCCCAGGAGCGACGAGAGCCACTGCGCCGCCAGAAGGCGCCTGGGACGAATTCGCGGACCATCCCCCGACTTGGGCCGGTCCCGCCTGCGGCCAATCCAACCCTGACTTTCGTTAGGGGATGTAAAGCGAGGAGAGAGCCACAGAAGCGGGAATTCTCATCCACGCGCTCGACTGCGGCAGCATCGTCCTGCGCTGCCGCTCTGACATCGCCAGGAATGCCACCCCAGTCCCAACAGGCCACACACACAAGTGCAACCATCACACACGACAGACACCATCACTCTGAACTCCACGCCGGCCCCAATCCACAGACAGGGAGTCAAAGAACAAATCTGCCTCCTCAAACAAATCCGGATCATTGGACACAGCCTGAAGAAAAACAACACCACAACCCACGGCAATATATCGATTCCGGATCAGACTACCTTCTGCCAGCGTTGTCCAGGCCCACCCTACCCACCTTCCATGCAGGGCGTGAAGCTTCACGTCGCGCCCTTCGTTCAACGAAAACTTTTGCGCCAGCATGCGCAACTGCTGTTTGGGCTCCAACCCATCTCGCAACACTCCAGGAAACCAGCCAAAGGAAAGGGTCCTCGACACATGATCACCATACCATGAGCAAAGCACGCCCGCCTGCCCGCCGCGCTCAATTGGATCAGCGTCCGTGCACAAGGCTCTTCCCCAGGGCTTTAAAACCACGCCTTGCTCAACAGATGCGAACGGAGCCAAGACACTCACGCCTGGCACCATCTCAAACCGCATCAACTCTGCAGGATCCGGCCAAGCATCACGGCGATCTGCAACACCAGAACGGCGGCACCCTCCCCCTACACACACGATCAACACGACCGACGCAAGGCGAAGCCAAGAACAACCCAGGACTCCAATCATGGCTTCACCGTACTCCAATCAACTACGATTTGCATCACAAGACCACGATTCCCAGCAAGCATCTAAGGTCGTGTCCCTATAAGTGTGTAGATGGTGAGGAGGGACGAGCGGAAAAGAGGGAAGCTCCTCGGTGAAACCAACCGAGACGGTCTCCCCCTGGCAGGGGAGCCGAGGAGTTCCCTGACGTGGACGACACCGAGTTCGAATTCCCCGCGCACGAAGAGGTGCAGGCCGACCTGCGAGCGCTGTTTCGAGGCGCCATTCGGATGACGCTGGAGGCCCTGCTGGAGGAAGAGGTACGGGAGCTGGTGGGGGCTGGCCGGTGGCAGCGGATGGTGGGCCGGGCGGACGTGCGCAACGGCAGCTACCGGCGAGGCCTCACGTAGTCGGTGGGAGCGCTGGAGTTGCAGGTGCCACGCACGCGACAGAGTGGCAGTGCTGGCGCCGTGCTGGGGCGCTACCGACGTCGCACCGAGCAGGTGGATGACGCCATCACCGCCGCGTACGTGCAGGGCGTCTCCACGCGCAAGGTGGGCAAGGTGACACAGGCGCTGCTGGGCGAGGGCGTGGGGCGCTCCACGGTGAGCCGGGTGACGAAGGTGCTGGAAGGGAAGGTGGAGGGTTTGAGGAAGGCCCACCTCGAGCAGCCCTTCCCCTACGTCTACCTGGACGCCACCTTCCTCGACGCCCGGTGGGCCCGGGCGGTGGAGAATATTTCCGCCCTGGTGGCCTACGACGTCGGCGAGGACGGGCATCGGCACCTGCTCGCCGTCACCCTGGGGCCCAGCGAGTCCCAGGCCAGTTGGGGGGAGCTGCTGGAGCAACTGGTGGGGCGCGGCCTTGCCGGTGTGCGCCTCGTCATCGCCGACGGCCATGCGGGCCTGGAGGCCGCGGTGCGCCGGCTGCTGCCCGAGGCCCGTCAGTAGCGCTGCACCGTGCACCTGACTCGCAACGTGGCCGCCAAGGTACCCAGCGCGTCGCACGTGAGGTGTCCGCCCTCTTCAACGCCCCCAGCCGCAAGGAGGCCAGGGCCCGCCTGGAGGCCTTCAAGGCTGGCCTGGGCGCCCAACTCCCCGAGGCCGTCGCCTGCCTGGAGAAGGGCTTCGCTCACGCCACCGTCTTCTACGACTTCCCCTCCGCGCACTGGCGCCGCCTTCGCTCCACCAACGGCTTGGAGCGCCTCCACGGCGAGGTGAAGCGCCGCACCCGCTCCGTCGGTGCCTTCCCCGACAGGGCCAGTGCCTTGCGCCTCATCACCACCGTCGCCCTGGAGGTCTCCAGCATCTGGAGAGACCGCCGCTACCTCGACATGTCCCTGCTCAATCCCATCCAAGAACAGTCCGTTCAGCAGTCTGCGTGAAGCACGCCGAGGCCCTCCCCCCGTTCCCCCTCCTACACACGATCCGGGACTTGACCGGGGGCAGCAGGGTGTGGCGCAAGGTGAAGGTTGTGCCTGACACGGCGGACGGCGTGTCAGTCGAGGTACACGAAGTGCTTGGTGCCTCGGACGACTCGTTCACCGTCCAGGATCACCAGGAACGCCTCGTAGGAGTCCGTCGGCTGCCGAGGCTCGGAGTAACGCAGCGTCACCTTCATGCCTGCGGGGACGATGTACTTCGGCTTGCCCATCTCACGCGCTACCTCGTCGGCGGTCTTTCCCTGGAGCTGCGCCAGGCGACTGCCGCCGCTCGATCTCACGCTCACCACCACACCATCCTTGAGGTACAGGCACGCTGCCTCCGATGGCCAGCCCAGCACCCGACCGATCCAGTGCTGCCCCTGACTCGGTTCGGCCGTCCCGGTGCCGAAGCACCACTCCTCGACCGTCTCCTCGGAGTACGTGGTGAGCGGCTTGCCCAACCGCTGCATCACATCCGCTTCGGTCTCTCCCGGCTGGATCGCGCTGAACCCGGCTTCCGAGAAGCCAGCGGCGTACTTCGTCTGCGGCCGAGTCTTCCACACCACGAAGAGCATCAACGCCACCGCGAGCGCGAGCACGCCCCCGAGGATCCGAACTCGCATCCGCTTCATGGCGTCGACGTGTTGGGCGGCCAGCCCGCTGGTGAGTTCGTACCCGGAGGGTAATGGGTCGGCGATCCGAGCCACCACGGCCAGCAGGTACACGAGAGTTCCTGCACGCCGTTCGAGTCGCACTCGACCGTGCACTTGCAGTTGTTCGGGATCTTGTAGACGCCGGTGTCCATGTACACGGCGTCGCTGTCCGTGCACGTCCCTGGCGCAGGGAGGTTCTTCAGCTCACCGGGGTCGCCCGTCTTCGGGGAGGTCTCCGGAAGATCCTTGCAGGAGTTGCCATCGTCCTTCTTGCAGGACGACGAGACGCAGAGCTTCCCAGGGGTCCACGGCGTCGGGTACAGGCCGTTCGGGTCGGTGAAGTACAGCGGGTTGTTCATCGCGTAGGCGTAGGCGCTCACGTTGTGCCCCTGGAGCGCCATCCGCCGGATGAACCTCGGGTCCGGCATCATCGGCTCGGGCTGATGGTATCTACCTATCGATGGATTATAGAAACGATTCCAATTTTCAGCGAATCCCGTTTCATCATCGTGGTACTGGCCAGGGAACCGCAATGGAATCCAGAAGGGCTGCGCTCCAGACTGGTACCGCTGGTACTCGTAGCCCTCCAGCACCACCCCTTGGTAGCCTGACGCCGCCGTTGCGCTCGCCACAAACCGCACCTCCACCCGACCGTTTGCCGGATGCACCCACGGCGTCACGACATTCCCATTCCTCACCTCCGAGGTGGAATCCAGGCTCGCCGCCGTATCCACGTCCACCAGGCTGACGCTGGCCGCACCACTCTGCGTATTGTTGGCGGTCATCGCGGAGCGCGGGTTATGCCGAGCTCGGCATAATCCGCGCTTCTTGGTGACCATCAACACACCGGCAGGACCAGGAGCGGCAAGGCCGTGGGCAGGCCCAGGCGGGATGTGGATCTCCAGGCCGTGGCCGAGCTGAGGGCCATGGGTCGGAGCTGGAGGGAGATCGCCCAGGCCCTGCACGTGCCCCGGCGGACCCTGACCCGGGCCTGGGCGCTGGAGCACAACCCTGACCCCGTTCAGGCGGCCTGAGCCCCGAGGGAGAGGGTGGGTGGGGCGGAAGGTCTGGGTTGCGCGCGGGAACTGGCGCGTGCCCCGCGCCCTACATCATTGCGAAACGTAGCACGGTGTTTCCGATGGATAAGCCAAGTGCCAGGAGTGCCCACTTCCGTCCGTAGCGTGGAATGCACGCCACTGCGGCGACGATGACGGCAGCGACCGCAATCGGAAACTCCCATGCGAGGAGTGCTCCAAGTGAGGCCACCCTCCGGGCAGAGAGTTCATCGACACCTGGCAATTCGGCGAGCCTCTCCAATCCCCGGGTGAGCCTGAAGGCCCACCAGCCCCAGAGCGACGCGAGCATGGAGCAAACCGATGCCGTGATCGCGACGATAGTGGCGGTGCGCTTCGTCGTGTCTGCGTTACTTGCACCCATCGATTGCCCCGCACCCTTGGTCATAAAGCTTGTATGCAAGCTTTTCAGCGGCGACGGCAGAGCACTCGCCGTCAGGGCTGGCCGCACCAAGCCGCGTGAGCGCGTCGTTCGTCCCAAGGGACAACTGATGAGAGAGCTCGTGAAGCATCGTGGCGGCCATTTCGCGCTCGCCGCGCCATGTGCCCGAGCCCGAGAAGATCCGGGACTGGAACATCGACGAGCAAATGTTCGTGGTGTTACTGAACCAGTTGGTCGTTGCCGCCGTCCCCGATTGCCAACACCCCAACGGGCTCTCATCGTGGAAGTAGCGGACCAAGTGATCGCTGGAATTGGTGAACGGATTGGAACCGAAGCACTTCGCCATCCACTGACCAACGGCGGGACAATTTCTTAGGCGAGACATCGCCGATTGCATGAGGTCCCAGTACCGATCAGTTTCAAGGCGTACTTCGAGGCCGGTCGGGTCCGTGAAGTGCAAGGGGTCGTTGTTCGCGTAGGCGTAAGCAGGCGCGCTCATACCCTGCGACGCCATACCCTTCACGAAGTTCGGGCTCTGGAGCATGGGCTCGGGCTGCAGGTATCTACCTATCGATGGATTATAGAAACGATTCCAATTTTCAGCGAATCCCGTTTCATCATCGTGGTACTGGCCAGGGAACCGCAATGGAATCCAGAAGGGCTGCGCTCCAGACTGGTACCGCTGGTACTCGTAGCCCTCCAGCACCACCCCCTGGTAGCCTGGCGCCGCCGTTGCGCTCGCCACAAACCGCACCTCCACCCGACCGTTTGCCGGCTGCACCCACGGCGTCACGACATTCCCATTCCTCACCTCCGAGGTGGAATCCAGGCTCGCCGCCGTATCCACGTCCACCAGGCTGACGCTGGCCGCACCACTCTGCGTATCCACCAGGTGGTACAGCGCACGCATCCTCACCACCTCCACTCCCGCACTCACCGGCTGCGTCAGCGTCCCCAGACTCACGCTGCTTCCACTCGTGTACGGGTGCGCCGTCTCCGCCACCTGCGACACCCGGTTGACGTGCCCAAACGGGTCATAGTCCGCGGCACCCGTCACTCGCCTCGAAGCGTCCAGCATCACCACCGGCTTGCCGATGTGGTCCACCACCTGAGCGATCCCCGCATTTGAGCGAGCGGATGGCCAGACGCCTACCTGACAGCCGCGTGCGAGGCAAAGTGGTGGGGTGCAGGAGGAGAGGCCATGCTGGTACGCAAGGTGGCCATCAACGAAGAGCAGGTGCGGGCGTTCCTGGAGAGCTTGTTCGAGCAGGACCTGCATGCCAAGAGGGTGCTGTCGCTGTCGCATGCGACGCTGGGCGTGGTGCATGCCGCGTCGCTGTCGGTGCACGCCATTGGTCAGGCGCTGGCGTGGGCCCGAGGCGGCATGGAGAAGCACGGCATCAAGCAGGTGGACCGGCTGCTGTCCAATGAGGCCGTGGACGTGTGGAAGCGGGCGGCCGCGTGGGTGCCGTACGTGCTGGCCGAGCGCTCCGAGGCGCTGGTGGCGCTGGACTGGACGGACTTCGAATCCGACGACCACACCACGCTGGTGGCCAGTCTCGTTACCTCATACGGGCGTACCACGCCCCTGCTGTGGATGACGCTGCAGAAGAGCGCGCTGGCGGGCAACCGTGCCCAGGCGGAGGATGAGTTGCTGCTGCGGCTCAAGGAGTGTGTGCCCGAAGGGGTGAAGGTGACCGTGCTGGCGGACCGGGGCTTCGCGGACCAACGGCTGTAACCCTGCTGGCGCAGCTGGGGTTCGAGTACGTGGTGCGTTTTCGCAGGGACGTGCGGCTGGAGGTGGAAGGCGTCCACCAGCGGCCTGACGCCCGAGGGAGAGGGTGGGTGGGGCGGAAGGTTCAGGTTGTGCGCCCCTACTTCTTCTCCTTGAGGACTTCCTCGAAGAGCGGAGCGAGCTTCTCGCACTGCTCGCGTAGAGTCGGATCGCGACCAGCTACCCCCTTCGCGGTGATCATCCAGCCTCCAAGGCAGCGCATCGCCGACAAGTCGCGGCCAGCAAGACGGCAGGCGAGGATGGTCCCGTCCCCGCTCGAACAGTGCTTGTCGAGGAGCGGTTTCAACTGCGGATACTCGCTCTGGGGCTCCGCGATGATCAGCGCTTGGAGTCGATCCTTCTGCCCGCTCACGCCTGCCAAGACCCGGTACGTACCAGCACTGAACCAGCCGCTCTTCCACCAGCGGCCGGCGTCTTCTTCTCTAACTCTCCACCCCGCTGCTTCGATCTCGGTTCGCGTAGTTCCCGGAAGTGGGAAGCAGAGCCCCAGGATCGCCAGACCCGTGCAGAGCGTCACGGGCCGCCTCCGAAGACGCTCTGCCAGTACCATTCCATCATCTTGTGCGGCGTCACCAGCGCGTTGGGGGAATCTGGGAGAGCGCCATCCACCGCATCACCTGCGAATCTAGGGATGGGCTCCGGCGCACCAGGACGGCCGAGGTACTCGTTGTCGAACAGGCTGGCATGAGTCAGTTCGTGGGCGAGGTTCGTGACGGGGTTGTAGAGGTCGCTGCGAACCCTGCCGTCGTACAGATCGATGTTCCCGCCAACGTTATACTGACCAGGAAACCGCAACGGAATCCAGAAGGGCTCCGCCCCTGACTGGTACCGCTGGTACTCATACCCCTCCAGCACTACCCCCTGGTAGCCTGACGCCGCCGTCGCACTCGCAGCAAACTTCACCTCCACTCGCCCACTCGAAGGCTGCACCCACGGCGTCACGACATTCCCCTTCCGCACCTCTGAGGTGGAATGCAAGTTCGCCGTCGTATCCGCGTCCACCAGACTGACGCTCGCCGCGCCACTCTCGGTGTCCACCAAGTGGTACAACGCACGCATCCGCACCACCTCAACTCCCGCACTCACCGGTTGCATCAGCGTCGTCAGACTCACGCTGCTTCCACTCCCATACGGGTGCGCCGTCTCCGCCACCTGCGACACCCGGTTGACGTGCCCAAACGGGTCATGGTCCGCAGCACCCGCCACTCGCCGCGAAGCGTCCAGCATCACCACCGGCTTGCCGATGTGGTCCACCACCGGGAAATACACCCCACACGCGGCCGCCTCTTCATTGCGCGTGCAGCTGCCCACCCCATCCTCCTGACGCGCCCACGCGCTGCTGAATTTCGCGCGGATGACGGCCACCGCCCTGCCTCCCAACCACACATAGTCGTCCGTCGCGTGGTGCCCCACCGCCATCGAAAAGCCGTCATTCCCCCGGTCCGTCAGCAACTTGTGCCCTGCACTATTGAAGTACTCGTCCTTCGTCCCTCCGGGATAGGCCTTCAGCCGCCGCCGCCCCTGTGCATCGTAGAAGTAATTATAAATGGCTCCATTGCGGTTGACTGCCCGGAAGACAGTGTCCGTCGCGACACCAATCTGCGCGCTCTCGTCGACTCCATACTCAAACCCCTGGACAAACACCGGCGTCCCACTCACCCCATGCGCCCATCGCTGCGACGTCACTCGCCCGTCCTCGTCATACGCCAGCGCATACCACAGCAGACTCCCCGACGCCGTCGCCCCCCATTCCGCCAACCTGTCCACCGCCAGCGCCGGCGCCATTGCAAAGGCATAGGCAGTACCATCCGCGGACATGCTCGTGCGGTTTCCTCGATTGTCGTATTCGAAGCTCCGGCTCGTGTACGTCCCTCCCGTCGCCGCCACATTCCCCGTCGGCCGCCCGGCTGACACCAGCTTCAGGCTCCTGTCGTACCCGTAGGTTTCGATTCGCGGCGTCGTCGCCCCCAGCTGTGACCGCGCTTGAATGCCGCCGGACTCCCGTCCTTCTGCGCTGCGTCGCTACGCCTGGCGAGGCGGTCAGCCCTGAGAATGCGCGCTCCACCGCCGCCTTCACCAGGAGTTGCTGCGCCAGCAGGTGCGCGCGAACCCGTCTTTCAATCTTCGCGTCAAGCGTCGCTGGGGTTCTCGTGTTCATCCACCACGGGTTGCACACCCCGACGACGGCCTCAACACCACCCCTGAACGGTTACGTGAGCCCCGTCTGCCGCCGATGCTACCGGACCTGAACGCGGTGCACCTTCAGCGCCGGTTCCTGTCCAGGCGGCGGAGGGAAATCCAACGCGGAAGGCCCGAGCGAGCCCAGCGACTTCCCCTGGCGGCCCGCCTGGGACACCCCTTCAAGCACCATGGCCTCGAAGCGGCGGGAAGGCAGCCCGGCGTGGTTGCAGCACGCCACCAACTGCCCTCCCGGACTCACCACGCGCGCGGCGGCCTCGGCCAGCCGCGCATAGTCGCGCGCGGCGGAGAAGCGCCCACTACGCGTCGTAGAGAACGACGGCGGATCCGAGATGACGATGTCGAAGGACTCGCCCTTCTTGGCCAGCCGCTTGAGCCAGTCGAACACGTCACCGGCCACATAGTCGTACCGGTCCACCGTCTGGCCATTGAGGCGCGCGTTCTCCTCGCCCCACTCCAGCACGCGCCGGCTCGCGTCCAGGTTGAGCGCCCGCTTCGCGCCACCCGCCGTGGCCACCACGCCGAAGGCACAGGTGTAGGAGAAGAGGTTGAGCACGGTGAGGCCTCGCGCCTGTGACAGCAGCCACGCCCGCGTGTCCCGCATGTCCAGGTACAGCCCCACCGACAGCCCCTGGGCCGGACGGATGAGGAACGACAGGCCGTTCTCGAGCGCGGTGAAGGACTCCACCGCTTCGCCCCGGGCGGGTGCCTCGGGCGCAAGCGACTCCTTCGCCACGTTGGCCAGGACCCGCGCCTCCCGGGGGCGGCGCTTGAGGTAGAGGCTGCGAGGCGCCCAGGCGGCCACGGCCGCGTCGAGCAAGGCCTCCTCCTCGGCCGGCGTGAAGTCCCGGTAGAGGCTGATGACGTACACGTCGCCAAACACGTCCGCCGTCACGTCCGGCACGCCGTCCGCTTCGGCGTTCAGCACGCGCCAGGCCGTGGTCCGCGCGTCCCCGAGCAACGGCCCGCGCCGGCCGCGCGCCGCGCGCAGCGTATCCACCAGGGAAGAAGGCGATGCACCCATGCCGCCGCTCAACTGCCCAGCCGCGCGCGCGTCCAGACACGCTCCAGCGCCTGGGTCGCCGCGTGGGAGAGCTCCACGTAGTCGAGCCCCAGCACCTGGCCCTCGCGCACGCAGACGCGGCCATTGACGATGGTCCACCCCACCGGCGAATGCGCGAGCTGCCCGAGCAGATAGGGCGAGTAGCCCGTCTCCGGGTCCGCGGTGGGGACGACGTCATAGACGACGAGGTCCGCGATGCTCCCCTCCTCCACGTTGCCGGAGGGCAGGCCGAACAGCCGCGTGCACAGCTCCGCCGGGCCGTTGACCAGCAGGTGCGCCAGCGCGCCATCCACGTCCGGCAGCCGCCCGGAGCGGGAGATGCGCAGCACCCCCACCAGCGCGGCGAGCAGCTCGTCCTGGAGGCTGCCGTGGCCGCCCGTGCCGAGCCCCAGCAGGTGGACCCGCGACAGCACCGCGTCCATGGGGTCCGCGCCGCGCTCCAGCGTGCGCGCGCCCCGGGCCGCCAGCGCCACGAAGGCCCCACTCTGCTCCAGCAGCTCCGCCTCCGCGCTGTCCAGCACGCGCGCATAGCCCGCGATGGCGCGGGGCCCGAGCAGCCCCAGCGCGTCCAGCCGCGGCACCACCCGCTTGCCGTGCTGGGCGTAGGTGGTGGAGAGGTCGTCCTCGCTCTCCGCGAGGTGGAAGACGGTGGGCGCGTCCAGCACCCGGCTCAGCTCCGCGATGCGGCGCAGCAGCGCGTCATCACAGGTGAACGACGCGTGGAAGCCGAGCGCGCCCCGCACCAGCGGGTGCTCCCGGTGCGCGCGGGTGAAGTCCGCGTTGGCGTCCAGCCACGTCTGCGCCTGCGCGGCGCCATCCAGCCCATGGGTGGAGTGGCTCGTCACCAGCCGCAGGCCCACGGCCTCGGCGGCGCGCGCCTGCGCGGCGAGCCCTCCCGCCACGTCCTGGCAGGACAGGTGCTCCACCGCCAGCGTGACGCCATTGCGCAGGGCCCGGGCCGCCGCGTAACGGGTGAGGGCCTCCACGTCCTCGTTGGTGAGCAGCCGCGCCACGTGCCGGAGCCGGTCCAGGCGCTCGCGCGGCGGGAGCATCAGGAAGTGCCCCGTGGGCGGCAGGAGCTGACCGTTGACGAGGTGCGTGTGGCAGTCCACCAGGCCCGGCGCCACCAGCCGGCCGCGACAGGCGACCTCCCAGTCCCCCGGCAGCACGGGCACCTGGGCGTCCGGCGCGACGCGACGGATGGTGCTGCCTTCCACCACCACGGCCATGCCATGACGGACGCGCCCGTCCGCCCTGAACACGGCACAGTTTTTCAGAAGCAGGCGGCCTTCCATGAAAGGCTTGTTCTACCACGGGCCCGGCGGGGCGCGAGGGGGCGCGGCTGCCAGCGTGCATGTTAGGGTCCGTACGGTATGACGCCGCTGAGCCCCGCCGTGAACTCCCCGTCCCCCGTGACGGCCCCCACCCCGCCAGGGGCCCTGGCCTTCCGGGGCTTGTGGCTCTTCTCGCCGCGGGCAGATGCCCTCATCGTCGCCCTGCCCCTGGCCCTGGCCCTGTGCACCGCGGCCGCCAACGTCTGGCTGGCCCCGGGCGCCGCGGAGAGCGCGCACCGCCTTTCGGCCTGGACGGCGCAGAACCTGCTCGGCAACGCCACCCATGTCATCCTGACGTTCCTGCTCTTCGCGGTGCACCGGGACGTGCTCACGTCGGCTCCGGGCCAGCCCAGGCAGGTGCTGGCGGGCTCGCTGGCCATGCTGGCGGTGGGCACGGTGCTCTTCTTCACGTTCTACGCGGAGCGCACCGCGCACATGTACGGCGTGGCGGTCCTCTTCAACGTCTTCGGCACGCACCACACGTTGTCCCAGCACCGGGGCATCTGGTCGCTCCACGGGCTGCGCGCGAGCAAGGCCGGGCTGCCCGGGGCGTCCGTGCTGGAGCGCAAGCTGCAACAGATGTACGTCCCGCTGCTGCTCACGCTGCTGCTGGTGCGCATCTTCTTCGTCGCCGAGTCCGCGGGGCCCGACGCGCCCGCGTACCTGGATGTGGGCCAGGGCCATGTGCTGCCCCACGGGATGCTGGCGGTGCTGCTCCTGGTGTGGCTGGGCTACTTCCTGTTGCTGTTCCGCTCCGTGATGCGCACGGAGGCCGTCAGCGGGCCGAAGGTGCTGTACCTCCTGGCCATGGCGACGGCGACCGGGCTGGTGCTGGTGGCGCCGACGTGGGGCTACGTCATGCTGCCCGGTATGCACGGGCTGGAGTACTACATGCTCACCGCGCGCATGCTGGAGCCGCGTGAGGGGGATACGCCCCGGCTGCCCCGGAAGCTCATCGTCCCGGCGATGATTGCGTCCATGCTGCCCCTGCTGGCGCTGGGCGCGGTGCATGGCCTGCTCCAGCAGGGCGTGGTGCGGGGCGCGCTGGGCAGCAACATGGGCGTGGCGGAGACGCATCCCCTGCTGCGCGCCATGACGTCGCTGGGCTTCGCGTGCGTGCTGGCCCACTACTTCGCGGACGCCCTCATCTACCGCTTCCGGATTCCGTCCATCCGCGCGGTGATGCTGAAGCGGCTGGGCTTCAACTAGCCGGAGCGTCACCGCGCGTCAGACGCAGGTGCCTCCGCCCCCCTGCCGCTCCGCGTTGGCCGCGAAGGCGTCCCGCAGGAACAACGACAGGCCCGGACGCACCTTGTCGATGTTCTCCGTGAAGCGCGGATCCGCCACATACAGCTCTCCCAGGCCCCGGTGCATCGCGGGCGGGCAGGTGTAGAACCATCTGCCCAGGTATTGCCGGTGCGCCTCGGCCAGGTCCATGGCCGCGTCCGACGCGGCAGGGGTCCCCGCGGCGAGCAGGTCCGCCAGCGCCTGGAAGAGGGCGTCCCCCTCCTCCTTGATGCGCTTCCAATCCTCCTTCTTGTAGCGCGCGGCCCTCCGGGAGGACTCCTTGTAGGCCTCCGTCTCCCCCCAACGCTGCTTCGCCTCCTCCTCGTACTTCGACGGGTCGAAGTCGCCAAAGGCCTCGAACATGTCTTCCTTGTCCACGTGCGTCCCCTTCTCCAGCGCGTCCAGCGCTGCGTCCACGGCGTGCACCAGCGCGTCCAGCCGGGCGGCGCGCTCCGTCAGGAGCTGCCGCTGCATCCGCAGGGCGGCGCGCAGGTCGAAGGTGGGGTCGGCCAGGATGCGGCGGATCTCCTCCAGCGGGAAACCCAGCTCCTTGAAGAAGAGCACCTGCTGCAGCCGCTGCAGGTCCGCCTGCGAGTAGAGCCGGTAGCCCGACGCACTGCGGTCCGACGGACGCAACAAGCCCAGCTCGTCATAGTGGTGCAACGCCCGGATGCTGACTTTCGCCAGCCGGGCCACCTGGCTCACCGTCAGGGCCATCTCCACCTCGTTGAGAAGAGGTGTAGGGTCTCACGTCGCGTGAGGGTCAAGCCCGGGAGAAGTCGCGCGGCCTCCGCTGGCCAGCTCGCGCCGCTGCCTTCGCGTGCCTGCCGTAACACGGTAGCCTGCCCGCCATGCGTCAGCAGTCACTCCTCCTCCCAGGCCCGGCGGCGCTCATCGCCGTGGTGCTCGCGGCCTGGCTCGGGATGTCACCGCTCAACAACTTCGACCTCTTCTTCCACCTCGCGGGGGGGCGGTTTCTCCTGGAGCACGGCTTCACGCGCGTGGACCCCTTCAGCATCACGGGGACCGCGGGCTGGGTGCCTCACGAGTGGGGCTTTGGGGTGGCCTGCATGGCGCTCATCCGCGGGTTGGGGGCGGGCGGGCCGGGACTGCTCATCGCCATGCTGGTCGTCGCCAACGTGCTGCTGCTCTGGTCCGCCGTGGGCCGGGCGGCTTCCGGCGGGCGAGGGCTGCTGGCGCTGGCCGTCTTCACCGCCGTCCTGCTGGTCCATGCCCCCACGTGGGGCCAGGAGCGGCCCTACCACCTGGGCCATCTCCTGTTCACCGTCGCGGTGGTGAGTGTCCAGGCCTGGCGCGCGGGCAATACGCGCATCCTCTGGCTCTTCCCCGTCCTCGGTGTCCTGTGGGCCAACCTCCACGGAAGCTGGCCCTTGGGGCCCGCGCTCCTGGGAGGGACAGCCCTGGGCATGGCGCTGGACTCCGCCGGAGACAGACGCAAGGCACTCCGGGGGCTGGCCTTCGCGGCCGCCGCGTTCCTCGCCGCGGGCCTGGGGCCCGATGGCATGAACATCTACCTCTATCCCTTCCACCACTCCCTGCTGCCCTCCACGCAGAACATCGTGGAGTGGCGCCCCCTGGACCTCGACCTCGGCTCGAGCTGGGCCTACCTTGCGCTCTTCGGGGCCGCCCTCTTCGTCGTGGGCGGCGCGCCCGACCGCCGGTTTGCCATCCTCCTGCCCACCCTCGTGCTGGGCGTCGCGGCCATCAAGGTCCAGCGACACGCCCCCTTCGCGGCCGTCCTGATGGCCCTCGCCATCCTGGAGCACAGCCGACGGCCCACCGCGAGCGAGGCCGTGAAGTGGCCCTGGCAGCGGCTCGATGGCGCCTTGGCTCGCTGGAGCGCACGCGCGGAGGGCCCGCTCTGGCCCGCGCTCGTGCTGCTGGTCCTCGCCACCATCCACGCGCTCAATCCCCTGCCGGTGGAACAAGGCGTGCGCCGGCGCCTCATCCCCATTGACGCGCTGGAGGAGCTCCGGAAGCTGCCTCCCGGGAAGGTGCTCAACCCCTTCGTCATCGGCGGCGCCATCTCGTTCTTCGCGGGAGCGGAGTACAAGGTCTTCATCGACAGCCGGAATGACCCCTTCCCCCTGTCCATCCACGAGGACTACACCCGGCTGCTCTGGGGCGAGCCCGGCTGGGAAGAGGCGCTGGCGCGCTATGCCCCGGACTACCTGCTCTGGAACACGACGAATCCGGGCAACATCCTGCTCGACCACCTGCGCGCCCGGGGCGGCTGGCGCGAGGTGACGCGGGATGGGAACTACGTGCTCTGGGTCCAGGAGCGCGGCACCGTGATGGAACCGCCATGAGGCGCAAGGATTCACGCCTGCGGACAGCGCTGTCCGTGCTGGGCCTGCTGGCGCTGCTCACGTTGACGTACCGGTCCGTGCTGTCGGGACACCTGCTGGCGGGCCGCGACGTCTTCCGCATCTTCTTCCCGGACTCGGCGTTCCTGCTGGAGTCGCTGCGCGCGGGCGAGGTGCCCCTGTGGAACCCCTACCTCCGACTGGGACAGCCCTTCGCCGCCACGTTGTACTCGCAGGCCTTCTACCCGCCGCGCTGGCTCGCGCTGCTGGCCGCGGGGCCCGTCGCGTCCATGACGGTGCTGCACCTCGCGCACACGGTGCTCGCGGCCACGGGCGTCTTCCTGCTGACGCGCAGGTTGAACGCCTCCTGGCCCGCGGCGCTCGTCGCGGGGGCCACCTTTGGCCTGTCGCCCTTGATGGTCGGGCTCGGCATCCAGCAGAACGTCGTCGACGCTGCGGCCTGGAGCGGCTTGCTGCTGTGCGCCGCATACGACGTGCGCCACCAGCCGGGACGCCGCCCCTGGCTCCGCCTGGCCCTGTACGGCGCGATGTCCCTGCTCGCGGGCTCACCGGAGACGACGCTGTGGCAAGGCCTGATTGCCATGGCGGTGGCGGGCATGGGGGCGCCCAGGCTCCCCCGGAGCGCGACGACGCCCCGCCCCCCGCGATGGCAGGCGCTCAGGCCCAGAGGCCTCGCGATGGTTCGCGTGGCGGCGGCCTTCGGAGGCGCGGTGGTCCTCACCGCGGTGGCGCTGCTGCCCGCGGCGGAGTTCGCCCGACACTCCATGCGCCTGCAGTCGGACTGGGCCGAGCAGTTGACCTGGTCCATGTCCTGGCCCCAGGTCCTCTCCGTCTTCTGGCCGCTCGCGGATTCGCCCCGTGACACCTATTGGGGCCAGGACCAGTGGTTCATCATCACCCTCTTCATGGGCACCCTGCCGTGCGTGCTCGCGGGGCTCGGCGCGCTCTGGGGGCCGCGGCGAATTGAGCCCTTCGCGCTGGGGGCCCTGTTCCTGGTGCTCTTGAGCCTGGGGCGCCATTTCCCTCCGGCGGCCTGGCTCCTCCAATCCATTCCCCCGTTCACCTTCTTCCGCTACCCGGCCAAGTACTTCGTGGGCGCGGCCTTCTGCCTCGCCGTCCTGGCCGCGTTCGGGGTGGACGTGCTCGGCAGGCTCGCCAGGAAGCGCCGTCCGTCGGGCCTCCTGGCGGCCGTGACGCTCACGGGCACGGTGCTGGCCGCCGCCACCATCGGCTGGGGGGTTCGCCAGCTCCCCATGAGGGCCTCGGCCGAGGCCGGCGCGCCGTGGGTTCCCTTCTGGCTGGGCCTCGCGCTCGTCCTGCTCGCCCTGCTCCCCGGCACGCGCGGGACGCGTCCCGGGCGGGTCAGGGCCGGGCTGGCCTCGCTGGTCATCCTGGAGCTGGTCGCGGCGCAGGTCCTCCTGGGGCAGCCCCGCTACACCCCGTCCGAGTCCCTGGCGCGGCCCTCCGCGCTGCGCCCCTTGCTTCCCGAGGTGTTCGAGGGACGCATCAGCGTGGACATCGAAGGGCCGGAGGACCCGACGCGCACGCAGTCGAAGGACGGCATCGAGCGCAGCCTCGACAGGCTCACCCCCAACCGCTTCGTGGAAGCCCGCCTGCCCGCCCTGGAGGGATACGGGGCCCCCGAGCCCCGGTACACGGCGCGCTTCCACCACGCGGGCGAACGGAGCGTCTACGACCTCGCGGGTGTCACCCACTACGTCCGGAGGGGACCGCCCCCCTTCGACGACCTGGAGCTGCTGCACCAGGCCGAGGATGGCACCACGCTGTCGCGCTCACGGACCGCGTTGCCCCGGGCCTTCCTGGTGCAACAGGCGCGGCTCGCGAGCGACGAAGAGGCCCTGGAGGCCGTCATCGACGCGGACCAACCCTTCCGGAACATCGCCTATCTGGCGACCGGCGAGCCGCTGGACAGACCCCGCTGCATGGGCCGCGTGGAGACCCGGAGCCGGGGCGCGCAGCACCTGGAGCTGGCCGTCGAGGCCTGCGACGACAGCTACCTGATTGTCTCCGACAGCCACTACCCGGGCTGGCACGCGGCGGTGGACGGTCAGGAGGTGCCGCTGCACCGCGCGAACGTCTCACTGCGGGCCGTGCGTGTCTCCCAGGGCCTCCACACCGTTCGCTTCGAGTACCGTCCGCTGAGCTTTCGCGTCGGCCTCGCGCTGTCACTGGCGGGGTGGCTGGGGCTCGCGGCGGTGGCGCTCCGTCGCGACAGGCGCGGCGCCCGGTAGCGGTGCTGACGGCCACGCCCGGTCTGGACGCGCGGCTCAGGCCCCTGGCCGGAAGACATAGAAGGAGAGCGGGTGGCCCTGCCGGGCGCGCACGGTCGCCTTGCGCCGGAGGACCCAGAGCTGGCCGGGCGTCATCGGCCGCTCCTCCGCCGCGGACAGGCCGCCCTCGCCGTGCGTGACGTAGACGAGCACCGGCGCCGCCCGCGTGCCCTCCACCACGTAGTCCCCTTCGCCCAGTTGCACGGCCGTCATCCGGTCCGACAGGACGGGGAGCGGGACTTCGTGAACCGCCTCTCCCGACGCGCGGAACACGTCGAGCGCCGGCAGCGGCGCGTAGACGAAGGGCGCCGCGCCTTCCCGCATCCGCGCGTCATCCACCTCCACGTAGAGGTTGCCGTCGAAGCGGGGCGAGGCGAACACCAGGTTGCCCAGCATCCGGTCCGTCGCGCGGTTGAACCAGGCGTGGCCGGTGAATGGACCGGAGGCGATCAGCGCTCCGGGGCCATGCGTGCCACGGCGCTCCGCCAGCCCCTCCTCCTGGCCCCAGACCTGCTGCACCTCCGCCTGCCCCGCGACGATGATGGTCGCCTCGTGCGTCTTTCGATGGATGTGCAGCGGGCACGTCTGACCGCGTCCCATGACGTGCATGTGGACCGTCGCGCCCTCGGCGTAGAAGTAGGTCTCGGACACGTCGGCCGCGTCGGGGTTCTTCCGCGCCAAGGCCTCGAACCGGGCGGGCACGTCGAAGACCTCGACGTCCGGGTCCTCCGGTACCGCCATGGCGCTCCGCAAGGCCAGCAGCACGCAGAGGACGAACACCGTGAGGAACAGGGACAGCGCCCTGTACAGCCAGAGGCGGCGCCGGAGCGAGGCCAGGTCCACGGAGACGGGCGCGTTCATGCGGAGCCACCAGAGACGGCTGGACCCAGGCTGCCCGAGCCTGAACGGCCGCCCGAAATGATGATGGCAGCAGCCCCACCCGAAGATGGAGGCCGCTGCCATGAGAACCAAGGCGCCCAGGGGCGCCCCGTCAGCAACGCTCAGTAGGCGTTGTTCTGACCGAAGTTCTTCATCGTCTTCTTGTTCAGCGTGTCGTTGGAGCTCTGTCCATCGTTCTCCACGCTGTCGTCACCGGCCAGGGCCGCGGCGGACGCGCCGAACAGCTTGCGGATGTTGTCACCGAACAGGGTCACCACGCCGATGGCCGCGATGGCGATCAGGGCGACGATGATGATGTACTCGGTCATGCCTTGGCCACGGGCCTTGCGGAGCTGCTTCTTCGAGGTCGCCTTCATGGAACTCTCCGGGGATTGCAGTGGTGGAAAAGACACCCTGCTGCTTGGGTGATTCACACCCTAGGGCAGATCCCACTTTCACCTCCATCGGTCATCGGGAGGATGGATGGAATTCCCTGCAATTCCAACAGGTTGACCCCGTTTTGTGATCCACGAGCCCCATTTCAGGGGCCGGCGGGGGCGGCGACAGGGGCAGTGGCGCCGTTACACGCCGAACCCGGCAGTGCCTCGCAGAGCGAGCGCAGGGCCCGGGCCAGGTGCTCGTCGTCGGGATGCCGGGCCGCGACCTCTCGCCCCATCGCCACCAGCTCCCCCGGGACACCGACTGGCGTCCAGAGCGTCCGCGACGCCCAGATTTGCGCCGTCACCAGCTTCAGGTACGCCGTCACCAGCTCCGGCCCGCGCCCGCCCCGCGCCACCTCGGGCTCCAGCAGCGAGGCCGCCAGCGTCAAGTCCTGCTGGGCCAGCGCCGCCTTCCCCAGGGCCAGGGCGGACTCGGGGCTGTCGGGCGCCAGCCGCCGCCATTGGGCGGCCGCGCCGCGCACCATCGGGTCGTTGGGCGCGTGGTAGCGCTCGATGTTCCGGTACAGCCCGGCGGCCTGCTCGGCCGTGGGCGGGTGCTGCTGGACGTAGTCGTGCAGGAACAGGCGGTCCGCCCCCTCCGGCGAGCGCCGCTCGTCCTTCACGCGCACGTCCAGGTTGGACACGAAGAAGGCGATGGGTGACGCGTACTCCAGCAGGTTGTGGTCGTCCGTGTTGATGGGCCCCTGCCCCGCGAACTCGAGCTGCCCCGCCTCGCTGTGAACCTGCTTGGACAGCAGCGCGAACACGTCGTTGATGCCCACGCGGGCCAGGTCCTTCCGCACCTCCGGGTGGGCCATGCGCTCGGTCAGGCGCGCGGCGTCGAAGGCCAGGGGCTTGCGGCTGGCCACCAGCACCAGGTCCTGCGGCCCCAGCCACGTGGTGGCGTGGGGGAAGGTGTCGCGCAGGGTGCGGACCACCAGCTTGAGGAGGTCCTCGTTGCTCTCATAGGTGTGGATCCACTGCACCAGCACGCCGTCGTCCGCCAGGTGCCGGTCCACCGTCTGGAAGAAGTCCCGCGTGAAGAGGCCGGACACGCCCGCCACCCACGGGTTGGAGGGCACGCTCACCACCAGGTCGTACTTGCGCGGCGACAGCGCCATGAACGTCTTGGCGTCATCCACGTGCACATGGGTGCGCGGGTCGTCCACCGCGTTGCGGTTGTCCGCCTTGAACAGGCGCGCCGCGTCGATGACGGCGGGCGCGATCTCCACCATGTCCAGGTGCTCCACGGGGTGCGCCAGCACGCTGCCCGCGGTAATCGCCGCGCCGGCGCCCACCAGCAGCACCGTCTTGGGCTCGCGCGGATGCAGGAGCGCGCCCAGGTGTCCGGCCACGACCTGCGTCTCCGCGTCCCCGCCGTTGGACGCGTCAATCTTCCCGTTGAGCTTCATGAAGCGCAGGTGCTCCGACGGCGCGTCCGCCACCATCACCGTGGCGAAGGTGTCGTCCTGGTAGAAGATGGGGCGGATGAGGGCCTCCGTCTCCTCCACCAGCTTCGCGTAGCTCTCCGGCGGCTTCTGGTGGGAGCGGATGGAGGCGATGCTCGACAGGCGCACCGCCCAGCCGCTCATCCCCCCCAGCACCACCAGCGCCAGCCCCGCGGTGGCGGCCACCGGCCACAGCGCGCGCGCCGGCCGCGCGGGACGGCCCGGCGCCGCGTGGAAGGCCAGCCCCGCGCCAACCAGGTTGGCCACCACGCCCGCGATGAAGTTGCCCTCCATGCCCCACCACGGCATCAACACCAGCACGCCCAGCGCCGACCCCGTAATCGTCCCCACCGTGTTCCACAGGTAGACGCCGCCAAGCTGGCGCCCCACCTCGGACACCTTGGCCGTGGCCACGCGCGCCGCCGCCGGGAAGGCCGCGCCCATGAAGAAGGTGGGCACCAGCAGCACCAGGCAGCAGAAGCCGAAGGTCAGCATCTGGAACAGCGGCCAGGTGTCCACCGAGCGCGTCATCATCCACTGCGCCTTGCGGAACAGGTGCGGCAGCCGGACGTACAGCGGCAGCGCCACGCAGATGCTGGCCACCAGCGCGACCTGGAGCCGGCCGAACAGGCGCAGCGAGTCCACCTGCCCCTTGCGCGTCATCAGCCAGAAGCTGCCCAGGCCAATGCCCATGATGAACGCGGTGAGGATGAGCGTGAAGGCGTAGGTGGACGCGCCCAGGACGATGGACAGCAGGCGGATCCACGTCACCTGGTACAGCATGGACGTGAAGCCCGACAGCAGCACGCCGATGAGCGCCGCCCGCACGGCCACGCGCGGATAGGACACCTCCGCGTCCTCGGCTTCGGCGGGAGGCGTCTGTCCCGGCGTCAGCGCGGGCGGGAAGCGCCGGGCCAGCCCCAGGGCCGCCAGCGCCAGCAGGATGTTGAGCCCCGCGGCCAGCCCGGCGGACGACGACAGGCCGATGGCGGGCACCAGCTTCGTGCCGGCGATGAACACGCCCACCGCCGCGCCCAGGCTGTTGACGGCGTAGAGGCGCGCCAGCTCGTAGCGCACCCCGGACAGGCTGGAGGCGAAGTGCCGCACCAGCGCCGGCAACGTGCCGCCCATCAGCAGCGTGGGAATCAGCAGCGACGTGGCGGACACCAGCAGCCGGGGCCCCAGCCGCCAGCCGTCCGGCACCGACGGGGCCACGCCCAGCCACAGCGCCCCCAGCACGTCGAGCACATAGGGGAAGGCCAGCGCGTACAGGCCCACGCCCAGCTCCATCAAACCGTAAAGGGCCAGGGGGTTCTTTGCCCGGTCGGCTGTCCGGCCGAAGACAAAAGCCCCCAACGCCTGACCGCCCATGAACGTCGCGAGCACCACGGCGTGGGCCTGCCCGCTGTTCCCCAGGACATTCCCGAGGTACTTGGACCAGACGAGTTCGTAGACGAGCGCAGTGCCCCCGGACAGGAAGAGGAGGCAGGCCACAAGGTTCTTAGGAAAACGCGCCGGAGATGACATGGGGACAGCGCGGAACCTTAGTCGGTATGTTTCAGGCCCATCAAATGAACACCCATCTCCTGCAAGCCGCGATGCTCGCCTGGACTCCGAGCCTGCGGGTGACACGCGCCGAAGGCGACCTCGCCAGCGTCCTGCGCCGCCCCGCCGGCGCCCTGCTGGAACAGCCGCTCCACCAGGTCCTCGGCGTCTCACCCCAGCGCGCCCGTGAGCTGGACGCCCGCGCCCGCGAGGACCGCCGCGCGGTGGAGTTCATCTCCGCCAACCTCGGCGGCGAGGACGCCCAACCCCTGCGCCTGTCCCTGGGCCTGGACGCCGGCGAGGCCAGCGCCACCGTGCTGGACCTCAACGCCATGCTGGACGGCGCCCCGCCGGTGCAGATCTCCCGGCTGTCCTCCTCGCTCAGCCACGAGATCCGCAACCCCCTCTCCTCGGTGAAGATGGCGGTGCAGACGCTGGCCCGGAACACCGGCCTCAATGACCGGGACAAGCGGCGGCTCACCATCGCCAACCGGGAGATTCGCACCATGGAGCGCATGCTCTGGCTCCTGTCCGAGTACGGCCGCGACACCACCCCGAAGATGGACGCCCACCCGCTGCGAGGCGTGGTGCAGGAGGCCACGGAGATGGTGGCCCCCGAGCTGGCCGAGCGGCGCGTGGAGGTCCGCGTGGACGAGGAGCCCGAGCTGCCCCGCGTCCGGGTGGACCCCACCCGGCTGCGGCCCGTGCTGGCCCAGGTGCTGCTCAACGTCGCCATGGGCCAGGCGGAGGGCAGCCCCGTGGAGGTGGCCCTGCGGCGGGCCGGCCCCGGCCAGGTGATGATGGTGCTCCACGACCCCGCCGCCGCCCTGCCCCCGGAGGAGAACGGCTCGCTCTTCGAGCCCTTCGGCTCACGGCTGGCGCGCGGCGCCGGCCTGTCCCTGGCCGCCCTGCGCCGGGTGATGATGGGCGTGGGGGGAGACGTGGCCGCCCGGGGCGGCACCGAGCCGGGCGTGGTGCTGACGTTGACGTTCGCCACCTGAGAGCGCCATGGAGACCCTTCTCATCGTCGACGACGACGTCTCGCTCCTCGAAACGCTGAAGATGCACTTCGAGGAGATAGAGCACGACGGCCAGCCCCGCTACCAGGTGGCCACCGCCACCAGCGCCGCGGCCGGCCTGCGCGCCGCCCAGGAGGCCATGCCCAGCGTGGTCATCCTCGACATGATGCTCCCGGACCGCACGGGCCTGGAAATCATCGAGGAGATGAAGGGGCTGTGCGGGGACGCGCGCATCATCCTGGTCACCGCGTACCACGACATGGAGACCACCATCCGGGCCATGAAGGCCGGGGCCTTCGACTACATCCACAAGCCCTTCCCGGACCCGGCCGCCCTGGACCTGGTGGTGGAGCGCGCGCTGGAGTACCGCCAGCTCTCGCGCCGCGCGGACGAGGTCCACCGGGAGAACGCCGCCGCGCGCCTGGGCGACATCGTGGGCACCAGCCCGCTGATGCAGCAGTTGGTGAAGGAGATCGGGAAGGTCACCGGCAGCCACGCCACCGTGCTGATTACGGGCGAGAGCGGCACCGGCAAGGAGCTCATCGCCCGCGTCATCCACAACTACTCCTACGACGAGCCCCGGCCCTTCATCGGCATCAACTGCTCCGCCATCGTGGACACGCTGCTGGAGAGCGAGCTGTTCGGTCACGAGAAGGGCGCCTTCACCGGCGCCACCGCGGGCAAGCCTGGCAAGTTCGAGCTGGCCGAGGACGGCACCGTCTTCCTGGACGAGATTGGCGACATGTCGCTGATGCTCCAGGCCAAGCTGCTGCGCGTGCTCCAGGAGCGCGAGTTCGAGCGCGTGGGCGGCGTCAAGCGCATCAAGCTGCGCGCCCGCGTCATCGCCGCCACCCACCGGAACCTGGCGGAGGAGGTGGAGGCCGGCCGCTTCCGCGAGGACCTCTACCAGCGCCTCAAGGTCATCACCCTGCAGATTCCCCCGCTGCGCGAGCGGCGCGAGGACATCCCGCCGCTGGTGAAGCACCTGCTCGAGCGCATCAACGAGAAGGTCCACAAGCGCGTCACCCGCGTGCCCGGCGAGGTCATGGAGCGCCTCACCCGGCTGCCCTGGCGCGGCAACGTGCGCGAGCTGGAGAACGTGCTCACCCGCGCCGTCGTCCTGGCCCCCGGTGACGTCCTGCGCGGGGACGATTTGCCCGCCCTGGAGTCCCCCCTCCCCTCGCCCGAGCCGGGCCGGGGCACCGCCGCCCACGCGGCCAGCGCCATGTTCGCCGCCCCCGCCGAGGATGACGCCAGCCTGATTCCCACTTTGGAAGAGGCCGAGCGGCAGCTCATCGCCCGTGCGATGACCGTCACGAAGGGGCACAAGGGTCGCACCTGCCAGATCCTTGGAATCAGCCGCCCCACCCTGGAGCGCAAGCTCCAGAAGTACGGTCTTGCACAGGGCCAGAGCCCTCAAGTGCACACCTTCCCCGTGAAGGATGCGTCCTGAGCACTCCTGGACAGTGTCACTGCTCCGACACTCAAGGCCCTGATTTGAACGTTTCGTTCAAATTGATCAGACTGTTTGAACGTTCTGTTTCAGGTTTTGGACACAGAACGGGGGCTGGTGCGGGCCTGTAGCGCTAAGTACCCGGCATTTCAGGAGGTGTTGTCCGAGCGGCATTTCAATTCCCGCTGGCACGAACCTTGGAGAAGGGAAGTCCCGTTCGCCGCTGAAGCAGACGGCCCGACTTCCCCACGCTTTCTTCCCAGGAGTAATGCCATGCACGGATTCAACCGCCCCCTCGGCCCCATCGGTTCCAACGTCGTGGCGCCGCTGCAGACGACCAGCTCCGGGATGATGGTCACCGCCAACAAGCTGGTGCCCGGCCAGGAGGCCATCGACTTCAAGGGCTACTTCAAGGTCGAGTCCTTCCCGCACAACTCGACCATCTACCGCCCCGGTGACAACACCGACCGCGTCTACCTGCTGAAGTCCGGCCGCGTGCGCCTGATGCGCATTGGCAAGAACAGCACCCGCTCCGTGGTCTCCATCCTCCGCCCGGGCGACCTCTTCGGCGAGCTGTTCCGCCCCGAGGGCACGCCGATTGAGGAGATGGCCATCGCCGCCGGTGAGGCCGAGGTCTGGAGCATCGAGGGCCGCGACTTCCGCGCCCAGTTGGAGGCCCGCCCGGCCCTGGCGGTGGACGTGGTCCGCGCTTACGCCGAGCGCGTGCGTGCCCTGCGCAAGCGCGTGCTGGGCCTGACGTTCAAGGAGGTTCCGGCCCGCCTGGCGGACACCCTGCTCACCCTGGTGGAGGCGCACGGCGAGCGCTGCCCGCACGGCGGCGAGACGGACCTGCGCGGCATCACCCAGCAGGACCTCGCGGACCTGGTGGGCGCCTCCCGCTCCTTCGTGTCCACGCTCATCAACGAGATGAAGCGCGAGGGCGTGCTCGGCAACGTCGGCCGCATCCTCTGCGTGAGGGACCAGAAGGCCCTGCGGAAGATCGCCGGCAAGGAGAAGTAATCCACGCGCCCGCCTCGCGCGGGACGTGATGCTCAACGGGCCTGACCATGCGCTTGCCGCGTGGCCGGGCCCGTGGCGTTTGTGGAGGACGGCGCGAACGGCAGCGCCCGCTTCGAGGCGCATCGCCCGCGCCGCGCCTGCCGAGCCACGCCAACGGAGAAGCGCTCGCCGCAGCGGAGCCCGCTCCAGGCCGTGTCGCTCACGCTGTGTCGCTCCACGCGCTGGAGCGCTCGCCGGGGGCGCTCGCGGCATCCTGCGAGCTGCTTCAAGGCCGTCAGACGCGGCGCCGCAGCTCCTCGACCTCGGCGCGCAGCAGCCAGTCGTCCGGGAAGTCCGAGGCCGCCGCGGCAATCTGGCTCAGCCGCTCCGGCTTCACGGTGTGCGTCTCGCGCATCTTCCGGACCTCGCGGTAGAGCGCGGCCAGCGCCGGGTGCAGCGCCAGGGCCTTGCGCGAGCGGGCCTTCTCCTCGCCGTCCCCCTCCGCGAAGGCGCTCAGCTCACCGTACCAGCGGTCCCAGGTCTCCGGATCCGCCGGCCCCCCCGCCACCGAGGGCAGGTGCGTGCTGACGAAGAGCTTCGCCACCGCCGGCAGCGCCAGCTCGCGCCCCGCCAGCCGGCCGCGCAGCGCCAGCACCTGGCCGCCGTCCGTGGCGAAGCCCTCCAGCTCCAGCCCACTCTCCAGCGACAGCTTGAAGGGACCCCGCTCCGGCAGCTTCCCCGCGCCGAACGCCACCAGCGCCGGGCCGTTCCACGGCTTGGCGTCCAGGGAGCGGCCGCCGCGCGAGGCCATGATGGGCCCCTCCATGCGCACCAGCGCGGTGCCCAGCCCCGGCGCCACCTCGCGCGGCGCGGCCAGCATCTCCAGCACCTGGCCCGTCACCTCGCGGCCGTCCGCCAGCACCAGGTGGTTGACGGTCCGCGCGCGCAGCGCCTCCGTCAGGCCGAAGTCGCCGCCGCGCTTCCACGACAGCGTGGCCTCGAACTCAGCCAGCACCTCGAACAGGTGCTCGAAGTCCCGCGCCACGAAGAGCTGCGGCTGCATGCGGGTGATGTCGTAGTCCATGTCCGCGCAGGCCACGCCCAGCGGCAGCTTCTTCACCGCGGGCGTCAGGCAGTGCTGCGCCTCGCCGATGCTGGACAGCAGCCCCGCGCCGTAGATGCGCGGCGCCTCCAGGCTCCCGATGAGGCCGTACTCCGCCGTCCACCAGTAGAGGCGGCTGGCCCGGGTGCTCTCGCTGACGTAGCGGCGGCTCGCGCTGGCGGCCTCCAGCCGCGCCTGCGCGTGCGCCACCTCCGCCTCGCTGGCGTCCGGGTCCTCCTTCACCACCGACAGGTTGCGGATGGCCTCGAAGACGGCCTGGTCCTCCACGCTGGCAATGGCCTTGAACCCCACCAGCCCGCACGCCTTCAGGTACTCCGCATACCGGCGGTTCGCGATGATGGGCGCGTGCCCGGCGCTCTCATGGACGATGTCCGGCGCCGGCGTGTACTCGATGTGCTCGTGGGTCCGGATGTCCGCGGCAATCGCCAGGACGCCCATCGCCTGGAGCTCCGTGAAGACGGCGGGTGGGATGAAGCCACGCACCCCGACACAGGCCCACCCCAGGCGGGCGAGCTTCTCGTTCATCTCGTCCAGGCTGGGGATGCACTCCGAGCCGATGCCCGTCGCCTCCAGGCCCTCCAGGTAGACGGGGTGCGCCTTGTCCGTCAGGTGGCCCCGGAGCGAGCCCAGGATGTTCCGCCAGACGGCCTGGTCCCGCGACGTATACGCCGCGTAGTCCTGGCTCACCACGTAGCGACGCAGATGGGCAGGCAGGCGAGCAATCGTCCGTTCCGTGGGAGTCGTCATCGTTCACCTCAGGCGGAATCTTCTACTCTTTGAAGATATCCCTTCTTTGGTCGAACGGAAATCCGGCATAAATCGACGGCTTCGTCGTTTTTGCGTCGAACTAGCCTGACTGGCGGCGAAGGCCGTCCAAGACGAGGCGGGCGCCGGGGCTCAGGGCGCCGGAGGGCCACAAGGCCACCACCTCCACGGCCTGGGGCTCCTCTTCCATGAGCGGCCATGCGTGGAGGTCGGGTGGAAACGGGTGCATGGGGCGCAGGTCCGGGGTGATGGAGCAGGCGCGGAACGCGCGCAGCAGCTCGTAGAGGAGCAGGAAGCTCTCCGCGCGCCCCACCTCGTCCACCGTGACGCCGTGAGCGGCGAAGCGCGCGCTGTTGGCGCCGCCGTAGGGGTCATCCCGCAGCCAGTCCACGAAGCGCTGCCCTTCCAGGTCCTTCACGCGCAGCGACTTGCGGGACGCGGCCTGCCGCGCGAGCGCGTTGTCCGGCCCGGCGAGCACCACGAAGGGCATGCGCAGCAGGGACTCCGACTCCACGCCGTCATGCGTGGGCAAGGGCGTGAAGTCCAGCGCCAGGTCGAGCTGCCGCGTCTGCACCTGGCGCGTCAGCTCGTGCGGCCCTCCGAAGCTGAGCACCAGCTTGAGGTCCGCGGCGGCGGCGTCCCGCGCCACCGCGCCCACCAGGGACAACGACAGCGTGGGGTTGAGCCCCAGCCGCACCACCGGCTCCGCGCTGGCCAGGTCACGCAGCCGCTTCATGTCGAGCTGGTGCAACGGCGTCTGCGTGCCGGCGAAGAGCCGCTCGCCCCGGGCGGTGAGCTGCAGCCGGCGGCCGGGGCCTCGCTCCAGCAGCGGCGCGCCGTCCGCCAGCGCCAGTTCCAGGGCACGGACGTGCTCGCTCACCACCGAGCGCGCCACGCCCAGGTGCTCGGCGGCGGCCTCGATGCTCCCCGCCTCCACGGCGGCGGCGAAGGACTCCAACCAGACGAGGTGCCGGACGAGCTTGCGCGGAGGCATGAGGAGCATCCTTGCACGCAGCCATCAGCGGGAGGCGCCGTCCCACTTCATTGATGCTTGCGAACTTCCGCTCTCCGGAATATCTGCGGCCTCCAATGTCTCGAATGTCCGAGGTCGCGTCCACCATGGCCGCCATGGCATCGCGGCGCTTCGAAGCCGCCCGGCCCTACCTGAGCACGGCGCTGACGTGGTGCGTGCTCCACGGGCTGGTGGCGCTGATGTACTTCGGAGGCGCGCTGCGCGTGGCCGTGGAGCGGCTGGCGCCTGGCCTGCGGCCGCTGCTGCTGGCGGGGAGCTTCGCCCAGGCCCTGTTCCTGGGGTTGGTGGCCTTCGTCGGCACCCTGCCCCTGGCGTTCCTGCTCGGTCACCGCTACCGCTTCGCGCTCCCCATCCTGACGGCGGTGGGGGGCGTGCTGCTCGGGTTGGACGCGCTGGTGCTCGATTCGCTGGGCTTCCACATCAACGGCCTCGTGCTGGCGGTGGCGCTCCAGCCGCACGCGCTGGCGGAGACGGGCCTGTCCTCCTCGGAGATGGCGCTGCTGGCCGCGGCCATGGTGACCACGCTCACCCTGGACGCGGCGGCGGGCATCTGGTTCCTGCGCCGGGGCTTCGGGCCTCGCCGGGTGGCGCGCACGGTGGTGATGCTCACGGCCCTCTGCACCGCCGAGCGGCTGGTCAGCGCGTCCCTCGTGTTCGCCCATGGCGGCGCCGTGCAGCACGCGACGACCACACTGCCCCTCCAGGCGCCGGTGCGGATGAACACCTTCCTCTCGCGCGTCACCGGCAAGGCGCCCGCGTCCGGCCTGCGACTGGGCGTGAGCCCCGAGGCCGGCGTGCCCGCCGCGAGCATCGACCCTGGCTCGGTGCGCTTCACCCGCCGGCCCGACATCGTCGTCGTCCTGGTGGAGAGCCTGCGGGATGACTTCTTCACCCCGGACGTGATGCCCCACATGTGGCGCCGGGCACAGCGCGGCACGCGCTTCCTACGCCACCACAGCGCGGCCAGCTCCACGGACTACTCGCTGTTCAGCATGTTCTTCGGGCTGGAGGCCCAGCGCCGCGACGCCGTGGTGGGCGCGGGCCGCGCGCCGCTCCTCTTCCCCGCGCTGGCCCACAACGGCTACCAGCAGTCCTTCCTCGCCGCGTCCTCCGTCGACTGGATGGGGCTCAAGGACACCGTCTTCCGTGACGTGAAGGGAGGCCTGCGCACGGACTACACGGGCCGCAGCCACCTGCGGGACGCCGCCATGGTCCGCGACGCGCTGGCCGTCGTGGAGGCGACGCCCCCGGAAACGCCCCTGTTCCTGTTCGTGTTCTTCGCCGGCACGCACTTCGACTACGACTACCCGCCGCGCTCCGAGGTCTTCGCGCCCGCGTGGAATGGCAAGGGTGGCCTCTCCACGGCGCGCGTGCCCCCGGAGCACATCAAGGCCCGGGCGTGGAACGCCGCCTACGAGGTGGACACCAAGGTGGACGCGCTGCTGACGCGCATCGAGGCCCTGCGCGGCAAGCGCCCGCTGATTCTCTTCACCGGCGACCATGGCGAGGAGTTCCGCGAGCACGGCCGCGTGGGCCACGCCAGCGACGTCACGGCCTCCCAGCTCCACGTGCCCATGGTGATGTTCGACGAGCAGCTCCCCGTGGGACAGGTCGACGCCGTCACCGGGCACATCGACGTGGTGTCCACCCTCTTCGACCTGCTGGGAGACACCCACAGCCCCGCGGTGCTGGGCGACGGGCTCCCGATGACGCGGCCGGACCCGCGGCGCTACCTCCTCACCACCGTGGGCTGGGAGGCGCGCTACGCGCTCATCGGCCAGGAGCTGAAGGTCCACTTCGGCGCGGGACGGCCCGGCACCCTCGTCACCGACCTGCACGACCGTCCCCTGCCGGATGGAAAGGAGCGCCTCGCCGCCGAAGCACCGCGCATCCTGCGCCGGCTGCGCGGCAGCTCGGACACGGCGCTGCCTGAGACAGCCACCGCCACGGACCTGCCCTGACGGCCCTCCGCCGCGGGGCCCGGGGGCGGCGCTCGCACGCGCCGCTCCGTCAGAACCGGAGCTTCACCCCGAGGGCCAGCGTGAAGAGCTCCACGTTCACCGTGGCGGGGTTCCGGACGAACTGCACCAGGCGGTAGTCGGTGGCGACCAGCTCGAAGTACCCCTCCACGAGCCGCAGGTTCAGCGCCTCCACCGGCCGCCCGGCGCTGGCGCCCAGGAGGAGCGCGGGCCGCAGGGCGGTGCGGAACCAGTAGTAGCCCCGGTCGTAGCGACTGGGCAGCCCCGCGAAGTAGTCGTCGCCCACGGTGTAGCTGAGCATCGCGCCCACGGTGAGCGGGCGGACGGTCCACCCCGCCGCGTCCAGGCGGAATGGCCGCCACTGCCCCTTCATGGTGAAGGTGAGGAAGTCCTCTCCCGCCAGCGCGGGAGGCGCCCAGCCCAGCAGGAACGCGGCCTCCACGGTGTCGTCGCGAAAGCTCCACCCCGGCCCCGCGGAGAGGAAGCCGATGGCGCCCGCGAGCTGCATCGCCGCATGGTCCGGCACGTACCAGGGCGAGCCCTCACGCGCGGCTTCCGCCCGCGACTGCCTCGCGGCCAGGAGCAGCGCCGCCAGCAGCGAGGCCTTGAGACGCCCGTGCCCGGCCATCAGAAGGAGGCCCTCTGCACCCGGACCGAGGTGCCGTCGACGTCCACGACGACGTAGCTGCGGCCCTTCATCGAATCCGTGGTGACGTACCGGACGCCGTGCGCGAAGACGTCGTGGAACCGGTGAACGTGGCCGTGGAAGGAGATGCTGACGCCCTTCTGCTCCTGGAGCTTCACCAGGGGCTCGACGAGCGAGTCATCGAAGTCTCCATTCCCAGGCGGCACGTGGGAGAAGGTGAAGGTGTTCTGCACCAGGGGCTCTGGTGTGAGCGCCGTCTTCAGCCACGTCAGGTCCGGGATGTCGCCCGGGAAGCCGTACTCGCGGGAGTTGGAGTCGAAGAAGACGAAGCGGGTGCCCGAATAGGTGAAGGAGAAGGACTCCGGTCCGAAGGTGCGCCGGTAGAGCTTCTGTCCCTTGCCCAGCGCGTCATGGTTGCCCATGACGACGAAGAACGGGACCTTCAGGCGGGACAGCAGCTCGACGCCCCAGTCGTACTCCTGGGTGCTGCCGAACTCCGTCAGGTCGCCCATCTGAATCAAGAAGTCGACGCCGCGCTCCTCCAGGTCCCGCATCGCCGCCGCGGAGTCATCCAGGAAGAGCTGCATGTCGCCCACCACCGCGAAGCGGAAGGCGGGCTTCGGCTCCGCCGCGGACAGCCGCTCGAGTGAGCGTGCATGCAAGTCCCGGTGGGGACCGCGAAGCTCATAGGGGTGGAACTCGAAGGCGCCACAGCCCGCGCACACCAGTAGCAATGTGACCCAGACGCGCACGGCGGCAAGCTAACGTCGACCTCACGATGCCGCCACGGGATGCGGCACCTGATTCCGGAGCACGCGACGAGGGAGAACAGCCATTCTCACACGACATATGAACGGGGCCCGGGATGTCACTGGAACCCTCCATGCACCTGGCATGACGGGGATGGAATGAGCGCACCCTTGTCGACATCGGAGCTGCTGCGATGGGTGGCCACGAAGGCGACCCGGAGCACTCGGGACGACTTCGACGCGCTGCTCGCGCGCACGGACTTCACGCAGGTCGCCGGGCAGCTCCTTCAGTCGGGCACCCCTCCGGAGAAGCGCACCGCGCTGCGAGGACTCCGGGAGCTGGAGACGCCGGAAGCCCGTGCGCTGGCCCGGCTCGCGCTTCGTGATGACGCGGCGGAGGTGCGAGCCATGGCTGCGGGGGCACTGACGCACTCGCGGGACGAGGCGGACTGGCAGGCCCTCCTGGTAGCCCTGGACGACGCCGACGCCTCCGTGCAGCACGCGGTCATGGACGCGCTCGCGCGGATGGACCCGGCGACCACGAGCGCGTTGCTCCTCGAGCGCTTCGGCCATGCGTCAACATCCGAGCAATTGCTCGCGCTCATCACCGCGCAACGGCTGCGGCTCCCCGATGCCGTGGCCCTGGCCCGTCAGGGCCTTGCCTCCCCTACCGCCACCACGCGAAGCGCGGCCATCTCGCTGCTCGCGCGGCAAACCGAAGAGGAGACGGACGGGCTCCTCCTCCAGGCGCTCACGGATGGCGCGGAGGACGTGCGCGTCGAAGCCCTCCGCGCGCTGAGCCGGCGCGTTCGGGTGCCCACCAGCGTCTTCGTTCCGCTGCTCTCCTCGGCCACGGCGCAGGTCCAGGAGCTGGCGCTCCAGGCGCTCGTCCTGAGACGAGACACCAGCGCGTGCGCCGACATCGCGCGCCTCCTGGAAGCACCGTCGCCGTCGCTCCGCAGGAGCGCCATCTTCGCCACCGGATACATCCGCTGCGCCGGTAGCACCCCCACCCTGCTGGAGCTGCTGGCCCGGACGCGAGCCGAGGACGAACGGGTAGACCTCATCACGGCGCTGAGCCACCTCGGGAGCCCCGAGGCCTGGGCGGCCCTCCGTGGGCAACTGCTGGACCCGGCCCCCCGCATCCGGCGTGCCGCCGTCTCCGCCTGGACCCTCGCCACCGCGCCGCGAGACGCGACGCGCCTGCTGCTGGAGCGCCTGCGTGAAGACCCGGACGCGGAGGTCCGGATGGCCATTGCCCTGGCCCTGGCCGAGAGCGGCCGGCGGGAAGGTGCCCGGGCCTTGCACCTGGCGCTCCAGGACGCGGCGCCCGAGGTCAGACGGATGGCGGTGCGCACGCTGGGCCGCGACACCAGAGCGGAGGCCCATCAAGCCCTGCGCGAGCATCAAGCCACCGAGCGCGACCCGGAGGTCTTGCGCGAGCTCGCCACGGCGCTCGACCCACGGCAGGCCTCGGGCAATCCCGGCGCGCCAGCCGAGCGGCCCCTCTTCGACCCGGCGGGCACGGGACAGTGCGTGGCCGAGTGGCTCGCGTCCCCCGCCCAACACCCCGCCACCGACCGCGTGTACTTCTACGAAGGCGGCCACCTGGAGCACCTGGACGCCCACGGCCAGCTCCACGCCCTCCACTACACCGTCACCGGAGACCAGCTCCACCTCCAGGCCGAGGACGCGCCCGAACGACGCACGGCCTTCACCGTGGCCCCCATGCCGCCCACCGCTGGAGACGGAGACGCCCCCCACCGCTTCCGCCTGGAGCTGGCCCGGGACGTGCTCACCGGCACGGACACACCCCGGGCGCTGTTCTGCGTCCAGGCCGAGCGCCCCGACACGGCCCCAGGGAACGGGGACTGACGCGCCGGGCGCACGCTACGCCGCGGCGGGCCGGGCGCCCTCCCAGTCCTCGACCTCGTAGAGGAACTTCGAGCCGCCCATCAGCTTCCGGTTGGCCGACGTGCTCTGCACGAAGACGGCGTACTTCTCCAGGCTGGCGGGCCGGATGCGCACCGTCTCCCCGGGCGGCAGCCCGAGCAGCTCCCGGGCCCGCTCCCCGCTGTAGAGGTCGCCCGTCTTGCGGTCCATGAGCACCACCTCCTTCCCGCCCTGGATGGTCTCCGTCTTGGTGAACGCGTAGAAGCCCCGGCCCGTCTTGAAGCGCAGGCCGTGCTCCTGCACGAAGTCCTTGATGGGCTGCGCCTTGTCCACGTCCAGCACCTGGAAGCGGCCCGGCGGCACCGCGCGCAGGTCCGCCTCGCCGTAGAGCGGCGGCGCCGTGCGCTGGAGCATGGTGCTGAACATCACGTTGAGGCCGCGGCTCATGCGGCCCTCGCGCGCCACTTCCTGCTCAAACGATTGGAGCTGCGCGTCCGAGGACTGCTTGTAGCAGACGGCCAGCAGCAGGTCCGTGACGTGGGCGAACTGGTCCAGGCTCAGGTGGAAGCCGCCCGACTTCTCCGCCAGCTCCTTGTAGAAGGCCGTCGCGTGGCGGCGCGCCAGGGCTTGCACGCCATACACCGGCACCCCCATCCGCCCCAGCGCGGCCACCTCCTCGCGCCAATCCAGCTTGTGGGGGTTCTGCGAGGGCCCGTGGGGCACGTCGTCGCCAATCAATGACTGACGTGCTCATTCCGGTGCCCCCCTCGTGAACGCCGACGAGGACAAATCTACGCGCCGGGGCTGACATGAATCGGGGCTGGAAGTCGACCCGGCGTCACGCCATTGCAGCTGCCGCTTGCCCTGGACGCCGCGCGACCGCAGCATGCGTGCCCATCGTGTCCGCCACCGCCGAGCCCCCATCCCCGCATCGTACGTACACCGAGCGCCGCGCCGCCGCGCAGGCGGACCTGACCGCGCTGGACCGCGTGAGCGCCCGCTACGCCAATTTACGAACACTCGCCTTCCTGGCCGCGGCCGGCGTCGCGGGCTTCGTGCTGGCGGGGCGTCTGCCCAAGGTGTGGTGGTGGGCCAGCGCCGCCGCGGTGGTGCTCTACGGCGTGCTCGCGGTGCTCCACCACCAGGTCTTCCGCCGCGAGGCCCGGGCGAAGCTGTACGTCACGCTCAACGAGCGCGGCCTGGCGCGGCTGGGCCCTGGCTGGCACGACTTCACCGAGCGCGGTGAGCGCTTCCTGTCCCCCAGTCACCTGTACACCCCGGACCTGGATGTCTTCGGCCAGGGCAGCCTCTTCCAGCTCCTCAACGAGACGGCCACCCGCGCCGGTGAAGAACGGCTGGCGGCGTGGCTCTCCGCCCCCGCGTCCGCCCAGGAGGTCGAAGCCAGACAAGGCGCCGCGCGCGAGCTGGCGCAGAACATCGGCTTCCGTCAGGACCTCTGCGTGGACGCGCGGGACGCCTCGCGCGAGAAGGCGGACCCGGCGCAGTTCATCCAGTGGGCGGAGCTGGGCCCGCAGCTCGACGCCATCCGCTGGGCCCGGCCGGTGGCGGTGGTGCTGCCGCTGGTGACGCTGACGCTCTACGTCCTGGGCAAGCTCGAGCTCGTCCCGGCGTCCACCTTCTGGCTGGGCCTGGCCGCGCAGCTCGCCGTGGCCGTCCTCACCCGGCGCCCGCTGAAGGCGATGGATGAAGGCGTGGAGGCGGGTGAGCGCGGCTTCGTGCGCTACGCCCCCCTCTTCGAGCGCGTGGAGGCCCAGCGCTTCGAGCACCCGCGCCTCAAGTCGCTCCAGTCCGGCCTCCAGCAGCCCGGCCAGCCGCCGGTGTCCGCGCACTTCAAGCGCTTCAGCCGGCTGTTCTCCTTCATCGAGTTCAAGCGCCACCAGTTCCACCCGCTGGTTCACTGGCTCACGCTCTGGGACATCCACGCGCACTTCGCGCTGGAGCGCTGGCGCGCGGCCCACGGCAAGCAGCTTCGCCAGTGGTTCGAGGCCCTGGCCGAGCTGGAGGCCCTGTCCTGCGTCGCCGGGCTCGCGCATGACCGGCCGGACTTCGCGTGGCCCGCCATGGCCACCACCGGCCCGTGTGTGGAGGCCACGGCGCTGGGCCACCCGCTGCTGGACGCGCCGGTGCCCAACGACGTGTCCCTGCCCGGCCCCCGGCACGCGCTGCTCATCACCGGCTCCAACATGAGCGGCAAGACGACGCTGATGCGCGCGGTGGGCGCCAACGTGGTGCTGGCGCTGGCCGGCGCGCCGGTGAACGCGAGGTCCTTCCGCCTGTCCCCGCTCCAGACGCTCACCAGCATGCGGGTGAAGGACTCGCTGGAGCGCGGCGTCTCCTACTTCTACGCGGAGGTGCAGCGCATCAAGGCGGTGCTGGACGCGGCGCAGGCGGCGCGCGGCCAGGCGCTCTTCCTCCTGGACGAAATCCTCCTGGGGACGAACACCCGCGAGCGGCAGATTGCCTCGCGTGAAGTCCTCCGGCTGCTGCTGGGCACCGGCGCCATCGGCGCGGTGACGACGCACGACTTGTCCCTGGCGGTGCTCGCGGACGAGCCCGGGGCGCACGTGGTCAACGTCCACTTCCGGGACCACCTGGAGGCCGGGAAGATGGTGTTCGACTACCGGCTGCGCCAGGGCGTGGTGGACACCACCAACGCGCTGCGCGTGCTGCGCCTGGCCGGCGTGCCGGTGGACGACCCGGACGCGTCCGACGCCGCGCGCTGAGCCCCAGGCCGTGGGCGCACCAACGACACGGGCCCCGGGGTTTCCCCCAGGGCCCGCGTTTGAATCAGGAACGCACGCCGGGGCGGTGACTACTTCGCCGCCTCGATGAGGGCCGCGAAGCCCATGCCGCCGCCGATGCACATGGAGACGACACCGTAGCGGCCGTTGCGGCGCTTCAGCTCGCGCAGGATGGTGGCCACCATGCGCGCGCCGGAGACGCCCAGCGGGTGCCCCAGGGCGATGGCGCCGCCGTTGGGGTTCACCTTGTCCAGCGGGATGCCCAGCTCGCGCACGCAGTGCAGGGCCTGCGCCGCGAAGGCCTCGTTCAGCTCGAAGACGTCGATGTCCTCGACCTTGAGCTTGTTCTTCTCCAGCAGCTTGCGGACCGCGGGGACCGGGCCAATGCCCATGACCTCCGGCGGCACGCCCGCCACCGCGGCGTCGATGAAGTAGCCCAGCGGCTTGACGCCCAGCTCCTTCGCCTTGGCCTCGCTCATCACCACCGCGGCGGCGGCGCCGTCCGTCAGCGGGGACGCGTTGCCGGCCGTCACCACGCCCTTGGGGTTGAAGGCCGGGCGCAGCTTGGCCAGGCCCTCCACCGTCGTCTCCGGACGGAGGATGGTGTCCACGGACACGGTGACGTTCTGCGCCACGCCGTCATCGTCGTAGTACGTCGTGGTGACGGGGACGATCTCCTCCTTGAACTTGCCCTGCTCGCGCGCGGTGGCGGCGCGGCGCTGGCTCTCCGCGGCGAACTTGTCCGCGTCCTCGCGCGACACGCTGTAGCGCGTGGCGATGTTCTCCGCGGTGGCGCCCATGGAGGTGTAGACCTCCGGCAGGCGCTCCATCACCTCGGGGTTGGCGCTCGCCTTGTTGCCGCCCATGGGGACCATCGTCATGGACTCGGTGCCACCACCGATGCCCACGTCGTACATCCCCGCCTGGATGGCCTGGGCCACCTGGGCGATGGACTGCGAACCGGAGGAACAGAACCGGTTGATGGTCATCGCGGGCACCGTGACGGGCAGGCCCGCCAGCAGCGTGGCCACGCGGGCCACGTTCATGCCCTGCTCGGCCTCCGGCATGGCACAGCCCAGGACGACGTCACCGATGTCCTCCGGCTTCAGGCCGGGGACCTGGGCGACGGCCTCCTTGATGGCGACGGCGGCCAGGGTATCCGGCCGGGTGTCCTTGAACTCTCCCTTGTGGGCGCGGGTGAAGGGCGTGCGGACCGCGCTGGCAATCACGACTCGACCAGCCATTGTGATGTCTCCTCGCCCGGGGAGCACCCGGGCATTCAGCGAATCTCAGTTTCAGTAGCCTATGGATACTGGCCGGCCGTCAGTTCCGCAGCGGCTTGCCCTTCTCAATCATGTGCTGCAGGCGGTCCTGGGTCTTCTCCTCGCCGCACAGGCTCAGGAAGGCCTCCGCCTCCAGCTCCAGCAGCCGCTCTTCCGTCACGAGCACCGACGGGCTGGTGTTGCCACCCGTGAGCACGGTCGCCAGCTTCTGGGCGATCTTCCGGTCGTGCGCGCTCACCTGGCCGTTGAGCTCCATGTCGTAGAGCATCATGTCGATGGTGGCCGCGCCGTTGACACCCGGCAGGCGGAAGCGCGAGGGCCGGGGCGCCTTGAAGCCGGCGTCCGCCATGCCCAGCACGCGGGCCTTCGCGTCGGAGAGCAGGAAGTCCCGGTTGGCGCTGATGCCGTCCGCCTGCGACAGGAAGCCAATCTCCCGGGCCTCCTCGGCGCTGGTGGCGACCTTCGCCATGCCGATGGCGAGGAAGATCTTCTTCAGGAACGGGAAGAAGTCGAAGTCCTTGTCCGTGCCGAAGGGGCCGTACACGTTGCGGAGGAGCTGCATGTTGCCGCCGCCGCCCGGGATGAGGCCCACGCCCACCTCCACCAGGCCCATGTACAGCTCGGCGCTGGCCTGGATGGCGTTGCCGCCCATCGTCACCTCGGCGCCGCCGCCGAGCGTGAGGTTGAAGGGCGCCGTCACCACCGGCACCGGGCTGTAGCGCATGCGCTGATTCACCGCCTGGAAGCCCGTCACCAGCTTGCGGATGGAGTCGAACTCGCCGCTCTTGGCCGCCCACAGCAGCGCCACGATGTTCGCGCCCGCGGAGAAGTTGGAGCCGTCGTTCCCGATGACGAGGCCCTTGTGGTTCTTCTCCGTCTCGTCCAGCGCGGTGTTCATCATCTCGATGATCTGGTCATCGATGGAGTTCATCTTGGTGTGGAACTCCAGCAGCGTCGCGCCGTCGCCCATGTCCCACAGCGTGGCGCCGTCGTTGCCGGCGATCTTCTTGTTGCCGCGCTTGAGGTACTCCACGCGCTGCGTGCGGGCGTTCTCCGGCACCACCTTCACGGACCTGGACGGGATGTCCCAGTACGTGTCCTTGCCGTCCGCCACGCCGTAGAAGGACTCGCGGCCGGCGGCCAGCATCTCCTCCACCCACGCGGCCGGCTTCAGGCCCAGGGCCTTCATCCGCTCCACGCCCTTCTTCACGCCGTAGGCGTCCCAGACCTCGAAGGGACCCAGGTCCCACCCGAAGCCCCAGCGCACGCCGCGGTCCACGTTGACCACGTCGTCGGCGATCTCCGGGATGCGGCGGCTGGTGTAGGCCAGCACGTCCAGCGTGACGCCCTCGGCGAACTTGCCCGCCTTGTCCTCGGCGTTCATCACCGAGGCCACGCGCTCACGCACGTTCTCGATGTCCCGCGCCGCGCCCAGCGACTCGTAGCGGACCTTGGCCTGCGGCCGGTACTCCAGCGACTTCAGGTCGAGCGCGAGGATCTCCTTGCCCTGCTTCTTGTAGAAGCCGCCGCCGCTCTTGTCGCCCAGCATGTTCTTCTCCACCATCTTCTGGAGGAACGCCGGGCTGGCGAACACGTCACGCTCTTCGTCGTGCGTCAGCGTGTCGTAGCAGTTCTTCGCCACGTGGGTGAACGTGTCCAGGCCCACGATGTCCGCGGTGCGGAAGACGGCGGACTTGGGACGGCCCATGGCCGGGCCGAAGATCTTGTCCACCTCTTCGATGGACAGCTCCGCCTTGTCCATGGACGCGATGGTCCGCATCATCCCGTACACGCCGATGCGGTTCGCGATGAAGTTGGTGGTGTCCTTGCCGTAGACGATGCCCTTGCCCAGCACCTCTTCGCCGAAGCGGTGCAGCGTCTTGAGCACCTCCGGGGACGTCTCCTTGCCGGCCACCAGCTCCAGGAGCTTCATGTAGCGGACCGGGTTGAAGAAGTGCGTGACGAGGAAGTTCTTCTTGAACTCCGCGCCGCGGCCCTCCGTCATCCCGACAATCGACATGCCGGAGGTGTTGGACGACACGATGGTGCCCGGGCGGACCAGCTTCTCCACCTTGGCGAAGAGGTCCTGCTTGATCTTCAGGTCCTCCTTCACCACCTCCACCACCCAGTCGCACTCGGCGACGCGCGCCAGGTCATCCTCGAAGTTGCCCACCTCGATGTTGGTGAGGACCTCACCAGAGACGATGGGGCTGGGCTTCTGCTTGCGCAGGTTGGCCAGCGCGCCCTGGGCGAACTTGTTGCGAAACGCCTTCGAGGAGGTGTCCTCGCCCGGCGCGGCCTTGGGCGGAACGATGTCCAGGAGGAGCGCGCGCACGCCCGAGTTGGCCAGGTGCGCGGCGATGCCGCTGCCCATTACTCCGGCGCCCAGCACAGCCACTTTGCGGATCCGCGTCGTCATGTGGAAAAGGCTCCCTGTTGGGAAGGAGGGGATTGCACAAATGTAGGCGATTGACCCGAAAGTCAATCGGATCGGACGGCCAGGGCGCTCGCCACCAGAGGACAGCCGGACTAGAAACCGGCCCTCCATGGCTCGCCTCGACCCGCACTCGTACAACGACAGCACGCAGCCTGAGACGGAAACCCTGGACTGGAGGGCCCGCGTCGATTTCAAGACGCAGCGGCTCCACGCGGAGGTGACCCACACCCTCAAGGAGGCCTCCGCGGGCCCCTTGGACCTGGATACCCGGGATTTGGAAATCCGTGACGTCGTGGACGCCGCGGGTCGTCCCTTGCCCTACATCCTCTCCCCTTCCGAGCCGATTCTGGGCAGCCGGCTGCGCATCGAGCTGCCGCCGGGCTTGAGGCAGTTCACGGTGCGCTACCGCACGGCGCCACACGCCAGCGCGCTCCAGTGGCTGACGCCCGCCCAGACGGCCGGGGGGCAGCACCCCTTCCTCTATAGCCAGTGCCAGGCCATCCACGCGCGGAGCGTGGTGCCGCTGCAGGACACGCCGCGCATCCGCATCCGCTACACGGCGGCGCTGCGGATTCCCAAGGCGCTCAAGGCGGTGATGGCGGCCAGCTTCCTGCGGCGCGAGGAGCTGGGCGTGGAGGCGGAGGAGCACTACGAGATGCCCCAGCCGGTGCCGCCCTACCTGCTCGCCTTCGCGGTGGGCAGCCTGGCGCCCAAGGAGCTGGGGCCGCGCTCGCGGGTGTGGGCGGAGCCGGAGCTGCTGGAGGACGCGGCGGCGGAGTTCTCCGGCGTGGACGACATGCTGCGCGCCGCCGAGTCGCTCTTCGGGCCCTATGACTGGGAGCGCTTCGATCTGCTCACCATGCCGCCCTCCTTCCCCTACGGCGGCATGGAGAACCCGCGGCTGACGTTCCTCACGCCCACGCTCATCACCGGGGACAAGAGCCTGGTGAATGTGGTGGCGCACGAGCTGGCGCACTCGTGGACGGGCAACCTGGTGACGAACGCCTCGGCGGAGCACTTCTGGCTCAACGAGGGCTTCACCGTCTTCGCCGAGCGCCGCATCCTGGAGGCGCTGGAGGGCCCGGAGGTCTCCGCCCTGCACGGCGCGCTGGGCCGCCGCGCGCTGGACTCCGCGCTGCAGCACTTCCGCGCGCACCCGCAGCTCACGTCGCTGCGCACGCACCTGGCCGGCGTGGACCCGGACGAGGCCTTCTCCCAGATTCCCTACGAGAAGGGCTACCTGCTGCTGCGCGCCATGGAGGACGCGGCCGGGCGGCCCGCCTTCGACGAGTTCCTCCGCCGCTACCTGGCCACCTACCGCTTCCGCGCGCTCACCACCGAGGAGTTCGTCGCGTTCGCGGAGAAGGAGCTGCCCGGCGTGCTGACGAAGGTGGACGCGGAGGCGTACCTGCACCGGCCCGGCGTGCCTCCCGGGGCGCCGTCACCGCGCTCCCTGCGGCTGGAGGCCATGGACGCGCTGCGGGGCAAGGTGCCCACGCTGGAGCAGGCGAAGGATTGGACGCCGGCCGAGTGGCAGCTCTACCTGGAGTCACTGCCCAGGGAAGTCCCACGGGACGTCATCCAGCAGCTCGACGCGCGCTTCAGCCTCACCCAGAGCCGCAACTCGGAGGTGCTGGTGGCGTGGCTGGTGGCGGCGCTGCGCGCGGACTGGGAGCCGGCCGTGTCCCGCACCGAGGTGTTCCTGGGCGAGGTGGGCCGGATGAAGTACCTCAAGCCGCTGTACTCGGTGCTCTCCGCGTCGCACGCGCACCGGAGCCTGGCGCGCACGCTCTTCAAGAAGCACGGGGAGCGCTACCACCCCATCGCCCGGCAGGGCGTGGAGCTCATCCTCTCGCGCGCCTGAGGCACGGGCGCGCGGGGGACTACCTCGACGCCGCCGCGCTCAGGCGCTTCTCCGCCAGGGCGAGGTACTGCTCGTCCAGGTCGATGCCCACGTAGCGGTGGCCCAGCTTGAGGGCCGCCACGCCCGTGGTGCCGCTGCCGTTGAAGGGGTCCAGCACCAGCGCGTCCGGAGGGCAGCTCGCCTCCAGGATGCGCTCCAGCAGCGCCACCGGCTTCTGCGTGGGGTGGCTGCCGAAGGCCTTCTCCTCGCCGCCGCGCGGGACGGTGAGCGTCCACATCCGGCCCTCGCCGTCCGCCGTCAGCTCCGCGTCACCGGAGGGCGGCAGCGCCCAGGCGTCGCGCATCTGCTTGCCGCCGTTCTCCGCCTTCATCCGCGCGTAGTTGAACGTGTGCTGCAGCTTGCCGCCGGACTTCGGCGAGGCCCAGATGAGCAGCTCCGTAGAGTGCGTGAAGTAGCGGCACGCCAGGTTGGGGCTCGCGTTGGGCTTGAACCAGGTGACGGTGTTGAGCAGCTTGTAGCCGAGCTTCTGCATCGCGAAGCCGGCGTTGAAGATGACGTGCTGCGTGCCGCTCACCCACAGCGTGCCGGTGGGCTTGAGCAGGCGCTGGCAGGCCGCGAGCCACTCGGTGGTGAACTTGTGGTCCTCCTCCACACCGCGCGACACGTCCCAGCCGCCCTTGGCCACCGAGACGCGCTTGCCGCCCTTGCAGGTGGTGCCGCCGTTGGAGAGGAAGTACGGCGGGTCGGCGAAGATCATGTCGAACGTCTGGGGCTCGAACTGCGACATCAGCTCCAGGCTGTCGCCGTGCAGCAGCGTATAGGCCTCCCCTTTCTTGTAGACGCTCTCGCTCAGCGAGCGGCGGACGACTTTCAGGGAAGGGGCTGCAGCAGCGTGCGCGGACATCTCGCCTCCGTCGGACTCTTCGTCGTGGACGCGGCGGACTGTGCGGTCGCTTCGGTGCTACGTCTAATTTCTGGCCTGTAGCACCCTGAAACTTGACGGGTGATTCAGGCCGTAGAAGCACCGCGAGCAGGGCGGGAGGACCTCTGGAGGTCTCCGGCACCCTGCTCGTCGGGAACTGCCTGGACTGTACCGGGGCCCGTGAAGCGCCCCCGCGGCGCTACTCCTTCTTGGCGGACGTCGGCGACGCGCCGTACTTCTTGCGGAAGCGGTCGATGCGGCCGGCCGTGTCCACGAGCTTGTACTTGCCCGTGAAGAAGGGGTGGCACTGCGAGCAGATTTCCACCGAGAACGAGCCGCGGGTGGACTTCGTCTCCACGACGTTGCCGCACATGCACGTCACGCGGGACGGCGGATAGACGGGATGGATTTCAGACTTCATGGCACGCTCCAGTATGCCTTGCCCCCACCCCCTGGGGTGGGAGGTCCGGCGCTGAGGGATGGTCGGCGCTTATAATGGCGCTTGGACCGCTTCACAAGGCCAGCACGGCTCAATGGGCCGCCGAGCCGGGGGGCTCGACGCGTTCCACCTGCTTCTGGACGGCCGGATCCGCCGGGACGTCACCGCCGAGCTGGATGTACGACAATAGATGCGTGCGCCCGCCCGAGGTTGCGCCGCCGCCCAGCGTCTTCTCATAGGCCGCGCGGTTGGCCTCCAGGCTGGCGACCGTCGTCTCCAGGGCCTGCCGCTCCCTGGCGTCCTGGGTGCCCGCCAGCCGCGTCTTGGCCCGGGCGAGGTTGCCTTCGAGCAGGCGGAGCTGCTGCCGCGTCCGCTCCTGGACGCCGGCGTCGGCGAAGCGGCCCTTGCCGTCCAGTTGGAGCACCAGCTTCGCCAGCTCGCGGCCCCGGGCCCCCGGGGGAATCACGGTGGCCAGGGCCTGCTGCTGGGCCATGCCCGGCCCCCGGCCCTCGTGGGACTGCACCACGAAGTCCACGCCCTCCGCCTGGTCGGCCAGCTTGAGCGCCTCGTCGCGGGGCAGCGCCGCGAGCACCACCACCAGGTCCACCTTGGACGTCTCCCGCAGGCGCTTCGCCTCGGCGGCCACGGCGGGTTGCACGGGGAGCCCCTGCACCACCTCCTGGGCCTGCCCCGGAGCGGCCCGCCCCACGGGCACCGGCTTCGCCGTGACGGGCGAGACGCCCACCACGCCCACCTTCACGCCGCCCACCGTCGTCACCAGGGAGGCCGGGAAGAGCCGCTTGCCCTTCGCGTCCGCGAGGTTCGCCGACAGGAGCTTCAGCTTCGCCTTCCGCGTCTGCCGCTTGAGAAAGCCCACGCCCAGCCCGAGGTCGCGCGTGCCCACCGCCATGGCCGCGGTGCCCTGCGCGTCCATCTGCGACAGGATGAGCTCCGCGCGCGCGCGGGCATCCGGCGCCTGCGCGCTGTCCCGGCTCTTGAAGAGCGCATTGCCGGCGTCCAGCACGAGCACGGGTGCGCCCTGCTCGCGCTCCTTCTCAATCGCGACTTTTCGCCTGGCCAGACCGCCAGCGGGGTTGTGCCTTCAACCACAGGGGGCGACTTCGCCCCCATTGTCTCCCGTGAAGAGCAGGACGAGCTGCCTGGGGGCCGCCCCCGCCACCAGGGGCAGCAGGAGCAGCAGCGCCAGCGCGGCCAGCTTCAGCGGACGCGGGCTCACTTCTTGGCCTTCTTCGCCTTCTTGTCCATCTCGGCGATGCGCGCCTTGGCCGTCTTCGCCTCGGCGGACTTCGGGTAGCTCTTGATGAGCTCCTCCAGCGCCAGCCGCGACTCCTCCTTCATCTTCAACCGGGCGAAGCAGTCCGACGAGCGCAGGTACGACTCCGGCGCGGAGGCCGCCTTGGGGAAGTCCTGCAGCACCTTGCCGTACTCGAAGAGGGCCTCGCGGCACTTCGACTCGGAGAAGTACGTCTCACCCAGGCCGAAGTGGGCGTCCCCCACCAGCCCGTCCTTGGGCCACTTCTTCATGAACTCATTGAAGAGCTGGCGCGCCAGGAGCAGGTCGCCGGCCTTGGCCTTCTGGTTGGCGAGCGCGAGGAACTCCTTCTTGTCCGTGGGGCGCTTGAGCTCCTCGGCCTTCTTCTTGGCCTCGGCCTCCTTCAGCGCGGCCTCGCCCTGCATGGCCACCAGCTTCTGGTCCTGCGCGGCCAGCGCCGCCTCCAGCTCGGTGATTTTGTGGAGGTACGTCTCCACCTGGCCGCGGAGCTGGGCGAGGTCCTCCACCGTCTTCTGGAACTGGATGCCGATGTCCGCGTCCTTGCGGCGCGACGCGGTGTCCAGCCCCTTGAGGGCCTTGGTGACCTCGGCGACCTTCTCGTCGATTTTCGGGAGCGTGGCGGCGAGCTGCTCGCGCGTCTCCTTCAGCTCCGACTGAATCCGCGTCGTGTCGGTGCCGAGCCGGTCGACCTTCGCCTCGAGGGCGCGGCCGCGGTCAGCGGGATAGAAGCAACCAGGGAGGACCAGCAGGGATATCAGCGCCAGGCGTCGCATCGGGGGGCATCTTAGGACCAAACGCCCTGCCCGTCCGGACTTCTCTCGCTCGCCAGGGCTCCCGCCGGGGCCGCCCGGCTGGTCCCTCACCGCCTCCGGCCGGAAAACTCCAGCCGCTCGGCAGCGTGCGCGCAGGCGACGCGCAGCCGCTCGGCGTTGAGGAAGAAGGCCACCGGCCGTGCCCGGCCCGACTCCAGGGACTGGAAGGCCCGGCGGTACTCGGCAGCCGCGTCGGCGGGGCGCTGGCACTGCTCCAAGAGCAGCCCGAGCAGGTACCGGGCGGCCGCGTGGTCCGGGTCCAACGCCAGGCAGTGGCGCAGGTCGCGCTCGGCCACGGCGTCGGAGACACCGGAGGCGGCGCCGTCCAGGACGCAGGCGAAGAGGAGGTCGGCCTCGGCGTGGGACTCCGGGCCCGGCGAGGAGGCCGCTGGCGCGCCGAGGGCGTCTGCGTCCAGGCCGTCTGGGGATGGACTCACTGCCGCTGAGAGCGGGCTGGCCTCCATTCCATGGGAACCCGGCACGTTCGCGCCGCCACGCGCGGCCCCCCGCGTCGGAAGCCCGCTGGCCTCGGCCCCGCTGGCCCCCGCTCGGACAGGCGCTGGCCGGGCGGCCTCGCCCGAGCGGCCCTCTCGAATCATGGCGGCCTCGCCACCCACTGCCGGGGCCCGCTGAGGACGCGCCGGAGACGACGCCGCGACGCGCCCCTCGGTACGCCGCCCGTTCGTGACAGCCGCCTCGCCGTTCGGCGAAGGAGGCACCGCCCCCGCTTCCTCCGACCGGACGTAGAAGAAGGCCTGCTCGCCGCGGTGCACCCGCAGCGACGGCGGCACGCGCAGCAGCGGCTCGGACGCGGACAAGACGAGCACCCCGCCGGGCGCCAGGCTCCCGGCGAGCGCCTCCACCGTGCGGTGGAACGCCTCCGCGGTGAAGTAGATGAGGACGTTGCGGCAGAAGATGACGTCGAAGCCGCCGCCCCCGGGCGCCACCGGATAGGGCGTCTCCATCAGGTTGTGGCACTGGAAGCTCGCGCGCTCCCGCAGCGCGGGCGCCAGGGCCTCCCGCGAGCCGGACCGGACGAAGTACCGGGAGCGCAGCTCGTCCGGGACGCGGCGCAACTGCTCCCGGCTGAAGGCCAGCCACTGCGCGCGGCGCAGCGCGTCCCCGGCGATGTCCGTCCCCAACACCGTGCTCTCTGGATCCGCCCCCGCGTCCGCGAGCAGGACGAGCAGCGTCGCCACCTCCTCGCCCGTGGAGCACCCCGCGCTCCAGACGCGCAAGGGCCGCCGCGTCCTGGCCACCAGCGGCGAGAGGACCTGCGCGCGGAACGCGGTGAGCTGGACCTCGTCGCGGAAGAGGTCCGTCTTGTTCACCACCACCGCGGCGATGAGGTCCTCCAGGTCCGTCACGCCCGACGGGGACTGGAGGAACATCAGGTACTGGTGCGGCGTGAGGCCCTGGCTGCGCGCGGCCAGCCGCTCATCCAGCCGGCGGACCTGGGGGCCGCTGAGGGCCATCCCCGTCCGCGCCGACAGGAAGGCGCGCACTCCGGACCATGGCGCGCCGTCCGCCACCCGGGCTCAGCGCCCCACGGCGAGGGACTCTCCCCGGGCCAGCCGCACCAACGTCGCCGCGACCTCGTCACCGTGGATGAGGTGGTCCACCGCCTTGCGCTCCACCGCCGCGCCCGGCATGCCGAACACCACGCAGGACTCCTCGTTCTGCGCCACCGCCAGCCCGCCCGCCTGCTTGATGGCCAGCAGGCCGTCCGCCCCGTCCGCGCCCATGCCCGTCAGCACCAGGCCCACCGCGCGCCGGCCATAGGTCCGCGCCGCGCTCTCCAGCAGCATGGTGCCGGACGGCATGTGCCCGTCCCGCTCCACGCCCGGCTTGAGCCCCACGCGTCCCCGGAAGGGGATGACGGTGTGCTGCCCCGGCGGAGCGATGAGCACGTGCCCCGGCATCAGCGGCTCTCCGTCCTGGGCCAGCCGCACCTTCAGCTTGCTGGCCCCGGCCAGCCACCCCGCCAGGGACTCCGCGAAGGCGGCGTTGATGTGCTGGACGATGACGATGGGCGCCGGGAAGTCCGCGGGCAGCTCCGACAGCATCTTGAAGAGGACCTGGGGCCCGCCCGTGCTCGCCGCCACCACCACCACGCCCATGGACACCGCTGGAAGCACCGACGTGGCCACCCGGGGCGGCAGCAGCGGGCCGCGCTGGGGCCGGCGCAGGTGGCGGATGACGCGCACCGAGGACAGCAGCCGGATTTCGCGCACGAGGTTCCACGCGTCCGGCCCGGCGTCGATGGCGGGCTTGATTTGAAGGGCCAGCGCCCCCAGCTCCAGCGCGCGGTAGGTCAGCTCCGGCGCCTGCGAGCGCGGGTCCGCCGTGAGCACCAGGATGGGCGTGGGGCACTCCGCCATGATGTGCTCGGTGGCGGTGAGCCCGTCCATGACGGGCATGTCCACGTCCATGGTGATGACGTGGGGACGCAGCTCCCGGGTCATCTCCACGGCCTGCTTGCCGTCCGCGCAGGTGCCCACGACTTCGATATCGGGGTCCTTGCTCAGCGCCTCGCAGATGAGCTGTCGGCAGATGAGGGAGTCATCGACCACCAGCACCGACACTTTCTTGCCCATGCCCTGTCCATACCCCGTGCGCGAGCCCGGGAGTATAGCCAATGCAGGGGCCTGTGAGCCCAGCCGTCGCCGCGCCACATCCACCAGGTCCTGGCGCACGGGGCCGCCCTGGGTGATGGAGCGGCCCACACCCGCGATAGGGCCCCTATCCCGACTACACGCACAAGCGGGGAAATCATTGACCTGATGCGCGGGGGCGGGATAGCGGCGTCCCGACTTTCTTCCGCTCGAAAGGAGCGCATCTTGGTCCGGCGATTTCTCCCCTCCCTCCTGCCGCTGGTGCTGGCGGCCTCCACGGCCGCGGCGCAGACCACCCCCGTCGCCATCACCTTCGATGGCTCTTGGAACGAGACGCCGTCGGTGGAGCTGATTCCCGCGGGCGGACAGGTGGTGGTCAACTACGACACCAGCCGCCTGCCGCAGTGCCGGGGCACCACGTCCTCGGGCGACCCGACCTGGACCATCACCGGCCACGTCCAGGTGAACCGCGGCCCGGTGGTGAGCTTCTGGGTGGCCGGCCACGAGCCGAACAACAACCCCACCCAGCGCACCCTGCATCTCCCCGCGGGGTTGAGCGGCGCCCTGGTGATGTGGTTCGACATCTCGAGCCAGGGCTGTCAGGCCTGGGACTCCAACCACGGGAACAACTACCACTTCCCCATCGGCGCGCCGACGCTCTCCTTCAACGCGAACTGGGATGAGGCCGTGGCGGGCACGCTGCGCGCCGGCGAGCCCTTCATCATCAACTACGACGTGAACCGCCTGCCCGAGTGCCGCGCGACCTACAACGGCCCGGCCTGGGCCATTGTCGCGCAGTACCGCTTCGACAACGGCCCCATCCAGGAGACGGCTGTCACCGGCTCCGGCACGTCCGTGCCGACGGCCATCACCGCGCCGGCCGGCGCCCGCCACCTGGAGCTGTGGTTCCGCAACACGGACCGCAGCTCCTGCGTGCGCTACGACAGCGACTACGGCGCCAACTACCACTTCGCCGTGGAGTGAGCCGGGCCTGCCGGGGCGCATGTGAGCGCCACCTGCGTGGGGCGGGCTGACGACGCCGCCTGCCTCCGCAACGCGGCCGTTCGCGTGTACTCGGCGAAAGCGCCGAGCAATCCGTTGTGATTGCTCGGCTTGCTCTCGTTGAACGCTATCGCCCTGACTCTCCTCGGGTCCGCGTCTCCCGTTCCGCGTGTATCGCCGCGAGCCACCCCGCAGGCGCATGCGGCCCGGTCTTCCGCATACGGTCCCTCGCGGCGTGCGCTGACGGATTCCCGCGCCTGACGCTGGCGCCTCGGATGACCGGCCCCTACCGAGGGGGCGTGGGAAGGTTGCTACGCTCAAGCCCACCTTGGTAGGTTGGCTGGACGATGCGGACGCTCCCACTTTTCCGGTACGGACTGATTGCTGTCCTTGCGGCCTCGTCAGTCGCGCAGGCCCGTCATGAGCGCGACCAGCCCACCGTGCGCCCAATCATGCTCTCCGAGCACCCGAGCAATGGCACCCACTCCATCTATGTGAAGGGGCGGATCGTCACGACACTGCGGTTCGAGCAGATGATCGACGCGAGCAAGACGAAGATGATCGGTTGGGAGGGCCGACTCGAGCCGCTGGCGGTGGTTCGGAACAAGGTGATTCTTGAACCTATCCACGACCTCGACAGGGACGAAGGAATTCCACTGGTCGTGACGCTGGCGGATGGGACCGAAATCCCGTTCCTCGTAAAACCACCGTGGAGCAAGAGGGACGGAGGGTGGCCGCCGATACTCGACCAACAGGTCGACGTGTTCAAAGACCGGGGAAGTCATGCGTCCATGCACGCGGCGCTGATGGACGCGCTCAAGAAGAACGACACGCTTGCTGAAGAGAATGAGCGATACCGCAAGGAAGAGAATTCCGTCGACCACGCCTACGCGACGCTTCTCGTGAACGGACAGCGGAAGAAGACACCCTTTCGCCGCAGGTTCGTTTACCGGCCGAAGAATGAGGACATGGACATGGTCGTCGAAGTCTTCGCGGGCCCCGGCAAAGCGGCAGCGCTCGTCACCTTGAAGAACACCTACTACGGTGGGCCATGGGAATTTGACGGTGCGTACCTGACCCGTGACTTCACCCACGCCACGGCCCGCCCCTTCGCGCTTCGCGTGGACCGAGCCACGATTGTCCCGGGGGAGACAGGACGAATCGCGGTCGTCGCGGACAAGAGCGCCTTCCTGACGGACGACGGGCAACTCGCCGATCTCGCACTCCAGATCTTCCGCGGAGACGGCCTCCTCCAAGTGTTCGTGAAGTTGGAACGTACCCTCGTCCAGAAGTAGAAGTGCCGTTCATGCCGCCGCCCAAAGCCCTCCTGTTCAGTTCCATCGTCCTGCTCGCTACGTCGACCGGCTGCACAGGAAGCAGCGTCACGCTACGCCCCGACGGCAGTCCAGGTCCGCAGGAGTGCCCGGAAGAATCAAAGAAGGCGCTTCGCTACATGGGGCTGCGCGTTGGCGACAGCGTGCTGGTGGATCTCGACGCGAACCAAACCGAGAGCCGACGCCTCACGCTCTACGACGGACCGATTGAGAGTGTCACGAGGGAGGAGTTCGGTCCGCTCGGCGCGACGAGCCGCTTGTACGGGCAGGTCTGGACGAGCGGGCCACAGGTCGTCATCAGGTACTTCGAGGCGCAGTCTCCGAACGGAGAAAAAGTTCCCATCTGCGCGGTGGCGCGGCTCGGCTATGACCAGATGAGGAAGCTGCCCGAGTCCAGGCCTGGAACCGCGATCCTCGCCGGCTCTGTCGCAGCCGCATTCATCGTCGATGCGTACCGGTGACTTGCTCGCGCGGCGCACCACGTGCCGCGGTGCCGCTGCTCCACGCGATTCGAGGCCTGAGCTTCAGCCCAGCAGCCGCCGCACCACGTCCACCAGGTCCTGGCGCACCAGGTCGCCCTTGGTGATGTAGCCGTCCACCCCCGCGGCCAGCCCCCGCCGCCGGTCGTCCTCCCCTCCTCGCGTGGTGAGGATGACCACCGGGAGCCTTGAATGGACGGGGTGCCCCTTCAGGCGCCGGGCCAGCTCCAGCCCGTCCACGCCCGGCATCTCCAGGTCCGTGACGACCAGGTCCAAGGGGCGCGCGTCCAGGACCTCCAGGGCCTCCGCGCCGTCCGAGGCGATGACGGTGTCATACCCCACCGCCTCCAGCAGATTGGCGATGAGCTCCCGGGTGAGGGGCGAGTCGTCCACCACCAGGATGCGCCGGCGCCGGACCTCGGGGGCGGGCGCCTCCGACGGGGCCGGACGCGGCAGGGTGTTGCCATGGTGGGCGCTGGCGGTGAGGAAGGCCGCCGACAGCACCATGGCCAGCCGCCCGTCCGCCAGGGACGTGGCCCCCGTGAGGTGGCCGAAGCGGCCCAGGATGCCCTTCAGGGGGAGGATGGCCTGGACCCGCTCCTCCAGGACGCGGTCCACCACCAGCGCCGCCGCGCCGCTCTGGCTCTTCACCACCAGGGCCAGCTCGCCCTCCCGAGCCGTCCGAGGCGCCTCCAGGCCCAACAGCGACGCCATCGGGGCCAGCGGCAACACCCGGCCCTCCACCAGGAGCGAAGGCCGGCCGGCCACCTCGCACTGGTCCGCGGGGTCCACCTTCAGGGCCCGCGAGACGTGCGTGGCGCTCAGGGCCAGCGTCTCCGGGCCCACCTGGATGAAGAGCAGCGGGGCCACGGTGAGGGAGACGGGGACGCGCAGCTCGAAGATGGTGCCCCACCCCGGCGCCGACTCCACGCCCACGTCGCCGCCCAGCCCCTGGATGGAGGCGCGCACCGCGTCCAGCCCCACGCCCCGACCCGACAGGTCCGTGACGACCTCCCGGGACGTGAAGCCCGGCAGGAAGATGAGCTCGCGAGCCGCCGCGTCCGACAGGGCATTGGCCGCGCTCTCGTCGAGCACGCCCCGGCGCACGGCCACCTTGCGGAGCTGGACGGGGTCCACGCCCATGCCGTCATCCTCCACGCGGAGGATGATGCGGTTGCCCTCGCGGGACGCGCGCAGCGTGAGGCAGCCGCGCGGGTTCTTGTCCGCCGTCACCCGGTCCACCCGCGTCTCCAGGCCGTGGTCCAGGGCGTTGCGGACCAGGTGCATCAAGGGCTCGCGCAGCGCCTCCACCACCGCCCGGTCGGCGCGGGTGTCCTCGCCGTCGACGACGAGCTCCACTTCCTTGCCCAGCGCGCGGGACAGGTCGCGCACCATGCGGGGATAGGGCTCGAAGAGGACGGACAGCGGCAGCATGCGCAGCGTCTGCACCTCCTCCACCAGCATGCCCAGGTCGCGCAGCTCCGCGTTGGAGAGCAGCTTCGATTCCCGGTGGAGGACGGCGGCCATCTCCTTCGCCGAGCCCAGCCGCGCCGCCAGCGCCGCGCCCGCGGGCCCCAGGTCCTCCGCCTCGCGGGCGAGCTGACTCAGCTCGCGAGCCAGGGCCAGCCGGCGGGCATTGGCCAGCTCCCGGCGCCGCGCCACCTGCGTGAGGTTGGTGACGGCGCTGGTGAGCAGGTCCAGGCTCTCCACGCCGATGCGCACCGTGGTGTCCGGGCGGGGCTCGGGTTGACGGGAGACGGTGGCGCCCTGCGCCGTTGGGGCAGCGGAGGTGGCACGAAGGCCCGCTCCGGAGGTCAGTCCACCCCCCGCCTTGGACGAAGCGACCGCGCCCGCCACGAAGCCACTGTCCCGCCCCGGAGAAGCCACGGAGGGCCGGCTCCCCTCCACGACGGGGACCGTCAACAGCCGCCCCGGAGACGCGGCCGGGCTCCCATGCGCGGAGGGCTTCGTGGGTGTCGAAGAGGAAGCGCCGGCCTGGGGCCTCGCACCGCTCGCAGCGCCGCCCCCAGCAGGCGGAGCCACCTCCGGACTCGCCGTGCTCCCAGCGGCGGGCACGGCGCTCCCGGCCGGCAGGCGCACCGACTCGGAGCGGATGCACTCCTGCAGCCACGCCACGAGCCGCTCCACCGCGGGCGGCGGCTCCTCGGCGGTCTGCGTCCCGGAGAACACGAGCACGGCGTCCGCGGTGGTGAGCAACGCGTCCGTGGACGCGGGGGAGAGCGCGTAGCGCAGGGGCTCGGTGCAGCGGACCAGCTCCTCCATCTCGTGCACGAGCACGTTGATGTCATCGAAGCCCATCATCCGGGCCTCGCCCTTCAAGCCGTGCAGCTCCCGCAGCACGCCCCGCCCCGCCTCCGCGCTGGCGCCGGCCTCCAGCTCCATCAAGGACCGGGTGATGCGCTCCAGGCGCACCGTCACCAGGTCCCGGAACTGCCTGAGCAGGCGCTCGCTCGGGTTCACCCGCCCTCCTCCCCCAGCGGCTCCTGGCCAATCTGGAAGCGCTCCACCACGCCCTGCAAATCCCTGGCGAGCACGAGCAGGTCCGTGTTCGCGGTGCTCACCTGCTTGGTGGCGTTGAGGCTCTGCTGGGTGATGCGGAGGATGTCCGCCATGGCGTCGGCGAGCTGGTCCGTCCCCTGCTGCTGCTGCTGCGTGGCCAGGGAGATGCTGCGCACCGCGTAGGACGTCTGCCCCGCCAGGTCGACAATCTGCCGCAGCGACTCGGACACCTGCTGCGCCAGCGTGGTGCCCGTCTCCACCGCGCGCACGCCGCCCTCGGTGGCGGACACGGCCGCGGCGGAGGCCTCGCGCACCTCCTCGATGAGGCCTTCAATCTCCTTCGTGGACTCCAGCACGTTCTCCGCCAGGCGCCGCATCTCCGCGGCCACCAGCGAGAAGCCCCGGCCCACCTCGCTGGCCTTGGTGCCCTCCAGCTCCGCGTTGAGCGCCAGCAGCTCCGACTTGTCGGCCACGCCGTTGATGAACTCGACGATTTTTCCAATCTGCTGCACGCGCTTGTTGAGCCGCACCACGGCCGAGGAGATGGCGCCGTTGTCCTGGCGCATGCGCGCCATGGAGCCCAGGAAGTCCTCCGCGCTCCCCTGCCCCTGCTGCGCCGCGCCCAGCGTGCGCTGGGCAATCTCCGCCACCGAGCCCGCGTTCTCCGCGATCTGCCGCGCCGAACGCGCCAGCTCCTCGGTGGTCGCGCTCGTCTCGTCCAGCGAGCTGGCCTGCTCCGTCGCGCCCGCCTCGTAGCGGCCCGACGTGGTGAGGATCTCCTCCGTGGTCGCCGAAATCTGCGCGCCCGCGCGCTGCAACTGCGACATCACGTCCGCCAGGTGCGCGCGCATGGTGGTGAACGCCGCGGACACGTCCCAGACCTCGTCCTCCGCGGGCACCACGCGCGGGCTGGCCAGGTCGCCCTCGGCGATGCGCCTGGCCTCGCGCGACAGCTCCCGGAGGGGCCGCCCCAGCATGGTGCCGCCCAGGTACGCGGCCGTCAGCGCCAGCGCGAAGACGAGCAGCACCAGCCCGGCGCCCTCGGTCAGCGCCTCCATCCGGAGCTCCTGCGCCAGCATCAACTGACGGCTGACGTCCCGCTCCGCCATGAGCCGGTTGAAGATGCGCTGGCTCAACGCGTACGAGAGCTGGGCGGACAGCACCGCGGGCGTCATCACCGCCACGAAGGCGAAGGCCGCCAGCCGCGCGCGGAGCTCCGCGCGCCGGGGCATGGCGTCGATGAGCTGCGCGTGCGTCATGCCCAGCTCCGCCAGCCACAGCACCACCCGGCGCGAGCGCAGGACGATGAGGCAGTGCACCAGCAGCGCCGTCAGGGGGCCGAAGAGCAGCCCCAGCGAGGCGATGCGCGCGGCCACCGCCAGCTCCACGCCCACGCCCAGCCACATGCACAGGCCCAGCGCCAGCGTGGTGACCAGCCACAACCCCAGCGAGCCGAGGAAGGCCTCGTCGGGCGCGCGCGTCACCTCCGCCACCGCGGACGCCAGCGTCCGCGGCGTGGTGGGCACGTCCCCCCGCTCCAGCCCGCGCAGGGTGCGCTGCCGGCCCAGGGACACCGCGGCCCCTGACACCAGGGCCGTCACGCAGAGCACACCGCCCAGCACCCCGAGCAGCCCCAACCGGCCCTCCAGCCGCTCGGCGAGGGTGAGCGAGGCGAAGCGCAGGCTGAGCGCCGCCCCCACCAGGTTGGCCAGGGGCACGGGCGCCATGAGGTGCCGGCTGAAGGAGGCCCGCCGGGGCCCCTTCCGGGCGCTCACGCGTCACCTCCCGGCCCGACGACGTGGAACCGCTCCACCGCGTCCTTCAGGTCGCGCGCCAGCGTGGACAGGTCGGCGTTGGCCGCGGCCATCTGCTTGGTGGCCGCGAAGTTCTGCTCGGTGACGCGGAGGATGTCGCCCATGGCGGCCGCGAGCTGGTCGGTGCCCGTCTGCTGCTGCTGCGTGGCCAGGGAGATGCTGCGCACCGCGTGGGACGTCTGCCGGGCCAGCTCCAGGATGAGGCTCAGGCTCTCATCCACCTGCGCCGCCAGCACCGTGCCCGCGTCCGTCGTCTTCAAGCCGGCCTCGGTGGCCATCACGGCGGCGTGGGTGGCGTCGCGAATCTCCGCGATGAGCTGCTCAATCGCCTTGGTGGAGCGGATGACGTTCTCCGCCAGGCGCCGCATCTCCGCGGCCACCAGGGAGAAGCCCCGGCCCACCTCACCGGCCTTGGTGCCCTCCAGCTCCGCGTTGAGCGCCAGCAGGTCCGACTTGTCGGCGATCTCGTTGATGAACTCCACCACCTTGCCAATCTGCTGCACGCGCTTGTTGAGCCGCACCACCGCGTCCGCGATGGCCTGGTTGTCCTCCTTCATGCGCTGCATCGCGCCCAGGAAGGCGGCGGCGCCCCGCTGGCCCGTCTGCGCGGCGGCGAAGGTCGTCTCCGCGATGGCGGACACCGACTCCGCGTTGCCGGCGATCTGCTGCGCCGAGCGCGCCAGCTCCTCGGTGGTGGCGCTCGTCACGTTGAGCGAGGCGGACTGCTCGTCCGCGCCGGACTCCTGCTCACCGGACGTGGCCACCAGTTGCTCGGTGGTGGTGGAGATTTGCAGGCCCGCGCGCCGCAATTGCATCAGCGCCTGGCCGAGCTGCGTCTGCATCTGCGCGAAGGCGGCGGAGGTGGCCCACACCTCGTCCTCCGCGGCGATGATGCGCGGCGGGCGGAAGTCGCCCTGGGCGATGCGCGTGGCGTCCTCCGTAATCGAGCGCAGCGGCTCGGCGATGACGGCGCCGCCCACGTAGGCCGTCACCATCACCAGCACCGCCACCAGCCCGGCCACCGCCAGCCCGCGCGTCGCGCTGGCGTGGCCCGCCACCTGGCGCTGGAGCGACTCCGGCGCGCCCACCATCGCGTCCACCGCGTCCATGGCCCGCGTCACCGACGCGTCGAGGATGAAGAAGGACGGGCTGAGCACCGCGATGGCGGTGAACAGCACCATCCGTCGGCGGAGGTGCAGCCGCCGGGGCGGCGCCGTGGCCACCACCTCCAGCGGCGCCAGGCCCTGGGCCGCCACCTGCTCCACCGCCCTGCGGGCGCGGCGGGCCACCATCAGGTAGACGAACAGCGCGCTCAGCGGCCCCAGGAACAGGCCCATCATCACCAGCCGCAGCCCCAGCACCCACGTCCCGCCCACCAGCGGGACGAAGACCAGCGCCACGCCCAGCGAGGCCACCAGCCAGCACTGGAGGACGAAGGCGAAGCTCCGCTCCGGGAAGGCGCGCGCCTCCAGCATCGCCTTGAGCAGGGCCTCGTGGGTGGTGGGCAGCCGCCCCTCGCCCAGCGCGTACAGCACCCGCAGGGCGCGCCGGCCGTGCACGCCGGTGAACCACACCGCCAGCGACAGGGCCACGCCCATGAGCAGCAGGAAGGGCCCCCACGTCCCCTCGGGCACCGTGTCGGTGAGCTGGCAGTGCAGCACCACCAGCGCCGCGCCCACGGAGCTGCCCAGCAACGCGGGGCGCGCGGTCCACCGCGCCAGCCCCCTCAACCCCATGGGCACCGTCATGCGCCCTCCCCTGAATGCCCGCGCAGGAAGCGCTCGAAGTCCGCCAGCCCCACCAGGGGCCACAGCAGCCCCCGCGCCAGGACGAAGCCCCGGAGGCTGCCGCCCGACGCCCGCACCGTCACCGGCGGCGCGGGCAGCACCGGGCGCGGCTCCGCGTCGATTTCCAGCGTGTCCACGCCCACCGCGCCGCCCGAGGCGGACACCAGCACGCGGGACGCGCCGTCCGTTTCATGAAAGGCCCGGCGCGCGGAGGCCGCCGCGTGCCCGGAGGGCGACGCGATGGAGGCCACCTCGTGCGCCTGGAAGGCGAGCCGGTGGGGACCGGCATGGCACAGGAGCATTCCCCGGACGTGGCCCGGCGGCTCCATGACTCAAGCCCCCTGGCTGAGGTGGTCGAAGAGTCCTTCCGGGTCGATGACGGCCACGTCCCGGGGGCCGCTCTTGGCGGGGCCGCGCAGGTGGACGTGGACGCCCGTGGGGCCCAGGGGCTCCAGCGTGCCCGTCACCGGGGAGACGCCGGCCACCGTACTGGCCGTGAGGGCCAGGGTCCCCCGCGGCAGGCGCACCAGCACCGCCCTCCGGGAGCCCTGACTGACGCCGCCCACCAGCAGGCCCATGTCCACCACCGGGATGACTTCACCCCGGTGCGCGAACACGCCCAGCAGGTGGGCTGGCGCGCCGGGCACCCGCGTGAGCTCGGGGAAGGTCACGACCTCCGCCGCGCTCTCCGCGGGTACCGCATACCAGCTACTGCCACAGGCGAAGACGAGATAGGACTGACGCGCTTCCGGCTCTTGGACGGCCATCACCCGCGCAGCCTACCTCAGACTAGCGCTGGAACTCGACGCGGCGGTTCTCGGACCACGCCTCTTCGGACGAAGCGGAGTTCGCCGGGCGGGTCTCACCATAACCCACCGTGCTGAGCTGGCTGCCCGACACGCCCAGGTCCGTCAGGTAGCGCTTGACGGACGCCGCGCGGCGGTTGGAGAGCTGGAGGTTGTACTCCTCGGTGCCGCGCTCGTCGGCGTGGCCGGCCAGCGTGACGCGGCCGGACTCCGTCTTGAGGCACTGGGCCAGGTCGGACAGGCGCTGCTGCGCGTCCGCGGACAGGCCGGACTCGTTGAAGCCGAACGGGATGGGGCTCCAGTCGCAGCGGTCCGCGGCGGCCGTCACGCACTGGCCGGCCTGGCACTCCTGGCCCTCGCCGCAGTCGGCGCTGGAGGCGCAGGTGTTCTCGGGGGCCTGGCAACGGCCGGACTCGCACTTGCCGCCGCCCGGGCACTGGGTGTCTTCCTGGCACTGGGCCTCGGCGCACTTGCCGGCCTCACAGATGCGGCCAGCGCCACAGGCGCTGTCGGTGGTGCACTCCGGCGGCTTGGGCGCGCACTTGTTCGCCTGGCAGGTGAATCCCTCCTGGCAGTTGGCATCCGTGGCGCACTCCTGGCACTGGCCCTGGACGCAGACCTCACCCTTCTCAGCGCAGTGCTCGTCCTCGTTGCACTTCGGGTACGAAGGGGTGCAGCCGCCCATGATGGCGACGGCGAGGGAGAGCCCCGCCAAAAGGGAAATCTGACGCATTATTTCCTCCAGAATCCTGTCGTCGAAAACGCGCCCGCGCCCGCGGGGTAGTGGGTGGCGTGTAGTCTCAGTGGCGGGGGTGAGTCAAAACATTTGTCCCTCCCCGGACACCCCCTCCGGTCGCCGAAACCCTTGAATGTCCAAATATTTTCCGTGAGATTGTCACGATTGACCCGCGTGTGAGCGCGACCACGCGCCACCTCGGGGAAAGCCCGTCATGCCCGCCTCTGTCCTCATCGTCGATGACGAGAAGAACATCCTCCTCACCCTGAGCCAGTCGCTCCAGCTCGCGGGGTATCAGACACACCTGGCCAACAGCGGGCAGGTGGCCCTGGATGTCGTCAGCGCCCGTCCGGTGGACGCGGTGCTGATGGACGTGAAGATGCCGGACATGGACGGCCTCACGGCGCTGGCGAAGCTCACCGAGCTCAAGCCGGAGCTGCCCGTCATCATGATGTCCGGGCACGGCACCATCGACACCGCGGTGAAGGCGACCCAATTGGGAGCCAGGGATTTCCTGGAAAAGCCAATTGCCCGGGAACGGCTGCTGGTGGCGCTGCGCAACGTGCTCAAGCACCAGGCGGCCATGGCGGAGCTCCAGGAGCTGCGGGCGCAGCTCGGCCGCTATGACATGGTGGGCAGCGGCCCGGCCATGCAGCGCATCTTCTCGCTCATCCAGCGCACCGCGCCCTCCGAGGGCCGGGTGCTGATTACCGGGGAGAACGGCACGGGCAAGGAGCTCATCGCGCGGGCGCTGCACCAGCACTCGAAGCGCAAGGGGCAGCCCTTCGTGAAGCTCAACTGCGCGGCGGTGCCGCACGAGCTCATCGAGAGCGAGCTGTTCGGCCACGAGAAGGGCGCCTTCACCGGCGCGGTGAGCGTGCGGCGGGGCAAGTTCGAGCTGGCCCACGAGGGCACGCTGTTCCTGGACGAGATTGGCGACATGCCGCAGGCCATGCAGGCCAAGCTGCTGCGCGTGCTCCAGGAGGGCGAGCTGGAGCGCGTGGGCGGCGCGGAGACGCACAAGGTGGACGTGCGCGTCATCGCCGCGACGAACAAGAACCTGGAGGCGGAGATCGCCGCCGGGCGCTTCCGCGAGGACCTCTACTACCGCATCAACGTGGTGCAGCTTCACGCGCCCCCGCTGCGCGAGCGGCGCGAGGACCTGCCGGACCTCATCAAGACGTTCCTCGACGAGGCCTGCGCCAAGAACGGCCGCCGGCCGCTGGCGCTGTCACCCGACGCGCTGGCGGTGATGAGCGCCTACGACTACCCCGGCAACGTGCGCGAGCTGCGCAACCTGGTGGAGCGCCTGGCCATCCTGTGTGAAGGCCCGGTCGTCAGCCGGACGGACGCGCTGGAGCTGCTGCCCCGGGGACGGAACGTGCCGCCGCCCGCTCCCGTGGAGGCGCCCTCGAGCCCCCCGCCGCCCACCGAGGCGGCCGTGGCGCTCGCGTCCAGCACGCCCGCGCCCGCGATTGCAGCGCCCGTTGCGGCCGAGCCTCCCGCGCCCGTGGGCTTCCGGCCCCGCGCGGACAAGACGTTCCGTGAGCAGGTGGAGGACGCGGAGCGGGAGATCATCCTGCACGTGCTCTCCCATACACATGACAACGTGACGGAAGCCGCGCGGCTGCTGGATTTGGAGCGGGGGCACTTCTACAAGAAGATGAAGGCGCTCGGCTTGCGCCGGGGGAGTTCAGAGTCGTAGTTCAGAGGGGGCGCGGGAAGCGCGGCATTGCCAGCCCCCCCAGCCACTCAAAGCCAAACACACCCGCCCCTGGCCTGCGAAGCCGGGCGCGGCCCCGGAGCCCCGGCGTCTCCGCCGCGCTCCGGGCCTCGCTTGCCACCCGCGGCTCAGCTCAGGTTCGCGATGCCCTGCCCCAGCAGCTCCGCCTCGATACCCCGGCGCGTCGAATAGCGGTCGCCGAAGTCCTCCAGGTTGGCCTTCGCGTCCTCCCAGCGCTGCTCCGTCACCTGCGCGAAGAAGTTGGGCGTCTCCGACTTCAGCGAGCCGTACTGGAAGCCCACGGAGGCAATCACCGTCTGCATCTCCCGGGGCAGCTCGGCGAACTTCGGCCGGCTCCCGCCGTCCGCGGCGTTCAGGCGCTCGACCTCGGTGTTGTACTCATTGACGATGTTGTCCAGCGCCTCGCCCTTCACGGCCCGGTCCAGCTCCTTGACCTCGTCCGCCGTCAGGTTCAGCGGGTTGTTCTCCAGGAAGTCCGCGGCCTCCTGCCCCTGCAGGCCCAGGTAGGGCTCCAGCTTCGTCTTCAGCGCGTCGGAGAGCCCCAGCCGGTCCAGGTCCCCCATGTCCCGGGCACCCAGGTCCACGCCCGTGGCCACGGTGACGCCGCTCTTGCTGCCCGTCGGGTCCGGGACGTAGCCATCCTGGACCGACCGGCCCTCGCGCTCGGCAATGAAGTCCCAGTCGACGTCCGGCTCCGTCGCGGCGGCGGGAGCCTCGCGTTCCGCACGCACGCCCCCGGCCTCGGCGGCCGGTTGTCGCTGGTTCGTCTGATGGGCCGGCCGCGCGTCGAAGCCGTCCCGCATCGAGTAACCCTTGGGCTGACGCTTCTCAGGCTCGCGCGCGTCCTCCCGCCGGGTCGTCTCGTTCCGGACGCTACGGGTGGACTCCGAACGGGACACACTCGATTCCCGCGTGGAGCTTCTCGAAGACGAAGAACGATCGATTCCAGTCATGGCAATTCCTCACTGAGTCCGGAAAAATTCGACTATCCGTGCGGACCCTGCCACCCACATTCCCCTCCATCAAGACGCAGTGCGTGATTTCACCTGAATTCAACCGATACCGGCCATTCGCAACAAAGCTGTAACGGCCGCGGCCCCCACGACGACCACCACGAAGGGCAGCTTCCGCCAGGCCATCAGGGCCCCGGCGAGCACCCCCGCCGGCCGGGCCCAGCCCGCGAAGCCCCCGGCCGCCGTCAGCGTGGCGGTGGCCACCAGCGCGGTGAGCAGGGCAATCGCGCAGAGCGTCAGCAGCCCCTGGACGCGCGCGGACAGCGTCATGCGCTGACTGAGCAGCGGCCCCGCGAGCCGGAAGGCGTAGGTCCCCGCCGCGAGCACCAGAATCGGAAGGAGCGTCATTTCAGCGCCACGCCGACAGCGAGGAGCGAGAGCAGCACGGGGACTCCCACGGGAAGAAACGGCGTGGTGGCCAGCGCGATGACCGCGGCGAATCCGGCCACCCGGCGCGCCCGGGCCGCGGCCACCTGGGCCTCGTGGAGACGCTCGGCCTCCAGCGCGCCATCCGCCGTGGGCTCGGTCTCCGTCCGCCTGGCGGGCGCCGTCAATGACGGGAGCAACAGGGCCAGCATCCCGGCCGGAAACGCGGCGTCGAGCCCGATGGCGTCGGGATTGCCCAGGGCCCTTCCGCCCAGGGCTCCCACGAGGACCCCCACGTTCCAGGCGATGAACAACGCGCCACCGCACAGCCAATACGCGGCCTTCCGGCGCTCCGGCGAGGCCTGTGCGAGCGCGAACGCCACGGACTCATCCACCATCAGGTGCGCCCCCAGCAGGCGCGTGGGCCACCGCGCGCCGAGCACGTCGGCCACCGTCATTCCAAACGGCAGGTGCCGGGCGTTGAGCAGCAGTCCCGCGATGACCGCGGCCACGGGACTGCCACCACCCGCCACCACGCCCACGGCCATGAACTGCGCGCCGCCCGCGAACACGAACAACGACATGGCCGACGCCAGCCACACCGACAACCCCGAGGCCACCGCGATGGCCCCGAACGACGCCCCGACGACCCCCGAGGCGGCGGCCACCGCCGCGACGTCCCGAATCAACGGCCGATCCACATGCCCCATGGCGCGCATCCATGGAACGGCGCCCGCGGCCGGTCAACGGCGAACCCACACGAGCCACCCAGCCCTCGCGTGCGCGCTTCGCCCACCCAGCGGCACATTTCTACTGCCCGTCACCGCGCACCGCCGCCACGGAGTGAAGCGAAGAGCGACCGGGCTTCAAGTGACCCACCCGCGCTGACACCGGAGCCACTTTCGGGGGCTGAACGAGCCCACGGGACGTGGGAGAGTCCGCGGTGATGAGTACCGGCTCCATCCTTGGCATCGACTTCGGGACCACCAACACCGCCGCGGCCTTCTTCGACAAGGCCGGCAAGCTCCGCGTCGTTCCCGTGACGGACAAGAGCGTCACGCTGCCCTCCGTCGTGTGGTTCCACGCGGCGGACAAGGCCATCGTCGGCCACGCCGCGCGGCGGCAGATCATCGACGACCCGCGCCACACCGTCTTCGGCGCCAAGCGCTTCCTGGGCCGCCGCTTCCAGTCCGAGTACGTCACCCAGCACAAGGACAAGTACGCCTTCGAGCTCGTCGAGGCCGAGGACGGCTACACGGCCGTGACGATGTACGGGAAGCAGACGTCCCTGACGGACGTGGCGCACCTCATCATCAAGCAGATCCTCACGCTGGCGAACCACGCCGCCGGCACGCCCTTCCGCGAGTGCGTGCTCACCGTGCCCGCGCACGCCAGCAGCCGGCAGCGCGCCGCGGTCCGCCACGCCGCGGAGCAGGCCGGCCTCCAGGTGCGCGCCATCATCAACGAGCCCACCGCCGCCGCGCTCTACTACGCCAACCTGCGCAACCCCGAGCAGACGGTGATGGTGTTCGACCTGGGCGGCGGCACCTTCGACGCCACGCTGCTCGCGGTGCAGAACAAGGTCGTGAAGGTGCTGTCCACCGGCGGTGACGCCTTCCTCGGCGGCGCCAACTTCGACGAGCGCATCGTGGAGATGCTGGTGGACGACTTCCAGCAGAAGCACGGCATCGACCTGCGCGGGAACAAGGTGGTGATGCAGCGGCTCGTCTTCGCCGCCGAGTCCGCGAAGATGTCGCTGAGCCAGCGCGACGCCACCGTGCTGCGCGTGCCGTGCATCGCCCAGAAGGACGGCGGCTTCATCGACTTCGACTACACGCTCACCCGCAAGCGGCTGGAGGAGATGGTGTTCCAGCTCATCGAGCGCACCGCCTCCGCCTGCGACGACGTGCTGGAGCGCGCGCAGCTCAAGCCTGACCAGATTGACGAGCTCGTCCTGGTCGGCGGCCAGACGCGCATGCCCGCCATCCGGCAGCGCTTCTCCCACTTCAAGCGGCTGTCCTCCGACAAGGAGGTCCACCCGGAGCTCGGCGTCGCGGTGGGCGCGGCCATCCTCGGACGGAACCTGGCGCGCGGCATCACCGGCCTGGCGGACGTGGTGCCCATGCCCATCAGCATCATGGTCCCCGGCGGCGCCCAGCACGAGGTCATCCCCGCCAACACCCCCGTGCCCGCGACGAAGTCCGTGACGCTGGAGCTGCCCATGATTCCCGGGCCGCTCTCCATCGCCCTCTTCGAGGCGCTGGACACCACCACCGTGGACCGCGAGCTGCTGGGCACCGTCCGCGTCGAGCTGGACTGGCGCACCACCCACAAGGGCCCCACCACGCTGGAGCTCCGCATGGGCCAGGACTTCGTCCTCGGCGCCGCGCTCGTGTCACCCCAGGGCGCCCGCCATCCGCTGACCATCAGCGACATGCGCGCGCCCAAGCGCTCCGCTTGAGCCGAGCCGTCCGTGGCCGCCCCCCCGCCACTGGGGGCATGGCTCCGGACAGGCATGGTCTGCACCGCAAACCAGTCATTGACAGGGACCGAACGCCCGGTTACTCCTCGACCGGTCTGCAGCACAAACCTGTCTGCCCCAGCGAGGCACAGTCATGGACGAACGGCTCCAGCGCATCCAATTCGTGACGCGGTACTACGACTGGCTCCAGGGACTGCGGTTCCTTCCCTTCGGCGTCTTGCTGGCGGGCTTCGCGCTGTGGCTGGCCTTGCTGCCCCCCGACGGAGGCACACCCGCGGCCGTGGGCGCCATCGCGCTGGCGGTGGGCATGGTGGCCACGCTGGTGCTCTATCCCCTGGCAGGCGGCTACTACCAGCGCCGGTTCGGCGAGGTGCGGCCCAGCGCGGTCATGAAACAGACGCGGCTGCGGCTCACGGTCCTCTTCGCGGTGGTGGGCCTGGCGTTGGCCTTCGGCCTGGTGGCGCTGGGGTTTGACGGCGCGGGTACGGGCTTCCCCGTGAGCGGAGCGCTCGCGGTCAGCGCGGCGGCCCTGCTGGCCTATTGGGCGGCCATTGGCCGCTTCGTCCCCCACTACCCTCCCATCGCGGGCGCCATGCTCCTCGTCGCGGCGCTGCATGCGCTCGGGCTCAATCCGCTGTGCGGCTGGCTGCACGCGGGGGACGCGGCCTCCACAATCCGGTGTGACCTGGTGACCTTCCACGCCGCCTGGGGCGTGGCGCTCACGGCGCTGGCGGTTCTGGACCACCGCCTGCTCGTCCAGGCGCTGAGCCCCGCGCCCGCCGACGCGGCGGAGCTGGGAGCGGCGGGATGAAGGCCCCGTTCGAGCAACTGGCCACGCTGGACCGGCTCATCCACGAGCCCGCCCGGCTGTCGCTCCTCACGGCGCTGTCCGCCTGCGACAGCGCGGACTTCCTCTACCTCCAGAGTCTCACGGGCCTCTCCAAGGGCAACCTGTCCAGCCACCTGTCCAAGCTGGAGGAGGCCGGTTTCATCTCCGTGGAGAAGCAGTTCAAGGGCAAGACGCCGCACACCCTGCTGCGCATCACGGGCACGGGGCGTGAGGCCATCGAGCAGCACTGGGAGCAGCTCGAAAAGCTGCGCAGCCGGGCCAAGGGCTGGGCTCCCGAGGAAGGCAGCGGGTAGGACGCTCCCGGCTCGCGCCGCCGTGAGAGGATGCGCGGGCAACCTGGGGAGGTACACGGCATGGTGGGTAAGTCCGCGGTGGGTTTGACGCTGATCCGCGTGGTGTTCGGTCTCTCGCTGGCGCTGGGGCACGGCCTGCCCAAGCTCACCGGCGACATGAGCAGGTTCGCGGCGGGCGTGGCGCAGCTCGGCTTCCCGTTCCCGACCTTCTTCGCCTGGTGCGCCACGCTGGCGGAGTTCCTGGGCGGGCTGCTGGTGGCCGTGGGCCTCTTCACGCGCCCAGCGGCCGCGATGGCGGGCTTCACCATGGTGGTGGCCCTGTACCGGCACCGCGCGGACCCCTTCGGCCGCATGGAGCTGGCGCTGCTCTACCTGGCCGTCATGGCGGCCATCGCGCTCATCGGCGCGGGGCCGTGGAGCCTGGACGCGAAGGTCCGCCGCCGCGCCTGAGCCGCGTGGCTCAGGCGGCCACGCGCTCCACGCAGGCCGGGGTGTCGTTCGCGGGCGAGTTCACCACGCGCGACACCTCGTAGGCGTCCAGGGACTCCTCGGCGCACGGCACCAGCAGCGGCAGCAGCACCGAGGCCTCCTGCGGCTCCGGACGCAGCCACACCTCCTGGGCCTCCGGCGCGAGGATGACGGGCATCCGGTCATGGATGGGCGCCATCAGCGCGTTGGGGCCAGTGGTGATGAGCGTGCAGGTGTTGAGCACCTCGCCGGTGTCGGGCGCGGTCCACTCCTCCCAGAGCCCGGCGAGCGTCAGGAGCTGCCCGTCCTTGCGGTGGAAGTGGTACGGCGTCTTCGGCTTCGTGGACTGCTTCCACTCGTACCAGCCGTCCACCACCACGAGGCAGCGGCGGCGCTTGAGCGCGGAGCGGAAGCTGGGCTTCTCCGCCACCGTCTCGCCCCGGGCGTTGATGAGCTTGTTGCCAATGGCGGGGTCCTTCGCCCACGACGGGACGAGCCCCCAGCGGAACGCATCCAGCATCCGCGCGCCATCATTGGTCACCACCGGCATCAACTGCGTGGGGCACAGGTTGAAGCGCGGCCGTTCCACGGCGGTGCGGATGCCCGCGAGGCCCAGCCCGGTGACAATCTGCTCAGGAGAGGTTCGGACGGTGACACGGCCACACATGGGCAGGGAGTATCGCCCTGGCCGGGCGATTGCCCAAGAAGACGCTTTCCGGGGCGGGCGAACAGGCAGGTGGCCGCTGCGGTAGCATGAACGGCATGAGCGAAAATTCCGGCTCCAACTTCGGCAAGCCTTCCGAGCCCAAGAAGAACCCGAAGGTGTTTGGCGTTCCGGTGAAGATCGACCCGTACACGTCGGTCCGGCCCGAGCACCCCACCGGCGAGTTCGGCATGCCGAACGCCCCGAAGAAGAAGGACGACCGGCCCTTCGACCCCTTCGCTGTCGTCATCGAGTCACCCAAAGGCGGCGGCTGATAGCGGGGTGCAGATGAAGGGAGCAGGCGGAGGTTGTTGATGGCGTAAGGAGGTGCCGCCTGCCATGTCCACTCCCCGTTCGCTCGACCTGCGCGAGCGTGTCGTCGCCGCCAGGCAAGAGGGCGAGGGCAAGAGTGCCATCGCCCGTCGCCTCATGCTCGGCCATGCCACGGTGCGTCGCTACATCGCTCGCTTCGAGGCAACCGGCAGCGTCCGTGCGCGTCCCCATGGGGGTGGGGCCCCTCGCAAGGTGGATGCGACGGGCGAAGAAGTGCCGCGGCGGCTGGTGTGCGAGCGTCCCGACGCCACCGATGAGGAGTTGGCACGCGTCGATGCGGTACGCGCCGGGTGCGCCATCAACCACACCACGGTGAATCGAGCGCTGCGGCGCATGGGGTTGACGCGTAAACGAAGTCCCGCCACGCGACCGAGCGCGACACCCAGGCCGTAGAAGCCCTGCGCTGGGCATGCGGCTGGTGGCGCCCGACACGCTCGTCGTAGTGGATGAGATGGGCAGCCGCACCGACATGACTCTCACGCATGGGCGGGCGCCGGCCGGAGAGCGCCTGATGGGCGAGGCGGTGCCGCGCAACCGCGGTTGCGTGACCACGGTACTCGGCGCGCTGACGCCCCAAGGCATCAAAGCCCATGTTGAATTCGAGAGAGGCACCAGACTGGAAACCTGGGGCCGCTTCGTCCTGGAGCACCTGGTGCCTATTCTCGAGCCTGGCCAGGTGGCCGCCTGGGACAATCTGGCCGCCATAAGCGCCGAGCGCTCATCGACGTCATCGAATCGCGCGGCGCCCGGGTCGTCTTCCTACCTCCCTATCGTCCCGGCTTCAGCCCCATCGAGCTGGCATGGAGCAAGGTCAAGGCGCTGCTGCGCAAGTGGCGGTTTCGTACCCGCTCCGCCCTGCACCAGGGCATCCAGCTCGCCCTGGCGGCAATCTCTCCAGGCGACGCAGCGGGCTGGTTCGCCCACTGCGGTGACTCCGTCGCTCATTCCATATGAGCTGCGCTATCAGTTGCCGTTGCTTCGAGCCTGGCTGGCCCTGCCCGCCGTCGAGCAGGAACCGTGCGTTCCGGTCGCGGCGTGGCCTCAAGCGCAACGAATTCGTTGCCGAGCCAGCGGCGTTTGGGCCTGGCGCCCCGGCCGCTCCCGCTGCCGGAGCCTGTCGTCCTGGAAGGAACGTTCATTCCAGCGCGAGAGCGCTGCCAAGGGGGGCGACTCAGGCCTCAGGACTCGCTGCACCCCGCGCGTTCGGCCATGTCAGACCCACCTTGTAGATAGGTCATCGTCGCACGAACGTCACTGAAGGCGTCGTGGCGCAGGGGTGGACGGGGGAGGGCGGATGTACACGTTGGCGCAGTTGCGCGAATCCAGGTTGTGTGACGCGGCGGAGTTGCTGGCCCAGCGGGGTCTGGACAACGTGCGGGCCGCGGAGCTGGCCCGTGCCACGCGGCTCTCGGTGGGCTCGCTGTACCGCTACTACGGCAGCAAGCAGGGCATCGCGAGGGCGATACGGACCCTCACCGAGCGCGACCTGTCCTATGCCTGTTTCGTCGCCTACCAGATGGCGGATGGCGACCCGCTGAGGCAGGGATTTCGCGACGTCTTCCTCGCCTTCTGGCGCGAGCTGGCGACCTGGGCGCTGTTGCAGCCCCACCTCGTGGGCTTCACCTTCCTCCACCCCCATCCAGACGCGGACACGCCGGGGGAGCATGACGGGCGGACGCGCGCGCAGGTGCTGGAGGTGCTCGAACATGGCGAGCGGGAGGGAGCCTTCCCAAAGGGGCGCACGTGGATTCACGAGTGCATGGTGTGGGGAGTCCTGGCGGAGCTCGTGCGCCGGGCGGGCCAGGGCGAGGGGATGCGTGAAGAAGACGTCCAGATTACCGGAGAGGCCCTCTGGCGGGCGCTCGCTCCGGAGGCGCCCGGCAATGAGTCACGGAAACCGGCGCCCTCCGCCTGTCGGCTGGACTACAACGGGTGCGCCATGAACCGGACTTCACTGCTCTCCCTCTGTGTCGCCGTCTCGCTCGCCGCCTGCACCGAGCGGAGCTCCAGCCCCGCTGCCGGAGTCGACTCCGGTGCCGCCGCCGCCGCGGCTGCTGCTTCCGCGCCGACTGGCAAAGCCCAGACGCCACCTCCCGCCCCGAGCACGGAGCCACAGGGCGCTGGTGGCTTGGATGCCGCGGTGCCGGGCTCGGCGACAGCAAATGCCGACTCGGGCGTGGGCGAATACACGAATGCGCCGGCTGCGGAGAAGGGCACCTGCTCCGCGGCGAAGTTGTCTCCTCGTGTGGAGCCTGCCACTCCCGCGCTGCCGGCGCCCGTGGAGTCGATGCGTCAGCGCATCGTCGCCGCCGCGGTGGCTTGTGATTACACGGCGCTCAACACGCTGGCGGACGAGAATGGCAAGGCCGTGCGGTTCACCTTCGGCGACAGCACCGACGCGGGGGAGTACTGGCGCGCTGCGGAGAAGCTGGGCAACCCGGATCTGGCCCGCATCGTCCAGGTCCTGAACCTGCCCTACGCGAAGCAGGGCAATCTCTACTTCTGGCCGGCGGTCCACGTCACCGGCGCGACGTCCGACAAGGATTGGGGTGCCGTCAAAGGCATCTATTCAGAGGCGGAGATTGCGGGGATGAAGGACCATGGGGCCTACCTTGGCCTGCGCGTGGGCATCACCCCCGAAGGCGACTGGCAGATTGCCGTCGCGGGGGATTGATCCTGACTGCAGCCCAGCGGCGGCAGACGAGCGTCGTGCCGCTCGAAACAGCAACACGGCGCGACAGCCGGACATGCCGATGAAGCCCCGTCTCCCGGGCCTCATCACGTCGGCAGCTTGATGCCAGACAGCCGCTGGAACAGCTCCACCGCGAAGCCGTCCGTCATCCCCGAGATGTAGTCCGTCACGCAGAGCAGCCGCTGGTACTTCGACAGCCGGGCCACCGCCTCGGTGATGACTTCATCCCTCGACGCGGACTCCGCCGCCGCCTCCCGGGCGAACTCCGGACGCTGGAAGAGGTCCGGTGGCAGCAACTGCCGCAGCTTCTTCTCCTCGCGGTTCGGCGTATCGGTGACGACCGCCATCGCGAACATGTCCAGCAAGCCGCCCAGCGTCTTGAAGCCCGCGCTCTCAATCTGGAGCACGCGCTCGCTCTCATAGCCGTAGCGCCGCGTCAGGTTGCGGATGGCATCCAGCGGCTTCTTCACGTCATCCCGCGCGGAGGCCAGCGGCGTCTCCCACTGCCCCTCCTCCATCGCCTCCACGTTCTCCAGGAAGACCTTCACGCACGCCTGGATGAGCTCGCCAATGGCCCGCGCTCGCGCCTGCGCCAACCGCGTCTCCAGGTGCGACGGCGGCGGGCGCACGGGCCCCGTCACGGGCCTGGGCAACACCGCGTCCAGCAGCTCACACGCATCCTTGATGGGGACCAGCCCCAGCTTCGCTGAGTCCTCCAGATCGATGACCGCGTAGCAGATGTCATCCGCCGCCTCGACGAGGAACGCCAGCGGGTGCCGGGAGAACACGCCAGGCTCGCGCTCCACCAACCCCAACGCGCGATACGTCTCCAGCGCCAGGGCCTCATCATCCTGGAAGTAACCAAACTTCTTCTCCGACACGCGCGCCTTGTCCCGCCCCCGCCCATCCGGCAGCACCGACGCGCGCGGGTACTTGCTCATCGCCCCCAGCGTCGCCGCCGTGTAGCGCAAGCCGCCCCGCCGCTCGCGCGACTGAAGCCGGTTGAGGATGCGGAAGCCCTGCGCGTTGCCTTCGAAAGACTCCAGGTCCTTCCACTGCGCCTGCGTCTCGAACGGACTCGGCCGGCCGTCCGGGGGCACCAGTCGCTGCGACACCCAATGCTGGATGGCCGCCTCGCCCGAGTGTCCGAAGGGCGGATTCCCGATGTCATGCGCCAGGCAGGCCGCCGCGACAATCGTGCCCAGATGCGAAGGGCTCACATCCACGCCACGCGCCGCCAACCCGCGCCCCGCCAGCGCCCCCAGCGAGCGCCCCACACAGGACGCCTCGATGCTGTGGGTCAACCGCGTGCGCGTGTAGTCGCTCGTGGAGAGCGGAAACACCTGCGTCTTGTCATGCAGGCAGCGGAACTCCGCGGAGAAGACGATGCGGTCATAGTCCCGGTCGTAATCGGTCCGCTCGTCCTGAAGCAGCGCGTCCATGTCGCTCGGGACGGGCGCCGGCGCCTCCGCCGGCTTCTTGTCCGAGCCCACCCGGTAACCCGACAGGAGCTGCCACCAACGCTCGGTTCGACTGCTGCTGCTCACGCCTGCCTCACTGTGCGAAGGGACCCGGCGTGACATGCTGCCCCCCTCACGCACCGAGGCAAGTTTTACCAGCCGGGCGGACGGGCCCCCGGCGCCCGTCCCATGAGACACCGCGCCGCTGGACGCCGCCCCTGCCGCCGGGCAGCCTCCCCCTCGGCGAAACCCGCCCAATCACCGGAGGCGTCCTCACGTATGAAGCTCAAGGCCCTGTGCATCACCGTGTCGCTGCTCACCCTTCCCGGCGTGGCCTCCGCACAGAGCGGGTTCGGCGCCCTCACCAAGGCAGCGGGCAACGCCGGCAAGTCCGCCGTGGAGAAGCGCGTCAACGCGAAGCTGATGGACGAAGGCCGGGCGAACCAGTGCAGCTTCAAGACGGGCACCGCCACACTCGAAGCCGGCTGCGACGCGAAGCTCAAGAAGCTGACCAACGCGCTCGTCGACGCCAAAAAGCAGCTCGTCGCCGCGGGCGTGAAGTCCTACAAGTTCGAGGTCTCCGGCCACACCGACTCCTCCGGTGACGCGGCCAAGAACAAGACGCTCAGCGAGCAGCGCGCGGAGGCCATCGTCAAGGAGCTCATCGCGCGCGGCATCCCCCGGAGCGAAATCATCGCCGTGGGCCACGGCTCCGCGAAGCCGTTGGTGAAGCCCGACGACACCGCCGCCAAGAAGGCGAAGAACCGCCGCTACGAGCTCCAGGTCCGGCTGTAGCCTTCAGCTCGCGCGAGCGCTTGAAGCCTCGGCCACCTCCTCCCGCGGCGCCGTCCGGGCCGCGGGGATGAAGCTCATCGCTCGCTCAGCCAGCGCGGTAATCGTGAGCGACGGGTTGACGCCCGGGTTGGCGGAGATGGCCGAGCCGTCCACCACGTACAGGCCCTCATGGCCGAACACGCGGTGCCGCGAGTCGATGACGCCCGTGTCCGCCGAGTCCCCCATGCAGCAGCCGCCCAGGATGTGCGCGGTCGTCGGGATGCCCAGCACCGTCTCACTGATGATGGTCATCGGATAGCCGTCCAGCTTGTCCGCCACACGCCGGGCCAGGTCGAACGCCTCCGGCATGTTGGCGCTCGGCGCCGGGCCCTCCTGAAGCGTGGTTCCCAGCCCCAACCCGGGCGAGCGCTTCATCCGCAGGTGCCCTTCCAGCGTGCGCATGTAGAGCAGGATCATCGTCCGCCGCGCGAAGTCCGGGACGAACCACGCCTTGAGGAAGCGCAGCGGGTGCCGCGCCAGCAAGCCCACCAGCCGCGTCACGCGTTGGAACACCGTGGCCCCCGACACCTGCGGCGCCATCAGCAACCGGAAGAAGCCCGAGCCCTCCGAGTAGCGCACCGGCTCCAGATGCGACTGCGCATCCGTGTGCAGGATGGAGCCGATGGCGATGCCCCGTGACAAGTCGTGCTCCTTGCGGCCGCTCACCACGCCCACCAGCGCCTCGGAGTTGGTGCGCACGCCGTCGCCCAGCCTGTCCGACAGGCGAGGCAGCCCGTCCGGGCTCGCCTTCAACTTCAACAGCAAATCCAACGTGCCCAGCACGCCCCCCGCGAAGACGACGTGCTTCGCGGTGTAGCGCACCTTCTTCCGGAAGAAGCGCCGGGCGCCGTGGAGCGCCTCGACTTCGTAGCCCCCTTCCGGCAGCGGCCGGACCCACGTGACTTCGGTGTCCGCGTGCAGCGTGAGCCCCCGCCGCTCGGCCAGGTGGAGGTAGTTCTTGTCGAGCGTGTTCTTGGCGCCGAAGCGGCACCCCAGCATGCACCCGCCACACGCGTTGCAGCCCGTCCGGTCCGGCCCCTCACCGTCGAAGTACGGGTCCTTCACGGTGACGCCCGGCTCGCCGAAGTACACGGCCACGGTGGTGGGCTGGAAGTCCGTGCGGCCCAGGTCCGCGCCCACGTCCTCCAGCACCTGGTCCGGCACGGTGCGCAGGGGATTGGGCGTGGCGCCCAGCATCCTCCGGGCGGTGGTGTAGTGCGGCGCCAGCTCCTCCTTCCACGCGGCGAGGTGCCCCCACGAGTCGGCCTGGAAGAAGTCGTCCCGGGGAATGGGGAGCGTGTTGGCATACACGAGCGAGCCGCCCCCCACGCCCACGCCCGACAGCACGGTGACGTGACGGAAGAACGTCATCTCGAACAGGCCCCGCCACCCCAACGTGGGCATCCAGAGCCAGCGCTTCAGCGCCCAGTTCGTCTTCGGGAAGTCCGGGGCGCGCAGGCGCCGCCCCTTCTCCAACACCACGACGCGGTAGCCCTTCTCGGTCAACCGGAGCGCGCTGACGCTGCCGCCGAACCCCGAGCCGATGATGAGCCAGTCGCAGTCCATGGCCACCCTGCCTCCCCTCGGCGTCCGCGCCGCGAATGCCCCGCGAGCGGCGCGGGGCGCACCCACTCTATGTCAGGCGGACGCGCCCCCTGGCGCCAGAGATTCGGGACGGGCGGCTGACACACCGCTCGCCTGCCCCTTCCAAGGCATCCAGGTGACGCGCCCCGGGGACGTCGGACACTGTCCGCTTTCCCACACCCCAGACTGCACCTTGTAAGCCTTTCTTCCGCGAAAAGCAGAGGCTCCCGGCCGCAGCCCATCCCCGAGCTGCGACGCAACGCCGTCCCCTGGAGGAGCAATGCGGATGAAGACCTGGATGCCGGTCTCGCTGTTGCTGCTGCTGAACGCCCCCCTGGCCCTTGCCGAGCCCGCCAAGGCAAAACCAGACGACAAGACTGTCTGGATTGCGATTGGCACGGACGCCATCGCACCCATGCAGGAGACCTTCGCCGCCGAAGGCTGGAGCGTGCCCACCGCCCTCTCTCAGCAGGAGCACGCGGGCGTGTTCCAAGTGAGGGAGTCCCAGTTGTCGCGGCTGGCGCTGATGATGCACGAGAAGTTCGACCGGTGCGCGGGCTTCATCACCTACGAGACGCGGGAGGAGGCCCTGGCGTCCCTGACGCCTGCCACCCCCAAGGCGACCCAGAAGGCCGTCAGCTACACCCTCACCAACGCCGCGACCGTGAACACGCTGATGGGGGCGCTGTCGGCCGCGAACATCCGCACCACCATCGCCGAGCTGTCCGCCTTCTCCACACGCAGCCAGAACTCAGACGGTGGCGTGAACGCCGCGGCCCTCATCCTGGGGAAGTGGCGGGGCTACGCCACCAGCGCGGGCCGCACGGACGTCACCGTGGCGTACCGGACGCACACGGGCTGGCGGCAGCCCTCGGTCATCCTCACCATCCCTGGCACCACGCTGCCCAACGAGGTCGTCGTGGTGGGAGGCCACCTGGACTCCATCAGCTCCACCAGCGCCGCGCCCGGCGCCGATGACGACGCGTCCGGCATCGCGACGTTCACCGAGGTCATCCGCGTCGCCATGGCCCACGACTTCCGGCCCCAGCGCACGGTGAAGTTCATGGCCTACGCCGCGGAGGAGACGGGCCTGCGCGGCTCGCGGGAGATTGCCCTGGAGCACAAGAACAACACCAACATCAGCGTCGTGGGCGTGATGCAGCTCGACATGACGAACTACAAGCACACCAACGCCACCTCGGATGTGGGCATCGTCACCGACTACACGAACGCCAGCCAGAACCAGTTCCTCCGCGACCTGATAACGACGTACGTCGGCGTGAGGTACACCAACACGAGCTGCGGCTATGGGTGCTCGGACCACGCCTCCTGGCACAACCAGGGCTTCGCCGCCTCCATCCCCTTCGAGGGGACCGTCAGTCAGAAGAACCCCAACATCCACACCCCCAGGGACACGCTGGCGAACTCCGACAGCACCGCCGCGCACGCGCTCAAGTTCTCCAAGATCGCCGCGGCCTACGTCGCGGAGCTGGCCAAGGGCACCGCCCAGTAGACAAGCCCGGGGCCCCGGCGCCCGACACGCGCCGGGGCCCTCCACCCGCGTCACCTGTTTTGGTGGGTTTACAACTTTGGCCGTATCTGGACTAGCCTGTGTGAAATGGGCTCGAATCAGACGCCGCCTCCTCGTCACGCATCCCTTCGTCGAGTCCTCGCCCTCGCGCGTCCGGAGTGGAGACTGCTCCTGCTCGGGACGGTCTTCCTCTTCATCGGGAGCGCGGGAGGCCTGCTCTTTCCCCAGGCCATCCGCGTCATCCTCGACGAGGCCTTGAGCACCGCCACGCTCAGCAAGGTGAACGACACCACCCTGTGGATGCTGGGCGTGTGTTTCATCCAGTCGGTGGCCATCGGGCTGCGCTTCTCCTTCTACAACCTCGCGGGTGAGCGCATCGTCAGCAACCTGCGGGAGCGCCTGTACCGCAGCTTGCTGGAGCAGGAGATTGCCTTCTTCGACCAGCACCGCACGGGCGGCCTCACCAGCCGGCTGTCCACGGACACCGCGCTCATCCAGGGCGCCGTCAGCACGCACATCGCCATCATGCTCCGCAACGCGACCACGCTGATTGGCGGGCTGGCGTTGCTGCTCTACACCTCGCCCAAGCTGACGCTCGTCATGCTGGCGGTCGTCCCCCCCGTGACGCTGGGGGCGCTGTTCTACGGCCGGCAGGCGCGCCAGCTCGCGCGAGACGCCCAGGCCGCGGTGGCCGAGGCCAACGAGGTCGCCGCCGAGTCGCTCTATGGCATCCACACCGTCCAGGCCTTCGTGGCCGAGGGCGCGGAGCGCCAGAGCTACGGGCGCGCCATCGGCAAGGCCCTGGCCCTGGCGCGCACGAGAATCGTCTCCTCGGGCGTCTTCATGGGCGGCACGGGCTTCACCGGCCTGGCGTCGTCCCTGCTCGTCTTCTGGTATGGCGCGCACATGGTCGTGAAGGGCGACATCACGGTGGGAGGGCTCACCTCCTTCCTGATGTACACGCTGATGGTCGTCATGGCCGTCAGCGCGCTGAGCGAGCTGTGGGCCGAGTTCATGAAGGCGGGAGGCGCCACCGAGCGCGTCTTCGAGCTCATCGACCGCGCGCCCGCCATCCCCGTCAGCGGAGGCGAGCAGCCCGCGCACCTGGAGGGCCGCCTGCGCTTCCGCGACGTCCGGTTCAGCTACCCCTCGCGCCGGGACGTGCCCGTCCTCCAGGGCCTGGACCTGGACGTCGCGCCTGGGTCCGTCGTGGCGCTGGTGGGGCACTCGGGCGCGGGCAAGTCCACGGTCGCTTCGCTGTTGATGCGCTTCTACGACCCGGAGCAAGGCGCCATCCTCCTGGATGGGATGGACCTGCGCACGCTCGACGTCCGCTGGCTCCGGCAGCACATCGGCATCGTGTCGCAGGAGCCCACGCTCTTCTCGGGGAGCATCGCCGACAACATCCGCTACGGGCGCACCAGCGCCACCGACGCGGAGGTGGAGGCCGCGGCGCGCATCGCCAATGCCCATGACTTCGTGAGCGAGTTTCCAGAAGGCTACCGCACGCGCGTGGGCGAGCGGGGCATCCAGCTCTCAGGCGGCCAGAAGCAGCGCGTCGCCATCGCCCGCGCGGTCCTCAAGGACCCGCGGCTGCTCATCCTGGACGAGGCCACCAGCGCGCTGGACTCGGAGAGCGAGCACCTGGTCAAGGAGGCCCTGGACCGGCTCATGGTGGGGCGCACCACCCTCATCATCGCCCACCGGCTCTCCACCGTGGCGGGCGTCGACCGCATCTTCGTGCTGGACCACGGCCGCGTCGTCCAGCACGGAAACCACGAGGCGCTCATCACCCAGGATGGCCTCTACAAGCGCCTCGTGGAGCGGCAGTTCATCGCCGCCTGAGCCCTCACTCCTCGCGCATGGCCATGCTGGGCGGCACGCGCGCGGCGCGCCAGGCGGGCACGTAGCCCGCCACCAACGCCACGAGCAGCAGCACGGCCGCCGTCCCGAGGAAGACGAGCGGGTCCGCGGGGCTGACCTCGAAGAGCAGCTTCGACAGGCCACGCGCCAGGACCAGCGCCAGCACGGAGCCGATGACGACCCCCAGCCCGGCGAGCCGCAGCGCCTGCTTCAGGATCAGCCAGAAGATGCTCGCCTCGCGCGCGCCCAGCGCCATGCGCACGCCAATCTCCGTCCGCCGCTGGGTGACGGAGTAGGCCATGATGCCGTAGACGCCTCCGGCCGCCAGCAGCAGCGCCACGCACGCGAAGAACCCCAGCAGCGCGGCCAGCAGGTGCCGCGAGCCGAACGACTCCGCGATGAGCGCCTCCAGGGGCCGCGGCGCGGGCGGGGGCTGCTCGGGGTCCAACGAGGCCATGGCCTCACGCAGGCCCGGCACCAGCGACGACGCCGTGGTCCCCACCCCGCCCACCGCCACCATCATCACCATCGCGTCACGCGGGGCCTGGGACAGCGGCAGGTAGAACTCCGGCACGGATGAGCGCACCTGCCCGCGCCACAGCGTCCGGACGTCCCCCACCACGCCAATGACCTCCCACGGCTCCGCGCCGCCCGCGAAGAAGCGCTTGCCCAGCGGCGACTCCCCGGGCCAGAAGCGCCGCGCCAGCGCGGAGTTGATCAACGCGACCCGGGGTGCCTCCTCCGCGTCCAACGCGTTGAAGTCGCGCCCCTCGTGCAACGGGATGCCCATGGTCCGGAAATAGCCAGGGGAGATGACGCGCTGGCTGGCCTCGGGCAACTGCCCGGGCAGCGGCTTGGGCTGACCGTCCGGGTAGATGTTCGAGCTCTGGCTGCGGCGGCTGATGGGGGGCAGGCTGGCGGCGGAGACGGCCTGCGCGCCCGGCATGGAGGACAGCCGCTCCTGCAGCGCATGGAAGAAGCGGGCGCGCTCGGCGTCCGTCGGATACCGGGTCTCCGGCAGCGTCACGTCGAAGTAGAACACGCGCTCGGCGGCGAAGCCGGGGGAGGTCCCCTGAAGCCGGTACAGGCTTCGAAGCATCAGGCTCGCGCCCACCACCAGCATCAGGGCCAGGGCCACCTCCGCCGTCACCAGGGCCGAGCGGATGCTCTTGCGGCCCACCGTGGCGCCCGCCCCCTCTCGCATCGCCTCCAGCGGGTTCTGCCGCGACATCTGGAACGCGGGCGCCAGGCCGAACACCACGCCGGTGATGGCCGACAGCGCGACGCAGAACAGCAGCGCCCCGCCATCCACCTGGATGGACTGCCACCCGGGCAGGCGCTCCGCCAGGCCGGGCGGCAGCATGGTGGCAATCATGTGCGTGCCCCACAGCGCGCCCAGGACACCCAGGCCCCCGCCCAGGAGCGACAGCAGGACGCTCTCCGTCAGCGCCTGGACCATCAGGCGTGTCGGGCTCGCCCCCAGCGCCCCGCGGATGGCCAGCTCCTTCCGCCGGGCCGCCGCGCGCGCCAGGAGCAGGCTGGCGACGTTCGCGCAGCCGATGAGCAGCACGAAGCCCACCGCGCCTCCCAGCGTGATGAGCAGCGGCCTCAAGGGCCCCAGGTAGGCCTCGCGCACGGACGTGAGCTGCACGGTGCGCTCCGAGTCCGTGTCGGGATACCGCTCGGCGAGCCGCCCCGCGAGGACCCGCAGCGCGTCCTCCGCCGTGGCCATGGTGAAGCCGGGCTTGAGGCGGCCCACCACCCGCACCTTCCGGTCCCCGCGGGCGTCCAGCTCCGCCTGCGTCGGCGCGAGCGGCACCCAGGCTTCTGCGCCTGGCGGGAAGTCGAAGCCCTTCGGCATCACGCCCACGACCGTGTAGGGCTCGCCGTCCAGCGTCACGGACTCACCCAGCACGGAGGGCGCGCCGCCGAACCGGCGCCGCCACAGCCCGTCCGAGAGCACCACCACCGCCTCACCCCCCACGCGGTCCTCTTCCTCGGAGAAGGCCCTGCCCAACGTGGGCCTCGCCTCCAGCGCGGGGAACAACGCGGCGCCAACCCGGTACGCCTGGAGCCGCTCCGGCTGCAGCGCGCCCCCCAGGTTCAAGCTCCGCGGGACAATCCCCGCCACGTGCTCGAAGACGCCCGCCTGCGCCGTCCAGTCCGCCAGCGTCGCCAGCGAGGTCTCGCTCCGCTCGACCCCCGCCTTGGGCAGCGAATCCCACACCATCACCAGACGGTCCTCATGCGGGAAACGCATGGGCTGCAGCCAGATGGAGTTGACGACACTGAAAATCGTCGTGCTCGCCCCAATCCCCAGCGCCAGCGTCAACATCGCGACCAGGGTGAACGTGGGGCTCTTGCTCAACAACCTGGCGCCAAACCGGATGTCCTGACGAATCGTATCCATGGCCCTCTCGCGCGAGAGCATGCCATGCGGCGTGTGGCTCGGCGACGCGCATCTCCACGAATGCTCACGCTGGCCGCGCAACGCATCCAAGTCCGTGAAATTTCAAGGCTAACAGACATTTCATCAAAAACATGTCTGAGCCTGGACATGGGTTCGAGGTTCGCCGTACTCTCGGAGATCCGAGCCAGGGGCATCAACTGGCGTCAGGCTCGGCGCGTGCGGCGCAGGGTACGTGCCGTTCGTGTGTTTGTTTCACCTCCCCTGGAGTTCCTCATGGTCGAGAGCAACATCGTTCTGAAGCCCGAGGTGGTGACGTTCAAGCAACTGGATCCCGCGAAGGTGGACGCGCTCCGCGGCCAGCTGAGCATGATCCTGGGCCGTGGCGACTTCGCCACGCTCTCCGCTCGCGCGGGCGCGGTCGTCGTCAAGGAGCCGCAGGATCACACCAGCCACACGTCTGACGGCTGGTTCTAGCAGGTCTCTGCTCCCCGGTTCCCATCCCAGGGCACCGGGGAGCAGGTTGTCTTGACGCAAGGACGTCCCCTCCATGCACCAGGAACTCCGCTCGGTCCAAGCCCCTGTCGTGTTTCTCCTGAATGGGATTGGAGACCGGCTCCTCGCCCTTCCCGCCCTGCGAGCCCTGAGTCAGATGTACCCGGGTCAAATCAGACTGGTGGGCGCACCAGGTGATTCAAGCCTGTTCTTCTATCAAGAACTCGGGCTCATGAAGGTTCACGAGGTGCGGGCGACGACGCAGGGCACGGAGCGAAGCATCGACGCGGAGACGCTCCAGCAGGCGGTCGGCACCTGCGACCTGTTCATCTGTTTCAATACCTGGCATGCGACGGGTGTCTCGGCGCTGCTCGAGGGGTTTCCGCCGACCACCGAAACGGTGGGCCTGTATCGCCGTTACAAGCAGTGGGTCCGGGGTGAGGAGACCCAGCACATGTTGGACCGGCTCTTCGCGCTGGCGCAGCGGCTGGTCCCCACCCTGCGGCTGGAGGACTTCGCCCAGGCCCCCGTGCTGACGGCCGAGACCACCGCGGCGGCCAGGAGCTTTCGCGACAGCGTCCCCAAGGGGGCCCGGGTGCTCGCGCTCCACACAGAGACGGGCTCCCGGAAGCAGTGGCCCGTCGCCCGCTACCGCGCCGTGCTGGATGCCTTCCTCGAACGTCATCCCGAATGGCTGGTGCTCAACGTGGACTACGGCGCCACGGAGCTGGAGCCCATGGTCCACGGGAACCGCGTGCTCGCCGCGCAAGGCGCGCCGCTCGAGGCCGCCATGGCGCTGCTGGGCGCATGCGACGGCTTCCTCGGTATCGACTCGTGCATGCTGCACGCGGCGGACTTCTTCCGGCTCCCGTCCGTGGGCCTGTTCGGACCGACGTCCCCCTCGCAGTGGGGCTTCCGGCTCACCCCGGCCTTCCGCGAGCTCACCGGGAACGGGAGCATGGACGACCTCACCGAGGACGCGGTCCTCGGTGCGCTCACGGACCTGGCCGCCGGCCGGCTGCGCCCCGCCTGAGCGGCGGCGAGGGCGCAGGCCCCGGCGCAATCACCCGCTCTGCACGCTCAGCAGCGGCGGCGGGGCCTCCAGCGCGTCCCCCTCCGACAGGCCATTGGCCATCTTCACCAGCGCGGCGTCCATGCCCGGCATCATCCGCAGCAGGGGGATGGGGTCCTCCACGAGCTTGCGCAGGACCCACTCCACGACCGCCAAGGTCTGCAGGCACTCCTCGGAGGCATGCGGGCGCGGCGTCGCGTCTCCGGTCCGGGCGTAGTCCAGCACGGGCAGCACGCCGCAGTAGGGATTGAAGGCGCACTCGCGGCACTCCGGGTCGCGATCCCTCAACGACAGGTTCATGGAGCGGAACGTGGCCTTGTTCCGGATGAGCGCGTCATAGGTCGTGTCCTTCACATTGCCCAGCCCGAACTCCGAGCGCATCGAGCGGGCTTCGTCCGACGGCAGGATTTCGCCATCGTGGTCATAGGTGATGGCCGAGCCGAAGTCTCCGACGGGGTTGCGCCAGTCCACGAAGCCCGTGTCCGTGTTTTGGAGAATCTTGGCCAGCACGACGCGGACCACCCGCTCGGAGTAGTTCTCGTTCTCCCGGCGGTTCTTCTCGTAGATGTAGTCGAGCGCGTCCAGGTAGTAGCGGAGGAAGTCCTGGATGTCGAAGGGCAGCTTCTCCTTGCGCGCGTTGCCCAGGGCCTTGAGCTTCAGGATGGCGAGGTCCTTGAAACCCTCCCCATGGTAGAAGTCGATGGTGCGCCGCAGCTCCTTCGCGTTGGACGCACCCACCACGCACAGGGGCGACGCGCTGAGCACCCCGGGGTAGCGGTCACGGAAGTGCGCCAGCCGCTCCATGACCTTGCGATAGCTGCCCGCCCCGCTCCGCGTGACGCGGAAGGAGTCGTGGATGTCCTCGGGGCCGTTCAACGAATACGACACGTTGATGCGGTTCTCCTTGCAGTACGCGATGTGCTCGTCGGTGGCGACCATGAGGTTGCTCACCACGGAGAAGCGCAGCCGCTTGCCCACGGCCTCGTTCTGCCTGCGGGCCTCGGCGACGAAGTACTTCATGCCCTCGAAGTTCAGGAAGGGCTCACCGCCCTGGAACTCGAAGCCGAGGAAAGGGGCCGGAGAGCCGAGCGCGAAGCGGATGATGGCGTCCGCGACGTCGGGCTGCATGTCGAAGCGCTTGGACTCCGCGGAGATGCTCTCCGGGTTCATGTGGCAGTAGGTGCAGTTGAGGTTGCACCGCTTCGACAGCACGATGATGTGGAGCCCCGGCCCCGCGTAGGTCCGGTCATGCCAGAGCTTGAGGTCCTCCATCACCCGCGAGGAGTTCCGCGCGGTGATGACGTGGCTGGTGTGCTCGAGCCGCTCGAACAGGGCCTCGTCCATGGAGATTTCGTCGAGCTGGGCATTCTCCGCCGCGGACAGGAGCTGCATGGCGCCCGTCCGGGACAGCCGCACGAAGTGGTCGGGGCCCACCTGCTTCGCGGGGAAGAAGTTGGGCAGCCACTCGTCGCGATAACGCAACCCAGGGACTCTCATGAGGCAGCTCCGACGTGCTGGGGGTAGCCGGCCGCGAGCACAGCCGCCTCGCGCCAGTCCATGTAGATCTCCGCGTGGTTCACCACAGGGCCGCTGGCGGCCACGCGCGAGAAGTGGTTCTTCATCCAGGCCTCGAAGGCCTGGTCCATGTCCGCGTCCGCGACCCGCTCGATGAGCGGGTGCTGCTCGCTCAGGGCCACGGCCATCTGCGCCAGGAGCGCGCGCCCCTCGGGCGTGGGGCGCTCGAAGTCCAGGAGGGTGCGGAAGGACAGCAGGTTGCAGCGGTGCGACTTGAGCAACTGGAAGCGCCACTCCCGCTGCTGGAACTCGGGCCTGTCCAGCGCCAGCAGGCGGAGCCGGTTCACCGCCAGGAAGGAGTGCAGCCCCAGGTGCAGGCCCCGGAGGGGGCGCGGGTCGGTCCGGTAGGCGGAGACGAACTCGGGACGCGAGTCATCCCACCGCCCGAAGACGCGGGGGTCGAGCAGCAGGTACATGCGCTCGTGCTGCAGTTCGTGGACCAGGTCCTCCGCGTGCTCCAGGCCGTTCGCCACCCGCGTCAGGAAGACGGGCGTGCCGGCCCCATACGAGGACGAGCAGCGCACGCTGCGGTTCTCCGGCCCCCCCATGTCGACGAGCGCGGGGAGCAGCACGCGGGCCCAGTCCAGCACCTCCGGCCACAGCTCCCCGAGGATGTGGAACGCCTCCTCCGCGCTGCGCAGCAGGGGCATGGGCCGCCAGGTGCCGCTGCTCCCGTCATCCGGGATGCCCGCGCGCTCTCTCCGGCCGGTGATGCCGAGCAGCTCGCTGTCTTCCAGCACCGGCACCTTCCAGGACTCCGACCAGGGGAGCGGCTGGAGGCGCACGGGCGCATCCACCGTCAACGGCAGCGGGATGCGGAGCCCGGGGCCCGCCTCCCCCTCGGCGGTGACCAGGCACTGGGCGCCCGAGAAGTGCCACGTGATGCGCCCCTCGCCGGGGACGCGCACGTCGAGCTGCTCACCCCGGGGCAGGCAGTAGAGCGCCCGCGGCGTCACGAAGAAGGCCTCGCCGTGGCTGACCTCTCCCCGCAGCCGCTGGACGATGAGCAGGGACGCCAGGTTGCCCAGCAGGTGCTGCAACGCGCTGGGGCTGATGGCGGCGGGCCCCAGCAGACGTCCGAGCAGCACCGGCGTACTCCAGTGCTCCAGGAACTCCCGCGCCAGCGCCGGCGCGCGCTCGACCAGCTCAAAGGCCTCGGAGAGCAGCGACTGGAGCTCCGTGGCACATCCCCCCAGCTTCCCGAGCCGCTCCGGCTGCTGGACCCAACCGATGAGCAGGTCGAGCTGCCCCATCTGCTGCGTCCGCAGCAGCTCGCGCGCCGAGGCCTCTGTCTCGGGAGACAACGGCGTCGGGAACGTGAAGGCCTCTTGGAATTGCATCAGTGACTCCAGTCGAGCACCAACGGAGACTCGTGCGTCAGGTGGGACAGGAACGTGAAGATGGCGGACTGGACGTCGTCGGGAGGCAGGGAGAGGGCCTCGCTCACGTCGCCCACCATCTCGGAGACCGTGCGGCCGTCGCATTGGTCCAGCAGGAGCGCCTCGAGCGTGGACAGCGGCTGATAGCGGATGCCCGCCGCGCTCGCGTAACAGAGCACCTCGGCGGTCTCCGGTGACGGCTCGCGCGCGTCGAGCAGCCGCGCCAGGTCTCGCGTGACACGCAGGTGGTAGGGGCCCAACACCGGGCGGCGCTGGGTGAGGCTGTCGCGCAGCACCGACAGGTGGCTCGCGCGGAGCGCCTCGGTGCGCTCGTCGCGGCGGGCCAGCTCCTTCAGCCGGCGTGACATGCATTGCAGGTGGAACAGCCCCCGGTCCAGCCAATGGCAGGCGGCCAGGTCCTCCCGCTGCGCGTCGGTGAGCGCCGGCTCGCCCTGGAGCAGCGCCTCCACCGCGGCGAAGTAGCCAGCGTCCAGGTCGGCGGGCTCGGCGACCTTCGACGGGAGGAGCGCCACGAGCCGCGCCGCGAGCGCGAAGGCCTTTCCCTCCACGAGGTAGCGGAGCGTCCGGGGCGCCAGGACCGCCGCCGGGGTCTTGTTGACGGACGCCTGGCACCGCTCCAGCAGGTAGCTCAGGTCGCGCGTGGAGGCGCGCAGCACCTCCCGGATGGCCTCGAAGGGCTCCAGCCACCGCGCGAGGTCATTGTCTCCCCATCCCCAGCGCTGATTGGGTTTGCTGGGGTGATAGCCCGTGAAGAAGGTCGTCAACAGCGCCTGGGGACGCCGCTGCCCCCGCGCCGGCTCGAACCGGCGGCCGGGCTGGAACAGCGCGCAGCGCTCCAGGTCGTGCTGCGCGTAGACGAGCCGATACGGGGGCTTCCAGGGCAGGAGCGCCGCGCCCTGCGCGCGCGTCACCGCGGCGGCCATCCAATGCGCCCGGTCCACGGGATAGCGCTCCAGGCGGTCCTCCCGCGGCCGCCCCGCCATGGACAGCGTCCCACCGCAGGTGGCGATGCGCGCGGGCTTCAACCACTCACACAGCGCGAGCGCGCCCACCGGGTCCAGTTGATTCCAGAACCCCTGCCACTGGACCGAGGCCCCCGTGGGGACGAAGGCCACGTCCACCCGGCCCCGGAAGGGCTCCAGCGCCTCGCGGGTCCGGGGTGAATCCGTCACATCCACCGCGTCCAACGCCAGCACGTCCGGCGTCTCCAGCAGCAAGGCGCATTGCTCTTCGCCCTCCCCCGAGCATTGCGCGGGCAGGGCGTGGATGCGCACGTCCTCGCCCAACTCGATGACGTCCCCCTCCAGGTACGGGTGGAGGTTGCGGAAGCCCAGCGCGGTGAGAATCTCTCGCGCGCTGGAGCCGGGCGCACCGCCTGGCTTCGGCCTGTCGAGGAAATACAGGGCGACATCCTCGCGCAGGCCCAACAGGCTGGGCGGATGGAGATGGTCGTCGTGCGCGTGGGAGAAGAAGACCGCGTTGACCGACGCCAGGTCATCGAAGAACCACGCGGGGCACGCGGGCTGCCGGAAATCCAGCTCCCGTGAGACGAGCACCGGGTCGATGAGAATCCTCAGGGGACCGCGGTGAATGGCAAAGGACGTGTGCCCCAGATGCTCGATGAAAGTCCGCACAGCCCGCCCATTCCGAATATCGAGAACTGAACGTATCAATCCGTGTCCCTCAGCGTCAATTCCAGGCCACGGGAGGGAGGCTCAGCGCGCGCGGAGGGTTTCGGACGTGCGATGGGTGGCCAGATAGGCCTTGGCTTCAATCAGCGGCGCCCCCGTCAACCCCAGCTTGACGTGCGCGAGCCGCTTGTCGAAGACACTCTCACGCACGGCCGAGCCAGCCGGGAGCTGGATTTGGGTGCGCCCCGGCCAGGCGAGCAGCGCGTCACGGCGCGCGGGTGCGCAGAGTCCCCGCGTCACGAGCGCGTCGAGCAGGAGCTGCCACCGGGGCTCCTCGGAGGGCTGCGCGCGCCCCTGGAACGAGCACTCGAGCCCCAGCGTCGGCAGCAACCGCGGCGACAGGTCCAGGTTGAGCATGAAGCGGTTGACGCCGAGCGGAAGCACCCACGCGAGGGTGTCTCGAAGCTGCTGAAAGTCACCTGGCCACGCCACGGCTTCCAGGTAGGACACGATGCGCTCTGGCGGCACGTTCTTCAGCGTGAAACGCAGGTTCTTGCTCCGGCGAGACATCATCACGCAGGCCGCGTAGAGGTGCGCGCCGGGAGGCAGCGCGTTGATACAGACATCCATCTCCCGCTGAAGCTCGGGTGTGAGCGGCGCGTCATCGCCTCGCAGGAGCGGGAGCCCCGCGTGGAGCGTCGCACGGTAGGTCTCCGACTTCTGCCTGTGCAGGGCCTCGCTGACGGCGACAGGCTGGTCCCGGGTGCAGAGGAAGACGATGGGCAGCGGCGGCGAGGCGACGGGCGCGTCCAGGTCGAACTCCAGCCAGAACGCGTCGACCTCCCTGTCGAGCAGCCCGTCCGGCTCGGACCACCCGCGCGCGAAGTCACGAATGCGCCGCCACTCGGGCGCGTCGAACAAGGGCGCTGGCAGCGAAGCGTGGGGATGCTCGCCAGCGAGCAGCGCCTGGCCGTCGTGCTTGATGCCCAGGATGAAGTCCACGCGCGGCGTGCCCTCCAGCAGCCGGACCTCGAACCCGCCATCGCCCTCCAGCGCCGCGGGCAGCCATTCGCCCAGCGCGAGCAGGCGCTCCCGAGCCTCGGGCGCGAACAACGCGGGCGGATAATCCTTGTCGAAGGCCGCCAGCGTCTCCTTCCAGGTGCCCGACCGGGCCGGCAGCGCCCCCGGGAGGAAGTTGTCGGTCCGGTCCGCCGCGATGCGCGCGATTCGGGCGTAACGCGCCAGCGCTTCGACACACAGCGCCGCGGACGCCTCGAGCGAGCCGTAGACGACCTCTCCGGACTCGTACAGCGGGGCCACCGGCCAGAGCCCCTCCTCGCTCTGCACGCCCAGCAGCACGGACGCCATGGCATCCAGCGTCCGCTCGAAGAGGTTGACGTCCGTGGGGCGCCCCAGGTTCATCAGCGCGCTCATCGCCAGGGCGATGTTCACCGCGCCGAGCACCTCGCCCTTCTCCCAGAGCGTGATGAGCTCGTTCCGGAGCGGGACTGCGAGCTGCCAGTGGTCCCCCGCGCTGCGCACCCAACGCGTCAGCAGGTAGCCCAGCAGGAAGGGCGAAGCAGCGGGCTGACCGCCCGTGCAGCCCAGCAGCCCCCGGGCGCGAAGCTGCTCGGAGACCCACGCGGCGCGCTCCGGCAGCGCCCGCCCTTCGTGCGCCGCCAGGAGCAGGAGGTCCGCGTTCGTGGCGACGTCCTCGCCAGCCGCGACGCCGTCGCTGGACAGGAGCGCCTCCAGCGAGGAAGGCGCGTCCAGCGTGACGTTCCATTGGCGGAGCGCCACCAGCGCACGCGCCGACTCTCCCGTCGCAGGCGCGACCGCATCCGGTGAGAAGCGCCAGAGGCCCGTCGAGGCGCGGCTGGCGCGCAACCGCTCCACACAGGAAAACACCAGCTCGTGCCAGAGCCCCTTGGACTCACCCAGCGAGAGGAGGACCAGCGTGGCCGCCGCCGGAGAGTCCACCACGCCCACGCCCGCCCCCGTGGAGGCCAACAACTCCGCCGCGGGAAGCTGTTCCAGGGCGGCGTTCGCCGCGGCAATGGCCTCGTCCAGCAGCGCTTGCGTGGGCCGGATGGGCGTTCCTGGAATCTGGACAGACACGGGCTTCCTCCGAGCAACGCTGGCGAATGAATGCAAAGCGTGCCCGAGCGAGAAGCTCAGGGTCAATCACCTCTCCGAGCAATCATGTGAAATCAATTTAGACCCCCACTCCATGTAAAAACGCGAATTCCTCCATTCGTATTGACACATCCATCAACACCGCGGTGCCGGCGCGACAACCAGCGCGCCGGCACCATGACGAGGGACTACGTCGCGCCCAGCAGCGAGGGGATGCGGTATCTGCGCGCGGCGGCGGGGAAGCCACCCGCTGTCGCCGCGGCGACGTAGGTCGCGAGGTTCGGACACACGTAGTCGCGCTCGGTGGCCGCCGTCGCGCCCAGCCAATACGCCAGGGAATAGGCGTACTGGTCCACCGACAGCGTGGGAATCCAGCGCCCGCGCGAGTCCGTGGTATCGGGGTTGTTCGCGCCGTTGGCGGCCAGGTCCAGGCTGGGGTACGTGCCGTACAGTCGGCCGCCCTGGACCTGCTCGCCAATGACGATGGCGTGGCCACCCCAGGCGTGGTCCGTGCCCCGGTCGGAGTTCTCCACCATCGTGCGGCTGAAGTCGCTCATGGTGAAGAGCGTGGCCTGCGGAGGCGTGGCGCCGAAGACGCCGGACTCGCGCAGGAGCGCCACCGCCCGGTGGAAGGCATCCAGCGAGGAGTCGAGCTGGGCAAGCAGGGCTTCGTGCGTGGTGAGCTGCCCCACGTGGGTGTCGAAGCCGCCCAGCCCCACGGAGAACGCCTGACGCCGCAGCCCCAGGCCTCCGCCCGCCGCGGACGTCGCGCCCGCGACGAGGTCCCGCAGCACGTTCTGGAGCTGCGGGAGCAGCGACCAGCCCGTCACGCCGGAGGGGGGAATGAACAACGCGTCAATGGCATTGCGCGTCTGGAGCGGGAGCGCGTTCCACGCCGCATCACGGGCCTCGGCCCGAGCCAGGGCGAACGTCTTGGCCTGCGTGAAGATGCCCGCGTAGGACGCCTCCAGCGTGACGCCGTTCGAGATGCCCAGCACCTCCGCGAGCGCCTCGGTCTGGAGCGCGTTGAAGCTCGCGGAGCCGTTCTCCCGGAAGGCGAGCGTGCCGTTGGCGGGGACCATCATCGGCTGCCGCGAGGCCCCCGCCGCGAAGAGGGGCTTGCCCCCGAACGACACGACCTCGGGATACTCCCCGGCGTTGAGGCCATGAATCATGTCCGCCATGCGGCCGCCCCACCCCGTGGCCTTGCCCACGAGCGCCAGGGGCAGCCCCGCGGTGGACGGGTTCGCGATGGCGCTCGCCCAGGCGTCCTGCTGGTCGCTGTGGGAGTACAGGTTGTCCGGGCGGGCGGTGGCGCCCGACGTGTACTCCGCCTTCTTCATGGGGAGGACCAGCGGCCCCACGTTGCAGACGAGCGCGGCGCGCCCCTGGTCGAAGAGGGCCCGCACCTTCTGCAGCGAGGGGTGGAGCCCATAGGCGTTCGCGGCCAGCCCTTCCGGGCTGATGGGCAGCAGGTCCCCCTGGGGGATGCCGATGTTCGGCCGCGCGGCGCGGTAGTGCGAGTAGGGCGTGGACCCGAGCGGGACCAGGACGTTGTTGGCGTCATTGCCGCCCAGCAGGAACACGCAGACCGCCGCGCGATAGCCCGCGTAACCGCCGAGGGAGGCCGCCTGCGCCTCGCCCACCAGCCAGCGCGGCAGCGCGGACGACGCGGCGAGGAGCCCCAGACCGCTGGACGTACCACGAAGGAACTGTCGTCTCGAGAAGGACATGGGCTACCTCTGAATCTGGAACTCGGGTGAGAGCGACGTGAGATAGACGGCCAGCTTGCGCTGGCGCGTCGAGTCCCCCGCGCGAGCATCGGTGATGGCCCCGTGGACGAGCGTCTGCAGGCTCGACGACATCGAGGCGTGGAGCCAGTAGCGGCCCAGCCAGACCACCAGCGCGCTGGCGTCGGCCGGGAGCACGCTCACGTCCACCATGACGCCCGCGTTGGCCGGCGTGTTCGCGTAGAGGAGCTCATGCACGAAGTTGGCGCGGGCCGTCACCGTGGCCGTGTCGAGGATGGCGAACTCGGGGCCCAGCAGCCCGTTGCCCCCCGGCGCGGGGGCGTTCGGCGGGTAGTAGCTGAAGACGGAGGGAGGCCGGGGCACCGACTGGCCCATGGCGCTGCTCCAACTGTTCAGCTTCGCGCCGGGGTCCTTGGTTCCGCCCGCCGTGTCCAGCGTGCCGTTGAGCCAGCGGACGAGCGTGGTGACGAACAACGCGGGCGAGCGCAGGTGTCCGTAGTTGGCGCGCTGTCCCGGGAGAACGGACGGCCCGCGCGCGTCGTCATCCTCCAGAATCGCGCGGACCACCGCGCCCAGGTCGCCGCGCACGCCGCTGCCGTTGTCCTTGAAGACGTTGACCACGCGCCGGACGTACCCAGGGCGCGGGTTGCTGGTGACCAGGTGCTGGATGAGCTGCTTGCAGATGAAGGGCGGGAGGTTCGGGTCGGCGAAGACGTTGTCCAAGGCCTCGTTCAGGTGCGCCTTGACGCCGCCCCCCGCCGTCGTGCGCTGGCCCCGCAGCAGGAGCTGCGAGCTCGAGTCATGGTTCACGTTGCAGCCAATCATCCGCTGCCCGTAGCTGGCCGGGTTCGAGCGGCCCCGGTCGGGGCAGCCGTTCTCGTTGGCATAGGTCCACCCGGAGAGCGCATGGGCGAAGGCCTGGACGTGGGCCTCCGTGTACGCCGGAATCGGCGCGCCCTCGGCGTCCGTCCGCTCCGTGCCGTCCTCGTTGAGCTTGTGGAGCCCCAGCGTGAAGAGCTGGAGCATCTCCCGCGCGTAGTTCTCGTTGGGCGCCACGGCCGTGCCATTCGCCAGGTAGGCCTTGTTGTTCGCCATGTCCAGGTACGTGCCCATGGCGGGGTTCAGCGTGATGGCCTCCAGCAGGTCGCGGAAGTTGCCAAAGGCATTGGCGGAGAGCGTGTTGAGGTAGCCCGCCATCGCCAGCCTCGGCTCCGACTCCGGCGTGGACGCGAGGTTGGGGATGCCGTTCTGGGAGACGACGAAGAGCTGGCTCAGCGCGAACGACACCCGCTGCCGCAACTGGTCCCTCCCCTCAATGGCATGGGTGAAGAACTGGGAGCCGAGGTCCGGCGCCCCCAGCTCACCGGTATAGGTGGAGCGGGCGGCGTTGAGCTGCGCGGTGATGGAGGCGGAGATGCCGCGCGCCATCACCGACTCCACCGTGTCGATGGGCAGCGGGCTCGCGCCCCACGCGAGCTTCGGCCCGAAGGTCGACTGCTCGAGGAAGCGGATGGCGTTGGCCTCCGAGGGCGTCTCCAGCGGCTCGGCGGCCTGCTCCCGCTGACCGAGGACCTCGCTCTCCACCGCCTCCGGGGGACTGTCTTCCGGTGCGCACGCGGTCACGCACACGGCCATCGCTAGGGTGAGACGTCGAAGCATGGGGAATGGCCTCCAGGACGAAGCGGCGGCGCCTGGGCGGCACCCGCACGCGCCTCATCAGCACGGGAGATAACAGAAAAAGCAGAATAACTTCAAATACCCGACAAGGCGGCTCAGACCTGGCGCGGCGGGAGACCTGTCATGTCTCACCGCGGGCGCTCACGCGGACCAGATGGCCTCCACCCGGGAGCGCACCTTGCGCCGCGCGTCCGCGAACCCCGGCTGCGCGCGCAGGGGCGTCAGCACCGGGCACCGGTCCATCCACTCCAGGTCGATGAGCGCCACGTCCGCCGCCTGGTGCACGTAGCGCAGCGCTTCGGCGGGCGCGCCCCGGAGACACATCAACTCCGCCGCGAGCTGACACAGCATCGACGCGAAGCGCGTGTCCACCTGCCGGCTGAGCAAGCCATCCAGGATGGACTGCGCGGACTCCACCGACACCTCGCCCAGCGCCATCGTGCAGTAGTTGGCCACGTGGAAGGCCATGTGACTCGGGTCTTCGTTCAGCGCGGCCCGGCACTGGCGCACGTCGTCCAGGTCCCCCTTCCAGGCGGACACCCGCATGCGGAGGATGAGCACCGGCATGCTCAGCAGGGGCAGGCTGCGCAGGCGCTCCAGGCACCACTGGTAGGTCGCCTCATCGCCACGCAAGGCGCTGCACCGCGCCACCTCGACCAGGCCGATGGCCATGCCCGGCTCCAGCGCATAGGCCAGCTTCAAGCGCGGCATGCCCTCGTCCACGCGCCCCGCCTCGCACTGGAGGTTGCCGAGGAGCTGGAGCGCCGGCGCGAAGGTGGGCGCCGCGTCCAACGCCGCGCGCAAGGCCACCACCGCGTCCCGCCAGCGGCCCTCCCGGGTGGCCAGGATGGCCGTGGCCAGCTTCGTCTCCAGGAGCTCCGGCGCCACGTGCCGGGCGCGCTCCAGGCTCGTCCGCGCCAGCGCGGCCCAGTCGACGTCGTTGTCGTCTTGCAGCGCGTGGATGAAGCCCGCCCGGAGCGTCGCCACCGCGTGGTGCGCCGCCGCGTGCGGGAAGTCAGGCACCGCTTCGTGAAGCTGCTCGAGCGGCGTGATGACCTCGTCCTTCAGCTCGCGCGGCATCGAGGGGGCGGACATCCGGGAGAGCACCTGCCGGTAGAGGGCCAGCGCCTCCGCCGGCACCGTGGCGCGGTAGGCCAGGATGGCCAGCTCACCACGCAGGGCCTCCGCCAGCCGCTGTCCCAGCCGGTCCTGGAGCTGGAACGGGTCCTCATCCGCGTCGTCGAAACGGCCGCTCCACAGCTGCGTGCCGGACGCGCCCTCCACCACCCGCAGCGTCACGCGCACCGTCTTGCCCGCGGCCTGGAGCGAGCCATCCACCACCAGCTCCACCCCCAGCTCGCGCGCGGCGACGCGAGGGTCCCGCTCGTGCCGGAAGCGCTCCGTGGCCCCGCTGCTCTGCACCCGGAGGCCACGCGTCCTCGACAACACGTCGATGAGCGCCTCCGTCACGCCGTCGCCCAGGAACTCCTGCTCCCGCGTCCCCATGAAACGGAGCGGCAGCACCGCCAGCGACTGCTCACCCGCGCGCGGCGGCGTCCGAGGCGTCGTGCGAGACACCATCGCGCCCGACGACATCGAGACGTGGCCGGCACCGCTGGGCCCTGGCGTCGACGAGCCCTGGGTGCCAGTCGCGGGCGTCACCGCCCCGGAAACCTGGGAGGCCCCGCCGGACCTCGGCGTGGACGTGCCGTCACCCGCGGCGTGCCCTCGCGTCCCGGGATGCGTGCCGTGGGAATGGCCATGCTCGGGCTCCAGAGACTCCCCGACGGAGCCCAGCCACCGCCGCAGCGCGTCCGCCACGCAGGCCGCGTCCTGGGGACGCCCGGAGGGCTCCCGCGACAGGCATGAGAGCACCAGCTCCGCCAGCGCGTCCGGCACCGCCGCGAGCAGGCGGGGGTCTGGCGGAGGATGCCGCAGCCGGGCCACCGCCACCGCCATGGGCGAGTCGCCGGTGAAGGGCGGCGTGCCCGTCAGCAACTGGTAGAGCACCAGGCCCGTGGCGTAGAGGTCGGCGCGAGCGTCCACCTCGCCGCTCTCCAACTGCTCGGGCGCCATGTACATGGGCGTGCCCACCAGGCCCTGCGTGCGCGAGGCCGCCTCGCCCGCCACCGCCCGGGCGATGCCGAAGTCGGTGAGCACCACGCGGCCCCGCGGCTCCACCAGCACGTTGGCCGGCTTCAAATCCCGGTGCACCACGCCCGCCGCGTGCGCCGCGGCCAGCCCTTCGCACAGCGCCAGGACCAGCCGCGCCGCGCGCGCCGGCGGCACCGCGCCCTCGCGCTCCATCAGCGACTGGAGGCTCTCCCCCTCCACGTACTCCATGGTCAGGTAGAGGCGGCCCGCGTGCTCGCCCAGGTCGAAGGTCCGCGCCACGTGCCGGTGGGTGATGCGCCGGGCCAGGCGGACCTCGCGGCGGAAGCGCTCCAACCACTCCGGCGCCGGCGAAGCGCCCAGCTCCAGCAGCTTCAACGCCACCACGTCGCCCACCAGCGTGTCCCGCGCGCGATACACCGCGCCCATGCCACCGCGACCGGCCAGCGCCTCCAGGACGTAACGCCCCGCGAACCGCGCGCCCTCCGCCTCGTCCGTGATGGCGACACGCGGCTGCGCGGAGAGCAGCGTCGCGTCGGCCCCCTCGGGTGGCGCGCTCGGTTTTTTCTCCTCGGACACGGCCCGGAATCTACCCTGCCGTGACTCGGGACGCCCGGCATTCGGGACGCGCCTTGGATTCTCTGGATTTCGCGCCCAAGCTCAGGGCGCCGCTGGCGGTGGCTCGGGAGGCCTCGGCTTGAAGAGCGCGCACGCGCGGACCGGCTGCGGCGGGTACTTCTGGGGCAGCAGCGGGCAGAGGATGAAGGTGGTGGTCCGGGACTGGACGTAGCGAGGCGGCGCGGCGCATCGGTGGCAGAGGCTGCCGGGAAACGGCAGCGATTCGGGTGGGGGCGTCGTCATGGCCTTCGCCCCCGGAGCATCGCACGAATCCCGGCGCGTGCCGCGGCTCAGTCGCGCAGCTCGAGCCACACGGGCGCGTGGTCCGAGGGCTGCTTGCCCTTGCGCTCCTCGCGGTCCACGTCCACCACCGTCAGCCGCTCGGCCAGGGGGGCCGTGACGTAGAGGTGGTCGATGCGCAGGCCCAGGTTCTTCGGGAAGCCGAGCATGCGGTAGTCCCACCAGGTGAACTTCTGCACGCCCGGGTGCAGCTTGCGGAAGGCATCCGACAGCCCGAAGGCGCCCAGGTGCTGGAGCGCGTCCCGCTCCTTCAGCGTGAAGAGCGTCTGGCCCTCCCACAGCTTCGGGTCGTACGTGTCGAGGTCCTCGGGCGCCACGTTCCAGTCGCCGCCCAGCACCAGGGGCTCGTCGGGCTTGTGGCGCGCGTCCAGGTAGCGCCGCAGCCGGCCGTACCACTCCAGCTTGTACTGGTACTGCGGCGAGTCCACCGACTGGCCGTTGGGCGCGTACGCGCTCACCACGCGGATGCCGCCCACCGTGGCCGCGATGAGGCGCGCGTGTGAATCATCCACGCCGTCGGACAGGCCCTTCACCACGTCCTTCGGCTCCTCCTTCGCGAGGATGGCGACGCCGTTGTACGTCTTCTGCCCGTGGACCGCGGCGTGGTAGCCCAGCTCGCGCACGGCCTCCAGGGGGAAGTCCTCGTCCACGCACTTGAGCTCCTGCAGGCAGAGGACGTCCGGCTGGGCCTTCTTCAACCAGGCGAGCAGCCGCTCCTGCCGGGCTCGCACCGAGTTCACGTTCCAGGTGGCGATCTTCATCGCGCGGACCGTCGCACGCCGCCCGCGCCCGCCGCCATGCTTTTCCCCGGCCCTGTGGCCAGGAGGCCACACAGCCCCCTCTGCCCCTCTGGGAGCAGACGTGGCACGCCAGTCGCAATGACGCCGGGTGGGGGCCTGGCATCCGGCTCCCCGGAGTCCCCGTTCCGGGCCCTCCGCCAGCAGTCGAGGTCGCCGCCATGCGCCAGGACACCCCGAAGAAGCCCACGCTCCTCGCCGGACTCCCCGTGCCCACCGTCCTGCGACGCGCGCTGGTGCCAGTGGGCATTGTGGCGCTCGGACTGGTGGCGGCCTGGGCAGACGCGCCGCTGCCCCCGGCGCTCACCGCGTGGCTGGACGCGGAGCAGCAGGCGGCGCCGGAGGCCACCGGTCCCCGCATCGTCATCGACGTGTCCGCTCCCGATTCGGGGACAGGGGGGACGCGGGGTGTCCGTGCCACGCCGCGCGAGGTGCACCTCGCGCCCGCCTCCGCCGGCCTGGGAGCCGTCCCCGGCGCGGAGGATTCCCGCGGCGCCCCTCCGGACAACGACACCGCACCCGACACGTCCGCCAAACCGGAAGCGGGAGGCCTGGGCAGCGAGCCGGATGCGACGCTCGCGCTGCCCCACACGCATGGCCGCAGCGTGGACCACCTGAGCCGGGCCCACCTGCTGCGCGACTGGGATGACCTGTCGGGCGCCCTCACCGAGTGCCGCCGCGCCATTCATGACGCCCCCGAGGACGTGGCCGCCGTGGCGCTGGCCGCGGAGCTCGCCGGGCTCACCGGGCGGCTGGACCTGGCCGTGCGCGCCCAGGCCTGGCTCGGCCGCCTGCTCCCGCTGGATGCCCGCCCCCTGGTGCGACAGGCCCGGCTGCTGGTGTCCCTGGGCCGCCACACCGAAGCGGTGGAAGCGGGCGAGGAGGCCGTGGTGCGCGACCCGGAGTACGTGGAGGCCTACCAGGTGCTCGGGCGCGCCCACCTGGCGAGCGGTGAGCTGGCGAAGGCGATGCTGCGCTTCCAGCAGGCCGTGCACCTCCACCCGGAGCACGGCTACGCGCTCAACAACCTGGGCCTCACGTACCTGCGCGCGGGTGAGAACCAGAAGGCCGCGGACGTGCTCACCCGGGCGGCGGCGCTGCTCCCGCACGTGGCCTACGTGCACAACAACCTGGGCGTGGCCCACGAGCGGCTGGGACAGCAGGAGCACGCCCGGTCCGCCTACGCCGCGGCCATGCACCTGTCACCCCGCTACGTCCAGGCCCGCGTCAACGCGGACCGGATGCGCCGCATGGCTCACGCGGACATCGCGGGTGCCCAGCCCCAGCGTGGGCAGGCCCGCCCCACCGGGGGTGAGGCGTCCGCTCCCCGGTAGCGCCTTCCTGCCTGGAGGCCCCGCGCCGGGCGGGCCTCCAGAGCGGTTCCCGTTCAGGGTCCCCCGGTCTAACCTGCGGCCTCCCCTTCCAGCGTAATGACCACGGCTCCCCAGATGCCCTCTTCGTCCGAAACCTCCACACCCACTCCCCCCGCGCCGCCCTCGCGCCCGGGGTTCGGTGCCCGGCTCTGGCGCTGGACGAAGCGGCTGCTCATCACCGGCCTCGTGTGCCTGGTGCTCGGCGCCCTCACAGTGGTGGGCGGCTACGTGTACTACAGCCAGGACCTGCCCTCCGTGGACGCGCTCCGCGACTACCAGCCGCCGCAGGTCACCAAGGTGACGTGCGCTGACGGCAGCATCTGCGCCGAGTTCGCGCGCGAGCGGCGCACGTTGATTCGCGTGGAGGATTTGCCGCCCCACGTCCGCAACGCCTTCCTGGCCGCCGAGGACGCGGACTTCTACAAGCACGAGGGCCTGGACTTCTTCGGCATCACCCGCGCGGCCATCAAGAACCTCATCCCCAACAGCCGCAAGTCCGGCGCGTCCACCATCACCCAGCAGGTGGTGAAGAACCTGCTCCTGACGCCCGAGCGGAAGTTCTCCCGCAAGGCGCGCGAGTGGATCCTCACGCCGCGCGTGGAGGAGGCGCTCACCAAGGACCAGATTCTCTCGCTCTACATCAACCAGTCCTACTACGGGCAGCGCCGCTACGGCCTGGAGGAGGCCGCCCTCTACTACTTCGGCAAGCACGCCAAGGCGCTGAACGTGGGCGAGGCCGCGGTGCTCGCGGGCACCGTGCAGCTCCCGCACCGCATCAACCCGGTGACGAACATGACGCGGGCGAAGTCGCGGCAGCGCTACGTGCTGGACCAGATGGCGCGCAACGGCTTCGTGTCCGCGGACGTGGCGGAGGCGGAGAAGGAGCAGCCCATCGTCCTGGCGCCCCGTCGCGGCAAGGCGGTGGGGCCGTACTACACGGAGGAGATTCGCCGCACCCTCATCGCCCGCTACGGCGAACAGGTGGTGATGGAGGGCGGGCTGCGCGTGGACATCGCCATGGTGCCCAGGCTCCAGCTCGCGGCGGAGGAGGCGGTGCGGGAAGGCCTGGAGGCGGTGGACCGGCGCCAGGGCTACCGCGGTCCCCGTGGGGCGCTGGAGAAGGGGCAGTGGGAGCGCTACCGGGCGCTCATCGCCACGCGCATCGAGGAAGCGGGGCGCCGGCAGAAGGACCAGGGCTACGTCGCGGACCTGTCGCCGCTGGCCAAGGTGGAGAAGGAAGCGCCGAAGCCGCCCGAGGCGGCGGGGGCCGTGGTGGACCCGCTGGAGGAGGAAGGCGCCGAGGAGCAGCGCCCGGACCTGACGCCCGAGGACGAGGCGCCGCTGTCCCCGGACCAGCTCCTGGCGCAGTCCGTGCGCCTCAAGCCCATGGAGGAGGGCCTGCGCCTCACCGGCTACGTGATGCTCGTGGACGACAAGCGCAAGGTGGCGCGCGTGGACCTGGTGGGCCGCACCGCCGAGGTGCCCTTCGCGTCCGTCACCTGGGCCCGGCGGAAGGGCAAGGGCGCACCGAAGAAGATCTCCGACGTCTTCACCGAGGGCGAGCTCGTCTTCGTGCGCGTGCTCAAGGCGCCGCCCGCGCCGGCCTTCGTGGAGGCGACGCTGGACCAGGTGCCCGAGGTGCAGGGCGGGCTGGTGGTCATCCGCCCGGAGAACCGGCACGTGGTGGCGCTGGTGGGCGGCTATGACGCGGAGCGCTCGTCCTTCAACCGCGCCACCCAGGCGAAGCGGCAGCCGGGCTCGTCGTTCAAGCCGTTCCTCTACGCCGCCGCCATGGGCAGCGGGCGGTACACGCCGCTGTCCAAGGTCAACGACGCCCCCGAGGCCGTGCGCGACCCGTACACGGGCAAGACGTGGAAGCCGCAGAACTACGACCGCCAGTTCCAGGGCCCGATGACGCTGCGCGAGGCGCTGACCAAGTCGAAGAACACGGTGTCCGTGCGGCTCATCGAGGCGCTCACTCCGGCCACCGCCATCGACTTCGCGCGCCGGGCCGGCATCCACTCGCCGCTGCCGGAGAACCTCACGCTGGCGCTGGGCACGGGGGAAGTCACCATGCTGGAGGCGGCCAACGCCTACGCCACCCTCCAGGCCAGCGGCCGCTACGCGGAGCCGCTGATGCTGCTGCGCGTGCGGGACGCGCACGGCAAGGTGCTGGAGGAGCACCAGCCCGCCTTCGAGGAGACGCTGCCGCCCGCGGTGGCCTACCTCACCACGTCGCTGATGCGCAGCGTGGTGGAGGACGGCTCGGGCCGGGCCGTGCTCGCGCTGGAGCGCCCCGCCGCGGGCAAGACGGGCACCACCCAGCAGTCCCGCGACACGTGGTTCTCCGGCTACACCGCGGACTGGGTGGCCAGCGCGTGGGTGGGCTTCGACGACAACGCGCCGCTGGGGGGCAGGGAGACGGGTGGCCGCGCCGCGCTGCCCATCTGGCTCCAGTTCATGCGCGTGGCCCACGAAGGGCTGCCCACGCGGGAGTTCGAGGTGCCGCCCGGCGTCGTGCAGGTGCGCATCGACCCCATCAGCGGGCTGCTGGCGGGCAACTCCGTCCCGGGCCGGCTGGAGCCCTTCCTCGAAGGCACGCAGCCCACCGCGGAGGCGCCGCCGCCGGGGCAGGTGACCACCGACCAGTTCTTCCTCGACGACGGCAACAGGCGGGGCTTGTGAGCCACGCCCGCGCCTGGTTGTGGGCCCCGGCGCTGGCCGCGCTCCTGGCGCGAGCGGCGCCCGCTGCCTCCGACACCCCCGCCGCCATTCCCCGGCTGGCCCGGCAGGTGACGGGGGCCGTGCGCGCGCAGCGCGGCGTGGAGGCGCCCGTGGCGGTGTATGTCACGGGCGGCTCCGCCGAGCTTCGCCGCGCGGTGAGCACGGTGCTCGCGTCGCAGCTCTCCTCCGCGGGCCTGGCCCCCGTGGTGCTGGATGCGCCCACGGCCGACGCCGCCGAGTCGCTGGCGCGCGCCCAGGGCGCCCGGACGCTGGTGCGGCTCTCGCTGGACGTGGCGGGCGGCGCGCTGCGCGCCCGGGGCGACGTGCTCGGCACCTGGGTGAACTTCTGGTCCGGCCGCGCGCCCACGCGCCCGCCCAGACCCGCCGCCACGTTGGTGGAGACGGTGCCCGCGGACGCGGCGGTGCTGGCGCTCGCGCTGGAAGGTGGAGGCACCCCGCCCACGGCGCCTCCGGACGCGGGCCCGCGGAGCCTCCGGCTGCTGGGCGTGACGCTGGCGCGGCTGGAGCAGCCGCTGGCCGCGCTCGCCGCGGGGGACCTGGACGGCGACGGACGCGACGAGGTGGTGGCCCTCACGGAGCGGGACGTCTCCGTCTTCGACGCCGAGGGCCGCCTCGTCGCGCGCCGGGAGCTGGACGCCCTGCCCGCCTCGCACGCCACCACCCGGGAGCCGTTCGGCGCGCTGGCCCTCGTGCCGGGTCCGCCCCGGGTGGCCGCGTGGAGCACGCGCCATGCGCACGGCGAGCTGCTGGCGCTGGACAAGGCCCACGCCCGCCTGCGCGCGGTGGGGACGCTGGACCTGGCGCCCCTGGGCGCCGCCGAGCGGGGAACCTTCGTCCCAGGGCAGACGGCCTTCGCCCCGGCCGTGAGGCTGGCGGAGGGCCGCACGCTGACGGTGCCCGCGCCCTTCACCACCGCGAGCCTGGACTCGCAGCGGCTGCTGTTCGTCCACCCGGACGGCTCCGCGGCTTTCTATGCACACGCGGGCGCGGCGCCGGCGCGGTGGACGAACCTGGGCGCGGGCAGCGCGCTGGGCGACCTGGACGGAGACGGCGTGCCGGAGCTCATCACCACCTCGCCCCAACTGTCTCCGTCGCCCGACGTGCTGCGCGTGCACGGCACCACCGGGGACGACCCCGGCACGCAGGAGCCGCTGTGGCAGGGGGCCCTGCCCGCGGGCCGCGCGCTGTACGTGGTGACGGCCCGCCTGGACGGCGACCAGCGCCGCGAGGTCATCGTGGGCCTCTGGAAGCCGGACGGCACCAGCGAGCTGTTCCTCCTGCGCCAGGGGGCCCCATGAGGCTGCGCACCACCCTCGCCTGCGTCGCGCTGCTCGCGTCCGCGTCCGCCCAGGCCGCCGGCCGCCCCCGCTATGGCGGTGAGCTGCGCGTCGCCCATGATGGCCCGCCGGAAGTGGCCGAGCCCGCGCTCGCCGACACGCCCCTGGAAGCCACGCTGCTGGGCCTGCTGTCCCAGCCGGTGTGCCGGGCCACGCGGGACGGCGGCGTCGCGCCCGCGCTCGCCCAGGCGCTGGCGCGTCCCACGCCCCAGTCCCTGCGCCTCACCCTGCCCGGCGCCGCGTCCGCCAACGCGCTCGCGCGCGCGTGGATGCGGCTGGCCAGCACCGAGGGCGCGTCCCCCTACCGGGCCCTCCTCCATCCGCTGCGCGGCGAGGCGCGGCAGCTCACGCCTCGGGGGGCCACGCTGGAGCTGACGCTGGCCTACCCCTGGCCGGACCTGGAGCGCGCGCTGTGCCACCCGGCGCTGGCGCCGCCCACCTCCGCCTCCGCCCTGGGGCCCTTCACCGCGGCGGGGCGCGGGGCCCTGGAGGCCCAGACGGCGTGGCCCCAGGGGCGCCCGTACCTGGACCGGCTGCTGCTCACCGCCACGGACCAGCGCGGCCTCTCCCGGCTGTGGTCCGCCCGCCAGGTCCAGGTGGAGCTGGGCGTCGCGTCGGAGACGGACACCACCGCCGGCACGCCGCTCTACGCCACCTTCCTGGCCTTCTCTCCCCGGCGGCTGCCACCGGACTTCCGGCAGGCCGTGGAGAGCGCCATCGACCGCGAGGACCTGACGCGCCTCTTCGTCCAGGCGCCCGCGCAGCCCATGCCGCACCTGCTGCCGCCGGCCCTGCTGGACGCGCCCGCGCGCCCCCGCCCCTCCGCGCCTCCGGCGAGGCCCGCGCGCACGGTGACGCTGCGCTACGACGCGTCGGTGGCGGACCAGCGCGCGGTGGCGGAGCGCATCCAGGTGAGGCTGCACGAGCGCGGCTACACCGTGGCGCTGGAGGCGCTCCCCCGCGCCGCCCTGCGCGCCCGCTGGGCCCAGGGTGACTTCGAGCTGATGCTGCACGCGCTGCTGCTGCCGCCCGTCCCCGGCCCCGCGCTGGCGGTGGTGCTGGACGCGGGCGGGCGCAAGGACTTGCTGGGCGTGGAGCTGCCCGTCATCGGCTCGCTCCCGTCCTCCGCGGCGCGAGACGCGCGGGCGAAGGAGCGGGCCCTGGCCCTGGCCGCGTCCGTGCCCCTGGTGCCCCTCTACGTGCAGGGGCTGGGAATGCGCTTCGCTCCGGAGGTGGGCGGGGTGATGATGGACGCGCAAGGCCTGCCCTGGCTGGACGGGCTGCACGTCCTGCCCACCGAGGGGACGGCCATGGGAGGACGTCCTTGAGGAGACCGGCATGCGCTTGAGGACGCGGCTGGCGCTCGCCTTCGCCCTGCTGGCCCTGGTTCCGCTCGCCGTCGTGGTCCCCCCCACCCTCACCCGCTTGCGCGACACGCTGTCGCGCGAGCTGGACGCGCGCATGGAGGCGGCCACCGCGTCCGCGCAGGAGTCCTTGGAGCGCTCCGGCGCCACCGCCCGCCGCGCGGTGGAGGAGCTGGTGGACAGCACCATCATGGAGGACCTGGCCCGCGAGGCCCGCGAGCGCCCCACCCGCGCCATCCAGGCGGGCACCGCCGAGGGCCTGATGAAGAGCCGGGGCCTGAGCGTGCTGGCGCTCTTCGACCGCGACGGCACGGTGCTCTCCTCCGGCCACCTGCCCGCGCGCCGGGGGGACCCGGACCCCGTCCTCTTCGCCGTCACCCAGCAGCAATCCCCCCGGCCGGTGCCGGTGCGCGTGGAGGTGCGCACGGCCTCCGGGCTCCGACAGCTCCCCGCGCTCGTCACCGCGCGCCCGGTGGACTTCGGGGACCTGCGGCTGTGGGCCGTGGGCGGCGTGCTGCTCGATGAAGGCCTGGCGCAGCACCTGGCCCGGCTCACCCAGACGCAGGTGACGCTGCTGGCGGGTGACGCGGCCCTGGCCAGCGCGGGCACCGCCGAGCCGCCGACGGTGACGAAGTCGCTGCCGCTGGGAGAAGCGGCCACGGTGCGGTTCGTCTTCAGCCGCGCGGCCGCGCGCGAGGCGGAGCAGGGCGTCATGCGCGCCTTCCTCCTGCTGGCGGCACTCGGCGGCACCTTCGCGGTGCTGCTGGGCCTGCTGGTGTCGCGGTGGATGACGCGGCCGGTGGAGGCCCTCACCGAGGGCGCCCGGCGCGTGGCGGAGGGCGCGTTGGAGTCGCAGGTGACGGTGGAGGCCAGCGGCGAGGTGGGCGAGCTGGTGCGGACGTTCAACCGCATGACGTCCGAGCTCAAGGCCACCACCGAGCGGCTGATGGCCAGCGAGCGCATCGCCGCGTGGCAGGAGGTGGCGCGGCGGCTGGCGCACGAAATCAAGAACCCGCTGACGCCCATCCGCATGTCGCTGGAGACGCTCCAGGCCGCGCAGGAGGCGAGGCACCCGCGCTTCCCGGACATGTTCAAGGAGAGCGCGGGCGTGGTGCTGGAAGAGGTGGACCGGCTGCGCCGCATCGTCGACGAGTTCAGCCACTTCGCGCGGCTGCCCAAGCCCCAGCTCGCGCCCGTGGACCTGGGGGAGCTGGCCCAGAGCGTGCTGGCGCTGTACGCCACGCCGCCGCCCGGCATCCAGATTCTGCCCACGCTCCAGACGGGCGTGCTGGCGCGGGCGGACCGGGACCAGCTCACCCAGGTGCTGGTGAACCTGGTGAAGAACGCCGAGGAGGCCATGGTGTCCAGCGGGGGCACCCTGCGCGTGCGCGTGCGCTCCACCGAAGCCGACGCCATCGTCGAGGTGGAGGACAGCGGCCCCGGCATCCCCCTGGAGCACCGCGCGCGCGTCTTCGAACCCTACTTCACCACCAAGGACGGCGGCACGGGCCTGGGGCTGGCCATCGCCGCGCGCATCCTCCAGGAGCACGGCGGCAAGCTGGAGGTGGGCGGAGCGCCCGGCCAGGGCGCGCGCTTCAGCCTGGTGCTGCCGCGCGCGGCGTGACTCGGGCGCCGCGCTCCGCGAGGTCCACGAAGCGCTGACGGACGGCATCCTGCTCGGCCCTGACGAAAAGGCCCGCGGTCTCCCAGGAGACCACGGGCCTTCGACACTTCAGCGGCGGCCAGGGGCCGCGCGCGGCCTCAGTCCTTGACGGGGGTGGCCTTGAGGGCCGCCTTGCCTTCCTTCACGTAGACCTGGAAGCGCACCGTCTTGCACGCGTACTTCTGGACGAGCTGCTCCTTGTTCTTGCGGAGCTTCTGCACGAACTTGTCGTACGTCAGGCCGTCCGCCGCCTCGCCACACCGCTCGCGGGTGGTGAGGAACTCACGGAAGACCTCCTGGAAGTGCTGCTCGTCGGTGAGCGCCACCGCGGAGTTGCCCGCGCCCGGCAGCGGAATCGCGGCCTGCGCGGCGGGACGCGGCGGAGGCATGGGGATGGCGTCCGACGTCGGCGGCCGCGCGCTCGCCTGGAGCAGCTCGCGCGGAATCGCCGCCACGCGCGTCGTCTCCGGGCTGTCCGGGGCCGCCTGCGAGGCCGCCAGCGCGAAGGGGTCCGCCGCCTGCTGGAGCGAGTACGCCGCCGTGGGCTGGTCCTCGAAGGCGAACGCGCCCCGGCGTGGCGCCGCGGGCGACAGCGGCTCGGGCCCACCCGAGGCCTCCGGGGCCGACTCGAACGGCATCGCCCCCATGGGCGCGGGCGGCTGCTGCGGCGGCGCGGGGAACGGGAACGCCTCCGCCGAACCAAACGGGTCCGCGGCGGGCGCGGGCGGCGGGGGCGCGAAGGCGAACGCGTCCGCCGCCGGAGCAGGCGCGGGAGGCGGAGCCGGCGGAGCGAAGGCGAACGGGTCGCCCACGGGCGCCTGCGCGGGAGGCGACAGCGCGAACGGATCGCCCGTCGGAGGCGGCGCCTGCTGCGCGAACGGGTCCGCGGCGGGCGCGGGCGCCGGAGGCGCGAAGGCGAACGGGTCCGCCGCCGGAGCGGGCGCCGGCGCCGGGGGCGCGAAGGCGAACGGGTCCGCCGCGGGCGCAGCCGCCGGAGCGACAGGCGGCGGGGCGAAGGCGAACGGGTCCGCCGCCGGAGCGGGCGCGGGCGCCGGTGCGGCCGGCGCGAAGGCGAACGGGTCGGCGGCGGGCGTGGGCGCCGCGGCGGGCGCCGGGGCCTGGGCCGTGGCGGCGGGCGCGGGCGCCGAGGCCATGGCGGACGACAGGCTCAGCGTGTCCGAGCTGCTGCTGGACGCCTCCTCCGAGCCCTCCGACTTGCGGCCGGAGCCCATCATCAGCGTCCACACCAGGCTCAGGCCCAGGAGGCCCGCCAGGGCGAACAGCGCGTTCTGCTGGTACGCGGCCAGCGCGCCCAGCACCGGCTCCGTGCTGGCGATGGCGAGCACCTCCACCGGCGTGCCGGAAACCGCCCGGCGCGCGCCCACCATCAGCGGCGCGTTCCCGCCCAGCGGGTCATCCTGGGTGAAGACGGGCAGCGCCACCGGGCCCAGCGCCAGCAGCTTGCCGGTGCTCAGCACCACGCCGGACGCCTCCGCGGCGACCTTCGCCAGCGAGCCCTCCGCCAGCAGCTTCTGCGGACCGGCCACCCCCGCCAGCGCGTCCCCCTTCACCAGCGCCAGCGCCGCCGTGCCCGACGCCTGGACGGCGGCCTCCAGCGCGCCTTCGTCCAGCAGCGGCGCGCCCAGCACCAGCGTCACCGCGGGCGCCCCGGCGTCCCACGACAGCGGCACCGCGGCGAACGCATGCGGCGCGCCAAAGGCCTCCGCCACGCTGGCCCCCGTCTTGACGAGGCCCGCCACGTCCAGCTTCGCCGCGTCCGAGGACGGCTCGGCGCCGGCCACCGCGTGGAACTGCGCGTCCGGGGTGGCCACGGCCACCACGGCGCCCTTGAGCTCCTGGGGAATCACGGCCTCCACGGCGCTGCGCACCGCGGCGAAGCGCTCGGCGGTGAAGGCGCGCGCGGCGGCGGCCTCCGCCTCGGCGCGCTCCCGCTCCCGCTGATTGCGGGGCGCGGGCTGCGCGGGAAGCGGCGGGACAGCGGCGGCCACCACCTCCGGCAGGGCCGCGAGCTTCAGCGCCAGTGACTGCACTTCGGCACGACGTGCATCCACGCGGCGCGCCACCTCGGCTGCGCCCGCGGAGGCCTGGGCCGACGCTCCGGCGACGGCGCGCTCGCGCAGCGGTCCCGAAAGCATCGGCAGGTGAGCAACGCCCAGTCCGATGACCAGGAATGCGAAGACGAGGAACTTGAGGCGGACCATCGCCGTCCTTTTAGCCCGAGGTTGAAGGGTTCCGCTTATAGCGTTCACCGTTCGGCCCCAGCAAGATTCGGGCACTGGACATGACGAGCCCGGCCGCCAGGTGTACGACCTGGGAGGCCGGGCCCGTGCCGCCGCTTTCCGCGATTAGTAGGTGGGAACGTCGGCCGCCACGTCCTGGGGCAGGCCGTTGGTATGCACATCGCGCCGCTTCTCCAGCAGGCGCTTGAGGCTCTTCTCCAGCCGGTCACGCGACGCGTCGATGGCGGGGAACAGCGAATCCGCCGTCTCCGTCACGTGCACGGAGGAGAGTCCGGGCAGACGCACCGTCACCCGGCACTCCTTGTCCACGCCGCCCTTGGGCCCATTGGTGTCCACCAGCGAGATGTCGATTTCCGCCGCCTCGTCATCCGCGAACCGTTCGATATGGCGCACCAGGTGTTCGTCGACATACGACTTGAGAGCATCCGACAGGTCCAGGTGCACTCCACGCAGCAACACCTTCATGGCATTTCCTCCGGACCCAAACATGGGCAGCCTGACGCCCGGTGGTGAGCCACCCCCCACCCATGAATGAAGGTTTCGTGCCGCTCCCCTGCTCTCCGGGCGGGAGGCCGGCGGAGCGCTCGCGGCGGGACCGGGACGAATCGTCACCGCCGCGTGGGTTTCCCCAAGGCATGGGCGACGAGCGAATCAAGGTCTTGCTGGTCGAGGACGACGGGGACAGCCGGGAGCTGCTGGCGGAGCTGCTGGAGTCGGAGTTCGACGTGAAGACCGCCACGGACGGAGTGGCCGGCCTGAAGGCCTTCGAGGCCGAGCACCCCGACGTGGTGGTGACGGACGAATCCCTTCCCGGAATGAACGGCACCGAGCTCGCGCAGAAGGTGAAGGAGCGCGAGCCGCGCGCCCGCGTCATCCTCGTGTCGGGCTACACGCAGGTGCAAGGCTCCGAACACTGTGACGTGGTGCTGCGCAAGCCCATTGACGTGGAGCGCCTCAGCGCCGCGGTGGGCAGGCTCGGTGACGAAGCGCGCCACTGAACGAAGTGACGGGCCCCGGGTGCCGTCGGCGGAGGCCAGACCTACTATTTCCCTCCAGACACCCACGGGCTGGAGGGACGGCAATGAAATACTGCGCCAGGTGCGGCTCCGAGTATCAGGACAGCGTCCAGCAGTGCGCTGACTGCCCAGGCAACCCGCTCCTCGTGAGCGCGGAGGAGATGCGCAGCAGGGGGCTGCCCCTGCCGCATGAGCTGGATACGCGCGTGTTCGTGCGCGCCGGCTCGGCGGAGGACCCCTTCACCGCCGAGGTCTACACCCAGCTCCTCCAGGACGCGAACATCCCCGTGCTGGTGCGCGCCGGGCGCTCGGGCGTCGTGGACAAGCTGACCACCGGCAACGTGCTGCCCTGGTGGGAGATTCACGTGCCGGCCGAGCAGCAGGTGCGCGCCGCGACGCTGCTGGAGCAGGAGCGGCTGCGCGAGCTGGCCACCAACGACGAAGCCGCCGCCGCGGCCGAAGCCGAGGAGCGGGAGACCGAGCCGCCCGCCGCGCCGCCGCCCGCGCCCTGAGCGGACCTCAGGGGACCGGGCGCATCACCGAGCCGCCGCTGGCCACGTCGGGCCGGCGCGGCTCGAAGAGGCTGACGCCCGTCACCTTCCACTTCGAATAGCGCCCGTTGCGGGCGAGGAACGTCTCCAGGTCCTCGTCCACCACGCGGTTGTAGCCGCCCCGGGACGCGTGGCGCAGGTACGTGCGCTTCTTGCGCTGCACCACGAAGCCCAGGTGGGTGATGCGCGTGGCCTTCAGCGGCAGGTCCTCCCGGAGCACCACCAGGATGGTGCCCGAGGGGATGTCGCGCGCGTGCGCCATCACCCGGTCCAGGGGCAGCATGTTCAGCGAGTACGTGCCCACCGCCTGCTGCGCCTTGGGCAGGCCCAGCGCCTGCGACGAGCGCGACTGCCAGGTGAGCTTCGTCAGGGACTTCGTGACGGTCACCGCGTCCCCGCCCCCGTAGCGCCGCGTCACGTCCGCCAGGAAGCCCTTGCGGATGTTGTTGGGCAGCCACTGGGCCTCCATCAGGTGGTTGCGGTCCTCGTAGGTGGGCGCGCTCGCGTAGCGGATGTGCTCCAACAGCGGCGCCACCTCCTCCTCGCGGCTCGCCAGGCTCAGCGCCAGCGACTGCTCCACGAAGGTGAGGCAGTCCACCGCGTCCAGCCGGAAGGTGGGGTCGGGGTCCACGCCGTGGCCCTCCCCCAGCGGCGACAGGACGTAGGGCGTGTTGAGGAAGCGCCCGCTCATCCGCAGCAGGCGCCCGGCGAGCGGCGCGCCCGCGTCCTCGGCCACGAGCGCGGCGCGCTGCTCCGCGCTGAGCCCCTCCCAGCCATTGGGCTTCACCGGCCGGGCCGTGGCGAGCTGCTTGGACGCCCCCGGTGCTTCGAGCAGCGCCTCCGCGCCGGGGCGGGCGTCCCCCTCCCTGGCGGGAGCGGGGGCCACGGGCGCCTGCGACAGCAGGGCCGCGGCCAGGACCGCGACGCCCTTCATTGCGCGACACCCGCCTTGCGCAGGATGGCCTTGCGCCGGTCGTCCCGGAGCTGGAGCGTCTCCAGCTCCCGCTCGTACGCGAGCTTCTCGTCGGATTGGGCGTTCCACGACGCCAGCACCAGCCACTCCAGCATCGACGCGTCCCCGCCCTCGTGGAGGATGCGGGCGGCGGAGGCGGCCAGCGCGCGGTCCTTGTCCTCCAGCAGCGGCTTGAGCGCGGGCGCGGCCTTCTTCGCGCTGACGCCCTCGTAGAGCTCCAGCCCCTGCCTGCGCACGAAGCGGTCCTCCGAGCCGAGCAGCTTGCCCGCGAAGGCGAAGCCCTCCGGCGAGCCCAGCCGGCACAGGCCACGCGCGGCGGCGAAGCGGGTGCTCTCCGAATCACTGGCGAGGAACTCCTTCAGGGCCGGAGCTTGCCTGGCGTCCCCGGCCTCGCCCACCGCGGCGAGCATGGCCGCGCGCACCTCCAGCTCCGGCTCCGTCCTGGCGGCCTTCACCAGCACGGCCCCCATCTTCCGGTTGCGCGAGGCCCCCAGGGCCCGCGCCGCCTCGCGGCGCACGCCGCTGCTCTTGTCCTGCAGCAGGGGCACCACCACCTGCGTGAGGCGGCTGTGGAGCCTCGCCAGTCCCTGCGCGGCGTACATGCGGACGGCGCTGTCCTCGTCCGACGCCAGCCCCGCCAGGGTCGGCTCGGCGGCGCGGGTGCCCAGCCCCGCCAGCACCGCGGTGAGGTTGCGGCGCAGCCGCTCCTCGTGGACGGTGCGCAGCGTGGAGGCAAGCTCCCGGGCCGCGTAGGCCTCCTCGCGCAGGTAGCGCAGGCGGGAGACGGCGGCGGGGACGGCGCCCCCCTCCACCACGGCCTGGATGACCGCGTCCGTGTCCGCGCGCCGGGACGTCCGCTTGGCGGCGGCCGCGGGCCCGGACAGGGCGGCCCAGGGGAGGAGCAGCGACAGGAGGAGGACAAGTCGGGCGGACGAAGACACGGGCCCCGACGATGGCAAGGGCCGCGCCATCCGTCAAAGCCCCACCACATCCCCCGCCCCCTGGCCTGCACGTCTGCCCGATTCTTGACCCTCCAGGGTGCGATTGATACGACCGTCAGGTTTCACCCCTCTCTCAAGGCGCCACCCCATGAAGAAGCTGATGGCGTTGCTGGCGGTGTCGGGGACGCTCACCGCGTGCGGCCCCGTGAAGTCCACCGCGAACATCCTCGACGCCGAAGTGCAGATCCAGGCCGCGCGCACCGCTGGGGCGGAGAAGCTCTCCCCCTATGAGTGGACCGCCGCCAACCTGTACATCGCCAAGGCACGCGAGGAGGTGGGGTACTCCGACTATCAAGCCGGCGTGGACTTCGCCGTGAAGGCGTCCCGCTACGCCAACGAGGCCCGCGAGAAGGCCATGGCCGTGGCCGGCAGCACCGAGCCCGGCGGCCGCACTCCGAACCCGTGACGACCGAGCGCTCCCCGATGACGCGTCCTTCCCTGGTCACACTGCTCCCCCTCCTCTTCTCCCTCTCCTGCGTCAGCGGCAGCAAGATTCGCGCGGACACGGAGGTGCTCGCGGCCAACGTGGAGCGCGCCCGCCGCGGCGGCGCCCTGCGCTGCGCGCCCGTGGAGCTGGCCACCGCCGAGGCCCACCTCGACTTCGCCCGGGGTGAGCTGAGCCAGGGCAACAGCGGCCGCGCCGACACCCACGTGCGCACCGCCGACACCGCGGTGAACCGCGCGCTGGCGCTCTCCAAGAACTGTGGTCCGCGCCAGGTGCTGGTGCGCGACCGGCCGGAGCCGCAACAGCCCCAGCAGCCGCAACAGCCCCAGCAACCGCAGCAGCCGCAGGTGGTGGTCCGCATCGAGGAGACGGACAGCGACGGCGACGGCACCCTGGACAAGGACGACCCCTGCCCCGACCAGGCCGAGGACAAGGACGGCTTCCAGGACGAGGACGGCTGCCCGGACCCGGACAACGACAACGACGGCGTGCTGGACGGCAACGACAAGTGCCCGCTCACCCCCGGCGTGGCGGAGAACCAGGGCTGCCCGGCGGAGGCCCCCAAGGACCGCGACGGTGACGGCGTCGTCGACTCCGAGGACAAGTGCGCCGACCAGGCCGAGGACAAGGACGGCTTCCAGGACGAGGACGGCTGCCCGGACCTGGACAACGACAGTGACGGCATCGTCGACACGGCCGACAAGTGCCCGGACGAGGCCGGCCCCATGCAGAACCTGGGCTGCCCCATCGTCGACAAGGACGGTGACGGCGTGCTCGACGTGGACGACAAGTGCCCGGACGAGCCGGAGGACAAGGACGGCTTCCAGGACGAGGACGGCTGCCCGGACCTGGACAACGACGCGGACGGCGTCCCGGACGTCCAGGACAAGTGCCCCGGCGAGGCCGGCGTGGCGGAGAACGGCGGCTGCCCGGACAAGGACACCGACGGTGACGGCATCGTGGACCGGCTGGACGCGTGCCCGGAGGAGCCCGGCGTCCAGGAGGAGCGCGGCTGCGCCAAGCAGTACAAGATGGTCGTCATCAAGCGCGACCGCATCGAAATCAAGAAGCAGATCCTCTTCAGCTCCGGCTCGCACAAGATTTACGGCAAGCAGAGCACCGCGGTGCTCGACGACGTGGCGCAGGCCCTGCGCGACGCGCCGTGGATCAAGCGCATCCGCATCGAGGGCCACACCGACTCGCTGGGCAAGGACGCCTCCAACCTGCGGCTGTCCCAGCGCCGCGCGGACGCGGTCATGGCGCAGCTCATCCGCCGCGGCGTCGACCCGGGCCGCCTCCAGGCCGTGGGCTTCGGTGAGACGCAGCCCATCGCGCCCAACAGCACCAAGACGGGCCGCGCGATGAACCGCCGGACCGAGTTCAAGGTGCAGAACCAGTAGCCGCCCCGCCCCGGCCGCACCCGGCCGGGGCACGACGCACCGACGCCTCCGGGGCCCCATGGCCTCGGAGGCGTCTTCGTTTCAGGGGCTCAGCCGTCCTTCAGGAGCTCGTGGAGGACCTCGGTGGCGTACGCGCCCCGAGGCAGCTCGAAGGTGAGCCAGAGGTCCTCGCCCTCCGCCGTCGTCTCCGAGGACAGCTCGGGCGCCCCCAGGCGGACGCGGTAGGGCCGGCGGCTGCCTTCCGTCTCGCCGCCGCCGCGCTTGAAGTCCTCGGGCGTGACGCCCGCTTCCGTCAGCAGCCGCGCCTCGAGCTCGGCCACGGCGCCCGCGGACGCCGTCATCTTCGGACCGAAGAGCGGCCCGGCGGGGCTCACCTCGAAGGCGGCCACGCGCGGGCCGTCCACCTCAGGTGACTCGCACACGAAGACGCCGCCCGTCTCCTCCTTGCGCAGCACGTCGCCCGCGAGCGCGGTGGCCAGGGTGCCCGCGTTCAGCCGCGCCGCCAGCGCCTGGTTGAACAGGCGGGACTGGAAGGCGGACAGGTACAGCTTGCGCTGGAAGCGGTCCGGCCGCCTGGGCAGCCGCTGCCCCAGGACGAGCAGCCGGCCCAGGTCCGCGTTGTCCCCCGCGCGCCCGAAGCGCTGCTCGCCGAAGTAGTTGGGCACGCCCTGCGCCACCAGGCGGGAGAAGCTCTCCCGCGCCGCGCCCACGTCCTTCACGCCGCGCAGGCGCAGCCGGAAGCGGTTACCCCGCAGGTGCCCGGTCCGGAGCTTGTTGCCATGGCGCTTCGTCCACAGCACCTGGACCCCATCCAGCGCGAAGTCCGGAACCCTGGGCTCGGCGCGCGCGGGCACGGACACGAGCTGCCGGGTGATGGCGTGCCGGTCCTTCATCCCCGCCACGCCGATGTCGTCCTCGGACACCCCGAGCGCCGCGGCCAGCGCGCGCACCAGCTCGCGCGTGTCACGGCCCCGCTTCTCCACCCAGAGGTAGAGGTGCTCCCCTTCACCGGAGGGCAGGTAGGCGGGCACCTCCTCCACCTCGAAGTCCTCGGGCACCAGCTTGAAGGCGCCCCCGCAGCCGGGCACCTCCGCCGTGAGGCGCGGCCAACCAGAATCCGTCACGATGCCTCGAGCGTGGCCAGCAGCTCCTTCACGCGCCGGGCGAGGTCCTCGTCCGCGCGTGACTCCAGCAGCTCACCGGCCTGGAAGAGGAGGAAGAACATCATGTCACTGAGCGCCTGCTTGAAGGACGCCAGCGGCTCACTGCCGAGCTGCGCGCGGTGGCGCTCGAAGCTCTCGATGAGCTTGTTCTCCGGGAGGCTGCCGTCCGGGGCGAAGGCCAGCCCCTCCAGCACCGGCGAGGACGACAGGCCCTGGCCGGAGAGGGCCGCGTTGGCCGCCGCGATGAACTCGCGGTCCATGCCCTGCTTGGCCACCTCGTCGCGAATCTCCCGGAAGATGAAGTTGAAGACGCGGGCCACCGGGCGCGGGTCCACCGTCACCACCGGGCGCGCGGGCGGACGGGCCGGCGCCGCGGCCTGCGCGGTCCGCTCCGGCGGCTGCGGAATCGGCGTGGGCACGCCGGGCCCCGGCACCATCAGCGGCTTGTCCGTCACCGCCGCGAAGCCGCCCTCCAGCAGGCGGAAGACGACCTTGGTGACGTCGAACTCGGACAGGCGGGCGGCGTGCCCCAGCTCCAGGAGGGTGCGCCGGCCATCCAGCAGGGCCAGCACCCGGTCCTCATCCTCCTCCAGCTTGCCGTCCGAGGGGCGCTTGCGCGTCACGTACAGCCGGCCGTGGGGGATGCGCTTGCGGAAGTGCGCCAGCTCGTCAATCTTCCGGATGCTGTCCATCAGCAGGCTCTGCGTGGGGAGCTGGATGATGTGGCCCGACTTGTCCTCCACCGGCTGGTCGATGAGGAAGAAGTTGCCCTCCCGGCACAGGACGATGGCGTGGAAGATTTCGCTCACCTGGTGGGTGACGCACTTGAAGAGGTCGTGCGACTTGAGCAGCCCCTTCTCCACCAGCGAGCGCCCCACCTTGGAGGGCGGGTGCTCACGCAGGGCCGCCTCCACCTGGGCGCGCTCCACGTAGCCCATCCGCACCAGCACCTCGCCCAGCCGGTCGGCCGGGTCGTCGGACGAGGCGCCGCGCACCTCGCCCTCCCGCAGGGTGACGGAGCGCTCTCCGCCCGGCGAGTGCACGCGCACCACCCCGCTCCAGCGGGACTGGCTGAGGAAGGCGATGAGGTCCGACAGCGGGAAGCCCCCCGCGTCACCGGCCAGCACCACGCGCGGCACCGGGATGGAGCCCCCTTCGGCCGGCGTGCGTGAGAACACCAGCAGGTCGGGCGCCGTCGCCATCAGCGCGTACGTCCCCGAGCGCCCCGCCAGCGGTGAAGGCACATGCCGGTCCTCGGGGACGAGCTGCGCCGACGCGTCGATGCGGAAGCGGGGGTTCATGGTGGCGTCAGTCAGCCGCCCAGGCGTTCTTGTTGGCGGACCATTCCAGCTCGTCCTCCAGGCTGTGGGACAGCATCTCCGGCTCCACGAAGGCCAGGTCCAGCGCGCGCCCGTTGAAGTACACGGACGGGGTGCCGCTGATGCCCGCCGCGCGGCCCTGGCCGCGGTAGCCGTCCAGTTCCTCCTTATAGGCGTCCGTCTTCAGCAGCGCCGCCAGCTTCGCGCCGTCCAGCCCCAGGGATGTCGCCAGGGCGGCAATCGCCTCCGGCTTGAGGTTGGACTGGTTCTCGAAGAGGGCGTCGTGCATCTGCCAGAACTTGCCCTGGTCCCGGGCCCACAGCGCCGCCTGCGCCGCCTGCTTCGCGTTGGGGTGCATGGCCAGGGGGAACGGCAGGTAGCAGAAGCGCACCTGCTGCGCGTGCTTCTTGGCGAAGGCCTCCAGCACCGGGCGGGCCTTGGCGCAGTAGGGGCACTCGAAGTCGGAGAACTCCACCACCGTCACCGGCGCGCCCGCGGAGCCCATGCACATCCGGTCATCCACCTTGAACTGCGCCCGGGGGCTGTGGAAGGCCGAGTAGTACGTCGACAGGGAGAGGATGACCTCGGTGGCTGGGATGCCCTCGGACACCATGCGCGCGGCCACCTGCGCCTTGCGTCTGGCGTGCTTGCAGGGGGTGTGCGTCTTCAGACAGGCGCCCAGCGTGTGGGGGCAGCCGCAGTAGCAGAAGTCGTCGCTGAAGACGGTGGCCAGCTCCCGCTTCGCCGTGGGCGACAGCGAGGAGAAGTCCATGCCGGGAATACCGGACACCGCTGCGGCTGGATCCACGGGCGCCGCGGGCTCGGCGGGCGCCGGGGCGGCGGGCGCCGGAGCGGACGCCTCCGACGGGCCTCCGGTGGGGGCCGCGCTCTCGGGGTTCTTGCACCCTGGGGCCGTCAGGACCGCGGCGGCCAGCAGGGGAACGACACGCTTCCAGCAGGAAAGGAGCACGCGGCGGGTCTTAGCGACGCGCGCGGGGCTTGTAAAGCAACGCCAGCCTTGGCAGGGAAGCGCCTGTTCATCATGCCCAGAGTCCTGCTGTTGCATACCGGGGGTACACTTGGAATGGCCGGGGGACGCCCGTCCGCCCTGCGCCCGGCGGCCTTCTTCAAGACACTGAAGGCCCGGGTGCCCGAGCTGTTCGAGCTGGCCGACATCGAGCTGGAGCTGTTCTCCAACCTGGACAGCTCGGAGATGCAGCCGGAGCTCTGGAGCCGGATGGCCGCGCACCTCCACGCGCGCCTGCCCCACTTCGACGGGGCCGTGGTGACCCACGGCACGGACACGCTCGCCTACACCGCCAGCGCCCTCTCCTTCATGCTGCGCAACCCGCCCTGCCCCGTGGTGCTGACGGGCTCGCAGCGGCCGCTGGGGAAGATCCGCTCGGACGCGCGGCTCAACCTCATCGACGCGGTGATGTCCGCGCTGCAGGGGCCGCGGGAGGTCACCATCTGCTTCGACTCGCACCTGTACCGCGGCAACCGGGCGCGCAAGGTGAAGGTGGCCGAGTACGACGCGTTCGACAGCCCCAACTTCCCGGTGCTGGGCACGCTGGGCGTGGACGCCACCTTCGAGCCCGGCCTCAAGCCCCGGGGGGCCTTCCGTCTCCAGGAGCGGCTGGACCCGCGCGTCTTCCTCTTGAAGGTGTACCCCGGGCTGGACCCGGCGCTGCCGCTCCAGCTCCTGCCGCACGTCCGCGGGCTGGTGGTGGAGGCCTATGGGGCCGGCAACTTCCCCATCGACCCGGCGCTCGGGCGCTCGCTGCGGCCGCTCTTCCACCAGGCGCGGGAGCGCGGCGTCCCGGTGGTGGTGGTGAGCCAGGCGCACCGGAATGGCGTGGACCTCTCCTTGTATGAGTCCGGAGCGGCCGCGCTGGAAGCCGGGGCCATGGGCGGCGCGGACATGACGCCGTCGGCGGCCCTGGCGAAGCTGATGCAGGGGCTGGCCTATCACTCCGGCGCTTCCGGGGCCCTGGCGCGCTACATCCAGGCCCCGGTGGCCGGAGAATTGACCGTCGGGAGGCCGACAGTCGCCCCGGAGCCCCCCCGCCGGCCCCCCGCCACGCGGCGGTCCCGAGGAGAGTAGTGGAGAGTCGGGCAGTATGCTTGCCGCCGTTAAAAGGCGGCCCGTAAGATGGGTGCCGCGATGTCCGAGGAGAAAACTTCCGTCCATTCGATTTCGGACCTGCTGGGCAGTGCCCAGCAGCAGAGCGCCTATCTGATCGTCATCAGCGCCAAGTCCGCGGCGGGCATCGGGCGCATGTTCAAGCTGGACCGCTCCGAGGTCGTCCTGGGGCGCAGCTCCGAGGCGCAGTTCCAGGTCGAGGATGACGGCATCTCCCGCAAGCACGCCAAGGTGGTGGCGCTGGGGGATGGGCGCTTCCAGTTGGTGGACCTGGCCAGCACCAACGGGACGTACCTCAACGGCCTGAAGGTCAACGCCGCGCCGCTCTACGACGGCGACAAGATCCAGATCGGCTCCAACACCGTCCTCAAGTTCTCCATCCAGGACGCGCTGGAGGAGCAGTACCAGCGCAGCATCTACGAGTCCGCCACCCGCGACGGCCTCACCCGCGTCTACAACAAGAAGTACTTCCTGGAGACGGTGCGCAAGGAGTTCAGCTACTGCCTGCGCCACCGGGTGCCGCTGTCGCTCGTCCTCTTCGACGTGGACCACTTCAAGAAGATCAACGACGCGTATGGCCACCCGGCTGGCGACTATGTGCTGACGCGCATCGCCCAGCGGGTGAGCGACACCGTGCGGACGGAGGACCTGCTCGCGCGCTACGGCGGCGAGGAGTTCGCGCTGATGCTGCGCGAGTCCGCCGAGGACCAGGCCCTGGCGTGCGCGGAGCGCTGCCGGTTCGCCGTGGACAAGGCCGACTTCGTCTTCAGCGGCACGCCCATCAAGGTGACCATCAGCCTGGGCGTGGCCACGCTGCTGGACTCGGACTTCTCCCAGCCCGAGGACCTCATCGCCGCGGCGGACAAGTACCTGTACCGCGCCAAGCGCGCGGGCCGGAACCGCGTGGACGCCAAGGCCATCAGCGGCCTCTGAGCCCCGGACGGGCCGCTGTCGCCGCTTCGCGGCCCGGGCCCCCGTGCCGGGCCAGGCCGCACCGTCTACTGGCCGAAGCCCAGCCGCAGCAGCGCCTCCCGCGACACATGCTTCACATGGGCGTCCGGGTCGCGCGCCGCGGCGTCGGACAGCGCGGCGGCCGCTTGTGCCCCACCAATCCGGCCCAGGGCCATGGCCGCCGCGACGCGCACGGGGGCCTCCGCGTCCTCCCGCAGGCAGCCGGCCAGCGCCTTCACGTGCGACGCGCGGCCAATCTGCTCCAGCGCCTCGGCGGCGGCGGCGCGCACCGAGGCATGGTCCGATTCCAGCAGCACCGCGGCCTCGTCGCCCCAGGACGTCTGCCGTTGAGCCGCCAGCAGCTCCAGCGCGGCGCTCACCACCTCGGGAGCCCCGTCTCGCAGCGCGCGCGCCGTGGCCTCGGGCACTCCCGGGTGCCGCGTCGTCAGCCCGCCCAGGGCCCGCACCGCCCCCGCGCGCAGCAGCGGCTGCGTCTCCGTCAGGAAGGGCTCCACCGAGGCGACCCGGTCCCGAGCCCCCTCGCCACAGTCCGCGAGCTGCGCCAGCGCGGCCCCGCGCACGGACGCGGCCAGCGCCGTGTCCCGGGCCGTCGCCATGAAGAAGGCCAGGCACCCCTTCTCCCGCGCCATGGCCTCCAGCCAGGGGCGCGCCCGCGCCGCGTCACTCGACGTGAGGCGCCGCTCCGCCGCCGCGCGCAGCGGCACCCCTTCCGCGTCCGCCAACGCCCGCGCCGCGTCCCGGCGGATCCACCGGTCCGAATCCCCGAGCGCCCGCTCCAGCTCCCGCGTCGCCAGCGGCCCGTACACCCGCAGCGACGCCACCGCGCGCCGCCGCTGCAGTGGATCCGCCACGGTCAGCTCCGGCTGCATCCCCTCCAGCTCCCGCGAGTACACGGCGAAGAGCCGGTTGATGCGCGCCTCCTCCGCGGGCCTCGCCTCCTCCAGCAGCATCCGCCCCACGGAGGTGCGGCCGCGCCCCGCCACGACCTTGAGCGCGCTGGCGCTGACCGCGTCCACGCGCTCCGGCCGGGTCGCCATGGCATCCAGCACGACGCGCGCGGGCGTGCGGCCCAGGAAGGCGGCCAGGTGCGCCAGCGCCGCGCTCCGCACGGCCAGGTCCTCCGCGTACAGCTCCAGCTCCAGGGCCTCGCGGATGGCCGCCCGCCGTCCCCATACGCGGGCCGCGGCGTTGGCCCCACGCAACCCCGCGGCCCGGAGGAAATTCGCGGAGGAGGCCCCGGACTCCGCGGCGGCACGCGCCGCCGTCAGGCAGGCCTCCAGGTTGGACGACACCGGCGCCGCCAGGACCCAATCCGCCAGGGCCCGCCGGTCCGTGATGCCCTGGCGCCGGGCGTCCGCGCGCACCGCCGCCCACCGCACCCGCCAGTCCGGGTCCTTCATCGCGGAGACGAGCGGCGCCCGGGGAATGGGCCGCTGGCCCGCCAGGCTCTGCACCCAGGAATCCACGCGGCCCCCGGGCAGGCAGCTCTTGCAGGTCCGGGCCCGCTGGGCCGGGTCCACCACGTGCCGCTGACAGGACATCCAGCACTCACGGGTCGGCGTCCCCCCTTGCTGCTGGCCGGTCGTCAGGAGTACCACCAGGAGGAGGGCTGGGCTCACAAGACGGACAGTGTAGTCCATCCGACATAGCGTTTTCGTCCAGCGTCCTTGCGTTTTCCGGCGCGGTGGGTCATACCCGCTGCCCCTTTTGATCTACACCCACATCTACGTACGGCGGAAGGAGGTGACTGCATGCCCGGTATCCGAGTGAAGGAAGGAGAGTCCATCGAGAGCGCCCTCAAGCGCTTCAAGAAGGCCACCGAGAAGGCTGGAATCCTTTCCGAGATCCGTAAGCGCGAGCACTACGAGAAGCCTTCCGTGAAGCGGAAGAAGAAGGCCCTCGCCGCCAAGAAGCGCGCTGTGAAGAAGGCCCGCAAGTCGTTCTAGGCGCGTGCCTCGCGCGAGGAGCCGGGGCGCCACCGCTGTCAGGTGCCCTGGCTCCCGCCGTCGAAGTCCCCCTGAACAACGTCTCACCTCCCGGAGTCGCGACCATGGCCACCCTGAAGGAGCGGATCGACGCGGACCTGAAGGACGCGATGCGGTCCAAGAACGAGCTGACGCTCAGCGTGCTGCGGATGCTCAAGAGCGCGGTGAAGTACAAGGAAGTGGAGCCCGGCGCCTCCGCCCTGGACGACGCGGGTATCCTCACCGTCATCGCCGGCCTCATCAAGCAGCGCCGCGACTCCGTGGAGCAGTTCAAGTCGGGCGGCCGCCCGGAGCTGGCGGAGAAGGAAGAGGCCGAAATCGGCGTCCTCCAGAACTACCTGCCCAAGCAGCTCACCGCCGACGAGCTGGCCGCCGAGGTCCGCGCCTCCATCGCCGAGACCGGCGCCAAGGGCCCCAAGGACATGGGCGCGGTGATGAAGCACCTCAACGCCCGAATCCACGGCAAGGCGGAAGGCCGGGCCATCTCCGAGGCCGTGAAGTCAGAGCTCTCGAAGCTCTCCTGAGCCTCCCACCGTCTTGAGGTCAGCGCTGGCGCTGTCGGGAAACCGGCGGCGCCTTTGCATTGAGGGCTGGACAGGGATGCGGAAACTTGCTCCCTCGCTCCCCCGTCATTAAGTGCCTGGGTCAGTCCCGCCGCGCCCCCGCTCACCCCGGCGGAGGCCGCGTGCAGGGGCCCCAGGAGTCCTTCCCATGCCGCACACGCCCCCTGCCCTCGCGAGCGCCCCGGCTTCCGCCCTCATGGGGGGGATCCGCCAGGTCGTCCGCCAGGCAGCCGACGTCAGCCCGTCCGGGCAGGATGTGGGCGCTGGGCCCGCCCAGGGGTGGGCCAGGGGGTGGGAGTCGTGATTCCGGAGCACAAGATCCAGGAGGTCCTCGAAAGGGTGGACCTCGTCGGGCTCATCTCCCGGCACGTCGACCTGAAGAAGGCCGGGCGGGAATGGAAGGCCTGCTGCCCCTTCCACCAGGAGAAGACGCCCTCCTTCTACGTGGTGCCGGAGAAGCGCTTCTATTTCTGCCACGGCTGCCGCGCGAGCGGGGACGCGGTGTCCTTCGTCCAGCGCTACCTGGGCAAGACGTTCCTGGACGCGGTGCGAGACCTGGCGCGCGAGCTGGGCGTGGACCTGGAGGCCGAGCAGGACCCCAGCATGCGGGAGCGGCAGCAAATCAAGGAGGCCACGGACCAGGCCGCCGAGCACTTCCGCGCCATGCTGTGGCAGGAGGACGAGGGCCGCGCGGCCCGGGCCTACGTCGCCAGCCGCGGCGTCTCGGAAGAGACGGCCATGGCCTTCGGCCTGGGCTGGGCGCCGCACGAATGGGCCTCGCTGACGGAGCGCTTCCAGAAGCTGGGCATGCTGGAGTGGGCGGCGAAGGCCGGCCTGGTCCTCAAGCGCAACAGCGGTGACGGCTACTACGACTTCTTCCGCAGCCGGCTGATGGTGCCCATCCGGGCGCCGGAGGGCCGCCCCATCGCCTTCGGTGGCCGCCTGGTCGGCGCGGACGAAGGGCCCAAGTACCTCAACTCGCGCGAGTCCCGGCTCTACAACAAGAGCGAGACGCTCTTCGGCATGGACCAGTCGCGCGACGAGATTCGCAAGCGCAAGGCCGCCGTGCTGGTGGAGGGCTACTTCGACGCCATCGGCCTCCACCAGGTGGGCGTGCGGCACGCGGTGGCGCTGTGCTCCACCAACCTCACCGCCGGCCACATGCAGGTGCTCAAGCGCGCCGAGGCCCGCGAGCTGATTCTGCTGCTGGACGGAGACTCGGCGGGCCTCGCCGCCGTCGAACGGCTCGCCGGTCCCCTGCTCGCCGCTGGAGCGACCGCGCGAGTTGCCCTGCTCCCGCAAGGGGATGATCCGGACACCTTCGCGCGTCGAGTGGGCCAGGAGGGCGTGGAACGGCTGCTGGAAGGCGCCCACCCGCTCACCACCCACCTGTTCGCCTCGCTCCTCCCGGAGGGCAAGGCCGCGAGCTTCGAGGAGAAGATGGCAGCGCTCGAGCGGCTGAAGCCCGTGGTGGGACAGGTCCCCGCGGGCCTGGTGCGCGCCACGCTCTTCGGCGCCGTGGCCGAGCACTTCGGCTGGCGCCCCGCGGACGTGGAGGCCGCCCTGCGCAGCAAGGTGCCCCTCCCCAAGCCCGCCGCTGGCGACGCGCCTGCTTCGAGCCCCAACCGTCCTCCCCCGCCCCTGGAGAAGCCGCCGCCGGCCCTGGAGTGCTTCTACGTGGGCGCGGTGTTGAAAGAGCCACGGTTGATGGCGCGGGACACCTTCCGCGTGTGTGACGAGCTGTCCCACATGGGCCTGCGGATGGCGCTGGCCCATGCCACGTCGGGGCACGGCGCGAAGGACGCGCTCTTTGAATCCTCGGAAGCCGTGAAGCGCGGCCTCGAAAGCGCGCTGCGGCAGCTCCCCTCGGACTCCGCGCCCCTGGAGGCCGCCTTCCTGTCCATCTGCAGGGAAATCATGGTGCGGCGCATCGACGAGCGGCTCGTTTATATAAAGCGGGCGACGGAGCAGACGCCGGGGGCGTTCGACCTGACAGAGGAGACGCGCCAGCTCCTGGCGGAGCGCGTGGAACTGTTGGCGCTCAAGAAGCGTGTCCTGGAGGAGCTCAAGCCTGCCTCCTCGGGAACAAAGGCGCCCATGCAACCGGTTTGAGTTCGCGTTTGTAAGAAACCCTGACTTTGCGGTAGATCGGCCGGCTCGCCCAGGCCTCAAGCCCCTGAATTTGCTCAAGGAGAAGTACCCGAATGCCGACGCAGAAGCCCTCAAAGGCGTCCGTGAAGCCCACCAAGAAGAAGGTGGATCCGGTGATCCGCAAGAAGAAGGCTCCGGACGGTGCCGCGGCGAAGGGGGCCAAGACGGGCGCCGAGGAGAAGGAAGAACTCGCCGCGAGGGACGTCGTCGCCGAGGCCACCGAGAAGCTCAAGAAGAAGAAGAAGGGCGTGGCGCCGGCCATGGGCGATGACGTGGACCCGGAGGAGGCCGCGGAAGAGGCCGCCGCCGCCGTCCAGGTGGACCCCGACGCCGTCGAGGACGACATCGAGGAGGATCCGGTCGCCGAGCGCAAGGAGGTCAAGGACCTGCTCGCCGCGGGCCGTGAGAAGGGCTTCCTCACCTACGACGAGGTCAATGACGCGCTCCCCGCCGACATCGTGTCGTCCGATCAGATCGACGACGTGATGAGCATGTTCGGCGACAACGACATCGAGATTGTCGACGCGCAGAAGGCCGCTCAGAACAACGAAATCAAGCCCACCGTCACCGTCGAGGAAGAGAAGGAAGACGCCGACGAGGACGAGAAGGACGAGGACGACGAGCCGGGCGGCAAGTCGAACGACCCGGTGCGCCTGTACCTGCGCAAGATGGGCAGCGTCAGCCTGCTCACGCGCGAGGGCGAGGTCGAGATCGCCAAGCGCATCGAGGAGGGCGAGAAGGAAGTCCTCCGCGCGCTGCTGGCGTGCAAGGTCGCCGTCGAGGAGATCCTCGACATCGGCAACAAGCTGAAGACGGCCAAGCTGCGCGTGCGCGACGTCATCAAGGACGCCCCGGAAGAGGCGCAGTCCGAAGGTGCCGACGAGGCTCCGGAGGAGGTCGGCGACGGCGACGCTCCGGCGCAGCTCGCGCAGAGCGAGCTGAACAAGATCGAGCAGATCTGCAAGCAGATCGAGCGCTTCCGCAAGTTCGCCCAGGACTGCGACGTCCTGGAGGAGGAGCTGTCCTCCAAGAAGAAGCTGACCGAGGTCCGCAAGAAGGAAGTGAAGCAGGAGATCAAGGACCTCCGGACCAAGATGATGGAGGTCCTGGAGGAGATGCGGCTCAACAAGAAGCAGGTGGACCGCATCGTCATCAACCTCAAGGCCCTCATCGAGCGCGTCGACAAGGCCGAGGACGAGCTTCGCGACCTGGAGCGCCGCTACGACTGCTCCATGAAGGACCTGCGCCCGCAGCTCAAGGAGTCGCGGGAGAACCCCAACATCGGCAAGAAGCTGCAGAAGCAGCTCAACCTCACGCCGGAGCAGTTGGAGGTCCTGGACCGCGACGTGCGCACGGCGGTGCGGAAGATCAAGAAGGTCGAGGAGGAGGCCAACCTCCCCGTCGAGTCGCTGCGCCGCAACTACGACGCCATCCGCCTGGGTGAGCGCCGCGCCGAGCGCGCCAAGAGCGAGCTGGTGGAGGCCAACCTGCGCCTCGTGGTGTCCATCGCGAAGAAGTACACGAACCGCGGCCTGCAGTTCCTGGACCTCATCCAGGAGGGCAACATCGGCCTGATGAAGGCCGTGGACAAGTTCGAGTACAAGCGCGGCTACAAGTTCTCGACCTACGCCACCTGGTGGATTCGTCAGGCCATCACCCGCGCCATCGCGGACCAGGCCCGCACCATCCGCATCCCGGTGCACATGATCGAGACCATCAACAAGCTCATCCGCACCAGCCGCTACCTGGTGCAGGAGATTGGCCGCGAGCCGACGCCGGAGGAGATCGCGGAGAAGATGGAGCTGCCGCTCGACAAGGTCCGCAAGGTCCTGAAGATCGCCAAGGAGCCCATCTCCCTCGAGACGCCGATTGGCGAGGAAGAGGACAGCCACCTGGGCGACTTCATCGAGGACAAGAGCCTCGTGTCGCCCGCGGACGCGGTCATCAACATGAACCTGGCGGAGCAGACCCGGAAGGTGCTCGCCACGTTGACGCCGCGTGAGGAGAAGGTGCTCCGCATGCGCTTCGGCATCGGCGAGAAGTCCGACCACACGCTGGAAGAGGTGGGCCAGGACTTCGAGGTGACGCGCGAGCGCATCCGTCAGATCGAGGCCAAGGCGCTGCGCAAGCTGCGCCACCCCAGCCGCTCCAAGCGCCTGCGCTCCTTCGTGGAGAGCTGAGCCGGGCTTGAGCTGAGCTGAAACGAGGGCCCCCGCTCCATTCGTGGACCGGGGGCCTTCGTGTTTCTAGAGTCCGGGGCCGTGGCGCTCCGAGCGAAGACGAAGACACCGAAGGCCGAAGTGAAGCCGGCTCCCCTGCCCTTCCCCAAGGCGGTGGGGCAGGCGGTCCGGGCGATTCCGCGCGGGCAGGTGCGCTCCTATGCCCAGGTGGCGCTCTACGCGGGCCGTCCTGGGGCGGCGCGGGGTGTGGGCCGGGAGATGGCCACCCTGCCCCAGCGGCCGGACGTGCCGCTGCCCTGGTGGCGCGTCATCCGCTCGGACGGGACGCTGGCGCCCCAGGTGGCCCAGGAGCAGGCACGGCGCCTGCGGGCCGAGGGCGTGGAGGTGGCGCAGCGCGGGGACGCCTTCCGCGTGAAGGTGCCACGCGAGACGCCGGCCGTTGGCGGGGCGACGAAGCGGAGGCGCTGAGGGTGGGTGGAACGTGGCCCCTTGCCAGGACTGCGCGCCCGGCGGTATGCAATCCGTTACGCGGTTGGTTGGCGCATGAGGGCCCTTAGCTCAGCGGTTAGAGCTGTCGGCTCATAACCGATTGGTCCCTGGTTCGAATCCAGGAGGGCCCACTTCCCTCAATGCCTTGCAGTGCTCCGGGACGCGATCCGGAGACGTCTGCCCATTGAACGGCATCTGCTGAGTTCCGCGCCACTGTTGCCGCGCACGCTATTTGAGGGATGGACGCCTGGTCTCGCGCACACTGGTTGAGGGACTCGCGAGGAGAGGCGCCGCCAATGCCATCACGGAGCCGGACCACCAGAAATCACGCTTGTGATGGAACTCAAGCCATTGACGCGACAGCAGTTTCCGCGAGAAGCGGAACTGATTGCTCCCATCCTGCGGTTCTCCGGTCGCGTCAGGGCTGCCCGAAGGGCACCGCCGGAGGCGGCCAAGGCCTTGACGCGACTGGGGAACCGTAGTCCCGAGGCCATCAACCAAGCGGCTCACCGGACCATCAACAAAGATGCGCGGCAACATCGAGGAGCTGCGCGTAGACTTCCGCGGGCGCGGCATCCACGAATCTCGGCTCGTGCAGCACCGAGAGCACCTCGGCCCGTTGCTCCGGAGGGAGAGCCCTGGGTGGGCTGGGCCTGTGCACCGGCCCGTGTCGGGGCTGGGCCTGCCGGTAGAAGGTGGCGCGCGGCAGGCCCAGGGCCTTGCACACCGGCGCCACGCCCAGGGCGTCGACGGCCTCCAGTGCCACGGCCATCAGGGCTCCTCGTTGGGCTTGGGCAGTTCCACGCCCAGGATTTCCGAAACTTTTTTTTGGAGGTCCAGCAGCGCCTCGGCGCGCTTGAGGCGCACCTGGGCTCGGGCCAACTCCTTCTCCAACTCGGCGACGCGCCGGGCACTCGCGTCAGGCTCCTTCGCTGGTGGCCCTCGCTTCTTCGGGCTGCGGGCCGACAACTCTCCCGCATCGCGCTGGCGCCGCCACACGCTCAAGAGCGACGAGTACAGCCCTTCGCGGCGCAGCAGCGCTCCCACTTCACCGGGCCTCGTGCAGCGGTCTGCCTCCGCCAGCACCCGCAGCTTGTATTCCGCCGTGAAGCCTCGTCGCCTGGCCTTCTCCACCACCTCGGTCTCCCTGACCCGAGCCTCTTCCACCATCGGATTCATCGTTCCTACCTGGGTCGCCCTGCACACTAAACTGCCGGGTACGAACTGTCTCACTCACGTTGGCAGAGAGGGCCGTCCCAACAGGGACGCTGCAGGCACCACACCAAATCAGACACAACAGCAAAGGATGCTATTGCTGTAGGGTGTAATGATATGGCTTGAGCTGCTCAAGCCATGCCGAAAGTGTCTTCGCTCGGCGATCAACCGTTCCTTCGGATAGGTCAGGGACCATTTCCAGCAAGAACCCCTTCGCAGTTTCTGGGGAAAGGTCTTGAAGCGTCGATGCCGATGCCCATCTAATCCAGGCCGAACCGCAATCGCTTACCTCAAATTGCATGCTAGCAAGAGTCAGCCTTGCATCATCTGCAAGGCGAAGCAGTTGCTCACCTGCGCTCGTTGGCTCGAGTCTATCATTGAGAAATCCTAGGATGCGCGCAGCACGCAAATAGTAGTTTACTTGTCGATGGACCACTCCTAGGCTGTGTGCCGTGACGCGTCTCGTCTGAGATGCAATTTTTACTGTCTGGAAAACTCGCCCGAGGTCATCGGCCTGCGGAACCTTGACGCTTTCCAATGCCCTGCGGCTCTGCTTGCGAACCCGCGCAAGATTTCTACGTGCCGTCAGACTGCTCAATGATAAGGGCCTGAAAACGATTTCCCCTGCGGTGGTCACCATCTCGACCCGTAGTTCAAGCTCACGCTGAGCTAGTGCTGCCAACAGCGGCTCAAGAAGTTTAGCCTCCCCAGGACTGCGCGCTGCATGGTCTACAGCCTGAGAATCATTCTCTGCGGAAGCTACAAGGCATCGTTGGAACGCCTTGGAAACCTCTGGCGTGGCCTCAACTTCCAGGTCGAGAATAAATGAACCTGGACGAGCCCCGACTGGAACGAGCGCTCCTACAACACCTACAGAATCCATTGCGCCATTGAAAAATCGTGCCCAAAGCTCAATCGCGGGGAACACTTCTTCAACTGAGAGCTTTCGAGTCCGATCAAATGCCTCAACGACTACACGCTGAATCCATGAGGATCCTGCCACAGGTGCAGTCGTCCCCTGTGCATCCACCACGTCCAGAACATCCTCGGGCGGTGGTAAGACAGATGGGTCTATCTCATCAATGCCGAGGGTCTGGAGGTCCACTTCTCCTCCAGTCTTCGACGTCTTTACAAAGTACACAAAACCATCTTCGGCACTGACAATGGCGCTGTGAATTGGCAATTCCCCTCTGCGCACGCTACGCAGCCTATCGGCGCTGATGGGGACATAGATCCAATGATCCTCCGCATCAGTCTCATCAGCCCAAAACGCCAAAAACAGAACTCCAGCTGCATTTTGAGCCGAAAACGTCTTTGGACCGTCATAGTAGTCTAAGACGTCCACAATCTTTAGCCGGCCAAGGGTGGTGCCTAGTGGAAGCGGGTACATTTAGGTTGCAGCCTCGGCATCATCAACAAATGAAAGATGTGGAGTCGCTCCGACACGAAACCAGACGGTAATGTGAGAAGGATGGATGCTAGGTGTAGGCTTCATCTTTCCATGTTCCGCATTCAGCACCCCGACAGCGATTCGCCGCTCTCGAAGCGGCTTGTACCGCTGTCGAGTCTTTTGCGACCCCTCTAGCTTCGTGTGCAGAGATGCCCCACATGCCATCCAAAAATGGTCCCCGTGCTCTCGTCCGGGATTCTTCTCGAATGTGGAGAGAAAATCCCCTGGAACGCTGGGGATGCCCCTCACGAGTCGAAAGGCACGTCCCTCCGCATCCACTGCATCTGCCGGAGGAACATCCTTAGGGAAGAAGCTGGGCCACTCAGAGACGCCTAGTTTGGTCGAGTCCTCAAGCACAATGTGCGCCAGACTGCCACAGGACGAAGAAGACCGCTATAGCCTGCATTCAGCCCTGGGCCTTCTCAGAAGGGCGGCAGCTTGGTGGGCACCTATCCAATGTTCCTGCCATAGGGTCTGGCGTTCGTCACCGCTAGGCGAGCCTCTGCGACACGAAGTGCCTCTGGATTAATATCTACGCCTGCGGAATGCCTCCCCGTCAGGGCAGCAGCCACCAGCGTGGACCCGGCTCCCATGAAAGGGTCGGCCACCAAATCACCTTCCGATGAGCTTTGCTCGATAAGTACACGAAGAAGTTCAATCGGCTTTTCCGCTGGATATCCCCCTCGCACCCTGGGAAACGCGAGCACATCTGGAACCGACAAGCTCCGAAGCCGTCTCTTCCCCTTCTCAAAGAATAGTACAACCTCGTACCGAGAGCGGTAGTGATACCCCATTCCGATTGATACTTTATCCCACACCAGGGGCTTCCAAAACTTGAACCCTGCTGCCTCACCCAACGGCTTTGCGACAAACATGGTTTCGGAATCGCAAAACAAATAGAAATGACTATTCTTCTTGAGGACTCTAAAAGCCTGCTCCATCAACTGGGGGAAGCGGCTGTTGGGAAATATGGCGAACCAGGGATTCGAAGATCCTTTCGACTTACTCAGCCGAGTAGTAGTCCCAACTGCACGGTGCTTCTCTAGTGACTCATAAGGCGGATCGGTTATAAGTAGATCGACCGATTCTGAGGCTAGCCCCTCAAGCCAGTTTATGGCGTCGCATTGCGCTAGTGAGTAGGTTGGTGTGGGGGTGGGCACGGCTCCCCCCTACCTCATTTCAGCCTCAAACGCACGAATCGCGGTCCGTAAACGCCCAATTGCGAGCTGCATATGTCTGGCTCGGCTTCCGAGCGAGCAGCCGATCGGGCGGACTAGGGGCCGCCTGATACTCGTGAGCGCAGCTCATTTTCCTTTGAGGATAGGTCTCACGCGTTACGCAGGCCCCCTACGTCCATCAGAGGGCCAGAGGCAGGCTCCGCGCCCACGAAGCGGAGGTCGGTGTGGCATCTTATCCCACAACAGCCTCCGCAGAAACTCTCGTCCGCGCCCCCATTTCCCCACCTGCACCTGCTTGAGCTGCACGCTACAGAAGAGGTCCCCCTATGGTTCCAGGGGCCTCATGCGCCACTGTCCCATCTCCAAAATGTCTCCAAGACTGGAGGGGATTCCGGGCGACAGGCGGGACTGGCGAGGACTGCCCCGTGGACTCGAAGTGCCCGGATTCACTCACGATTCAGCGAAAGGCGTGTGCCGTCGCGGGTTTGGGGCACCCCGTGTCCACGGGTTCAAATCCTGTCTCCCCGACCACGTCATGAAGCGGGCTGGAGGCCGAAAAGGTCTCCATCCCGTTTCACTTCGGGCCTCTGGCTTCGCTCCCTCCTGCATCAGGATGGCCGTTGGGCTCCTGTGCATGTAGCGCTGGGGGTGGAGAGATGCTGGTGCTCGGCCGGTTCTTGGAGGCCAAGTACTGAAGCTTGTGCCGCTATTTTGGGGGGACGCCGCGCTGTCCTCTGGCTCCGAGTCTGGACGGCGAGCATCGACGACTCAGCTCCGGAATCGCTCCTGGATGTAGGCCTGCATTCTCGCCCCCGACAGGTCCTGGGAGGACGGGCCGGCCCGAACGTAGAAGCGCTCCACGTTGCCGTCCTTGACGAAGATGGGAGACCGCCCCGGCAAGTAATCCACAGCCAGCACGCGTCCCCCCTGGTAGTCATCGAACCGGGGATGGATGTACATCATGTGACTGGTCCCCATTCGGTCCTTGATGAGCTCCACCAAGCGCAGGCTCATCCTGTCCTCGCTCTCGAACTTGTCGGGTCCGAGCCCCACCAGCGTGCCGTCATTCGCCACACCGATGAGCAGCGTGCCCCCGTCCGTGTTGATGAAAGCCGCCAGGGTCTTCAACACGCTGAGCACCATCTTCGGGTCTTCCTGGCCAGTATGTAGGTTCATTCGCAGGGTGGACTTGAACTCGACGCTGGAGGAATCCCCGCCCTTGATGAGCTCTCCAGTGCTCAGCAACACCCGGGCAACGACGGGTGGTGGTGACTCCCGGCAACAACCAGAAGCGCTACCTGGCTGGAGCGCTCAATACGCGCACCGGGCAACTGACGTGGGTGGAAGGCACGTCCAAGGCAAGTGCCCTCTTCATCCAATTGCTGTGGCGTCTGGCGAGTCAATACCGGCGCGCTCGCCGTATCCACCTCGTCCTCGACAACGCCTCGGTTCACTCCAGCAAGAAGACGCTCAAGGCGCTCGCGCATTTCGGCGGGCGATTCGTCCTCCACTTCCTCCCGCCGTGCTGCCCCCAGGGCAATCGCATCGAACGGGTGTGGCTCGACCTGCATGCCAACGTCACCCGCAATCACCGCTGCCGCACCATGGACCAGCTCATGGTCCGGGTGCATGCCTACCTCTCGGCTCGAAATGCCCAGCACTCCGCCAGTCCATCCCTACGACGAGTCGACCTGTATCCGCTGCACGAGCCCCGTCTTCCGTGGGCCGGGCGGACGCCGCATGCTGGCGGGGTGAATGAGACGCTTTCAGCGCGGCGGCGACTGCTCTTCGGACGAGGCCGCAACCGGCGCCGGGACGGTGAGTTCGCCCACCTCGGCGTCGAGTTCGGCGGGGAGGAGGCGAGCGCGCGTGGCGGCCCAGTACTTGGGGGCGAGTTCCAGGTAGCGCTCGCGGGGCCAGTAGGCCAGCACGCGCAGGACGTCGCGCAGGTAGGCCTCCGGCTCGAGTCCGTGCAGCCGCGCGGTGGCGATGAGGGTGAAGAGGTGGCCGGCGCGCTCGGCATGGTCATCGCTCCCGACGAAGAGCCAAGCCTTGCGTCCGACGGCAATCCTCCTCAACTCTCTCTCGCTGCGGTTGTTCTCAAGCAGCAGCCGTCCGTCGTCGAGGAAGCAGCGCAGCGCCTCGCGCTGGCGCAGGGCGTAGCCGAGGGCCCGGCGCAAGAGGCCGCGCTGCTCCCGCACCTTCTCGTACTCTTCCTGGGCCCAGACGAAGAAGGCGTCCACGTGTGCACGCAGGTGGGCATGCCTCAGCCGGTGAATCTCCTCCGGGGGCTTGTCCCTCCACGTGTCTTCGAGTTGGAAGAGGCGGCTGATGCGCGCCAGCCCCTCCCTGGCGACGACGTCCTTGGCCATCGCCGCCTCCCAGAAGCCCCGGCGGCAGTGCGCCCAGCACGCCACCTCCTGACACACCCCCTCCTCGCCGTCAGCGGGCGCGTCCTCGGCGGGTCGGAAGAGGGCGTTGTAGACGCTCTTGGCGTCGGCCTGCACGTAGCCCTTGAAGCCCTTGAAGAGCTCCAGCACCGCGGCGCTCGTCTCCTTCGGCGTGTACTCGAAGAAGACGGCGTCCCTGTCGACTACCTGGACGAAGTAGTGGCCGCGTCGGCACGCCTGGCGCTGCCCCTCGGCGGGGGCCGGCTGCACCGCCACGCCCGTGGCGTCGGTGGCGATGCAGAAGGCGGTGGCCAGCGCCTCCTCGCGCATGGCGGCCACCACGGTGGTGCCCAGGGTGGCGCCCATGTCCTCCAGCCACCGCGCCATCGTCCCCCTGTCCACCGCCACGCCGTCGCGGGCCAGGCGCTTCTCCATGCGGAACAACGGCAGTCCGTCGCAGTACTTCTCGGTGGCCAGGTGGGCCAGCAGCGAGGGCGCCGCCAGGCAGCGGAAGAAGACTTCCTTGGGCGCCATGGCCGAGGCCAGCGTGGCCTCCCCGTCGGCCCCCACGGTGCGGTACTTCACCCGGGCGATGACGAGGCGCCGCATACCGCCGCGCTGCCAGGCCAGCTTGCAGCTCTCCTCGAAGCCGATTTTCTCCGCCTTCCCCTGGGCCACCAGCTCGTCGAAGAGAGGGTCCGCAATCTCCACCCGCCTCTCTTCCAGCGGCAGACTCTTCAAGTCCCGCCGGCCCTTGGGCTTGGACTTCTGCTTCGCCCCCGCGCCGCCTGACGCCTCCGCCGAGGCCATGCCCAGCGTGCCGGCCACCTCTTCCAGCGCGCGCAGCTTCTGGGCGAATTCCAACTCCAACTGCTGAGTGTCCACCCGCTCCGCCTTGGCCATGAAGAGGCGGCGCTTGAGTAACTCCAACTCCAGCCGCAGCCTCTCGTGCGAGGCTTTCAGCACGTCCCGCTCCCTCTCCAACTGCGCGGCGCGCTGCCTCTCGGCGCTCAACAGCGCCTCGAGCTCGGCGATGCGCGCCTGCGCGGAAATGGGAGACTCGTGCGTGGACACCGCGGCCTTGTAACCACTCGCCACCGCGCTGTCGACACCTGCCTGGTGCCCCCGCGCGGTGGTGCGCCTGGCGCCTCTCAATGTGGGCGAGGGCCCCGCCTGGGCGCCTCCACGCGCAGCCCGTCCAGCAACTCCTCCAGCACGTGCTCCTCCACCGCCAGGCTGGTAGCGCCTTCCTCCAACCCTCGCGGCACCTGGAAGCAGCCGGTGTCCAGCCGCTTGTAGAAGAGGCACAGCCCCGTCCCGTCGTAGAAGAGTACCTTCAGCGCCGTGCGCCGCTTGCCGAAGAAGACGAAGAGGGCGCCGCTGCGCGGCTTGCGTCCCAGCCTCTCCTCCACCAACCCCGACAGCCGCTCGAAGCCCCAGCGCAAGTCAATCGGCTCCAGGCCCAGGAAGATTTCGACGCCGTGCGGAATCATCGCGCCCCGCCCCGGCTCGCCGCACCCAGCGCCGCCAGCGCTACACCCACCGTCGCCACGTCCGCCCCCGCCGGCACCAGCACCCGCGCCCCGTGTGCCTCAATGACGACGAGTCCTGCACCCGGTGCGGCTTCGACGCGGGCTGGGGACGAAACCAGCCTCACCAGCGGCACCGCCGCCTCCTCTTCTCCACGCCCCGCCTTCGCCAGTCGACTCGACCACCGGTACAGCGGGCTGGGCGTGAACTCCTTCCCACGGCAGTACTCCTCCGCGCTCAGCCCACTGGTGCGCCACTCCTCCACTCGCTTCTTCCACAGCTCCGCATTCGCCATGCGCGCCACCTTGCGCGCTCCGGCTCATCCCCTCCAGACGGGGCTCGTGCAGCGGATACGTCGACCTCAGGCGCACATCCTGAGGCCGTTCGAGAATTACGATCCTTGGTTTAGAGCCCCACCTTCATCCCCGCTTCGGGCCGTTTCCACCTCGGTTACCGAGCCTGTGCAGTTGCCCTTAGGGCTTCACTGACTCTTGGCCAAACTCGCCAGCTTTGGCGACGAGCGCAGGAAGAAGAGAAGATACGGGTCGACGATCGTCAACGTCTCGACGCTCGCATTCTCGTCCCACTCGATAATGCGCTGGGCTGGGTAAGCATTAAGAGCGATTGTGCTGATCTGCTTACATGCCTCGGCGTAGCTGCTACCAACCGGGGTTGTCCCGCCCGCACAGACACTCTCGATGCGCTTGCCGATCTCGGCCCATGGGAAATCCATCCGTGGAGGATTGGCAGCAATAGCCAGCAGCACGGCCCTGTAGACGTCGCCTTTCGAGCCCTCCTTGAATATGAACTCCTTCCTTTCGGTGCCGCGCGTCTTCGGCCCTTGATGCATGTGCCCAACGAGGGAGCTGTAGTCGCACACGGTCGAGGTGGACTGGAGGATACGGCGCTTCAAACTCGCGTTGAGTGTCAGCGACGCCTGCTTCGCCTGCTCCTCCTCAGTGCCGGTGATGAAGCAAGTTTGGAGGCAAAGCGACTGCATGATCTGCGGTGACCCGCATGCCTCGGTAGCAAAATACATCGCGTCGACATCGGTGATCGTCACGTTCAGTTTCGTGAAGCCGACGCGGGCGATTTCAGCTAGCTGTTCCGGCCCCCAGAAAGCAGTGTCGATGTTTGCCGTGCGCCCCCTCAACTCCGGATTTGACCGGACAACGTCATCAGCGCGATGCGGAACCGACGCAACACAGATCCGCACGCCACGTTCGGCCGCTGCCTTGATCTGCTGGGCAGCTGCGACCTGCACGTCGCGTCCCATGTAGTGAAAGTCATCGACAAAGATGACAAACGCACTGCCAGCGATCTCCTTCTCAACTTGCGCCAGCCCCCGGCGCTGTGACGTCGCAGAGGTCGCCTCCGATTTAGCCTTGGAGTATTGGTACCCGGCCTCACCTGACGCCTCAGTTAGGAACGGAATCCCTGCCTTTCCGCCGCCTTTGACCGAGGCTTGATGCGTCGAGGTTGAACCCGACTGTGTGACCTCACTGTGTGGTACCTCCATCCAGTCGAGGACGAGAGTCCAGAGGTCCTCCGGCTCCTTGATCATCGCGCCAGATATCTGGATCAGGTTGTCCTTGCCCACGACCTTCTCCACGAGCACGGTTTTCCCAGACTTGGAGGGCCCCGAGAGGGATACCACCTGCTTCGGCGTTGCGAGCGCTCGCCGCAGTCGTCCTTCGAGATCCTCCCCTGCACGCGGGATGTACGTGTGAGCAGGGAAGTCGTTGGGAGTGAAGACGTCGGTTGCTTTCAGCAGCATTGCATACCCTTCCTCACAGAGAGCCAATTATGCACGGGAGCATAAGACAATTTGAGGCCCCGTCGAGGGAAGCTGGTGCGGCGCGGTGGAGGACGCTGATGCCGGGGGCGAGCAGGGCCGTGCGCACAAACGGTGCGGCCCTCTTGGGTCACGAGCCCGTTCCTAGCCGCCATCCCAGCAGGTGACCATTATACTTGCGCGGCTTGGTGGCCACGGCTGGCAGCGCGTGGCCCGCGAGCCAGGGACGGTGCGCGGAAAGTTACGGTTCCCGCCATAGGGCCGGGAACCGGGAACCAGCGGCCACGCGTCAGCGCGCCCCCCGGGCGAGAAGCGCATCTAGCGACGCTGCCGGGATGCGAATGGAACGCCCGACCCACACTCGCTCCAGTTCCCCGCGTTCAAGGAGCGCGTAGACGGTGGCCCGGCACACGGCCAATTCCTCCGCCACCTCGCGCACCGTGAGCATCGGGGGGGCCACCGGCCGCACCAAATTCCGCACCACCGGCGCACCACGCCCAGTCGAAGCCGTGGAAACGGTGCCAACCGGCACCGCCCCAACTCCCGGAGAAACCCCAGTCCTTTCCGCAGGTTGCGAAGCGCTGCCAGGGCCTGCGAGCCCCTGCCAACCGGCCCCACCCCGGCTCATCCACCGTCGCGGCAAAGGCGGGGCCTCCTCCTCCAGCCCCGGCTCCGCCCCTGCTTGAGGGAACGAGCAACGGCACCTGGTCCACGGCCTGCTCGTGCTTCGTCTGCCGCCGGGCCAGCAACCCGTTGAGGAGGGAAACCAGGAACTGGCTCACCGCGAGCGCGATGAGGGAGGTCTCAATCCAGGGGGCATGCAAGGCGAATCGGCGTGGCGTTCCCCGGAAGCCAGGGAGGGGTAGAGTCCCGGGAATGAGCTCACTCAACGCAGCAACGCAGGTGTACGTCGGGTCCCGATGGGTCGAGAATTCCGCTCCCGCGGGCGGTCCCTGGACGGTGACGGACGTCGACTTCAAGGGCGTCGATGTGCCCGGCAAGGGAAGAGTTCACCACCTCACGCTCGCGCGCGGACCGGACGAGTCCCTCCGAATCACCACGGCCACCCTGATGGCCAGCTACACGCAGGCGCCAGAAGACGTGAAGGCGTGACGCGGCGCCGAATCCCCTTGCCAACGGCAATGCCCATAGGAAGGAGGAGGGCACTGTTACGGGGAGCAGCCCGGGGCACTGCGGGGCAAGTGGGCTGCTGGAGGGGGCCCCCAAGCCGATGCGCCTTTCCGGTGGAGCAACCATGCAGCCCCCTTTAGGCCCCCCCTACCAACGCCGTGTTCCCAGGGGGACTCGGCCGCTGGCTGGCGCGCCTTGGCTACGGCTGGAGTGCGTTCACCCCCACCACGCGCTCTGGGGGGCCCCTGCGCCGGGGCCAAGTGCGCACTCGCCGTGGGCAACCCCAGGTGCTCCAGATTCGCTCTCCCCCCTCCTGCTCCCTTCACGTACGCGAACACCCGCCGCCTGCCTCCACACCTCAAGCACGCGAACACATCCAGGGCGAACGTCCTGCGCAGCAGCCCGGCCCAGTCAAAACGGGGCGTGCGCTCCTTCCTCGGCTCCTCCACCGTCGCAGCAAAGGCGAGGCTCTCCTCCTCCAGCCCCGGCTCCGCCCCTGCTTGAGGGAGCAAAAAATCAATGTACTGGATCAAAAAATAATAGCCCCTGGAACTCCCGATGACTGAAGAGGAGGAACAGACCGCTAGTGAGCTTCTAATTCTTGCAGTCATTCTCGCAATACCCACTGGGGGAATTTCACTATTACTTTGGCTTGGAGCATTTCTTATAGACTTCTTCTCTTCACAAGATGCAGCCAAACCCGCCCCCACTGTCCCCAAACAAAAGCATACTAAAAAATCTATGGCCTACTTCTTCAAAACAATCTTCTGGTCTTTTGCAGCAGCTATCGTCATCACCATTGGCTTAGCTGCTATAAATGCGGTTCCAGGTGGAGATGCTTCTGGGCTAATTGTAGCAGGGCTACTTTGGATTATCATCTCGATAGCCACATTCAAACTCAACAACTCAACTAAAGAGCCTGAAAGACTCCAAGCAGAGCAAGAGATCAAAACTAAGATAGCTGCTCTTGAAAAGGAACTTCAGGCACTAAAAGCCAAGTCTTCAAAGGGGCAATGAGTAATGAAAGGCAATGAAAGCTGACATAGCGGGATGCCCTTAATACAAAAAGAAATTTGTATGGCAGGCAGTCCTTCACCGCCTCGTACAGCACCGTCCCCTCCGGCTGCCTCCGCCGGTACGCCCACCCGCGCTCCTCCACCCGCTCCTCCCCTGCCACACCTTTTTCAGGGCACACGCTACCGTTACCCGCCCACGGGCCTCGGTGTACGGAATGACGAGGCGCAGTGCTCGTGCGGTCTCGGTTCCCGCTATAGAGCCAGGAACCGGGAACCACCAACCGGAGCATCAACGCCGCCCTCGGGCAAGGAGCGCCTCCAGCGACGCGGCCGGGATGCGAATGGACCGCCCAACCCACACCCGCTCCAGTTCCCCGCGTTCGAGGAGCACGTAGACGGTGGCCCGGCACACGGCCAACTCCTCCGCCACCTCACGCACCGTGAGCAACGGCGAGGCCACCGGCCGCACCACGTTCCGCACCACCGGCGCACCACGGCGAGTCGAAACCGTGGAGGCGGTGCCAACCGGCGCCGCCCCCGCGCACTGGAGAGTCTCAATCCTTTCCGCAGGTTGCCGGTGAGCGTCAAGGTAGTTGTCGCGTGAGAGAGTTCAACCGATGCGCTTCAACTCCTGCACTGCCGGGGTGGGGTTCGGGGAGGGGTTGAGGCGCACCGGGCCTGCCGGTGTCCAGTCTCGAGTGTGGCGGCTCCATCGCTCAGGATGACGGGCTTGGGCGCGCTGGTACACCTGATGGCGCCGGGCGAGCAGCGCCGTCTCGCGACTGAAGTGTCTGTCGTCAGGCGTGACGAAGCGGATGGCGGAGTGCAGGTGCTCGGTGTTGTACCAATGCACGAAGCGCGTCACCCAGCAGTGCGCGTCCTCGACGGATGCGAAGGGGCGCCGCGGGAAGCTGGGGCGGTACTTCAGCGTACGGAAGAGAGCCTCGGAGAAGGCGTTGTCGTCCGAGACGCGGGGCCGGCTGAAGGAGGGCGTCACGCCCAGCCATTGCAGGGTGGCCAGCAGCGTGGCGCCCTTCATCGGGCCGCCGTTGTCCGAGTGCAATACCAGCCCCTCGGGACAGCCCGCCTCCTGCCAGCAGCGGCGGATGAGGGCCGCGGCATGCTCGGACGACTCCTCCTCGTGTACCGCGAAGCCCATGATGCGCCGGCTGAAGACGTCCACCACCAGGTACAGGTAGAGGAAGGCTCCCTTCACCGGGCCCTTCAGGTAGGTGATGTCCCAGCTCCACACCTGATTGGGCCCGGTGGCCAGGTGCTCGGCCCGGAGCCTGGGCGTGGGGGCCCTGGCGCAGCCTCGGTGGGTGAGTTGCCCCGCCTCGCGCAGCACCCGGTAGATGCTCGCCTCGCTGGCCACGTACTCGCCCCTGTCGGCCAGCCGGGGCACAATCTGCTTGGGCGAGACGTCGCGGAACTCCTCGCTGTTGGCCACTGCCAGGATGCGGCGTCTCTCCACTTCCGACAGCCGGTTGGCGGGCCGGGTATGCGGACCGCACCTGCCGTCCTGGGCCGTTTCGGGCTTCCTCCAGCGCTGGACGGTGCGAGACGTCACCCCGAGTCGCTCGCAGACGGCCTCCAGCCTCACGCCCTTCTCCAGCGCCTCGTCGACGAGGGCAAGCGTCATTTCTCGCGCCTCTCGTCCACTGCGTCGTCCTCGTCTTCCGGGGACTTCTCGTCCCAGCCCATCCCCTGAAGTTTTTTTTCGAGCACCAGCAGCGCCGCCGTCTCGGCCAGCGCCTTCTCCTTGCGCCGCAGCTCCCGCTCCAGCTCCTTCACGCGCTTCTCCGACGAGGCCAGTCGGCGACGCTGGCTGGCCGTCAGTGGCCCGGAGGACTCGCCCGACAGGGCCCCGGCAGCCACCTGCCGCCACTCCTTCAACTGCGCCTCGTGCAGCCCCTCGCGGCGCAGCAACGCCCCCAACTTCTCACCCTCAAGCCCCTGGGCCACCACCAGCACGCGCAGCTTCTCCTCGGGCGTCCACTTCTTCGGGCCAGCGGGCTTCTTCTCCTCGGGCGGCGGCGTCATCGCCGCTACCCTACGCGCCTCGCGCAACCACTGCGACAGCGTCGGCTGCGAGACTCCCACCTGGCGGGCGAGCGCCGCAGCACTCACCGCGCCTGGCCCCACCATCCGCTTCACCATCTCCGCCTTGAATGCATCCGTGTACGACACAGCTACCTGCCTGTACTCGCCCCCGGGGGTGGTCAACTCGGCCGGTCAGCCGAGGCGACAACTTCCCTGACACAGGGGGTTGCGAGGCGCTAACAGGGCCTGCGAGCCCCTGCCAACCGGCCCCACCCCGGCTCATAACCGATTGGTCCCTGGTTCGAATCCAGGAGGGCCCACTCCCCTCAATGCCTTGCAGTGCTCCGGGACGCGCTCCGGAGACGTCTGCCCATTGAACGGCATCTGCTGAGTTCCGCGCCACCAGCGCACCATGCGGGCCGCCCTCCCACGAGGAGCGCGGCAGGGTCCTGGACCAGGTGTGGCGCTCATCCTGAGCACGCTCCGAGGGGAGCCGGGTGCTCACCCAGCGGCCAAGCTCCGAAAATGGGCTGAAATCAGGAGGGGGGCTGCTGGCGGCTCAGGATGAGCGCCACACCCGACGCGCGCTCGTGGCAGGCGCCTGCTGGCTCCCATGACCCACCTCCGCCGCCAAGGAAACGCCTGGGCCGCAGCGGGGGCCATTGAATGCGTGGCCCCCTCCGCGGCGCGGCTCCAGGAGTGCGCCTATTACCCCTTCCTGGAATTGCCCCGCCCCAGGTGCTGGCCGAGTATAAGCGCCCTTTTATGGAGGAACTTGGATGTCTGGAGTAACAAGAGTATCTGTGCTGTGTTTGGTGCTGGCATGCTTGGCGGCGTGCTCGTCGAGCGAGGAGCGCGGGCAGTACCGGGTGGAGGCCGGCGACCTGGGAGCAGGCGCCCAGCGCATCCGCGTCAGCCGCGACGGCAAGGGCGTCACCGACGCGCGAGTGACGGTGAACGACGTGCTGGCGGCGCACGAGGCGGAGGGCACCTACGTGGTGTCCGAGCCCGCGTCGATGCCCTCGGGCAGCCGCGTGAACCTCTTGATTGTAGCGGGCGATGACACCCTGCAGGGCCAGGCCGTGGTCCCCGCCGCGCCGCACATCACCGCCCCGGCCGCCAACAGCCTCTTCTCCCACACCGAAGACGTCGCCGTGGAGTGGACCGCCGAGGGCAGCCTCGCCGGCTTCGCCGTGGTGACCACCGCCGGCAGGGACGTGAGGACCTTCGAGGCGGGGGGCGCGGACCGCCGCTTCGTCATCGCGAGCCAGCAGCTGCCGTCCAACGCGGGCGTCGAGGTCACGGTAATCGCCCGCGCCCGCGGTGTGCTCGCCGGCCCGGTGACCGCAGATTCGTCCTTCTCGGTGCGCAGCGAGGCCGCCAACGCGGTCGTCTTCCGACGCACGACGCCGCTCCAGGTCCTCGGAGGGGACATGGGCGAGCGCTGGCAGCACGTGCGAGTGACCGCCGGCGACGACGTGGTGGAGGACGCGGTGCTCACCCTCAACGGCCAGGCGGTTCCGTACGATGGCGATTTCGGTACCTACTCCACGGAGCTGGGTGTGCAGGCCGGGGGCGAGCTGCGCCTGGAGGTGTCGCGCGACGGAGCGCTGTTCGGCGTCGCCACCGGCCTGGTTCCTGAGCCCCCCACCGTCACGGCGCCCTCGAATGGCGACTCGTTCACCGCCACGGCCCCCCTCACCGTCACCTGGAGCAGCAGCACGAATCCGGACCGCTTCAAGGTCGGCGTGAGCTGGTCTTGCGGCGAGAACTGCTCGACGGGAGAGCAGTTCGACGTTGCCGGCACGGCGCGCACCTTCGACCTCCCGGGTGACGCGCTGCCCACGAACACGGACCTGAGGCTGTGGGTGTTCGGGTACAACGACGGCAACTTCGTGGGCCACTTCACCCCGGACTCGCGGATGAACATCCGCGGCGAGAGCCTGGCGGTGCAGGGCGTGCGCATCACGTCCAACTGAGCCGCCCGCGCTTCGCGCGCCCCTGTGGTGGGCGCGCGAAGCCCCGTCCTCACCGCGAGCGCGCGCGGCGCCAGGGCGCTTACGACGTCGGCGGCACGATCTCTCGTGCCGAGGGGTAGGCGAAGTCGACCCGCCGCCAGCCGTCCACGCGGAACGTCGTCTCCCACCCGGCCCACGTGGCCGCCCGATTGTAGTGACCGGTGCTCTCTCCGTCGCGGTCGTCCCATTCGGTGAAGAGGCGGAACTCGTTACGCGGGGTGCCGGAGGCGTCGAAGGGCTCGGTGTCGAGGAACAGCAGGTTCCGGGTGCCACCTTCGACCAGATACGAGACCACCTTCACGCCGAGCCAGCGGCCTTCCTGCAGTTGGTAGTCGAAGGAGGGCGCGAGCGAGAGGTGGTCGTAGGTCGGGTGGTCGAGCTCGCGGAAGGCCTGGGGCGAGACGCCGCCGAACGGGACGTCCATCCCGACGCAGCTCGATCGCGCCACCTCGGGCTTGGTGTGCTGGCCGCCGCGCATCTTCCAGGACATGGAGTGGTGCGTACCGTTGTCCTCGTGGACGCGAACGTAGACGGTGGCCTCGAAGTTCAGGAGATCGTCCGGACTGCCGATGAAGCCGTTCTCAGGGGCGCCGTCACGCCAGGTGAAGGACTGCTCGCCGCCGCCGGGACGGAGGTGGAGCCGCACCGTCTTTCCGGCGGGCTTGCCGCTCGCGTACGTGACGCGGTGGCCGCTGGTCGACCAGTAGGGGACGCCGGCTTCGAAGCCGGGCGTGGCCTCGTCGCCTTCCATGTCGAAGAATGGCTTGGAGTCGGAGGGGTCGCCGTCGCCCAGGTGGAAGCTGCTGCCGGAGGGCTCGGAGGGGAACAGCATGCCCACGCCGCCCGGACCGACCTCCGCCACGGGAGCGGAAGGAGTGACCGGGGCGGCGAGCGCCGGAGCGGCGGTGCCAAGGACGAGCGCGGAGATGAACGAAGCTCTGAAGACGTTTGGAATCGTCATGGGTGACGCGAACCGCGTGCGGCGCCGAGCTCATCCCGAACGGGAGGCGGTGGTGCGTGCGGGGAGGTGAGCACGCGGCTTCATGCGCGGTGTCCGTTCGACTGGCAGCGCCCGAGGACGACGCCCCCGCGTCACCGTCGCGGGCGCGCAGGGCCCCCGAAAAGAGTGAAGCCAGGCCCCCGGCGACCCTCGTCGCCCGGCATCCTGGCTTCACTTCAGCTCAGCGTCCCTCCCCGCTTAGGGAGAGTTCCGTCGCCCGGGAGCGACGTGGCTGGCAGGACGTGCCATCGCCAGGGAGCCAGGACATGGACGGAGCCAGCCCGCAAGCCCCCGCCTCAATCCAGCGAACATGGCCCCAGAGCCATCGAAACGCCTGCGCCTCACCTGGTGACGAGTTGGCGCCCGAGCTGCCGCTGAACGACGCGCATCCGGTGGTGCCGAGCCCTCGCTCCGATGGGACGGTTCAGGTCCCTTCCTGGACCATCACGTTGACCGGCATGGGGCGGTCCGCGGTCGTCCCGTCCCCCACCTGACCGAGGTTGTTGCGGCCCCAGCCCCAGACGGCGCCGTCCGGGCGCATGGCCACCGTGTGGAAACTGCCCGCTGCAAGACCCCTCTTGCCCTCGCGCAGCGCGAGCGCCGCCGTCCCGGCCGGGCAGCAAAGGCAGCCAGCGATTCCGGGAGAGAGCTTTCGCGCAGACGTAAGATTCCAGACTTATTGCAATGGGTGCCCCCCCACGCGCGGCGCATCAGACGAAGGGGGACTCGGTTGAGGGGGACGAGCAGGAGCAGCGGGGACCTACCTCGAAGTCGAAGCGCCTCGCTCCCCGTCAGGATGTTGCGCACCGCCGGCAGGAACCACAGGTGCTTGCCCGCCGCACCCGCGAACCACTGGGAGGCAAGGAGCTCCCCGCCCCCGAGACTTCCGGGGCGAGCTTTTTCGCGTCAGGATTGAATGTGCAACCGGCGCACACGTCGATGCGCCACTCCGCCGGGGCTCCCCAGCGCGGACCCATTCCCTCTCCAAGGAGCAAAACGCATGAAGCGGCTCATCCAGGGGCTGTCCCTGACGTCTCTGTGTCTCTCGCTGGCGGCTTGTGGTGCCAACAAGTTCTACACGCTGCCCGTCGCCTCGAATGACGCCTCGGCGACCAAGACGTCCATCGGCGTCTGCGCCCTGGAGAGCGGTCTCGAGTCACAGTCCATGGACGACACGGCCATCGCCGTCACCTACGATGCGAACGCCACGATGTATTACCGCTACAATGGGGACGACGCGTACACCTTCCAGGTCTCCGTGGACGACAAGCAGGTTCCGCCGGCGGAGCTGGAGGCGAAGCTCGCCACGGTGCGCAAGAAGGGCGAGGAGCTGTACCTCTGCGCCCAGGACCGCATCAACCCGCGCTTCGTCGCCGCCCCTCCCCACGCGCCCGCGCAGACGAACGTCACCATCAACCTGAACGCCCCGGGCGAGCACTCGCGGGACGCCCTGTCCGCTGGCGCGTCGGTGTCGACAGACACGAACACGGCCGCTGCCTCGACGACGTCCTCCTCCGCGTCGGTGGACCTGGGTGGGGACACCTGTGCCCGCGCCGTGGACTGCTATGCGCGGCTGGCCCAGACGGTCTGCGAGGGCGCGCGGGACTGCAGCTTCAAGGTGGAGGTGTCCGGCAACGACGAGGCGGGCTGCCGTGACGCCCTGCTCCGCGTCCCGGACCTGCTTCAGCCGTTCAAGATGATTCGCCCCAACCTCTCCGCGCCGGCCGTCTGCCGCGCCGAGTAGTCCGCTGGAACAGCCCGCCTCCGGTGCCGAGCCGGAGCGCGGGCGTCAGCGCCCTCCGGCTTCCCGGCCCGTGAGGCAGGCGGAATGGACTACCTTGGGCCCTCTCGCAGTGAGCCGAGGCGGGACGGGACAGGGTGCCATGAGAGCGACACGCGGACATGTGCTGCTGGGACTGCTGGTGTTGGTGGGGCTGACGGCCGCGGGCATCGCCGGGGTGACGCTGCGCTATCGGGCCCCGCATGCCCCCACCCTGGGGTGGCTCGTAGGCGGGCTGCTGCTCGCGACGTGGAGCGCGCGGGCCTTCTGGAAGCGCGACGCCGACGGCGCCGCCAGGCTGTTCTTGTTCTGCTTCGGGACGCCGCCGGTCGTGCTGGGCATCTGGATGGTGGTCACCTCCGATTTCAGCGGGCTTCCACCGTGGCTCGCGCTGGGCTGCGCGGTGGTGACCGCGTTCATCGGGGTCCGGATGTGGAAGGCCTGGCATCGGGAAGAGGTCTTGCCCAACGTGTTGTTCGAGTGGGCCCGGGCCGAGGACATCCTCGAGGTCGACGGCGTGCACTTCGCCGTGAGACTGGCCGTGGCACCGCAGGGCTCCGCGCCGCTGGAGCTGCATCTGATGGCGCAGGGGTGCGTGGACGCGGAGCGGGCGCTGACGCTGAAGCTGTCGGGGCCCCCCGAGTCGCGACTGCGCTACCCGCGAGAGACGACGGTTCACCTGGAGGCCGGAGAAGTGGGCCTGCTCATCGTGCCGCTCTTCCCGGTCCCAGGGGCGCTGGCCCCCGGCAAGCTCTCCTTGCGGCCCAGCGCCAGGGGGCCCGCGGCGCCACGCCTGCGTCACTGGCGCGCGCGGCGCTATGAAGGCCCCATCCATCCCGTGCTGAGCGTCCTGGGACTGTTCGCGGGCATCCTCGCGTGGGGTGGCGGGGTGCACGTCGAGGTGGCGGGGGTGTCGGAGGTGAAGCCTCCTCCATCCCTGCTCCCCGAGGCGCACTGGAAGGTGCTGTGGAGGCCGGGTGCGGAGGAGCTTCAGCAGGCCCGCGCCGCGTCCTGAGCGCCAGGCGCAGTGGCGGCTCCGGCCCAGGCCGGCCACCAGACGCTGGCCCCGGCCCGGCGTCGCGTTGGAGCTGCACCGCCACCAACGCTTCTTGAGCGCACGAGGTAGCCGAGGGCGACGGCGGTGATGGGGCGCAAGGTGCTGGCGCGTCCGGGAAGGCGCCGACGCCGCGGATGCGACGCGTCGCATCGCATCAGGCGGGGGGCGTGCCCTTCGTTGGCCGGCCGTAGAGTCTCCGGAGCTCATCCTTCGCCTGCTCGAGAGCCTGCCGCCTCTCCGGCGTCAGGCCGCGGCCCGCGCGGTTTTCGAAGAACGTGAGCATCGACATGGCGGACTGGAAGGATGAAGCCTTCCGTCGGCGGCTTTGTTCCGCCGAGCGCTTCAGTGAGCGGGCGATGTCTTTCGGGGCCCGCGTGAAGACGCCCGCTTCGAGGTCGAGCGCGTTGCTCCGCTCCGTCACGTCACGGGACCATCGGCGCTCCTGGGAACCTGCAGCCGGCGCTGGCGGCGTGGGCATCCCAGGCGCTTCCGGTGACTTCGCGCCGCGGCCCTCGGCCTCTGCCCGGGTCGGGCGTGCCCGCCGGGATGTTCCCTTGCTTGTGCTCACCGCCGAGGACTCCGGAATGCGGCATCGCCACGCCCCGGACGTCACGTCCCGCGGCCCGACACCTGCTGGCCCTGTTCTGTCTGTCTTGATGCTGCTCATGACGTGAGGCATCGGCCCGGCGCCGTGTTCCACGCGGTGATGGTGCGGCCGGCCCACGAGGGCCTTCAGAAGCGGCTGCCAGGCTCCTCGCCCCGGCCAGTGAGCCCACGCGGGGTGAGCTGTCGACGTGTCAGATCATGCCCGGCTCATATTCGTCATCGGTGATGAACATGAACCCGGAGAGCGCCGCCGCTTCAATGGCTTCCTTGATGCGCCTGTGAACAACAATCAGCATGAGGTCCTCACGCAGGCGGCAGATTCCATGGCCCTGGAGCTTGTCTTCGCTCAGGCGCATCTCCCTGATTTGCAGGACGTTTCCGCGGTTGGACATCACGACATCCGACCGGTCCAGGTCGAGTCCGCTCACGATGCCAACGATGTTCGCCACCTTGTAGGGCAGCTTTTGCCCGGTAGGCGCGTAGACGACCTCCGCATCGAAATATTGGACGTTGTCGACGCCAAGCTCCTCGAGGAGCTCGATGAACCGCTGTGAAAACAGGAGGCTCCGCGAGGGACCATGGATGTCGCACGGAGGGAAGTCGGAGGCGTCCTTCGCCTTCTCGTCCACGGACAGGACGATGGAATAGCCCTGCTGTACGCCGCTCAGGAGAAGCCCGTCATTCACCTGGATGTCTGGGCCCGAGATGACGCGTGAGGTCGGCCCCGCCCAGGGGGGACTCGCCAGCATGATGTAGAAGTTCTTGCCTGCCATGGGGACCTGGTGACGATGCATGTTCCGGGCGGGAAGGAGTTCGAATGCGGCCGCGTCGCGGACAGCCCGGGAAACCTACCCCTGGAACAACTGGGTGAGCTTCGCGATGGCCCCAGGAAGGCCCCGCACGCGCAGCCGGCTGCCGCTCTCGTCATAGGCCTGGGACACCACCGTGGTGTGCTCGTAGACCTCGCTGATGCGCCCCTGCTGGGAGTAGGGAATCACCAGGTCCGCCTCCACCATCGAGGACTCGAAGAAGGCGATGATGCGCTTTCGCAGCATCGCCACGTCGTCCGGCAGGTGCGCGGAGAGCATCAGGGCGTCCGGGTGCTGCGCGAGCAGCGCCTCCTTGGCCGCCGCGTCCAGCCGGTCGGCCTTGTTGAAGAGCAGCCTGCTCGGTACGGCGTCCGCGCCGATTTCCCGGAGCACCGTGCGGGTGACCTCCAGTTGCGCGGCCCACGTGGGGTCCGACGCGTCCACCACGTAGAGCAGCAGGGACGCTTCCAGCGCCTCGTCCAGCGTGGAGCGGAACGACGCGACCAGGTCATGCGGCAGCTTCTGGATGAAGCCCACCGTGTCGGAGACCAGGATGCGCGGACGGGTCTCCGGTTGCATCGCGCGCACCGTGGTGTCGAGCGTGGCGAAGAGCTGGTCCGCGACCAGCACCGTGCTGCCCGTCAACGCCCGCATCAGCGAGGACTTGCCCGCGTTCGTGTAGCCCACCAGCGCCACCCGCAGCAGGTCCCTTCGCGCGTAGCGGCGGTGGTCCTGGTCCTTCTGGATGGCCGCCAGTCCCGCGCGAAGCTCCGCCAGCCGGTCGCGAATCCTGCGGCGGTCCAGCTCCAGCGCCGAGTCACCCGCGCCACGCCCCTGCTGCCGCTCGCGGCCTCCGGTGGATTCGCGCAGCCGGGGCGCCAGGTAGTTGAGCCGGGCGATCTCCACCTGCATCCGCGCCTCGTGGCTCTTCGCGTGCCGGTGGAAGATGTCGACAATCACGCCCGCGCGGTCCAGCACCACCGCGCCGGTGGCCTTCTCCAGGTTGCGCAACTGCCCGGGCGACAGCTCGTGGTCCACGACCACCACGGTGGGCCGGGGCGCCGCCTCGTCGTCTTCTCCCGACGGCGGAGGCGGCAGCGCGTCCTCCGGCTCCACGTCGTCGGCCTCCGCTTCGGCGGCCCCGTCCTCGGGGGCGGGCTCCGCGTTGGCGGCGGCCTCCCACTTCTCGCGGGCCTTCGACGTCCGGTCGCTCGCCCCGGACGAAATCACGCCCGGGCCTCCGGTGAGGGCCGCCAGCTCCTTGAGCTTGCCCGTCCCGAGCACCGTGCCCGTGGCCAGCCGCGTCCGCTTCTGGGACACGGTCGCCACCGTGTCATACCCCAGCGTGTGCACCAGCCGGCGCAGCTCCGCGAAGTCCGCGGCGTGCTCTTCGTCGGAGACGCCCGGGAGCTGGACACCGACGAGGACGGCACGTGGACGCTCAGGGAGGGTGGAGATCGCCATGCGCATGCTCGTAGCACGTCGGGCCGCCCCGCGACGGGGTGAGTCCACGCCCCGGCCCACAACCGAGGGCGAAGCCGGTAGCGTGCCCGGAATCCCGCGAGGCCCCTGCCCCGTGGCCCTGAACTGGAGGAACACCCCGTGCGTCGTGATGTCGCCGTGCTCCTGGAGAACGCCCCGCCGCGGCGCCGGGCCCTGTCCGAAGCGGCGTTCGTGTTCCTCGCCGTCCTCGGGCCCTCGTCGCCGGGCCCCAAGGGCCAGGTCGTCCTGGCCGTGCTCACAGGGGTCCTGCTCGCCTGGGGGCTGGCCCTGCTCCGCCCCTGGGAGCCCACGCGCGCGGGCGGCTGGCTGGGCATCCTGGGGCTCCTGGTGGCGCTGAGCGGCACGGGCGCGGGCGCCTGGGTCGCCAGCGCGGCGGAGCTGGAGAGGGGCTTCTCCCTGTCCATGGCGCCCCTGTGCGTCCGCGCACTGGGGATGATTCTGCTGGTCGCGGTGCTGGTGTGGCGCGACGGCCAGGGGCTCGCGCAGGTGGGGCTGGCGCGCGAGGGCTGGGCGAAGGAGCTGCTGCTCGGCGTGCCGGTGCTCGTCGCCACCTACGCGGTGCACCTCGCCGCGTCGGTGCTCATCGGGGCCGTCGCCGTGGCGCTGGACCTGGCCGACAAGGAGCTGCTGGCGCGCAAGGGCGTGGCCGCCGCGCTCATGGACACCGGACTGGGCGTGCCCGCCTTCGCGGCCATCATGGTGCTGGTGACAGGCTTCGAGGAGTTCGTCTTCCGGGGCTTCCTCGTGCCCCGCCTGCGCGTGGTGCTGGGCCGCTGGGTGCCCGCGGTGCTGGTCGCGGCCGTGCTGTTCTCCGTGGGCCACTTCTACGAAGGCACGCTCGCCGTCTTCCAGACCTTCGTGCTGGGGGCCTGGTTCGGGTTCGTCTTCTGGTTCCGGGGCCGCCTGCTGCCCCTGCTCGTCGCGCACGCGGCCTTCAACACCATCAGCTTCGCGCTGATGCTGTGGCTGTCGAAGTCAGGCTTCCTGGACAAGCCGCCGCCGCTTTGACGCGCTCCCACCGCGAGCCCACGCGGTGTAGGGTGCGCGGGTGCTGCTCAATGATGGCTATGTGTATCGCGAGAAGCTCGGGCGCCAGCCGGGCCGCAGCGCGCTGGCCCATCTGACGGACACGTATCGTCACTCCTCGGAGGAGGAGTGGCGGGCACGCTTCGCTCGGGGCGAGGTGCGGCTCGACGGCGTCGTCGCGGACGGCTCGGAGCCGCTGAGGCCAGGGCAGTGGCTGTGCTGGCACCGCCCACCGTGGGAAGAGGAGGACACGCCGCGGTCCTTCGAACTCGTGTACGAGGACGCGGAGCTGGTCGTCGTGGTGAAGCCGAGCGGACTGCCGACCCTGCCCTCGGGGGGCTTCCTGAAGAACACCCTGCTCTCCTTCGTCCAGGCACGCTGGCCCGAGGCGGTTCCCCGGCACCGCCTGGGACGCGCGACGTCGGGCCTCGTGCTCTTCACCCGCACCCGCGAAGCAGCCGCGCGGCTGGCCCGTGATTGGCGCGAGGGCCGCGTGCACAAGCGCTACCGCGCGCTTTCCCAGGGACTCGCCGCCCAGGAGTCCTATGACATCCGCGCGCCCATCGGGTTGGTGCCCCATCCGCGGCTGGGCGAGGTCCATGGTGCCAGTGCGCGGGGGAAGCCCTCACACAGCACGGCCCGGGTGCTGGAGCGGCGCACCGAGCACACCCTCTTCGAGGTGGACATCCACACGGGGCGCTCCGAGCAGATCCGCATCCACCTCGCCTACATCGGCCACCCGCTCGTGGGAGACCCGCTCTTCGCCGTGGGCGGCCTGCCGCTGGCAAAGGACCCCGGCCTGCCCGGCGACGGCGGCTACCTCCTGCACGCGGAGTCGCTCACCTTCCGGCATCCGCGCTCGGGCGAGCAGGTTCAGCTTCAGGCGCCACCCCCGCCCGAGCTCCGCGTCCAGGACGCCTCGCGGTAGCGAGTCCCCGCGCCTATGGCTGTTCGAGCTGCAGCTCTTGAGGCGACGTCACCTTCAAGGGCGGGGGAGCTGGTGGCCTGCGAGCGCTGGCCAACCAGGCCGGGTGATAGCCGACGTAACGCGTCGAATCGATCTTCGCGCCGAAGTCGCGGAACACCTTCTGGGCCTCATCGGGAAATTGCTCGACGCGCCACCAGAGCTCGGTCCTCCAGTCGGGTGGCCAGACACCGCGATACTTCAACCCCGGATGAAGCAACTGCGGGTCCACGCGCGTTCCCCAGCCGATGGGCGGCGCCCACACCGTGACGCCCAGGAGCCTGGCCAGGAGCATCGCGTATGTCTCTTCGATGGAGTCGAGGATGTCCTCGCTGCGCGTCTGGGTGGGCTCCTTCGCCTGCTTCAACACCATGCGGCGATTCTCCTTCGCCGCATCGCAGCCCCACATCTTCACGAACGCGTCGCTCGCGAACGCCGACCAGAATCGCAGGCCTTCGGTGCCCGCGAGCGGATTGGTCCCGAAGAAGTCGCGGCGCCTCGGCTCGGTGTCGTTCGGATGGCGCGGCTCGGCGAGCGGTCGCAGCGGCGGCTTGCCCCCTTCGTAGCAGTGCTCCCAGATGATGGGCTCGGAGTAGTCGCCGTGGGTGAAGAAGTGCAAGGCGCCAATGCTGCTCGGCTCCTGCGCCTTCACCCAGTCGTACAGGTTCAAGATGGTTGGCTTCTCGGGCCCCGTCGCCTCGAAGGCCGAACCGTCGGGGCGCGCGTCGAGCAGGTGCACGCGTCTCAGCTCGACCTCGTGGGTCGGCCTTCGCCTGGGCGGCCATCCCCGTGCCGGTTGCCACCCCTCCCAGGTCTTGCGCTTGCCCGCGGGCATGTCGAAGTACACGAGGTCGTACTGGCGGGAGGTGTCCTGCTCCCGGCGCGGGTCGAAGTGAAACATGCGCCACGGCCGGTCTTCGCCAATCTGGCCGCCCCGGACGAAGACCACCTTCTCCCGCCTCATGGCTTCGGCTCCCACGTCCACTTCTCTTCATCCACGAGCTGCCACTGCGGGAGCTCCGCGTTGTCGCGCAGCAGGACGAGCGGCGTCGGCACGCGGATATCCCAGGGCTCGCCGACCTTCTTCTCATTCTCCGGGGCGTCGGTCCGCGCACGGATTTCGTCGAGGATTGACAGGTACAGCTCGCTCGAGATTTGCGGCGGCGCGCCCGCCCCATTCCAGAGCTTCCCTGTTTCGAGGAAGTGCGTGACGGCGAGCTCGAAGCCAGGCCTCACGGGGACCACGACGCGCGCCGCGCCGGCTTGCAGGAAGTCGCGGTACTCCGGGTCGGCGTTTTCGACTTCGAAGCGCTCAGGCCACTTCGCGCGGCGCCCCCAGAAGTAGGGGTAGAAGACGTACTGCAGTTGGTCCCATTCGAAGCTCTGTTCGAAGAAGCGGATGAAGCTCCCCTCGGTCTCGGCTTCCTGGAGGTTGAAGGTCGGCGGCGCGCCGTCGCTCGTGGCGTTGAAGGCGGTGTAGAACTGCTTCGTGATGATGGAGATGCAGTGCTTCTTCAGCTCGCGGAGGAGCGTCCGCTTGTTCTCGCCCGGCGAGGGGCCGAACGGCTGCTTCGGCTCCGCCGCGCGAGCTTCGGCCTTGAGCTTCTCGACCTTCTGCTCCCACTCCTGCAGGCGCTCGAGGTAGCCCTTCTGGATTCGAGCGGAGGCCTCCTGCTTCCAGCTCTTGAGCAGCTCATTCGAGCAGACGCACTGCAGGCGCGCGCTGACCGCATAGGTGTTGGACTCGTACGCGAGCACATCGATGCCGACTTTTCCGCTCTCGGGCAGTGAGCCGCCGTCCTCCAGGAAGCCTGAGAGCTTCATTGGAGGGCTCGTCCACTTCACGTAATGATTGCTACCGCCGTCGAGCGTCTCCGCCTTCGAACCATTTCCGATCCAGGTCAACGCCTGGCCAGCCACGGTGACGCCGAGAATGGGATGCGGGACGTTGGTGAGCGCCATCGCGCCCACCGTGAGCATCTGGGGGACGTAGCCGGCCGGGACCTGGACCTCGAGATGAATCACGCTACGGGGCGTCTTGCTTTCACTTCCTTCTGCTTCGCCATGATAGCCGTCGGCGGCGAGCATCACGTACTGCACGGGCGGTGGCGGAACGTCGGTCACGCCATAGAGCTGCGTCCACTTCGAATAGGAGTGCTCGTCGATGACGGCGTTGAACTTCTCCGGCGCGGGAGGGAGCTCAGATGCCGGTTCGCCCTCGAGGAGCGACCAGACGTACGAAGCCGGCTCCGGGATGACGAAGTCGAACATCTCGCGCAAGCCGTAGTTGAAGACCTGCGCCTCGTAGACCTTGTCGAGGAACTGGTAGATCCCGCGGACGTGCGCACCCGTCTGGTTGTTCAGTTCGTGGAGGTTCGTCTCCTCGGTCTCCTGGGTGAGCTTGCGAATCCGCTGCTCGTGGGTCTTCTTCGTGATTTTGTCGAGCGAGCGCTCCACGATGCCGTGCGCGAACTTCGACGCGTTCTTCTGTGATTGCTCCTGCGCGAACTTCTCCTCCATTTCGAACTGGTTGGAGAACTCGACCATCGTCCCGTACTTGACGGAGACGCTCATGTCGACGCCGTACTGCATCTGCTGCGAGAGGGTGGAGGCCGTCTCGCGTTGCAGTTCGAAGCGGTCATCGGTCGTGAGCTCATGCGTCTCTTCGTGGACGACCTCGCTCTCCGTGGTGTACGTGTCCTCGGTCTTGTCGAGCCGCCGGTGCGACCGCGACTTCTTCTCGCCGCTCACGATGTTCTCGACGTGCGCGATTTCAGCCGACTCGTAGCGTTTGATCTGCTGCTTCACGATCATCAGGTCGGCGACGCCGGCCGCTCTCACCCGAGGCACGCTGAGCTTGTCCTGCGGAGCGCCTGACGCGGGTGAGCCCGCGCGGGTGGCCGTGAGGCCTTCTTGCGCCGCGGGAGCGAGCGGCGTGACGAGCTGCCGACGGAGCAAGGTCGCGAGCGGCATCTTCTGGGTCGGGGCCCGCAGGTAGTCGTACACGCGGTAGAGGTCTTGCAGCGCACTCAATTCATCGGGAACCCCGCTCGAGGCGTAGTAGCACTACTGCGTCAGGGGTAGGCCGAAGGGGGAGTGGGTGATGGAGGGCTGGGCTGGCAGGTCATGGTTGCATCTGCCACCAGCGGCCCCACTCATGAAGGAGATATGGACACCTTCATGAACGCCGCTGCGGTGCAGCGGCTTGAGAGGTACTTCCAGCAAATCGGCGAGGTGCTGGGCGAGGAGAGCCGACGCGGCTCGTTCGCCCTCTACGCCATGGGCCTGCTGGGCGAGGGGGAGCGCAAGAGCGTGGAGCCCATCGCCGCCCGGGCGTGTCCGGACCCCGAGCGGGTGGATGCAATGCACCAGCGACTGTTGCACTTCGCAGTGGACTCGAGGTGGAGCGACCGGGAGGTGCGGCGCCAGGCGGCGAGGTACGCGCTGGAGGCGATGACGCGGCGGGAGTCGGTGGAAGCGTGGATTGTGGACGACACGGGCTTCCTCAAGCAGGGCAAGCACTCGGTGGGTGTCCAGCGGCAGTACACCGGCTCGGCGGGGAAGGTGGCCAACTGCCAGATTGGCGTCAGCCTCAGCGTGGCCACGCGTACCGAGCACCTGCCCCTCGACTTCGAGCTGTACCTCCCTGAGTGCTGGGCCAACGACGAGGCGCGCCGCCGCGAGGCCCGAATTCCCGCCGAGGTTTCCTTCCAAACCAAGCCTCAACTGGCGCTGCGAATGATTGAGCGGGCCGTGGAGGACGGCGTGGCGCCGGGTGTCCTCCTGGCGGACAGCGCCTACGGCAACTCCAGCGACTTCCGTGCGCGCCTTCGCGCGCTGGACTTGCATTACGCCGTTGCGGTGGCTGCGCAAACGGGCGTCCGCCTCCTGGACGCGAAGGGCCGTCCTCGAAAGGACGCGCAAAGCGTTTCAGACCTGGCCTGGCGCATTCATGAACGAGGCGGCTTCCGACGGTGCACCTGGCGCCAGGGCACGCAAGACGCCTTGTCAGCACGCTTTGCCCTGCGCCGCGTCGTCGCCGCGGGCGTCTCCCAGCGCGAGCAGGAGCCCCTGACGTTGCTCATTGAATGGCGAGACGGCGAGCCCGAGCCCGCCAACTACTTCCTGATTTCCCTGACAGAAGGACGAACGAAGCGGCAGCTCATCCGTCTGGTGATGCAGCGATGGAGAACCGAGCGCGTCTACGAAGACCTCAAGGGGGAGTTGGGGCTGGACCATTACGAAGGCCGCCGCTACCCCGGCTGGCATCACCACGTCTCCGTCGCGCTGTGCTGCTACGCTTTCCTCGTGGCCGAACGCACGCGGCGTTTTCCCCCCTCGGCCCGAAGGGCGGCTGAAGCCCACGCGCAGCCCCTCTCGGCCTGAGCGCCACTTCCACGACAGCTTCATCACCGCACGACTCGCGATGGCGCGGGTGATTGCCACCTGGTTGCCGCGCTGTCCCACCTGCCACCGCGCCAACCAGCACCGCACCTCTCGTCGCCTGCTCGGCCTCCCCGTCCACCCCTCGGGCCCCTGACGCAGTAGTGGTAGCTCGCGAGCAGGGTGTCCGAGAGTCGCGTGAGCGACGCTGCGACCTGCAGCGTCTCCGTCTTGCCGAGGCGCTCGAGCAGCTCATCCGTCGTGGCATCGGCTTGCTCGCGCAGCTCTTCGATGACCGCGATGACCGCGGCTGCACCGGGCAGGTCCGCGACCCCGCGCACGGTCTCCGTACCGCTCTGCAACATGGCTTCCGCCGCGGCCATGCGCGTCCCGACTCCCCGTACGCCTTCGAGGCGCGCGGCGAGACTTGTCTTCAAGAGCGACAGCGGCTTCTTGGCTTTCGCCGGCGTGGGCGGCCGGAGCTGGATGAAACGAAACACGTCGTTGAAGGAGTTGCTCCGTGGCATGGCGACCTCCTGCTGTCGGGTTCAATGGCGCCCAGTCGCGCTTGAACTCAAGAACGGAAGTCGCCGTCCATTTCCCTCACCGCGGGGTCAGTACGTCATCCCACACTCATAACCCCAGCGAGGCATGTAGCAGTCGCCCTTGTGAGGTGTGTTCCCAGGCGCGCATTTCCCCAGCACCTGTGGACCCACCTTCGCCCAGCACCCCGGACGGGCTTCAATTGGAGATTGGGCGGGAGCGCGAAGCAGCGCAACGGGCACCGCCACTCCGATGAGGAGCCCGACGACTGCGAGCGCGACCACCTTCCACTTCTTCATGACGCCCCCTTCGTGGCCGCCGAGGCTACCGCGCCGCCGAAGGACGGGTCCAGGCCTGGCGCCTGGCTGTGGCCGCGGTCTTGTCGACAGCGTGCCCAAGCTCTCCATGGCACAAGACTGCTCCGGTGCTGTAGCAGCCCCCCGGATGACCCAACTCACATGCCTTGCGAAGCACCGCGATGGCGACGATGGCAGGTGGCTGCGTGTCGGCGGGCTTCGGCGCGGATGTTCGGCCATCGACGTGGAATGCAATTGCAATTCCGGACAGGCCTCGCGCAGGCTCCTGCCATGCGCCTCCGACTGCTCGCATCGATATGCTTGCTTGGCACTGCCTGCGCGTCCCAGGGCCCGGTCAGTCGCCCCGAACCCCCTCCTGACGCGGAGTACGGCACGCCTCACCCGTTCGTTTCCCAAGTCGCTTCGCCCAATGGGCGCTGGTTCATGGCCTGCCAGGCGCGCGAGGACACCAATCAGGACGGCAGCGTCTCCGTGCAGTTCGACTTCCACGGAGGAAGCGGCCCCAGAGGTGACGCGCTGCGCCCCTATCTCTTCCTTGAGCCAGGGCCCGGCATTGCCATTGACGAGTTGCTCGCATGGGACCGCTCCGGACGTCACGTCGTGTTCGTGCGCGAGGGGACCCTGCGGCTGCTCGATTCCTTGTCGGGCCAGGAACAGGTGCTGAGCCCCGGCCCCTTCGCGGCCAGCCTGTCGCCGTATCCGCGCCCTCGCGCCAGATTCTCTGGCGATGGCTCACGGTTGATCTACCTGCGTCCCGAAGAGGGAAAGACGGTGGCGGTGCTTCGCGACATGGCGCGGGGCACCGAGCGCGTGGTGGACATGGGTGAGGGGCAGATCGACGCGATCGCCCTGGATGACGCCGGCCGGTGGGCAGCCGTCCAGGTCGTGACCGAGGACACCGACAAGGACGGGCGTCTATCGGGGCCCGAGTTCGAGACCAACCTCGCGCCTGCCCTGTGCCGAGGTCCCGTCATGTCCAGCAGCCTCTCCGGGGAGAAGGGAGACAGGCCCACGTATCGGATGCGCCACCTGGACACAGGTCGTCTCGTCGAGGACCCGGACAGCATCATCGCCTACTACACCGTGGGTGATCAAATGCTCCGCCAACTGCCAGACGGCGCCATCGTCGCAGAGGATGCCCACGGCAAGCGCGAGGAGTGGGTCCCAGCGAGCTGCAACGGGGTGCTGTTCCGGGTCGATGCACCACGCCGGCAGGTCCTGGTCGCCTGTCGCGCCCAAAGTGAGCATGCGCCTCTTCCGCTCGAGCTCCATGGCCCGGCTCTCCACAAGTCCCTGGGTTGGTCGGTGAGCAGCGCAGACGATGCAATGCGCGCCATCAATAGCAAAGGCCCCCTTTTGATGCTGTCCGCCCAGAGGAAAGGGCAGAGAATGCAAGATGTCATCGTGGACCTGGAGCGACGCGCCGTCGTGCCCGTCCCCTTGGAGAAGTACCCTGTAGAGACCGGTAGCGACTACGTCCTCCTGTTGGAGCGGAAGTCGCCAACGAACGGCACAGTCAGCGACCCCATCAATCACTTATGGCTTTGGAATGTCATCACCGGAGACCAACGCTATGTAGGCATGGAGAGCACGTACGGCTTTGCGCGCGTGGACGACCTCGTGCTCCACATGGGGTGGGTCGTGGACCTGGGCACCGGCACGGTGCTGGGGACGGTGACGGAGGCGTCGTTCGAGCTCGATGCACGAGGCCGCGTGCTGGTCCCAGTCCGCCCCGAGCCAAAGAAGCCCGGTATCCCTGTCCACATGGGGCCGGTGCGCTGGGCGCCCGCGACGCAGCCCGCCTCGACGAACAGACCGGCCTCGACAGCGCCATCGCCGTAACCAGACACCCCTTCAGCGGACGTTCCGCTCAACATCGGTCATTGCGGACATGAGCGCGCCGGGTGGCAATGCCACCTTGATAGGCTCCCTCTTCCCCACACGAGAGGGAGACCCACCATGTTCCAGAGAGCGGCAGTCGTCGCGGTGAGCTGTGGCGTGTTGTTGGCTGGCTGCGGTAGCGGAGCGTCGGGCACTACCGATGAAGTCATCTCCAATCTGATCGAGGCGGGGTTCCCCGCCGAAGGCATCCGGGTCGCCGATGGTGCCGTCTACGTGGGAGGGGACGCCCACGTCTCCCTGGAGGCGTCACGGGAGATGCTCGACCCTGGCGAGGGGAGTCACGAACTCCACAGGACGACGAACATCGTCGGCCTCAACGTGGCGACAATCTGCGTCAACCCCACGGCCACGTTCCGAAGCCACTCCCGGCTCATGCAGGGACTCGAACTCGCGCTCGCCAACTACAACGCCCTGGGGCTCCGGATTCGCTTCATCCAGGGAGCGACCGCCAGTTGCCATGCGATGATTACAGCGGCGACCATGACCGGCGCCGGGGGCTCCGCGGGCTACCCCTCGAACGGGCTTCCCTATGGACGCATCTACATCGGCACAGGCCTGAGCAGCTACAGCCTGGATAGGGTCGAGCACGTCATCACCCATGAGCTTGGCCATACGATTGGCCTTCGCCACACGGACTTCTACAACCCGAGCATCAGTTGCGGCACCACCGGCCCGGGCCCCGAAGGCGTAGGGACAGTGGGGGCCATCCAAATCCCAGGGACGCCCCCGCCGACCCCAGGTGGGTCGCTCATGAACACCTGCATCCCACCGGACACAGACGGCGAGTTCACCCCGAGCGACGTCGTTGGGCTGAACTTCATCTATTGAGCGCCGACGTCACCGCCCTGTCCAGGGGCTTGGGCGGATGGGCTTCTGGCGGGAGGACGCCCCACCCCGCTTCACCGCTCCGGAGTCTCCAGTCGGATGGGCAGCGCTCGACAGCCCGCCCCAGCCTCCGGGTCATCGGGCGGGGCCCACGCGCCAATCGACTGATAGAGCCGCCCCTCTCGCTTCTCCAGGTAGAGAATCATGTTGAGCGGCCAGCCACTGCCGTGGAAGAGGTGGCGGTCCATGGGCGTGGGCTCCTGGCTGACACGCAGGCCGCGCTCGTGGGGCGGGCCGATGCGGTGCCAGTCCGGGTGCAGGTGGATGGAGCCGAGCACGTCCAGGCCCTGCGCCTCGGCCTCGGTGGTGATGCGCAGCAACTCCCGGGGTTCGCACCAGAAGCCACGGCGCCCGTTGGCGTAGCAGGCGCCAAAGCGAGGGATGATGGTGCTGTCGAACTCCTGGAGCACGCGCTCATCCGTCTCGCGGATGTTGGTGGCGAAGCGAACACCCTCCACGCGCATGGCATCGCCGGCGACGCGCCCCAGCAACACGGCCCAGCTCCGGGGCGGAAGCTCCGGGGTGCACGTGGTGTACTCGCGGATGGCGTCCACCAGGAAGTCCGCCAGGACCGCCGAATCCAACAGGACGGCCTCTGTCCTCATTCTTCAAGCTCCGTCGTGGGAGCGCGGAGGCGGCCCGCGGCCCGGTCCTCGCGAAGCTGGGTGGCGAGGTGGCGGGCCATGCGCTCCTCGTAGGCGGCGGTGGACTCGGGCGTCCAGGCGTAGAAGCCCTGGCCCGTCTTCTGCCCCAGCTCGCCCCGCTCCACCTTCTGCGCGAGCACGGGCGGCACGGGGCGGCCAGCGCCGCGGAGGAGCGCCGTCATGAAGTCCAGCCCCACCAGGTCCAGCCGGTCGAAGACGCCCGAGGCGCCCAGGCGCCGCCCGACGCCCTGGGTGAGCACCTGGTCCACCATCTCCGGCGTGGCCACGCCCTCGTGCACCAGCCGGATGGCCTCGCCGATGAGGGCCTGCTGCAGACGCGGGCCCACCGAGCCCGGCACGTCCCTGGCGAACACCACCGGCGACTTGCCCAACGACGCGAGGAACCGCCGCACCGTCTCCACCGCGTCGGGAGACGTCTTCTCTCCGGGGATGACGTCCACCAGCGGGACGAGGTGCGCGGGCAGGTAGTAGTGGGCGGAGAGGACGCGCTCGGGCCGCGTGCAGTCCCGGGCGATGGCCGTCACGCTCAGCGCGGTGGTGTTGGTGGCGAGCAGGGTGTCGGGGGCCGCGAGCCGGTCCAGCTCGCGAAAGAGCTGCTGCTTGAGCGCGAGGTCCTCCGGGATGGACTCGATGACCAGGTCCTGCGCCACGGCGGCCTCGGCGAGCACGGTGGTGCGGCGGATGCGCCCCAGCGCGGAGGGCACCTGCTCCGCGGCGAGCAGGCCCGTCTCCACCAGCAGCGCCGCGTCCCGCTCCAGCTTCGCGCGCGCCCGCTCGCTGCTGTCGGCGCGCGTGTTGTAGAGCACCACCTGCCTGCCGGCGATGGCGAGCTCGAGCGCGATGCCGCACCCCATGGCGCCGCCGCCCACCATGCCAATCCTGTTCAACCGTCGGTGTGTCATGGGGCGCAGCCTCGCCAGCTCCCACGACAGAGACAAGCCTTTGACGTATTACTGTAAATATTCACGACACATGTGTGATTGATGCACCGGGCCATTGTGAGGCCTCACGGGACAGGAACAAGAGAGCACCTTCACACACAGTTTGGATGAGGCCAGATATCCCGTGGGCTCCGAGGTGGACATCACGCGACGAGCCACGATGCCGTGGATGTAGCCCGGTACAACGTGGCCCTGACACTCCACTACAGCCTGGTGGGGATGGCGCGTCAGGATGCGTCCCAGGCCGACCACGTGGCGAATACCTGCGTGGCGTATCGCGTGCCTGGCATCTGCGCCCTGTTACAGAATGCGAACACGGGCGGCGAGTCCACCCCGAGCGACATCGTCGGACTGAACTTCGTCGATTGAGAATCGACGTCCCCCGGAGCTTGCCCATTTGAAGGGGGCTCCGAGGGACGTCTTCAACCCGGGGGATGTTGGCGAATGGCCACGCCAGGGGCTCACAGCATGCTGGCGATGTCCTTCACCGGCTGCGGCGCGGCCTCGGTGTTCGCCAGCGCGCCCATGGCGCCTCCGAAGATCATGGAGGCCGGGTTGATGCGGCCCGTGGTGACAGCCCCGAGGACGCCCTCCGCGGCCCCCTTCACGGTGTTGAGGTAGCCCTTCGCGGCGCCCTCGAAGACGCCCTTGACGCCGCCCTCCGAGTCGCCAATCCCCGTCAGGACGTTGCTCACCCCCGGCAGGAACCACAGGTGCTTGCCCGCCTCACCCGCGAACCACTGGAAGTTGTCCTTGTTGCTTCCGTCCGCCTTCACGTGGGTGTCCTTCGTGGTCGGCAGTTGGTGCTCTCCCAGGAAGGAATAACCCTTCTCCGCGAAGTCCTTCACCATGCCGGCCTCGGTGCCGTGCCGCGCATCGCCATCCTTGGTGATGCCCTCGATGTTGCCGTCGCCCTTGCCGTTCTTGACCTTGTTCGACCGGTCCTCACCCGTGGAGGTCTTCGCGCTGTCGATGAACTCCAGCACCTTGGCCAGACGGTAGACGGCGTCCGGGTTCTGCTTCGCGTCCTTCAGGTCCAGCTTGGGGTCGATGCCCGTCTGCTTGCAGAGCTGCTCGAACTTGATGTCCTTCTGGCGGCCCAGGTTCTTCAGCGCGGGAGAGTCATCGACGATCTGCGCCGCCGTCCGCTTGTCTCCAGCCGGGCGCTTGTCCTTGGCGCTCGGGACGCCGGAACCGGAGGGCTCGGGAGCCGGCTTGAGGTTCTGCAGGTTCTTGGGGAGCCCGCGGGGCGCGAAGGTGGCGGGTTCGTTGACCGGCGCCTGCGCCCCCGGCCGCATCGGCGCGTTGAAGGGCTGCGGCTGGGTGATGGCACCCGTCTCGAACCCATCCATCGGGTTGACGTGGCCCATGGGCACGCCACCGGCCTGGAGCGGCGACATGGGACCGAAGCCGCCCGTCGGCGGGAGCGCGGACACCGGGCCGAAGCTGTCCATCGGCGGGAGCCCGGCCGCCGGGTTGAAGCCGCCCATCGGCGCGAGCCCGGCCGCCGGGTTGAAGCCGGCCATCGGCGGGAGCGCGGCCGCCGGGTTGAAGCCGCCCATCGGCGGGAGCCCGGCCGCCGGGTTGAAGCCGCCCATCGGAGGGAGCCCGGCCGCCGGGTTGAAGCCGGCCATCGGCGGGGGCGCGGCCGCCGGCCCGAAGCCATCCATCGGCGGAAGCCCGGCCGCCGGCCCCAGTGCGCTCACGGACTGGAGCGCCGCGGGGCCGAAGGCGCCCACGGACTGGAGCGCCGCGGGACCGAAGTCGGCCGCGGTCTGGAGCGCCGCGGGGCCCAAGTCAGCCATGGTCTGCAGCGCCGTTTCCCGGACAGAGGGCCGCCCGGGCCCGCCCGGGGACTGGGGCGCCGCCGGGCCAGAGGGCCGTCCGGGCCCACCCGAGGACTGGAACGAATCCACCGGGCCGGAGGGCCGCGTGGAGGAGCCTTGGGGGACACGGCCGCCCTTGTCCGGAGCGGACGCCGACGAGGGCGGCGGCTTCGGGGCCGTGGGAGAGGACTGCGCAGCGCCCGGACGCTTGGAGGAGAAGGAGGAAGCCTTGGCCTTGCCGATCATGGGGATCACCTGTTTCTGACAGCGAAGGGGGATTGCTGCGGCGAGTCTGTCCCGCCCATGCGCTGTCTCACTGCAGCACCCATGCCACCTTGGACGTTCGACGTAACATACCGATTTCACATGGCTACGACGGCTGCAGGCCCCCCGTGTGAGGCGTTGGCCCGGTGACCGCAGTCACCAGGCGGATGGCGCCAGTCACCACCGAGGGCCATCACCCCAGGCGCCTCCACAGCCGCGTCATGCAACGAGGTGGCGCGGCTGTGGAGGCGTGCCGCCAGGTGCCCGCCCCCACCCGCGACTTCCGCTGGACGCTCAGAGTTCGTTGAGGATGAGCAGGCCGCGCACGGAGTCGGCCGCGTACACGTACCCGTCACCGGGCACCCGGATGCCGAAGGTGCCCTCGAACACGCGCACGCCCTCGTGGTACCAGGCGATGTAGAGCAGGTGGCCCTTCAGAATCAGGTTGTGGATGGACGTGACGAGGCTGAGGCGGAATTCGCCAATCTTGACGATGTTCGCCGGGTCCGTGACGTCCAACACGCGCAGGTGGGAGCCATTGAATTCAGTGCCCTCGAAGGCGATGGTGCGCCCGGCGAAGGTGCCGACGGCGCTGTGGTGCGCGAAGGCGTCGAAGCCATGCACGTATTGGCCCAGGTGCCGCACGTTGTCGAGGTCGGTGACGTCCATGACGGAGTACCCCCCAAAGCCATTGCTGATGTAGAGCCGGCCCTCATAAGCGAAGGCGTCGTGCGCGCCCCCCAAGGAGAACTCGGACGGCACGGTGATGAGTTGGAGCAGGACGGGCTCCAGCGGCGAGGTGACGTCGTGCACGTAGGTCACTTCGCCCGGCGACATGGCATAGAGGCGGTTTCCATCCACCAGCACGGTGTGCGCCCCGTATTGCCCCGCGGGCAGGTGGCGCACGTACTCCGGCTGCGAGGGATTGGAGATGTCATAAACGACGACGCCCGCGCTGTTCCCGGCGATGTAGAGGGCATCCTCCTTCGCCCACACGCCATTCCAGCTCGAGTCCCCCGGCAGGCTGATGGAGGCCTTGAAGATGGGGTGCGCCCTGTCACTCACGTCGAAGACGGTGAGCCCGCCGTTGCTGGCGCCAGCGATGTCGTTGATGGAGACGACGTAGGCATGGTCCTTCGTGACATAGACGTCCACGGCATCTCCCAGCGCGACGGGGGACTCGGAGATGAGGCGCAGCCCGCCCGAGGACTCACCCTCCCCTCGCTGTGAGAGCATGCGGTGCGCTTCGAAGGTGCCGGCCCGGCTGAGCCTTCCGTTGGTGCAACGGGCGTAGCAGCCCGTCACGATACCGGGCGAGGGCACCTGGCAGCCGGCGAGCGCGGTGACAGTGACGGCCCCGTTGTACGGATTGGCGCGGCTGCCCACGACGAAGTAGCTCCCGCCATCGGTGTTCCGCGTCAGTAGCGGCCTTGGCCTTGCAGGATGTCCGAAGCCGCTGGGTCTCCAACGGTGGTGGCCACAAGCGCCCCGAGTTCGCCATCGACCGCGGCGGCTTCCTCCAACCCTTGTCGCGTGGCGTCGGCTATGCGGGCGCTGCGAATCAACGGCGCCCAGTCCCCGCCGGGTGAATGTCATGTCGCCGAACGGCGCCGCCGCCGTGTAGAAGGGGCGCCTTATGCGGAAAGTGCAGATGGGGTGGGGAGCGATGTCGAAGTGGCTCGCGGGCGCAGTCGTGAGTGGATGGCTGTTGGCCGCTTGTGGGGGGACAGGCAACGAGCGACCTGGCGACCCTGCGCCGCCGGATTCCGGGACGCACGCCGAGCGGGATTCCGGCACACCGGGGCAGGAGGATGCGGGCCTCGGGGACGCAGGGACGCCGGAGGACACCACGCCCCCCGACGCGCCGATGCTCCTCGGGACCGCGCCCGTCTCTCCCTCCAATGTCAACGTGCCGCACATCCTGGCCAGGAGCGAGCCAGGGGCGCGCGTGCGCCTCTACACCGTCGCGGGGTGCTCCGGCGCCATTGCCGGCGAGGGCACCGCGGACGCCCAGGGCCAGGTCTCCATTCCTGTGAATGTGCCCGACGACGCCTGGGCCTCCTTCCATGGGCTGGCCATCGACCCGGCCGGGAACGTCTCGCAGTGCTCGCCGCAAGGCGTGACCTACCGCGAGGACAGCACGCCGCCGGCGCTCTCGGGCCTTCGGCTGTCGCCCTCGGAGGCCGCCAACGACAACGCCCCGCGCCTCATTGGCGGCACGGAGTCGGGAGCCACCGTCCGGCTCTACGTCGATGAAACCTGCTCCGGCACGCCGGTCGACAGCCAGGTGGCGGACGCGGCCGGCACGTTCTCCCTTCGCCTGTCCGTTCCTGATGACAGCGTCACGGCCACCTACGTGTCCGCCTCCGACGAGGCGGGCAACGCCTCGGCCTGCGCCGTGGGCCCCACCTACCGGGAGGACAGCACGCCCCCTGCGCCCCCAGCGCTCGCCACCACCCCCGTTGCTCCCGCCAACCACAACACGCCGGCCCTCCACGTCACCACCGAGCCGGGGGCCACGGTGCGCTTCTTCGCCGGCACGACGTGTCTTGGAGGAGCGCTCGCCTCGCGTACCGCCGACAATCAGGGACAGGCCACGCTGCCGCTCTCCGTGGCCGACAACAGCACCTCGCGCTACGTGGCCCAGGCAACGGACGCGGTCGGGAACGTCTCGGCCTGCTCCGCGGCGCTGACGTTCGTCGAGGACAGCACGGCGCCCTCCGAGCTGGCCGCCACGGTGATGGACGGCCTTTCCGGCCCGGAGCTCGAATATCAGAACAGCGACACGCGCGTGGCGGCTCGCTGGTCCGGCTTCAGCGACGCCGTGAGCATCCGGCGCTACGAGCTCGCACTGACGTCCATCTCGGCGTGCCCCGGCAACGCGAGCAGCATCCAGGATGTCGGCGCCGCATCGTCCGCGGAGCTCACGGTGCTCACCCTGGCCGAGCAGCGCTACTACAGTTGCGTGCGCGCCGTGGATGAGGCTGGGAACACGTCGGGCTGGAAGATGTCGAATGGCTTCATCGTGGACGTCACGCCGCCGCGCGTCGTGTCCGCCACGCCCGAGGCTTCCTCCGTCACGGCCTCGCCCTGGACCGCCATCGAGGTGTCGTTCAGCGAGACGACCCTCGACACCACCAGCGTGACGCCGGCCACGTTCCACGTCACGGCGGACGGCCAGAGGTTGTCCGGGGGCACGGTGACCTGCGCCGCGGGCAGGTGTACGCTCGCGCTGACGCAGCGGCCGGCATTCGGTGCGCAGGTGAGCGCTGCCATCGACGGGGTGAAGGACCTCGCTGGCAACACGATGACCGCGCCCCACGCCTGGGGCTACTCGGTCCGTGCGGCCGAGTGGGGAGCCCCCCAGGTCATCTTGAGCAGCTCGAGCCTCAACTCAGCCTCCCCCTCGCTCGCGATGGACGCCTCTGGCGTGGCGACGATCATGTATGCCGACGAGGGGCTCCGGGCGCGGCGCCACAGACCCGGCGCGGCCTGGGAGGCGGACCAGCGCGTGGGCGCGGACACGCTCGACACGTCACTTCCCAGACCGGGCGCGCTCACGCCCCTGCCTGACGGCACCCTCCTGGCCGTGGTGGAGGCGTGGCCGGTGGGGGAATACAGGACCCGCAGGACCTTTGGCGTCCTCGCCACCGGCTCCGACAGCAGCGTCCAGAGCTGGAGCGTGCCGCGGTTGCTGGGCGAGGACACGGGGATGGATGTGATGGCCCCCCGCGTGGTCGCAGCGCCCAACCAGGGGGCGCTCGCCGCCTGGGTCGAGGAGAGCTCCACGCAGCGCTTCCTGTGGGTGCAGCCGTACGCCGGGAGTTCAGACTGGGGCTCGCCAGTCCTCGTGCGCACCATCGACGACGCGAACTGGGGCTACTCGTGGGACGGCTATGACGTCGGGGTGGACTCGCGGGGGAACGGGGTGTTGGTCTGGTCCGAGCTCAACAGCCCGCTCCAATACTCGCGCCAGGGCGCCTGGGGTTGGAGCGCGCCGGCGACCGGCGAAGGCATGGGAGGCCGCTATCCCCACATCGCCCTGAATGCGGATGGGACTGGCGTTGCCGTCTGGATTCGCAGGTATCAAGACAACGACCGGCTGTACGCGAACCCCTTCATGGTCGATTCTGGCTTCAGCGACCAGGAGGTGCCCCTCCACACGCAGGGGAACGTCATCAGCGGGCCGCAGGTGGCCGCGGACGCGAACGGCAATGCGTTTGTTGTCTGGAGCCAGCACAGCCCCAACTTCGAGTGGGGGTTGTGGTGTGCGCGTTACGTGAGCGGCTCGGGCTGGCTGCCGCCCCAGCAGCTCGCGACGGAATACGGAGGGGGCAGTGACCTCCACGTTTCTCCCTCCGGCACGGCCACGGTCGTCTATGGCCGCACCGAGGGAGCGTCCACGTCCGTCTGGGCTCGACGCTTCGTGCCCGGCGCGGGCTGGTCCTCCGCCAGGCGGCTCGATTTCACCAGCGTGACGGGGTACCTCGGGAATCTCGAGGTGGCGACCAGCCCACTCGGGAACGCCGCCGTCATCTGGACCCGCCAGGACCCGGACTCGGGCACCCGGTCCCTGGCCTCGGCGTTCTTCGAGTAGGAGTGGCGCCGCGCCAGCCGCTGCCTCTAGGGTTCCGCGCACCTGCTTCCCGAGGACCTTCACCATGACGCTCACGACCGCACTGCTCCTCCTCACGCTCGGCGCCGCGCCGGCTCAACCCGCGCCTGCGCCTCCAACCCAGCCCGCCGCGAAGAAGTGGGAGTTCGACAGGCACTACCTCGTCCTGCTGGAGCGCGTGCCTGGCGCCAAGAAGCTGCCGGAGGCCGCGCTGGCGCAACTGCAGAAGGAGCACCTCGCGCACCTCACCCGCATGGGCGAGAGCGGCAAGATGGTGCTCGCGGGGCCCTTCGATGAACAGGACGACGTGGGCCTGCGCGGCGCGTGCATCTACCGCACCGCCACCAAGGCGGAGGCGAAGCAGCTCGCCGAGCAGGACCCGATGGTGAAGGCGGGCCGACTGCGAGTGCAGGTCATGGCCTGGTACACGGAGAAGGGCTACCTGGCCTTCCCCCTGGCCCCGCCCGTCGAGGGTGCCAAGGACGCGGACAAGTAGGCGGGCACCGCGGCCCCGCCGCCCTCTCCTGCCAGAGAGGGCGGCGCCAGGGCCGACAAGCGCCGCCTCGACATCCGGCGCGGGCCTGGGCCTCAGTTCCAGAGCTCCCGCGAGAGCAGGTCCACCATCGCGACGGCGGCCTCCGGCTCGGGCAGCCCCAGCGCCTTCAGGAGCGCGGCATCGGTCGGCGCGGCGACCTCCGCACGGAGCGCCTCCACCGCCCGCTGACGTGCCGCTCGCACCGCTTCCCGTTCAGCGGGCGGCAGGCGCTCGGCCGCCCACCGGTCGATGGCCCAGGACAGGTCCGCGTGCCGGGTCTCGTCCTCGGCGATACGGACCATCGCCTCGCGCACCCCGTCGTCCTCCGCGTGCAGGGCCTGGTGGTGCGCCAGCAGCGCGCCGTACGTCTCGCGCACGCAGCCCTCCACCGCGTTGTCCAGCGCCACCTCGAGCAGCGGCCTGGGCGGGAGCGGCGCCACCACCGCGCGCTCAGGCGTCGCGCCATGACGACGCGCCAGCCGTCCACACACCTCCGTGTGAGCCACCTCATCCAGCGCGCTGCGCAGCGCCGCCTGCTGAAGCTCGACCGCGGCACCATGGAGCGCCAGCTCGTCCCGCAGCCTCAAGAAGGCCGTGATGGAGGCCTCCTCCAGGTGGGCGATGAGCGCGAAGTGCTGCCCCAGCTCATCCGCGCACGCAACCGAGCCATCCGAGCGAAGGCCCGCGGGCCTGCGCCCCACGGCGCACCCCTTCGTGCCCCGCTCCAGGATGTGGGACTCCCTCACGTGCACCTCGCCCGAGGGCGTCACCTCCAGCAGATACTGCGTCAGGTTGGAGCCCTCTCCACACGCGAACCCCTTCGTGGCGACGACGTTGAAGGTCCCGTCCGCGTTGGCCTTCACCGCGCCTCTCTCCAACGCCGTGCAGCTCAGGCTGTAGCCCTCCGCGAAGACCTGGAGCAGCGCCTCCTGAGGCGCGTCGATGTCACCCAGGAAGGCCCGGAGCGCCTCTTGGGAGGTGTGGGCCTCCACCGCATCCCCTCGCGTTGTCACCAGGTAGTACGCCTGGCAGTCCAGGTCGCAGCGGGAGCGAAACCCCTCCTCGGAGGAGAGGGACTCGAGCTCCGCGTTGCATGCCACCGGCTGCTGGGCGCTCTCGCACGGCGTCCCCGCGGACACGACGGGCTGCTGCTGGGCCGAGCCGTACAGGTCGGTGATGAGCCTCATCTCGATGAAGTCCGGCGCTGCCGCGGGAGACAGCCCTCGGAGTGACAGCCTTCCTTCATCACAGGTAGGGGGGGAGAAGCCCTCCAGGGAAACCCCTCCGCTGCCGCAACCGGTGAGCAGCAGCGGGGACGCCAGTGATGCACTCAGCGCTCGGGCGAAGAGCCGACGCAGTTGATCCGAGTTCAAGCCACACTCCTCTCTGGGTACACCTCGCCTTCAGAGCAATGTGGATGCCAGCAGCACTTCAGTCGATGCCCCCGGGGGCGCCGACTGCGGCACGCCGGTGTTTTCCACGAGTGGACTCAGAAACCTGAGGCACTGGGCGTCCCGGACGGCGCGCGTCGCCGCGGGGCTGACGCGCGGCTCCAGGTGCCAGGCCCGCCACCGCACCGCACGGGTGGAGTAGCGGGCCCCGCGTCACGGCGTGGTGAAGAGCGAGCTGAACGCATCCGCGTGGGCCATGGGCAGCGCCTCGCGGGTGTGGAACGGGTCGCGCTCGATGTCATAGCCGGGGCCGTCGTAGGCGGACAGGCGCAGGTAGTAGATGCTGTCCGGCTTCAGCATTCCGGGAGGCAGCCGCACCTGGGTGGCCGAGCCCGGCAGGTAGAGGACGCCATCGGTGAGCAGGGTGTTCACCTCCGGGTTGTAACGGAGGAACGCCAGCCGGTAGGCGTTGACGGAGCCCTGGGCCGGGGGCAGCCAGGAGATGACCGGGTTGGCCGCGCCCACCTCGCGCTGGGTGCTCGCGGGCACGCCGTCAATGGCCAGCGCCCGCGGCGGCGACACGCGCGGCTGGAGAGGGCTCGCGATGAGACTGTTGAACTCGTCCGACGTCGAGATGCTGCCCGACAGACTGACGAGCCGGCCCGAGCCATCCGGCACCGTCTCCAGGACACGGAACGAGTAGCTGCCCAGGCCCACCACGCCCCAGGTCGACGGGAAGGGATTGCCGAACTGCAGCCGCTGCGTGAAGTTGAACGACGCGGCGCGCGGCAACTGCAGGGTGAGCAGCTCACCCGAGTAGCCAATCCACCCATCGTTCGTGCCGTGCGCGGCGGGGATGGCGTAGAAGCTGGGGATGGACGGCGTCGCGAGCGGGTGCGCGTCCAGGGCCCAGGCCGTATAGGCCGGCAGGCGCCACTCGAACGGGAACTCCGTCCGGCGCGTCGGCTGCATCACCCCCGCCAGCGGCATGGGCGTGACACCATCCGGGGTGAAGTCGAAGGCCCCCACCTCCACCGCGCGGTCCACGGCGGAGTACCCCAACTCGGTGCCATCCGGCGCCGTCCCCGCGGGGTACTGGCTGTGCTGGGAGACGTAGAGCCGGTCTCCCCTGCTCGCCTCGAAGATGGGGATGTTGCCGGTGCCCGCCCACAGCTCGGCGTTGTGGGTGAGGATGCGCGTCTCACCATCGGGGATGAAGTCGAAGAGGCTCACGGCGCCGTACAGGTCCACCTGAGCGGACGCGAGCTGGAGGCTGGAGCCGGGAAGGGACGCGCTCGACCAGTTCGTCCACGGCGCCATGTTCACCAGGTTCAACTGGAGCGGCGTGAGGTAGTGCTCCGAGTAGACGGTGTCCGGACGCCCCAGCTTGTTGATGCCCACGTCCACGTGGCGCGCGTTCGAGACGATGTACGTCGACCCCGTGCGAAGGTAGTACGGCCCGGAGGGGACCCCCGTGAACAGCCACCCGCCCGGCACCGCGGAGCCGAGCAGCAGGCTGAACGTCGAACCGTGCGGCACATAGATTTCGGGGGGCCGCGCCGACATGTCCTCCACCCGCTCGGAGGTCCCCTCCGACGTGTAGAAGCGCGTCGTATTCGTGACCAGCACCGCGTCGCTCGGGATGCCCGCGTCACCGGGGGTCCCCGCGTCATCGGGCGTCCCGGCGTCGGAGCACCCCTCCCCCAGGGGCTCGCTGCCAGGCGACTCGGAGCTCGGCCCGTTCGGAGCGGGGCTCCCGGTGAACTCCTGTCCCTCCTGCCCGGGCGAGCCGCAGCCCACCAGCGTCATCACACACGTCGACCCTACGAGGACGGACCACTTCAACCAGCGCATTCGAGCCCCCATCAATGGAACAGCCGAAAAGCATTATCCAGGGAGATACGCAAAGAGCGGCGAATCTTGGCTGTCCGGGTGTACGAAAGCTGGGCGCGGCCCTCGGCCCATGACGGCGGACGGGGCGCGGGAGGGGCCGCTGAACGCACCAAGGACCGGCGGAGCCCCCTGCGGGCCCGGCCGGTCCTACGTGCCCTCCCGGAAAGCCCGGTGGAGGTCCTGGTCAGAACAGGTCGTGCGTGGGCCAGGCGCTGACGCCGTTCACGACGTTCTTCATGAGGGTGTCGAGGTTGATGTCGGACGTCCCCGAGCCGGAGCTGTTGTTGGAGTTGGTCACCGCCGACCAGGCGAACTCCTCCGCGCCGGTGGGCCCGTAGCGGTCATCGGTGCGCATCAACAGGGCCCGGGTGCCCGGGATGTAGCCGCCGTGCCACCAGTTGGGGAAGCTGTTCACCGACCAGCCCTTGGCGTAGTTGACGGCGTTGCCCAGGGGGTCGAGCGCCGTCGTGCGCGTGGTCATCGTGGTGAGGGTGCTCGCGTTCAGCAGGTCCGGGACGGTGGAGAAACCATCCGCGCGCACGGTGACACGCAGCAAGTCGATGGGCGTGACGACCCAGCCGCCGTGCGCATCCATGCGACGCACCGGCATGCCGTACGGGTTGAAGGCCCCCGCGCCAAGTTGGTAGTAGACGGGCTCGTTGGACAGACGCGCGCTCAACGTATCCCCTCCCACGGCGAAGCTGGTGGCGCCGCTGGGTGCGAACACGTTCGCGCGCATATAGGCGTCATAGGTCATGCCGGTGACCCGCTCGATGATGCGGCCGAGGACGCTGTAGCCGAAGTTCGAATACTGGTACGTCGTCCCAGGCGCGAACTCGAGCGGCACGTTCTGCAACACCCATTGGATGAGCTGCGCGTGCGACATGCCCGTGTTCATGAACATGGGGTCATTCGTGCCGTCGTCGCCGCTGTTGTCCCAGCCGCCCGCGGTGTGCTCGAGCAGGTGCTGGACCGTGATGTTCAGCACGCGGCTGTCCGCGTAGGTGCTCGGCGCGCCGAACGTCTCACCGAGCAATCCGCCCCGGCCGAAGACGCGGTCCGTCAGCCGGATCCGGCCGCTTTCAACCAGCCGCATGATGCCAATGGCCGTCATGGGCTTGGACACGCTGGCGACGCGGAAACGGTGGGAGGTGTTGACCGGGGTGTTGCTGGTCCGGTCGGCCAGGCCATACCCCTTGGCGAACACGAGGCGCCCCTTGCGGGTGATGGCCAGCGACAGGCCGACGGTGTTCGTGCTGGCCATCGCCTGCTCGACGGTGTCGTCGATGTGCTGCAGGTCGGCCGCGCTGAACGTCAGGTTCTGCCACAGCAGCGAGAACTCGGGCAGTCTCCCATTGTTGTGCGCCGCCACCAGGACGGGGCGATATCCCTGGTTCTTGAGGTCCGTCACCGCCTGCTGATACGCGGCGGAGGAGAGCCCGTGCCGCGCGACCATCGGAATCCCCGACGAAGCATGGAAGATGGCCGCGTAGCGGTCCGTGCCGCCCACGTTGTAGCTGCTGAGCTTGGCGAGCTGGTAGCCCTGGGTCGCGTTGGTGTTGAACGTGGACTGGTACTGGGACGCGGTCATCCCGTGATAGGCGCGCCAGGCCGGGCCGCTCGTCTTCTCCCAGATGGCCGCGTAGCGCTCCGCGCCGCCGGACGTGTAGCCACTCACGTGCGCGAGCCGGTAGCCCTGCCCCGTCCAGGTGTTGAACTCCGTCTGGTACTGGGACGCGCTCAGGTCATGGCGGGCCACCCACGGGGAGCCACCGTCCACATGAAAGATGACCGCGAAGTAGGCGACGCCTCCGACGCTGTACCCATTGACCACCGCCGGGCGGTAGCCCTGCGCGTTCTGATTGACGACGGTGGTCTGGTACTGCGCGGAAGTCAGCCCATGGTAGGCCCGCCAGGCCGGGCCGCTCGTCTTCTCCCAGATGGCCGCATAGCGGGCACTGCCCCCGTCTTCGTAACCGCTGACATAGGAGAGGCGATAGCCTTGCCCCACCCACGTACTGAACTCCGTCTGATATTGGGCGCTGGTGAGCGCATGGCGGGCAACCCAGGCATCATAGGGGCCGGCCAGCGCCTGGGACGCGGCACTGGCAGGGTCGTGGGACGCCTCCTCGGGAGCCCCGCACCCCACGAAGGATACGGCCAGCACGGACAGGGCCACCAGAAGCGGCCTCATGCTCAAAGGCTTCATGCTCAAGAACTCCTGCTTGACGTTGGTACCGCCACCAGGAAACAAAGCCAGCGTGGAGTTCCCCTCACCCGAGGACAGCGAAAAGAGCGCCCACTCGCGCGCGCGGTGCGCTCGTGGCGGTCCGCTGAGGTGCAGGGGCTCCATCGCCGGTGCCGACCCGGGGCCCAACGCGATTCGCCTTGGGTAAGGTTCGCGCCATGCCCAGCCTTCGCGCCTGTCGGCGCTTCGCCGCGTCTCTCATGTTCGCTTCGTCGGCCGTCACCGCGCAAGCCGCGGAGGTCTCCACCGCCCAACGGGTGGAGACCACGCCGGGCCTTTCGCCCGACGACATCCGCCCGCTGTCGGGCGACGACCGGCTGCCCTCCCCAGACGCCTGGCGCACAGCCCTCAAGCGCCTGCTTTCCGAGCGCGGCCCCCGCATGGCCCCCAGCGTGCGCCATGGCGTGGAGGCGGTGCTCTCCATCAACATGCGAGACGCCGCCGAGCTGATTGAAAACTCGATGAACGAGGCCATGGCTTCGCGAATCGACTGCCCGAGGCTCCGCGCCTGGAAGCAGGTGTCGCGCATGGATTGACGCGGCAGCCCGCGCTCCCCCACACCGCCGCGCACATCCGCGCCGTGGAACAGGGAGCCACGGCGCGGAGGCGGGAGTCACAACAACGCCACTACGGCATGGGCCGCGAGCCCGCTGAGGGCGCGGACGGAACCGCGGGCCAGCCATTGGCCCAGGTGATGGCGTCCACGAGCATCACCCGCGCGGTGTGGCCGCTGTTCCACGCGTGGTAGACCATGACCATGTCTCCGCCCGGCCCGGTGACGACGGAGTTGTGTCCCGGCCCCGTCCAGCCGCCACCCGTCTTGAGAATCGGCGAGCCCAGCTTCGTGTACGGGCCCAGGGGGCTCGTCGCCCGCGCGACGCCCACGGCGTAGGTGCCGTTGTAATAGGTATTGCCGCTATAGAAGAGGTAGTAGTAGCCGCCTCGAGCGACGACCCACGGCGCCTCGACGACGCCGCCCTCCCAGGAGAGGTTGTTGGTGATGAGCGTCTGGCGCGTGCCCACCAGCGACAGGCCATCCGCGGACAGCGCCTGCCCGTAGATGGGCGTGGGCTGTCCCACCGCGTTGCCGTCCGCCTTCCACACCAGGTATGGCGCCCCGGTGGTGCTCGTGAAGAAGGTGGCGTCAATCATCCCCATCCCCGCGTCATGCACGAGCGGCCGGCCGATGTCCGTGTAGGGCCCGAGCACGCTCGCCGACGTCGCCGCGCCAATGGACAGCTTCCCGTTCGAGTGCCGCGCGGTGAAGTAGGCGATGTAGCGCGTCCCCACCTTGTGGATTTCCGGCGCCCAGAAGTCGCCCGTCGCCCAGGTGGGCTTCGACGCCGACGGGAAGATGAAGCCCGCGCTCGTCCACGTCACCAGGTCCGTCGACGTGCGCAGGGCGAACGCGTTCGCCGCGCCGCCGGACGTGCACGCCGCGACGTACCGCGCCCCATCCCGGATGACGCCCGGGTCCGCGCAGCCCACGGGGACCACCGGGTTCTGGTACAGCCCGCCACACCCCGTGTACCGGAAGGACATGCCGCACGCGCCCGCGCCGCTGAAGTACGGCTTCCACCCGTTGGAGAGCACCGCGTATGAGTTGCTGCCTTCGTTCGTGCAGGTCCGCCCCCAGAACACGCGCCCGCTCACGTCGTCGTACTGCGCGGTGTGTCCCGACGGGTGCAGCCACGACGCGGCATAGGTGACGCGCGTCGAACACGCGGCGGCCCCGGCGCAATCCGTGTCGAGCGCCATGACACACGCGTCGTTGCCGGCGAAGTACGGCTTCCACCCGTTGGAGAGCACCGCGTACGAATTGCTGCCCTCGTTGACACAGGTGCCATCCCACGTCACCAGGCCACTCGCGTTGTCATGCTGCGCGGTGTGCCCGGAGGGCCGAATCCACCGCTCGCCGTAGGTGATGCGCGTGTTGCACGCGAGCGGCGCGCCCGCGGTGCCTGCCGGGGACTCCTCCGCGAGCGGGGTGTCGATGCGCTCATCGCCACAGCCGGATGCGAAGGGAGAGACGGCGCACACCAGCGTGAGCGCCAGGCTGCGAGGGAACTTCCTCATTGGAACCACCTCCAGATGGAGGTGTGCGAGCTATCATGAATTCACTGAAAAGCAGATAAAACGACTTTAGATATCCCACCAATGTCCTTCAGTCGACCCACCACCTGTTCGTCCGCCGAGAGCCGACGGACGCCGCGGACGAAGGTCACGCACCGGCGCCGCGCCGGAGCCAGCTCAGCGCCTGGAGCGCCGCGAACCAGGCCCCGGCCACGAGCACATGGCGCAGGTGGTTCATCCGGGCCCAGGTCGTCGCGGTGTCCACGGACGCAGCGGTGTCGGGCGCCTGCATGAGCCCGAACATCGTCGGGATGAAGTAAGAGAACGTGAGGAGCCTATCGACGAGTGCCGCCACCGCGGCCACCAGCCACCAGGTGCGCACCGGCCCCGTGGCCCGGGAGGCGAGGTACAGGCTCGCCAGGGTGAGGAGGGTCATGGGCCCGGTGGTGACGAACGCCCAGAAGCGGAGGCCGACGTCGTCCTGCCGCGCGGCGTCCGCGGACCAGTGGCCGCCGGCGGCATCGAGCCACCGGGGCAGTGAGATGCGGTGCTCGTAGAGGCCCGCGCCAAACGCGATGCCGAGGTTGAGCACGAAGAGCCACAGGACGATTGCCGCGACGGAGTGCTTCAGGTTGATCATGGTGCCAGGGTGCTCCGGAAGCGCGCGGCCGTCTTTCCCACCCTTGGGTCGTTTTTCTTCTTCCTGCGGAGTTCTGAATGGGTCCCCCACCCTCCCTGCTCGAGCGGATCGGCACCGACGTCGTCCAGTTCCAGGATGCATCCGCGGCATTCGACGCCACCGTGGGAGAGGTCCTCGCGCTCGGCCGAGCGGACCTGGCGTGCCTCACGCAGCTTCAGTTCGGAGGCCCCACGCCCTTGAAGGCCGTCCCGCCGGGGACGGATGTCGCGCGGCTGGAGCTCGCGGGCTACGTGGAGAAGGAGGGAGCCGGCGCTGCCCGGCGGCTGGTGCTCACGGCGCATGCTCGCGCGTGGATTGAAACGCTCTGGGGGCCGCTGCAAGCGGACGGGTACGCGCTCATGGCGGCACTGCCAGAGGAGCACCTGCGAATCGTCGCGAGGTTCCTCACCGCCGCGCGGGCGCTCCAGGACCGGCACGCGTCCCGGGTGGCGAAGCTGCTCCAGGAACCGGGGCGTTCCCGGGCGGCCCGCCAGCGAGGCGGCCTGTCTCCCGCGGCGCTGCACCGCGTGAAGCTCTATGTCGAAGCCCACCTCGCGCAGCGAATCCCCGTGGGGGCGCTGGCCCGCCGCGCCGGACTGAGCGTCTTCCACTTCACCCGCGCGTTCCGTCAGTCCACCGGGATGACGCCCCATGCCTGGGTGCAACATCGGCGCGTGGAGCGGGCGCGCGAGCTGCTGCGCCAATCCACGCGGCCCCTGGGCGACATCGCGCTCGCGGTCGGCTTCGGTTCACAGAGCCACTTCACCACTGTGTTCCGCCGAATCACGGGATTGACGCCCGCCGTGGTTCGCCGCGACGCGCGCTGACACCGACCTCCCATTCGACGTCACAGGCCACGCGGCGCCTCATCGGCGCGCTGTACGCTGGGCAGGGCCTGTACGACACCGGGGACACCTTCGGTCGGCGGGCCACGGAGCTGGAAGACAAGTCCCTGGCTCGCCGGGAGCCTCCATGGGCGCCTGCGCCGTGCCGACCCGCCGTGTCCAGGAAGGGCCCACGCGCTGCTGGGCACGTGCACGGCCACCTGCCGCTCCCCACGCTGTCCTCACGGCTCACGTTTCCCTGAGGAGGACGCTCGAGGACCTCCAGGAGCTCAAGAGGAAGTCATGGAAATCAATGGATTGATGCCATTCACATTTCACCGGCATGACTGCCCCCAGGTGGCAGCGGCGCTCCGGCCCATCAGAGGCCTGGCACTCTCTCCAACAGATGAAGCCCCCACCCTGGCCTCGCTCGACGCGGAGACAGCGGCCAGGCGCTATCTCGACAAGGCCTTCGCCAGTCCACAGCTCCCGGGCTTCAACCCCATCGTGGTCCAGCGCCACGAGAACGAATACCGCACGCTCGGCGCCGAGGCGATTCCGCTCACCGGGACCACCATGGTGAAGTTCCGCCAGCTCTTCGGGAACATCCCCGTCTACGGCTCGCTGGTTTCAGTTGAGTTGGATGAGAACAACGAGCTCCTCAACCTCAACGCCGCTCGCGGCGAGCCCTCCGGCGTGAATCCGGTGGCGACGCAATCCCCAGCCCAGGCACTGAAAGTCGTCGAAGACGCGGCCGGATACCAGCGGGGCGCTCTCCAGGCCGTCCCCACCCTTCAATACTACTTCGACCCGAAGGACATGCGGTGGAGGCTGGCCTACACGGTCGAGAATGTACCGAGCCGTAAATCAAACAACCTCCGAGCCCCTGCCCTCTTTGACTATGTGGTGGACGCGCATACGGGCGCGTTGATCGCCACCCTGCCGCACCCGCAGGGGCTGGACTTCAAGCAGACGGAATCCACCGGACAACGACGGCATTCCAGCCCCGCGCTGTCTCGCGCCAGGGATACGGGATGTTCAGAAGCCGCTCATGATGAACTCGGAAAGGAGCGCCAGGTCCAGTGCAAGCTGAAGGAGGGGCGCTTCATCCTCGTGGACGAGGACCTCAACATCCACACGCACGACGCGCGCTTCCGCGACATCCAGCTCGACGACGAGTCCTTGCCGGGCGACTACGTCACGCGGCCACCCGGGACCTGGTCCGCGGCAGGAGTCAGCGCACACGCCAACGCCACCGAGGTCGCTCGCTTCCTGCGAGATGTCCTCAAGCGCAACAGCCTCGACAACAAAGGGGGCCCCATCATCTCCTCCATCAACTGCTGCTATTTGAATGGGCAGCAGGGACAAGAATGGCGAAACGCGGCGTGGGTTCACTCCCAGATGGCCTACGGCCAGCGAATGCAGGGTGGCAGGCTCATCTCCTACGCCACCGCGCTGGACGTGGTCGCTCACGAAATCTTCCACGGACTCACGGCTCACACCGCGAACCTGCTGTACGAAGGGCAGACCGGCGCACTCAATGAGTCCTACTCCGACATCTTCGGAATCATTGTTTCGAACTTCCACAAGCCTGACATCACGAAGTGGGACTGGCAGATGGGTGAGGAGCTGGAGGGAACGGGGATCCCCCTCAGGGACCTGCGTTCACCGAAACGACGCAACCATCCAGAGCACATGGATGAGTACCAGCATCTCTCGTCCGATCATGGTGGCGTGCACACCAACAGCAGCATCCACAATCGCGCGGCCTACCTCATGCTGACGGCCACCGACGCGGCGGGGCAGCCCCTCCTGAAGCCGGAGGAGGTTGCCGCCCTCTTCTACATCACGCTCACCCAGCACCTCTCTCGCACCTCCACCTTCAGTGACAGCCGCCGCGGGATGGACTCCGCCGTCCTCAGCCTCTTCCGCGACGACCCGGCGCGTGAAACGAAGCGTGAGGCCGTCTCACGTGCCTTCGAACGGGTCGGGATTTCACCCACCCCGACCGGGAAAAGCGTTGGCGCCCCGGGGACCCAGGCGTCCTCCCCCTTTCTCCTGAACGACGTGCAGGAAGTCGCCGCCGTCAGCAGGCCCCCGCAATTCCTCATCCCCTACTCGGCGAGCTTCCTGGGCGACGGCTTCCAGGTCCCGCTGCCCGAGCTGACAGCACGGACGCGCGACGAGGCGTACGCGGGTGGTCAGGTGATGGACTACGTCCACTTCTCCCTGGCGCTGCACGAACGTCGCCGCACCGCCCTCTACACGGCGTGCAACATCGACGCGGCGCACATGGTCCGGCTGGGGCGCCAAGGGCTCCCGTGGATGCTGGACCCGCGAATCCCAACCCAGGCGCAACTGGGGCCGGCGTACTACGCAGGCAACGCGTGGGACCGAGGCCATCTCGTCCGGCGACAGGACCCCATCTGGGGCCCGGTTGCCGAGGCGCGTCGGGCCAATGAAGCCACCTTCTACTTCACCAACGCCGCCCCCCCAACATGCCAACTTCAACCAGGATGAGTGGCTCGTGCTGGAGGACTGGGTGCTCGAACACGCCTCAGAGTACGCCTACCGGCTTTGCGTCTTCACCGGCCCCGTGCTGAGCGACGACGACCCGCCGCTGCGCGATGCGCAGATTCCGGCGGGCTTCTGGAAGGTCGTGGTCCTGCGCGACGCCACGGCGGGAGGCGCGGACCTGTCCGTGGTCGCCTTCTTCATGAAGCAGACGGAGATGTTGCACGACAAGCTCGGAAAGAAGCTGCTGCAGCTCCAGCGCTACCAGGTGACGCTGCCGGCAATCGAGGCCTGGACGGGCCTGGATTTCGGTGCGCTGAAGAACGCGGATGAACTGGCATGGGCGCCCGCCGCGCTGCGCGCGGACGTGCCCTCCGAGTCCTACCGGCGCCTCACCGGGCCCCAGGACCTCGTCTTCAGCGGCGAGCGGCGGCGCGCGGTAGGCCGGCGCATCCTCCCCGGGTGATACCCTGGCGCCCCCGCGGGAGCCGAGGCACGGAGGCCCCGCGGGCCGGAAGCACTGGGGCCGCTTGCGGCAGAGAACCGAAGCGCGCCCCCGTGCATCCTTCACTGGATGTCGGAGTCAGGGGGACTGAGTCGAACCGAGCGTTGCGCTTCGACCGTCGCTCCCCTGACAGCGCTGAGGGACGGAAGCCGGTCAGGCTCCGCGCTTCCCAGCACCACCCCGGACTCCTCGAGCACCTGCTCAATCTCCAAGCCCGCGGCTTGAAGCCGCGCGATGACGTCCTCGAAGCGGTCCGGAGGTGCGGCGTCTATCAGGACGGAGACCGACGTTTTCCCGGGCATCGGTGCGCTCGTACGAAGGAGAGGGAGCCGTGGCTCACGGAGCCTGGACGAGCCCCTGGCCGACGTCGCGGACGGGGAGAGGGAGTCGCTGCACCGACTTCACGATGGCGGTCCACAAGGGCAGGCCCCTCAACTTCGTCGCCTGCGCGAACAACGCGGCGATGCCCGCGACATGTGGCGTTGCCATGCTCGTCCCCGACAGCCGCTTGTAGTGGGGCGGCAGCGGATACGAGGAGAAGACGTCGACACCGGGCGCGGCGATGTTCACCTCACCCCCATTGGGATTGACCTCACCACACGAGAACCAGGCCACCTGAAGGTTCATATCGACGGCCGCCACGGCCAGGATGTGGGGGCAGTTCGCTGGATGTTCGACGGGCTTGATGTCACCGGGCCGACGGCTTGCGTTGCCTGCCGCGGCAATCATCAGCGTGCCGCGCAGCAGCGCGCGCTGAGCCACCCCGTCATAGACAGTGCTGAACGACTGCCCGGGCAGGACCGACGCGCCCAACGACAACGAAATGATGTTGGCCCCCTGCGCCACGGCCCAATTGATGCCAGCGAGGATTCCGCCGTCCGTGCCGAAGCCATCATCCCCCAGCACCTTCCCCACGATGATGTCGGCCTCGCAGGCGATTCCGTAGCGGGGCCCCCGCGTGACGGGCCGGAAGCCACAAGCCGTCCCGATGCAATGGGTACCGTGGCCGTTCCTGTCCGTCACCTCTTGCCCCGGGACGAAAGAAGCCGTGAGGAAGTTCCGGTTGGCGAAGTCCGCATGGGGACCGAAGCCGGTATCCAGCACGGCGACCTTGATTCCCCTCCCCGTGTATTGCGAGGCGGGGACGCGCGTCGCATGAAGGCCCCAGGTCGCCTCGAGGTCGTCCATCGCCCGGAGCGCCGCCGGCGCGTAACGCTCCACGGAGACGCCGCCATCCCCCAACAAGCGGTCCACGAGCTGAACGACGGAGTCCCTGTACCCCCGCAGGTACGCCGCGGAGAGCTCCTGGGTGGGGGCCAGGTTCATGGGCAGCCCCATCCGAGGCGGACCCTCCAGGGCAAGGCGCTCCGCGGGATGGGGCCACACCGGCGCCCCTGCCAAGGAGCCAGACAGGTCCAGCCCGGCGCTCCCCCCTCCGTTCAGGCCGGTGACGCCGGCGTCAGGCCCGGGGAAGGCGCGCACCACACGCTCCGGCTCGACGGCCAGCGTCGGCAATTCCCCCTTCTGCTCCGCGACACCGAGCGCCTGGAGCTGATCGGGGTCCATCTCCACGACGGCGGCCCCGATGGCCGGGAAGACGATGCTCCCGGATTCGATTCCCCCCTGTGCCTCGGGAGGCCCGCCGTTCAGCACCCTCGCCTTGACGCCCGCCACTTTGTCGAGCGAGTGCGCCGCCTGCGCGCCCTCGACGTCAGGAAGAAGGACGATGTAGCGGCCCGTCGTCTCCGCGGCGCCCGGGCTCGGCATCATTCCGCTTCCGTTCCCGTTCTTCTTTCCGCCCATTGGCATGGTGACTCCCCCCACCGCATGCACCGTCTTCGGTGCGGCCGGTCCCCCCGGCTCAGTGGGGAGTACACCCGATGCCAGGACGCCCGATTTCGATTCGCGGAGGCACGGCCGTCAGTCGTGCGCTGCTGAAACCTCTCAGCCCAGGACCTTCGCGTAGCGGCCAGCAGCCCTGGCCTTCGAGGCGGGGCCGATGGTCGCAGGCCCGTCAGGGACGTGGAGCGTACGCCTGGCGACGGCCTCGCCCGGCGCACGTCAGAGCCACCGGCGGGTGCGACGCGCGTATCGCAGATACGCTTCGCCAAAGCGGGCGCGCATCATGTTCTCCTCGAACGCGATGTACCAGCGGTCGGAGATGACGAGATAGGCCACGGCACAGAGCATCGCGGGCGTTGAGCCAAGGAAGACGGCGAGGCCCGTGAGCGCCAGGGAGAACCCCAGGTACATGGGGTTGCGGGTGAAGCGGAACAGTCCGTCCGTGACCAGATGGTCCGGTTGGCGGAAGGTGTAGATGTTGGTGCGGGCCCGCGCGAACTGGGCCCGCGCGACGATGGTGACGACGAGGCCCAGCAGGAACAGCGGCCCTCCCAGCCATTGGAACCCGGGAGGCACCAACTCCGGGCCAGGAAGAAATCTGTCGAAGCCCACCATCAATGCGGCCAGGATGAGCGCGAGACGCGGAGGAAGGAGCCTTTGCATGCCTCGCAATGTAGAAACCTCGACTGCCGCTCGAAACTCGCGTTCGCGGCGTCCCGTGAGGAGGCCCGAGCCCCCTCGGAAGGAGCCTCGCCAGGGGCGCTCGATGCACATGGTCGACACCATCCTGGAGGCGGCGGCTCGCGTTTTCGACCAGCATGGCTATGAGGGGGCGAACACCAACCGTGTCGCGGAGCGGGCCGGTGTCAGCGTGGGGTCCGTCTACCAGTACTTCCCAAACAAGAACGCCCTCCTGACGGCGCTGCACGAACGGCACTACCTGCAAATGCAGGCCGTCGTGGACCGCGCGCTGGATGCGGCGCAAGGCCGGACGTTGCGCGCGGTCATCGAAGACATCGTGGCGGGTGCGCTGGCGCTTCACCGGGCAGAGCCTCGCCTGCAGCGCATCCTCCACGTGGAGTACCCGTACTTCGAGAAGCCCCCTGGCACGAGCCGCTCGGCGGGACGGCTGTTCGAGCGCTCCAGGGCCCTGCTCGAAGCGCACCGTACCCAGATGGGGCGTGACGACCTCGACCTCGCGACACACATGGTGCTGCGGATGGTCGAGTCACTGGTGCACGCGGCGGTGCTGGACCCTCCCGTCACGGACGCGGGGGCTCACGAGGCAGCCATCGCCGACGCCGTGGAGGGCTATCTGAAGCTCCGGCGCTGAGCCGCGCGGCGCCGCCGCATGCAACGCAATCCACCCGGCCCGCGGCGCCATCGACGGCCATCGAAATCGCCCGCCGCGAGCGCATCGTCTTCGCTGACGCGATTGCCCTGGCCTTCGGGGCTACCTCGGCCTTGACCAGCCTGGACCGACGGAGAACTCATAGTCCAGGCGCACGGCCTCCCCCGTCCCCACCGTGAAGTCCGTGCAGCGTTCGAAGGTCGTGCAGATCCGGTAGTCCCCCGGCTCCAACGCGAACTCGTAGAAGCCCTCCTCGTTGGACGTCACAGACCCCACGTCCGACTCCCCGGGGAGTGCACGCAGCAAGAAAGTCATCTGCCTGGGGCCGGAATCACATTCTCCCGAGCACACATCATCCACATAGGTCGTCACGCCATAGACACCCTGGGTGATTGTCAGGGCATCCAGGGGATTGGACTCACCGCACCCCGGTCCGCCCACTGCCATCACCGAAACGGTCGCCAGGAGCATTGAAAGACGTTGGGCCATGGCGTCAGTCTATCGGCCGCGACAGGCAATGCCAACCCTGCCCCGGGGCAACGATTTCGACCGCCTCATTACAAACGGCGGACGACGTCCGCTGTCACCGAGGCATCACGCGGCTTCGCCCCCTCGGCATACCGCGGCGCCGGACCGGGGGGCGGCCCCGTCCTCGGCTCAGGCGAAGCGCGAATCCAGCTTCGTGAGCTGGCTCGTGAAGCCCTCCTGCTGCATCTTCGTGAACTCGTCGCTGTGCATCGCGTCCAGCGTGACGACCATGCGGACGCGGTCGCCGCTCGAGAGGAAGTCCACGGCGATGTTGCTCTCATAGGTCGCGACGCCCGGCAGGAAGTCGATGACGTTCGTGAGCACGAGCCGTGAGTGCGGCGCCACCTCGGTGAAGCGAGACCGGGTCGCATGAGAGGTTGGCTCCCCCGCCTGCTTCATGGCGGCGATCATCTCCGGCGAGTCGGCAATCATGTCGTACCGGAGGGCTCCGCCCACGCGGGCGTCGAGTTCGTGGACCTCGGCGCGGAAGCCCTGCGGCCCCCACCACGATTCGAACCCCTCCTTCGTGGTCCACAGCGCCCAGAGGTCCTGGATGCCCGCCCGGTAGGTCCGCTCGATGACGACCTTCGCCTTCTCGTTGCTCATTTCCGCTGGCTCCTGTCATTGACTCGACGAGTCTGTTGTTGTTGCTGCTGCTTCTTCTCCAGTGCGGCCCCGAAGCGGTCGAGCCGCGCCTCCCACAGCTCCCGGTACGGGGTGAGCCACCCTTCGAGCTCCCGGAACGGCTCCGGCCTCAAGGCATAGAGGCGACGTTGCCCGTCTGGCCGCATGGAGACGAAGCCGGACTCCGAAAGGATGCGCAGATGCCGAGAGACGCCGGACTGGTGGACACCGGCCTTCTCGACAACGTCACCCACCTGCTGCTCCCCATGCCGGAGGGCCTCGACGATGCGACGGCGCGTCGGGTCGGCGAGCACCTGGAAGACATCAAGTTGCATGCCCATGTATATACGCACTGGCGCATATATCCGTCAAGGCCAGGCCCTCGGGGGGGGGGAGCCCCGCCGCGGAGCGGACTTCACCTGACGTCGAAGCGAAGCGCACGGCGGGAAGCGGTCCGGCCACACCGCCGCGGTTGTTGGCGGGCCCCCAATGGGTACAGTGCGCGCCATGAAAGCCTCCTGGAAGCGCAACACGGCCCTCTTCCTGGGCAGCCAGGCCCTCTCCCTGCTGGGCTCCTCCCTGGTGCAGTACGCGCTCCTGTGGCAGGTCACCCTGCAGACGCGCTCCAGCGTCATGATGACGCTCTACATCGTGGCGGGCTTCCTGCCCACGTTCCTCCTGTCGCCTTTCGCGGGCGTCTGGGCGGACCGGTATGACCGTCGCAAGCTCATCGTCCTCGCCGACGCGATGATTGCGCTGGTGACCCTGGCGCTGGCGGTGACCTTCTCCCTGCGCGGCCCGGAGCTCTGGCTCTTCTTCCTGGCCGCGGCGGTCCGCTCGGTGGGCGCGGCCGTCCAGCAGCCCGCGGTGGGCGCGCTGCTGCCGCAGCTCGTGCCCGAGGACCAGTTGATGCGGGTCAACGGCATCCAGGGCACCCTCCTCTCGGTCAACATGCTGGGGGCGCCCGCGCTCGCGGGCTTCCTCATGTCCGTAGCGCCCCTGCAAGTCATCTTCTTCATCGACGTGTCGACGGCGGCCCTGGCCATCGCCCTGGTGATGCTCTTCGTCCGGGTCGAGCCCCGCCCCCGCGCGCCGGAGCAGGAAGGGTCGTCGCAGTTGAAGGAGATTCGCGACGGCTTCCGGTACATCCGCGGCCACACGCACCTGGTGCCGTTCTTCTGCTATCTGGGCTTCATCCTGGTCCTCATCACCCCCGCCGCGTTCCTCACGCCGCTGCAGACGGCGCGCAGCTTCGGAGACGAGGTATGGCGGCTGACGGCCATCGAGATGTTCTTCTCGGTGGGCATGATGCTGGGGGGCGCCGCGCTCGCCGCGTGGGGCGGCTTCGACAGCCGCATGCGGACGATGGTCGCCTCCAACGTCATCATGGGCGCGTGCACCGTGGCCCTCGGCGTGGTGCCCCACTTCGGGGTGTACCTGGCGGCCATGGGCCTCTTCGGGGTGGCGCTGCCGCTCTACAACACCCCCGCCACGGTGATGCTCCAGGAGCGCGTGGAGCCGGCCTACCTGGGCCGCGTCCTCAGCGTGATGACCATGCTCTCCACCGCGCTGATGCCGCTGGCCATGCTGCTGTTCGGTCCGCTGGCGGAGGTCGTCTCCATCGAGCGGCTCCTCCAGGTCACCGGCGTGCTGGTGGTGCTCGTCGGGCTGCTCACCCCACTCCACCGCCGGTTGATGTCCTTTGGCGAGCCCAAGCAGGTCCCAGTCGAGCCCCAGGACCTGGCCGGGTGAGGGGCTATGGAGGGGGCAGCGGCTCCCAGTTCGGGTCCGGCCAGACGAAGGGATTTCCACCCGAGCCCGGAGCCGCGTTGCCGAAGTAGCGCTGGCACCCCGCGACGTTCTCGGAGCGGCCCAGGAGTTCCCAGAAACCCGGGCAGACGTCCCGAGGGATTCGCTCGCGGCAGTCCGCCATGGTCCGCTCGCCCGCGTCAGGCCGCGCGTAGTAGTCGCTCACGAACTCCCAGGCGATGCGCTGGAGGGCCTGCACCGTCGCCGCATTCGCGCCAGGAACTCCCTCCGCCCCCTCGGGCGACGCCCGGAACACGGAGGCGTGATGGACGGCGGCCATGTAGTAGGCGCCCAGGGGCGTCAGGTGGACGTTGTCGCTGAAGAGCATATCGAGCCTCTGCGACGTCGACCCACTGATGCCTGGCACCTCATCCGCCAGGACTCGCTCCACCAGCTCGACCAGCGCCGTGCTCCCCGGGAGCGCCCGCACGCGGTCCTGCCTTCCCGCGGCTTGCAACGTGAGGTTCACCTTGGAGGAGACACACTCCCAGGCAACCCGGGCGTTCTTCTCATAGGCCATCCACGGGGCCGGGTTGGCTTTATTGATGTCCAGCCACGTGTGATAGAAATACGTAACGGCTTGCGGATTCCCGGCAATCAACCGGTCATGGAAGTGCCGCAGGTAGCCGACGCTGTTCTCCCACTCGATGGTGCCCAGGAGGTCATGGCGCTCGGTGATGAGGAGGGTGTCGTAGGTCTCCCTGTCTCCCAGCGTCTGGGGAGACAGCAGCTCCTGAACCACGTTCATGTCGGAGCCGACGCGATTCTTGCCTTGGCGGTACCCGGCCCATCCACCATTGCCCCAGGTCCGTACCCGGAGGGGCGAACCAATCACGTTCTGCTGGTTCCAGTTGAAGTCCTTGCCCTGGCTCCTGGCAATGACATCGAAGTAATCAGGCATGGGGTTGTCGAGCAGGCTGTGCCCGGAGAAGAAGACCCGGGCGCTCGTGATGGGAGGCGTGGTGACGGGCCCACCCGCGTCCGGGCCGCCTGCATCCGGCACGCCCGCGTCGTCCGTCCCCGCATCCTGCCCCGCTCCGCCGTCTCCCGGGGGAGGCACGCCTGAATCAGGGGGGCCTGGAAGCTCCTCTTCGGGCGTGCCCTGGCCCGACGACCCGCCACACGCCAGCCCGAGTGAGACAACCAGAAGTGCGCACGGCGCCACACGGAATGCGTTCATGACCCAGGTCCTCATCGTGGAAGCGATGGCTCCATCCGCAGACCTGAAGCCATGAGTTCAAGCATCCTATGCCACCTCCAGGGGGGCACAAGTGAAGATGGGACGTATCGCAGTGGGCCGCGCACCGGCAGCACACCTGTGCAGCCGGATACACGATGGGACAGGCACGTCCAGGCATCGAGCCCCGCCGGCGTGGAGGCGGTACGTGCCGAGACCTACGCAAGTTCCGGCACGTTTGAGTCGCCGTCATCGATGTACCGGGCGCGCTCCAGGCAGAGACAGTTCGCCCGTGTGGCCATGGCCCCTCCCATCAAGAGCATCCGCTTCCGGTTTAGCGGCCGCTCCCGAGGGAAGCCTCCCGCTTGCGTCGTTCACGCTCGCGGCGCTGCTGGCGTGAACGAGCGGTCACCTCCGCGATGAGGAGGATGCGCTCCTCCAATTGCTCCAGGGTTACGCCCCGGCTCATCATCGCATGCGACAGCAGCAGTGGGGCGCAGCGGGTCAACGCCAGCACCAGCGCGAGCCGCCCCGTCGCATGCTGCTGACCCGACTCGCCTGCCTTCTGCTGCATCGACAGTTCCAGCAGGCGCGAGAGGGCCAGGGCAATCACCTTGGCGTACACCAACGAGAGCACCGCGCCAGGCCGCGTGGCGCGCAGCGCCGTCAGTCCCACACCGGATTTGAGGGCTTTGAAGAGAAGTTCCACCCTCCAGCGCAGACGGTAGGCCTCGGCCACCTCCAGGGCTGTCAACACGTCGCGGCCTACCGTCGTCAGATACCAGCGCCGCTCACCCTCTGGCCCTTGCACGGCCACCACCCGCGCCGAGGCCGTGCGCCCCTGCTTCTCCAGTTGCACGTCCACGTCGATGACGCCGCCCTCCTCACGCAGCACGCCCTGCAGTAGCGCATCCGTCAGGCGCATGCCCCGGGCCCGCACGCGCTCGCCCTTGCCCACGTGCACCCGCAGCACCTTCGGGTCATGCTGGGCCTTCAGCCGCACCAGGAAATGGGCTCCGGCCTCAATCGCATCAAGGAAGCGGCCGGTGTCTGTGTACCCCAAGTCCATGAAGGTGAGCGTGCCGGGCGCCAGCGCCTCTTCGGGCAATGCGCGCGTGTCCTGGGTGCGCTGGGGCGTCACTCCGTCCGCCACCGGCAACTCGTCTCGCAGCGATACCAGCGCGTGCCATTTGAAGGACGCTGGCCGTGCCTGGCTGGTGGAGGGGGCCCAGTCAGCCGCCAGTCGCCGCAGCAGTTGGCAGGTGGAGTCGGCCACCTGCACGTCTGAGAATTCTTCCAGCAAGGCTCCCAGTTCATTGAAGGGCTTGTCCTCGCCGATGGCCTCGCGCACGGCCTGCACGGCCCGGCCGGCCACCTCACACATCAACAGCCCAAAGGCGTGGTTGAAGCGCTCGAAGAAGGCGCTGGGTGACAGCTTCTGTCCGGTGAGCGCGATGTAGTTGGCGAAGGCCGTTGTCTGCGTGCCGGGCAGCGGCGTCACCGCGGCCACGGTGGACTCCACCAGCGCCACCAGGTCCACCTTGCGCTGGCGCTGCAACGCACCCAACCGCCGCGCCGCCTCCAGAATGTCCTCGGCCGACACCAGTGCCCGGAGTCCCTCAGCCACCTTCGCTCTCGGAGTATTCTTCATGCCGGGAGAATGGTCCTCGTCCCTCCGTTTCGACGGGCCCTGCCTGCTCGGCTGCACCTATCTCTCTGATTCTGCTCTGCTTTTCCTCACCGCGTTAAACGGACGCGGATGCATCAAGAGACAGGCGGGACCGCATGCAATTCCTAGCAAGCCCTCGAAGCCACCACCCCAAACCAACACTAATTGACATTCGCCTTCCACACGGCGCCCCTTCACGCCCTCGACCATAGGCAATGATTGACACGGTGGATTCGGCGTTCCCAAGGTGAGCCTGTCGACGCCGCTGGCGGCTCGGAGCGCGCCAGGGCGTGGGCGGTCGCAATCGCTCGCACTGGCAGACGCTGCTCGCCGTCCATCGCTTCTTTCGCAGCACTCAACGCAGAGGACCCCTCCATGCCCCAGTCGGATCAACTCGCGCCCACCACGCACCACCGCCGCCTGTTGCCAGCGCTCGCCGCGCTCGCCCTGGCCATCGCCGCGACAGACGCCAGCGCGTACTCGGCCATCTACGGCGGTGGCCCGTTCTATTCCGGTGGGACGCCGGTGATGAATGACCTGCGCGGCTCAGGGTTCACCACCGTCATCCTGTGGAGCTTCCACATCGAGGAGAACGGCGACCTCATCTACAACGACATCCCGGTGGTCAGGAATGGTGCCTACGTCGGTGATGCCGGGTGGCCGGGCCGGCTGGCAACGCTCAAGGCCGCGCCGACCTCGGTCAACCGCATCGAGGTGTCGATTGGGGCCTGGGGCGTTCCGGACTTCGAGCGCATGATTCGGCTGGTCAACGGCACCGCGCCCGGCTGCGGCACCACCATCGTCTGCGGCACCGGCAGCAACAGCATCCTGTACAGGAACTTCCAGGTCCTGAAGACCATCACCGGCGCAGACGCGGTGAACTTCGACGACGAGAGCGCCTACGACCTGGTCCCCACCACGACCTTCAGCCAGATGCTCATTGGGATGGGCTACAAGATTTCCTTCGCCCCGTACACGCAACAGACGTTCTGGCGGAACCTCAAGGACAACCTCGGCAGTGCCGTTGACCGCATCTACCTGCAGGTCTACGCCGGCGGCGCGGGCAACAACCCGGCGAACTGGAACACGGCGATGGGCATGACGGTGGCCCCGGGCCTGTGGTCCAAGAACGGCGCCGGCTGCGCGTCGGGTGACAGCCCGTCCACCGTGCAGACCCGGATGAGCAACTGGAAGGCGAGCGCTGGCATCAGCGGCGGCTTCATGTGGCTGTATGACGACATCCAGCGTTGCTCCGCGCAGGGCACGAGCGCGCAGTACGCGGCGGCCATCAACACCGCCGTCAGCGGCAACACCCCGCCGGTGGCGAACTTTGGCGTCACCGTCAGCGGCCTCACCGCGACCTTCAGCGATGCGTCCACCGACGCCGACGGCACCATCACCTCGCGCAGTTGGAGCTTCGGTGACGCAAGCACCTCCACCGCGACCAACCCCTCGCGCACCTATGCGAGCGCTGGCCACTACACCGTCACCCTCACCGTCACCGACAATGGCGGCGCGAGCCACACCAGGACGCAGACGGTGTCGGTGGGTTCAGGCTACGTCAATCTGGCGTTGAACAAGCCCACCACCAGCTCGGCACCGTGCAACAGCAGCGAATCGGCGGCCAAGGCTGTCAACGGCAGCGTCTCCGGCGGAACCACCGACAAGTTCTGCTCCCTGGCCGCTTCGGCGTGGATGCAGGTCGACCTGGGCTCGGCGCGGACGGTCAGCAGCTTCACCGTCCAGCACGCGGGGGCGGGCGGTGAATCAGCCACTTGGAACAGCAGGGCATTCTCCATCCAGACTTCGAGCAACGGCTCCACCTGGACGACGCCTGTCACGGTGAGCAACAACACCCACAACAGCTCGACGCATGCCATCACTCCGACGTCGGCGCGTTACATCCGGCTCAACGTGACGACGCCGACCCAGAACGGCGACCCGGCGACGCGCATCTACGAGTTCGAGGTCCGCTGACCTTTCGAGAGCGCTGCACGTCGGAGTGCATCCTCCGTAGGGCGCATACCGGGAGCGGCCGGCAGCACCTCATGGCTGCCGGCATATCGGCGAGGACCGTGCCCGCGCGGTCCCTTCAGCGTGCGCGCGTCATGACGCCGCCGCGCTCGAGCAGCGTGAAGAGGTCCACCAGCGCTTCGACGGGGAAGACATGACCGTACTCGGCATAGGCCGCGTCGCGGATGTCCGCCACGGACCGCTGACCGTTGGCGTAGCTCGCGACGGCGTCCGCCAGTTGGTAGAACCGGAGCTCTCCTTCGCCGCGCTGGCGCATGGCCTCGGCGGCCGCGTCCAATGCCGCCTGGACCGCCGCCACCCGGGGCTGGTCCTCGGCCGGTGCCTTGCCAACAACCTCGTCGTAGGCCGCGAGCTCCTGCCCCTTCACCCTGCGTGGAATGAAGGCCCGTGCCTGTCGCTCGGTGGTGGAGAGCGCGGGCTCCCTGGGCGCCGGTCCGCGCAGCTTGACGTCCGCCTCGATGCGCCCCAGGGCCTGGGCCTCGGCGGCGTCCAGGCCCTTCACCTGGGCCTTCACCAGCGATTCAGACGCCCCCAGGGGAAGGCATGAGCGGAGCGCCTCGCGCTCGCGCTGATAGGCGGCGCGCACCACCGCGCGCGCCAGACGGTAGCTGACAGGCAGTTCGGCCCGGCTCGCGGCGGCCAGGTCGCGCCGCGCCCGGAACTCGTCCTCGGCCACGCGCCGCGTTCCGTGCACCGCGACCAGCCGCGCCAGCTCCACCGCGTCCGGGCCCTGGGCCCAGGCAGCGACGGTGACGGTGGCCAGCCCCGCGAAGGCGGCCCGGTGAAGCTGCGTGGGGTCCACGAGGCCCGGCCGGTCCTCACTGGTGTGATAGGCATCATCGGGCCACGTGGAGAAGGCCACGCCCGGGATGCCATGGTCATTGAAGAGCTGGTGGTCCGACCCCCGGCTGTAGCGGTCCATGTGGATGTCCAGCGGGTCCCGCGACCCCGTCACCGAGCCGATGCGGAAGTCCTTCCGCGGAGGATAGGCCACGCCGTTGAAGCGGTTCATGAAGGCGACCGTGGACTCCGACACGGCGTTCACGAAGCTGCCGTTCCAGTCCGGCGTGTAGGTGACCAGGAAGCGTGAGTGCGCCCGGGACAGGCTGGCGCCCAGCATGTCGAAGTTGAAATGCGCCACGCGCCGCACCGGGTCGTCCGCGTGATGGGCGAACCACTCCCGCGTCCCCTCGAACTCCGGCAGCCACAGCACCCGGAGCGTCCGCACCGGTGGCGGCAGCACGCCGCGCTGGATGAGCGAGGCATAGGTGCGGACCATCTCCAACAGGGTCGCCGCCCCCGACGCATTGTCATCCGCGCCGGGCTTGTAGTGGTCCAGGTGCGCGGTGAGGACGACCTCCTCCCCCGTGTCGCGCCCGGGGATGACGCCACTGACGATGCTGAAGTGTCCCGGGCTGAGCTCGGCGGCGACGCTCACGTCCACCTTCACGGGGCCGTCTCGCAGTTGAGCGCGCAGCTCGCGCCCCACCCGGTCGGAGACCATGAAGAGGAAGGGCACGCGCGCGCCCGGCGGCACCAGCGTCCGGGGCACCATGGCCCAGCCCACCTGGTCCGGAAAGTCACCGTCCATGCGGTGAGGCAGGTTCCAAGGCGGCGTCGAGTACGAGGAGACCACCCCCACCGCCCCATGCTCCACCACGGCCCGGCGCAAGGCCGCGCTGGGAGGCCCTCGCGTGAGCGCGACCTTTCCCTTCAACGCCTTGCCCACGTAGTCGGAATCCCGGGCACCGAGCCCCACGTCGACGAGCTCCAGGTCCGTCCCCTCGAAGCTGCCGCTCCCCACCGCCAGCGACATGGCCAGGTCCGCGTGGGACGTCACCCGGTAGCGCTGCGGCCCGGCCACCCACAGCTCTCCGCGGATGGCGCGCCACTGCGGCCCTGCCTTCATGGCCTCCAGGCGGACGTCCTCCAGGCCCGCGGCTTCGGCGGCACGCCGCACCCAGTCCGCGGCTTCGGCGTAGCCCGCGTGCGAATCCCGGGCGAGCAGCGAGAGGCGCTGCACACCGTCGTGGATGCGGTCCCCGGAGCTCTCGTGGATGAGGGCACGGACCACGTCATCCCGCAGCACCAACCCGGTCGTCGGGGACACGGGGCCCACGGGTGACGCTGGCGCCTGAGCGTCCGCGCGAGGCGACAGGAACAACCCGATGCAAGCGAGGAGGACAGGGAGGGTGCGCATGAAGAGTCTCGGCGAGAGTGCGCCGCGCTGGGCGTCGATGGAATCGCCCGGATGCTGCCGAAGAGTTCAGCGGCAGCCAACTCCTTGTCGGCAGCAGCCCCTTCGCCGAGGAGGAGACGCGAACATCCCTGGGCCGAGGCCTCAGCGCGTCCCGAAGCCTGGCCCCTTCGAGAACGTCCACAGCAGGCGAATCTGCGTCGCACGCTGGCGGAGCGTGTCGGAGCCGATGCCGAACTGCCCCGCGCGGTTGGCGACGAAGGCTTCGAGCGCCACGCCGTGCTGTCCGGCCAGCAGCAGCTCGGCGCGCGCGGTGGCGTAGGTGATGAGCTCCACCCCTTCTCCGAGGAAGGCGCCCGAGATGAGGTAGTTGCGCACGGACACGCCCACGCGCCCGACGCCGCGGCGCACCAGCCCCAGTTCGAATGCCGACTGCGCGCCGGGCCCGAAGTGGTAGTCACGGGCGGACTCCGGCGAGGTGAGCCCGCCGCCGTGGCCAAACGGCACCCCCGCGACGGTCGCCGTCGAGTCCAGGGTGAGCTGTGACGTGAGCGGGACCTGCGCCACGCCGCCGATGCCGAGGCTCACCGTGGAGACGCGCAGCGTGTTCGGATTGGCGAAGTCGTAGCCCGCCATCAGGCCCCAGAGGCCAGAGACGGAACGGAACTGGAAGCGGTCGCCATAGAGGAGCCCGCGACTGAAGAAGCCCACCGTCAGCGTGTCGCGCGAGAAGCCCATCCGCGCGGTGAGGGTGAAGTAGTCGAAGGGCTGGTCATAGTCCCCCGAGGTGAGCTGCGGGGGCCCGTAGACGACTTCGACGCCGAGGTGCCCCTCCAGTTGGTTGGGGACGTCGAAGCGCGTGCCGTCGATGTCGTTGTAGTTGTCGACGTTGCTCGTCACGCCGGCCATCCCCTGGAGGAAGCTGCCCGGTACGGGGAAGAAGTCGTTCTTCCGGCGGCCGAAGAGGAAGCGGTTGATGCCGCCCACGGGCTCGACGAGCAGCGAAATCACCGAGCGCGCCAGCGTGGGCTCGCCTTCGTCGAGGATGGCGAGCGCCGTGCGATGCAGCACCTCCCCCAGCACGACGCCTCCGATGGAGGTCGTGATGAGGTCGTTCGTGGACGGGGACTCGGACTCCATGAAGAGCTCCCACAGCACGCTCGACGCCACCGTGAACGGGACCGAGCCCCAGAAGCCGAAGCCGTTCGAGCGCGCCGCGGTGTAGGCCAGCGAGCCTTGATAGGGATGCCCGAAGGCGTTGGTCGCGAACGCGTCCTCGTCCCAGACCCAGCCGTCGGTGAGGTTCCGACGCATGGTCTCCAACGAGATGTCCGCGTAGGGCTTTCCGAGAACCTTCGCCGTCCCCCAGAAGATGCCGTGGAGGGCCGCCATCTCCACGATGGGCACCAGGAAGTCGCGGCCGCCGCCGTCAGGCGCGCTCCAGATTGCGCGGCGAGGCGGGTGCACCAACTCCGGCAGGAGCAGCTGGGGGCTGGTGGGAGCAACCTCGACGCACGCCTCGGACGCCAGGGGCGCATCCGCGGGTGCTGCGTTTGCCTCGCCTCTTGAGACGAGCACGAATACCAAGAGGAAGCAGGAGACGCGTTGCACGAGGAGCGAAAGCATGAGGCCCCTTGGGCTTTAGCCACTCTCAAGAGAGAGTGCACGCACCAACCACCGCGGGGACGAGCGCCGCGGCACGCCGAGCAACGACTCCGGAACGAGGTTCCGGCGCTCGCCGGCTCGCCTGCCCTGTGCGTTGGCACGTCATGTCGCCACCCCTCCGTGAGAACGCGGCCCACGGACTCCGGTGGGGCGGCAAGCGTCCGGGCATACCCAGGAAATGAAGTGAAGCTTCGGGTTCATTCATGAGGACCCGACAGGAACGCTGTTCGCGCACCGCGGGTACGACGGCCCCGGATACAACGCTGTTACGAGAATTTTCGGTTCCGCTCGCATCTCCGTGCCGAACCCGTGACAATCCGCGAAATGAACCTGCGACGCTCGATTCGCTCCCTGTTGGTTTTCTCCCTCGCGGTCGTTCCCATCACATCCGGATGCGGTTCGGATGACACCAATCCAACGCCGGACGCCGGCCTCCCGTCGGACTCGGGCACCGAGCCCGATGCGGGTACTGAGTCGGATGCCGGCACCGAGCCTGAGCCCGACGCGGGCACTGAGCCTGAGCCCGACGCTGGCACCGAGCCGGAGCCCGACGCTGGCACCGAGCCTGAGCCGGACGCGGGCACTGAGCCTGAGCCCGACGCTGGCACCGAGCCGGAGCCCGACGCTGGCACCGAGCCGGAGCCCGACGCTGGCACCGAGCCGGAGCCCGACGCTGGCACTGAGCCGGAGCCCGACGCCGGCACCGAGCCCGATGCGGGTACTGAGCCGGACGCCGGCACCGAGCCCGATGCGGGTACCGAGCCGGACGCTGGCACCGACCCGTTCACCGTCTGCGAGGGTGCGTGCCAGCAGACTGACGTCACAATCCAGTTGGACTCAAACCAGCGCACCTTGACCAGCGCCTACTTCGGTTACGAGGAGCCTGAGAACCCGGGAGACCCGTGGGAGCTTTGGATCGAGCTCAACAACGGCGCGCCGAACGAGTGCCCGACTCCAACCTCAGACCTCCCGCCGCAGTTGGTCAACGTCTACAATGTCACGGTGCCGGTGGACGCGACGCCGCAGATGGGCTCCGAAGAGGGCGAACCGCGTGCCACGCTGGTCGACTTCGACGGCGTGCTCACCACCGCGTGGTTCCTTCACACCACGAACTTCACCTTCACGCCGGTGGCGGCCTCGCTCTGCCCCGCCTGCCTCCGCGACGAGAGCTTCCCCGCGTCGCACTTCGTGGCCTTCACCGTGGACGGGCTCTACGAGAATGGCGCCCTCAGCGGCCACGCCTACGCCACCTACTGCCCCTCGCTCAACACCGTGAAGCGCAGGAAGTAATCGCGGTCCGACGCGCCTGAGCGCGAGTTGGACCAGCCCGGGCCCCAGCGTGACGGGGCCCGGGCCCGCCGTCTCGCATGACGGCGCGGTGCCGGCCGCGCGTGAGCTGCACGGCCGTGCACCTGTGCGGCTTCAATGCCCCGGCGCTTGAGCGGAGGCAGCCTTCGCCGCCATGCCCCCACGCTGATAGCGAGCCGACGTCAGCCAGAAGCGCTCGCGCTCCGGAGCGGGCCACTCCCGCGGCGGCTTCTCCACCGCGCGCCGCGGCTCCTGCACGGACTGCGCACATTGATTCGTCCCGGCAAACACCGCCGCGGACGTCTCCAGGACGTAGGGATTGTCGAACGCGATGGCGCGGGCCCGCTTCACCAGCGGCGCGGCGTCCGCCCAGTGTACCCTGCCATCATGATGAGCGAGCCCGACACGGAGCAAGCCCCAGTCAACGCCAGGCACCTCTCGGGGAGGGACGCCCCGCTTCCCGATGAGCGAGGCGACGCTTTTGAAATCTTCGTCGGTTACTTCCCCGTGCTCTTCGGGCTCGCGCAGTTCCTCCCGGTGCTCGATGGCGAGCCCCTGGGACTGAAGGCCTACCTGCTGGGGCCCGTCCTGATTGCATCGGGGAGCTATGTCATTGCCTGGGGTCGTGCCCGCCGCAAGCGGTTCAGGCGCGTGCGCGACGAAATCGAGGCGTCCATCCCCAGCGAGGACCGCATCCACCAGGAGGTCCTCCCCGCCCTCCTCCACCCTTTGTCCGGCACCATCGCCCCGGCCGAGCCCCTGGGCTTCGTCGACTCGCTTCGTCAGTCCGGCCAGGAGAGCGCACCCGAGCGCTTCGAGCGTGTCCACTTCAGCCGCGGGGGCATCTCCCTGGTGACCTACCGGACCCACTGGTCCAAGAGCTCGAGGGTTCCCGTGGATGAAAGAGGGCCCGGCCTGGATTACCTCGACTACTGGCGCGTGCGCGCCGAGGTCGCGACCTCGGTCAGCTTCCAGCTCCTTCCCAGGAAGAAGGCGCTCACGTTGAGCCTCACGTCCCCAGGGCAAGACGAGACGCCGTCCTTCGAGCAAGCCTTCGAGGTCCGAGACCCCTCCGGCTGGGTCCAAGCCCATCTCGGCGAATCCGTTCGCGAAGTGCTGACCCGGCGCACGGGCTTCTATGTGCGCTGTCAGCACGGCCGGGTGGAGTGTCTGTGGCCCCGCTACGTCGGCCCGGACACCTTCTCCCGCTTCGAGGACGCCGCGCACGTCGTCGCGACCCTCGCACGGGCGCTGGCGGCTCCCGAGGCCGCCCGTCCAGCCTCGGCCCCGCGCTGAAGGTGCCCTGCCCTTCACGACGTACGCACGAGCCTCGCGCACGCCTCGCGCTCATAGGGGAGCCCTGCCTTCCGGAAGTGTCCCCCGGCGTTGCCGAAGCGCGGGTCCCAGAGGTGCGAGGCGTCCACGAGCGCGGCGAGAAAGCGCCGCTGTGCTTCAGTCCTCACCACCCCGTCTCCACTCGGAAAGGCGTGGACAAGGAGGGGGCCCCATTCGAAGTCGACCCAGGACTTCTTCGTGGTCCGCGCGACCGCCACGGCCGCGTCCACGATGCGGTCGAAGTCGGGGACTCGCTCCAGGAGCCGCTGGACGACCGTGAAGCGCGGCTGCATCGGAAGCTGCGGCGGCTTCACCGGGAACCAGTCGTTGATATGCGCGGCATGCTGCTCCAGCGCGGTGCACAGCTCGCGCGTCGCGGCCTCGTTCCGTGCCAGGGATGGCGCCATCGCCGCGCAGAGGCGCACCGAGGGCTCCGCATCCGACAGGAGGTCCTCCAGGGGCCCGTTGAGCGCGCCCAGCGCCAGGACCAGGGAGCATCGCTCCGCCACATCCCCCGTCCGCTTCGCCATCTCCGTCAACCGCTCCACCAGTTCGTCCTGCCGCACGCCCGACGCCGGTGACGCGGCGAGCGCGGTGGCGGCCATGGCCGCCTGCATCCGCACCCGGGCATCCGCATGGTCCAGGTTCGCCAGCAGCGAGCGGGTCAGGAACGGCGCCACCCGGACACACGCCAGCACGGACTTCGCATAAAGCGCGTTCGAGGCGTCCTCGTCCTCGAAGATGGCATCATCGTCGTCCGCGTCCAGGATCGGCCCCAGGTCGAACCGGGCCATCGACTCCAGCGCCTCCATCGTCGCGCCGCTCCGCTCGAAGGCGTCCACCACACGCGTCAGGAACAGGAGCAGTTCCGCGCGAACGGGCTCCTCGCCCGCATCCAGCCTCGCGTCATCGAGCAACCCGAGAACCACGAGTGCCACCGGCGCCGTCGCGGGGAAGACGGTGCCCTGATGGATGATGGCCGACCACAGGTGCTGCATGGCGGCGCCGCGGGCCCGTGCGTCCTCGGTGAGCAGGGCACGAAGGTGTTCAGGCGTGTCAGTGGCGCGGCCATAGGCGTGCACCAGCCGAGACCAGTCCGTCGCGTCGAGTGCGGGAATCCCGATGAGCATCGGCGCGACTATCCCCTACGCGTGACAGCGCCTCAATGCATGCACCCAGCGGAGGCACCGAGGTCAAAGAAGAAGCCCAGCAACCGCGTTGGATTGCTGGGCTTCGGACTGTGGAGGCGGCGGGAATCGAAGCCGCCGCTCAACGGCGCATCACGCCCTGTGGAAGGCCTTGGCGAAGAAGTTCTCCACGCGGGACTTCTCGGGCTCGATGGTGCTCGCGGGCGAGGCCACGGCCGTGGCGCCGCCGAGGGAGGGACGCAGCCCCGAGGCGATGCCCGGCTGCAGGTGGTGCCGCAAGTCGACCGCCACGTCGGACTTCACGTGGGTGCCCAGGCCCATGGCGGCGTTCACGTCCGCGGAGTGCTTGAGGAAGCCGTTCTCCAGACCGACCTTGCCGCCCGCCTGGGCCGCCGCGCCCGCCACCGCGCCCCCGGTGACCGAGCCGTGCAGCCGGCCCAGGTGCCCGCCCGCCGTGCCGTACACGCCCGCCGTGGCGGACGCGCCCACCTGGCCAGAGAGCATCGCCGTGGCCGTCCTCGGGTCCAGGCTGGCCACACCCTCGGCATACGCCGTGGCCGAGGCCTTGGCCTCGCCCTTGACGTAGCCACCCACGTGCCGGTTGAAGTCGTGGCTCGCGCTCGCCCCCACGCCCACGCCCGTCTCCGCCTTCGCCGTCAGCGCGGCCGTGTAGGCGTGATCGTTCCGGTTGGCGGACACTCCCGCCTGGGCCTGCGCCTTGAACGTGTTGGCCTCGGCGGTGAGCTGGCCGCTCGTCACGCCCAACCGGCCCGCGTGCGTCTTCTGCAGCTCGTAGCCGACGTGAGGCCCGTTCAGCTCGGCCTGGGCGGCGTAGTGATGCACGCCACCGCCGCTGTAGCTGGACGTGGAGGCCTGCATCGAGCCCACGTTGCCGCTCAGCCTGCCGCCACCGAAGGTGTCCTTCTCGAAGGGGCGGCCCGGCTTGTCGAGGTACAGGTGCTGCTTGGCGGCGGCGGGCGCCGTGAGCTTGTTGTCACCACCGCTCACCATCACGTCCGAGGCCTGGCCCGTGCTCAGCTCCCAGGGGCTGTAGGAGGGCTGCCCCTCGGGCATGCCCGGGTGCTTCAGGGGCCTGGACTCCGGGGCCGTCGGCGTCGCCGTGGGCTTGCTGGCCGTCGCCGCGGGCGGAGTCGCCGTCGCTGCCGGCGGGGTCGCCGTGGGCCGGGCCGCCGTCGTGCCGGGGAGCGTGGAGGCACGCGCGGGGGGCTTGGGCTGGAACGGCTTGGAGGACGGGAGGGACGAAGAACGGGAGAGGTTCGAACCGATGCGGCGGGCCATGGTCAACTCCTCGGGAGGTGCTGCAGATGGGGTCAGGACAGCGATGCCTGGACCTACTGCAGCCGACATGCCACGTCGTTGTCGGGCTTTGTGGCCTTCACACCTTCGTGGTTTCAAGGGCTTGGCGGACGAAGCGCCCATGAACCCGGCCGGAAGCTGGTGTCTGCAGTCACCAGCCTCAGGACAGCCGTCACCATGCTTCATCCCTGCGCCCCGTTCGCCGGGCCGCGGCGCCCCGGATTCGCCTCAGCGGCGAGTGGCGCGTGACTTGTCGGAGCTGGCGCGGCGTGCCCGGGCGGGCGGAGGCGGGGCCTCCGGCTCACTGTCGGGCATCGCCGTCAGCTCGACGTTGTACGACTCCTTGTAGTCCGCCGCCCAGAACAGCGTGGCGAAGACGGGGAGGATGAACAGGCCTCCAATGATGCCGCCCGCGGTGCGCGCCCCACTCCACTGGTCCCTTTTGATGGTGACGTACTCCGGCTCGTAGCCGTCCATCTCCACGGTGAAGCTCTCGGTGTTGTTGATGGTGGCGGAGTCGCTGTACTCGTACGGCGTCCGGCCCAGCACTTCGCCCGAGCGAGCTCGAACCTTGGCGCCGCTGGGGCTGGAGCGAATCACCGTCGAGCTGGCGCAGCCGGTGGACAGGAGGACGACAAGAGCGGAGGAGACGATGCGCTGCATGAGATGGACCTTCCAAGGAAGAGGGGTCGCGCTCCCGTTGCAGCCCATGGACCAGTCGGTACCGCACGTCTTCTGGCCCACTTACGACGGCAGAGGCGTCCACGAGCGGAGCGCCCATCTCGCGCCATGGATTCCACACCGGGACGGCCGCGGCGCTCCGTCGCCCTGACGAACTCGGGGGTGCCTCGTCCCGCCTGGCGGTTATCCGGCTTCCCGGGTTGCGCTAGAAAGCACGTATGCACCGCTCGCGTCTCCTCGTCCTGACCCTCACGGCAACCGCCGTGGCCGTCACTGCCTGCTCCTCGCCGGATCCCGTCCCGGACCTCCCCCGCATCCTGCGCTTCGAAGCAGCCCCCGCGACCATCGGCCCGGGCGAGTCTGCGGAGCTGTCCTGGGAGGCCACCGGCGCGCAGCGCTTCTCCATTGATAACGGCGTGGGAGCGGTGAGCGGAGGCTCGGCCCAGGTTCGCCCGACCACGACTACGACGTACACGCTCACGGCGACCAATGACCGCGGCAGCACCACCGCGAAGACCACGGTCGCGGTGACCACCTCTGGAGGAACGGACCTCTCCGGGAGCCTCACGACGCGCACGCTGACGCTCGCGGGCTCGCCCTACCAGGTGACGGGTGACCTGTTCGTGCCCGAAGGGAGCCGGCTCACCATTGAGCCCGGCGTCCGCCTGGTCTTCATGGGGCACTACAAGCTCGCCGTGCGTGGACGTATCACCGCGCAGGGCACCGCCGCCAATCCCATTGTCTTCACCGCCAGCGACCCCGCAACCGGCTGGAACGGCCTGCGGCTGGCGGCGACCTCGGACGCCGGAGCGGACTTCCTCGAACACTGCATCCTGGAGTACGGCAACAAGGTCGACGGAGAGAACGGCGCCGGTGACGAGGGCTCGTATTCGGAGAACGCCGGTGGCGCGCTCTGGATTGGCTCACGCGCGAACGTGAATGTGAACGACAACGAGTTCCGCTTCAACAAGGCGCCCGCGTTCGGAGGTGCGCTGATGTTGATTGCGCCCACCAGCGGTGGGGTCGCCACCGGGAACATCTTCCACGACAACGAGTGCACCGGGCCGCGGACCCAGTTCGGCGGCGTGGGCGGCGCGGTCAACACCGCGCACCTGCCGGCCAGCAATCAGTGGACCTTCCGTGGCGGCGAGTTCCGCGACAACCGGGCCCCGGAGGGTGGAGCGCTCTACTTCTTCGACAGCAACGTGACCATCGACAGCATCGCCATGTCTGGCAACACCCCGCAGAACTGGGCCACGCCAGAGCCCCAGCGGCTGACGGTCATCAACACGCCGCTGTAGCGGGCGGTGCCGGGGCCGTCAGTTCTTGACGACCGTGGTGATGGTCAGCGGCGTGGGGGTGCCGATGAAGCTCCCGGCGGTGTTCGTGCACGGCGTCGGCACCTGCGAGAAGTCCGCGGCGTAATAACCCCAGGTGGAGTCATTGCCCTTCTCGTAGAACTCGTGACCATCCGGGAGGACCACCTTCCAGACGTAGTTGATGCTCGAGTACTGCGTGGACGACCGAGCCCGGATGATGCCCGTCACCGTGGTGCCCCAATGGTATGGCGCCACGGCCGGCACTTCGACCGTCTGCGGCGCCGGAGCCCAGTCGAACGCGCTGGAAGGGCCGGAGCTTCCGCCCCAGCCGTAGATGAGGAACACGCGGGTTCCCCAGGGCAGGTCATCGTTGCGGTACGTGAGGGTGATTTCCGCCTGGGCGTTGCTGAAATAGCCGCAGGTGTTGAGCACCGTCCGCGCCTGCACCCACTGCGCTCCCGCGAGGGCCGACGTGGACGTGAGCAACAGGGCGAGCACCAACGCGTGGCGGGAAAACCGGGACATGCGGAGACTCCAGGGTATGGTTTGACAACCACGCCCCTCTAGCAGAGCCAGAGGCGTCCCTGGAAATCCGGAGTGGCCCCAGCGCTTTGGCTCAGCTCTCCGACGCCAGGCGGGAGATGGCCTCCACCACGGAGTCAGGCGGGGGCGTCGCGCCGAAGAAGCGAGCCAGCTCGTCCTGGGCGTCGCGGGCTTGCGCCGCGCTGATGCGTCTTTCGCGCTCCATCCGCGTGATGATGACGGCGGCGCGGGTGCGCAGGGTCTCTGGCTTCTGGGCGGGCAGCCAGCGACGTGGGGCGGGCAACATCGCCGCGAGCATCGCGCCCTGCGCCACGCTGAGCGCCCCCGCCGAGGTGCCGAAGTGCTCGCGCGCCGCCGCCTCGATGCCGTACACCCCCTCGCCCCACTCCACGACATTCACGTACAGCGTGAGGATGTGCTGCTTGGAGAGATGCGTCTCCAGTTGGCGGGCGAGCAGCAACTCCTTGCCTTTGCGCAGCAGGCTGCGGTCGGTGGAGAGATAGAGATTCTTGGCCAACTGCTGGGTGAGCGTGGAGGCGCCGCGCCCCAGCCGCGCCTTTCGCACGGACTGTTCGAGGGCGTTCTCCACCTCAATCCAGTCGACGCCCTCATGCTTGTAGAAGCGCGCGTCCTCGGAGGTCAGCACGGCCTCCACCGCGTGCGGGGCCACCGCGTTCAGGGGCACCCAGGCCTGGCGCGCACGGGGCTGCTTGCCCGCGGCGAGCGCCTCCTCGGCGCGCTGCGTGATGAGCGCGGTGGTGCGGGGGTTCTGCGTCAGCAGGCGCTTCACGTCGGGCAGCCGCGCGTACTCCACGCTGAGCCAGAGGACCAGCAGCAGCCACCCGCCGAAAAGCCAACGCCCCCAGCCAGGACCGGAGGAGGACTCCGCGCCGACGCGCCGGGCGCTGGCGGGGAGCTGCTTCGTCTTCCGCGTCCGGGGCGAGGCGGCACGGGCGGAGGGCGGACGGGAGGCCATCGGTAGGAGCACATCTGCCCCGGACCATGGCCGCTGTCCAGAAGACAGCCGAAGAGGCACGCGGCGGCCTGTCCTCGGGTAGGATGCTTTTCCCAATGCCTACTCTTCGGACCGCGCTTGGCGCGGGCGTCGTCGTCCTCAGCCTCGGTGTGGCTGGGGTTGCTGTGAACGCCGCACTGTCCCAGCGGCGCGCGGACATCGCGACGCGCATCGCGGCCCGCCAGGAGCCCGTCCTGACACCCGCCCCCGGCCCCGCGCCGCGCGGACTGCCCGTCGTGGCCCCGGCGGAGCGCAAGGAAGGAGAAGTTCCTCGTGGCCATGTGGACGGGGTGGCGCTGCGCTCGCTCCTGCTCCGGCGCCAGTTCGAGGAGCTGACCCTGGCGGTCGAGCAGCTCCAGTGGGGCATGGAGGCCAATCCCCAGGACGAGCATTGGATGACGGACGGCATCCTGGCGCTCGGCAATGGCTCCCCCGATTCAACGGCGCTCCTCGACGCCTGGGTGGAGGCCTCACCGCGCTCCTTCGCGCCCTACCTCGCACGGGGAACGCACTGGGTGTCGGTGGGCTACCTGCGGCGCGGGGCGAGGTTCTCGGCGGAGACAGCCGCGGAGGAGTTCTCCGGGATGCACGAGGCCTTCGAGCGCGCGATGCCCGACCTCACCCGCGCCTGGGCGCTCCATCCGAAGGCGGTCATGGCGGCGAGGCCGCTGATCCACATGGCGAACGCGCTCGGCGACGACGAGGGGCGCGAGAGCGCCTTCGCCCGCGCCATGGAGCAGTGCCCCACCTGCGTGGACATCCGGGCCGTCTACCTCCACTCCCTCGCCCCTCGCTGGGGCGGCAGCTACGAGGCAATGGACACCTTCGCCCAGGCGCAGAGCCTCGCTCGCCCGGAGCTGGGCTACCTGCGTGGCTTCGCCGACTTCGACCGCGCGCGTGACATGAAGGCCAGGGACGCGGACGACCCGGGCCTGGCGTTGCTCGACCGGGCGCTGGCGACCGGCGACTACTGGGAGTTCAGGCTGGCGCGTTCACAGCGGCTGCGCCGCGCCAAGGCCCTGGAGGCCGCGCTCGACGAGTCGAACCGGGCCGTGGCCTTGCGGCCCGCTCGCGCGTCCGTCTACTTCGAACGTGCCCGCGTCCATTCCAGCAGCCGGAAGTGGAAACCCGCGGGCGAGGACCTCCTGCACGCCCTGCGGTTGGATGCGACGGACTCGGACGGGCGGGCCATCCGGGACCACGTGGTGAAGGGAGTCATCTACGACGCCTGGGAGGCGCACAAGGCCGGGCGCCGCGAGGAGTCCTTGAGCCTGCTCGAGCTGGCGGGGGAGCTCTCACCCGGCAACCCCGAGGTGGCGCGGCGGCGCGCCTGGGTCGTCACGTCGGCGCGGCAGGAGCCGGGGGCCACCGCGGCGGAAGAGACGCCCGCCGACGGGACAGCGGACTTCCGCACCGTGCAGCAGCGGGACTACGCGCTGGCGCGCGAGCGGCGCTTCAAGGAAATCCTCCCACTCTGGGACGCCTTCCTCGAGCACAATCCCGACCACGGGCTCGCCTACCTCGAACGCAGCGGGACGCACTACCACCTGCGGGACCTCCCGTCCGCCATGGCCGACCTGAAGAAGGCCTGCGACCTGGGCGTCAACGAGGGCTGTGCCCGCCTGCGCAAGCTCGAGCGCGCCAGGGCCAAAGCCAAGGCCCGCTGAGGCGCGGCTGCCCACCGTCCCCACTCCCGCGTCCAGGAAGCAGCTCGCGCCAGCGTGTCCTTCCCCACCGGCGACAGGGAATGTGACGCACGCCATGGCGCGCTCACCGCGGATGCCTGGGACACACACCGCCGCATCGCCGGGCTTCCAGCGGTCCGCGAGGTGGTAGGCTGACGCCATGGTGCCGCTGACCGACCATGCCTCGCTGACAGCGGACGCACGCGCCGCGCTGGAGAAGGCGCTGGCGCCCCTCACCCTGCTCCAGGACGTGGTGCGCTGGGGCTTCGCGAGCACTCCGCCGCGCGACGTGACGGAGGTCATCGTCCAGGACGAGTTCACCCACGACGTCGTGATGCCGTGGGACCAGGGCAGCTACCTCGTCTTCGACACGACCTGACTGGGCGGAGTCACTTCGGTCTCCGTGTGGGACCACCGCCCCAGCGCAGATGAGCTCCTCGACGCCCGGCTCGCCTCCGGTTGGACGCCGACGCCCACCAGCACCGTCGACGGAGACGTCATCCTCGGCCACGCCGCGTGCAGGGTGCCGCGGCCGGTGCGCTGACGGCGCGGCGCGTCCTCAATGATGGGGCCCGGCCCCACTCGCCGCGGCGGAAGGACCGCCCGCGGCAGGCGGCGGCATGGCAACCAGGGCGCCCGCGGTGGCCGCGCCGAACATGCGCCGGATGTTGTCACCGAAGAGCGTGAGCGTCAGCAGGCCCATCACGACGATGAAGGAGAGCGCGGCCGTCGCGGTCAACGCCGTGCCGAGGAGCGTGGCTGCCTCCTCTCGCTGCTGGCGCCAGATGCGCCGGCAATCCCCCGTGACGACGGTCCCATCCGGCCGCCGGTAGAGCCGCGCACAGACGCGCCCACCCTGCTGGAGCAGCGCCTCCACCTCCAGCGTGGTCATCTCGGCCAGGTTGTGGACGGAGAGCCGGCAAGCACCGCAGTGCCGGACGCGTGCGTCGCCCCGCATGTCTTCCCAACGCATCTCGCAAGGTGTCGCGAGGGTGAGCCGCTCCGCCAGGGCGTGTGTGTCCATGGCCAGGGAAGGTACGGGACGCGCAGGTCCGCGCCCATCGGGCATGCATCCGTAGGACAAATGACCGACCCCACGCGCGGTGAGCAGCCGGAGCTCCCTCGAGTGACGCCCCACCGGCGCGAGGAGGCACCGGTGGGGCATCGTCAAGGTCGCGGCGCCTACTGGCCGTCGAGCCTGCCGTCCAGGTTCCGGTCGAGCGCGATGCGCGTGCCGGAGCCCGGGGGCACGGCGGTGAAGGTGACCTCCTGCCCCGCGGTGTTCGCCAGCGCGCGGAGCGCCGCGGTGGAGACGTTCGCGCCGCCATCGTCGGGCCGCCACGTCCCGGCCCCACGCTCGTACAAGAAGCCCTTCACCCGGTTCCCCGTGGCCACCTTCGCCACCAGGTCGGCCTCATGCGTCGCGCCACCGAGGATGGCTGACGCGAAGGGAGCCCGGGCACGCGCTATCAGCAGGTCGATGCGCGCGCTGACGGCGGGGGCGTTCGACGCCGTGAGCGTCACCTGCTGGCCGACAATCGGCGCCAGGTCCGTGTCCGCCGCCAGCATGAAGTCCTCCATCTGTCGGCGCTCGGTGTCGTTCCGGAAGCCCACGAGCGGCCCACCGATGCTCGTGTTGGTGAACACGATGGCGCTGAAGAAGCGGAACAGGGTGTCCACCGCGCCGTCGTGCGTGAAGCCGAAGCCGCGGACCTGGTCTCCCAGTTGCCCCGTCTCCGGGTGCGTGAAGAAGCTGCTGTCCGGGAAGCCGAACATGCCGACCTTCGTGTACATGTTCCGCACGTGGGGAATCTTCATGATTTGACTGATGCCCTCGAAGCTGGCCCGGGTATCGGTGCCGAAGAAGCCCCGCGCGCCGTCAATCGCGTGACAGCCATTGCAGTTGAAGCCGTTGTCTTCACCAATGGCGATGCCATCCACCCGGCGGCTGCCGAAGTAGAAGTCGCTCCCCGCCTTCTGGGACGCCGTGAGCGAGTTGTCCAGCCTGCGAACGGGGTTGGGCGGCAACTGCACCTGGAGCTGGAAGGCCGTGAACCGATCCATCTCCGCCTCGGTGGGCATGGACGCACGGCCCAGCAGCTCCGGGAAGGCCACGATGAAGTTCTTGAAGGACATCTCCTCACCGCCGGCATCGACGCCGAAGAAGCCATTCGCGCGGTCGCCTCGCCAGTGCATGGCGCCGCCGTTCGTCATGCCGCGCAGGGTCTGCGTCGTCATGGGGCCCTTCATCGGGTGGAACGCGTTCTGCTTCCCCGTTCCGTTGATGGGCGAGCTCGGGTGGCCGGTGAAGGCGCGGAAGATGCCAATCTCCAGGTCGCTCGCGAGGCGCATGTTGATGGGGTTGACCGTCACCGGCGCGTCCGGATTGCCCAAATCCCAGGCGAGCTCGTCCTTGTCACCGAAGATGTGGCAGCTCGCGCAAGACGCCTCGCCGTTGGCCGACGAGAAGCTGGCGTCATAGAGGAACGGGCGGCCCTGGACCACGGAGGCGGGCTCCGGGTTGTAGAGCGCCACCGAGGACACCTGCGCCTTCGTCGCCAGGTCGATGACCTTCACCGCGTTGTCGAAGCGGGTCATCACGTAGAGGCGGTTGCGCGCCTCGTCCAGCACCAGGCCGCTGGGGCCGCCGCCGCTCACCGGGATGTGGTTGGCGCTCGCGGTGCGCGGGTCGAAGGCGTTGCTCTCCAAGGACGCCGTGTCGTAGACGCCAATCTTGCTGGAGCTGAACGCGGCCACGTACAGCTTCGTCCCATCCCGGGAGACGACCATCTCCGTCGGCGTGGAGAGGCTGTGGTTCTTCACCGTGGGGTCGAAGCCGGGCTTCCCCGCCAGCTTCGAGTAGTCGATGTGCTTGTTGAGGTGCCGGGGATGGACCGCCCCACCGGAGACGACGGTGATGCGCATCTGCGCGATGTTTCCCTGCACCGTGCTGCCGCCGAACTCACCCGCGCCCTCGAAGTGCGTCAGGTTGTTGGCCTCGCTGTTGGACGCGTACAGCACGCCGGACTTCGGGTTGGTGACCAGGTTGAAGATGGTGGTGCCCACGCCCGTGTAGACGGCCGTCTCCTGGAGGCTGTCCGCGTCGATGGCGAAGACATCCTTGTCCGGCAGCCGCAGGCGCACGCCGTTGTTGAAGTTGCGGCCCAGCGAGTCCTGCCACTGTCCGGCGGCCTCGTTCCACTTGACGATGAGCGCGGCCTCCGGCGCCTTCGCGCCCTGGAAGTTCGTCGCGGGCCCGGGCAGGCCGCCCGGCATCAGGTTGTTGCCGTAGGGCGGGGTGTCGGGGAAGACGAGGCAGAGGTCCCGCTCCTTGAATCCGTCGCAGACGTTCCCCAGGTTGACGGACGTCGTCTGGTTGCCGGACTGGGCAATGGCCGCATAGACAGTCTTCTTGTCGGGGCTGGTGGCGAGCGCGCGCGGCGTGTCGCCAAAGAGTGTCACGATGCGCAGCGGCGTGCCGCCCAGCGTCGCGCCCAGGGACGCCGGGTTGAAGACCCAGACGTCCGCGCGTCCGACTCCGGGCGTGGTGAGCTTGGGGTCGCCCGCGCCAGGGACGCTGGCGATGGACGGGTCGGTGCGGTGCTGGCCCCGGTGCGCGGTGGTGATGAAGGCGTTGCCGTTGGTGCCGGCGAAGACGATGTCGCGCGGCTCATCCCCCACCAGCAGCGTGCGCACCACGCGCGGCGTGCCCACCAGGCTCACCACGCTGACGCTGTCCGACAGGTGGTTGACCACCCAGACTTCCGTGTTGCTCCGCGCGGCGACGGAGACGGGCTCCAGCCCCACCGGCACCGTCGCGACGAGCGACAGCCCCGCGCTGCTGACCGCGAAGACCTCCAGGCGGTTGTCCGGCGTGTTGACGGCGAACAGCCGCGTCCCGTCCGGGGAGAGCGCCAGGGGACGCACGTGCGCGCTGTCGAACGTGATGAACGACGGCACCTGCGCCGCCGCGGAGAATGCGGCGAACAAAGACACCACGGCGCACAACGAGACGGCGCGAGCGCGCCAACAACTCCTGCGCACGCCCACTTGCTGAGTACCCACCATAGGGACCTCCTCACGAGTCGGGGAAGCGTTGCTGTCTTGGAATTACCAGTGGGCTTCCCGACAACGCCCCCGCCGAAGGGAGGGGAACGGCCCCTCCCCGCGCGCAATGACAGGCATTGGCCCGGCGCGTCAGGCCTTGTTCGTGAGCGCCACGCTTCACAATTCCGTGGGGCCGCGAATGCGACGCATATCAGTGTCCAGTCCATGACACTCATTGCGGGGTGGCGCGTGCCCGCACCTGCCAGATTCGCCTGTTTTCCGTGGTCTACTCGCTGACGCAACCGGACGAAGAGGGACGTGCTCATGCCGAGCCTTCGCAGCGCACCGGACAGCCTGGCTGGACCGGGCGAGCCGCCTTCGCATCTGCTGCCCACGAAGCTCTCCCCGCCGCGCGCGGCGTCCGTGCTGGTGCCGTGCGGGCCCGCCCTGCGGAGAATCGACCAGGGCGTCGGAGGGAAGCTGGTGCTGGTGACGGCGCCGCTCGGCTCGGGCAAGACGACGCTGCTGACGCAGTGGTACCGCGAGACGCGGGGGCCTCACCTGCTCGCGTGGCTGTCCCTGGACGAGCAGGACAACGCGCCCGAGCGGTTCTTCGCGTACCTGGTCGGAGCGGTTCGCCGCGTGGCGCCCGACTTCGACGCGTACAGCACGAGCGAGGCCGGCCACGCGACGTCCGTCGTGCTGCGCAGCCTGTGGAACCTGGGCCGCGAGCTCGTCGTGGTGCTGGACGACTTCCACGTGCTTCGGGAGCGCTCGCTGGTGAGGGCCTTCTCCTACCTGCTGGACCACTCACCGCCGCACGTGCACTGGGTTGTGTCGTCGCGCAACATCCCGGAGCTGGACCTGGCCAAGCTGAAGCTCACCGAGCAACTGGTGACGCTCGACGGCAGGGACTTGAACCTGGACAGCGAGGCCATCCGCGAGCTGGGCCTGCGCCTGTGCGGCGCCGCGCTCACGCCGGAGGACGTCGAGTCCCTCCGCTCCCGCACCGAGGGCTGGGTCGCGGGCGTCAAGCTGGCGCTGCTGTCGGCGGGCGAGCACGCGAGCGTGAGTGACGCGCTGGGGAAGGCCATTGGCTCCAACCACGACGTGGCCCGGTACCTGGCGGACGCGGTGCTGCGCGAGCAGCCCGAGGAGGTCCGCGAGTTCCTGGTCCTGAGCTCCGTGGTGGAGCAACTCCATGGAGACCTCTGCAACGCGCTGCTCGGCACCACCCGAGGACCTGCGCTGTTGGGGCAGCTCGAGCGGTCCCAGTTGTTCATCCAGGCGCTGGATGCCGAGCGCCAGTGGTACCGGTATCACCCGCTGTTCCTCGAGGTCCTCCGCGCCCAGCTCGCGTGCGACCATGGCGACCGCGTCCCAGGGCTGCACCGCGCCGCGAGCGCCTGGTTCGCGGAGCACCAGATGCCGGATGAGGCGCTGACGCACGCGTTCGCCTCCGGGGACCGGGCGTGGTGCCTCACGCTCACCGCGCGCTGCATGGAGGCATGGATGCGCGAGGGGGAGCTGGCCTCCGTCCTCCATTGGACGGCGAAGCTGACGCCCGCGGAGGTCATCCGCTCCCCCGCCATCTGCGTGGGACACATCGCCTGCCTCATCCTGTCCCGCCGCTTCGCCCATGCGACCGCCGCGCTGCAGGACGCCCAGCACCACCTGGAGACGGCGTACGAGGTGCCCGCCCCGGAGCGCGAGCGCCTGACGAAGCGGCTCGCCCACCTCACGCTGCTCCAAGCCGTGCTGTCTGATTCGGCCCCGGACTCCGGCATGGACCTGGACGCGTCCCCTGGCGCCGAGGAGCCGGACGTCTTCGTGGCGGGCGCGGTGCTGGCGGCGAAGGCGTATCAGGCGCTCCGGATGAACCGCTTCGATGCGATGCGCCGGCTCGCGCTGAGCGCGCGGGAGACGCTGCAGGGACACGACAATCCCTTCCTCGTCGGCTACACGGACGTGCTGGTCGCGCTGGCGGACCGGGCGCAGGGGAACATGAAGGACGCGGCGGCGCGGTGCGAGGAGGCCTTCGAGCGCGCGAGCCTCGGACGGCGCAACCCGGTGTGGGCGAACGCGGCCACGGCGCTGGCCAACGCCCGGTACGAGCAGAACCGGCTCGATGAAGCCGAGGCGCTCTGCGTGGAGGTGCTGCCGCTGCTCCCGCAGGCCTCCGTGTTCGAGACCTTCGCGATTGCGTACCTGATGCTGGCCCGTATCAAGACGGTTCGCGGGAAGTACGCGGAGGCGTACCGGCTCCTGGACTATCTCCATGGGGTCCTGGAGTGCGGTCACCAGACGCGCTTCCTGGCCCACGTGTGCGGCGAGAAGATTCGCCTCTACCTGGTGGAGCAGGCGCCCGCGCGGATGCGGGTGGTGGCCCAGGAGTTCGGCCTGGGTGAGCGCATGCGCCGGGGCGAGTGGAGCGAGAAGCGCTTCTATGACGAGACGTGGGAGCGGCTCGGGCTCGCGCAGGCCTGGGTGATGATGGTGCGCGGCCGGCATGACAAGGCGCACGCCATTCTGGAGACGCTGCGCGCCAGCGCGCACGAGGTGGGCTACGTGTCCCGGGAGACGGCGCTCCTCGCCGCCATCGCCGTGTGCCATTGGCGCGCGGGGGACGCGCTGGCCGCGTTCGCGGCGCTGAACCGGGGCTTCGCGCTGGCGCGGCGCTTCGGCTTCGGACGCAGCGTGTTCGACGAGACGCCGGGCTTGCAGGAGGTGGTCATCGCGGCGGCCCGGCAGCGGAAGCTGAGCTACGCGCTCCCGGACCGGTACACCACGCGCTACCAGGACCTGCTGTCCGCGGGGGCCCGCGTGCCCCGCGAGTTCGCCGCGCCGCCCTCCGCGCCCCTGGAGCCGCTCACGGAGCGGGAGCTCCAGATGCTCAAGCTGCTCGCGCAGGGGTTGAGCAACCAGGAAATCAGTGAGCGCTCCAACGTGGCGCTGTCCACGACCAAGTGGCACCTGAGGAACGTGTTCGCCAAGCTGGACGTGACGACGCGCACCGCCGCCATCGTCAAGGCGCAGGAGCGCTTGCAGCGGAACCTGTGAAGCGGCTGCTTATGGACAGGTGTCTTCCGGCATGAGACGCCTGGGGGTGGAGGAAACGGAGCCTCCGCGCCACCGCATCGGGTGGGCGAGACTCCAACTCCCCAGGAGGAGCATCCGTGCCCGCGACGCCCATCCCCACCATCGAAACCGAGCGCCTCGTCATGAGGGGCCATCGCATCGAGGACTTCGAAGAAGGCTTCGCGATGTGGAGTGACCCCACGGTGGTGCGCTTCATCAGCGGAAAGCCATCCACGCGCGAGGAGATGTGGTCCCGGCTGCTGCGCTACGTGGGTCACTGGGACCTGCTGGGCTACGGCTTCTGGGCCGTGCGGGAGAAGGCCACCGGCCGCCTCGTGGGCGACGTGGGCCTGGGAGACTTCCGTCGCGAAATGCAGCCCGCGCTTCCCAAGGCGCCCGAGGCCGGCTGGGTGCTCGCCCCTGGGTTCCAGGGCAAGGGCTACGCCACCGAGGCGGTCCGCGCGGCGCTCGCATGGGCAGACGCCCGCCTCAGTCCCGAGCGCGTGGTGTGCATCATCTCGCCCGAGAACGCGGCGTCCATCCGCGTCGCCGAGAAGTCCGGCTTCCGGCAGTTCGGGCAGGGCGTCTACCTGGGACACCCCTCGCTCATGTTCGAGCGGCTGGCACCGGGGAGGGCTGGGACCTGAGCATGGCCACGGCGAAGCGGCGGACGCTCAAGCGCGCCATCAATCCCATGCCCGCGAAGGTCCGGGCGGCGCTGGTCAAACACGGCCTCATGGACGCCTACAAGGCGCGCCCGCCGTACCAGCAGAATGACTATCTGGGGTGGATTGCCCGGGCGAAGCTGGAGGCGACCCGCCAGAAGCGGCTCGACCAGATGTTGGGTGAACTGGCCGGCGGCACGACGTACATGAACATGGCGTGGTCTGGCGGGCGGAAGGAGCGCTGAGTCAGGCGAAGACCCGAGCCGCGCGATTCGCTAGATTGGGAGAATGCTGACGCGAATCGCGCTGTGCCTCGCCGTCGCCGCCTTCCTCTTGCCAGAGACAACGCAAGCCTGTGTCTGCATCTCGGGCACAGGCGACCTTCACCACGTCCTCAAGACAGCCCGCGAGCGTGCGAGCGCCATCTACCGGGCTCGCGTCGTCCCGGCCCCCGTGGGTCCTGACCTGGGGACCGTGAGCGTCGAGGTCCTGGACGTCATCAAAGGCCCTGTCGTCGCGGGCGAGAAGTTCGTGCTCCCCCAGGGAGGCGGTGGCGACTGTCGTGTCCGGTTCCGGGAGGAGGCGGTGTATCTCATCTACGCCGAACCCCAGAAACCCAAGCTCATCTGGAGCTGTTCCCGCACCCGCCCCCTTCCTTCGCTGGAGGATGCGGAGTGGCGCTGGCTCACCTCGGGGAAGCTCCCTGTCATCCCTGTCGCGGTGCAACGCGAGTCCGTGTCTTGCCAACCGTGCGAAGGCGCCGCCCCCGCCTGCGACCAGAACAAGCAGTGCATGGCGAAGTGGGAGCCGCCGGAGGCGCTCGCCGCGGACCAGTGCCAATGGAAGACCGCCGACCAGGCCCGCTGCACCTTCACCAGCCCCCGTGTCCCGCTCCCGCGGGACGCGCCGACTTCGCCGGTGCTGGTCTGCCGGCCTGAAGCAGGGTCCAAACACAGACACACCTGCAGCGTCCAGAAGGACCCACACCCTTCTCAGGCGGAATGAGCAACGGCGGCCCGCGGCGCCTCACGCCTTCGCGGGCGCCTTCTTCCCGGCGTCCTTGCCCTCATCCCGGCCGTGCACGGCCGCGGGCGGGCTGGTGGCCTCCACGGCGGAGAAGGTCTCCAGCACCTTGTACGTGTGACTGGAGCCGCGCGGCACCAGCCAGGAGTCACCGGGGTTGAGCAGGATGACCTGCCCCTCGAGGTGCAGCTCGGCGCGGCCCTTCAGCACGAAGCCCACCGTCTCGTAGTCCCTGGCCGTGGCGGGTGCCGGCTCTCCGGGGGGCTCGTCCTCCCACAGCCGCATCGACAGGCGGACGCCGGACGCCAGGTACTTCTGCCCCATTTCGCCCTTGGGAGAGTGCCGACTCTCCACCTTCTTCACGCTGGTGTCGCCCATGCCTTCGTCTCCGTTGGATGGCGGCGGGTACGCCGCGCGTCTGCCGTGAAGGTAAGGAAGGCATCCAGGTGCCGATGGGCACCCCGCGTGGGCCGCCAGCCCGGCGCGTCAGGGGCCAGACATGCGAAGGCCCCGCCTCCCTGCTGGGAGACCGGGCCTCGGGCACACTCAGGGGTGGCCTGCGGGTGCTTCAGACGGCGCGGACGTTCTGCGCCTGCAGGCCCTTGGGGCCACGCGTGACCTCGAACTCCACCTGCTGCCCCTCCTGGAGGGTGCGGAAGCCATCCATGTTGATGGCGGTGTGGTGGCAGAACACGTCCTCACCGTTCTCCTGAGCGATGAAGCCGAACCCCTTGGCGTCGTTGAACCACTTCACGGTACCGATAGCCATGTGACCTTCTTCTTTCTGCTTCGAGGCCGCCGCCAAGGGCTGCCCGAACGACTCGTGCGGAGCGGACACCGCCCCGGCCCCCCAACGACAATCTCCCTGGCGATTCCTGTCCACCCGGCAACCGCCTTCCGGGCAGGCAGGCGTCCGCCAGCAGACAATCCGTAGCACCTTTCCCGTACGCCAGGGCCCCCCGTGGGCGGCTTCCCCTCACGCCCCCCACCCCTCCCCGGGGACGCCTTCACACTTCTTCACCGCACGCGGGCGTGGCCTTCATACCCGCCCTCTACCTTCCCGCTCGTCACCACACGCGCCGGGCTCCCCCAGGTCCGGCCTCTCTGGGAGCGAGAAGCCATGTTCGGATTTCTGTTCGGAACGGCCTGCCTTGCCGGCCTCATCTACACGGTTCGGGGCGGGCGCCACGGCCATCATCGCGGGGGCCGCTGGAGCTCGCGCGGCCGCCTCCGCTGGCTCTTCGAGCGGCTGGACACGTCCCCGGGGCAGGAGAAGGTCCTGCTCAAGGCCACGGACGACGTCATGGAAGCCTTCGCCAAGGCGCGCGACGAGCTGGGCCCCAGCCGGACCGCCCTGGGCACCGCGCTGCGCGGCGAGCACTTCGATGGCGCCGCCCTGCGCGAGCTCTTCGCCCGTCACGACGTCGCCATCGACAACGTGCGCCGCACGCTGCAGGGCTCGCTGGCCCAGGTCCACGAGGCGCTGGACCCGAGGCAACGCCGGGAGCTGGCGGACCTGCTCGAGCATGGCTTCGGCTCGCGCGGTGGCCCGGGGGGCTGGCACCGCCGCTGTGGCGGCCACCGTGGCTGGAGGGGCGGAGCCTTCGGCCACGGCGGCGGATATCGCCACGGGGACGGCGGCCACAGTCCCTGGGGACGCGATGACACCCGTGGGGTGTGAGCCCCGCTCCACTGGCCCCTTTCGCCCCTCCTGAAGGAGACACGTCATGCGCCGCCGTCTGCTCATCGTCCTGCTCGCCCTGGGCACCGTCGGGGGTTACGCCTCCGGCTTCGCCAGCCTGGCCCGCCACCGCCATCACCTGCGCCACCACTGTCACCACGGCGCCTGGGAGCGCGGGTGGAGCCCGAACAGCCCCCACGGCCGGTGGGAGCCTTCCAGCCAGCGAGAGGTGGGCCCCCCGCTGACAACAACCCGCGTGTCCGTCCACACGGCCTCCCCCTGAAGTAGAAGGCGGTCCATGTCCACGCGCGTCCTGCTCATCGACGACGACACCCGGATGTACGAGCTGCTCGAGCAGTACCTCGGGCAGAACGGCCTCAGCGTCACCCATGCGGCCGACGGCGGCCGAGGGCTCGCGGCCCTGGAGGCCAGCGCCTTCGACGCGGTGCTGCTCGACGTGATGATGCCCGGCATGGACGGCCTGGAGGTCTGCAAGCGCATCCGCGCCAGGAGCCGCATCCCCGTCATCATGCTCACCGCGAAGGGCGACGAGACGGACCGCGTGGTGGGCCTGGAGCTGGGCGCGGATGACTACCTCCCCAAGCCCTTCAGCCCCCGCGAGCTGCTGGCGCGGCTGCGGGCCGTGCTCCGGCGCTCCCAGCCCTCGTCGGTGGCGGACCGGCTGGAGTCGGGCGGCGTGTCCATCGACGTGGCCGGGCGCGAGGTGCGCGTGGAGGAGCGCGCCGTGGAGCTGACCGGCCTGGAGTTCGATTTGCTCGTCGCGCTGGTGCGCAGGGCCGGGCGCGTCATCCCGCGCGACGCCCTGCTGGGCGAGGCCGGCCGCAGCGACACCGTGGTGGGCGAGCGCACCGTGGACGTGCACATCTCCCACCTGCGGCAGAAGCTGGGGGACGTGGGCACCCGCCTCATCAAGACGGTGCGCGGCGTGGGCTACGTGTTCGCCAAGGAGGGCCCGTGAGGCGCGGCCGTCCCGGCGGGCCCTGGGGCCCCAAGCGCGGCTGGGGCGACGCGCACGACTGCGGCCCCTGGGGACACCGGCACCCGCCGCACGGCTACTGGCACATGGGGCGCCTGGGCGGCTTCGTGCGCGCCCGGCTGCACCGCCGCCTGTTCATGTGGTTCGGCCTGTCCATCCTCGCCACCGGCGCCGTGGTGGCCACGGTGATGAGCCTGGTGGGCGGGGGCACGTGGAAACAGGAAGGCGACCGGGTGCGCACCTTCGTGGGCCACCAGTTCGAGGAGGTCTGGGACGAGCCCGCCCGGCGAAACGCGCTGGTGGAGTCCATTGCCAGGGATTTGCAGGTGGGCGTGGAGCTGCGGGACACCTCCGGCGCGGTGCTGGCGCGGACGAAGGAACCCTGCCGCCGGCCCGAGTTCAACCTGCCCGTGGTTCGAGAGGGCGTCCCCCTGGGGACGGTGCGCGCCTGCTACGCCAGCTTCCGCCCCAAGAGCCCGCTGCGGATGGCGCTGCCGCTGGTGCTGTCGTGCATGGTGCTGTGGCTGGCCGCGGGGAAGCTCGCGCGCAGGCTCGCCCGGCCCATGGATGAGCTGGTGCGGGCCACGCGGGAGCTGGGCTCGGGCCGGCTGGACTCGCGCGCGGACATCGCGCCCCATGTCACCGGGGAGTTCGCGGTGCTGGCGGACGCCTTCAACGACATGGCCGGGCGCATCGAGAAGCAGGTGGCGGACCAGCGCGAGCTGCTCGCCGCCGTGTCCCACGAGCTGCGCACCCCGCTGGCCCGGCTGCGCGTGTTGACGGAGCTGCTCCGCGACCGCGGCGGCAACCCGAAGACGCTGGACCAGGTGGACCGCGAGGTGGTGGAGCTGGATGCGCTGGTGGGCGAGCTGCTGGCCAGCTCCCGGCTGGACTTCGGGCAGCTCACGCCGCGCGTCCTCGATGGCCAGACGCTGGCCAGCCAGGCCCTGGAGCGCGCGGGGCTGGCGAGCACCCTGCTGGACGTCCAGGCGGAACACGCCGGCCTCGTAGGGGACGCGACGCTGCTGGGCCGCGCCCTGGCCAACCTCCTGGAGAACGCGCGCAAGCACGGCGCCGGCGCCGACGCCCTGCGCCTCCAGGAGCGGGGCGAGCACCTGGCCTTCTGCGTGGAGGACCGGGGCCCCGGGCTCCAGCCCGGCGAGGACGTGCGCATCTTCCGGCCCTTCTACCGGAAGGACCACGGCACCGAGGCCCGTGAAGCCGGCTCCCTGGGACTGGGGCTGGCGCTGGTCCAGCGCATCGCGCACGCCCATGGCGGGGAGGTCTTCGCGGAGAACCGGCCCGGCGGAGGCGCCCGGGTGGGCTTCACCGTGCGGAAGAGCGGCCCGCCGGACTCGGAGAGCCGCCCCGCCGCGTGAGGCATGAGTGGCAAGGCGTGCGCTGCGGACTGGGGCGCGGCGAGCCGCCCCGAAGCTCGCGCGCCGAGGAAGGCCCCTCACGGATTCCTCACGCCGCCGCGTGGAGGCGTGCCGGGCAGGCGTGAGCCGCGCTCGCCACGAGGAGCGCGCCCACCAGGAGCGCCCTCCCCGCCCGAGCGTCCTTCACTTCCGCGCGGAGGCGTCCTCGGCGGAGAAGGTGAACGCGGCTTCCGCCGGCGCGTCGTCCTTCACCGTGACTTCGGCCGTCTTCGTGCCGAGCGTCTCGTGCCAGGCCTCCACCGTGTACGTGCCCGCCGGGAGGCCCTCGAGCGCGAAGGTGCCGTCCTCGCCCGTCGTCACGAAGTACGGGTTCTCCGTGGGAACGACGAACGCCGACATCCACGGGTGCACGTCGCACTTGAGCTTCAGCACGTCCGCGTCCGCGGGCAGCGGCCGCTCCACGGGCGCGCCGGACGGCGGCTGGGCGACGTTGAACGCGGGCCTGGTGCCCACGATGCCGCGCACGTTGTGCAGCGTGCCGTCGCTGTTCTTGAACGCCACCTGCTGGCCGACCCGAGCGCCCTGCACGCGCGGGACGTAGGTGCACTTCGACTGGTCCACCACCACCGGGGTGCCCGGCGCCGCGGGCGCCCCGGGCACCTGGCCCTTCACGCGCACCAGCACGTTCCGCAGGTTGCCGTCATGCACCAACACCGACGCGTCCTTCGTCGCCATGCCCTCGCAGGCGGGGTCATTGCTGGCGGGGATGTCCTCGGCCGCGGGCGGCGTGCCGGTGAACTTCACGGTGCCCTTCACCACGCCCTTGCCCGCCGGAGCCACGGGCGCGGCGGCGGCGCCTTCGGGGGCCTGGATGGGCGAGGCGGCGTGGACCTTCTTCTCCGCGGGCGGCGTCGCGGCGGGAGCAGCCGGCTCCTCCTTCTTGCAGGCGGAGAGGGTCAGCAGCCCCGCGGTTCCCAGCAGCGTCAGGCCGAGCGTGCGCAGCGTCATGGTGCAATCTCCTCGGGAAGTCAGGTGATGCGTCTGCCCACCTCGTAGCGAAAGGGGCAGCCCATGTCCAACCCACCGGGGCGCCGCGCCCGGGCGCTGAACTACTCGCGGCGGCTGACGCTGAAGGCGGCCAAGCCCACGAACACCGCGGCGAACGCCACCAGCACGGGGACTTCCAACCCCGCAGAGGACGAGGACGCGCCCAGCGCCACCGACGCCTCCGCGCCGTACAGCGCCCGCCGCACGCCCTCCACGGAGTAGCGCATCGGGTTGAGGCGCATCACCCAGGCCAGCCAGGTGTCCGCGCCCTTGAGCGGGAACATGGCGCCGGACAGCACCCACATGGGGAGCAGCACGATGCTCATCACCGCGTGGTAGCCCGCGCTGGAGCGCACCCACCACGCCAACGACATGCCCATGCCCGTCAGCGCCAGCGCCGACAGCACCATGACGGCCAGCAGCAGCGGCACGTTCAGCGTGGCCGCGCTCACGCCCGCCAGCGGCGCCAGCAGCAGGAACAGCGACGCCTGGAGCAACGCGATGGCGGACGAGCCCAGCGCCTTGCCCAGCACCACCGCCAGCCGAGAGCCCGGCCCGGCGAGCACCGCCTGGAGGAAGCCCTCCTTGCGGTCCTCGATGACGGTAATCGTCGCGAAGATGGCGCTGAACAGCAGCACCATGGTGACGACGCCCGGGAAGAAGAACTGCTGGTAGCCCAGGCCCCGCGCGCCCTCCACGCGGAAGGAGCCCGCGAAGCCGGAGCCGATGACGAACCAGAAGAGCACGGGCTGCGCCAGCGCCCCCACCACCCGGGAGGGCTGGCGGAAGAAGCGGACGATGTCGCGCATCATCAGCACCCGCACCGTCGCCCACTGGAGGGCGAGCGCGCCAGGCGGAGACGACACCGCCGGAGCCCCGGCGTTCATCGGTTCAGGGGCGGCGGACAGCTCGGCGCTCATCGGCGTCTCCTCGGCGCGGGCTCAGCGGTGGGCACGTCCGCGCCCAGCGCGCGCCCCGTCAATTGGAGGAACACGTCCGCCAGCGTGGGCCGGCGCAAGGCCACGGAGTTCAGCCGGCCGGCCGGGAAGGCCTCCACCAGCCGGGGCACCAGCGCGTGCCCCTGCGGGGCCTCCACCTGCACCCGGCCCTCCACCACCTTCGCGTCCAGCCCCAGCCGCTCGCGCAGCTCGGCCGCCAGCGCCTCCGGCTCGGACGCGTCCACGGAGAGGATGTCTCCGCCCATGCGCGAAGCCAGCGCCTGCGGCGTGTCACACGCCACCAGCCTGCCCGCGTCCAGCACCGCCAGCCGGTCACAGACGTCGGCCTCGTCCGCGCGGTGCGTGGTGAGCAGCACCGTGAGACCCTCGCTGTCGCGCAGCCGCTTCAGGTGCGCCCAGAAGGTGCGGAAGGCCCCCTCGTCCAGGCCCTGCGTGGGCTCGTCCATGAGCAGCACGCGCGGCTGATGCACCAGCGCCCGCGCCAGCTCCAGGCGGCGGCGCATGCCACCGGACCACGTGCCCACCCGCTCGTCACCCCGGTCGGCCAGGCCGATGAGCGCCAGCATCGCCTCCACGCGCTCGCGGGCCCGCTCGCCGCCCAGGCCATACAGCCGGGCGCCGAGCATCAGGTTCTCCCGCGCGGTGAGCAGGTCATCCAGGCTGCCGCGCTGGAAGATGATGCCCATCTGCCGGCGCAGCGACGGGTCGCTCAGCGACAGCTCCCGCCCCTCGAAGCGCACCAGGCCGGCGTCGGGGGAGAGCAGGCCGGCCAGCACCTGGAACGTGGTGGACTTGCCCGCGCCGTTGGGGCCCAGCAGGCCCAGGATTTCCCCCGGCCGCACCGACAGGGACAGGCCGTCCACGGCCGTGCGCCCCTTGAAGCGGCGCGTGAGCCCCTCGAGCTGGAGGAGCGGTTGGGAGGTGGCGGTGGAAACCAGGACTTCGGGCATGAGCGGGCGGCCCCCGTGCGCCCTGGCTGCTATTCGCGAGGAACGCGATCCAGCGCCAGCGCGGCGAACAAGCCGGTGAGGTAGATGAGTGAGAAGAAGAACGTCTGGCGGGCCCAGGTGTTTCCCAGCCGCCGGAAGAAGCCCCACGCTCCCAGGCCGAGGAAGCTCAGGCCCAGGACCACCGCCGCGGCCAGGTACCACCCGCCGGCGATGTGGAGCTGGAAGGGCAACAGCGACATCGGCATCAGCGCCACCAGGTAGAGCACCACCTGCGCACGGCTGGACTCGTCCCCCCACTCCAGCGGCACCGACGTGAGGCCCGCCGCCCAGTACTCCTCCTTGCGGAAGAGCGCGATGGCGATGAAGTGCGGCATCTGCCAGAGGAACATGATGGCGAAGAGGGAGAAGCCCCCCGCGTCCAGTTGGTTGGTGACGGCCGTCCAGCCCATGAGCGGGGGCAGCGCGCCGGGCACCGCGCCCACAATCATGGCCGCGGACGTGCGCGCCTTCAGCGGCGTGTAGGCCAGCACGTAGCTCAGCAGCGCCAGCAGCCCCAGCGCGGCGGTGAGCACGTTGGCGCCCAGGGCCAGCGCCGGGAGGGACACCGCCGCCAGGGAGATGCCGAACCACAGCGCCACCGCCGGCTCCATGCGCCCGGAGGGCAGCGGCCGGTTGCGGGTGCGGTCCATGAACTGGTCGCTGTGCCGCTCCCAGTAGCAGTTGAGGGCGTTGGCCGCGCCCACGGTTCCAGCCGTGGCCAGCAGCGTCACCAGCGCGTTGACGGCGCCCATGTGGCCGGGCGCCAGCCACATGCCCCCCGCCGCGGTGACGAGCACCAGGGACGACAGGCGCGGCTTGGTGAGGGAGATCAGGTCGGACGCGACTGTCGGCAGGGACTCGGCACGCGCGTTCACACAGACTCCAGGGGTGGGCACGACAGACGCGCTGCCGGCACGGTAACGGCCTTCCCCATACAGGCACCGCCTGGGGGTGGGCAAGGACACGGCGCCTCTGGGAGACTCCGGCGGACGGACGCCCGGTTGGCCCCCGTGGCTCACCACGGCGACACCCGGCTCCCGCCCGCCCACCCAGGTGCGGCTGGGGGGACAAACGCCCCGGGCATAGCCTCAGGGTGCTGGGGGCGGCAACCACGACAACGGGGCTGACCCCGCGTTCAACTGCCCGCGAGCATCAGCCCCGCTTGTCCGGCGCCAGGAAGGTCGCCCGGCGGTGTCAGCCGCCCGCCAGCGAACGGGCCGCGGACGCGTGCTCGCCGCTCGGGTCGCGCTTCAGGTACTCCTGGGCCAGCATCCGCGCCTTGGCGCCCTGCTTCGCGTCCCGCGCCAGCAGCGTGGCGTAGAAGTAGTAGGCCGGCGAGTACGCCTCGTCCGCGTTGAGGGCGCGCTGGTAGGTCTCGTCCGCCTTCGCCGCGTCACCCTTGCCCTGGAACACGCGCCCCAGCTCGGTGAGCGCCATGGCGGCGCGGTCCGACTGGCCCAGGAACTCCTGGCTCGCCTTCTCCAACTGCTCCTGCGCCAGGTCCCACTTGGAGCGCTCGCGGTAGATGGCGCCCATGGCCAGCCGGGCCTCCGGGTTCTTCGCCTTCGGGTCCTTCACCGCGCGCTGGTACTGGGCCAGGGCGTCATCCAGCTTGCCCTGACGGCGGTACGCGTTGCCCAGCATCACCACCAGCTTCGGGCTGTCGCCCATCGTCTTGAGGGCCGTCTGGAGCGCGTCCGCGGCTTCCTTCTCGCCGCCCTGCTTGTTCATGAGGGCCTTGGCCAGCTCGACGTAGAACTGGGCGCGCGAGGCGTCCATGCGGATGGCCTTGCGAATCTCCTCGACCGCGGCGTCGAAGTTGCCTTCCGCCAGGAGGCGGCGGCCCTTGATGAGGTGCAGCTCCGGGTTCTGCTTGTCGAGCGAGAAGCCGGTCTCCTCGCTCTTGATCATCTCCGCGCGGGCCTTGTCCTTGTCCTGCGGGACGGCGGTGGCCTCGGCCAGCTTCTGCTGCACGTCCGGCTTCAGGTCCGCCATGGCCGTCGTCACGCGGCTGATGAGCAGCGAGCGCGCCAGGTGCGCCGCGGCGAGCTGCCGCGGAGACGGCGGCGGGTCGGACTCCAGCAGCTTCTTCAGCATGGTGTGGGCCAGCCCGAAGTTGGGTGAGTCCTGCTCCAGCATCAGCAGGGAGCGGCCTAGCAGCGACTCCGGGTGGTCCTTCTCGTACCGGAGGGCGGAGTCGTAGTTGCGCCAGGCGGCGGAGTCCTGGCCCAGGCGGCGGTACACCGCGCCCAGCCCCGCGTAGGTGCGCGGGTCATCCGGCGCCAGGCCCTGCGCGCGGTCCAGGCTGTCGCGGCCGCGATCCAGGTCGCCCGCGTTCATCTGGATGAGGCCCAGCGTGAGGTACAGCAGCGAGCTGGAGCGGCCCTGGGCGTCCAGCGCCTTCACCTTCTCCTCGAGCTGCCCCAGGGCCTCCTTGCCCTTGCCGCTGTAGGTCTGGACGAGCGCCTCGGCCGCGATGAGGTGCGAGCTGAGGTCGCCGCTCTGCTTGCCCGCGGCCAGGTGCTCCTCGGCCCGGCGGCGCGCGTCGTCACCGCCGCCGTGCTCACCCCAGCGGATGGCCCAGGCATAGGCGAGGTAGCCATGCGCCACGGCGGAGTCGGAGTCCACCTCCAGCGCCTGGTCCGCCGCCTCGACGGCCTTCTTGTAGCTGTCGAAGGAGTCGTGCTTGAGCAGCTCGCTGGCCGCGTCCAGGCTCTTCTTCAGCTCGCGGGACTTCTGGCGGGCGTTGGCCGAGTACCAGCCGTAGCCGATGGCGAACAGCGGGATGGCCACCAGCAGGCCCAGCGTCACCATCTTGCTGCCATTGCCGCCGGACGAGGCGCGGCGGCGGGACACCGGCTCGTCGTCCTCGTCCTCGTCCACCTCCTCCACGACGACCTGGGGCCGGCGAGGCTGGGGCGCGGGGCGCGGGGCCTCCGCGCGCGCGGCGGGCGCGGGCTTCGCGGCGGCGGGCTTCGGCGCGGGGGCTTCCGTGGCCGCCGTGGCCGCGCCGCTGGAGAGCGAGGCGGCGGACTGCTGGGTGGCGGACGGACCCGGCGCGGCGGGCGCCGGAGCCGCGGGCGCGGCGGCCGGAGCGGGCGCGGCGGGCCGCGGCGGCTCGATCTTGTGCTGCTGGAGCAGCGTCACCGTGTCCGGGTCACCCGGGTCCGCGGTGTAGGCCTTGAGGAGGTTCGCCTTTCCAGGCTCCGCCTCCCCGGTCTTCAGTTGGAGCGCGCCGGCCATGCGCAGCGCGACCTTGTCGTCGGGCTGCACCTGCAGGGCCCCGAGCGCCTCTTCCAGCGCCTTCTTGTCCTTGCCCTGCTCCGCATAGACGCGGGCGAGCAGGAGGCGAGGGTCCGCCGCATTCGGGTGCGCCTTCACGCCCTTCTTGCAGACGACCATCGCCTCCATGAAACGGCCCATGCTCAGGTAGGCCTCAGCGAGGGGCTTGTAGGCCGCCGACGAAGGGTCGGAGGCAAACGCGTGTTCAAGCTTCGCGAGCTCGGCCGGGCTCAACGTCTTCGAAGGGGAGATAGACATTAACGGGGGGCAGCTAAACGGGCGGGAAGGAGACGCCTGACAAGGGGGGTTTTTATGGCACCCGGTACGCAGCACGTCAATCGCCGGAATCCATGTTGGCAGCTTGCGCTTGACATGGCGAAGGGCCTCCGGTACTAGCCCATCCCACTTCGGCGGCCCCAAACCGCGAAGGCGCAGCAGGCAGTCCCGTTGTGGGGGTGTAGCTCAGTTGGGAGAGCGTCGCGTTCGCAATGCGAAGGTCGTCGGTTCGATCCCGTCCACCTCCACCATGCAACAAGCGAAGGGCCTCACGGGAAACCGTGAGGCCCTTTGCATTTGGGGCATCCTGGCGAACTGCCGAATTGCAAAGCATCCGGGCTTTGTTATCCGGTGCCGATGACCGACCAGCCCGCCTCTTTGTCGTTCTTCGCCCGCTTCTGGCTCGCCTGGCTGTGCTTCTGGCGCTGCCTCGTGTCCCGCGAGTTCGCGCAGGCCGTGCTGCCCACGAGCAAGGCCTACGACGCCGGCCAGCTCGCCCAGCTCCCTTCGGGCGGCCCCGCCCCCACCCCGCCCCCCAGGCAGGAGGAGGTCCGGCCCGCGCCTCGGCCGGTCGAGCTGCCGCCGGAGCGCGAGCACGCCAGCGCCCTGTCCCTGCTGGGCATGCTCCAGCGCGAGGGCCGCTTCGTGGACTTCCTCCAGGAGAACGTCTCCGCCTTCTCCGACGCGGAGGTGGGCGCCGCGGCGCGCATCGTCCATGAGGGCTGCCGCAAGGTGGCCCAGACGTACCTGACGCTGGAGCGGGTGCTGCCCCAGAACGAAGGGGACGCGGTGCCGGTCCCCGTCGGGTTCGACGCCCAGCGCATCCGCCTCACCGGCAACGTGGCGGGGCAGCCCCCCTACAACGGAGTCCTGCGTCACCACGGCTGGATGACGACGGCGGTGAAGCTGCCCACCGTCAGCCCGGCCATCGACCCGCGCGTGCTTGCTCCCGCGGAGGTCGAGCTTTCCTGAGCCGGCCGTCACGGCCCCCCAGCGCGAACAAACCCGCGCCTTCCCGGAGTTCTCGTCCGATATGGCCCGCTATTCCATTGGCATCGACCTGGGTACCACGCACTCCGCGGTGTCCTACTTCAACCTGGAGGAGGGCAAGGCTCGCGGCGGCGCGCAGTCCATGCTGCCCATCCCCCAGGTGACGGCGCCCGGCACCGTCGAGGCCCGCCCGCTGCTCCCCTCCTTCCTCTATCTGCCCTCCGCGCAGGAGTTCCCCGCGGGCAGCCTGGCGCTGCCGTGGAAGCCGGAGGCCAGCACCCTGCTGGGTGAGTTCGCCCGCACGCACGGCGCCAAGGTGCCCACCCGGCTGGTGTCCTCCGCCAAGAGCTGGCTGTCCCACCCCGGCGTGGACCGGCGCGCGGCGCTGCTGCCGTGGCAGGCCCCGGAGGAGGTGCAGCGGGTGTCGCCGCTGGACGCGTCCGCGCGCTACCTCCGCCATCTCAAGGAGGCGTGGGACTACACCTTCGCCCGCGAGCGCGACGAGGCCGGCAACGCGCTGGAGGACCAGGATGTCATCGTCACCGTCCCCGCCTCCTTCGACGCGGCGGCGCGCGAACTGACGCTGGAGGCCGCCAAGGCGGCGGGCATCCCCAACATCACCCTGCTGGAGGAGCCCCAGGCCGCGCTCTACGCGTGGCTGGAGGCCATGGGGGAGAACTTCCGCAAGCAGGTGAGGCCCGGCGAGGTCATCCTCGTGGTGGACGTGGGCGGCGGCACCTCCGACTTCTCCGTCATCACCGTGCGCGACAACGAAGGCGACCTGGAGCTGCTCCGCGTGGCCGTGGGCGACCACATCCTGCTGGGCGGCGACAACATGGACCTGGCGCTGGCGCACACGCTGAACCAGCGGCTGGCGGCCGAGGGCAAGAAGCTGGACGCCTGGCAGTTCAACGCCCTCACCCATGGCTGCCGCCAGGCGAAGGAGGCGCTCTACGCCGACCCGTCCGTGGAGCGCACGCCCATCTCCATCCCGGGCCGGGGCTCGTCGCTCATCGGCGGGACGCTGCGCACGGAGCTGACGCGCGAGGAGCTGGACCGCGTCCTCACCGACGGCTTCTTCCCGGTGACGACCGTGGCCGAGCTGCCGCGCACCGCGCGCCGCACGGGCCTGGCGCAGATGGCGCTGCCCTACGCGCAGGACCCGGGCGTGTCCCGGCACCTGGCGGCCTTCCTCACCCGGCAGGCGCAGGCGCTGGCGACCAGCCCGGACGCGCCGGTGGACGTGAGCGGCAAGGCCTTCCTCCACCCCACGGCGGTGCTCTTCAACGGCGGCGTCTTCAAGGCCGGCCCGCTGAAGGCGCGCGTCATGGAGGTGCTCAACGGCTGGCTCGCCGCGGACGGCGGCGCGCCCGCGACGGAGCTGGAGGGCGCGGACCTGGACCTCTCGGTGGCGCGCGGCGCCGCCTACTACGGTTGGGTGCGCCAGGGCCACGGCCTGCGCATCCGCGGCGGCACGGCCCGCGCCTACTACGTGGGCGTGGAGACGGCGATGCCCGCGGTGCCCGGCATGGAGCCGCCCGTGAAGGCGCTCTGCGTGGCCCCCTTCGGCATGGAGGAAGGCACGCAGGCGGACGTCCCGCCCCAGGAGTTCGGGCTCGTCACCGGTGAGCCCACCAGCTTCCGCTTCTTCTCGTCGTCCCTGCGGCGCGACGACAGGGTGGGCGTCATGCTGGAGGACGTGGACTCCGAGCTGGCCAGCGGCGGGCTGGAGGAGCTGGCCCCCATCGAGACGACGATGCCCGGACAGCCCTCCGCCTTCAGTGACTTGACGCCCGTCAACCTCCAGGCGGCGGTGACGGAGGTGGGCACGCTGGAGCTCCGGTGCCTGGAGAAGGATGGCGCCGGACGCTGGAAGCTGGAGCTCAACGTCCGCATGAAGGAGTAGAAAGCCATCCGTCAATCGGAGGCGTATGCGAATCGTTGGCATCGACCTGGGCACCACCCATTGCGCCGTGGCATCCGTGGACCCCTCGCGGGGCCCGGGTGCCCCCGTGGAGGACTTCCTCGTCCCGCAGCTCGTCCGGCAGGGCGAGGTGGCACCGCGGGCGCTGTTGCCCTCCACCGTGTACGTGCCCGCCGGCCACGAGCTGGCGGAGGGCGCGCTCACGCTGCCGTGGGGGGATGACGGCGGACCGTGGGTGGTGGGTGAGCTGGCGCGCTGGCAGGGCTCGCGGGTGCCGGGGCGGCTGGTGGCCAGCGCGAAGAGCTGGCTGTGCCACCCGGGCGTGGACCGCTCCGCGCCCATCCTCCCCTGGGGCGCGCCCGCGGACGTCCAGAAGCTGTCCCCGGTGGATGCCAGCGCCCTGCTGCTGACGCACATGGCCCGCGCGTGGGATTACGCCCACCCGGACGCGCCGCTGTCGAAGCAGGAGGTGGTGATTACCGTCCCCGCCTCCTTCGACGAGGCGGCCCGCGCCCTCACGGTGAGCGCGGCGCGCAAGGCCGGGCTGGAGAAGTTCACCCTGCTGGAGGAGCCGCAGGCGGCCTTCTACGACTACACCGCGCGCCACCGGGCGGACCTGGAGCAGACGCTCTCCCACGTCCGGCTGGTGCTGGTGGTGGACGTGGGCGGCGGCACCACGGACTTCACCCTGGTGCACGCGGGCGTGTCGCCCGAAGGCCCCATGCTGCGGCGCCTGGCGGTGGGTGACCACCTGATGCTGGGCGGCGACAACATGGACGCCGCGCTGGCGCGCCGGGTGGAGGAGAAGCTCCTGACGGACGGCCGCCGCCTGTCCGCCACGCAGTGGACGCAGGCCATCCAGGCCGCGCGCACCGCGAAGGAGGCGCTGCTGGGCCACGCGCCGCCGGAGAAGCACGGCGTGTCGCTGGTGGGCGGCGGCAGCAAGCTCTTGGGCGGAACCCTGTCCACGGACCTGACGCGCGACGAGGCGCAGGCGCTGGTGCTGGACGGCTTCTTCCCCCGCTCCTCGCCCGCCGACAGGCCGCGCCGCGCCGCGCGCATGGCGCTGCAGGAACTGGGGCTCCCGTACGTGCAGGACGCGGCGGTGACGCGGCACCTGGCGGCCTTCCTCGCGCAGCACGCGGCGGCGGGCTTCGCGGCGCTGGGCGAGACGGCGCCCGCCGAAGGCGCCCTGCCCCGCCCGGACGCCATCCTGCTCAACGGCGGCGTGTTCAACTCGCCCCGGATTTCCGAGCGGCTGGTGGAGGCCCTGTCCGCGTGGTGGCCGGGCGCGCCGCGCATCCCCCTGCTGCGGCACGAGTCGCTGGAGCTCGCGGTGGCCCGCGGCGCCGCGTACTACGGGCTGGTGCGGCGCGGCCACGGCCTGCGCATTGGCGGCGGCGCGGCGCGCGCCTACTACGTGGGCCTGCAGCGCGCGGCGGACAGCGCCGAGCAGCCCGCGCTGTGCCTCATCCCCCGCGGCTTCGAGGAGGGCCAGAAGGTGGACCTGGGCGAGCGCCCCTTCTCCCTCACCCTGGGCCGACCGGTGCAGTTCCAGCTCTACTCCACCACCAGCGACCGCATCGACAAGCCCGGGGATTTGGTGCCGCTGGTGGAGGACCTCAAGCCCCTGCCGCCCATCCACACGCTGCTCAAGGGCGCCAGCGGCAAGGTGGCCGAGGTGCCGGTGCACCTGCAGGCGGCGCTGACGGAGATTGGCACGCTGGAGCTGTACTGCGTCTCCGACGTCGCGGACGAGCGGTGGCGCCTGGAGTTCGAGCTGCGCGGCACCGGCGGCTCGCACGAGCTCACCGTCACCGAGTCCATGCCGGCGCGCTTCGTCGAGGCGAAGGACAACATCGAGCGCGTCTACGGCAACAAGCCGCTGCCCATTGGCCCCAAGGACGTGAAGCAGCTCGGGCGCACGCTGGAGAAGGCCCTGGGCGCGCGCGAGACGTGGCGCGTGCCGGTGCTGCGGGAGATGTGGAGCACCCTCTTCGCGGGCGCGAGCAAGCGCCGGCGCACCGAGGACCACGAGCGCGTCTTCTACAGCCTCACCGGCTTCAGCCTGCGGCCGGGCTTCGGCTACCCGCTGGACGCCTGGCGCGCGGAGCAGACCTTCGGCCTGTTCGACGCGCTGGTGCAGCACCACACGGACAAGGCGGTGTGGACGGAGTTCTGGGTGATGTGGCGCCGCATCGCGGGCGGGCTGGACGAGGCGCGGCAGCAGAAGCTCTACGCGTACCTCCAGCCGCACCTGGCGCGGAAGGTGCCGCCGGACGCGCCGCCACCGGGGAAGCTGAAGGGCATCCAGCCCGAGGGCCTGGAGGAGATGGTCCGCACCGCGGCCTCGCTGGAGCACCTGCAACCGGGTGACAAGGCGGAGCTGGGCCGGTGGATCGCCGCGCGCCTCAAGGCCGAGGCGAAGTCCGGCGGCCCCTGGGCCTGGTCCCTGGGCCGGCTGGGCGCGCGCGTGCCCTTGTACGGCAGCAGCCACAAGGCGGTGGACGTGGACACCGCCGAGGCGTGGCTCACGCTGCTGTTGGAGCTGGACCTGCGCAAGATTGACGGCGCGTCCTTCGCGGCGGCGCAGCTCGCGCGGCTCACGGGAGACAGGACGCGGGATTTGGACCCGGCCCTGCGCGAGCGCACGGCCCAGGCCCTGCTCGCGGCGAAGGCCTCGGAGACGTGGGTGCGCATGGTGCGCGAGGTCGTCGCGCTGGAAGCCGCGGACGAGGCTCGCGCGCTCGGGGATACGCTCCCCGCCGGTCTGCGGCTGTCGTAGGTCTGGAAGGAATGCTCCCGCGGGAGCCGGACCTGGAAGGGTCCAGCCCCCGGGAGCCGGGACTGCGACGGTGGATCAGCCCTGCGCGGCGGCGACGGACGCGGCGGGGGCTTCACCCGCCTCGGGCCGCGACGCGTCCGGGACCACCTGGAGCACCGCGGCCGCTTCCTCCACGGGCGTGGCGGCCACGGCGGCGGCGTCCTTGCCGGCCTTGGGCTTCTTGCTGCCCGCACCCGAGCGACACGTGCGGCACCAGGGCTGATTCCGGATGGCGCCATCCGCCATCTTCCGCAGGCCGAACTGCGCCAGCGGCTTGAGCGTCTTGCACTTGATGCACATCAGCGAGATGAGCACCTCATGGCCGTCCGCGTCGTAGACGGCGGACTTGCGACGCTTGCGCGGCTGGCCCTGCCCCGGTTCACGCTGCTTCGCCTTCTCAGGCGCAGGCGGCGCCATCATCGGGGTCACTTTGTAGAGCATGTCGGTTCCTCCAGCTCACAAGAGTCCACCCTCGCAGGCCCTGGGCCACCTCGGAGTGGACACTCGCAGGGACTAGAGTAGGACCTCCGCTCCCCGTTGAAAACTGATCCCAGGCCGAAAAATCGGCCCCGGGCGCGGTTTCCTCCGCCTTCCGCTGAACGGAGCCCCTCCGTTCAATCCCAGCGGATCAGCCGTCGTCCGAATTTTCAGCCGGGAGTCCCTCAGCGTCCCGCTTGCGGACACGCTGCTACACCCGCGTAGCGGACGCGGCCCAGCGCGGGGGCCTCCAGCGTGCCGCCCCGGGCCTTCCCGTAGGTGATGAGCGCCTCGCGCAGGTCCAGCCCGTTGACGGGGGTCATCTCGATGCGCTCCGGCGGCACCTGACGCAGCAGCGGCTCCAGCCCGTCCCCGCCTCGCGCCAGGAAGTCCGGGAGGGCCACCCGGTATGTCTTCTGGGGGTCGAACACGAGCGGCTGCCCCCCCGTGAGCGTCACGCCCGAGAGCCGGCCCGCCCCGGGGCAGCGCTCCAACGTCACCTCCAGGCCGGAGACGGCGAAGACGGCGCCCATGGGATTGCCATAGGCCAGCGTCAGCAACCGCGCCAGCTCGGGACCTGTCAGGGTGACGACAGCCACCGTGTTGTCGAAGGGCAGCGCTTCGAACACCTGACCGAACGTGAGCGGCCCGGCCGGCAGGTCCGCGCGGACGCCGCCCGGGTTCATCAGCCCCACGTCCGCCTTGGCGGAAGCGCGCAGCACGTCCGCCACCAGGTTGCCCAGTACGCCCTCCTCCGTGTAGCCGCGGGCCAGGGGCGCGGACGCCACCAGGCCCAACTGACGATGCTGCGCCTCGCGCGCCAGCGCCAGCGCGGGCGCCAGCAGCGGCGCCACCTTCGCGTCGGGCACCACCGGTCCAGCCAGGAACGACGCGGGCTCCAGGCGGACCTGGGGCGCGTCGCGCAGACGGCGGCCGTCGCAGGTGCCCTGGGTGGCGTCCACCTTCGCACAGAGCGGGATGGCGGCCTGGATGCGGGTGCGCCCGGGCAGGATGCGGCGGCTGCCCGGGTCCACGAACAGCTCCACCACGCCCAGGGAGCGTGCCTGTCCCGTCGTCTCGATGATGGGGACGTTGGCGAAGAAGTGGCCCATCGTCTGGTGGGTGTGCCCCGCCACGATGGCGTCGAGCGTCCCCAGCGGCAGGCGCTTCACCATCGACAGAATCTCCGCGTCGCCCTGGTCGCAGCTCGACGTGTCGCGGGGGTTGTTCAGGTCCGTGCACTTGCCCCCCGCGTGCGCAACCGCCACCACCACCTCCGCGCCGCGAGCGCGCAGGGAACGGGACGCCTCCAGCGCGGCGGGGGCCAGGGGCAGGAAGCGCAGGGACTCCACGTTGGCGGGGTTGGTGACCTTGGGCGTGGCCTCCGTGGACAGGCCGAGGATGCCCACCTTCACGCCCTTCACCTCCAGCAGGTAGGTGCCGTCGTTGCCCGTCCAGTCCGGAGGCTTGCCGGTGGCGGCGTCGCGGAGGTTCGCCGACAGCATGGGGAAGCGGGCCTGCCCGATGCGCGCCTTGAGCGCGCCCAACGGGTCATCCCCGGGCCGCTTCGCCATGGAGCCCGGGCCCACGGGGCCATAGTCGAACTCGTGGTTGCCGATGGCGGCCGCCGTCACCCCCAGGTGGTTGTACACGTCGACGACGACGGCCCCTTCCGTGAGGTTGGAAGGCAGCGTGCCCTGGAACATGTCGCCCGCGTCCAGCAGCACCACGCCGCCCGGATTGTCCGCGCGCAGCCGCGCCACGTAGGCCGCGAGCGTGGCGGCGCCGCCCTCCTCCAGCACCTGGCCGTCCTTCAGCGGCGTGCGGTGGGGCTCCACCTGTCCGTGGAAGTCGTTGATGCCCACCAGGGTGATGCGGATGGGCTCCGGAGGCGCGGCGCGAGTCCGGGCGCCAGAGCACGCCAGGGTGGCCCCGCCCACCAGCGCGAGGGCGATGAGTCGAAAGGAACGCATGAGGGCGCGCACTTCAGCGCGGTGCGCGCCCGCTGGCAACGCGCATCAGTCGCGGCGGCGGCGCCCCAACCGCACCAGGGCGAGCAGCGCGAACGCCGCGGTGGCCGGCACGGAGCCCGAGGTGCACGAACAGCCGGAGTCATCCGGAGGCAGCCCGGTCCCCGGCCGCTGAGGCCCGGGCCCGCCGATGACGCCTCCCCCGTCCGTCGAGCCGCCGTCCGTGCCCCCGTCCGTCCCTCCGTCCGAGTCGAGCCGCGTGTCGATTCGCAGCGCGGGGTCGAAGGCCTCGGCCACCGCCGGCCAGGCCGCGAACTGGAGGCGCTGCGGATTGGACTGCGCGTCACCGCCCACGAAGAGCCCTTCGGGGTAGGCGGTGCCCAGCGAGGACGCGGAGACGGCCAGGGCCACCGGGTCATTCGCCCGGATGACGCCCCCTCCCTCGTCGGCGAGGCGGAACGCGCCCACGTAGGTCCACGCGCGCCGCTCATAGACGGCGAACGCGTCCGCGCCCGTGTCCGCGACCAGGATGTACCCCTCGCCGTTGCGCGCGCGGTACAGCGCGACCCGGCCCACGTTGGCGGAGAGCCCACCCGTGCCTGGGATGGGGAGCTGCTGCCCGGTGACCTCCGCGTTCGCGGCCAGCGCATAGCGCCACAGGCCCTGGCCCTGCTGGGTGACGAACAACGAGCCGGACGCCTCATCCACGGCCAGGCCCGCGATGGGCCCCGTCGTGGTGAGCGTGCGGACCAGGGTGGCCGTCACGACGCCGTCTTCCCCATCCAGCTCGTACTGCTGGAGGACGCCCGCGGACGTCCCCGCGAACACATAGAACCGGCCGGAGTCCTCATCCTGGGAGATCGCCACCGCGGAGAACTGCGTCCCCGTCAGGAAGCTCCCCGCGCCGACGCGGACCACCCGGTCCGAGCGGTCGGGGTCCACCGTGTAGGCCACCAGCCCGTTGAGGTTGACGCTGGCCGCCACGGCCAGGGTCTGCTGCACCCCGGACAGCGCGAAGCCGTCCCGCACGGCCACGGCCGACATCGGGCCGTCCGTAAGCTCGGCGTCGAGCTGCTCGCCGCCCACGCCGAAGGTGACGAGCCCCGAGTTGGGGCTGCTGTAGGCGGTGAGGAGCAGGCTGCTGGCGGGCGCGCCAGGGCTCACCCAGAGGGCCACGTCCTGGAGCACCCCGCCGGAGATGGACGGGTCGGGCTCGGTCTGAGCCGTGGGCGGGACGGCGACCTGCGCGGACACCGGAGTGCCCAGGAGCAGTGCCGCCAGGGCCAGGGGGGTTGGGTTGCGCATGACCGCCTCCACGTTGAGGGATTGGGACTCCCTAACTTGTCACGCGACGCAAGGCTTTCAAGTAGGAAGCCGCCGGGAACGGTTGGCGAGCGGCGACAGCGTCGGCTAGAAAGTGCGTCCTCCAGCCAACACAGAAAACGACCATGGCGACCAAGCGCGCACTCATCACCGGCATCACGGGGCAGGACGGCAGCTATCTCGCGGAGCTGCTCCTTTCGAAGGGCTATGAGGTGCACGGCATGGTGCGCCGCTCATCGGAGGAGAAGTTCGAACGCATCCAGCACCTGCACGGGAAGATTCAGCTCCACCAGGGCGACCTGCTGGACCAGTTCTCGCTCGCGGCGCTGCTGAACCTGACGAAGCCCGACGAGGTCTACAACCTGGCGGCGCAGTCCTTCGTGCCCACGAGTTGGAACCAGCCGGTGCTCACCGGTGAGTTCACCGCGCTGGGGGTGACGAAGATGCTGGAGGCCATCCGCCACACCCGCCCGGAGGCGCGCTTCTACCAGGCGTCGTCCAGCGAGATGTTCGGCAAGGTGCTGGAGGTCCCCCAGACGGAGGACACGCCCTTCTATCCGCGCAGCCCGTACGGCGTGGCCAAGGCCTACGGCCACCACATCACCGTGAACTACCGCGAGTCCTTCAACCTGTTCGCGGTGAGCGGCATCCTCTTCAACCACGAGTCGCCGCGCCGGGGCCTGGAGTTCGTCACGCGCAAGGTCACCTACAACGTGGCGCGCATCAAGCTGGGCCTCCAGGAGAAGCTGCCCATGGGCAACCTGGACGCCAAGCGCGACTGGGGCTTCGCGGGTGACTACGTGGACGCCATGTGGCGGATGCTGCAGCAGCCGCAGGCCGAGGACTACGTGGTGGCCACCAACGAGACGCACACGGTGCGGGAGCTGGTGGAGATTGCCTTCGAGCGCGTGGGCCTGGACTGGCAGAAGCACGTCTTCATCGACCCGGCCTTCGTGCGGCCCGCGGAGGTGGACCTGCTCATCGGCGACCCGACCAAGGCGAAGACGAAGCTGGGCTGGGAGCCCAAGGTCCGCTTCAAGGAGCTGGTGGAGATGATGGTGGACGCGGACCTGGAGCGCGTGAAGGCGGGGCAGCGGTAGATGCGCATTCTGGTAACAGGCGCGGATGGCTTCGTCGGCCGGCACTTGTGCGCCCTGCTGCGCGCCGCCGGCGACGAGGTGGTGGAGGCCCACGGGCCACGCGGTGAGGGCATCAACAGCAACGCCCTGCACTTCGACGTGGCCAACGAGGCCGCGGTGAAGGCGGCGGTGGCCGAGTCGAAGCCCGAGGGCGTCATCCACCTGGCGGGCTTCAGCTCGGTCGCGAAGAGCCACCACAACCCGTCCCGGGTGTTCGCGGTGAACACCATGGGCGTGGTGCACCTGCTCACCGCGGTGCGCGAGAGCGCTCCGAAGGCGCGCGTGGTGCTGGTGGGCTCCGGCGAGGTGTACGGCCCCGTGCCGGAGGGCACGCGCGCCACCGAGGACACCCCGGCGGTGCCCCTGAGCCCCTACGCGGCCTCCAAGTCCGCCGCGGAGCTGGCCGCGGTGCAGTTCCACCGCAGCTACGGGCTGGAGGTCGTCATGGCGCGGCCCTTCAACCACCTGGGCGCGGGCCAGGACCCCACCTTCGTGGTGCCCTCCTTCGCGTCGCAGATTCGCGCCATTGGCCTGGGCACGGTGGACCCGGTGCTGCGCACCGGCAACCTGGACGCCGTGCGCGACTTCTCCCACGTCCGTGACGTGGTGGAGGCCTACCGGCTGCTGCTGGACAAGGGCGAGCCCGGGCAGGCGTACAACATCGGCAGCGGCGAGGGCCGCACCATCCGCAGCCTGCTGGAGGAGATGCTGACGCTGGCGGGCGTCAACGCGCGCATCGAGCTGGACCCCGCGCGGCTGCGCCCCTCCGACATCCCCAGCCTCGTCGGCGCGCCCGACAAGCTGAAGGCGCTGGGCTGGGCGCCGAAGTTGACGGTGACGGATGCGCTGCGCGACGTGCTCGGCCCCCGCGTGCCCGGCGCGGCCTGAGGGAATGACGGCGCGTGCGTCTCCCTGCCGGGACGCGCGCGCCGTGTCAGGCGCTCCCAGTCACTGGAGGGCGCTCCAGGCCTGAAGCCGCCGGTCCAGGGCCGTGAGGGTCCACAGGTCCGCGGGGTTGTCGGGCCGCACCAGGGCCAGGTCCCGCAGGAGCGCCTCCCGCGACTCGACGACGCCCCACTCCGACAACACCCGCAGCGCCATCAGCGAGGGCTTGCGCGCCACCAGCGCGAGCAACGCCGCCACGACGCGCGGGCTTCGCTCGTCGGCCAGGCGCTGCACCGCCTCGTGACGCGCCTCGGGCGTGGAGTCTGGCGCCTCCAGCACCTCGGCGAGCGAGGTGAAGCGCGCATCATCCAGCAGCGGGCGTGGACCGGGCAGCGGGTCCCAATGCTCCACGGTGACGTTCGTCCGCCCCAGTGAGACGCATTCCCGGCGCACCCCGTCATCGCCGAAGAGGTCCAGGATGCGATCTCTCGACGGCGTGCCGCCCACGAGCAGTCGCGCCGCGCGCTCGGAGAGCAGGGGCGACACACCGAGCAGATGGACGCGCAGCACCGTGGCCTCCGCCGTCGCCCCCTGCCCGGCGGCGTGGCGGGGCCACTTGAGGAACACCTCCGCCATGCCCCGCGCCTGGACGTACCAGCGGTACTCCAACCACACCGCGCTGGGGCGAAGCGCGAAGCGCGCGTCTTCCTGCTCCTGAAGCCGGGGAGCACCCTCCCCCACTCCCGAGAAGCAGCGTTCCAACAAGAGCAGGGCGTCGGAGAGCGTCATGAAGTGGGGCCAGTGTAGCGGCGTTTGTCAGGGCCTCGGGCCCCCATCGTTAGTGTACAATCAACACCATTCACGAGGATGCCCATGAGCGACGCAGGACAGCCCCGCTTCACCTTCTTCTGGCAGGCGCACTCCCCCTTCTCCCAATGGCACCCGTCCGAGTTCGTGGTGGATGGCGTGAGCTACGTGTGCGCGGAGCAGTACATGATGGCGGGCAAGGCGCGCCTCTTCGGCGACGAAGAGGCGCTGGCGACCATCCTGAAGTCGAAGTCGCCCAAGACGCACAAGGCGCTGGGCCGCAAGGTCCGCGGTTTCGACAACACGCGTTGGGAGAAGGCGCGCGAGCGCATCGTCTATGAGGGCAATCGCGCGAAGTTCACCCAGAGCCCCGAGTTGCTGAAGGCGCTGCTGGCCACCGCGGGGACGGAGCTGGTGGAGGCCAGCCCCGTGGACCGCATCTGGGGCGTGGGCCTGGATGAGGAAGACCCGCGCATCCACCACCCCGCGAAGTGGCGGGGCCTGAATCTGCTGGGCAAGGTCCTCACGAAGCTCCGCGAGGACCTGCTGGCGGAAGGCGCGTGAGGCTCAGAAGTCGTAGCGCACGGGGGCCTGGTCCGCGAGGGCCAGGTTCACCGTGCCCGACGTCTTGCCGGACTGCGCGCCGAAGCGCTGGGAAATCGCGGACAGGTCGAAGCGCGGATGCGCCCGCAGCAGCGCCTTGCACCGGTCCCTGTTTCCGTCGTGTACCAGGACCAGGTTCGCCACCGGCGTGCCGTCAGCGCCCGGCTGGAGCGCTCCATCCCAGGCCAGCGAGTACGTGTGCTCGGCGCAGCCGCCACCATGCGTCACGTCCAGCACCAGGATGCCGCCTTCCACCCGGGCGCTGTTGAGGATGATGGCGTCCTTGGGCTCGGGGTTCGCGGTCACCACCAGCGGCTGGACGGGGAGGACGGGGAACAGAGCCTCACCTTCCGCGGGCGCTGCTTCGACGGGCCGCGCGTCTTCGGGCGTGGGCGCCGCCGCCTCGGCGCCCGTCTCCTCCGACTGTGGGTCTACCGGCGCGGAGCCCACGTCCTGCCGGCTCGCGCAACCCGCGAGCAGTCCGCACAGCACCACTCCACTCCAGACGAGCTTTCGCATCGGTCTCCTCATCGCCGCAGCGCGGCTTCGTACGCCGCCAAGGTGCCCTCGGCGGTCCGCTTCCAGGTGAACTTCGCGGCCTGTGCCTTTCCACGCTCGGCGAACGCCCGCCGTTCCTCGGGCGAGTGGAGCAGCCGCTCCAGGGCCCGCGCGAGCCCGTTCGCGTCATCCGGCCCCACGCTCAGCGCGGCGTCGCCGCAGACCTCCGGCAGCGAGCCGGCCGTGGAGACGATGGTGGGCGTCCCCAGCCGCATCGCCTCCAGCGGAGGCAGCCCGAACCCCTCGTAGCGCGAGGGGAAGACGAACACGGCCGCGCGGCGCATCAGCTCGTAGAACACGGCGTCGGACTGATAGCCGAGCGAGCGCACCTCGAAGCCCTCCGAGCGCAGCCGCGCGACGCGGGCCTCCACGCGTCCGGCGCCAAACCAGCTCTGGCCCGCAAGCACGAGCGAGGCGGGCCGGCCCCGCAGCCGGAGCCGCTCCAGCGCGTCCAGCACCAGGTCCACGTTCTTCCGCACGTCGAGCGAGCCCGCGTACAGCACGTAGTCCTTTGGCAGGGAGAGCGCGCGCAGGAAGTCCTTGCTGGTGGCATCCAGCTCGGGCGCGTGGACGTGGTCCACGCCGTTGGGCACCACCGTCGTGCGCGCCGCCACTTCCGGGTAGCGGGCCAGCAGGTCCTGCCGCGTGCGCTCGCTCACGCACACCACCTGGTCCGCCAGCATCAGGCTGCGCGACAGCCACAGGCGGAACTGCCAGCGGAACGCGGACGACACCGTCTCCGGCATCAGCAGCGGGATGAGGTCGTGCACCGTCAGCACGTACTTCATGCCCGGGGCGCGGAGCAGGGGCAGGTTGAAGTTTCCGTGCGCGTGGTACAGCGGCGCGCCCGAGCCCTGGAGCACGCGAGGCAAGCCTCCCAACGTCCAGGCGGTGCGGCCGGCCTTCGCGCGGGGCGCCTCACCGGACGCCTGCGCGCCCACGCGGGTGAGCTGGACGCCCAGCGCCTCCAGCGCGGAGGCCAGGCAACGGGTGTACAGGCCGATGCCGGTGGTCGGCTCGTCCCAGAGTGTCGCGTCGAAGGCGATAGGTCCCATGGACACGGTGCGCCTCATACCACGTGCGTGTGATAGGCAGGGCCCGCATGGCGATCCACCAGTTGATACCGAGCTTCGTCCCCGGCGACGCCACCGGGCAGGCCGCGCTGCACCTGCAGCTCCTGCTGCGACGCCTGGGGCATGCGGGCGCGCTGTACGCGGACGAGGTGGGGCCGGGGCTCGAAGGGCTGGCCCAGCCCGCGGCCAGACTGCGGCCCGAGCCCGGTGACCTGGTCCTCTACCACCACGGCATCGCCTCCCCGCTCAGCAGCCGGCTGATGCACCTGCCCTGCCGGCGCGGCGTCGTCTTCCACAACATCAGCCCCGCGCGCTTCTACGAAGGGCTGCCCCTGGCGGACGCGCTCGTGGCCGGCCGGGCCCAGCTCGCCGCGATGGCCCCCTTCACGGAGGTGGCCATCGGCGTGTCGGACTTCAACGCCGCCGAGCTGCGCGTCGCGGGCCACCGCAACGTCCACACGGTGCCCCTCTTCATCGAGCCGGAGCGCTTCTCCCGCGCCAGCGCGGACGCGAAGCTGCTCCAGCGGCTCGCCGGCCCGGGGCCCGTGCTGCTGGGCGTGAGCCGGGTGATGCCGCACAAGCGCTTCGAGGACCTGCTCGCGCTCCACCGCGAAGTGCTGCGGCTGCGTCCCCAGGCGCGCCTGCTGATGGTGGGCGGCTACGAGCCCGGCAGCCGCTACTTCCGCATGCTCCAGCGCGAGGCGCGCGACCTGCGCGGCGTGAGCTTCCTGGGCCGGCTCACCCACGCGCAGCTCGTGGCCGCGTACCGCTCCGCCTCCCTGTTCGTCTCCATGAGCGAGCACGAGGGCTTCGGCGTCCCGCTCATCGAAGCCATGGCCGCGGAGGTGCCCGTGCTGGCCTACGCGGCGGCGGCGGTGCCGGAGACGCTGGGCGGCGCGGGCGTGGCGTTCGACCAGAAGCGCTTCGCCTTCCTCGCGGAGCTGGCGGTGGACCTGAGCGAGGACCTGTCCCTGCGAGAGCCCGTCATCGCCGGCCAGACGCGGCGCCTGGAGCACTTCTCCGCGCCCTCCGCGCAGGCCGCCTTCGCGAAGGCGCTGGAGACGGTGCTCCCCCGCCCCGCGGCGCCCAGGCCCCGGAAGGCGCCCCAGCGGCCCCGGGTGGCGCTGGTGGTGCAGCGCTACGGCGAGGTGACGGGCGGCGCGGAGAAGCTCGCCGCGCAGATGGCCGAGCACCTGGCCCCGCACTGGGACCTCACCGTGCTGACGACCTGCGCGAAGAACCACCTCGAGTGGGACAACGCGTTCCCGCCCGGCCCGGACGTCGTGGACGGCATCAAGGTGCTGCGCTTCCCGTCGGCGCGCACGCGCAACATCCGCGGCTTCAACGGGCTGTCGCGGCAGGTGTTCGACAAGCGCAACGAGCGGCTCCGCGAGGAGCAGTGGGTGGCCGAACAGGGCCCCCTGTGCCCGGGCCTGCTGAATCACCTGGCCACCGAGCGCGACGCCTACGACGGCTACCTCTTCTTCACCTACCTCTACGCGCCCACGGTGTGGGGACTGCCGCTGGTGGCGGACCGGGCCCTGCTGGTGCCCACCACGCATGACGAAGCCCCCGTCCGCTTCGGCGTGTACCGGGACGTGTTCGAGCGCCCGCGCGCCCTGCTCTGCCTCACGCCGGAGGAGCACACGCTCATCGAGAAGTGCTTCCCGAATCACGCGCGCACGCGCGTGGTGGGCGTGGGCGTGGACCGGCCGCGGGCGGACGGCTCGCGCTTCAAGGAGAAGCACGGCCTCCACCGGCACTACCTGCTGTACATCGGCCGGCAGGAGCCCGGCAAAGGCGTGCCCGAGCTGCTGGAGTACCACCAGGCGCTGAAGGAGCGCTTCGAGGACGCGCCGGACCTGGTGCTCGCGGGTGACACCAACATGGAGCTGTCCGGCGAGGGCGTGCGCTACCTGGGCCGCATCAGCGAGCAGGACAAGCACGACGCGCTGGCGGGCGCGCTGGCGGTGGTGGTGCCCTCCCGCTACGAGAGCCTGTCGCTGCTGACGCTGGAGTCCTTCGCCCAGGGGACGCCGGTGCTGGTGAATGGGCGCTCGGACGTGCTGGTGGGCCAGGTGGAGCGCAGCGGCGCGGGCCGCGCGTACACGGACCTGGCGTCGTTCGTCCAGGGCCTGCGCGAGGTGGGCTCCGAGCGTGAGCCCATGGGCAAGCGGGGCCTGGCGTACGTGAAGAAGCAGGGCTGGCCCCAGGTGGTCGCGGCCTACCGGGAAGAAATGCAACGCATCCTCGAGGAGAAGCGCCAATGAAGCTGTTGGGACGGGACATCCCCGCGCGGGAGCTGATTGCCCGCATCGAGGAGCGCCTGCGCACGCGCGGCCTCCCCACCTCGGAGGAGGTCGAGCTGCCCCCGGAAGGCGTGGAGCCCCGGGTGGAGCCGCTGACCTTCAACCTGCACGCGCTGGAGGAGAACGCGGACGCCACGCGTGCCCTCCCCTTGCACACCCACCGGGGCGGCCTGGGGCAGGCCGTGCTGCTGGCCAAGTGGGCCTTCCGCAAGTCGTGCCAGGTGTTCATCAACGAGGCGCTTGGCCGGCAGCGCGTGTTCAACGGCCACGTGCGTGACTCCTACGCACAGCTCTCCGCCGAGGTGCTGCGCCTGCGGCGCGAGGTGGAGGAGCTCCGGGCCCGCCAGGCCGCCGGCGCGGCGGCGCAGCAGGAGCGCGCACCACGGAATGAACCGGGTGTGGAACCTCTGGCCATGAAGCCACCGGCCCCCCCGGAGGCCGCTGCGACAGCGCCGGCGGGAGACACCGTGCTGCCCAGGCCGCGTGACGCCCGGCCCTCGGCCCGGCCGCGGCCCGCGGCAAGTCCGGCCTCGACGGAAGTGGCTTCACCCCAGGCTTCCGGTACGCAGGCCGCGAAAGCGCGAGCGAAGCCCCCGGCGCGCACGGAGGCACCAGCGACCGTCGTGGGTGCGCCAGCTCCGGGCCAGCCTGCGCGCACGACGAAGGCCGCGGCCCCAGGCCCAGCGCCCTCCCAGACGGGGAACGCACCGCGCCGGAGTACCTCCGGGCAGAAGAAGCGCCGCGACAAGAAGTCCCGCTAGCGCCAGCTCTCCGAGGCGCGCGAAGGCGCCGGCGCCCAGGGATGCCTCGGGCGCACGGCGCGCGACAGGACCTCGGGCTCGAACTTCCGTTGCGTGAGCGGCACGCGGCGGGCGCCCCGCCGACGGCTCGCATTGACGGCCCGTCCGCACCTGTGCTCAATCGCGCTCGTGCAAGCGCCCTCTGTCAGCGTCGTCATCCCCGCCTACAACGAGGGCCAGCGATTGCCGCGCTTCGTCGCGGAGCTCACGCGCGTGTTCCTTGAACGGAGCGCCCCGCCGGTGGAGTTCGTCGTCGTCGACGATGGCAGCGCGCCGGAGCACGCCGAGCTTCAACGCGCGAGCGTGAACGAGGCCCAGGCCCGCCTCACCAGCAAGGCCTCGCCGCACCAGTTCACCTACGTGGCGGCGCCTCGCAACCAGGGCAAGGGCTCGGCCATCCGGCTCGGCTGGCGGCATGCATCGGCGGGCGTCACCTGGCTGGCCTTCCTGGACGCGGATGGCGCCATCAACGCGGAGGAGTTCCACCGGCTGGTGGAGCTGAGTGCTTCCGGCACGGCGAAGAACGTGGACGTGCTCGCGGGCTCGCGCATCCTCATGGCGGGCCGCCGCGTGGTGCGGAACCTCCACCGGCACCTCCAGGGCCGCATCTTCGCCACGCTGACGGACGCGAACTTCAAGCTGCACTTCTATGACACCCAATGTGGCGTGAAGTTCGTCCGTGCCGACCTGCTGCGGCCGCTGCTGGACGTGCTCCAGGAGCAGCGCTGGCTGCTGGACGTGGAGCTGCTGGTGCTGCTGAAGCGCCAGGGCGCGCGCTTCCTGGAGGTCCCCATCGACTGGGAGGACTTCGGAGGCTCCAAGGTCACCCCCGGGCTCGACGCGGCGCGCATGTTCTGGGGGTTGCTGCGGCTGCGTCGGCGCCTCGAACGCGTATCGCTGCCGACCCTCCGTGACTCGCTGCCCGAAGGCGGGCCGCATGGCCAGCAGTAGGCAGAACCGCGACTGTGTAGGCGTGCATCTCCGCCCCCCCTGCCTGTCAGTGCACGCTCGCACCTCCTGTGACAGGCCCGCGTGATTTCCGGGCTGCGCACCGCGAAAGAAATAGGTCACCCTTGGGCGCCGTTTTCCCAGGTTCCCCCCACACTGTGCGTGACATGCGAGCCTTGACCGACCTGCCCTCCGACCCCACCCATTCTCTGAACCTGGGCCTGCCGGGCTTCACCTTCGAGGACCTGTACCGCCCCGCCGGTCTGCGCAGGCTCGCGGAGCGCTTCGACGCGCAGCTCGCCGAGGACGCGCCCGAGCTCGCCCAGGCCTTCGACGCCTACCGCGCGTCAGGCGGCACGAGCCTCTCCGGAGCCGCGGAGTCGGACCTTCTCATCCGCGTGGCGCGCCACGTCTCACACTTCGTGACGCGGCTCTTCCGCGTGGAGCAGGAGCTGGAGCGCCTGTCCGGCGGCCTCAAGGGCGAGCTGCCGCTCTTCGACTTCAAGCGCGAGTTCATCACCCGACGCGTCTTCAAGAAGGGCGCCGCGGACCGCCCGACGCTGGCCGAGTTCCCTTCGCTGGACGCGCGCATGCGGCTGCTGCTCCAGCTTGGCTTTCCCGAGGCGCTGGCCACCGGAGACGTGGAGCGGGGCCTGGCGGAGTCGGTCCTCTCATTGATGGACCTGGAGCGCGTCTTCTCCAACACGCTGCCCGCCGAGCGGCGGGGCGAAGCGGAGGCCCTGCGGGCCCGGTGGAGCGCGCTGCGCGAGGTGCTGCTGACCACGCCCGAGGGCAAGGACGCCTTCGGCTCCAGCCTCGTCACGCAGGGCGATGACGCCGCGGAGCTCCAGTCCGTGCGCGCGCTGCTGTCGCTGGCCGACCGCTGGACCTATGCCCGGGCGCTGCACCCGGAGACGAAGGACCTCTTCCACGCCTGGCCCACGCACCGGGTTCCCAAGCCACTGGTGTTCGACCAGCTCGTCCAGCTCCAGCGGCCGGACAACGCGTTGCCCGAGGCCACCGAGGGCCTGGCGCATCACCTCCGCCACCGTGACGGCTTCAAGCTCACCGACCGCCGGGGCACCCCGCGCGACGTGATGAACGAGGTGGACTACTGCGTGCTCTGCCACGAGCGGCAGAAGGACTCGTGCACCAAGGGCTTCCCCGCGAAGGACCCGGTGGCCGAGGGGCACCACTACAAGAAGAACCCGCTGGGCATCCCCCTCAACGGATGCCCGCTGGACGAGCGCATCTCCGAGGCGCACCTGCTCAAGCGCGAGGGCAACGCCGTGGCCGCGCTGGCCATGGTGACGCTCGACAACCCGATGTGCCCCGGCACCGGTCACCGCATCTGCAATGACTGCATGAAGGCCTGCATCTTCCAGAAGCAGGAGCCGGTGAACATCCCGTTGGCGGAGACGGCCACGCTCACGGACGTGCTGAGCCTGCCGTGGGGCTTTGAAATCTACGGCCTGCTCACGCGGTGGAACCCGCTCAACGTCCGCCGTCCGTACGCGCTGCCCTACGTGGGCCGCAACGTGCTGGTGGTGGGCCTGGGGCCCGCGGGCTACACGCTGTCCCACTACCTGCTCAACGAGGGCTTCGGCGTCACCGGCGTGGACGGCCTCAAGATCGAGCCCTTCCCGGACGCGCTCGTGGGCCGCAACGGCCACGCGCTCAAGCCCATCCGCGACTGGTCCGCGCTGACCAGCGAGCTGGACGAGCGCATCCTGGAGGGCTTCGGCGGCGTGTCCGAGTACGGAATCACCGTGCGCTGGGACAAGAACTTCCTCACGCTCATCCACCTCACGCTGGCGCGCCGCGAGGGCTTCCGCATCTACGGTGGCGTGCGCTTCGGTGGCACCCTCACGGTGGAGGACGCGTGGGCGCTGGGCTTCGACCACATCGCCATCGCCGCCGGCGCGGGCCGCCCGACCATCATCGGGATGAAGAACAACCTCATCCGGGGCATCCGCAAGGCCAGTGACTTCCTGATGGCGCTCCAGCTCACCGGCGCGTTCAAGCGGGACTCGCTGGCCAACCTCCAGGTGCAGTTGCCCGCCATCGTCATCGGCGGCGGCCTCACCGGCATCGACACCGCCACGGAGCTGATGGCGTACTACCCGGTGCAGGTGGAGAAGGCGCTCGCCCGCCACGAGAAGCTGGTGTCCCAGGTGGGCGAGGAGGCCGTGCTGGCCCGGCTCGACGCCGAGGAGCGCGCCACCTGGCAGACCTTCCTGGAGCACGGCCGCGCGGTGCGCGAGGAGCGCGAGCAGGCCCAGGCGCAGGGCCGCGCCCCGGACTTCATCAAGCTGGTGCGCGCGTGGGGCGGCGTCAGCCTCGTCTATCGCCGCAGCCTCACGGAGTCCCCCGCCTACCGCCTCAACCACGAGGAGGTGACGAAGGCGCTGGAGGAAGGCATCCGCTTCATCGAGCGCATGAGCCCGGTGGAGGCCCTGCCTGACACCGCTGGCGCGGTGCGCGCCATCCGCTTCGAGCGCATGGTGACGGTGGACGGCAAGCTCAAGGGCAGCGGCCAGTTCTTCGAGCTGCCCGCGCGCACGGTGTGCGTCGCGGCGGGAACCGCCCCCAACGTCACGTACGAAAAGGAATACCCGGGCACCTTCCAGCTCGACGCGCGCGGCGAATACTTCCAGAGCCACGAGCTGGTGGAGACCGAAGGCGGCTTCTCGCTGGCGCCCGTGACGGCGAAGGAGGACCCGGCGGCGAAGACGGGCTTCTTCACGTCGTACCAGCAGGACGGCCGCTTCATCTCCTTCTACGGCGACAACCACCCGACCTACGCGGGCAACGTGGTGAAGGCCATGGCCAGCGCGAAGGACGGCCACCCGCAGGTGGCGCGGCTGTACGCCCGGGAGGTCGCCGCGCTCGACTTCACGGACGAGGTGGCCCAGGCCGCGCGGGACGCGCGCCGCGCCGCGCACTTCGCGACGCTGGATGAGGCGTTCAACGCGACCGTGGTGGCCGTCAACCGGCTGACGCCGACCATCGTCGAGGTGGTGGTGCGCGCGCCCTTCGCGGCCAGCCACTTCGCCCCCGGCCAGTTCTACCGGCTGCAGAACTTCGAACGGAACGCGCCCGTGGTGGACGGCGTGCGCCTCACCATGGAGGGCCTGGCCCTCACCGGCGCCTGGGTGGACAAGGAGAAGGGGCTGATGGGCACCATCGTGCTGGAGATGGGCTCGTCCTCGCGCCTGTGCGCCGCGCTCAAGCCCGGCGAGCCCGTGGTGCTGATGGGGCCCACCGGCGCGCCCACGGAGATTGGCCACAACGAGACGGTGGTGCTCGTGGGCGGCGGCCTGGGCAACGCGGTGCTCTTCTCCATCGCCCGCTCGCTGAAGGCGGCCGGCTGCCGCGTCGTGTACTTCGCCGGCTACCGGCAGAAGACGGACTCCTTCAAGCACGACGAAATCGAGGCCGGCACGGACCAGATTGTGTGGTCCGTGGACACCGGGGACACGATTGAGCCGCGCCGTCCGCAGGACGCGGCGTTCCGGGGCAACGTGGTGCAGGCGATGGTGGCCTACGCGGAGGGCAGGCTGGGTCCGGCGCCCGTCATCTCCCTGGCGGACGTGGACCGCATCATCGCCATCGGCTCGGATGGGATGATGCGCGCGGTGGCCGAGGCGCGGCACGGCGTGCTCCAGCCGCACCTCAAGCCGGGCCACGAGGCCATCGGCTCCATCAACTCGCCGATGCAGTGCATGATGAAGGAGATCTGCGCCCAGTGCCTCCAGCGGCACGTGGACCCGGTGACGGGCAAGGAGACGTGGGTCTTCTCCTGCTACAACCAGGACCAGCGGCTGGACCAGGTGGACTTCGTCAACCTCCGGCAGCGCCTGCGCGGCAACACCGCCATGGAGAAGGTCGCCGACGTCTACCTGGCGCAGCTCTTCAAGCAGGCGCCGCACCTCAAGCGCGTCTGAGGCGCGGAGGCCGTGCCCGTCTTCACCGGCGCGTGCCGGTGAAGACGCGAATCATCTCCTGATAGTTCTGGATGAGGTCCTCCTCGCGCGTGAGGACGACGTCCACGTTCGCGTCGCCGTAATCGCGGCGGGCGTCGGACAGCGTCTGGAAGGCCTCCACCTGGGCGCGCATCGACGCCACCTGGGACGCCATGCCCTGCTGCTGCTCGGGCGGCAGCTTCGCCTGCAGCGCCTCCAGCTTCTTCAGCTCCTCTTCGTACTGGAGCGTGCGCCCCAACTGCCGCTGGCTGATGACGGCGGTGACGACCTCGGCGATGCCATTGACGTCCACCTCGGAGAGGTTGGCCTCCCGGCGCGCCTCGGCCTCCGCCTTGGACTTGGCCTCCACCACCTTCAGCCCCTCGCGCGCCGACGCCATGGCCTCCGGCGTGCCGGCGTCCACCAGCGCGCCCAGGTTCTGCAGGCCCTTCATGAGCGTGCCGTACACGTCCAGCATGCGGCGCTGGTAGCCCACGTACGCGTCCAGCTTCGCCTTCGTCACCGTGTAGGGGCCGCTCTCCACTGCGCTGTCAGGGGCCCCGGGAGCCCGCTCGCCCACCGCCCCGGCGGGCGGCGCGGAGGTGTCCTCGGGTTTCTTGCAGGCCGAGAAGGCCATGAGCACCCACACTCCCCACAGCACCTTGCGCACGCGCTTCCTCCTGACGGGACATGTCAGCCCCCCGTGTATGCTCCGGCAACCTGGGCGGTGAGAGGCGTCCCGCCTCTGTCTGTCATGGTGGGGTTGTTCCGGCCACTGAACAATCGCCGCATTACCTTTGACCAACCCCGCCGCGCTCGTGTACGAACCGCGGTTCTGTCGAAAGCGGTGGAGGGAATTTGAGGCTTTTCCTGGTTAGGCACGGCGATGCGGACGCGGAGATCCCCGAGGGTCTCGGTGACGAGGCACGCGCCCTCACCGCGAAGGCCCGCACCAGCACCGCCCAACACTTCGCTTCGCTGGCCGCACGAATCGGCCCGGTGGGGCGCATCCTGACCAGCCCGCTGGTGCGCACGGTGCAGACGGCGCAGCTCCTCTCCATCGCCGCCAGGTTCGAGGGCCCGCTGAAGGTGCACCGCTGCCTGCTGCCGGACATGCCCGTGGGCGCGGTGGAGCCGGTGCTCAACGAGTTCGCCGACGAGAACCTCGTCCTCGTGGGGCACCAGCCGTCCATGGGCGCCCTGGCGGCCCACCTGCTCGGCATGCAGTCCTTCCCCAAGCCCGTCAACCCGGGCACCGTCATCGGCTTGGAGCGCGCCGAGGGGGAGTCCTCGCCGCCGTTCAAGTTCCTGTTCTACGCCGCTCCTGGCCAGCAGGTGCTCGACGTCATTCAGTGAGGCCGTCACGGCCATGATGGACGAAGCTCGCTACAACCAGCTCGTATCCGCCGCGTTCAAGCGCATCCTCGCCGCGGCGGATGGAATCGACCCCGACATCCTGGAAGCCGACAGCACCGGCGACATGGTGACGCTCACCGCGGCCTCGCGGGAGAAGTGCATCGTCAACACCCAGCGCGCCGTGCGGCAGGTCTGGGTGGCGGGCCGGGGCCAGGGCATCCACTTCGACTACGACGCGGCCACCGGCACCTGGAAGGACGACAAGGGCCGGGGCCTGGAGCTGCTGTCGTTCGTCGCGGACGTCATCCGCGACCTCACCGGGGCGGACTTCGTCTACCCCGGCTGAGTCCTTCCGCTCGCGGCTTCCACCCAGTCACCGCCCGCGGCCTGTGCGCGGCGCAGGGCCTCGCCGGCCTCCTTGAGGAGGCTGCCGAAGCTGACCTGCGCCAGGGCGCCCGCCACCGGCCCGCGGCCCGGCGGGGGCTCGGAGACGGCGACGCCCACGGAGGCGCTGGCGCCCTCGAAGGCCTTCAGCGACTTGATGAGCTCGCGCAGGCGCTGGCCCACAATCAGCGCGCCGGAGCGCGGCGTGTGCGGGAGGAAGACGACGAAGCGGCTGTCCGCGAAGGGCACAGCCACGTCGATGTCGCGCACGCCGGACACGAGCAGGCCCAGTGCCTCGGCGAGCGCGAGCTTCCGCGCGTTGGGGGCCAGCGAGGCGGCCTTCTCTTCGAACTTGTCGATGTCCACCAGCAGCACGGCGATGGGGTAGCGGTAGCGCCGGCTGCGCTTCACTTCCATCAACATCAGCCGCTTGAGGAACTCGAAGTCCGGGGTGGAGCCGACAGACGGCAGGTCGGACCGGCTGATGCGGCGGCCCTCGGCTCCCGGCGTGAGCGCGAGCGCCGGGAATGAGCCGGAGTGCCGGGCCCCGGGCACGGAAGGCGGTGCGCTGGGGGCTGGCGCCGGGGTGCTGTCGGCTCCCGGCGCCGCCGTGGGCAAGGGGCTCGCGCCCGCGGGCTCCGCAGCCGCGCCAGCCTCTGCCTGGACTGGTTGCGCAGACGTCGGCTCCGCAATGGCCCCTGTCGAAGCGAGGGCCGCCTCGGCATGCATCGCTGGCGGCTGAGCCTGGGCCTCGGACGACGTCACCGCGTCCGAAGGCTCGTCGGCCTCCGGCTCCGCGTGGAGCAGTGGCAGGTCGTCTTCGTCGGACACCTGCGCCGGCGCAGCGACGGGAGTCGACACCGCGTCCGCGGCCTGGCCCGCGCTGCCCGGAACAGGCACTGTGTCCTGGGCCGTACCGCCCGGGGTCGTCGCGACGCCCGCGGCCTGGGCCGTGCTGCCCGAGGCAAGCGACGCGGTCGCATCGTAGGCCGAGGCGGCCGCTGCCGCCGCATCCAAGGCCGTGCTGCCGGCCTCGGAGGAAGGCGACGTAATGGGTTCTTCGCCCAGCTCGGGCGGGAGTGACGCGGACTCCGCTCCGCGCCGCACGGGCAACGGCGGCGGAACCTCCGACGTCGGCGCCACCAGCGCCGGAGCACGCGCCTCACCCGGGATGCCTTCCTGCGCCTCCGCGCCCCCGGCGGCGCCCGCTGCTGCCTCTGCCGGCGGCGGTGGCGGCACGGCTTGCGCCTCCGCGCCCCCGGCGGCGCCCACTGCTGCCTCTGCCGGCGGCGGTGGCGGCACGGCTTGCGCCTCCGCGCTCCCAACAGGGGCGTCCACGTCGTCGAGCGGCGGTGGAGGCGGAACCATCCGCCCGCCCAACACGCCAGGCAGCGGCGGCGGCCCGTCCGCCTGCGCCACCGCATCGAGTGGAGGAGGCGGCGGCCGCGCGGACACAGCCCCCGCCCGCCGCAGGGCCTCCTCGCGCTGCATGAGCAGCGACACGCACGTCAGCACCGTGGGGCGCTTCAACGGCCCCACCAGGCACCCGTCCGCGCCAGCCTCGGCCGCACGCGTGTCCGCGTGCTCCTCGTCCGGCGAGTACAGCAGCAGCACCGGCGCGGACAGGCCTTCGGCCCGCACACTCCGGCACAGCGCCTCACCGTCCAGCGCGCCCGTTCCGGACGCCATCAGGACAGTGGGCGCGCGCTCCCGCACGGTGCGCAGCGCCTCGTCGACGCTGCTCACCCAGGACACTTCATGACCGGCGGCTTCCAGATAGCGGCGAAGAGCGCCCGCCACCGGTGCGGAGGGCTCGGCGAGGACGATGGAGGACATCAAACCTCCATGACCTCCTTCTCCTTCTTCTTCACGATTTCATCCACCTGCGCGATGCCCGCGTCGGTCTGCTTCTGCACCGTCTCGGTGATGCGCTTGTGGTCGTCCTCGGTGATCTTCTTGTCCTTGAGCTGCGTCTTCAGCGCCTCGTTCGCGTCGCGGCGGAGGTTGCGGATGGCGACCTTGAACTCCTCGCCCTTGGTCTTCACCTGCTTGGCGATGTCCTTGCGGCGCTCCTCGGTGAGCGGCGGGAAGGGCAGGCGAATCATCTCGCCGTCGTTCATCGGGTTGATGCCCAGGTTCGCCTCGCGCAGCGCCTTCTCGATGTCCTTGAGGACGCTCTTCTCCCACGGCTTGATGGTGATGAGCCGGGGCTCGGGCGCGTTGACGCTGGCCACGCCGGACAGCGGCGTCGGCGTGCCGTAGTAGTCCACCCGGACGCCATCCAGGATGGCGATGCTGGCGCGGCCCGTGCGGACCTTCGTCAGGTCCGTGCGCAGGCCCTCGAGCGACTTGTCGATACGGCCCTTCAGTTCGGCGACGACGTCTCCACTCATTGCGTTCTCTCCTTGAGTGCTTGCCGGTGGGTCGGGGCTCAGGCCCAGACCGTCTCGCTGCCACCCACCAACGTACCAATGTCCCCGTCACCCAACACCGCGCGGCGGATGTTGCCCCGCTGCGTCAGGTCGAACACGATGATGGGCAGCTTGTTGTCCATGCACAGCGAGATGGCCGTGGAGTCCATGACGTTGAGATTCTGCTTCAACACGTCCATGTACGTCAGCGACCGATAGCGCCGCGCGTTGGGGTCCTTCTTCGGGTCCGCGCTGTACACCCCGTCCACCTTGGTCGCCTTGAGGATGACCTCCGCGTTGATTTCCATGGCGCGGAGGGAGGCGGCGGTGTCCGTGGTGAAGTACGGGTTGCCGGTGCCCGCCGCGAAAATCACGACGCGGCCCTTCTCCAGGTGGCGCACCGCGCGCCGGCGGATGTACGGCTCGGCGATCTGCTCCATCTTGATGGCGGACAGCACGCGCGTGTGCAGGCCCTTCTTCTCCAGCGCGTCCTGCATGGCCATGGAGTTGATGCAGGTGGCCAGCATGCCCATGTAGTCGGCGCTGGCGCGGTCCATGCCCTCCGTGGCGCCCGCGACGCCCCGGAAGATGTTGCCGCCGCCAATCACCAGGGCCACCTCCACCCCGGCCTGCGACAGCTCGATGACTTCCTCGGCGATGCCCATCAGCGTGGGCGGATGGATGCCGTACTTCCCCTCCCCCATCAGGGCCTCGCCCGAGAGCTTGAGGAGGATGCGCTTATACGGGAGCGGCTTCTTCGTGTCGGAGGACATGCGCCATCGCTTCTATCCCCCGCTCCGCGAGGGATCAACGCTGGAGTCGGTGGGCCCACCCCGCATCGTCCGCTGGCGGTCGCCCGGGGAGGGGCCAATCGGACCCGCAAAAGCGAGGGCCGCGTCGCCCGGACGCCCCGTGTGGGGCGCTCTCCGGGGCGCGCGGCCCTTGTCAGCCCTGCGTCCAGGCTCGCGGCCCCAGGGGGACCGCGGAGGCCTTACGCCTGGCCCAGCGTCTTGGCGACTTCAGCGGCGAGGTCGTCCTTCTTCTTCTCGATGCCCTCACCCACCTCGTAGCGGACGAAGCGGCGCACGGAGACCTTCTCGCCAATCTTCGCGGCGCGCTCGGAGATCATCTCGCCGACCTTCTTCTTGTCGTCCTTCACCCAGAGCTGGTCCACGAGGCAGACGCCCTCGTAGTACTTCTCCATCTTCCCGACGAGGATCTTCTCCAGCATCGCCTCGGGCTTGCCCTGCTGCTTCAGGATCTCCCGCTGGATGTCCTTCTCCTTGTCCAGGTTGTCCGTGGGGACCTCCTCACGGCGGACGAACTTGGGGTTGGCCGCGGCGATCTGCATGGCCACGTCCTTCACCAGCTCCTGGAAGTCGGGGTTGCGGGCGACGAAGTCCGTCTCGCAGTTCACCTCGACGATGACGCCGATGCGGCCACCGTGGACGTAGGTGCCGACGACGCCCTCGGCGGCGACGCGGCCTTCCTTGCCAGCGGACTTGGCGATGCCCTTCTTGCGCAGCCACTCCTCGGCCTTGGCGAAGTCGCCACCGGACTCGGAGAGCGCCTTCTTGCAGTCCATCATGCCCGCGTTGGTCCGCTCGCGGAGTTCCTTCACCATCTGGGCGCTTACTTCGGCCATTGTCGTCTCCTGCCTCCGCCACCCATGGGCGCGCCGCGCCGGACGGAGCATTGCAAGTTCAGGGGGATACTGCGTACCAGGGAAACAGAGGCGGCCGGGGAGCTGGCAAACGCTCGCCACCCGGCCGCTTCGGCACTGACGTGAGGAAAGGGACGGCTACTCGGCCGCCGCCTCACCCTCGGGAGCGGCCTCGGCGGCCGGCTCGGCGGCGACAGGGGCCGCGCCCTTCATCTCGACGAGGGGACCACGGCGGTCGCCGCCACGGTCACCGCCACGGTCACGACGGTCGTCGCGGCGGTCGCCACGGCGCGGACCCCGGCGGTCATCACGGCGGTCGCCACGGTCGTCACGGCCCTCGCGCTCCTCCTGCTCGTCGCGCTCGGCGGCGCCCGAGGCGCGGTAACGCGCGGCGCCCTCGAGGCAGGACTCGGCGATCTTCGAGGTGAAGAGCTTGATGGAGCGGATGGCGTCGTCGTTGCCAGGGATGACGAAGTCGATGCCGTCCGGATCGCAGTTGGTGTCCACCAGACCGATGACCGGGATGCCCAGGCGGCCGGCCTCGTGGATGGCGATGTGCTCCTTCTTCGGGTCGATGACGAAGACGCAGCGGGGCAGCTTGTTCATCTCCTTCACGCCGCCCAGGTTCTTCTCCAGCTTCTCGCGCTCACGCTCGAGCTGGGCGACTTCCTTCTTGGGCAGGCGCTCGAAGGTGCCGTCCTCGGCCATCTTCTCCAGCGTCTTCAGGCGGTCGATGCCCTGCTTGATGGTCTTGAAGTTGGTCAGCGTGCCACCCAGCCAGCGGCTGGTGACGAAGAACTGGCCGGCGCGCGCAGCCTCCTCGCGGACCACGTCCTGCGCCTGCTTCTTGGTGCCGACGAAGAGCACCGAGCCACCGCGCGCGGTGATGTCCGCCACGAAGCGGAACGCCGAGCGGGCCAGCACGACCGTCTTCTGGAGGTCGATGATGTAGATGCCGTTGCGGGCGCCGAAGATGAAGGGCTTCATCTTCGGGTTCCAGCGCTTCGTCTGGTGGCCGAAGTGAACACCGGCCTCCAGGAGCTGCCTCATCGTGATGCCACCGGCGGCGGCCATCGCCTGCTGCTGCGTCTGCGTGTCCTGCGTTTCCATGTCGTCTCTCCGGTTGTTCCGCCACGCCCGAGCAAACCTTCCGGCCGAAACGCCCGGAGGAGGAGTCCCTCTCCGCGAGGAGAGGCCCCCACCCACGGAGGCACCGGCGACCGGCACGGACGTGTGTGTAGTGGGTGCTGCCTGGGGTGAACCACCCCCGACCCCATACCGTGGGGCGGGGGGTCCTTAACAGAACCCCTCCGGGCCGCGCAAGCTTCGCCGCACCGCCCGTCCGGGCAGGGACGGCGCGTGCCGCTCCCCCGCCCTGCCGCCGTCCCAGCCAGCCCCTGGGCCGGGCTGGAACGGCACCGGCGCGGGGCCTCCCCTCCCGGGTTGGCGCCGCGCCGGCGTCCTGCACGGTGCGTCCGTCAGGCTGCCCGCGTCCTAGACGCTGGCCTCCGAGGCCCCGTGGCACTTCTTGTACTTCCGGCCGCTGCCGCAGGGGCAGGGGTCGTTGCGGCCCACCGCCGGCTTGCTGGCCGCCGCCGGACGGGCCGCCTGCGCCACCGAGCCCTCATCCAGCTTGCCTTCCGCCGTGGCGCGCCCCTCCACCGCCTTCTTCTGCTGCTGCGCGAGCTGGCGCTGGATGCGGGCGGCCTCCTCCGCCGCGCTGGAGGCGGAGCGGGGCTGCACGTGCATGAGCTGGGTGACGAACTGCGCCTTGATGGCGGAGAGCATCTGGATGAAGCCCTGGTAGCCCTCCTTCTTGTACTCCTGCTTCGGGTCCTTCTGGCCGTAGCCGCGCAGGCCAATGCCCTGGCGCAGGTGGTCCATGGCCAGCAGGTGGTCCTTCCAGAGCCGGTCGATGGTCGCCAGGTAGTTGTACTGGAGGAAGCGCATGAAGTTCTCGCCGAACTCCTCCTCGCGCGCCTGGAAGACCTTCTCCGCCGCCTTGTAGATGTGCTCCTGGAGCTCCTCGCGGTTGCCCACGCCCTCGAAGTTCATCTCGAGGTTGAAGGTCTCCTTCACGCCCTGCTGGAGCGCGGCGATGTCCCAGCCCTCCACGCCGCGGGTGGGCGCGTAGGTGTCGGTGAGGGACACGATGACGTCCTCCACCGCGTCCAGGACCATCTCCCGGAAGTCCGCCCAGCTCAGGGTCCGCTCGGAGCGCGTCTTCACGCGCGTCTTCGGGTCCTCCTCGTACTCCACCAGCGGGATGCCGGCGCCGGAGGCCAGCACCTGGCGGCGCAGCTTGTAGATGGTGCGCCGCTGCTGGTTCATCACGTCGTCGTACTCGAGGAGGTTCTTGCGGATGTCGAAGTTGTGGCCTTCGACCCGCTTCTGGGCGCCCTCGATGGCACGTGACAGCCACACGTGCTCGATGACCTCGCCCTCCTCCATGCCCAGCCGCTCCATCAGGCCCTGGATGCGCTCGGACCCGAAGATGCGCATCAGGTCGTCCTCGAGCGACAGGAAGAAGCGGCTGCCACCCGGGTCACCCTGGCGGCCGGCGCGGCCACGGAGCTGGTTGTCCACGCGGCGGGATTCGTGCCGCTCGGTGCCGATGATGAAGAGGCCGCCGGCGTTGTGGACCTCCTCGCGCTCCTTCTTCGTCTGCTCCTCGAGCTTCGCCTTGGTGTCGGCGAACTTCTGCTCCCACGCGGCCAGCTCCTGCTCGTAGGCCGTCAGGTCCAGCGGCTGCCCTTCCGGGGCCGTGGTGGGCGGCTCGGGCGGCGGGCCCATGGCCGCCTTGGCCAGGACCTCCGCGTTGCCGCCCAGGAGGATGTCCGTCCCGCGGCCGGCCATGTTGGTGGAGATGGTGACGGCGCCCTTGCGGCCGGCCTGCGCGACGATGTCCGCCTCGCGCTGGTGCTGCTTGGCGTTGAGGACGTTGTGGGGGATTCCGCGCTTCTTGAGGAAGCTGGCCACCACCTCGCTCTTGGCGATGGACACCGTGCCCACCAGCACCGGCTGGCCGTTCTTGTGGAGCTCTTCAATCTCCGCGGCCACGGCCTCGAACTTCTCGCGCTCCGTCTTGTACACCACGTCCTGCAGGTCCTTGCGGATGGGCGGACGGTTGGTGGGGATGACGCGCACGTCGAGGTTGTAGATTTTCGCGAACTCCTCCGCCTCCGTGTCCGCCGTGCCCGTCATGCCGGCCAGCTTGGAGTACATGCGGAAGTAGTTCTGGAAGGAGACGGTCGCCAGCGTCTGGTTCTCGTTCTCGATCTTCACGCCTTCCTTGGCCTCGATGGCCTGGTGCAGGCCGTCGGACCAGCGGCGGCCGGGCATCTGGCGGCCGGTGAACTCGTCGACGATGACGACCTCGCCGTCCTTCACCACGTAGTCCTTGTCGCGCTTGTAGAGCGTGTGCGCGCGCAGGGCCTGGTCCACGTGGTGCAGCGTCTCGATTTCGCCCGGGTCGTACAGGTTGCCCACGCCCAGCCGCTTCTGGAGCTTCTCGATGCCGTCATCCGTGAGGGACACGGAGCGGTGCTTCTCATCCAGGGTGTAGTCCTGGTCCGGCACCAGCCCGGGGATGACCTGGTCCACCCGGTAGTACTTGTCGGTGCTGTCCTCGGTGGGACCGGAGATGATGAGCGGGGTGCGGGCCTCGTCGATGAGGATGGAGTCCACCTCGTCGACGATGGCGAAGTTCAGCTCGCGCTGGACGTAGTCCTGCAGGCGGAACTTCATGTTGTCGCGCAGGTAGTCGAAGCCGAACTCGTTGTTCTGGCCGTAGGTGATGTCCGCGCGGTACGACTCCTGGCGCTGCTTGTCGTTCAGCTCGTGCAGCACGCAGCCCGTCGTCATGCCCAGGAAGCGGTAGACGCGCCCCATCCACTCGGCGTCACGGCGGGCGAGGTAGTCGTTCACCGTGACGACGTGGACGCCCCGGCCGGACAGCGCGTTGAGGTAGGTGGGCAGCGTCGCCGTCAGCGTCTTGCCTTCACCGGTGCGCATCTCCGCGATGCAGCCCTCGTGGAGGAACATGCCGCCGATGAGCTGCACGTCGTAGTGGCGCTGGCCGATGACTCGGCGCGCCGCCTCGCGGGTGAGGGCGAAGGCCTCGAAGAGCAGGTCGTCCAGGGAGCGGCCATTCTGGATTTCCTGCCGCATGCGGTTCGTCTCGGAGACGAAGTCCTCGTCCTTGAGGGCCCGCATGCGGGTTTCCAGCTCGTTGACTCGGGCGACCTTCGCGTGAGCCTTCTTCAGCTCACGCTCGTTCTTGGTCCCAATCAGTTTCTTTAGCGTCCATTCGATCATTCGGTCGGCTCTCTCGCCGGAGAATCCTCGAAGGACGGCGGCGAGTGAAGGGAAATCCCTGGAGGTGTAAGGGAGAAACGTATGGAAACCACGTGCGTCCGCCGAAACTTCCACCCGGCAGGCCGCCCACCACGCAGCGGCTCAGAGTAAAGCGGAACCCGGCCCACGCAATGTCCCCCACACGAAATCAACGCCGAGGCCCCTCCCGGCCTTCACGACGCCCTCCCCCCCGCCGCCCCGGGCGCCCCGGTGCGCCCGTCAACCGCCAGGGCCCTGCCCCAGGGGGCAAGCCTCCTGCACACGCCGCGCCGCCCGCCCCCAGAGTCCCTCCTCGGGCGAAGGTCCCATCCCTGCCGGCCCGGACGCTGGCCGCCCGGCCCGGGCGCTGGCTGTGGACGTGCCGCGCGGGCTTCGAGCCCCACCTCTTCGAGGAGCTGGAGTGGGCCGGCGCCCAGCCGCGCCTCCTGGGCGAGGCCCTGGTGGAGAGCGACGCCGTCGCCGGGCCACCTCCGGCCTTCGCGCGCGCGGGTTACGCCGTCGTGGCCACGCTGACGGCCACCGCCCCCGAAGCCGTGGCCGGGGCCGCGGCCCAGGCCGTGCTGGCGCTCCGCGACCGGGCCCCGTGGGTCGTCCAGGCCTTCACGCCCGACACACCTCGCGGCAACGCCCTGGCGCCCATCGCCGACGCGCTGGAGTCCGCCGTGGGCGCACTGCTGCCGCTGGAGCGGCGCGTCGAGGATGCCCAGCGGGCGCGCGAGGCCGGTGCCCTGCTGGTGGCCCTGTGCGTGGCGCCGGACGACGTGACGGTGGTGGGCGCGGTGCAAGCGCGCGAGGCCCTGTCCCTGGCGGCGGGCGGACGCAGGCGGATGCGGCGGGCGGGCGATGCGCCCTCGCGCGCGGCCATGAAGCTGGAGGAGGCGCTGGACGGCCTGGCCTTCGAGCCCGGACGCGGCGACGTCTGCGTGGACCTGGGCGCGGCGCCGGGCGGGTGGACGCAGCGGCTGGTGAGCCGCGGCGCGAAGGTGGTGGCGGTGGACCCGGCCCGGCTGATGCCGGAGCTGACGGGAAATCCGCGCGTGAAGCACGTCCAGGAGAGCGCCTTCGCCTATGCGCCCGACGAGCCGGCCGACTGGCTCTTCTGCGACATGGCGTGGCGCCCCCTGGAGGTGGCGCAGCTGCTGGCCAAGTGGGGGCGCCGCGGCTGGGCCCGGCACCTGGTGGCCAACATCAAGCTGCCCATGAAGGACAAGAACCCCCTCCTCCTTCGCGTGCGCCACACGCTCGTCCAGGAGGGCGGCTGGGAGGGCCTCACCGTCCGCCAGCTCTACCATGACCGGGATGAAGTCACCGTCACCGCGCACAAGATGAAGTGAGGCCCTGCGCCCTGGCGGCGGACGCGCTACACAAGGAGCGCAATGCCCTACCCGCTCGACGACGCCACGGCCACCGCCCTCATCGCCCTGAACCCCTGGGTGCTCACCCGCAGCCCCCAGGCCCCGGTGCAGGCCGCCGTGGAGGTGCTCGTCCAGGCGGAGCAGGCCCGGCGCGGCCAGCCGGACGCCAAGACGGGCGCGCTCCAGGTGCCGGCCCTCACCCAGGGCAACCTCCTCAAGGAGGAGTACGACGTGTCCACGCACGCCCACCATGACGGGTGGCGCGTGGGCGCCGTCATCGCCGACGTACAGGGGATGATCAACGTCAACGCCCGCTTCGGCTTCCCCACCGGGGACGCGGTGCTGCGCGCCACCGTGGAGTCCCTGTCCGCGCAGTACCCCGGCGCCAAGGTGGTGCGCATCCACGCGGACGCCTTCGCCGCCCTGCTGGTGCCCACCTCCCAGCTCACGGTGGAGGAGCACCTCGCCGCGCCCACGCGGGAGCGGCTGGCGCAGGACGTGCGCCGCGTGCTGCCCGAGGGCACACCCGACGCGGACGTGCCGTCATGGACGGTGAGCCTGCTGGAGCTGACGGTGGACGCGCCTTCCCACTGGCAGGTGCTGGGCCCGCTGCTGTGGGCGGAGCTGGAGCGCACCCACGTCATGGAGCGCACCGGCCGCGCGCGGGGACTTCAGCGCCGGAGCATCCGGCTGGATGGCGCCATCCCGGGGCCCGCGACGCTCTGAGGCCACGCGGAACGCACCTGGCGGGGCGTCACTTCATGCGCTCCCGGAGCCCGGAGGACTTCCACGGGAAAGCGCCCTTGCGGAGCGCAGCGCCTCGGCACACCGCCGAGGCGTCGCGCGTCCTCGCCGGTTACTCCTCGAGGATGAACTTGCGCGGGTTCTGCCCGATGCCGTTGACGCGGACCTCGTAGTGGAGGTGCGGACCGGTGGAGCGGCCGGTGTTGCCGACGGCGGCGATGTGCATGCCGCGCTTCACCTTGTCGCCAGCCTTCACCAGCATCTTCGACAGGTGGCCGTAGCGCGTCTTGATGCCGTAGCCGTGGTCGATGACGAGCACGTTGCCGTAGCCGCCCTCCAGCCCCGCGAACACCACCGTGCCGTCCGACGGCGCGTAGACTTCCTTGCCGTGCGGCGCCGCGATGTCCATGCCGCCGTGCATGACGCGGTCGGCGGTGTACGGGTCCAGGCGCGAGCCGAAATCGCTCGTCACCCAGCCGCGCGCGGGCCAGATGGACGGCGTGGAGGCCAGCAGCGACTTCTGGTCCTGGAAGTAGGCCTGCAGTTCCTGGAGGCTCTGCTCCTGGCGGGTGGCTTCCGCGCTCAGGCGATCCAACCGGCCCATCAGCGCCTTGGGCGTCTCCGTGGAGGTGAGCTGCGTGAATTGCGTGTCCGTCGCCGGCGCCGTCGTGCCCGCCTCGGGCTCCGTCGGGCCCATGGCCAGGTTGCGCTGCGGATCCGACAGCAGCGTCACCGCGCGCAGCTTCTGGTCGAAGCGCTCCACCCGGTCCAACGTGGAGCCGATGTGCTCGATGCGCTCACGCACCGACTTGAGCTGCGAGCGCAGCGTCAGGTTCTCCTCGCGGAGGATGCGATTCTCGGAGGCGTCCGCGGCCACCTGGAAGTAGTGGACGCTCGCACCCACACCCAGTCCCACCACGAGCATCAGCCCCATCCCCACCTGGGTGAGGAAGGACCGCTGGATGGTGTACCGCTTGACCGGAGCGTCATGGTCCGGAATCACCATCAGTGTGAAGGACTTTTTCGCCACGGGACAGCTCCCCTGCTTGCGTGGGACTTCTGGCGCAGCAAGCTAAGTCGCTTGCTCGCGCGCAACACCTCCCCCCGCCGCCTACCCCTCCCGCTTCGTCGCCCACCGGCATTTCGCTTCGGCTGGAAACGTTGGGGCAGCTACCACTCACATTCCAAGAGTGTCAAGGTCAACAGACCCGCAGGGAGGTCTGTTGGCCACATACAGACTCCGGGTGTGTCAGGCCTCCACCCGCACCACGATGACGGTGATGTTGTCGTCGCCGCCGCGCTCGTTGGCGAAGTCGACGAGACGCTTGGGGACCTCGTCGAAGGTCCGCGCCTTCACCACCGTTTCGTGGATCTCCCGGTCCTCCATCATGTTCGCGAGGCCGTCCGAACAGAGGAGGAAGACGTCCCCGGGCTCCGACACCAGCCCCATGACGTCCACCTGGACCTCTTCTTCGAAGCCCACGGAGCGGGTGATGATGTTCTTGTAGCGGGAGTGCTTCGCCTCTTCCGGGGTAATCATCCCGGCCTTGATCTGCTCGTTGACCAGCGAGTGGTCCTCGGAGATCTGCTGGATGAGGTCGCCGCGGATGAGGTACGCGCGGCTGTCCCCCACGTGGGCGAAGAAGACGTGCTCGTCGCGCACCACCAGGGAGATGACGGTGGTGCCCATGCCGGACAGCCGCGCGTCCTCCTGCGCGGCCGTGAAGATGGCCAGACAGGCCCGCTCCACGGCGGTGCGGAGCGCCTCCGGAATCGGAGAGTCCTGGAGGTTCGGGACGGAGAGGAAGGGGTTGTCCTTCCCTTCCCGCGCCCGGCGCATCTCCTTGTCGATGGTCTCCACCGCGATGCGGGACGCAGTACCGCCGCCCGCATGGCCGCCCATTCCGTCGGCCACGACGTAGAGCTGGAGCTCATCATCAATGAGGAAGCTGTCCTCGTTGTGATTACGTTTACGCCCGACATCCGTCAGGCCGGCGGAGATTATTTTCAAGCGGGAGGCCGCGGTCTGCCCTGCGGTGCTGGACACACCCGGGATGCTATGTGAGGCCCAAGCATGGGGCAAGGACACGGATGCACCGAGTGCACTTCACGCGGTGCGTCGGAGCCGGCCACGGGGGCTCCCCTCCGGTCCTGACTCCCGCCGGGAGCGGGTTCCCAACGCCCGGTGGGCCGAACGCACCAGGGCCTCCGCCGCGCCCAGGGCCTCCCGCGTCACCTCCACGCCCGACATCATCCGCGCCAGCTCCCGGGTCCTTTCCGCCCCAGCCTCCAGCACGACGACCTCCGACACGGTGCGCTCGCCCTTGAGGCCCTTGCGGATGAGCAGGTGCGCGTCCGCGTAGGCCGCCACCTGCGGCAGGTGGGTGATGCAGAGCACCTGACGGTGGCTGCTCACGTCCTTGATCATCCGCCCCACCACGTCCGCGATGGCGCCGCTGACGCCGGCGTCCGCCTCGTCCAGGATGTAACACCCGCCCCCGTCGCTGTCGGCCAGGGCCTTCTTGAGCGCCAGCAGCAGCCGGCTCGCCTCGCCGCCGGAGGCCACCTTCGCCAGGGCGCGCGGCGGCTCACCGGGGTTGGCGCTGAAGAAGAACTCCACGTCATCCGCGCCGTCCGGGCGCAGGTGCTCCGTCGGCGTCACCCGGACCTCGAAGGCCGCCTTGCCCATGGCGAGCTGGCCCAGGCCCTCGCGCACCAGGGCGGAGAACGCCACCGCGCTGGCCGTGCGCGCCCGCGTCAGCGCCGCGGCCGCCTTCCGGGCGCGCTCCTCCACCTTGCGGCGCTCGGCGGCCAGCTCCTCCAGGATTTCCTTCCGGTTCTCCAGCGTGCCCAGCTCCACCTCGAGTTCGCCCCGCTTCTTCAAGAGGCCCTCCAGGTGCGTGCCGTGCTTGCGGCACAGGCGCTTGAGCGCGTCCAGCCGCTCCTCCACGTCCGCCAGCCGCGAGGGGTCCGACTCCAGCCCCTCCACGTACCGGTTGAGCCCGCGCTGCGCCTCCTCCAGCTCCGACAGCGCGGCGCTCAGCGCCTGCGCCACCGGCGCCAGCGAGGCGTCACACTTCACCGACTCGTGCAGCAGCCCCAGGGCACGCCCCACCGTCTCCACGGCGGACTGCTCCTCACCGGCCACCAGCAGCTCCGCCTCCGAGGCGTGGCGCTTGAGCTTCTCCGCGCTGCCCAGCCGCTTGCGCTCCGCGTCCAGCCGCGCGTCCTCGCCGGCCTCCGGGTCCAGCCGCGTGATTTCATCCAGCTGGAAGCGCAGGAACTCTGCGCGCTCGCGCACCTTCGCCTCGTCCCCGCCCAGCGCCTCCATGCGCGCGTCCACCTCGCGCAGGCCGGTGTACTCGCGGAAGAACGCCGCCAGCACCTCCTCCAGGTTGCCGTACCTGTCCAGCAGCACCCGGTGCAGCCCTGAGTCGAAGAGGCTGACGTGCTCGTGCTGGCCGGCGATGTCCACCGCCCCGCGCGTGAGCTTGCCCAGCACGCCCACCGTCACCAGCGAGCCGTTGACGTAGGCCTTGCCCCGCCCGGTGCGTCCCAGCACCCGGCGCACCAGCACCTCTTCCCCGAGGTCCGGCAACCCCAGCTCCTCCAGCCGGGCCTCCAGCGCCGGGGTGCGCGCGAAGACGCCCTCCACGGACGCCTCGTCACAACCGGCGCGAATGACATCCGCGTCGGCGCGCCCTCCGAGCAAAAGGCCCAGTGCATCCACGAGGATGGACTTGCCCGCACCTGTCTCACCCGTGAGGACGGTGAGGCCGGCTCCGAACGCCACCTCCACCTCCTCGATCACCGCCACGTTCGAAATCCGCAGACCCAGCAGCACGCGCGCCCTCCAATGTCCGTACGACGGCTCGGGTACCTGAACACCCTAGCAGGTCCGACTGACACTGCACAGGCGTTCGGGTTGAGCGCACGGATGGCGGGCGGGAGGGGAAGGGGCCTCGTCGGGCCCCCAACCTCCCAAGTCCTCAGATTTCCGTGAAAAGCTCCTGGATGTCCTGCTCCGTGAGCGTCCGGCCCAGCTCGTCGGTGTCTCCGCCCAGCACGCCAGCAGCCAGCTCCCGCTTGCGGCGCTGGAGGGCCAGGATCTTCTCCTCCACGGTGCCGCGGGTAATCAGCTTGTAGCTGATGACGGCGCGCGTCTGCCCGATGCGGTGCGTCCGGTCCGTGGCCTGGTCCTCCACGGCGGGGTTCCACCACGGGTCGAAGTGGATGACGTAGTCGGCCGCGGTGAGGTTCAAGCCGGTGCCGCCCGCCTTGAGGGAGATGAAGAAGAGCGGCGGGCCGTCCGGGTTGTTGTACTCGTCCACCTTCCCCATGCGGTCCTTGGTGCGGCCGTCCAGGTAGAGGTAGCGCAGGCCCTTCTTGTCCGCCTCCTGCTTCAGCAGCTCCAGCATCTCCGTGAACTGGCTGAACACGAGCGCGCGGTGGCCTTCCGCCACCAGGTCCTCCACCAACTGGAGGAAGCGCTCCACCTTCGCGCTGGGCGGCATCAGCGTGCCGGGCGGCAGCTTGAGCAGGCGCGGGTCGCAGCACACCTGACGCAGGCGCATCAGCGCGGCAAGAATCGACACGCGGCTGCGCTTGAAGCCGACCTTCTCGATGCTCTCGTGCACCTTGCGGCGGCTCTCGTCCAGCACCTCGCGGTAGAGCGCGGCCTGACCGGGCTCCATCTCGCACCAGGCGACGCTCTCCGTCTTCGGCGGCAGGTCCTTGGCCACCTCCGTCTTCAAGCGACGCAGGATGAAGGGCTGGATGCGGCGGCGCAGCCGGTCCTTCGCGGTGTTGTCGTTGGCCACCTGGATGGGCTGCTCGTAGCGGTCCCCGAAGCCATCCGCGCTGCCGAGGAAGCCCGGCATCAGGAAGTCGAAGATGCTCCAGAGCTCCGACAGGCGGTTCTCCAGGGGCGTACCGGTGAGCGCCAGCCGCGTCTCGCTGGGGAGCGCCTTGCACGCCTGCGCGGTGGCGCTGCCCGCGTTCTTGATGTTCTGCGCCTCGTCCAGAATGATGTAGCGGAAGCCCACCTGGGAGAGCTGGTCCAAGTCCCGGCGGACCAGCGCGTAGGACGTGAGGACCAGGTCCGTGTCCTTCAGGTCCTCGGCCCGCTCCTTGCGGTCCTGACCGTGCCACACCATCGTCTTGAGGCCCGGCGTGAAGCGCTCGGCCTCGCGCTCCCAGTTGGCCAGCACGCTGGTGGGCGCCACCACGAGCGACGGCTTGCGCCCCTCGTCGTTGGCCACCTTCTGCATCAGGCTGAGCGACTGGATGGTCTTCCCCAGACCCATGTCGTCCGCGAGGATGCCGGACAGGCCGTGGCGGCGCAGGAACCAGAGCCAGGACAGGCCCGCCTCCTGGTAGTGGCGCAGCGTGGCCTGGAGTCCGTCGGGGACGCCCACCTTCGGCACGCCCGCCGTCTCGCGCAGCTCCATCATCGCCTGGCGCGCCTTGGCCTCCACCTCGGTGAACTCACCCAGGTCCGCCAGCAGGTCCAACGCAACGGCCTGGTGCAGCGGCAGCCGCGTGCGCGAGCGGCCCGGCAACGCGCCGGCCTCTTCCAGCAGGTCCGCCACGCGCTTGATTTCGACGGGGTCCGCCTCCGCGAACGTCCCGTCCTTCAGGGGGACGAAGCGGCGGCCGGAGTCCAGCCACATGCGCACCGCGCCCAGGTCCACGGCCTGGTCATCGGTGATGAACTCGGCGTCCAGGTCGAACCACTGCACGCCGCTCATGCCCACGCGGATGCGCGGCTTGAGCTTGGGACGCAGGCGCACCTTGGGGGCCTGCACGCCATAGCGCTCCCACTCCTCGGGCAGCGAGGCCAGCCCCCGGGCCCAGAACTCCAGGGCCGTATCGCTCGAGGCCTCGAAGGTCTGCCCCTGCGGCTCGAAGCGCAGGCCCAGGTCCAGCAGCAGCTTGCCCGCGCCGCGCTCCAGCTCCTCGCGCCGGCGGTACAGCTTGCGGCTGTCCCCCCCCACGCCGCTGGCGTAGCCCAGGTGCGTAGCCGTGGGAGACACCGGCACCGTCGTCTGGCCGTACCTGGCGGCGAGCTGCACCTTCACGCGCTCGGGGTTGCCCTCCAGCGTGAGCATGAAGCGCGGCTCCACGGCCTCGTCCACGTCGATGTCGTCCGCCTTCAGCGCCATGCGGAAGCGCGGCAGGTGGGCGGCGAAGAAGGTCAGCACCCGGTCGAGCTGCCCCGTGGGGAAGGACATGCTCGGCTCGAGCAGCCACTTGCGCAGCAGGCGCGGCGGGAAGTCCGGCTCCACCGGGTGCAGGTTCTGCGCCTGGATGACCCAGGTGCGCCGGCCCGACAGGAGGATGACGTCCTTGAGCGCGTAGCTCGCGTTGTCCGGGAAGAGCAGCTCGATGCGCGCGGTGGCGCCGTCCGGGCGGGACTCCAGATGAATCTGGGGCCGCACCGGCACCTCGGTGTTGATGAGCGCCGTGCCACGGTAGATGACGCGGCGGTGGCGCAGGAGCTCCAGCGCCTCGCTCAGCTCCTCGTCGGACAGGACGAGGCGTGAGTCGTAGCGGTGCTCATGGCGCGACAGCAGCATGAAGACGCGCTCGTCGGCCGGGGAGATGCGCCCCCCGGTCTGCAGCAGGCGCTTGACGTGGATGGGGCCCTTCGTCTGCGCGTCCTGCCGACGCACGTCGACAATCCACTGCCGGATGCTCCCGTTCCCCGTGCTGGCGGCCGTCAACCGGTAGAAGAATTCGTAGTCGGGCTGAGAAGACAGACCGAGCCAGCTCTCCACCTTGGCCAGGGCCGGGAGGCTGACCGGGTCGCCGCTCGACGACACCGGCTCCACATGGGGCTCGTCGTCGGCGACGGGCTCCTTCGAGCCGGGCGCGGCGGCGACGGGCTCCGCGGCGGGGGCCGGACGGGGCGCCGGCGGGCCCGGCGGACGGAAGCGCGCGGCGTAGATGAGCGCCGCGGCCACCACGTGCTTGCAGTGGGGGCCCTGGACGTTCCATGACGCGCACGTACACGTCGACGTGGCTCGGCCGTTCCCCAGGTGCAGGGCCGTCTGATACCGCTCACCGGACGAACCGGCGACCTGGGCGCTGATGCGGTCCCCTTCACGGTTGAGGCCGAAGACGCGGCGTGACTCCGCCACCTCTCGCCCCTGCTTGAAGGTCGTGGGTTGGACTTCGGCCTTCAGGGCACGGAGCCACTGGGTGTCCTGAGGCGGGAGGATCTCTCGAATATCGGCGGTGGATTGCACGGCTGGCACAGGCCCCAGGCTCCAAATCGCCGGGGAACCCGTTGAACTACCACAGCAACGAGGCTCCCGGTCGCGGGAAAAATCAATGCGTCCGCCAGCAGAACCCGCCGCTGGCATCAAGCTGTGAGAGCATCAACCCCCGCCATGGCCCGGACCGTCCGCTTTCGCGTCTCCGAACCCCGCCTGCTCCTCGGGAGGACAGCCTGTCCGGCGGGGCCTCCGGGTGGCGGTTGCCCCCGGCGGCCGGAGGGACGTCGCCGCCGCGACAAAGCAGGCAGCGGGCCAGGCCCCAGGCCACCTGTCCCTCCCCTCCAGAAGCCCCTGGCCCTTCCTCCACCTCCGGAGCGCCGCCCATGAATGCACCTGTCCCGAGTCTGACCGACACCACCCTCGTCGAGGACCTGAAGGCCCGGCTCCGCGACGTGCCGGACTTCCCCAAGCCCGGCATCGTCTTCAAGGACATCACCCCCGTGCTGGCGGACCCCCGCCTCTTCGGCCGGGTCATCACCGCCATGTCGGCGCCCTTCAGGGGGCAGCACGTGACGAAGGTGGTGGGCGTGGAGGCCCGGGGCTTCCTGCTGGGCGCCCCCATGGCCCTGGCGCTCAACGCGGGCTTCGTGCCCGCGCGCAAGCCCGGGAAGCTGCCGCACCGCTCGGTGGTGGAGCGCTACTCGCTGGAGTACGGCTCCGACGGCGTGGAGATGCACGAGGACGCCATCCTCCAGGGGGAGCGCGTGCTCATCGTGGATGACGTGCTGGCCACGGGAGGCACGGCGGAGGCCACCGCGAAGCTGGTGTCCCGGCTCGGCGGCGAGCTGGTGGGCTTCAGCTTCCTCCTCAGCCTGGACTTCCTCGAAGGCCCCAACCGCCTGGGCCGCGAGCGGGTGACGACGCTGCTGACCTTCTGAGCGGCGCGCGCTCGAGACAACGAAGCGCTCCGGAGACCTCCACCGGAGCGCGACGCGGCGCGGGGGCTACGGCACGGGCGGGGGGATGAGCGGCGTGCAGCCCAGGTACGCCGGCATGCAGTACGGGAGGTTCGGCCCGGGGCAGCACACCTGCGAGCTCCCACACGTCCCGCTCGAGGAGCACTTGGGGCGGCAGGGCGCCGAGGTCTGGTTCCGGTATTCATAGACGCAGGTGCCGCCGTTGCCACAGAGAGAACCCGAGGGTGCCCCCGGCAGACACAGGCTGATGGCGCGCTCCTGAACGCCCAGGTCCTCGGAAACAGCGGCCTCCAGCTCCGTCCCGCCGCAGCCCGCGAGCAGCACGGCGACCGCCAGCACACAGCTTCCCATCAGCGACTTCAGTGGCATGTGAGTGTCTCCTGTCCTGGGGGAATCCCAGCGAACACACTCAGCATATCAAGCGAAACATGAATTAATTGAGAGCGGGGCTCCTCGCCCTGACGGTACGGCCCCTGCCGTGTTGCCTGCTGACATGCGGGCCGGGCCTGCGCACCCTCCGACGAGAACCAACCAACGCTTCCACGGAGGGGACGACATGCCGGAAGTACACACCCGCGGCGGCGCCCGCATCCGCTACGACGACGTGGGCCAGGGCGAGCCCGCACTCCTTTTTCTCCCCGGCTGGTGCACCACCCGGGCGAGCTTCCAGAAGCTGCTTCCCCGCTGCTCCGCCTTCCGGCGCGTCCTGTCCGTGGACCTCCGGGGACACGGCGAGTCCGAAGGCGGTGGCTCCGACTTCGACAGCACCGCGGTGCTGGAGGACCTGATTGCGGTCGTCGAGGCCAGCGGCGCCCGGCACATCGTCCCCGTGGCCATGTCCCACGCGGGCTGGTGGGCGTTGGACCTGCGTCGGGCGCTGGGCCCCGCGCGCGTGCCGCGGATGGTCCTCCTGGACTGGATTGCCACCGAGCCCACGCCCACCTTCCTTCATGCGGTGCGCGGGCTCCAGACGGAGCGCTGGAGCGAGGTGCGGGACACCCTGCTTCAAGGGTGGCTGAAGGGGCTCGACGACGCCTCCATCCGCCGCTTCGTGCGCGATGACATGGGCGCGTTCGACGAAGCCATGTGGGCCCGCGCCGGACGTGAGATTGAGGCGGCCTACGCCCGCGAGGGCTCACCGCTGCACGCCCTGGCCGCGCTGGAGCCCATGCCGCTCACGATGCACCTGTACGCGCGGCCCGAGTCACACGACTACCTGGCGGCGCAGGTGGACTTCGGCGTGGAGCACCCGGGCTTCCATGTGCTGAAGCTCCCCGCCACCAGCCACTTCCCCGCGCTGGAGGTGCCGGACATGGTGGCGGCGGGCATCGAGGCGCTCGTCTCCGCGCGGGAGGTCCCCATTCACGCGGGCGCCGTTCCGGCCTGAGACGGCGCTGGGCTACCGCAGCCCCAGGGCTTCCTTCATGCCATCGGTGCGCTCCCGGGCGCGCCGCATGGCGATGCGGTTGAGCGCCGGGTCCGCGGGCATCGGCATCCACGCCAGATACCGGGCGCCCTGGCCGCCTTCCTTGAACTGCCCGCTCGCGACGACCATCGTCCGGTCCTGGAAGGCCTCCTCCCAGGGGGCGCACCCCGACATGGAGAACGTCTTCACGGTGTCGTCCGTCGCCCGCGTCCAGGCGATGCAGGGGTATTCGGAGCAGTCCAACGCCACCACGTCGAGCCCCATGCCGCATTCGCTGGCGGCGCGGAAGGCCACGCGCTCGAAGCCCTTGGGCGTGAAGGGCTCCGGCAGCTCCGGCGTGAAGGCGAGGGGCAGCTCGTCGGGCGCGGCGGCCGGCGCTGGCTCGCTTGTGGGGGGTGGCTCCGCCGGCACGTCGAGAGGCGCCGGGAGCCGGCGGAGCACGGTGGCTTCAGCCGGAGCCGCTGTCACCGGAGGTGGCCGCGTTGGCGCAGCGGCGGGAGGAGGCGCGGCGCGCGGTTCGGGCGGAGTGGCTGCGACAGCGGGAGGCGGGACGGCGCCCTCCCCTGACGGGACCTGCGAAGGCCCTGAATCGCCGCTGAACCAGACCCCGGCGGAAAAGGCCAGGGCCACGACGAGCCCCAGGAGCGCGAAACGAAGCAGCTTCATGACCACACCTCACTCATCGAGGATGAACTTCACGGGGTGCCCCGCCGCGCCGAAGTAGCCCGCGGGCACGCCATTGCCGGGCCCAGGTGGCTCCCGGCGCGCCCAGGTAAAGTCCCAACAGGAGTCCAGCCCCCACCACGGCTCGGCGGCGCGCGATTCGTGTCATGCGCGCCACGCTAGCAGCGCCCCGGCCCCCTTCCACATCCAGGCCTGGGCGCCCGTGCGATTGACGCCGGGGCCGCCCCTGTTTATAAGTTGGTCAAACAACCAATAAACACGCCCATGCCCCGTCCATCCAACACCGAGGAGCGCCGTCAGCAGATTGTCGCGGGCCTGCTGAAGGTCATGTCGGAGCGCGGCTACGAGCGCGCCTCCGTGGGCGAAATCGCGAAGGCGGCGGGGTTGAGCCCGGGGCTGGTGCACTACCACTTCAGTGGCAAGCAGGAGATTCTCCTCACGCTGGTGGAGCAGCTCGCGGCGCGGGCGCGCCAGCGGGTGGCGGCGCGGCTCGACCGGGTGAAGGGCGAGGACGCCGCCCGGGCCCGGGTCGACGCGTTCGTGGAAGCCTTCCTCGCCACGGGTGATGACGCGGCCCCGGCGGCCGTCTCAAGCTGGGTCACCATCAGCGCGGAGGCCATCCGCCAGCCCGAGGTCCAGGCCATCTACGAGCAGGTGGTGCGCGCCGACCTGGAGCACCTGACGTCGCTCGTCGCCGCCGTGGTGGGAAAGCGCAGGGCGCCCTCGCTGGCGGCCGGCCTGTTCGCCGCCGTGCAGGGCTACTTCGTGCTCTCCGCCAGCGTCCCGGGGCTCGTTCCCCCGGGCTCCGCCGCCAGCACGGTGAAGCGCATGGCCGCGGGGCTGCTGGCGCCGGCCAGCGCGAAGGAGGACGCATGAAGACGGCCGCCAAGCTGGGGCTGCTCTCCAGCCTCTACCTGTCGCAAGGGCTCCCCTTCGGCTTCTTCACCCAGGCCCTGCCGGTGCTGCTGCGCCACCAGGGCCTGTCCCTGCCCTCCATCGGCCTGGCCCACCTGCTGGCGCTGCCCTGGGCGCTCAAGTTCCTCTGGGCGCCGCCCATGGACCGGCATGGCTCGGCGAGGTGGGGGCGGCGGCGCGGCTACATCCTGCCGCTCCAGTGCCTGTCCTCGGGGCTCCTGCTCGCGCTCGCGTTGCCGGAGGGTGGCCTGGACACGCGGCTGCTCATGGCCGCGGTGCTGGGCGTCAACCTCCTGGCCGCCACGCAGGACGTGGCCACGGACGGCCTGGCCGTGGACCTGCTCTCGCCGGCCGAGCGCGGCTGGGGCAACGGCGTCCAGGTGGCGGCCTACCGCGTCGGGATGATTCTGGGCGGCGGGGTGATGCTCGCCGTCTTCGACGCGGTGGGCTGGCGCCCCACCTTCCTCGCGCTGGGCGCGCTGCTGCTCGTGGCCACCGTGCCCATCGCCCTCTACCGCGAGCCGCCCACCGCGCCGCCGCTCGCGCAGAGCCTGGGCCTGCGGTGGTGGCTGACGCGCCCGGGGGCCGGCGCGTGGCTCACGCTGCTCGTCGCCTACAAGGCGGGCGAAGCCCTGGCCACCGGCATGCTCCGCACCTTCCTGGTCGACGCGGGGCTGTCGCTGACGTCCATCGGCTGGATGCTGGGCGGCGTGGGCTTCACCGCGGGGCTCGTGGGCGCGCTGCTGGGGGGCGGCCTGGTGGTGCGGCTCGGAAGGCGGCGGGCGCTGCTCGTCTTCGGCGGACTCCAGGCTGGCGCGGTGCTGCTCTACGCCCTGGCGGCGAAGGGCCCCGCCTCCCTGCCCCTGCTCACCTTCGTCTGCGGGGTGGAGCACGTGGCCAGCGGCATGGCCACCGCGGCCGTCTTCACCGCGATGATGGACGCCTGCCGCCCGGGCCACGCCGCCACGGACTACACCGTGCAGGCCTCCCTGGTGGTGCTGGCCACGGGCGCCGCGGCGGCGCTGAGCGGCTTCAGCGCCCAGGCGTTGGGCTACGCCGGCCACTTCACGCTGGCCGCCGCCCTGTGCGCGGCGGGCACGCTGTACGCCGCCCTCACCTTCCACCCGCCCCGGAGCCCGAGCTCCGAGGCCGCTCCCGAGGTGTCGTGATGACCATCGCCGTCTACGCCGGCAGCTTCGACCCCGTCACGGCCGGCCACATGTCCGTCGTCCGTCAGGCGGCCCGCCTCTTCGGCCACGTCGTCGTGGTGGTGGCCGTCAACCCGGACAAGCAGAGCCTGCTGTCCGCCGATGAGCGCGTGGCCCTCCTGCGCGAGGCCGTGGCGCACCACCCCAACGTCACCGTGGCGCGCACGCAGGGGCTCATCGTCGACTTCGCGCGGGACATTGGCGCCAGCGTCCTGCTGCGCGGGGTGCGCGGCGCCACGGACGCCCAGTTCGAGACGACGCTGGCGCAGAACAACCGCGTGCTGGCCCCTGAACTGTCCACCCTCTTCCTCCCCGCCGAGGCCCACCTGGCCGAGGTGAGCAGCAGCGGACTCAAGGCCCGCGTGGCGCGCGGCGAGGACGTTTCCGCCTTCTGTCCGCCGGCCGTCGCGGCGAAGCTGCGGGAGCGACTCGCCCCTTCACTCCGGAGCCAACCTTGAGCCTGTCCTTCATCACCCTTGGCATCGGCGACGCCTTCTCCGCCCTGCGCTACTCGTCCTGCCTCGCCGTGGAGGCGGAGGACCAGGTGCTGCTGGTGGACTGCCCGCACCCCATCCGGAAGATGATGCGCGAGGCGTCCGAGTCCGCCGGCGTGCCCCTGGACGCGGACCGCGTCAGCGCCGTGGCCCTCACCCACCTGCACGCGGACCACGCGTCGGGCCTGGAGAGCCTGGGCTACTTCTCCTTCTTCGTGCTGCAGCGGAAGCTGGAGGTGCTGGCCCACCCCGCCGTCGCGGACCGGCTCTGGGAAGGCAGCCTGGCCGCGGGCATGGAGTGCCTCATCGAGAAGCGCGGGGAGCCGCCCCATGCCAGGCACTTCGAGGACTACTTCGAGCACACGCCGCTCTCCACCGAGTCCACCGTGCGCCACGGGCCCTTCCTCATCGAGAGCCGGATGACGTACCACCACGTGCCCACCACCGCGCTGCGCATCCACGCGGGGGGCCGCTGCCTGGGGTACAGCGCGGACACCGCCTATGACGAGGGCCTCATCGACTGGCTGTCGAAGGCCGACCTCATCATCCACGAGACGAACTACGGCGTGCACACGCCCTACGAGAAGCTGGCGGCGCTGCCTGCCGAGCTGCGCGCCCGGATGCGGCTCATCCACTACCCGGATGACTTCGACACCGGCGCGAGCGTCATCGAGCCGCTCGCGCAGGGCCGGCGCTACAACGTCTGAGGCACGAGCGGGCGCCCGGTGGATGCAGCCCCGGGCGCCCGGCGCCGTCAGGCGCTACTGCGAGAAGATGACCAGCGAGTAGGGCCCGATGGCGAACGAGGCGTTGTGCCCCATGCCATCCTTGGCGCCGCTGTAGGCCACGGTGTTGACGGTCGCCGTGTTGCCGAAGTCGCTGGAGTACACGTTCGCGTCGCTGTTGAAGCGCGCGTACCAGGTGCCCGCGCGCGGGAACCCGATGTTGTAGCTGGGGAAGTACGTGCCGCTGAAGTTGGCGACGATGACGACGTCATCCCCGGGCCCGCCGTTCTCCCAGCGGTGGTACGCAATCACCTTGCCGGTGTTGTTCACGTGGTGGACGTTGACGTTGCCACCGCGCAGGCCGCGCGTGTTGTTGAACCAGTTGCGGCGGTAGCGGATGAGGTCGCGGTACAGCGTCCGGATGCCGCCGTAGGTGCTGTTCTTGCCCCAGTCCACCGGGTCCGTGTCCTGGAAGTAGCCGTCCTCGAGGAACTCCTGGCCCTGGAAGATCATGGGGATGCCGGGCGAGGTGAAGACGACGCCCGCCGCCAGCGTGGAGCGCTTCTTGGCCGCCCAGCTCCCCGCGTTGCCCGGCCAGATCTCCTCCGGCACGCGCGCCTTGCCGTTGGCCACTTCGTCGTGGCTCTCCGAGTAGATGACGCGCGCCGTGTGCCGCCCGCTGTAGCGCTGGGTGATGGCGCTGCGCACCGCGTTCATGTCACGGCTGCCGTCGTTCTGCGCGATGACGGCCGCGCGGATGGCGTGCACGAAGTCGCCGCCCCACTGCGAGTCGAAGTCCGCGCCGCCCGCGGTGTCGGACGAGGAGCCGTTGGTGATGGAGTCGCCGCCGCCGAAGTCCTCCGCGATGCTGATCTTCCAGGGCTGCGTGGCGTTGATTTCGCGGTTGATGGAGCGGAACACGCGCCACGCGTCGGGGATGGCGGTGGCGTCGCTGCCATTCTGCGTGCGCATGTACTTGGTGGCGTCCCAGCGCAGGCCGTCACCGCGGAAGTTGTGGAGCAGGTTCATCATGGAGTCGCGGATGTACGCGCGAACCTCGGGGCGGCCGTAGTCCGGACGCGTGTCACCCCACGGCGTGCTCTTGCGCCAGTCGTTGTAGAAGTACTCGCCGCCGGAGCCCAGGCAGTCGCCGCTGTAGCACCACATGGGCAGGTCGCTGGGGCCGTAGTGGTTGTGCACCACGTCGAAGATGACGCCGATGCCACGCATGTGCGCCTCGTCCACGAAGCGCTTCATGTCGTTGGGGTGGCCGTAGGCGCTCTCCGGCGCGAACGGGAAGGCCGCGTTGTAGCCCCAGGAGAAGTCACCCGCGAACTCGTACGCGGGCATGACCTTGACCATGTTCGCGCCCAGGTCACGGACGTGGTCGAGCTTGGAGATCGCGCTGTTCCAGTTGCCAGGGCCCCAGCCGGGCGAGTCATGGAACGTGCCGACGTGCAGCTCGTAGATGACCATCTCGTTGAACGCGGGCGTGCTGAACTGCTGCGCGTTCCACCAGTACTCGCCGTGGTCGTAGATGATGCTGGAGCCGGTGGAGTTCTCCTGCCACGCCGAGCGGGGGTCCGCCCGCCACGCGTCGCTGCCCCACTGGTTGCGGGTGATGAACTTGTACTTCTGGCCCTTCACCGCGCCCGGGACGTCTCCGGAGAAGTTGCCGTTGAACTCGTTGCCCAGCTCAATCCAGGTGCCCCAGCCGTTGAAGTCGCCGGAGACGAACACCCGGCTCGCCATGGGCGCCCAGGTTCGGAACGTGACACCGCCGTTGTAGAGGGTGGCGCCCATGCCCGGCCGCGTGGACGAGCTGAGCTGCTGGCTGATGACCGCCGTCTCTTCCGTGGAACCTTGCTGCCCTTCGAGCGCGGACTCCCCGCAGCCGGCAATCACACCGGCCACCAGGAGCGCACTCCACCTGTTGCTGTGCCTCATGGATGACAACCTCCCTTGGTCTGGGAGCGTCCTAGCAACCGGCGTGAATCCCGCGCAAACGGCTCTGCACGAAATCTGTAACTTTCCACCAAACCGGGTCGCACCAGAGGTCTCAGCCGGCACACCTGCCCCCCGCGTGTGACACGGCGCGTGAAGCCCCCGGCGCTCGCCATCGCCGCCTGAGTGCGATAGGCCCCACACGTTGCGCCCCACCCAGGGAGCGCGCTGGGGAGAGCGACGCACGATGAAGAAGAAGACAGCGCTGGCCCGACGTGAGGCCCTGCTCGCGTTGGCCGCGGCCCTTGCCGGCGGATGCGCCGCGAGCGCGCCAACCCCCACGCCAGCGCCGCCCTCTGGCACGGTGCGCCTGACGCTGCTGCACCTGGCGGACGTCTACCAGGTCCAGGCCGTCGAGGACGGCCAGCGGGGCGGCATGGCGCGCGCCGCGACGCTGCGCAAGCAGGTCCTCCGCGAGACACCGCACGTCCTGACGTTGATGGGGGGTGACACGCTGTCGCCGTCCGTGGAGTCGCTGGTGGAGGTGGACGGCAAGCCGCTCAAGGGGCGGCACATGGTGGACGCGTGGAATGCGTTCGGCCTGGACTACGCGGTGCTGGGCAACCACGAGTTCGACTTCGGCGACGACGTGCTGCGCGAGCGCATCCGCGAGTCGCGCTTCACGTGGCTCGGGGCCAACGTGCGGGACGGAAAGAGCGGAGCGCTCTTCGCGGGGGTGCAGGCCACCGCCGTGCGCGAGCTGGGCGGCATCAAGCTGGGCCTCTTCGGCGTGGTGCTTCAGGAGACGAAGGCCACCACCAAGGCGGGCAAGGACACGCACTTCGGGGACGTCTGCGAGGCGGCGCGGGGCGCGGTGGCGAAGCTGCGCGAGCAAGGCGCCCAGGTCGTGGTGGCCCTCACCCACCTGACGGCGGACCAGGACCGGGCGCTCACCCGCTGCGTCCACGTGGACGCGGTGCTCGGGGGGCATGACCACGAGGCGCTGGAGGACCGCGGCACGGGCACGCCCATCTTCAAGGTGGCGGCGGACGCGGTGGACCTGGGCCGGCTCACGCTGGACGTGGACGCGGCGACGGCCACCGTGCGGCAGGTGACGTGGCAGACGCTGCCGGTGACGCGGCAGGTGCCGGAGGACGCGGCCTTCGTCGCGGCGATGCAGCCCTATGCGACGCTGTTCAGCCGCCTGTCGGAGCGCGTGGGCCGCACCCCGGTGGCGCTGGACGCGCGGGCCTCGCAGGTTCGCACGCAGGAGACGAACCTGGGCTCGTTCGTCGCGGACGCCTTCCGCGCGGCGGCGGGGGCGGACGTGGCGCTGGTCAACGGGGGCGCCCTGCGCGCGGACACGGTGCTGCCCGCGGGCGGCGTGACGCGGAGGGACCTGCACGCCATCCTCCCCTACACGGACGAGCTGGTGGTGCTGGAGGTGAAGGGGGACACGCTGCGCGCGGCGCTGGAGAACGGCGTCAGCCTCAGCCGGGAGGACTCACGGCCGGGCCGCTTCCCGCAGGTGTCGGGGATGGCGTTCACCTTCGACGCGGACCGGCCCGTGGGGCAGCGGGTGCTGGGCGTGAAGGTGGGCGGCAAGCCGCTGGACGCTGCGGCCACGTACCGGCTGGCCACGCTGAGCTTCCTCGCCAGCGGCAAGGACGGCTACGACATGCTGAAGAACCAGCCGTCCACGCCGGCCCGGGCGGATGGCAACTCGCCGCTGGACGTGCTGGCCGAGGCGTTCCGCACCGGCACGCCCTCGCCCCACGCCCAGGCGGAGGGCCGCATCTCCCGGCTCGGCAGCGGCGCCCTGTCACCGGACGCGCGGCAGCCACCCGCGCCGCTGAAGTAGGGCCGCGCCCCCCGCCTCACGGCCCTGCCCGGCTGCCCGAGCCAGCCGCCCCGCCGCGCGAGCAGGCGCCGGGCGGGGCGCCTCCGCTCACGGCACCGTCCAGCCTCGCGCGCGGTACACCACCCGCCCCGCCAGCTCGCGCAGGGCGTCAGTGCTCACGTTGAGCGCTCCCGACCTCGGCAGCCAGCTCATGCGCCGCAGCGGCGTCCTGGACGCCCGCGAATCCACGGGCAGCAGGTCCGGACGCAGCCCCACCGCCGCGAAGCAGCCCGCCGCCCGCGGCATGTGCGCGGCGCTCGTCACCAGCAGCAGCGACTTCCAGCCGCGCGCCTGGATGATGCGCGCGGACTCCAGCGCGTTCTCCCGGGTGTTGCGGCTGCGCCCCTCCAGGACGATGCGCTCGGCCGGAACGCCCCACCGCTGGAGCTGCCGGGACAGCACGTCGGCCTCCACCACCGCCTCGGGCCTGGGGTCCAACGAACCGCCCGAGATGAGCACCTGCCGCGCCCGGCCCTCGCGCAGCAGCTCGAAGCCCCGCAGCACCCGCTCCGCCGCGGCGTTGTACTCCGGTACGCCGGTCCGCTCCGTGGCCGCGGGGTCCAGGCCTCCGCCCAGGACGATGACGGCGTCATACGTGACGCCCGGCTGGAAGCTCCGCACCGCCCCCGCCTCCGTCGCCCGCATCAGCCCCATGGCCACCGGCTCGATGGAGAAGGCGTACAGCACCACCCCACCCAGCGCGCTCAGCGCCCGCGACAGCCGCTCACGTCGGCGCCGCAGCGCCCACGCCGCCAGCCACAGCAGCAGCGCCCAGGAGAGCGGCGCCAGCAGCAGGTCCAGCACCTTCGACAGGAACAGGAACACGGCGCCCGGCGCCCCTCAGCGCTCGCCCCAGTGGAGCTTCTGCCGGAGGATGGAGAAGTAGGCCACCTTCGGGTTGCGCACCAGGTTCACCCGGTTGGGCGAGCGCACCACCTCGATGCAGTCCCCGCCCTGCAGCCCGTGGCCCGTCTGCCCGTCGATGGTCAGGTACGTGTCCGCCGTCTCACTGCGCAGCGTCACCCGGATGGTCCGGTCCGCGGGCACCACGATGGAGCGCTGCGTGAGCGCGTGCGAACAGATGGGCGACAGCACCGTGCAGTCCACGGACGGGTGGACGATGGGCCCGCCCGCCGACAGCGAGTACGCCGTGGAGCCGGTGGGCGTGGCCAGGATGACGCCGTCGGACTTGTAGGTCGTAATCGGCACCCCGTCGATGGCCGTCTCGTGGTCCGCGATGCGCGCCAGCGCGCCCTTGTTGATGACCACGTCGTTGAGGACCTCGTCCTCGATGAGCACCCGGCCCCCGCGCAGCAGGCGGCAGGTCAGCTTCATCCGCGAGTCCACCTGGAAGCGCCCCGCGAGCACCTGCTCCAGCATGGGGTACAGCTCTTCCACCGGGACTTCCGTCATGAAGCCCAGGCTGCCCAGGTTGACGCCCAGAATCGGAACCCCGCGGCCGCCCAGCAGGCGCGCCGCGTAGATGAGCGTGCCGTCACCGCCCAGCACCACCATCAGGTCCGCCCGGGTCACCAGCTCCCGGTCATCCACCCGCGGCCAGCCCAGCGCATGGGCCAACGTGCGGTCGGCCAGCACCGAGAGGTGGGGGTACCGCTCACGGATTTGAGCCGCGAGCGCTACCGCCTCGGGCTTGTCCCTCTTCGCGACGATTGCCAGGGTCTGCACGCAACCCCGCCTTCTAGTCCAGGAGGGCCCCGGGCGCGCATGGGAAATGCCCGGGTGCCCGCCTGCTGACACACGTCAGGACGCGGCTTCCATCGCCTCCGCGTCTTCCGCCTGCGCCACGCGGGGCTTCATGGACCGGCCGGCCACCTCGTACTGCTTGAGCAGACGGCGGAAGTTGGAGCGGTCCACGCCCGCCGCGCGCGCCGCGCTGGAGACGTTCTGGTTGTTCTTCTCCAGGAGGGCGGACAGGTAGCGGCGCTCGAAGGCGCGCATCGCCAGGCGCTTGGCCTGGGCGTACGGCAGGTGTGCCAGGCTGAACACCTCCACCGTGGAGTCCGGCTGCGGCGCGGACTGGAAGCCCGGCGGCAGGTCCTCCACGTCGATGACGTCGTTGCCCGTCAGCACCACCGCGCGCTCGATGACGTTCTCCAGCTCGCGCACGTTGCCCGTCCACCGGTTGCAGGTGAGGGCCTCCATGGCGCGCGGGGAGATGCCCGTCACCTTCTTGTCCGCCTTGGACGCGTACAGCTTCAGGAAGTGGTGCGCCAGCAGCGGCACGTCCTCCGGCCGGTCGCGCAGCGGCGGCAGGTCGATGGTGATGACGTTGAGCCGGTAGAAGAGGTCCTCGCGGAACTTGCCCTGCTCCTTGGCGCGGGACAGGTCCACGTGGGTGGCGGCGATGACGCGCACGTCCACCTTCACCGGCTCGTTGGCGCCCACGCGCTTGACTTCCCCCTCCTGGAGCACGCGCAGCAGGCGGACCTGGGTGGCCGGGGGCACGTCGCCAATCTCGTCCAGGAAGATGGTGCCGCCGTCGGCCGCCTCGAAGAGGCCCTTCTTGTTGCCGGTGGCGCCGGTGAAGCTGCCCTTCACGTGGCCGAACAGCTCGCTCTCCAGCAGCGTCTCCGTCAGCGCCGAACAGTTGACCGCCACGAAGGGCTTGTCCTTGCGCGCGCTGCGGTAGTGGATGGCGCGGGCCACCAGCTCCTTGCCCGTGCCGCTCTCACCCTGGATGAGCACCGTGGCGGTGGAGTGGCTCACCGTCTCCACCAGCTTGAAGACGGAGCGCATCTGCGTGGACTGGCCGATGAGGTCCTCGAACTGGCTGCGGACCGTGAGGGCCTCCTCCAGCGCGCGGGTGCGGTCCTTGAGCGCCTTGCGCTCGGCCGCCTTGGCCACCGTGAGGCTGACCTCGTCGATGTTCTCGAAGGGCTTGGTGAGGTAGTCGTACGCGCCCGCCTTCACCGCCTCCACCGCCGTCTCCACGGTGGCGAAGGCCGTCATCATGATGACCTCCACGTCCGGGCGGTCCGCCTTGATGCCGCGCAGCAGGTCCATGCCGGACAGGTTGGGCATCTTGATGTCGAGGACGACCACGTCGATGGTGGGGTCCTTCGCCGCCGTCAGGCCCTCCACCGCGTCGTCAATGGCCACCACCGGGTGGCCCTCGCGCTGGAGAATCTGCGTCACGGCCTTGAGGACGACGGAGTCGTCATCCACGACGAGGACTTTGGCGCGCTTGACTTGGTTCACGGCAACCTCTCGAGCTGCAGGGGGATGGGCAGAAAAACGGTGAAGCAGGAGCCTTGGCCGACCTGGGTGTCCACGTGGAAGCTGCCCCCGTGGTCCTCGACGATGCGGTACGCGATGGAGAGCCCCAGGCCGGTGCCTTCACCCGGGGCCTTGGTGGTGAACGACGGCTCGAAGATGCGAGGCAGGTGCTTCTCCTCGATGCCCGTGCCGGTGTCCGTCACCGCGAAGTAGCAGCGGTCGCCTTCGCGACCCGTCACCAGCGTCAGCTTGCCCTCGCGCGCGGGCAGCGCCTGGAGACCGTTCTGCAGGAGGTTGAGCACCACCTGCGCGAGCTGGCCGGGGTCGCCGTACACCTTCGGCAGCTCCTCCGCGAGCCCCACCGACAGCTCCACCGTGGGCATGGACTTGAGCTGCGCGCGGAACAGCACCGCCGCGTCCTCCACGCACTTGGACAAATCGAAGGGCCGCCGGTCCTCCACGCGGCTGTGGCGGCTGAACTTGAGGAGGCTCTCCACGATGCGCTTGCAGCGCAGCGCGCTCTCCTCGATGAGCCCCAGCGACTCCAGGTCCGCCTCGCTGCGGCCCGCGTCGCGCGACATGAGCTGCGCGAAGGCGAGGATGCCGCCCAGCGGGTTGTTGATTTCGTGCGCCACGCCGCCGGCGAGCTGGCCCACCGCGGCCATCTTCTCCGTCTCGATGAGGCGCCGGGTCATCGACTGCTCCTCGGTGACGTCCCGGTAGGTGCACACGACGCGCTCGTCCCCCGCCATGGGGTAGGCGGCCACCACGAAGGTGCGCCCGCCCTGGCGGACCTCCCCGCGCGCGCCCTTGCCGCTCTCCACCGCCGCCGGCAGCGGGCAGCCCGTGCACGGCTCGTTGCGGCCGAAGAGGTAGCGGTAGCAGGTGGTGTCGGAGGGAATCTCTTCAATGGAGCGCCCCGCCACGTCCGCGTACGCCAGGTTGGCCCGCCGCACCGCGAAGTCCCGCGCGCGCACCACGCACAGCGGCGTCTCCATGCAGTCGAACGACAGCTCCCACTCGCGCTTGGCCTGGCTCAGCATGCGCGTGCGCTGGGCGACGCGCTCCTCCAGGTCCGCGTTGAGCAGCTTCAGCTCCGCGTTCTGCGCCTGCGTCACCGTGTAGAGCCGCTCGTTCTCCGCCTGGAGCGCGTACTGCTCGAACGCGCTCTTCACCGTCAGCACCAGGTGGCTGTCGTTCCAGGGCTTGGAGATGAAGCGGAAGATTTCCGACCGGTTGATGGCCTCTTCAATGGCCTGCTGGTCCGCCTGGCCCGTCAGCATGATGCGCTGGGCCCGCGGCTGCTGCTGCTTCACCCGGGTAAGGAAATCGACGCCATTCATCCCCGGCATGCGGAAATCGGAGATGACGACCTCGGGGCGGAACGCCTCCACCGCCCGCAGGCCCTGCTCGGCGTCCGTCGCCGTCTCGATGTCCCAATCACCGCGGCGCAGCACCCGGCGGATGGACTTGAGGATGTTCTCCTCGTCATCCACCAGGAGCAGCCGCCCGCGCGGCGCTTCGGCCTCGCGGGGCGCTTCGGCCTGCTGACCGTGGACATATGCGGCTTGAGAACCCATGAATTGTTTCCGCCCCTAGACAAATGCAATGGCCCTGCCAGCAGAAACTCCCTGCCCAACAGTCTGGAATCACGGGCCTTGACATTTCCACGGCGTGAAACAACACAGGGTCCAATTAGACCCATCCCTACCAAATGGGTCAAGACAGACCCCGGGTCTTTGACCCGGGCTAGGGGCCGGGCGGGCCCACGGGGAGCTGGGGATGCAGGCAGATGCGATCTCTCCCGTCCCGCTTGGCCTGGTAGAGGGCCTCGTCCGCCGTCAGGAGGAGCTGCTCCGGGGTGAGGACGGTGCGGTGGGGGAAGCTGGAAACCCCCAGGGACGCGGTGACTTGCAGGCCGTCCTCCACCTCCAGCCGCAGGGCGCGCAGCTCACGGCGCACCCGCTCGGCCACGGTGAGCGCCCCGGTGAGGTGGGTGCGGGGCAGCAGCACCGCGAACTCCTCCCCGCCATAACGGGCCACCAGGTCCGTCTCGCGCACGCCCCGGGTGAGCGCGGCGGCCACCTCGCGCAGCACGCCGTCCCCGGCGGAGTGGCCGTACTTGTCGTTGATTTCCTTGAAGTAATCCAGGTCCAGGAGGATGAGCGACAGGGCGTCATCGTAGCGCTGGGCCCGGCGGAACTCCTCGCGGAGCCGCTCCTGGAAGTGCCGGTGGTTGTGCACCCCCGTCAGGCCGTCCGTGGAGGACAGCCGCTGGAGCTCGCTCACCTGGGTGGCGAGCGCCTCCATCCGGGCCTGGGCGGCCAGGGCACGATGCACCCGGGCCAGCAGCTCATCCGGCGCCCATGGGTCTAAAACGACCTCAGCACCGCGCCGCAGGGCCTCCAGCCAGAGCCCCCGAGGCTCAGGTGGGGCCAGGAGCACCACGGGCGGACCCACCGCCCCATCCCCGGGCATCAGCCGCTCGAGCAAGCCCAGGCTCGCCTGGGCGTCCTCCCCCGGGCACAGCACCACCAGGGCCACCTCCCGCGCCAGTCTCGGCACCTCCGGGCCGTGGGCGGTGATTCGGAGGGCGAAATCCTCCGGGCCCAGCGCGCGGGCCAACCGAGGCAACGTCGACTGCGAGTCGTCCACTACCAGCAGGGTGAAGGGCCTGGAGTTCACAGTGTCCCCGCAAAATGGTGATTTCACGGTAGCACAGGCGTGCGACGGAGTGCGACCCCGATTGGACAAAAAACCGGATTCTCTGCTAGCGAGCCCCAACTCCGCAGGTCCGCTCATCGAGGTCCGCAGTGGCCCAATACCCGAGCATCAGCCTGTTCTTCCCCGCCTGGAACGAAGAGGACTACGTCGAGCGCGCCGTCAGCCGGGCGCTGGAGGTCCTCCCGGCCCTGACGGACGACTTCGAAATCATCATCGTCAACGACGCCTCCACGGACCGCACCCGCGAGGTCTGCGAGGCGCTGGCCCAGCGGATTCCCCAACTGCGCGTCATCCACCACCCGGTGAATCTGAAGCTGGGGGGCGCCATGCGCACCGGCCTGGCGGCGTCGACGAAGGACATCGTCGTGTACTCCGATGTGGACCTGCCCTGGGACATGCGGGAGCTGGAGCGGGCGCTGCACCTGATGTCGTACCTGGAGGCGGACATGATTTGCGCCTTCCGGTTCGACCGCACGAGCGAGGGCCCCAAGCGCATCGTCTACTCGTTCGTCTACAACCTGCTCATCCGGTCGCTGTTCGACATCCAGGTCAAGGACGTCAACTTCAGCTTCAAGGTGATGCACCGCCGCGTGCTGGAGGCCATGGAGCTGCACAGCCAGGGCTCGTTCATCGACGCGGAGCTCGTGGTGAAGGCCATCCGCCAGGGCTTCCGCGTGTTCCAGATGGGCGTGGACTACTTCCCTCGCACGCGGGGCATCTCCACGCTGGCGTCGCCCTCCGTCATCGCGAAGATGGTGCGGGAGCTGGTGTCGCTCTATCCGAAGATGCGCTCGCCCGAGCCGCCGTTGCACCCGGTGCGCCTGCCGCCCTCCGTGCAGCAGCTCCATGCCGTGCCGCCACCGGGCCGCACGGCGCGGAGCTGAGTCCTCGCATGACGCGCCCCCTCACGCGCCTGGTGGTGAACGCGGACGACCTGGGGCTCCATGCCTCGCTGGACGCGGGCATCCTCCGCGCGCACAGGGACGGCATCGTCACCAGCGCCACGCTGCTGGCCACGGGCCCTACGGCTCCCGAGGCGGCCGCTCGCGCGAAGGCGGCGCGACTCCCGGTGGGGCTGCACCTGGCGCTCTCCACGCGGCTGCCTCCCGCGGCGCCCGCGCATGAGGTGCCCACGGTCGCGCCAGGGGGCCGGATGCGGGGCAGTTGGGCGGACTTCGCGCGCGCGTGGCTCACCGGGAAGGTGCACAGGGAGGAACTGGCGCGCGAGCTCTCCGCGCAGCTTCATCGCGCCCGCGCCCTCGGCGTGACGGTGGACCACCTGGACGGCCATCAGCACCTGCACCTGCTGCCCGGTGTGCGCCCGCTGGTGGAGGCCATTGCCGCACGTGAGGGACTGCCCCTGCGCTGGCCGGATGCCCTCCCCCGCCCTCGCTGGTTGAAGACACCGGGGCCCGCGCTGAAGGCCACCGTGCTGGCGGTGCTCGCGCGCACCGCGCCCCGGGCTCCCAGCGGTGTGCGGCGGGTGAGCGCGGGCGGCGTCTTCGAGGCGGGGATGCTGGACGAGCGCGCGCTGCTCGCGGTGGTGGATGCGCTGCCCACAGGCGACTTCGAGCTGGGCTGCCACCCGGGAGAAGGCACACCGCGCGTCCCCGAGGATCCGGCGTGGCGCTACGGCTGGGCGGCGGAACTGGCGGCCCTCACCAGCCCGCGTGTGAAGGCACGGCTACGCGAGCGCGGCATCGAGCTTCACAGCTACGGAACGCTACTCTCCTCCTCGTCCGCCGAGTAACAGCGCGACACTCAGCACCACGGAGATGAAACGCGGCTGGCCGCCTCACCGCGCCGCTCAGGGGCCCTGGTCAACCCAACGCTGCCGTCCGCTTCACCGTGACGCGCAGGGGCGCTGAGCGACGAAGCGCTGCCCTCTGCCCCATCGCACAGAGTAGGGGCGCTGAGCGACGAAACGCTGCCCTCCGCCCCATTGAACAGCGCAAGGGCGCTGAGCAACGAAGTCGCCGCAGTAGACAGCGCCTCTGCGCCATGTCGTTCGCGGACCGCGCGTGCGACAGGCAGGGCGGGAGGAGCGACGGCAAGCGGGAACGGTTCACGCGAGAGAGCGTGGGCGAGGGGACGCCTCGGGAGCGCACGGAACGCGGATGCCCTCACCTCCCGTGACGGGCTTCATGCTGAACGGGCCTCGTTTCCCGAGGGGGGCCCGGAGCCGGGCCAGCAGCTCGCTGTTCGGAAATGTCGGGAGATTTCGCGGCGCAAAACCCCCGACATTTCCGAACAGCGAGCCCCCCACGGTGCGCCCGGCCGAGCCCCAAGGACCAAGGCGCGGCCACATCGCCCTGCCCAGCTATGACGCCCGGTGCTCCGCCACGTAGAGGACATGCGGCGTGGTGTAGCCCTGGCCCAGGTCCACCACCTCGCGCACCGTGAGGCCCGCGGCCTCCAGGTCGCGAGACATCTCCGCGCGCGGCTTCACCGTCATCCCACCGCTGGCCTTCGTGCGGCCCAGCAGCGACACCATCACCCACTCCTGCGCCAACGCCTTGCGGTGCTTCCAGGAGCCATCCCCCTCCATCTCCTTGAGTAGCAGCCGCCCACCGGGCTTCAGCAGGCCCCGGACCGTGGAGAGGAAGCCGGACCACTTCGACTCCGGCAGCAGGTACAGCACGTCGCACACCACCGCCGCGTCGAAGCGCCCGGAGGCCCCTCGCGCCAGCATCTGCTCCACCGTGCCTTCCTCGATGCGCACGTTGGGCTGCCCCGCGAGCGCCCGCCGCGCCCACGCCACCTTGCGCGGGTCCGGGTCCACGCCGTGCACGGTCCGGCCCGGGTCCTCCAATGCGAGCAGCGCGGACAAGAGCCCATGCCCACAGCCGATGTCCGCCACCGCGCCGACAGGCGTCCGCGCCGTCATGGCCAACAGGGGCGCGGAGAAGGCCCGCGCGTGGACGTGGAAGCGCTCGGCGACGGGAAGCCCGTCGTAGCGAAGCAGGGCCTGTTCGAGGAGTTCGCTCATGACACGTAGTAGTCCGCGCCGAAGGCCCACGAGAGGACGAGCAGCGACGCCGCGCCCACCGCCAGCGCCCCGCGCAGCAGCAGCGGCCGCTCCCGCAGGAGCATGGCCGCGGTGAGGAAGACGGGGAAGGCGGACAGCAGGTAGCGCCCCATCCCCATGAAGTCCTTGGTGGACCACGCCGGCAGCCCGACGATGGCCAGCACGTACGCGGCGTAGCCCCACCCCAGCCGCTTGCGCGTGGGCCACACCAGCGCCAGCGCCAGCAGCGTGAAGAAGGCGTGCGCGGCCAGCCGGAAGGCCTCGCGCTTGTCCTGCGGCGCCAGCACGACGCGCTCGAACCAGCTCACCTTCAGCCACGTGTGCCAGCCGGGAATCTGCTCCCAGCCGGGCGCGCCCTGCACCTTCACGAAGGCCACCGGGTCACCGAACTGGTGCCACAAGTAGAGCATGTACGCGCCGAAGCCCAGGCCCGACAGCACCGGCAGGAAGTCCACCGCGCTCCACTTCTCGCCGCGCGCGTGCTTCCACTCCAGCCGGCGCACCAGCAGGCCCAGCACCACCGCGGGCGCCACGGGCCGGGCCGCCGTGGCCACCGCCGCCACCAGCACCGCGGGCCCCAGGTGCCCCCGCTCCAGCAGCAGGAAGGCCGCCACCACCAGCAGGACGAACAGCGCGTCCGAGTACATGGCGCCGTAGAAGTAGAGCGTGAACGGGTAGCAGGCCATCAGCAGCCCGGCCTTCAGCGCCGTGTCCTCGTCCGTCAGCTTGCGCGCCCAGACGGTGAAGAGCATCAGCGCCAGCGGGCCGCACAGCAGCGTGATGAGCACGCCGGACTGGTACACGTTGGGCCCCAGCGACTCCACCGCGCGGATGAGCAGCGGGTACAGCGGGAAGAACGCCACCGAGCTCTGCTGCCCCGGGACGAACTGGTAGCCCTCCTGGGCAATCCGCATGTACCAACTGGAATCCCAGGCAACCCACCCCATCGTGAAGTACTCGTCCAGGCGGACGACGGGGTTGTTCGGGTCCTTGTGGAAGAAGCGCCAGGCCCCGGCGGTGGCGGCGGCGCCACAGGCCACGACGGCCGACAGGACGACCAGGGCGATGGTGCGGGACGCGGAGCGTGCCATTGGGCCCGGGAGGCTCGGGCCAGAGGCGGCCTCCGGTCAAGCCCGGGAGTCCCTGATACGTGGGACTCCCGGACGCTGACAGCGGCGCGGTTCAGCGCGGGTAGAACGTCTTGCCCGCCTTCACCATCTCCACCAGATGCGGCGCGGGGACAAAGCGCTCCCCGAGCTTGTCGTGGAAGTGCTCCAGCTTGCGCAGCACGTCGGCGGGGCCGCGGCTGTCCACGTAGTGGAAGGGGCCCCCGAGGAAGGGCGGGAAGCCGAGGCCGAAGATGGCGCCCACGTCGCCGTCCCGCGCGCTGCGGAGGATGCCCTCCCCCAGGCAGCGGATGGCCTCGTTGACCATCTGCAGCACCACGCGCTCGGCCATCTCCGCGCGGTCGAAGGAGCGGCGCTCCGTGCCGTGCGGCAGCAGGGCGTAGATGGAGGGGTCCACCTCCTGCTTCTTGCCGCCCTCGTACAGGTAGAAGCCCTTCTCCGTCTTGCGGCCCAGGCGGCCGTCGGCCACCACCTTCTCCAGGGCCTTGGGCGCCGCCATGCGCTTGCCGAAGGCTGCCTCCATGATGGGGCCCACCTTCTGCGCCACGTCGATGCCCACCTCGTCCAGGAGGGTCATCGGGCCCACCGGGAAGCCGAACTCGACCAGCGCCCTGTCCAGCTCCGCGATGTCCGCGCCTTCCGCCAGCAGGTACGCCGCCTCGTTCATGTACGGCGCGAGGATGCGCGAGGTGTAGAAGCCCGGCCCGTCGTTGACGACGATGACTGTCTTGCCCTGCTTGCGCCCCACCTCCACGCAGGTGGCCGTCACCCAGTCCGCGGTGCCCGCGTGGGTGATGACCTCCAAGAGCGGCATCTTGTGGACCGGGCTGAAGTAATGCATGCCAATGACTTGCGCCGGCCGGCGGCTGCCCTTGGCCAACTCCGTAATCGGGATGCTGGAGGTGTTGGACGCGAAGATGGTCTGGTCGCCGGTGACGGCCTCCACCTCCGCGATGATGCGGTGCTTGAGCTTCAGGTCCTCGAACACCGCCTCGATGACCAGGTCCGCGGACTTGAAGCCGGCGTAGTCCGTGCCCGCCGTCACCAGGGCGGACTTCGCGGTGGCCTCGCGGCGGGTGAGTGAGCGGCGCTTCACGCGCTCATCCAGGATGGACTGCACCTGCTTCATGGCGCGGCCCACGCCCGCGTCATCCTTGTCCTTCACACGCACCGGCACGCCCTGGAGCGAGCTGGCCACGTAGGCGATGCCGCCGCCCATCAGCCCGCCGCCCAGCACCGCCACCTTCTTCACCTCGCGGGGCTTCGCGTCGGGGTTGGAGGTGCCGTTCTCCTTCTTCAGCGCCGTGGTGGCGAAGAAGATTTCGACCAGCCGCCTGGAGACGTCCGACACCACCAGCTCGCCAAAGGCCTTCGCCTCGGCCTCCTGGCCCGCCTTGTGCCCGGACTCCAGGCCCACCCGCACCACCTGGAGCGACTTCTCCGGCGCGGGGAACTTGCCGCGCGTCTTTTTCAGGAGCTGCTTGCGCGCCTGGTCGAAGAGGACCTTGCGGCCCAGCGGGTTGTCCTCCAGCGCCACCTCCGCCCACAGCTCCTTGTTCGCCAGGCCCTGGATGAAGCCCGCCAGGCCCTTGCTCTTGCCGCCGGCGGCCACGCCCTTGAAGCCCTGGCCGTGACGGCGCTCCACCTTCAGCGTCCCTTCGGCCAGCTCCTTCGCGCGCCGCACGGCGATGGCGCGGAGGATGGGCGCGGGCACCACCTCGTCCACCACGCCCAGCTTCTTCGCCTTCCCAGGCTTGAGGCTCTTGCCGGTGAGGATGAGGTCCAGCGCCGCCTGCACGCCAATCAGCGCCGGCAGCCGCTGCGTGCCGCCCGCGCCCGGAATCAGGCCGAGCTGCACCTCCGGCAGGCCCAGCGACGTCTTCGGGCTGTCGGTGGCGACGCGGTAGTCACACGCCAGCGCCCACTCCAGGCCGCCGCCCAGACAGGCGCCGTGGATGGCCGCGACGACGGGCTTGGGGAAGGCGTCCAGCTTGTCGAAGCCCTCCTGGCCGTTGCGGCTGATGGCCGTGGCCTCCTCCGCCGTCTTGATGGTCTGCAGGAAATCAATCTTCGCCCCGGCGACGAACGAGTCCTTCTTGCCGGACGTGAAGACGACGGCCTTCACCTCGGGCTCCCGCTCCGCGCGCGACATGACGCGCAGGAAGGCCTCGCCCGTCTCCGGCGACAGCGTGTTCACCGGGGAGTCCGGCAGGTCGAAGGTGATGACGGCGACGCCGTCCTCCACCTGGTACGAGAAGCCCTGCTTCACCTCGAGCTCTTCCGCCTTGGTGGCCATCACGCACGCTCCAGGATGACGACGGCGCCCAGCCCGCCCGCCGCGCAGACGGTGCACATCGCCGTGTTCTTGTTCCGACGCTTCAGCTCATTGAGGGCCTGGGTGACGATGCGCGCGCCCGTGGCGCCGAAGGGGTGCCCCAGCGCGATGGAGCCGCCCGTCACGTTCAGCCGCTCCCGGTCGATTTCGCCCACCGGCGCGCTCCAGCCCGCCTTCTTCGCGAAGGCCGGGGACGCCAGCGCCTGGAGGTTGCTGGCCACCTGCGCGGCGAAGGCCTCGTGCATCTCCACCAGGTCGATGTCCGTCAACGTCATGCCCGCGCGCTTGAGCGCCGTGGGCACCGCGTAGGCCGGGCCCTGGAGCAGCTGGTCGCCCGGGTCCGTGGCGGCGTAGGCGTGGCTGCGCAGGAAGCCCAGCGGCTCGTAGCCCAGCGCGCGCGCCTTCTCCTCGCTCATGAGCAGCAGCGCCGCGGCGCCGTCCGTCAGCGGCGACGCGTTGCCCGCCGTAATCGTGCCGTACTTGCGGTCGAACGCCGGCTTGAGCTGACCCAGCGCCTCCATGCTGGTGCCCTCGCGGACGATGTTGTCGCGCTCCGCCGTCTTGTCGAACTTCGGCGGCACGACGACGTGCATCACCTCGTTGTCGAACAGGCCGTCCTTCCACGCCTTGGCCGCGTTGCGGTGCGAGTTGTAGGCGATGCGGTCCTGCTCCTCGCGGCTGATGCCATTCTCCTTGGCCATCTTCTCCGCGCTCTCCCCCATCGTCATGCCAGTGGAGTACTCGGCGATGGCCGGGGGCACCGGCAGCAAATCCCTGGCCTTGAGGCGCTGGAAGGGCTTGAGCTTGTCCGGCAGCGAGCGCCCCTTGGACGCCGCCACCAGCGCGTGGGCCAGCGGCCGGCTGGTGAAGATGGGCGCGTCCGACATGGACTCGGTGCCGCCGGCGATGATGACGTCCGCCTCCCCCGTGGCAATCGCGTTGGCCGCCGCCGTCATCGCCTGGATGGACGTGGCGCACGCGCGCGACACCGTGAAGGCATCAATCGTCTTCGGCAGCCCCGCCGCGATGACCACCTCGCGGGCGATGGACGGGGCCGTCAGCGTGGGGATGACCTGGCCGAACACCACCTGGTCGATGATGTTCGGGTCCAGGTCCGTCTTCTGGACCAGCTCCTGGACCACCAGGCGGCCCAGGTCCAGCGCCGTCAGCCCCGAGAAGACGGAGCCCGCCTTCACGAACGGGGTCCGCAGGCCGCGGACGATGGCCACCCTTCGGGGGCCGTTGCGCTTCTCGCTTGCCATGTGTGCCTCACCTCCAGCGAAGTCGGGAGGCGGGCATCTAACGAGCGGCAATGCGACGCGTCAATCGTCCATTGATTCAAAAATCAATCGTTGGACAGTGTGCCCTGGCGCAGCGCCACGCCGTGCCGGTGGACGGCGTCCACCAGGAACTTGGCGGAGTCAGGGTCCGTGGGCGGGAGGATGCCATGGCCCAGGTTGAAGATGTGCCCCTCGGGGCCCGCGCGGCGGAGGATGTCCTTCACTCGACCCTCCAGCGCCTCGCGGGGGAGGAACAGGTGCAGCGGGTCCAGGTTGCCCTGCACCGCCACGTCCGGCCCCAGCACCTTCCGGCCTTCATCCATGGGCAGCGTCCAGTCCAGGCCCACCACGTCCGCGCCAGTGCTCTTGAGCAGCGGCAGGTGCGTGGACATGCCCACGCCAAAGACGATGACGGGCACGCCGGTGGCCTTCAGCTCGGACACCATGCGCTTGAGGTACGGGATGCAGAAGCGCTCGTAGTCCCACGGCGACAGCTCGCCGCCCCATGAGTCGAAAATCTGGACGATGCTCGCGCCCGCCTCCACCTGCATCTTCAGGTAGGGAATCAGCGTGTCCGTGAGCTTGCCGAAGAGGCGGTGCGCCAGCTCGGGCTGCTCGAACATCAGCCGCTTGATGAGGATGTAGCTCTTGGAGCCGCCGCCCTCCACCATGTACGCGGCCAGCGTGAAGGGCGCGCCCGCGAAGCCGATGACGGGCACGGCGTCATTGAGCGCCTTGCGCGTGCGGCGGATGGCCTCGGCCACGAAGCCGGTGCCCGCCACCGGGTCCGGCACGCCCAGCTTGTCGATGTCCGCCGCGGAGCGCACCGGGTTGGGGAAGTGCGGCCCCTTGTCCCCCAGCTCCAGGGTGATGCCCATGGCCTCCACGGGGATGAGGATGTCGGAGAAGATGATGGCCGCGTCCACACCCAGGCGCGTCACCGGCTGGACGGTGACCTCCGCCGCCAGGTCCGGGTGCTTGCACAGGTCCAGGAAGGCGATGTTGCCTCGGATGGCCCGGTACTCGGGCAGGTAGCGGCCAGCCTGGCGCATCAGCCACACCGGCGTCGTGTCAGTGGGCTGGCGGCGCGCCGCGCGGAGGAGTCGGTCGTTCACTTCGGACCTCGGAGTGGGCCCCGCGTTGGCGCGGGGCGAAGGGAAGCAGGTGCGGTCAGCGCCGGCTCCACGCCAACGTCTGGCGCAGGGGCCCGGAGCCTTCGTCCACGAACAGCAGCCGGTTGTCGCCGTCCTCCCAGTCGTACTTCCCCTGGGAGCCGGCGCGCAGGAGCTTGTACTCGAAGACGGCGCCCACGGGCAGCGACAGCGCGAAGCCGTCCGGCCCTGGACGCAGCGAATGTTCGGGCTTCCACCCGCCCAGCTCCGGCCCGCTGCCCACCAGCCGCACGGAGGGGTCATCCACCACCAGCTGCACCGTGCGCCGCGTCCCCTTCCCCCGCCACCGCAGGCCCGCGAGCTTCGCCGCCGTGACGAAGCCTCCCGCCTCGGGGGGCGTCAGCCGCGCCAGCGCCACGTCTCCGGCGGGCACGCGGACGGTGCCCACGTCGGCGGCGGCCAGCGGCGACGCCAGGGCCACCGGCTCCAGCCGGGCGCCAGCCAGCACGTCGGGCAGCGGCACGTCCTCGGCGCTGTCACCGGCATTCACGGCGATGACCACGGCCTCGTCGGCGGTGACGCGCGCGTAGGCGAAGAGGTCCTCCCGGGCGGCGAGCACCATCGTCTCGCCACGCTGGAGGGCCTCACTGCCCCGCCGCAACGCCAACAGCCCGCCAATCCAGGAGCGCAGCGGATGGTCCGTGAAGCGCATGTCGCCCCGGTTCTCCGGCTCCTTCGCGCCCGTCAGCCCCTCCTCCGTCCCGTAGGTGAGCGCCGGCACGCCCCGCGCGGTGAGCTGCACCGCCAGCGCCCGCTTCACCCGCTCCACGTCGCCGCCGCACTCGCTCATCACCCGGGGCAGGTCGTGGTTGTCCACCATGGTCACCAGCGAGCCCGGCGCCGGGTACAGCCGGTCATTGAAGAGGATGGCGCCCAGGTGCGACGGCGCGCGCTCCCGGCAGAAGACGTCCACCAGCGCGAAGGCCAGCGGGAAGTCGAACATCGTCCCGAAGCGGCCCTCCTTCATCGTGGTGGACAGCAGCACCGGGTCGCCGTCCAGCATCTCCCCCAGCAGCAGGAAGTCCTTCCCCGCGTGCTGCCGGAGGTCGTCGTTGTAGCGGGCCCAGAAGCTCGTGGGCATGTGCTTCACCGCGTCCAGCCGGAAGCCCGCCGGCTTCAGCACGTCCACCCACCGGCGCGAGTGCGCCAGCAGGTGCGCGTACACCTCCTCCTTCTCCACGGCCAGGTCCGGCAGGCCGTGCACATCCCCCATCACCAGCTCGCTCGGGTCGTCCCAGTCCTTGATGGGCCCCCGGCCGTGGAACCAGTCGGGCCGCTCACGCGACAGGCGCGTCTCCGGCCCCACGTGGTTGAGCACCACGTCCAGCACCAGCCGCATGTCCCGGCGGCGGAGCTCCGCCGCCAGCGCCTTCAGCAGGGCCTCGTCCCCGAAGCGGGGCTCGACCTTGCCGAAGTCCTCGACCCAGTAACCGTGGAAGGCGCCGTACCCGTAGAACGTGTCGGTCCGCATCTGGAAGACGGGTGAAAGCCACACCGTGCGGACACCGAGCTGCCGCAGCCCGTCCAGTCGGTCAATCACACCTTGCAGGTCTCCGCCGTGAAAGGCCTGCGCGTCCTTCAGGTCCACTGCACCGTCGTTCTTCGTATCGCCATTGGAGAAGCGGTCCACCATCACGAAGTAGACCGCGTCTCCCGCCGGAGGCTCCCACGAGCCTCGGTAGGGCGCGGGCGTGGTGGGCGGCGTGCTCTTGCCCGGCTCGATGCCCGGCCCGGCCGGCGCGTTGAGGCCCGGCACCGTGCCCGAGCCACCGTCCGTGTCCGGCACCAGGAAGGGCGAGGCCAGGAAGGAGTCGAACAGCGAGCCCACCTGCCCGGCAATCTGCTGGGCCACCTCCAACTGCGCGTCGTCCTCGCGCTGCTGGTCGAACTGGAGCGCCGCGCCGTAGTCCTGGTTGACGACGGTGGGCGCCATGGGCGAGTCCGCGCGGGCGGCCGTCGTCCGCACCGAGATGTCCCACGAGAAGCGCCCGCCCACCTGGCTGAAGAACGACACCCGCGTCTCCACCAGCAGGTGCAGCGGCGCCTCCGGCGTCAGCGCCTTCATCATCTCGAAGCGGCGCTGCGAGTCGCGCACCTTCGCGTAGTAGGCGGCGTAGTCCGCGTAGGGCACCACCTCCGCGCGCAGGTTGCGCTTGGACAGCACCTCCGCGATGCGCTGCTTCAGGCCCTCCGGGACGTCCGCCACCACGCCGGGCCGCCTCGCGTCATCCCGCACATAGGCCACGGCCACCACCGTGCCGCTGGGCGCCAGGGGCGGCGGCGCCGCGCGCGGCAGACACGCCGCGAGCGTCACCGCGGCCAGGGCCGCCGTGAGGGAGACCACCACGCTCCATCGCTTTCTCAGAACCATCCTTCGGCCTCGATGGCGACCACCGAGTGCCAGTGGCGCTCGGGACCGACGTAAACGTTGTACTGGTCCAGGCTGTCCACGAAGGAGTTCCCGAACGCCGCGTGCTGTGAGGAGCGCTGAAGGCCGTACAGCAACCGGAGGCTGGGGCGCGCGTAGATGCTGCGGCCCGTGGGGTTGAGCACCACACCGGCCTTGAACTGCCAGGTGTCCCGCGTGTCGCTGTCACCGAACTCCAGGCCGCGCGCGTCCGCCATGCCGTCGGTGCTGGTGAACACCGAGTCCACGTGGTTGCGGTAGAAGTTGCCGTTCAGGCTCTTCTCGCGCGCGATGCTGCTCTCCACCAGGAGGTGGACCCGGTCGGTGAGGAAGTACTGGAGCCGGAGCACCGTGGAGGCGATGACGCGGTTGTCCTCGCCGGCCATGATGTCGTTGTCCTTGTTGAACGAGTAGCCGGCCCACACACCCCAGAGCGCCTCCAGCTTGTCGGGGATGATGCGGATGTAGGCCTCGTTGCCGAGGTTGGCGTCGTAGCGCTCGTCGGTCTGGTCCGTGACGTACACCGTCCAATCACGGCCCCGGTAGTTCTCCATGTAGAAGGGCGTCGGGTGCCGCTTCTCGAAGGTGAGGTACATGTTGCTCCACACCAGCGGCCCGAGGTTGCCGAAGCCCAGGTAGCCCATGGCCCGGTACGACAGCGCGCTGCGCGCCTTCAGGTCCGGCACCAGGTCCTCCACGCCCGGGTTGGCCTCGAAGTAGCGCCGCACCACCTCGCGCCGCGCGAAGTCCTCGTAGTTGGTGTTGGGCGACGCGTAGAGCGCGTTCCTGTTGCCGCGCACCGCGGGCTCGTAGCCCACCTGGGCGCGGATGCCGGCCTCCAGGTGCCCGGGAATCAGCCGGTAGCGGAACGACGCGGCGCCCGTGAGCACCGTGTTGTAGTTGCGCGGGCGCAGCGTGTAGCCGCTGTCACCCACCGCCAGGAGCACGTCGTAGCGGTCGCCCTGGTACGTGCCGGACAACCCCACCGTGTCCCAGAGCAGCGTGCCGGGGCGCTGGTCGTAGATGTGCAGGTCGTTCCAGCGGTCCTCCAGCGTGCCGAGCTGCCACGTCACTCGGTCCAGCAGGATGTTGCCCGCGCGGACGAAGAGGTAGTCGGCGCTGAAGTTCACCAGCGAGCCGTTGCCGGGGTCCGCGGAGCGGAACGACGTGCCGGAGATACGGGAGTGGACCTCGGCCCAGACCTCCTGGCTCCCCGGCGTGGCCTGCAGCGCGTCCAGGCGGAGGTTGAGCTCGCCGTAGGGGCTCTCGTTGAGGAGCCGACCGTAGAGCCAGTAGTAGCCCAGCTGACCCGAACCGCCCGAGAAATCCGGGCGGGTCATGATTCGGAAGTACCCCGCGGCCCCGAAGCGATCTCTTTGAGCATCGGCCAGGGCAACGAGCGGGAGGAGCGTCAACAGAATGGCGCCGAGGCGCAATGGCAGGACTCGCATGAGCGGGCCCTGCTTATAGCGCAACCTGGCTGCCTGCCCTACTCCGCACGCAGGACGACGATGGTTCTTTCCGGCATGCCGTACGTGGGAGTGTTCACGGGTGACGGTGTATCAAGCCACGCGTTGCCCGTGCTCCGGCTGTTCAGGCCCGCCGTCGAGAGATACGCGGGGCTGTCGAAGTACGCCTGCGTGTCGATGAGCCGCGTCCACTTGCGGCCCTCTGGCAGGGTGAACTCCACCGCGCGCGGCTCCATGTTGATGAGCACCAGCAGCTCCGGCCCGTACGACGCGTCGTGGTAGTGGATCATCAACTGCTTGCTGTCCCACGCCGCCTCGGTGTTCTGGGCGCTCTTCCACGCCAGCGGAGCGCCCGCGCCGTAGTCCCTGGGCGCGAAGGCGTAGGCGTGCTCCTTGCGCAGGCGGATGGCTGCCTTCACGAACTCGAACATGCGGTGACGCTCGTCACGCGCCAGGTACGCGCCCCACTGGTACCAGTTGAAGGCGTTGTCGGAGAGCGTGGAGTAGGCGTTGTTGTTGCCAAGCTGCGTGCGCATCCACTCGTCGCCGCCCAGGATCATGGGCGTGCCGTGGCTGATCATCATCGACATGAAGGCATTGCGCATCATCTGCCGGCGCATGCTCTCCGCGCGCTCGTCGCCAATGGGGCCCCAGTTGCGGGAGCGGTTGTGCTCCTCGCCGCTGACCTTGTCGCAGAAGGGGCTGTTGGGCGTGTCGCAGCACACCGGGTTCAGCGGACCGCAGCGGTTCTGCTTCTCGTCGTACGCGAACAGGTCGTACATCGTGAAGCCGTCGTGCACGGTGACGAAGTTCATGGAGTGATACGGGCGGCGGCCGTTGCGCTCGAACCACTCCTGGCTGCCGTACATCAGGAAGCCGCCGTCCACCGTGCCAGGCCGGCCGCACAGCGAGCCCTCGTTGGAGTTGAGCTTCCAGCCGTCCTGGTTCATGAACGCGCGCCACCAGTCACGGAAGCGGCCGTTCCACTCGTACCAGCCGTTGCCCGGCTGCGTCTTGGAGCTGGGGAACTCGCCCAGCGGCATGCAGTACCAGCCGCCCGCGCTCCAGGGCTCCGCGATGATGCGGGTGTTGTACTTCTGGAGCACCGGGTCGTCGATGACGTCCTGGAGCACCGTGTTGCGCGGGTCGTCCCAGCGGTTGTAGTCCCCGTCGCGCTCGCCCAGGATGGGCGCCAGGTCGAAGCGGAAGCCGTCGACGTGGAGCTCCTCCACGTAGAAGCGCAGGCTGTCGATGATGAGCTTGCGCGTGGGCCGGTGGTTGGGCCGCGTCTGGTTGCCCACGCCCGTGTTGTTCCAGTACGTGCGGCGGTCCGGGTTCAGCGCGTAGTACGCCTGGTTGTCGATGCCGCGGAACGAATAGAGGCCGGCGGTCTCCGCGGGGTCCAGGGACTCCAGCGGCTCGCCGGGCATGACGTCATCCGTCTCCAGCTTCTCGCGCCACAGGCCGCCCTCGCCGGTGTGGTTGTAGACGACGTCGACCAGCACCTCGATGCCGTGGTTGTGGAGCTGCTCCACCATCCACTTGAACTCCTTGATGACCTGGTGCGGCTCCTTGAAGGCCGCGTAGGACACCTCGGGCGCGAAGAAGTTGATGGTCTGGTAGCCCCAGTACCCACCGTCCAGCGGCTTCTCGTGGATGGGCAGCAGCTCCACCGCGGTGATGCCCAGCTCAGCCAGGTACGCCGCCTTCTCACCGAAGCCGCGGTAGGTGCCCGGGAAGCGCACGCCGCTAGCGGGGTCCGCCGTGAAGCCCTTGGCGTGGACCTCGTAGACGATCATGTCCTGCCAGCCGTGGCCCTGCCAGTGCTCATCCTGGCGGTTGGCGCGCCACTGCTGCTCGGCCTCGCCCCACTGATAGTCGCCGTCCTTGACGAGCACGCTCTTGGCGGAGGCCGCGTACGTCACCTCCGTGCGGGCCGGTCCGCTGGCCGTGCTGCCCTTGCTCCAGTCATGGTCGCGGTGCAGGGCCTTGGAGTACGGATCCGTCAGCAGCTTGTTCGGGTTGAAGCGGTTGCCGTAGACGTCCGCGTCCGCCTTGAAGCCGTGGATGGAGCCCGGGAACCAGTTCGGGTCATACTCCCAGTTGGGGCCCCAGGCGCGGAAGCCGTAGTGCTGCCCCACGCCCACGCCCTCCACGTAGACGCTCCACACGTCGCCGTAGCGCGTCATCTCGTAGACGCGCGCGGGGCGGTTGCTCTCCGGATCCTCGAAGAGCAGCAGCTCCAGCCGGGTCGCGTTCTCCGAGTACAGGGCGAAGTTGACCCCCTTGTCCACGTACGTGGGGCCAATCTGGCGGAGCGATTCGATGTCCTCCACCGAATAGCTCGGGGCCCGCTCCTGGCTGTGGTACAGCCGGACGTAGTCGCTCTCACTACAGCCAGTGGCGAACAGGGCGGTGGACAGCGCCGCGCCCACGAGGCGGGACATTCTGGGAGTGCGCATCAGGTAGGCTGACCTCGAGGTCCGGACATGACTCGGCCCGGCAATAAAACTCCGCTTCCATAACAAGCGCCTTCCGCCCCTGACAAGGCAGGGCCCCGGTTTCGCCTCGGGGACGGCCCTTCGTCCAGTGGCTCACACCCCCGGATGACGCGGAGCGTGCAACCAAGGAGGTTTGAGGAAACGGCGAGCGTCCGGGTAAGGTGCGCGACCGTCTCCCCATAAATTTCTCCGAGCACGACTTGTCCGAAGTCACCCTGAGTGGGATCAAGAAGTCGTTTGGCCAGAACCTCATCGTGAAGGGCGTGGACCTTCAGGTGGGCGAAGGTGAATTCCTGGTGATGGTCGGCCCGTCCGGGTGCGGGAAGACGACCTTGCTGCGCCTCATCGCGGGCCTGGAGCAGGTGGACGCGGGGGAGCTGCGCATCGGCGGCGCGCGCGTGAATGACGTGCCCCCGCGTGATCGCGACGTGGCGATGGTGTTCCAGTCCTACGCGCTCTACCCGCACATGACGGTGCGGGAGAACCTGGCCTTCGGCCTGACGCTCCGGAAGTTCCCCGCCGCGGAGATCGACACCCGGGTGCGGGAGGTGGCCGGGATGCTGGAGCTGGGCCACCTGCTGGAGCGCAAGCCCAAGGCCCTGTCGGGCGGGCAGCGCCAGCGCGTGGCCATGGGGCGCGCCATCGTCCGCCGGCCCAGGGTCTTCCTCTTCGACGAGCCCCTCTCCAACCTGGACACCGCGCTGCGGGTCCAGATGCGGGGCGAGCTGGCGCGGCTGCACCGCCGGCTGGGCGCGACGATGATCTACGTCACCCACGACCAGGTGGAGGCCATGACGCTGGCCACCCGCGTGGCCGTCTTCAACGGCGGACTGCTCCAGCAGGTGGGTCCGCCGCTGGAGCTCTACAACCGCCCCGCCAACCAGTTCGTCGCGGGGTTCCTCGGCTCGCCCGCCATGAACTTCCTGGAGGCGCGGCGCGAGGGTGCGCACTTCGCCGGCAAGGGCTTCACCCTGCCCTGCCCCGCGGACGTGGACACCCAGGAGGCCACGGTGCTGCTGGGCCTGCGGCCCCAGGACCTGCGCGTGGTTTCCCAGGGGCCGCTCACCGGCACCGTGGACGCGGTGGAGCGCCTGGGCTTCGACGGGTACGCCTTCGTCAACACCGAGTCCGGCCCCGTGGCGGCGCGCTTCGACAAGGGCGTGAGCGTCGCGGTGGGTGACACGGTGCACCTGGCCCCCGTGGCGGACGCGCTGCACGTCTTCACCAAGGACGGCGCGAAGGCGCTGCGCCACCCGGAGCAGCGCGCCGCGCTGGAGGTGGCGTCGTGAGCCGGTGGCTCGGCCTGGCGCTGCTCGCCACGGCGCTGAGCGCGCACGCGGCCCCAGAGACGACGAAGCCCCTCAAGATGTGGCACGCGTACCGCGGCGGCGAGGAGACGGCGCTCATCCAGGCCACCGCGCTGTTCACGGCGAAGACGGGCGTGCAGGTGGAGCTGCTCGCGCTGCCCTATGACGCCTACGCGGCCAAGCTGACCAACGCCATTCCGCATGGCGTGGGCCCGGACGTCTTCATCTTCAACCACGAGCGGCTGCGCAACTTCCACGCGCAGCGCCTGGTGGCCCCCGCCAGCGGGCTGGCGCGCGAGGACTACTTCCCCAACGCGGTGGAGGCGCTGGAGGTGGATGGCCAGGTGTACGGCTATCCCATGTCGCTCAAGTCGCTGGCGCTCTACGTCAACACCCAGCGCGTGCCCAAGCCGCCGGAGACGACGGACGCGCTGCTGGCGATGCTGCCCGCGCTGTCGGACGCGGACGCGGGCCGCTTCGGGCTGGCCTACGAGAGCGGTGACTTCTACTTCCACGCCGGGTTCCTCTTCGGCTTCGGTGGCGAGCTGTTCGACGCGAACGGCCGCGCCCGCTTCGACACCGAGGGCATGGCCCGCTCCCTGGCCTTCGTGAAGGACCTGCAGGACCGGCGCCTCATTCCCCAGGAGGCCTCGGGCGCGCTGGTGAAGAGCCTCTTCAACGACGGCCGCGCCGCCATGGTCATCAGCGGGCCCTGGTTCGCCGGGGAGATTGCGCCGGACGTGGCGTACCGCGTGGTGGGGCTGCCGGTGGTGAGCGCCACGAACCTCCCCATCCGCCCCTTCCTGGGCGTGGAGACGGCCTACGTGTCGTCGCGCTCCGAACGGGCGGAGCAGGCGCAGGCGCTGGCGCGCTTCATCTCCCTGGGCGAGGCCTCACGCGTGCGGGCCACGGTGGGCCGGCAGATTCCGGCGGACGTGGCCGCGTACACGCTGAAGGAGGTGCGGGAGGATACGCTCATCTCCTCCTTCCGCGAGGCGGCCCGCCACGCCACGCCCATGCCCAACACGCTGGAGATGGCGCGCGTCTGGGAGCCCATGAAGCTGGCGCTGCGCGCGGTGCTCCAGGGTGGCACCGAGCCCCAGGACGCGGGCGCGCTGGCGGACCGGCGCTACCGCGCGCTGCACCGCGAGCGCCCGCCCGACGCCAGCCCCCTGCCCTGGCTGGGACTGGTGGGCGCCATGGCGCTGGGCGGCTCCGTCTGGGTGCTGCGGCGCCCGGCCGCGGCGCTGCCCTTCAAGCGCCGCTACCCGGACGTGGCGCAGGCGGCGGCGTACATCGCGCCCGCGGCGACCGGCGTGGCGGTGCTGGTGTTCGTCCCCTTCGCGGTGGGCCTCAGCCTGTCGCTGTTCCACCACGAGGCGGGGGAATACGCCTTCGTGGGGCTGGCCAACTTCGTGGACATCCTGGCCAGCCGCGGCTACAGCATCACCGAGCCCCTGTCCTTCTACTTCACGCTGGCCGTGACGCTGCTGTGGGCGCTGGTCAACGTGGTGCTCCACGTGAGCATCGGCCTGTTCCTGGCGCTGCTGCTGAAGGACCCGCTGCTGAAGCTGCGGGGGGTCTACCGGGTGCTGCTCATCATCCCCTGGGCCGTGCCCAACTACATCACCGCGCTCATGTGGAAGGGCATGTTCCACCGCCAGTTCGGCGCCATCAACGGCCTGCTCGTCGCGCTGGACCTGGAGCCGGTGAGCTGGTTCACCCGCTTCTCCACGGCCTTCGCGGCCAACGTGGCCACCAACACCTGGCTGGGCTTCCCCTTCATGATGGTGGTGGCGCTGGGCGCGCTCCAGTCCATCCCCCAGGAGCTCTATGAGGCCGCGGAGGTGGACGGCGCGAGCAAATGGACGCAGTTCCGCCGCATCACCCTGCCGCTGCTGAAGCCCGCCATGCTGCCGGCCGTCATCCTGGGCAGCGTGTGGACCTTCAACATGTTCAACATCATCTACCTGGTGTCCGGCGGTGAGCCGGGCGGCGGCACCGACATCCTGGTGTCCGAGGCCTACCGCTGGGCCTTCCAGCGCAACGAGCAGTACGGCTTCGCGGCGGCGTACTCGGTCCTCATCTTCGTGGTGCTGCTCGGCTGGTCCGCCTTCACCCGGCGCCTGACGCGGTCGTCCTCGGAGGTGATGGGATGAACCGCCCCTCTCGCTTGAAGCTGGCCGCCATCCACGCCGGGCTGACGCTCCTGTGCATGGCCACGCTCTACCCGGTGCTCTGGGTGGTGAAGATGGCGCTGTCCCCCACGGACGGCCTGGCGCTCACCGCCAACCCCTTCCCCGACACCGTCACGCTGGAGCACTTCCGGCAGGTGCTCTCCACCACGGACGCGGCCGGGCGGTGGGTGTTCGGCCGGCAGCTCCTGGCGAGCATCGTCGTGTCCGGCGCCACCACGCTGGTGGGGCTGACGCTGGCGGTGTCCGCGGCCTACGCGCTGTCGCGCTTCCGCTTCCCCGGCAAGGAAGGCGGGATGCAGGCGCTGCTGGTGACGCAGATGTTCCCGGCGACGCTGATGATGGTCCCCATCTACAGCATCCTCCAGAAGCTGCACCTGCTGGACAGCCTCACGGGGCTCGTCCTCGTCTACGCCACCACCGCCCTGCCCTTCTGCATCTGGAACCTCAAGGGCTACTTCGACACGCTGCCGCGCGAGTTGGAGGAGGCGGCGGTGATGGACGGGGCCTCCACCTTCCAGGTGTTCGTACGGGTGGTGCTCCCGCTGGCGCGGCCCGCGCTGGCGGTGACGGCGCTCTTCTCCTTCATGACGGCGTGGAACGAGTTCATCCTCGCCGCCACGCTGCTCAACGACCCAGCCCGCTTCACCCTGCCCGTCGCGCTCCAGCGCTTCGTCGGCGAGCACAAGGTGGAGTGGGGCAAGTTCGCCGCGGGGGCGCTCATCGTCTCCGCGCCGGTCATGGCTTTGTTCTTCGCTCTCCAGAAACACCTCGTCGGCGGGTTGACCGCTGGCGGCGTCAAGGGGTGATGTCGATGTCGTCTCGCTGTCTCCATGCTCTCTTCCTCGTCCTGCCTCTGTTGGTCATCGCCTGTGACGGCGACTCCGGCGGAGGTCCTGCTCCCAGCGACAACGCGCCCGTGGTTCGCGAGGTCCAGCCCTCGGGTGGCCCCGTCGCGGGCAACACCCTCATCAACGTCTACGGCTCCGGCTTCAAGGAGGGCGCGAAGCTCTTCTTCGGTGAGCAGGAGGCGCTGCGAGTGGTGGTGGTCAACTCCAACCGCATCTACGGCTACACCCCCACGGCGAGCTCCGGCGCGGTGGACGTGCGCGTGGTGAACCCCGACAACGCCTACGGCACCCTGGTGGGCGGCTTCACCTACGAAGGCGCGCCGTCGGCGAACATCGACCAGGCCGAGGTGCTCAACGGCAACGTGGACGCGGTCAGCAGCGGCCAGCCGGTGGGAGCCACCGTGCGCGGCGCCGTCACTGTGTCCGGCATCACCCGTGGCACGGGCCAGGGCGGCGGCATCCGCGCGCAGGTGGGCTTCGCCCCAGCGGACGCGGAGCTGCTCAACCCGGAGAGCTACACCTGGGAAGAGGCCACCTATGAGGGTGACTCGGACAGCCGCGAGGCGGACATCTACCAGGGCACCGTGCTGCTCCAGCCGGCCATTGGCGGTGAGAGCCGCGAGTGGGTCATCACCATGCGCTTCTCCATCGACAACGGCGCCACCTGGGTGATGGCGGACGGCGACGGCAGCGCCAACGGCGTGTCGGCGGACATGCTGCGCCGGGTGTTCATCTCCCGGCCGCGGGTGGACTACTGCAAGCTGGGCCCGGACGGGAACAACGGGCCGGTCAACGTCTTCTACCGCCCCGGCGACACCACGCTCGTGAAGGTGGCCGGCCAGGTCTACGCCGCTGGCGTCACCCAGGGCGGTGGCGCGGGCTCGGGACTGGTCGCGCAGTTGGGGTACGGCCCCGCGGACTCCGACCCGAGCAACTCCAACGCGTGGACGTGGGTGGGCGCCACGTACAAGACGGACCACGGCAACAACGACGAATGGGAAGCGGACCTGCCCAACCCGGGCACCGAGGGCACCTGGCGCATCGCCTTCCGCTTCAGCATCAGCGAGAACGCGTGGCGCTACTGCGACAGTGACGGCGTCAACGACAGCAACGAGGGGAACCTGACCTTCAGCCTGGAGCGGCTGGGCACCCTCACCGTGGGCGACGAGGCCCCGAAGCCGCCGATTGCGTGGTGCAAGATTGGCCTCGACCGGACGCCGCCGGAGGTCATCAACTACACGACCACGCAGACGACGGGCCTGAAGACGGTGTACGCGCAGGTCCACCTGCCGGGCGTTACGGACCGCGAAGGCGCGGGACCGGGCCTGTCGGGCCAGCTCGGCTGGGGCCCCGCGGGTGAGGATCCGCGCACCTCGCCGCTGTGGAGCTGGTCGACGAAGCTCACGTTCGACCAGGACAACTTCGAACACAACGACCAGTGGAAGGGCACGCTGTCCAACCCGGCCATCAACGGCGAGTACCGCTACGCGGTGCGCTTCAACCACGACGGTGGCCCCATCCGCGTGTGCGACGGCAACGGCGTGGATGACGGTGGCCAGGACTTCGAGCTGGACCAGCTCGGCACGCTCAACGTGACGGGCCAGCCCGTCATCCCGCGCGTCATCGGCTACTGCAAGCTGGGGCCGGATGGGAACAACACCCCGGAGACGGTGACGTATACGACGGCCACCACGCCCAGCCGCCGGGTGGAGGCGCAGGTGTTCGTGCAGGGTGTGACGAACGAGGCGGGCCAGGGTGAGAACATCGTGGGGCAGCTCGGCTGGGGGCCCGCCGGTGAGGACCCCACCACGTCCTCACAGTGGAACTGGTCCACCAGCGGCGAATACGCGTCGGATATCGGCGCCAATGACGTGTACGAGGCCACGCTGCCCAACCCGGGCGTGGTGGGCAGCTACCGGTTCGCCTACCGCTTCCAGGTGAACGACGGCGAGTTCATGTACTGCGACGCGGACGGCAACAGCCCCAATCCGGAGCAGAGCTTCAACGTGGACCTGGCGGGAACGCTGACGGTGACGGAGGCACAGGCCCTCAATGCGATCGACTACTGCAAGCTGGGGCCGGACGGGAACAACACGCCCCAGTCGCTGGCGTACACCGCCGGTGAGGCGGCCAGCCATGTCATCGTCGCGTACGTGAGCGTGACGGGCCTCACCGACACCACCGAGGGCGAGGTCGCGGCCATCGTGGGCCAGCTCGGCTGGGGGCCCGCGGGCGAGGACCCGGCCACGTCCGCCGAATGGAACTGGGACACGACGGCTGGGTTCGAGGAGGACTTCTACGCCAACGACCGGTACGAGGCCACGCTGCCCAACCCGGGCGTGGTGGGCAGCTACCGGTTCGCCTACCGCTTCCAGGTGAACGGCGGCGAGTTCATGTACTGCGACGCGAACGGCAACAGCACCAACCCGGAGGACAGCTTCAACGTGGACCTGGCGGGCAGCCTGGCGGTGAGCGAGGACCCGGACCCCGAGCCGACGGACAGCTACTGCCGGCTGCAGAGCGTGAGCGGCACGACGGTGGGCAGCGGTGACACCGTCACCGTGGTGGGCCGGGTGCATATCCCGGGCGTCACCGCGGGCAATGGCCCGGGCGCTGGCGTCCAGGTGCAGGTCGGCGTGGGCGCGGTGGACGCCAATGCCTCCACCCAGGCGGCCGCGTTCACCTGGAAGGCCGCGGAGTACACCGGCGAGGCCGACGGTGAGGCGGACACGGACGAGTTCTCCACCACCGTGACGCCCGCCTACACCGGCGACCGCGCCGTCAGCCTGCGTTACTCCACGGACGGCGCCTCGTGGACGTACTGCGACAAGGACGGCAGCAACGTGGGTGGGTACACGCTGGGCCAGCAGCACGCCCTCACGGTGGGCAACCATTCGGAGATTGGCTACTGCAACCTCCAGTGGCCGTTCGAGATGCCCGAGGGCGCCGAGGGCGGCGCGCGGACCGTCTATGGGCAGCTGTGGGCGGCGGACGTCACGCCGGGCGGCGGACAGGGTGCTGGCGTCGTCGCGGAGCTCGGCTACGGCCCCGCGAGCAGCGACCCCGGCGTCTCGGGCTGGACCTGGGTAGCGGCGACGTACCTCAGCGATGAGGGGGAGAACGATCAGTACGCCGTGGACCTGCCTGCGGGCGTACCGGCAGGGACGTCCTACGCGTACCGCTACTCGCTCAACGGCGGGCCGTTCTGCTACGGCGACCGGAATGACCGGCAGGGCAGCAGCAACGGGTTCAGCGGCTGGGACATCGGCACCGTCACCCCGTAGCCCCTCAGTCGTTCCAATGGCCGCCCGGATGCCCACCGTGGCCCGGGCGGCCTTGCGGAATGATCGGCCCTGCTGAAACGTATGCTTGACAGTGTCGGATAGGGTCGATAGAAGCCCGCTCACCGAAGCGCGGCGGACGCCTGACGGGCGGATAGCTCAGCGGTAGAGCGGCGCCCTTACAAGGCGATGGTCACAGGTTCAATCCCTGTTCCGCCCACTGTCGTACCGATGTGGGGAGTTAGTTCAGTTGGTTAGAACGCCGGCCTGTCACGCCGGAGGCCACGGGTTCAAGTCCCGTACTCCTCGCCAATAAGAAGGGCCCGGAATCGCAAGGTTCCGGGCCCTTCGCCTTTTAGTGAGAGGCTTGGATTTCGCCCCTGCCGCTCGCAGTGCCCGTTTGGGGAGTTAGTTCAGTTGGTTAGAACGCCGGCCTGTCACGCCGGAGGCCACGGGTTCAAGTCCCGTACTCCTCGCCAAGAGAAGCCCAGCAATCCTTCGGGTTGCTGGGCTTTTTCTTTTCCCCCGTGCCCGCAGTGTACCCCCGGCGTCTCTGAACGGAGCGGCGTAGCGCTGGAGGGGCGGCGGCCGGTCAAGCTGTTCCACCGTGCTCTCACGGCCCTCCGGCGCGAGGTGGGCGTACCGCATCGCCATTCCTCCGCTTTCGCGCCGGCTCAGGCGGCCGGCTGCAGGACGACCTTGGTCCAGCCGCTGTCGCGTTTGTCGAAGTTCAGGTAGCCGTCCGGCGCCTTGTCAAGCGGGAGCGTGTGCGAGACGATCCACGAGGGCTTCACCTTGTCCAGGTGGATGAGCTCGCGCAGTTGGCGGTTGTAGGCCTTCACGTTGCACTGGCCGGTCGCCACGCGCTGCCCCTTGAACCAGAGCATGCCCCAGTCGAAGACGATTTCCCCCTGCTTGGCCAGGGTGTCCGGGCCGCCGGGGTCATTGGGGATGAAGACGCCCACCACGCCGATGCCGCCGGTGAACTTCACCGCCTTCACCAGATTGTTCATCGTCAGGTTGGGGTGCTCCCTCCCCTGTGGGTCGTGCGCCTGGTAGCCCACGCACTCGCAGCCGCGGTCGGCACCCTTGCCGTTGGTGAGTTCCTTCACCCGCTCGACGGGGTCCACCTTCGAGTAGTCGATGGGGATGGCGCCAATCTTCTCGCAGAGAGCGAGCCGGTCCGGATGCCAGTCGACGACCATCACCTTGCTCGCGCTCTTGATGGTGGCGGAGAGCGCGGCCATCTGTCCCACGGGCCCTCCACCGAAGATGACGACGGATTCGCCCGGCAGGAGCCCGGCGAGCTCGGTGACGTGGTAGCCGGTGGGGAAGATGTCGGCGAGCATCACGTAGTCGAGCTGCTTCTCCTCGGCGTCCTCCGGCAGCCGCAGGCAGTTGAAGTCGGCCCAGGGCACGCGCAGGTACTCGGCCTGCCCGCCGTTGTAGGGCCCCATGTCGGCGAAGCCATATGCGGCGCCGGCCGTCCCCGACGGGTTCGCGTTGAGGCAGAAGGCGGTCAGGCCGTGCTCGCAGTTCTCGCAGTGGCCACAACTGACGTTGAACGGAATGGCCACCCAGTCGCCCACCTTCAGCTTGTCCACCGCCGAGCCGACCTCGACCACCTCTCCGAGGTTCTCGTGCCCGAGCACCCGGCCCGGCTCCATGTCGGTGCGGCCTTCGTACATGTGCAGGTCGGAGCCGCAGATGTTGGTACTGCGAATGCGCACCACCGCATCGGTGGGCCGCTCAATCTTCGCGTCCGGCACCTCTTTCACACTGACCTTGCGCGGTCCCTCGTAGACGAGTGCCTTCATGGTGTCTCCCTGTGCATGGCGTTGTAGTCGTCCTCGACAAGCCTTGGCAGCAACGCACGTCAGGACAACCCCCTCACACCTAGGGAGCCGGCCGCGCGGCGGAAGGGTGGCCGATACACTGCAGGGTCTGCCCTGACGTCTGCTGCCTGCGGACTCATGCAGGGGACCGGGGCCATCCTGGGGCCCCTCCGGGGAGGGCTCGCGCCAGCTCCGTCGTCGGCGGGGGGCCCTTCACCATCCGCTCCGGATGCGTGCCCGCCGGGTCGATTTCCTCCCGCATGTAGGCCAGGGCGGACACGAGCTGCCCCACCACGCCATCCCACTCTGCGCGCAGCGCGACGTAGTGATGGGCCCCCGCCTGCTCGTCCGCGACGGTCCGGATGCCGGCCTGCTGCAGCCGACGGAGCGCGCCGCGGTAACGCCAGCGCCAGCGCTCCTTTACCTCCGCGCTCGGCGGCCCTGGATGGACAGCGCCCCCCCCGGCAGGAAGGCTGCAGCCAGGGAGGTGACGGTGAGCCTGGACGCCGCCCGCAGCCAGCCATACTCCCGCTCGTCCAGCGCGCTGCGGATGAGCGACACGGCGTCCAGCCCCACCGTGCTGATGGAGGACACCGAGTAGTACGTCACGGGGAAGCGGAAGTAGAAGAGCACCGGGTAGAAGCGGTGGATCTCCTTCATCGCGGCGACCGCGCCGGACAGCTCCGACAGGTTGGAGTAGCCAGCTTGGAACTGCCCCCGCGGGCCGAGCCGGGCAATGAGCTCCGCGGCGTCCTCGCGCTGCGCGGAGAAGAGGTAGACGCGGAGCCTGAGCGCGTTGCGTCGCTGGAGCGCGGAGTCGATTTGCATCAGGTACGTCAGCGCGAGCGACGCCACCGACAAGCCCAGCAGCGAGTTGAACAGGAAGAAGAACTTGAACGTCCCCGTCTGCGGGGAGAAATTGCTGCCCCCCACGATGGAGACGCTGTTGCCGCCCACGTCCATGGCGGTGAGGAAGTCGGTGGGAGTCGGTCCGCTGTTGGCGCGGACCGCCGTGCCGAGCACCGGGTGGATGACCAGCGCCGTTCCGAGCGTCAGCTCCAGGGCCCACGTCACCACCAGCACCGCGAGGATGACCGGCCCGTAGAAGGACGTGGCGACGCGACGCTGCCTGCCCAGGGGCCGGGACGCCCAGAGGAAGAGCCGCCAGCCCCCCTGTGAAATAAATCCGCGGCGCCAGGGTGCCCGTGTCCAGCCGCGCGTAGAGCACGGTGAGGAACACGCCCAGCAGCACCAGCGCGAGCAGCAGGAGGCCACTTGTCTGTTCCAGCCAGCCAGGCATGTGCGTCCCTCAGAGACAGCGCTCGAGGATGTCCAGGCCCTCGTGCACGGTCCGCCTGGAGATGGTAAGCGCGGGGAAAAGGGTGAGGGTGTCGTCGTCGATACCGAGGATGAGCCCCGCCTTCCGGCAGCGGCCGGCCAGCGCACCCGCGTAGGCCCCATCCTCGAACTCCAGACCGATGGCGAGGCCGGTGACGCGGATGTCCACGGGGGAGCCGAAGTCCATCTGGAGGAGCCGGCAGCGGAAGTCCTCGCTGCGCTCCGCCACGTCCTTCAGCAGGTGCGTCTGGTGCGCGCGCAGGTACGCGAGGTTGGCGAGCGCCGCCTCCACGCTGAGCGGATGCCAGCCGTACGTGGAATAGACGTTGACCTTTCCCTCGGCCGCCCTGGCGACTCGCTCGGTGGCGACGGTGGCGCCCATGCCCGCATGCCCGCCGGTGATGGCCTTGGCCAGCGTCATGATGTCCGGCGCGAGGCCGAAGAGCTCGGAGGCGAAGAGGCGGCCCGTGCGTCCGAAGCCCGTGGCCACCTCATCGAGGATGAGCAGCGTCCCGTAGCGACGGCACAGACGCTGGAGGCCCCGCATGAACAGCGCATCGGGGACGAGCGCCCCCAGGTTGCCGATGATGGGCTCCGTGATGAAGGCGGCGACGTCCCGCTTGCGCAGGCGCCGCTCCACCCGGTCCACCGCGTTCGCGTCCAGGGGGCGCTTCACCTTGAGGCAGCCGCGCAGCAGGTTGGGCAGGCCCTCCCGGTACTCGGAGGCGCCCACGCTCATCGTGCCCAGGGAGTTGCCGTGGTGGCCGTCCTCGATGGACACGAACTTCGAGCGGCCGGTGGAGGCCATGGCCAGCTGGAGGGCAATCTCCACCACCTCGGTGCCACCGGTGGCCTGTAGCTCCTCTGAGGACACTCGTCGCGATGCCTTCACGGCTGCGCCCCCTACATGCGCGACTGGGGCCGGCCCATGCGCGGCACGCGGTCGCCTTCCCAGGGAAGCCCCGTCATCGGCTCGATGTCGGGCCCCACCCGCTGCTCGATGGCGGCGAGGAGCGCCTCGGCCGTGTAGGCGCCGTTGTGGCGCTCCCCGTTGATGAAGAAGGTCGGGGTACCGTTCACGCCACTGCGCACACCCTCGATGAAGTCGCGCTGGACCTTCGGCAGGGAGCGGTGCTCCTGGAGGTCGCGAGTGAAGCGGCCCATGTCGAGCCCCAGGTCGGCCGCGAACGTCAGCAGTGCGGGAGCCTCCAGGTTGTGCTGGTTCTGGAAGAGCATTTCGTGCATCTCCCAGAACTTCCCCTGCGCGCCGGCGGCCTCCGCGGCCTCCGCGGCCAGCAGCGCGTGCGGGTGGAGCTGGGTGAGGGGGAAGTGGCGGAAGACGAAGCGGACCCGGTCTCCGACAGCGCTCTCGAGCCGCTTCAGCTCCCAGGCGGCGCGCCCACAGAAGGGACACTCGAAGTCGCCGTACTCCAGGAGGGTGACGGGGGCATCGGCCGGCCCCTTCGCCCAGTCAGTGGCGTCCACGCCTCTGCGAAGTCTGCTCATGTCCGGGCCTCCGTCCGAGGTGGCTGCTGCTGTGGCTGGACGGTGAGGAACTCCATCGGCTTGCCGGTCAGCCGCTCGAGCGCGTCGATGACGCCGCCCGCGCCGGGGTTGAGCTCGATGGGTGAGACGTAGCTCCAGGAGATGACGCCCTTGCCGTCGATGACGTAGAGCGCCCGCTCGCAGATGCCGACGTCCTCCCGGTAGACGTTGTAGCGGCGAGCGGCCTCTCCCTTCGGATGGAAGTCGGAGAGGAGCGGAATCTGGATGTGGAGTTCCTTGGCGAAGGCGATGTGGCTCCAGAGGGAGTCGCACGAGATGCCGAACACCTTCGCGCCGAACTGGCCGAACACGGGCATCAGCTCGTTGAAGAGCCCCAGTTCGTTGGTGCAGACGGGGGTGAAGTCCCCAGGGTAGAAGACGAGGACGGCGGGGGAGCCCTTCTGGTCCGCGAGCTTGAACCGTCGCCCGTCAGGGGTAGCTGGAAGGTCCAGTTCGGGTGCGCGCGTACCGGCTGGCAGACCGTGCGCGAGGACGCCCGAAGCTGGAGGAGGAGGAGCAAGTGTGGCCATGGGAGAAGCCCCTTTCGCCACAACATTGGCCACGCGGGGGGCCAGCGCCCACCCTTCTGCCATGGGGAGAGGAGGAGGTACGCGCTCCCCCTCCCCCCGGCCCCCTCACGGACGAGAGGGAGGCGCGGCTCAACTCACCTTGCGCATTCCGACGAGGAAGGCCTTGGGCGACGCATAGTCCGAATAGAAGGCCTGTTGAGGGTGCGGGCTGCTGGTGCACCTCACCCTCCTGTGGCACGGCTGGCCCTGGGCGCCGTGCGCCGGCTGCGGGCCCGGCGCTGAAGCCGCCTGGTGCCAGCAACCCCCGGAGTCTGCACGGGGCCCCCAATACGAAAACCCCCGGTGTCCACGAGGGACACCGGGGGTTTCTCAAAAAGAATCCGGCAGCGACCTACTCTCCCGCGCGGTTTCCCGCGAAGTACCATCGGCTCTGGAGGGCTTAACTTCCGTGTTCGGGATGGGAACGGGTGGAACCCCTCCGACATAGCCACCGGAAAATCAGCGACAGTGCATACAAAGGGTAAGTTTCAATTCATTGCTGAGCGAATGTCTCGCTGTGCGTTTCAAGTCTTCCAGGCGAGTGCGTGAAGCACTCGAGCCTCGGCCTTGGCCCCGAGTCCCTTACTCCCCACGAGGGGGCATGCAAGAGAATGGGGAAAGTAAGCCTCACGACCAATTAGTACCGGTTAGCTGAACGTGTTACCACGCTTACACACCCGGCCTATCAACGTCGTAGTCTTCGACGGGTCTTCAGGGGCTTGCGCCCGGGATACCTGGTCTTGAGGTCGGTTTCCCGCTTAGATGCTTTCAGCGGTTATCCAATCGGCACATGGCTACCCAGCGATGCCTCTGGCGAGACAACTGGTACACCAGCGGTGCCTCCAACCCGGTCCTCTCGTACTAAGGTCAGAGCCTCTCAAGTATCCTACGCCCACAGCAGATAGGGACCAAACTGTCTCACGACGTTTTGAACCCAGCTCGCGTACCGCTTTAATTGGCGAACAGCCAAACCCTTGGGACCTGCTCCAGCCCCAGGATGCGATGAGCCGACATCGAGGTGCCAAACCTCCCCGTCGATGTGAACTCTTGGGGGAGATAAGCCTGTTATCCCCGGAGTACCTTTTATCCGTTGAGCGATGGCCCTTCCATTCAGGACCACCGGATCACTATGACCTGCTTTCGCACCTGCTCGACGTGTCCGTCTCGCAGTCAAGCTCCCTTATGCCATTGCACTCGACGCCCGGTTTCCAATCGGGCTGAGGGAACCATCGCGCGCCTCCGTTACTTTTTGGGAGGCGACCGCCCCAGTCAAACTACCCACCAGACAGTGTCCCAATCCCGGCTGACGGGACATGGTTAGACACCAGAAATCAACAGGGTGGTATTTCACCGTTGCCTCCACCGAACCTAGCGGCCCGGCTTCAAAGGCTCCCACCTATCCTACACAGTCAATCCCTAGTGTCACTGTCAAGTTATAGTAAAGGTTCACGGGGTCTTTCCGTCTTGCTGCGGGTAAACTGCATCGGCACAGCTATTTCAATTTCGCTGAGTCCCTCTCCGAGACAGCGCGGAAGTCGTTACTCCATTCGTGCAGGTCGGAACTTACCCGACAAGGAATTTCGCTACCTTAGGACCGTTATAGTTACGGCCGCCGTTTACTGGGGCTTCGGATCATCGCTTCACCTTGCGGCTGACGAATCCCCTTAACCTTCCAGCACCGGGCAGGAGTCAGACCCTATACGTCGGCTTGTCGCCTTCGCAGAGTCCTGTGTTTTTGGTAAACAGTCGCTACCGCCATTTCTCTGCAACCTCTCTCGGCTTCGGCTGTACGCCTACACCTACCAGAGGCCCACCTTCTTCCGAAGTTACGGTGGAAATTTGCCTAGTTCCTTGGAGGAGAGTTCTCTCAAGCGCCTTAGGATTTTCTCCTCGCCCACCTGTGTCGGTTTACGGTACGGACACCCTGTAAGCTCCCTACGGGACTTTTCTTGGAAGCAGAGCATCAGCGACTTACCCCTGACGGGGCGCCATGGAGTCTCGGGGATGACTGCCGCGCCTTTATTCGTACGCGACACCCCTACACCTTTAGACTGGCACAACCACCGGCCAGCTCGCCTAGCTTTCTCCGTCCTCCCTTAGTTCAACGCTCACAAGATGGTGCAGGAATATTAACCCGCTTTCCATCACCTACGCCTTTCGGCCTCGGCTTAGGTTCCGACTAACCCTGGGAAGATTAACTTGACCCAGGAAACCTTGGGCTTACGGCGAGGGGGTTTCTCACCCCCTTTATCGCTACTCATTTCGGCATCAGCACTCCCAGTCGCTCCAGCCGCCTTTTCAGTCGACCTTCGCTGCAACTGGGACGCTCCCCTACCGCCACACGCTTTACGCATGGCCCGAAGCTTCGGCACTAGTCTTGAGCCCCGTTACATTTTCGGCGCGGCCTGTCTTGACCAGTGAGCTATTACGCTTTCTTTAAAGGATGGCTGCTTCTAAGCCAACCTCCTGGTTGTCAATGACCTGCCACATCCTTTCTAGTGTTCACTTAGACTAGATTTGGGGGCCTTAGCTGTCGGTCTGGGTTATTCCCCTCTTGCCAATGGACGTTATCACCCACTGACTGCGTCCCGGGATAACAATTGCCGGCATTCGGAGTTTGGTACGGTTTGGTAATCTGGTGAGACCCCTAGCCGTTCCAGTGCTCTACCTCCGGCATTGAATTGCCCGAGCCGATACCTAAATATCTTTCGGGGAGAACCAGCTATCACGGAGTTTGATTGGCCTTTCACCCCTACACACAGCTCATCCCAGAAATTTTCAACTTTCACGGGTTCGGTCCTCCATGCGGTGTTACCCGCACTTCAACCTGGCCATGTGTAGATCACCCCGCTTCGGGTTATAATACACGCAACTATTCGCCCTGTTCGGACTCGCTTTCGCTCCGGCTCCACCTAACGGCTTAGCCTCGCTACGTATATTAAGTCGCCGAATCATGATGCAAAAGGTACGCTCTCGCACTGGGTTGCCCCGTAGTGCTCGAACTGCTTGTAGACATGCGGTTTCAGGTTCTTTGGACTCCCCTTGCCGGGGTTCTTTTCACCTTTCCCTCGCGGTACTAGTTCACTATCGGTCGCCAAGGAGTATTTAGCCTTACCGGATGGTCCCGGCTGATTCAGGCAGGATTGCACGTGTCCCGCCCTACTTGGGTAACCCACTCAGCTCCAACCCGCTTTCGCGTACGCGACTATCACGCTCTTTGGTGCCTCTTTCCAGAAGCTTCCGCTAGCAAGTCAAAGTCCTACCGTGGACCCTCTACCCCGACGCCACTTTCGTGGTTTCGGTTTGGGCTGCTCCCATTTCGCTCGCCACTACTTTGGGAATCACTCGTTGTTTTCTCTTCCTCAGGGTACTGAGATGTTTCACTTCCCCTGGTTAGCTCCATTCCACCTATGTATTCAGTGGAAGGTAACACCGCTATTCGCAGTGCTGGGTTTCCCCATTCGGACATCCCCGGATCAACGCTCGGTTGACAGCTCCCCGGGGCTTTTCGCAGCCACCCGCGTCCTTCATCGCCTCTTGGCACCTAGGCATCCACCGCACGCCCTTAGTAGCTTACTTGCCCTAATCTCTTGTTTCACGCCCGCCTCCCGGCGGATTGTCGAAACTCGAAACCAAGGCCCAGACTCCTGCTCTTCGCAGCAAGCCTGGAAGACTTCTTGTTACTTACGCTTGATTGGGCACCTGACTGTTTCCCTCGCCTCCGCCTCACGGCGTCGGCTCCGGCACTTGTCAGGGCCTCTGCGAGAACTTCTCTCAGCAGAAATTGAACTTACCCTTCGTATGCACTTGTCAAAGAACGCTTCCCTCATTGCTTCAGGGAAAACGTGTGTGGAACTGCTGTGGTTGCCGCCCTGCTGGTGCGCGTCACCGCCTCCCTCCGTTGAGGAGGAAATGGTGGGCCTAGGTGGACTTGAACCACCGACCTCGCGCTTATCAGGCGCGCGCTCTAGCCAACTGAGCTATAGGCCCAGGGGCTACCGCGTTGGCAAACCCTACAGCGTCCTTCATTCTCAAAGAGCCGAGTCCTTGACTCAGTCCTTCAAAACCAAACAGCAAGCCCGAAGCCTTCAGCTAGATTGTTACTCGGAAACGTTGACCTGGTTGACCTGACGCGACTCGAAGAGTCGCTGGCATCGCCTACTGCACTCGAGAGTGCTGTCCGATGCCCGGTCTCCTTAGAAAGGAGGTGATCCAGCCGCAGGTTCCCCTACGGCTACCTTGTTACGACTTCACCCCAGTTACCGACCACTCCTTGGGCACCTCTTGGTGAGATGACTTCTGGAGCAATCGACTCCCATGGTGTGACGGGCGGTGTGTACAAGGCCCGGGAACGTATTCACCGCAGCGTGCTGATCTGCGATTACTAGCGATTCCGCCTTCATGGAGTCGAGTTGCAGACTCCAATCTGAACTGAGACCGGTTTTATGCGATTAGCTCCCCCTCGCGGGTTGGCAACGCTCTGTACCGGCCATTGTAGCACGTGTGTAGCCCTGGTCATAAAGGCCATGAGGACTTGACGTCATCCCCACCTTCCTCCGGTTTAACACCGGCAGTCCCTCTAGAGATCCACTTGCGTGGCAACTAAAGGCGAGGGTTGCGCTCGTTGCGGGACTTAACCCAACATCTCACGACACGAGCTGACGACAGCCATGCAGCACCTGTCTCTCGGTTCCCTTGCGGGCACTCCCTCATCTCTGAAGGATTCCGAGGATGTCAAGACCAGGTAAGGTTCTGCGCGTTGCGTCGAATTAAACCACATGCTCCACCGCTTGTGCGGGCCCCCGTCAATTCCTTTGAGTTTTAGTCTTGCGACCGTACTTCCCAGGCGGAGAACTTAATGCGTTAGCTTCGGCACCGCGGGGGTCAACTCCCACGACACCTAGTTCTCATCGTTTACGGCGTGGACTACCAGGGTATCTAATCCTGTTTGCTCCCCACGCTTTCGCGTCTCAGCGTCAGTTACCGTCCAGGTGGCCGCCTTCGCCACCGGTGTTCCTCCCCATATCTACGAATTTCACCTCTACTTGGGGAATTCCGCCACCCTCTCCGGCACTCAAGCACGACAGTTTCGGGCGCACTTCCTCAGTTGAGCTGAGGGCTTTCACACCCGACTTGTCACGCCGCCTACACGCGCTTTACGCCCAATAATTCCGAACAACGCTTGCACCCTCTGTATTACCGCGGCTGCTGGCACAGAGTTAGCCGGTGCTTCTTCTCCCGGTACCGTCAAGCCGTTGGATGTTAGCCAACGGGTTTTCTTCCCGGTCGAAAGTGCTTTACAATCCAAAGACCTTCATCACACACGCGGCGTTGCTGCGTCAGGCTTTCGCCCATTGCGCAAAATTCCCCACTGCTGCCTCCCGTAGGAGTCTGGACCGTGTCTCAGTTCCAGTGTGGCTGATCGTCCTCTCAGACCAGCTACCCGTCGTCGCCTTGGTGGGCCATTACCCCGCCAACTAGCTGATGGGCCGCGGACTCATCTGAATGTGATAGCTTGTATACAGAGGCCACCTTTTCCCTCAGTCTCCGAAGAAACCGTGGGCTTATCCGGTATTAGCCAATCTTTCGACTGGTTATCCCGAGCACTCAGGCAGATTATCCACGTGTTACGCACCCGTGCGCCGCTCTACTAAGGGTTGCCCCTATTCGCGCTCGACTTGCATGTGTTAGGCACGCCGCCAGCGTTCGTTCTGAGCCAGGATCAAACTCTCCAATTGAATTTTTGAAGATTTGAACCGGCGTCAGTCCCAGGCCCGGCTAAGGAACCTGAAACTCGCTGATTCATACAGTGCTGCCGGCTGCGCTTCTCAGCGCGACCTGGCTGGCACCGTCTTAAGAAATTGACTGCGGTTTCCGCAATCTAGCTTCTTCTTGGGCTTGCTATTTGGTTTTCAAAGACCGAGTCGCTTGTGCCGCCCGCGACTTCTTGCTACCGTTTCTTCGCTGCTGCTTCGCCGTCTTTTCGTCCGGCGGGGCGTCAGCTTCTATTTCATCTCGGCGTCTTTTATCAAGCTGCTTTTTTTCGCCGTCCTGCTGGCTTCCGGAGTCCTTAGCGCCGCCCAGTGGCTTCCGCTGCTTTCTTCCGGAGGGGCGCGGCTTCTATCACCGCCGCGCTTTCTGTCAACCGTTCGAGCGTCTCACCTTCACCACCCCGCCTGCAGCCCCTTCACAGAGCTTGCCCGCATGCTCCGGACCCGGCGAGCATCCTCATTTACGAGGGACTCCGACAGGTCCACGGTCTTATCTGAATGCCATTCAGAGAACCAAAACACCCACGCGCACCATTCCGCTCCCGAAGGAGCTGGAACATGCGAGTGTTCGCCCAGCTGACGCCTGTGTGGCGCCCGCGCAACGCGGCGAGGTGTGGCCGCTTATCCACCAAGTGATCCGGCCGCGCAAGAAGTTTGATTCCGAGCACTCCCGCCGCGGTGATCAGCCGCCGCTCCCCCGCCCCGACCTGGACACCTCCTCACGACGACGTCGGCCCCCTGGAGGCGGGAGTGAAGCCATGTGGAGCGTGAAGGCTGGAGCTGTGGGGCCCAAGAGCGCCGCGAGCCGGGGCCGGCCAAGCGGTGAGCCGCCCGGTGGAGAGGCCGCTTGGGGCCCCGGGCATACGCCCCCCCGCCGCGCTCTTATGACGTGCGAAGCAGGAGGTCAGGGACGACGAGGACTGGCGGTGCCGCCCGAGAGCACGCAGCGAGCGGGCGCGGGGCCTCGCTCACCGACGGCATATCGCAAGCCCGCCGCGGATACGCCCAGCGAGAAGCACGCCTTCCACTCCATGGAACTTGACCCAGGTTCCTGGAACATCGTCCCGGACCATGAACGGGGTCCGGGCGTGCCGTTGGTCCGCCACGGCCCGACGCCGAAACCTGGCGGCACCGTGCTGAACAGCACGGCCCCATCACGCATGCTGACCAGGCACGGCTCGAACCGGCCAGGCAGGGCGTCGTGGACGCGGAACATCCCCTGCCGTGCGCCACGATTCGTTGGCGCCCCAGCCGCCCTCACATGAAGTGGACCACTCGCCCACTCGAGGTGACATTTGCCGGGGGGACGTCTAGAGGCAGGAGCGCCCCCTCCCCTCACGTGTTGCGTTGGGTTCCGCGCGGTGACGAAAGGTCGGCCTGCAACGCCCGATACATTTCCTCGAGGGTCGCCCTGGCGTAACGAACGAATGCAGTGACTTCTGGGCCCCGGCTTGCCAGGTCGTCCTGTGCCGCTCCCAGGTACGCCGCCCGCGCGTCGCGCATCACTGCCCGGTGTTCATCTGGCAGGCGTTCCATGGCCCTCTGTGCCGCGACGTCCTTGGGCGCGATGGCGCCCGTCGACAGGCTGAACCCAATGCGCGCCAGCGCGAGCACCACGTTCCTTTCGTCCCCACGCCAGTCGGCGGGCTCGTTCCATTGGAGCACGGTGTCGTAGAGCGCTCGCGCCAGATCGACCCGGGGTACGGGGTCGAAAAGCTCGATGGCGGGCGCGCCGTGCAAGCAGACGCTGTGTTGCCTTGCCTTCGTGAGCAGGATTGCCACGTCGTGGTCCACGACGGCGGGATGAACGTGGCCAGCTTCCAGCTCCGCGCGGAGCCATTCGCCGAACTGCAACTCGCGCATCGGGGGGTATCGCCACGGGACGACCGCGTCCCGGACGACCACGGTCACCTCGAGCGGGCGGAGCGACTCACGTGTCACCGGCCACGCGGAGACGGTGAGCAGGTCCCGCATCAACGCGCCTCGAATCGCGTCCGGCAGTGGGGCGCTGACGGTAACCAGGAGGTCGATGTCGCTCTGGGGTCGCAGCCCGCCATCCACCGCCGAACCGAACAGGTGGATGGCCTGCAGCGAACGGGCGAGTCTTTGCCCAATCACCGAGCAGGCACTCGAAACCTGCTGGGCGATATCGGCGGGCAAGGATGCGTTCATGGCAGCACGTGTTGGATGGAATGATGTCGGCCCTGGCGTCACGGTTCGAGGCCGGCGAGCGCCGCCACGAAGGGCTTGGTATCGGCCGTGAGCCTGACTCCGGCGGCCTTCCGAAAGTAGCGTGGAGACGGGAGCAAAGCCATGTTGGGAGTGCTCCACATGACGCTCCGGCGCCACGAAGGACCTTGTGTCCTTCAACGATGGCTTCGGCACACTTGCGCCGCCAGGTTGGCCGTGCCCTGGCTGCGTGGGGCCTGAGCGCCCAGCGCGCCGGGCTTCGCACCGGGACGTCCTCGCCGCATGACGAAACCATGACAAAGCGATGGAGGCCCCATGGCTCTTCACCTGGAAGCCACGCAGTAGGTTGGTTGCATTCCCTGACCTGCACTGGGGCACCTTCCATGCGTGTCATCACCCCTGGCCTCCTCGTGGCGGCCGTGACGGAACTCTCGTTGTCGAGAAGTGCGAAGCTCGTCCGGCTCAAGGACGTGGTCGCCTGGTGTGAGTGGAAGGGGGTGGATTGTCAGGGCGACGGAAGTCGGCAGCAGGCGCTCTGGGACGCGGACCGCGAGGAGGCTCGAGGAGAGAGCCGGCTCCTGAAGTTCAAGAGCGGTGAGTGCAAGCAGTCGCGGGTGGGCTGGGCACTCAGGCCCCACGCAGACAGGGCACGTGAGGCCGCGGCGCTCCTGGGCTGGCGCGAGCAACTGTGGGACGGCGAGAAGTGGGAGTGGCTCGGAGGCAGCCCGCCCGTCGTGACGCGACGCCCCCCTCCCCGGCACGAAAGGGGCGGCAGCGAGCCCGGCACGGACGACTCCGCTCAAGGCCCGCCGCCAGGCTGACGCGGACCGCGGCCCCGCGATGGTGGCCCTCCCGCCGTCGGCCGGGAGGGGCGCCACGGGACTGGCGCCCCGCGAGTGAATCGTTACTCGAAGAGGGAGAGCTGCCCCAGCGAGCGCAGCTCCCCTGTCGTCCCCTGTGGGGTGGCCCGCACGCGGACCTGCGACACCGGCGTCGTGCCCGTCAACTCCAGCTCCAGGAAGGGCTGCACGCCACTGTCATCAAGCAGGTTGGCGAGGGGCATCCACTGGGTGCCGTCGACGCTCCCCTCCAGCACCAGCTCGCTCACGGTGCCCGACACCTCGAGGTTGCGCAGCACGGCCTTGCGAGGCACCACCGGGCGCGAAAGCTGTACGGCGACCTCCCGGACACCGTTCTCGAAGAGCACGAGCCCGCCGAGGTCCCCGTTGGTGATGCGGCAGGGAGGCTCGGCGTTCAAGAAGGTGCACGCGGCGCCACGGCTTGCCGGGACGAGCGCGCGGCGGGGCAGCGCCACATCATCGCTGGAGTAGGCGAGGCCAACCGTCACGCCCCCTGCCTCGGCGGCACGCTCGACGCCGATGGAGGCCTTGAGCCCCTCCTCGTCCTCGAGGACGTAGTCGCTCAGGTGGACCGGCGAGGAGGCGGGACGCACCTGCCAGGCCACCGTGACGCTGGAAGGGCCGACGGACAGCACGTGCTCGTCGTTCCCGGCGCCGTGAGTGGCGGACAGGGGCCGGAAGCCCACGCTCACGCCCTGCGCCTCCTCGGCGGCCGTCGGCGCGCCGGTCCACTCCTGGAAGGTAGGTAGCGCCACCTCGGACTGTTGGATGAGAAAGTACGCCGAGAGGCTCCGTCCTTCAGCCTGCGCGGGCGAACGGGCGATGAAACAGCGCGCGATGCTCCCGCTGCGGGTGTCCGCCCCCAGCAGGTCGAGCTCGAAGGAACCGTCCGCCCGGGTCTTCACCGTCTTCCAACTCGCCGAGAAGGCCGCGAACGCACACGAGGAGTTCTCGCTGCGGTAGAGCTTCACCAGCGCCTCCGGGAGCGGCGCGCCAGCCTCGTCAACGAGCCGCCCACTCAGGACGATGTCCTGCTCGTTCTCAACCTTGCTCTCGGTACAGCCACCCAGAATCGCCATGACGCCCATTGTCAATGTGCGCATCCAACGCATGAGAATCCCCTCCTCTGATGAGCCCCGCGGCCACTGCAAAATCGGTGCAGCAGGCCGCTCGCTCTCGGAGCGAGCGCGAGCGCCCAGTGGACTCTGACACAGCCGTCATGGCGCGGCCCCTACGCGGGTGCCACCTGCGCTTCGCGAAACGCCGCCAGGTCTCAGAGACACTTCGAAGCCCGAACCCTGAAACCATGCGACATCCTCGACTGGCTTCTCCGATGTCGCCTGGGGGCACGCCTTGGGTCTCGACGGCGCCGTGCCGTTCAGCGAAGGCCAATGGCTCAAGCAGCGCCTCCGCCCGGGCCCGCGTCCGCTCGATGTACACTGCCATTCGCCCGTCCGCCTGCCGTCCACCTCGACGCGAACCGCTCCTCCTGTCTCGGCCCTGGAAACGACCTCCGCCGCGGCCCTCCCCCTCGGACCGGGGACAGGCTAAGCCCCACCCATGGCGAGCACGACCTGGAGCGAGGACCTGAAGAGCCTGCTGGATGCGATGGACGTCTGGGCCCGGCAGCGGGGCTGGCGGCTGGTGCGCGAAGCACCGCTGACCCGTGAGGAGGTGGACGCGCTGCCCCGCATCCTCACAGGGTACCCGTACGCGCTTCCGACGCCCTACGTGGAAGAGGCGTTCGTCGTCCCGGACAGTTACCGGGCGTTCCTGATGCTGCACCGCGAGGTCCGCCTGGAGCACCAGCCGGACGACGAAACGTGGGAGACGTATCGCCCGCTCCATGTCTGGGCACCCACGATGGACTCCCTCACGAGCGCCTGGACTCCCACCGGCACGACGGTGGATGACCGGGAAATCACCACCACGGACCTCATCGCCTTCGCCGACGCGTACATGGGCATCGAGGCCTCGCGCTGGTGCTTCTACACCCGCACCGCGCCGAAGGACGGGGAACTCCCTGTCTACTTCGAGGACAACGACTACGAGGCGCTGGCCGGCCACTACGTGGATGACGGCGAGTGGTTGGACTCGAACGACCCGATGATGTTTGGTTTCGAGAGCTTCGAACACTGGTTCAAGAAGCTCTGCACGGTGCTCCGGCGCGAAGACCTGGACCTGGAGGACCTCACCGCCGTGGGCAACGCGATGCAGGAATAGGCGAACCAACGGCGTGCGCTGGGATGGCGGCGACTTCGCCAACGTCTACGCGAAGGATTTGACCGGCACCTATGTCGCCTGTCGCTCCACCTCGCCCGGCATGATTGCGATGGCGCGCGCGCTGAACAGCGACTCCTACATCCATTTCGAGTGGGACACCCTCGGCGTTTGCACGGCGCTCAACGTCGTCACCTCGTCGTACCACGCCCCGAAGACGCCGTAGCCCCTTCTCAGGGTCCGCCCGCCGTCGGTCCTGGCCCAGGCCGGCCCATGGGGGGCCGTTCCTCCTGGTGGTAGAAACGCGCCCATGAGTCCCTCCCGCCTGTGGCCCCTCGTTGGCGTCGCGGCCCTCTCCGCAGCCGCCGGTTTTGGCACCTCGACCTGGCTCGGGTCCGCGGATGCGAGCGACATGCGCTCCGACGCCCTGGAGCCGAACCACCTGCCGAGCCGGACGCGCAGGGCGTGGCCGCCTTCAGCCAGGGACGACGGCTGGTGAAGAACGCGGTGGCCGCCGCTCGCTGGAGCGAGACGCAGCGCCAGGAGTTGCGCGCGCCTGTGCCCCAGCTCACTCCAGAGCAGCGGGAGGACGTCATCCGCACGCTCCTCGTCAGCATCAACAGCGGCAAGATGAGGGTGGAGCCCGTAGGCGCTCCCTTCTGATGCACGCTGCGCGAGCGTCCGGCCGCGGCCGTCCTCCCCCATCGTTTCCGCGCGCGCCGCCTCGGGCGCCATGCCCCGCACGACGAATTCCTCGGTGGAGGTCGCGCGGTGGAACACCAACGCCGCGTCCACGCGGAGGACTCCTCCTGGAGGTGCCGTCTGCCCTCGGGCGTCAGCGTGCAGGACTTCGCGCGGCGGTTTTCCTCCGACACGCCGCAGTCCGCCGTCACCCAACCCCGCAGCGGCAGCCGATGCAGCGCCGGATACAAGGAGCCCGCCCCCACGCGCAGCGCGTCATCCGCCATGTGCCGGGGCCGGGCCGCCATTACGTAGCCGTGCAGAGGCCCGCCCGTGAGCGCCTCGAGGATGAACGAGGACGGCGCCCTACGGCATTCCCTCCTCGACAACAGAAGGTATGCCCGCATCAGGAGTGCCCCTGGCCGAGGCGTGCGCAGTCCTTCACACTGACAAGCGTTGGGATTCAACGCTCAGCGACCCTCCCATGGTGGTTGAGCGGAAACGGGAGACGAGCCATGCGCGGACACGCTGCGAAATGGAGCACGATGGGGATGTTCCTCTTGGGAATCGGCGTGCTCGCGCCCGCGTCGGCGCTTGCCTGCGCCGCCCCCAACTGCCTGCTGGGAGTGCGCTTCCCCCTCCCCGAGGACGGAGGTGTGGTGCCCGCGAATGTCCCTGGGCTGGTGACGGTGCCACCACTGCTGGAGAATGTGGACGCTTCCACCGTCCGGCTGCTGCTGCCGGACGGAACGCAGGTGCCCGCGACCGTCACCCCAGGCGCGCACCAGACGCAGGTCCTGGTTCCGGACGCGCCGCTGGAGCCAGGCACCACGTATCGCATCGAGGCGACGGGCGTCTGTCAGCACCAGCCGGACCAGGCCGGATCCACGACCTTCACCGCAGGCCCCGCGCTCCCCCTGCCTACGACCACCGGCACCCTGACCGTCGACATGCCGAGCCAGGGCAACTTCAACGTGTATGGCGACTCGACCTGCGGTGACAGGCGGGTGGAGGGGAACTTCACCACCCTGCGCTTCACACCGTCACCCGAGCTGCTGCCATTCCTCCCATGGGTGCATTGGACGGTGGAGGTGGATGGCGAGCCCTGGTCGTTCGCGAAGCACGGCGGGCTGACCGCCCAGGGGGAGGAGAACTTCGAAACGCGCCGCTACGAGAACAACCGGCAGTTGCTCTTCCTCTACACCTTCTGTGGTTACGTGGGCTGCGCTGACGCCTACCAGCAGCCGCCGGTCCCCAGCCTCCCGCCTGGACACCACACGGCGACGCTCAAGGCGACGCTGGAGCACGCGAACCTCACGCTTCCCCCCGTGAGCGTGGACTTCGAGGTGGGCTGCGCCGCGCAGAGCACGTACGCGGGCACGGCCCTGATGGCCGGGTGCTCGGACGGTGGGACCGAGCCCGAGCCCCCGCCTCCTGAGCCCGAGCCGGTCGACTCCAAGAAGGGCTGCAGCCAGACCGGAGGAGGACTCACGGTGCTGGGGCTGCTCGCCACGCTCTGGCTCTGGAGCGGCCGGAAATCCCACCACTCGAACGGCTGAGCCGACGACCTCACGGGCGGACGCGCCTGGCGCCTGAACGCGGCGCGCCAGGGGCGCCCGGCCCGAATGAAACCTGACATACTCCTGTCACGAACCGGGGCCATAACTCGCTCATCCGACGCACTCACCCGGAGCACACCGTCATGAGCGAAACCCCCTCCATCTATTCCCACAACCTGAAGAAGTACGTGGGTGGCTGCCACTGTGGCGCCGTCCGATTCGAGGCCGAGCTGGACCTCGCGGAGCCGATGAGCCGCTGCAACTGCTCCATCTGCACGAAGATGGGCGGGACGACGACCCAGGTGCCCCCCAAGACGTTCCGCGTCCTCTCCGGAGAGGAGCATCTGGGCGAGTACCGGGTTGGAGACAGTCCCAACTTCCGCAAGTTCTGCAAGCGCTGTGGGGTTCAGTGCTTCGGCGGCGGCTACGTGGAGATGCTGGGGGGCACGTTCGCCAGCGTCAACGTCGGCTGCCTGGACGGCGTGGATGTCGCCCTGCTCCGCATCCAGTACTGGGATGGCTACAACAACAACTGGGAGGCCGGCGCGCGCCCCCAGCCCTGGCCTCTGCATCAGGCCTGAGACGCCGACGGGCCGGCTCCAGCTCCTCCGGCACCCGAGGCCGTTGCGCCCGTTCCCTTGCGAAGCCGCATCGTTCGTGGTGAATGCCCGGGATGGGCGGCACAGGAACGACTGTGGGACACACGCCTGCTGAGTCGGACACACTCGAGCTTGGCATGCATGAACTCCGCGAGGTCGCAGGCTACGCGGCGACCTGCGCTCGGGCAGCCTTGGCGCTCTTCGAACGTGAGCGCCCGGGCGATGAGCGCCCACGGGTTGCGATTGAAGCCGCGCAGGCGTTCGCGGAGGGAGCCGCGAGAAGCAAGGTGCTCCGTGATGCAGCCTGGGCAGCCCAACGGGCGGCGCAGGCCGCGCGCGACGCAGGCCAGGCTGCCGCGAGCGACGCCGCGCGCGCGGCACTCGCCGCGGCCGGTGCGGCGTTCCTCCACCCCCTGGCGAAAGCCACTCAGGTCAAGCACATCCTCAGCTCCGCCGCGCACGCGGCACGAGCGCTCGAGCTCGGCGGAGGAGACAATCCAGCCGTGGGCGCCGACCACATCGAGCGGTGCCGGGCCCTTGCATCCCCCGTCGTGGTGGACGTGCTGAAGCGCTACCCGGACGCACCGGCTGGCGGTGGGCGGGTCGGTGAGCTTCTTCGCGAACTCGATGTGGCGCTGCGCCGACAGGATTGAAGCCGGGTCATGGCGCGAACCCTGGCTCAGGGCCCATCGCCTTTCCGTTCCAGGCAGCTCCCTCCTACCTGCCTGGACGTCCTGACGCGGCCAGGAGGAGGCGCTCCACCGCGTGGAACACCGCGGCCGCATTGGCCGGATGCCGCACGTACGCTGCCGGATTCAGATGGGAAAGCCGCCCCACCAACGAGTCCGGCCCGCTCACGTTCACCATGACGGTGCGCGTACCGATGCGGGCCGCGGACGTGAGGACATCCAGGGCTGAGCTCGCATCAACGACGATGAGGGGCACGGGCGTGTCGCTCTTCGTCACCACATGGATGCCCTTCTGCGTGAACAGCTCCGTGACGAGCGCCATCAGCCGGGCATCCGAGAGCCGCACCAGGACGAGCGGCCGTGTGTCCACCTCCACGGCCTCCGCCGCCTTGGCTGCGGCAGCGGGCGCGCCGCCAAGCTCGCGGACGTCCGACGTCAGCAACTCCCGTACGTCCGTCCGCAGCACGTTGCGCACGCGATTGAGCAGCGAGGCGTCCTTCACCAGCAACGCCTTCAACCGTCGCTCGCCCTCGGCTGGGAGCTGCGTGAAGGCCACGCCCATCCCCTCCTCGCGGGACCAGGCGACCTGCCCCTGGGCGACGAGGAGCTCGGGCGCATCCGGCAGCGTGATTCGCAGCTCCAGCATGCTCCCGACTGGCAGCGCGCGGGAGGTGCGGATGGCCAGCCCCCCCGCACCAATGTTCTTGCTGTAGGCACGCACCACGTCGTCCTGGGTGGCGAACGACAGGTCGAGCACGGCCTCCACCCTCGCTGGCCGGATGGGGAGCGCGCTCCCCTCTTCCGGCAGCGCCCCCAGCTCCAGGAGGACGTCGCGGAGCAGTTCCAGGCGCTGCTCCTGCTCGGCACTCAGGGGCCGCTTCTGCTGCAGGCCCAGCAGCGCGGTGTATTCGTCGATGGCGCGTGCGCTCTGGCTTTCCATGCGGGCGTTCCCTGGGCGGCGGTGGGCGTGGTCCGTCAAAGGACCTGGGGTAGCAGGGGGTCGGCCACGTGGCCGTCGCCCCCAGGTTCCATGACGTGAACTTCAATCACCTTGTGAACACCCCCTCCGCTCAAAAATGCCGCTTCTTCTGCGGGGCCCCCTTTCCGAAAACGAGCCCGCTGAGGACTGCGACGAGGGGAAGCTGAAGCTCGGGCTCGAAAGGCCGATGGAGCCCCACGCCTCCGAGCCCATCTCCTGGGTGGCGTCGTCGTCCTGCAGCGAGGCCGCCGTGGACGCGACGTGGACCTCCTCGGGGTCCTTGTCCGACAGCAGCCCCGTCTCGGGCGCCGGCGCGCCAGGGGACAGCAGTGTCTTCATGCTCACGACGTTCGGCATCCCCAGCACGCTCGTGCTGGAGTCCGCGCCCACGAAGGCCGACTGGCTTATCGCGCCCGGGAATTCCACCAGGTGGAGGTCCGAGGCGTGCTGCCGCACCACGGTGGGCACCAGCGCGTCCACTTGCGGGACGACCAACAGCTGGATGGCCTCCTGGTTCTTGGCCAGGGTCGTGTCCACCATACCGACGCCCGCCACCCAGCACGTGCAAATCCCGAGCGCGTGCGGGGAGTCCGGAACCGAGGTGTCATCCAGCCAGGCCCGCCTCCACGCGTGGGCACGATGGGACTCGAAGTCATCCCCCAACTCCGCGGCGAGGCCCACGTACAGGCGCACGTCGTCGAGGGACAGGCGGCCCCGGTCCACGCCCCTGCGAACCACGGGCTCAAGCCGCGCGCGGGTCCACCCGGCAGGTTCCGAGGTTGATGGGCGGCGTGGAGCGCTGGCTGCGGCTTTGAAGCGGGCCTGGAGCTCCCGCGGCACCTGCCCGCCCGCGCGCACGCCGCGCCAGGCGCCGCCAGACACTGTCTGCTGCCTGACAGGAAATGGCTTCGGGCGTGAACGCCGCTCGTCAAGGCCCCCCCCTACCCCGGACTTCCTTGATTCAAGAATCAACGCGCGTTATGTCGAAAATCCCCAGCTTGAATCGCCCTTGGGGGAGGTCTGGGGACTCGGGGCAGCCATGCCATCTGATGCATCCAATGATAGCGATTCTCGCGCCCTGCCCCAGGACTGGCGGGCGCGCACCCAGCGGAGCGTGGTCCAGCTCGTGGGCTGGGTGGGCGCCTATGTCCTGCTCGCGGGGGGGAGTTATGCCTGCCTCGCGCGGTCCGTGGTGGGAGGCGTGGCGCTGGCGGTGCTCGCGGGCGTCGTGCTGGTCCGGGTCTTCATCCTCCAGCATGACTGTGCCCACCGCTCGCTGTTCCAGCGGCCCCTGACGAATGACCGGGTGGGCATGGTGCTGGGCCTGCTGACGCTGGCGCCGCATGCGTACTGGCGGGCCATGCACCTGGTCCACCACAGCAGCAGCGGAGACCTGGACCGGCGCGGCGTGGGCGACATCGTGACGATGACGGCCAGGGAGTACCTGGCGCTCAAGCCCTCCGAGCGCCTGCGCTACCGGCTGTACCGGCACCCCGCGGTCCTCCTGGGCGTGGGGCCCATCTTCCAGTTCATGCTGCGCTTCCGCATGCCGGGCATCGTCCCCAAGGAGCGCGGGCCCGAGCGCCGCTCCATCCTGGTGACGAACCTGGCGCTGCTGGCCGTCCACCTCGCGTTCCTGGGCCTGGGTGACTGGCCCCGGTGGCTGGGGGTGCACCTGCTCATCACCCAGGTGGCGGCCGGCCTGGGCATCTGGCTGTTCTACGTGCAGCACCAGGTGGAGCAGCCCTACTGGGTTCCCCGTGCGCAGTGGTCCTTGAAGGGCTCGGCGCTCCAGGGCAGCAGCCACCTGCGCCTTCCGCGCGCGCTCGAGTGGCTCTTCGGCGCCATCAACCTGCACCACGTCCACCACCTGAAGCCCCAGGTTCCCAACTACCTGCTGCGCGACTACATGGAGCAGCATGGCCTGGCTGAAGAAGGCGTGAAGCTGGGCCTGCGCGAGTCGCTGCTCGCCTTCCGGCTCAAGGTGTACGACGAGGCCACCGGAAGGATGACGGGCTTCCCCCCTGTCCCCGCGGTCCAGGGCAGGCCCCCCGTGACCGCCGCGCCCTCCATCGAGCCGTCAGGTCACCTGGGCCGCCTGCTGACCTTCTCCGGCGAGGAACGCTGAACCATGCCTGATTACGTCCATGTCCTCCTCGGACTCGCGCTGGGGTATGTCATTGCCTCGTACGTCGAGTCCTTCATGCACGAGTACGTGTCCGACGCGCGCCCGAAGGCGGTGCGCTTCTGGAGCCGCGCGCCGTGGCTGTTCCGGCCAATGCTCAACACGCACTTCTCCCACCACACCATCCACCACGTGCGGACGTACCGGAGCAGCCACGTGACGCAGTTCCGGAGCGAGGAGGAGAAGCAGAAGCTCACCGAGGAGCTGCTCCAGCGGGGCAAGCACGGGCGGACCATCATCAACGGCGCCTATGCCACCCGGCTGCACGGCGAGGGCGCCTTCGTCTTCGTGGCCCCGCTGGTCATCTTCTTCCCGGTGTTCTACTTCACGCTCAAGCCCATCGCCTTCCTGGCCGGCTGCGTGACGCTGCTGCTGCCGCCCTTCATGAGCCACTTCGTCCACCCCTACCTGCACCTGCCCTTCGAGGAGGGACAGCGCACCGCGCCCCGGTGGCTGGCGTGGCTGCTGCGGACCCGCTACCTGCGCGCCGTCTACCGCAACCACTTCCTGCACCACCGCTATGGCGGCGTGTCCAACTTCAACCTGGTGCTGGGCGCGGACATCGTGCGGCGGCGCACCCGCGTGCTGACGGAGAAGGACCTGTCCGTCATGGCGGAGGTGGGCATGCCGCTGCCCGAAGAGGCCCCCACGCGGACCGTCCATGGCTGAGCACGCGAGCGTCTTCCACGTCCCCTGGTGGCTGCGCTTCTCCCACGTCCAGACGGTGGTCCCGCACCTGGACCGGCGCCGCCACGACGTGTCCACCGAGCACCTCCGCCACGAGCTGGCGGACGGTGACTTCGCGGACGTGTACTGGCTGAACCGGACCCGGACAGGCCCCCTGTTCATCCTGCTGCCCGGCATGCAGGGCACGCAGGACTCCACCTACGTCCGCAGCCTGCTGTCGGAGCTGTCCCGACGTGGCCTGCGCGCGGCGGTGTTGTGCCACCGGGGCGGCGCGGTGCCCAACCGGCGGGCGCCCTTCTATCACGCGGGGTTCACCGAGCACCTGGCGTGGCTGGTGCGCTTCGTCCGGGAGCGGGAGCCGCACACGCCGCTGTACGGGGTGGGCTTCTCGCTGGGCGGCAGCATGTTGATTCGCTACCTGGCGGAGACGGGCCACGGCAGCCACCTGTCCGCCGCGGCGGCCGTGTCCCTGACGTTCTCCCTGGGCAGCACGGCCCGCCGGGCCTGCGAGGGCATCAACCAGCTCTACCAGCTCCGCGTGTTGAACTCGTACAAGCGCGTCGCGCGGCTCAAGGCCCACCTGCCGGAGTACGCCTCACGCCTGGGGACGCTGAGCGCGATGCGCAGCATCCAGGCCTTCGACGAGGTCTTCACCGCCCCCCTGCATGGCTTCAAGGACGCGGCGGACTACTACGCGCGGTGCAGCAGCCGGCAGTTCCTGCCAGGAATCGAGGTGCCCTTCCTCGTGCTCAACGCCGAGGACGACCCGCTCGTCGCCCGGGACACGCTCCCCGACGCCCGCGCGCTTCGCGAGCACGTGCGGCTGGAGCTGACGCCGCACGGCGGGCACCTGGGTTTCATGTATCAGCACGCCTCCGGGCTGGGTTACTACCCGCCGGCCCGGCTCATCTCGTTCTGCCTGCAGGAGAAGTCCGAAGCACATGAATCTCTATCTCAGGATGTTGTGGGTCATGCTCTCCTCGCTCTGGAAGCCGGAGATGCGCGTGGACGCGTTGACGAGCACGCTGGAGCAGCGCGTCCTGCTCAATGACCTGGACCTGAACCTGCACATGAACAACGGGCGGTTCCTCACCGTCTGTGACTTGAGCCGGGTGGACCTGTTCATCCGCACGGGCCTGCTGGCGCTCATGCTCAAGCAGAAGTGGGCGCCCATCATCGTGCGCCACACCATGGACTACAAAAAGCCGCTCCGCCCGTTCCAGAAGTACACGGTGTCCATGTCCATTACCCGCTGGGACGAGAAGTACTTCTACGCCACGCACCAGTTCCTCTCGCGGGGGAAGGTGGTGGCGGAGGGCGAGTCCACCGCGGTGCTGCTGGGGCGCGAGGGCGTCGTTCCTCCAGCCAAGGTGATTGAGGCCGTGACGGCCCGGCAGAACGGTACGGCGGTGGAGCGCCGCTGAGCGTCCGGGCCTGGGCTCGCGTCACGCCCAGGCCCTGCGGACCTCCGCGTAGTAGTTGCGGAAGAAGGGCACCATCGCGGCGCGGTTGCTGTCGACGATGGCCAGCAGCTCCGGGGGCAGGACGAACTCCTCCTCCCCCAGCGCGTCATAGAGGGAGTCCAGCATCTGCTGGTAGAAGCGCGGGAAGGCCCGGTGCCAGCCCACCTTCGGCAGCCGGATGCCGTGCTCCCAGCCCATGGCCAGGTAGTGCTTGAGCGCCTCCGCGCGCGCCTCCTTCAACGTGTAGAGGGAGATGGGCTTGCGCTCGGGCAGGAAGTCCTCGGCGACCAGGCCGCCCTGACCGCACATCCGCCGCGCCAGGTGCTGGCCCAGCAGCGGGGAGAGGAACAGCCCGTCCCGGTACGTGCCCGTGAGCAGCCACAGGCCCTCCACGGACGTCGGCCCGATGAGCGGGCACGTGTCCACGGTGACGGGCCGGTTCCCCGCCTGCCAGGCGACGAGCTGCGCGGCGCAGAGGTCCTGGTCGATCTGCTCCAGGACGCACTCCAGCAGGAAGTACATGTCCGCGGGCGTGGTGTGCAGCATCGGCCGCGCCATCAGGATGTTCGTCGCCCCGAAGTAGAGCTGGCCGCCCTCGCGGGGCAGGCCGTGAAGGCCACAGGCGAACGCGCGGTTCGGCGTGCGCACCACGTGCTGGAGCGCCGGCTTCGGCACCTGGAGCAGCAGCGACGTCCCGCCGCCGCTGAAGATGCGGGGGATGCGCCGCGCCAGCTCCGGGAGCTCGTCGAGGACGGCCTGCGTCCCCACGCCCATGGCCAGCACCACCTGCGCGGCGGCCAGCGCGCGGCCATCCTCCAGCCGCACCCCCGTGACGCGCCCGCCCTGGACGTCCAGCGCCTTGACGGCTCCGTCCACCACGCTCACCTTCGGCGACTGCTCCAGGGACAGGGAGAGCGCGCGCAGCAGGCGGCTGGCGTCCACCGAGCCCTCGCGGGGCAGGAACAGCGCGTGCTTGGGGCGGCAGTCCTCCGCGGGGTTCAGGCCGGGCACCTGGTTGGGGTCCAGCAGCTCGTGAGGCTCGTCCTCGTCCTTCACCGCCTGCTGGATGGCGATGAAGTTCTCATCCTCGATTGTCCCGGACTTGGCGTTGCTGAACACGATGGTGCCGGGGCGAACGTGCACCCGCGCAGCTTCTGGCAGCTCGCCATTGAGCTGCTCCAGCCAGGAGGGCCAGAGGCGCGCGGCGAGCACGCCCTTGGCATGCTTCGCGCGGCCCGGCGCGGTCCGCAGCAAGGGGGCCGTCACCTCACCGTAGCAACCGAGCATCGCTCCCGCGGCGGGAGAGGCGCCTGCGGGGCGGCCCTGGGGCCCCACCACCGCGATGCGCAGCCGGGCGTCCAACAGCGTCAAGGCACGCGCGGTCGCCAGGCCCAGCGCGCCGTTGCCCGCGACCACGATGTCATAGGTGTCCATTCGCTCGCTGCCCTCGACGGCTCGGGTGGGGGTGGCAGGGTGCCCGCCGTCCCCGGCTCGGGCGAGCGCGGAAACGGCGGGCGGACCTTCAAGGCATCAGACGGACCCGCTGAGGGTCAGTCCTCCTTCTTGGACGTGTCGTTGACGATGTAGGGCGGCCACCACTGGCGCTCCGCGCTCGACCCACACGTCACGCTCGGCTCCTGGAGGCGATCCTTCTCGGACACCAGGTTCTTCACGGTCTCCAGCCACTGCGATCCGTTGTTCATGCCACGTCTCCTTGTTGCCGTGTTGGCTCTACGAGGGAACTGCGTACTAGTGACTCGAGCCCCGAACGCAACTGTCGGCGCGCCTCGTCCGGGGCCATTCTCGCGCCGACAACCTCGAGGTAGGCCCGCTCCATGTCGGAGTAGGCCCGGCCATCACTGAGCTCGAAAATCAGCCACGCATTCAAGTCCAGCCAGTGGATGCGCGGCGCGGCCGGTGAGAACACCATCAAGCACTCGCCCTGCTTGGACGCGCGGACCCGCAGGCCCTGCGCCTTGCGGAAAGCGGCCCGCGCCGGCGGCTCGGTCCGGGGCCCGGCGGCGTCGCGGAAGAGCGCGCGGTCCACGGGCGCTAGCGCCTCGTGCTGCCACCGGATGAACTCGCGCCCTTGCGGCGTGAGCAGGTGCGCCCACTCCGTCAGCAACATCTCCCCCAGGAAGCGGGCCCGGTCCACGGAGCGGCCAAAGGGCGAGGCGCCGTCGTTGTTCACCACCGACGTCGCGTGCGGGCGCGAGACGTACGTCGAGGGGTCTCCGAAGCGCTCCTTCAGCGCGGGGTCCGCCGTGAGCGCGGCCGCCTTGAAGAGCGCGAGGTGGACGTACACATGGTACGAGAACACCGCGCGGACGCTCGTCCAGCGGATGTCACGCCAGGGGACCTGGACCGTCTCTTCCGGCCTGGCGACGAGCGCCACCGAGCGCGTGGCGTCGAAGAGCTTCATGTGAAGCCCTTCGTGCAGCAGGCACCCGGCGATGTCCCAGGGGTTCCCGAGCTCGTCCGGCGCCAGGAAGATGGTGGAGGGCGTCAGGTCACCGCCCGCGGCGGACAGGACGGTGCCGCCTTCCAGGCGGGCGCTGAGCAGCGCGATGGCCTCCACGTGCGTCAGCGCGCTCGCGCCCGAGTGCGGCAGCAGGCGGGAGAGCAGCTCGATGGAGTCATCGAGGATGCGCTGCGTCCTGGCGTCCGGGCTGAGGAGCTTCCCGCCGCTCCTGGACTTCGCGCCGAAGACGCCGTCGAACGCGGCGTGCAGCGCCCGTGCGTACGCGTCCGCGGGCTGGGCCACGTCCCACAGCCACTTGGGGACCTCCGCGCCCACGCGCCAGCGCGACGGCATGCGAGACTCGCACAGGCCCAGCGGCAGCGCCTCCAGCGCGCCCGGCAGCAGCTCCTCCAACGGGTGGGGCGACGTCAGCCGCCCCGCCTCCAGGTCGGAGAAGGCCTGCTCCAGCGTCAGGCGCACCAGCGGGTCGAAGAAGACGCGGCGCGCGTCCGCGTCACCGAGCGCCTCCACCGCGGCCACGCTGCGCGCCAGGGACGGCAGCCGCTCCGCGAAGAGCTCCACGCCGAAGCGATAGCGGGTCAGCACCTTGGCCAGGATGCGCGGCGAGTCCCCGAACGCGGGGTGGCTCGACAATGCCCGGTCCGCCGTCTGGATGACGTCCAGGGCGTCCGTCACGGCGCGCCTCCCTCGGCGACCTGCACAATCATCCCGCTGGACTCCAGGCCCCGGAGCGTCGGCGCCAGTTGGGCCCAGGCGCGCTCGACGCCCAGTCCCAGCGACGAGGTGTACGAGGAGAGCAGCTCCTCCTCCGTCTTGCCGTCGCACAGCTCGAAGGCGAGCCAGGCCGGCAGGTTCAGCGTGACGATCTTCTGCGACGCGGGGTCCAGCGCGAACAGCACCTCCGACGCCGGAGAGCGGCGCAGGGAGAGGTCGCGCCCCTGCCGGTAGCGCACCGAGGACGGCGCCCTGCTCACGTCGGCCGAAGGCGGCGCGGCGCGCGGAGCCGTGTCGTCACCGGGCACGTCCTCTACCAGGGGGCGAATGGTCTCCCAGAGCCACGCGACGAGCTCGCGCCCGTAGGGCGTCACCCGGTGCGCCAGCGGGCCCGCCAGCGCCGAGTGCAGATACGCGAGCCGCTCCTCGGCCCGGGCGTAGGGCTTGACGTCGTTCTTCACCACGGACATCGCGTGGGCTGGCGCGTCGTAGTCCCGGGGCGCGCCGAACTCCTCGTGGCAGTCCGGCCCCACGTGCTTCACGGCCTCGCGGAACACCTGCATGTGCGCATACGCGTGATAGGCGAAGAGGCTGTTGGACAGCGCCGTCTTCCGCCCCCACGGCAGCTCCACCAGGTCATCATCCGTCACGATGGCGCCGGTGCGGATGAGGTCGGAGAGCTTGAGGTGAATCGCCTCGTGCAGGATGTGGCCAGCCGTGTCCCACGGGTTCGCCAGCTCCTCCGGGTCGATGAAGATCATGCACGGCGTGCCGTCACCGCCGGAGCCGGTGAGCATCCGGCCCCGTGGGCCCCGGATGTTCGCCACGGCGATGCAGTGCAGGTGCAGGAAGACGCTCCGCGCCATCTCCGGTACCAGCCGCCGCAGCAGCTCACAGGCCCGCTCCAGCCCTTCCACCATCCCCGGCGTCGGACGGATGATCTCCACGCTGCTCTGCGCCCCGGGCATGAACCCGGTGCGGATGCTGTCGCGCAGCAGGTCCCCGACGCGGGAGGGCGAGTCCGGGAGGTCCCAGACCCACGTGCGGCCAGAAGGCCCCACCGCGAAGTCACGTCCCATCGCCCTGCGGGAGACGGACATGCCACGGCCCTCCGCGAGCGAGTCGAGCGCCTCACCGAGCAGCGCCGGGAAGGTGTCACGCACCGCGCCAACCGGCCCCGTCGTCTCCAGCTTGCTGATGGCCGACTCCAGCGCCGCGCGCACGAGCAGGTCACCGAACAAGACATTCACGGACGCGGTGTCCAACGCCTCGACGCGCTCCGTCAGCGCGCGCAGCCGCTCGTCGTGGCGCGACAACACCTCCAGGACGAACTTGTAGCGTTCAATGACACGCAACACGATTTTCGACGAGTTTCCAAATGGCTCCTGATGCTGGAGCCGGTGGTCGAGCTGCTGGATGACCTCAATTCGTTGCACGCTGCTCTCCCCTCGGATGACAGGCCCACAAAAATCCGCCATCCCGGCATAAACAGCATTTCATAATTCAAGGTATCAACGCCCGACGCATGTCACAAGCACGGGCTGGGAAAACCGGAAGTCTTGCTGGAAAGAAGTTGTCTGGGTGAAGCCGCGCCGCGTCGGCGCGCCGGGTCGAGGCGCTGGCGGACCCCTCCTGGGTCAGACACCCGCCGGTGCGGGTCCAGGAGGCCCCGCGGCCTGTCATCCCGCCGTGAGCGCGAGGCTGGAGCCAACGGTGCGCTGGCCCCCCCTGGTGACGAGGGCTATCGGTCGGCTGCGCCGTTGAGGGCCTCGTCATCCGTGGGCGCGTTGGTACACGCCACCCGACTCACTCCTGATTGCGGACATAGACGTCCGGGTCATGGACTTCCATGAAGCTCGCGGGCGCCTTCAATGGCTGAAAGCCATGACGCGCATAGAGCGAGTGGGCATCCCGCGTGGCGAGCAGGAACCGCCGGAGCCCCCGCAGGTCCGGATGCGCGAGCAGCGTCTCCATCATCCACTGGCCCAGGCCGCGCCCCTGGTGCGACTCCAGGACGAAGACATCACAGAGATAGGCAAAGCTGGCGCGGTCGGTGACGACGCGGGCGTAGCCCACCTGGCCTTCAGGCGAATAGAGGCCGAAGACGAGCGAGTTCCGGGCGGCCCGCTCGACGGTATTCCGGGGGATGCCCGGGGACCAGTAGGAGCGGGACAGGTAGCCATGGACGACGTCCAGGTCGATACGGGCCGGGTCGTCGGAGATAGCGAAGCCGTCACCGCGGCGGACTTCGTAGGGCGTGGAATCGATAGGAGAGCGCATGGACGTGACGCCATCCTACCGCCCCCGCCACATGTCGCCCGCTGTACCGCAGCCGGGATGCGGCACAGTGCGCCCCGCGCGGCATGGACCGCCCACTGAGCCAGTCAACAGGCCTTTCCTGATTCAACACCTGGTTCCGACTGAGTGTATTTTTGAGGAGGCGGCGTAACAGCCGTCTTGGGCGGCGTTTCGGTGGGGCTGCCAAATTCCCAGACGAGGACACATCCATTATCAAACAGATTTCAGCCCTCCACCTTCGCGTGCGGCCTCGGATAGACTGGCGTCACGTCCCGATGGGCGGGACTGATATCTGGAGACAACGATGCCGACCTGGATGCGGAGCGCGGGACTCGCGGTGGTGCTGTCATGCGGTCTTTGGGGGTGTGGTGGCGTGCAGGAGCCGGAGGCGGACGCCGCGCTTGGCGAGTCCGGCCAGGAGCTCATCATCCCCTGCAGCTTCGAGGACGACTCCGCCTGTCGCAACCGCCGGGACATGATTTGTGACTACAACCAGAGCTACTGCGTGTCCGTCTGTAGCGACGGCCGCGTTTGCCCCACCCACCGCTACTGCTGCAACTGAGCCCGTCCGGTGGCCGGCCCGCGCGTCCCGGGCTGGCCGCCGGGTGGTAACGCCAGTCACCAGGTGAGGGCGGCGGTCACCACCTGTCTGTCAGAAAATTGTGAGAGGGACAGACGTTGACGGCACGCGTCCCCTGAGCGCTTTCGCCTCCACGCTGGCATGCCGCATGCTCATGCGGAAGCGCATCACGCCAGGGAAAACCTCTCACTCCCACGCGCAGGGCAGTCCCCCTGCCCTGGCGTTCGCTCTGCCGCGGGAACCCCACACACCTCCATGAATCGAATGTCTGATTGGCTTTCCACCGCGGCGATGTTCGCCGGCCTCGCCACCCTGACGGGCCTGCCGATGACCGCCGAGGCGGCGGACGACGTGTCACCGGAGATTGTCTCCGCGATGCGCCGGGACCTCGGGCTCACCGAGCAGCAGGTCCACCAGCGGCTCACCTTCGAGGCGAAGGCGCCCCAGTTGGAGCAGACGATGCGCGAGCAGCTCGGTGACGCGTTCGGTGGCGCCTGGCTGGACGCGGATGGCACCCAGCTCATCGTCGGTGTCACCGACGAGGCCCGCCTCCCGAAGGCCCGGGTGCCGGGCGTGAAGACGGTGCGCGTCGCGCGGAGCCTGGCGCGGCTGGAGCAGGTGAAGGCGTCGCTGGACCAGAACGTCCAGGCGCTCTCGCCCGCCATCCACTCCTGGTACGTCGACCTGCCCAGCAACAGCGTCGTCGTGCACGCGGACGACTCCAGCCAGTCGAAGCCGAGCGCGGACGCGTTCCTCCGCGGCAGCGCCGGCCTGAAGGATGGCAGCCTCCGCGTGGTGGCGTCCCGGCACGCGCCGGAGCCCGCCTACGACTTGCGCGGCGGTGACCCGTACTACTTCAGCAACTACCGCTGTTCGGTGGGCTTCCCCGTCAACGGGGGCTTCGTCACCGCGGGCCACTGCGGCGGCGTGGGCACGCCCACCACGGGGCACAACGGCGTGGCCCTGGGCACCATCCGCGGCTCCGTCTGGCCCGGCGCCGACTACGGCTGGGTGGCCACCAACGGCTCGTGGACCCCGCAGCCGTGGGTCAACAACTACGGCGGCGGCAACGTCACCGTCGCGGGTTCCCAGGAGGCCCCGGTGAATGCCTCCATCTGCCGGTCCGGCTACACCACCGGCTGGCGGTGCGGCGTGCTCCAGGCGAAGAACGTCACCGTCAACTACTCCGTCGGTCCCGTGTACAACCTGCACAGGACGAGCGCCTGCGCGGCCGGCGGTGACTCCGGTGGTTCGGTGCTCTCCGGCAACCAGGCCCAGGGCGTGACGTCCGGCGTGGCCGGGACGTGCTCCAACAGCAACCCGGCGACCTTCTACCAGCCGATCAACCCCATCCTGGGCGCCTACGGCCTGACGCTCCGCACGACGGGCGGCGGCGGGAGCGGGCGGGCGTTCGTGTCGCGCCTGAACAACACCAAGTGCATCGACGTGCCCAACTCCAACTTCTCCGACGGCGTGCCGCTCCAGATGTGGAACTGCAATGGCACGAACGCTCAGCGGTGGACCTTCGTCAACGGCACCGTCCGTGCCGGCGGCCTGTGCATGGACGTGGCCTGGGGCAACACGGCCAACGGCACGACCGTCCAGTTGGCCAACTGCAGCGGAAACCCGGCGCAGCAGTTCGTGCTGAGCGGCGCGGGTGACCTGGTCAGCGTGCTCGCCAACAAGTGCGTGGACATCGTGAACCACAACCCGAACGACGGCGCCCGGCTCATCATCTACGAGTGCACGGGCAACCCGAACCAGAAGTGGGACTACCGCTGAGCCGTCCGTTCCACACCGGCCGTGACAGGCGCGCCTGCCCTCATCCTCGAGGACAAGCGGCCTGAGCAAGCGGCCGCGGTGCCCGGAGGCGATTCGGGCACCGCGCGCCGTGGCGGCGTGACACGCTGCGGGCCTCCAGCGCGCCAGGGCCGGCCAGCCCGGGCGCGCCGTGCCTCCGGAGGACGTTCCATGGCCCCGTCCCTGCTCCGTTCGAGCTCCCTGCTCGTGCTCGTCCCGCTGCTCCTCGCGGCGGCCCCGGCCCCCAAGGCTCCAGCCCCGCCCCGGCTGGAGGACACCCTGCCCGACACGTTCTCCGGCGTGGAGCGCGTGGTGGCGGTGGGCGACGTTCACGGTGACGTGGACGCCCTGAAGGAAGTGCTCCGGCTCGCGGGCATCATCGACGCGAAGGACCGGTGGATTGGCGGGAAGACGCACCTGGTGCAGACGGGCGACATCCCCGACCGCGGGGACCAGACGCGGGCCGCGTTCGACCTGCTCATGCGGCTGGAGCAGGAGGCGCTCGCCGCGGGCGGGCGGGTCCACGCCCTGCTGGGCAACCACGAGGCCATGAACATGCTCGGGGACCTTCGCTACGTGAGCCCCGGGGAGATGGCGTCGTTCGCGGACCAGAGCCCCGAAGCGGACAGCGCCGGCTCCCCGCCGGGCCTCAATGGCCACCGCGTGGCGTACAGCCTCCAGGGCCGCTACGGCCAGTGGCTGCGCAGGCACGCCGCCGTGGTGCGCATCAACGACACCCTCTTCGTGCACGGCGGCGTGGCGCCCGGCGTTCCCGGCACGGACTTGAGCGCGCTCAACCGTTGGGTGCGCCAGGACTTCTTCCCCGGCCAGCCGCCCGGCGGCGCCCGGAACCCGCAGGGGCCCCTCTGGTTCCGAGGCTACGCCCTGGGCGAGGAGCAGGAGGCGGGCCCCGCCCTGGACGCGGTGCTTCAGCGCTATGGCGCCCGGCGCATGGTGATGGGGCACACCACCAACCGCGACGGCAAGGTGAAGGTGCGCTTCAACGGCAAGGCGCTGCTCATCGACACGGGGTTGAGCACCGGCTACGGGAGGAACCTGGCGGCGCTGGAGCTCCGAGGCGGCAAGGTCAACGCCCTGTACCGGGAAGGCCCGGTGACGCTGGCCACCGTGGAGACACCGGCCGCGGCGCCTCGCCCCGCGGCGCCGAAGCCCCGAAAGAAGTGAGCAGTCCCGGCGCGCCTGCACACCGCGCCCCACGCAACGTGCAGTCCCATGCACACGCGCGCGGCGCAACGGCATCTCAGTCGAGCGGCATCTCGTCCCGAATCCAGGCCGTGACGGAGTCGTGCTGGGGGGCCCAGCCCAGCTCGCGGCGCGCGCGCTTGCCGCGCACCCGGCTGTTGGAGCCGAAGGAGTAGCGCGCGTGGCCTTCCCCCCACTCGCGGCTGGCCTCCTCCACCGACCAGGACTGGACGGGGCCCAACCCGAGCCGCTGGGCGATGGCCTCGCCAATCTCCGCGTAGGAGGCCTCGCCGTTCTCCACGAAGTAGAAGGCCCCCGCGGGCGCGCGCTCCAGCGCGAGCTGGTACAGCGCGACCACGTCCTGGATGTGCACGTTGGACCAGCGGTTGATGCCCTTGCCGACGATGCGCACCACGCCGCTCTTGCACGCCTGCTTCACCAACGGGGGAATCTGCACGCTGTCCGGACTGAGCCCGGTGCCCGTGCCATAAATCATCGTGTTGCACAGGACGATGCCGCGCATGCCCTCGGCGGCGAGCACGCGGTTGTCCACGGCGTGACGGGCCTGCTTGTCGGGCTCCACGATGAAGGGCGTGTCCTCGTCGAACACCTTGTCGGAGAGCGCGTCGCCCCGGACGTCGTCCCCAATCACGCTGGAGCCGCTGGTGTGGAGCAGTGGCTTTCCGGAGCCCCGCAGCCCCGCCAGGAGCGCCTCCACGGCCTCGGCGTGGTCGCTGCTGGCGGCGTTGATGACCGCATCCGCGCGCTTCGCCTCGGCCGTCAGCAGCGCGCTGTCGTCCAGGGCTCCCAGCACGGGTTCGATGCCCAGCGCGGCCAGACGGTCCGCCTTCGCCTGGTCCCGGACCAGCCCTCGGATGGCGTGGCCCCGAGCCTTCAGCGAGTGGGCGAGCGAGCCACCGATGAAGCCGCTCGCGCCCGTCAGGAACAGTTGCATGGAAGACCTCCAGGTTCAGGGTTGCCGTGCAGTCTGCGCACGCCCCCGCGAAAGCGCCGCCCGTCTCAGCGGGGCGCCGCCATCGAGTCCGGACAGACGGCGGGGAAGAGGGTCCTGGGTGGACTTTCTTCATCATGCGTTCGACAGCGCTGCGTGACTGCTGAGCCAATCATGATGCTTCCGTGAGGATGGCTCCGCCGCGGCTCCCTGCCGTCGAGACACGACGAAAACGGCGGAATCCACGGGAGGGACCGCCGAGGACAACGACTGGCTGCGCATGAAGCCGGGGGAGGCGCCCATCCGCCTCGTCATGCGACGTGAATCCGAGCTCCCGGGCCGGCGGCTGGCCCCGGAGGGTGTTCCAGTCCCGATGTTCGTGCCCGACCGCGAAGCGGGTCCATTGCTGGACATTCCCGAGCTCACGCCCATGAAGGGCGAGCGCCCTCCACGGGGTTGACGACTCCGTCCTCCGGGAGAATCGTCCACCCGCTCGTTCCCACTGGCAGCCACTTGCCCTCACCTGGGGAATGACGGGACGGTTCATGGACGACTACGAGTTGATTGGCTCACCCGGGTGTGGCTCGGCCATCGTGGAGATGGCGCTGCGCATCAGCGGCATCCCCTACCGGCTGACGGACCTGCCCTACCTGGAGCCGGGTCCCGGGCGCGACCGGCTGTTGAAGCTCAACCCGCTGGGACAGGTGCCCACCCTGGTCCTCCCCGGTGGCGCGGTGATGACGGAGAGCGCGGCCATCCTCCTGCACCTGCACGACGTCGCGCCCCAGGGCGCCCTGGTGCCGGAGGCCACCGCGCCCGAGAGGACGCGCTTCCTCAACCTGCTGTTCCGCCTGGTGGGCGCCGTGTACCCGACCTTCACGTACGCGGATGACCCGCCCAAGTGGACCCTGGCCGGCCCCGCCGCGGACCGGCTGCGCGACACCGTCATGGAGCGCCGCGCCACCCTTTGGCGTGAAATCGAGGCCCAGGTGGGCAGGCCCCACGTGCTCGGCGAGCGCTTCAGCGCGCTGGACCTCTACGTCACCATGATGACGCACTGGCGACCTGGGAAGGACTGGTTCGCCCAGCACTGCCCCGCCCTGACGGCGGCGGCATCCCAGGCCGAGAAGAACCCGCACGTCGCCGCGGTGCTGGAGCGTCACTTCCGCTGAAGACGATGACGTCCCCGCCGACCGGAGCAGGCGGGGACGCCGTCACACCGAACCGCGGCTCAGTGATACCAGGAGGCGGGGACCGGAGCGCCGAGCTCGCTCTGGAGCTGCGTACGAACGCTGCTGCTCAGCGGCCACCGCCAGGAGTGCTGGAAGACGTCTGACAGGTTGACCCCCGCCGCCCGGCTGGCGGCGATGATGAAGTTGTCCGCGGCGTGGTAGACGCTGGTGACGCTGCCGAGGTCCGCGGCATCCCTCCAGACATAGTTGATGAAGGGCCAACCGTGCTGCGAGTGCAGCCGGAAGACGAAGGACGCGAACAGGTCCGGCGCGCTGCGGCCTGACAGGCCGTTTCCGGCGCGGAGGGTGTTCTCCCAGTCATACCGGTAGCAGGTCGAGCCGCCGGGCGTCGTGGGAGTCGCCGTGGCCCCCGGCGTGCCACACGCCACGGTCGCGGTCCGGTAGGTGTCCACGAGCCCCTCAATCTGGCCGTAGAGCGTGTCGTGCGCGCTGGTGCCCGACAGCCCCTCGTATTCCATGGCCAGGAACCGCATCGCCACCGCATAGCCCGTCCGGATGCTGGTGCCATAGGTGCTTTCAGACGAGGCGAGCTGAGCGCCGTAGAACCAGTAGTTGCGGCCCAGCTCGTAGAAGGGCGTGCTGTCATGCACGCCCGCGGCGGCGGCGGGGCACATCTCATCCCGGAAGATCGGGAACGAGATCTCCACCCCGGTGAGGCCGACGAAGCCGCAGGCGACGCCAACGCAACTCATGGCATAACCGGAGGGGAGCACCGCGAAGCTGTTCAGGTTGCCATACCTGTAGTGGGGCGACGGCGAGTCTCCCGTGACGTCTTCATAGAAGTCGACGCCCTTGTCGATTCCCGTGACGATGTGCTTGATCTGCTGCGTCGTACAGGTGGTCCGGTCCGGCGTCCGCAGCGCGATTTTTCGCCCCTTCCACAGATACAACTGCGCCGGGGAATTGGTGCTGTTGACTGGCGTGTATGAATTCCTGAGCACGCAATACCAGGAATAGGGGTCACTGTAGTTCAGGTACGCGGCCTCATGGCCTTCATTGGGATACTGGTCCCGGCACGCCTTGTTGAGGTCCATGGGCTTGGACTGGCCCTGGTGCCAGCACTTCCAGCTGAAGGCGGTGGGATTGGGCTGCTGGAGATACGAATACGCGGTGGAGCCATACAGGGTCTGACAGTGCTGAGTCAGGTTCATCCCTGGCAGGGTCATCGCCTGTGCGGAAGCGCTCCAGGGCGCAATGATGGACAGGGCCAGCACCAGCGTCTGGAGTCCCGGGTGAGACATCCATGCGCGCACGGCGCCCCTGACGCCATGGGCCGACGGTAACTTCTTCATGTGGACTTCCCCCTCTGCGATTGCGTCACGCTCCTTGCTGCCAGGCGCGTGGTCCGGCGAAACGCCGATACGCGCCTGAATTAAACTGACGACACACCGTGAGTAAAGTGGATTCTGAGCAATTAAAGTGAGCCGGGTGATATCCCGCCGCATGGCGCAGCGACGACTCACCCTCGCCGCTTGCGCCGGCATGAGACAGGATTGCTCACAGCTCGCGCTGAAACACAGAGTCACAAACGCTTCCCGGCTCAGCGCGGGTTCAAGCCCTCAACCCTCTCACGCTGCGGCATGAGCAGGTCATCGGGGCTCGCGCCCCATGCCGCTTCAGCATGGGGTTCGTGCAGGGCACGGCGCTTCGCGCCCGGCGGGCGGGCGTTCAGCCCTCGGCCCGCCCCGGGGTGTGGTCCGGGTCCGGGTAGGGGCGCAGCCGGTGCGGCACATCCTCGTCGTCCCCTTCGGCGCTCCCTGGTGTGTGGCCAGGCTCCTCCTCCATGTAGTCCCCCCGGCGCTCCGGCGCGTCGTCTGGCGGCTCGGACCAAGGGCGCGGCGCTTCGATGTCTGGCATGGCGTCGTCCTCCTTGAGGTGAAGATAGGCAGCCAGCGGACATGCGATGCTCGCGCCCCGGAAAAAGGAGGCGCGCATGCACGCGGCCCAGAAGACCCTTCACCGACTCCTCGGCACCGCGGAGGGGCTGTTGTGGAATGCCGTCGCCATCCCCCTGACGCTGTACCGGGTGCTCCGGCCCGGGCGGAAGGACAGGGAGCGGGCTCAGCGCAACGCGGAGCTGCTCATCACGGCCTGCCGTGCCTATCAGGCGAAGCACGGGCAGCTCCCCGACGCGCTGGAGCGGCTCGTCCCGGAGCTCCTCCCCGAGCTGCCCCCTTGGCGGCCTCAAGCCAGGCAGCCAGGGATGCGGGGAGGGATGGCGGCCCCCGCCCCGGCGGGATGGACGGCAGGGAGGGAGCCTTGCCGGGCTACGGCTGGGACAGGGCCTGGATGGCGGACCTCGCCTGCCCCTCGTCCGCGGTGACGGAGACGACGAGCCGCTGGTGGCAGCCCTCGAACGCCTCTCGCAGGGACTCGGCCGTCACCGCCTGGAGCCGCGCGGGCCGGCCCGTCACCGCCTCGGGCGAGAAGCCCCGGACGCGCGCGGTCAGCAGCGCGTCCACCCAGGCTTCCGAGGAGATGAAGGAGACGGCCTGCTGGGCCAGCAGCCCCCGGCGCGCGCGCTCCAGCGTCCGCGCAGGCACCTCCTTCGCGAAGGACGCGAGGATGTCGCGGACCGTGCCGATGCCTTCGCCCATGCGCTGCGCATCCAGCGCGCCCTCCAACACCAGGTGCGCCGCGCCGCCGCGCCCCAGCCAGGGCCGCGCGGAGAAGCCATAGGTGGCGCCCCGGCGGAAGCGCATCTCGCCGGAGGCGTGGACGTGAATCAGCTCCGCCATCAAGGCGTAGCGCGCTTCCAGCTCGGGCGTGGCCGTGGGCAGCCGGCAGGCCAGCCGCACCTGCGCCTGGCTCGCGCCCGGACGCGGCGTGAGCAGCGCCTTCGCGGCGGCGGTGACGGCCGGCAGCTCAGGCGCGGGCGGCGTGGCGACGGGCTTCGCCGTCCCCCGGCTCCAGCCGCCCAGGTACTTGCGGACCAGGCCTTCCACTTCCTTCACGTCGAACTCGCCAGCGATGACGACCACCGTGTTGGCCGGCCGGTAGACGTCCTTCAGCCACGCGTCGGCTTCCGTCCACGACACCTCGGCCAGGTCCTCGCCGGTGGCCTCGCGCGAATAGGGATGCGTGCCGTAGAGCGCCTTCTGGAGGTGCCGCTCGGCCAGGCGCTCTGGATTCGAATCCAGCGCCCGGCGCCGGGGCAGGACCTGCTCGCGGTAGAAGCGCACCACGTATTCGTCGGTCCGCGTGGTGTCGAGCTGCTCGGCCAGCATCGCCAGCATGTTGCCGACGTTGCCGGCCGCGCCGGAGAGGCCGACGCGCAGGTGGTCACGCTGGAACGACGACGTCGAACGCAGCCCCCAGTCACTGGGGTAGCCCTCGAACCAGGACTCCCGGAACGAGCCCCAGGTCGCCAGGTCCGCCACGCCCGCCTTGTCACCGTGGGACGAGCCACCGCCGAGCGCCGCGCCGATGCGGACGACAGGGAGCCCCGGACGCGGCGCGAGCAGCACCTCCATGCCGTTGTCCAGCATGAGCACCTGCACGGGCGAATCCAGCGCCGCCGTCATGGACGGAGGCACGCGCTCCGCGGGCGTGGCCCAGGGCTCCTCGTCCACCGCCAGGGTGGCGCTCGCCGTCGCCGCGCCGGGCACTTCGCCGGGCCGCACGACGATGATGCGCACCCGGTCCCTCTGGAGCCACTGGTAGGCGAAGTCCGTCACCTTGCCGCCGGCGAGCCCCATCAGCGACACCTGGGAGCGGATATAGGCGCGCGCGTCCTGCGTGAAGTGGGTGAGCAACGCCCGGCGCCCGGTGCGTGACATGAGGTCCTCCGACTCCAGCACCATGTCCGTCACCACCAGCCGCCGCACCGCCCGGAAGCTGCGCTCGCGGTCCAGCACCGCGCCGGCCTGAAGCGCATGCACCCAGGCTTTCTGCACCTGGTCCAGCACATTCCCGGCCGAGCGCACCGGGTCGTCGCCCCGGCTGAGCAACACCCGCACCACCAACAGCGAGGCCCGCGTCCCGGGAATCAGGTTGGTGGTGATGCCCGCGATGTCGCCGTCGTTGCGCATCGCGCCCGCGAGATTCCGGCCGAAGGTGGCGCGGACGAAGTCCTGGACGGCGCTGGCCTCATCGAAGCCGCGCGGCAATACCCAGGACAGGTACACCTCCGGCGTGGGCACCGCGGCGGTGTAGACGGGCACCGACTCCTGGGCGGGCGAGGTGGGCGGGGCGGCGGGCTGCGCGGGCAGGCGCGCCTCCATCGCCAGGGGCACCCCCGTCCCCACCCAGGCCTCCGGCAGGTTCTCCTGGAGCGTGGCCTCCACGGCCGCCAGGTCCACGTCCCCGGCGATGACCAGCGTGACGTTGTCCGGGCGGTAGTGCGCCCGGGCGAAGCGCTGCGCGTCCGACAGGCTGAGCGCGGAGAGCGACGCATGCGTCCCCGCCAGCGGGCGGGAATAGGCATGCTCCCCGGGGAAGGCCGCCGCCTTCATCCAACTGAAGACCTGCCCCACGTACCCCGTCTCGTTGTGCTCGCGGAGCTCGTTGCGGACGACCTCGCGCTCCACCTCGAAGACCTCCGGGCTCACGCCCGCGAGCGGCGCGGACAGCCGCTGCCCCTCCATCTTCAGGAGCGCGGGCAGGGCCTCCTTGGGGCCCAGCGTCTCGTAGGACGTGTGGTCCAGGCTGGTGGAGGCGTTGAAGAAGCCCACCCCGGAGGCTTCCAGGCGCCGCCACACCGACGGCCCGCCTGCGTGACGGGAGCGGAACGCGAGGTGCTCCACGACGTGCGCCAGGCCCTCCTTGCCATTGGGGTCACTGGAGCCACCCGCCCCCACCACCGCGACCACCGCCACCACGGGGGAGCGCGCGTCCTGCTCCACCACCACGCGAAGGCCGGAGGGGAAGCGGAAGTCCCGCAGCGGGAAGGCCACGTCACGCATGACGATCTGCCCACGCGGCGGAAGCGCGGCGCACGCGCTCACCAGCAGCGCCAGGGCCATGACGGCGGCACGAGGACGCCAGGCGGGAGGACGGGAGACTCGCGGGGGGGACATCCAGGCTCCGAGGACATGCCCGGGAGCGACACGCAGGGCCATGCCCCACCGCCTCCCCCGGACGGAAGTGATTCGTGACAGCGATGAGGTGAAGGCAATGCGCGAACCGCGCGGGCCCTGGACTCAAGGCCAGACGGACGCGCTGTTCATACCATCCACTGAATGACAAACCAAGGGCCTGGATTCACAGGCGCATCCGCGAAACCCAGGCACCTCCGAAACACTGGCTAGACAGGTGCAGACGAGGACATCGACGGGGACATGAAGCTGTCCCCGAAGGTTTTCAAGGCCCACAAGGACCAGCTCGAGGACCCGGACACAATCAAGGTCGGGCAGGTGCTGAAGCTGCCGCCCGGGTCCATCGCCAACGCATGACGTGACTGCGAGGAGCGGCGGGAGGTCGTGTCACCCACGCGCCCCCTGCCCTCCCAGGAACTCAGCGCACCTGCGCCGGCGTCGTCACAGACGCGGGCTTCGGCAGGTCCGCGTCCTTCAACACCTTGCCCCGCGGCTGCCGCTGCGTGGCGTCCGTGAAGCCCTGGTCCACCAGCCCGCTCAAATCGAACGGCACGCCCCTGGCGCGCTCCAGCTTCTCCGCGCGCGCCTCCAGCGTCTTGGCCGCCACCTTGTCCTCGTACGCCACGCCCACCAGGATGCGGTTCGAGCTCCGCGGCACGATGAACTCGTGGAGCTGCGTGAAGGCCACCTGCCACGTGTGCACCATGGCGTCGTAGTGGCGGTTGGGCGGGAAGGCCCAGACGTTGCCCACCACCGCGCCCTTCGGGCGCAGCTTCGCCCGCACCGACGCCAGGAACTCCTGAGTGGCCAGGTGCTCGGGGATGCTGTCCGGGCCATAGGCATCCAGGAAGATGAGGTCATACGCGGGGCGCTCGGCTTCGACGAAGCGCCGGCCGTCCCCCACGTGCGCGCGCAGGTGCGAGTCCTCCTTGAAGCCGAAGTAGCGCCTGGCCACCGTCACCACGTCCGGGTCGATGTCCACCACGTCGATGTGCGCCTTGGGCACCACCTTGCGCAGGAACATGGGCATGGCCCCACCCCCCAGGCCGATGATGAGGATGCGCTGGGGCGCCGGCACGTAGGCCAGCCCCACCATGGACACCTGCGTGTACGGGAGCACCAGCTCCAACGGCTTGCCCGGCCGGACGACGCTCTGCAGGGCCCCCGAGGCATCGAAGCCCAGGTAGCGGCGCCCCTCCTCGTCCTCCGTCACCGAGATGAGGGTGTAGGGGGATTCCTTCTCATACAGGACCTTGCGGGTGGCGAAGGCCGTACACGCCAGGAACGCCAGCCCCACCAGCAGCAGCCGCCGGGTCACGCCGCGCATGTCCGTCCCTTCCTGGTACAGAGTACCAAAAAAACAGCATTTCTCTCAGGAAAAACAACAGGTTGACGCTTACAGCGCCGAGGTTCACCTTGCCGCGCATGAGCCATGTCGAGGCGTCGCTGCCGGACCATGCCCGCGCCATCATCGCCGAGGAAGAGGCCTTGCTGGCCCGTGTTCAGTCCACGCTGGAAGTGGCGCGGCGCAAGTCCGCGCACGGACAGGACGCGCAAGGACTTGTCGCCCAGTTGCAGGTCCTGCGCGACGACGCTTCCACCGCGGCCGTGGCGGACCTGCCGCACCTCTTCGCGCAGATGAACCAGATGCGCTCGCTCATGGAGCGCCAGGAGCGCGTGAAGCTGCCGGACCCCCAGGCGCCCTACTTCGCGCACCTGCGCCTCAATGGCGACGGCGGCCCGCGTGACTACTTGCTGGGCCGCACCACCTTCGCGGACGTGGGCGCCGGGGTGCGCGTGATTGACTGGCGCTTCGCCCCCGTGGCCCGTGTCTTCTATTGCTACGAGGAAGGCGACGACTACGAGGAGTACTTCGGGGAGCGGCTCGCCGAGGGCAGCGTGGAGACGCGCCGGCTGGTCATCATCGAGCGCGGCGTGCTGACGCGCATCATCTCCGGCGCGCTGGTGCTGGAGCGCGCCGCGGATGGCACCTGGCACAGCGTGAGCCGCGACTTCGCCACGCTCCAGTCGGGCGGCGCGGGCACGGCGGCGCGGCCGGAGTTCCTGGGCACGGGCAAGGGCGCGCGGCGCATCGAGGATGCCTTCGGCGTCACCGCCATGCTGGACGCCGAGCAGTACGAGGCCCTCAGCACCGGACCGGACCGGCCGCTGCTGGTGCTGGGCAGCGCGGGCAGCGGGAAGACGACGGTGGCGCTGCACCGGCTGGCGAAGCTGGCCTTCGACGACCCGCGGAAGTTCCCCCAGGCGCGCATGAAGCTCATCGTCCCGGAGGAGGGGCTGGCGCGGCTGTCCCGCCGGCTGCTGGCGCCGCTGGGCCTGGGCAACGTGGCGGTGCAGACGCGGGACGCGTGGCTGCTGGCCACCGCGCGCTCCGCCTTCAACCTCCCGGGCATCAAGCTGTGGCATGACACGCCGCCCCTGGTGTCCCGCCTCAAGCGCCACCCCGCCCTGCGGCGCGCGCTGGCCGCCCGCGTGGGCGTGCCGAAGTCAGACGCGGGCACCACCCTGGAGCGCCTGCGCACGCGGATGGCGGACGCGTACATGGACCGGCGCTTCCTGGAGAGCGTCGTGACGGCCGCCAGGGGCGAGCTTCCCCGCACCGCCATTGACGAGACGCTGGAGCACACGCGCCTGCAGCTCGCCACGCCGCTGTCCAAGGCGTTCAGGGACATCACCGACGCGGAGCGGCTCGTCACCGTGGACGGGCGCGCCATTGAAGACGACACCCCGGACGCCATGGCCGGCACGGTGGACCTGGATGACCTGCCCGTCCTGATGTTCCTCAAGGCGCAGCACACCTCGCTGGGCCTGGAGCGGCTGGCGCACGTGGTGCTGGACGAGGCCGAGGACTTCTCCCTCTTCGAGCTGTTCGCCGTCCGGCAGCTTTTGGGCAAGGGCAGGAGCTGCACGCTGGCGGGCGACGAGATGCAGCAGACGGACGCGGGCTTCGCGGGCTGGCCCGCCGTGCTCAACGAGTTGGACATCCGCGACGCCGCCACCTGCCGGCTCCAGGTGTCGTACCGCTGCCCCCGGCCCGTGGTGGAGCTGGCGCGGCAGGTGCTGGGCGCGCAGGCCCCGGAGGCCGCCGTCACCGGCCGCGCGGGCGCCCCGGTGGGCTTCCACCACTTCCCGGACGAGGCCCAGGCCCAGCTCTTCATCGGCGAGGCGCTGCGGGACCTGGCCGCGCGCGAGCCCCACGCGTCCGTGGGAGTCATCGCCAGCAGCCCGGAGGCCGCGCAGGCCATCCACCGCGTCGTCGCCGACCAGCCCTGGGCGCGGCTGGTGAGCGACGGCGAGTTCACCTTCGAGCCCGGCGTGGACGTCACCGACGTGGGCAGCGTGAAGGGCCTGGAGTTCGACTACGTCATCCTCCCGGACGCGACGGCGCGGGCCTACCCGGTGGACGACGAGTCCCGCCGCCGCCTGCACGTGGCGGTGACGCGCACCTCCCATCAGCTCTGGGTGGTGTCCTCGGGCGTGCGCTCGCACCTCGTCACGCCCGCTGGCGAGGCAGCTCCACGGTGAAGGTGGACCCCTGGCCGGGCTCGCTCTCCACCCGGATGCGGCCCTCCATGGCGTCGACAATCTGCTTCACGATCCACAGCCCCAGCCCCAGCCCGCCGTAGTGCCGCTCGCTGGCCAGCCGCTCGAAGCGCTGGAAGAGGCGCGCGTGCCCCTCCGGCGGGATGCCCACGCCCTGGTCCTTCACCGTCAGCCAGGCCCGGGCGTCATCCGCCTCCACCCGCACCTCAATGGGGCGGCCCCGGCCGTACTTGATGGCGTTGGAGAGCAGATTCTGGAGCACCTGCTCCAGCCGCAGCCGGTCCCAGTGGCCGGTGGCGGGGCCGCGCGCGTCCAGGCGCAGCTCGCAGCCGGCGCGCGCCAGGTCCTCCGAGAAGCGGGGCACGACCTCGCGGGTGAGCGCGGCCAGGTCCAGGTCCTCTCGCTCCAGCCGCAGCCGCCCCGCGGTGATGCGGGACACGTCCAGCAGCTCGCGCACCAGGCTGGACAGGCGGGAGACCTGCCGCTGCACGGCCACCACCTTCGCCGACAGCGCCTCCGGGGAGGCGGCGCCGCCGGCGCGCGGCTCCATGTCCCGCCGCAGCGCCTGGATGTTGAGCGTCAGCGAGGTGAGCGGCGTGTTGAGCTCGTGGGAGGCCACCGACAGGAAGGAGTCCCGGGCGCGCACCGCCTCCTGCGCTTCCGTGTAGAGCCGGCCGTTGTCCAGCGAGGTGGCGGCGCGGCGGGCCAGGTCCTCCGCCAGCCGCACGTCCGCCTCGGTGTACCGGCGCCGGGACTCCGAGTTGAGCAGCGTGAGCGCGCCCAGCACCCGGCCCCGGCTGATGAGCGGGACGATGATGAACGCGCTGATGCCCAGCGCCTCCACGGCCTGGCGGTACACCGGGTCTCCGCCCCGCGAGGCGGCGAGCGTGGCCGCGAAGTCGGGGGTGAACTCGGTGATGCCGGTGCGCAGCACCTTGCCGATGCCGCCCGGGTCCTCCAGGCGGATGGGAAAGCGCGTCTGGAAGTCGTGCGCCGGGGCCGCCAGCTCCGGCTTGGAGAAGGCCACGGCGGCGCGGCGCACCTGGCCGTCCGGCGTGGGCAGGTCCACCGAGCACGCATCCGCCAGGATGGGGACGGCCAGGTGGGCCATGCGCTGGAGGATGAGGTCGTGCTCCAGCGAGGACGCCAGCACCTCGCTGGCCTGGGCCAGGAAGGCCGCGTGCCGCTGCGCCCGGCGCATCTCGTCGTAGAGGGCCCGGAGCGTGGCCTCCTGCTTCTTCTCCGCGGTGATTTCACGCGAGGTCAGCACGACGCGCGCGTGGACGCGAAACAGCCGCATCACGAACCAGCGGTCCTGGGCGGCGCTGTGACATTCGAGCTCCGAGGCCTCGCCCGTCCGCGCCACCTGGTGGAAGCGCTCCTGGAAGGCGCGCTCCGTCCATTCGGAGTTCAGCTCCCAGAGCACCCGGCCGAGCGCGTCCTGCCGGGGCCGGCCCAGGTGCCGCTCCATCATGGGATTCACGTGGACACACACCGCGTCCAGCGAGCAGACCACGACCGCTTCCGGCATCTGGTCCAGCAGGGCGGTATCCAGCCCGCTGGCGTCCGACCCGTCGTGGCCGGCGCCACCTGGGTCCTGTCCGGTCGAATGTGCGTCCAAGCGGTCGGTGTGAGAACGGGCCAAGGCGATGTCCCTGCCGATTAACACTTCCGCAGCGCCCGCCCCACTGTCACGCGCCAGAAATCTGCACGGCAGCCAACATTCTCCCTGGCGCGGGTGCGCGCCCCGCCACGAGCGACGCGCCAGCCGGGACAGTGTCCACGGCTGGACACTGCCCCGCCCCTCCGGGACTGAGGCTCAGGGCACCTGCTGGCCCTGGCGCCAGGCCTCGCGGCGGCGCTCCTGGGCTTCCCGGCGCTGGAGCGCGTCCTGCTCCTGCGCCGGCAGCTCCGCCAGCCGCGTGCGGTGCATGTTGATGCTCAGCTCGTACAGGCCCCGGTCCCGCTCCGGCATCACGTCACCGAACCGGGCCAGCACCTCCGTGGAGAAGGTGATGAAGTCCTGGGACACCTTGCGCCGGTGCCCGTAGTACTCATGAATCTGCTCCACCGTGGCGTCCGCGGACAGCACCTTGCCGTAGAGCTCGTTCCAGCGGCGGGACTCCGCTTCGCGGCGCTCCAGCTCCTCCGCGTCCTGCGTGGGCGCGGCCATCCGCCAGTAGAGGTTGTCGGGCAGCTTCGCGCGAATCACCTGCAGGTCCACCGGGTGCACCTTGGGCGTGTTGTCGTCGGGCTCGGGCTCGGGGGGCCGCGTCAAATCCAGCGGCGGAGGGGGCGGCGTGGCCCGCTGCGGAGGCGGCGGCGTGCGCGCCACGGCCTGCGGCGCCGAGGGCGCGGCGGCCGGCTCGCGGGCGGCGGCCTCCTGCGTCACCGGCGCCGTGTCCGGACGGAGCGCATACACCAGCGCCGCCACCACCAGGCCCAACGCCACGACAAGGCCGGGCAGGCCCTTCCTCCATGCATTCACGGCCATGCCGCCCGAATACCGCGCACGACGTGGCGGCGGCAACCTCCCTCCGCGAGATGGCGCAATGCATTACAAATCTTGCCGCATCGCGGCACACCCATAGCGCAACGCAGCACCCCGTCAGCCCCCTCGTCGGAAACATGAAACAACCACAAACCGCCTGACTCTGATGCAACGCCATTGTATACACGGGTTTTCCAACTAAACCCGGAGGTCCCTGAATGAAGAACCTGGTGCTGGCTGGACTCACGGCCGCCGCGCTCGCGCCTGCTGTCGCTGGCGCGGAGGTCATCGTGTCCGGCATCGTCGACGTGCTCGTCGACGGAGGCAACAACTACAACTGGCAGAAGGTGGAGCTGCCGGGTACCAAGTGTGGCAATGGCTCCCAGTTCAAGTTCTGGGTGCACCGGACGGGCTCGCCCAACCTGATGTTCCTGTTCGAGGGCGGCGGCGCGTGCTGGGATTACGACACGTGCAGCGGCCGCGCGGGCCTGCTGGGCGCCGCCAACCCGAACGGCATTGGCGACGACTACATCACCCAGTTCACGGCCAAGTACGTGTCGCCGCTCGTCAACGGCGCGGACCCGGGCCTGCCGGGCCGCAGCAAGACGGACCTGGTGACCAAGGGTTGGAACATCGTCTACGTGCCGTACTGCACCGGTGACGTGCACGTGGGCAACAACGTGGCGACCTACGTGGACTCGACGGGGCAGAACCCGCCGCTGACGTGGCACCACAACGGCTACGTCAACACGCTGGCGGTGGCGAACTACGCGAAGACGCAGTTCCCCAACGTCCAGAAGATGCTGATGACGGGCTACAGCGCGGGTGGCACGGCGACGGCGGCCGGCTACTACTTCCTGCGCAAGGCCATCAACCCGGCGCGCGGCTACCTGCTCAACGACTCCGGCCCCATCTTCCTGGCGCCCAACGCGAACTTCCGCTCGCGCGCGCTGCACGAGAAGATTCGCCAGTCGTGGAACCTGAACTCCGTCTTCTCGCTGCTGCCGGCCACGTTCAGCCAGAACGACTTCGGCACCATCAACCGCATGGTGGCGCAGGAGTTCCCCAACGACCAGCTCGCCTACACGGGCTACACGCGCGACTACAACTACTCGCGCTTCTCGTATGAGCGCTTCCACTCGCCCAACGACAAGGAGTCCGTGCTGGGCCACTGGAAGCAGGACCAGGACGCGCTCGTCACGGAGCTGAACAAGTACAACAACTTCAGCTACTTCATCCCGCACGAGCGCGCCATCAACTCCAGCCACTGCAGCACCATCATCACCTTCATCGGCGCGCACGCCTGCCAGCAGATGGAGAAGAAGCGCCACTGGTGGGAGTACATGGAGTTCCCGTGGAGCCAGACGTACAAGTGCTACAGCGAGTTCGTGGGCATGGACACGTTCCTGTCGCGGTGGATCAACGGCAACCAGCGCATCCGCATCTACGAGCCCGCCAACGGCTACAACGCCGAGGACCCGGGCATGCAGATTGTCGCGCCGCTCATCAACGGCGCGCTGGGCGGGTAGTCACCGCCTGACACCGGGCCGGGCCCGGTGACGCAGCTTCAGGAGCGGGACGCCGGGAATCCTCTGGCGTCCCGCTTCGCCGTTTCAGGGGCCGGGCGGGGGCCCCCTCCCCCGCCGCTGGCCACGCGGCCCTGGGGGCGGTAGACGAAGCCCCGCCATGGACAACCTCACCCACGGACTGCTCGGGCTCGCCATTGGCGCCCTGCGAAGGCCCGACGTGCGACCCGGCGCCCCGGAGCGCGCCTCGCCCACGGACCGCGCGGTGCTGGTGGCGTCGGTGCTGGCGGCGGAGCTGCCGGACCTGGACACCCTGCTGGCGCGCGGCGACGCGGTGACGGTGGCGCTCCAGGCCCACCGGGGGCTGTCCCACGCGCTGGTCGCCGCCCCGCTGGTGGCGCTCACCGCCACGCTGGCCGCCCGCGCCTGCTTCCGCGGCGCGCGGCTGGCGCCCGTGTTCCTCACCAGCCTGGCCTCTGTCGTCTTCGCGCACCTGCTGCCGGACTTGTGGACGGGCTGGGGCACGCGGGTGCTCCTGCCCTTCTCCGACAGCCGCCTCAGCCTGGACTGGACGATGGTGGTGGACCCCTGGGTGACGCTGCCGCTGCTCGCCGCGGCCGCCTTCGCCTGGCGCCGCCGCGAGGCGTGGCGGCGGACGCTGCTGTGGGGCGCGGCGTGCTCCGCCGCGTACGTGGGCTTCCGCGTGGCCACCTGGGCCGTGCTGACGCAGCGGGTGGAGGCGGCCTACCCCGCCGCGCAGGCCGTGCGCGTCTTCCCCCAGCCCTTCGCCGTGGGCACCTGGCGCTACGTGGCCACCCTGCCCGGGGACGTCTTCGCCGCGGGAGACGTCCCCCTGGCGGGCGCGCCCACGGAGGCCCGGCGCGTGGAGACCGCCCCCAACGCGCTGCCCGAGGACGTCCGGGCCGTGCCCACGGTGCGCGAGGCGCTCGCCTGGGCGCGCTTCCCGCTCGTCCAACTGGAGCCGGATGCGCAGGGCGGCCGGAAGGTGCGAATCGCCGACCTGCGCTACCACCTGCGCGGCGAGCCCACGCTGGCCTTCGTCATCCACCTGGACGCGGCCAACGCCGTGACGCACGCCCGGATGGACCGGGGCGGCAGCGCCAGCGAGCTGCTGCGCCGGTGGCGGGGCACGGCCGCCGCGCCCTGAGGAGACACGAAGGCCCCGGCGGAGGGACCGCGCCTCCACCGGGGCCTGGACGGCCTGCCCGGGCGCCGCTCAGGTGAGCCCCGACAGCCCCCCGGTGTACCTGTCGTTGCCGAAGGTATTCACATTCAGCCCGAAGGCCTGGGCAATGGAGACCAGCAGCTTGTTGTGCGCCACGGCGCCCTGGAGCGTGTGGCCAGGGCCCTGCCAGCCGCCCAGCGGGTTGGAGCCCGCGGCGCGCACGCGCAGGAAGCGGCCCATGCGGAAGCGGCCACCCGCGCCGCCCGCGAGCACGGTGGGCACGCGCACGTTCATGTGGCCGGACGCGTCCCCCAGCTCGTTGCCCCAGAGGATGAGCGTGTTGTCCAGCGCGGTGCCGCTGCCCTCCTGGATGGAGGCGAGCTGGGTCATCAGGTAGGCGAGCTGCTCGGCGTACCAGCGCTGCACCTGCACCATCTTCCCGCGGATGGTCGACCGGCGGGGCTCCTCCTGCACGTCCAGCAGGTGGGCGAGGTCGTTGTGCGTGTCCTCGTGGATGTTCAGCCAGGGCATGGACGGCCCCGGAATCGTCATGGTGACGACGCGGGTCAAGTCACACGCGAAGGCGCGCGCGATGAGGTCCATGTGCAGCCGCGTGAGCGCCGGCATGTTGTTGAGGTTGCCCAGGCCGCCCAGGCCGTAGGACGGCACCGACAGGCCGGCCGCGCACGCGGCGTCCGCGGACTGCATCCGGGGCGCGGGCGTCGAGTCATCCTGGCTCAGCGCGCCCAGGCGGCGCTCGATGTCACGGAGCGCCTCCAGGTGCGTCTCCAGCTTCTGGCGCTCGGCCCCCGCCAGCCGCCTCTGCAGGCGCATGGCGTCCTTGACCAGGAAGTCCAGCAGGCTCTTGCGGCGCAGCCGGTTGCCCTCCACCTGCGCCGGGTCGGCCGTGGGCGAGGGCGCCTCACCGAAGAGGCGCTGGTACACGTTGGCCGGGTCGCGCTCGAAGGGCACGCGCGAGCCGTTCGCCGTGAAGCTGATGCTGTTGTAGACGTGCTGGCCGCCGAACTGCTCCCAGGCGTTGAGCTGCAGGGAGCGGAAGCGCGTGGTGCCACCGATGTGGTTGCCCAGCACCTGGTCCAGCGAGGCGCTCTCCGGCAGGTGGTCACCGCTGCCGGTGTTGACCTTGCTGCCTGTGAGGAAGGTGACGGGGCCGCCCTCATGGCCCGTCAGGCCCTGCTCGTAGAGGACCTGGTAGTCCAGGCCGTCCAGCACCAGGAGCTTGTCCTTGTGTGGCTCGAGCGGCGCGAGCATGGAGTTGGGGAAGTCGAGCGTGAAGCTCGACTCCGTGCCCTGGGGGTTCCAGTACTCGGGGAGGCAGCCGTGGGCGGTGAACAGGGCGATGAAGCGCAGCGGCGGCGTGGTGCCCTGGGCGTAGGCGTCCGTGGTGCCGAGCAGGTTGGCCAGGGGGAGCGCCGCCGTCGAGCCGGCCAGCGCCTGGAGCAGGGAGCGTCGGGAGAGTTCGCGGAGCATGGGGGCTACTCGGGGGAAGAGGTACGCCGGTGGACGAAGTAGGGAGAGCGCACGAGGCCGACGAGCGCGTCGCCCAGCCGCCACTCCGGGTTGGCGCGGAAGCTGGCGCGCATGTCGGTCAGCATGTGCTCATCGACAGCGGACTCGTCACGCCCCATGGCGAAGCGGAAGAGCTGGAGCGGGACGCAGTTGCCCACGTCCTCGCTGGTGGCCAGCACGCGGGCCAGCGCCGCGGCGCCCGTGAAGGGGACGCTGCCGCTGGCGAGCTCCACGGCGCCGGAGGCGTCCACCGCCAGGCCGTTCTCCTCCGTGCGGTGCTTGCCCAGGCCGTCGAAGTCCTCGAAGCCGAAGCCGATGGGGTCCAGCGTGCGGTGGCAGCCGGCGCAGGTCGGGTTGTTGGTGTGGGCGGCGAAGCGCTCGCGCGTGGTGCGGTCCAGCACCGGCTCCGGCGGGATGATGGAGATGGTGGCCGGCGGCGGCGGCACCTCGCGGCACAGCAGGCGGTGCATGATGAACTTGCCGCGGCGGATGGGCGAGCTGGAGTCGAAGAGCGCGTAGGTGGCCAGCACGCTGGCGTGGGTGAGGATGCCGGCGCGCTCCGGCGGCAGGGGCAGCCGGCCCAGCGTGCCGTCCGGCATGGAGGGCTGCGTGCCGTAGAAGTACGCCATGCGCGCGTCCGCGTAGGTGTAGTCCGCGTCGAGCAGCTCCCGGACGGAGCCGTTGCGCTCCGTCAGGATGTGGTTGATGAAGGCCCGCGTCTCCGATTGGCTGGAGACCTTGAAGGCCGCGCTGAAGGCCGGGAACACCTGGTTGTTCTTGGTGAGGTTGGCCTGGCCGGTGATGCCCAGCCACTCCTCGACGAAGCGGTACAGGTGCTTCTGCGCCGCGGGCGTGGCCAGCAGCCGGCGGGCGTGCTTCTCGCGCTCATCCGGCGAGTCGAGCTGGCCCGCCTCGGCCGCGGCCAGCAGCTCCGCGTCCGCGGGGCCGGCGGTGATGGCGAAGGCCAGCGCGGCGGCGACCTCGTGCGGCGTCAGCCGGACCACCGTGTTGGCGGCGGCGCCCTCCGCGCCCAGCTCGGTGCGGTACAGGAAGGACGCCGAGGAGAAGATGCCCTGCAGCACCACGCGGGCCGCGGTGCCCGGGTCCGTCCCCTTGCGCGCCTCCTGCCACAGCGCCAGGAGGTCCGCGACATCCTCGTCGGTGACGGGCCGGCGGTAGGCCTTCGTGGCGATGCCGCGGATGAAGCGCTCCGCGCACTCCAGCTCCGGCACGTCCGCCGAGCACGTCCAGTCCGCGCGGAGCTGGTTCTTGCCGTACTCCGCGAGGTTGTTGGCGGCCACGTCAATCTGGTCCGCCAGCAGGGCCGTGACCTGCAGCCGGTCGTGGGTGGAGAACCCGAGGATGGTGTCCTCCGGCGCGAAGGCGTACGTCATCACCAGCGGAGGCGTGGTGGGGAGGACGGCGTTGATGCTGTTGTCGTACTCCGCACGCGTCATGCGGCGCACACGCGTCGCGGAGGCCTCGTCGACTTCGGGAGGCGCCCCCTGCGAAGACTTGCCGGAGCACGACACTGCTGACAGCAGCAAGGCGGCGGGAACAAAGAAACGGAAGAGTCGCATACGCAAGGCATCCTCGGACCAGGCACCCCCAGATGGGCCCCCTCTGAAGTGCTGGCTGGCGGACGATTGTACCCGCTCCACCAACACGGTCCGTCACGATTCTAGCGCGCTGCTCCACGCCCCCCTGACGTCCAGGCGCGCTGCGGGATTGCGCTGGAACTGCTGGCGCGCATCCGCGAATGCAAGGAATGCAGAAAATACCAACATACAGCCGCCTACCTTGCCGCTGTTTGTCTTCTGGGTGCGGGTGGACTCCGGGTGTGCGGACTCACCGGAGTGACGTCACCGCGCGCGGTGCTCCACGCCCTGTGGCCCGGCCACGACCAGGTCCGTGGCGAGGTCCAGGAACAGGCCGTGGCCCACGATGCCCGCGCGCGCGCCCAGGCGCACCGCCAGCGGCGCGGGCGCGCCGATGGGGCCGAAGGCGCAGTCGAAGACGAGGTTGCCCTGGTCGGTGCGGAAGGGCTCGCCCTGGGCGTCGGCGCGCACGGTGACGCGCGCGCCCAGGGCTTCCAGGAAGCGCGCCTGGGAGCGCCAGCCGAAGGACAGCACCTCCACCGGCACGGGCCACCGCGTGCCCAGCACGGGCGACAGCTTGCCCGCGTCCACCACGATGACGACGCGCTCGCTGGCCTGCGCGACGATTTTCTCTCGCAGCAGCGCGCCACCTCCGCCCTTGATGAGGGACAGGTCCGGCGCCACCTCGTCCGCGCCGTCGATGGTGACGTCCAGCACGGGGTGCGCCTCCAACGTGGACACGGGCACGCCCAGCGAGCGCGCCAGCGCCTCCGTGGCACGCGAGGTCGGCACGCCCACGACGTCCCGCAGGCGCCCCTGCGCGAGCAGCGTGGCCAGTCGCTGGACGGCGAAGGCCGCGGTGCTGCCCGTGCCCAGCCCCACCACCATGCCCGGCTGGACGAAGCCCTCCACCGCCCACTCGGCGGCTGCTTGCTTGTGGCGGGCCGTCGCCTCGCGGTCCGGCTGCTGGCTCATGGCCGGAGGGTAGCGCGGCGGGGCGCGAGGCCAGGCGCCTTGCGCGCGCGATGTCCCGTGCTGGACGGCCGGAGGCTCAGAGGCCCCTGGAGCCGCCGCGGGGCAGCTGTGGCGCAGGCTCGTCCGGCGTGTTGACGCCGTCCAGGAAGCGGTACAGCACCGCGTCGTAGCCCCCGGCGCCGGGGAAGCTGGACACCTGTCCCCAGGTGTAGCCGACCAGGTACACGGCGCCATCCCGCGCGGCGGCCACGCCCTGGCCGCGGTCCGTGGACGCGGAGCCCACCTGCCGGAAGTTCAGCCACGCGCCACGGCTGTCATACGTGGCCAGGAACATGTCGGTGCCGCCCAGCGACACCTCGCCGCCCATGGCGCCGGAGGTGAAACCCGCCACGTGGATGCGGCCATCCGCGCCCACCGCCACGGACTGCGCGTAGTCCGTGGTCGCGGTGCCCATCTGCCGCGCCCAATGCCAGTTGCCGCCGGTGTCGTACTTCACCAGCACCGCGTCATAGGAGCCCAGGCGGACGCCCCCCTCGAGCGCGCCCGACGTATAGCCAGACACGTAGACGCCGCCGTCCTCCGCCACGGCGACGCCGGTGCCGAACTCGTCGTGCGAGGAGCCGAGCTGACGCACCCACTGACGCTCGCCCTGGACGCTGTACTTCGCCAGGAAGAGGTCCACGGTGTTGCCCGGGTTCGTCACGCCGTCCAGGCTGCCGTAGGTGTAGCCGGTGACGTAGACATCCTCGGCGGGGCTCACGGCCACGCCCAGCGCCACGTCGCTGCGCGTGGAGCCGAACTGGCGCAGCCAGTAGGGATTGCCCCCGGTGTCGAACTTGGCCACCACCACGTCGTAGTTGCCTTGCGGCGCCGTGCCGTCGAAGCGGCCCAGTGAGTAGCCGCTGACGAAGACGGCGTCCTGCGACGCCTGCCGCGTGGCGGCGATGCCCGTGGCGAAGTCATCCGTGGCGGTGCCGAACTGCCGGACCCACTGGAAGACGCCATTCGCGTCGTACTTCGCCACGAACAGGTCGGTGCCTCCGGCGTTCTCGTAGAAGCTGAAGCTGCCCCACGTGTAGCCCGCGACGTAGACGTTGCCGTTCTCGTCCGCGGACACCGCGAGCGCGCGGTCATGTTCGGAGGTCCCGAGCTGCCGCGTCCACAGGAGCGCGCCGGTGGCGTCGTACCTGGAGACGTAGGCGTCCTGCCCGCCCGCCGAGGGCTCCGGGCCGAACTGCCCGCTGGTGTAGCCCGCCGTGTAGATGGCGTCTCCCGACGTCGTCACCGCCTGCGCCAGCTCGTCCAGCGGGCTGCCCACCTGGCTCACCCAGCTCGTGGTGCTCTGCAGCGGAGGCGCCTTCGCGAACGAGGTCCCGGGAAGACTCAGCAGCGCCAATCCACCCAGGACTCCGCACGCGCTCCACCGCTGCCAACACCAATCCATGGGCGACTCCTCGGGATGAAAGCTCTGCCCGCACTCTACGCAGCCAGCAGGCGTTGAGAATCCCGAACGATGACGTCCCGGGTTGGGAAATACGTGACGCGGCGTGTTGGCACCGCGTCACTTGAGACTGCGCGTGAAACACAGACCCGCCTACTCTGGATTAGAGGTTCCAGGTCCCGCGAACCCCGAGCATGAGCAAGCCATACGGGCCGTCGCCGACCTGCTCCAGGGGCGTCTCCTGCGTGAGATTCACGGCGGGGATGTTCACCGTCGTGGTGCCGCTGCGCGTGGTGTAGCGGGCGTAGGTGGCCGTGAGGTACGGCCCGAAGGACAGCGAGTCCGACAGCCGCCACTTGCCGCCGACAGTCACGTTCACGAACTCGGGGCCGCGCGTCTGGCCATCGATTTCAACCGTGCCGGGCGCGGGCTGGGTGATGGGGCCGGACACCTTGTTGTTGAGGAGGACCATGCCCACGCCCAGCCCGAGGAACGGGTCGAACGCGGCGTCCGGCGCGAAGTGGTACTGCACGTGGGGACCGAAGCGGAGCTGCGACGTGGAGCAGTCGTAGCCCTCCGGGCAGGTGTACGGGTTGGTCTTCGTCAGCACGTGGGAGTACTGGCCGAACGCGCCCACGTACCACCGCGAGTTGACGCGGTAGCCCGCCTCCAGCAGGAAGGCGATGCCGCCATTGGCCGCGTCGCTGAGCTTCAAGTCACGGACCTGCCGGTCCAGGCCCGCCCCGTCCCGGTAGACGTAGCCCGCCCCCACCTGGAAGCCGACGCCCACCGTGAGCTCCAGGCCGCCGCGCTCGGCCTGCTGAGTGGAGGACTCCAGCGCCTGCGCCTCCTCCTGCGCGCTCGCGCCCGTGGAAGCCAGCAGAGACACCACCGCAAGGGCCCAAGACAGCCTTCCAGTCATATACCCCTCCGTTGAAGTGGACGCTCTGGGAGCATCCCACCCGGCGTGACTGTAGGGCCGCCCGCACACCCAGCATAAGGCGCGCCGCGTCAGGGCTCACGCGGCGGCGGCGCGGGGTGGGAGCGCGTGAAGCAGGCACAGAGAAGTGCCCGTGGCTGTCAGGAGATTGCACAATGTCGGGCATGAACGTCACGCTGGAGCAGGCCCGCGCCCTGGATGCCCTCGCCCGCCATGGCACCTTCACCGCCGCGGCGGAGGCGCTGCGCAAGGGGCACACGGCGGTGATGTACGCGCTGCGCACGCTGGAGACGCAGACGGAGCTGACCTTGCTGGACCGGCGCGGCTACCGCACGCGGCTGACACCGGCCGGGGAGCGGATCCTGGAGCACTGCCGCAAGCTGCTGGCCGCCGAGCGCGAGCTGGAGGCCGCGTGCGCGGAGATTCGCGCGGGGTGGGAGCCCGCGCTGCGCATCGTCTTCGACGGCATCTTCCCCGCCGAGCCCCTGCTGCGCGTGGTGAAGGAATTGCGCGCCGAGGGCGCCAGCACCCGCTTCCACGTCTCCGCGGAGTTCCTGTCCGGCGTGGAGGCGGCCTTCGTGCGCGAGGAGGCGGACCTGATGGTGACGCTGCTGCCGCCCACCGTGCCGGGCCTGCGCACGTACCGGCTGCCGGAGCTGAAGGCCATCCTGGTGGCCCACCGCGGGCACCCACTGGCCCGGCGGCGAGGGCCGCTGAAGGACGCGGAGCTGGCCGAGCACCTGGTGCTCACGGTGCGCGGCTCGGACCCGCGGCTCCAGCTCAGCACCGGCGCGCTGGAGACGCGCTCCACGGTGCATCTCAATGACTTCGCGGCCAAGAAGGCCGCCATCCTGGAGGGGCTGGGCTTCGGGTGGCTGCCCGAATACATGGCGTCCCGGGAGCTGCGCCGGGGCGAATTGAAGGCCCTGAAGCTGGCGGGCGGCGCCACGCACGCGTTCCAACCCCAGCTCCACCACCGCTCCGGCATCACCCTGGGACGGGCGGCCCGGCGCGTGGTGGAGGCGCTGACGGAGGACGCAGCCGCCTCCTGAGCGCGGCTGGCACGGGACCTCCAGGAGGGGTTCAGCGGCAGCCCCTCTTCGACGAGCAGACGCGGCGCGTGGTGGGCTACCGCGACACCACGCCGCAGTCGCCCGTCATGTTCGTGGCCGGCTGCCCGTTCACCGTGTTGCCCGTGAAGACGTTGTCCCCGGTGATGACCAGCTCCCCGGTGTTCGACCCGCGGTTGCAGGTGATGACGCCGCCCGCGCCCCCTCGGTTGTTCACGAAGCGGTTGCCTCGAATGATGAGCGTCCGCGACCCGCCAATGTCCTCCAACTGGACGGCCGCGCCGGGCCCCCATGGGATGAAGTTGCCTTCGAAGACGTTGTTCTCCAGCAGGTCGTTGTCCGGCTGGAAGTAGTGGATGGCGGCGCCGCCCCCCAGGTCGAAGATGCCTTCCGGGTTGGGCCACGTGAGGATGGGCCGGTCCCAGAGGTCGCTCGTCAGCGAGCCGCCGAAGGCCTCCACGGCGTTGCCCCGGAACGTGTTGTCGCGCAGCACCGTGTTGCGGCCGTGGGTGATGCACACCGCCCCGCCTCCGGCCATGGAGAAGGTGCCCGGCTGCGCGAAGCGGTCAATCTCCCGGATGCGGTTGTGCTCGAAGAGCGTGCCCTCCACCCGAGAGCCGTCGGTGAACATCAGGTCCAACGCGCCGCAGTTGGCCGAGGATTCATTGTCACGGAACACCGAGTCCGTAATCGTCACCGGCCCCGGGTAGTAGACCCACAGCGCGCCGCGCGTCCAATCCCGGTCGCTGTTGTACTGGTTCTTGCGAACCCTCTCGAAAACCATGTGCTCGAACACCGGATCGCCCGAGCCCACCGAGTTGGCGCCGTAGAAGTTCATCCCCCACCAGCCATATGGGTTGGTGGACGTCAGCAACACGGGCGCGTCCGCCGTCCCGCGCACCTGGATGGCGCCATACACGCGCACCTCCACCCGGCCCGCCTGGTGGTTCATCACGTTGTCGGGTGCGTCCGTATCCACGTCCGCCTCCGTCACCTCCGGCCGGCCCTGGAAGTCCAGGATGACGCCCGGCCCCACCGTCAGCACATGCCCGCTGGGGATGGTGACGACCCCGTTCGAGTCCCCCACCACCCGATACGGCGAACCCGCCACCGTGAGCTGCCCCGTCAGAATCCCCGTGACGACCGTGCCGCCATCCTCCGGAACCTCGATGACCGGACCTCCATCCGGCGTGCCCGCGTCGGTGTCGATTCCCGCATCGGTGCCGCTGTCCGGAGCGCCCGCGTCGGTGTCACTGCCCGCGTCACCGTCACTCCCCGCGTCAGCGCCTCCGTCCGGCGTGCCCGAATCCGCGCCGCCATCCGTCACGCCCGCGTCCTCGGGAGCGGGCCGCGCATCCGGCGCCGACGAGCAGGCTGCGAGCACCAGGACGAGGGGCAACGCGAACAGCGGCCGCGGAGGACGGAGGGCATTCATTTTCCTCGCGGGTAACACGCGGCGCTGACGGCTCGCAAACAGGGTCGGGGCGACCCAGGCAGGGACTCATCACTGGGAGGGACGCGGGTGCCCTGTTACAAGCGCGCGCATGGCGAAAGACGTCCTCGTACTCTCCTACTCAGGCTGCGGCACCTGCAAGAAGGCGCTGAAGTGGTTGCAGGAACAAGGTGTTGCCCACCAGGTGCGCCCCATCGTCGACATGCCGCCCACCGTGGCCGAGCTGAAGCAGTGGATTGCCCGCAGCGGCCTCTCCGTCCGCAAGTGGCTCAACACCAGCGGCCAGAGCTACCGCGCGCTCGGCAAGGAGAAGGTCGACGCCGCCAGTGACGCGGCGCTGGTGCAGTGGCTGGCCGCGGATGGAAAGCTCGTGAAGCGCCCGGTGCTCGTCACCGGGGACACCGTCCTCGTGGGCTTCAAGCCCGAGGCCTACGCGCAGCACTTCCCCGGACGCGGCTGAGCGCCGGCCGGGAGGCAGGCGGCCGGGCGGGGGCACGGCGCACCGTCTCTCGCCAGCCGGGGCGTCGAGTGAAGACTTCATGTCTTCATGGAGACTGGCTCACGACGTCCGCTCGGCGAGATTCTCCTGGAACAGGGAGTGCTCAACCGCGCCCAGCTCCGGGTGGGACTGGTGCATCACCACGAGGCGCACGTTCCGCTCGGGCGGGCGCTGGTGCGCGAGGGCCTCTGCTCGGAGGCCGACGTGCTCCGCGGGCTCTCCGAGCAGCTCGGCGTGGACGCGGTGGACCTGGAGCGCAGCCCGCCGGACGCCACGCTGCTGGGCCACATCCCCGCCCGCATCGCCCGGCAGTACCGGGTGGTGCCCCTGCGCCGCGAGAAGGTGCTGCTGGACCAGGGTGAGCGGGAGGTGCTCCACATCGCGCTGCCCGCCCCTGTCTCGCTCGAGGCCGTGGACGCCGTCCGCGCCGTGTCCGGCATGCCCCGCGTCGAGGCCCACATCGCCGCCGACGCGGCGCTGAATGGCGCGCTGGCCCGCCTCTATGGCATCGAAGCGCCGGCCGAGCCCCCCACGCCGGCCGCGCCCGCGCCCGGAGGTCCCCTGCTCCTCTACGGCTGGCCTCCCGTCACCGCCGTGCTCATCACCCGGCTGCTCCGGCGCCATGGCTTCCAGGCCCGCATCGCCTCGCCCCTGGACGTGCTGCACACCGGGCCGGAGGACGTGGTGCTCGCCCCCCTCCAGTCCATGGAGGGACTGCTGGCCGGAGAGGTCCACATCGAGGGTGCCCTCATCGTCCATGGCAGCTCGGATGACGAAGGCTTCGAGCGGGCCCGGCTGCTCGGCGCGCGCGGCTTCCTGGCCAGCCCCCGCGATGAAGAGCTCCTGCTGCGCGCGGTCCGCCGGCTGAGGCCGCACCCACTCGCTGGCAGTCCAGGCCCCCCGGACCCGGCGTCTCATTCGCACTGAGACACATGACGGGGCCCACGAGCTACATCCACGCCCGAGGTGGGTGAAAGACTCACCTGGCCCGAGAAAAATCCGAGCCCCGATTCTCAAAAAGTGAAGGGGCCAAGCAACTGCGGCCGCGGATCACGGAAAATGGGAGCAGATGGCGTCCTTCCGGGCGCCCCAGATTCCCGCCGGAGCTCCCATGTCCCCCCGCATTGGCAACCGTCCGCAGCCGCCGCCTCCGCCGCCGCCCCCGCCGCCGGCTCGCGACAACCGGGCCCCCAGTCAGGGTGGACGCAATGGCCCCCGCGTCGACACCCAGGCGTCCGGTTCCGTGGAGCAGCCCCGGCAGGGCGCGCTGAGCGGCCAGTCCAGCTTCACGGCCGGCGGCGCCCGCGCCGATGTGAGCGGCACCGGCCCCGGCGGCATCGACACGCGCGCCCACGTCCAGGGCCCCACCTTCTCCGCCGACGCGCAGGTGGACGCGGACATCGGCCTGTCGGGCATCGACGTGAGCGTCGACATCGACATCGAGGCCAACCTCATCGAGGCGGGCGCCGGGGCGTCCAAGACGGTGGAGTTCGAGATCGCCGGCGAGGAGTACTCCGTCGAGCTGGACCTGGAGGCGCTGGGCAAGATTGGCGCCGAGGGCAGCATCGAGCTGGACCTGCACGTGGGCACCGACGGCAACGTGTCCATCAACGCCGCGGCCTCCGGCTTCGCGGGCGCGCAGGCGAGCCTGACGGGCTCCATCGAGCTGAAGCACGAGGACAACACGCTCGCGTCCGGCAGCATCACCGCCAGCGCCAGCGCGGGTGTCAGCGGCGACGCGCACGCGAACATCGGCATCGAGAACGGCAACCTGGAGTTCGACGTCGGCGTGGAGGCCACCGCGGGCCTGGGCCTGGGCGTGGAGATTGAAGGCTCCGTCAACCCCGGCAACGTGCTGAGGGCCGTGGGTGAGACGGCCGCCGCCGCCGGTGGCGAGGTGCTGGAGAACGTGGTGGACGGCGCCATCAACGCGGGCGGCGCCGTGGCCGACGCGGCGGGCGAGGTGTTCACCAACGCGGCGGACGCCGTGACGGACTTCGTCGGCGATGTGGGCGGCGGCATCAAGAACGCCTGGGAGTCGGTGTTCTAGCGCGCTAGAATCCGAGCCATGGCCGTCTCCAAGCTGGCATCCTCCGCCGCGCGTCTCATGAAGCAGGGTCTGCTGAAGGAGGCGGCCCGTGACTTCGAGCGCGCCCTTGAACAGGACCCGAAGGATGCCAGCGCGCTGCTGGGGCTGGCGCGGTTGCGGCTGGCCCAGCATGACGAGCCCGCGGCGCGCGAGGTGCTCCAGAAGCTGGTGGCGCTGCACCCCACCCACCCGGAGGCCCTGAGCCACCTGGCCCGGCTGGACGCGGAGCGCGGTGATGCGCGCCAGTTGGACCTGCTGGCGGCGCTCGCCGCGCAGCCCAAGGCGGGCTTCTTCGAGGTGGTCAATCACGGCCGGGCCTTGCTGGGGCATGAGCGGTACGCCGCCGCCATCCCGGAGCTGGAGCGCGCGCTGGCCCTGCAGCCCGGCAACGCCCAGACGCTGACGTACCTGGGCATGGCGCTCCAGGGCGACAAGCAGTTGGACCGGGCACTGCGGCGCTATCAGGAGGCCGCGGAGGCCAGCAAGACGGAGCACCTGCCGCTCCAGCTCGCCGCGCGCGTGCAGCTCCTGCAAGGGCACGTGGGCTCGGCCATCGTCACGCTCCGGCAGGCGATCCTGCGAAGCCCCCGGGAGACGGCCCTCTTCCGGGAGTTCGCCTCGCTGTGCTTGATGGCCGGCGCGCCCGAAGCGGCGATGCGCGCCGCCATCGAGCTGCGCCTCCAGCTCCCCGACAGCGCGGACGCCATCTACCTGCACGGCATCTCCGCCTTCGTGGCGGGCAAGGACGAGGACGCCGACCGCATCCTCCGCGAGGCGCTCGCCAAGGCCCCGGAGTCCGCGCCCGTGCGCGTGGCGCTGGCCAAGGTGCGCCGCAAGCTGGGTGACGACGCGGAGGCGCAGAAGCTGCTGGAGGCCGCCGTCGCCAGCGCCCCGTCCGAGGCCGGCGCCGCCAATGACCTGGCGGTGCTCCACCTGTCACGCCCCGGCGGTGCCGCCGCCGCGCGCGCCGTCCTCACCGAGGCGCTGAAGCATCACCCGGAGGACCCGGGCATCCACCTCAACCTGGCGCTGGCCCTGGCGGACAGCGACAAGGCCCAGGCGCTCACCCACGCGAAGCGCGCCCAGGCGAGCACCCACCGGGACCTCCGCGAGCAGGCCGACCGGCTCGTCGCGGCCCTGGGCCCCAAGTGACGCCTCCGGCGCCGCGCGGCTAGCCCTGCTGGAGCAGGCCCAGCACGCCCAGCACCTCGGGGTACACCTTGTTGGCGAAGTAGCGGCCTCCGGCGACGGTGAAGTGCACGCCGTCCTGCATGCGCAGCCGCATGGGCCTGCGGAAGCCGTCCACCCTGGCCTGCCGCAGCGCGCGCCCCTTCGCGTCGGTGAAGAACGGGTGCGTGTCCAGGTGCACCGCGTCCTCGCGCGAGGAGATGACCTCCCGCTGGACGGCGCGGATGATGCGCAGCTTCTGCTCGAAGCGCTTGAGCCCGGTGGTCGGCAGCTCCAGCCAGACAATCTTGCGGCCCGGCTTGGCGAGCACCGTCAGGAAGTCCTTCATGCGCTGGCGGTAGGCGGCCTCCCACTCCGCGTGCCCCCAGTGGATGGGCTTGCCCCCCTGGGTGTCCTGGAGCGACTGCCCGTCGTTGCCGCCGAGGATGACGACGACGACGTCCGGCTGGTGACGCTCCACCTCCTCGCGGCCCACGTTCATCCAGTCGAAGAAGTCCGGGCGGGCCAGGCCCGTGGAGGACTTGGCGCGGCGGGCAGACTGGATGCGCGGGTGCGCGTCCAACTGGGCCTGGAGGTACTCACCGAAGCCGGTGGCGATGAGGCTGTCTCCCAGCAGCAGCACCTTGTGCTTGCGGGCCACCTCGGGCGCGGGCGGATGCAGTGCGGGCGGATGAAGTGCCGGCGACCGCGGCGCGGGAAACAGCGCCTCGGGCAACAGCGGCACGGGCAACGGCGGCGCGGCGGCGGGCGCCACGACACCCGCGGGTGCCGAGGTGGAGGGCGACGGCGCCTGCACGGAAGCAGCGGACGCGGGCGTCGCGGAGACAACAAGGAGGGTGACGAACAATCGCGTGAGGCAGTTCTGCATTGGCGGGCGAAAGGTAGCGAGCCCCGCGCCGTCCGTACATCCCCCCTGTCGGGCGAAGGATGCCGGACCGCGTCAGGCGGCGCTGCTCGCCACGACGGAGGCACCCGCCCCCAGCGCCTCCAACCAGGGCTGTAGCAGCCGGGCGCAGGCGTCCGGGTGCGTGAAGTAGGGCACGTGTCCCGCGCCCCGCAGCCGGTGCAGGGGCGTCCCCGGCGGCAGTGACGCGGCCAGGCGCTCCACCGTGGCGGGTGGCACCAGCACGTCACGCGTGCCCTGGATGCAGACGCAGGACACGGGCAGCCGGCGCAGCTCGGGTGGGGGCGCCTCGCCCCGGATGGCCAGGGCGCGATGCCATGTGGAGTCACGCTCCAGCGGCGTGGTGGGGACGACCTCCGGCACGCGGGAGAAGGGCACCGGCGTCCAGGCCGCCAGGCCCGCCGCCACCGCGCCCGGCCGGGCCCACCGGGCGATGGGGCCCATCATCCCAATGGCGAGCCCGCGCACGCCGAGGTGCTCGGTGCGGGTGAAGGCGCCCAGGAAGGCCACGCCGCGCGCCGCGCCCGCCGCCGCCAGGTGCGCGGCCACCATGCCCCCGAAGGAGCTGGCCACCACCGCGTCCACCTCCCCCACGGCCCGCAGCACCTGCCGCGCGAGCACGCCCGCGCCACACGCGGCCGCCTCGCCTTCGGGGTACTCCACCAGGAGGGGCCGGGCCGCGGGCAGCAACCGCTGGGCCAGCGCCAGGAAGCCGGAGCCGCGCGCGCCCAACCCGGGCAGCAGCAACACCCGGGGGCCGTGCCCCTGCCCCAGCTCCCTCCACTGCACCTCTCGACGCATGCCACTCCTTCGCGGACGCGGCGAGGAACACCGCCGGTGCGCCGGTTCTGCCCGGACCGCCCGTCAGCATGCCCGGCGGGCGGGCATTGGAACCAGCCCCGGCGCTCAGGCCCCCACGGTGCGCAGCGCGGGGACGCGGCCCAGGCCCAGGAAGGCGCGCGTGCGCTCATGGTGGGGATTGGCGAGCACCCGGGCGGGCGAGCCCTCCTCGATGATGCGCCCCCCATGCAGCACCAGCACGCGCGAGGCCAGCTCGTGCGCGAAGCGCATCTCGTGCGTCACCGCCACCAGGGTGAGGCCGTCCGCGCGGAGCTGCTCCAGCAAATCAATCAGCGCCCCCACCCGCTCCGGGTCCAACGCGCTGGTGGGCTCGTCCATCAGCAGCACCTCCGGCTCCATGGCCAGGGCCCGGGCGATGGCCACGCGCTGCTGCTCGCCGCCGGACAGCTCGGAGGGGTAGGCGTCCTCGCGGTGGGAGAGGCCCACCTTCTCCAGCAGCGCCCGGCCCCGCTCGGTGGCCTCCCGGCGGCCCACGCCCTTCACGTGCACGGGCGCCTCCGTCACGTTGCCCAGCGCCGTGCGGTGCGCGAACAGGTACCACTGCTGGAAGACGAAGCCGACGCGGCGGCGGATGCGGCGCACCTGCTCGCCCTGGGCCCGGACGTCGCCGGGCGCCAGCGTGTCCTGCCCCACGCGCACCACGCCGCCGTCGAAGGACTCCAGCCCGTTGAGGCAGCGCAGCAGCGTGCTCTTGCCCCCGCCGGAAGGCCCCACCAGCGCCGTCACCTCGCCCGGGGAGAAGGTGGCGTCGATGCCGTCCAGCACCAGCCGCCCGTCGTAGCGCTTGCTCAGCCTCTCGACTTCGATCATCCGCGCTCCAGCCTCGCTTCCAGGTGCCTCGCCAGCCGGGACAAGGGATAGCTCATCGCCAGGTACATCAATGCGCACAACGCGCCGGGTATCAGCCAGCTTCGGACATCCACCGCGGTAATCGTCATCCGCTTCGTCAGCTCCACCACGGAGATGACGGACACCAGGGAGCTGTCCTTGAGCAGCGCGATGAAGTCGTTGGTGACGCCGGGCAGGGCCACGCGGAAGGCCTGGGGGATGATGACCCGCCGCAGCGCCAGCCGCAACGGCATGCCCAGCGCCATCGCCGCCTCGAGCTGTCCCCTGGGCACGGCCAGCACGCCCGCCCGGTAGACCTCCGCCTCGTAGGCCGCGTAGTTCAGGCCCAGCCCGAGGATGGCCGCGCTGAGGGGGTCCAGCCGGAGCACGCCCGCCAGCCCGTAATAGAGGACGTAGAGTTGAAGCAGCACCGGCGTGCCGCGGAACAGCTCCACGTAGCCGGTGGCCAGCCGCCCCGCCCAGCCGGGCCCGTACAGCCGCGTCAGCGCCAGCCCCACGCCCAGGGGAATGGCCAGCGCCATGGCGCCCACCGACACCAGCAGCGTCACGCCCGCGGCCTGGAGGAACAGCACGAGCTGCCCCCAGCCCATGCGCGCCGCCCGCGCGGGCGCCAGCACCTCGCGCGTCTGCGCGTCCGTCCAGTCCACCATCCGCTGCTGCGCGGCGCTGTCGATGCCCCAGCGCTGGAAGATGGCGCGCAGCTCCCCCGAGCGGGCGATGCGCCCCAGCGCCGCGTCCAGCGCCTCGCGCAGGTCCTCCTCGCCGGGCCGCACCGCGATGGCGTAGTAGCCCTCCCCCACGTCGCCCACCACCCGGAGCCCCGGGCGCGGCTGGCCGTAGCGCTGCGCGATGAGGTCGTCCATCAACACCGCGCGCACCCGGCCCTGCTCCAGGTCGATGTAGGGCTCCTCCACGCCTTCGTAGGGCACCGCCTCCACGCCGCTGCGCTGGAGCAACTCCCACGCCAGGGAGTTGGCCAACGTCCCCACCCGCTGGCCGCGCAGCGGCTCGAGCCCGGTGACGGCCGCGTCGTCCCGCCGGGCCAGGAGCCGCAGGTTGAAGACGTAGTAGGGCCGGGTGAAGAGGATGCGCCCGGCGCGCGCCGGCGTGACTTCGAGCCCGTTGAGCGCCACGTCGAACGAGCCGCGCTCCAGCGAAGGCACCAGGCTGGACCAGTCATTCTGGACGAACCGGGCCCGGACGCCCAGCTCGCGCGCCAGCGCCTCCGCCAGCTCCACCTCGAAGCCGCGCATGCCCCCGGGAGCGTCCGGGTCCTCCATGGCGTAGGGCTCCCCACCCTGGGCATCCGCGCCCCAGCGCAGCTCGCCCGTGCGGCGCACCCGCGCCAGCCCGGTGTCCTGCTCCGCGCCACACGCGGTCAGCAGCCCCAGCGCCAGGAGCGCCAGGACGGGGGGAAGGAGGAATGAAGGCCTTCGTGCCACCAGGGACAGGGACGCGCTCCTTCCAGCATGCGGGCGGGCTACCGCCATACGCCAGGAACCGCCCCACCGCCAGTCGCGCCTGACAGCGGCGCCCCGCGCGGGAAGGACGATGAACACGAGCGGCAATCCGCCCGCTCCAGGCCCTGGAGAGTCCGATGGCGTGGCGCGCGGAGCCGCCGGTGCGTTGCTGACGCTTAAATGAACCCTGGGCGCAATGCGGCGCGGCAATCACACCCACCCGGACGCAGGTGCGCACCTGACCCGGCATTCATTTTCCAGACTGCGGGATTTTCCTCAGGCGCCCGGTCTAGAGTGCGCGCCCGAGGAGCGACGTCGTCATGGATGCGTTCAAGGTTCTGGTGGTCGACGATGAGCAGCCCATCGCACGCGCGCTGCAGCGTTTGTTGAAGCGAGAGGGATTCGAGGTCCAGATTGCCTTCAGCGGCAACGAGGCGCTCGAGCGGCTGGAGGCGTTCAGCCCGGACATCGTCCTGACGGATTTCCGGATGCCAGGAATGACGGGCAGCGAGCTGCTCCAGCGCATCAAACGCAGCCATCCGCTGGCGCTGCGCCTCATCATCTCTGGCTATGCGGACTTCAAGTCCGTGGTGGCCTCGGTGAACGAGGGCGAAATCTGCCGCTTCATCAGCAAGCCCTGGGACGACGCGGAGCTGGTGACGTACCTCAAGGGGCTGCTGCGGCACCGCGAGTCGATGGCGTGCCTCTACGCCCCCTTCCGCGGCGCGCCCGACGGGGTGAACGCGGAGGTGGGCCTGTCCGCCGCGGCCATGGTGCTCAAGGTGCAGGTGGCCGACCCGTCCTTCCCGGCCGACCAGGCCGTCTCGCTCATCGAGCGCTTCGCGGGCGTGCTGGCCGATGACCGCCTCAAGTTGGTGGGCGGCCTGCTCGAACGCTACGGCGGGCGCCTGTCCTTCATGGCGGACGTCGGCGGGCCGCAGCGGCTCCGGCTGGAGGTGCCGGTGCCCACCCTGGAGTCCGTCAACGCCCTGCGCCCCGGCGCCAGCGACGCCTGAGCGTCGGGCACAGCCCCGCCCACACGCCCTCACCTCCGCCAGGGGTGACGCGTCGCGGCGACAGAATTCACCGAAGGGAAATAACCGGGTCCGTTCTCACCGGTGCTCAGGGGGAAGCCCACCGGTGGAACGACACGAGACAAGGACAACAGACGGCTCCGCCACGCCGGGTGACGGTCACCGCCGTCAGTTCGAGGCGTTCGCGCGCGCGCGGCGCCCGGCATTGCTCCGCATCGCCCGGCGCTTGTGTTCGGGTGGGGGCATCGACCCGGAGGACCTGGTCCAGGAGACGCTGGAGCGCGCCTACCGCCACTTCGACAAGCTGATGGCGGAGAACGCGGGCGCGGTGAGCGTCTGGCTGAGCACCACGATGAGCAACCGCTTCCTGGACCACTGCCGGCGGCGGCGCACCGAGGTGATGGGCGCGCCCATGCTGCGGCTGGTGCAGGACCTGGACGCGGAGGGCGAGGCGGCCCCCCAGGAGCAGTGGGAGCGCGTGTCCCGCGACGAATTCCAGAAGGCCATCGACCAGTTGCGGCCCCCGCACCTGCGCGACGCCTACCGCCTCCACGTGGCGGGGCTGCGGTACCGGGCCATTGCCCAGCAGCTCCGTTCGACAGAGGGGACGGTGGGCCGGTGGCTCACGGAGGCCCGGCAGGCGCTGCGCGTGCTGCTGGGAGGCAGTGACGCCTCGCACGAAGGCATGGCCGAATCATGAGCAGCGTCTGCGACAACCTGGAGCGCTTCGTCGACGGGGAGCTGCTCCCCGTGGACGCGGAGAACTTCCGTCACCACCTGGCCCGCTGCGGCGCGTGTGAGTCGCGGATGAAGGAGCTGCTCGCGCTGGAGCTGCTCGCCGACGACGCGTTGAACGGCCCCGCGCCCGAGCGCGCGGGCGCGCGGCCCTCCTGGCGGAGCAGGTCCTGGCTGATGGTGGTGCCGCTCGCGCTCGCCGCGGGGCTGGCCGCGCTGGTGCTGGTGCCCCGCTCGGAGCCCGCGAGCGCCGCGCCCGAGCTCTGGCTGGCGGACGCGGCCACCCGGCCCCTGGAGCTCCGCCTCACCCATCCCGGCGCGGACGGGTACCGCCCCTACCAGGTGATGCGCAGCGGCGCGGGCCCCAAGCCCCAGGCCCTGGCGCTGCGCGAGCTGGCCCGGCTGGAAGAGGCGGCGGACCACCGGGGCATCGCCTCGGCCTTCCTGCTGCGCGGGGACCTGGCGCAGGCCTCCGCCTTCCTCGACAAGCTGCCGCCCTCCCCGGACCTGGACACGGACCGCGCGGCCCTGGCGCTTCAGCAAGACGAGCCGGAGAAGGCGCTCGTCCTGCTGGAGCGCGCGCTGAAGGCGCGGCCCCGTCATGCCCAGGCGCTCTGGAACCAGGCGCTGGCGCTCCAGCGGCTCGGCCTGTCGCTGCGCGCCGCGGAGTCCTTCGAGCAGGTGGCGAAGCTCGGCGAGCGCGGCTGGAGCGACGAGGCGGCGCGGCGCGCCCAGGCGCTGCGGAGCGCGGCGGAGCAGGAGCGCCAGGACTGGAAGGGCATGCGTCAGGACTGCCAGCGCATGGTGGACGGCGGCGCGCCGCTCACCTCCGCTCAGGCGGAGGCGCTGCCGGGCATGGCGCGCGTGTGCCTCTACAACGCCCTGCGCGCGGCGGCCTCGCCCGAGCGCGTGGAGTCCCTGCGCCCCCTGGCGGCGACGTTGGACCGGCGGGAGGACGGCACGCACCTGGAGGACGCCGTGCGCCGCACCGCCCGGCGGGACTTCTCCGCGCGCACGCCGCTGGCCCAGGAGTACGCGCGCCTCACCCGGGGCGAGGTGAGGGGCCCCGCGTTGGAGTCCCTTCTCACGCGGCTGCGCGAGGCCCGGCAGGAGGACCTGCTGCTGGGCGCGCTCGCGTACGCGGACCCGCGCCAGTTCCCGGACGAGTACCGGGCGCTCGCGCTGGAGACGAGGGACCCGTGGTTCGCGCTGCTGGCCGAGGAGCGGCAGGCGCGGGCGGAGGCCCGGGCGGACGCGCCGCAGCGCGCGCGGGAGCGGCTCCAGGCCGCGGTGAAGGCGTGCGCGGCCTCCGGGAAGCAGGCGTACCGCTGCATGCTGATGCAGCGGGAGCTGGGCCTGGTGATGGCGCGGCTCCACCGGCCCGTGGATGCGCGCGCCAGCTTCCTCGCCGCGCTGCGGGCCGCCCGGGACAGCCGGGAGTGGGGCTCGGTGCGCAACCTGCTCCAGGACCTGGGACAGGTGGCGCGGACGCAGGGCGACCTGGTGCTGGCCCGGGCGTACGTGGAGGAGCTGCTGCTCCAGACGCCCGAGGGCTGCGCGGACTCCGAGGTGGCCCTCACCAGCCTGGCGCTCGCACACCACCGGGCGTTGGACTTCGCGGGCGCCCGGGAGTTCCTCGACCGGGCCGTCCAGTGCAGCCAGAAGCCCTCCATGGCGCGGCTGGCGCTGCTCGCCGACCTGGCCCGCACGCCCTTCCGCAAGCCGGGAGACGCGCGGTTGCTGGAGCAGGGCCTGGGCGCGCTGCGCGCTTCGGGCACCCAGGACGGGGGAGACCTCGCCCTGCTGCGCCACATCGAGGGGCGCTTCTACCTGGAGCAGGACGCGGGCCGGGGGCAGACGCTGCTGCGTCAGGCGCTGGCGGACGCCTCCAAGCTGCCAGCGGCGAACGTGAGCGCGCGCAAGGCCCGCGTCTACAGCTACACCTCGCTCATCCTCGACGCGGGCCGGACGGGCGCGTTGGAGCAGGGGCTGGACCTCTTCGCCGAGGAGCACGCCATGCCCTCGCCGGAGCGCTGCGTGCTGGGCGTCACGGTGGACGACGAGCGGACCCTCGTCGTGGCCCGGGACGCGGACGGGCGCCTGCTGGGCCACCACGACACGGGCCGGGAGGCGCCACTGGAAGGTGCCGAAGGGCTGGTGCCTGAAGCGGTGGTGAAGGCCCTGCGCGCCTGCCCCAGCGTGGACGTGCTCGCGCGGCCACCGGTGCAGGGGCGCGCGGGGCTGCTGCCCTCCGACATCGCGTGGTCCTACCGGGTGGGCGGCCTGACCGCGGCCCCGCGCGCCAACGCGAAGGCGCGCCGGCTCATCGTGACGGACGTGCTGGCCCCTGAGTCGCTGCACCTGCCCGTGCTGCGCGCGTGGAACCCGGCCCATGACACGGGCGAAGGGCTCACCCTGCTCCGCGGCGCCGAGGCCACGCCGCCGCGCGTCCTCACGGCCATGCGGGACGCCACCGAGGTGCAGGTCCACGCGCACGGCATCATCGACCCGACGGTGGCGGACGCCTCCGTCCTCGTGCTCTCACCGGAGGCCCAGGGCGGCCGCTTCGCGCTCACCACCGGGGACTTGAAGGGGCAGCGGCTGCGGGGCCGGCCCGTGGTGCTGCTGGCGGCCTGCTACGCGGGCCACACCAGCGCGTACCTGCATGAGAACTTCGGCCTGCCCCTGGCCTTCATCGAAGCCGGCGCGCGGGCCGTCCTGGCCGCCACGCAGGAGATTCCCGACGACGAGGCCCATGCCTTCTTCGAGCCCGTCCTGGCCCGGATTCGCGAAGGCGTCCCCGCGGCCGTGGCCTTGCGCGACGAGCGTCAGGCCTGGCTGCGCCGCAGCGCCAGCACCTGGGTCCAACAGGTGCTGCTCTTCGAGTAGTCCTCCACTCCACCATCGAGCGAGCGCATCCCCATGAAGAAGCACCTTCTCCCCCTCTCGTGCCTGTTCCTGCTCTCCGCCTGCCGGCACACGGGCAACACGCCGGACGGGAACCCCTCGGAGGACCTCCCCGCGGGCACCTACGTCCAAATCACCTTGCAAGATGTCCGCAATCCCCTGAAGCGCTCCACCTACGTGGTGGACCCACGCACGGACACCGTGGTGGAGCGGCGGGATGGCCGGCGCGCCGTGGCGGCCCCCAGTCCTCGGGCGCCCGGCGCCGAGCCCTCCGACGAGACCACCCAGGCGGCCTCCGCCGTCTCGCAAACCCACAGCGCCTCTCTGACCCTGTCCGTCCTCTGCCGGGTCACCGAGACGGCAGAGGACGGCTGCATCGACCTGGCCATCGACCCCAAGCATGAGACGTCCGGCGACCCGAACCCCATCAAGGAGGAGCGGCTTCGCATCGCCATCACGGAGCGCTACGTGAAGCAGCTCGCCGCGAACATGCTGCGGACCGCGCACCGCGCGGGCGTCCAGGTGCACGTGCCCGCGGTCCGGGCTCCGGCGAAGTAGCGGCCCGCGCGGCGCTACTTCGCACCCGCCCCCGGGGCGCCCTCCGGGGACGGTGCCGCGGGGGCGAGCCCGCCCAGCGTCTCCACGTAGGTGGCGGCCACGCGGAGGAAGCGCGCGCCGCGTACGCCGGTGAGGTACTGCCGCTTCATCGCGCGCGTCGCGCCCACGTAGAACATGGCGCGGCGGATGCGCTCGTTCTCCCGGGCCGAGCGCTCCCGGGCGCCGGCCATCCACTGCTCCGCGGTGTCCAGCGCGTCCAGGCCCGCGAAGAAGACGATGGGGCACTCGTGCCCCTTGCAGGAGAACACCGTGGTGGCGCGCACGTGGTCCACGCCGCTGACGCGGAAGTCCGTCACGTTGCGCCCGCCCTTGCCGCCGTAGGCCTCCGCCGGCACGCCCGCGCGCTTGAGCGCCTCCGTGAACTGGGAGGGCATGACGGGGGCCACCACGAGGATGTCGCCGGGGTGGACGCCCTCCTCGCGGATGAGGCGGGCAATCTCGCGGGCCACCTGCCGCGCCTCGCTGGCGCTCGAGGCGAAGCCGCGCACCTGGGGCAGCACGCCGCCGCGCTCGGTGGACTGGACGCGGAAGAGGCCCTCCAGCGTCTCCTCCGGGAGCCAGACGAGCCCCTCGCGCGCCAGCTCCCCCACCTTCATGTATTCGCGCATGCCGGGCTCGGCCGCGCCGTGCTGGCGCAGCGGGTCCAGCACCACGTTGAAGGCCACGTCGAGGATGTCCCGGGTGGCGCGGAACGTCTCCTTGAGCACGCGGGTGCGGCCGCGGAACGACAGCCCTTCGGGGAGCTGCTCCTTCAGCGCGTCGATGGGCACCTGGCCATAGACGTTCTGCGAGTCGTCCATGAAGAGCTGGAAGCAGCGCACCTCGCGCCCGTCCGGCAGCAGGTCCGGGCGCACCAGCGCGTGGAGCATGGCCAGCGCCTTGGCGTCCATGTCCTGGGCCTCGTCCACGAAGACGCCGTCGAAGGAGCCGGGGGCATGGCGGCGCAGCGCGCCCACGTGCCGCACCGTCACCCGTGCGCGCAGCTCGCGCACCCGCAGACGGCCCGCGCGCTGGGCCAGCGCCTCCACCAACAGCTTGTCCACCAGCGGCGCCAGGGCCCGGTTGTAGAAGGACACCAGCACCTGCGCCTCGGCGTTCTCCAGCAGGTAGCGCGCCACCCAGTGCGCCAGCACGTACGTCTTGCCGCTGCCGGCCACGCCGCGCACCAGGTGGTGCCCGTCATCGAAGCGGCGCTCGAAGAGGGACACCTGCTCGTGCGTGAAGAGGGGCTGCCCGGGCCGCGCGCCCTGGATTTCCGCGCCCAGGTCCAGCGGCACCGGAGGAGGGGGTGGCGGCGGCGCGCGCTGCGGGACGGGCAGCGGCTCCAGGCGCAGGGGCTCGCCGGGGTGCACGCGCAGCCGCGGCAAGAGCGACAGGAAGCGCTGCGGAATCGTGGCGGCGCGCGCCTCGTCACGCGAGGCCAGCACCAGCAGGTAGTCCTTCGCGCGGCTGGCGGCCACGTTGAGCATGGGCACCAGCGTGTGGGGCGGAAACGGCCTGCCGCCAGCGACGGTGTCCACCAGCACCACGTCGTACTGGGTGCCCTGCTGGCGGTGGATGGTGGACGCGCTGAAGACGTCCCCGCGCAGGCCCGCGGCGTTGCCCAGCCGGCGCAGCAGGGCGGCCTGGGCGCGGTAGGGCGTGACGCACAGGACGCTGAGGCCCGAGCGCACCGCCTCGCGCGCCAGGGACACGGCGAGGTTGGCGGACAGCTCGCGCTGGTAGCCGGAGCCCGTCTCGCCGCGTCCATGGGTGAGGCGCTTCGAGTCGCGCGTGAGGCCGTCCAGCACCACCCAGCCCGCGCGCACGGACGGGAAGGCAGCCACCGGGGCGGGCCGCTCCGCGCGCTGCTTGACGACGTCGCCGTCCTCCAGCGCTCCGCCGTAGCAGAAGTGGCTCACCACCTTCGCGATGTCCGGGTGCATGCGGTGCTGGGTGCGCAGCAGCAGCACGTCCGCGCGCGCCGCGTCCTTCACCGCGTCCTCCAGGTGGGACAGGCCGCTGCCGCGCAGCCACTTCTGCGTGCCCTTGCCCGCGCCCTCCGCGGCACGGCTCACCGGGCCAATCTGCTTCGGGTCTCCCGCCAGCGTCACCCGCTCCGCCAGCGGCCCCATCAACGCGGTGGCCGCGCGCGTCACCATGCCGGCCTCGTCCACCACCAGCCGCGCGAAGTGCTGCTTCCCCTCCAGCTCCGACACCAGGCGCAGCGCGCGGTGCACGGTGACCACCACCAGCGGGCAGTCCCCCTTCTCCACCTCCTTGAGCGTGGGGTCCTTCACCTTGCCGCGCAGGCCGCGCAGCTCCGCCTGGAGCCTGGCCAGCTCATGGGCGGGGCCGCCTCGCACGCGCTGGAGCATGAGGTCCCGCTCCCGCTCCTCGATGCTGGCGCGCAGCTTGCCGCCCTTGGTGTCCTCCAGCGTCACCGTGGGCAGCTTCGCCAGCGCCTCGCTCGCGCCGGTGCCGCCGCGGAAGATGCTGCGCGCCAGGGGCCGCAGCGGGATGGGCTCGCGCTCCAGCAGCGCGCTGACGCGGAGGACCAGCTCGTCCGCGGCGCGGTTGGTGGGCGCCACCGCGAGGATGCGCTCGCCAGGGTAGGCGCGCAGGGCCCGGGCGATGAGGTCCGCCACGGCCGTCGTCTTGCCCGTGCCGGGCGGCCCCCAGATGCAGCCCCAGGGCTGGCGCCAGAGCCGGTCGGCCGGAATCAGGGCCTCGTCTTGAGGCGTCAGCGTGGCCGGCGGGGCCTCGCCGCAGGCGCGTCGCAGGGACTCGGTGAGCGCGTCCTGCCGGTCCTCGTAGGCGGAGGCCGCCGCGCAGAGGGCCTCCGCGAAGTCATAGGGCCGGTAGCACCAGCGGTCCGCGGACAGCGCGCGCCGGTCCACGTCATCCCCGTGGCTGGGCGCGGCGAACACGCGACCCGACTCGAAGTCCAGGTGGACGACGTCACCGCCGAAGACGCACTCCTCTCCCAGGAACCCCAGCACCGAGCCGCCGGACCAGTCCGGGTCCGCCGCCGGGCGCGGGATGAGGGAGAGGACGCTCGCCCCCTGGAGGCTGACTTCTCGCACGTCCTGGAGGAGCTGCGCGCGGTACTGGCTGCGCTCGGACAGCAGCGCCTCCCGCAGGTCCTCCGGCAGGTACGCGGGCGGCGACCAGAGCTCGCGGCGCTTCCCGGTGGCCACCGCGGCGCGCATCGCCTCGCGCTCGGCGGGGCTGACGTCCTCCGGCGCCGCGATGTCACGCGAGGGCACGTCCTCCGTGTCTCCGCGCCCCCGCGCCATCCGCGACACGACCAGCATGGGGTTTGGCGCGCGCGCCACCTCCGCCCGCGCCTCGGTGGGCTCGGGCGCCCGGGGCGGCTCGACGGGCATCGAGCCCACGGTGCGACGCAGCGCCAGCGCCTCTTCCTGGAGCGGCACGGCAGGCGCAGCGCCCTCGGTGCGACGCAGCCCTGCCGCCTCTTCCGCGGGTGGCTTGACAGGCGCCGTACCCTCGGTGCTCCGTGACGCGACCACCTCTTCCCAATGCGGCTCCTGCCCCTGGAGCGTGTTGCGCCAGCGCGGCACGGAGCCACTTCGCCGGGGCGGCGTGGCTTCGGGCGGCGGCGCGTCGTCGTACTCGACGTGCAGCTCGCGGGTGGGCGCCGGCGCGCGCGAGCCCGCATCCCCGGGCTCCACCGCTTCGCCCGTACCTTCCGCCTCCGGCCACCGCATCATCGGACGCGCGGCCCCCGCTCCTCGCCACGCACCGGCCCGGGGCCACCGGCGCCAGGCGGGGCCGTCCTGTCTCGCGGGGCTGGAGGATGTGCCGCGGCTGCCATGGCGAACGCTCGAAAAACCCACACTTCATGACCTGCCCACCCGAACAGGTCGCCACATGTAAGAGGGCGGCCAAGGTAGGGGAGGCTTGGATCGACGTCAATGCGCCACACCCAGGGTGCATGCGTGGTGGGTAGGAAGGCAGGCCGCCCCGGTGTACACCCTCTCCAGCCGGGCTTGCTTCCGCGTCCTCCCGATGTTCTGGGTGGAAGCCCCCCGCCCCCCAACGACATGGCCTCTTCGACGCGCTACGCCCATCCCTTCCTGCCCACCACCCGCGCCGACATGCAGGCGCGCGGCTGGGAGCAGTGCGACATCATCATCGTGACGGGGGACGCGTACGTGGACCATCCGGCCTTCGGGCCGGTGCTCATCGCGCGCTTCCTGGAGGGCCGCGGCTTCAAGGTGGGCCTGCTGCCCCAGCCGGACTGGCACTCGGCCGAGCCCTTCAAGGCCCTGGGGCCCCCGCGCATGTTCTTCGGCGTGGCCGCGGGCAACCTGGACTCGATGCTCAACCGGCTGACGGCCCAGAAGAAGAACCGCTCGGAGGACCAGTACAGCCCCGGCGGGCAGACCAACTGCCGGCCGGACCGCGCCACCATCGTCTACGCGCAGCGCTGCCGCGAGGCGTACCCCGACGTGCCCATCATCCTGGGCGGCATCGAGGCCAGCCTCCGCCGCATCGCCCACTTCGACTACTGGAGCGAGAAGGTCCGCCGCTCCATCCTCTTCGACGCCAAGGCGGACCTGCTCGTCTTCGGCATGGGCGAGCGCCCCATCATGGAGGTCGCGGACCGCCTGCGCCAGGGCGAGCGCATCCAGGACATCCGCGACGTGCGCGGCACCGCGTACACCATCAACGACGAGGAGATGCGCGCCCTGGAGGCGGACCCGGCCAGGCGCGCCGCGGACCGCAAGACGGTGGTGCTGCCCTCCTACGAGCAGGTCATCGAGGACAAGCACGCCTTCGCGGTGATGAGCCGCGACTTCCAGATGGAGACCAACCCGGGCAACGCGCGGCCGCTGGCGCAGCGCCACGGCAACCGCGCCATCTACATGAACCCGCCCGCGCTCCCGCTGGAGGACGGCGTGGGCACCGCGGGCGCGGAAGGCACGTCCGTGGCCATGGACGAGCTGTACGACCTGCCCTTCAACCGCGTACCGCACCCCATGTACCGGGAGCGCATCCCCGCCTACGAGACGGTGAAGCACTCCATCGTGCTCATGCGCGGGTGCTTCGGCGGCTGCACCTTCTGCTCCATCACCGAGCACGAGGGCCGCGTCATCCAGAGCCGCTCCGCGGAGAGCGTGCTGCGCGAGGTCCGCGCCCTGCGCCGCATGGGCGACTTCCGGGGCACCATCACCGACCTGGGGGGCCCCACCGCCAACATGTACAAGCTCAAGTGCAAGAGCGAGGACATCGAGAAGCGGTGCCGCAAGCTGTCCTGCGTCCACCCGGGCGTGTGTGAGAACCTCCAGACGGACCACGGCCCGCTCATCAGCCTGATGCAGGACGTGCGCAAGGAGGACGGCGTCAAGCACGTCTTCATCGCCAGCGGCGTGCGGTACGACCTGGCGGAGCGCTCGCCGGAGTACGTGAAGGAGCTGGCCGCGCACCACGTGGGCGGGCAGCTCTCCGTGGCGCCGGAGCACGTGTCCCCGCGCGTTCTGGAGAAGATGAAGAAGCCCGGCATCGAGAGCTTCGAGCGCTTCCAGCAGATGTTCGCCTGCGCCAGCGAAGAGGCCGGCAAGGAGCAGTACGACATCCCCTACTTCATCAGCGGCCACCCGGGCTCCACGCTGGAGGACATGGTGGAGCTGGCGCTGTGGCTGAAGCAGAACGGGAAGCGGCCCCGGCAGGTGCAGGACTTCATCCCCACCCCCATGGCCATGGCCACCGCCATGTACTTCACGGGCCTGGACCCGCTGAAGATGGAGCCCGTCTACACGGCCCAGGGGCTGCGCGAGAAGCGGCTCCAGAAGGCGCTGCTCCTCTACTGGAACCCGGAGCAGTGGCCGCTGGCGCGCGAGGCGTTGAAGCAGGCCGGCCGCGAGGACCTCATCGGCCGCGGGCCCCACGCGCTGGTTCCGCCGGAGTCGCCCGCGGAGGCCGCGCGCCGGCAGCGCTCGGAACGGGACTCGGGCGAGGGCGCCTCCGCGCCGCGTCAGGGCACCGCGCCCCGCAATGCCCCGCGCGGTGGCGGCCGGCCCCGGCCGGGTGGGCCGCGCGCCCGCTGAGCCCACCTCCACCGCCAGGCGGCACACCTCGCCCGCCTGGCGCGCGGGCGGCTCCGACACGGCCGGTTGAATAAATCGCCGCCGATTTCGTCGGGCCTCCCACCATGCTCAGCCTCCTCTCCGCGTTGTGGCTCGCCACGGCTCCCGTGGCGACCTCGGAACCGCCCGTCGTCCGGCCCCCGCCTCCGGAGTGTGTGTTCTCCCAGGGGCGCTCGGTGTGCGGCTACCAGTGCAAGCGCACCGCGACGGAGGTGGCCTGCGCCCGGACGCCCTACGGCATCTGTGAGGTCCTCGTGGGCGGGGTGCACTGTTGGGACCCGCCCCTGGTCGCCATCCAGCACCCGCCAGCCACGGGCGCGAAGCCCGAGTGCAAGGAACTCCGGGGCCAGGTGGCCTGCGGCTACAACTGCCGCCAGTTCAACGGCGAGGTGGCCTGCAACCGGACGCCCTACGGCGTCTGCTCCACGAACTTCAACAAGCTGACCTGCTGGGACCCGCCGGACGCCGTCATCCACCAGTACGGCGCGCAGACGCCCGCGCCCCGCTGCCTCAATGCCTCCGAGGCCCTGGCCTGCGGCTATGACTGCAAGGCCACGCGCACCGAGGTGCAGTGCGCCAGCACGCCGGACGGCGTGTGCCGGCTCGACAACCAGCGCTTCAGCTGCTTCGACCCGCCGTCGCTGCTGCACTGCGACCACAGCGCGCCGCCGCCGCCCCGGCACTGAAGTCACACGTCCAGCGCGTGTGGCTGTGCACGCGAGTCCTGCCCACGGAGGGGTGGCCCCGCCCCCCTTTGCGGCGCTACACGGCTCCGGATAGGGTGCGCCGCCTTTCGCAACATCGCGACACATCCAGGAGCACGAAGACGATGCCGAGGACTTCCCAGGAGCAGACCCAGGAGCGCCACGCGTTCCTGCTCGACCTCTTCCGCCAGCAGCCGGACATCAGCAGCAAGGAGGCGCTGGAGTCCTTCAAGGAGAAGTTTGGCGGCACCATCAACATGAAGACCTTCAACCAGCTCCGCGAGCAGGCCGAGGACGAAGCCGCGTCCGTCGCCGCGCCCGCGCCCGCGCCCGCCCCGGAGGCGGAGCCCGAGCCGGAGCCCGTCGAGGAGCAGGAGCCCACGGTCGATGACGCCGCTTCCCGGCTGAAGGCCGCCGCGACGGCCCCGGAGTCCCTCAACGGCTCGGCCGCCGCCCCCGCGAAGAAGGCCAAGGCGAAGGGCAACGGCCCGAAGAACATCTTCGTGGACGCGCCCAAGGAGCACCTCACCTTCCTGGAGGGCATCATCCAGCAGTTCCAGGAGGCCGGCGCCGCCAACATCCGCATCGACCACGCCACGGACCGGTGGATGGTCGTCGTGGTGGACTCGAAGTAGGCCGTACCCCCGACGAGCCCGCGTGCCCGTCTCCGGACACTGGAGCGCGCGGGCCCGTCCCCGGTTCAACTCCGCGGTGGCCCCCAGCACCCGCGGTGTGGATGAATCGCGCGCGTGATGCGCACCCTCCTCATCGCCGCCGCCCTGCTGCTCGCCGCCGCCTGCTCTCGCGCCACGCGCCCTGATTCGGCAGGGGCCCCGCCAGCGCCGTTGCCCGGCGGATGGACGTCCCCCTTGCACCGGGAGCACCCGCTCACCGGCCGCATCTGGGATGTGAAGGCGGGCCGCTTCGTGGACGCGGAGGCGCTGCGGGACGCGCTCGCCCAGGCCCGCTTCGTGGTGCTGGGGGAGCGGCATGACCAGCCCGACCACCACCAGCTCCAGGCCTGGCTCGTCCAGTCCCTGGCCACGGGCGGACGCAAGCCCGCGCTGGCCTTCGAGATGCTGGACGTGGGCCAGCAGGCGGCGGTGGACGCGTCGCGGTCACGGGCGCCGGGTGACGCGGACGCGCTCGCGCTCGCCGTCGATTGGGCGGGCAGCGGCTGGCCGGACTGGAGCCTGTACCGGCCCGTCTTCGCGGCCGGGCTGGCTGCGGGGCTTCCCATCGTCGCCGCCAACCTGCCGCGCGCGCAGGTGCGCGACCTGGTGATGCGCGGCCCGGAGGCGCTGGCGCCCGAGCTGCGTCAGCGCCTGTCCCTGGACACGCCGCTGCCTGAAGCGGTGGAGCAGGCGATGCGCCAGGAGCAGGACGAGGCCCACTGCGGCCACCTGCCCAAGGAGATGCTGGGCCCCATGGTGCAGGCCCAGCGCGCGCGGGACGCACACCTGGCGGACCGGCTGCTGAGCGCGGCGACGGACCCGGGCGGCGTGCTCATCACCGGGAATGGCCACGCCCGGACGGACCGGGGCGTCCCCGCGCAACTGGCAGCGCGTGCCCCCGGCCAGGACGTGCGCTCCGTGGGCCTGCTGGAGGTCGACCCGAAGTTGCGTGAGCCCGCGGACTACGCGGCCTCCTTTGGCGCGCAATCCCTGCCCTTCGACTACGTCTGGTTCACCCCGGCGGTGCCGATGGAGGACCCGTGCGCGGCGCTCCTCAAGCACCACAAGAAGTGAAGCCCAGGGCGCGCTGCGTGACATAGCCAACATGTCAGCGATTGGGCTATGTCGGCGCGCCCATGACGTCCTCGCTCCTCGCCGCCTCGCTCATCGTCGCCCTGGGACAGAGCCCGGAGTCCGTCTCCACGGAGCCCGCGCCCCCCGAAGACGACTTCCTCCAGACCCGCCTGTCCTTCCTGGCGGGCGACACCGACTTCGGCGCCCCCGACGCCAACACGCGGTTCCACGTCGCGCTGGACGCGCGCACGACGGAGCTGGCGTCCGGCCTGCACGCCGAGGCCAGCGTGTCGGTGTTCATCAATCCCTTCGCCATCACAGGCGTCACGCTCGAGGACAACGCCAGCTCCTTCGGCCTCCGGTACCGGCCTTCGTCCTGGGCCCCAGGTGAGCGCCTCGCATTGACGGTGTTCCCGGTGGGCGCCACCCGTTTGTACATGGGCTACGAGAACCCGGTGGCATGGGCGCGAATCTCGTCCATGACGCGCCGGGGGAATGACGGCGAACCAGGCATGGAGCTGCGCCTGTCGCGTCGGAGATGGGATGCCTTTGTCGCAGCCAAGGTTCCCAGCTTGGAGAACGGCGTCACTTCGGATTACGAGCGGCGCCTCGTCCTCCTGGTAGGTGCCGGGCTGAACCTCTCCCCGGCCCTCCGGGTGGAAGCCGAGGCCGCGAACCTCGACCTCGGCCCAGCAGGCGCCATCAAAACGGGCGGAAGGGAGAGCGACATCTACACACGTGGCGTTTCCGGGCGGGTGATGTGGCGCCATGGCGTCCCCGTCGGAGCCAACGTCGACCTGGAGCTCTACGAGGGGGACCCCGCCTTCTTCGAGCGCTTTTTCGCCCCCGACGTCTACCCCGGTGGCGTTGGCGCCCACGTCGCCCTGGAAGGGAGCTACATCTCCCAGCAACTCCTCGACACCAACTCGGCCGAGCCGGGGGCCGTGCGCAATCAGACCGCGCGCGCCGCTGCGCTGGTGACCCGCTTCAAGTGGGACCGGCTGCGGCTTCATGGGCTCGCGTACTACAGGACGCCCTCGTTCTTGGTACTCGCGAACCCGGGCTTTCCGCTGGAAGGCACGCTGTACGAACAGATGGAGTCCCTGGCCGAGTTGTCCGCAACGGTAGGGGCGGACTACTTCCTCCAGGACCTGGGCCTTACACCCGGTCTGCTGGTCCGAGTCACTGCCCCAGCCAGCCTGAGGACACGGGTCCCCGGGGACGTGCCCTTCTATCGCAATCCCCTCCTTGTCGGGAGCCGCGGGTTGGTCTCCTTCCTGCCGGAGGGCGAGAGTCGGCAGCCCATCTTCACCGCCAAGGCCACCGCGCGGTGGGACCTGGGAGAGGTCGCGGGCGTCCTGGCCGAACTCTTCTACACACGCAACCTCAACCGGACCACCATCGCGGACGGCGACACGGGCGAGGCCACGGTCGTCTGGGATTCGCCGGACAGCGTCGGCGGCAACTTGTTGCTCCAGGTGCGCTTCTAGAGACGACCGCGCTCACCCACCTCGCAGCACCGTGAGCGCGCGCTGGAAGTCCTCGGGCAGCGGCGCCTCGACGCGGAGGGGCTGACCCGTAGCAGGGCTCGGCAGCTCCAAGGTGAAGGCATGGAGCGCCTGCCGTCCCAGCGCGCGCGCCGCTGCGTGCGTGCGCGCCGCCTCGGTTCCGTAGAGTGAATCCGCCAGCACGGGGAACCCGGCCTCGGAGAGCTGCACGCGAATCTGGTGCGTGCGGCCCGTGTCCAGGTCGACCTCCAGCAGCGCGGCGTCGGCGAAGCGCTCACGGACCTGGAAGGAGAGCGCGGCCCGGCGCGCGGACGGCACGCGGGTGGTGAAGCGCCGCGGGTCCTCCGGGTTGCGTGCATAAGGCCCCTCCAGGCGCCCCTGCTCGGGCGGATGTCCCAGCACCAGCGTCCAGTAGCGCTTGTCCACGCGCTTCTCCTGGAAGGCGCGCAGGAGCGCGGCGGCGGCCACATCCGTGCGCGCGAAGGCCAGACAGCCGCTCGTCTCCCGGTCCAGGCGGTGCACCACGCCGGGCTGGGCCAGCCCCTCCACGTTGAAGGGCGGCCGCTGCGCTGCGAGCAGCCCCACCACGGAGGCCGCGCGCCCCTCCGGCTCCACCACGATGCCCGGCGGCTTGTTCACGATGACCAGCGCCGCGTCGTCGTGAAGCACCGGGAGCACGGGCCCCTCGGCGGATGGAGCTGGCGTGACGCGAGGCTCGGGCCTCTCGATTTCAATCTCCTCACCACCCCACAGCTTGCGCGTGGGCTGGCACTGCTTGCCGCGGATGCGCACGGCCCCTGAGTCAATCAAGGCGCGGGCCCGCTCCAGGTTGAGGCCCGGCACCTGCTTCGCCAGGAAGCGGTCGAGCCGTTCACCGGCGGCCTCACGAGGAACCTGGACCTTCTGCTGTGCCATGGGCTTCCCGTCCCTCAACCCGGGGGACGAGTCAACGGCATTGGTCCGTGGACGGCGGCCCTGGCTTGCGGACGGCGGGGACGGCCCGGAAGATGGCGGAGTCCCAACCCAAGCCCCTCCCGTGACGCCCACCTGCCCCGCATGTCATTCGCCCCACCCCGGCGCCGAGGCAGGCACGCGAACCCCCTGCGCCACCTGCGGCGCGGACCTCGCACCAGCAGCGAAGGCACCAGTCCCTCCACGGGCGCCGGACCTCACGGGGGAGTCCCTGGGTGGCTTCCGGCTGCGAGCCCGCCTGAGCACCGACGACATGGGCACGCTGTATGCCGCGGAAGGCCATGTGGGCCCGTGCGAGGTGAAGGTACCGGCCTCGCACCTGACGGGGGACGCGGAGGCACGGGCGCGCTTCCACCGTGAGGTGGAGACGCTGAGGAGCCTCCGCCATCCGCACCTCGTCCGCGTCCTGGCCGCTGGCGAGGAGCGGGGCCACTGCTGGTACGCCCAGGAGCCCGTGAGCGCACCGGACCTGGGCACCCGGCTGGACCGGGTGAACGCCCTGCCCTTCCCGGAGGTGGAGCAACTGGCGTCGCAGTTGCTCGACGCGCTGGGCGCCGCGCACGAAGCGGGGCTCGTTCATGGCGACGTGCGGCCCCAGAACATCCTGCTCGCGAAGGGCGGCGTGAAGCTGACGAACTTCGGCCTGTCGCTCGTGCCACCGGGTGCCCATGGCTACCAGGCGCCCGAGCAGCGACGGTGGGGCCGCGCCGTCACGCAGTCGGACCTGCATTCCCTGGGGCGCGTGCTGCATGAAGCGCTCACGGGCGGCGCGCCAGAGACGCAGCCGCTGCCCAGGGGCGTCCCCCGGCACCTGCGCCGGCTCCTGCGCGCGCTGCTCGCGGAGGCCATCCCGGACCGGCCGGACAGCGCGGTCTCCGCGCGGCGGCTGCTGGCCCAGCGCGCGCCGCTGGGCCCGCTGACCGTGGGCTTCGCGGCCCTGCTGGCAGTGATGCTGTACCTGCTGCTGCGCGCCGCGTGAGCGCCGCTCGCTCAGACGCGCTGGAGCTGTCCGCTGGACATGCGGTGCTTGGGCTTGCGGCGGATGAAGCGGTTCGCGTCGCCCCGCCGGTAGCAGGTGATGAGGCGCTCCTCGTCATTGAGCAGGACAATCCACCCTCGCGCCTGCCGCACCACGTCCAGGGTCCGCCAGGCCCGGGGCAGCTCCCGCTCCAGCAGCGTGACGTGCGTCATGCCCGCCGCCCGGGCCCGGACGCCAAACTCGAGGATGAACTCAAGCACGTCGTCTCGAAGCTGCCGGAGCGAGCTGCGCTCGACGAAGTGACGCGTGACGGTGAAGGCGGGGGCGACGGGCGGACGGCAAGCGGGCATGGCGTGGGCCTCCTGTTGCCGGGAGCCCATTACACGAACCGTTCCAACGCCCTCCACACGGGATTCCGCGAGCCTGGTCAGCGCCGCTTCGGCGGGCGAATGACAATCCGTCAATTCCCCTGGGCGCGTGTGACAGCAAGGCGCGGATGACCGGCGTCGCCTCAGCTCAGGTGCGACACCTGGTGTAGAAGGCCCCATGCCTTCCGCGCCGAAGCTGCCCCCCGGTGAGCTGCTCCAGGATGCCACCCGCGCCTACGTGCGCGGATACCGCACGGCCTCCCTCTGCGCCGGCATCACCCAGGCAGGCGTGCACCACGTCGAGGCACTGAGGAGCAAGGGCGCGCCCCCCGCCGCCGACGCCCTCTTCGCGCTGGGCGAGTTGACGCAGGTCTTCACGGGGGCCCTCCTCGCGTTGCTCGCGGACCAGGGCAAGGCGCGGCTCGACATGCCCCTGTCGGAGGTGATTCCCCGGTCGCTGCTCGCGGATGCCACGGCGGGCCGCATCACCCTGGAGCAGTTGGCGACCCACACCTCCGGAATGCCCCACCTGCCTCCCAACCTGGAGGACGACGCCCAGCGACAGGAGGACCCGTTCGGCCACTACGACGCGAGGCACCTCGGAGCGTTCTTCCAGGGCTACCAGCCCCAGTGGCCGCCCCCGCGCCGCCACGCACACTCCATCCTCGGCATGGGCGTGCTGGGCCATGCCCTCTCACGGCGCGCGGGCGTCAACTATGGGCACGCCTTGAGGGACCTGCTCTTCCGGCCCCTGGGCATGGCCGACACCACGCTGCGCCTGTCGGAGGAACAGGAGCCCCGCCTCGCGCCGGGCCACACCGCCCGAGGCAAGCCGGTGCCCGCCTGGACCTTCCCCGCGCTGCCCGGAGCGGGCGCCGCCTGCTCCACCGCGCCCGACCTGCTCCGCTTCCTCGACGCGAACCTCGGGCGGGGGGACGCGGGCGTCGTGCGTGCCCTTCAACAGACGCACGCGCCACGCGCGGATGCGCCCCCGGGGCAGCAGGTGGGGCTTGGCTGGAGCGTGACGCAGGTGCGCGGGCAGCCCGTGGTGTGGCGCGCCTCCGTCATGGGGGGCTACACCGGCTTCATGGGCTTCGCCGCCGGGGCGGACGCGGGGGTGGTGCTCCTGTCGAACCATGGCTGGTCCTTCTTCTCCTCGCTCCGTGGACGCGTCCCCCTGGCGGCCCCAGGGCTGGCGCTGCTCTCCCGCCTCATTCCCGGATGAGCGCGGCGGCGCGGAAAAAGGCGCAACCTTCGCGAAGAGCGGGTGTTGTCAGGGACATGAACCTCCGCCTCCTGCCCCTCATCGCCGCGTGCGCCCTCTGGGGCTGCGCCGCGGACCCGTCCACCGACAACAGTGAGCCGACGCCTGACGCGGGGGTCGAACAGCCGCCCCCCGACGCGGGCACCGAGTCGCTTCCCGACGCGGGCACGGAGCCGATTCCGGATGCAGGCACGGAGCCGCCACCGGATGCGGGCGTGAATCCGCCCCGCGCGATTGTGTTCCCCCAGGAAGACGCGACGTGGCCCACGGTGGCCCCCTCCGCGGCGGGCTGGGACACGGCGAAGCTGAACGCCGTGCTGGACTTCGTCGGCTCACGCGACACGCGCGCGTTCGTCATCGTCCAGGACGGAAAGCTCGTCGCCGAGCGTTACTGGAACTTCGGCCCGAACCTGCGGCGGGACATCGCCTCCGCCCAGAAGGCCGTCGTCGCCATCCTGGTGGGCATCGCCGTGGACAAGCAGTTGCTGACGCTGGATGAAAGCGTCTCCGGCGTGCTGGGCGAGGGGTGGTCGAACGCCGACGCCACCTCCGAGGCCCGCATCACCGTGAGGCACTTGCTGACCATGTCGAGCGGCCTGAGCTTGTCACTCAGGAGGGTGGCGGCCCCCGGCACGACCTGGCTGTACAACAACGACGCCTACCACCGGCTCCGCCATGTGCTGGAGGCGCGCACGGGCAAGGACATCCAATCCCTCTCCGAGGAATGGCTGTTCGACGCGCTGGGAGCGCGGAACAGCCAATGGCAGGAGCGAGCGGACCTCGACAGCATGGGGCTCCCCTTGTGGGGCCTGCACATGAGCGCACGGGACCTGGCGCGCTTCGGGCTGCTGATGCAGGCCCGCGGCGCCTGGAACGGCGTGCCCGTCGTCTCACCTGCCCAGGTCGACCTGGCGACGCACTCCTCTCAGGCGCTCAATCCCGCCTATGGCCACCTCTTCTGGCTCAATGGGCAGGCGTTCAGCCTGGTCCCCCCCGCGAGCACGCGCGTGGACGGCCCCATGCTCCCCAGCGCTCCACCGGACCTGTTCGCGGGGTTGGGCAAGGACGACCAGAAGGTCTACGTGGTCCCCTCGCTCGGGCTCGTGGTGACGCGGCTCGGCGCCCAGGCGGGTGAGCGCGGCACGGAGGCGCTGTCCGACTTCGACGACACGCTGTGGGCCATGCTCATGGACGCGCGCCTCTGACGCGAGGGCGCGCCGCGGCGTCGGCCTGGCTGTCACGCACTTGAAAGAACAAGCACCTGACAGCCGTGGCGCCACGGCTCAGCGCAGGCGGCGCAGGGGCAGCAGGGCTCGCAGCCGTGCGTCCCGCAGGAACAGTCCGGCCCAGGCGAACACGCCCACGAGGATGGGGGCGATGAACGGCTCGGACAGACGCACGTGCGTCGCGGTGGCGCCGCCGAGGTAGCCCGTGACGAGGATGGCGCCCAGCACGGCCGTCCGTGGCACCGCGTAGAGCACCAGGCAGAGGAGCTCGGCAATCCCGATGCCGAGCAGCACCGAGCCCGGGTAGCCAGACTTCTCGATGCCCTGGATGGCTTCGGGTGACTGGCCCAGCTTCATCGACGCGCTGAAGGCCAGCATGGCGACGACGAGCCCGGTGAAGACACGCCCCAGCCAGAGCATCCATCCCTTGGTGACAGGGGCGGATGGAGCGGAGGCCGGAGCAGCGACGGAGGAGGAGGTGCTCGACATGAGTGAACGTCCTGGGTGGAGGTCGAATCTGGAGACGTCGACGTTCTAACGGCCTCCCGCATTGCTTCACAAGAGAGGCACCCGCCACCCGGGGAGGGCCTCCGGCGGACCGTCGCCCCGGATATAGGGCGGGAACAATGCCCGGGCGGCCGCCTCCAGCGCTATGCTCGGGCACCGGGGGATTGTCCAATGACCGTGATGAACGAGCTGCGCCAGCGCATCGAGTCGCGCTTCGCGCGCAATGCCTATCCAGACGCAGCGCCCAGGGCGTTCCAGCCCGCCGCGGTGCTGGCCTTCGCCACCCGGGTGACGGATGCATACGCGGCGGACGCCAGACTCCTCGACGAGGGCGTCAGCGGTTCATGGCGGGCCCTGCTGGAGCACGCCTACGAGGTCTACGAGGCCGTCCGGCCCTGTCTGTCCATCCGCTATTCGACGCGCACCGTCTACGCGGGGCCGGAGGACATCGTCGCGGACCTGGAGCGGGGGCAGCTCGAAATCAACACGGAGCACTGTGAACACCCGCTCTGGACGCCGGAGGAGAACTGCATCTTCCGCATCGCCCACGACGTGATTCCCCATGCCCTGAACCTGCGGCCCTTCTCCCTGGAGGGAGAGGTGCTCGCATTCCATGACCACGTCCGCAGGGCCCCCGCCGAGGCGAAGCTGGCGCTGTTCACGGAGATCTTCGGCTACGCCGCCATCCGCTACTCAACCGGCGTGTACCCCGAAGCGCAGAAGTGCGTCGTCTTCCCCGAGCTGCTCGCGGACTACGAGGCGAGCTTCCTCCCCAGCGCCCGCGCCGCGAACTGAAGCCGCCGGGGCTCAGCGCCGCCGGGTCGTCTTCTTGCGCGCGGTCCGCGCCGCGGCCGTGTTGCGCACGAACTGCTTGCCGCGCCGGGTCCCCTCGCGCTTCTTGCGCTCCGTCGCGCGCTTCTGCGTGGGACTCAGCGCTTCCCAGGCCTTCTTGGGCAGGTAGCGGGCCGTGGTGCCCCCCCGGCGCGCGCGGGCGTCCCCTTCCTTCGTCTGCCATTCCTCCTTCGTCCAGGACGTGAGCGACTTCTGCGTCGCGCCGCGTCCGCCCCGGTAGCCGCCGCCGGCCTTCTTGTATTCGGCGGCCACGAGCTGGGCCTTGCGCGCGCTCCACTCTCCAGGGCGCCCGCCCTTGCTGCTTCGCATGACGCGCGCCTTGATGCGCTCGCGCAGCTCCGGCTCCGTGTACCGCCCGCTGGAAGCGGACTTGCGCGCGGTGGAGCGGGAGGCCGTCCCCGTCTTGCGGGCAGCCGGACGCCCTCGCGACGACGTACGGCCGCGGGTCGATGCGGTGGTGCGTGAGCGCTTCCTGACAGCCATGGGCGGCCCCCTCCAGGTGTCCCGAGTCCCCCTCAGACTGGGAGCGGCGCCCGACATCCGCAAGCGTGGCGGCCCGCGTGGACGCCGGGCACCAGGGGCCTCGACAGCTCCCCTGCCCCGCCCTCACCGCGGCAGCACCACCCTCTCGTGCACCAGTCAGCCGGTGATGAAACCTTCCGGCGCCAGCGTCCTCACGCGCGTTGATGCATGAGCGTGTCTTTCCGTTGAGCACGGATTCCAAGGCCAATGAGTCACCCGTGACACGGTGACCCGCGACTTCACCCCGCAGCGCAGTCAACGCGCCGCGACACAGAGGACCACGACACAAATCAATGCACTGCGTCGCGAGCTTTTGACGCAATACAGCAAGAGCGCATGACAACAGGATTCGCTCGCTTTGAGGATAATGCAGGAGGTGCCTTGATCTTCGTCTGTGATTGGCCTACGCGCTGATTCGCGGGTCAATCGGCAGAGGGACCCGTCCCCCGAACAGGAGCCCTCCTCATGCGAAACGCTGTCCGGACACTGGTTCTGGCTGTCGCGGCACTCGGCTTGTGGGCGCAACCCGCGCTCGCGAATACCCAAACGAAGACCCGTTATCCCATCGTGCTGGCGCACGGCATGGCGGGCTTCGACTCGCTGTTTGGCGTCTACGACTACTTCTACGGCATCGGCTCCGACCTGCGCGCGGGCGGCGCGACGGTGTACGTGACGAGCGTTCCGCAGTTCAACACCACGGAGCAGCGGGGCGAGGCGCTGCTGGCGCAGGTGAAGGACATCGTCGCGCGCTCGGGCAAGGGCAAGGTGAACCTCATCGGCCACAGCCACGGCGGCCTGGACGTGCGCTACGTGGCCGCGGTGCGGCCGGACCTGGTGGCGTCCGTGACGACGGTGGGCTCGCCGCACAAGGGCGCGGACCTGGCGGACTACCTGCGCGGCAACCTCCGCGGCGGCTCGTTCACGGAGAGCGTGCTGGCCTACTTCGCCAACAACCTGGGCACCGTCCTGGGGCTGCTGTCCGGGAAGACGAATCCGCAGGACGCCATTGGCGCGTTGGCGGCGCTGAGCAGGTCCGGCACGGCGGCCTTCAACCAGCGCTTCCCCTCGGGCATCCCGTCCAGCAGCTGTGGCCAGGGCGCCGCGACGGGCACGCAGGGCCAGCGCTACTACTCCTGGTCCGGCACCGACCCCTTCACCAACCTGTTCGACGTGTCCGACTACCCGATGAAGCTGTCCTCCTTCTTCTACAGCGAGGCGAACGACGGCCTCGTCGGCCGCTGCAGCTCGCACTTCGGCACGGTGCTGCGTGACAACTACGACATGAACCACCTGGACGAGGTGAACCAGGTGCTGGGCCTCACCGCCTTCTTCACCAACCCCAAGACGGTGTTCCGCAACCACGCCAACCGCCTGAAGGGGCTCGGCCTCTAGAACGGCCGTGAGCGAAGGACCGCCATGAAGAGCCGCGTCGTCATTCCCGTAGCCGCGCTGTGCGCCCTGCTGGGTGCGGGCGTGTTCTCATGGTGGAAGGCCCGGGCGACCTCCACGCCGCCCGGGCCCGCTGTCACCGCTGTCCCGACACCAGGGGGCCCCGCGCCGCGCGTGGGTGCGCCAGCGCCAAGGCGGGCCGCCGTGCCCGCCGCGTCCGCGACCGAAGCCACGCCCACCGCCCTGCCCCCGATGCCGGGCTCGCTCCAGGACACGGAGGAGGATGGCTCGGTGCAGGTGGATGGCTCGGGCCATCTGGTGGTGACGCCCGACCTGCGGCGGCTGTTCGACTACTACCTGTCCGCGATGGGCGAGGAACCTCTGTCCGTCATCCGCGAGCGAATCCTCGCCTCGCTGCGGGCGAAGAACCTGCCGGCCGCCGCCATGGAAGAGGCCGTGCGCCTGCTGGATGACTACCTGGCGTACCGCGACGCGGCGCGCACCTTCGCGGCGAATCAACGGGGCGCGGAGCTGGACCTGGGCGCCCGGCTGGAGTCCCTGCGCGAGCTGCGCCGGGAGCACCTGGGCCCCTGGGCGGACGGACTCTTCGGCGACGAGGAGCGCGTGGACGCGGTGTCGGTGGAGCGGATGAAGCTCCAGCAGGACACCACGCTGACGCCCGAGGAGCGCGAGCGCCGCATCGCCGCGCTGGACGAGCAGCTCCCCGCCGACTACCGCGCCGGCCGTGACGAGGCGCTGCGGCCCCTGCGGCAGCAGACGGTGGAGCGGGAGTTGGTGGAGTCCGGCGCGACGGCCGAGGACCTGCGCCAGCACCGGCTGGCCACCGTGGGCCCGGAGGCCACCGAGCGGCTGGAGGCCATGGACCGCGAGGAGGAGGCCTTCAAACAACGGCTCGCGGAGTTCCGCGCGCGCCGCGACGCCCTGGCCCAATCCGAGCCGAACCCCGCCGCGCGTCAGGCCGCCGCGCAGCGGCTGCTGTTTGACTCCTTCACTCCGGAGGAGCGCCTGCGGGTGGAGGCCCTGGACGCCATCGACGCGGCGGCCAAGGCCCCCTGAGCCTCAAAGCGCCGGGTAGTCCACGTACCCCTGTGGGCCCGGCGTGTAGAAGCTCTGGAACTGAGGCGCCGCGAGGTCGGCGCCCGTCTGCATCCGCGCCACCAGGTCCGGGTTGGAGATGAAGGGCCGGCCGAAGGACACCAGGTCCGCCTGCCCGGCGTCGACCGCCGCCTGCGCGCTCTCGTGGGTGAAGCCGCCATTGAGGATGAGGGGCCCGCCGAAGCCCTCCCGGATGGCCCGCGCCGTCGCCGCGAAGCCCTCGTGGGGATTGAGCACCAGGTGCACGTAGAGCAAGCCCTTCAGGGATTGCGCCAGCGCCCTGTACTGCGCCTCCACCGCGTCATGCACCGGGAGGTCGTTGAAGGTGTTGAAGGGCGACAGCCGGATGCCCACGCGCTCGGCGCCGATGGCGTCCGCGCTGGCTCGCGCCACCTCCGCGACGAACCGCGCCCGGTTCTCCACGCTGCCGCCATAGGCGTCCGTGCGCCGGTTGGTGTGCGGATGAAGGAACTGCTCCAGGAGGTAGCCATTCGCGCCGTGCAGCTCGATGGCGTCGAAGCCCGCCTCCATGGCGTTGCGCGCGGCCTGGACGAACTCCTCGCGCGTGGCGCGCAGGTCCGCGTCATCCATGGCCTCCGGTACCGGGTACGGCTGCATCCCTCCCGCGTCCGTGTACATCTGCCCCTCGGGACGAACGGCGCTGGGCGCGAGGATGCGGGCCCCCTCCGGCAGGTTGAGGGGATGCGCGATGCGGCCCACGTGCATGAACTGGGCGACCATGCGGCCCCCCGCGGCGTGGACGCTCCGGGTGATGCCGCGCCAGCCTTCGACCTGCTCCGCCGAGAAGAGCCCCGGGATGCGCGCGTAGCCCAGCGCATTGGGCGAGGGCGCGATGCCCTCGGTGATGATGAGCCCCGCGGTCGCGCGCTGCGTGTAGTACTCCCGCATCAGGTCGTTGGGCACACCGCCCACCGCGCGGCTCCGCGTCATGGGCGCCATCACGACGCGGTTCGACAGCGCGAGGTTTCCGAGACGGTAGGAAGAGAAGAGGGCCATGGGTTGCTCCAGGCAATGGGGACACCCCCAATGTGCGCCCGCCAGGCGCGTTGGCCAATCTCATGTTTCTGGAAGTACTGTCCGGCCATGCGGACAATCCGTCAGGCGGACCCCAACGCCGTCATCGCCTTCGTCGAGGTGGCCGACCGGAAGAGCTTCCGCGCCGCGGCGCTCGCCCTGGGGGTGCCGAAGTCCACGCTGAGCCAGCGTGTGGCGGCGCTGGAGACGCACCTGGGCGTCCGGCTCTTCTCACGCACCACGCGCAGCGTGGCGCTCACGGACATCGGCGCCAGCTACCTGCACGAGGTGGCCCCCGCCATCACCACGCTGCGGGACGCCGAGGCCCTGGTCGGCAAGCTCCAATCCCACCCGAGCGGACGGCTGCGGATGACGACGCCCTTCGAGCTCGGGCAGAGCGTGCTCGGGGAGGTGCTCGCCACCTACGCGTCCCGCTACCCCGACGTGCGCGTCGAGGCCGACTGCACGGACCGGCGGGTGAACCTGGTGGAGGAGGGCTATGACGTGGCTGTGCGCATCGGCCCCATGGATGACTCACGCCTCATCGCGCGCAAGCTCGGCGAGCCGCACCGGCTGGGCGTGTTCGCGAGCCCAGCCTATCTCCAGCGGAGGGGTGTCCCCCACAAGCCACGCGACCTGGTGAAGCACCGCTGTCTGGCGATGACGGGCGCCCTCACGCCCACCACCTGGAACTTCCGCGGCGACACCCGGACGACGTCCGTGAGCATCGACCCCGCCCTGTCCGTCAACAGCTTCCGGGTACTGGTGGCACTCGCTGAGGCGGGCCAGGGGCTGGTCCGCCTGTCGGGGATTCATGCCACCGCCGCCGTCGCCGAGGGCCGGCTCGTCGAGGTGCTCCAACGGTTCGCGCCGCCGCCCCTCCCCCTCTTCGCCGTCCACCCGAGCGCGCGCCACGTCTCGCCCGCGGTGCGCGCCATGCTCCAGGTGCTGACGGACACCTTCAAGCAGCCACCCTGGACGCGGTAGCGCGCCGGCGCTCACTTCCCAGGGAAGGTGTCGTACTCCACGAGCCCTGGCGCGACGTCGTAGTAGTCCCCCTTGCTGCCCAGGTAGATGTGCGCCTTCTCGCGGATGCCCGTCGGAGACTCCATCGTCCCGGCGCAAATCGACATCTTCGGGGAAGGGGCCTCATCGAACAGCACGCTGGAACCACATTCGAGGCAGAAGCCGCGCCGCACCGTGGGCGAGACGGTGTGCCATTTGAGCCCGCGCTCCTCCGTGAGCCGGAAGCCCTCCCGGTCCACGGCCGCGTAGGCCCCGACGTGCCCGTGCCATTTGCGGCACTTCGAGCAATGGCAATACGTCACCGCCGTCAGCGGCGCACTCACCTCGTACCGAACCGCTCCGCAATAGCAGCCACCCGTGTTCATGCGCCCGTTCTACAACATGCCGCAGCGAACGAGCGCATGCGATTTTTGAATGGGTTGTTGGCCTGACACGACGCCGGATTCAGTCGTCATCATCATCGTCGTCATCGACGTCCCCGCCCAACCAGCCCGCGGCCCGGTCCGGTGAAGGCACGTTGAAGGTGCACGTCAGCTCGCTGCCATCCTCGTAACGATAGACATACCGACCCGCGGCGAGGTCTTCCGTCACGGCCTCCAGGGTCACCGAGCCCTCCCGCGGCACACCCGACGTTTCGGGGAAGCCCGTCGTCGAGCCCGAGCTCGAGCGCCCCATCGAGTGGGCGAGCCAGTCCACCACCAGCGAATCCGTCTCCGGCACCAGCCGCCGCGCGTCCTCGTTGGCCAACGCCACCGTCTCCGGCCCGGCATTGACGGCGGCCCCGTTCACCAGCCGGATGTTCACGCCGAACTCCGTCAGGCCCGCGTCCCCCTTGGGGGTATAGCTCAGGTCAATCCAGGTGCCCGTCACCCCATTGGCGCCGGACCCATAGCGGATCCACTGGGACCGCTCCCCGTCGATGGGCCATTTGACCTTGGCCCCCAGGTGGGTGCCCGTGCATTCCCCCGTGGCATCGGTACCGCAAGCCGTGGTGAGCAGGGCGCTGGCAATGATTGGAACGACGACACGCGAACGAAATAGAGGCATGAACACCATCATAGAGGAGCCAGCGTGCCCTTCCGCAAAGTGCGTCCCCATCCCGGCATGACGCGGCGCATCCTGGCGATTGACAAGGATTGTCATTCACGGTTCAGCCCCGCCCGCGTGCAAGGCATCCCCCGCCGCCCGGTAGCCCCCCTGGCCATGCGTGAGCAGGAACCCGCCAGGCCCACCGAGGGTGAGTCCGCGCGCGTTTCCTGAGATAGTCGCCCCCACATGAAAATCTGGGTCGATGCCGATGCCTGCCCGGGCCCCGTCCGGGACATCATCCTGCGTGCTGGCCAGCGCGTGAAGGTCCACTCCGTGTTCGTGGCCAACCGCGCGCTCTCCCTGCCCCGGCTGGCCTATGTCTCCAGCGTGCAGGTGGGCGCGGGCCTGGACGTCGCGGACCAGCACATCGCCCAGCAGGCGCAGGCGGGGGACCTGGCCGTCACCCAGGACATCCCGCTGGCCGCGCTGCTGGTGCCCAAGGGCGTCGTGGTCCTGGACCCGCGCGGGGAGGTCTTCACCGAGGAGAACGTCGCCGAGCGCCTCTCCGTCCGGAACTTCATGCAGGAGCTGCGGGAGAGCGGCGTGACGACCGGCGGTCCGGACGGCTACTCGGCGCAGGACAAGCAGCAGTTCGCCGCCGCCCTGGACCGGGAGCTGACCCGGCTGGTGAAGGCGGAGCCGAAGTAAAATTCGTCCAATCCTTCCGCGCGCGGAGCGGGCATCTTCCTGGCATCCACACCCACCCAGGAAGGTGCTCCATGACCGACAAATCCGCGTCCTCCTCCACGACGAAGCTCGCTGACGGCCCCCGCCTCTCCCTGGCCCTGGTGCTGAAGGACGCGCCCGCGGCGCTCGACTTCTACGCACGGGCCTTCGGCGCGACGGAGAAGTACCGGCTCGTCGAGCCGAGCGGCCGCGTGGGCCACGCGGAGATGGACCTGGGCGGCGTGACGCTGATGCTCGCGGACGAGTACCCGGAGTACGGCATCGTGGGCCCCCAGAGCCGCGGGGGTACGACGTGCTCCCTCAACCTCCGGGTGGAGGATGTGGACGCCGCCGCCCAGCGCGCCATCGACGCCGGCGCCACATTGGAGCGCCCCATCCAGAACGAGTTCTACGGCGAGCGCGCGGCGCACCTGAGAGACCCCTTCGGCCACCGCTGGGCCCTCAACGCCCGCGTCGAGGACGTGTCCCCCGAGGAGATGCAGCGCCGCTTCACGGAGCTGCTCAAGGGCTGAGGCCCCGTTGGCCCCACCAGGGGCACCGCGTGCGAAAGCAGCCGGAACGGAGCGCGAGACTGTGGAGCCCGGAACGCCCCGTTCCGGGAACCCGCGGCGCCCCCTGGCCGCGCCGGAGCTTCCGGATTAGCTGGGGTGCATGCCTACCCTCGTCCTCGTCCGACACGGTCAGTCGCTGTGGAATCAAGAGAACCGCTTCACCGGCTTCGTCGACGTCCCCCTCACCGACCAGGGGCGACAGGAGGCCCGGCGCGCGGCGGAGGCGCTCAAGGGGATGACCTTCGACGTCGCCTACACGTCCGCGCTCAGCCGGGCCCAGGAGACGCTCGCCATCCTCCTGGATTCGCTGGGGCAGCAGGTCCCCACCATCCGGGACGCCGCCCTCAACGAGCGCAACTACGGCGACCTCCAGGGGCTGAACAAGGCGGATGCCGCCAGGCGCTGGGGGGATGCGCAAATCAAGGAATGGCGCCGCTCCTTCGACGTGCCGCCCCCCAACGGCGAGTCCCTGGAGATGACCGCCAGACGGGTGCTGCCCTTCTATGACCGGGCCATCGCCGGCGACCTGCGCCTGGGGAAGAACGTGCTCGTGGTGGCCCACGGCAACTCCAACCGCTCCCTGGTCATGAAGCTGGACAAGCTCACGGGCGCGCAGGTGGTGGGGCTGGAGCTGGCCACCGGGGTGCCGCTCATCTACGAGATGTCCCCGGACGGCGAGGTGCTGTCCAAGCGCACCGCGTCCGCTTGATTTTTCGCGGCGTGAAGGGGGCTACCCAAGCCCCTCGCAGTCGTGAGATACGCGCGACAGCGCGAGGACGGCCCGGGCCGCTCCAGGGGGGAACTTCCGTGATGCGGAGGCAGGCTGCACGCCCCATCGCGGCCGGTTGAATGCAACCGGCCCCGGCGCGTCAGACTGTACGAGCACATGAAAGGAAGCTCCCCATGAAGGCCCTGATCACCTCCCTCGCCCTCCTCTTCGCCCTTCCTTCCCTTGACGCCTCCGCCCAGGCGGATGCGCGCCGGCCGCACGGGCCGCCGCCGGGCCAGCAGATGCCGCGCCCGCATGGCCCGCCGCAGCACAGTGGCACCCAGGTGGTGGTGGACCGGAGCGAGCTGACCGACCGCCTGGAGCGGCTGGAGCGGCAGCTCGCCGAGGCCGAGCAGCGGATGAACCGGCAGGAGCGCAACAAGTTCCGCAAGGCCAAGGAGCTGCTGGACTCCGTGCAGGACCTGGTGCGCCAGGCCCCGCCGCTGGCCGTGGTCCTCCCGCCGCCAGCGCCGATGCCGATGCCGCCGCCCCCGCCGGTGGTGCGCCCCATCTCGGACCACGAGCTGCGCCGCATCAGTGAGTCCATCTCCCGGCAGTCGTTCGCCGAGGACAAGATGCGCGTGCTCGTCTCCGCGGCCCAGCACCACCACTTCCTCGTGTCGCAGGTGGGGCAGCTCCTCGGCCACTTCCAGTTCAGCCAGGACAAGCTCACCGTGGTCCGGACGCTGCGGCCCTACATCCTGGACCCGCAGAACGGCCACCTGCTCTACAGCTACTTCTCCTTCTCCAGCGACAAGAAGAAGCTGGATGACATCCTCTCGCGGCGCTGAGCCGCGAGGGCTGACAGCAGGACTTCGGGCGCCGCGGGACTTCCTCCCCCGGCGCCCGTCGCGTTTCAGAACGAGCACACTGGCCCGCGTGGGAAGGGGCGGCCGGGCGGGACGGGCAGGAAGGCGCGCTCCATGGCCTCCGCGGCCTCCGCCAGCGAGCCATGCGACGCCTCGATGCGGGCGAAGCGCGTGCGCATCCGGTCCAGGATGCCCGTGGGCAACAGCCGCCGCGCCAGGGGAAACACCTGGGCCTCTTCCACCGAGGTGTGCCCCCGGTACAGCCGCAGCCAGTCGTCCGCCGCGTCGAGCATGCGCGCCGGGTCCGTCTCCCCGCCGCGCAGCATCGTCTCCGCCGCGCAGAGCATGGCGACGGCGTGCTCGCTGCCGGTGCCGTGCTCGCCGGACACCTGGGCCAGCAGCCCGGGCGCCAGCGGCAGCCGGTGCGCCACCATCGTCTGGAACAGCACCATCTCCTTCGCGTGGTGGCTGCCATCCACGAAGGTGAGGAAGAAGTTCGCGGCGCGGAGGAACAACGAGGCCGAGACGAACTCCCCGTCGCGCCCCTTCGCCACCGCCCGCTCCAGGACCTCCAGCACACGCTGGATGTGACGGTGCTCCTGGTTCAACACGTCCAATGCATCCATGACCCACCCCTTCACACCGTGCGGGAAAAGCGGGGCCGCTCCGCCCCCGCGAGATATGCGTCGAACACCATGGCCACGTTGCGGACGAAGAGCCGCCCCATGGGCGTCAGCTCCAACTGCGAGCCGGTGCGCGTCAGCAGCCCGTCGTCCTCGAAGGCGCGCAGCCGCTGCAGCTCTGGCGCGAAGTAGTCGGCGCCGTCCGCCCCCAGGTCCACCCAGAAGTTGCACATGAGCCGGGTGATGACCGCGCGCCGGCGCTGGTCGTCCGCCGTCAGCGTCAGGCCCCGCTCCGTGGCCAGGCAGCCCTGGGAGACGCGCTCGTAGTAGCGCGGCAGCGCGCGGACGTTCTGCGCGTACGCCCCGGCCACGTCGCTGATGCCGGTGCTGCCAAGGGCCACCACGTCCGAGGCCGCCTTGACGGTGTAGCCCTGGAAGTTGCGGCCCAGCCGGCGCTCGGCCTGCGCGCGCGCCAGCTCGTCCTCGGGCACGGCGAAGTGGTCCATGCCAATGGGCCGGTAGCCCGCGGAGACGAAGGCCGCGTAGGCGTCACGGAACAGCTCCAGCTTGGTCCGGCCGCTGGGGATGGCATCCGCGGGCATGCGCCGCTGGTGCTTCAGCACGTCGGGCATGTACGCGAAGGAGTAGACGGCCAGCCGGTCCGGCCGCATGGACAGCACCGTGTCCAGCGTGCGGGCCCACCCTTTCGCGTCCTGGTGGGGCAGGCCGTAGATGAGGTCGAAGTTCACGCCCTTGAAGCCCAGGCGCCGCGCGTGCTCCAGCAGCGCCCGCGTCTGCTCCGGAGATTGGATGCGGTTGGTGACCTCCTGCACGCGCGCGTCGAAGTCCTGGAGCCCCATGGACACGCGGTTGAAGCCCAGGCTCCGCAGCAGCGTGAGCTGGCCGGGAGTCGTCACCGCCGGGTGGATTTCAATGGCCACCTCCGCGTCCGGCGCGACACGGAAGCGGCGGGTGATGGCCGTCCACAGCCGTTCGAGCTGCCCCTCATCCAGGAAGGTGGGCGTGCCGCCGCCCCAGTGAATCTGGGACAGCGCGCGCCGCGAGCCGAGCCGCTGCACCACCAGGTCCAGCTCCAGCTCCAGGTGGTCGAGGTACTGGTCCGCCGCGCCCCGGTCCCGGCTGATGACGACGTTGCAGCCGCAGTACCAGCAGAGGCTGCGGCAGAAGGGCAGGTGCACGTAGAGCGACAGCGGCTCGGCGCGCTCCCGGGCGCCCGCTTGCTCCAGCCGCGCCACCAGGTGCTCCGGACCGAAGTCCTTCCGCCACTCAGGGGCGGTGGGGTAGCTGGTGTACCGGGGGCCGGAGACGTCGTACCGGCTCAGCAGGGCTTCGGGCGGCGTGGGGACTTCCGGGCGAGGGGGCTCCATCTCACCGCGTCACCACTCCAAGCCTCGTGCCAGGCTCATCCCGTCGAGGGAGCCGGCGGGGCCGCGCAAGGCTTGCGGACCACCCCACCCACACCGCAACCCCTGCGCCGCCGCGCCCCGCCCGGGGGCGCATTGCCCTACCCACCCGTGGCCGCGGGCCCCAGGAACCGGGCCTCCATGCGCTTCACTTCACCGGAGGCCGCGTCTGAGACCTCGACGATGAACGTGAAGGGTGTTTTCACACCTGGGCCCACGGTGATGAACAGCGGCACGCGGAAGCTCTCCAGGGAGCCGAGCGTCACCTGCGCCTGGGGCACCACCACCTTCGCGGGCACGGGACTGTCCACGCGGATGCTGAGCACCGTGTCGGAGGGGTTCTTGTTCACCAGGTGCAGTTCGAACTGGTTGCGCACGGTGCCCTGCTCCACGACGTAGGGCATGCCCTGGAAGCGCAGCAGGTTCGCCTCGAAGGGCACGCGGCGCGCGAGGCTCAGCGTGAGGCCCACGACCACCACCAGCAGCAGCGCGCCGTAGATGAACAGCCGGGGCCGGAGCACCCGCCGCGGCTGTCCGTCCAACCCGTTGAGCGAGTCATACCGGATGAGCCCGCGCGGCTTGCCCAGCTTGTCCATGACGCCGTCGCATGCATCCACGCACTGCGCGCACGCCAGGCAGTCCATCTGCAAGCCATTGCGGATGTCGATGCCCGTGGGGCACACGGCCACGCACCGGAAGCAGTCCACACAGTCGCCGCGCGGCGGCGCCGTGGCCCCCGCAGGCACCTTGACCAGGCGGCCCCGGGGCTCTCCGCGCCGCGCGTCGTAGCCGACAATGAGCGAGTCCCGGTCCTGCATCGCGGACTGGAGCCGGCCATAGGGGCACACCACCACGCAGAGCTGCTCCCGGAACCACGCGAAGTTGAAATACAGCGCGCCCGTCACGGCCATGGCCCAGGTGAAGGCCACCGGCGAGGCCACCGGCCCCTCGGACACCATGGCCACCAGCCCTCCCGCCGAGACGAAGAGGCTCAGCGCCGCGTGGGAGATGAGCATGGACACGGCGGCATAGGCCCCGTGCTTGAGCACCGCCCGCGTCACGCGCGCGGGCGTCCAGGGCTCCCTGGCCGCCTTCAGCCGCCGCTCCCGGGGCCCATCGAAAAAGCGCTCGATGGGGCGATAGAGCGCCTCCAGGAACACCGTCTGCGGACACGCCCAGCCGCACCACACGCGCCCCAGCCACGCGGTGAAGAACAGCAGACCGAAGCCCACTGACGTCACCAGGAAGAGGACGCGCCAGAAGTCCTGCGCGTTGTACGTGCCGCCGAAGAGGTAGAAGCGGCGCGCCGCCACGTCCAGGTGCACCGCCGGGTGGCCCCCCACCTCCACCAGGGGGAGGGCCAGGTAGATGGCGATGAGGACCGCGAAGCCCACCCGCCGCCGGGTGATGAACCGGCCGCGCACATCCGCCGGGTGGAGCGCCAGCCGCGAGCCATCCGCGCGGATGGAGGAGAGCTGGTCGATGCGCGGGCCATCCCGCTGCGGTGCCGCCGACATGGGAGCGTCCTCTCCGTGGGCTACGGCTGCTCGGCCTCGCCCTGCGGCTCCTTGCCGCCGGGCGCGTGGGTGCCCTTGAGCGTGAGCAGGTAGGCGGTGACGGCCTTCACGCGCTCGGCGCCCAGGGTGCGCTCCCACGCGGGCATGCCCTTGGCCACCACGCCGTCCGCCACGACCTTGTGGATGGCCATGGGCCCGCCGCCGTGCATCCAGTACGCGTCCGTCAGGTTGGGGCCGATGAGCCCCTGTCCCTGCGCGCCGTGACAGGCCGCGCAGTTCGCCTGGAACACCTGCTTGCCGCTGTCCACGGAGGCCGGGTCCTTGGCCAGCGCGAGCAGCATGTCGTCGGACGCGGGCTTGTTGCCGGACGCGCGCTTCGCCACCTCCGCGGACTCGGCGGCGTACTCCCCGAGCTGCCCCGGCCCCGCCTCCGCGATGTGGTACCAGAACCAGTAGCCCGCGCTGAAGACGATGGACGTCCAGAGGATGAACAGCCACCAGTTGGGCAGGTGGTTGTCGTGCTCCTCGATGCCGTCATAGACGGAGTGCACCAGCGGCTTGTCGCTACTCATGGCCGCCCTCCCCCCGTTCGCTCAAGGGCATCCGCGCGAGCGCGTCGAAGTCCCCGCTGCGCCGCGCCAGGAACACCCAGGCGACGACGCCGAAGAACACCGCGATGAACAGGACCAACGCGAAGAGGGGCAGCTCGGTGAGCGACATCCCTTGGTAGAATTGCTTGTACATCAGCGGACCTCCTCACTGGCGATGGTGGCGGCGGGCAGGCGGTCCGGCCGCGGCGCGGGCGCCTTCTCCGGCGGCGCGGGCAAATCCTGAGGCCCGCGCCCCAGGCGCTGGAGGTAGGCGATGATGGCCACCATCTCCGAGTCCCACGCCACCTGGACGCCCTGCCCCGCCAGGTCCGCGGTGATGCCCTCCGCCTGCGCCTTCTGCCGCGCCTCGGCGCCGTCCACGTCCGCGTTGCTGTACGGCACGCCCAGCCGCTGCATCAGCGCCAGCTTCTTCGGCGCGTCCTTCACGGCGATGCGCTGCTCGGCCAGCCACGGGTACGGCGGCATGTTGGAGCCGGGGCTCGTCGCCCGAGGGTCCATCATGTGCGTGTAGTGCCAGAGGTTCGGGTACTTGCCGCCCAGGCGGTGCAGGTCCGGACCGGTGCGCTTGCTGCCCCACTGGAAGGGGTGGTCGTAGATGAACTCCTCCGCGCGGGACACGTCGCCGTAGCGCTGCGTCTCCGCCACGAAGGGCCGAATCATCTGCGAGTGGCAGGTGTAGCAGCCCTCACGGACGTAGAGGTCGCGGCCCTGGAGCTCCAGCGGCGAGTACGGCTCCTGCGCCTGGCCATGCGCCGGCACCGCCTGCTTCAGCATGATGGTGGGCAGCAGCTCCGCCACGCCGCCAATCAGGATGGCGATGAGCGTGAGCACCGTGAAGGCCAGCGGCCTGCCCTCGATGAGGCCGAACCACGACGGGCGGCCGGCTTCACGGTCCCTGCGGGTGACAATCCAGGCGAACTCGCCCAGCGCGATGATGGCGCCCAGCAGCACCACCGCGCGCACCGGCTTCGCCCACCCGAGGAACATCGTCACGGTGAGGATGGCGATGGCGAACACCAGCGGCCGGCCCGTCATCACCTGCACCCAGGCGGGCGTCGGGGCCTTGGCGGGCGCGAGCGCTTCGGCTGACACGGGAGGGTCCACGACGACGGTGGTCTCCCCGTCCACGGCCCTGCCGGCGCGGGCCGTCTTCCACAGGTTCCACGCCATCATGATGAAGCCCACCAGGTACATGGACCCGCCGACGAAGCGGACGATGTACATGGGCCGGATGGCCAGCAGCGTCTCCACGAAGTTCGGGTAGAGCAGCGTGCCGTCAGCGTTCGCCGCCTGCCACATGAGGCCCTGCGTGACGCCGCTGATCCACATCGACACCATGTAGAGGAGGATGCCCACCGTCCCGAGCCAGAAGTGCGCGTCCGCCGCCTTGGGCGAGTGCAGCTTCGTGCCGTACAGCCTGGGCACCAGCCAGTAGAACATGCCGGCCGCCATGAAGCCGTTCCAGCCCAGCGCGCCGCTGTGGACGTGGCCGACAATCCAGTCCGTGTAATGCGCCAGCGCGCTCACCGACTTGATGGACAGCAGCGGCCCCTCGAAGGTGGCCATGCCGTAGAAGGTGACGCCGGCGATGAGGAACTTGAGGACGGGGTCCTCGCGCAGCTTGTACCAGGCGCCCTTCAGCGTGAGCAGGCCGTTGAGCATGCCGCCCCACGACGGCGCCCACAGCATGACGCTGAAGATCATGCCCAGCGACTGCGCCCAGTCCGGCAGCGCCGTGTAGAGCAGGTGGTGCGGACCGGCCCAGATGTAGATGAAGACCAGGGCCCAGAAGTGGATGATGGACAGCCGGTACGAGTACACCGGCCGCTCCGCCGCCTTGGGCAGGAAGTAATACATGATGCCCAGGATGGGCGTGGTGAGGAAGAAGGCGACGGCGTTGTGGCCGTACCACCACTGCACCAGCGCGTCCTGGACGCCCGCGTAGACGGAGTAGCTCTTCAGCCCCGACAGCGGCAGCGCCAGGCTGTTGACGATGTGCAGCACCGCCACCGTGACGATGGTGGCGATGTAGAACCAGATGGCGACGTAGAGGTTCTTCTCGTGGCGCCTGGCCAGCGTCCAGAAGAAGTTGATGGCGAAGACGACCCAGATGACGGCGATGGCCACGTCAATGGGCCACTCCAGCTCCGCGTACTCCTTGGACGTGGTGATGCCCAGGGGCAGTGAAATCGCCGCCGCGACGATGATGAGCTGCCAGCCCCAGAAGTGGATTTTCGAGAGCAGGTCCGACGCCATGCGCGTCTTCAGCAGACGCTGCGTGGAGTAGTAGATGCCCGCGAACATCATGTTGCCCACGAAGGCGAAGATGACCGCGTTCGTGTGCAGCGGGCGCAGGCGGGAGTACGTCGTATAGGGGATGCCCAGGTTCGCCTGCCACCAGGCGAGCTGACTGGCCGCCAGCGCCCCTACCGCCATGCCCACGATGCCGAACAGCACCGACGCGAGGATGAAGCGCCGGACCGTGGTGTCGTCATAGATGATTCGTTGCTGATGCACGGCTTCACTCCTGGGAAGCGGAGGGCGGAGGCTCGGGGGCGCGCGGCGCCGGGGCGGCGCTGTCGTCTTCAAGCGGAAAGAGGGAGAGCCGGTCGGCGTGCTCGTGGTCGCGGTGGCGCACGCTGTAGACGAACAGCAGCACCGAGCTGGCGACGAGCATCAGGCTCACGAAGACCTGGAGGACGAGGACGTTCATGCCGGCACCTCCCGCAGCGGCGGTGTGGGCGTGGCGGCTGCGGCGCGCTCGCGTGAAGCGGACAGCCACCACACCGTGAAGAGCACGGTGGCCAGGCTGGTGGCGGGCATGGCCACGGCGGCGCGCAGCGGCGTCATCCACCCGGACAGGCACACGGAGACGGCCACCACGTTGTAGCCCACCGCCAGGGCCAGCAGCCGGCGCACCACCCGCCGCAGCCGCGCCGACAGCCGCAGGGCCTCGCGGATGGCGCCCAGGCCCTCGCCCAGGAGGAAGAAGTCGCTCTTGCCCGGCATCACCGGCCGGTCGATGGCGGGCGTGCCCGCGCAGAGCGCCCGCTCGAAGGCGAGGCTGTCGTTGACGCCGTCGCCCAGGTACAGCGTGTCCGCCGCGTCCAGCTTCGCGACAGCCTCGGCCTTGTCCTCGGGACGCAGGCCGCCCAGGGCGTGCCCGGCGGGGATGCCCAGCGCGGCGGCCAGGGCCTCCACGCGCGTCGGCAGGTCCCCGGAGATGAGCCACACCTCGCGCCCTTCGCCCTGGAGCGCGTGGACCTCGCGGCGCGCGTCGGGCCGCACCGACTCCTGGAGCTGGAAGAAGGCCACCGGCACGCCGTCCCGCGTGAGCACCGGACCCGCCGCGAGCCCCGCGCCGGAGAGGAGGACCTCCACGCGCGCCGGGGCTTTCGGGAGTCGGCCCTCGGCCGCGAATGGCCGGTCCGGCGCATGGACCTGCGGCTCCGCCACCCGCGCCTCCGTGGCCCAGTCCGCGCGGCCCAGCCGCCACCGGACACCCTCGCGAACCATCTCCAGCCCCTGGCCGGCCCGCTCCGCCACCCGCGCCTCGGGGTTGAAGCGCGCGCCCCCCCGGGCCAGCGCGGCGGCCAGACACCGGCTGGCGGGATGGTTGCTGCGCGACACCAGGTCGAACGCGACGTCGCGCGTCGCGGGCGTCAAGCCCGTCACGGCGGCGCGGTCCACCAACTCCAGGCGCCCCAGCGTCAGCGTCCCCGTCTTGTCGAAGAGCACCTTGCGCACGCGGGGCAGCCGGTCCAGCAGGTCCGTGCTCCGGATGAAGAAGCCGCCACGGCGCAGGCGCGCCTGGACCAGCTCGTAGGCCAGCGGCGTGGCGATGCCGATGGCGCACGGGCACGTCACCACCAGCAGCGCGACCGCCACCTCCAGCGCCTTGTCCGGCCCGGCGGGCCACCACGACGCGAGCCCCAGCGCGGAGACGAAGAGCACCGTCGCCACCCAGCGCCGCGACACGCGGTCCCAGAAGCGGGTGTGCAGCGCGGGGCCGCCCGCATCGGCGGGAGCGCGACGGAGCAGCGCCACCAGCGGCGAGTCCGTGAAGGCCTGCTTCGCCTGGACGCGCACCGCCTCGCGCCCGGCGTTGAACGCGCCCGCGGGCAGCGCCTCGCCCTGCCCCACCGCGCGCTCGCCGGGCTCGCCCGTCATCCAATCCGTGGACACCCGCGCGCCCGAATCGAGCAGCGCCGCGTCCACGGGCACCAGGTCTCCCGGCGCAATCACCAGCACGTCGCCGTCGGCCACCTCGGCGGCGCGCACGGTGGCGAGCCGGGTGCCCTCCTCCCTGCGCACGAAGAGCCCTTCCGCGCCGTCGTCATCCAGCAGGAAGCGCCGGTTGCGCTCCAGCACGCGCTGCTGGAGCCACCGCCCCACCAGCATCAGCGTGACGAAGGTGTTGAGCGTGTCGAAGTACGCCAGGTCGCCGCGCCCGCCGCGCGCCTGCGCCAGCGACATGCCGAACACCAGCAGGATGCCCAGGGCGATGGGCAGGTCCAGGTGCAGCACGCCGCGCCGCAGTCCCTGGAGCGCCGCGCGGAAGAAGGGCCAGCCGCCCACCCCCACGACGGCGGACGACAGCCACAGGCTCAGCCGCGTGAAGAGGCGGAAGGCCTCACCGTCCTCCGGCGTGAGCCCCACGTAGAAGCTCACCGAGAACAGCATCACGTTCATCGACAGCGCGGCGCAGACGCCCAGGCGGATGGGCAGGTCCAGGCTCGCGCGCTCCGGGCGCTTGCGGCTGGGACCGAAGCGGTAGCCGAAGCCCTCCACGCCGCGCAGGAACTCCGCCACGTCGAAGGCGCCCCGCCGCCACTGCATCCGCACCTTGCCCAGGGCCGGGTCCACCGTCAGGCCCGCGCCGCCCGGCTGGCGGCGGAACAGCTCGTTCATCAACCACACGCATGCGGCGCAGTGGATGCCCTGCACGTCCAGCTCGAGCGCGCACAGCGGGCCAGGGATGGACTCGGCGCGGCTGATGAGCGGCTCCAGCCACGCGAACGCGCGTTCCTTGCGCGGCTCAGGGGCGGGCGCCGTCCTCCCTTGCGCGAGCTGGTAGTAGCGCGTGAGCCCCTGCTCCACGAGCAGCCCGTGCACGGCCTCGCACCCCACGCAGCAGAAGTCGCGCGCCGCGCTCCCGGGAGGGACGGGGCTGCCGCAGTGGAGACAGGTGGCCGGAGCAGGCTCCGAGGTCGTGGAGGCAGGCATTCACGGTGTCACCTTGCGAACGGCATGCCTGTTGCGAAGCACGCGTTCATGTCACCCGAACCGGCCGCGCTCGCCGCTGTGTTGCACAGCACCGCTCCCAACGTTGTCGCCGGCGCGCTGGGCGCGTTCGTGGTGGGCCTCACGGGGAGCTTGCATTGCCTCCTCATGTGCGGCCCGCTGGCCTGCGCGGGCCTCCCTGGCGCTCCAGGCCCGGAGCGGCGCGGGGCCGTCCTCGCCTACCAGGGCGCGCGCCTGGGCGCCTATGCCCTCGTGGGCGGCGCGCTGGGCCTGCTGGGCGGAGGCGTCACCCAGGCGCTGGCGGTCTCCACGCGCCCGTACCTGCCCTGGCTGATGGCGGTGGCGCTGGTCGCGTCCGCGCTGGAGCTGGGCAAGCGCCTGCGTCCGCTGCCGGGCATGGCGAACCTGGCGCGTCACGTGACGCGCTGGGGCGCAAAGTTTTCGTGGGCGGGCCGCGCGAGCGCAATGGGTGCGGTGACGCCGCTGCTGCCCTGCGGCGTCCTCTATGGCGTGTTCGCGGTGGCGCTGGCGAGCGGCTCGTTCAGCGGCGGCGCGCTGGTGCTCGCGGCGTTCGCGCTCGGCGGCCTGCCTGCCCTGCTGGGCGCCCAGCTTCAGGCCGCGCTGTGGAAGCACCGCCCGAAGTGGATGTCCCTGCTGCTCCAGCGGGCGGTGCCCCTGGCGGCGGCGGCGGTGCTCATCTACCGCGCCGTGGGCACCGGCAACGGAGGTCCGAGCTGCCACTGAGCAGTCGGGCCCACGTCGGGAGCCGGTGGGTGACACGCACGGTGCGCGCCGCCCGCGTCCCCTTTCTTCCCGGATGGGCCATGCCCAGATTCGACCGGGGGCTTGACCGAAGGCCCCGGGCCCACCGGTTGGGCGGGGAGACACACGCGGCCACCATGCAGCTCCGTCTTACACGCTTCGCTGAGCGGCTCAGCACGAGCTATTGGGTGGTCCCCGCGCTCTGCGTGGCCGCCGCCATCGGCCTGTCCCAGCTCGCCCAGGCGCTGGACGCCCGCCTGACGCAGCACGAGCATGACTGGTACCTCTTCCAAGGCGGCCCCGAGGGCGCCCGCTCCGTCCTCTCCGCCGTGGCGTCCTCGATGCTGACGTTCGCGGGCCTCGTCTTCTCCGTCACCATCCTGGTGCTCCAGCAGGCCAGCAACCAGTTCTCACCGCGCATCCTCCGCACGTTCCTCCGGGACCGGAAGAGCCAGATGGCGCTGGGCATCTTCACGGGCACCTTCGTCTATGCCCTGCTGGGGCTGCGCACCGTCCGGGGCACGTCGGAGAACCTGGACATCGAGAGCCATGTCCCGTCGCTCTCCGTCTGGCTCGCCGTGGTGCTCGCGCTGCTGTGCGTGGGCGCCTTCATCTTCTACATCCACCATGTGGCGCAATCCATCCGGGCCGTGGTCATCCTCTCTCGCATCCACGACGAGACGTGCGAGACGATGGAGCGCATGTATCCGGAGGGTGTCGGGCTCGACGCCGCGGAGACGTGTCAGGAGGGCGCCCCCCGCGGCGCGCCCTCGCTCGTCATCCCCCACGACGGCAGCTCCGGCGTGCTCCTCACCGTGGATGAGGACCAGTTGATGACCCACGCACGGCGCGCGGGCGTCACGCTCGCCGTCGTGCCCATGGTGGGTGACTTCGTGCCCCACGGGAGCGCGCTCTTCGAGGTCTGGGGAGAGGCCGGCTCGCTCGACGTCAAGGCCGTCCTGGGCGCGGTCGGGCTCGGTCGCGAGCGCACGCTCCAGCAGGACACCGCCTTCGGCTTCCGCCAGCTCATCGACGTGGCCGAGCGCGCCCTCTCCCCTGGCATCAACGACCCGTCCACGGCCGTCCAGGCCATCGACCAGCTCCATGACCTGCTGCGCCGGCTGGTCCTCCGGCGCTTCCCGAGCACGCATCGGCTGGACGACCAGGGGGCGCTGCGGCTGGTCTGCCCGCGCCCCGACTTCGACGACTACGTGCGGCTCTCCCTGGATGAGATTCGCGAGTACGGGGAGGAGTCCATCCAGGTGGCCCGCCGCCTGCGCTTCCTGCTGGAGGACCTGCTGCGGGTGGCGCCCGACTTCCGGCGCGGGGAGCTGGAGCGCCAGCGCTCGCTGCTCGACGCCACCGTCACCCGGGTGTTCGAGGATGCCAGGGTCGCGGCGGAGGCCCGGCGCGCGGGGCCCCAGGGCCACGGACCGCACTGAGCCGGGCCGCGGCGTCAGCGCAGCGCGGCCACGGCCTCGAGCGCCGAGGGCTCGCCCGCGACCAGCAGCGCATCGGACGGGGTGAGCAGCCGGTCCGGATCCGGCACGGGGAGCATGCGGTCCTGGAGCACGTCATGCACGGCGACGACGTGCACGCGGTAGCGCTGCGGCAGGGCGAGCACGCGCAGGCTCTTTCCGTACCAGGCCTCCGGCACCGGCATCTCCTGCAGCCCGAACTCCGTCCCCAACTGCACGTACTGCAGCAGCCGGCCGCTGGTGATGCGGCTGGCCAGGCCCAGGGCGCTCTCGCGCTCGGGGAAGATGCTCTCCGTGGCCCCCAGCGCGTTCGCGATGCGCGCGTGGTCATCCGAGCGGACCTTCACGTAGATGTCCTGGATGCCGGTGTCGCGCAGGGCGAGCAGCGCGAGGATGCTGGCCGAGAGGTCCTCGCCCGTGGAGACGATGGCCGCGTCCGCGCCGCGCGCCCCCACCTCCTCCAGGACCTGCCGCTGCGTGGCGTCTCCGACCATGGCCTTGGACACCCGCGAGCCCAGCGCATCGACCACCGCGGGGCGCGGGTCGATGGCGATGACGTCATGCCCCTGCTCATGCAGGCGCACGGCGAGGACCGAGCCGAAGTTGCCCAACCCCACCACGATGATGCGCTTCATCCCTGCTCCTTAACCAACGATGAGGTCCTCTTGCGCGGGGCGCACGTGCCGCAGGTGCGTCCGGGCGCGGAGGCTGAGGGCCGCGAAGAAGGACAGCGGCCCCAGCCGCCCCACGAACATCAGCGCGATGACCTGCAGCTTGCCCGCCACGGTCAGCGAGGGTGACACGTCCATGGTCAGCCCCACCGTGCAGAAGGCGCTGACCACCTCGAAGAAGACGGGCAGGAAGCTGGCGCGCGCGGCCTGCACGGACTCCGCCCCGCGGCCCTCGGTGAAGCTGAGCACGAAGACCGCGGCCGTCATCACCCCGAAGGCGATGAGGGCCAGCGACACGGTGCGCTCGATGGTGCCCTCCGGGATGGCGCGGCCGTGCAGCTCGGCGTGCCGGCGGCCCCGGATGCGCGTGAAGGCGAGCGCCGCCAGCACCGCCAGCGTCGTCGTCTTCAGCCCGCCCGCCGTGGAGCCAGGGCTGCCGCCCACCACCATGAGCAGGATGGTGAAGAAGCCGCTCGCGTTGCTCACCTCGGCGTAGCTCACGCTGTTGAAGCCCGCCGTGCGCGCCGTGGCGGACATGAACCAGGCGTTGGCCACCCGGTCCACGTAGCCCAGGTGCGCCAGCGTCCCGCGCCACTCGAAGAGCGCGAAGAGCACGGCCCCTCCCACCAGCAGCACGCCGGTGACGAGCAACGCCGCGAAGGTGTGCACGCTCATCCGCCGGGAGCGCTCGTCCCGGCTGCGCCACCAGCGCAGCGCCTCCTCGCTGGACAGGTAGCCCAGGCTGCCCAGGATGATGAGGAAGGAGAGGACCAGGAGCGAGAGGGGCGACTCGTCGAGCCCCACCAGCGAATCACTGAACGTCGAGAAGCCGGCGTTGCAGAAGGCGCTGACCGAGTGGAAGACGGCGTGCCAGGCCGCATCCTTCCAGCCGAAGCGCGGCAGCCACAGCAGCCACAGCAGCAGCGCCCCCAGCGCCTCCACCCACAGGGTGAAGCGCGCGACACGCAAGGTCAGGGACAGCACGTTCTCCCGATGCGTGTAGTCAATGGGGGCGCCGACGATGACCTCGCTGCGGAGCGACAGCCGGCGGCCCAGCGCGCCGATGACGAGCGTGGTGAGGGTGACGAGCCCCAGGCCGCCCAACTGGATGAAGACGAGCAGCCAGAGCTGCCCCCAGAGGGTGAGCGCCGTCGCGGTGTTCACCACCGAGAGGCCCGTCACACACACCGCGCTCGTCATGGTGAAGAGCGCGTCGAGGAACCCCAGCCGTGGGCCCGTGTACAGCCCCGGGAGCCAGAGCAGCCCCGCCGTCCCGACCGCGATGAGCGCCGCGAAGGAGAGCGCCAGCAACATCGCGGGTGAGATGGAGAACCAGCGCAGCCAGAGCCAACGAAAGGGAGATCGCAGGAAGGAGTCCACGGAGCAGGGGTGACCATCCACCAAGTCGGGGCGCCGCACCAGTTTCTACGGCGCGAACCCGGGCGGAAGTCGAGCGGGGACCGTCTCAACCGCCGCGCCGCTTCGGAGCGCGCCGCCCACCGGACGTGGACGGCTCCTTCGGCAGGTGCCGGAGCCCCATCCACCCGAGCGCCGCGACATGGCGCGCGACGTGGTCGATGGAGAAGGAGCGCCCGTCCTCGGCCCACCACTGCCCCACCTGCGTCACCATGCCCAGCAGCGCGTTCGCGTAGATGGGGGCGACCTTGGGGTTGTAGCCGGCGTGCTCGAACTCGACCTTGAAGATGTCCGCCACGCGCAGCGCCAGGTCGTCGATGACGCGCGTCAGGCCCCGGCGCCCCACCGTCAACGGGGAGTCGCGCGTCAGCACCGCGAAGCCCGCGGGCACCTCCTTGGCGTACGTCATGAAGGCCAGCACCGCGCGCTCGAACCGCTCGCGGGGCGTGCCCGTGGCGATACGCTCCGACACGCGCGACACCAGGTCATCCATCTCCCGGTCCACGATGGCCGCGTAGAGCCCCTCCTTCGCGCCGAAGTGCTCGTAGACGATGGGCTTCGACACGCCCGCCCGCTGCGCGACCTCCTCGATGGAGGTCGCTTCGTAGCCCTTCGCGGCGAACACCCCTCGCCCCACCTCCATCAACTGAACCCGGCGGTCAGCCCCCGACAGTCGCTTCTTCGTCGCCACGTTGACCTCGAACCTACTGGACAGTAACTTACCCGACCGGAACCTACCGACTCGTAACTCTCCGGTGGCGCTGGAGCCCCTCATGTATCCCGTCTCTCGTGGAGCCGTCTTGCCCGGCGCGGCCGAGCACCACATCCTCGCTGTCGCCGAAGCGCGGGGGCGACCGTGAGCGCCCAGCCCCTGGAGAAGCCGAAGCTGCGCGGCGTCCTGCACCAGTTCGCCGCCACGGGCGCGCTGGGCGCGGGGCTGGTGCTCGTCTCCATGGCCCCCACGGACCGGGCCGCCGCGGCCGCCGCGGTGTATGCCGTCAGCCTGGTGGTGCTGTTCGCGGTCAGCGCGACCTACCACCGGGTGAACTGGTCCACGCGCGGGCGGACGTGGATGCGGCGCATGGACCACGCCTCCATCTTCATCCTCATCGCGGGCACGTATACGCCCGTGGCGCTGCTGGGCATCGCCGGGGCCGCGGGCAACCGCCTGCTGCTCCTCATCTGGGCGGGCGCCTTCGCGGGTGTCCTCCAATCGCTGTTCTGGATACAGGCGCCCAAGGTGGTGACCGCGGCGCTGGCCGTCGCCGTCGGCTGGACGCTGGTGCCCTACTTCGATGAAGCGCGGCGCGCCCTCACGGGCACCGACCTGGCGCTCATCCTCGGCGGAGGTGTTGCCTACACGGCGGGCGCGCTCGCCTACGCCCTGAAGCGGCCGAACCTCCGCCCCGGCGTCTTCGGCTACCACGAGGTCTTCCACGCCCTCACGCTGGTGGGCGCGGCGCTCCACTTCACCGTCGTCTTGCGGCTCGTCCGCACCGCGACGGTGTAGGCCCCTGGGGGACGCGCGGGCGGCTTGACTGGAATCTGATTCTAGAATCAGATTCTAGCCATGGAGCGTAGACGCCGCAGCGCGACGGGCGAGCAGAGCCGTCGTGCCATCCTGGATGCCGCGCTGGATTGCTTCTCCCGGCTGGGCTGGGCGGCGACCACCATTGAGGACATCCGCAAGGTCAGCGGCGCCAGCGTGGGCAGCGTCTACCACCACTTCGGTGCGAAGGAAGGCATCGCGGTGGCGCTCTACATCGACTGCCTGCGCCTCCATCAGGACTCGCTGCGGGCACGGTTGGAGAAGAAGCACGACGCGGAAGCCTTCGTGCGGACGGTCGTCACGCACCACATCGCCTGGTCCCGGGAGCACCCGGAGGCCGCCCGCTACCTGCTGCGCATGCGCCGGGAGGAAGCCGTGGCCGCGGCCGAGCAGGAAATCCAATCCGCGACGGGAGACTTCATCCGGGAGGGCTTCAGCCGGCTGAAGTCCTACGCCCAGTCCGGTGAGCTGCTGCCCCTGCCTTCGTCCGTCTACATGCCGCTGATGCTCGGGCCCGCGCAGGAGCTGCTGCGCGGCTGGGCCAACGGACACGTCGAGCTCAAGCCCGGCATCGAGAAGGTCCTCGCCGATGCGGCGTGGCGCTGCCTCCGGCCGGACTCCGCCGCCTCCAGGAAGGTGCCGTGATGGCCAATGACGCCCTGCCCTCCACCGGCGCGCGGGTTTCGGCGGAGGTGGTCCAGATTCCCGCCCGGGATGGGCTGCCCCTGGCCGCGACGGTGTACCAGGGACGCCAGGACAACGGCGTGGCCGTCCAGGTGAATCCGGCGACCGCCGTGCCGCGCCGGTATTACGACGCGTTCGCCCGCTTCCTCGCGGGCAGGGGCTTCACCGTCGTCACGTATGACTACCGGGCCATGGGGGACAGCGTCATGGGCGCGGCCCTGCGCGACCAGGCCCGCTTCCAGGATTGGGGCGAGCTGGATACGCCCGCCGTCATGGACTGGGTGACGGCCCGGTTTCCATCGCACCGGCTGTCCGTCGTGGGCCACTCGGCGGGTGGGCAGATGCTGGGGCTGGCGGAGAACGCCTCGCGCATCCAGGCCGTGCTGCTGGTTGGCTCCCAGCATGGCTGGTGGCGGCATTGGCCCATGCCCCTGGGGCTGGCGGTGGCGGCCCTCTCCTACGTGGCGCTCCCCGTTTCCGCCGCGCTGCTGGGGCGTTTTCCGGGACGGGCCATGGGCGCGGAGGACCTGCCGGGCGGCATCGCGCGCCAGTGGGCGAGCTGGTGCCGCAACCCGCACTACGTCTCCGACGCGCACGGAGCGCCGCTGCGGCCATACAACGACCGCGTCCGGGCGCGGCTCCGGCTCTACAGCTTCTCGGATGACGCCTTCGCTCCGGAGGCCGCCGCGCGCGCCCTGCTCGACTACTACCCGAACGCGACACGCGAGCACCTACACCGCACACCGGCGGAGCTCGGCATGAAGCGCGTCGGCCACTTTGGCTGGTTCCGCGCCAGCACGCCCGAGGCCGTCTGGGCGGAGGCGGCGGACTGGCTGGCACAGGTGACGTCACTCCCCACCGAAACGAGGGCCTTGTGAGCAGCTTCATCACGGAAGAGACCGAAGGGTTCGTGCGGAAGATAGGGCTGAACCGCCCGGAGAAGCGCAACGCGATGAACATCGCGCTCATCGAGCAGCTCTCGGGGGCGCTGAGCCGGGCCGAGGCCGATGAGACTGTGCGCGTGTGCGTGCTCTTCGCGCACGGCACCGTGTTCACCGCGGGGCTCGACCTCATGGACGTATTTCCCCGGCTGGGAGAGGCCCAGACGCTGTTCAGCGCGGCGGGCATCGACCCGTGGGCGACGCACGGCCCCGCGAGGACGAAGCCGCTCATCATGGCGGTCCATGGCAAGTGCCTGACGCTCGGCATCGAGCTGATGCTCGCCGCCGACATCACGGTGGCCTCCGAGGACGCCACCTTCGAGCAGATTGAAATCGACCGCGGCATCTTCCCCTTTGGCGGAGGCACCGCCCGCTGGGTGCGGACCATGGGCTGGGGCAACGCGATGCAGTACCTGCTGACGGGCGATGCGCTCGACGCGCGCGAAGCGCACCGGCTGGGGCTCGTGCAGCGGGTCGTCTCGCGTGAGGCGCTGATGGAGACGGCGATGGGCCTCGCGACTCGCATCGCGTCGAAGCCGCCGCTCGCCATCCAGGCGACCCTCGAGAGCGCGCGGACAGCCGTCCTGGAAGGCGAGCGCGCCGCGGCGGAGAAGCTCCTGCCGGCCATCCAGCGGCTCGCGACGACCGAGGACGTGCAGGAGGCGCTCTCCGCGCACTTCGAACGCCGGCCGGCGACCTTCCGCGGCCGCTGACCGCGCGGCTCGAGTCCCCTGGGAAGGCGTGGCGCCCGTCGGCTGCGGCAAAGGCGCGTCGAACAGGGGCGACCTGAACAACCTGCGCCCCATGGACGCCTCGCGCCGCCGCCGGCCCGAGGCGCCGCGCCTGCTCAGGCCTGCTCGGTGCGCAGCGTCACCGGGTGCTCCTTGAGCCACGCCTGGCAGCGCTCGATGCGCGCGGCGGCGGCCGGCAGGCCCATGCTCAGCAGCAGCGCGCGGTAGGGCTCGAAGGCCTCCGGCGTCCACGCGGTGAGCGCCTTGAGGTCGGCCAGCGCCACCATCTCCTCGGGTGAGCGCCCCTCCGCCTCCTTCCGCGCCGTCAGCAGCGCGGCGAGCGTCATCCGCGCGGGCTCCGCCTCGAAGGCGATGGCGGCGTCCATGAATGCCATCTGGGTGGCCTCATCCGCCCCCGCGTCCTTCGCCTTCTGGCGCAGCCTGTCCAACAGGCCCGCGAGGAAGTCGTCGTCGAGCGCGCCCTTCACCGCCCGCATCAGCGCCGTCACCGCGTCCCGGCGCACCGCGGGCTCCGTCCCCGTGGGCAGGTTCTTCAGCGCCTGCATCGGCTCCCAGAGCGAGCAGGTGAGCCACAGCTCCTCCTCGGGAGAGAAGACAGCCGGCGACGTCGGGGCCCGCAGCCAGGCCTCCACCCGGGCGGCGCGCTCCTTGGCTTCACGCGCGATGCGCTCGGCCAGCGCCGGGTCTTCCTGGACGTACTTGAGCAGCGCGCCCACGTCGCCCCCCCGGGCCTGCTGGAGCGCGGCCTTCGCCTCCTCGGGGAGGGATTGCTCCTCCAGCCCCTTCACCAGCGCCTCGTACTTCTGGGACAGCTCCTTGTGCCGGGCGCTCCACTCGCGGAACTGCACGTCGAACACCACGTCCAGCACGGGGATGTCCTCTGGCCGGGCCTTGCCCATCCGCTTGGACGCCGAGGCCAGCAGCGTGCCCACGCCAATCGCCCGCCGGTCCTCGGCGGACAGGCCCGGCGTGGACAGCTTCGCCATCAGCGCGGCGGCGAGCGACGCCAGGAAGGCCTGCGTCCCCAGCTCGCGCACCGTCCCCACCAGCAGCTCACGCCGGGCGCTGGAGGCGTCCTGCTCCGCGTTCTCCGACAGCCGGGCCAGCTCCTTGCCGACGTGGTCCGAGAAGGCATTCACGTCGAAGCGCAGGCCGGGCAGCGGGCCCCAGTCCGCCATCAGGTCCGCCAGCCGCTCCAAGGCGCCGGACAGCTTGGACACATCCGGGTCGCCCAGCACTTCCATGGCCGCTTCGAGGTCGGCCCGGGCGGACGAGGCGGGGGCGGCGGGCGGCGCGGCCCGGGCCCGGTCCTCGGTGGCATGGCAGACCTTGTACTTCTTGCCACTGCCACAGGGACACGGGTCGTTACGGCCGGGCTTCTTCGAGCTCAAGGGGTCCTCAGAGGGTCGCGTGTGCGACAAGGGGAGTCCACGACACCGCTAGGAGTAGGCATCCCACCGGGCGGGAATCAAGCAGTGCCTGCGTTGAAGGCCGCACGCTCCGCCTCCGTGAGCGTCAGCGGCTGCGCACGGCCACTCACCTGCGCCTCGATGCCCGCCTCCAGCACGGCCTGGACCGCCACGGCCTGGATGGGCGTCACGGGGTTGGGCGCCCCTCCCAGCAGGGCATCCCGGATGCCCGCGTAGTACTGCCGGTAGTCCCCCGCCGATGCGACGGTGGGTGCCCCATGCGGCCCAGGTGACGGGGCCTCGTGCCAGGCCAGGCCCTCCGGGGGTCCTCCCATCACCAGCCGAGGCACCTGCTGCTCGCGGCCCAGGGTAAGCCATGAGCCCCGTGAGCCATGCACGGCGAAGCGAGGCGTCATCGCCGCGATGAGCATGGACGCCTGGAGCACCACCCGCCGCCGTGGGTAGGCGAGCGTGTACTGGAACCAGTCATCCACGAAGGCGCCCTCTCGCAACGTCTCGCGCGTGCCGGACACGGACTCCGGCAGCCCGAACAGTTGCAGCGCCTGGTCGACGAGGTGCGGCCCCAAATCGAACCACACGCCCGCGCCCGGAACCGTCTGTTCCCGCCACTGGGCGCGGACCTCCGGACGGAACCGGTCGAAGCGCGACTCGACGTGGGCCACGTGGCCCAGGGTGCCCTCCGCCAGCAGCGCCTGCAGCGCCTGGAAGTCGGTGTCCCAGCGCCGGTTGTGGAACACCGAGAGCAGCAGGCCACGCGACTCCGCCAGGGCACGCAGCGCGCGCGCTTCGGCCAGGGTGATGGTGAAGGGCTTGTCCACGACGACGTGCTTCCCCGCCTCGAGCGCGGCCTCCGCCAGCGGCGCGTGCAGGTCATTCGCCGTGGCGATGACGACCAGGTCCACGTCGGGGTGCGTCGCCCCGGCCTCATGCGAGGTGCACAGGGTGACGTGCGGCAGCGTCGAGCGCACCGCTTCTTCCTGGCGCGAGGCCACGACCTGAAGCACCAGCCCCTCCACGCCTTGAATCAGCGGCGCGTGGATGTGCCTGCCCGCGATGCCGTAGCCCAGCAAGGCCACTCGGAGGGGTGCTCGTCCAGGGGAGGAATCGGCCATGGCGCACCCTACCCTGGAAAGTGCAACGCCGCCCGCCGAGGAGGACGGGCGGCGTCGCTGTCGGGAGCGGGCTTCCGGGGAGGCCCCGCCATCGAGGCATCCACCGCTCCCTTCCTCTCAATCCAGCTCAGGTGTGGTGATGCAGGCTCTCCACCAGGTACGGGTCGCCCACCGGCACCATCGGCGTGGCGCGCACCGTCCGCGTCACCGCCAGCGTGAAGAGCGCCGCCATTCCCACGAAGCCGGCCAGTTCGAACACGCCCAGGGCCACGCCGTCAGGCTGCCCCCCGGGCACCACCATCAGGTACAGGTCCAGCCAGCGCCCCACCAGGAGGATGCCGGCCACGCGCAGCAGGTGTGACGGATTGCGCTTCGCGGGCCTGGGCAGCAGGAGCACGAAGGGCAGCGCCCAGTTGAGCGCCACGTTCAGATAGAAGGCCACCGCCCAGGTGCCGTGCGTCCGCGTGACGAAGTAGACCGTCTCCTCCGGGATGTTCGCGTACCAGATGAGCAGGTATTGCGAGAACCACAGGTAGGCCCACAGCGTGGCGAAGCCGAACATGAGCTTGCCCAGGTCGTGCAGGTGGCTGGTGTTGAGCTGGGGCAGCGCGCCCGCGCGGTGGAGCAGAATCGCCGTCACGGTGATGGCGCACACGCTGGAGCTGAGCAGCCCCGCGATGTTGTAGAGCGCGTAGATGGTGCTGAACCAGTGCGGCTCCAGCGTCATCAGCCAGTCGAACGCGGCCAGACAGAAGGTCAGCGCGAAGAGCACCAGGAACACCGCCGACACCGTCACGTTGCGCCCGGCCAGCTCCGGCGAGCGCTCCGCGTCCTGTCGCAGGGAGATGCGCCGCAGCGTCCACGTGAAGCCCGTCCACAGCGCGAGCATCACCACCATGCGCACCGCGAAGAAGGGCACGTTGAGGAACGCGGCCTTCTCATGCAGCAGGTGGTCCGTCTCCATGATTCCCGGCTTCGCCCAGGGGTAGAGCGAGGACACGAAGGGCAGCAGCGCCAGAATCGTCACCGCGCCCCAGGGCACGTAGGCCGCGAAGGCCTCCGGGATGCGCTTGAACACGGTGAACCAGCCCGCGTTCGCCACGTACATCAGCGCCAGGAACACCGCGCCGCCCAGGCCCAGACAGAGGAAGTAGAAGCCGCTGGTGAGCAGGCTCGTCAGCGCACGCTCGCGCGCGATGGCCAGCCCCGCCACCAGGATGCCCAGGCCCACGCCGGCCAGCACCTGCGCCGCGCGGTGCACGGCGGGAGGGACCTCGAAGCCGCTGGTTGGAGCAGCGGCCACCTCATGCATCGAAGCACTCATGGCACGTCCTTCCGCGCCGTCCGCGCGGGGTCCTGCAAGGTCCGGACGTAGTGGACGATCTTCCACCGGTCCTCCGGAGCCACCTGCGAGCCATGGGCCGGCATCAGCCCCTGCCCGTGGGTGATGATGTGGAACACCTGCCCATCCGGGAGCTGCTTCGCGTGCTCGGCCAGCAGCGACGGCGGCATGGGGAAGCGCGCGGTGACGAGCCCGTCGCCCAGCCCCTCCGCGCCGTGACACGGCCCGCAGTAGCGCGAGAAGGCCACCTTCCCCCGGGCCAGCACCTCCGGCGACGCGGGATAGGGATTCTGGAGCTCCCGCCCTGCCCTCGCGGCCTCCTCCGGCCCCGCCGCCAGGTGCAGCGGCTGGTGCCCACGCGGCACGGTGCCCTTCACCGGCGCCAGCAGCGTCTTGCCGTCCACGGTGACGGGATTCGCCGCGAAGGTGTCGTAGGGCACGGAGGACACCATGTCCGGTGCGTATTCGAAGTTGGGCCGCGTCTCGTCCTGCTCGCAGCCGGTGAAGGCCAGACTCACGACCACCACGCCCAGGTGCAGCTTCTTCACGACGCCACCTCCAGCAGGTCCGTCGCCACCGCGCCGTGTCGGCGCATCAGGTCCTCGGCCGCGTCCAGCTCCGAGGGCACCTCGCGCGGCGCCACCGCGATGGCGAACCGGTCATCCGTGACACGCGGGAGCACCGGGCGGCGGCTCCCCGGGAAGAGCTTCGCCCGCACCAGGAAGGCCGCCACGGTGGTCAGCGCCGCGAAGAGCACCGTCAGCTCGAAGGACACCGGGATGAACGCGGGGAACGAGTTGAACGGCTTGCCGCCCACGTTGAGGGGCCAGCTCACCACGCTCGTGTAGTACTGGAGCGACAGCGCCAGCGTGCAGCCCAGCAGGCCCGCGCCGAAGCACACCCAGGTGAGGCGGCTGGGCTTGAGGCCCATGGCGTCATCCAGGCCGTGCACCGCATAGGGCGTGTACACGTCATGGAGGACGAAGCCCGCCTCGCGCACCGCCCGGGTGGCGTCCAGCACCTGGGCCTCACTGTCGAAGTAGCCGACGAGAACCGGGGCACTCATACGGGGACATCCTTTCGGGTGGCGATGGCCAGCGGCCCCGGCGCCACGGGCCGGTGGGCCACGGGGTGCGGCGCCTCGGCGGCCGGCTTCGCGGGCGGGTGCGGCTGCGCCTCATGGCCGTCGCGAGCGAAGCCCAGCACGCTCTTCACCTCGCCGATGGAGATGATGGGCAGCACGCGGACGAAGAGCAGGAACAGCGTGAAGAAGAGGCCGAACGTCCCGATGAAGGTGCCCACCTCCACCATCGTCGGCGTGTACATGGCCCAGCTCGACGGCAGGAAGTCGCGGTGGAGGCTGGTGACGATGATGACGAAGCGCTCGAACCACATGCCCACGTTGATGACCAACGACAGGACGAAGATTGCCGCGGGCGAGGTGCGAATCTTCTTGAACCAGAAGAGGTGCGGCGACACCACGTTGCACGTCACCATGATCCAGTACGCCCAGGCGTAGGGCCCGAAGGCGCGGTTCATGAAGGCGAAGCGCTCGTAGGGGTTGCCGGAGTACCAGGCGATGAAGAACTCCGTCGCGTACGCCAGCGACACCAGGCCACCTGTGACGATGATGATCTTCGTCATGTTCTCCAGGTGGCGCAGGGTGATGAGGTGCTCGTAGCCCAGCACCACGCGGGTGATGATCATCAGCGTCAGCACCATGGCGAAGCCGCTGAACACCGCGCCCGCGACGAAGTACGGCGGGAAGATGGTGGTGTGCCAGCCGGGGATGACCGACGTGGCGAAGTCCATGGAGACGATGGTGTGCACGCTGAGCACCAGCGGCGTGGCCAGGCCGGCCAGCAGCAGGTACACCGTCTCGTAGCGGCTCCACGTCCGGTGCGAGCCCGTCCACCCCAGCGACATCACCTTGAAGACAGCCTTGCGGAGGCCCGCCTTCGCCCTGTCACGCACGGTGGCCAGGTCCGGAATCAGGCCCACGTACCAGAACACCGCGGACACGGTGAAGTACGTGGAGATGGCGAACACGTCCCACAAGAGCGGCGAGCGGAAGTTCACCCACAGGCTGCCGCGGTCGTTCGGGTACGGCAGCACCCAGAAGGCCAGCCAGGGCCGGCCCATGTGGATGACGGGGAAGAGCGCCGCGCACATCACGGCGAACAACGTCATGGCCTCCGCCGCGCGGTTGATGCTGGTGCGCCACTTCTGCCGGAAGAGGAAGAGGATGGCGGAGATGAGCGTGCCGGCGTGGCCAATGCCCACCCAGAACACGAAGTTGGTGATGTCGAAGGCCCAGCCAATCGTCTTGTTGAGGCCCCACACCCCAATGCCCGTGGCCACCTGGTAGCCGACGATGCCGGCGCCCGTGCCGAGCACGGACACCGCGATGCCGAAGGCCACCCACCACTTCCACGTGGGGGCCCGCTCCATGGGGGCGCAGATTTCCTCGGTGAGCTGGCCCAGGGTACGCGGCTCGGTGACGAGCGGTTCGCGCAGCGGGGACAGATGCTGGTGGCTCATGTGCCGCTTCCCGACCCGGTGTTCCGGATCTTCGTGAGGTAGGTGATGGACGAACCGATGTTCAGCTCCTCCAGCAGGCGGAACGCGCGCCCGTCCTTCGCCAGCCGCGCCACCTGGCTGTCCGGGTCATTCACGTCGCCGAAGTGGATGGCCTTCGCCGGGCAGCTCTGCTGGCACGCCGTCTGGATGTCCCCGTCACGCAGCGGGCGGCCCTCCCGGTTCGCCGTGGCCTTGGACTCCTGGATGCGCTGCACGCACAGCGAGCACTTCTCCATGACGCCCCGGCTGCGCACCACGACGTCCGGGTTGAGCACCATCCGCTCCAGCGGCTCGGCGTGCTCGGAGTCGAACCAGTTGAAGCGACGGACCTTGGTGGGGCAGTTGTTGGCGCAGTAGCGCGTGCCGACGCAGCGGTTGTAGACCTGCTGGTTGAGGCCCTCGCTGGAGTGCACCGTGGCCAGCACCGGGCACACCGTCTCGCACGGCGCGTTCTCACAGTGCTGGCACATCATCGGCTGGTGGACGACCTGGGGGTTGGCCTCGTCACCTTGGTAGTACCGGTCGATGCGCATCCAGTGCATCTCGCGTCGGCGCAGCACCTCGTCGCGGCCCACGCTGGGGATGTTGTTCTCCGCCTGGCACGACACCACGCAGGCCGAGCACCCCGTGCAGGCGCTCAGGTCCACCGCCAGCGCCCAGCGGTGCCCCTTGTACTCGTGGCCCGACCACAGGGAGAGCGAGTGCCCTCCCCCGCCGTGCCCCGCCTGCACCTCGTTGCCCGCGCGCGGGTTGGCCAGGAAGGCGGCCAGCTCCGCCTCGCGCACGTGCGGCCGTCCCTCCAGCCGGTGGTGCGTCTGCGTCAGCGCCAGGGGCTGCTGCTCGCCCGTGGCCCGCACCGTGACGCCGGGCACCACGCGCCGCGCCCGCCCGTCCACCACCGCCGACAGCGGGTAGCCGTTGACGCCGATGCCGTCCGCGACGCGCCCGGCGTGGGTGCGGCCGTAGCCCACCGCCACCGCGATGACGGAGGGGTGCGTCCCCGCCTGCACCAGCACGGGCACCGACAGCGTCGTGCTCCCCGCGCGAACCTGGACGACGTCGCCGTCCTCGAGGCCCAGCGCCTTCGCGCGCGCCGGGGCGATGCACGCCGGGTTGCCCCAGGTCACCTTGGTGATGGGGTCCGCCACCTCCTGGAGCCACGCGTTGTTCGCCGGCGCGCCGTCACGCAGCGCCACCGTGGGGTACAGCACCAGCTCCCACTCCGCCGCGTGGCGAGCCACACCGGCCAGCGCCTTCGCCAGCCCCTCCTCGCGGAAGACGGGCGCCTCCACCGAAGCGGCGCCGAGCGTCACCACGCCACGGCGGAGGGCATCGTCCCAGAAGGCGCTGAAGCCCTGGAGCGCTCCACCGGCCCGAGGGAAGACCTCCGCCTCCCACCGCGCGCGGAGGAAGTCGTAGTGCGCCTGGGGTGCCCCCACCCACTGGAGCAGTGATTCCACCGCGCCGCGCGTCTCGTGCAGCGGCGCCACCGCGGGCTGGCGCAGGGACACCACGCCCCGGCGCACCTCGGCGTCGCCCCACGACTCCAGCGCCGTGGCCTCCGGCGCGTGCAGCCCCACGTGGACGGCCGTCTCGTCCCGCCGGTCGCTGGTGGACAGGGTGAGCGGCACGTCCTTCAGCAGCGCCGCCAGCTCCGCGCCGCGCGGGTCGGTGTAGACGGGATTGGTGCCCATGAAGAGCACCGCGCCCACGGCCCCGGCGCGCAGCTCCGTGAGCAGCGTGTCCATGGACAGCGCGTCCGCGTCCAACACCGTGCCGTCCGCCAGCGACACCGTGTGGCCCTCGTTGCCCAGCAGCGCATTGGCGGTGCTGGCCAGCACCTGCATGGCCACGTCATCGCCCCCCGCCACCACCAGGGCCTCCCGACGTTGGGCCCACAGCGCGTCCGCGAGCTCCGCCCTGGTCGCCTCCTCCAGCGCGGGCGGCAGCGAGGCCAGCCCGGGCACCTCGCGGCCGGCCTTCACCGCCAGGCGCCGCACCAGGTCCGCCAGCACCAGCGCCATGTCGGAGGGCGCCACCACGAAGCGGCGGTCCGCGGCGGCGCCGGTGAGCGTCATCAACGGCTCCACCTGGTAGTGCCGCGACATCGTCCGGCGCCGGGCCGCGTCGCGCGACTCCGCGTACTGCCGGGTGAAGGCCACGGGCGACACCCACGTCCCCAGGAAGTCCGCGCCGAAGCTGGCGATGACGGCGGCCTTGTCGAAGCGGTAGTCCGGCACGGCGCGCACGCCATGAGTCACCAGGTAGGCGTCAGCGATGGCGGACAGCTCGCCCAGGGGCTCGTCGCGCACCGTGCGCGCGGTGGGGTACGCGGCCAGGAAGCGCTTCATCGCCGCCTCCGCCGTGGGGCCCAGGTGCCAGGGCAGCACCACGCGGATGCCCTTCCCCGCCTCGGTGGCCTCGCGCAGCGCCTGGGTGACGTCCGCGTCCACCTCGGCCCAGGACACGCGCTTCGTGGCGCGGGTGGGGTAGCGGGCGCGGCTGGCGTCGTAGAGCGACAGCACGGACGCCTGGCCCACCGCGCACACGCCGCCGCGCGACACGGGATGTTCGTCGTTGCCCTCCACCTTGATGGGACGGCCGTCGCGCGTCTTCAGCAGCAGGCCGCACTGGGCGCTGCACCCGTTGCAGGTGGACGCGTACCAGAGCGCCAGCCCCGGCGTGACTTCATCCGGGCGCGCCACGTAGGGGATGATCTGCTGCACCGGCGCGCGCTGGCAGGCCACCATGGCCGCCGCGGCGCTCAGGCCCATCAGCTTGAAGAAGTCCCGGCGGCTGTTCGCATCCGGCGGCGTGGCGGCGACGCCCACGGGGAGCGGCTCCGTGAACTCGTCCTGGGACAGGGCGCCAACGTCGCCAGCGCGCTCCACCAGGCTCTGCCAGTACTTGGGAAGTGGGTCGGACATGGATGGGACTCCTCAGCGGTGGCAGCTCGAGCAGTCCGTGGGGGGCTGCAGGATTCGAGGGGCCTTCAGCGGCTCTGGCGCGGGCGCGCCGGACGACAGGGCCAACAGCTCTCCGGCGCGAGGCGCGGAGGGCGGCGGCGCGGACACCTGCTTCGCCGCCGTGTCGCGGTGGCAGTCCAGGCACCAGCCCATCGTCATGGGCTCCTTCTGCTCCACGCGCACCATCTCCTGCACGGGGCCGTGGCACGTCTGGCAATCCAGTCCCGCGCCCACGTGGCTGGCGTGGTTGAAGTACGCGTGGTCCGGCAGGCGGTGGATGCGCACCCACGCCAGGGGCTTGTTCTCCGCCACCGCCGCCGCGACCTTCTGAATCTCCGGCGAGTCCGTCTTCACCTGCGTGTGGCAGTTCATGCACACGCTGGTGGAGGGCACGCCGGCGTGGCGGCTCTTCTCCGCGCCCACGTGGCAGTACTGGCAGTCCAGGCCGTACTGCCCGGCGTGGACGGCGTGGGAGAAGGCCACGGGCTGCTCGGGCATGTAGCCCTGCTGGTTGTTCACCGGGCCGCTGCACCCCGCCAGGGCGAGGGCCATCCAGCCGCCCAGGGTGAGGGCACGACAAGGGATGCGAGTCGAGGCGTCTTTCATGACGGGTGCGCCGCCGCGTCAGCGGGCGGTCTCCTCCCGAGGCGTGACGAGCAGGGGCTCGGCGACAGGCTGTGGCCGCGCGCGGATGAAGGGAGCCAGCGCCAGCACCACCATTCCGGAGAGGGTGTGGAGCTGGACTATGAAGGGCGCCTGCGCCAGCAGCGTCGCGTCCGGGCTGAAGGCCAGCACCGAGCGCAGGTACGGCACCACCACGTGGACGTACCAGGCCGAGCCCCAGCGCACCGCCACCGCCAGGTAGACGCCGGAGAGGGACTGCGCGAGCAGCAGCCCCAGCAGCGCGGCGCTGCGCCACTGCCCTTCCCGCGCGCGGCGCGCTGTCAAGCCCGCGAGGCCCCAGGCGAGCAGCAACCCTCCAACAAGGCTCACCGCCTCCAGCGTGAAGAGCCGCCCCGGCGACGCGTTGAAGGCCTGCATCGCCCGAGGCGCCAGCAGCCCCAGCAGGTGGTTGAGGGCCACGATGACGGCGCCGCCCAGCACGACGCGCCCCGAGAGCGTCCAGGGCGTGGGCTCACCCGCGGGGCGCTGGAACATCCACCTGCGCGCCACGCCCACCCCGGCCGCGCCCGCCGCCACGTAGGGGATGGCGGAGAAGAGGGCCTCACTCACGGCTGACCTCGCTTGGCTTGCGCGCCGAAGGCGACGCCCATGAACCCGAGCACCGCGAGCATCCCGACGACGCCCAGGTAGAAGAAGTCCCGGTCCGCGCGGGGCTTGCTGCCGTCGCGCGACACGTCCGCGAGGTACGCCTTGAGGGCGTATTGCTCCTCCTCCTCCAGCGGCGCCTTCGCGTACAGCGCGGCCATCATCGGCGTGTCCAGCTTCGCCAGCGCGGGCCGCATGCCCCGCTCGCCCATGCGCGCGAAGGCGAACGTCAGGTTGGGCCCCAGCGTGCCGCCGCCCGCCACGCCCAGGCCGCGCACGTCATGGCAGCCGATGCAGGCCGGGCCGCCCTTCGCCAGCGACTCCGTGCCCTCGAAGAGCCGGCGCCCCCGGGCGACCTCCTCGGGCGCCGCGTCCGTGCCCATCCTCGCCGCGGGCGAGGGCTTGCAGCCGCCCACACCTCGCTTCGTGCAGTCGCGGAAGAAGGCGTAGAGGGCGCCGCGCTCCTCCGGCGTGAGCTGCTGGTCCGGCATGCGGATGCCGTTGAACTGCTTCAGCAGCGCGGTGGCCACCGGGTCGCCCGCGTCGATGACGGCGCCCGGGCTGGTGATGAAGCGGGTGACCCACGCCTCGTCGCGCCGCTCCAGCACGCCGTGCAGGTCGGGGCCCACGCGGTCGCCCTCGCCCAGCGTGTGACAGGTGGCGCAGCGCTGGTGGAAGAGCGCCGCGCCCCGCGTGGCGCCCTGCGCCCCCGCCAGTGGCGCCGCCACCAGGGCCAGGAGCTGGATGACGGGGACGAACCTTCGCGCGAAGCGCGGCCGTCCTTCCTGGGCGTGTGTCCGCATCGCCGCGTGCCCCTCCTCGAAGGGAGGCCGGGCTCACTGCCCGGCACGCTCGACACGAATTGCAATGCGAAGGCCAGAATGACGAACGGCCAACACCCAGGCAGTCATGCGTGGGGGTTGGCCGTGGGAGCGCAGCATTTGCGCCGCGCGCCGTGGTTCAGCGCAGCATTTACCCGGCGGGGCTCACATCGCGGTGGTGGTGAACACGCCGCGGCCAATGGCCATGATGCCGCCGATGATGAAGACGACGGACACCACCACGCCCACCAGCGGCAGCACGAAGGCCGGCTGCGGCTTGCGACGGTTGATGGACAGCGTCGCCTGCGCCACGCCGGCGGCGAGCACCATCATCACGATGTGCCCGATGAGCGCCGGGTAGTAGAAGCGCGTCACCAGCACGCCCACGCCCAGCAACACCTGGAGCTGGAGCAGCCCGGAGTAGGCGGAGCCCAGGATGCGCCCCAGCTTGTCGAAGGGCTTCCGCGTCGCCAGCCCGTAGGCGAAGTACGCGAGGGCCAGGATGCCAGCCAGCAGCACCAGATAGCGGAGCCCGGAGTGGGCGTAGAAGAGCATTCGGTCCATGGGCCTCGCTGCTTAGCAACGCGCGAGGCGCCGCGCACCTTTCAAGACGGGTCCGGCTTGGGCGTCTTCGCGGTGCTGGGGGGCAGCTCCGGCGGGGCGATGAGCTCGGCGGGGGGCAACTCCCCCGTGAGGCTCTTGAGGAAGGCGACCAGGTCGTCCACCTCCGCGTCCGTCAGGGTGCGCGCGAGCTGGTGCTTCGCCATCAGCCGCACCATCCGCGGCAGCTCCACCACGCTGCCGTCGTGCAGGTACGGCCCCGTCTTGTCCACGTTGAGGAGCGTGGGCACGCGGAACTTGCCCCGGTCATCCTCGTTCTTCGTGGCGTCGAAGCGGCCCGCGTCCTTCAGGCCCGGGTAGTCCTCGATGAGGCCCAGCTTCTGGAAGGACGTGCCGCCCACCGCCGGGCCGTTGTGGCACGTGGTGCAGCCGGTGGTGGCGAAGAGCTGGAGGCCCCGCTGCTCCTGCTCGGAGAGCGCGTCGTGCTTGCCGCCCACGAAGGCGTCGAAGCGGGACGTCGTGACGAGCTTGCGCTCGAAGGCGGCGATGGCGCGCGCGGCGTTGGCCATGGTGACGGGCTTCTTCTCCCCCGGGAAGGCCTCGCGGAAGCGCTTCGTGTACTCCGGGATGGAGGTCAGCGTGGCCACCACGCGCTTCTCGTCCGGCATGGCCATCTCCACCGGGTTGAGGATGGGCCCGGTGGCCTGCGCCTCCAGCGTGTCCGCGCGCCCGTCCCAGAACTGCGCGATGTGCCCCGCCGCGTTGTACACGGTGGGCGAGTTGCGCGTGCCCTTCAGCCCCTTGTGCCCGTCCGACAGCGCCTTGTTGTCCACGCCGAAGGTCGTCAGGCCGTGGCAGGTGTTGCAGGACACGTCGTGGTTCTTGGACAGGCGCGGCTCGAAGTAGAGCATGCGGCCCAGCGCCACCTGCGCCTCGGTGTCCTGGGGCGGGGGCGGCGCGTCCTTGCGCCGGGGCAGCGGCTTGAAGAAGTGCGCGAGCTGCTCGGGCGTCATCGGCTTGGGCGCCGGCAGCTTCTGCGCTTCCGGCGCGGCCACGGGCTCGGCGACGGGTGGCGGTGTGCGCTCACATCCCGCGAGCGCACTGACGCCCATCGCGGACAGCGAGAGCAGCGAGACCCACCGGTTCTGAATCATGGAAGCCCTCCATGGCCGCTTCGATAGCGCGGCGCAAGCTACCAGCAAGCGGCCCACGAGGAACGCCGCGTCGTGACATCCCCGCACGGCCGCTTTCCGGACCCATCAGCCGCCAGCGTGCCTCCCCGCCCCCCGGGCACTCGGACGAACAGGCCCGGCTGCGGGATTCCCGACAGCGCGCTACCTCCAAGGCACAGGCTACCGGGCGTGTTCCACCGGACAGGCCCCCCGTCGTTCAGGGGTGGGCTCGCGGGGCATCGCCCGGCATCACCCAGGACCCTTCGGAGGATGGATGCGGGACGACAGCGGCGGTGGACCGGCGGCGGACGTGGAGGTGCTCGTCTGCCGGAAGTGCCTCATGAAGGGCGGCGCCCGGGCCGGAGGGCTGGACCTGCCGCGCTGGCTCCAGGGCACGCTCACCGAACGCGGCCTGGGTGAGCAGGTCCGCGTGTTGCCCTCGGGCTGCATGAACCAGTGCCCGCGCGGCAAGGTCACCGTGCTCGTCAGCCGCGCCTCCGGCCGAGGCGGCGCGCTGGTGACGGTGGACCCGCGGCTGCATCGCGAGGAGCTGGTACAGCTCGTCGAACGCCAGGCGCGAGGAGAAGCCGCCCCGGAAGGCCCCGCCCCAGGCGCCATCGAAGCCGAGCGTGGCGGGGCGACGCGGTAGCTCCGCCCGGGCCACCTCCGGCGCATCCTCGCGGCGGAAGAGGAGCCGGTCCACCAGGTACGACACCGCGAGCCCGGACGCCGTGCCGAGCCCGTCCCACGCCAGGTCCTTCATCGAGAACGTCGTCCCGCGCCCCTTGTCGTAGACCTCCTTGGCCACGCCCACGCCCATGGCCAGCCCCGCACCGGTGAGCCAGCGCGCGTGGGGGTTGTCGAAGAGGAGCGCCCCTCCGGTGTACCCCGCGCCCGCGAGCACGAAACACGCGGCGAAGTGCTTGGGCTTGTCCGGCCCCAGCCACGCGTCCCCGGACGCCGCGCGGCCATGGAGGGGGGCCAGGAGGACGAGCAGCAGCATGCTGGGCAGCAGGGCGGGCGGGCGCATGTCCCTCCCTGTAGCACCACACGACCCGTCAGGGCGCCCTGTCTCTCCGTGAAGGAGCGGCTGGCGGGTTCATGCGTTTTGGAGACGGGGCCCCAGTCACGGCCTATGCTGGGGACCTCGTGAGTCAACTCGGCCCTACCTTCACCTTCCAGCAACGAGACACCCGGCACCCCGGGCTCGACGGCGCGCGCGGGCTCGCGGTGATGGCGATGGTCATTGGCCACACGCTGGACGCCGTGTTGTCGCCCACCGTGCGTGAGGACATCTGGGTCCAGCACTACTGGACCTGCCGGGGCATCACCGCGCCGCTGTTCCTGATGGTCGCCGGGTGGGCGGTGGTCGCGGCGCTGGGCTCGAAGCCCACGGCGGCCCGGGACACCTACGGCAAGCGGGTGCGGCGCGCGCTGCTGCTCATCTTCCTGGGCTACCTGGTGCACTGGCCCGGGTGGTCCACGGTCATCCACATGGGCCTGACCGAGAAGATGCTCACCAAGGTCTTCACCTTCGACGCGCTCCAGTGCATCGGCTTCGCGCTGCTGGCGGGCGCCACCCTGCTGGCGGTGACGCCGGGCCGCTGGGGCCGCACGGCGATGCTGGCGGTGATGACGGTGGGCCTGCCGCTGGTGAGCGCCGACGTCCGCGCGATGAGTGAGGGCCTGCCCGGGCCGCTGACCCAGCTCATCGGCAGTGACGGCTTCAGCCGCTTCGCCTTCTTCCCGTGGGCCGCCTACTTCTTCGCGGGGGCGCTGGCCGCGAACCTGCTGGGCGCGCTGCGGCCCGGCGTGCCCCAGGGGCTGGCGCTGCTGGTGCTGGGCGGCGGGCTCTTCTGGTTCATGCGCGGGCAGCCCCAGGACTGGGGCCCCGCCAGCGCGTGGCTGGTGGCCTACCGCATCGGCCAGGGGATGATGGTGCTGGGGTTCATCAACGTGCTGCCGCGGAAGGTCAGCGGGCTGCTGGCGCCCCTGGGCCGCCTGTCGCTGTGGGTCTACGTGCTGCACCTGCCCGTCGTGTACGGCTGGTCCAGCTACGCGGGCCTGTCCAGCCGCGTGGGCCCCACCCTGAGCCTGCCGGCCGGCCTGGGCATTGGCCTGGCGCTGCTGCTGGGCTGCGCCCTGGTGGCCCGCCTCGGGACGTGGCTGAGGGACCAGGCCCGGCCGTGGCGGACGGGCTCCACCACGCTGGAGGCCAGCGTGGGCAGCCTGGGCTCGCGCGGGAGCTGAGGCGGCTCCGGGCAGTGCGTGTCAGCTCCGCCCCGGCTTCTCCTCGGTGAATTCGGCGTCCACCTCCGCCTGCGGTCCCTGAGGACGGCGGGCCCCGGTGGCGCCGGCATCCGGTTCGAAGACGCCGGTGTGCGGCGTGCGCGGCACGGGGCCCCCCGGGAAGGGGCCGCCCACCGACGCGTGGAAGCCGCCGCCAAACGCGCCGCCGCCGAAGGTGGTGACGTGCATGGAGCCGTCGCGAACCTTGCGCTCCAGGGCGCGGCGGACGCGCGCGGAGATGAGGCGCCGCACGGGGGGCAGCAGCAGCAGGAGCCCCACCCCGTCGGTGATGACGCCGGGGATGACGAGCAGCACGCCGCCAGCGAGCACCAGCACGCCGCTGAGGATGCCCTCCTCGGGCACCTGGCCCCGCGCCATGGACTCGCGCCACTGACGCAGCACCCGCCTGCCCTCCCGCCGGGAGAGCCAGGCTCCGACCAGGCCAGACAGCAGCACCCAGGCGAGCGTGGGCGTGGGCCCTAGCTGCCGGCCAATGGCCAGGAGCAGGTAGAGCTCGAGGATGGGCACCACGATGAGGGCGAGGAGGAGGTAGCGGAACACGCTCCCAAGGTAACCCTTCGGGAGGAGCCGTGCTGGAGAACCGGACCTCAGGCCCCGCCGAGCTGGCTCACGAGCGAGTCCACCACCAGGTACAGGACCACGAAGATGCCAATGGCGATGAGGACCATGCGCGTGGAGGGCTGGAAGCCCCGGGCGCCCTGCGTCTCCTGCGCGTAGCTGCTCGCGCCGAGCGCCTCGGGCACGCCCGCCACCTCGCCCGCGTAGCGCGCCGTCCGGGCGTACTGCTCCATCACCCCGGCGTCGGCCTTGCCGTTCAGCGCCCGGCCAAGCTGCGGGTCCACCAGCCGGGCGCCGGCCTCGGTGGCCAGGGCCGCCGCCGCCTCAATCACCTCGCGCATCAGGTCCGGGCGGTCCGACAGCGGCACGCGCAGCTCGGTGGCCACCACCTGGCCGCCCTCGCGCAGCTCGCCGATGTCGACGTCGCCGCTCTTGAAGGGCCACCTGCGCACACCGTCCGGGCGGACCACCGCACCCCGCTCGGAAAGGAGGGCATCCACCCGCGCCGCCTCGTAAGGCGTGCCCGGCGTCATCGTCTGGAGGAGCAACTCGTATCTCACGCGGGTTGCGAGTATACGCCGCCAACGCCATGTCCACCTCCTCCAAGCCTCCGTACCCGCGCCGAAGCGGCAACAAGCCCTCGGGCCCCTCCCAGCAGGGCCGGGGGCGCCCCCACGGCCGCCCCGAGAAGCCCGCGCCGGACCGCACCTCCCCCGAGCTGGGCCCGGACGGCCTCCCCCAGGTGTCGCTGCTGCGCCGGGGCGTGGAGCGCTGGCAGGGCGGCCACCCGTGGATCTACCGCGCGGACCTCAACGGCGACCCGGGCCTCGCCGGCGGCGAGGTGGTGCGCGTGACGGACAGCCGGGGCTGGTTCCTCGGCAAGGCCTTCTATTCGAAGCACTCGAAGATTTCCCTGCGCTGGCTCACCTTCGACGACGTCGCGGTGGACGCGGACTTCTTCCGCGAGCGGCTGTTGGCCGCGGAGTCGCTGCGCCAGCTCGCGCTCCCGGGAGAGAAGACGTACCGCCTGGTGCACGGCGAGGCGGACGGCCTGCCCGGGCTCGTGGTGGACCGCTACGGCGACTTCCTCAGCGCGCAGTTCCTGGTCCCCGCCATGGAGCAGCGCAAGGCGCTCATCGCCGACCTGCTCGAGGCGCAGTTCAAGCCGCGCGGCATCATCAACCGCTCCGACGTGGGCGTGCGCAACCTGGAGGGCCTCACCCCGGAGAAGGGCGTGCTGCGCGGCGAGCGGCCCGGCCCGGTGTCCTTCGACGAGGGCCTGGTGAAGATGCGCGCGGACCTGCTGGAGGGCCAGAAGACGGGCGCCTTCCTGGACCAGCGGGAGAACCACGTCATGGCCTCGCAGTACGCCCACGGCGAGGCGCTGGACTGCTTCGCCTACGTCGGCGGCTTCGCGCTCCAGCTCGCCACGCGGGCCAAACACGTCACGGCGATTGAAATCTCCGACGCGGCGGCGGCGCAGCTCCGGGAGAACGCGGCGTCCAACAAGCTGGCCAACCTGGACGTGGTGGTGGCCAACGCCTTCGACTTCCTCCGCGACGCGGTGGACGAGGGCAAGCGCTTCGACACCATCGTCCTGGACCCGCCCTCCTTCGCGAAGAACAAGGACGCCATCCCCGCCGCGGTGCGCGGGTACAAGGAGATCAACCTCCGCGCCATGCAACTGCTCCGGCCCGGCGGCATCCTCATCTCCGCGAGCTGCACGTACCACGTGGACGAGCAGGCCTTCGAGGACATGCTCGCCTCCGCCGCCGCGGACGCCCGCCGCCGCGTGCAGATCATCGAGCGGCGCGGCGCCGGCAGGGACCACCCCGTGCTCCTCAACCTGCGCGAGACGCGCTACCTGAAGTGCTTCGTGCTCCGGGTGCTCTAAAGGCCACGCGCATGCGGACGCGGGACTGGGACGACGAGGAAGACGACGCGCCCCTGGGCGGCACCCGCGAGCGGGAGCGCGCGCTGAAGGAGGTGCGCGCCGTCTACCGCCAGGCCGACGCGGCCTACGCCCCCTACTCCTGCCCGGCCAGCGGCGAGTGCTGCCAGTTGGCCGTCACCCAGCGCCAGCCCTGGCTGTGGCAGCCCGAGTGGGAGCTGCTGTCCCGCGGCCGCCCCCTGCCCCCGCCCCGCGCGGACGGCGGCTGCCCCTACCTGGACGCCACCGGCCTGCGCTGCTCCGTGTACGCGGACCGGCCCTTCGGCTGCCGGACCTTCTTCTGCGGGCGCATCCAAGGCCCCGCGCGCCAGCCCGCGGAGGCGGTGGCGTCGCTGCTGGAGCGGCTGGAGCGTGTGTCCCAGCGCGTGGCCCCCTCGCTGAAGGCCCCTCGCCCCCTGCTGGACTGGCATGCGGAGGCCTGGCAGGACGCCTCGAAAGCCTGAATTGCGACTTTGCAATTCAAGCCTTTGCAGGAATTCGCGGCGCTGGTGTATCGCTGAGACACAGAAGTGATGAAACACGCATCACCCCAGGGGTGGGAATGACGTGGGCAGTGGTATGCCAGGAGTGGGGGCTCTCGCAGGTGAAGGACGCGGTACGAGTCCCTTGGCCTTCTGGAGTTCCCTGGACACCGCAGAAACCGCCAAGCCCTTCACCGTGATTTCTCCTCGCTGGCTCGTCGCACCGCAGGAATTCAAAGGAACGCTTTCCGCCGCGGAGGCGGCCGAGGCCATGGCCCGCGGCATCCGCGAGTCCTCTCCCGAAGTGGTGCTGGACGTCGCGCCGCTCGCGGACGGTGGCCCGGGGACGGTGGAGGCCCTGCTGACGGGCCTGCGCGGCGAGCGCCGCCAGCAGGTGGTGCGAGGGCCCCTGGGCGCGCCCGTGGAGGCGCACTGGGCCCTGGTGGAGGACGGGCGCACCGCGGTGGTGGAGATGGCCGCCGCGTCCGGCCTGTCGCTGTTGGCCCCCGGCGCGCGTGACGCGCTGGCGGCGTCCACCTACGGCGCGGGCGAGCTGATGCGCGCGGCGCTGGACGCGGGCTGTGAGCGGCTCATCGTCGGCCTGGGCGGCAGCGCCACCACCGACGCGGGCACCGGCGCCCTCAGCGCCCTGGGCTTCCGCTTCCTGGACGCGCGGGGGCAGCCGCTGCCACCGGGCGGCGCGGCGCTGGCCGGGCTGGCCCGCGTGGACGCGAGCGGACGGCACCCGCGCCTGACGGAGGTGGAGCTGCTGGGCGCCACGGACGTCACCTCGCCCCTGCTGGGGCCGGACGGGGCCGCGCGGCTCTTCGGCCCGCAGAAGGGCGCGGACGAAGCCGGCGTGGAGGCGCTGGAAGCGGCGCTGGCGCACGCGGCCACGGTGCTGGGCGACACGCCCGCGGGCTGGCCCGGCGCGGGGGCGGCGGGCGGCTTCGGCTTTGGCCTGCTGGCGCTCGCGGGGGCGCGGCTGGTGCCGGGCTACGAGCTGGTGTCGCGCGCGCTGGGCCTGGAGCGCCGCGTGCTGATGGCGGACGTGGTGCTCACCGGCGAGGGGCGCTTCGACCGGCAGACGTCACTGGGCAAGGGCCCGGGCGGCATCGCGCGGCTGGCCCGCGAGCACGGCACCCCGGTGGTGCTCTTCGCCGGGCAGGTGCGGCGGGACGAGGGCCTGGAGCTGGACCTCTTCCACGACGTGGTGGACCTGAGCGCCCACGCCCAGCCGAGCGAAGCAGCCTCGAAGGTGCTGTGCGAGGCCGCCGCGCGTTGGGCCGCCCAGCGCCTCAAGGGGCGCTGAGCCGGGCCGTCACTTCCCGTCGGCCTTCGGCGGCGCGGCCCCCAGCTTCCAGTGCACCAGCGCGTCCTTCGTCCCGTCGTACATGACGAGCGAGGGCACCTCCCCCCCCGTCCACAGCAACGCCGCGCCCTTCTCCGGGACGGCGCCCAGCGCCAGGGGCGCCTTGAAGGCCGCGCCCACCTGCTGCACATAGAGGTGCGGGTCGCGGCCGGCGCTGTTCAGCACGCGGTAGAAGAGCCAGTCGCCCTCGGGCGACAGCGAGCCCAGCGTCACCGATTCACCCGACGCGTAGCGGGCCAGCCGCGCCGTCACCGCGGACGCGCCCTCCCACGACACGCGCCAGATGCCCGGGTCCTCGGGCTTCTCCTTCCCCGCCTCGCGCTTCGGCGCCACCTCGCGCCCCAGCGCGACGAGCGCCACCGGCCGCGCGGGGTGCAGCCGCAGCGACTGCACCGTCAGGCCATCCACCGCCAGCTTGCGCAGCGCGAGCGCCAGCGGGTGCTCTGGCTGGGGTTTGCCCAGGTCGGGCCCATAGAGCTCCAGCGAGGCCCCGGGCCGCTGCACCGCCACCAGCCCCGCGCCCGCGTCCCACTTCACCGCGCCCACCACGGAGCCCAGCTCCAGCGCGCCCTGCTGCACGCGCTTTTCACCGTCCAGCCGCCAGGTGCGCAGCCGGAAGTCGATGCGGTCGTCGGTGACGTAGTTCGTGGTGTCCTCCAGCTCCACCGCCACCACCTGCGGCGTGTGGGAGACCCAGGCGCCGCGGATGGACACCTCCTCCAGGCGCCCGGCCATGGACCACGTCTTGGCGAGCTGCCACTTGAGGTCGTACAGCACCAGCCGCCGCGTCTGGAGGTACGCCAGGTGCGTGGGGGACGGCGGCGGCAGGCCGGACAGCTCCCCCCCGGACACCTGCTCCAGGTACTCGTCATCCACCTCGACGCGGCGCACCTCGGGGCCGGACAGCTCCAGGCGCCAGAGCTTGTCGTTCAGCGTGAGCACCGCCACCGAGTCCGGCACGGGCGCCGGGAACACGAGCGCCACCTGGTTCCAGGGGAACGGCGACTTGTGACGCACGGGCGCCGCGGGCGCGGGCAGCGCGGGCGTCAGCAGGAAGGGGTCCTTGTTGGGCTCCATGGGCGGGGCGCTCCTACTTCGCCTTCGTGGTCGCGGTGAACAGCATGGGGCCGCTGGCCAGCCCACCCGCCTTGTCAATCTGCTCCAGCGGGTGCTGCAGCCGCATCAGCGTGGTGAAGTTGTCCTCCAGCGCGTCCACCGGCGCGCCCGTCACCTTGAGCCGCTCCTGGAGCGCCTTGAGGCCCTCCTTCATCTTCGGCGCGACCTCAATCATCCGGTAGAAGCGCATGGGATTGACGATGGCGAACTGGGTGAAGAGGTTCACCTGCGTCGGCAGCTCCTTCTGGATGAACTCCAGCCCGCGGATGGTGCGGCTGTACCAGGCCGCGTACGCCACGGGCTCGGCGGTAATCATGTACCAGTCGGTGCCGAACATGACCTTCTTCAACATCCACGGGCTGGACTTGAGGATCTCCGCCAGCAGCTTCCACTTCTGCTTCTCCATCAGGTCCAGGTAGGAGATGTCCGTGTAGAAGTTGGGGAACTCGTCGCACAGCTCGACGATGGAGCCAATCCAGCTCTTGTCATACTGGACCTTCTGGGCGTCCTGCTTGACGGAGAGCCCCTTGCGGAAGTCCCAGAAGGTGCCGTCGCTGGCGAAGTGCGCCAGACACAGGCGCAGGTTCGGGTTGTCGTTGAGCACCGGGCGCCAGGCCTCCGGGTGCACGTAGTTCTCGTAGAAGTAGCGCATCCGGCCCGGGTTCAGCAGCTTCTCCTTGGCCTCGATGGCGTCCTCCACGCCGTTGCGGGCGCGGCGCAGCACCAGCGGGATGTGGCTCTTCCAGCTCGCCTCCAGCTCCGCCACGTATTCGCGGGCCTTGGTGATGTTGGTGTCCGCGGCGGCGATGGCCTCCTGGGACGGCCAGTACTTCGGGTCCTTGCGGATGGCCTCGTCCGGCTCGTGGTCCAGGTAGAAGCGCCGCTCGTGCGTGTAGAAGCCGGACGGCGTGCAGTGGGTCATCACCGGGATGTCCTTCGCCGCGCAGTCGGAGAAGAACCCGCTCAGGACGTCCTTCACCGGCGCGTGGCGCTCCTTCGGCATGTAGCCCTGCGGGCTGTACATCTTGAAGCCGATGTAGGGCGCCGCCTGCGAGGCCGTCACCACCTTCTTGAAGGCGGCGGCCTTGTCTCCGTTCTTGATGAAGCGGCGCGGCTCGAAGTGGTACATCGGCAGCAGCCGGAAGGGGTGCTCCGCCGTCGCCTGCTCGGTGTGCCGGAGCTGCCGGGCCCACGTCTCGTGGAGGTCCACCTCGTCGGACTTCGCGACGATCTTCTCGCCGGGGTCGTCGGACTTCGTGCGCCAGCGATAGGTGATGGCGGGCCCGGACTCGCCGTCCTCCTCGCTGTAGATGGGGTCCCCCTGGTAGCCCGCCAGGTGGCAGTAGTCCATGTCCATGGTGAGGACGATGGACATGCCCAGGTAGGAGGCGCTGGCCTCCGCGTGGCCCTGGGTGGACGCATAGGCGCGCAGGGGCGCGGGGATGACGTACTCCTCCACGCCGCCCATCCCGTCCGGGGCGTACCCCGTCCGGTCCTGGGCGAGGCTGTCATTGGAGCGCACCGCCTCCTCGCCAATGCGGTGCGTGTCCCGGTGGGACACATCCCCGATGTCGGGCGCGAACGGAATCTTCGCCGCCCAGAAGCCCAGGCGGTTGATCTTCGTGCGGCTGGTGCCCGTGCCGATGAGGAAGCCCAGGCCCTTGTCCTTCATCATCTGCACGAGCGCGGGCATGGGCGTGCAGTTGCCGCTCATGATGTGCATGTGCGCGTCGAAGTGGACGGGCGGCAGCGTCAGCGGCGTCCCGGGCGTGGCGATGAGGTTCTGCGGCCCGCCCGCGGACACCTGGTTCTCCGGCAGGTCCGGGATGATGACCCGGTCATCCGCCTTCACCTCGTTGGCGCCACGCGTGGAGCGCAGGCCCCCGTTGTCCGGATGCTCGTAGATGAGCTTCCATTCCTTGAACCCATACTTCTGCGCGATTGAGTCGGGGGAGTCCCCGTCCTTGACGACGTACGTTTCCATCGCTGGCCTATCCGAAATGGCGCGTGTGCCCGCGCGGGCGGGTACAGCTCAGGACCCCTTGTTGATGCGGCCCGACATCTCCGGGAAGACGATGCGGTAGTCGCCGGGCGGCACCTTCTCCACCACGCCCTTCCCGCTCCCGTCCACTCGGCCCTTCTTGATGCTGCCGTCGGGCATGTGCAGCTCGAAGGGCTGGTCCTTGATGGGCTTGCCGTCCATCCCCTTGAGGTTGAACTCGACGTTGAGGGGGTCCGGGTCCTTGAGGTGCTCCAGCTCCTTCGCCTCTCGCGAATCGCTCTTGAGCGAACCGGCCGCCTCCATCTTCACCTTGGCGCCCTTGAACTTCACCTCCTTGCCGTCCACGGTGAGCGTCTTCAGGGTGAAGGTCACCTTGCCGGACTTCTCCATCTTGAGGATGAGGTTGTCTCCGACGATGAGCGAGAAGGTGTCCGCCTTCAGGTCGAACTTCTTGGCCAGGCCGGCCATGGGCTCGGTGATGTAGAGGCCGGTGGTCTTCCCGATGTCCTCCTCCCAATCCTTGCCAATGGTCAGCGTGAGCTGGCCCTTGGTGCGCAAGTCCCAGTCACCGCCGACGTCCACCGTCTTGTCCTTGGCGACCGTCTCCTGGCGGGCGCCCAGCACGTGCTCGGTGTGGGCGCCGGCCACCTCGAGGCCGCGCGCGCCGCCGGTGGCCTCGTTGTAGGCCAGCGCCACGTTGACGCTGTAGGCGCCGCCAATGGTGGTGGCCTTCGCGGCCCCCACGTTCTCCATGGCGCCCTGGAGCACCAGCGCGGTGAGGTTGCCGCCCACCGTCATCGTCTGGTTGCCCTCCACGGCCTCGTCATGGGACTGCGTCGTCCGGGTGGAGCGGTTGCCCTGCACCAGCAGCGTCTGGTTCTGCTCGACGACGCTCACGTCGTCCGCGCCCACGCGCAGCTCCTGGTTGCCCTCCACCGTGCGCTCGCGGTCCTTCTTCACCAGCAGGTCCTCGAAGCCCGTCACCTGCTGGTCCTTGTCGTTCTCCGTGAGCAGGTCCTCGTCCTTCTGCGCGTGGGTGAAGACCTCCTCCTGTCCCGCCGCGTCCTCCACCCGGACCTCGTTGAAGCCGTCACTGCCCAGGCTGGAGGCGCTCTTGCGCGTGGACTTCGTCTTCTCCCCTGGCAGGCCGTACGGCACCGTGTTGGTGCCGTTGTAGACGGCCCCCGCCACCAGGGGCCGGTCCGGGTCGCCCTCCAGGAAGCGCACCACCACCTCCTGGCCGATGCGCGGCAGCCACACGTCACCCCAGGCCTGGCCGCCCCACGGCTGGCCCACGCGCACCCAGCAGGAGGCCTTCTCGTCGCGCTGGCCCTCGCGGTCCCAGTGGAACTGCACCTTGATGCGGCCGTGCTCGTCGGTGTGGATCTCCTCGCCCGCGGGCCCCACCACCGTGGCCGTCTGCGGCCCGGCGAGCTGCGGCAACGGCGTCAGGCGCCGGGGGCGGAAGGGCACGGCCTTGGGCAGGAGCTGGAACTGGTTGCGGTACAGGCCCTGGAGCGACTCGCTGCCCGCGCTGACGTCCGGCTGGGAGGCCCAGTGCATCACCTCCGTGACGAGGTATTCGCCCGCGAAGGTGCCGTCCTCCGGGGACAGCACCTCCAGCAGGTACCCCGGCGTCAGGCGCGGCGCCACGCCCTGGCCCGACAGCGTGCGCCCGCCCATGCTGGCCGCTTCCGTGCGCACGCTGGACGCGGCCTTGCCCACGCCCGGCGCCACGTACCCGGCGGGGTAGTCGTAGAGCTCCAGCTCCGTGACGCCCTCGGGCGCCTGCGCCTTGCCGGAGATGTCCAGGCCGGGCTTCTCGAAGTCGAAGTCCTTCAGGTGGACGGCGCCGGGCCGCAGGCGGTGCACCACCTCCAGCGCGGAGAGGTATTCGCCCTCCACCACCGCGTTGCCCCGGCTCGCGTGCAGCGGGAGCTGCGGGCCCTGGGGCAGCGGCACGTGCGTCGTGGGCTTGTCTCCCAGCACCAGGGTGTGGCCGTCCTCGGCGTGCTCGAAGAAGTAGAAGATGCCCTCCCACTCCATGAGCCGGCTGAGGAAGGCGAAGTCGCTCTCCCGGTACTGCACGCAGTAGTCGCGGGCGGCGTAGCTGCCGGCCAGGGACAGCCGCGTCTTCACGCCGGCCTCGTCCAGGACGGCCTTGAGGATGTCCGGCACGGACTTCTGCTGGAAGATGCGGCTGCGGTGTTGCTGGGTGAGGCGCCACAGCCTGGGCACCACGTGCGCCCGGTAGCGGCGGCGGCCCGCCTTCAGGCCCAGCGACTCCACCTCGCGGACCCAGCCGTGCACGTGGCGAGGCGCGCCGTCACGAACGGACAGGGTGAGCAGCGCGTCCTGCCCCAGCAGCTCGCTGGGGGTGATGGGCTCGCCGTCCTTGGCGAAGAAGTCCACCCGGAAGTCGAACAGGTGGCTCAGCGCCTCGGTGCCGGAAATACTGGAGACGCTCAGCGCATGGGCGTCGTGAGAGCCCACCTGCACCGAGAACGCGGGCGCACTGCTTTGAGCGGCCATGACTCCCCCTTCACCGACGCTGAGGTTTCCGGCCCTGCCGGGAACGAACGGGAGATGCTACCACACGCTGGGTACGTGGGCGCACCCGCGCCTTCTGCCAGCCCGCTATCCTTCCAGCGGGTCCGTGGTCCGCACCACCCGCATGCCCGCGGCCTGGAAGTCCTGGAGCGCCTCCCGGGCCAGCCGGGGGAAGTCCAGCGAGGGCGGCAGCGGGTCCAGGGGCGGCGCGGGCACCGGGCTCATGGCGTCCTCCAGGATGTGGATGCGCCCCAGCTTCGACGGGTCCGTCCGCTCGAGGTGACGCCGCAGGTCCAGCAGCGTGTTCAGCACGCAGTGCGAGCTGGCCTGGCCGAAGACGTAGACGCGGTCGAAGGACATCAGGTGCTCGAAGAGGCGCGTGTTGAACGCTCCCACCTGCTGCCCCTTCACCTCCGTCACCTCGGGAGACAGCACGGAGTAGTTCTCCGTGAGCGGGTGCTCCCCCTTGAGCTCGAAGTGCGTGGGGACGTCGCGCGCCAGGGCGTGGAAGAGGCTCGCCTCGAAGACGGACGGCACCAGCGCGTGGCTCAGCCCGCCGAGCATCGCGTGGAAGGGCCAGACGGTGAGCACGTACCGGCCGCTGGCCTCCAGCTGCTCGCAGTAGGCCAGGCTCTCCTCGTGGGAGCGCGTGGCGCGCCACCGGCCGGAGCGCACGTCCGCCGCGGTGATGGCCGTGAGCGGCGGCGGCGGCCGCCCTTGCGCGTCCCGCCACCAGGACGGATGGAAGACGTGGTGCGCGCGGTGGGTGTCCAGGGAGAACACCAGCTCCGTCACCCGGTCCAGGTGCGCGTAGAGCCAGCGCAGCGCGCGCTGCGTGTCCTCCACCGCGCCGGGCACGAAGAGGCTGGCGCCCGGGGTGCAGAAGGCCACCTGCACGTCGATGCCAAACACGGCGATGCGCGTCGCGTCCTCGCGGGCGGGGCGGATGCGGTGCTCTGCCACGTAGCGGAGGGCCTCCTCGGCCACCTCCGCGCCACGCTCCAGGTAGAGCTGGCCGGCGCGGGCATCCTCGTGGAAGCGGGGCATGGGCAGGGACATGTCGGCCTCAGCGCTGCGAGTGGGGGAAGTGGCGGCGGTGCAGCCCGTCCACCAGCGCCTGCGTCGCGGCGGTGTAGGCCACGCGCGCCTCGGCCGCCGTCTCCTGCGCGCCCACCAGCGACGGGCGCTCCGGCGCGCTCTCCATGAGCGGGAAGTAGCCGTCCGGGACGGGCTCTCCCACCTGGCCGACGAGCCCGATGGGCCCCGAGCCATGGCGGCGGCGGAAGAGGACCGGCTCGCCGGGGATGCTCTTCTTGCCCTCGGCCAGCTCGTTGCCGAACTTCATCACCGGCGTGTTGCCCGTGCGCGACAGCTTGTAGATGGCGGCCACCTTGTCCCGGGTGAGCGGGCAGTCCATGGTCCGCGCGACGATGTGGCCACCGTAGCCGTAGAACTGGGCCGACGGCTCCCAGCCCACCTGCCGGCGCAGCTCCTCGAACTCGCGCGTGGCCTCCGCGTCCAGGCCGTCCTCCAGGATGTTGACGGGGCGGATGCCCAGGTCCCTCGCCCGCGTCACCGCGTAGAGGTACTGGAGCTTCTTGTTGCCGGAGTCGAAGCGGATGGAGTCGTGGTTGCCCGGCTCCTCCTGGATGAGCTGGAAGGCCGCGGGGATGCCGGACGTGAGCGTGTCGAAGGTGTCCAGCAGGTAGCTGGAGCGCTGCGGCCGGCGCTCGCGCATGGCGCGGAACGCGGCTTCATCCGAGCCGTAGCGCTGGATGTGCTCGTGCCCCATGGTGCCCACGGGAATCATGCCCAGCTTGAACGCCCCCTCCACGTTGGAGGTGCGCGTGACGCCGGCCTCCTTGCAGCTTCGCAGCGCCAGTTCGTGCTGCTCCAGGCAGGTGGCCGCGCGCAGGCCGACCTCGAAGATGCGGGCCGGGTCCTCCACGAGGTCCACCAGCTCCTTGACGGTGGCATGGACGCGCTTCGCGTAGCCCTCCGCGTCCACGGTGATGGGCACCGGCTTCACGCCCACCGCGTCGAGCGTCTCCAGCGCGATGGCCTTCTGCTCGTCGCACGTCACGGTGGCCAGCGCGCGGGCCAGCGCGTCCCGGTCCGACAGCGCCAGCGTGGCCACCTGGATGCGGAAGTTGAGCTGGAGCAGCAGCGGCTCCACCCAGGACACCAAGGCGGACGGCCCCGTCAGCGTGAGGATGGGCTCGCGCGGGTAGAAGAGCGCGCCCTTGGGGATGGCGCGGATGCTGAGCTTCTCACGGCGGAGGATGGCCGCCTTGAAGCCCACGCCCATCTCGTAGTCGTAGCGGCTGAGGTAGTCGTAGTCCTCCGCCTTGGGCTCGGGGATGAGCGACTGGACGAAGGCCGCCACGTCCAGGGGCATGACCTGGAGACCACCCCGCCGGTGCGAGTAGTAGAACGTTTCCCGACGAAGCGGCCAGCCCGCCTCCGCCATGCTGAACTTGTAGCCATCCGTCGCGAGCAGCGAGGTCGACATCCTGGGGTCCTTCCTCCGATGTCGCGAAGAGTAAACGCGTCGGGCTCACGTTTCCTATCCTCCCCACGCGGATTCCCCGGGCATGACGTGAAGGCGGGGTTAAATGGAGGCGCATGTCCCGCGAGCGGCCCACCCGACGCCTGCTGTCAGCGCTCGTCGCCAGCGCCGGCGTCCATGGGCTCTTGTGGCTGGCCCTGGAGGGTGAGGCGCCTGTTTCGCGCCAGCCGTTACCGGCTTCGTCGCCTGCCGTTGAATGGGTGGAGGTGGAGGTGGCGGAGGCGCCGCCCTCCGCCGAGGCCGCGGAGCGTGAGCCGCCGAAGCCCGCCCCGGATGAGGTCCGCGCCTCGCCGGAGACTGTCGCCGGCGAGCACCGACCGCCCCCGCCGGACAACGCGACACGGGCGCCTGGCATCGCCCAGGCTCCACCCGTGACGGCTTCACGTCCCGAAACGCCGGACCGAGACATCGCGGGGGCACCGCCCACTGCACCGGCCCCACGTCTTTCGGAGGCATTGCCCTCTGCGCCCCAAAGCGAAACCGCTCCGCCAGAGCCGGCCGCATCATCGGCCCGTGCGGACTCCGAGCGTGACGCGGACTCGGCCCAAGCGGACGCCCTGCCCTACCGCGACGCAGCGGCCGCCCAGGCCAACGCCGAGCGCGACACGACGCCAGTTCGAGCGCCCACCCCGCACGCCCTGGCGCCCACCCCGCCCGAACGTCCCGCGCAGACGCCGCGCCCAGACACGGCCCCCGCGGTCCCCCGCTTCGCGGATGCACCGGTCGCGGGGACACCTCCCTCGGACCTGCCCCGCGCGGATGGCGCGTCCGCCACGGGCGCTCGGCTGTTGCTCGCGGCCCGGCAAGTCACGGCGCTCTCCGGGACGCGCAGCGGCCCGGCGGCGGTGCTCGACGGCGGCGTGGCGGACCCGCATGCGCCCCCTTCCGCCCAGGGGCTGGTGGAGGAGCTGGTCTCCGAAAGCGTGGGTCGAGGCCGCGTGGATCGCGGGCTGGTCCACCCGTACTACGGCCAGCTCGGCAAGGCGCTGATGAAGGCGTGGGACGCCGACCGCGCCGTGAAGGAGCACGGCCTCCAGGGCTACTTCGACATGGGCATGGAGCGCGGCCGGGCGTACTCGCGCATCTGGATGGAGCGCGCGGCGGACTACGGCGCGTCGGGCTCGTTCGCCGCGAAGAACGGCCCGGGCGAGGACCGGCGCAGGCCCATCAGCACGGCCGGAGACCCCACGCTCAACGCGCGCCGGGAGCTGCGCCAGCAGATGCGCCAGGAGTTCCGCACCACGCGCCGCGCCCTCATCCGCGTGGTCCAGGACGCGCGGGGCCAGCTCATCGACGTGCAGCTCCTGGAGCCCAGCCACCAGGCCGAGGTCGACAAGGAGGCCATCAAGGACGTGCGCGCCATGGCGGAGAAGCTCCCCCCGCCGCCGGACGAGGCCGTGGGGGGCCGCTCGCGCCTCACCAGCGTCTGGGAGTTCGAGCTGCTCATCTCCATCAGCCCGCCCGTCCCCACCTTCAGCTTCGAGTTCGACGAAGCGCTCGGCTTCATCGACACCCGCCTGCCGCTGGACCGCCGCATCTACAAGCGCGTGCGGCTGGTCGAGGTCCGCTGAGCGCGACCGTCAGGACGCGCGGGACTTGCGCGCGGACTTCGACCTGGCCTTCGCGGGCCTGGCGATCTTCGCCTCCACCGCCGCGCCGCGCTTGCGGGTGGAGCGCGCCTTCGTGGTGACCTGCGGGCCGTAGATGCGCGCGTAGTCCTTCATGCTGCGCTTGATGACCTCCAGGGCCTCCGGCTGGTCGTAGACCTCGGCGATCTCCACGCTGCGCTTCCCCTCACCGGGGATCTGCTTGTAGGTGAGGAAGTAGTGCTTGAGGCGGTCGAGCAGCGCGCGCGGGAGCTGCGCGATGTGCTGCAGCTCGCCGTACACCAGGTCCGACTCCAGCACCGCGATGATCTTGTCGTCGGCCTCGTCGCCGTCGACCATGCGGAAGCCGCCAATCGGAATCGCGCGGACCAGCAGGTTGCCGCTGGAGATGACCTTCTCCGTCAGCACGCAGACGTCGATGGGGTCGCCGTCGCCCTTGATGTCCTTCAGGCCCGTGCGCTCGGCGCAGCGCTTCGCCACCAGGTCGTCGCAGAAGGTCTGCGGGATGAAGCCGTAGAGCGTGGGGCACTGGCTGCTGAAGCGCTGCGGGCGGTCCAGCTTGAGGATGCCGGACTCCTTGTCCAGCTCGTACTTCACCGCGTCCGTGGGGACGATTTCGATGTACGCGGTGACGATTTCAGGGGCGTCCTCACCCGGGGTGATGCCGTGCCAGGGGTGCGCCTGGGATGTGGTCTGAATGGGCTTCTTCATGGCGTGTCTCCCGAGCGCTTGCAGGCCTCGGCATAGAGTTCCGCGACCGCGTCCTCCAGTTGGCGCGTGAGCGCGTCGCGGTCCTGCATCGTCAGTCCCTGGGTGGGGATGGGCCTGCCCACCACCAGCGCCACGCGCTGGCCCCACCGCACGGCCCGCCCCCCCTTGGGAAGGATGAGCCGCGTCCCCGACACGGCCAGGGGCACCACGGGGACGCCCGCCTGGATGGCCAGCGTCGCGGCCCCCTTCTTGAACGGCCGCAGCCGCCCATCCGTGCTGCGCGTGCCCTCCGCGAAGAAGAGCACGCTCACCCGCTCGCGCAGCGCCGTGACGGCCTCCGACAGGCGGGCCCTGTCTCCACCGCCGCCGGTGCGCTCCACGGGGATGTTGCCCGCGCGCCGGAGCGCCGGCCCGAAGACGGGGATGCGGAACAGCTCCGCCTTGGCCACGTAGCGCGTGTGCTTGTGGATGTGGGCGAAGTTCACCAGCGCGTCGTAGTGCGACTGGTGGTTGCTCACGAAGACGACGTGGGTGCCCGCGGGGATGTTCTCCACCCCCACGGCCTCGTGCCGCACGCCCGCGGCGGCCAGCACCGAGCGCCCCCACAGCGTCAGCAGCCCATCCGCGTCCTGGGGCTCCCGCAGCAGCGACACCGCCGACACCACGGGAGACAGCACGCCGGTGATGCCCACCGCCGCCGTCCCAGCAAAGGCCGTCTGCAGGAGCTTGCGAATCAAACGAACTCGTGGGCGGGGAAGAGGAGGACGTCCGAGATGCGCTGGACCCCGAGCAGCAGCATCAGGATTCTATCGAGCCCCACGGCGATGCCCGCCGAGGGTGGCATCCGCCCTACCGCGTCGAGGAACCGCTCGTCCAGTGGGTACACGGCGCGGCCCAGCCGGCGCCTGAGCGCCTGTTCTTCCATCAATCGTGCGCGCTGTTCCACCGGGTCCGTCAGCTCGGAGAACCCGTTCGCCAGCTCCAGCCCCTTGGCGTACAGCTCCACCCGCTCCGCCACCCGGGCGTCGCCGGGCTTGAGCCGGGCCAGCGCCGCCATGGAGGCCGGGTACTCCACCAGGAAGGTGGGCCGCTCGTGGCCCAGCCCGGTCTCCACCTTCTGGAGGAAGAGGTGGAAGAAGACGTCGTCGAAGGTCTCCGCGTCCCCGGTGCGCACCCCGGCCGCCTCCGCCGCCCGCTTCAGCGACGGGCCGTCCGCGTGCAGGTGGAGGTCCACCCCCGTGGCGCGCAGCACCGCGTCGCGGACCGTCAGGCGCTCGTAGGGGGTGCGGGTGAAGAAGGCCGGGTCCGCGCCGGGCTCCCCCTCCGTCGCGCCGCGCCCCGCCTCCGCCAGCGCGCCCTCCAGGTCATCCATGATGGCGTGGTAGTCCGCGTGGGGCCGGTAGAACTCCAGCATCGTGAATTCCGGATTGTGGGTCGGGGAGACCTCCCCATTCCGGAACACCTTGCAGAGCTGGAACAACGGCCCCGCACCGTCCGCGAGCAGCCGCTTCATGGCGTACTCGGGGCTGGTGTGCAGGTAGAGCGGCCGCGCGGAGCCCACATCCGTCTCCGGGATGAAACCGGCCTCGAACGCGTTGATGTGCGGCTCCATCCCCGGCGTGGGGATGAGCAGCGGCGTCTCCACCTCCAGGTAGCCGTGGGCGGAGAAGAAACGGCGCAGGGCGGAGTAGAGGGCCTGGCGCCCCCGGGCGGCCCGCCATTGAGAAAGATTGGGCATGGGCAGGGCGCAAGTAACATGGGGAACCACATGCACCCAAGGATTCCACTGCTGCTCGCCTTCGCCTGTTGCCTCGTCGGCTGCCCCAAGGGGCCCCCCGCCGATGCCCGACAGGCCCTTTCCGAGAAGCAGCAGCTCCAGGCGGACGTCAGCGCCATGTCCACGAAGGCCGAGACGCTCCTCGAGGCCCAGAGCCGGCTGGTGTGGGACTTCTGGACGCAGGGCCGTCACGTGGACGTCGCCGCCACCTATGCGGGCCAGGAGGCGCTGTTCAGCGTCGAGAACATCCGCAGAATCGACCGGCTGCGCCAGCTCACCGACGACGCCCGCGAGGTGCGCGCCCTCACCGCGCTGCACTCGCACTTCGCCGGGGAGTACCTGTCCCACGCGCTGGCCGAGTACAACGACGCGGCCGCCAACCTGGAGGCCTCCCTCACCTTCCCCATGGACGGGAAGGACGTGCGCTACCGGGACCTGGAGCGGCTGCTGGCCAACGAGCGCACGGTGGCGCGGCGCCGGGCGCTGTACGCCGCGGCCACGCCCGCCATCGAGCGGCTGAACCAGACGCTGCGCCGCCGCGAGGAGCGCGCGGAGGAGCTGGTGCGCGAGCTGGGGTTCGAGTCCTACGAGGCCTTCGGCAGCGAGCTGCGGCAGGCGGACCTGGGCCGGCTGAGCGTGCTGGCGGAGGAGATTCTGCAGGCCACGCAGGCCCCCTACCGCGTGGTGATGGAGCGGCTGAGCCAGCGCGAGCTGGGCATGCCCTTCAAGGACATCACCCGCGCGGACATCCCCCGCCTGTTCCGCTCGCGCGAGGTGGAGGACGCCTTCCCCAGGGGCGAGTCCCTGCTCAAGGCGCACGGGACGCTGGCGGGCATGGGCCTGGACCTGGGGGAGCTGCCCAACGTCACCATCGACGCGCGCGACGTGAAGGCCAAGAGCTCCCGCCCCCTGGCGCTGGTGGTGCGCGTGCCGTCCGACGTGCGCATCTCCTTCAAGCCGGGCACGGGCGTGCTGCACCAGGCGCGCGTGCTCCATGAGTTCGGCCACGCGCTGCACGCGGCCTTCACCACGGAGGCGCGCTTCGAGCTGGCGCGCCTGGGCAACCCCACCGTGGGCGAGGCCTTCTCCGCCCTCTTCGAGGACCTGGCCGAGGACCCGGTGTGGCTGGAGGAGCACGCGGGCGTCAGCGGCGAGCAGCGCGCCCAGTACCTGGCCGCGTCCAGCGCGCACAAGCTGTACCTCATCCGTCACGCCGCGGGCCGGCTGCTGTACCAGTTGGAGCTGCACCGCCGCGTGGAGGCCGACCCGAAGGCGCTGTACCGCGAAATCATGTCGCGCACCGACGACATCCCGCTGACGGACGTGGACGCCGAGCGCTACCTCGTGGACCAGGAGGACTTCTTCCAGTCCGCGGACAGCTTCCGCGCCTGGTTCCTGGCGGGGCAGCTCCAGGCGCAGCTCAAGGCGCGCTTCGGCCCCGCGTGGTGGCGCAACGCCCAGTCGGGCGAGTTCCTCAAGGCGCTGTGGGCCCGGGGCAACGCCCTGTCCGCCCGCGAGGTGGCCCAGGCCATCGGGGAGAAGGGCATCGAGCCGGACGTGCTGCTGCTGCGGCTGGGCACCACGCTCCAGGTGCCCATGAAGCTCAACCTGGAGGGCGTGGAGGACGCCATCCTCCCCGCCGCGCCGGGGCTGGAGGACTTCACCCAGCCCCCACCCGCGCCGGGGCTGGAGGAGTTCACCGCGCCGGCCCCCTAGAAGGGACCGAAGGCCGCTTCCAGGTGCTGGCGCACGTGCGTGGGCCGCTGCGTGGCGAACGCACGCATCGCGTCCACGGCGTAGCGCCAGGACTCCACGGACGCCGGGTAGCCCCAGCGCTCGATGTGCGCGGGCATCTCCGCGGCCACCAGGTCGGCCAGGGACTCCAGGTGCGCGGTCACGCGCTCCTCGCGGAAGGTGTTGTCCAGGTGCCACTGGAAGCGCGTCACGAAGCGGTGCTTGAAGTCCGCGTTCGTCAGCAGCCCGCGGAGCAGCAGCACGGACCACTCCGGCAGCGACTCGTCCGTCAGCACCCGCGCCAATGAGTCGTAGCCCGGGTCGCCGAGGAAGGCGTTGTCCAAATCATAGAGCAGCCAGCGCCAGCGGCCGTCCGTCGCCGCGGGCCCCTGGGCCTCCGGCGCCACGTAGCGCCAGAACTTCACGTTGTTCTGGGGCCAGTCACCGTTCGCGAAGAAGAGCTCCGCGACCTGGTAGTCGATGAAGTCGTCCACATCCATCATCGCCTCCACCTGGGCCAGGTTCTCCGGGAGGGAGAGGTCGTTGCTCCGGACGAAGTCCAGCAGCGCCAGGTAGTGCGCCTCGTCTCCCTCCTCGCCGGTGTCGAGCAAGCCCTCCAGCTCCAGGATGGCCACCTTCTTGCGGTCGATGCCGTGGCGCGACGCGAGGTAGTACTCGTCGTACCGCTCGCGCAGCTCGTGCAGGCCCCAGTACTCACCGTTGAGGTACAGCACGGTGGGACGGCAGGCCTGCAGGTGCAGGGACGTCTCGCGCAGCAGGCCCTGGAGCGCGCAGTCCCGAATCTTGGAGAAGAGCAGGTCCTGGCCCGACGTGCGGACGATGAGGCGGGTGTACGCGTCCAGCGCCTGGTCGGGGAACACCGCCGCGCGGAACGTCTTGGGCCCGTAGTCCTCCTTCGCGTACAGGCGCAGGCTCTTGTGCGGCAGCGCCGCGCTGCCCGAGCCGTGGATGCGCACGCCCGCGCCCTGCGCGATCACCGGCTGGCCGTCCACCTCGAACCACTCCACGTGGAGGGGCCGCTCCCAGTCCTTGCCGCCCTGGTGGTAGTTGCCGTTGCCCCATATCCAGTCCGGCCGCGGGTCCTCCGCGTGCGTGCGCCCGGGCACGTAGATGCCGTGCTCGAAGCCGAACAAGTGCTCCGCGTCCACCGTCAGCGACATCACCGGCAGCGCGCCGTGTGACGCGTCGATGAGGTAGGTCCGGGTGCCGGACGCGCCCACGGGCGTGGCCTCCTGGAACTGCTGGAAGCGCACCACGGCGGCGCGGCCAGCGGGCGTGCGCGGCGGCAACCACCGCCAATCCACCGGCGTCTCCGGCGGATTCGTGGGGATGAGGGAGAGCGGCGTGGGCTCGCCCTGGGAGCGCAGCAGGACCAGCGGCGCGGAGTAGACGGGCGAGTCCGCCCTGGGCGTCGAACCGTCCAGCGTGTAACGCGTCGTCGCGGACCCGGACGAGGGCAGCGTCAGCAGCGACGCGGGCTGGTACAGCGCGTGCGCCGTGTCGAACTCCAGCGGCTGGAGCGCGAGCGACGCGCGGGCCGGCACGCCCGCGCCGTCATGCCCCACCACTTCAATGGCGCGCGTCCCCACGCCGGGCCGCCAGGGGATGCTCCATTCGTCGCCATGCACCTCCGCCCAGCCAAGCAACACGCCGTCCACGTGGACTTCCACGGCCTTGATGTCGCCCTGCCCCTGGATGGTGCCCCGCAGGAAGCCGGCCGCGTTGTCCATGCCGTCAATGGACACGAACGGAGCGGACTGCTCCTCCCGAGGCACGTCGATGGGCGAAGCCGGCGGAGCATCCTCACGGCAGGCGGCCAGCGAAACCGTGAGCAGCAACAGCGCCGAGCGGGACTTGTAACGAAAGGTCCTCAATGACTTGTCTCCCTGAAAGCGCGCGGCCAGACCCCGGCTGGCGCGGGGACGTCCGGCCCGCGGGAGCACCTGCCTCCCGCGACACGTCCCTCCCGTGCCCATGCATGACGCACGCCCTCAAGACGCCTCGGCGGCACGTCCCGGCACGCACACCCACGGCGAACGCGGCCGGCGAATGTATCCCAGTGGACATTTGAGGTCCATGCACCCCCAGCCCCCGTCGCGGGAAAAACAAGGGCCCCCGCCCGGCGTCGGACGGAGGCCCTGGGTGCCGCGCGGGGCGCGGAAGGGAACTACAGGAGCTTCATCAGCTCCGCGCGCTTCGCGTTGTACTCCTCGTCGGAGAGCACGCCGGCGTCCTTCAGCTCCTTGATTTCCTTCAGGCGCTGCGCGGGGCTGCGCGTGTCCGCCGGGGGCGCCGCGGGCGCGGGCTCCGGGGGCCGCTGCTGGTACGGCTGCTGCTGGTGCTGCTGGTTCATGAACTGCTGGGCCATGCCGAAGCCCATGCCCATGCCCATGCCGCCCAGCGCGTTGCCGGCGCCACCGCCGCCGTCACCGCCCTTGGCCATGCCCTCGGCCGCGCCGAGCATCGCCTGGCCCTGCGCGTACTGCTGGAAGCCACCGGCCAGACGCGAGTACGCCACGTCCTTGCCCAGCTTCTTCAGCGTCGCCTCGTCCTCCTCCTTGATGGAGACGTGGAAGTTGCCCATCCGCACCACGGTGAGGCCGTAGCCGTCCACGTGGGGCTTGAGCCCGGCGATGACCTCCGTCTCAATCTCCTCGGTGTACGCGCCGCTCGTCACGTCGAGCAGCGGCCACCGCTTCTTGACGAGCAGCTCCGCGATGCGGTCGCGCGTCACCTTCAGCACCTGGTTCTTGAACCAGCCGAGCAGCTCGTCGTTGCCGGTGCGGCCCATGCCCACCAGCCCCACCACGAGGCGCTCCGGGTCCGTCACGCGGATGGAGAAGTCGCCGTACACCATGGTGCCGATGCCCAGGCCCGTCTCCGGGTCACGCACGTCACCGATGGGGCCGCCGAACTTCACGCCGGCGAACTCCCGGGTGGAGACGAAGAAGATTTCGGAGATGAAGAGGTTGCCGCCCGTGAACCCTTCGATGAGGCGGGACAGGAACGGGATGTTGTTCGTGTCCAGCGAGTGGCGGCCGGGCCCCAGCTTGCCCTCCACCTTGCCGTCCTTCACGAAGAGGGCGACCTCGTCCGCATCGACGGTGAGCTGGGTCAGCATCCGGACGTTGTTCTCCGGATACTTGTAGATGATGTCGCCCTTCGCCGAGTCCGCCCGGGCGATGAAGTTGCGCTTCGCCTCACCCTTGATGCTGTCGAAGATACCCATTGCCAGTCAGCGCCTCCGTGGCCGCGGTGGCGGCCGGTCAACCCGCGCCGCCGCCTCAACCCCTTTTAAGAGCATGGCATCCGGGACGAAAGCGCGCGCGCTCGCGTACCGTCACCTGCTCGCAACATGCCAGTTTCACTGGCGAAAGCCTAGCCGCTCGGCCGGCCGGATGCCCTGGAAAGCGACAGCCGGCGTCCGCTAGCCCCAGCGGCTCACCAGCCGCTCCCGATCCAACAGGCGGATACTGGCCCACAGCAGGAAGGCGTCCAGCACCAGCACCACCGCGCCCTGGAGCAGGTAGTAGCCGAAGCCCGCCTTGAGGACGCCGGCCACCTGCCCGCCCACCATGCCGACGATGGGCAGCACCACCAGCGCGGAGAGCTGCTGGGCCATGCGCGCCTCGCTCACCCGGGCGGAGATGAGCACCGCCACCCCGTTGCCGAAGAAGGCGAACAGCGGCGCGATGACGAACACGCCGAAGGTCCACAGCGCGTTCGGCATCAGCGGCATCTTCACCAGCGGCCACGCGACGATGTCCACGCCCACGCAGAACAGGACGAAGGCCGTCCACGTAATCGCCACGGACGGCACCAGCGCCGCCAGGCTCTTGCCCGTCACCAGCTCCGCCGCCGTCACCGGCGAGGACAGGAGCGGCTCCAGCGTGCGCCGCTCCTTCTCCCCCGCCACGCTCTGGGACGCGATGAGGATGGGCACGAACACCGGCATCACCAGGAACATGCCGAACCAGTCGGTGAGCGTCTTGTCGATGAGGAAGCGCGCGGCGCTGGCGCCCAGCGGCAGCGCGGGGTCATAGAAGAGCGCCACGCTGCGCAGGTCCGCGTGGTTGGGCGTGCGCACGTACGTCCACACCACGCCAATGGGCACCAGCACCATGACGGTGGGCAGCACCGCCATGGACACCAGCAGGCCCAGGTTCTTTCGCAGGTCCAGGAAGTCCTTCCAGAACACCGCCAGGGCCCGCTTCGGACGAAACGCCATGGGCTACCCCCTCCCTTCGCGCAGCAGCTCCAGGTAGACCTCTTCCAGGGGACGCTGCGTGGGCACCGCGCTGTGCACCCGCGCGCCCGCGCCCACCAGGCAGGCCACCACGTCGGGCGCTTGCGCGTCCTCCGCCAGCATGACGCGCAGCTTCTGCCCCTCCGCCAGGACGTTGGGCGCGAAGGGGAGCTGGGCCAGCGCGCCGCGGAAGCGCTCCGCCTCCCCTTCCACGCGCACCTCCAGCGCCTGCCCCGCGTGCCGCAGCTCGCGGACCGGGCCCATGGCCAGCAGGCGGCGCTTCACCACCGCCACGCGCTCGCACAGCCGCTCCACCTCCGCCAGGTTGTGCGAGCACAGGACGATGGTGCGCCCCTCCGACGCCAGCTCCGCCACCGCGTCGCGCACGGTGCGCGCGGACTCCGGGTCCAGGCCGCTGGTGGGCTCGTCCAGGAAGATGACCTTCGGGTCGTGCACCAGCGTCCGGACGATGGCCAGCTTCTGGCGCATGCCCTTGGAGAAGCCGCCCACCGGCTCCGCTTCACGGCCGCCCAGACCGAAGCGCTCCAGGTAGTGCCGGGCCCGGGGCCAGGCCGCGGACTCATCCAGCTCATGCAGCTTCATGAAGAAGCGCAGGTTCTCCCGCGCGGTGAGCCGGTCGTAGAGCCCGGGCTGCTCGGTGAGCAGGCCCACCACCTTGCGCAGCGGCTCGCCGTCCCGGTCCACGTGGTGGCCCCACACGGTGGCCTCGCCCTCGGTGGGCCGCAGCAGCCCCGTGAGCATGCGCACCGTGGTCGTCTTCCCCGCGCCGTTGGGCCCCAAGAGGCCGAACACCTCTCCGGGCCGCACGTGGAAGGACAGCGCCTCCACGGCCACCCGGTCTCCGAAGCGCTTGCCCAACCCCTGGACGTGGATGCCGCTCAATCGATGGTCACCAGGACGAACTTGTTGTTGATGTCGCGGTCCACCGGCGTGACGACCTTGCCCGAGCCCACCGCGGTGCGCAGCAGGTTGAGCCGGTTGTGCTCCACCAGCGCCCATTCCCGGCCGGGGCGCTGGGCCAGGGCGCGCAGGCGCGCGTTGGCGTCCGACGCGCGGTACTGCTCCACCGTGTTCTGCGAGTAGAGCGTCTCGCCGCGCCAGTTCATCATGTACGCGATGATGGGCTCGCCCGGCTGGCGCTGCGCGTAGTACCGCCAGAAGAGGTCGCGCTGCGTCCAGTGGTGGGACAGGTCCACCCAGTGGCTCCAGTTGAACCAGAGCGCCATGCCCGCGGCCAGCACCCAGAAGGTGCCGAACAGCATCGCCCGCGCGCGCATCAGCGCCGCCACCACTGCCATGCCGCCGGCCACCGCGAAGGTGAAGCCCAGCGTCTTCTTGATGTTGACGGGCTCCGACAGCGCCTTGAGCAGCGAGTCCTCCACCGCCGGCTGGCGGAAGCCCCGCACCGCGAACGCGATGCCCACCACCGCCAGCACGCCGGCCAGCGACTGGAGCGACGCGCGCCCCTCCGCGCCCGGCCGCAGGGACTCCCATGCCAGGTAGCCGGCCACCGCCAGCACCGCCACGCCCACCAGCGCCTTGGCGGACACCTGCGACTGGGCGCTCACCGCGCCCAGGGTGGCCACGCCGCCCAGCAGCAACAGCAGCGCCACGGCGCGCGCGCTCGGCGTCGTCCGGGCCCGCCCCCTGGCGGAGAAGGCGTCGAAGGACAGGTAGACGCCGACGGCCAGCAGCACCAGCGTCACCAGATCTCCCGTCCACAGCGGGCGCGAGGTGAAGAAGGCGATGGGCTTCGTCACCAGGTCCTGCGGGTAGGGCCGGTCATAGTTGTAGACGAACAGGTCGGTGAAGATCTTCGGGTTCTCCGCGATGTTCTTCCCCACCAGGATGAAGAGCATCAGCCCGAAGATGAGGCTCACCGCGTGCGTGGAGATGCCCTCCTCCCAGAGCTTGTCGATGAACAGCGCCAGGAGGACGGCCACGCCCGGCAGCACCGGGAAGACGTAGTGGTGGAACTTGGTGGCGCTGGACGACAGCAGCCAGAAGGAGAAGGCCACCCACAGCACCGCGATGATGGCCAGGTGGTCCGCCGCCTTCTCCGAGCGCAGCTTCAGCCGCGCCACCACCGCGAAGGCGCCGGGCAGCAGCGCCACCCAGGGGAAGATGGCGAAGCCGCCCTGCTCGATGAAGTAGATGAACGTGCCGCCCGGCGTGGTGGTGTGCACGCCCGCCGTGAGGCGGTTGAGGTGGTCGTGGACGAAGAAGCGGTACCAGAAGAGCTTGCCCTCGTCGTCCACCGAGCCGAACAGCGACAGCGTCAGGTACCAGGGGCCCGCCACCGCGAAGAAGACGAGGACGCCCGTGCCCAGGTGCATCTTGTACATCTGCCCCCACAGCACCGGCATGGGCTGACGGCCCTCGCGCACGTCCTTGCGGAAGCGGGACTGCGTGAGCCACTTCAGGTGCGCGTCCAGGCTGGCGCTGTCCCACGGGATGACGGACAGGGCCGCGTAGAGCACCAGGATGACGGCGGGCAGGCCCACGCCCAGGATGCCCTTGGCCAGGGAGGACAGGCCGGCGAAGAAGTAGAAGCCGTACCACCAGGCGGCGCGGTGCCTGGTCGTCGGGTCGAGCTGGCCGATGAGCGCGCACGACATGGCGCAGATGAACGTCGTGACGAAGGGCGTGTCCGTCACCGTCTGGCGCGTGAGCAGGAAGTACAGCGGCATGGTGGCCAGCACGAAGCCGGTGGCCAGGCCCGCGCGCCGGGACACCACGCGCGCCACCGCGAGCGACAACAGCGCCACCGCGGTGATGCTCAGGAGCGCGAAGGGCATCCGCATGCCCCACTCCGTGTAGAGGCCCAGCCTGCCGACGGGGTTCACCGCGCCCACGGCGTTCATCCCCAGCGCCTGCATCCACATGGTGAGCGGCGGCTTGGAGAAGAACCACGAGCCTTCCCAGAAGGGATACACGTAGTCCTGGCGGACAATCATCATCCGCGCGACTTCACCGTAGTGCGTCTCCCAGCAGTCCCAGAGCCCCACCGCGCCCAGGTAGGGAAGGAAGAGCAGGGCCGCGAAGCCCGCCGTGGCCGTCACGACGCGCAGGCTGAGGGACAGCTCCAGCCACCGCTTCGCCCACTTCGCCTGGAAGAAGTCCTTGCCGAGGATGGCCTCGCTGAAGGTCTGCTCCCGCTGCTGTTCGACTTCGCTCTCCACGGACTGAAGCTCCTTGAGTCATTCCGGGCGGTGGGCGGCCCACCCTCGGCAGGACGCGGCGTTATATCCCCGTGGCCCCCTCCGGTCGACCACCGCCCGTGGCCTGTGACGTGCGCCTGACTCGGCCCCCTCGGTCAGGGGGCTGTCCGCGACAAAGACGCCAACCCCGCGAAAGCACGGCGCCCCGGCAGGGCACGCGGCTTCAAACGCCCGGGCCAGTCGCTGCTTCCCGAGGCCGACGGGAGGCGGCCGCCGGGGAGACCTCATGCTCGCCCCAGCGGTGGTCTACGCCCTCCTGCTCGCGCGGCCAGGGAGCGAGGCGCCCGTTCACCGGGACGCGGGGCTCGGGCGCGCGCCCCCGGCGCCGTCGAGGACCGGCCCGCGGTACTGTCAGCCCGCTGAAGGGGCCTCGTCACCAGGGGCCCCGGCCTGTCGCCGTGGAAAGGAGGGCATATGGAGCGGAAGCTTGTTTCGATTCAGCGCATCGACCACCTGGAGCCCGTGTCCGGAGCGGACACCCTCCTGAAGGCGCGCGTCATGGGCTGGGACGTCGTCGTGAAGAAGGGCGAGTTCGCCGTCGGCGACGCCTGTGTCTTCTTCGAAATCGACAGCCTCCTGCCAGAGGGCCGGCCCTGGGCCGAGTTCCTCCGGCCCCGGGGCTTCCGGGTGAAGACGGCGCGGCTCCGGGGCGTGCTGTCCCAGGGGCTGGCCCTGCCCACCTCCATCCTTCCCAGCACGGTGCCCGCCGTCGGGACGGACGTGCGCGACGCTCTCGGGGTCGTGAAGTTCGAGCCGGCGCTGCCGGACACGCGCGAGGTCGCCGGGCCGTTTCCGGGGCAGGTGCCGAAGACGGACGAAGTCCGGGTGCAGTCGGCGCTCGGCGTCCTCGATGAGCTTCGCGGCCACGACTTCTTCGTGACGACGAAGCTCGACGGGACGTCCGGGACGTTCTTCCGCACGCTCGACGGCGAGCTGGTGGCCTGCTCGCGAAACTGGGCCCTGAAGCGAGGGCCGAACCCGGTCTGGCGGATGGCGGAGAAGTACGCGCTCGACACCGTGCTCCCGCCGGGCTTCGCGGTGCAGGGCGAGCTGTGCGGGCCCGGCATCCAGAAGAACCGCCTGGGCCTGGACGCGCTGGAGCTGTTCATCTTCAGCGTGCATGACACGCGGACCGGCGTGTTCCTCGGGCACGAGGACTTCATCGCGTTCTGCGCGGAGCACGGCCTGCGCACCGTGCCGGTGGAGCACGTCGTCACCGGCGAGGCGGCGCGCGCGTTCGACCACGGCCTGGAGCACTACCTGAAGCTGGCGCAGGGCCACTACCCGGGCACGAAGCAGCGGAAGGAAGGCATCGTGGTGAGGCCGCTCGTCGAACGGCTCTCCCCCACGCTCGGCGGCAGGCTGTCGTTCAAGGTCATCAACAACGACTTCCTGCTCAAGGACGAGGACTGAGTGAAGCCCGGCGCCCGGGTGCTCCCCCCAAGGAGCGCCCGGGGCCGGGAAAGGCTCACTGCGACGAAGACGGCGTGAAGAGGCTGTTCACCGTATTCACCACGGCCCCCGCCTGAGAGAGGCCGGGAACGGGCAGCGCGGACACGACCGCGCTCGCCGAGTCGATGACCGCGTGCGTCTTCTGCGACGGCGTCGACGACGGGTTGGTGAACACGTCCCGCGTGTTGGACAGCGACGACACCGCGCCGATGACGTTCAGCCCCGGCACGAACTTGCCCAGCGTCTTCCCCACCACCGTGGGCGGCAGGGCCGTGGGCACGTTGCCGCGCGACATCTGGCCGATGGCCCGGGCGCCCGTCTCGAAGGTGTCCGCCACGTTGATGGCGTTGTTCAGCGTGCCCGACGTGCCGCCAATCGTGCTCACCACCTGCTGCGGCGTCCGGACCTGCTCCGAGGACCCGCTCTTGCTGCCACCCACGCTCTTCGCGACGTTCGCCTCGAGCGACACCGCGTTCATGGTCCGGTCCGCGACCTCCGCCACAACGGGGCCCGGCTTGAACGAAGAAACGGTCGACTTGACTCCAGGAATCTGCGGCATGGTGTTCCCCCCCCTGCGTGTGACTGCAACCTACATTGGGGTTATCTGCGATGATTCTCCGGAGTTTCGCCTACATTTTCCGACGTGAATTTCACCGCCGTGGGGACGCCTCCAGCACCGTCCGGAGCGCCAGCTCGGCCGCGCGCAGCCGGGCATCCTGAGGGTCCACCCGGCGCGCCTCCACCAGACGCTCCAGGGCCCGCGCGACGTCGCCGCGCGACAGCTCGCAGCGCACGCCGGCCTCCAGCGCGCCGGTGTTCCACGGCCCGTACACGCGCGCCTCCGCGGCCGCGTGACAGCCTTCCTCCACGCGTGAGGCCTCCAGGAGCGCCCGGGCCAGCTCCACGCGCGTCTGCACATGGGCCGGTGCCAGCCGCACGGATTCGCTCAGCGGCGCCACCGCCTCCTTGGGAAGGCCCAGGCGCCGGAGCACCGCCCCCAGCGAGCGCAGCGGCCCCGGAGCGCCCGGCACCAACAGCGCGCGGGCTCGCGCCTCCCGCAGGACGGAGGGCTCGTCGAACCGCAGCTCCGCCACCATCCGGTCCACCACGCCGCGATAGGCGGGGTACGCCGCGGGCCAGGTGAACACCAGCCGGTACACCCACTCCCCGCGCGGCACGAAGAGCGCCGTGAGCTGGGTGGCGCCTCCCACTCCCTCCAGCTCCGCGGAGAGCCGCTGCGCGCCGCGGCCGCCCACGCGTGCCGCGACCGGGCCCGTCACCTTCAGCGGACGGCCCTCCGGGCCTGGGGCGCCGAGCACCAGCACCTCCTCCAGGAACTGCCGCGCCTGCACCGAACCGTCCCCCGGCTCGCCCGCCTCGATGGCTTCGGCCGAGAAGGTCGCCCGGCCACGCCCCGGCAGCCCGTTGGAGAAGGCGCGCCGGCCCTGTCCGTCCACCTCGCCTCGCCAGTCCCGAGGCAGGCTCACGGAGATGCCGAAGCCATCATCCCGCTCCGTGCGCCAGACGGAGCGCTCCGCCACCACGGCGCCGGCCAGCGCCACCGCCGCCACCACCATGGCCACCGGGCGCAACCAGCCGGGGTCCGGGCGCCAGCGCGGCTCCAGGAAGACGCCCGCCAGCAAGCCGGCGAGCAGGCCGGCCAGGTGCCCCGCGTTGTCCACGCCCACCGACGTCCACCCCATCCAGAGGAAGACGAGCACCGTGGGCACCGCGGCCTCTCCGGACATCCACCGCGCCGGCAGCTTCGCCCGGTGACGCCGCCCCAGGACGAGCAACGCCCCCACGCAGCCATACACAATCCCGGAGGCCCCCACGCTCACCGCGCCGGAGCTGCCCAGCGAGCCCGCCATGGTGGCCAGGCCCGCCGCCACCAGCAGGGCCGCGTAGTCCCGGCGCCGGCACAGCCGCTCCAGCCCGGTCCCCGCCGCCAGCAGCACCAGGACATTGAGGCCCAGGTGGAGGAAGTCCCGGTGCAGGAGGTTGGCGGTGACGAGCCGCCACACCTGCCCCACGTCCACCACCAGGGGCCCCGCCTTCGCGCCCCACCGCAGCAGGGTGTCCAGGCCCACGGGCCCGGCCGCCCGCGCCGCGCCGTGGATGCCCACCAGCACGGTGGCCAGGATCAAGGTGAGCCAGGGTCCCCCGCCGGGTCGCGCTTCACCGGCCGATTGACCGATGGACAACAGCCTCGCCTGCCCCTCTTCCTCGGGAGAAAGTCCTGTCTTTTGAGGGGGATACATGGCTTGTACAGGGAAAGGCCGTTCTGCTATGACTGTACGCGGATCGGACCCGTGCTGAAGCTCATCATCGAAGACGACGAGGGGCGCAAGACAGTTGTTCCCTTCGTGCGTGACGAGATCACCATTGGCCGTCAGGAGGGAAACACCATCCGCCTGACGGAACGGAATGTGTCTCGCCGTCACGCACGATTGGTGCGACTCAATGGCCACGTCGTAGTGGAGGACCTGGGGAGCTATAACGGCACCCGGATCAACGGCGAGCGAATCGCGGGTCAGTCGCCCCTGAAAGAGGGCGACCTGGTCCAGATTGGCGACTACGACCTCGCGCTCCAAGCCGAGGGCGCGGCCAACGCCGCCGCAGGCCCCATCACCACCAAGGTGCCCGCCCGCCGGCCGGAGCCCGAACCGGAGGACGACTCCGACGAGGACGCCGACGACGAGCGCGACCACACGCCGCCCTCCCAGAGCGCCGCGGACGCCCGCCGGCACTCCACCTCCATCATCCGGTTGGATCAGGTGGAGGCGGAGCGGCCGCGCAAGGTGGTGGACGTGCCCGCCGAGGACGCCCCCCGCCTGCTCGTGCTGTCCCCGGACGAGCTCAAGGGCCAGGAGTTCGCGTGCATCCGCACCGAGCTGCGGATCGGCCGCACCGACGACAACGACATCACGTTGGATCATCGGTCGCTGTCGCGCACCCACGCCAAGCTGGTCCGTGAGGACAGCGGCGAGTGGCGCGTCATCGACATGCAGTCCGCCAACGGGATGACGATCAACGGTGAGAACTACGCGCAGGCCACGCTCAGCACCGGCGACATCGTCGAGCTGGGCCACGTGAAGCTGCGCTTCGTCAACGCGGGTGACGCGGCCGACGACGTGGCGGACGGTGGTGGCTCGCGCTCCAAGCTGGGACTGGTGGCGGGCCTGGCGGCCCTGCTGCTGGGCGGTGGCGGCGCGGCCGCCTACTACATGAACCAGCAGGGCACCCAGCCGGCGGCGCCCCCCGTCGTCGCCCAGGTGCCCACGCCGGTTCCGGATGACGCGCCTCCGGCGGCCGTCGGAGCGCAGGCGCCGGCGAACAACCCCCAGGTCGCGGCGACGCCGCCGCCCCAGGCGCCCGAGACACCTCCGCCGCCGAAGGGCCCCTCCATGGAGGAGCAGCGCGCGGTCGCCGACAAGGCGATTGCCGCGCGGGACTTCGACGCGGCCGTGGAAGCGCTGGAGGGCATCCAGGACGCCAACGGCAAGCGCCCCCGCGACGTGGAGACCCGGCTCGACGAGGCCCGGGCCGAGCAGCTCATGAAGCGGCGGCTCGACGACGTGCGCAAGGCGCTGGGCGACGGCAAGCTGCCGGAGGCCGAGGAGGCCCTCCGGGAGAGCGCCGCCACCAAGGCCTTCGCCAGGGAGTACGCGGCGCTCAAGGTCCAGGTCGCCGAGGCCCAGAAGAAGGCCGCGCCGCCCGCGGCGGTTCCCACCTCCGGCACGGAGAAGGCGCCGCCGCCCACGCAGTCCGCGGCGGCCAAGGCCCAGGCGGAGGGCTTCGAGCACATCAAGGGCCTGCGGTACCGGCAGGCCATCGAGCAACTGAACAAGTGCCTCGACCTGGAACCCAACCGCGCCGAGTGCCACCTCTACCTGGGGTCCGCCTACGCGAACGACAATCAGCCCGAAAAGGGCGCGGTTCACTACAAGCGATTCCTGGAACTGGCGCCCAATCACGCGTACTACGAACGCGTGAAGGGTTTGGTTGAGAGTTACGAGAATCCCAAGAAGTAGTGGTCTGCTGGAGTTGCCCCCGCCCCCCCGGGGGCGCTCCGGCTACACGACACTGAACTGCAGCGAGGAGACGCTGTGCAGATTCGCATCCTGGTAGTTGATGATGAGCAGGACAACTGCGACTACCTCAAGCTGGTCCTGACCCGTGAAGGCTACGAGGTGGTGACCACGACGGACCCCACCCAGACGGTGGAAATCCTCCGGGGCTCCGACTTCCACCTCGTCATCCTCGACATGATGATGCCGCAGATGTCGGGCACCGAGGTGCTGGAGCAGATTCGCAAGTACGACACGGACGTGGCCGTCATCGTCGCCACCGCCTACCCCACGGTGGACACGGCGGTCGCCTCGCTCAAGGCCCAGGCCTCCGACTACGTCAAGAAGCCCATGGAGCCGGAGCAGTTCATCACCGCGGTCCGCAACGCCCTCCAGAAGAAGGGCCTGTCGCAGGACCCGGAGGCGGACCTGCACCGCGCCATTGGCCGCACCATCCGTGACGCGCGCAAGACGCAGGAGCTCACGCTCAAGCAGCTGGCGCGGCGCACGGGCCTGTCGGTGTCGCTGCTGTCGCAGATTGAGCGCGCGGAGTCCTCCGCATCCATCTCCTCGCTGTACAAGATTGCCTCGGCGCTGCAGCTCCGCATGGGCGAGCTCTTCGGCGACACCTGAGGTCGCCGTGGCAGCGCCCCGCCGGCCGCCCTGACTAGCGGCCGGAGAAGCGGGGCGGGCGTTTTTCGAGGAAGGCCGCCCGCCCCTCCTTCGCGTCCTCGCTCCCGAAGGCCGCCGCGCGCAAGTCGCGCAGCCGCGCCCGGTCCGCCTCCTCCAGCGGGGCCCGAGCCAGCCGCCCGAAGGACTCCTTCATCCCCGACACCGCCAGCGGCGCATGGCCGGCCAGGGTGGCGCACAGCGCCAGCGCCCGGGCCTCCGCGTCCACCAGGCAGTCATCCAGCAGCCCCCACTCCAGGGCCTCCCGGGCGCTCAGCTTCCGCGCCGCGAGGAAGAGCTGCTTGGCGCGCGCCACGCCCACCAGCCGCGCCGCCCGGGCCAGCCCTTCGGGCGAGTAGACGATGCCCAGGCGCGCGGGGGGCATGAGGAAGACGGCGTTGGGCGTACCGACGCGGAAGTCGCACGAGGCGGCCAAATCAAAGCCCGCGCCCACCGCCGCGCCCTCCACCAGCGCCACGCTGGGCGCGGGGTGGGACTCCAGCTTCAGCAGGCACTCCACCAGCAAGTCGTCCGGCAGGCGCCCGTCCGCGCCCGGGGGCCCCAGGTGCGTCAAGTCGTAGCCGGAGCAGAAGGCCCCGCCCGCGCCGCGCACCAGCAAGGCGCGCACCTGCGGGGCGGGCGCCAGCGCCGCGTCCAGCCGCGCCAGCAGCCCGTCATCGAGCGCGTTGCGGCGGGCCGGGTTGGACAGCGTCAGCACCCGGACCCCATCGTCGCGGTCCTCGACGTTCAGCGATGCCCCAGCCGAGGCGACGGGCTCCACGGTGCTAGCCGAGCACCACGAGGACGTCGCCCTCGTTGACCGACTGGGCCTCCTTCACACGGATTTCCTTCACCGTGCCGCCCTCCTCTGCTTCCACCGGCATCTCCATCTTCATGGACTCGAGGATGACGAGCGTGTCGCCCGCGTTGATCTGCTGGCCCACCTGAACCTCAATCTTCCACACCGTGCCGGTGATGTGCGCCGCTACGTCCGCCATGAATCCGTCCTCCTCAGGGGTGGGTGGGGCTGGAGCGGGCCCCGCTACGCCGGCTTGGCGTGGTGCTCCAGGAAGTGCGTGTCCAGCTCGCCGGCCTGGAAGGCCGCATCCTGCACGATGCGCAGGTGGAGCGGGATGTTCGTCTTGATGCCTTCGATGCGGAAGGACTGGAGCGCCGCCACGGAGCGCTCAATCGCCTGGGCCCGCGTCTCACCGGTGATGATGAGCTTGGCGATCATCGGGTCGTAGTTGGGCGTGACGGTGTTGCCCTCGCCGTAGCCCGCGTCCAGCCGGACGCCCTCGCCCGTGGGCGGCTGGAACACCTTCAGCGGCCCGGGGGACGGGAAGAACTTCACCGGGTCCTCGGCGTAGATGCGGAACTCCAGCGCCGCGCCCCGCCGCTTCACGTCCTCCTGCTTCACCGTGAGGCGCTCGCCCGCGGCGATGCGGAGCTGCCAGCCGATGAGGTCCAGCCCCGTGGTGAGCTCCGTCACCGGGTGCTCCACCTGGAGGCGGGCGTTCATCTCGATGAAGTAGACCTCGCCGTCCGAGTACAGGAACTCCACCGTGCCGGCGTTGGCGTAGCCGAAGGCCTTGGCCGCGGCGATGGCGGCGCTGAACAGCTTCTGCGCCAGCTCCGCGTTGCGGCCCTCCGCGAACAGCATGGAGGGCGCCTCCTCCACCACCTTCTGGTGCCGGCGCTGGATGGAGCACTCGCGCTCCAGGCCGTGGATGAGGTGGCCGTGGTGGTCGCCCAGAATCTGGACCTCGATGTGACGCGGCGCCGGGAAGTAGCGCTCCACGTACACGCCTTCCTTGCCGAAGGCCGCCTTCGCCCGGTCCGTGCACTGGCGGTAGGCCTTCTCCAGCTCGGCGGGGTTGTTCGCCACCGCCATGCCAATGCCGCCGCCGCCGCTGGCCGCCTTGATGAGCACCGGGAAGCCGATGCGCTCGGCCGCCGCCTGCGCGCTGGCCACGTCGGGCACCACGCCGTCACTGCCGGGCACCACGGGGACGCCCGCGGCGGCCACCAGCTTGCGCGCCTGGCTCTTGTCCTTCATCCGCGCCATGGCCTCGGGCGGCGGCCCCACGAAGATGAGCCTCGCGTCCTTGCAGGCCTGGGCGAACTCGCCGTTCTCCGACAGGAAGCCGTAGCCGGGGTGCACCGCCTGCGCCCCCGTCTGCTTCGCGGCCTCCAGGATGGCGGCGGTGTTGAGGTAGCTGTCCTTGGCCGGCGCGGGGCCGATGCGGACCGCCTCGTCGGCCTCCTTCACGAAGGGCAGCTCGGCGTCCGCGTCCGAATACACGGCGACCGTCTTCAGCCCCATCCCCCGGGCCACCACGCCGATGCGGCGGGCAATCTCTCCCCGGTTGGCAATGAGCAGCTTCTGGAACATGGCGAAACCCCTGGGGTGCGGGTGCGAAAGGGCGGCGAACCTAACCCTCGCTCCCTCCCAAGACAAGGGTGCGGACAGACGTGCAACAGGTCCCTACAGTCCAGTAAATTTGCGGGTCTACGAGACGCTGACGTACCTTGCTGCCCGTGACGCCCCCCTCTTCCTCAAGCCCTGGTGGCGTGGTCAATCTGCACCACGCGCGGCGCGCCAAGCGCCTGGACCTCTACCGTGGCCGGCACGCGGACCGCGTGCGCTTCGTGCGCACCACGTTGGAGACGCTGACGCAGAGCGGCACCCTCTTCACCGAGGAGGGCACGCGCCGCGGCCTCTCCCTGCTGAAGGCGCTCCAGCTCCTGCAGCGGGCCCACGCGCGCCTGGAGGAAGTGTCCGGTGACGGCGTGCTGCCCGCGGCCCGGCTCCCGGAGCGCGTGGACGCGCTCTATACGGAAGTCGACGGCCTCTTCGTTCGCGCGGACACGCTGTCCGGCCGCGACGAAGCCCGCGTGGCCCAGCTTCCCGCCCGCTGAAGCCCCGCTGCTCCCCCGCCCCTTACGGCAGCTCCGTCTGGCCCTGCCGGCGCAGGAAGGTGGGGATGTCGAACTGGTCCTCGTCCAGCGGCAGCGGCGCGTCCTTCACCACCGCGGTGCGGGCGCTCACGGACTTGCTGCTCTCCACGGTGAGGGGCCGCGAGCCGTTGCCCTTCGCGGGCACCAGGCTGGCCACCTCCTCGCGCGCGTTGGCGAGCACGGACGGGGCCGGGCGGGACAGCGGCACCTGCACCGCCGGCACCACCGTGCGGACCTTGGGCGCGTCGCGGTGCACGAAGCCCGTGGCGATGATGGTGATCTTCACCTCGTCCGAGATGTTCTCGTCGATGAGCGAACCGAAGATGATCTCCGCCTCGCTGTCGGCGGCGTCGTGCACCAACGTCAGGGCCTCGTTGACCTCCTGCAGGGTCATGTCGCGGCCACCGGTGATGTTGATGAGCAGGCCCGTGGCGCCGTCGATGGAGACGTCCTCCAGCAGCGGGCTGGCGATGGCCTGCTGCATGGCAATCAGGGCGCGCTTGTCGCCGGACGAGTTGCCCGTGCCCATGAGCGCGATGCCCTTGTCGCTCATGATGGTCTTCACGTCCGCGAAGTCCACGTTGATGTAGCCGTGGTACTGGATGAGGTCGCTGATGCCCTGCACGGCGTTCAGCAGGACCTCGTCCGCGCGCTTGAAGGTCTCCAGCAGCGGCATCGGCTCGTTGGAGAGCGACAGCAGGCGCTGGTTCGGGATGGTGATGAGCGTGTCCACCGCGGCCTTGAGCTCCACGATGCCCTGCTCGGCCTGCTTGCGGCGCTTGTTGCCCTCGAACAGGAAGGGCTTGGTGACGACGCCCACCGTGAGGCAACCCAGGCTCTTGGCGATGTCCGCGATGATGGGCGCGGCGCCCGTGCCGGTGCCGCCGCCCATGCCGGCGGTGACGAACACCATGTCGGCGCCCTCGAGCACCGCGGCAATCTGATCCCTCGACTCCAGGGCGGCCTCGCGGCCCATCTCCGGGTTGGCGCCCGCGCCCAGGCCCTTCGTCAGCGTCTGGCCGAGCTGAAGCCGGGTGGGCGCCTTGCTCGCGGCGAGCGCCTGGACATCGGTGTTGGCGGCGATGAAGTCCACCCGGTCCAGCTTGGACAGAATCATCGTATTGACGGCGTTGCAGCCGGCCCCACCCGCCCCGACGACCCGAATCTTGGCGGCCTGCTTGTTCTGATCGAACTGGTCCATGGTGGTCCTCTCGCCCGGAGTTGCGCGATGCAGCGCGCGTGCTCCCAACCTCCTCAATCATCAGCAAGTCCCGCGCTTTGGCAAGTATTCCGCTACGAGCATGTAGCGGGATGCTGCGCGTCCGAGTCCTGACGCGCACTTACGCCAACGCGGGGACGTGCAGGCGTGCGGCGCGGTGGGTGAACTTCGCCCCTTGACTCGCGAAACGCGGCACTGCGTAGCGGGTCGGAACCAGCATGCCCGAAAAAGCGAGGGGTGGCCCCGAAATCTCTTTCGGAGCCACCCTTTCTCAAACCACCCGGTGTGTTTCACCGGCTATCCAGCGCCTGAGCGTCAGCGCGCCGGGCGCTCCACTTCCACCTTCCCCACGCGGAGGATGGAGAAGCCCACGCGGCGGTTGTTCTCGCGGCCCTTCGCCGTCTTGTTGGTGTCCACCGGCTTCGTCTCGCCGTAGCCCACCGCCTCCATGCGGCCCTCGGCGATGCCCGCCTTCACCAGGAAGTCGCGCACGTTGTTGGCGCGGCGCTGCGACAGGTCCAGGTTCTTCGCGTCGTTGCCCTGGCTGTCCGTGTGGCCCTCGATGCGGACCAACTCCACCTGCGGGTTGGCGCGCAGCACCGCGGCCACCTGCTTCAGCAGCGGGAACGAGCGGGCCAGGATGACGTCCTTCCCGGTGGCGAAGTAGACCTTCTCCAGGATGACGATGCGCTCGCCGTCCACGAGCACCTTCACCGTGCCCTTGTCGGGGCAGCCGTCCTCGTCCTTGACGCCGTTGATGGTCTCCGGCTCGTTCGGGCACGTGTCCTCGGCATCGGGGATGCCGTCCCGGTCATTGTCCGGGTCGGGGCAGCCGTCCTCGTCCTGGAAGCCGTCCTTGTCCTCCGGCGCGTCGGGGCAGCGATCCTCCGGGTCCATGAGGCCGTCGCCGTCCGTGTCCACCGGCGGCGGGGGCGGCGCCACGTCCGGGCAGCCATCCGTGTCCTCGAAGCCGTTGACCGTCTCCGGCTCGTTCAGGCACGCGTCCGCCGTGTCGGGGATGCCGTCCGCGTCGTTGTCCGGGTCGGGGCAGCCGTCCGTGTCCTGGAAGCCGTCCTTGTCCTCGGGCTCCGTCGGGCACGCGTCGTCGATGTCCACGAGGCCGTCGCCGTCCGTGTCCACCGGCGCCGCCGGCTTCTGCTCGCGCGACGGCTCCGGGCTGTAGCTGAAGCCCGCGAGCAGCCGGAAGCCCGGCGTGCCGTAGCCACGGGTGAGCCCCGGCCCACCGCCCACGTGCGCGGAGAAGCCGCCCAGCGCGCGGTACTTCAGCGCCGCCAGCAGCTCCAGCGGGCGCTCCTCGGTGTCCTGCTGCTCCAGGTTGACCGCGCCCACCACCGTGGCCGCGAGCGCCAGCGGCACCTCGCGCACGGTGAAGGGCAGCTCCGCGCCCACGCCGTAGGACACGGCGTTGCCCACGTTCAGGTTCCGAAGCTGCTGCTGCTTCCGGAAGTCCACACCCACGTTGGCGGCCAGGCGGAACCGCTCGCCGTACTCGGCCACCAGGCGCGGCTGCACGCCCACGCCCGAGCTCCCCAGGAAGTCGGAGCCACCGCCCGTGGGCAGCACCACCGGCACCGTCAGCGCCAGACCGAAGGCGCCCTCCTCCAGGAGGCGGGCCTTGGGCACCAGGCGCAGGTCACCGATGCCCCCCGAGCCCACGCCCTGGTTGAAGGACGGGTCCACCATGGGCGCTGCCTGGGAGCGCTGAATCGTCACCGGCAGCAACACCCCGAGCTCGAAGCGGTCGAAGAGGCCCACCGAGCCCATCAGGTCAATGCCCACCTGGCTGCGGACCAGCGCCGTGATGTAGCGGTCCGTCCGCGGGTCCAGGAAGTTGAGCGGCTTGTCCCCGTAGTTGACGGACACGCCCACGTTCCAACCCAGGTGGGAATGCACCTGGGCGCTCTGGACGCCCAGGATGTCCTTGGAGCTGGGGCCCGGCTTGTACTGCTGCACGTCGATGGACTGCGACGCGGACAGCGTGGGCACCTGCGCCACCGCCGGCCGCGCCACCAGGGCGAACGTCAGCGCAAACAACGCGGCGGCGGCCACCCGTGCCCCACCGCCCTGCCCCGCCGAGCGGCGGAAGCGGCCCAGCAGCGGCAGCCCGAGCAGCAGCAGCGCCAGCGGAGCGAAGGTGCCCGCGCCGCTCGTGCTGCACCCACGGCCGGAGATGACGAAGTCGTCATTGCCGTCCAGCGGGTTGGTGCCCCCGGTGACTTCCTCGCCGTCATTCACGCCGCCATTGTCCGTGTCGGCGTCGTTCGGGTCCGTCTCACCGTTGTCGAAGGAGCCGTTGTGGTTGGCGTCCTCCGCGCCGTCACGCAGGCCGTCGCCGTCCGTGTCCGGGTCGAGCGGGTGGGTGGGGTTGGAGCCGCGCACCTCCACGCCGTCCGGCAGGCCGTCGTCATCCGTGTCCGGGTTGTTCGGGTCCGTCTCCGTGTCGTCGACGCGGCCGTCGTGGTTGGCGTCCTCTTCGCCGTCGCTCAGACCGTCACCGTCCGTGTCCGGGTTCCTCGGGTCGGTGGTGGTGCTCGGGTCCTCGTCCGGGCGGAAGTTGGGCGAGCCGCGGTCCGTGTCCGCCGGGGCGCTCTCCAGCGTCACGCCCATCTCCGTGCCGTCCAGGATGCCGTCGTTGTCGCTGTCCGGGTCCAGCGCGTCGATGAGGCCGTCACCATCCGTGTCGATGAGGCCGTCGATGCCGTCCGGCACGCCGTCGTCGTCGCTGTCCGCGTCGTTGGGGTCCAGGCCCTGCGCGGTTTCCGTCGCATCGTCGATGCCGTCGCCGTCCGAGTCGACGTCATCGGCGGCCACCAGCGGATCCGTCTCGCCCGGGTCCACCCGGCCGTTGCGGTTGGCGTCCTCGATGCCGTCACGCACGCTGCCGCCGTCCGTGTCCGGGTTGAGCGGGTCCGTCACCGTCGTCGGGTCGGCGTCCGCCACGAAGACCGTCATGTCCGTACCAGTGCCCTGGGGCTCGGTGAGGCCACGCTCCAGGCCGTCCGGCAGGCCGTCGCCGTCCGTGTCGGCGTTGTTCGGGTCCGTCTCATCCGCGTCGACGATGCCGTCGTGGTTGGCGTCCTCGTTGCCGTCCAGGAGGCCGTCGTCGTCCGAGTCGTCATCGAGCGGATCCGTCCCCCCGACGTTCACCTCGAGGCCGTCCGGCAGGCCGTCGCCGTCCGTGTCGGGGTTGTTCGGGTCCGTGCCCAGCGCAATCTCCTCGGCGTCCGACAGGCCGTCGTCGTCCGAGTCGACCGCCACCGACCAGGCGTAGGTGGCCGGCGTGTCATCCACGTTGCCCGCCGCATCCACCGCGCGGACGCTCAGCGAGTGGTCCCCCTCCGCCAGGCCCGTGAACGTCACTGGGTCCGTGCACGCCACGTAGGCCGCGCCATCCAGGCTGCACTCGTACGTCACCGGGGACTCGTCCGAGTCGAAGTCGAACGTCGCGGTGCCCGGCGCGTCCGACAGCGGCGGGCCGGAGATGATGAGCGTGTCCGGCGCCGTCGTATCCACCGTCCAGGTGTAGCTGGCCGGCGTCGGGTCCACGTTGCCGTCTTCGTCCACCGCGCGCACCGCCAGGGTGTGCTCGCCGTCGTCCAGGCCCGTGAACGTCACTGGGTCCGTGCACGCCACGTAGGCCGCGCCGTCCAGGCTGCACTCGTACGTCACCGGGGACTCGTCCGAGTCGAAGTCGAACGTCGCCGAGTCGCTGTTGGACAGCGCGGGCGGCGTCGAGACGAAGCTCGTCTCCGGCGGCTGCGCGTCCACGATGAACGTGTGCGTCACCGGGGTGCTGGTGTTGCCCGCCTCGTCCGTCGCCGTGACGATCACCGTGTGGGGGCCGTCCGCCAGCGTGTCGCTCACGGGGAGCGACCAGTTGCCGGCACCGTCGGCCTCCACCGTGCCCACCGTGACGCCATCCACCACCACCGTCACCGTGCTGCCCGGCTCCGACGTCCCGGAGTACGTCACCACCGGCACGTTGAGCACCGCGTTGTTCGCGGGCGTGGTGATGACCACCACCGGCGGCGTCGCATCCACCGTCCAGGTGTGCTCTGCGGGCGTCGCGTCGACGTTGCCCGCCGCGTCCACCGCGCGCACCAGGAGCGTGTGGTCGCCGTCCGGCAGCGGGCCGAACTGCGCCTGGGCCGGGCACGCCGTGAAGGGCGCGCCGTTCAGCGAGCACTCGTACGTCACCGGCGACTCGTTGGATGAGAAGACGAAGTCGGCGGTGGCCACGGTCGTCTGCGCCGGCGGGCCGCTGTCAATGGCGGTATCCGGCGCCGTCGTATCCACCGTGAAGGTGGAGCTCGTCGGAGCGCTGGTGTTGCCCGCCTCATCCGTGGCCGTGACGGTCACCGTGTACGGGCCATCCGGCAGCGTCACCGGCGGCGTGAAGGTCCAGTCGCCGCTGGCATCGACCGGGATGGGGCCGTAGGACGTCCCATCGAGCACCAGCGTGACGGACTCGGCGCCGTCCGCGGTGCCGGTGATCGTGACGACCCCGTCATCCAGCACCGCGCCGTCCGCGGGCGTGGTGATGAGCGGCGCCACCGGCGGCGTCAGGTCCACCGTCCAGGTGTGCTCGGCGGGCGTAGGGTCCACGTTGCCCGCCGCGTCCACCGCGCGGACGAAGAGCATGTGGTCGCCTTCCGCGAAGCCCTCGAACGTCACCGTCTCCGCGCACGGCACGTAGTCCACGCCGTCCAGGCTGCACTCGTAGGTGGAGCCCGGCTCGGAGGCCGCGAACTCGAACGAGGCCGACGTCGACGAGGTCGGCGTCGGCGGGCCGCTCACGACGAGCGTGTCGGGCGCCACCGTGTCCACCGTCCACGCGTACTGCGCGGGCGTCGGGTCCACGTTGCCCGCCGTGTCCACCGCGCGCACCAGGAGCAGGTGGTCCCCATCCGACAGGCCCGTGAACGTCGCAGGGTCCGTGCAGGCCACGTAGAGGCCGCCATCCAGGCTGCACTCGTAGGCCACGCCGCCATCCGAGCTCAGGTCGAAGGCGGCGGTGGTGTCTCGCGTCAGCAGCGCCGGACCGGACTCGATGAACGTGTCAGGCGCCGTCAGGTCGACGATGAAGGTGCTCGTCACCGGCCCCGCGGAGTTGCCCGCCGGGTCGACGCTGGTGATGCTCACCGTGTGCGGGCCCTCGTCGAGCGGCTCCGGCACATCGAAGGTCCAGTTGCCGTCCTCATCGACAGCGATGGGGCCATGCGTGGCGCCGCCCACTTCCAGGTAGATGCTGCTGCCCGGCTCGCCGGTGCCCGTCAGCGTCGGCGTCGTGGTGGCGACCTCCTCCTGGTCCGCGGGCGAGTCGATGGTCGGCAGCGTCGGGGGCGTGAGGTCCACCGTCCAGGCGTACGTCGCGGGCGTCGGGTCCACGTTGCCCACCGCGTCCACGGCGCGCACCGCCAGCGTCTGCTCGCCCTCGGGCAGCGCCGTGAACGGCTGCGGATCCGTGCAGGCCGTGAAGGGCGCACCGTTCAGCGAGCACTCGTACGTCACCGGGCTCTCGTTCGAGCTGAAGTCGAACGTGGCCGTGGTGGCGTTCGTCACCGCCGGCGGGCCGCTGACGATGGTGGTCTCCGGCGCGGTGGCATCCACCGTCCACGTGCGAACCGCGGGCGTCGGGTCCACGTTGCCCGCCGCATCCACCGCGTACACCGCCAGGGTGTGCTCGCCGTCACCCAGCCCCGTGTACGGCTGCGGGTCCGTGCAGGGCACGAACGGCCCACCGTCCAGCGAGCACTCGTACGTCACCGGGCTCTCGTCCGAGGCAAAGTCGAAGGTCGCGCCGCGGGACGTCGTCGTTCCCGAAGGACCGCTGACAATCGTCGTGTCCGGCGGCGTCGTGTCCACCGTCCACGAATACGTCGCGGGCGTCGGGTCCATATTGCCCACCGCATCCACCGCGCGGACGCTCAGCGTGTGGCTGCCCTGGCTCAACGCCGTGAACCCCTGCGGGTCCGTGCAGGCCACGAACGGCGCACCATCCAGCGAGCACTCGTACGTCACCGGGGACTCGTTCGAGCTGAAGTCGAACGTCGCGGTGGTGGCGTTCGTCACCGCCGGCGGGCCGCTCACGATGGTGGTGTCCGGGGCGGTGGCATCCACCGTCCACGCGTACGTCGCGGGCGACGGGTCCGCATTGCCCGCCGCGTCCACCGCGCGCACCGCCAGCGTGTGGTCGCCGTCCGGCAAGGCGGGGAACGTCTGCGGATCCGTGCAGGCCGTGAAGGGCGCACCGTCCAGCGAGCACTGGTACGTGACCGGGCTCTCGTTGGAGCTGAAGTCGAAGGTCGCGCTCGCGGACGTCGACGTCGCCGGAGGGCCACTGACAATCGTCGTATCCGGCGGCGTCGTGTCCACCGTCCACGAATACGTCGCGGGCGTCGGGTCGATGTTGCCGGCCGCGTCCACCGCGCGCACCTCGAAGGTGTGGGTGCCCTCACTCAGCCCCGTGTAGGTCCGAGGCGCCGTACAGGCCACGAACGGGCCGCCGTCCAGCGAGCACTGGTACGCCACCGGGCTCTCGTTGGAGGTGAAGTCGAAGGTCGCGCTGCTGGAGCCCGTCACCGACGGCGGGGCCGCGACGATGGTCGTGTCCGGCGGCGTGGTGTCCGAGGTCACGATGAAGGTGTTGGTGTTGCTCACTCCGGACGACACGCCCTGGAGCAGGGCGTAGGCATTGACCGTGTGCGCTCCGACGGGCAGGTCCACGGTCGGCGTGTAGGTGAAGTTGCCCGCGGCGTCCGCCGGGACACGGGCCAGCTCGACGCCATCCACGAAGATGACCACCGTGGAGTTCGCCGGAGCCGTGCCGGAGATGGCCGGACGGAAGCCCGTGATGGAGCCGTTGGCCGGCGTCACGACCGTGGGGGCCGGCAGGCTCGTCGGGAAGGCCCCCGGCAGGAGGGTGACGACGCCCGGGGCGCCAGGGGCGGCGCCATACGTGAGCCCGTCCGGCGCGTCGGCCGTCGGCTGCGTGCCCGCGGCACCGCCCGTGACGACCGGGGTGCAGCTCACCGTGGCACCCTGAAGCAGCACATGGCCACCACCACCGCCGCCGCCCGTTCCGTGCTGGTCGTACGTCGTGCTGCCACCCGCGCCACCCCGGGCCGTCAGCGCATTGGCCGAGCACGGCAGCGCTCCGACGACACGCAGATAGACAGTACCGCCAGCGCCAGCGCCGCCCGCGGCGTCATTGGCAAGGAGGACGGCGTCGCCTCCCGCGAGTCCGTCCGCCGACACACGCCCCGCACCAGAGAGCGAAGCCGCGCGGATGAACACCACACCACCGCCCGCGCTCCCTCCGCCCGCCGCGTCGTCGTTTCCGTGGCCCGCGCCGCCGCCGCCGCCGAACACCGCGTGGGACACCGCATCGAAGGTCAGCGAGGCGCCACCGAGTCCGCCCTCCGGACGGGACGGCGTGCCCTCTTCTCCCACCCACGTCCGTCCACCGATGCCGCCCGCGCCCGCGTTGCTGCCGCCGCCGCCACCCGAGTTGTGACAGACGCCACCACCGCCGGCGTTGGCGACGTTGCCTCGGCCCGTCGTCCCAACAGCAATCGGGAAGGCCCCGTTACCAAAGCGGCCAGGCACGAGGCCTTCCCCCTTCTCCGTTCCGCCCGGAAAGACCTGGTCCATCCCGGAGCAGCCGTCTCCGTCACCGTTCCAGGGAAAGCCACCGCGGAACCCGCGGCCATCCGCGTGGATGCCGCCCACGTTGTTCACCGGCCCCTGGGACAGGAAGGCCACCACACCGCCCGTCGCTCCATCCCAGGGACGCGCCACGATGCTGCCCCCGGCGTTCACCGTCACGCTGGCGTACTCGGGCACCCGAATCACCTGCGTCACGTTGGCCGCGAAGGCCGCCGTGAGCGGCGCCGTGAGGTTGAGCCGCGTCGCCGTCAGCGTCTGGACCCGCGCGAACTCCCAGCGGCCCACCGCGCCCCCCGCCAGGTCGATGGGCGCCTGGCTCCCAGAGGCGGGCGCTGTCAGGCCCGTGGCCTGGTACACCATCACCAGGTCGTTCACCGAGAAGCCCGCGGTCGAGTCCACATCCACGAAGTCCTGCCCCGCCGGCACCGCCGCCGCCACGCGCGCGTAGGTGTTGATGACCGAGTTGGCGACGTTGATGGTCCCCACGCCGTCGGTCCCGTTCCCCAGGCCGAAGGTGTCCGCCGCGGCCTTCGCCACAGGCCCCAGCAGCGCCGCGCACAGCAGCACCAGGGGTGCGATGGACAAGCCAAGGCGCCCAGGGAGAGCCCGGTTGAACAGGGGGACGCAAGAGGTCTTTCGAGTCATAGACATGGGGTCGTTGGGGGGTGTGGGCCCAGCGGCAAATGCCGCACATAGCAATCCGGGAGCCAGCCCGTGTCCAATCTACGACCCTCCGTATTCCGAGGATTTCAGCGGCCTGTTCCAGGGGTAGTCGCGGCCCCATCTGAACCACGGATACAGATTCCGGAAACCGGACCGGCGCACGCGCGCGCGAGGGCAACCCAGCAGGTCGGCTGACGCGTCAAACCCGGACGCTGACGCGTCAGCCGGGACGCAGGCTGTGGCTGGACGCACCAACGAAAAAGGGCCCCCCTTTCGGAGAGCCCTTCGGTGACACGGTGGGCGCTCGGCCCGGCGCGTCAGAAGATTTCCTCGAGCCACTCGCGCATGCGGCCCTTCACCTTCTTGTACACGTTCTCCTCGCGGATGCGGAACATGCGCCGGTCCAGGTGGCGGGCGCCGTAGACGACCAAGCCCACGCCGGTGGCGTACATGGGGCTCTTCACCACATCCACCAGACCGCCAATGCCGCGCGGCATGCCGCGGCGGACGGGCAGGCCCAGCACTTCCTCCGCCAGCTCCGGCATGCCGGCCAGCAGCGTGGAGCCACCCGTAATCACCACGCCCGAGGCCAGCAGGTCCTCGTAGCCGCACTTCTGGATTTCGCGGTGCACGAGCTGGAAGATCTCCTCCACGCGCGGCTCCAGGATTTCGCAGAGAATCTGCCGCCCGAGCACGCGGGGCTGACGGCCCCCGACGCTGGGCACTTCAATGGTGTCGTCCTTGTTGATGAGCGACGACAGCGCGCAGCCGTACTTCTGCTTGATGCGCTCGGCCTCGTGCGCGGGGGTGCGCAGGCCAATGGCGATGTCGCTGGTGAGGTTGTTGCCGCCCAGCGCAATCACCGCCGTGTGGACGATGGAGCCGCCGGAGAAGATGGCGATGTCCGTGGTGCCGCCGCCGATGTCGACGAGGCACACGCCCAGCTCCTTCTCGTCCTCACCCAGCACCGCCTCCGCGCTGGCCAGCGGCTGGAGCACGATGTCGGAGACATTGAGCCCGGTGCGGTTGGCGCACTTGACGATGTTCTGCGCGCTGGACACCGCGCCGGTGACGATGTGGACCTTGGCCTCCAGGCGGACACCGGCCATGCCCAGGGGCTCCTTGATGCCGCCCTGGTCGTCGATGATGAACTCCTGCGGGAGGACGTGAATCACCTCCCGGTCCAGCGGAATCGCCACGGCCTTGGCCGCGTCAATGACGCGGGCGATGTCCGCCTCGCGGACCTCCTTGTCCTTGACGGCGACGATGCCCTGGGAATTGAAGCCCTTGATGTGGCCCCCGGCGATGCCCGTGTAGACGTGGGAGATCTCCGCCCCCGCCATGAGCTCCGCTTCCTCCACCGCGCGGCGGATGGAAGAGACGGTCGCCTCGATGTTCACCACCACGCCCTTGCGCAGACCCTTCGACGGATGCGTACCGATGCCGATGATGTCGATGCCGCTGTCGGTCAGCTCTCCGACGATGGCGCAGATCTTCGTCGTGCCGATGTCGAGGCCGACGATGATCTCCCCCGACTTCTGCTTCGCCATGACAACCCTCCCAGGCCCCCCACTCTCGTGAAAGGGGCGCGTCCTCTTACCGCATCGAAGCCCCGCTCCTCTCGGACGCGGGGCTCGAAATCTTCACCGCCACCCAGCCGGGCCGGGCACGGTTATCCAGGTGAATGATCTCCGCTGCAAGCCCCCTCGCGCCCAGTTCGCGCCGGACACGGGCCAGACGTTGCAGCTTGACCTCCGAATCTCCTTCACCCAGGCGCACTTCCTGCCCGGACACCGTCACCAGCGCCAGGCTCTGCGCCTCCAGGCGGACCTCCGAAAGCTGTTCGGCCTGGTCCGGTGACAGCCGCGCGTACGCGCTCGCCACCGCCAGCGCCGAACGGAGGCGCTCCCGCGCCGCCGCCGGGTCCGCCACGTAACCTTCCCGGTCCAGGCCCGTCACCAGGGGCAAATCGAGTCCGTCCCCGGGCGTCACCCGCTTGAAGGGCTCGCCCTCCTCGTCCAGGACGTACAGCTCCCCCAGCACCGCCATGGCCACCGGCGTGTGCTCCGTCACCTCCACCGACACGCGGTTGGGGAAGCGGCGCGTCACCTCCACCGTGCGCAGCCAGGGGTGCTGGTCCATGGCGCGCTCCAGCGCGTCCACGTCCAGCGTCCACAGGTTCTGCCCCTTCGTCAGCGCCGCCAGCCGCAGCAGCTCCACCCGGGAGGCGCGCTGGAGGCCAGAGAAGGACACCGCCTCCAGCTCGAAGCGCGGCGACGTCAGCGCCCACTCCCGCAGCGCCACCCCACCCCACATCAGCAACCCGGTGCCCAGGGTCAGCCCCAGCACCTTCAGCACGCCCGGCCCGTGCGAGCGCACCGCGCCCCGGACCGCCTCTTTCTGCTGGGCGGCGTCCTGACGGCGGCGGTTCTTGGATTTACCGAAGGCCATGGGGAGAAAAGGGTTGACGCATGCTGTGCGCGGTTGGGGAGCCACGCCAGTTTTTGGCTACAGCCACGTCGCTGTAGCGCAAGCCGACACACAGGGGCTTCGGAAATTTTCGAGGGAGCCCGACGCCGAGTTGCGCCGGACCGATATCGGACGCTCAGGCCTTGAGACACGCGCCCAGCAGCAGGCGCTCGCACAGGGCGGGAAAGTCGATTCCACGCCCGGCGGCAATCTTGGGCAAGAGGCTCGTGGCCGTCATGCCCGGCAGCGTGTTGGTCTCCAGCAGGAACACTTCGCCTCCGTCGGTGACGATGACGTCCGACCGGGAGCCCCCGCTACAACCCAGGGCCTGGTGCGCGGCCAGACACACCTCGTTCACCCGCGCATACTGATCCGGAGGCAGGGGCGCGGGGAAGAGATACTGCGTGCCCGTGCCCGCTTTGTACTTCGCGTCGTAGTCGTAGAACTCGCGCGCGGCGCGGACCTCGATGACGCCCAAGGCCTCATCGTCCAGCACGCCACCCTGCACTTCGCGTCCCTTGACGAACTGCTCCACCAGCAGGGTGCCCGCGTACTTCGCCGCGTCCTGGACGGCGGCCTCGTAGGCGTCCCGCGTCTTGCAGATGTGCACGCCCACGCTGCTGCCTTCGCGGCTGGGCTTCACCACCACTGGAAACGGGAAGGACAGGCTGTCCGCCGCCGCCAGCGCCGACGCGGCGTCCCGGAACGAGCGGTACGCGGGCGTGGGGATGCCATGGGCCACGAAGACCTGCTTGGCGTACACCTTGTCCATGCCCAGCGCGGAGGCCAGCACCCCGCTGCCGGTGTACGGGATGAAGAGCGACTCCAGCAGCCCCTGGAGGCAGCCGTCCTCGCCGTAGCGCCCGTGGACGGCCAGCCACGCCACGTCCACCTTCTCCGCCGCCAGGCGCGCGGGCAAGTCCCGGCCCACGTCGATGTCCACCACGTCGTAGCCCAGCCCGCGCAGCGCCCCGGACACGGCCTCACCGGTGCGCAGCGACACGTCGCGCTCCGCGGACAGCCCGCCCAACAGCACGCCAACACGCTTCTGCTTGAGCTCGTCCTTCGTGAAGGCACCGCGGTTCGGAGTCACAGGAAGTCTCCCAGGCGCTTGACTTCGGGTTTCATGTCGACGCCGGACGTCTCGAGCACCCGCACTTGCATGAAGGTGATGAGTCCCAGCACGTCGCGGGCGGTGGCGCCGCCCAGGTTCACAATCCAGTTGGCGTGCAGGGTGGACACCTGCGCGCGCCCCAGCGAGTACCCTTTCAGGCCCGCCAGTTCAATGAGCCGCCCGGCATGGTCGCCCGGCGGGTTGGTGAAGACGCTGCCGAAGTTGGGCTGACTGAGCGGCTGAGTCCGCTTCCGGTAACCCAGGTCCGCGTCCATCACGGCCTTGGAGGCCACCACGTCCCCCTTGCGCAGCGCGAAACGCACTCGGGTGACGACGCCGCCCGGCGGCAGCTCGGCGTGACGGTAGGCGTGGGGCACCTGCGCCTTCGTCAGCCACCCCACCCCGTCCGCCGTGGCCACCTCCACCGCGTCGATGACGCGGAAGGCCTCGCCATTCTTCGTGCCGGCGTTCATCGCCACCGCGCCGCCCAGCGTGCCGGGGATGCCGGCCAGGAACTCCGCGCCCACCAGCGCGTTCGCCCGCATCACGTTGACGAGCCGGACGATGGCCGCCCCCGCGCCCAGGGTGAGGCGCCCCTCCTCGGGGCCCACGTCGGCCACCTCCGGGAAGAGGTCTCCGGGCAGCTTCAGCGTCAGGCCGGGCACCCCGCCGTCCCCCACCAGCGTGTTGGCGCCGCCGCCCAGAATCGACACGGGGACGCCCTCCTCGCGCGCCAGCTTCAGCAGCGCCACCAGCGCGTCCGGCGAGCGCGGGCGCACCAGCGCCTCGGCCGCGCCGCCCGCCCGGACGCTGGTGAGGGGAGCCAACGGCGCACCCGCCTTCACCTCGCAGCCCTCCAGCGACTCCACGCGCGCCGCCAGCGCCGTCTTCACGCCCGCTTCCACCATGGGCTCTAGTCCTTCGACAGGGGGGTGGTGCGCAGCAGCTCGAGCAGGTCCGCCCCCACGTGGGTGATGTCCCCCGCGCCCAGCGTCAGCACCAGGTCGCCCTCGCGCAGCCGCGGCAGCAGCGCCGCCGGCAGCGCCGTGCGCTTCTCCACGAAGGTGACGTCGCGGTGGCCGTGGGCGCGGATGGCGTCCGCCAGCGCGTCGCCCGTGGCGCCCTCGATGCGCTCCTCGCCCGCCGCGTAGACGCTGGTGACGAAGAGCACGTCCGAGTCGTTGAAGGAGGTGGTGAACTCCTTCAGCAGGTCATGCGTGCGCGTGTAGCGGTGAGGCTGGAAGGCCACCACCACCCGCCGCCCGAAGGCCCGGCGCGCGCCGGCCAGCGTGGCCAGCACCTCCGTGGGGTGGTGCGCGTAGTCGTCCACCACGGTGATGCCCTGCGCCTCGCCGCGCACGGTGAAGCGCCGCTGCACGCCGCCGAACTCGGCCAGCGACTCGCGCACCGTCTCCAGCGGGATGTCCATCTCCTCCGCCACGGCGATGACGGCCAGCGCGTTGAAGGCGTTGTGCGCGCCCACCATCCGCACGCGGAACTCGCCCAGCGCCTCCTCCCGGCGGTACGCCTGGAAGCGCGTGGTGAAGCCGTCCAGCTGGATGTTCTCCAGCCGGTAGTCCGCCATGTGCGAGCTGCCGTAGGTGACGAAGCGCTTCTCCATGCGCGGCAGCAGCGCCTGGACGTTGGGGTTGTCCAGGCACAGCACGTTGAGGCCGTAGAAGGGCACCCGGTTGCAGAACTCCACGAAGGCGGACTGGAGCGTCTCCAGGTCGCCGTAGTGGTCCATGTGCTCCGGGTCGATGTTGGTGACGATGGCGATGGACGGGTGCAGGTGCAGGAAGCTGCCGTCGCTCTCGTCCGCCTCCACCACCATCAGCTCGCTCTTGCCCAGCTTGGCGTTGGAGTCGAGCACGTTCACCTTGCCGCCCACCACCGCCGTGGGGTCCAGCCCCGCCGCGCTCAGCACGGTGGCCACCATGGACGTCGTCGTCGTCTTCCCGTGGCTGCCGGCCACCGCCACGGCGTACTTCAGGCGCATCAGCTCCGCGAGCATCTCCGCCCGGGGGATGACGGGAATCTTCCGCTGCCGGGCGGCGACCACCTCCGGGTTGTCCTTGCGCACCGCGGAGGAAATCACGACCACGTCCGCCTGGACCAGGTTCTGCGCGCGGTGGCCCTCGAAGAACGTCGCGCCCATGCGCGCCAGGCGCCGGGTGATGTCGCTCTCCCGCAGGTCGGAGCCGGACACCCGGTAGCCGAGGTTGAGCAGCACCTCGGCGATGCCGCTCATGCCGATTCCGCCGAGCCCCACGAAGTGGACCTGCGCCGCGTGGCGCGTCTTGAAGAGACTGGGGGGCTTGTTGCGCGTCACGAATGGCTCCTCGGGGCCTTCTTCTCGGCTTCGACAGGGGTGCGCTCGCGGCCGTTGGGGCCCCACGTCTGGACCATCAGGTCCACGCACACGTCCGCCAGCTCCTTGGCGGCCTCGGGACGGCCCAGAAGGCCCGCCTTCTTCTCCATCCCCTTGAGGCGCTCGGGGTGGCTCTTCAGCTCGCGAATCGTCTGCGCCAGCTTCTCCCCGGTGAGCTCCGACTCGCGGAACATCAGCGCCGCGCCCGCCTCCACCAGCGCCCGCGCGTTGACGGCCTGGTGGTCATCCGTGGCGTGGGGGAAGGGAATCAGGATGCTGGCCTTCTTGCAGACGGTCAGCTCCGCGAGCGTCGTCGCGCCGGCCCGGCAGACGACCAGGTCCGCGCGGGCATAGGCGCTGGACATGTCGTCGATGAACTCCACCACCTCCGCCTGGAAGCCCTTGTCCTCGTAGCCCTTGCGGACCGCGTCCAGGTCGTTCTTCCCCGTCTGGTGGACGAAGTGCAGGCTGTCCCGCAGGTCCCCCAGCGAGTCCAGCGCCTCCGTCATCCGCTGGTTGAGGCCCCGCGCGCCCAGGCTGCCGCCGAAGACGAGCACGGAGAAGCGCTCGTGCGCCACGTGGCTGCGCAGGTAGTTGTCCATCAGCTTGCGGCGGATGGGGTTGCCGATGAGCTGGACCTTCTTCTCCGGGAAGAAGGCGCGCGCCTCCTCGAAGGCGATGAACACCACGCGGACGATTCTGCCCAGCACCTTGTTGGTGAAGCCGGGCAGCGCGTTCTGCTCCTGGATGGCGGTGGGGATGCCCATCAGCCACGCGGCCAGCACCACCGGCCCGCTGGCGTAGCCGCCCACGCCCACCACCACGTCCGGCTTCTGCCGGGCGAGGATGCGAAAGGATTCAACGAAGGCCAGCGGCAGCGCGAGGAGCGCCTTGAGCAGGGACACGAAGCCCTTGCCCTTGAGGCCCTGCACCTTCACCAGCTCCAGCGGGTAGCCCTCCTTCGGCACCACGCGCGACTCGATGCCGCGCTCGGTGCCCACGAAGACGACCTCGTTGCGGTGATGCCGTGTCACCACCTCTTCCGCCAGGGCGATGCCCGGAAAGAGGTGTCCGCCCGTGCCCCCACCCGCGATGAGCACCTTCATCATGCCGCCACCTCCCGCATGTCGGTTCCCACCCGGCTGGGCCGCGCCGCCCCCTGGGTGTTCGCGCTCAACGACAACAACACTCCCGCCGCGCCCATCAGCACCACCAGCGATGAACCTCCATACGACACGAAGGGCAGCGTCAGCCCCTTCGTCGGCAGCAGCCCCATGGCCACGCACATGTTGACGGCGGCCTGGAACGCGATGATGGAGCTGATGCCCAGCCCCAGGTACGTGCCGAACGTCTCCCCGGCCGCCAGGCTGGCCCGGACGCCGCGCCACAGCACGACGCCGTAGAGCACCACCAGGATGCCCACGCCAATCAGGCCCGTCTCCTCGGCGATGATGGAGAAGATGAAGTCGGTGTGGGCCTCCGGCAGGAAGAAGAGCTTCTGCCGCCCGTCGCCCAGCCCCAGGCCGGACACGCCACCAGAGCCGATGGACATCAGCGACTCGGCCACCTGGTAGCCCACGTCATGCCGGTGCGCCCACGGGTCCATGAAGGCCAGGATGCGCTTCATGCGGTACGGGCTGGACGCGATGGCCACGTAGGCCAGGGGCAACGCCAGCAGCACCATGCCGACCAGGTAGCTCAGCTTCGCGCCGGCCGCGAACAGCAGCACGAAGAGCATGAACACCAGCAGCACGCTGCTGCCGAAGTCCGGCTGCATCATGCAAAGCAACACCAGGATGCCGCACAGCGCGAGGTGCGGCACGAAGCCCACGGAGAACTTCGCCACCTTCTCCCGCTTCTTCGCCAGCGAGTAGGACAGGTAGACGACCCAGGCGAACTTCGCCACCTCCGCCGGCTGCAGGCCGAAGCCCGGCAGGCGAATCCACCGCCGCGCGCCGCCCGCCGTGCTGCCGATGCCGGGGATGTTCACCAGCACCAGCAGGACGATGGCCGCCAGCAGCAGCGGGTAGGCCCAGCGCGCCAGCCGGCGCCAGCCCACCTTCATGGCCACGGCCATGGCGCCCAGCCCCAGGCCCGCGGCCACGAGCTGCCGCTTGAGGAAATAGAGGCTGTCGCCCTGCTTGTCCTGCGCCAGCACCGCGCTGGCCGAGTACACCATCACCAGCCCGAAGCTCACGAGCCCCAGCACCGCGCAGAGCAGCACCGGGTCGAAGCGCACGAGGGCGGCCGCCGGGGAAGGAGGAGAAGTCTTCATGCCCTCACAGCGCCTCCACCAGGCGCTTGAACGTCTCGCCCCGGTCCTCGAAGTTCTTGAACTGGTCGAAGGAGGCGCACGCGGGCGACAGCAGCACCGTGTCTCCGCGCTCCGCCACCTCCCGGGCCCGCGCCACCGCCTGGGCCAGGGTGCCGCACGCGTGGACCCGCGCCGCGCCGGCATAGGCCCGGGCCAGGGTGTCCGCGTCGTCGCCCATGGTGAGCACGCCCTTCACCTTCCCCCGCCCCGCCTCCACCATGGGCGCATACGGCGCGCCCTTGCCCTTGCCGCCGGCAATCAGCCACACGCCGCTGGAGAAGGCGCGCAGCGCCACCAGCACCGAGTCCACGTTGGTGGCCTTCGAGTCGTTCACCCACTCCACCCCGTCCAGCACCCGCACGCTCTCCAGCCGGTGCGGCAGGCCCGGGTAGCCGTCCAGCCCCGCCTGCACCGCGCCGGAGGCCACGCCGCCCAGGCGCGCCAGCAGCGCCGCGGCCATGGCGTTCTGCGCGTTGTGGGCGCCGCGCAGCGCGCGGTTCGTCAGCGTGTAGTGCTCGCCCAGGAACTCGAGCCGGAAGCCGCCCGGCTCCGCCACCGCCAGGCCCGCCAGCGCCGGGGCGTCCGCCACCGGCTCGCCCGTGAGGCTGAAGCCGTACACCGGCGCCTTCGCGGCGCGCGCCAGGCCCAGCACGTCCGCGTCATCCGCGTTCACCACCGCGAAGTCGCCGGCCTGCTGGTTCAGGAAGATGCGCGCCTTCGCCTCACCATACGCCGCGTGGCTGGGGTAGCGGTCGATGTGGTCCGGGGTCAGGTTGAGGATGGCCGCGCCGCGAGGCCGCAGCGCGCGGATGCCCTCCAACTGGTAGCTGGACAGCTCCACCACCAGCGCGTCCCACGCCTCCGGGGACATGGCGGCCTCGCTGAAGGGCCGGCCCAGGTTTCCGCCCACGAAGGTGCGCTTGTCGCCCGCGGCGAAGAGCGCGCCCGTGAGCGCCGTGGTGGTGCTCTTGCCGTTGGTGCCGGTGATGCCGAACAGCGGCACGCCGGCCAGCATGCGGCCCGCCAGCTCCACCTCGCCCCACACCGCCACGCCCGCCGCGCGCGCGGCCTGGATTTCCGGCAGCGCCAGCGGCACCCCCGGGCTCACCACCACCAAATCGCGCGACGCGAGCAGCCCCGGCGGCGTGGGCCCGGACACCAGCGCGGCGCCCAGCGACTTCACCTCGTGGGCCACGGCGCCCAGCGCGTCCTCGCTCCGCCCGTCCAGCGCCGTGACGTCCGCGCCCTGCTGACGCAGGAGGCGCAGCGCGGCCACGCCGCTCTTCGCGAGCCCGAACACCAGCACCTTCTGGCCGGACAGCGCCAACGTCATGGCCGTGCCACCTCCGGGTTCAGCGCAGCTTCAGGGACAGGAGCGCCACGCCACCACAGAGGATGGAGACGATCCAGAAACGGACGATGATCTTCGGCTCGGCCATCCCTTTGAGCTCGAAGTGATGGTGCACCGGCGCCATCTTGAAGACGCGCTTGCCCGTCATCTTGAAGGAGGTGACCTGAATCATCACGCTCAGGATTTCGGCGAAGAAGATGCCGTGGATGATGGCGGACACCACCTCGTTCTTGGACAGCATCGCCAGGCCGCCCAGCGCGCCGCCCAGGGCCAGCGAGCCGATGTCGCCCATGAAGACGGAGGCCGGGTAGGTGTTGAACCACAGGAAGGAGATTCCCGCGCCGACGATGGCCGCGCAGAACACCGCCAGCTCCGCGCCGCCCGGCACCTGGAGCACGCCCAGGTACTGGTACAGCGGCGTGGCCACCAGCCTGGACACGCCGTCCACCGTCTCCGAGTCCGCGATGCTCAGCGTGGTGCCCGCCACGTAGCAGAGCACCGCGAAGGTGATGGCGGACACGATGGTGGGGACGATGGCCAGGCCGTCCAGGCCGTCCGTGAGGTTCACCGCGTTGGACGTGCCCACGACGACAATCCATGCGAAGACGACGTAGAACCAGCCCAGGTCCGGGTTGAACCAGCGCGTGGGGATGAAGGGCAGCGTCAGCCGGGTGTTGATGAGCAGCGTGGGCCCGAAGGAGCCGTCCGGCAGCGTCCACGTCGTCAGCAGGCCGAACACGGCGACCAGGAAGAAGCAGGTCTGCAGCACCATCTTCTTGCGCCCGGCCAGGCCCTTGGAGTTGCGCTTGGACAGCTTGAGCCAGTCATCCAGGAAGCCGATGAAGCCATAGCCCAGCGTCAGCAGCAGCATCACCCAGACGGCGCGGCTCTTCAGGTCCGCGAACAGCAGCGTGCCCGCCGCGATGCACAGCAGGATGAGCGCGCCGCCCATGGTGGGCGTGCCCTTCTTCTTCTGGTGCGAATCCGGCGTGTCCTCGCGCACGTTGCTCTGCCCGTGCTGCTTCAGCCGCAGCCGGGCGATGAGCCTGGGCCCGATGAGCATGCCCAGCAGGAGCGCGAAGACGCCCGCGGCGATGATGCGGAAGGTGGGGTAGCGCAGGAAGTTGAGGACGCGCCCCGCCTCGGAGTTCTGGATGACCTCGTACAGGAGGTACAGCACTAGTGGTTTCCTCCGGGGACGGCCGTGCCCGTCAGGGCGGCCACCACCCGTTCCAGCCGCATGCCGCGGCTGCCCTTCACCAGCACCACGTCCCCTTCGCGAAGCCGCGGCGACAACCACGCCATCAGCGGCTCCACCTCGGTGAAGTGGGCGGCGGATTCACCCATGGAAGCGGACTCCCACCCCTTCACGGAGCGGGGACCGAAAAACGCGGCCAGCGTCGCGTGCGAGGGGACCTGCCCGCCCAGGCGCGCGTGCTCCTCGAGCTCGCCCGGCCCCAGCTCCAGCATGTCCCCCAGCACCACCACCGCCCGGCCATTCGCGGGCACCAGCGTGCCCAGGGTTTCAAGCGCGGCGTCCATGGAGGCCGGGTTGGCGTTGTAACAGTCGTCAATGACTGTCACGCCGCGCTGCCCGTCCACCACGTTGAGCCGCCGCGAGTACGGCCGCGCCGACTCCAGGCCCCGCACGCACTCCTCCGGCGTGTAGCCCAGCGCCAGCGCCACCGCGAAGGCCGCCGTCGCGTTCTGCGCGTTGTGTGGCCCGATGAAGCTCAGCCGCACCGGCCACTCGCGGCCCAAGTGCCGCACCGTGGCCACCATGCCCTCGCGGCCCAGCGTCTTCACGTCCGCCAGGCGCACGTCCGCGTGCTCCGCCCGGCCGAACGTCAGCCGCCGCGCGGTGCTGCGCTCCGCCTGCGCGGGGATGAGCGCGTCATCCACGTTCACCACCACGGTGGTGCCGCGCCCCATCTCCTGGAACAGCTCGCCCTCCGCCGCCGCCACGCCCTCGAGGCTGCCCAGCCCTTCCAGATGCTCCGGCTGGACCACCGTGATGACGCCGGCGTCCGGCTGGACGATGCGCGCCAGCCGCTCAATCTCCCCCGGCTGGTTCATCCCCACTTCGATGACCGCCGCCACGTGGTGCGGCTCCAGCCGGAAGAGCGTCAGCGGGACGCCAATCTCGTTGTTGAGGTTGCCCTCGGTCTTCAGCGCCGGCCCGCGCGTGGCCAGGATGGCGCCCACCATCTCCTTGGTGGTCGTCTTCCCGTTGGAGCCGCCCACCGCGCACACCGGGATGCGGAAGCGCTGACGGTGGTGCCGGCCCAGCGCGCCCAGCGCCCGCAGGGTGTCCTCCACTTCATAGAGGACCAGCCCCTCGGGCAGCGCGGGCAGGGGGCGCCCGCGCGCCACCACCGCGCCGGCCGCCCCACCCTTCGCCGCGGCGTCCACGAAGGCGTGGGCGTCGAAGCGCTCACCCACCAGGGCCACGAACAGGCACCCGGGGGTGAGTGCCCGGGTGTCGGTACAGACGGTAGCGTAGGCGGCCCGGGCCGGGCCGCCACGCCGGGTCGCCCCGGTCGCCTGCACCACCTCTTCGTCGCTGAAGGAAGCTGCCATGGTGTGAGAGATGGGCGGGACGACGGGGCTTGGGGAAGCTCAGCCAGCGATGCGGTTGGCCAGCGCCTTCGCGGCCACCTGCCGGTCGTCGAACGCGAGCTTCTCCGCGCCGACCTGCTGGTACGTCTCGTGGCCCTTGCCCGCGATGAGGACGACGTCGTCCGCGGTCGCCAGGCTGATGGCCTGCTCGATGGCCGCGCGGCGGTCCGCGTCCACCAGGTAGCCCTTCTCACCGCTCTTCGCCTTGGCGGCGGAGATGCGGCGCAGGCCGCTCTTCTCGATGCCCGCGGTCACCTGGGAGATGATCTCATCCGGGTCCTCGGTGCGGGGGTTGTCGCTCGTCACGACGGCCAGGTCCGCGCCCTCGCCCGCCACCGCGCCCATCAGCGGGCGCTTGCCCTTGTCCCGGTCCCCGCCGCAGCCGAACACCGCGATGACGCGGCCCTTGGCCATGGCGCGCGCCGCCTCGATGGAGCGCTTGAGCGCGTCATCCGTGTGCGCGTAGTCCACCAGCACCGCGGGGGCGCCGGACGGACCGTAGTTCTCCACGCGCTCCATGCGGCCGGCCACCGGCATCATCCGCTCGACGCCTTCCTGCACGTCGCGCCGCGCGAAGCCCGCGCCCAGGCCAATGCCCACCGCCAGGAGGATGTTCTCCAGGTTGTGGGGCCCCAGCAGCTTGCTCTTGAGCGGGATGTCACCGGCGGGCGTCTTCAGCACGCCCTTGATGCCCTGGAGCGAGAAGCTCACGTCGGCCGCGGAAATCTCCCCGGAGCCCTGACGGCTGAACTTCCACGCCATCCGCTTCTGGCCGCGCTGCTCGTTGTAGATGCGGCTGGCGTAGGTGTCGTCGCCGTTCACCACCGCCACGCCCGTGGCGGACAGGTTCTCCGCGAAGAGCTTCCGCTTGGACTGGAAGTAGTCCTCCATGTCCTTGTGGTAGTCCAGGTGGTCGCGGCTCAGGTTGGAGAAGCCCGCCGCCTTGAAGGTCAGCCCGTGCACACGCTCCTGCGCGAGCGCGTGGCTGGACACCTCCATGATGACCGTCTCCACCCCCGCGTCCACCATCTCCCGGAGGAGGCGGTGCAGCTCCAGCGGGTCCGGGGTGGTGTTCGCGCTCTCCACCGTCTTGCCGGCGAACTTGTACCCCAGCGTCCCGATGACCCCCGTGGACGCGTACGTCGCGGTGCTCATGGCCTCCAGCAGGTAGCTGGTGGTGGTCTTCCCGTTCGTCCCGGTGATGGCGAGCAGCGTGAGCTGGTCCGCCGGGCGGCCGTGGAAGTTGGCCGCGATGAGCGCCAACGCCTTTCGGGCACTGCCCACCTTGAAGAAGGGCACCTGCGAGGACGGCACCGGCTTCTCCGACACCACCGCCACGGCGCCACGGGACACGGCTTCACCGATGAACTGGGCCCCATCCTCCTTCGTGCCAGGAATGGCGACGAACAGGTCTCCCGGCTTCACACGCCGCGAGTCCTGCGTCACACCGGTGACGTCAACCGCGGAACGGCCGCCCGAGGTCTGCTCGGCACCACATCCTGCGAGGACATCCGTCAGCTTCATCTCTTCCCCTTCACACGCATTGCAAGAGCGGGGCCTGGAGCGGACGCGGCCTTATTGCCGCGCGGCGAGCTCCAGCGTCACCCGGGCCCCCTTCTCCACCAGTGAACCGGCGGCGGGGGTTTGAGATACCACGCGTCCACTGCCCAACACCTGTGGCTCTAGCGCCGCGGCGAGCAGCTTCACCACGGCCTCACGTCCTACTTCGCCCTGGAGGTCCGGCACACGTACCGTGCCGGGCTCAGGGGTCTCCGTCACCGCGTCCGCCAGCGCCGTCCGGGCGGCACCAGGGGCCTTCGCCCCCGGCTTCGCCGCGGCAGGCGCGGGGGACACGGCGGCCACGGCCACCTCGGGTGCCACCGTCCGGGACGGGGGCACGGCCAGGTGGGCCATGGCGGCGGTCGCAATCTCCTTGAAAGCAGGGGCAGCCACGAGCCCCCCGTATACGTCCGTCTTCGGTTCGTCCACTACGACAAGAATCACGGCGCGAGGAGACTCGGCCGGTACCACGCCAACAAAGGAGGCGATCCGCTTGTCCGAATACCCCCGTGCCACCGGATCCGCCTTCTGCGCGGTGCCCGTCTTGCCGGCCACCCGGTAGTCCTCCATGGCGGCCTTGGGGGCCGTCCCTCCCTTGACCACCACGCTTTCGAGCATGCCCACGACCTGCCGGGCGACCTTCGAGGAAACCACCCTCCGCAGCTCCGTGGGGCGGTTTTCCAGCAGAACCACGCCGTCCGGGTCCACCACCTTCGACACCAGGTAGGGCCGCATCAGCACGCCATCGTTGGCCAGCGCACCATAGGCGGCCGCGATCTGCACCGCGGTGGCCGTCATGCCCTGGCCGAAGGACTGGGTGGCCAGGGAGACCTCCGCCTTCGGGTATGGCAGCACGCCGCGCCCCTCGCCCGGCAGGGACAGGCCGGTGCGCTCGGCGAAGCCGAAGGCGTGGTAGCCCTTCACGAACTTCTCCCGCCCCAGCGCCTGGGCGATCTTCGCCATGCAGATGTTGGAGGACACCTGGAGGATGCCCTGCGGGGTGAGCCAGCCGTAGGAGTGGGTGTCGTTGATGGTGTGGCGGCCCACGCGCCAGGCGCCGTTCTCACAGAAGAACAGGCTGTCGGCGGTGATGGCCTTCTCTTCCAGCGCGGCGGCCACCACGAAGGCCTTCAGCGTGGAGCCGGGCTCGAAGGTGTCCAGGGCGGCGCGGTTGCGCATGCCGGCGCGCGAGCTGGACTCCGGCGTGTTGGGGTTGAAGCGCGGGTGGTTGGCCACGGCGAGCAGCTCGCCCGTGCGCGGGTCCAACACCACCGCCATGCCGGCCACGGCCTTGGCGTCCTCCACCGCCTTGCTGAGCGACTTCTCCGCGACGTATTGGATGTGGCGGTCCAGCGTGAGGGTGACGGCGGCGCCCTGGCGCTGGAGCGGATCCAACGCGCCCTGCACCAGCAGCTTGCGGCCCTTGGCGTCACGGAAGCCGGAGGTGGAGGAGGTCTGCCCGGACAGCTCGTCCTGGAAGGCCAGCTCCAGGCCCTCCAGGCCGCGGCCGTCCATGCCCACCGTGCCCACCACGTGCGCGCCCAGCTCGCGCTGCGGGTAGAAGCGCTTGGGCTCCTTGGAGAAGCCCAGGCCCGGCAGCGCCAGCGCCTTCACCGCGGCGACCTCGGCGGGCTTGGCCTGGCGCTTCACCCAGGCGAAGCGCCGGGCCCGGGCCAGGCGCGCGCCCAGCTCGCCGGGGTCCAGCTTCAGCGCCCGGGCCAGCGCCCGGGACGCGGCCTTCACGTCGGGCAGCATGGAGGGGTCCACCCAGATGGAGTCCACCTCCACGCTCTGGGCCAGCGGCGTGCCGCGCCGGTCGAAGATGTCGCCGCGGCGGGCCGGAATCTCGATGTGCCGGACGTACTGGTCCTGCGCCAGGCCGCGCAGCTTCTCCTGCTCGAAGACCTGGAGCTGCACCGCGCGACCGAAGGCGACGCCCAGCAGCATCAGGAACAGCCCGAACAGGAGCCGTACCCGCAGCTTCAGCCACTTCGCGTTGGGCTCGGGAGCCCGCGCCGCCTTGAAGTCCCTCACCGGCCCGCTCCGGCGCGGCCCGCCACGCGGACGCTCGGCTGCCGCGCGGCGGGGTCCACCGCCTCGGCGCGCGCGCCGTCGCCCCGCGCCGGCTTCTCCGCCGACAGCGACACCACGGCGCCGCCGCGCGGCATGGCCATGTCGAGCTGCTCACGCGCCACACGCTCCAGCCGGCCCGGCGCCTTGAGCGTGGCCAGCTCCAGCTTCAGGCGGTCGTTCTCCCGCGTGAGGACGCGGCTCTCCGCCTCCTCGCGCGACAGGCGGTAGCCCATGTCCACCACCAGCACCCGGCTGGAGACGTGCAGGATGCCCACCGCCGAGAAGAGGGCGAAGAGGCACACGGCCGGCAGCAGGTGCAGCAGCACGCCGCCCACCGTCACGGAGGAACGCAACGCCGAAACCCGGGAGTGCACCTTGCTCATCGGACTTTCTCCACCACGCGCAGGTGCGCGCTGCGAGAACGGGGATTGGCCTCGACCTCCGCCTCGGAGGCGGCCACGGCCTTCTTCGTCACCAGCGCGAAATCCCCCACCCCGCTGCACACGCACACGGGCAGGCCCGGCGGACAGGTGCAGCCCCCCGCCAGCGCGCGGAACGCCTCCTTCACCTTCCGGTCCTCCAGGGAGTGGAAGGCGATGACGGCGGCGCGGCCCCCCACCTTGAGGAGCCCGGGGATGGCGGCCAGCAGCGCGTCCAGCGCCTCCAGCTCGCCGTTGACGGCCATGCGCAGCGCCTGGAAGGTCCGGGTGGCCACGTGGATGCGGTGGGGCCACGCCTTGCGCGGCACCGCCCGCTTCACGACCTCGGCGGCCTCCAGGGTCCGCGTGGGCAGCGCCTTCTTCAGCTCGCGGGCGATGGGCCGCGCGAAGGGCTCCTCGCCGTAGTCCTTGAGGATGCGGACCAGCTCGCGCTCATCGGTTTCGGCGATCAGCTCCGCCGCCGTCGGGCCGTCCGGGCCCATGCGCATGTCCAGCGGGCCGTCCTTGTTGAAGGAGAAGCCGCGCTCGGCCACGTCCAGTTGGGGCGACGACACGCCCAGGTCCACCAGCACGCCGTCCACGGGCAGCAGGTCCGCGGCGACGCGGGGCAGCTCGGCGAAGTTCCCGGCGCGGCCCTGGAAGCGCGGGTTGGCGCCCAGGCGCGAGGTGGCCGCGGCGAGCGCCACCGGGTCCCGGTCCACGCCCACCACCGTGGCGCCCGAGGCCAGCAGCGCCTCCGAGTGGCCCCCGCCACCCAGCGTCCCGTCGATGATGACCCTCCCATCCGCCGGCCGGAGCAGTTCCACTGCTTCCCGCAGGAGGACGGTCTGGTGCTGGAAGTCCAGAGCCGCCACGGGCCGTCAGACGAAAGGCGCCCGCGCCAGCGCGAAGGCGGCCCGGGCATCGTTCATGTGCGGGTAGATTTCGAAGCAGTCGTGGGCGCCGGCCGCGCGGAAGATGGCGGCCAGGTACGGCGACAGCCCGGACAGCTTCACGTCCCCACCCGCGCGGCGGAACGCGTCCGTGCGCGCCATCAGCGGCTTGACGCCGCGGTAGTTCAGGTGGCCCACGTCTCCGAAGTCCAGCACCACCTGGCGCGTGCCGCGGTTCAGCTTGCGGCCCAGGTCGTCGCACAGCTCGAGCAGGTCCTGCTCGCTCAGCTCGCCCTCCAGCATGAGCGTCTCGACACGGCCGGCGGCCATCGCCGCGCCCGCCAACCCTGGCCGAACCTCCAGAACCTGGTTCATACGCTTGCCACCCTCCCGGTACTTCGGGGTCCTGTCGACTTTCACGTCACGCCTGCCGCAGCTCGGCGAGCACCTTCATCACGTCCGCGGAGGTCGCTTCCTGGCGCGCTTCTTCCTGCGCCTTCGCCCACCCCTCGCAGCTCCACAGCTCAATCACCTTCACCATCCCCGCCCACACCACGTCCTTCTCCAACCCCGCATAGGCGCGGAGCGACGGCGGGATGAGCAGGCGCCCCAGCTTGTCCAACGGGCACTCCTGCGCGCTGGCCACGTACAGGCGCATCAGCGTCTTCACCCCCTGCTCCATCGGGTTGCGCTTGGCCAACGACGCCTCGAGCGCTTCCCACTCCCGCACCGGGTAGGCGTGGAGGCACCGGTCGAGCGCCGTCGTGAGGATGAGCCTCTCGTCGTAGGCGCCCACCAGCGTGTCCCGGAGCTTCGCCGGGAGGCTCGTCCGCCCCTTCGCGTCGATCTGGTGCTCATAGACGCCTCGGAACACTCGGGACGATCCACCTTTTCAGCCCACCAAGGGATGAAGCTCCACTCCTTCCCACTCCTTACCACTGCCGGGCGGCATACATACGCGCCCCACCTGGGGGGGTCAAGAAACCGCAACAGGTTGAAACAGCGGTTTGTCCGCGCCCGACGTCCTGAAAGGCCGTCACACCTGGAAGGTCCAGTGCCTGGCGCGGTACGACGCCCTACCTATTGCGCTGGGGTAAACTTGAGTTCCCCCCGGACCCAGGCGCAAAGTGTCAGCCGCGTGAACACGAACGTTCGGCTGAAGGTGGCCTACAAGACGCCGCAGTCCCTGGTGGGGGAGTACACGCGCAGTGTCGGCCTGGGGGGCGTCACCCTGGAGACGCGCCGCAGCCTGCCGCTGGGGACTCGCTTCACCTTCGAGCTGCATGCGGGCGGCGTGCCCCGGCCCGTGGAGGTGCTGGGGGAGGTGGTCCAGGTCGTCCCGCACGCGGAGGCGCAGCGCTTCCTGCTCACCGTCCGCTATGGGGTCGGCGAGGACCGCAGCGCGCTGGACGCCATCCTCCAGCGCATCTACTCCACCGAGGAGCATGCGGGCCTGCGCCGCTTCCCGCGGCTGCCCCTGTACCTGCGCGCCCTGGAGGCGGCGCCCCTGTCCCCGGGCTTCGTCGTCCGGGACATCTCCCGGGGCGGCGTGGGGCTGGAGGTGCAGGCCCCTGCCCTGCCGCGCCAGGTGAAGGTCGGCACGCCCTTCCTGCTGGAGATGGACTTCCGGGACGGGCCCATGCTGCTGCACGGCGAGGTGGTGTGGACCTCCACCGTGCCCCGGAAGAACTCGGGGACGGTGACGCCGGGCTTCGGCGCCACCTTCGGGCGGCTCCGCCCGGACATGCAGCAGCGGCTGGACGGGCTGCTGTCCCTGGCGTCGCTGCCGCCCGTCCCGTGGAAGGCCCGGGTGAGCTTCGGCATGGAGGCCGTCGCGCGGATGCCGTGACGGCCCCTGCCTCCCGTGGCGGCTACACCGCGCCCAGCGGGTAGCCGCTGGCGGACTCCAGGGCCGCCACCACCGTCTCGCGCAGCGCCGCCGGGTCATAGGGCGTGAAGACGTCCAGCGTGCCCAGGCGCTTCAGCTCCGTGGTGAGCGCGTCCCCCTTCAGCGTCGAGCACAGCGCGCGGCGCGTCCTGTCATAGGCGCGGGGGATGGCGTCCAGCGCGTAGAGCCGCGTCATCGCCACGCGCACCGGGTCCAGGGCGCCGCCGGAGGCCGCGGCCTGGCGCGTGCGCGTCACCATGGAGTCCAGGGCGAAGGCGTCCATCACCACGTCCGACAGGGCCGCGAGCACCTCCTGGTGCTGCTCCAGCTCCGTCCCGAAGGTCTCCGCCGCGATGCGCAGGCCGTGCAGCGCCAGGTGCTTGGCGGCCTCGGCGGCGACCTCCTCCGGGGCCTGGGCGTCCCGCACGCGCGCGGGGGGCCGCTCGCCCCGGGACAACGCCTCCGCCACGTCGCCGGCCATGGCGAACAGCGGCAGCTCGCCCTTCACCGCGCGCTTGAGGAGCATCCCCGTTATCAGCATGCGGTTGATTTCATTGGTGCCCTCGAAGATGCGGTTGATGCGCGCGTCGCGGTACGAGCGCTCCACCGGGTACTCCTCGATGTAGCCCGCGCCGCCGTGGAGCTGGACGGCGTCGTCCACGAGCTGGCCGAAGGACTCCGAGCCGTGCACCTTCATGATGGAGGACTCGATGGCGTACTCCTCCACCGCCGCCAGCAGGCGCGCCTCGTGGTCCGCGGCGGCCTTGTCGCCCTGCTCCAGGCGCGCGTCCACCAGCCCCGCGGTGCGGTACGTCATGCTCTCCACCGCGTAGACGAGCGCGGCCATGCGGGCCAGCTTCTCGCGCGACAGCGGGAACTGGACGATGGGCGCGCCGAACTGCTTGCGCTCCTGCGTGAAGCGCAGCGCGTTCTGGAGCTGGAGCTTCATGCCCCCCAGCACGCCGGCGCCCAGCTTGAGGCGGCCGTAGTTGAGGATGTTGAAGGCAATCTTGTGGCCCTTGCCCACCTCGCCGAGCTGGTTCTCCACCGGGACGCGCGCGTCCTCGAAGTAGAGCGGGCAGGTGGAGGAGCCGCGGATGCCCATCTTGTGCTCCTCTGGCCCCACGGTGAGGCCGGGCGTGTCCTTCTCCACGATGAAGCCGGTGAACCTGTCCCCGTCCACCTTGGCGAAGACGACGAACACGTCCGCGAAGGCCGCGTTGGTGATGTAGAGCTTGGAGCCGTTGAGAATCCAGTGCTTGCCGTCGGGGGACAGCGCCGCCTTCGTCTTCGCGCCCAGCGCGTCGCTGCCGCTGCCCTGCTCCGTGAGCGCGTAGGCCGCCACCCACTCCCCGGTGGCCAGCTTCGGCAGGTACTTCGCCTTCTGCGCCGCGTTGCCGAACCAGACGATGGGCAACGTCCCGATGCCGGTGTGCGCCCCGAAGGTCACCGACCACGAGCCGTTGAGGCTCATGGCCTCCGCCAGCAGCAGCGACGTCGTCTTGTCCAGGCCGGTGCCGCCGTAGGCCTCGGGGATGTCCACGCTCAAGAGGCCCAGCTCGCCAGCCTGGCGCAGCAACTGGCGCAGGAGCGCGTTGTCCTTGGCCTCGATTCGCTCGGCCAGGGGGAGGACCTGCTCCCGGGAGAACTGGAGCGCCGTCTTGAAGAAGAGGCGCTGCTCCTCGGTGAAGGCCTCCGGTGTGAGGATGCGGGCCGAGCCCACCTCCTCGAAGAGGAACGCGCCACCCGGCGCGAGCGCCTGCTGCGAAGCGGCCTTGGATACGTCCATGGGTACCCCTCCAACGGGCGGGCGCACCCCGCCCCGGGGCTGGAATGTAATCCTCCGGAGTGAAAGCGCCCGGGAGCGCGCGGAGCGCTCGCGCACCACCAGCGCAGCGCCGCATTCAGCGGCGCGCAATGTCCGGTAGGCACCGCCTTGCCTCTCGCGAGGGCGGGCAGCCCTGGCCACCGCACGCCCGGTTACGCGCCGCCGCCCTCCTTGTCGGCCTTGGCCCGGGCCCGCTTGCCGCGCGCGACCTCGGTGGCGAGCGCGTCCAGGCGGGGTGCCCAGAAGACGCGAAACCGCTCCAGCCACGCGTCGACCTGCTGAAGCGGCGCGGTGTCCACGCGATAGAGGCGGCGCGTGCCCTCCGCGCGCACCTCCGCGAAGCCGCTGTCGCGCAGCACCTTCAGGTGCTGGCTGACCGCGGGCTGGCTGATGCCGAACTCCGCCTGGATGCGCTCCGTCACCTCGCCGGAGGGGCGTTCCCCTTCGGCGAGGAGCTCGAGGATTCGCCGGCGCACCGGATCACCCAGGACGTCGAAGGCATGCATCGTGGCTATCAGGTCCCCGGGTGCCGCACGTCGGGCGGCGGAGCCCCAGTATAGAAGGCCGTCGTCCGGGCCGCGCGAGCCTTCGCCGTCGCGGCGTCCTCTCCGGCCTTCGCGTCCGCCGCCCCCCAGCCTTCACTGCTGGCCGTGATGAAGGCCTTGCCCTCCTCCGAGGTCGTCCAGGCCTCCACCGCGGCGGGGTCCACGGCGGCGCCGCCGGACTCCAGGTGCCTGGCCAGCCCCTGCACCAGCCCCAGCTCCCAACCCACGCCCACCGCGCCGGGCCCGTAGGACTCCCAATGCGGGCTGAGATGGGCCATGTGCTCCAGCCGCAGCCGCGTGCCACCGCCCGGGGCCGCCGCCAGGATGACGTCCACCCAACTGATGCCCCCGCCGAACTCCCACGTCACCGCCAGGTGCCGCGGCGGCTCGCAGCGGGTGACGCTCCCCTCCGCGTTGCCCTTGAGCTGATACCGCCCGCCCAGCTTCAGCTCGCCGGTGACGGGCAGGAACCAGCGGGGAAGCCGCTCCGGGTTGGTCAGCGCGTCCCAGAGGTCCTCCGGCGTCGTGTCGTAGTCGCGCGTGGCGACCACGACGCGCGCGGGCTTGCCCTCATGCTCACGGCGCTCCACCTCACGTACGACGGCCCCCAGATAGCGCTGCACATCACTCATGTCGCCTCCGAAAATAAGTTCCGGCTTATATAAACGACGGCTTATTCATGATGTCAACGCCAAGGCTCTGCCCGGGGAAGGCGGCTGGGCTGGGTGCCTCCAGGGCGGCGCGGCCCAGGCCCGCGCGGCAGGTCACCCTCCCTCCGGAGCGCGGTGCGGCGTGGGGAAGACGAAGCACAGCGTGTCGAACAGCGGCTCACCCGGCGCGGTGAAGGTTCCGCCCAGCGCCCGCGCGGCCTGCGCCACCTCCATGCCGAACGAGGGCACCAGGCAGAGGTCCTCGGACGTCTTGAAGCGCCCCTTCAACAGCCCCAGCCCCCGGCGCAGCGTGACGATGTCCTGCCGCCCCGCCCGCACCGGCACCGAGGGGCCGTTCGCGTCAGGCCCCGGCAGCTTGCCCACGCTGGTGGTCAGCTCGAAGCCATCCGCGCGCATGATGATGCGCAGCTTGCCCGGCGCGACCTCCTCCAGCCACGCGCGGAAGGCCACCTCGTCCCGAAGCACCACCGGGTACGCCACCGGCCCGTCCGGATGCGCCAGCCACACCGACTCCGCCGCGTCCCGCAGCACGGTGAACAGCTCCGACGTCTGCACCAGGAACGTGTCCGCGTCCGGCACCACCAGCACGGTGTGCCCTTTCACCCGCCGCGCCAGGCGCGCGGCGTCGTCCGGGCGCGCTGGCGTGAAGGGCTCCTCGCCCACGCGGACGCGCTCTCCCGCCAGCGCAAGCCGGAGCGCCCCGGCCGGCGGCGGCTCGCCGTAGGCAGGCCCCGCCACCTCCACCTCGGCTGAAGAAGGCGCGTGTCTCTCGGCGCCCGCGTCGCCCGGCGCGGAGAGCGAGGGCAAGGGAGCTGGCCTCAGGGACTTGAGCGGCTCGGCCTGCTTCTCCTCGCGGCAGCCCGCCCCTTGCGCGACGAGCAGCGCCACGGCGAGCCCCCGGGTGGCCCCCGGCAAGCGCCACGCCCCACCCCCGGGCCGCGCCCTGGAATGACCGCCCGCCGACGTCGCCTGGATTGACGCATCATTACGTCCGGATGCATCAGTCCATGACGCGCGGCGAAGACGGGTTTCAAGCCACGCTTTCCCCGCCCAAGTGGCCGCCATCCAACGTCGCGGCGGAAGAGCCTGCGGCGACCCGTTCCAAGTGCGGGCATCCTGCGCCCGCCCGGACGCCAGCGACCCGCCGGGCGCCGCCCACGCGGCTGTCGCGAGACGCGCAAGACGCAGGAAGAGGCACACCCACCGCGCAATCACACTCAACGGAATATTCCCATAATGGCGTTTTGCCTACCCCATGATACCTTCACGCGCCCCGGCCAAGACAGTGCGGGGCCCCCTTGGCGCAGCGGCCACCTGCACCCGAAGGAGCCGGAACGAACGTGCAGCAGCCTTCCGAAGGGCTTCATTTCGGTAAATACAAGCTGCTCGAGCGCATCGCGACGGGCGGAATGGCGGAGATCTACCGCGCTCGGATGACGGCAGCGGCGGGTGTCACCAAACCGGTGGTCATCAAGAAAATCCGGCCGGGCTATGCGGGCAACAGCGCCTTCCTCTCGATGTTCGTCAACGAGGCGCGCATCGCCGCGGGGTTGAGCCACGGCAACATCGCCCAGGTCTTCGACTTCGGCGAGGTGGACGGCGAGTACTTCATCGCCATGGAGTGGGTGGACGGGCGCACCCTGTCGAGCGTCATGCGGCGCGCGCGGGAGAAGGGCATGTACACGCTGCCCCAGCCGCTGGCGCTGCTCATCGCCGTGGAGATGCTGGAGGGGCTCGCGTACGCGCACACGCGCCTGGATGAGCGCGGCCGGCCGCTGCACATAGTCCACCGGGACGTCAGCCCGCAGAACGTGCTGCTCAGCTACGAAGGCCAGGTGAAGCTGGTGGACTTCGGCATCGCGCGGGCGCGGCTGGCCGGCAGCGCGGAGCCGGTGGAGCACGGGCTGAAGGGCAAGTACACCTACTTCGCGCCGGAGCAGGTCCGCGGGCGCGAGCCCGACGCGCGCTCGGACATCTTCGCCGCGGGCGTCGTCATCTACGAGATGCTGTGCGGCCGCCTTCCCTTCGAAGGGAAGATGCCGGACGTGCTGCGCAAGCTCGCCCTGGGCGACTTCCCGCGCCCCCGCGACCTCAACCCCGGCATCCCCACCGCGCTGGAGCGCATCCTGCTCACCGCGCTGGCCGTGGAGCGCGAGCAGCGCTACGCCACCGCGGAGGCCTTCGCCGAGGCCCTCACCCGCCACCTCCACACGGCCGCGCCCGACGTGTCCTCCAGCGCGCGCGCCCACTTCATGGGCTACCTCTTCGAGGCGGAGCTGGTGGGCGAAGGCCGCCCCGTGCTGCTGCCCCGCGAGTTCCTGGCGCAGATGGCCCGGTGGACCCAGTCCCCCCTGGAGCGGCGCGCCCTCCGCGAGGTCTCACCGCCCGTCCGCGAGCCCGCCGCCGAGGGCGACGAGGAGGAGCGGACCCCCATCGCGGACCTCGAGCTGCCCCTGCCCGAGGCGCCGGCCCCCCAGGTGGCCCCGAGCCCGCCCGGGGCCGACGAGCCGCCTCCCGTCAGCCGTCCGGAGCGCACCACCCTGCCGCTGCCCGCGCTGGCGCCGGCCACGCCGGACGCTCCGCGCCTGGACGCCTCCGCGCCGCGGGCGGGCGGCCTGCCCCGGATGGTCGCGTTGGGCGCGCCCATCTTCATGGCCCTGACGGCCACGCTGGCCCTGCTGGTCTCGACGAGCACGGGCACCTTCTCCGTGGAGCTGAGCTCGTCCCCGCCGGGCGCCGCCATCCGGGTGAACGGCAAGCCGCAGACCGCGCGCACCCCCGCCCTGCTCACCCAGCTCCCGGCGGACGTGGAGCACCTGCTGGAGGTCCAGCTCCCCGGCCGGGTGCCGTGGAGCCAGACGGTGCGCGCCGAGCGCGGCACCACGCTGGCCGTCCATGCCCGGCTGCTCCCCAAGCGGCCCCACACGGCCGCGCCGGCCCCGCGGCCCCACCAGCCCCCGCCGCCGCGGGAGCTGCGGATGCCCGCCGGGCGGATTTCACTGTCCAGCGTGGTGCACGCCTTCCGCGTGCCCTACGTGTCCACCGCGCAGATGCGCCTGGACCCGTCGCGCACCTACAGCGTCCGGGTGGAGGGCCAGGCCTCGCTGGGAGGCGTCAGCTCGGTGGCGCACGCCGGCTACTTCCTGGAGGGCGACTCGCGGCTGGCCGCGCGCGAGTCCTTCGGGGTGCTGGACGGCGAGGACCGGATGGTGCGCAACGCGTCGCGGCTCCACGTCTTCCTGCTGGACGCGAACCGGACGGACAACCACGGCACGCTGCGGGTCCGCGTGCGCGAGTGGGGCAACGGCAGCGCCGACACCATCCTCCGCGTGGATGCCCGGACGCACGCGGTGAAGCTGTCGCGCGCCGACCGCTTCCTGCTGCGCGGCCTGGAGCCGGGGACGACCTACGAGTTCGTGCTGTGGGACACGGAGGAGCCCGCGCAGACGCGGGGCTTCGACGGAGGCCCCGTGAGCCGCGTGCTGGGCCTGTACGGCGCCGGCGAGGGCCCGGAGGCCGCGCCCGGACTGCTGACGCTGCTGGAGGTGGGGCGTCCGCTCCGCATCCGGGGCACCTCCTGGCTGCAGCTCGCCTTCCCGGATGACCACCTGACGGACAACACGGGCAGCCTGCTGCTGGAGGTGACGCCCGTGGCGGGGCCCGATGGCCCGCCCGCTTCGCCACCTCCGTCCTCCAGCACGCCCCCCCGGTAACGGGCCGCTACAGCGGTGCAGCGACCTGTTGCCGAAAAGTTGATCACCGGAGGCCGCCCCCTACCCTGAGCGCCACGGAGGACTCACCATGAAGAAGCTGGTGGCGGTGGCCGTGTTCGGCCTGATGGGAACCCTGGGAGTGGCCGCGCGCGTGGATGCCCGGCCGGGAGTGGACGGGATGGAGCCGACGGACGCACAGGTCGAGGCGGCACTGGACGCGCGGCAGAAGCTGGTGCTGGGCAACCTCCTGAGGGTTCAACAAACAGCCGCACGCACGGCGGCAATCCACCGGTAAACTCGTGGCGTCCGACGTGGCTCGGTGCTAAGCCCGGGCCTGTTCCGACGTTCAGCCCACCAACCTCACCCGTGAGGGGACATGCCTGAAGGGTCCGCGTCACTCCAGCTCGCGGTTGGCGACCGGGTCGTCTATCCGAACCAGGGGGTCTGCCGCGTCTCCGCCATCGACGTGAAGGAAGTGGCGGGACAGAAGCTCACCTTCGTCACCATGCGCCGCGAAGAGGATGGCGCCGTCGTGATGGTGCCCGAGGGCAAGGTGCTCGCCATCGGCGTGCGCAAGGTGGCCTCCGCCGAGGACGTGGAGGCCATCTTCTCCTTCCTCCGCTCGGACAGCGACAAGGCCGACCTGGACTGGAAGCAGCGAGCGCGTACCAACCTGGACCGGATGACCCAGGGCGGCATCATGGGCCTGGCCGAGGTCGTCAAGGGGCTCCAGGTCCTCAGCGAGCTGCGCCCGCTGCCGACCAAGGAGCGCGAGCTCTACGACAACGCCCGCCACCTGCTGGTGACGGAAGTGGCCGCCGCGCTGGGCACCGCGGAGGTCAACGCCGAGGACGCCATCGACATCGTCCTGTTCCCGCCCGGCCGCGAGCGCCCCAAGCGCACCGCCGCCGAGTTCCAGCGCGAGGACGGCGACCTGGACCTGGAAGGCGACCTGCTGGGCCTGGACGGCGACCTGGACCTGCCCTCCGACGAGGAGCCCTCCGAGCCGTCCGAGGAGGAGTCCAGCGAGGAAGGCGAGGGCGAGGAGGCCGAGTCCTCCGAGGAAGCGGCCCCCAAGAAGCGCGGCCGTCCGCCCAAGGCGAAGGCGGCCCCCGCCGAGGGCGCCGAGCCCGCCGCGCCCAAGAAGCGTGGCCGCCCGCCCAAGCCCAAGCCGGAGCCCACGGCCGAGGGCGCCGAGCCGCCCGCGCCCAAGAAGCGCGGCCGTCCGCCCAAGCCCAAGCCGCCCGAGGCGGAAGGTGCCGCCCCCGCCGCGCCCAAGAAGCGCGGCCGTCCGCCCAAGGTCAACCCCCCCGAGGGTGAGAGCTGACAGCCCCATGGACCGACGGGCCCCCGCGCGGTGGGCCCTTTGCGCCGAGGTGACGCCCCGTGATTCGCGTCGTGACGCTGGACCCCTTCGACGACAAGCAGCTCGCGAAGTTCAACCGCACGCTCTACACGGCGTTCGGCGTGGGCAGTGAGCACTCCGGCAGCGCGGAGGTGCCCGCGGGCATGTCCGAGCCGCTGGATGCGGAGAAGCTCATTGACGAGGTGCAGGGCATCCGTTCCTACAAGGACGACAAGGTGCTCATCCTCACCACGCGCAAGCTGAAGGACCGCGAGCTTCCCAGCGGCGTGGCGCCCACCGCGGGCTTCGCGCGCCAGGGGAAGGACCGCGCCATCCTCACCCTCGCGCCCCACAAGGATTTGGAGAGCGCCTTCAAGGCCGTCTCCCGCCACGCGCTCCACCAGTTGGGCCACCTGTGGGAGCTGCACCACTGCCTGGATCCACGCTGCTCGATGTACCCGCCCTGGACGCCGTCCTTCGTCCAGGGTGAAGCCATCTTCTGCACCTTCTGCCGCGAAAAGAGCGAGCAGAAGATTCGCCTTGCGAAGTCCTAGCGTCAGGCGCGCGCTGCCCCTGCTGGAGCTGGGGGGCCTGCTCCTCGTCGCGCTCCTGTGCCTGCTCTTCCACCTGCGCCTGCCGGGCCGCCTCCCGTCCGAAGCGGACTACCGCGCGGCGGCGGAGCGCCTCCAGACGGAAGGCCAGCCGGGAGACGCGGTGCTGCTCTTCCCCTGGTGGGCGGAGCGCGCCCGCGTCTTCGTCCCCGCCTCGCTGCCGGTGTACGGCTACCTGGGCTCGGACCGGGATGACCTGTCCGCGCACCCGCGCGTCTGGGTGCTGGGCCAGCCGGAGTTGCCCCGCTCCGACGAAGCGGGCTTCCTGGAGACCTTCCTCACCGGCCGCCGCGCGGTGGGCGCGACGTCGCGGCACGGCACGCTGACGCTGGCGCTCTACGAGAATGGCCGGCACCGGCCCCGGCGCTTCACGGCCACGGACGCGTACGCGCGCGCCCGCGTGTACCTGGAGCAGCCGGACGGCACGCGCCGCGACTGCCCGTTCGACGGCAAGGCGCACCGCTGCCCCGGCCCCGCGCACCTGTACGTGGCGCCGGAGTGGCACGAAATCCTCTATGAGCCGCGGCGCTGCCTGTGGATGCACGCGCCGGGCGGCAAGCAGCGCCTGGTGGCGGAGCTGGACGGCGTGCCCGGCGGCGTGGGCCTGCGCCTGGAGGGCGGCATCATCTTCGAGCACGCCTTCCCCAAGGACGCGCGCTTCTCCACCACGCACCTGGGCGTGGATGACGCGGTGAGCGGCGCGCGGCTGGTGTCGCTGGCAATACCGCCGGGGCTGGAGGGCGTGCAGAAGGCGGAGGTCCGGCTCCCCGACGGCGCGCCGCACACGATGAAAATCTGGGTGCAGGCGGACAACGCGGACCGGCGGCAGGTGTGCCTGGACGTGCTGGGCGTGGAGCCCGAGGTGGGAGTGCGGGGATGATGCGAGGACGCGCCCCCACGCGCGACGAGAAGCGGCTGGCCTGGGCCCTGTGGGCGCTGGCCTTTGTGGCGCTGTGGCTGACGGAGTCCGCGGTGGGCTACACGCGCGACGAGAGCGTCTACTTCATCGCGGGCGAGCACTACGCGGGCTGGTTCCAGCAGTTGTTCCGCTCGCCGGCCCGGGCGCTGACGGACGCGGCCATCGTGCGCGGGTGGGACTACAACCACGAGCACCCGGTGCTGATGAAGACGCTGTTCGGCCTCAGCCACCTGCTCTTCCACACGGGGCTGGGGTGGATGCGCTCGGCCACGGCGTTCCGGCTCCCCGCCTTCGCCATGGCGGCGCTGATTCCCGCGCTCACCTTCCTGCTGGGCAGCGCCATGTACGGCCGCGTCGCGGGGCTGTTCGGCGCCCTGGCCTTCATGCTGGCGCCGCGGCAGTACTTCAACGCGGAGCTGGCGTGCTTCGACGTGCCCGTGGCCGCCATGTGGCTGCTCGTCGTTTACTGCTTCTGGCGCGCGCTGGAGGACGCGCGCTGGGGCCTGTGGTGCGGCGTGGCCTTCGGCCTGACGCTTGCCACCAAGCACAACGCGCTGTTCCTCCCCTTCGTGCTGACGCCGTTCGCGCTGTGGCGCGCCTGGAGCGAAAGCGAGGGCCAGCCGGAGGCCCGCGCCTGGCTGGGCCGCTTCGTGGGCGTGTTCGCCGCGGTGGCCGTGTTCTACGGCCTGCTGGTGCTGTCCTTGGGCGGCGGTGAGGGCTTCCAGCGGAAGTTCCTGCTGCTCAGTCCGCACACGCTGCTGTTCGCCGGGCTCGCCGTGGGCGGCGCCTGGGTGCTCAAGGGCGTGGACAAGGTGAGCGCGCCGGTGACGCGGGCGCTGGTGCCCATCGCCGCCATGGCCGTGTTGGGGCCGGTCATCTTCTACCTGCACTGGCCCTACCTCTGGCACCACCCGGTGGACCGCACCGCGTGGTACCTGGCCTTCCACGCCAAGCACAACCACTACGCCTGGTTCTACCTGAACCAGCTCTTGCGCGAGCCGCCCTTCCCGCTCGCCTACGTCGTCGTGAAGACGGCGCTGACGGTGCCCACCAGCCTCTTCGTCCCCATGGTGACGGGCCTGTCGGCGCTGCTGGCGCGCGCGGTCCTGGGCGCCTTCGCGAAGACGCGCGCGTGGGTGGAGCGCCCGGTGACGATGACGGAGGCGCTGGTGGGGGTGAACGCGGTGGCGTCCATCCTCATCATCAGCCACCCGCAGGTGCCGCACTTCGGCGGGGTGAAGCACTGGTTCCCGTCCATGGTGTTCCTGGGCATCCTCGCGGGCGCCGCGGTGGCCCGGGGCTGCACCGCGCTGTGGGAGCGGCTCAAGGCGAAGTGGCCCTCACTGCCCCAGGTCGCGGTGGCCGCGCCGGTGCTCGCCGTGCTGCTGGCGCCCGCACTGGTGTACTCGGTGCGCGTGTTCCCCTACGGGACGGCGGCATACTCGGAGCTGGCCGGCGGACTGCCGGGCGCGGCCACGCTGGGCATGCAGCGCCAGTTCTGGTCCAGCCACGTGACGGGCGTGCTGCCGTGGATCAACGCGAACGCGAAGCAGGGCGCGCGCCTGTTCCTGCACGAGGTGCACGGCGGCTCGTTCCGCGACTACCAGCGCAACGGGATGCTGCGCGCGGACTTGCGCGCGGTGGGCAGCCCGGCGGACGCGGACATCGTCGCGTACCAGTACCACCAGGAGTTCCGCGAGCACGAGTTCCTCACGTGGCAGGCCTTCGGCACGCGCACGCCGGTGACGGGCCTCTACGTGGACGAGACGCCGCAAGTCGTCGTCTACGTGCGGCCGCAGGCGCGGTAGCCCTTCACGGGTCACCGCGCCCGCCGAGCCACGGACGCGGGGCTCAGGTATCGCCGCCGTTGCTCCCTGTCTTCTTGCCCAGGTTCATCAGGTGCGCGGCCCCGCGCAGGGTGTCCGGGTCACTGAACAGCGCGGACTGCTCCTTCAGCTTGTTGTACTCGCTTTGCGTCACCTTGGGCCGGTCCCCGTCAATGCGCTGTTGGAAGAAGGGCTGGTCGGGGAAGTCCTTGTGGAAGAAGCGCTGGTCCACGTACTCGGCGCGCTGCGTGCCCGGGCGCATGGCGAACTTCGTGTCCACGATGACGTCCGGGTTGCCGGAGATGGCCTTGTCCGGCGGAATCATGGCCGTGTTCGCGCCATGGGACGCCGAGGCCAGGTTGTTGGGCGACTGCGTCTTCTTGCCGCCCTCGCCGTGGCCCATGCCGTGGAGGATTTCGTAGTCCGTTCGCGGCTCCGCCGTGCCGAGCTTCTGCTGGTACTTCGTGGAGCTGGTCTCCCCGCCCGTCATCTTCCCGAAGACCTTGGTGTGCTCGCCCTTGTCCCGGTCCGGCACCGAGGTCAGCACGCTCTGAGGCCCCAGTCCCTTGCTGTCGAGCGGGCCGGTGGCGAAGAGGCCCTTCTGATTGGACGCCTGGCTCGCGTAGTGCGCCAGCATGTTCAGGTTGTCCAGGGGGCTGTCCTTCACCGTCCGGAGCGCCTCCATGTTGGCCGGGCGCGCCGCGTGCGTGTCCTGGAGTCCCGCCGCCTGGGATTGCTTGAAGAGGTCCGCGTTGGAAGGGCGTGGCCCCCCGTCGCCGCCGCGCGCTGGAGGTGGGACTGGCGAAGCTGGGCTGCTACGCCGTGCGATGAAGTTCCTCTACGGCTACGTCATCGCCGCCACCGGGACGAAGCGGAACGGGTGGATGGCCTACGACGCGCTCCAGGTGAGCTCCGGCTGCCCCTGAGCGGCCCCCGGGCGCACGCATCCACGCCCTGACGCCGTGCATGCGCGCGCCCGGCCGGTCGTGGTGTGCACTGGCGGTCGTTGCCCGTCACGCGAGGTGTCACGGACCAACGCCTGACCTCCCCTGGGAGCGAGGCTCCGAAGTAGGCTGGGGGCGGCAGGTGAAGGCTCTTCCACACCCCGGGAGGGACACATGAGGCGCTGGACTGGGTTGTTGGCGGTGGCCGCGCTGTGTGGCGCGGCTTGTGACGGGAAGAAGTCGACGGACAGGCCCACGCGGGCGCAGCTTCGGAAGACGGGGGCGGCCACGGTGGAGGTCATCCCCTCCGACGGCCAGCTCCCCTACTGCATGCTGTACACGGTGTCCGAGAAGGGCGTCATCCGGCAGCTCACGCTGACGCGGGAGAACCGCTCCATCCGCTGTGACGCGAACAAGCCCGTGGCGCACACGAGCTTCCGCATCCCGGTGCAGGAGGGGAAGGTCCGCCTGTACATCTTCTTCTCCGACGACCGCATCCCCGCGGGCCCGGTGGCCCAGCAGCTCTACGAGCTGCGAGGCCAGGAGCGCATCAACGCCATGGACCTGCGCCTGCCCGGCCGCGTGTTCGTGGAGACGCTGGAGTTCACCCCCGAGGAAGGCGGCACGGCCGTCACCGGCACCGTGGTGGGCGCGGGAGGAGAACCCGCGCCCGAGGGCACCGGCGTCCCGGTGCTGTCGGATGGCGGCACCGAGGGCGGCTTGGGCGCCATGGACGAAGCGCCCTGAGTCCTGACGTGGCGCGCCGGGGGACACCCCTCCCCCGGTCCGCGCCAGCGGCGGCGGCTCAGTAGGCCTCGCGCGCCATGGCCAGCAGGTCCGCCTGGGACACCTTTCGCGGGTTGCCCTGGTGCGAGGCGTCCTGGAAGGCCTTCTCGGCGATGCGCTCCAGGTCCTTCTCCTGCACGCCCACGTCGCGCAACCGCGAGGGGATGCCCACCGCCGCGTTGAGCTTGCGCACCCGGTCAATGGCGTTGCCCGCGAGCACCTCCTCGCGCGCGAGCGACGTGTCCCCCAGCGCCACCGCGACGCGGGCCAGCCGGGCCGTGCAGACGGCGCGGTTGAACTCCATCACCACCGGCAGGACGATGGCGTTGGCCAGGCCATGGTGCACGTTGGACACGGGCGTGAGCGCGTGGGCCAGCGCGTGGCAGGCGCCCAGGCCCTTCTGGAAGGCCATGGCGCCCTCCATGGCCGCCACCATCATGTCCGTGCGCGCGGCCAGGTCCTTGCCGTCCCGCACCGCCGTCTCCAGCGAGCGGCCCACGCGGTGGATGCCGTCGATGGCCACCGCGTCCGCCAGCGGGTGGAAGCCGTTGGCCAGGTAGGCCTCCAGGCAGTGGGTGAAGGCGTCCATGCCCGTGGCCGCCGTGACACCCGGGGGCAGCCCCAGCGTCAGCTCCGGGTCGCAGATGGCGGCGCGCGGCAGCAGGTGCGGGCTGAAGATGACCGTCTTGCGGCCGGTGTCCTCCAGCGTCACCACCCCGGAGCGGCCCACCTCGGAGCCGGTTCCCGCGGTGGTGGGAATGGCGATGAGCGGCGGCAAGTCGTCCCGCACGTACTGGTCCCCGCCCTTCGCGTCGTCGTAGCGGCTGAGCGGCGGCTCGTGCGTGGTGAGGAGCTGGATGAGCTTGCCCGCGTCCAGGGCGCTGCCTCCACCCAGCGCGACGATGCCGTCGCAGGCGTGGCTCCGGTACGCCTCCAGGCCGGCGAAGACGTCGCGCTCGGTGGGGTTGGGCTCCACGCGGTCGAAGACCTCGCACGCAAGGCCCGCCGTCTTGAGCACGTCCACCACGCGCGCGGCCAGCCCCGCCTTCACCACGCCCGCGTCCGTCACCAGCAGCGGACGCTGGACGCCCAGACGCTGGGCCTGCGCGGGCAGGCGCAGCAGCGCGCCAGCGCCGAAGACGATGCGCGTGGGCCACGCCATCTCGGTGACGCGCGGCTCGGAGGGAAGGTCGAACGGCTTCATGACGGCTGTCTCTTTCGCGCTCATCAGATGAGCTCCAGGTAACGCTCCAGCTCCCAGTTGGTGACGGCGCGCTCGTACTGACGCACCTCCCACTCGCGCGTGCGCACGAAGTGGTCCACGAAGCCGTCGCCCAGCAGCTCCCGCGCGCGCGCGCTGTCCTTCAGCAGCGCCACCGCGTCCTTGAGGCTGCGGGGCAGGGGCCGCGCGTCGTTCCTCGCGTAGGCGTTGGCCTCGCAGGGCTCGGGGGGCTCGACTTCATTCTCGATGCCCCACAGGCCCGCGGCCAGGCTGGCCGCCATGCCGATGTACGCGTTCATGTCCGCGCCGAGCTGCCGGTACTCCAGGCGCATCGCCTTGGCGTTCTCCCCGATGACGCGGATGGCGGTGGTGCGGTTCTCCCTCCCCCACGTCACCGTGGTGGGCGCCCAGGTGTTCTCCACGCTGCGCTTGTAGCTGTTGATGGTGGGCCAGTAGAGCGCGGTGAGCTCCGGCATCAGCGCCACCTGCCCGCCGATGTAGTGGCGCAGCCGTCTGCTCATGCCGTGGGGCGCCTTCGCGTCGTGGAAGAGGTTGCGCTCCCCCTCCAGGTTCCACAGCGACTGGTGCACGTGGCCGGAGCACCCCGGCAGCTTCGCGTGCACCTTCGCCATGAAGCACGCGGTGACGCCGTGGCGGGCGCAGATCTCCTTCACCACCGTCTTGAAGAGCGCGGCCTTGTCCGCCGACTTCTCGATGTCGTCGTAGCGGATGGCCGCCTCGAAGACGCCCGGCCCTGTCTCCGTGTGGAAGCCCTCGATGCCCAGGCCGAAGTCGTTGCACCCGTCGATGAGCGCGTGCACCAGCGGCGCGTTGAGCGAGGTGCGCAGCCACGAGTAGCCGAACATGCCCGGCGTCAGCGGCGTCAGGTCCTGGTAGCCCTTGTCCTTCAGGCTCTGCGGCTGCTCCTTGAAGATGAAGAACTCGTACTCGGCGCCGAAGCGCGGCAGGTAGCCCAGCGAGCGCGCGCGGGCGGCCACCTTCTGGAGGAGCTGCCGGGGGCTCGCCTCGAAGGGCGTGCCGTCGGGGCTCACGAAGTCGAGCAGGAACGCCGCCGTGTCCGGCTCCCAGGGGATGACGCGGCCGGTGGACAGGTCCACCTTCGCGTGGGTATCCGGGTAGCCGGTGTGCCAGCCCGTCACCTCGGTGTTGTCGAGCAGGTCATCGCTCAAGTCCCAGCCGAAGACGACGTCGCAGAAGCCCAGGCCGCCCTTGGCGGCGCTGAGGAACTTCTCCACGGAGATGTACTTGCCGCGCCAGACGCCGTCGACGTCCACCGCGCCCACCTTCACCTTCCGGATGCCCTTCTCGTCCAGCCACCGCCGCAGGGTGTCCACATTGGTGGCGTCCCGGGCGGCCGGTCCCCGCGCGGGCGCGCCCGGCGACTTGCCGCGCGCACGCCGCGCCATGGCGGGATGGGTGAGGACCTTCGCCTTCGGTCGGTTCGGCATTGCGTCAATCCCCTCTCTGGCTGGAAACGCCTGACGCCCGGGGCTCCACCCGCCGCCCGGCCATGCGCAGACTGGGGACGGTGGGGAGGAAGATGAGCCAACGGGCGCCGGTCATGTGGGTACCTCGGAGCACACGGGAGCGTTCCACGTCGACAGGTCAGGAACGGACACGCGGGGCACGACACGGTAGGAATGGGGGCTGGATGCGGCAACCTGTGGCGGTGAAGAACGTCCTCTTGCTGAAAGCCGGTGACGCGGCCCAATCGGTGCGCTTCGCCGTCGGCGATTACGACCGGTGGTTTCTGCAAACCATTGGACTGTCCGGGTACCGCTTCGACGTCGTCCCGGTGCACCGGGGCGCGCCCCTGCCCCCGCGCGCGGACCGCTATGACGCGGTGATGATGACGGGCTCGCCCCTGTCGGTGACGGCGCTGGCGCCGTGGATGGAGCGCGCCGCGGACTACATGGTGGATGCGGGTGAGCGGGGCACGCCGGTGCTGGGCGTGTGCTTCGGCCAGCAGCTCCTGGCGCACGCCTACGGCGGCCGCGTCTCGCGCAATCCCCTGGGCCGGGAGACGGGCAGCGTCGAGGTGACGCTCACCGAGGCCGGCCGGGAGGACCCCCTCTTCGACGGCGTGCCCGAGCGCTTCACCACGCAGGCGACCCACGAGGACATCGTCTCGCGGCTCCCCGAAGGCGCGCGGGTGCTCGCGGGCAACGCGAACACGGTGGCGCAGGCGCTGGCCTTCCGCCCCAAGGTGCGCGGCGTACAGTTCCACCCGGAGGCGGGCGTGGACGCCATCCGCGCCGTCATCGAGGCGCGGCGGGACGGCCTGGAGAAGGCGGCCGTGGCGCGCGGCGCCGCGCCCGGCGAGCACGTCCGGCGGCTGCTGGCGGGCCTCACGCCCTCCCCCGCGGGCCGTAGAATCCTGCTGAACTTCCTCGAGCGCTTCTCCTGACCTGACAGAGGCCCCCGTGTCCCGACTCGCCCTTCCGACCCTGCTCCTCGCCCTGCTCACCACCGCGTGCTCGGAGGATTACTGCGCCCAGGCGCCCCGCTGTGATGGCGCGGAGGCGCTCAACTGCGAGCCGGAGTGCACGGTGGGCCCCTGCTCCAGCGGCCCCATCTTCCAGGAGTGCGACCAGGGCACGACGTGCACCGTCGTCCCCGGCAGCCGCACCGACGCGCGCTTCTACCGCTCCCGCGCCGTGTGCGCCGTCACCCTGGAGGAATGTGAGCCGGAGACCGCGGCGCCGCCCACCTGCGGCGCCGACCGCTTCGTCACCGGCTGCGGCGCCTACCGCCGGGAACTCCGCGTGTCCTGCTCGCAGGCGGGGCTCTACTTCGCGCAGGCGCCCGCCTGCTGCCAGGGCCCGTTCCCAGACGACGGCGGCACCGACGCGGGCACGGGCGACGCGGACGGGGGTGTCCCCGACGCGGGCACCGCCGACGCCGGCATTTGAGATAGGGAAGAAGCCATGGCGTCACGCTGGGACCACCTCTTCGACCTCAAACCCGTCTCCCTGCTGGAGCACCTCCTGGAGGAGGTGGCGAAGCTGCTGCACAAGGACCTGCAGCAGTGGCCGCCGCCCGTCCAGGAGGTGGACCTGGACACGGGAGGCCACTTCGCGCCGCTCTTCACGGAGCCCCGGCCCCGGCCGTCCCGCGCCGTCTACACGGAGGCCTTCCGGCTGGCCCAGTGGGAGCTGGCCCGGGAGACAGACGCCTACGACGACTACATGCGCAACAAGCGCTACCTGGAGCGGGGCCTGGCGCCAGACGACCGGCTGCCCCTGCTGTTCCTCAGCCGTTGGCTCACCGAGCAGATGCTGGGCCTGGGCGAGGCCACCGAGGGGCGCGTCAAGCGCAAGCACCTGCGCGACTGCCTGGAGCGGCTCCAGTCGAAGCTCCACGCCGTCCAGGTGCCCAGCGCCTGAGCCGCCGCCGGGGCCGCGGGTGGAATGTTGAACGGGCGCCACTCCCGCGCCCCGAACCGGGGCGGGGCCCGACATGGCGGCCCTTGTCTCCGGGAGGGCACTGCCGTAAGCCAGACAGCATGTCGCAGCAGCCTTCGGACACCCCCGCCCCCGCCGACCGACGCAATCGCCTGCTCCTCCTGGGGGCGCTGTGGCTGAGCATGGGGCTGGTCCTGCTGGCCTTCCGCTCGGTGGTGATGCCCTTCGCGGGCGCCGCGCTCATCGCCTACCTGGTGCAGCCGCTGGTGGGGCGCATCTCTCGGGTGAAGGTGGCCGGCCGGCAGGTGCCGCGCTGGGCGGCGCTGCTGCTCATCTACGCCGGCTTCTTCGTGGGCGTGTACCTCTTCTTCGTCGCGCTGGTGCCGCAGCTCTACCGCGAGCTTTCGCGCGTCAGCCGCGAGGCGGTGACGTTCGCCAACACGCTCACCCCGGAGCACATCCAGGAGCTGGCGCAGCGCGCGGAGACGTGGCTCAGCACGCGGGGCATCCCGGTGGCGCTCTCCAACCGCGCGCTGGAGGGCGCGGACGAGGGCAGCGGCAACGCCGCCTTCGGCTTCGCGCTGGACCTGGAGCAGTTCCTGGGAGACGCGGTGAAGCGCATCTCCGTGCTGGTGCAGGAGAACCTGGGCGACATCGTCAACATGTCCCGCAACATCGTCACCAGCGTGGCCGCGGGCGTCTTCATGCTGTTCTTCGTGTTGATGGTGGCCGCGTTCTTCTCCATCGACGCGCAGGCCATCCGCCACTACTTCGGCACGCTGATTCCGCCGGAGTACGGCACGGACGCGCGGCAGCTCCTGGAGCGCATCGACCGCTCGCTGTCCGGCGTGGTGCGCGGCCAGGTCACCATCTGCATCGTCAACGGCGCCCTGACGTTCGTGGGCCTGCTGCTGTTCGGCGTGAAGTTCGCGTTCCTGCTGGCGACCATCGCCACCTTCTTCAGCCTCATCCCGATTTTCGGCACCATCCTCAGCTCGGTGCCCATCGTCCTCATCGCGCTGGCGGACGGCTTCCAGAAGGGGCTGGCGATCCTGGCGTGGATCATCGGCATCCACGCGGTGGAGGCCTACTTCCTCAACCCGAAAATCATGGGGCAGGCGGCGCACCTGCACCCCGTCATCGTCGCCTTCTCCCTCATCGCCGGGGAGCGGCTCTTCGGACTGGTGGGCGCCCTCTTCGCGGTGCCCGTGGCGTCCGTCCTGGTGGCGTGCTTCGACTATGCGCGGCTCAAGGCCCAGCCCGCGCCCGCGGTGGCCCTGGCCACGGCCGGCCCGCTCCCCGCGGAGCGTCAGCCGCCCGCCGCCTGAGCCCTACTGGCAGGCGGCGGCGCAGCGCGCCTCACGGCACGTGGGGATGCAGCGCCCACAGTCGATGGAGCCCTCCGGGCAGCCGCTGTCGCAGGGGGCGTTGCACGCCGGGCCTTCGTCCGCGTGCGTGACGGCCGTCCCCAGCCCACAGCACGCGTTGGCCACGCAGTCGTCGTCCGTGTAACACGTCTGGTCGGACAGCGACGGGGGGATGTCCCCCAGCGGCAAATCCCCCAGGCCGTCACACCCCACGCCACCACCGCCCAGCGTCACCCCCATGACGAGGGTGAGCAGGCGGAAACGTCCGTATCCGAGCAATGGACACTCCTTGCCCGGACACTCTCTACCGGTTCATCGAGCCGAGGAAGTCCGCATTCGACGCGGTGGGCCGCATGTGTTTGAGCACGAACTCCATCGCGTCAATCGGGGTGAACGGGTGGAGCACCTGCCGCAGGGCGGTGATGCGCACCAGGTCGCCCGGGCCCAGCAGCAGCTCTTCCTTGCGCGTGCCGGACTTGTTGATGTCCAGCGTCGGGAAGATGCGCTTCTCCATCAGCTTCCGGTCCAGGACGATTTCGGAGTTACCCGTGCCCTTGAACTCCTCGAAGATGACCTCGTCCATGCGGCTGCCGGTGTCGATGAGCGCGGTGCCGATGATGGTCAGCGAGCCGCCCTCCTCGATGTTGCGCGCGGCGCCGAAGAAGCGCTTGGGCTTGTGGAGCGCGTTGGCGTCCACGCCGCCGGACAGAATCTTGCCGGACGCGGGCACCACCGTGTTGTAGGCGCGCGCCAGACGGGTGATGGAGTCCAGCAGGATGCAGACGTCGTACTTCTGTTCGACCAGGCGCTTGGCCTTGTCGATGACCATCTCCGCCACCTGCACGTGGCGCGTGGCGGGCTCGTCGAAGGTGGAGGACACCACCTCGCCGCGCACGTTGCGCTCCATGTCCGTCACCTCTTCCGGGCGCTCATCCACGAGCAGCACGATGAGGTAGACGTCCGGGTGGTTGCGGCTGATGGCGTGCGCGATGTTCTGCAGCAGCACCGTCTTGCCGGCCTTCGGCGGCGCCACGATGAGGCAGCGCTGGCCCAGGCCGATGGGGCAGAACATGTCGATGATGCGCGTGGTCATCTCCGACGACTCGTGCTCCAGCTTGAGCTTGCGCGTCGGATAGAGCGGCGTGAGGTTGTCGAACAGGATGCGCTCGCGCGCCGCGTCCGACATCGGGTCCGCGAAGTTGACCTTGTCCACCTTCTGGAGCGCGAAGAAGCGCTCGCCCTCGCGGGGCTGGCGGATGGGGCCCGTCACCGTGTCGCCGGGGCGCAGGTTGAAGCGGCGCACCTGCGACGGGGACACGTAGATGTCGTCCGGGCTGGGCTGGTAGTCGCTGTCCGCGCTGCGCAGGAAGCCGAAGCCGTCGCTGAGCAGCTCCATCACGCCTTCCGCGTGGACCTCGAAGCGCTTGTCGGCGATGCCGCCCAGCAGCGCGAAGATGAGGTCCTGCTTCTTCAGGCCCTGGTACCCCTCGATGCCCACGTCGTGGGCCATCTTCGAGAGGTCGGTGATCTTCATCCGCTTCAGGTCATTGAGCTTGATGACCTGCATGGGCTCGCCGTCGCGGGTGACCTCCGTGATGGCGGGGGCCTCGGGGGGCTCCGGCGCGGGCGGCAGGGCGGCGGCCGGCTCCTCGGCCTCGCCGGAGATGCGGGCCTCCTGGAGGTCGTCGTCCCGCACCGGGCGGGAGATGGGGGTGAGCACCGGACGGGGCGGCTCGGCGGGGGCCTCCTCGGCCTCGGCACCGGACTCGTCGTCCCGGCGGGCGGCGCTCCGGCGGGTGCGGGTGGGCTTCTCGGCCTCGTCCCGCTCCACCGTCTTCGCCGCGCGCTTGCGGCGGGGCTTCTCCGCGTCCGCCTCGACGGCGACGTCGGTGTCGGCAGTCTTCTCTCTCGAAGTACGGGCTTTACGCATGTCTGTAACGCTTGGGGAGGAATGAAGCGCCCGAGGACTCGGACGGGTGGTTTGGCGGGGGGAGACGTCCGCGCGGCCCTCGGAAGCACCTTCCAGGAGGACGGCCCCGCCGGAATCCCAGGAAGGGACTGCGCGGGCGTGAGCCTTGTGGTTGGGAGAAGAGTCGGCGCCGTCGGATACGCCTGCGCCATGAAACCGCGAGGGACGTTATTGACCCCCTCCTGGCCTGTCAAGGCATCTTGAGGCTCGCGGTCGCGTCGCTTCCAGGTGAGCAACACGCCCGCGGGTGTCCTCCATTTCCAGCCGCCCCTGCGGGCCTCCCGGCCCCCGTGCCAGGGCCCGCAGGACCCGCCGGGTCGGCGCGCGCGCATCGCCACCGCCAGCGACACCACCCCGCCCTCCAGGCCCACTTCCCCAGGGAGCGGGGTTCACCCGGTGGCGGCGACCGGACCTTGTCAGTCGGGAACCGTAGAGTGGCCGTCTTCCGAGGCACGCGCCGCCGCGCCGTGTTTTGGAGTAAGGACCGCGAACCGTGGACGACTTCCAGAATGCCGCAGCCCGAGCCCGTGAGCTCCACCGTGAGCTGGCGCACCACAACTACCGTTACTACGTCCTCGACTCGCCCGAGGTCAGCGACGCGCAATACGACAAGCTGATGCGCGAGCTGCAGGACCTGGAGTCGCGACATCCGAGCCTCCAGACGCCGGACTCGCCCACCCAGCGCGTGGGCGGCGCGGCGGCCGAGGCGTTCGGCGAGGTGGTGCACCGGGCGCCCATGCTCTCGCTGGCCAACCTCTTCGAGGACCAGGGCCTCATCGAGTTCGACGAGCGCATCCGCAAGCTGCTGGGCCTGCCCGCCATCTCCTACGTCTGCGAGCCCAAGCTGGACGGACTCGCCATCGCGTTGCGCTACGAAAAGGGCGCCTTCGTCCAGGGCGCCACCCGGGGTGACGGCACCACCGGCGAGGACGTCACCGCCAACCTGCGCACCATCCGCAGCCTGCCCATGTCGCTGTTCCCCCAGGACGGCGTGAAGGTGCCGGAGGTGCTGGAGGTGCGCGGCGAGGTCTTCATCCGCAAGAAGGACTTCCAGAAGCTCAACGAGAAGCGCGAGGAGGAAGGCGAGCCGCTCTTCGCCAACCCGCGCAACGCCGCCGCCGGCAGCCTGCGCCAGCTGGACCCGCGCATGACGGCCGCCCGTCCCCTCTCCGTGTTCCTCTACGAATGCGTCCCCGGGGAGGGGGTCCCCGCCTTCAAGACGCACATCGAGAAGCTGGAGTACTTGAAGACGCTGGGCCTGCCCATCAACCAGTACCGCCGCGCCGAGGGCCTGGAGGGCGTGCGCGAGGCGTATGACGCCTCCCTGAAGGGCCGCCACGAGCTGCCCTTCGAGGTGGACGGCATGGTGGTGAAGGTGGATGACGAGGACCAGCGCAAGCGCCTGGGCCAGGTCTCCAAGAGCCCGCGCTGGGCGGTGGCCTACAAGTTCCCGCCGGAGGAGGAGTCCACAGAGGTGTTGGACATCGGCATCCAGGTGGGCCGCACGGGCGCGTTGACGCCGGTGGCGCACCTGAAGCCGGTGAAGGTGGGCGGCGTCACGGTGGCGCGCGCCACGCTGCACAACGAGGACGAGCTGCGGCGCAAGGACGTACGCAAGGGCGACACCGTCTTCGTGCGGCGCGCCGGCGACGTGATTCCGGAAATCGTCTCCGTGGTGCTGTCCAGGCGCCCGGCGGACTCCGCCCCCTTCGAGTTCCCCAGGCACTGCCCGGTGTGCCATGCGGTGGCCACCAAGGACGAGGACGGGGCCATCATCCGCTGCACGGGCGCCTCGTGCCCCGCGCAGCTCGTGGAGAAGATCCGCCACTTCGCCAGCCGCCTGGCCATGGACATCGAGGGCCTGGGGGACAAGCTGGCCACGCAGCTCGTGGCCACCGGCAGCGTGAAGACCTTCGCGGACCTCTACGCGCTCACCCGGGAGAAGCTGCTGACGCTGGAGCGCATGGGCGACAAGAGCGCGGACAACCTGGTCGCGGCGCTGGAGCGCTCCAAGCAGACCACGCAGCGGCGCTTCCTCTACGCCCTGGGCATCCGCCACGTGGGTGACGCCACCGCCAAGGCGCTGGCGGAGGCCTTCCCCCAGGCGGAGAAGCTCTTTGGAGCCAGCCTGGAGGACATCTCCCGGGTGAAGGACGTGGGCCCCATCATGGCCCAGGTCATCCACACCTTCTTCCAGGAGCCGCAGAACCAGGAGGCCATCCGCGCGCTGCTGGCGGCAGGCGTCCAGCCCGCGGCGCCCCAGGTCGCCACCGGGGGCCCCTTCGTGGGCAAGTCGGTGGTGCTCACCGGCGCGATGACGGGTATGACGCGGGAGCAGGCCAAGGAAGAGGTCGAGCGCCGGGGCGGCAAGGTCGCCGGAAGTGTCTCACGCAAGACCGATTTCGTGGTGGCGGGCGAGGATGCGGGCAGCAAGCTGAAGAAGGCCCAGGAACTCGGGGTAAGAATCCTGGACGAGCAGGCGTTCCTGCAGATGCTGCAGACGAACGCATAGAGGATGGGGCGGTCCATGAGTGGCACGCGGCGAGCCTCGCTGCGCATCGAAGGCAAGGTGCAGGGCGTCTTCTTCCGGGAGAGCGCCCGCGTTGAGGCCACACGCCTGGGTCTGACAGGCTGGGTGCGCAACCGGCCGGACGGGGCCGTGGAGGCCGTCGTGGAAGGGGAGCCCGCCGTGCTCGAGGAGTTCATCCGCTGGTGTCACCGCGGTCCGCCGCAGGCCCGGGTTTCGGGCGTTCAGCGCGCGGATGGCGAGGCCACCGGCGAGTTCCGTCAATTCACCGTGGAGCGCACGTCATGACGCCCTACGCGCTGGCCTCCCTCCCCGCCATGCTGGGCATCCGGGCCGGGTCCAAGGTCTCCGTCATCAACCCACCCCGGGGCTTCGTGCAGAAGCTCAACCCGCTGCCGGATGGGGTGGAGTTCCTCATCACCGCGGTGACGGGGCTGGATGTCATCCTCTTCTTCACCGAGGACCCACAGGAGCTGGTGCAGCGCCTGCCGGCCCTGGCCCGCGCCATGGCCCTGACGGGCGGCATCTGGGTGTGCTGGCCCGGGGGCGGAGGCGTCCGCAAGGGCCTCTCCGAGGACTTCGTGCGCCACGCGGCCCTGGACATCGGTCTGGTGGACAACAAAATCTGCACCATTGACGCCACCTGGACAGGCCTGCGGCTGGTGCGGCGGCCTCGAGGGCGACTGGACAAGCCAGGAGAGCGCAAGCAAGCCCCCGCCCAGGCTTGATGCCCTGCCGGGTAGCTGCCCGGCATCTGCCTGACAGTGAATGGAAGCCGTTTCTCGGCTTTACACACCGGGGGGGCCGTGAAAAACTCCTCGTGTTTCTGGACGGTTGTGTGACGCCCCGCGTTGTCGGGGGTCGACGTCCGGTAGGGATTTTGACGGGTTGCGTTCCCGGCGCCTCCGGGCGCGCCAGCCGCACCGAGGCTCCAGTCGCCCCCCCAAGGTGGCCCACGATGGGCATCGACCGGGTGTGGATAGAAGAGCGGGCGGCACGCGCGTCGTGGGGAAGCTCGAACGCGGTGTGAAGACAAGGCCTCGCCCGGCACGGTGCCGGTCGCAATGCGGGGCGCCAATGAACTCGGAGGAGCAGGCGGTGGTCCCCTCGGTCCTCGACAGCGCGCCCCCAGCCGCACCCGGCATTTCCGGGGCGGTGGCGCGCGCTGACGACCCGCCGGAGGCCGCCTCTCCCTTCGCAGCGCGCTCGGAGGCGCGGCGTCTCGCCGCCGCCCGTCCGGTGAGGTCCGCCCTACCGCGCGCGCCAGCAGGATTCATCCATGAGCAGCATCCTGGTCATCAACGCCGCGGGTCGCGAGACGCGCGTCGCGCTCGTCGAGGGCGGACACATCGCGGAGTTCTACCTCGAGCGTAAGAAGGACAAGGGCGTCGTCGGGAACATCTACAAGGGCCGGGTCGTCCGGGTGCTCCCCGGCATGCAGGCCGCCTTCGTGGACATTGGCCTGGAGAAGGCCGCGTTCCTCTATGTCAGTGACGTTGTCTACGACCCTGACTTCGCGCGCGCGCAGTTCGAGCTGACCGAAGGCGAGCACGAGGATGCGCCGGACGTCCCGGACGAGTCCGAGGCCGAGGCCGCCGAGTTCGCCGCCCGCAGCGCGCCCCCCCGTCACCCGGAGCCCGAGGACGCCCACTTCGAGCCCGTCGCGGCGCCCACCGCGTCCCTGCCCCGCGACACCGCCCTGGAGCTGGCCGCCAACGCGCCGCCGGTGACGCCGCCGGGCGCGGAGACGCCGGTGGCGCCCGCGGAGGAAGCGCCGGCCGCCGCGCCGGAAACGGCGGTCGCCGCGCCGGAGACGGCGGCCGCAGCCGAGGCCGCCGCGCAGCCCGTCACGCCCGAGCAGATTGTGGCGGTCGCGCCGTCCACCACGGCTTCCGTCGAGGCGGCGCCGGCTCCCGTCGCAGGCGAGGCCGTGGCCGCGCCCTCCGAGCCCCAGGTGACGGAGCCGGCTGCCGTGGCGCCCGCCGCTCAGCCGGAGTCGCCCGAGGCGGCGCTGGCCGTCGCCGCGGCGTCCGAGCCCGCGGCCGTCGCCGCGGAGGCCCCGCCCGAGGCGGCCCCTGGCGACGTGGCGGAGCTGCCCGTCGAGCCGCCGCCGCCCTCGGCCGCGGCGCTGGGCGACATCATCCCCCCGCCCGCCCCGGAGTCCGCGCAGGCGGCGAAGCCTTCCGAGGTCTCCGGCGAGCGCCGCACGCCGCGCGAGGCCCGCGAGGCGCGTGAGCCCCGCGGCCGGGACAAGGAGCGCGAGAAGGACAAGGGCCGCCGGCCGCAGCAGGAGGAGAAGCGCCGGGGCGACAAGCGCGACGAGGAGAAGGCCAAGCCGCGCCGCACCGACAAGATTGAAGACCTGCTGAAGGTGGGCCAGGAAGTCGTCGTCCAGATTTCAAAGGACCCCATCGGCACCAAGGGCGCGCGGCTCACCTCGCACATCTCCATCCCCGGGCGTCACCTGGTGTTCATGCCCACCGTGGACCACGTGGGCATCAGCCGCCGCATCTCCAACGAGAAGGAGCGCCGGCGCCTGCGTGAAATCGTGGACCGCCTGCGCCCGCCCGGGACGGGCTTCATCGTCCGCACCGTCGCGGAGAACGTGCCGCAGGAGAAGCTCGAGAGCGACATCCGGTTCCTCATCGAGGTGTGGAACCAGGTGGTGCGCAAGAACGAGAAGCGCGGCGGCCCCGGCCTGCTGCACCCGGACCTGGACCTCATCCTTCGCGCCACGCGCGACCTCTTCGCGCACGACGTGGAGAAGCTCGTCGTCGACGACCGCGAGGAGTACGAGCGCATCCTCGGCTTCGTCACCGCGCAGGACCCGGCGCTGCGGGACAGGGTGGCGCTGCACGAGGGCGACGACACCGTCTTCGACGCGTACGGCATCGAGCAGGAGCTGCAGCGCGCCACCCAGCGCAAGGTGTGGCTGAAGAGCGGCGGCTACCTCATCATCGACCAGGCCGAGGCGCTCACCGCCATCGACGTCAACTCGGGCCGCTACGTCGGCAAGAAGAGCCTCGAGGAGACCATCACCAAGATCAACGTCGAGGCGGCCAAGGAGATTGTCTACCAGCTCCGGCTGCGCAACATCGGCGGCATCATCATCTGCGACTTCATCGACATGGAGAAGGCGCAGAACCGCGACAAGGTCTTCAAGGCGCTGCAGGAGGCGCTGGGCCGCGACAAGGCCAAGACGAACGTGCTGCGCATCTCCGAGCTGGGCCTGGTGGAGATGACGCGCAAGCGCGTGCGCGAGTCCATTGGCCGCATGCTCCACGAGGACTGCCCGTACTGCGACGGCAACGGCTTCGTGAAGACGGCCACCACCGTGGCCTACGAAATCTTCCGGGAGATTCGCCGCGAGGCGCCGGGCTACAAGGACTCCACGCTGGTCATCAACTGCAACGCGGAGGTGGCGCGCCTGCTCCAGGGCGAGGAGCGCAACGAGCTGCGTCACCTGATGGACCGGTACAACAAGTCCATCCAGGTCAAGGCGCAGCAGAACTACCACCGCGAGCAGTACGACATCTACGGACGCTCGGCCACGGGCCCGGAGCACAAGGTGGCCTCGTCGCCCGGCTCGGGTGACGGTGAGCTGGCCATGCAGCAGCGCAAGCCGGACAGCAATGGCGGAGGCTACGGCCGCCAGGAGCAGGGCCGGCGCGGCGGCGGTGGCGGCGGCGGCGGCAGGGACCGGGGCGGTGAGCGAGGTGAACGCTCCGAGCGGGGTGAGCGCGGCGGAGGCCGCCGCGAGGGCCGAGGAGGCGACCGCCCCCGGGGTGAGCGTGGCGGTGAGCGCGGCGAACGGGGTGAACGCTCCGAGCGTGGCGGTGAGCGCGGCGAACGGGGTGAACGCTCTGAGCGTGGCGGTGAGCGCTCCGAGCGCGGCGAACGGGGTGAACGCTCCGAGCGCGGTGAGCGCTCCGAGCGCGGCGAACGGGGTGAACGCTCCGAGCGCGGCGAACGGCACGAGCGCGGTGACCGTCGGGGCGAGCGCGGTGAGCGCGGCGGCTCGCAGGGCCCGTCCGGCGGAGGTGAGAGCGCCGGTGGCTCGACGCCGCCCCCGCCTCCATCCTCGGGGGGCGGGTCGGAGCCTTCCGGCGGCACGACCTGAGTCGTCCTTCCGCCGAGGCAGCAGCCGGCGCCCTGCCCTGCCCGTGGTTTCACGGAAGGGGGCTGGGAGCCGGCGACGCGTCCTGGCGGAAGTCGCCGGCCGGTGCGCGCGGCGTCGCGCAGCGTGTCGGCTTGTGTACGCTGGCCAGCCACCTCGAACCGGGGTGGGCTGGCCCTGGCCGCCGCGGATTGGCTAGCGTGAGCGTCCATGCCCCGGGGCGTTTCTCGCCGCGCGGGCCGGCCATGTCACACGGATGATGTCCTCACGCTCCGCGCACGTATCGCCCCCGACGGGGGCACGCCCCCTCCGCCTCCGTCAGGCACGCGCCTGCCACGGCTGGGTTCCCTGAGGGATGCCGTGACGCTGACGCCCCTCCCGTGGCTCCGGAGACTCCACGAGCGGCTGGCCGCCCAGGCCGCCGGGCTCTGGGCCCCCGTGCAGCACACGCCCGTGGGACAGTTCGCGACGGACACCTTCCTGGCCGCGAAGACAGTGGCCGAGGGCTTCCGGGGCGAGAATCTCCGGCTGCGGGCCGCGGCACTGACGTACGTCAGCATGTTCTCCCTGGTGCCCCTGCTGACGGTGGCCCTGGTGCTGCTGACCGCGTTCCACCAGGAGGAGTTCAAGGAGAAGCTGCGCTTCGTCGTCAGCGAGGTGCTCAACCCGGGCGTGCGCGGGAAGTCCTCCCAGTTCCTCGACCGGTTCCTGAACCCCACCAACACCGTCGCCATCGGCAGCGTGGGCTTCCTGGCGGTGCTGCTGTCCGCGGGCTCGTTGCTGCGACAGTTGGATGGCGCGGTCAACGAACTGTGGGGCATCCGGCGTCAGCGCCCCTGGCGCATCCGCCTCCTCATCTATTCGGGCCTCCTGCTGGTGGGCCCCTTCTTCCTCGCGGTGTCGTTCTCCGGCACGGGCAAGGTCCGCGTCTTCCTGCAGAGCCACGCCCCGTACGCCACCGCGTTCATCCTGCTGGGCACCACGCTCATCACCGTGGCGAGCCTCACGCTGCTCTACTACTGGACCCCCTACGCCCATGTCCGCGTCCGCTCCGCGCTCGCCGGAGGGCTGGTGGCCGGCCTGGGCTGGACCATTGCCAAGCAGGCGTACGCCTCCTTCGCGGAGCGGAGCTTCCAGTACAACCCCATCTACGGCTCGCTCGGCGCCCTGCCCTTGTTCCTGGCCTGGGTGTACGTGAGCTGGCTGCTGGTGCTCTTTGGCGCGCGGCTCTCCTATGCCGTGGAGCACGCCGCCTTCCGGCATTCCCTCTTCGCCTTTGGGAGCCACCCGCGAGCGCACGAGCTGTCCGCGGCCCGCGTCGCCCAGGAGACGACGTTGGCCTGGGTGGATGGTCTCCAGGCCCCCACGCCCCGCGAGCTGGCGACCCGACTGCGCGTCCCCGAGTCGCTCGTCCACGAAGTCGTGGACCGCATGGTGGCCGCCGAGTTGCTGGAGCGCCTGCGCAAGGGGGGCCTGCGCCCCGCGAAGGACCCGGCGACCCTCACGCTGGCGGACACCACCCTCGCTGTACACGGGGTGATGATCACCGGCGGCGCGGAGAGCTGGAACGGCCCCCGAGCGCCCGGCTTCGAACAGTTGGAGCCGCTCTTCCAGGCCGCTGACCGCGCCGGGGTCGACCTGCTACGTCGCACCCGATGGCTGGACCTGGTGGTGCCGCTCCGCCCGGGACTGGCCGAGCCCGCTCCCGCGCCCCCTCCCAAGGTGGCCATGGGGGGAAATCCGTAGAGGTTCTGGGCAGTTGGAAGCTCACCCTGCTTGCACGAAGGATGCGTTCTGTTATGTTTTCAGGATTCGACCACGGGCCAGAGCGCCCTGTTTCCAAGGGGTCACCGGGTTTGCGGGAGCGTCCGATGCTCAAGTCCGATCTGATCAACATCCTCGTCGCCAAGAGGGGCGTGACGCAGAAGCAGGCTGAGGCCACCATCGAGACGATTTTCGAGTCGATGAAGGATGCCCTCTGCCGCGGGGAGAACATCGAGATCCGCGGGCTCGGTGCCTTTCACGTGAAGAACTACCAGGGCTACCAGGGCCGCAACCCGAAGACGGGCCAGGTCATCCCGGTGAAGCCCAAGCGCGGCCTGCTCTTCCGCACGGGCAAGGAGCTGAGGGACCGGGTCAACCGTCCGGCGCCCCAGCAGGCCCAGACGGACCTGCCCTCGCTTCCCGAAAGCAAGGGGCCAGGCAACACGGGCACCGGGCTCTGAGCCCCCGCGTCAGCGCCCCACCGCCACCGGTGACAGCCGGCCGATGGGGCGAATCTGCAGGGCCCCATCCAGCTCGCCATAGGTGAGCACCGCCACGTCCGGGAACGCGCCCTCGCACAGCCTGCGCAGGGGCCTCCGGACGTCTGGAGCCGTCAGCAGCACGGCCCGTCCTTCGGTGGCCACCTGCCGCACGCCTTCGAGGATTTCGGCCACCCGCTCCGGGTCGGGCGCCAAGCCCCGCGGTCCCATGCCGCGCAGCACCTCCTCCACCTCCGGGTCCACGAGGTACGCGTACAGCGGCCCGGTGGGGGCGAACTTGTGGCTGAGGTACCGGCGCAGCGCCTGCCGGCAGCGCTCCGCGAGCGCGACGGCATCGCCCTCCGTCGTCGGCGACACCAGCGCCTCCAGGATGGCGCGCAAATCCCGGATGCTGACGCCCTCCTGCAGCAGCTTGCGCAGCACGTCCGTGAGCAGCGGCAGCGGCACCTTCTGCAGCGCCTCCTTCACCAGCACCGGCGCCTGCGCCTCCAACCCCTCCAGCAGCCCCTGGACGTCCTGCAGCCCCAGCAAATCCGCGGCTCGGCCCCGCAGGATGGCGCGCACGTGGTCCGCGAGCAGCTCCCCCGGACGCCGCAGCGGCACCTGCGCCGTCTCCAGCAAGGCCCGCCCGGACTCGGGGATGCGGCTGATGACCTTCCCGCTCGCGGGCTCCGTCGCGGCCTCCGCGCTCACCTGGAGGAACGCGAGTTCGTCCGGGGGGGCCAGCGCATAGAGCGCGCCGGGAATCACCTGCCCTCCCCCCGCGGGGACCTCGTCCACCAGGACGCGATACTCGCCGGAGGACAGGTAGGCGGCGTGCGTGCGCACCCGGAGGCCAGGCACCCGCACCCCCAACTCGAAGAACAACTCGTCCCGCACGCCATTCAACGTCTTGTGGACGAAAGCAGCCCCCTCCGCTTCCGCCAGCACCGTCAAATCCGGCGCCAGGTCCAGCGTGAGCGGAGCGACCCCCACCGGTGACGAGGCGCTCTCCGGCGGGGCGCCAGCCGCGCCAGGCGCCGCGCCTTCCACGGGCGCAGTCCCCGCCTCCTCGACCTTCGTGACGGCATGCCGGCTCAACACCTGGCCAAGCCCGCCCAGGCCTCCCGCCAGCAGCAGGAATGTCAGGTGCGGCATCCCCGGCATGAGGGCCAGCGCGACGCACAGGCCCGCCACCACCCAGAGCGTCCGCGCCTCTCCGAAGAACTGGGTACCAATCTCCGTCCCCAGCGAGTCCTCCTCCTTCTCCGAGGCGACCCGGGTGACGACGAGGCCCGCGGCCACCGCGATGCACAGCGACGGCACCTGGGACACCAGGCCATCACCAATGGCGATGAGCGCGAACGTCGACGCGGCCTCGCCCAGGGGCATGCCGCCCTGGAGCACACCGATGAGGGTGCCTCCCAGCAGGTTCACCGCGACGATGACGAGGCCCGCAATCACGTCCCCCTTCACGAACTTCATCGCGCCGTCCATGGCGCCGAACATCTGCGACTCGCGCTCCAAATCCCTCCGCCGGCGCCGGGCCTGGGTCTGGTCGATGGCACCCGCGCGCAGGTCCGCGTCGATGGACATCTGCTTGCCGGGCATCGCGTCCAAGGTGAAGCGCGCGGACACCTCCGCCACGCGCTCCGCCCCCTTGGTGACGACCAGCAACTGCACCAGGGTGAGGATGGCGAAGACCACCGCGCCCACCACGTAGTCCCCCCGGACGACGAACTCACCGAAGGCCTGGATGACGTCCCCCGCGTGGCCATCCGCGAGCGCCAGCCGCGTGGAGGACACGTTGAGCGACAGCCGGAACAGCGTGGTGAACAGCAACAGCGTGGGGAACGACGTCACCTTCAAGGCGTCCCGGGCACGCAACGCGGCCACCAGCAGGGCCACCGACGCCGCCAGATTGACGGCGAGCCCCGCGTCCAGGAGCCACGCGGGCAAGGGGATGATGAGCGCGCCCAGGACGGCGGCCATGGCGACCGCGAGCACCACGTCCGAGGAGCTCCGGGCCTTCAGCAATACCTTCATGAGGGGGGGCATGACGTCTGTCTCCGTGGATGGCCGTCCAGCTCCCGCGCGTCCATCGCCGTGCGCAGGACGACCGCGGCCGCCTGGTACAGCTCCTCCGGGATGGGCTCGCCCACGTCGTAGTGGATGAGGCTGCGCGCCAGCGGGATGTCCCGCACCACCGGAATGTCCAGCCGGCGTGCCTGCTCCCGCATGGCGAGCGCGTCTGTCTCCCGGGCCTTGGCCACGAGGTAGGGCGCGTCACATTCGTCCGCGTCGTAGCGGAGCGCGACCGCGATGTGCGTGGGATTGACGACCACGGCTGTCGCCTTTTGCACCCCGCGTGCCGCGCCCCCCTGCGCCAACTGACGGTGCAGCGCCTTGCGCTGTCCCTTGTGCTGGGGGTCGCCCTCGCTCTCCTTGTACTCCCGCTTCAGCTCCTCGCGGGTCATCATCAAGTCCTTGAGGTGGCGCCGCCAGGCCAGCGCGTAGTCCCCCAACCCCAGCACCACAATCAGCCAGACCAGTCGGGTCGCCAGCCCGGAGACATGCGCGACCACCCGGCTGAAGGCCTCCGCGCCTCCCAGCCATGCGGTTCGCATCGCATCCGGCGCGGCCTCGCGCGCATCGCGCAGGACGAGCGCGCCCACCACGCCGACAATCAACATCAGCTTCGCCAGCTCAAACCACGGGCTCCAACTGAAGAGCCGCTGCAAGCCCGCCTTGATGCTGATGCGCTCCAGCCTCGGCGTCACATGCTGGAGCTCGGCCTCGAGCCCCACGGTGACCACCGAGGCGAGCAACGCCGCGGCGAACGCGCCCCCGAGGACCGGCCCGCAGAGTCGCGCGCCAATCCACACGCCCTCCTGCCATGCGCCCGCGTCCTGCTGTCCAAGGAAGAGCCGCTCCGTCCACGCATGGAGCCGCGCCATGCCCGTCGGCGCGGTCGAGGTGAGGCCAATCAGGCCCCCCGCCATCACCGCGCCGCCGTTCAGCACCCGGCTGCGGGGAATCTGCCCCTTGCGCCGCGCCTCCCGAAGGCGCTTCGCGCTGGGCTTCTCCGTCTTCTCGCCGCTCACCGCGCCACCTCCCCCAGCAGCGACAGCGCGCCCTCCACGGACAAGACACCCGCCAGCAGCCGCTCACACAGCACGCCCGTTCCGAGCCACAACACGGCGCCACCGCCCAGAATCTTCAGCGGCGCCCCCACCTCTTGCAGATTCACCTGGGGCGCCGCGCGCGAGGCCAGTCCCAGGAAGCAGTCCACGAGCAGCACCGCCGCCGCGATGGGCGCCCCCACCGCCAGCCCCGTCGCCATGGCGGCGCCCGCCAGCAGTGCGAGGTGCAACGTGGCCGCCTCGGTCGGGACGAAGGCTCCCAGCTTCACCACGCCAAAGCCACGCAACACGCTGGAGATGACGAGCGGCCACAGGCCACCGGAGACCACCAACGCAATCATCAGATGGTAGAGCCCCTCCCCCGCGGCGGCCTCGCGGCTCCCCGCATGGGGCAGGCTCGCCTCGGCGGAGGTGCCTCGAAGCAGGTCGATGAAGCGGCCGCCCATTCGCGCGGCATCGAACGGGAGCGCCGCGACGAGCCCCACGGACGTGCCGTACAGCAGCTCGCGGACCACCAACCCGCCCAGGGCCACCGTGGACGTGACGGGCGCGTCCAGGGCCACCCCCGCCTCGACGCGGAGGAACAGCGACAGGGAGAGCACCAGCGCCAGGCGCACCATCGTCGGCGTGGCCTGCCCTCCCAACAGAGGGCACAGGAGCGTGATGGGCAGCAGCCGGGCGGCACACAAGGCCACCACGACGATGTCGGGCCCCAGTGAATCCAGCCAGGCGCGAAGCGGCTCCAGGTTCATGCCGCGACCTCGGAGATGAGCAGCAGGAGCTGGTGCGTGAAGCGCGTGAGCTGCCCGGCAATCCAGGGGCCCGCCAGGACCAACGCCAGGACGGCGGCGCACAGCTTGGGCACCACCGAAAGCGTGGACTCCTGAAGCTGCGTGGTGGCCTGGAACAGGCTCGACAAGAACCCCACCACCAGGCTCGCGCCAATCGGCGGCAGCGACGCCATCACCATCAGCAGCAAGGCCTCGCGCCCCAGGGTGAGAAAGACATCCTGGGTCATGGCGTCACCGGTAACCGAGGATGAGGCCCCGCGCGAGCAGCGACCAGCCATCCACGGCGACGAAGAGGAGAATCTTGAAGGGCAGGCTCACCTGGCTGGGTGACAGCGTCTGCATGCCCAGCGCGAGCAACACGTTGGCAATCACCATGTCCAGCACGAGGAACGGGAGGAAGACGAGGAAGCCAATCTGGAAGGCCTCCTTCAGCTCGGTGATGACGAAGGCCGGGATGACGACGAAGAGGTCCGTCTCCCGCACCGACTCCAGCTCCTCCACCGGCCGCAGCTCACGCGCCAGGTCCACGAAGCGCGCGCGCTCCTCGGGGCTCCCGTGTTTGACAAGGAAGGCCCGCAGCGGCTCCGACACGCGGGACGCGGCGGAGAGCATCTCCGCGCCGGAGCCCGACGCCACCTGCGTGTAGGCCACCTGCCCCGCTTCGTACATGCGCTCCATCACCGGCGCCATGATGTGGCCGGTGAGCACCGCCGCCAGCCCCGTCAACACGATGGTGGGCGGCGCCTGCTGCGTGCCCATGGCCGAGCGGGCCAGCGACAGCACGACGGCGATTTTCGAGAAGCTCGTCAGCATCAACACCGCGAACGGCAGCAGCGACATCACCGCGAGCATGCCCATCATCGACAACGGGCTGCCTGCGTACGACATCCGAGCCAGCGAGCTCTCCGCCGCGGCGGCCACGGCCGGAACCAACACGAGCACGCCCACGAAGCCGCGGCTCATGACCGCACCCGCCTGCCTCGGAGGACGCGTGGCCTGGGCATGGGCCGGCGCGCCTGCGCCAGGACATGGCCGAACTCCGGAGCCGGCGCGGGCGTCTCGCGAATCTCCGCGAACGCGTCACCAAAGGCCACCAGGTAGCTGTGCCCGTCCACCTCCACGAGCGCCACGCCGCACCGCTGGGACAGCCCCGCCCGCGACACGACGTTCAGCCGGGGCGCATCGGGTGCGCCCGTGACGGCGCCGCCGCGCCGGTGCAGCCACCAGCCCAGCACGGCCAGCGCCACGCCTCCCAGCAGCCACCGCGCGGCCACGGTGGAGGACACTCCCGCCACAGGCCCCAGGACGGTCAACGCGAGCACCAACGCCCCCGCCAGCAACAAGCGTGAGCGCGGCGAAGGAACGAAGCGCTGTGCATTCATGAGCGGACTCACGGCAGCAGCGCCAGGACGCGGGCACCGACCTCGCCCTCGATTTCCACCAGCTCGGCGCGGGCCACCGCGCGGTCTCCCACGCGCAACACCACCGGCTCACTGGCGTTGATGTGCAGGGGCAACAGCGCGCCCGGCTTGAGCGCCGCGAGCTCCGACAAGGGAATCATCACCCGCGTCAGCTCAATCTCCACGTCCACGGGCAGCGGAGGCATCCCGTCCTCCGGCTTGTTCACGGCCACCATGTCCGACTCCTGGGGAATCGCGCGCCGCTGCGCGCGGGTCAGAGAAAAGCCCTCGGCGAGGAAGTCCCCCGAGAGCGCGAATCCACGCGTCACCAGCCGCCCGGGCCCGAGGAGCTGGCCGGCCTGCTTGCGCACGCCCTCGAAGACGACGACGTCCCCCACCACCAGCGCGTCCACCGCGTTCACGGGAAGCGGCGTCTGCCCCACGAGGCAGCGGGTCTCCAGCGATGCGGCCAGCACCTCCGCCGCGATGTCCGGCGCCCGCTCCACGGGGAGCGGCTGGAAAATCGTCTGGACGGCCTGCGCCGGCAGCAGCAGCCTGGCGCCCGCCCGCGCCTCGCCCACGGAGAGCAGCAGCTCGATACCCAGCAACGGCTGGCGAGGCTCCAGGCGTGACACCACGTCCGCCTTGCACATCGTCACGCCCGCGAGCCGGGGCCCCAGCCACGAAGAGGCCCCGCCCGAGTCCCGCGCCGCGGACAGCGCGACGAGCAGGACATACGCCAACGTCGCTTCTTCCAGCCGCGCCAGCTCCGTGACGACGCCGGGGCGCTGCCCCGCCCCCGCGATGCGCTCCAGCCCCATGAAGGCGAGCGCGGGCTCCAGCTCCAGCACCGCCGTGCCACCCACCGCGGACAACTCCAGCAGCGCGAAGACGGCGGGCTCGCACAACCCCTCCCCAGGCGAAACGACGGCGTCCAGGAGGCGGGCCTCCGCCCGCACCGGGCAGCCCAGCTCCCGCGTCAGCGCCTCCGCCACCGCCAGCAACGCCTGCCGCCCGAGCCCCGCGGCCTGGGGACGCTCCGCGAGCACGAGGTGCGCGCGGGCCAACCGGCGCGTCCCCAACCGGCGCAGGGGACGGACCTTCCGGTGGGGCACATGTTCGATACGGGTGTTCATCCATTGCTCCGGTGCTGCATCGGGACGCACCCCACCCGTGCAGGGCCCCCGCCAGGGGCCAGGCTCGTGGAGTCGCGGGGTTGGGTGGGCGCGGCATCCGCTCGCGGGACGCCGGGTACGAGGGCCGGGACGGCGCCCCTCACGGGCTCAGCGCGTGGCCTCACGGATGAGGCGCTCGGCCAGCGCGCCGAGCGCGGGCGGAGCCTCCGCGCGCGGTGGCACCGGCTTCTCTTCGGGAAACAGGGTCCGGTGGTACGGGGGAAGACGTCGGAAGAGCTCCTGGCGAAGCAAGGGGGGCGCCTCGCTCATGAGGCGCCTCAGCCGCGCGGCGGCATCGGGCCGCTCGCCGAACTCCACTGAGACCTTGGCCTGACGTTGCGCGGAGGGCAGCGCGGCCAGGCGCTGGAGGTGCGCTCGCGCGTCCCCCGCCGCCGCTTCGCCCAGGCCTCCCAGCAGCGCCCCCGCCCGCTCCCGCCCCAGCACCCACGCGACGAGCGCGAGGCGCTCCAGTGGAAGTGGCAGGGGGCCCACGAGGCGCGGCACCTCCTCGGTCGGCGCGGCGGCCCGGACAGAGCCGGAGCTGCGGACCGGACGGGGCTTGCGCCCCACGCGTGTCGCGTCCATGCGTTCGCTCTCCATGGGGCGCTCAAGCCACCTTGCGCGCCGGCCCCTGCGACAACACGGGCCGGGCAGGGCCAGGCGGCACGGCCGGAGCCACCGGCCGGTCGCGGTAGTGCCGCATCCGGAGCGTCACCCACACCAGCGCCACCGACAGCCCCGTCACCATGAGGCCCAACAGCGCCAGCAAGGCACGCAGCCGGGTCAGCGGCGAGACGCCGCCGCCCGACGGAGGTTCCACCCGGGAGGAGACCTCGTCCACGAGCAGCGACACGGCCTCCGGCGTCAGCCCCTCCACGCCTCCCGCGAGGAGGACCTTCAACGTCTCGGAGGACTGCCGCACCCGGGCGGCGCTGCCCGGCGCCACCCGGAGCATGGCGGACGCCTTCGACGGCCCCGGCGCCTGCCCCAGCCTCGGCGGCGCGGGCACCACCAGGTGGACGCGCGCGAGCAGCACCCCTTCCACCGACTGGAGCGTCTTCTCCAGGCTCCGCTCCATCACCCGCACCCGGCAGACGCTCTCCTCCACCGGCGTGCGCACCAGCCCGCCACCGCCGAAGACGTCACAGCCCACTTCCTCCTGGGGCCTCGGCAGTCCGAGCTCCGCCAGGATGCGCACCGCGTCCGAGGCGTGCTCATCCGCCACCTCGATGGACCAGGTGGGCTTCTTGCCTCCCTCGGGGACCTTGCGCGCGTCGAGCCCTCGCTCGACGAGCACCGATTGAAGCTCGTTGGCCTGCCGCTCCTCCAGGCCATGCTGGATGCGCTCCCGGCACGCCGTGACACTCAAGAGCAGAAGGAGAAGGAAACAGCGACGGGGGGGAAATCGCATCGGGTGCTCCTCAAACCTGGGTCTGGAGGACCTGCTTCACGCCGCCAGTCGCCTTCTCGACGACCTTGCCGGCGAGGTCGAGCTCCTGGCTCGCCCGGTAGACATGGGCCTGCAACGCGAGCAGCTCCGCGGGTGTGAAGCTGCGGCCGGACTGCGCCAGGTGGAGGATGTGGTCCAGCCGCTTCTGCGCCTGCCCCACCCGGTCCAGCACCTGCGCCGCCTGCTGCGCGCGCGCCGCCTGCACCGAGTCCACACGGGCGCCCGGCTTCACGTCCGCGCGGCCCGGCGCCGCGGGCCCCACGCCCTCCGCCCGGGAGACACCGCGCGGCGCCGACGTGGGCGCGGACTTCGGCGGCCCCTCGGTGGCCACCGGAACCCCGGCCCCCTTCGCCGGCCCCTTCACGTCCTCCAATACCTTGCCGAAGCGCTCCCGGCTGGGCTCCACCGCGGGCGCCGCGCCCGCGCCCCCCACCGGCCCCAACGTGTCCATGGCCATGGCTGCTGTCGCTCCTCAGCGGATGTTGTTGATGGCCGCCTTCGCGGAGTCGTGGCGGACCTTCATGATGTTGGAGACCGCGTTGTGCTCGCGGCTCTCCTTCTGCATCTCGTTCTGGAGCTGCAGGTAGGCCATGTTGAACTTCTGGCCCTCCGCGGTGAGCACCTTCTGCGCCTCCAGCAAATCCCAGGCGTCCTGGTTGCCCGCCGCGGCCCCCGCGCCCGCCGCCCCTCCTGTCTCCGCCGAGGCGGGAATCCCCGCCGGGGACGCCTTGGTCGCCACCGCCGACACCACCGTCTTCGCGCTGGAGACGGCCGCGCTGAAGATGGGGCCCGCCGGAATCATGCCGCCCACCAGGCCCGCGCCCGAGCGCACCACCTCGTGCGCCGCGCGCGCCAGCACCGCGCCGAATTCGTTCTGCGGCGTCTGCCGCGGAACCGTCTGGGTGATGGTGAGGGTGGGAATCCGACTGTCATTGGACACGGGCAGCCTCCTGCGGAGAGTTGCCCGGCCCCAGTTCAGCCGGCGTGCCAGGGATAAACCCCAGCAATTCCAGGCGTCAGGCCGGGATGGAAGGCCTGGAGGCGCTCCGCCAGCCGGGAGGAGCGTCCGGCGGACGGGACGGCGCCTCCGGCTGGAAACTTGCGTCCGCTCCAGACTGCCTCAGAGTTGTCGCACCCTGTCGTACGGAGAAGAGGAGAAACCCCGGTGAGGACGACCGATGGCGGCCCCCAGATTGCCGAGCGCTATCACCCGCGCATCGACGCCAACCTCCCCGTGAAGGTCCTCCTCAAGGGGCGCTCGGTGATGGTCCGCGCCCGGGACGTCTCCATGGCGGGCCTGTTCCTGATGGCCCACCCGTCCGACACCGCGCGCGAGCTCACCATCGCGGTGCCGCTGCCCGGGGACCGGGAAATCCTCACCACCTGCCAGATTCGCCGCCGCGAGGTGGACGGCGTGGCGCTGGAGTTCGGCGAGCTGGACTGGGACGACCTCATCGCCCTGGCGCGCTACCTCCACCCGCGCCTGCCCTGAAGCCCGCCCGCCTCAGGGCTGCTCCGGCTTCGGCCCCGCTTCGCGCAGCCGCTCCACCAGCGCCATCAGCTCGGCGCCCCGGAAGGGCTTGTGGATGTAGCCATCCGCCCCCGCCTGCGTCGCGCTCTCCATGTCGGAGCGCTTCGCCTTCGCCGTGAGCATGTAGAGAGGCACCTCGGCGGTGGCCGGGTCGCTCTTGAGGATGCGGCACACGGAGATGCCGTCGAGCTGCGGCAGCACCACGTCCATCAGGATGAGCTGGAACGGGTGGCTCCTGGCCAGCTTCAGGCCCTCCAGCCCCGTGGCCGCGCACACCACCTCGACGGTGCCGTCGCTCAACATGGAGCGCACCAGCTCCCGGATGACCGGCTCATCCTCGACGAGCAGGATGTGGAAGGGTGCCTGGGAATCGCCAGCCATGGTTCTCCGGACGCGACACGAAGCCACTGCGGAACTGTTCGCGGGCCTTGCCGCACCCCCGCTGCCAATGCCACCCGCCGCGCGCGGTATAGCCCTCCGGGGCAGGGCCGCACCAGGGAGGATGCAACGGATTGTGCAATGTCACCCGTCTCCCGCTTACGTAAGTCAGGCACGCGCCGGATGCCTTCCTTTCCGCCAATGGCTGCCGCCCCGCGCCCTCCCGCCTCCTGATTAGCCAGGGTGGACAAGGACCCGCCCTCCAATCCCGCAGGCCGGCTCACGGCCAGCCGCCCTCCAACAAGCGCTCCGCCTCTTCGAGCGAGAAGGCCAGGTACGCCTCGTGGCCCACGTTCCGGCTGCTGCGCTGGAACCGCACCGCCGCCACGACGGAGCGCCCCACCACACGCACCACCCGGCGGAAGCCGCGCACCCGGGCCGCTTCGACGACGCGCTCAATCTGCCCGGAGCCCGACTCCGGCAGCTCCGTCACGCCCGTCAAGTCGGACAGGATGTCGAAGCCTGGCCGGAGCCGCTCGAGCTCGCGCAGCGAGGCATCGCCAATCTGGAGCGCCTCCTCCTCCGTGACGACACCCCAGAGGCGGATGACCAGCCGGTTCTTGCCGACGAGTGCCTCGACCGAAAACACAGGGCCACGACCTCCTGGCAATACCCACCATCCCTCCGGAAGACTCTACGCTCCGGATGACAGACATTTCCAGTCTTCCGCGACCCTATCCCGCTGCTTTCGCTCAGATTTCAGCCACGCCGTCCCGTTCCGCCCAGCCTTCCAGGCCATTGGGCAGCCGGATGCGGACGAAGCGGCCCGTCTCCTCCAGCAGGCGCACCTTGAGGCCGGCGTGCACCTCGAAGATGGAGCGGGCGCCGGGCTGGGGCAGCTCGCGCGCCACCAGCGTGGGGGCCAGCACCACGGCCTCGTGCACCGTGGCTCCCACGTAGGCGTGCGTGGCCACCAGGAGCCCGGAGGGCACCGCCACCGCGAAGAGCAGGACCGCGAGCACGCCCACCGCCGTCCTGCGCCCCGGCCCCAGCAAGCGCCACAGCAGCACCAGGGCGAAGGCCGCCACCCACGTGCCCAGGAACGTCCACGCCACCACCTGGCCGTCCGTGGCCGCGGCCACGCGCGGCAGGAAGGCATCCTCCGCCGTGGCGCCCACCACCTTGTCCACCTGCCGCGCCCGGGCCACGGCGAGGTTGGCCTCCAGATCCGGCGCCTGGCCCCCTTCCTTCCGCGCCTGCTCCAGGGCCAGCACCGCGCGGCCCAGGTCGCCCTGCGCCAGGTGGGTGGTGCCCAGGTTGTAGAGCACGTCGGGGCCCCCCTGGCCGTTCGACAGCAGCTTCTCGTAGCCCGCCTTGGCCGCCGCGTAGTCCTCGCGCGCGTAGGCCTCGTTGGCCTTGAGGAAGATGTCCTGCGCCTCGTCCGGCGTGTAGTAGCCGCTCACGCCCAGCCCTCCATGGCCGCCGCCGCGGCATCCATCACCTTCTGACGCTCGGCCGGGTCTCCTCCGCCGCCGTAGCGGCCGAAGTCGCACGCCTCCAGCACGAAGAGCACCTTGGCGCGCCGCTCCTCGTCCGCGCCGGCCACCGTCAGCCGCTCGGCGAGCGCCTCACGCGTGAGGCCCACCACGGGCATGCCCAGCCGCGCCTCCAGGAAACCGTGCAGCGCCTTCTCCACCTCGCCGTAGAAGGCGCCCACGTCCGCGCCAGACTGAAGCTTCTCCGCGTCCGCCAGGCGCTTGCGCGCGGCCTTCGCCTGTTGCCGCCCGCGTCCGGCCTCGGTGCGCAGCGCCAGCCGCCCGCGCACGCCGCCAATCAGCGCCACGCCCAGCAGCAGCCCCAGCGGCGCCAGCACCAGCGGGACGAAGAAGCCCCGCTTCCACACCGGCATGGCGGGCGCGGCGAACCGCGCCTGGTAGCGCACCGGCCGCAGGCCGCCCGCCATCAGCACGTTCTTCTGCTCGTTGGCCGCGTCCGACGAGCCTTGCGACGACGAGGCGATGGACGACGCGCCGCCCGCGCCCGCCTCCACCGTGAGCGTCACCGGGTCGGTGCGGGCCACCTCGTACCTGCGGGCGCGCGGGTCGAAGTAGGGGAACTCCAGCGCGGGCAAGGTGAAGCGGCCCGTGCGCTGCGGCATCACCAGGTACTCCATCACCCGCCGGCCCTGCACGCGGTGGCGCCGCGGCGACACCTTGTCCGTCGTGGTGGGGTCATAAATCTTGAGCGCGGCGGGGCCCTTCAGCTCGGGGGGCGTGACGTTCTTCACGTTGCCCACGCCCTCCAGGATGACCTTCACCGTGACGGGCTGGCCCAGCTCCACCTGCGTCTGCGAGACGTCCACGGACAGCGCCCAGTTGCCCACGTGCGCGTTGGGCATGTCCTGGGGCCCACCGGGCGGCAGCGGCTTCACCTTCACCTTGAGCGCGTTGGACACCCGGTGCACGCGATGCCCGGCGAAGAGGAAGCCGGTGGTGATGTCCGCCTCCGCGGGGGTGATGGACAGCGTGCCGGACTTCACCGGGAAGATGGCGCGGCGGCGCAGCAGGTAGGCGCGGTACGGGATGCCGTCCACCACGCGCTGCTCGCCCGAAAGCTGCGTGGGGCTCTCCACCTCCTCGGTCCAGAAGCCCTCCAGCTTGGGCATGGTGACGGCGTCCACGCTGGACAGGTCCACGCGCGAATAGATGTAGAGCGACAGCGTCACCTGCTCGCCCACGTAGACAGTGTCCCGGTCCAGGCTGGCGCGCAGGAACAGGTCGGAGTCGCCCCGCGGAATCGTGGGCCGGTCCGCCTCCATCATGTCGCCGAAGGCCTCCTCCATCTGCTGCATCTGCGACTGGATGCTGGCGAAGGGGTCCGGCTGCCGGCCGCCGCCGCGGCCCGCCTGAGCGGAGGACGGCGCGCCCCCCACCCGGCCCGGCCTCACCGTCATCTCCACGGGCTGGGTGCGGTACGTCTTGCCGCGCACCGTGATTTGCGACGGCGGAATCTTGAGCCGCCCCGCGCGCGTGGCCTGCATCACCAGCACGTGCCGCGTGACGTCCTGGATGACGGCGGGGCCGCCGGACAGGGAGATGGCGCGCTGGCTGCTGTGCGAGCGGGAGAGGATGGCGAAGTCCTCCGACTCCGGCAGCTTCACCCGCGCGTTGGGGGGCGCGTCCACCACGACCACCGTGAGGCGGAAGGTGTCCTCGGTGCCCACCTCCGTGCGGTCCGCCGTCTGGTAGAAATCGAGGTCGTCCGAGGCCGCCCACGCCGGCGCGGTGGCCAGCAGGGCGAACACGGCGAACACCACGCCGAGGGCGCTACCAGTCCTTCTCATTCGGCTTCCTCTGCTTCTTCTTCTGCTGGAACCGCCAGAGCTGGAGGTTCTTCTCGTTCTGCTTCATCGCGTCCAGCAGGCGCTCCGCCTCCTGCCGATCCAGTTCCGACTCGCTGGAGCCGCCGTCCGCCTCGGACTCCTCCGAGTCTTCTTCTCCCGCGCTGCCGCCGTCACTGCCACCGTCCTGGGGCTCGCCCTCTCCGTCGTCCTGTCCACCATCCGCGCCGCCGTCCGCGCCCCCGTCGCCCTTGTCCGGCGGGCCCTGGTCACCCCCATCCGCGCCGCCGTCGGAGCCGCCGTCGCTGCCACCATCACCGTCGCCGCCGTCAGCACCGCCGTCCATGCCGCCGTCGCTGGCGCCACCGTCCGCGCCGCCGTCGGCGCCACCGTCCGCGCCGCCGTCCATGCCGCCATCCTGGGGCGTGCCGCCGTCGCCCTTCGTGCCGCCGTCCTCACCGGCGTCCGGACGTCCACCGTCACTGCCGCCGTCGTGGCCACCGTCCGTGCCGCCGTCCTGGCCCTTGTCCTGGGGCGGCGGCAGGTTGCGCAGCACCACCTCGTAGTTGTGGCGGGCCTGCACGTCCTGCGGGTCCAACGTGAGCGCGCGCCGGTAGGCCTTCAGCGCCTCCTGCCGGTCGCCCGTGGTCGCGTGCAGGTTGCCCAGGTTGTACCAGGCCTTCTGGCGCAGGTCGGCGCGGTTGGACTCCGTCACCGACTGGAACAGCGCCTTCGCATCCGCGACCCGGCCCAGCTTGGCCAGCGCGTCCGCGCGGTTGAAGTCCAACACCACGTCGTTGGGGCGCTCCTTCTTCGCGGCCTCGAAGGCCTCCAGCGCCTCCTCGAAGCGGCCCGCGGTGTACGCCTCGCGGCCCTGCTCCACCAGCGGGTGGTCCCGCTCCAGCGGCCCGGCGGCCCACACGGGCGAGGGCAGCGCCAGCGTCGCCACCAGCCCCCACGCCACCCACCGCGCCGCGCGCGTCTTCGCGGCGCTCATGGCGACGACCTCCGGCGCGACGACGGCAGCAACAACATGCCCAGCGCCAGCAGGGCCAGCCCCGGAATGGCGTACGACTGGAAGCGCTCGTCGTAGCGGACCGTCACCCGGCTCTCCAGCTCGCTCTTCTGCATCTGGTCGATGCGCTCCACCACCTGCGACATGGCCACGCCGCGAGGCTGGAAGTAGAAGGTGCCCCCGGTGGCCTCGGCGATGGCCGTCAGCCCCGCCCGGTCCAGGCGCGTAATCACCGTCTCCCCGGCGGCGTCCTTCTTGTAGTCCACGAACGCGCCGCGCCGGTCGAAGACGGGGATGGGCTCACCGGACTCCGAGCCCACGCCCACCGCCAGCACCTGCACGCCCGCGTCCTTCAACGACTCGGTGGCCTCGCCCACGTCGCCCACCAGGTCCTCGCCGTCCGTCAGCAGCACCACCACGCGCTCCTTCGAGCCGCGGTCCGCGTTGTCCAGCACCTGCTTCGCCAACCGCAGCGCCGCGCCCACGTTGGTGCCGCCCTGGGGCATCACCTCCGGGTCCACCGCGCGCAAAAACAGCTTCACCGCCGAGTAGTCCGACGTCAGCGGCGACTGGATGAACGCATCCCCCGCGAACACCACGAGGCCCACGCGGTCACCCTTCAGCTCGTCCAGCAGCGTGGTCAGCTCCAGCTTGGCGCGCTCCAGCCGGCTGGGCTGCACGTCCCGCGCGAACATGGACTTGGAGGCGTCCAGCGCCACCACCACGTCGATGCCGCGCCGCTTCGTCAGCTCGCTCCTGGTGCCACACTGCGGCTGCGCCAGCGCGAAGCCGAAGAGCGCCAGCCCTAGGCCATACAGCCCGCTCTGCGCGGCCGGACGCCACACCGACACGCCCGGCGTGAAGCGCTCCGCGTGACGCTCATGCAGGAGCGCCCGCACGCGCGAGCGGCGCCGCAGCGCCCCCACCAGCGCCAGCAGGCCCAGCGTCAGCCCCACCAGCACCAGCAGCAGGAAGAGGGGCTGCGCCAGCCCCGCCTGGTAACCGAGCACGGTGAAGCGCCAGGGTTCCACGGGCGTCACGGGAAGACCCTCAGGAAGGAGGCGCGCAGGAGCAGCTCCAGCGCGGCGAGGCCGAAGGCGGCCAGGAGGAAGGGATGGAACTCCTCGCGGTAGGTGGCGCTGGCGCCGCCCTCCATCAGCTTGGAGCGCTCCAGCGAGTCCAGCACCTTCTGGAGGCCCTCACGGAGCTGCTCGGGGTCCGTGGCGCGGTAGTACTCGCCGCCGGTGCGGTCCGCGATGTCCTGCATCAGCTCCGGGTTGATGGGAATCTCCGTGTCGCGCCACACGGTGTTGCCGAACAGGTCCGTGCCCTGCGGGAAGGGCACCTTGCCGCCCTTGCCCACCAGGATCGTGTAGATGGGCACCCGCAGCGCCTGGGCCATGTTGGCCGCGTCCATGGGCGAAATCTTCCCGGAGTTGTTGTCGCCGTCGGTGATGAGCACCACCACCCGGCTCTTCGCCTCCGAGTCGCGCAGGCGGTTGAGCGACGTGGCCAGCGCGTCACCAATGGCCGTGCCGTCCTCCAGCACGCGCGTGCGCAGCTGCTTCACCACTTCCTTCAGCACGCCGTAGTCCAGCGTCAGCGGCGCCTGCGTGTAGGCCGCGCCCGCGAACACCACCAGGCCGATGCGGTCATTCACCCGGTTGGCGATGAACTCGCTCAGCACTTCCTTGGCGACGTGCATGCGGTTCTGCGGGCGGAAGTCACCGGCCTCCATCGACGTGGACAGGTCCAGCGCCACCACGATGTCGATGCCCTCCACCGACAAGTCCCGCACGCGCGAGTCGCGCACCTGCGGCCGGGCGATGGCCAGCACCGCCGCCGTCACCGCCGCCGCGCGCAGCAGGGGGAGCAGCGGCAGCAGGTAGGTGCGCAGGCCCCGGCCCCCCCGGGCGAAGACGTGCGCCGCGGAGAAGCGCAGCGTGGCGCGGGCGCGCCGCTCCCGCCACGCCTGCCAGAGCAGCAGCGGCACGAGCAGCAGCCCCCAGAGCGCCTCGGGGTTATTGAACGCGGGGAGCGGCGGCATTGTCGGAAGCCTGGGGCGGCGGTGGCGGAACGTACGTCGTGTCGATGAGCGAGTAGCCGAAGGCCAGCGCGTCGCGGCAGGCGTCGGCGGAGGCGTCCGCGCGGGCGTACTTCACCATGTCCGACTCGGACACGAAGCGCATCAGCTTGTCCTCCGGCAGGCCCGGCGTGGACATGCGCCGCAGCGACGTCATCAGCTCGGAGCTGGTGCACTCCAGCGCCTCGAAGCCGTAGCGCTCGCCCAGATAGCCGCGGACGATTTCGGAGAGCCGGAAGTAGAAGTCCTTCACCTGGCCGCGCGCGGGCAGGTCCTCCGCCTTCAGCGCGTCCAGCGCCTGGCGGGTGCGCACGTCCAGGGGGAGCCGCGGCACCACCTCCACGTGCCTGGGCCGGTTCCTCCACCAGCGGAAGAGCGCCCACGCCAGCAGCGCCGCGGCCAGCACGCCCAGCACCGTGAGCACCAGGCGCCACGAACGGATGGGCACCTCCTCCGGCGGCTTGTAGTCGAAGAGGTCCGCGCCCTTCCCGTCCGCGTCCTCCGGCAGCGTGGACGCCACGTCCACCTCGCGGCCCGGCACGGAGAAGGCCCGGGGCCCCTGGGGTGTGGCCACGTCGAAGGACAGCGCGGGCGCCGTCACCGCGCCCAGCGCGAAGGCGGACATCCGCACCCGGAACGTGGTGGTGGCCGACTCCGGCCCGTCCTGGCGCTGGCGCGTCTGGTCCAGGAACTCGAAGTCCCCCGTCTCCTGGGGCACCTTCAGCTCGTAGCGGTGGTCCTTCGGGTGGGTGAGGACCACCTCGTAGACGAAGGGGTCACCGATGCGGACCTGCTGCGGCTCCACGCGCACGGACAGGTGCTGGGGTTCGACCTGCTCCGTCGTGGCGGCCGCCGGAGCCGGCGCGGCGGCAGGAGCCTGCGCCCACGCCGGCGCCGACACCACCGGCGCCGCCGCCACGAGCCACACCGCCAACAGGGGGATGCGCCGCCTCATGCCGCCATCCTCCGGGCCCGCGCGCGGAAGAAGTTCGCCAGCGACTTGCCGTGGTCATCCCCCGCGCGCAGCTCCACGTGGTCCAGCTCCAGCTTCTTGAACAGCTTGCGCCGCTCGTCCCGCGCGGCCTGCATGGCCCGGGCGAAGCGGCCCCGCACGCGCGGGTCGCTGGTGTCGACGACGAAGCGCTCGCCCGTCTCCGGGTCCTCCATGTCCACCAGGCCCAGCCGGGGGAAGGCCTCCTCCAACGGGTCCGCCACCACCACCGGCACCAGGTCGTGCTTGCGGCCCACCAGCCGCAGCGGCTTCTCGTAGTCGCGCGCCTGGAAGTCGGAGATGAGGAAGGTCACCGCCTTCCGCTTCGCCACCTGCGTCAGGTAGTTGAGCCCCGCGGCCAGGTCCGTGCCCTGCCCCCGCGGCTTGAACGTGAGGATGTCGCTCACCAGGCGCAGCACGTGCGTGCGGCCCTTGCGCGGCGGCACCACCTTCTCCACCCGGTCCGAGAAGAGGATGAGCCCCACCCGGTCGTTGTTGGCGATGGCGCTGAACGCAATCTGCGCCGCCACCTCCGCGGCGATCTCCGACTTGGTGCGCTCGCGCGAGCCGAACTCCTTCGACGCGGAGACGTCCACCACCAGCATCACCGTCAGCTCGCGCTCCTCGGTGAAGACCTTGACGTAGGCCTCGTCCATGCGCGCGGTGACGTTCCAGTCGATGATGCGAATCTCGTCACCGGGCTGGTACTGGCGCACCTCGGAGAAGGCCATGCCCCGGCCCTTGAAGACCGAGTGGTACTGGCCAGCGAGCATGTCGGAGACCACCTTGCGGGTGCGAATCTCCAGCTTGCGGATGCGGCGGATGAGGTCCTTGGGAAGCACGGGGCGCCTGGCGGGCTCGGGAGGTGAGGGTCAGGGGACTTCGACGCGGTCGAACACGCGCTGGATGATCTTCTCCGGCGTGAGGTCCTCGGCCTCCGCCTCGTACGTCATGGCGACGCGGTGGCGGAGCACGTCGAAGGCAATGGCCTTCACGTCTTCCGGGGTGACGAAGCCGCGGTGGCGCAGGAAGGCGTGCGCGCGCGCCGCCTGGGCCAGCGCGATGGTGGCGCGCGGCGAGGCGCCGAACTGGATGTAGTCCGCCAGGTCCTTGAGGCCGTACTTGGAGGGCTCGCGCGTGGCGAACACCACGTTGAGGATGTAGTCCTTCACCTTCTCGTCCATGTAGATGTGCTGGACGAGCTCGCGCGCGCGGACCAGGTGCTGCAGGTCGATGACCCGCTGGGCGCGCGGCGAGGAGCCGCCGGACATCCGGTCCATGATGACCTTCTCTTCATCACGCGTGGGGTAGCCCACCTTCACCTTGAGCATGAAGCGGTCCACCTGCGCCTCGGGCAGCGGGTAGGTGCCTTCCTGTTCAATGGGGTTCTGCGTGGCCAGCACCAGGAAGGGCGAGGGCAGCGGGAAGGACTGGTCGCCGATGGTGACCTGGCGCTCGGCCATGGCCTCCAGGAGCGCGGACTGCACCTTCGCGGGGGCGCGGTTGATTTCGTCCGCGAGCACGATGTTGGCGAAGATGGGGCCCTTGCGGACGGTGAAGTTCGCCGCCTGCTGGTTGTAGATCATGGTGCCCACCACGTCCGCGGGCAGCAGGTCCGGGGTGAACTGGATGCGCATGAAGGTGGCGCTGAGCGAGTCAGCGACGGTGCGCACCGTGAGCGTCTTGGCGAGGCCGGGCACGCCCTCCAGCAGCACGTGCCCGTTGCACAGCAGGCCAATGAGGATGCGCTCCAGCATGTAGCGCTGCCCGACGATGACCTTGCTGGTTTCCTGGTTGAGGACCTCGACGAAGCTGCTTTCCTGCTGCACGCGTTCGGTGAGCGCGCGAATGTCGGTGTTCATGTCGCCTCGTGTCGGACTGGCGGCGGGCAGCCTAGGGTTTACAGGGTATCCGGCTCAACACCGCAGAGGGCCGCGCATTCCAGTAAGTTGCCCGTCCGTCCGCCCCTCCTGGAGTGTCCTCCCCATGTACCACTCACAGCCACCGCGCCAACCCCTGTTCCACTCCCGGCGGACGGCGGCGTGTCCGGAGGCGGCGTGAAGGCCCCCGCGGTGGGGCCGGTGGAGGCCGCGCTGCTGGCCCAGTTGGCCCCGGCGGTGGTCGCGAAGGTTCACTGGCTGCCGGACGGCGGGGCCCTGCGGGTGCTGGAGGCGGGCGCCGGCCCCACGGTGGTGCTGCTCCACGGGCGTGGCGGCGCCGCCTCCCAGTGGTTCACCTACCTGACGGTGCTCGCCCGGGGGCACCGCGTGCTGGCCGTGGACCTGCCGGGCTTCGGCATGTCGTCCGCTCCGGACGGCCCGCTGGCCACCGCCGAGGACGCGGCGGCCTTCTTCACCGCGCCCGTGGAGTCGCTGCTGGCCCGGCTCGCCCCGGGGCCGGTGATGGTGGTGGGCCACTCGCTGGGCGGGCTGGTGGCGCTGGAGCTCGCGCTGCGTGGTCGGGTGCCCGTGGAGCGGCTGGCCCTGGTGGACGCCATGGGCCTGGGCCCGGAGATGGCGCCCAAGGCCCGGCTCTTCTTCCACGCGGGCCCGGAGCGGCTGGCACGCTCGCTGGGCCCCTGGGCCTGGGCCCGGATGATGCCGCCGCCCCGGACGCCGCTGGGTGAGCGGCTGGGCGCCTTGGCGTACGAGTTGCTCTCGCGCCCGGACAGCCGCGCCGAGGCCGCGCGGGCCTTCAACCTGCTGGCCCCGCTGGCCGGCCCCGTCTTCCACCGCGCCGGCCGGCTCGGCTCCGTGACGGCGCCGGCGCTGCTCGTCTGGGGCGAACGGGACGACACCCTGCCCGTCTCCACTGCGGAGCAGGCGGCGCGGCGGCTTCCCCTCGCCCGGCTGCTGCGCCTGGACGCGGGCCACAGCCCCCATCAGGAGCACCCGGAGCGCGTGCTGCCCGAGCTGAAGGCGTTCCTCGCCGCTTCAAGCGCGCCCTAGGAGCGTGTTGCTGTAAGGGGCAAGGGGCCGGGTGACGTGCGCCCTGCAGCATATGGGCCGCCTGCCCCTCTCCCGGCAGGGGGCGCCCGTGGAAGGAATGTTCGTTCCACGTCCGCCCTTCGCGGGCGGACGCCCCTCCTGCTACGTGGCCCCCATCGCGCCGTGCAGCTTGCGGAGGTTGTGGGTGAGACAGATGAGCGCCCACTCGCCGCGCGCCTTCTCCAGCCCGCGCAGCAGCAGTTGCCGGAAGCCTCGCCCCTGCTTGATTTGGCCGAAGGGCGGCTCGGCCGCCACCTTGCGCCGGGCGTACACCTGGCGGCCCTTTTTCGTCCTCAGCCGGCGCGCCATCCACTGCTTGAGGCTCAAGTCTCGAGGCCTCCGCCCCCGCACTGGCGGGGGCTGCACCCCATGCTTGAGTCGGCCGGTGGCGATGTACGCGTCGACGCCCATGCTCGCCGCACGCACCACGTTCTGCTCGGAGAAGTAGCCGCTGTCGGCTGTCACCGCCCCGGGCACCTCGCCGCAGTTCTCCACCACCTGCTCCAGCAGCGGCAGCAAGTGCTCGACATCCGGCGGCTGGTTGGTAAGCGCCTGCGCCACGATGATTTGGTGCGCCTCGTCCACGGCCGCCTGCGCGTTGAAGCCCTGAATGAAACCGTCCTTCGTCTTCTGGATTCGGCTCTCCGGGTCGGTGAAGTTGCGCTGGGCCTTGGGGGTGGGCTTGCCGTCCTTCTCGGTAGGCACCCGGTGCTCGGGCAGGGGCGTCGGCCCAGACGGCGGCTCGTCGTCCGAGTCCTTCTTCTTCTGGGCCTCTTGCGCCTCATGGGCGGCCCGGGCTTCCGCCTCCAGCTCCGCCTTGGCCTCGCGGATTTTCGCCAGCCGCGTCTCGGCCCGCTGCAACTCCTTCGGCAACTCGTCGCCTCGCCTCAGCTTGCCGTAGAGTCGGTCCTCCGCCGCGTCCGCCTCCTCGGCCGCCTTCAGCAGCGCGGCCACCTTCTCGGCCAACTCCTTCTCGCGCTGCTGCATGCGCTCGTAGCTCATCGCCTTGTGCTTGCTGGCATTCGCCTTCAGCTTCGTGCCGTCCAGCGCCACGTGCCCCAGCTTCACCAGCCCCGCCTTCTGGCACAGCGCCAGCACCTGCACGAAAAGTCCCGCCAGCACGTCCAGGTGCTGGCGACGGAACTCGCTCACGCAGGTGTGGTCCGGGTGCTGCCCCGCGGCGATGACTCGGAAGGCGACGTCCTCGTACGTCTTCTTCTCAATCCTGCGCGAGGAGGCCACTCCCACGCAGTAGGCGTACAGCAGCAGCCCCACCATCATCCGCGGGTGGTGCGGCGGATAGCCACGCAGCTCCCGCTCATACCGGGCCAGCAGCGGCCTGAGGTTCAGCTCCGCCACCGTGTCCAGGATGAAGTACGCCAGGTGCCCGGCCGGCAGCCAGTCTCGGGGCGAGGGCGGCAGCAACTCCGACTGCTCGGGTGCGTAGGGGCGGAAGACCTTGCTCATGCGTAGGCAAGCGCATCACGCCCTTGCCTACGCCTCAAGTAGGTTCTTGCCGTTACTCCAACACGCTCCTAGCGGACGCACGGCCGCCAGACGCGCGAAGGGCCTTCAGGCGACACGGGCCGGTCCGGCGGTCGGAGCCCGCCCTGGCGGCGCTTGTCCGCGCCTTCCCGCATGCCCACCGTCCCGCGGTGTCCTCCACGGACACCGCCGCCAGGGAGGCTGACATGAATCACAGGACGCACGAGCACCATGACCACGTCCACGCCAGGGGCTGTGGCCATCCCGCAATCCAGCACCAGGACCATGTGGACTACCTGCATGACGGGCACCTGCACCACTCGCACTCGGGCCACACCGACGAGTGCACCCTCTCCGAGGACGCGCGCAACCCGGCGCAATGTACGCCGCGGCATGCCTGTGGTGCCCATGAGGCCACGCACCACCACGGCCCGTCGTGTGGCCACCTGGCCGTGCCGCACGGAGACCACATCGACTACCTGGTGGACGGCCACCTGCATCACCCGCACGACGGCCACTGCGATGACCACGGCAAGGTGCAGGTCCTGAGCTGAACCGAGGCCGGGGCGGAAGCCCTCCCCCCGGAGGCCTCCGCCCGGCTTCTCGTCCTGGGCGTGCCGCCTCAAGCCTGAGACGGCGCGCCCTGCTGTGCCTGGCGGTCCACCAGCTGCTTGCGCACCTCGTCCATGTCGAGCGCGCGCACCTGGCGGATGAGGTCATCGAGCGCGCTGGCCGGCAGCGCTCCCGCCTGTTCGAACAACATGATGCCGTCACGGAAGACCATCAGCGTGGGGATGGAGCGGATGGCGAAGGCCCCCGCCAGCTCCACCTCCTTGTCGGTGTCCAGCTTGCCGAAGACGAGGTCCGGGTTCTTCGTGCTCGCCTGTTCGAAGACAGGCGCGAAGGTGCGGCACGGCGCGCACCACTCGGCCCACCAGTCGAGGAGGACGATTCCCTCCTTCGACACGAGTTCCTTGAAGTTGGCTTTGGTGATGTCGATGGTTGCCATGCCCTGACACTGGGCCCTCCCCCCCGGAGGCGCCAGTGTCAGGCCGTGGCCAGCCAGGCTCCCCCCAGGGCCCGGCGCCTCGCCACCTTCAGCCCACCGCGGCGGCCCCTGACGGCTGGGCCGCCGGGGCAGCGGACGGGCTCAGCCCCAGATGCTCGCCCGGCCCATGAACTGCGCCAGGTCCAGGCGGTTGGACTGCGTCTCGCGGCGGGGCGCCTTCGCGGTGAAGGACTCCAGGTCCTGGAGGCTGATGTGGACCTCCTTGCTGGACCTGGACTTGCTGGCGCCCTGGTCCACCGAGCGCATCGCGGTGGGGTGGCTGAGCAGGAACTGCGCCGCCTCGCGGAGCTCCTTCGGCGCGCCGCTGTTCGGCTCCGACAGGCGCTTGAGCTCCGACAGGCCGATGTTGTTGTCACCGGCGCCCTTGCCACTGGCGTTCATGCCCACGCCCTCGGCGAAGTTGAAGTGGTCCTTGAGCGTCTGGGCCGCCTTGTAGACGTCCATGGGCTGCTGGCGGCCGGCGCCGAAATGCGGCGGGAGCCGCGGACCGGACGAGGGGCCGCACAGGTCCAGCCGCGGCGGCAGGTTGGGCCGGTGCGGGTTGGGCGCGCCGCCCACTCCGCCGCAGCCGCCGCCGAAGCCGGAGCCGAACAGCGGCGGGGGCTTCGGGAAGCCAGGCCGCTGCGGAGCGCCGCAGTCCGGGGAGGCATTCCTGGCGTGCGCCTGGAGGTCCGCCTTGCTCAGGTGCACCTCGTTGTTGCCGCCGTGGGCCCTGCTGGCGCCCTGGTCCAGCGAGCGCAGCGCGGTGGGGTGGTCCAGCATCCACTTCGCGGCGGCGCGAACCTCGGGCGGGAAGCCGCTGTTGGGGTCCGCCACCCGCTTGAGCTCCGACGTGCCGATGTTGGCGTCGCCAGCGCCCTTGCCGCTGGCGTTCATGCCCACGCCCTCGACGGCGTCGAAGTGCTTGAGGACCGTCTGGGCAGCCTTGGACGGGTCCATCGACTGGTAGGCCGCCTGGTAGCGGTCCGTGGGGCCGCAGCCACGGGTGTTGCCGGAGAAGCCGTTGCACTGAATGGACTTCGCGATGGACAGGCTCATGGTCGTGCTCCTGATAGCGATTGCTGCGATGGTTTGGATTGGGGGCAGGTGGCTGTTTCAGCCGAGAGCCCCGCGCGCTGACTACATTCACATTCTCTGTCGGACATGCGCGGTGTTTCGCGCTGTGTTTTTATTTATTTTCCGAGCGCGCCAAGGAGAAACAGAGACAGACAAAGACAAACAAGCCCACCCGCGAGCTGTCTTCCAAATACAGGCAAGACATTCGCGGGTGGGCGGCTCGGAGGTGTCGTTCTCGCTGCGAAAGCGGACCAGTGCAGTGGCCGTGCCAGGACCCTCCGGGGGCCGGTGCGCGGGGTGGAGGCGCGCGCTCCAGAGGGAAGCGCCTGGGAACGGGCTCCGGCGGGCCTGCCAACAGCCGTTGTCAGGTGACAACAACAGTTGTCACCCACCCCTTCCCGGCGTGGGCGAGGTGGTAGCCTGCCGGCCGTGGTGGACCCAGGTGACATGGACGCGGAGCAGGACGCGCTGGTCCGGACGGCGCCCGTCCCAGTGGCGCGGCGCGGCCCCTTGCGGTTGAAGCTGCTGGTGCTCTCCGGAGCGCAGGCGGGACAGAGTCACGCGCTGCGCCCGGGGCTGGTCCGGCTCGGGACGTCCGCGGCGTGCGACATCGTCTTGACGGACCGCGTCGTGTCCCGGCGCCACCTCCAGCTCGAGGTGACGGAGGAGCGGGTGGTGGCCACGGACCTGGGCTCGCGCAACGGCTCCTTCTATGACGGGGTGCGCTTCACCGAGCTGGAGGTGCGTCCCGGGGCGGCGCTGACGCTGGGCACCGTCGTCCTCAAGGTGGTGCCGGAGGACTCCCGGGAGCGGCCCCTGCCGCTGTCCTCGAGGAAGCGCTTCGGGGCGCTCGTGGGCGCCAGCGTGAAGATGCGTGAGCTGTTCACCGTCCTGGAGCGGGTGGCCGCGGGCGGCGGGGACGTGCTCGTCCAGGGTGAGACGGGGACAGGCAAGGAGCTGTGCGCGGAGGCGCTCCACCAGGAGAGCGCGCGGGCCGCCGGCCCCTTCATCATCGTGGACATCGCGGGGATTCCGCCCTCGTTGATGGAGTCGGAGCTCTTCGGGCACGTGAAGGGGGCCTTCACGGGGGCCCACGGCGAGCGCGCCGGGGCCTTCGAGCGCGCCCAGGGGGGCACCGTCTTCCTGGACGAGGTCGGCGAGCTGCCCCTGGAGCTGCAGCCCCGGCTGCTGCGCGTGCTGGAGCGCCGTCAGGTGAAGCGCGTGGGGGCCAACGACTACCGCACGGTGGACATGCGCGTCGTCGCGGCGACGCACGTGGACCTGGAGCAGGCCGTGCAGCAGGGCCGCTTCCGCAAGGACCTCTATCACCGGCTCGCGGTGCTCAAGGTCGTCCCGCCGCCGCTGCGGGAGCGGGTGGAGGACCTGCCGCTGCTCATCGACGCCATGCTGGAGCGGCTGGGCCGTCCGCCCAGCGCCCTCTCCGAGCAGACACGCGCGCTGCTGGCCCAGTACCCCTGGCCCGGCAACGTGCGCGAGCTGCGCAACGTGGTGGAGCAGGCCATCCACCTGGGCGAGGACACCCTGCCGCCCCTGGAGGCGCCTTCCGGCTCGGCGCGCCCGCCGGTGGCCACGCCGGATTCGGAGCTGCCCTTCAAGGAAGCCAAGGAGCGGCTCATCGAGGTCTTCGAGCGGGACTACCTCCAGGGCCTCATCACGCGCTGCGACCGGAACATCTCCCGCGCGGCCCGGGAGGCCGGCATCGCCCGCGTCTACCTGCGCAAGCTGCTCACGAAGCACGGGATGATGCTCGTGGACGACGATGACTCACGCGACTGAGCAAGGAGAACGCCCCATGCGCCCCCCTGTCCGGGCACGGCCCCTCACGAAGGAGTCCTTCGCGCCCTTCGGCGACGTCATCGGGCTGGAGCTCGCGGGTGGCAGCAGCGCCAACCAGGGCACGGCGACGCGGTATGACCGGGTGGCGAACCTGACGGGCAGCCGGCCCGGGGCGAAGCCCAACCTCGCCGTGTTCCGCTCGGTCGCGAAGACGCTGCCCTTCGAGGTGCGCCTGCTGGAGCGGCACCCCTGCTCCACGCAGCTGTTCGTGGCGCTCGCGTGCCAGCGCTTCCTGGTCGTCGTCGCTCCGGACGACGCGCGCGGAGAGCCGGACCTGGACCGGCTGCAAGCCTTCGTGTGCGGCCCGGGCCAGGGCGTCAACTACCGCCCCGGCCAGTGGCACCACCCCATCATCGCGCTGGATGGGCCCGCGGACCTGCTGATGCTGGCCTGGGAGGACGGCTCCCCGTTGGACTGCGAGGAGCGCCCCCTCTCCGCCGCCCTGCTCGTCACCAGCGACTGACGCGACGCCTCCGCCGACGTGCCAGGAAGAGCAGGCTCACCGTCCTCGGTCATGAACGACAGGGCGGGGAAGAACAGGCCCACGGCCAGCATCACACCGCGGGGACTCCTCGAGCGTTTCGGGACGGCGGACAGGTTCCCGCACGCGCGGCGGATGATGGCGCCCGGGCGCGCCCCGACACATCCAGCTCGCCGCCACACTTCGGGCACGCCAGGTTCGTCGCCATGCCAGGGCCCCTTGGCCCCCGCGCGAGCCTCACACGAAGGCCGGCGACGTCACAGGCCCCGGGGCGCGCTTCGGGCGGGCGCGGCGGACATGCCGATGGACGCGCCACCCGGCCGGGCCGCTAGACTGCGCCCGTGCCGAAACCATTGCTCGACCTCGACGCCACGCCCGAACGCCTGCGCGCGCTCGCGGACGCGGGTGTCCTGACGCCCACAGCCCTGGAGCGCGCGCTGCACCTGTCCGTGGCGACCCCGCCACGCGCGGACTGGCGGCGCTTCCTGTCCACCACGCTGATGGGCCTGGGGGCCCTGCTGGTGCTGGCGGGCGTCATCTACTTCTTCGCGTACAACTGGGCGGAGATGCACCGCTTCGCCAAGCTGGGGCTCATCGCGGCGGCCATCATCGGCACGGCGGTGGCGGCCTGGAGACTGGGCGAGACGCTGGGAGGCCAGTTGTCGCTGCTGGCGGGCTCGGTGCTCGTGGGCGCGCTGCTGGCCGTGTACGGGCAGGCGTACCAGACGGGCGCGGACCCGTATGAGCTGTTCCTCGGCTGGGCCGTGCTCATCCTGCCCTGGGTGGCGGTGTCCCGCTTCCCGCCCCTGGGCCTGCTGGCGCTGGTGCTGGTCAACACCGGCATCATGCTCTTCTGGGACCAGGTGCTGGAGACGAAGCAGGACCAGACGCTCTGGCTGGCGGTGGTGCTGGGCGGCCTCAACGGCTTCACCTGGGCCACTTATGAGCACTTCGCCAACCTGCGGGTGTCCTGGCTCCAGGCGCGCTGGCCGGCCCGCGTGCTGGCGGTGATGGCGGTGGCGCCCGTGCTCATCGGCGCGGTGCCCTGTGTCATGGAGCCGTCGCGGGCCCCCGCCGGCGCCCTGGTGTCGTTGCTCCTGGTGCTGGCCTCGCTCGCGGCCGAGTACGCGCTGCACCGGCACCTGCGGGGCGAGCTGTTCATGCTCACGCTCGCCGCGGTGAGCGTGATGACGCTGCTGACGTCCGCCGCGTTGAGCCGCATCGTCGATTCCGAGGACGTGGAGGTCCTGGGCGTCTTCGTGCTGCCCCTCTTCGTCATCGCCCAGGTGGCGCTCGCGGTGTGGTGGCTGCGGCACGAGGCCCGCGCCACCGGCGCCACGGAGGAGTCCTGACATGGCCCTGCGTCCCTCGTTGCTGGAGGTGCTGAACGCGCTCCAGGCCGAAGGCCAGCTCGCGCCCGACGCCCTGGAGCCCGCCCGCGCGGCCCTGGAAGTCCACCAGCGCCGGTCCGTGGCCACGCCCTGGTTCGTGAAGGCCTTCGCTGGCGTCGGCGCCTGGCTGGCCGCGGTGTTCTTCCTGAGCTTCTTCGCCTGCACGGGCCTGTGGGAAGAAGAGTTGGTGATGGGCGTCGTGGGCCTGGGCATGTGCGGGGCCGCGACGCTGCTGCGCCGCTCGCTGAACGGCGTCTTCGTGGAGCAGTTCGCGCTGGCCCTCTGCCTCGCGGGCGCCACCATGGCCTCCGTCAGCTTCGGCATCGAAGCGGGCAGCGAGAACGTCGGCGCGATGGTCGCGCTGGTCATCAGCGCCGTGCTGCTCTTCACCTATCCGGACGCCATCCTCCGCTTCCTGAGCACGCTGGGAATCGTGGGCGCGGCGGGCTTCCTCGCATGGCACGTGGTGGGCGGCTTCGCGTTGGACCTGTTCGTCCTGGGCTGCGCGGTGCTGATGCACGTCCTCTTCCTGGAGCAGGCCCGGCTGCGCGGGGGAGGCCTGGGCGCGCTGGTGGGCCCGGTGGCCTTCGCGCTCGCGTGCGCGATTCCCGGCGCGCTGCTGGTGCGCGGCATGCGGGACGTCTCCCGTGACTTCCTGGACGCCAGCTCCGCGCTCCCGGACAGCGTGGTGACGCTGGGGCTGACGGCGCTGACGCTGTACACGGCCTGGCGGGTGCTGCGGGAGCTGTCGCTGGAGCCCACCGGCGTGGCGGGCGCGGCGGTGTTCGCGGCGCTGACGCTGGTGGCCGTACTCACCCCCCACACGCCCGCGGTCATCACCGCCGTGAGCATGCTGGTGCTCGGCTTCCACCGGCGCAGCAGCGTGCTGCTGGGACTGGCGGTGGCGTACCTGCTGGCGTCGGGCAGTTGGTACTACTACGACCTGGGCCTCACGCTGCTGGCCAAGGCGCTGGCGCTGATGGGCAGCGGCCTGGTGTTCCTGGGCCTGCGAAGTTTCCTGCTGCGGCGCTTCCCCGCCCCGGCGACGGAGGTGCGGTGATGGTGCGCACGGCGGTCATCCTCGGCGGGCTGGCCTTCGCGCTGCTCGTCCCCACCGGGCTCGTCGTCCAGAAGGAGCGCGTGCTGCGCTCGGGGCAGCCCGTGCTGCTGGAGCTGGCCCCCGTCGACCCTCGCTCGCTGATTCAGGGCGACTACATGGTGCTGGACTACGCCATCAGCCGCGAGCGGAACGCGAACGCCTCCACCACCGCCAAGGACGGGAACATGGTGCTGCGGCTGGACGCGGACGGCGTGGGGACGTTCGTGCGCTTCGACTCGCCCGACACCCCGCTGGCCGCCGGGGAGCTCAAGCTCCGCTACCGCCTGCGCGACGGGCGCTTCCGCCTGGGCGCGGAGGCCTTCTTCTTCCAGGAAGGCCACGCCAGCCGCTACGAAGGCGCCCGCTACGGCGAGCTGCGCGTGGCGGACAGCGGTAGCAGCGTGCTGGTGGGCCTGCGGGACGCGCAGCGGCAGCCCCTGGGCCGCTGACGCCTTCCCCACACTCGCCGCGAGTCCAGAAAAGGCCGGGGCTTGCGCTGCGGCGGCCTTTGGTGCACCATTGTTTTGATTTCGATATTCAAAATCAAAATCAAGGATGGCGATGATGCCCGGTCAGGGATGCGGCAAGACGGTGCTGGCGCGAGGTCCGTGCGCGGAGGTGACGCAGTGCTCGTGCGGGCACATCCACCTGGCCATGGGGCCGGTGACGATTCGGGTGGAGGAGGAGGTCCTCCGCGCTATCGGGATGACGTTGGCGGAGGCGCTCCAGCAACTGGGGACGCCGCTGGAGGCGCTGTCAAACGAGGACGCCGGGCCCCTGGCGCTGAGCGCGCTGGCCGGCGGCGGGTGGAAGCAGTGAGCGCCACCGGCACGTTGCGGCTGCCGCGCACGGACGTGGCAGCGCGCGTGAAGCGGCTGGTGGAGCCCCAGCCACAGCGCCCGGCCACGCCGCCCCGGGCGGAGTCCACCGGCCCCGCGCCCCTGTCCGTCCTGCTGGCGGAAGGCACGGCGAAGCTGGCCGAGCAGGCGGAGCGCTCGCTGTTCATCCAGTCCCTCTTCTTCGACGCGTGGGAGGGCGGCATCTACGGCCAGTACGTCCGGGCCCAGCATTACGTGAGCCACCTGCGGCAGTTGCACACGCTCTACTCGGCCTTCGAGGCGGCGCTGCCCAACGTCATGGGCACCACGCTCACGCCCCTGCTGCTGCTGCCGGAGCTGCGGCTGGCCTCCGCGCTGGAGGCGGACCTGACGTACTTCTGCGGCGAGTCCCGGACGGACACCCTCGCCTGCGTGGAGACGCGGCTGCACGCCGAGCGCATCAAGGAGGTGTCCGAGGACGCGCCCCACCTGCTGGTGGCGCACGCCTACGCGCGCTGCGCGCTGGACGTCTTCGGCGGCCACCGCCGGGCGCGGCGAATCACGGACGCCTTCGAGCTGGCGGAGGGCCAGGGCACCGCCTTCTACGGCACGGTGCCGGAGGCCGGGCTGGCCGCCTTCCGCGTCCGCTTCCACTCGCGCATCGACGGGCTGGAGCTGGACGAGGACGAGGCGCGCGAGGTGGTGCAGGAGGCGCGCATGGCCTTCCGGCTCCACGCGCTCGTGTGTGACGAGCTGGCCCGGGGCGCCACGGGCATCGCCGCGGGCCCCCACGCCGACGCCCGGTAGTCGCCGGGCGCCGCGCCCTCAGCCGCCTTCGACCTCCGTCAGCAGGTCGGAGAAGGGCGAGCCCTCCTCACCCAGGGCCTTGAACAGCGAGTCCACCTTCTCCAGCTCGCGCTTGAGCGCCTTGTGGTGGTTGCGGTTCTTCACCAGGCTCTCACGGCCCAGCAGCTTGAAGCCCTCGTCCCGGCCCACCTGGCGGATGGCGAGGCCCAGCACCATGCCGCGGAAGGCATCCGCCAGGTCCAGATCCAGCGGGGCATTGCGGCGGCGCGCCTCCGCGACGAAGGCCTGCGCGGCCGCGCGCAGCGCCTCCGGCAGCGGCCGGGCACCGGGGGCCTGCTCGTAGTCCAGCGCCCGCGCGACGTGCTTCTCGTGCAGCACCAGCTCGCCCGAGGCGTCCGCGTGCTCCACCATGGCCAGCGTGTAGGCGCGGCGGACGATGTTGTCGAGCTGCCGCAGGTTGCCCGGCCAGGGGCTCCCCACCAGCAGCCGCTCCGCCTCCTTCATCAGCCGGGCGTGGCCGTCCGGAGAGCGCTCGCGGTGCCGGCGGTTCACCATGTACTGCGCCCACAGGGGGATTTCGTCCTGGCGCTCCTGCAGGGGGGGCATGCGCACCGGCAGCACGTTGACGCGGTAGTAGAGGTCCTCGCGGAAGCGGCCGGCGCGCACCTCCGCGTGCAGGTCCGCGTTGGTGCCGATGATGAAGCGCACGTCCGCCTGCCGCTCGCCGGTGCCCTCGCCCAGCGGCCGGTAGCTGCGCGACTCCAGCAGGTGCAGCAGCCCCGCCTGGGCCTTGAGCGACAGCTTGTCGATTTCGTCGATGAAGAGCGTGCCGCCCTCCGCGCGGGCCACGCTGCCGGGCGCGTCCCGCACCGCGCCGGTGAAGGCGCCCTTCTTCCAGCCGAAGAGCTCCGCCATCTGGAGGTCCTCGGGCACCGTCACCAAATCCAGCGTCTCGAAGGGCTTGCCGCGGCGGTTGGAGCGCTCATGGCACCAGCGCGCCAGCCGGGACTTGCCCGCGCCGGTGGCGCCGCTGATGAGGATGGTCTCATCCTGGAGCGCGAAGACGCGGAGGATGGGCAGCAGCTCCGCCATGGAGCGCCCCACCACCGGGAGGAACTCATCCACCTCCGGCCGGGCCACCGGCCGCTGCGGCAGCCGGGCCAGGTACGGCGCCGCCACGTCCGCGAGCAACTGGAGCCGGTCCCCCGCCTCCAGCCAGACGAAGTCCTGGCCCATCGCCGCCAGGCAGTCCGCCTCCAGCGAAATCATGCCCTCGATGTCGCCGCCCGGCGTGCGCAGCGGCAGCACGCAGACGTGCGTGGCGTGGCGGCCCAGGAAGCGCTGCCGGCTCTCATGGCTGTTGAAGCCCGCCAGGCCCGGGTCCCCCGTCACCGGGGCGTTGGGCGCGTGCGGCTGCACCGTGCCGACATTCACGTCGATGGACACCGCGCAGCGGTGCTCCACCACCGCGCGCCAGGCCGTGGCGGACGTGAAGAAGGGCGTCCCTACACTGGCGTCCGTAATCTCCGCCGCACCCACCTCCAGCGCGGCCAGGCTCCGGTAGGCCTCCCCTGGGCGGAGGTGGACGATGCCCCGCAACACCCGGCCCCGGGCTGCGTACCGACTGGACGCAACGGCCTCCTGGGCAACAGCGTGCAACCGCCGGAGCGTGGCGGCAGCCGCGGCCTCGAAGTCCCTGGCTCCCCGCAAATCCGCGAGGAGCTGCGCCATCTCGTCTTGCATCCGCACGCCTCCGTCCAATGCCCTCCGACGGGCTCCGTCAGGGGAACCACATCAGGGGGACGGAGTGTAGCGGAGATGAAGAACGCGGAAGGAGCGGCCCCTCCTTCCGCGTTCCCGAAACTCCGATGCTGCGGGGCAGCCCGGTCTCCCGAAGCGCCACGGCGAAACGCCATGCGCGCCCCATGCCAGACAGGACATTCACGTGATTCCAGGGGGATGCGTGAGCCCAACCCCACTCAGGGGGCCCGACTTGCGTCTCCACGGGACGCGCTCGCGTCCCATCAGGACGCAGGCCCCCTGGAATTCACCCGAAGTCGCTCCCCCGCCGCATCAAAACGCCCTCAGCGTGAAATCTTGCGTGATTTCGAGGGGGCGGCGGGCCTTCGCGGCGCTTTCCGCGCGGACGCAGGCGTGTCCACGGCCGGAGACTTGGGGTCCGCCTGGAGGACGAAGACGCGGTCCAGGCGGAGGCTGCCTCGCTCCACGGGTGCGTCGATGTCGTAGTCGAAGGTGTACCCGGCCAGCACCCGCAGGCCCGCGTCGCGGAACAGCTTCGTGGCCTGGGCATGGCTGTACGTGCGGAAGTGCCACTCGGTTTCAATGAGCCAGTCCTTGTCCGGCCCGGTGACGCGCAGGCGGTTGCGCATGGGCGAGCGCCGCGCGCGTCGCTCCGGCAGGCCCTCGTTCGTGTTGCAGACGACGCGGTCCTCGCCCACCTGCCCCACCCAGCGCTCGTGCTCGGGCCGGGCGCGCGCGTAGTCCGTGAGGTGGAAGCCGAGCACGTAGATGCCGCCCGGCTTCAAGAGCCGCCGCGTTCCCAGCAGGTGCTGACGCGCCGCGGCCTCGCTGTCCAGGTAGCGGAAGGTGGACACCAGGCAGTGCGCCAGGTCCACCTGCCCCTCCAGCGACGGGTCCGCGAAGGACTCCATGCGGGAGGGCCCCAGCTTGACGCGCCGCCGCTGCGCCGGCGTCAGGCGCTTGCGCGCGTGGACCAGCATCGCCTCGGAGATGTCATAGCCCACCACCCGCAGGCCCCGGCGGGCGGCTTCTTCCACGAGCCGCCCCGCGCCGCAGGCGGGCTCGAGCCACAGCTTGCCGCCCGTGCCGAAGCGCTCGCTGAGCGTCTGGAGGAAGTCCACCTCGCGCACGGTGTCCGTGCCGAAGATGGCTTCGTAGTACCGCGGGTGTTCGTACCAGTCCGTGCGTTTTTCCATGAGGAGGCGCCCGCTCACGGGCGTGGGCATCCTCGGGGCGTCCGTCGTGAAAGCAAGAAGAAGGACGGCGGCCCAGCACGCATCAGGGCGGCGCGCCTTGCGCCCACGCGTCCCCCGGACGGGGCTCCACGCGGTCCAACAGGCGCGCCGCCAACCGCAGGAAGTCCGCCTCTGTCACGATGCCCACCAGCGCGCCCTCCCCATCCACCACGGGGAGGCAGCCGAAGCGGTGGTCCAGCAGCCGGTGGATGGCCTCACGCGCCGTCGTGTCCGGGGTCACCGTCTCCAGCTCCCGCGTCATGATGTCCGCCATGGCCCTGGGTGGCGCCCCGAAGGACGCCGGGTGGCGCGCCAGCGCGCGGATGAGGTCCCGGTGGCTCACCAGCCCCACCAGCTTCCTGCCGCGCAGCACGGGCAGGTGACGGATGTGCTGGAGCTTCAGCAGGTCATCTCCCCGCAGCAGGCCGTCCGTCTCCTGGAGCGTGATGACGTCGCGAACCATGAGGTCTCCCACGGTGAGCATGCCCCGCCTCCTCGTCCCCGCGGCCCGGTGGCGAAGGTGGCCGCTGTCTCCAGGAGGGTGCGCCGGCCCGGGGCCACACGCATCCGGGCGCCGGCATGGCGGCGGACGAGGGCTCCCCGGTCCGCGAGGCGGACGGCGCGCGCGGGGCGCTCAGTGGCCGGGGTGCTCGGGGTGCCCCATCAGCCGGGCGAGCAGGAACATCAGCAGCAGGCCCACGAAGAGCGCCAGGATGTTGCGGCCCGGCTGGTCCTTGCCGTGCCGGTGCACGTGCGGCAGCAGGTCCGACACGGCGATGTAGAGGAAGGTGCCGGCGGAGAAGGCCAGCGCCTTGGCCGCGAGGCTTTCGAACTGCAGCATCGCGTCGAAGAGGAAGTAGAGCAGCGCGCCGGCCGGCACCATCATCCCGTACAGCGTGGACAGCGACAGGATGGAGGCCTTCGAGCGCCCCTCCGTCTTGAGGATGGAGGCCAGCGACAGCGCGGAGGGCACCTTGTGCGCGACGATGGCCAGCAGCGCCATGCCGCCCACGCCCTCCTCCACCGCCGAGCCCAGGGCAATCCCGTCGAACAGGGTGTGCGTGGACAGGCCCAGGAAGGCGGTGAGCCCCAGCACGTGCCCTGGATGTACCTCGTGCCCGGTGCCCGCCACGGTGTCCCCCCCGGGGGAGATGTCCTCGCCCGCGTGCGCGACGAGGTAGCGCTCCAGCACCAGCAGGAAGGCGAAGCCTGCGGGCACCAGCGCGAAGGCCCACCACCCGCCGCCCAGGTACGCCTCCGGCAGCATGTGGAAGAAGGCGGCGCCCAGCATCACGCCCGCGGCGAAAGCCAGGAAGCGCACCAGGTGGGTGGGCCGGTCGTTCAGGACGACGACCACCGCGCCAGCCAGCGCGCCGAGGACGATGATGAGGGAATACAGGGCCACCGTGGCCAGGACCGGCGACATGGGGCGCGCACCCTACATCAAAAAACCGAATCAGTAGCGCCGGAGCACCAACAAGCCCACCCGGCCGGGTTTGACCTCCACCGGATGCTCCGTCACCTGGCCCCAGCTCGTCACACGCACCGTGTGGTTCCCCGCGGACACGCGGAAGCGCGCCACCTGGAACTCCGCGGGCAGGGAGAGCCAGGAGCGCAGGTCTGGCGCGTTCATCGCGTTGAGCACGAGGAAGGTCAGCACGCCCAGCTCGTCGCTCTTGGTCAGCGCGCCCACGCCCGCGGCCAGGCCCGCCTTCACCGCCACGCCCGCGAGCTGCTTCGCCAGCAGGCGGCCAATCCGGTCATTCAGGTGGACCACGGCCACGTCCGCCAGGGACGTCACCGTCACCGCCCGCCGGGACTGGCCTGCCAGGTCGACGCTCACTGGCGGCGCGAGCCCCCGGTTCCGATAGACGGGGACTTCAATCAGGTCACCGCCGCCGCCCGGGTCCCTGGAGCCGCGCGTCTTCTCCGGAGACAGCCCCGCCTCCACCACGACGACGAGCTGCCCCTCGTCCGGCGCCAGCGGCGCGTGCGGGACGTCCGGATACTTCGCCAGCAGCTCCGCGTACATGTCGTCGCGGCCCACCTGCTTCGCCAGCCGCAGCAGCGGCTCGGCCAGCGCGTCCTCGCGGGGCGCGATTTCGTAGGCCTTCGCGTAGTCGATATAGGCCGAGTCCCAGTCCCGCTGGTCCTCGCGGATGACGCCGCCCAGGTAGCGGGCAATCGCGAGCTGCTCGTAGGGCTTCTTCTCCTCGGCGATCATCTTCTCCAGGCGCTCGTTGACCTGGCGGACCTCCACCATGGCGGCTTCTTCGTCGCCCAGCTCCGCGTAGTTGAGCGCCTGGAGGACGGAGATCATCAGCTTCTCGAAGTCCTCCCCGCGGTAGGTGCGCTGACGCTCGTTGGTGACGAGCGTCTTCGCCTCCTCGCTGACGGAGACCGCGTCCACCTGCTCGCTGAGCCGCTCCGCCTCCTCCAGCACGGCGTTGCTCTCCGCCCACTGCCCGGCGGCGTGCAGCACCATGCCCTTGTCCATCAGCACCAGCAGCCGGTCCTGCTCGGGGCCCTCCTTCGCCGCGGCCTCCAGCGTGGCCAGCGCGCGCGAGTAGTCCCCCTGCTGGTAGGCGGACCGCACCCCGCGGGTGCGCGCCACATAGTCACCCGCGCAGCCCGACGACAGGAGGAGCACGCTCACCAGGGCGAGCGCGCCCCACCCGCTCAGGCGGACCGGGCTGCGGGAGTGAAGGGACATGGGAGGGTGCGCCCGTTACCAGCTCACGCCGCGCTTCTCGAACTTCTTGCGGATCTGCTTCTCGTCCGTCCACTCGATGAGGCCGGTCCGCACGTTGCTCAGCTTCGCGGTCATCTTGTAGTACACGAGCTTGTCCCGGCCGACCTCCTGGATGATGGAGGCGAGGTCGCCCGTCATCAGGAAGTCCACCGACGTCTGCTGCCCCGGCCCCTTGGCGGCGTTGGGGTCCACGTAGCCGGACTGCTGGTACTCGTACTCCTCCGCGATGTCCTGGCGCGCCTGCTGGTCCACCAGGGCGAAGCGGCCCGTCTGCGCCAGCGCCGTTTGAATCTTGTCCCCCAGCGAGCGCATGTCGATGTGCTCCGAGGTGCTGTTCTTCAGCTTCCCCACCAGGACGATGGGCAGCGAGCCATCCGGCCGGGGCTGGGCGAAGCGCGGCGAGGTGGCGAGCGACTCCGCCATCTTCTTCGCGATGAGCTGCAGGTCGTTCTCGTTGAAGCGGTCCGACAGCATCTCGATGGTGTTCGGGTCCTCGTACGTGCCGCGCGTGAAGGCGCGCGGGCCCGTGCAGGCGGACAGCGAAGCGGCGAGACAGGCGGACAGCAGCAGGCGGCGGGTGTTCATGGTGCGGGTCACTCCTAGTTCCATTCGCATTCGAAGCGGCTGCCCTCGAAGTTCCACTTCCAGGCGAGCACCGCGTCACGGCGGTACCCGGCCGTCAGGCGGCAGACGTTCTGCAGCGACGCACGGGGATAGTCGAAGGTGTAGCGCTGCGAGCGCGACAGCTCCTGCGCGGTGAGCTGGGACGGATGCGTGAGCGTGGGGCTGGCGCTGGCGACCACCAGCACGTGGTGCTTGCCGTAGGTGCGCAGCGGCACCTGGCCCGCGAGCTGGACGCGGCGCACCGTGCGCGCGACGAGGATGTCGCTGCGGTCCACCGTCGTCTCGTGGCTGTTGCGGCGGCGCAGCAGCTCCGGGATGTTGGCGGTGAAGACGCGGGTGATGTCCCCGTCGTCCACGAAGAAGTAGAGGAACGCCTCGCGCGCGGTGCGGCTCTCCCCGGTGAAGTCCAGCGTCACCAGCAGGTTCAGCGCGCGGTTGGGCGCCAGGCCATGCCGGGACACCGCGGCCAGCACGTCCTTGTCCACGCCGGCCTTCTTCAGCCGGATGAGGCCGTCCGCGCTGGCGTCGCAGGCGCAGCGGCGCTCTTCAATCATCTTCACGATTTGCGCGGGCTCGAAGCCGGCCTGGGACAGCCTGGTCAGCTCCTCGTCGGTGAGCGGGAGCTGGTCGGAGCGCTCATAGATGCGCGGGAGCTGGTTGGGGTCCCACTGGATGATGTTGTAGGTCTGCACGTCCCCGGCGGGGAACGGCAGGTTCACCTGCGGGCCTCCGCGGCCGGCGACGGAGACGGGCGCCTGGCTGGAGGCCAGCGCCAGGGTGGCGGCGAGCAGCGTGGCAATCATGTCCCTGCCTCCTTGCTAGAACTTGTAGCCGATGGACATGCCCAGCCGGTGCGTGACGCCGCCACCGCCAATGGGGATGTCCGGGGTGTAGTTGAGCGCCATGAGGATGTTCTCGCGGTCACCCAGGAGGATTTCGGCGCCCACCTGCGGGGAGATGCCGAAGCGCAGGCCTTCCCCTTCGGGGATGACGATGGCGCCGGCCTTCAGGCCCGCGGTGAACACCAGCGGCCAGCCCCAGGTCCGGAAGCGCGGGCCCACCATGCCGACGAAGCGGCCGCCGTCGAACACGTAGGCGCCGCTCACATCCAGTTGGTACCAGTCCGCGCCCCACAGCGACAGCGTGGCGCCCACGAACAGCGGCGGGCCCTCCGGCGCGCCCCGAGGCGGCTTGCGGGAGTTGACGGCCGCGCCCCAGTCGAGCTGGAGCGACACGCTCCGGCCTCCGGGGCCGCTGTAGCCCCCCTTGCCGTACTCGGATTCCTCGGGCCCGTCCGTGCGGCCTCGGGATTGGGCACTGGCGGTCAGCGGCACGGTGGCGGCCACCATCGCAAGGGCCCCACACAACCTGACATGACGCATCATCTCGAAGACTCCCCCGGGCGGTAGGTGCGAAGTTCCAGCGCTACGACGGCGCGGCGCGCCGACTATTCAAAACCCCATGCCCCCAGGCAAGGGCTCACTGCGCCTGGGGGGCGGACAGCCGTCATGCCCGGGGCGGCGCGGCGGGCGGCACCGGCTCCAGCGCCGGAGACAGCTCCGGCGGCGGATAGGGGCGGGCCTCCGTGCGGGTGACGGGCAGCCACAGGGGGCGGGTGCGCAGGAAGGCCACCAGCTTCTCGCGGACCAGGGCCCGCAGGTCGAACAGCTTGCTGAAGTCCGACACGCTGACCAGCGCGCGCACCGTGAGGGTCCGGTCCAGCACGTCCATGACAATCACCGTCGCCACGCGGCCGTCCCACATGTCCTTGCCCTCGTTCTCCAGGATGCGGCGCAGCTCCGCCCGGATGGCGTCGATGTCCGCCATGTAATCCACCTGGAGGACGACGGGCCCCAGCATCTCCGGGTTGCCCTTGCTCCAGTTCTGGAAGGGCTTGTCCAGGAACTGGGTGATGGGGATGACCAGGCGGCGCTGGTCCCACGTCCGGAGCACCACGAAGGTGAGCGTGATCTTCTCCACCGTGCCCCACTCGCCCTCGGTGATGAGGGTGTCGCCAATGCTGATGGGCTGGGTGATGGAGAGCTGGATGCCGGCCAGCAGCGTGCCAATGGACTTCTGCGCCGCGAGGCCGAGCACCAGGCCGGCGATGCCGGCGGAGGCCAGCAGGGACACGCCGACGTTGCGCACCACCTCGAACTGGATGAGCAGCAGCGCCGCGGCGATGACGTAGGTGGCCACCTCGAAGATGGCGCGGAGCACCACCAACTGCGTGCTCACGCTGCGCGCGCGCGTGGCGTCCTTCATCTCCGACGATACGCGACTCTGCACGAAGGAGGCGGAGACGTGGAGGATGCGCAGCACGGCCCAGGCCAGCGCCACCACGCTCAACGAGTAGCCGATGCGCAGGAAGAGGCCCTGCGCCGGACGCGGCAGCCTGAGCAGCAGCGTGCCCACCGCCAGCAGCGCGGAGAAGGTGAGCAGCTTCACCGGCCCCTTCCCCGAGGAGACCACGTTGTCCTCCCAGGTGAACCGGGTCCACCGCGCCACGCGCCGGGCGAGCGACAGCACCAGGCGCTCCAGCAACACCGCCAGGGCCAGGCTGCCCAGCAGCGTCACCAGCAGCCCCAGCCACTGCCACGGCTCCAGCCCCAGCACCGTGTCACTGAAGAAGAAGGACGGCAGGAAGCCCACCAGCCGGGGGCCGTACTCCGCGAAGAGCGGATCCGCCTGCCGCACCGTGGACTCGTTGAAGACCCAGGCCTGGGTCCCGTCCGTCGCGGCGACACGCTGGACGCGGATGGGGACGTTGGTCCCCTGCAATGGGATGGTGCCGAGCTGGTCGTAGCGCGCGTCTGCCGGGTCGCCCTCGGGCTCCTTGCTCAGCGCGCCCACGTCCACGGGCAGCTTGCGGTCCAGCACGAACTTGAGCGAGCGGGCGAGCTGCAACCCGCGCTCCTTCTGCTTGGCGCGGGGGATGTAGTCCAGGTCCAGGTAGTGGGCCGCCGTGGCGTAGTCCCCCCGGTGGGCGGCGGCCAGGAAGCCCTTCACGGCGGCCTGCGGCGTCTGCCGGTCCACGGTGGAAGGGGGCGGCCCGAGGCCCGCGTTGAGCGCGGCGGCAGGCAGGCTCCACAGCAGTCCCAAGGCCAGGACGAGTGCGCTCTGAGTCCAACTGTCACGGTGCATCATGGCTGACTTCCATATCCCTTTTCGGATGTCTCACTGGAAAGAAGTCGGCCCTGGCGCCCTGGCGGGCGAGCGTGCGGCGGTGGACACCCGAAATCAGGGAAACACCGGCGCCCGGCGCGCACGGGAAAGCGTTGGTGCGGCGCGTGGGGGTAGGATAGAAACGGAGCGAAGGAAGGTCGCCGTGTCCGAGAAGCGAAGAATCCTCCTGATTGACGACAGCGAGATTACGCTCGCCATGGAGAAGGCCGTGCTCGAGGCGCGCGGCTACGAGGTCATCGCCACCTCGACGCTCATGGAGTTCGAGAAGACGCTGCAGACCTGGCGCCCGGACCTCATCCTCACCGACATCCACATGCCCGAGGCCAAGGGCACGGACATCTGCCGCACGTTGAAGAACGAGTACGGCACGCAGGACATCCCCATCGTCCTGTTCTCCAGCCTCCCGGACGACGAGCTGTCCAAGCTGGCCGAGCAGGTCGGCGCCGACGGCTCCCTGTCCAAGGTGAACGGGCTGGAGGCCATGGGCGAGAAGATCGACGAGCTGGTGCAGAGCATCCTCTGGTGAGCCCCATGCGCGCCCTCCTCGCCGTGGCCCTGGTGGCCGCGTCGCTCGTCGGGTGTGCACGCAAGGACCCGGCTCCCAAGCCCGCAGAAGCGGACGCGTCGGCGGCGCCCACCGCGCGGCCGGCCTCCGCCGCGAAGCCCGCGGCGCCCACCGAGGGCGCCGTCCTCTTCGTCTCCGCCGACACGCGCGGGTACCTGGGCCCGTGTGGCTGCAGCGAGAACATGCGAGGCGGCATCGCCCGCGCCGCGGCGCAGGTGCGCACGGCGCGGCAGGGCTCGCTGCCCGTCCTCTATGTGGACGGCGGCAACAGCCTCTTCGGCGAGCGCCGGCTCAAGCCGGGGCAGGTGCCGCAGGAGGAGCGCAAGGCCCAGGCGCTCGCGGACGCGATGCGGCAGATGGGCCTGGCGGTGCGCGCCACGGGCCCGCTGGACGACACGCAGGGCGTGGACTTCCGCAAGGGCCTGGGGCTGCCGGAGCTGGCGCCAGGACAGGTGAAGCTGTTCCCTGCTGGCGCGCGCGAGGTGGGCGTGGTGGCGGCGACCACGGCCGCGCAGCTCGCCCAGGCCAGCGCCCAGGCTCGCGAGCAGGGCGCGGACTTCGTGGTGGGCCTGCTGGACGTCACGCTGGACGTGGCCCAGCAGGCGGTGGAGCAGCCGGGCTTGAAGGCCGACGTGGTGGTGGCCACCCGCACCGCCACCGAGTTCAGCGGGGAGCAGAACCGGCTGGTGCGTTCAGCGGTGCCGGTGGTGGCGTTGCAGAGCAAGGGACGCTCGCTGCTGCGCGTGGACCTCGCCTACGCGCCCCAGCCGGGGCCGTTCACCCTGCAGAAGGGCCAGGATGACCTGGAGCGCGAGGCCAACGCCCTGGAGCAGCGGGCGGCGCTGCTGGACAAGGACATCAACCTCCCTGGCACCGACCCGAGGCTCAAGGCGCTCAAGCAGCGCAAGCGCGACGAGCTGGTGGCGCGGCGGCAGGCGCTGCTGAACGCGCCTCCTGTCGCCCCGGCGGGGGTCAACGCCTTCACGCTGCGCTTCGTACCGCTGGAGTCCAGCCTTCCGTCCGACGCGGAGGCGCTGGCGGTGGTGACGGCCTACGACGCGGACGTGGGGAAGATGAACCTGGCCTGGGCGAAGGCGCATGGCCAGGACTGCCCCGCTCCGGCGCCGGGCCGCCCGGGCTTCGTGGGCAACGAGCCCTGCCGCACCTGCCACGAGGACGCCTTCCCTGTCTGGGAGAAGTCCAAGCACCACCACGCGTGGGAGACGCTGGAGCAGGTGGGCAAGCAGTTCCACCTCAACTGCGTGGGGTGCCACGTCACCGGCTGGGAGCAGGCGGGCGGCGTGTGCCGGCTGGACAAAGTCACAGGCCGCGAGGACGTGGGCTGCGAGAGCTGCCACGGTCCGGGCTCGGAGCACGCGGAGGCGCCCGGTACCGACAACATCATCGGCTCGCCGGGCGAGCGCGTGTGCATCACCTGCCACAACGCGGAGAACTCGCCTCACTTTGATTTCGCGACTTACCTGCCGCGAATCGTGGGACCGGGGCACGGGAAGCCTTAGTCATCCAGGAATCCGGGGGCTCGGTCGGGCGGTTGCCCTCACCGGCCGTCGCGGCGCGAGCCGCACCCATTGACTCCTTGTTTGACTGTCAAGGAAAAGAGCGAATACTTCCGGCCTTCGCCCGCCTCCGGGCGCCCGTCCCCGCGACTGCATGCCGCCTCTACCTCTGCTTCTGCTCGCCCTGGCCTCGGCTCCTGCCACGGGGCTCACCCCACCGCCCGTGGGGCCCGCTCCCGCCAAGGCCCAGGTGGTGGCATCCGACGGCGCGCGGCCCCGTGTGGCGGCATCACCCGCTGGAACCGCTGCCGGGCAGCCGCCGCACGCGCGTGGGGAAGCGGCGCCGGGCGCGGTGGAGCCGGAAGGCGGGCCTTCGTCGCCGGTGGCGGACAACGGGCCGCAGCAGGCCACGGAGGACGCGCCCGCGGCAGGCGGCGAGAAGCAGCCTGCCAGGAGCGCGGACGCGAGCGCGGTGAAGCAGTCCGCCACCGCGGCGGGAATCGGCGCGGTGACCCACTCCGCCGCCGCCGTGGACGCAGGTGGCGCGAAGCCACCGGCCGCCGCGACGAGCTCCAACGCCGCGGCCTCGGCCACGCCGGCCTCCGTGAATCAGGCCGTCCCCGCGGTCGCGACCCGCCCCGCGGTGCAGGTGGTGCCAGCCGCGGCGCCCCAGCCTGCGCCGACCGGCGCGGAGGACTCGGCCGAGGAGCCCGGTCCGGAGCCGCTGGAGCCGGGCACGTCGATGGTGGCCGAGGACGCCTCCGAGCAGGCCGAGGCCACGCGCGACGCGGTGGAGGCCGAGTCCGCGGAGCTGGAGGAGCTGCGCGCGCTGGAAGGCGCCGCGTTGGACCCAGCCTCCCGCTCCACCGCCGAGGTGATGCAGTCGCTGCGGCGGCTCGGGCTCGCCAACCCGCTGCGCATGCGCATGCTGGACGCGCTCGACGAGCACACCTTCCGCGAGGACGAAGAGCTGCCGGAGATTCCGCTCATCACGGACCTGGCCACCTTCGACGTCAGCCAGATTCAGGACCGCTACGACATCCCGGTGGAGATGCAGCCGCTGGTGGCGCAGTACGTCCAGTTCTTCCAGGGCCCCGGGCGCCGCTGGTTCCGCAAGTGGATGTCCCGCGCGGCCCGGTACGTGCCCGTCATGCACCCCATCCTGGAGCAGTACGGCCTGCCCAAGGACACGGTGTACCTGGCGATGATTGAGAGCGGCTTCTCCGCGCATGCCTATTCGTGGGCGCACGCGGCCGGGCCGTGGCAGTTCATCTCCAGCACGGGCAAGCAGTACGGGCTGAAGCAGGACTTCTGGGTGGACGAGCGCAGGGACCCCATCAAGGCCACCCACGCCGCCGCCGCGTACCTGAAGGACCTCAAGCGCGAGCTGGGCCACTGGTACCTGGCGTGGGCCGGCTACAACACCGGCTCCGGGCGCGTGCGGCGCATGGTGGCGCGCCACGGCACGACGGACTTCTGGCTCCTGTCCGAGGAGCGCGGGCTGGCGAAGGAGACGAAACACTACGTCCCCAAGCTGATCGCCGCGGCCCTGGTGGCCAAGCACCCGGCGGCGTTCGGCTTCAAGGAGGACGAGTTCGACCCCGAGCCCGTGCTCGACTTCGACGAGGTGCAGCTCACCGACGCGGCGGACCTGGACGTGCTCGCCCGCGCGGCCGGCGTGTCCGTCAAGGCGGTGCAGGACCTCAACCCGGAGCTGAAGCGCTGGTGCACCCCGCCCGCGACGGCCAGGAAGCCCTACACGCTCCGGCTCCCCAAGGGGACGGCGACGCGGTTCGCGGACAACTACAAGCGCCTCAGCGCGGCGGAGCGGCTCACCTTCCGCATCCACAAGGTGAAGCGCGGTGACACCCTGTCTCAAATCGCGGAGAAGTACGGCTCGGCGTCCGAGGCCATCCTCCAGATGAACCAGCTCAAGTCGGCCCACAGGTTGCGCGTGGGCGGCGAGCTGGTGATTCCGATTCCCGCCGGGAAGAAGTCGGGCGGCGCGCTGGCCACGAAGGTGGCGCAGGCCCGCCGCAGCGGCGTGGTGGTGCGCCCCGAGGACGAGGTGCCGGCGGGCACGCCCAAGGGCCCCGTGGCCGCGGGCCCCGTGAAGAAGGAGACCATCAACGGCCGCACGCGCGTGACGTACGGCGTGATGTCCGGCGACAGCCTCTGGGTCATCGCGAACAAGTTCAACGTGTCGGTGGACGCGATGAAGAAGTGGAACAACCTCAAGCGGCGCAACCCCACGCTCCAGGTGGGCTCCACGCTGTTCATCTGGCCCGAGGGCACCGCCGCCACCGCCAGCGTGCAGGAGCGCGGCGGCACGGTGCTGGCGAAGCACACGGTGAGCGCCACCAGGCCCGCGGGCAAGGCCGGCAAGGTCCACGCCCTGGCGGAGGGCGAGACGCTCTGGTCCGTGGCCCAGCGCTACGGCGTCAGCGTGGACGACATCATGAAGTGGAACAAGATCAAGGACCACCGCACCCTCCCCACGGGCAAGGTGCTGCGCCTCAGCGCGCCGTAGCCTCCGGCGCGGACTTCGGAGCTCGATGTCCGCGTTCAGGGAGGCCATGACGAGAGGCGTCGCCACGGGCGCTCCTCATGTCCTGGCGTCGGGCGAGTGATTTGCACTGAGGCCCGGGATGACCTCAGCCATCCCGCCGTCGGTTTCACGCCTCTCGCCACTTCCACCTGACGCCCCCGAGGCGCTGCCCGCGGCGTCCCTCGGAAAGCCCCCACGCGCCTCCGAAAGCGCCGCTCGGAACACCCTGGGTCAGGGCGTCCAACGCGCGCTGGATGCACGTCCGACCTCCGGGACACCCGTTCCCACCGGCAGCGTGGACCTGCCCACCCGCGCAGCCGCGCCGCCCGCCAACGCGCGCTTCACGGGCCTGCCTCAACTGGCCGACGTCGCGTCAGGTGCGCAGGTCCTCGGCCCGGGCAGCCAGGGCGAAGGGCTCCGCGCCGTGCAGGCCGCCCTGCTCGACATGGGCTTCGCCCTGCACGGCGGCGCGGACGGACGCCATGGCCCACAAACCGCCCGGGCGCTGCGGAACTTCCAGGTCCATGCCTCGCGCACCTTCCCCGCCGTCCTCCCCACGGGCGCGCTGGACGCGGCCACGCTGCGCGCCCTGGACGCGCTGGCGCCAGCCCCTGGGCTGCGTGGACAAACCCGCGGGCTCCCCTCCGCCTTCTTCGACGGGCAGCCCGTCCGCGTGGTGGTGGCCCTCCGCGAGCACCGGACCTTCCTCTTCGACACCCGTGGGCAGCTCGTGGACATCTTCCCCAACGCCGCGGGCGCGCCGGCGTCGCCGACCCGCACCGGGCTCAAGGTGGTCCGCACGAAGCTGGATCAACTGGCCACCGAGGCGGCCGGCGCCCGGCTGTGGAACGACCGCCACGTCTTCGGCGTGCGCATGCTCGACCTCTCCTGGGCGGATGGCCGGCACTCCGGTGAAGAGCTGCACGGAACGAACGCCCCCGCCCTGCTGGGGACCGACGTCTCACACGGCTGCATCCGCCATTCGAACGAGGCCGTGCGCGTGCTGCACGACGCGCTCTCCGTGGGAGACCGCGTGGCCGTGGTGGAGCACGTGGACGACCCGCACCTGGGCGTCCCGAGGCCCGTGGCGTGAGCCCGCGCGCCCCGGGCTTCGCACGGTGGTGGCGAAGCCCCGCGTCAGTTGCCGGGCGCGAAGCGGAACAGGCTGGCCGCGAAGTACAGGCTGTCGCGCTGGAAGACGCCCTCGCCCGGGGTGCCCTTCTCCAGCTTGTCCTGCACGCGCTTGGGCAGGTTCGCGTAGAGGTCCTGGCCCAGCAGCTCCTCGATGCGGTCCACCGGCACGCGGTGCGAGTCGAGCAGCGGGAGGATGTCCTCCTTCTTCGACGGCCCCTCCTTCGCGTTGGGCATCAGGTACGCGTACATCGTGAGGTTGCCGTTCGGCAGCTCGTGAAGCACCGTCTTGAAGTTGTGCGTGGGGATGGCGAGGCGGCGCTCGCCCGCGCCCGTCGTCTCCCGCTTCTCCGGCGGCAGCGGCTGTCCCTGCTCGTCCAGGTACAGGTTGCCGGTGACGATGTACGCCTTGCCGCCCTGCGAGTTCACGAGCCCCGAGACGCCCTGCTCCAGCGTGCGCCACACCTGCTGGTTGTGGTTGCCGTGCTGGGGGGCGATGTTGCTCATCTGGTGGCTCTCGTCCATCGCCTCCTGCGTGGGCGAGTCCTCCGCCGGCTTCATGTGGCCCCGGTCGAAGCCCGTGTTCGTGTAGTCGGAGTCAGTGACGCCGCCGCGGCCCAGCTCGGGGTCGCGCACGAAGGTGCTCTCCAGCCGGCTCACGCCCGCCGGCGTCTCCTTGACGTCCTCCGCGGACAGCATGTAGCTCACGAAGGTGGGGACGTTGGCCCCCTGGTCCAGCGCCAGGCGCGCGTACTCCTTCACCAGGCTCAGGCCATTGGCGCCCGACGCCCCCTCCGGGCGCAGCGGATCCAACTCACCGGCCGCTTCGGCCACGCGGCTCTGCAGCGCCGCCATCTGCTGGTCCGGCACCCAGCGGGTGTCCGCGTGCTTGCCGGCCTTCGAGGCCTGGATGAACGCGTCCAGCTCCTCCGCGCTGAGCTGGCCATCGCTGTTGCCACCCAGCAGGTCCGCGCGGCGGGCCACGGTGGACTGCCAGCCACTGTCGAAGGCGTCCACGTCCACCGCGTTGCCAGGGCCCTGCGCCAGCTTCGCGTCCAGCGCGGAGCGCTTCTGTTGCAGCGCCGTGGACGTCAGGTACTGCCCGTCCTCGGGCGCCGCCAGGTAGCGCTCCAGCTCGGCGGCGGACACCGCCCCGTTGCCGTTGCGCGACTTGACGCCGCTCGCGGCGTCCGCCGCGTTCATCAGGCCCACCTGCCAGCTCTCATCCGTCCAGCCGAACTTCTCCTGGAGCTCGCTGATGGGCACCTCACGGGCCGTCGAGCGATTCCAGCTTCCACCGGGCGTGGTGACGGCATTGGAGGGCGAAGCGGCCGATGCCGGGCGCGGGGGAACGGCTCGCGTCGTGGTGGGTCGCAGCGTCATCCTGGATGTCCTCGGGGCCGACGAGGAGAAACACGAGGTGGGGCCCCGCCCCCCATCGTCGGCCGTTCGCCGCGCCAAGTTGCGTCACGGCTCCGTTTTCTTACGAAGAAAAAGGATGCAGGGGTCGTTTCGCACCTGGATGCCCGCCTATTCCTTCTTTCCAGGCGCCTGCGACGGGGCCAGGGCCCCAGGGCCGGCCTTCTGGAGCGCCTGGACGATACGGGCCTCGGCCTGGAGCCGCTCCACGTGCTCCGGGGACAGGCCGGCCTGCTCGGCCGACAGCGCCAGGGTGACGAGGAAGGACTCACTCACCAGCCCCTGGGCGGGCGCCGTGGGCGCGGCGGGCGTGAAGGCCTGCGCGGTGAGCACCGCCCCGGTGAAGGTGCGCACCTTCACCGGACGGGCCTCGGTGGCGCCCGCCATCGCCGACTCCAGGCGCGCCAGGGCGTCCCAGGCTTCGGGAGGCACCCGGCGGAGCATCCCGGGGAGCTTGCGGCCCGGGGAGTCCACCAGCCGGGCCACCTTCCCGCCCCACGCCGCCGAGGCCACGTCGTAGACGACGTCCACGTCGAGCGCCTCGGCCAGCTCGCCCTCCAGCACGTCGGGGATGGGCGGCAGCCCCGGGAGGCGCTCGCGCGCAATCACCGGGGCCAGGTCGAGGGAGTACGCGAACCAGGGACGCGACGCAGGGGGGCCAGCAGCCATGCCCCCAGTCTCAGCGGGCCGTGCGCCCAGGACAAGCGCCTGGGCGTGAGGCGGCTACTGCGACTCCAGCAGCGCCTTCAGCTCGCGCACGCGCCGGGTGATGTAGTCCCGGTCCAACTGGCGGAAGCCCTCGGGCAGCAGCTCGCGGCTGGTGCACTCCTGCACCGCCACCAGGTTCTGCAGCTCGATTTCCAGCGGGTAGCTGGGGGGCACGAAGTCCGCGAGCACCGCGGCCAGGTCCTCCTTCGTCACCGCCTCGCGGCCCTCCGCCAGCGCGCGGAACTTCGAGCGCACCATGACGGCCTCGATGTCCGCGCCGCTGAAGGCGCGCACGCCCTCCGGAATCAGCGTGGAGAACGACTCGACGCCGTCCACGGACACACCCGTCTTCTTCGACATGACCTGGAACAGCTCGTCCCGCTCCGCGTCCGTCTGCGGGTAGAAGAGCGCCAGGTGCTCCTCCGCGCGCCCCTGCCGCTTGAGGTCGATGGGCAGCAGGTCCGGCCGCGCCGTCATCAGGAACCAGACAATCTTCCCGCGGTAGAACGTGTTGCCCATGAACGAGGCGATGGAGCCGAACACGCGGCTGCTCGTCCCCGAGTCCCCGCCGGAGTCGCGGTTGCCGAGGAAGGTGTCCGCCTCGTCAATCATCACCGCCACCGGCCACAGGGCCTTGAGCAGGTTGAAGATTTTCTCGAGGTTCGCCTCGGTGACGCCCTGCCACTGGCTGCGGAAGTTGAGGAACTTCACCACGGGGATGCCAATCTCCCCGGCGAAGCAGCTCACCATGAACGTCTTGCCCGTGCCCACGGGGCCCGACAGCAGGTAGCCCATGGGCATGACCTCCAGGCGCCCCTTCTTCAGGGCCCCGGCGGCCTGCCGCAGCATCTGCTTGGCCTTGGCGTGCCCGGCCACCGCGTCCAGCGTGTGCACCGGCTCGATGAACTCCAGCAGGCCGTGGCACTCCGCCTGGATGATTTCGCGCTTCTTCTCCTTGAGCAGCTCGGAGGTGATGCGCACCTCGCGCTCCAGGGCCTCGGTGAGCACGCGGTCCAGGTTGATGCGGGACAGGCCCGCCGTCATCTTCGCCAGGCCCGCCAGCGGCACGTCCGAAACGGACTGGAGCCGCTTGCCCTCCAGCTTGTAGCGCACGTACTCCAGCCGCTCCTCCTCCGTGGGCAGGGGCAGCTCGATGGGGGCCACGTACGGGTTGCGGCTGATGCGCGGCGACACGTCCGCCAGGTTCTCCGCCAGCAGCACCACGGACACGTCCGCGGCGAGGAACTGCGGGTCGTGCGCCCACTTGTCCAGCGTGGCCACCACGAAGCGGTCCTCGCTGGAGAGGTGGCTCATCTCTCCGCCGGGGACCAGCGTCTCCGCGAAGTCGATGATGAGCGCCATGGAGCGGCCCTCGCTCAGGCGCATGCGCATGAAGTTCTCCAGAATCTGGAGCGCGCGGCCCGGGTCGCGAGGCATGACCTTGGCGTAGTCCGTGCCGTACATGGCGTCGTAGCCCGCCATGGCCCGCTGCAGGTCCTTCTGCGTCTCCGGCGTCGCGGAGCGGATGCCGGAGGAGCGGTCATAGAAGATGACGTGGTCCCGCCCGCCGAAGAGCTCCTCGGAGAGGAACGTCTTGAGCGTGCCGAAGCCGCGCCCGCCGTCCTCCAACTGCAGGGGCTGCAAGTCCCTCACGGCCCCGTACAGCAGGAAGGCGCTGACCGTCTTCGTGTAGTACTTCCGGGCCAGTTGCTGGGCCCAGCGGGGCAGATCCGCCAGCGGATCCGCCTTGTTCACCTTGCGCACCTTGCTCACGAACTCCCGCCTCCTCTCGCTCCACCCACAGGGGAGCTGGCGCGCCCGCCCCCTGCGTGGGGAGCGGGCCTTCGGCTAACGGCAGCGCGGCTGCCGCTTGAGGGAAACGCTCGCGGTGGCCGGCTCATTGCCGGGCGCGGCATCCGGGACGTCCACCTCGGCCTCGTTGTGGCACTTCAGCTTCAGCGTGAGCTGCCGGGCGCTGGGAGGCACCTGCACCACGGCGGGGGTGATGGCGCCCATGTCCTTGCCGTCCACGAAGATGGTGGCGCCGGCCGGCTTGGACTCCACCTTCACCGCCACCCGCACCACGAGCGGCTCCAGCTTGAGCGACAGCTCCACCGGACCGCCGCCGGACACGGGCACGCGCTTGGACGCCGGCTTGTGGCCGGGCGCGCTCACCTCCACCACCCACTCCGACCCGTTGATGGGGACGTCCTTGATGTACGCGGCCGACTTGCCCTGCTCGCGCACCACCTGGCCATCCACCTTCACCTCGGCCGTGGGGGGCTCCGTCGTCAGCACCAGCGCCGCGGTGCGCGTCAGGCTCTCCAGCACCGCCTGCACGGGCGTGACGTCCTTGCCCGCGGCGACCTCCACCGTCCTGGTGAAGGCCTTGAAGCCCTCCGCGCTCACCACCACCATCACCTTGCCGGCGGGCACCTCGCGCAGCAGCGTCGCGCTGCCCCCCTCCAGCGGCACCAGCTGCGTATCCAGGCGCACCTGGACGCGGTCGCGGACCTCCGAGGGCACCCCCTGCAGGTCCACCAGCACGTAGCCCACGCCGGGCCCCGACACCGCCCAGCCAATCAGCGCCAGCAGCAGCACCGCGACCGCGCCAACGCCGCCGAACAGCACCTTCTTCGGAATGGGCGGACGGCCGCCCACGGTCGGCATCGCGCCGGTGGGCCGCTCCGGGGCGTCCACGTCGTCTTCATCGTCGTACGCGGGAGCCACCGGCGCCGGCTGCGCCACGGGCGGACGCGCCGCGGCCTGCGGACCGTCCAGGACGGGCACGTCCCGCGTCATCCGCGGCAGGCCCCCACCCCTGCTCGACCGGGGCGCGGGGCCCGAGGCGGCGTGAGGCGGCGGGGCGTCCGAGGGCGCCAGCGTGGGCACCGTCGTGGAAGGACGCACCACGGGGATGTTCCCGTGCGACAGGCGCGGAGGCCCGACCGGCGGCGTCAGGGGCGCGGGCGGCGGAATGACGGCCGTCCTTCCGCTGACGGGCTCCTCGGCCTCGGCGTGTCCCGGCGTGGAGGGTATCTCCAGCGGGGTGATGGCCCGGCCAACCGCGGCGCCCGGCTGCGTGGTGGGCTCCGGCGCGTCCGCGAACTCGTGGTCGCTGGAGACGAGCTGCGTCGCCCCACCCTCGTCATCGTCGGGCGTGGGCGCGGCGGTGGCGGCCGTCAGCTTCGGCAGCGCGGCCAGCGTGGGGGAGCGGCGCACGCCGCCCGGAGGCACCGCGGGCATGGAGCCCGTCATCCGGGGCTGCGGCGCCACCGCGGGCATGGAGCCCGTCATCCGGGGCTGCGGCGCCACCGGCTGCACCACCGGCACCGGCGCGGGCGGCGACGCGGAGGGCTGGATGGGGCTGTTGAAGGACGCCGCCTCCAGCGCGGCCTGCATGCCCTCCGGCGGCTTGATGTCCGCGTAGTCCAGCAGGCGCTGCTTCTCGCGCTCCACGTCCTCCGCGAACGTGGACTTCATGTACTGCGCCAGGTCCTTGCGGCTGAAGATGGTGTCGCTGGTGATGAGGAAGCGCTGCAGGTCGTCGCCCAGCTCGCTGGCGTACTGGTAGCGCTCGTCCACGTCCTTGGCCAACGCCTTGAGGACGATGCGCTCCAGCGTCTCCGGGATGCGCCGGTTGTACGTGGCGGGCGACGGCACCTCCGCCTTGCGCACCTTCTCCAGCACGCTGAAGTCGCTGTCGCCCACGAAGAGGCGCTCACCGGTCAGCATCTCGTAGAGGCACACGCCAATGGCGAACACGTCCGAGCGCCGGTCCAGCGGCAGGCCGCGGATCTGCTCCGGGCTCATGTAGCCGAACTTGCCCTTGAGGATGCCCGCCTGCGTCTTGGTCGCCTTGCCGGCCGCCTTCGCGATGCCGAAGTCGATGACCTTGACCTCACCCTCATAGGAGATGAGGATGTTCTGCGGCGAGATGTCGCGGTGGACGATGTTCATGTCCCGCCCCATCCCGTCCTTCTTCCGGTGGGCGTAGTCCAGGCCCTCGCACATCTTGGACACGCAGTAGGCCACCAGCGGCACCGGCGCGGGCTCACCCTTCTTCCGGCACCGGTCGAAGATGGCCCGCATGTCCTTGCCGGGGATGTACTCCATCGAGATGAAGTAGCTGCCGACGATGTTGCCCAGCTCGTAGATGGACGCGACGTTGGCGTGGGTCAGCTGGACGCTGATCTTCGCCTCGTCGATGAACATCGAGATGAACTCGTCGTCCTCCGCGATGTTGGGGAGGATGCGCTTGATGGCGACGAGCCGCTCGAAGCCGCTCGCGCCGAACTGCTTCCCGCGCCACACCTCCGCCATGCCGCCAATGTTGATGCGGTCCAGAAGGAGGTACTTCCCAAACGGGATGGGCTGCCGCTTCGGTTGAGTGGTCGTCACGTGGGGGAGGGTCCGTTCCCGGCGAGCCTATCGATCGGGGCTCCAAGGGGTCAACCTCGTGAAAGCCCCGTCCAAGCTGACCAGGCAGGCAACCGGCGGATCAGGGCCCCGCCAGAGGGGTGCCCGCGTCCGTGTCACCGGCGGGTGACGGCGGGGCGGCGGGGTTGTCACGGAATGCGGTTCCTGGCTCCGCCTCGTCGGGCGGAATCGGGCGAACCAGGAGGAAACGCGCCTCGCCCGCGACGGAGACCACGGCCGGCGAGCCGAAGCGCTCCTCCGCGGGGAGCCCCACCACCGTCACCCAGGCCCCCTGGCGCTCGGGGGCCACGCAGTAGATGAGCGTCCCCGGGCGCACGCCAGGCGCCTCCCTCACGGGACCGTCGCAGTCCTTTCGGACCTGGAGGGCATAGGCCTGGAGGGGCTCGCCCCGCACGAGGTACGGCGGCCGCCCCAGCTCCTCCAGCATGGGCTGGAGCATGCGCGGGTCATCCGGTACCTCCAGGGCGGAGGCCTGCTCCTGCGCGAGCTGGTGGAAGCGCTGAATCGCCATGGAGGCCACGTCCGTGGACGTCAGCGGCGTGCGGCTCTCCGACAGGACGAGGTCCAGGAAGAGCGCCCCCACCAGGACGATGGGCAGCAGCCGGTAGCCCTTGAAGCCCTCTTCCTTGCGCTGGAGCAGCCCCACGACGAACCCCAGCGTGGCCAGCGCGGCGACGCCGAGCACCACCGCGGGCCGCTCCAGGGACGGCAAGGACATGAAGGCGGACACGTCCGCGCCGCGGGCGCGCACGGCGTCGGAGAGGTCGCCTCCGTAGATCCAGGCGAGGGCGACCAGGCTCAGCCCGTTGCCGAGCAGCGTCTTGCGAGAAGGGAGTGTCATCCGGCGAGCGTGCGTGCGGGGTCGGTGGCGGCGGCGCGGCGGCTGGGGAAGTACGCGCCCGCGAGCGCGGCGACGAGCCCCAGGACGACGCCGCCGACCACCACCGGCCAGGGGAAGGAGAAGAAGCTATCAGGCTTGAAGGGGAAGTTGGGCAGGGAGCCCGCCGCCAGCCGGTTCACCCCCAGGGCCAGCAGCAGCGCGGCGCCAGTCCCCGCGGCGCCGCCCGCGAGCCCCACTACGGCGGCCTCCGCCAGGACGATGGCGCGGATGTCCGCGCGCGAGGCCCCCACCGCCTGCATGACGCCAATCTCCCTGGCGCGCGCCCGCACGGAGGCGGACAGCGCGTGGGCGATGTTCACCGCCGCGAGCAGGCAGATGAGCAGCGACAGCAGCGCCAGCGCGGAGGTGGTGAGCGCCACCGCCGCGCCCGAGTTCTCCGCCATCCGGCGCTCCTGGTCGTCAATCTCCAGCCCCATGCCCTTCACCGCGTCAACGAGTGCGGGCACCCGCGACGGGTCCGTGGCGACCAGCGTGACGCCGGAGTAGTGCTCCGCGTCCATCCCGAACGCGCGGTTGAGGCGGACGGCCGCGTCCAGCGGGATGGTGATGCCGGCCAGCAGCGCCCGGTCCGACGCGCCCACCACCTGCGCCTGCCCCGGCTGCGTGGGCCCGGACGCGGAGGCCGCCGCCACGTAGGAGCGGTTGAACTCCACCGGGAAGCCGAACCCCACCAGCATGTTGGCGGAGAGCTGCGGCAGCTTGCGCGCCGGGGCGAAGGTCTTGTTGTACAGCTCCAACAGCCGCGTGGACACGAGCGCCGGAATCGGCTGCCCCTCCCCCGCGTCCTTGAACTCGCCGAGCTGCACGTCGCCCTGCACCAGCGCCGGCTCCACGCCCAGCGCCAGCACCTCCATGCCCATGCGCAGCCGGGAGCCGAAGAAGACGCCGTCGTAGCGCGTCACCGCGGGCACCCGCACGTTCATCTTCCGGTAGGCGGCCTCCACGCCGGGCAGCGCGCGCAGGCGCTCCACCGTGGGCGCGTCCAGCTTGCCGCCGCCCAGCAGCGAGCCCAGCGACACCGCCGGGGGCACCACGTCCACCAGCCGCGCGTCGGTGGGGAAGATCTCCTCCCGGATGACGCGGCCAACGCCCAGCCCCAGGCCCAGGAAGAACACCAGCGCGCCCACGCCCATGGCCACGCCGAAGGCGGAGAAGAAGGCGCCCTTGCGCTCGCGGGCGAGGCTCAGCCGCACCAGCCGGGACAGCGCGTCCAGCCTCATGGCGCACCTCCCGTGGCCACCTGAAGCCCCGCGCGCTCCTCCACGAGCCGCCCCTCCTTGAGCCGCACCACCCGCCCGGCCGCCGCGCTCATCCGCTCCTCGTGGGTGACGCACAGCACGGTGAGCCCCTCGCGGTGCAGCTCCTGGAACAAGGTGATGACGCCCGTGCCGGTGGCCGCGTCCAGGTTGCCGGTGGGCTCGTCGCACAGCAGCAGGCGGGGCTTGCCGAACAGCGCGCGGGCAATGGCCACGCGCTGGCGCTCGCCGCCGGACAGGCGCACCGGGGGACGGTCCTTCTTGGCCCCCAGGCCCACCCGCTCCAGCAGGGCCTCCGCGCGCTGGCGGGCATCCTCCGGCGCCGCGCCGAAGTGCGACGGCAGCAGCACGTTCTCCACCGCGGAGAGGTTCGGGATGAGGTGGAAGGACTGGAAGACGAAGCCCACGTGCGTGTTGCGGAACCGCGCCAGGGCCTTGTCGCTCATGCCCCGCAGCTTCACGCCGCCCACGCTGATGTCGCCGCGGTAGTCCACGTCCAGGCCGCCCAGCAGGTGGAGCAGCGTGGACTTGCCGCTGCCGGACGAGCCCACCACCGCGACGAACTCCCCCTCCGCCACGTCCAGCGACATGCCGTCCAGGACGCGCACCTGGGTGCCGTCCCCGTCCACATAGGTCTTCACGACGTCCCGGGCTTGAATCACGGCGCCGCCGACGGGCTGGAGGTGGCGGCGGTGGGCGCCAGGCGCAGGGACAGCTCCGCCTGGAGCGCCTTGTCCTTGCGGGACACGGCCAGCGTCACGGCGCGCAGGTCGTCCACGGCCTCCAGCCAGCGCACCGTGGTGGCCTTGATGGCGAAGCCGCCAATGCCCCAGGCCTCCGACGGCAGGCTCCTCACCGCGTCCGACAGGCGGCGCAAGTCCAGCACCGCGCTGAAGGCCGCGTCCTTGCCCGCGTCCTTCAGCTCCTCGGCCACCGGCCCTTCACCGGACGGCTTCGCGAGCGAGGCCAGCGTGGACTCCAGCCGCGCCCTGGGCGAGGCCACCACCAGCCGGCCGCTCGGCGCGAGCGCGAAGTGCGCGCCCTCCCCCGCGCGGTAGGACGTGAGGTACACGCGCTGGCCGCCCAGCTCGGCCGCCTCCACCTTCGCGCCGAAGTTCTCCGCGATGCGCGGCAACTGCTCCAGCGTGGACCGCAGCTTCGTGGCGTCCTCCGCGTCCGCGAGCGCCACCAGGTGGACGAAGCGGAACGGGTTGGTGCGGCGGAAATCCATCACCGGCATGCCCGCGCCCAGGTTCACCGTGGGCGACAGGGACAGGCCCAGCACCGCGCCCGGCTTGAGGTTGTCCAGCACCTCCGTCTTCACGTTGAGGCCGCTGTTCTGCACGGCGCGGGTGAGGTAGCCGCCGGCCAGATAGGGCCACACGCCGTCCAGGTGCGACGCGTCCCCGCGAAACCGGGCCACCAGGAAGCTGTCCGCGGGCAGCGAGGCCTCGAGGTCGCCCCCGGCGGGCGCCACGGCGTCCAGCGCCGCCAGGGACGCCTGGGTGTCCGGCCACGGCGCGTCCGCGCTCAGCGTCACCGCGCGGTCGTCGATGCGGCCCGTGAGCGTCACGCCCTGGACGGTGCCCGGCGGGACGAGCCCGGCGCCGCCCGGGAGCCACACGTGGAAGTCGCGCTGGGCCGGCAGCCGCTGCAGCGACGCGGCCATCACCGGCTCCTTCGCGAGCGAGCGCACCTCGGGCTGCGTGGCCAGGGTCCCCAGCGTGGCGGCGGTGGGCCCGGCGCCGAGCAGCGCGAAGCGCGTGCCCTTCACGAAGAAGAGGCCCAGCGCGGGCGTGGCGCTGCCCGGGCGGCTGAAGGTGACCAGGTCACCGCCCTCCACGGAGGCCTGCTTCTTGTCGGACGCGCCCAGGCGGCTGCGCGCGAAGTTGCCGAAGGTCTCCTCCAGCTTGCCCGCGTCCTTGACGCCCACCACGGAGATGGCGCGGCTGCCTCCGAGGAACGCCGCGCCCGCGCCGAGCTCCGGCGCGATGCCCGCGGTCTCCAGCGCCTGCCGGCTGCGCAGGTCCACGCCAATCTGGCGCATCACCGCGGAGACGTAGCCCTCCGCGGTGGAGAAGTTCTGGAGCTGCGCGGCGAACGAGGCGGCCTTCAGCTTCTGGAAGCGGGCGAGCTTCTCCCCCAGCGCCCCCAGGTCGTTGATGACCACGGCGGCCTGCGCGTCACGCGGCAGGTAGCGGGCCACGCCCGCCGTCGACGCGGGGGCGGCGGTGTCCGCGTCCTTGCCACAGCGGGAGCAGCCCGCGACGGCGAGCACGAGGAGGAGGGACGGAAGCCAGACTCGGCGGAGCATGCGGTCACCTCAGGATGCCTGCGGCGGAGAGTCAACCGATTCGTGGGGGCTCCCAGGGCGGTCCGGGAGCCCGGATGATGAGCAGGCGACGGCCTGGTGACGGCCCGGGGCCGTGAAGCGTCAACGCACCCGGCTGCCGTGGGGCAGCGGGCCGCGCGTCTCCTCGGAGAACTCGAGGAACTGCTCCATCTGCCGCACGGACTCCTCGGTGGCCTCGGCCTCCGCGCTCAGCATGGTGAGCTGGCGGTTGACCACCTCTGGGTCCCGGATGGCCACCGACTGCTCGTGCGTCAGCCGCATCAGGTCCTCGATGCCCGCGAGCTGGTGGCTCACCACCTCGCGGCTCTCGCCGGCCTGCTCGAAGCGCGCCAGCCGCTTGCGGAGGATGTCCACGCGGTTCTGCTTCACGTCCTTCAGCCGCGGGTTCGTCTCCCGCGCCAGGTCCGCCTCCAGCTCCGCCACCTCGCGCTGCAGGTGCTCGCGGTCCGAGCTGTTCAGGTACGTGCGGTACTGGTTCAGCGTGGAGATGAGCCGCAGGAAGGACGTGAGCAGCGCATCCAGCCGGGGCTCGCTGTCCGCCTCCAGCACCTTGCCCCCCGGCAGCTTGCGGTAGTTGGCGAGGATCTTCTCCTTCAGCCCCACGAGCTGCTGGTAGTGCTCACGCTGCGACGGCGCCAGGTCCGCCTGCAGCGCGTTCAAGGCCTGGGTCGCCGCCTCCGGGTCGTGGAGCGAGTTGGCCCGCACCGCCCGCTGGAAGCGCTTCATGGACGACACGACGCCCAGGTAGAAGCCCTCCAGCCCCAGGGCCACCAGCATGGGCAGCGGCTCGCCCGTCATGGCCGCCGAGGCGGCCGCCGTGCCCAGCCCCACCAGGTTGGCGGGCATCATGAAGGCGGCCTTGATGTAGTTCGGCGACTTCGCCACGTCCGTCCTCCAGCGTCAGGGGCCTCGCGCCTCCGACACGTACTTCAACGCCCCCAAGTCCTTCGTGTCCTCCGCGGGAGGCACCGGGGGCCCCTGCTTCAACTTCTGGAAGAGCGCCGCGGCGCTCTGGAAGAGCTCGTCATAGGTGACGGGCGCCTCGCCGGAAAGCCCGAAGAAGGCCCGATTGTCCGCCAGCGTCGCCGGCGGCGCGCTGCGGATGGCCTCGGTGGGGTCGCCCAGGTACGGCGCCACCTCGCCCAGCATCCGGGCCCCTGCCGTCGGGTCCTTGAGGACGGCCTGCCCCGCGTCCAGCAGGCCCCGCAGCACCCGCCGCACCGCGTCCGGATAGCGCGCGGCGAAGTCACCCCGCGCCACCAGCACCGTGGCCACCAGGTGCGGCGCGTCCGCCGTCGTCGCCAGCACCGCGCCGCCCCTGTCCCGGGCCGCCAGCTCCACGTCTCCCCACAGGCCCACCACGGCGTCCGCGCGGCCCTCGCGCAGCGCCCGCCCCGCATCCAAGGTGGAGGGCAGGTCCACCCAACGCACGTCCGAGATGCGCAGCCCGGCGCGCGCCAGCAACCACAGCGCGAAGTAGTGTGACGAGCCGTACGGATACACGCCCAGGCGCTTGCCGCGCAGGGAGGCGAGGTCCGGCACGCCCACCGCGGCCAGGGCCTCCTGCCCCCGGCTGCGTCCCACCAGCAGCAGGGTGCGCGGCGCCGCGTCCCGAAGCGCCGGGGACCAGGCGGCCAGCCGGTCCACGGACAGGGTGGCCATGTCCACCCCGCCGTTCTCCGCGCCAATGGCCAGCGCGTGCCGCAGGTCCTCTTCCTTGGCCAGGAGCACCGCCCGCGCGTCCAGCGCGTAGGCCGTCTTCAGCAGGCCCTGCGCCGCGCCCGCCGGGGGCACCGGGTTGTCCAGGGTGGTGGCCCCGCCCGCCGCCAGCAGCAGGCCCGCCGAGGCGCCGCGCGGGCTGAAGCCGATGAGCACCGGCCGCAGGGGGACGGAGGCCACGTCCGCCACCGGGGCGGCCACGCCGGCCGGGAAGTCTCCCGGCGACAGGCGGACCGCCTCACGGGTGGACGGGAAGTACCGCTCCTGCAAGCGGTCCAGGTACCCCAGGCGCGACGCGAGCGCGTAGCTCGCGCCGAGCACACAGAGGAACAGGAAGAGGAAGAGGCCTGGACCGCGGTGGAGCTTCATTCCAGCCGGACTACTCGACGCCGACCTTCTTGCCGATGGTCTTCTCCGGGCCGCTGCCCACGTCGGACACCGGCGCCGGGCTGCTGACGAGCCCCATCTCCATCTTGAACTGCTTCACCAGCTCGTCGGCCTGGATCTTCTCGGCCTCTTCCTCGATGTTCGCCGCGGTGTGGTCCACCGACTCGAGGGCCATCTGCATGCGGGCCTCGTTGATGGCGGACTTCTCCTGCACCTTGCGCAGCATCTCGTCGTGGGTCGAGTCGATGCCCGCCACGGTGAAGGACTCCATCGTGTCGGCGACCTTGGCCTGCCACTTGGCGCGGCGCGCCTCGCGGATGGCGTTCATGGCCTCCTGCGTCTTGCGCTCCTTCTCGCGCATGAACGCCTTCTTCACCGACAGGGCCTTCTCGTACGCCTGGCGGGCCGTGGCGAGCTGCTGCTCGTTGCGGGCCAGCGCGTCCTTCTCCATCTGGAGCTTGGAGGCGTACTGCGCGGCCAGGTCGTCGCGGCCCGCCTGGATGCCGGCCTTCACCTTGGCCGTCAGCGAGCGCACGTCCTCCTGGTACTTGGCGTTCTCCTTCTCCAGCAGCGTCACGTTCGCCCGGACCATGGCGATGGACTCGTTCATCTTCGGGACCTGGTCGTTCAGGTCACGGACGTTCTGCTCGAGAATCAGCTCCGGGTCCTCGATGGAGGAGACGAAGAACCCGGCGAAGCTGCGCATTGCCCTCTTGAATCGTTGCCACATATCGGCGGTCTACCTCCATCCAGACCTACTTGCAGCCACCTTACACGATTGCCGGGGCGAGCAAGCAGCCACAGTCCCACGTCTTTCCAATGCTTACGCGCCTCTACCTAAGGCGATTGCGGCGGATCCAAAAGCGCCGCGTGACGTTTCCCCGTTGGAAAATCGCGCCCGGCCCCGCGGCGCGCGTCCGTCCGTCCGCTTCCGCACGATAGGCGGCGGGGCTTGCAAGCCGCGAAGGAAGCAGGGAAAACCCACGCCTCGTGACGTCTCCGCCCCCCGTGCCCGGCCCGCTCGAAGAGACGATGTCGCGGGCCATGGACGCCCAGCGGCGGAGCGTCGTCGGCGCGGGAGCGGCGGTGCGGCTCGTGGGCGCCGCCCTGTTCCTGGCCATCAGCACCACGCTGTGGCTGGCCGGGGGCCGCGACTGGGGCGTCTATCCCCCCGCGCTGGGGCTCTACGCGGCCGTCGCCGGCATCCTCTTCATGCTCCGCCAGCGGCGGGTGGCCCGGGGCCTGGGCGCGGTGCAGTCCCTGGTGGACGTGGTGCTGGTGTACTGGCTCCAGTCCATGGCCATGCCCCTGTCGCCCTTTCCGACGGGCGTGGCGGGCTTCAGCCTGGGCCTGTTCGCGCTCGTCGTGGCCCTGAGCGGGCTGGGCCTGCGCGGCACCGTCGTCTACGGCACCGCGCTGCTGTCCGCCGTGGCCCAGGCGGCGCTGATGCGGCAGGCGGACGTGGGCTGGGGCGCGGTGGCCATCGCCGTGGTGGCGCTGGTGCTGGTGGCCGTGGTCATCCACTACGGCACCGGGCGGCTGCGCAACCTCGCGGTGACGCTCTCCCGCCTGGAGGTGGACCGGGCGCTGGAGGCCCGCCGCTTCCAGGAGGTGGAGGAGGCCCGCCGCACCATCGAGCGCATGCTGGCGGATGCCCAGGCGCAGAACGCCGAGCTCCAGCGCCTGCAACGGGACAAGGAGCAGCTCACCCAGTTCCTGGTGCATGACCTGCGCTCGCCCCTGTCCGCGCTGACGCTGTCCCTGTCCTGGATGGAGCAGGAGGTGCCCCGGCAGGGCGTGCTCGGCGAATCCGTCCGCACCGGCCTGGCCGTCACCGCGCGGTTGGACCGGATGATCTCCGACCTCATGGACGTGCCCCGGCTCGAGGAGGGCCGGCTGGAGCCCCTGCGCGCCACCTTCCCCGCCGCGCGCCTGCTGGAGGACGTGCGCCGCTCCCTGGAGGGCGTGGCCCGCGCGCGCAAGCTCCACCTGGACGTGGAGGTCCCCCAGGGCCTGGAGCTGGTGGGCGACGCCGAGCTGCTGGTCCGCGTGGTGGAGAACCTCACCACCAATGCCCTGCGCCATGCCCCCTCGGGCGGGCGGGTGCGCCTGGAGGCCGGAGAGGCGGCGGACGGCCGCTGGCTCGCGGTGCGCAACGACGGCCCGCCCATCTCCGAAGCGGCGCGCGGGCGCATCTTCGACAAGTACGGCCAGGCCGACGCGGAGCGGGACAGCCGCCGGGGCTATGGCCTGGGGCTCTACTTCTGCCGCCTCGCCGCGGAGGCCCACGGCGGGCGCCTGGCGGTGGAGGACGCGCCCGGGTGGGCCACGTCCTTCGTGCTGCGGCTGCCGGCCTGAGGCTTCAGCCGCTGCGCGCCTTCTTCTGACGCCGCTTGAGGATGCGCGCCACCTGCGCGTTCGCGTTCGCCAGCACCGAGGGCGCGTCCAGCGTGGTGAGCACGCCGTCGCGCAGCACCGGCTGGCCGTCGATGAAGACGTGCGTCACGTCGCTGCCCCGGGCGTTGTGCACCAGCGGCACCAGCACGTCCTCGGGCGTGGGGCCCGCGTGCAGGCCGCTGACGTCCACCACGGTGAGGTCCGCGCGCTTGCCGGGCTCCAGCGAGCCCACCTCGTCCTCCAGGCCCAGCGCCCGGGCGCCGTGCAGCGTGGCCATCTCCAGCACGCGCATGGGCGTCATCGCGCACGGCCCCACGCGCGGGTTGTGCATCACCGCGGCGAGCCGCATCTCATGGAAGATGTCGAGCGTGTTGTTGCAGGGCGCGCCGTCCGCGCCCAGCGCCACCGCCACGCCGGCCTCCAGCAGCTCCGGCACCTTGGCGATGCCCGACGCCAGCTTGAGGTTGGAGCCGGGGCAGTGGCACACCACCGTGCGCGTGTCGCGCAGGAGGTCCTGCTCCTCCTGGGACAGCCACACGCAGTGGGCCATCGTCACGTGCGGGCCGGACATCCCCACCGTGTGGAAGAAGGCCACGTTGTCCTCGCCGCCGGTGTACGCGCGGACCGCGTCCGTCTCCTTCGCGTTCTCACTGGCGTGGGTGTGGATGCGCAGGCCGTGCTCCCGGGCCAGCCGCGCCACCTCGCGCAGCAGCTCCGGGGTGCAGGACAGCACGAAGCGCGGGGCGAAGGCGTAGCGCAGCCTGCCGTCGTGCGTGCCGTGCCAGCGCTCCTTCAGCGCCAGGCTCTCCCGAATCGAATCCTCGGTGCTCTCGCGCAGGCCCGCGGGCACGCCCGCGCCCGCGTCCATCATCGCCTTGCCGCCCACCAGGCGGAAGCCGGCGTCCCGCGCGGACTCGAAGACGGCGTCGTAGTGGTACACGCTGCCCATGTCGAGCGCGGCCGTGGCGCCCGAGCGGATGAGCTCCGCGAAGGTCAGGTCCGCCGACGCCCGCATGGACGCGGCGTCGTGCGAGGCCTCGAAGGGCCAGATGCGCTCGCGGAGCCAGTCCAGCAGCTCCAGGCCGTCCGCGCGGCCGCGGAAGAGCGTCTGACAGGCGTGGAGGTGGCCGTGGATGAGGCCCGGCAGCACCACCTTCCCCGTCACGTCCACCACGCGCCGGGTGCCGCGGGGCTTGAGGCCCCGGCCCACCTTGGCGATGCGGCCATCCTGGACGAGGACGTCCGCCTCCACGAGCACCTCGCGCTCGCGGTTCATCGTTACAACCGTGCCACCAGTCAGGAGCAAATCCACGGCGTGCTCAGGCTCTTTCGCTAGAAGAAGTCTTTGGTGAAGGCGTGCGGCAGCAGGCCTTCCAGGGTGTAGCGCGCCTCGTCGCCCCTCGGCGTCCGGCTGCGCACGGGCAGGTCCTGCCCGCCAAACTCGGCCATGACCTGGCGGCACATGCCGCACGGCGGACAGGGCTGGGGGGTGTCCACGACGATGGCCACGGCCACCGGCTTCGTGTGCCCCTGGGCCACGCCCGCGGCGAAGGCATTGCGCTCCGCGCAGACGGTGAGCCCGTAGGTGGCGTTCTCCACGTTGCAGCCGGCCACCACGGCGCCGTCCGCATAGAGCACGGCGGCCCCCACGGGGAACCGTGAATAGGGCACGTGGGCGCGCGCTCGCACGCGCGCGGCTTCCTCGAACAGGCGCTCCCAGGGAATCTCGTCCGCCATGACGCCCTCCTACATGAAGCCGGATTGCGGTCCGTTACGAGCGGGCCGTACCGCGCTGCACTTCGTCGAGGTGGCGCGCGATGGCCAGCTCGGACTCCACGGGCAGGTCCACGAAGCGGACCCGCGCCGCCGGGCCGTTGGCGCCCTGCGCGACGTGGAGCACCTCGCCCTTCGCCTCCACCTCGTCGGGGAGGATGGGCAGGCGGAAGCGGACCTCCACCCGCGCCCCCTGCTCCCACCCGGAGCCCTGCCAGGCGCAGCCGCCCAGGGACAGGTCTCCGTCATGCTGCTCGAAGTCCCCCGAGCTGCCCTCCCGGCGCACCTTCAGGCGCATGGGGACCCGGGGCGAGTCCCGTCGGTCCTCGGCCTTGTCGCTCATCGAGTCGTTCCTCTCGGCCATCGCCGTTGCCTCCCTGCCGCTCATGCTCGCGCCACCGCCCATCATTTGAAACCCACGCACCCGTGGGTCCTGGCCCGCGAGCCCATACCGTAGACGCGTGCCGCCGTCTCGTCCGAGGCGACGTCCACCCCTCCGACGGCCCTCTCCCGGAGGGCCTCCTCCCGCCGCCCCGCCCTGCCACGACGCCCCAGCACCCCGGCATCATACGGGGGAACAACGGCCGGCGAGGCCCGGAAATTGGGGCTCCCACCGTTCCAGGCGGGGCCACCTGGCGGATTGCACCCGGCGCCGCGCTCAGGCCGGGACACCGTGCTCCCGGGACACCCACCAGTCCTCGCCGTAGCTGATGCAGAGCTGCTCGCCGGGGTGGATGTCCCGCAGCGCGTGGTAGCAGAAGACGTCCCGGGTCGCCTCGCGGTGATAGGACGTATTGGGCTCCCGGGCGTGGTTGTAGATCATCCCGTAGCCCAGCACGAGCGCCACCCACTCCCCCTCCCGGGGCGCCTCGTGCGCGGCCCACTGGAGCAGGAAGACGTAGTCCTGGAGCTGGGGGTTCTGGGAGAGGCCGCGCGGCAGCTTGAGGTAGTGGCATTCCTCGATGAGGTCGCCCGCCTTGATGAAGGCGTCGGTGAAGACGCCGTAGCCCCACTCGCACGGCCGGACCTTCACGCCCGGATGGAGGTACAGCGCCGCGCCCTGGTTCATGGTCCCCTGCCCCGCATGGCTCAGGGTGAAAGGATGGCGTCTTCCCGGTGCGGGGTGAAGCGGCAAGATGGCCGTCCTGCCCCCGGCGGCAGGGCGGGTCCGGGCCGCCTCTGTGCGGCGGCGCGTCAGGCCGCTAGAGTGCGCCGCCGAAGTTCCTCCCCGCCCGCCCCCCGTCCATTCCAACGCGCGATGCGTGCGCGGCGGCCTTCGCTTGCCCTGACACCACCATGCTGACCCAACCTGCCGTTCCGGAAACCGCTCCCGTCTGCCCTGACCATGCTGGCGCGCCGTCCACGGGGACCTGTGAGCGGTGCGGCCGCTTCCTCTGCGAGCAGTGCAGGCTGCCCCACTCGGGGGTCTGCGCCGCCTGCGCCGCCCGGCAGGTCCAGGCGCTGCCCTCCACCCGGGGGCGGGCGCAGTTGGCGAGCGGGGCCCTGGTCCTGGGCGCGGTCCTCACGCTCCCGGTCGCCATGCTCAACCTCTGGCTCTTCGCGAGCCTCGACAATGGCAGGCCCAGCCCGGAGGACGCCGCGTCCTATGATTTGATGAACGGGCTCATCGCCATCCCCACCCTGCTGACCATGGTGACCACCATGGTCCTCTACCTACGCTGGCTGCGCCTGAGCGTGAGGACCGCCAACGCCCTGGGCTTGAGCAACGAGTCCACGGGCTGGGCCACGTTCTGCTGGTTCATCCCGCTCGCCAACCTCGTCAAGCCGTTCGATGTGGTGCGGGAACTCTGGCAAGGCGTGGGAGGCGACCCTCGACGGAAGGCCCAACTGACGGCCTGGTGGGCCACGTGGATCCTCGGCAACATCCTCACCAACATCAGCACCCTGTTGGCGGGAGCGGACACCGCGGGCGCCACGACGCTGGACACCTCGCTCATCATCGGGCTGCTCTCGGAGGGCCTCTCCGTGGCGGCGGCGGTGCTGTGCATCCGCGTCATCTGGGACATCGAATCGCTGCTCGTGGCCCGCCGGGCCGAGGCGGAAGCAACGCTGGGTGCCGCCACGCGCTGAAACGGAAAGCGCCACACGCAAGGAGCCCCGCGCCGGGCCTGTTCAAGGTCCTCGGCCGGGGCTCTTCGGAACCACGACAGCGAACGGACGCCCTACTCCACCCGCTCGCGGATGAGCGGCCGGGCCGCGGGGGCCGCGTCACCGAACTGGTACGCGGCCAGCAGGCGCGCCTTCACGTTCTCCAGCGGGGCCGCGTCGTTGTAGTGCACGCGCACCACGGGCTCGCCCTGCTTCACGGGCTCGCCCGTCTTCTTCAGCAGCGTGAAGCCCACGGCCGGGTCAATCTTGCTGTCCGTCCGCTGCCGGCCCGCGCCCAGCGCCACCGCCGCCAGGCCCACGCCCTCCGTGTCGATGCCAGTGACGAAGCCGTCCCGGGGCGCCACCACGTCCGCGGTGGCCTTCGCCTGCGGCAGCAGGGAGTAGTCGTCGATGGCGCGCGGGTCTCCGCCCTGCACCTGGACAATCTCCTTCAGCTTGCGCACCGCGCTGCCGTCCTCCACCACCTTGCGCAGCTTCTCGCGCGCCTCGTCGATGGTTGCGGCCTTCTTGCCCAGCACCAGCATCTCCGCCGTGAGGGCATACGTAATCTCGGTGTAGTCCTCCGGCGCGTCGCCGCGGAGCATGTCCACCGCCTCGATGACCTCCAGCGCGTTGCCCACCTTGCGGCCCAGCGGCTGGTCCATGTCGGTGAGCAGGGCCACGACCTTCTTCCCCATCTCCGCGCCCAGGCCAATCATCGTCTTGGCCAGCGTGCGCGCGTCCTCGTCGCGCTTCATGAAGGCGCCGCTGCCCACCTTCACGTCCAGCACCAGCGCGTCGATGCCCTCCGCCAGCTTCTTGCTCATGATGGAGGACGCAATCAGCGGGATGCAGTCCACCGTCGCCGTCACGTCGCGCAGGGCGTAGAGCTTCTTGTCCGCCGGGGCCACCTGCGCCGTCTGGCCAATCAGGCAGCAGTTCACCTCGCGCACCAGGCGCCGGTACTCGGACGTCGGCAGGTTGACGTTGAAGCCGGGGATGGACTCCAGCTTGTCCAGCGTCCCGCCGGTGTGACCCAGGCCGCGGCCCGAAATCATGGGGACCGGCACCCCACAGGCGGCGGCCAGCGGCGCCAGGCTGAGGGAGACCTTGTCACCCACCCCGCCGGTGGAGTGCTTGTCCACCTTCACTCCCGGCGTGTCGGACAGGTCCAGGACCTCGCCGGACTCCAGCATGGCGCGGGCCCAGGCGCCCAGCTCCCGGGAGTCCATGCCCCGGAAGAAGATGGCCATGCACATGGCCGCCATCTGGTAGTCCGCCACCGTCCCCGCCGTATACGCCTCGATGAACGCGCGGATGTCCGCCGGTTCCAGCCGGCCACCATCCCGCTTCGCCTTGATGAGCTCGTAGGGTTGCACGGGGCAAGGCCATAGCAGGAACCCACCCCTTCATGCACTCGGGGAAAGGGCGGGCATCTGGTAGATAGGCCCGTCATGATGCTCCGCCTCCACGTCCTCGCCCTCACCGCCCTCCTGTGCGCGTGCTCCAAGCAGAAGGAAGAAGCGCCCCCCTCCGGCGCCCAGGCCCCCGCCGGGAAGACGGAGAAGAAGGCCCTCCCCGTCGGACTCGTCATCGACGTGGGCGGCCGCGGAGACCACTCCTTCAATGACGCGGCGCTTCGTGGCCTGGAGCTGTGGGCCGCCGGCAAGCGCTACGAGGGCGGCAAGTACGTGGACGCCACGCCCGACGAGGTCCGCAAGTCCCTGCCGCCCCACCTGAGCGCGGCGGCGGCCACCTTCCGCGCCCTGCCCATCCAGCCCATCGTCCTGCAGAGCAAGGCGCAGGAGGACTACGTCCCCAACCTCCAGCTCCTGGTGGACCAGGGCGCCCGGCTCACCGTGGGCAACGGCTACATGCTGGCCAACGCGGTGCGCACCTCCGCCCAGGAGAACCCCCAGGCGCAGTTCCTGCTCATCGACAGCCAGGTGCTGGACGCGCAGGGCAAGGCGATGAAGCTGCCCAACGTGCGCACCGTCCTCTTCAAGGAGCAGGAGGGCAGCTTCCTCGTCGGCGCGCTGGCCGGGCTGGTGACGAAGACGAACAAGGTGGGCTTCGTGGGCGGCATCGAGGTGCCCCTCATCCAGCGCTTCGAGGTGGGCTACCGCGCGGGCGTGAAGACGACCAACGCCCCGGCCGCGCAGGCCCTGATGTCCGTCTACACGGGCAGCTTCAACAACATGGCCGCCGGCAAGCAGGTGGCGCAGGACCTCATCTCCAAGGGCGCGGACGTCCTCTTCCACGCCGCGGGCGCGGACGGCATCGGCGTCATCCAGGCGGTGAAGGAGGCGCGCGCCGCGGGCAAGCGCGTGTACGCCATTGGCGTGGACTCCGACCAGTCGCACGTGGCGCCGGACGCCATCCTCACGTCGATGATGAAGCACACCGACCTGGCCGTGTACCAGGCGGCGAAGGACCTGGTGGACGGCACCTTCGGGGCCGGGGAGCAGGTGCTGGGCCTCAAGGAGAACGGCGTGGGCATGGCGGAGGTGCGGGTGGACTTCCCCGGCAAGGCGGAGGCGCTCCAGAAGGTGGAGGCTTTGCGTCAGCGCATCATCGCGGGGAGCCTCCAGGTCCCCGCCCTCCCGGCGGACCTCGCCTCCTTCCAGGCTGCCGCGCCCTGATTTCGCTCCGGAACATCCACAAGGCCTTCGGCACCTGCGTCTCGCTGGCGGACGCGTCGCTGGACGTGCACCGGGGCGAGCTGCTCGCCGTGGTGGGTGAGAATGGCGCGGGCAAGTCCAGCCTGATGAACGTCCTCTATGGGCTCTATCAGCCGGACGCGGGCGTGCTGACGCTGGACGGCCAGCCGGTGCGCTTCAAGAGCCCGCGCGACGCGATTGCGCGGGGCATCGGCATGGTGCACCAGCACTTCATGCTCGTGCCCACGCTGTCGGTGGCGGAGAACGTGGTGCTGGGCCGCGAGCCCACGCGCAACGGCCTGCTGGACCTGGAGCGCGCGGTGCAGGAGGTGTCCGCCACCTGCGCCCGCTTCGGCTTCCAGTTGGAGCCCCGGGCGCGCGTGGACACGCTCAGCGTCGGCTCGCAGCAGAAGGTGGAGATTATCAAGGCGCTGCACCGGGGCGCGCAGGTGCTCATCCTGGACGAGCCCACCGCCGTCCTCACGCCGCAGGAGTCCGACGAGTTGGCCAGGGTCATGCGCGGGCTGGTGGCGCAGGGCCACACCGTGGTGCTCATCAGCCACAAGCTGAAGGAGGTGCTGGGCGTGGCGGACCGCATCGCCGTGATGCGCCGGGGCCGCTGCGTGGCGGAGGTCCGCGCCGCGGACACCACGGCTGAACAGCTCGCCGCGCTCATGGTGGGTGAGGGCCAGCGCGCGCCAGGCGCCGCGGCGCCCACCACGACGGCGGCCCACGCTCCCGGCGAGGCGCTCCTGGAAGCGCGGGGCCTGCAGGCCACCGGCGACAACGGGCGCCCCGCCCTGCGCGGCGTGGACCTGGAGGTGCGCGCGGGCGAAATCGTCGGCATCGCGGGCGTGGACGGCAACGGGCAGCGCGAGCTGGCGGAGGTGCTCACCGGCTTGCGCGCGCTGACGTCCGGAGGCGGCACGCTGCTGGGAGGCCCGCTGCGAGGCCTGACGCCGGCCCAGGCGCGGACGCGCGGCGTGGGCCACATCCCGGAGGACCGGCTCCACCGCGCGGTGGTGAAGACGCTCAGCGTGGAGGAGAACGTGGCCCTGGGCCGGCACACGCGGCCGCCCTTCGCGAAGGGCCCGTGGATTGACTTCAAGGGCCGCCGCGAGCGCACGCGCGCGCTGACGGTGGCCTACGACGTGCGGCCGCCCGACCCGGAGGTGGCGCTGCGGGCCCTGTCCGGCGGCAACCAGCAGAAGGTGGTGGTGGCGCGCGAGCTGGACGCGCGGCCCCGGTTGCTGGTGGTGGTGCAGCCCACGCGAGGCCTGGACGTGGGCGCCGTGGCGCAGGTGCAAGCGAAGCTGCGCGAGGCGCGCGACCAGGGCACGGGCGTGCTGCTGGTGTCATTGGACTTGGAAGAGGTGCTGGCCCTGTCGGACCGCGTCTATGTCTTCTTCGAGGGCCGCGTGACGGGCCACTTCCTCCGGAACGAGCTGGACGAGCGCGAGCTGGGACGGCGCATGCTGGGCACCCCGGAGCCGGGCCATGCCTGAGCGCGTGAGGCAGCTCCTGCCGTCGGTGCTCTCCGTGCTGCTGGCGCTGGCCGTGTGCTGGGCGCTCATCGCGCTCACCATGGAGCCGGGCACCGCGACGGACGCCTATCTGCAGATGCTGTGGGGAGGCATCGGCAACTGGCCCGCGTACCTGGATGGCGCGCCGGCCACCGTCATCACCCGCCCCCTGGGCGAGGCCGCGATGAAGGCGGCCCTCCTCACCCTCACCGGCCTGTCCGTGGCGGTGGCGTTCAAGGTGGGCCTGTTCAACATCGGCGCGCAGGGGCAGATGCTGCTGGGCGCGCTGGCCGCGGCGGTGGTGGGCGCCCAGGTGTCGCTGCCCGGCGCGCTGCACGTCCCCGCGGCCCTGCTGGGCGCGGCGCTCGCGGGCGCGGCGTGGGCGGGCATCGCCGGCGCCCTGCGCATCTACCGGGGCGTGCACGAGGTCATCTCCACCATCATGCTCAACTGGGTCGCGCTGAGCCTGGTGGACAACTGGCTGGTGGTGGGCCCGCTGCGCGGCGCGGCCGAGGGCGGCCAGTCCATCACCGGCACCGCCGAAATCCAGGCCACCGCGGCGCTGCCCCGGCTGCTGGGCGACGGCTCGCGGCTCAACCTGGGCTTCCCGCTGGCCCTGGCCGCGGCGCTGGCCGTCTGGGTGTGGCTGACGCGCACGCGCTCCGGCTTCGAGACGCGCACGGTGGGCCAGGGCGCCGAGGCCGCGCGCGCCGCGGGCATCCCCGTGGCCCGGCGCATGGGCCTGGCCATGGCGCTGGCGGGGGCCATGGCGGGGCTGGCGGGCGCGGTGCTGGTGCTGGGCACGGAGGGGCGCTACCCCGGCACGCTGGGCGCGCCCTACGGCTTCGACGGCATCGCCATCGCGCTCATCGGCAACAACCACCCGCTGGGCGCCACCGTGTCCGCGCTCTTCTTCGGCGTGCTGCGCGCGGGGGGCACGCGCATGCAGCTGCTCGGCGTGCACAAGAGCTTCCCCGAGCTCATCCAGGGCCTGGCGCTGCTCTTCGTCGCCGGCCGCATGGTGTGGCTCGCGCTGCTGCGCCGGCGAAACGCGGCGCCCGCCGCCTCGGCGGAGGTGCCCCGTGCTTGAGGTCCTGCACTCGCTGCTGTTCTCCACCCTGGACGCGGCGCCGGCGCTCATCTTCGCCGCCCTGGGCGCGGTGCTCTCCGAGCGCGCGGGCGTCATCGCCGTGGGCATCGAGGGGATGATGCGGGTGGGCGCCTTCTGCGCGGCGGTGGCGGCCCTGGTGATGCCCACGCCCCTGGCCGTCGTCATGGGCATGCTCGCGGGCGCGGCCCTGGCCGGCGTGCACGGCTTCCTGAGCATCCGCTGGCGCTCCGACCAGGTGGTGTCCGGCATCGCCCTCAACCTGGTGGCCCTGGCCGGCGGCACCTTCCTGCTGGAGTCGCTCTACGGCCCCAACGGCACCCCGTCCATCCAGCAGCTCCCGCGCTGGAACCTCCCCGGCCTGAGCTCAATCCCGGTGCTGGGCGCGCTGTCCGGGCACTCGGCGCCCACGTACCTGGCGCTGCTCCTGCCCTTCGCCTTCCAGGGGCTGCTGACCCGCACGCCCCTGGGCCTGCGGCTGCGCGCGGTGGGCGACAAGCCCCAGGCCGTGGCCACCCTGGGCCTGTCCGTGCCGGCCCTGCGCTGGGGCGCGGTGCTGGGCAGCGGGCTGCTGGCGGGCCTGGGCGGCGCGGTGCTGTCCACCGCCGTGCTGGACCGCTTCGAGCAGCACACCCCCGCGGGCCTGGGCTTCATGGCCCTGGCCGCCATGGTGTTCGGCCGGTGGACGCCCGTGGGCGCCTTCCTCGCCGCCGCCTTCTTCGCCTTCGGCAACGCGCTGCGCATCGGCCTGGTGTCCAGCGCCCCCGGCCTGGTCGAGCTGATCCCCCAGGGCGTCCTCCTGGCCCTGCCCTATCTGCTCACCCTGGTGGTGCTCACCCTCCAGGGCCAGCGCAGCAGCGCCCCCGCCGCCCTCGGGACCCCCTACGAACAGGAATCGCGCTGACACTTCGCGTCCGGATGGAGTCATTACACACCCGGGTAGAAATCGATTTAAGGTCGTGACTGACCCAGCCGATTTGAAAATCGATTTCAACAGGAGTGACTTTCTCCAGTGCCGCAACGATTCAACCCCCTGAGGTTACAGGGGGAGCACCGTTGGTGGTGCAATCGCTGGCTCCGACGCGCAGCGACGAACGGCGGCATGAGCCTCGCATAGACACAGCGCGGTATCGGATCACGTACCGGACTGGACGCAAGCGCCCGGGGGGAGCTCCATCCAGGGCGAGAGGGGTCCGTAGGACGGCCTGGAACACCCGGGTGAGGCTCACCTGGTCACCATGTAGGGGTGGCGTGATGCTGGAGACGACGGAGACGGCGACGTACCGGCCCCGGGTGCTGGCGGTGGACGTGGAGTCGGGCGGAATGGAGCGGCTGTGCTCCATCCTGGCGCCCGCCGGCTATGACGTGCTGCCCGCCCATGGCCTGGCGGCGGCCGCGGCGGCGGCGCACGCGTCCGCGGACCTGGTGCTGCTCGACGTGGAGCGCCCCGGCACGGACGGCCTCGCGACGTACCGGCGCCTCCTGGACGCGCTGGGAAGCCCGTCCCTCCCCGTGCTCATGCTGACGCCCAGCGCCGACCGGGAGACGCGCCGCGAGGTGCTCGAGGCGGGCGTGGATGACCTGCTCATCACCGAGCCGTTGGATCCGCTGGAGCTCAAGGTCCGCATCCACACGCTGCTGGAGCTGAAGGCGCACCGCGAGCGCGGTGGCCAGCGCGCCGAGGCGCTGCAGGATCCGCGCGTCCGCTGGGTGGAGATGGAGCGGCTGGCCCGCGTGGGCACGCTGGCGGCGGACGTGGCGCAGAACCTGGGCCGCGTGGGTGAAGGCCTCCAGCGGGCGCTGGAGCACGTGCGCACGCGCGCGACGCAGGGCCTGCCGCCGGACGCCGACGAGCTCAAGAAGCTGGGGGTGGCGGGCGAGCAGATGCGCCTGCACGGCCAGCACCTGCTGTCGCTGGGCCCCACCAGCCCGAAGGACATCCAGCGCTTCGACCTGAGGGAGTTGGTGCCCGCGGTGGTGGAGCGCATGCGCGACGCCGGCCGCCTGGGCACCGCCGAGGTGAAGGTGCGGTTGCCGGACGAGGCCATCGCCGTCGTCTTCAACCGCCGCCAGTTGGAGCAGGTGGTGGTGGAGCTGCTGGCCAACGCGGTGGACGCGGTGGAGGACGTGACGGACCGCCCGCGCCGCATCCACGTCGGCCTGGAGCTGCCGGACATCTTCGGGGACTTCGGCCCGCGCCTGTACGTGAAGGACACCGGCATCGGCATCTTCGAGGACGAGCTGCAGGCCGTCTTCGAGCCCTACTACACGACGAACGCGCCCGAGAAGGGCGCCGGGCTGGGCCTCACCGTCGCGCGCACCCTGGTGGAGGCCATGGGCGGCGCGGTGACGGTGCAGAGCCGCGTCAACCTGGGCAGCACCTTCACGGTGGAGCTGCCCGAGCAGACGTCGTCCTGGTAGCTAGAAGCGGTAGGCGACGCCGAAGAGCGCCTCCAGGGTGAACTCGGTGTCGTCGATGTCCGGGATGACGGCGGGCCCCAGCCGGACGTTGAAGGTGACGCCGAGCTGGCGGTTGACGAAGTACTCCAGGCCGCCGCCCACGAGGATGGGGAACACCGGGCCGATTCCCTCGCCGAAGTAGACGTGGAAGGGGATGTCCAGGCCCAGGTTCACCATGACGGCGCTGCCGGCGGGGATGCCCACCACCAGGCCCAGGGGCAGCGCCAGGCCCACGTCGGTGTCGTACTCGTTGAAGTAGAAGAAGGGGCCCGGCTGGAAGGTGAGCGCGAGCGAGAAGTTGCGCTCCTGGATGAGCTGCAGCCGCATCCACGCCTGGAGCTTGATGCCCGGGTCCGTGTAGCGGACCCAGCCCTCGCGGCCCCAGTTGAAGCTGAACTTGCCGCCGATGTCGAAGCGCTCCGAGCCGCCGTGCAGCAGGCCCAGGGAGATGCCGGGCCAGCCAAGCTGGCCATGGAACGCGGTGTTGCCCCGCCCCAGCGTTTCACCGGCGAGGACGGACCAGCCCTGTCCCCCGCGCTGCGCCAGCGCGGGGGTGGGGAGGGCCAGGAAGCAAGCGAGGAGGACTCCGGGGAGCAGTCGCTTCACACGGTACCTTTCTGCGAAGGCCGCCTCGTCGGGCGGGAGCTGGGTGGGGTGCTGCGTCTCTAGACTCAGGCCGGCTGCCCGCGCTCACGCGCGAGGCCGAGGAACGCGTCGATGAAGCGCGCCAGCCGGGCCTCCGCGCGCTGACGGGCCTGGGCCAGGGGCTCGCCGCCCTCGAGCGTCTCCTTCAGCTCGAAGTAGTATTTGATTTTCGGCTCGGTGCCGGAGGGCCGCAGCGTGACGCGCCCGCCGCCCCCCAGCGCCAGCGCCACCACGTTGGATGGTGGCAGGCCGCGCTCGCCCTTCTTGTAGTCGCTCACCGCGCGCACGGCGTCACCGCCGACGTGCGTGGGGGGCGAGGCGCGGAAGGCCTCCATGATGCCGCGGATGGTCTGCGCCCCCGCCGCGCCGGGGAAGGTGAAGTTGCGCTGCGCGCCGACGTACAGGCCGTGCGCGCGCTGAATCTCCTCCAGGTAGCCCAGCACCGTGGTGCCGCGCGCCTGGCACCACGCGGCCAGGTCCGCCATGACGAGCGCCGAGCCCACGCCGTCCTTGTCCCGCGTCACCGTCCCCACGGTGTAGCCCAGCGCCTCCTCGTAGCCGAAGACGAAGCGGGTGCCCTCCGCGCGCTCGCGCTCCAGGGCGCGGTTGGCGATCCACTTGAAGCCGGTGAGCACCTCGTCACACGCGGCGCCCACCGAGCGCGCGATGTCCCCGAGCTGCGCCGAGGAGACGATGGTGGTGACGACGTGCGGCGTGCCCTGCTTCGCGCCCTGGGTGAGGACGTAGTGGCCCAGCAGCACGCCCACCTCGTTGCCCGTGAGCAGCCGCAGCGTCCCGTCCGCGTCGCGCGCCATGACGGCCAGCCGGTCCGCGTCCGGGTCATTGGCCAGCACCACGTCCGCCTTCACGCGCTCGGCGGTGGCGGTGGCCAGGTCCATGGCGCCCGGCTCCTCCGGGTTGGGGAAGCGCACGGTGGGGAAGCGGCCATCCGGCTGCTGCTGCTCGGCCACGGGCGTGACGCGCGGGAAGCCCGCCTCGCGCAGGGCGCGCACCGCCCAGTCTCCGCCCACGCCGTGCATGGCGGTGTAGACGATGGACAGCGACTCGGAGCCCCTGCCCACCACGCGCAGCCCCAGGATGGCGCGCACGTAGGCGTCTCCAATGGCGGCGGGCAAGTCCCGCCACAGGCCCTTCGCGCGAGCGTCGGCCGGGGGCAGCAGCGGCACGCGGTTGGCGGGCTCCACCCGGGCGATGGCGGCGGCGATGCCCGTGTCATGCGGCGGGATGATCTGCGCGCCGTTGCCCCAATACACCTTGTAGCCGTTGTACTCGGGCGGGTTGTGGCTGGCCGTCACCATGACGGCCGCGGCGGCGTCGAGGTGCAGCGCGGCGAAGGCCACCAGCGGCGTGGGCACCGGCTCCGGGAAGACGTGGGCGGGGATGCCCTCGGCGGCCAGGACCGCGGCGGTGTCCTCGGCCAGCTCGGCGCTGAGGTTGCGCGCGTCGCGGCCCACCACCACGCCGCGCGTGGCGACGTCCGGCACCTGCGCCTTGAGGTAGCGCGCCAGGCCCGCGGTGGTGCGGCGGATGACGGCGCGGTTCATCCGGTTGGGGCCCGCCCCCAGCACGCCGCGCAGGCCCGCGGTGCCGAACTCCAGGTCCTGGGAGAAGCGGTCCTCCAGCTCGGCCCAGTCCCCCTTCGCCAGCAGCGCCGCCAGCTCCGCCGCGGTGGACGGGTCCGGGTCCGCCTGGCGCCACGCCTCCGCCCGCTCCTTCAGTCCGCTGGTGTCCATGAGCCCTCTCGCAGCCTCGTGTAGCCGTTGAGGGCGCGCGAGGCACGGGGGCTCGCGCGCCGGTTGTTCAGGTGTAGTCGGTCAGCTTGCTGCGGGTGGCGCGGCCCTTGGGGCCGTCCTTGGCGCCCTGGCACGTCACGCACAGCTCCGCGTAGGGCATGGCGCGCAGCCGGCCGAGCGGGAGCTCGTCACCGCACTCCTCGCACTCGCCGAACGCGTCCGGGTCCTCCCGCAGCTTGCCCAGCGCCTTGAGCACGCGGGCCAGCACGCCGTCCATGTTCCGGTTCCGGTTGGACGCGATGGCCTGCATCATCTCGTTGAGCGGCTGCTCGTCCTCGTCGCCGCCGATGCGCGCGTCATCGGTGCGGTTGGGCTCGATTCTCGACGGCGCCTTCTCCGTCAGCTCCGCATGGAGCGCGAGCAGCAGCGCCTTGAATTCCTCTCGCTGTTTCGCGTTCACGGCGTTCCGCCTCCGAATCAGTACTTCGCGGTGGAGGACTGCCCCGACACGATGGCCACCGACGCGGACGCGCCCAGGCGGTTGGCCCCCGCGCGCAGCATCTTCATCGCGTCCTCGGCGGAGCGGATGCCGCCGGACGCCTTCACGCCCACCGTGTCACCCACCACGCGGCGCATCAGCGCCACGTCGGCCTCGGTGGCGCCGCCCGGGCCAAAGCCGGTGGACGTCTTCACGAAGGCGGCGCCCGCGGCCTTGGAGAGCGAGCAGGCGATGACCTTCTCCTCGTCCGTGAGCAGGGCCGTCTCCAGGATGACCTTCACCGGCACCGGCCGGCTGGCCTCCACCACGGCGGCGATGTCCTGGTGCACCAGCGCGTAGTCGTGCGCCTTGAGCGCGCCCACGTTCAGCACCATGTCGATTTCCCGCGCCCCGGCGCGGATGGACTCCCGGGCCTCGAAGGCCTTGGCGGACGGCAGCGAGGCCCCCAGCGGGAAGCCCACCACGGCGATGGGCACCGTGGACGTGCCGGCCAGCACCCGCGCGGCGGTGGCCACGTGCGCGCTGTTCACGCAGACGGTGGCGAAGCCGTACTGGCGGGCCTCCTCGGCCACCTTCACCACGTCCTCGGCGCGGGCCTCGGGCTTGAGCAGCGTGTGGTCGATGTACGGCGCCAGGTCCGCGTGGGAGCGAAGCGTCTCCAGGTCCACCCGGGCGGTGGACAGGTCCGGCGCCGGCGCGCTGGCCCCGGGCGCCTGCCCCTCCTTCCACGCCTGGAGCCGGCGGCGCGCCTGTTCGGCAATGTCCTCGACGAAATGGAAGAGGTCTTCGGAGTCGGACATGCCCGGCCCCTTAGCCCACTTCCAGGCCCTCGGGAAGCGCTCGCGGGTGCCCAGGGACGGAGCGGAGCGGTAGAGTCCGCCGGGTGATGTCCTTTGTCCGGTGGCTCGCACTCCTCGTCTCCGTCCTCGCCTCGCTTCCAGGCCCGGCCCTGGCCCAGTCCGCCGGCCAGCCGCTCACGGTGCACTTCTTCGACGTGGGCCAGGGGGACGCCGCGCTCATCATCTCCCCCACCGGCAAGACGGTGCTCATCGACAGCGGCCCGCCCGACGCCCGGCACCACCTGGAGAAGCGGCTGCGCGCGCTGGTGGAGGGGCCGCTGGACCTGGCCATCCTCACGCACCCCCACCTGGACCACCTGGGCGGCATGTCCAACGCGCTGCGCGCGGTGGGGGCCCGGCGCTTCATGGACCCCGGCTTCGACCACCCGAGCGAGGCCTACCGCGACCTGCTCAACGTCGTGGGGGACGAGGTGGGCCAGGTGATGGCGCCCCTGCCAAACCCCCAGGAGCCGCGCTCGCTGGTCACCATCGGCCTGGGGGACGGCGCGGCGCTCACCGTGCTGTGGCCCCGCGTGCCGGAGGACCCCTTCCTCACGGGCACGCGCTCGGACCCGAACTCCAACTCCATCGTCGCCAAGCTCACCTACGGCAAGACGGCGTTCCTCTTCACCGGCGACGCGGAGCCGGACACCGAGGCCACGCTCCTGCGCAAGCCCATCGACTTCACCTCCACCGTGCTGAAGGTGGCCCACCACGGCGGGCGGCACTCCTCCACCGCGGCCTTCCTCGCCGCGGTGAAGCCCCAGGCCGCCGTCATCTCCGTGGGCGCGAAGAACGACTATGGCCACCCCACCTCGGAGGTGCTGAAGCGCCTGCGCGCGGTGAAGGCCACCGTCTTCCGGACCGACCAGGACGGCGAGGTGGTGGCCACCAGTGACGGCCACGCCGTCTCCCTGCGCGCGGAGAAGCGCGCCGGAGCGCCGGAGCTGGTGCCCGGCGAGGTGAAGCCCGGCCCGGTGGCGCTCGGCCCCATCACCCGGGGTACGCGGCGCGCCAGCGCGCCCCGTGGAAGGAGCGCCCAACCCGCCCCGGCGGAGGCCCCCGGCACCGGCGCCACGCAACGCGACACCGGCGCGCCGCGATACTTCAGCCTCAAGGGCAGCAAGGTGTTTCACAAAGAGGACTGCCGGACCCTGAAGCGCTCCAAGTCGGACCGCACCGCCTATTCGAGCCGCGCCGAGGCCATGCGCGCGCGCCGCCCCTCCGAGGACTGCCACCCATGAGCCCCCCCTCGCGCATCGTCCTCGCCCTGCTGCTGGCCCTGGCGGCCTGCAAGGAGCCACCGCCGCCCCCGCCCCCGGTGGCCGCGCGGCCCGTGGAGCAGCCCCGGCGCTACTTCGGCGGCACGCCGGACGGGAAGCTCCACGTCTACTTCTTCGACGTGGGCCAGGGGGACGCCGCGCTCATCGTGTCGCCGGACGGGTACACCGCGCTGGTGGACGCGGGCCCGGCCTCCTCGGCGGAGCACCTGGTGAACCGGCTGCCGGAGCTGCTCACGCAGCGGCTGGACCTGGTGGTGCTCACCCACCCGCACGCGGACCACCACGGCGCGCTGGAGCCGGTGCTCAAGCGCGTGGGTGCCCGGCAGCTCCTGGAGCCGCAGCTCGGCGCCACCCCCAAGGCGTATGACACGCTGCTGGGCGCGGTGGCCAGCCAGGGCGTGGAGTTCATCTCCCCGTCCCCCTCCCCCGCCACGCCCAACGCGCTCCAGCGGCTGCCCCTGGGCGCCGGCGTGTCCCTCACGGTGCTGTGGCCGCGCGCGCCCACCGAGCCGCTGCTCGACGTCCCCGAGGCCTCGCTGGAGGCCAACTCCGTCATCCTCCGGCTCACCTACGGGGACACCGCGGTGCTCTTCATGGCGGACGCGCACGCCCGCACGGTGGAGCACCTGCTGGAGCGCAACGCCCCCATGCAGGCCACCCTGCTCAAGGTGGCGGCGCACGGCACCGACGGGCCCACCAGCGCCGCCTTCCTGTCCGCGGTGGGCCCCCGCGCGGCCGTCGTCTCGTCGGGCGAAGGCAACCTGAATGGCGCCCCCGCGCCGGCCACGCTGGAGCGCCTGGAGGCCGCGGGCGCCCAGGTGTTCCGCACCGACCAGCACGGCGAGGTGCAGGTGGTGAGCGACGGCAAGACGCTCGTCGTCACGCCGCAGCGGCTGCTCGCGGGCGTCCCGGAGGACACGCGCTACCGCTACCCGGGCCTGGGCGCCCCCACGCCCAGGGCCCCCGCGCTCGCCGCGGACCCGCGGCGCGCGACGGGCCGCCCCGGAGCGGGCGCCCAGCCGGACGGGAAGATGTACACCCTGAGCCTCGACGACCCGCCGGCCGACGGGGCTCGGAGCGCGCGCCCGGGCGCCCGCTCCCGAGGCGGCGGCTCGGACTCCAGCGGCGTGACGGTGGGGACCTACGTCGGCAGCAGCCGCAGCGACGTGTTCCACAAGCCCACGTGCCGCAACGTGATGAGAATCAAGTCATCCAACCTGGTGACCTTCGCCACCCGGGCCGAGGCCGCGCGCGGACGCCGGCCGGCCCGGGACTGCAACCCGTGAGGAGCCCCGCGCCATGACGAACCGGGCCACGCTGGACCGCATCGAAGACGACGTCGCCGTGCTCGTGGTGGACGGCCGCGAAGTGACGCGGCCCGCGAGCGAGCTGCCCGCCGGCGCGCGCGAGGGAGACGTGCTCGACCTCGACACGCTGGCGGTGGACCCGGAGGCCACCGAGGCCCTGCGCGAGGAGGTGCGCGGGGCCCGCGAGAAGGCGACGCGCGGCAAGCCGCCGCCTCCGTCCGGGAGCTTCGACCTCTAGGGCGGCTACATCGACTTGGAGAGGACCAGCGGAATCTCCAGGTCCACGTCCTCGCCGGCGAAGGCGGAGAAGACCATCCCCTTCGCGCGGTCGCGGATGCAGGTGCCCACCGCGCTGTTGCGGTTCAGGTCCTTGCGGTCGAACGTGGCCGCCTTCACCGTGCCGGAGCTGCCCACGGTGGCCGTCAGCGTCACCTTGCCGCCCTTGAAGGACGGGTTCTTCCGCAGCTCGGCCTCCACGCAGTCACGGAAGGCGGGCTGCGTCTTCTCCAGCACGCGCTCCACCTCCTCGTCGGACGGGCCGCCGATTTCCTCGGTGTCCGCGGCGGCCACTTCCGCGCCGCCGCGCACCGCCGGGTCCACGTCCTTCTTCTCCGGGTCCACGTAGACGGCCTCCAGCGCGGCCTTGGACGGCGCCGCGGCGGCCTCCGGGTCCGAGCCCGCCGCGCCGGTGCCCGCGGGCGCGGTGGCCGGGCGCTTGCCCGCCGCGGGGGCGCCTTGGGCGGCGCGGGCGGCGGCGCGCGGCCCAGCAGCTTGTCGCGCAGCGCGCCCACGCCCTCCGGCGAGAAGACGGGCTGCTCCACCGCGTTGCCGTTGGCGTCCACCGTCCGCACCCGCAGCGGCACCACGCCCAGCGTCTCCGACAGCACGTAGGCGAGCCCCAGCGGGACGAGGATGAGCAGCAGCGCGAAGACGGCGTACTTCCAGGCCGGGTTGCGGCGCGTGACGCCCGACTTCTTGGCGAAGTGGCGCGTGTCCTCCACGGCCTTGCCCTCTTCGTCGTCGGCCTCGCCGCCCAGCGCGGCGCGCGGGTCGTCGGGGTACGCCCCGCCGCCGTCGTCGTCCTGGGGCTCGTCGTCCTCGCCGCCGTTGCGGTGGCCCGGCAGGTCCAGGTCGGAGAACAGCGCGTCGTCCAGGGGCGCGGCGTTGGCGGCGGCCTGGGGCTGCGGCTGCTGCGCGCGGCGGGTCACCTGCTGCGGCGACTGGGGCTGCGGCTGGGCGCGCGGCAGCGGGTCGCCGTAGTAGGTGTTGTCCGGCGCCTCGTCCTCCTCGTCGGGCCAGGGCTGCTCGGGCTCGGCGTGCCGCGGCTCGGGCTCCGGCTCCGGCTCCGGCACATAGGCCTGCGGCTCCGGCTCACGGCGCGCGGGCGCGGCGCGCGAGGCGCGCGCGGGCTCGGGCGGCGGCGGCGCGGCGATAGGAGGGGCGGCGGGGGCGGCTCGGCCGCGGGCGGCGGCTCGAAGAGGCCCGCGAGCTCGGGGATGTCCGAGCCGCGCTTCCAGTCGGCCATGCCCTGCTGCCAGAAGAAGCTGCGGCCGTTCACCGTGCCCGTGGCCACCAGCTCGCGCAGGGCGCCCTCGTCCAGCGGGCCCTCCTGCTTGTTGCGCACCATGACGAACCAGGGCGAACCCGTGGCCTTCATGGGCGCGGCGCGCGTGGGCTCATCGTCCCAGGGCGTCTGCAGCGCGGCTTGAGGCGCCTTGGCCACGGGGGCCGGCGCGATGGGCGCGCTGATGACGGCCGCCGGGGCGGCACTCGGCTCGGGCTCCGCCAGGGAACGCTCCTGGGCGCGGATGCGTTCCACGTCCGCGAGGGAGACCACTCGGGTGCTCTCTTCCTCGGCGGGGCCTTCGACGGTGATGACGTTCTGGCAGTTCTTGCAGCGGACCTTGACCGTCTTGCCGCGGACCTTTTCGTCCGCAATGGAATACCGCTTCTGGCAATTGTCGCAGGTAAAGTTCAAGAGGGGTGTCCAGCTTCCGGGGGAAAACGCGGGTCGGATGCTACCGCTAGAAATCTCCCGCGCAAACCACAGGTTGACTCTGACTGGCGGCCCAACTATTGAGCCGCCCTTCCCCCCTGTCTTCACTCGCCTTTTACACAAGGTGGCGAATGCCGGCGAAGGACCTCGGAACAAAACACGTCTGCTTCAAGTGCCAGACGAAGTTCTACGACATGAAGAAGCCGGACCCGATCTGCCCGAAGTGTGGCGCGGATCAACGGGAGAGCCCGGCGCTCAAGCCTCAGCCCGAGGGGAGGCGTGGCCGTCTGGCCGCCGCCCCGAAGGTCATCGAGCCCATTGAACCGGAGGAACCCGCCGGTCGAGGGGAGGAGGAGGACGAGGAAGGCCTCGAGTCCTTCGACGATGAAGAGGCGGCTGGAGGCGACACCGAAGAGGAAGACATCTAGGTCCGCAAGCAACGAGGGGCTCCACGGCGCAAGCCGGGAGCCCCTTCGCTTTTCAGGCCGGCGCGGCCGCGCCCGGGTGGCCTGGCTTCAGTTGGATGAGACGGGGGCCAGCTCCAGCAGCGCGCGGCGGAGCTGCTCGTACAAGGTCGGCCCCATCTCCTGCATGCCGACGGGCCGGACCGCCGCCTTCCGGGGCGACTCCAGGCCGCGCATGCCGTTGCTCAGGGTTGCTTGCTTCTTTGGCTGCTGCTGCATGACTCCGCCCCCTCTTCGACTGCGTGGCTTCTGCCACCTACATAACAATTCTTCCGCTGGAACGGAAACCCCAATCGAGTCGCGGCTTCTCAACCTTTCAGACGTCGAGCGGCGGAATCCTTCAAGGATACGAGCCGGCGCCCTACTTCAGGTCGGACACCGGCCACTCGGCGTCCACCTGGACGCGCTCGCCCGCACGGACAGTGACGGTGCGGGCCTGCTCCGGGAGCCGCTCGTGCCAGAGGACCAGGGTGTGGGTGCCCTCGGGGACCTCCAGTTGGAAGCGCCCGTCGGCGCCGCTGGTGGCGAAGTAGCCGTGGTTGAAGGTGCGCACCCGCGCGCGCATCCACGGGTGGATGTCGCAGTGGATGGGGACCTCGCCGGGCTCGGCGGGGAGCTGGCGCTTCACCGTCATCCCCTCCAGTGGCATGGCCACGTTGAAGAAGGCGCGGTTGGTGCCGGAGGCGGCGCGGACGTTGTGGACCAGCGGGTCCGAGTTGCGGATGAGCAGGGTGCTGCCGGCGCGAGCGGCCAGCACGGGCGGGTCATAGACGCACTGCTTCTGGTCCAGCACGGGCTCGGGCGCGGCGACCTTGGCCGCGGGCAGCGCGTGGCCCTCTCCAAGGGAAACCACGGTGTGGGCCAGCGCGCCCTCGTTGCCTACCACCAGCGTGCGCTCCTCGGTCTCCTCGCCGCACACGGAGACGACCGTGCCGATGGTCGGCTGGCGGGCGGGCGTGGGCGGCGTGCCGCTGAGGCGGACGCGACCCTCGATGACACCCCACTTCGTGTTCGTGGCGGCGGGCGCCGTCGTGGCGGCGGGTGGCGGGGATGCGGGCTCCTTGCAGGCGGAGGCGAGCGCGCAGAGAACGAGGACGAAGGATGGACGAAGCACGCGCTCCGGTCTAACGGGTGCGTGAAGCTGTTTCAAATGCGGCATGGCAGCAGGGGCCATGAGGGATGACTCATGGCCCATTTGGACGTTGGACCCTCATCATCCTTGTTGGTACAAGAGCCTGGCCGTTGCCGTACACGGTGCGGCCCTGTGGGAGGCAGCAACTTTGCGGGAGAAATTGAAAGCGCTGGCGGAGCTGCAGAACGTGGACCTCGAGGTCGCCTCGCTCCGGAAGGCCGCGGACGTTCACCCCCGTCAGATTGCCGAGCTGGAGCGGGAACTGGGTGTGGCCCGCAGCGCCATCGAAGCGGAACGGGCACGCGTCTCCGACATGGAGAAGCAGAAGGCCCAGCTCGAGCAGAACATCACGGACGAGAAGGACAAGGTGAAGAAGTGGGAGGCGCGGCTCAGCGAGCAGCGTTCCACCCGCGAGTACTCCGCCCTGGCCCGTGAAATCGACATCGCCAAGAAGGCCAATCTGACGATGGCGGAGGAGCTGACGGAGCTGACGAAGCAGCTCGGCCTCGCGCGTGAGGCCATCAAGGGCAAGGAGGCCGACTACGCCACGAAGCAGCAGGGCCTGTCGGGCCGGATGACGGAGCTGCGCGGGAAGCTGGGCGAGGCCGAGGCCCAGGTGAAGGGGCTGGAAGGCCGCCGCGCCGAGGTGGCCGCTGGCGTGGACGCCACCCTGCTCCGCCGCTACGAGGTGGTGCGCAAGAAGAAGCTGCCCGCCCTGGTCGGCGTGGTCGCTGGGACCTGCCAGGGCTGCAACATGAACGTGCCCCCGCAGCTCTACAACCAGCTCCGCACCGGGCTGGGCACGGACATCTGTCCCTCGTGCAACCGCATCATCTACGCGGTGGAAGCGCTGCAGGAAACCCCGGCGGCGGCGAAGTAGCGGCGCGGCTTCGTGGACATGCCCGCGCCGTCCATCATCGACATCCTCCGCCACATCGCGCGTGAGGAGCCGCTGCAAGGGACGGTGCGAGAGTTCCGGGGCCTCACCCGGGAGCACCTGGGGCAGCTCATCGAAGAGGCCGCCCAACGGCTCAGTGGAGCGCCGCCGGCCTCCGCTGCGTCAGTCCCAGGCACGCCGGAGCCGGTCGGGGCCGTGAGCCCTCCGGCGGAGGCGGCGCCTGGCTCCGAGCAGCACCCTCGCCTGCGCGTCTATTCGGACGGCGCGGCCCGAGGGAATCCGGGGCCCGCGGGCGCGGGGGCGGTGCTGATGGACCCCACTGGCAACGTGGTGGCCCGCGTTGGGCGGTTCTTGGGACATCAGACGAACAACTGCGCGGAGTACATGGGCCTCTTGCTGGGCCTGAAGCACGCGCAGTCCCTGGGCGCGCGCGAGGTGGACGTCTACGCGGACAGCGAGCTGCTGATTCGTCAGCTCGGCGGGCGCTACCAGGTGAAGAGCGCCACGCTGAAGCCGCTGTACGAAGAGGCGCGGAAGCTGCTCAAGGGCTTCGCGAAGGTGAAGCTCCACCACGTCCCCCGCGCGCAGAACGCGGAAGCGGATGAGATGAGCAACCGCGCGATTGATGAGCGGCTGTAGGTCGCATGCTCAAGCCCTGAAAAGGAGGGCCAGTATTTACGAGCAGCGCCTACGCCCTACCGCCACATACCGCCACATACCGCCACATACCGCCAGCAATCCTCCGGCACGAAGTACTTCAGGGCAATCGCTCGAAGGTACGCTCGAAGCGAAACTTGCGCTCCATACGCACTCATCGCACCCCCTCAGCGAGGACACTTGAGCCTTCGCACCGAACGATGCCCGTAGCAACGAATGCGCAGAGCCCGTCAGACCCAATGGATGGCTACTAGCCTGCCCAACCCATAGCGCACATGAGGAACTGGAGCGTCACTCTGCAAACTCAGAGAAAGTGGAACCTCCAAACGCTCGGGCGGGGGCAGCGTCATAAGTTTCCCAGCGCTCAAACTGCACGCACATCACGGACTCATCGACCCGAGCCACCTTGGTCCGACCGATAACTCTGCTCGGAAACGGGCCATATTGCATTCTCTGCACATAGACCCATTCATCCCCGCCATCCAATGCACGCAGACATTGGTTAAGGATCTTTTTATTTGTCGTGATGAATTCAAGCCGCGTGGCGCTCGGATCCCATCCATTGAGATAGGGTTGCTTGGCCTCTGGGTGAGCAACAAGCAGCACTAGTCTTCTCGGCATGTCACCGGTCCCCCAACACTGTATTCGCGAACCTCGGCTCGAAGGTTAATAGCCACTCAGGAACATCATTACTCGGTGGCATTGGCGGCGTCATAGGAGCAGCCACTGCGCTAGTGAAGAACAAGTTCCATGCGATGTACTGAAGACACTTTGCGAACAGCGGAATCTGAGCCTGTTCCTCCGTGAGCACGCGGAGAAACCCCGGAATCAAGTACATGTTCCACCCAGCAGTGAAGTAGTCAGGGTCGTGGACCGAGGCCCAAATGTGCGCCACTTCCCAGCCTACCGATACCTCGCGACTGCTCCCGTTCATCGACCGACCGATGTACTGGCCGAAGGCAACTCTTGCGGTTGTGTTATCGCAGACCTTTACCGGCCGGCCCCTCCAAACGGATACGTGACCTCTCTTCTTGTCCGGGTGATGCGCCCTCGATTCTCGTACACGGTCGGGCAGCATGACGGGTTTCCGACGTACCGCGCTCGGATGAATGAATAGCGAAGCATTCATGACAATCCGCACGACATCGTCGTTTGTTTTCCCAGTTGCCCACTCAAAGACGCGTAGCGGAGACGCCGAAAGCAGTTGCGGGACATTCACGATTGCCTCCGATTCAGGACACGCTGCCTATTCTGAGCAATTCTAGCCTGCCCACACAACCTGCTCGAAAGTCGCGCGCAGCTTCGCGCCTCGAGCCGGGTGCAGGTGTGCCACCCAGGCGATGCGTCCCAGCAGGTACGCTCGGAAGTCGGGATGGCCTTCGGTGTTCTGGCTCGCGGGGCCTCGCGTGCGGCACAGGTGGAGGATGGCTTTCAGCCGTTCGTAGTCCGCACGGCTGACGGAGGGATGCGCATTCACCACCACGCCCGCGAGCCGTTGCTGAGCGCCCTGGCGCATCACCCGCGTCTTCCCGGCGCGCGTCATGAAGCCCTCCTCGCGGAGAATCTGGCTCACGTAGCGCAGCAACTTGTGCGTGCGCCGGGACAGTGCGTCCCCTCCTGAGAACGCCAGGTCATCCGCGTAGCGCGTGTATCGCGCGCCCATCGCCGTCGCGAGCGCCGACAGCCGCACATCGAGCCGATACGCCGCGAGGTTCGCCAGCGCGGGCGACGTGGGCGCCCCTTGTGGCAGATGACGCGATTCGAGCCGCCGCGCCAGACGCCAACGTGCATCCACTTCTGAGACAGATTCCGGCTGACGTGCCTGTGCCAACACCGCCTGGGGCGTGCGGTTCGTGCAGAGCCCAGCGAGTGCGTTCGTCACGCCGTCCGGATATCCCGCCGTGCGGAACACCGCCCAGATGCGCGCGGGCCGCACGGAGAAGAAGAAGTCCTCCAGGTCCACCCGTACCACCACCGCCTGCCCTGCGTGGGGCTCCACGAAGCTGCGGACACTCCGCCCCGCGACGAAGCCATGCGCCGCGTCGTGCGGTGGGACGCGGTCCAGGATGCCGTGGAGCACCTTCCGCTGGACCTGCATCAAGTCCAGCCCCGGCTGCTCCAGGAGTCGCTCACCGCCGCTGCGCTTCGGAATCCAGGTGTACCGGTAGCGCCGCCACCGCCCCGGCTTGGACGTGCGCTCGATGCCCGGCGCATCCGCCAGCCAGTCCAACTGCGCCCCTGTCACGCCCAGCCAGTCCGCGAGGTCCGCCTGGGTCGGCAGCGAAGGCACCGGCCACGGCTGCCGGTCCATCCGAGGCTCGGAGGTCAGCCAGCGCACGATGCGCGCCCGCCCCGACGAATCCGCAAAGCCCTTCGGAAACACGGGCCGCGAAGCCAGCACCTCCGCGAGCAGCTCCAACCGCGCATGCGGCGGACGCGGGAAGAAGATCATCGCGCTCCGGGCCATCGACCTCACCCAAGGCGCCCGTCCTCCAACAGCCTCCGTGCCCCGTTCAACGAGCCCCTTGAGCGTCCAGGGCCCCGCGAGGAACGCGGACGCGAGCCCCTGTGCCACGACACGCCGCTCACTCATCGCCCGGACTCACGCCATGCGGCGGCATGGCCCCACCTGTCGTGTCTGGCGTGGCAGCTCCTGCGGCTTGCCGCAGTGTCTGCCTCGCGTGACGGTGTGCTCCTGATGCGTTGTCCCCGGGGGTACCCCGGAGAGGTAGAGGACCGCATCCTCACGGACCATCTACCCGCTGGGTTTCCAAGCCGCCGCATGACCCGCCGACGGTACACGCCGCACTTTCAAAAAGAAAATGCCGGGTGCGCAGGTCGCTTGTGTCCGGAGCAGACGGTGATTGATTCGCCCCCGTGACGGCATCCACTGAAACCCAGCGCGCCATCCAAGCAGTCTGGAGGATCGAGTCCGCCCGCCTCATCGCCGGCCTCGCCCGGATGGTGCGCGACGTGGGCCGCGCGGAGGAGCTCGCGCAGGACGCACTCGTCGTCGCGCTCGAGAAGTGGCCGGAGACGGGCGTCCCGGACAACCCGGGCGCGTGGCTCATGGCCACAGCCAAGCGCCGCGCCATCGACGAACTGCGACGGGGCAAGCTCCTCGAGCGGAAGCACGAGGAGCTCACCCACGAGTTGGAGTCACTGCAGGGCACGGCCGCACCGGACCTGGACGCCGCGCTCGACGACAAGGTCGGCGATGACCTGCTGCGGCTGATGTTCGTCTCCTGCCACCCGGTGCTTCCGAAGGAGTCGCGAGTGGCCCTCACCCTCCGGCTGCTCGGCGGCCTGACGACGGAGGAGATTGCCCGCGCGTTCCTCGTCCCCGTCCCCACCGTGGCCCAGCGCATCGTCCGGGCCAAGCGCACGCTCGCGGAGGCGAACGTCCCCTTCGAGGTCCCCGAAGGCGAGGAGCTGGCCGCCCGCCTGTCGACCGTGCTGGAGGTCATCTACCTCGTCTTCAACGAAGGCTACTCCGCGACGGCCGGAGACGACTGGCTGCGCCCCGCGCTGTGCGAGGACGCGCTGCGCCTGGGCCGCATCCTGGCGGGGCTCGCGCCGAAAGAGCCCGAGGTCCACGGGCTCCTCGCGCTGATGGAGATTCAGTCGTCGCGCTCGCGGGCACGCGTGGGCCCCAAGGGCGAGCCCGTCCTCCTGCTGGAGCAGAACCGGGCCCTCTGGGACCCGCTCCTCATCCGCCGAGGCCTCGCGGCGCTCGAACGCGCCGACGCGCTGGGAGGCGCCCAGGGCCCGTATGCGCTCCAGGCCGCCATCGCCGCCTGCCACGCCCGCGCGCGCACCGCCGAGGCCACGGACTGGACGCACATCGCAGCGCTCTACGAGGTGCTGACTCAGGTCGTCCCCTCCCCTGTCGTGGAGCTCAACCGCGCGGTCGCCCACGCCATGGCGTTTGGCCCGGAGGCGGGGCTGGCCATCGTGGACACCCTGACGTCGGAGCCCGCGCTCCAGGACTACCACCTGCTGCCCAGCGTCCGAGGCGACCTGCTCAGCAAGCTGGACCGGCTCGACGAGGCCCGCGTGGAGTTCGAGCGCGCCGCCGCCCTCACCGAGAACACCCGAGAACAGGCTCTGCTCCTCGCACGGGCCGCCGCGTGCGCGCGCGATACCGGACGCTCCTGAGCCCTCGGACGCCTTCCCGGAGTGGACCGCCCCCGCCCGGCTGTTGTAAGCGCATGGTGCCGGAGCGGCCCGGGTGAACGCCGGCCATCGCAGTCATGGGTGGCGGGAGGAAAGTCCGAGCTCCAGAGGGCAGGGTGCTGGCTAACGGCCAGTCGAGGCGACTCGCAGGAAAGTGCCACAGAAAACAGACCGCCCGTTCCGAAAGGGGCGGGTAAGGGTGAAACGGTGCGGTAAGAGCGCACCGCGTCCGGGGTGACTCGGACGGCTCGGTAAACCCCACCTGGAGCAAGAGCCAATAGGAGCGCGTCCTCGCCGTACGGAGGACAGGGGTGGCCCGTCCCATGCGCTCGGGTTGCTCGCTGATGAGGCCCCTGGGCAACCAGGGCCCTAGACGAATGTTCACCGCCCAGCCCGAAAGGGGTGGGGACAGAACTCGGCTTACAGGGCCGCTCCGGCGTTTTCGTTTTGAATTCAGATGGTTACGGCTCGTCGAGCGCGTCCAAATGAATCTGGGCGAGTTCGCGGTAATAGGGGACGACTTCAACCGCGAGCAGGTCCAGCAGCGGAGCGCGTGCGGCGTCAAGGTCGCCCTCCTCCTGGAACTTGTTCGCTTCAGCAATCGCACGAGACAGGCGTCGCGACCCCACCCGGATGCGCTTCGCGACCTCCTTGAGCAACGACGTGGCGGCGCTCCCGTCGCCTTGTAGTGCCCTGGCGGCCTCCTCGGATGCGATGGCGACCTCGGATGCCGTCTCCCGCAGCAGCGCGCGGGTCTCATCTGAAAGGTCGAGAGGCTCTCCCAGGTCGGCAACCCGGTGGTTCAGCTCCCAGATCTTGTTCCAGGAATCGTGTTCCGGCATGTGCGGCCTCTTATCTGCGCGGGTGGCATTCCTTGAAGGGCCACTGCTTTTGTCCTTCGCACCGCCGAAAGCAGGCGTAGCAGTCCCCCTCCCAGCGCGGCTTCTTCTGGTCCCGACAGGAGACATAGGTGTTGATGCAGTGTTCCTTCCATCCATCGTCGGCGTCGTCGTCCTCCGCTTCCTTCTCGTTCGCTCGCCGCATGGCGGCATCCGTGCTTGCGATGTGCGCGGCGGCCTCGCCCGCCGTGAGCCCGCACGCCTCGGGCACACCTGGGTTGCGCTGGATGCAGCACGAAACACTGTCTGAGCAGGACGCCAGGGCATAGGCCGTGTGGCCGCGCAAGTCGCGGCGGCCCATGGCGCTTGTGGCGCTACCTGAGCAACCCGTTGTGACTACGAAAAGGACGGTCGCGGACTGCAGGAGAAATTTCCTGGCTAACATGGATTCCAGGCTACACGCACATCACGAGCCGGCCCCATCCTCAAGAGCGTGCAGACGGCGGGGCACCGCCCAGGTGCCCGTGCAGGCGCGGCTCAGCGCGCCACGGGCACCTGGCCCAGGTAGACGCGGTCCTTGCCGTCGTTGCGTACGGCCTTCGGGTTGAGGATGCGCAGCCGGGTGTCCGTGCGCGGCTCCCACAGCCCCAGCCAGATGTTCAGCGCGCGGGCCGTGGAGCCGGGCGGCACGTAGACGGAGAACTCGTCCTTCACCGTCTCGCCGGGCTTCCACTGCGACGTGGGCAGCAGACCGCCCGCGGGCTTGTGGTCCACGTTGATGCGCTCGGCGCGGCCGTCCGCGTCCTCCACGTGGACGAAGACGAGGTAGTCGTCGTCCATGGGCTGGAGCACCTTGAAGTAGAGCGCGACCTTGGCCTGGTCCCCGGGCGACAGCCGCCCCGGCTCCACCGTGGCCCCCACCAGCTCCACCTTGCCGCCCAGGTTGGCGCCGTTCTTCACGGACAGGGGGGGCACCTGGGTCACCGTGACGGCGCGCCGCTCCTTGTCGGAGGCGCCGCCGGGCGCCTCGACGATGCAGGCGCTGCCAAGCAGGAGGAGCGACGGAAGCAGGACACAGGAGGGCGGAAGACGCATCACGACCGGGTTCTACCCGGCCACGGGCGCTGCATCCACCGGCGCGTTGGTGTATGCGAACCCGCGCACATGAAGACGCCCAACGCCCTCGACGCCCTGACCGCGCAGGTGCCGCCCGCCCCCTCTCCCGCCCCCACCCCGGGCGGGAGCCCCACGCAGCCGGGCACCGGCACGCCCCCCACGGACGCCTCGCCCGTGGGCGACGTCGTGGGCATCAGCGCCGCCGCCCTCTTCGTCCTGCTGATGGTGCTGGCCGCCCGGAAGCTCTTCTTCCGTAAGCGCCCCGAGGAGAAGAAGCCCACCGTCCCCCCCGCGGCCGAGAAGCCCACCCTCCCCGCCGAGCAGCCCCGGCTGCGCGTGGAGCTGCCCCCCTCCGAGGCGGAGGCCGCCCGCCTCCGCGAGGCCGAGGAGGCCCACGCCCGCGCCGAGGCCCTGGCCCGCCAGCGCAACGAGGCCGCCCAGGCCGCCCGCGCCACCACGGACGCCGCCGAGCGCGCCCGGCTGGAGGAAGAGGCCCGCGCCCTCAAGGAGCGCGAGGAGGAGGAGAAGCGCGCCGAGTACCGCGCCAAGAAGGCCGCGGACGACGAGGCCCGGGAGCGGCGCAAGCGGGAGCAGGCCGAGGCCCAGCGGCTGCTGGAGGAGGAGCGCGCCCGCGAGGCCGCCGCCGCCGAGGAGGCCCGCCGCGCCGAGGAGGCCGCCGCCCGCGCCAAGGTGGAGGCCGAGGCCGGCCGCACCCTGGCCCAGGGCCTGGACAAGACGCGGAACCAGGGCTTCATGGCCCGGCTCAACGGCCTGTTCGGCCAGCAGCGGCAGGTGGACGAGTCCGTCCTCGCGGAGCTGGAGGAGATCCTCTTCACCGCCGACATCGGCGTGCGCACCGCCGACCACCTGGTGGGCGTGGCGCGCGACAAGCTCAAGCGCAACGAGCTGAAGAACTCCGAGCGCATCAAGGACATCATCCGCGACGAGGTCGCCCGTATCTGCGATTTGCCCGCGCCGCGCACCCTGGAAGGCGGCGGCCCGCCGCACGTCGTCATGGTGGTGGGCGTCAACGGCGCCGGGAAGACGACGACCATCGGCAAGCTGGCCGCGAAGCTCTCCGCGGAGGGCAAGAAGGTGGTGCTCGCCGCGGGGGACACCTTCCGCGCCGCCGCCACCGAGCAGCTCGACGTGTGGGCCGAGCGCGCCCAGGCCCAGCTCGTGAAGGGCGCCGAGGGCGGAGACCCCAGCGCCGTCATCTTCGAGGCCGTGAAGAAGGCGAAGGAGGAAGGCGCGGACGTCATCATCGCGGACACCGCCGGCCGCCTCCACACCAAGGCCCCGCTGATGGAGGAGCTGAAGAAGGTGAAGCGCGTCATGGACAAGGCCCTGCCCGGCGCGCCGCACGAGGTGCTGCTGGTGCTGGACTCCACCAACGGCCAGAACGCGATTCAGCAGGCCAAGCAGTTCCACGAGGCCGTGGGCGTCACCGCCATCGCCCTGACGAAGCTGGACGGCACCGCGAAGGGCGGCGTCGTCATCGGCATCTGCGACGAGCTGAAGCTCCCCGTCGTCTGGGCGGGCGTGGGCGAGAAGGTGGCCGACCTGCGCCGCTTCGACACGCGCGAGTTCGTCCGCGCCCTCTTCGACTGAAGCCCCGCGTCACTGCCCCAGCAGCCCGGGGATGAGCTGCTCCATCAGCTCCTTTGACTGGGCGTCGAGCTCCTGGAAGGCCTCCAGCCCCTGCATGCCCTGGAGCGCCTCCAGGTCCATGCCCGGGAGGGACTGCAGGTCCTCCAGGCCCTGAAGGCCCTCGAAGCCGCCCAGCAGGGACTCCAGCCGGGGCTTGCCCAGGTCCTCGTCGCCCTTCGCGTCCCGCCACCACCGCGTGCGCAGCCGCTCCAGCGCGCTCGCGTTGGCGGGGCTCGCCTTCGCCAGCTCCTTCGTGAAGCAGTCCTTGCACGTCCACTTGAAGCGGTACGTGTCCACGTAGGCGCGCAGGGCCTTGAGGAAGGCCGCGTCTCCCACCAGCTTCCGCGAGGCGTGGTGCAGCAGCGGCGCCTTGCCGTAGACGAGCGCGCCGTACTCCAGCTCATCCGCGAAGTGCCCCGTGGGCCGGTCCGCGCGGCCGTCCTTCCCGCCCGTCATCCGGTACAGGTGGTACTGCCCCACCAGCGTCTCCTGGCGCATCGTCTCCGCCACCTTCTTGCCGTGCTTCCACTCCAGGTAGAGGAGCGCGGCGTACTGCGCCAGCGACTCGTCCACCACCGGCTCCAGGATGGGGTCCGAGCCCACCAGCCCCGCGAAGTACTGGTGCGCCACCTCGTGCGCCACGGTGAACTCCAGCGTGCGCTCCATGGCGCCGTTGAGCTGCCCCAGCACCCCGCCCGCGCCCCCGCCCCCGCGCTGCCCCAGCATGCCCATCATCGCCTCCAGGTCCGCCATGCCGGGCATGCCGGCCAGCATCTCGGAGGCCCCCGCCGCGCCTCGGTACAGCGACGTGGCGATGGTGACCAGGCCGGGGAACTCCATGCCGCCCGCGCCGCCCGACAGCGGCGCCTGCACCACGCGGAAGTGGGTGTACGGCAGCGGCCCCAGGCGGCGCTCGAACTCCGCCAGCATCGACGTGGCGTGCTTCAACACGCGCTCGCCAGCCTCCTGGTCCGCCGCGGCGTAGTGGCTTTCCACCGTGACGCCATTCACCGTGGCGGTGGAGCTGGCGTAGCCCCGCGACACGAACAGGGGGAAGTCACGCACCGCGGCGGCGGCGAAGGCGTAGCGCACCCGCCCATCCCGCTCCGGCACCTCGCCCATGGGCGCGCCGGTGGCGTGGACCGCCCAGCCCGAGGGCACGGTGACGGTGGCCAGCACGTGCGCGGGCTCGTAGAGGCCCAGGTCGCCAATGCCCTGCGGCCCATCCCAGGGCTGGCCATCCTCCCCCACCGGCGGCACCTGCGGCACCACGCCCACCAGGCTGATGAAGTCCGGCGAGGCGGAGAAGGCGCCATGGTCCCCGCCCGAGGGGCGCCCGCCGCCGCCTCCCATCAACCCGCCCAGCAAGCCTCCGGCGGCCCCCGGCGACGGCGTGGCGGCGCGCGGGACGAGGCCCTCCACCGCGACGTCCAGCACCGCCGCGGCGCCCGGCGGCACGGGCTCGGACTCCAGCGACAGGCGATACAGCGTGGGCTCCGGCCGCTCCAGCTTCACGGGCCGTCCGCTCAGCTTCGCGTCCGACAGCGTCAGCCGGCGGCTCCGCGCGTTGGGCGTCAGCCGCAGGTACAGCTCGGTGAGGGGGCGCTTCCGGGCCAGCACCTCCACCTGCACCCGGCCCGTCACGGTCCGGGCGTCCGGGTCGACCTCCAACTGCACGCGGTAGAGCGGCAGCTCCTCCAGCGGCCCCAGCGCCTTCGCGGCGCGCTCACGCTCCGCGGGCTTCAGGTGCTGCAGGCAGAGCTGCACCTCGGGTGAAGCCGGGGGCGCCGCGGGCGCGCTGCTCCACGCCGGAGCCCCGGACAACGCACACCACAGCAGGCACCCATGGAGGAAGGTCCGCATGCGGCCATGCTAATTGACCCGGGACACCCCTGCTCATCTACCCTGGACCTCCCATGCATTCTCGAACGCTCGTCATGGCCGCCACCCTGGGGCTGATGTCCTGTGCGCGGCAGGTGCCCGCCTCGGCCCCGCCCACCTCCACCGGCCCCCGCGCCGTCCGGCTCCTGCTGGACACCCCCGCCCAGGAGACGCACACCCTGACCGCGCTGCGCGAGGACGTGGAGGTGGACGCCACCGAGGGCGAGCGCACGCCGCGCGTCGTCACCACCGGGCAGACGCCCACGCTGAGCCTGAACGGGAACCGGGCCCGCCTCTACGGCGATGCGAAGGGCACCCTGGGCATCGCCGTGGACAACTTCCTGCTGCTGGAGGTGCTGGACGCCCAAGGCAAGGTGAGCCGGCGCGCCACCGTGGGCTTCACCGAGGCCGTCCACATGGGCCCGGAGATTGTGGACAGCGTGGGGCGCCGCGCCTTCACCTTCGAGGCGGGCGAAGTGGACATCACCCACCTGCTGCCCGAATCCGCCCCCTTCCAGGTCCGGGCGACGGCGCTGGACACCTGGGGCGTGGGCCGGGTGAGCGACGTGTACCTGCTGCTCGCCCCGGACCGCCGCGCGGACGACGACGACCTGCGCGGCCAGTAGCGCGCCCCCCTGAACAGCGGGTGGGACGCGCGCGCCGCTTGAATCAGAAGCGGAGCCCGGCGGGCGCGGGCGCCTGGAGCCCCGCGCCACCGCCGCGCACCGAGCGGACGCCGCCCAGCACGGCGTCACAGCCCGCCTCGCCACACACGGCCGCGGGGCTCAGCGGACTGGCGCCACCCTGCGTCGCCATCACCGCGCCCACCGTGCCGGCGGCCACCACCGCGCCAATGCCGGCCCACACGTACCAGCGGCCGTACCAGGGCTTGGAGCCCTCCACCTCGGGCGTCTCCGGGTCCCCCGCGAGCGACAGGCCCGGGGCCGTCTCGTCGTCGCCATCCAGCTTGGAGGACGGCTCCAGCACCGGGCTCTTCGGCGCGTCCGCCATGGCCACCGACGGGTCCATCGCGGGCCGCAGGTTGCCCGTCACCTCGTAGCTCCGGCCCGCGAACACGGTGATGTTGTGCACGTCCGGCCTGAAGCCCGGCGCCCGGAACTCAATCTCACGCGAGCCCGGACGCAGCAGCACGTTGGCCTGCGGCACCTCGCCCACCTGCTGTCCGTCCACCAGCACCACCGCGTCCGCCACGTCCGCCGTCAGCGTGGCGAAGCCCATGGTGGCGTCCAGCGACACCAGCACCTCCGCCTGCGAGCCCGCCTTCACGTCGATGCGGCGCGTGAAGTCCGCGTAGCCCGGCCGGCGCACCACCAGGTGGTGCTCACCCGGGCGGACCTCCACCGGCACCACGGCCGCGGAGAGGACGCCGAACTCCTTCCCATCCACGAACAGCCTCGCGCCGCGGACGTTGCCCGTCATGCGCACGAGCACCTCCGTCTTCGCGGGCGTCAGCGGCGCCAGCAACAGGTCGTCCTCGGCCGCCTTCTTCCTGCCCCTCGCCGGCGCCTTCGCGCGCGCGGGCTTCTTGGCGGGCTTCTTCTTCTTCACCACCCTGGGCTTGGGCTTGGTTGCCTTGGGCTTCGACGGCGTGGTGAGCGGCGCCAGGAAGTCATCCTGCGCGAGCGCGGCCGACGGGGCGGCCAGGACAGTCACCAGGGCGAAGACGACGATGCGGTGGAGGCTCATGACGAACCGAAGGTTAGAGAGTCATCCCAAGGGAATCAAACAGAGTCCCAGGGCCTTGAGGATTGGGAGAATATCCGCCCCCCATGCACCGCGTCCTGCCCACACTGGCCCTCCACCTCAGCGTCCTCTCCCTCACCGCGTGCTCCGCGAAGGCGCCGCCCAGGACGGAGCCCGGGCCGCCGCCGCCGCCCGCGGTGAAGATTCCCGCCGGCTGCGAGCAGAATCAGGCCGGCGAGTACCACCACGCGGGGAACCCCGCCTTCCGGTACTACGGGGACGATGACGGCGGCACACTCTCGCTCGCCGTCGTCCGGGCCCATGACTCGGAAGCCGTGGACGCCCCGGACGCGGGCTCGCCGTCCATCGTCCTGCGGCGCACCCCCGCCGGCTTCGTGGGCGAGACGCGCGCCACCGGCTTCTCCGGCGCCGGCACGCCCTGCCCTGTCACCTTTCCGACAGAGGTGCTCCACTGCACGGACGCGGGCCTGACGCTGCGCTCGGCGACCAGCACCTCCATCGACGAGGACTGCCGCACGGCCCCGTCGGGCGCCCGCGGCGTCAGGCTGGAGCAGGTGCTGGTGCGCGGCGCGCCGGACGCGGGAACACCGCCGGACGCGGGCAGCACGCCGGACGCGGGCACCTGACGACGAAGAAGGGGTGAGGCGGCGCGGTGCCAGCCTCACCCCTCACCTCCCCGAAGGAAGGACGCCGCTCAGGCCGCCTGGCGGGGCTGCTCGTCGGGGGTCTCCACCGTGGGGGCGGACTCCGCCAGCTTCAGCCGGCCGGACAGGCCCTGGAGCAGGCTGGAGCTGCCCACGTAGAGGAAGCCCGCCAGGAACAGGACGATGAAGGGCACCGACGTGTAGATGCGCGCGTCGATGGCGAACCACAGCGCGCCGGTGAAGTACGCCGCGAAGAGCAGCTCCACCAGCGGCAGCAGCGACTTGCTGCCCCGGTACGCCTTCTTGACGACGACGGCCTTCTTGCCCTCGGCGCCCGTCTTCGGCGTGCGCGCGAAGCCCGACTGCTGGTTGAGCAGCGCCTCGGCCACCGCCTTGGCGTTGCTGATGGCCATGCCGATGCCCAGGCTCATGAGGAAGGGCAGGTACTTCACCCGCTCCCACCCCTTGGCGCCGCGCTCACGCTGCGCCGCCACGTAGAAGAAGCAGACGCTGGCGGTGGCCGTGAGGAAGAAGGGCAGGTCCAGGAACAGCGTGCCGTAGAGGCCGTGCTGGAAGCGCACCACCATGCTGATGGGCATCAGCACCGACAGCAGCACCATCAACAGGTACGCCATGTTGTTGGTGAGGTGGAAGAAGGCCTCGCGCTTCACCACCAGCGGCAGGTCGCTCTTGAGGATGGTGGGCAGCAGCTTCTTCGCCGTCTGGATGGAGCCCTTGGCCCAGCGGTGCTGCTGGCTCTTGAAGGCGTTCATGTCCACCGGCACCTCGGCCGGGGAGATGACCTCGGGCAGGAACACGAACTGCCAGCCCTTGAGCTGGGCGCGGTAGCTCAGGTCCAGGTCCTCCGTGAGCGTGTCGTGCTGCCAGCCGCCCGCGTCGGAGATGGTGTCACGGCGCCAGATGCCCGCGGTGCCGTTGAAGTTGAAGAAGCAGCCGGCGCGGTTGCGCGCGGTGTGCTCGATGATGAAGTGCCCGTCCAGGAAGATGCTCTGGGCCTGCGTCAGCAGCGAGAACTCGCGGTTCAGGTGGCCCCAGCGCACCTGCACCATGCCCACCTTGTCGTCCGAGAAGAACGGCACGGTGCGCATCAGGAAGTCGGGGCTGGGCACGAAGTCCGCGTCGAACACGGCCACGAACTGGCCCTTCGCCAGCTTCAGGCCGTTCTCCAGCGCGCCCGCCTTGAAGCCCTGGCGGTTGACGCGGTGGATGTAGACGATGTCGTGCCCCCTCTGGCGCATGCGCTCCACGCACGCCCGGGCGATGCCACACGTCTCATCCGTCGAGTCGTCCAGCACCTGGATTTCAAGCAGGTCGCGCGGGTAGTCGATGCGGCACACCGACTCCACCAGGCGCTCCACCACGTACATCTCGTTGAAGATGGGGAGCTGGATGGTGACCTTGGGCAGCGTCGTGAGCGCACCCTTCGGCGTCGGCAGCTTGAACTTGTGCCGGTAGTACAGGAACGCCATCCGGTACCTGTGCGAGCCGTAGACTCCCAGCACGCACAAGAGGCTGAAATAGACGCCCAGGAAGATGATCTCGACGGTGGTCATCGGTGACGCTCAACCCCTGCCACAGCCCTCAGGGCCTGCGGTCCTTCCGTGCGGGTCGGCCTGGCTGATTCCGCCCCGCGCGTACCGCCCCGGGATGGGTCGTCCAAGCCCCCACATCGTATGTACCCGAAAAGACAAGGTTTTGACCTTCGGGGAGTGATCGGCGCCGGACAATAGGAATGCGTTCGAGGCCGTGTCAAACTATTCCCCGGAATTGAACGTTCCGTTCAGGGGGCTCTGACACCCTGCGTCGCTCCTGCCGCACCCGGCTTGTGGCCCTGGCGCTGGGGTTGAAACAACGCCAGGGGTTGACCGACCTGGAGGGTCAGCTCACCGCGCGGCGGGGCATGGCCAGGTCCGGCGCGCCCTCCACCGCGGGGGCCTCCAGCACGCCGGCCTCGTCGCGGGTGGCGAGCGCCAGGATGCGCTCCGTCAACGCGGCGAAGTCCAGACCGGCCCGGGCGGCGATTTTCGGCAGCAGGCTGGTGGGGGTGAAGCCCGGCAGCGTGTTCACCTCCAGCACCACGTCGTTCTCCGTGTCCGAGCACAGCAGGTCCACCCGCGCCTGCCCGCGGCAGCCCAGCGCGCGGTACGCGGCCAGCGCCAGCGCCTCCACGTTGGCCACGCGCGTGGGCGTCAGCCGGGGTGGGCAGAAGTACGCGGCGCCGCCCTTGTACTTGGCGTCGAAGTCGAAGCCCTCGCGCGGCGTGGCCACCTCGCAGCTCCCCAGCACCTCGCCCCCGAGGATGCCCACCGTGACTTCGCGGCCCGCCACGTAGCGCTCCACCAGGGCCTGGCCGCCGAAGCGGCTCGCCTGCGCTACCGCGGGCGCCAGCGCCTCCGGCTCACGCACCACGGCCAGCCCCACCGAGGAACCGCCGCACGCGGGCTTCACCACGCACGGGAAGCCCAGGTCGCCGTGCAGGGCCAGGGCGCGCCACGCGTCCTCGCGCGCCACCGTGTAGCCCTGGGGCGTGGCCAGGTTGTGCAGGCGGAAGAGCCGCTTGGCGAAGGGCTTGTTCATGGCCAGCGCCGACGCCAGCACGCCCGAGCCCGTGTACGGCAGCTCCAGCAGCTCCAGCAGCCCCTGCACCCGGCCGTCCTCGCCCATGCGCCCGTGGAGCGCGATGAAGGCCACGTCCAGTTCGGCCGCGCGCAGCGCCCGGTCCAGGCCCGGCCCCGCGAAGACGCGCGTCACCTGATGGCCCCGGGACTCGAGCGCCGCCACCACGGCCTCTCCCGTCTTGAGCGAAATCTCCCGCTCCTCGCCCCACCCGCCCATCAGCACTCCCACGCGCTTGCCCATGTCGATGATGCCTCCTTGGGCGGAGCGCAGAGCACGGATGATGCCAACCCCCAGGTGACGGGCGGAGCCGGACGCGACGTGCGGAATGCCGAGGCTCGCGGGATGCCAGCCACGCCATGCGGGCCGAGCAGGCGTGTCCGCCAGGCCGCGGCGTGGCCCGGCCGACACGCAACGGGCGGCCCACGAGCGCGCTGCCCGGCTGCTCCGCACAAGCTCAGTGGACCGCGCGGGCGCTCGGGCCGGCGGCCTGCCTCGGCGCCAGCACGGCGCGGGCGCACGAGCCGGCGGCCTGCCTCGGCGCCAGCACGGCGCGGGCGCACGAGCCGGCGTCCTGCCTCGGCGCCAGCACGGCGCGGGCGCACGAGCCGGCGGCCTGCCTCGGCGCCAGCACCGCGCGGGCGCACGAGCCGGCGTCATGCCTCGGCGCCAGCACCGCGCGGGCGCAGGCTCCGCGCCGCCAGCGCACGGCGTCAGCCCAGGCTCCGGGCCGGCGCCGCGGAGCGCCTGCCCCACCCGGGCGTCGAATCAACTGGTCGGGTCGTTCGGAAGCGGCTCCGTCGGCCCGGTCCCCGAGTCCGCGGTGCTCCCCGCGTCGGGGTCGACGCCGGTGCCCGCGTCCGAGCCCGCATCGTCGGTGCCCGAGTCGGCGCCGAGGCCGCCGTCGGAACCGAGGCCGCCGTCGACGCCGGCATCCGCGCCGCCGTCCGACGCGCCGGAGCCGTCGGCGACGCATGCGTTGTCGACGCAGGTGTAGCCCTCCAGGCACTGGTACAGCTCATCGCAGGGCTGCCCTTCCTCGTCGAAGTCGACGAGGAGGCTGCACGCGGACAGCCCGGTGCCCAGGGCCATGAAAGCAACGAGGTTTCGCAAGGGACGGCGCATGGCTAGTAGTTCCGGAGATCGTCTTCGTCGAGTGCGGGCCGCTTCTTCTCTTCCTCGCGCCGCCGCTCTTCCTGCTCGCGCCGCTCCTCCAGCTCCTTGCGCTGGCGCTCCACCTCTTCACGGCGCTGGCGGAGGTCCTCCTCGCGCTGACGCTCCTCCGCGCGAGTATCGGACGCGTTCTGCGTCGAGGCGGGCTGCGCCTGCGCGGGCGGCGGAGGCATGGGCAGCGACTCCTTCGTCGCGGCGGGCGCCGGCGCGCGGGAGGACGACTTCGCGCCGCCACCGCTGCCGCCCTTGGCGAAGGCCAGGTAGCCACCCGCGCCCGCCGAGGCGAGGCCCAGGAGGATGCCGAGGTCGGCCACCAGCGCGTACGTCTTGCCGGTGCTCTTGATGTCCTGGGCCCGGCTGCTGTTCTGGGCCGCGCGCTTGAAGTCATCCGCCTTCGCGGAGGCCTCCATGCCGAAGTAGACGCCGCCGGCCAGCATCGCCACGCCCGTGGCCATCAGCACGTAGCCCACCGTGCGGCGCGTGCTGCTGATGCCGCCCGCGAAGTGCGTCACCGGCTTGCCGTCCTGGCGCGGCGCGTCCGCGGCCACGAGCTGCATCAGCATCGACTGCGAGCCATCCACCAGGGCGTCGCCACGCGGCACCGTCCCCAGCGCGTACGCCAGGTTGTGGCCATCCGCCACGTCCAGGCGCAGGCCCGTCACCTCCAGGGGGCTGGTGCCCGCGCCGCCCCGCACCAGCAGGGCCAGCACCTGCGACACGCCCGCCAGCGTCCCCAGCTCCCGCAGGGCCGCGTCCCGCTCCGGGCTGTCCGGCTTGCGCGCCGCCTGCTCGGAGAACACCTGCAGGCCCGTCTGCGCCGCCACGGGGGCCAGCGTCAGGGTGACCTCGCCCTCGCGCTCCCGGCGCTGCGTCAGCGCGTAGCCCGGCGCCACCACCGTCACGTAGTGGTCCGCCGCCGTGAGGCCCGCGACGTCCACGGGCGAGATGCCCCGGAACTGGCCGTCCACGAACACCTGCGCGGGGACGGGCTCGGTGCTCACGCGCAGGGCGCTCCTGGCGCCGGTGAGCACCGCCTTGCGCTCCTGCTCCACGAAGGTCATCTCCTCCGGCGGGAAGAAGTTGGGCGAGAAGCGCGCCTCGGGGTTCAGCGCCAGCGCGGTGCGAATCTCGAGCTGCGCGGCGGTGTTCTCACCGTTGGCCACCTGCGACGCGGCCTTCATCACCCGCGCGCGGCTCAGCTCGGTGAAGCGCCGCGACAGGTCCGCCCCCTCGTAGCCGCGCACCGCGTTGTCGAAGTGCTTGAGCGCCTTCTCGGTGTCGAGCTCGTCGTAGGCGCGCTGGCCGGCCTTCATCGCCTCGGCGGCCTCGGCCTCGCGGGCCTGGCGCTCGCGCAGCCCGTCCGCGTCCAGCGCGTCCGCCAGGCGCACCAGCCTCAGCCGCCCCGAACGCGTCACGGCCTCCTCCGCCTCGCGCGCCAGCCGGGCCGCGTCGCCGCGGGCCGCCGCGTCCAGCGCGATGGCCACCACCGTGACGGTGGCCGCGTCGGCCGGCGCCTCCGCTGTCGCCGCGCTCAAGGCCCGGGGCACCAGCCGCGTGGACACCGGCGTCTGCGCCGCCGCGGGTCCCACGGCCAGCAGTCCCACCAGCCATCCACTCAACGCGGCGTGAGCCGCTCGCACTCTCGAAGGTCGCATCGCTCGTCCACCTTTTGCTCGTTGCGCATCAAACGGACTGCACGGCGAAATGCAAGTGAGAAGGAGTCCTCAGCGACCCGCTGCCCGCGCCGGCGCGCGCGCGGAGGCCAGGCCGTGGAGATAGTCCAGGGCGACCTTCAGGGGATGGTCCTCCAGCTTCGCGGTGACGTCCCAGGGCTTGAGGTTCTCCGGCGGGCCCTTCGGCTCCGGCGCGGCGGGCTCGGCCGAGGCGACGGGCTCGGCGCGGAAGTGGCGCTGGAGGTCCTTCTCCCGCACCACGTCGCGCGGCACCTTGCCCCCCGGCGCATCGGGGACGAGGAAGTCCGGGGTGATGCCGCGCTCCTGGATGCTGCGGCCCTTGGGCGTGTAGTAGCGGGCGATGGTCAGCTTCAGGCCCGAGCCATCCTCCAGCTCGATGACCGTCTGGACGCTGCCCTTGCCGAAGGTGGGCGTGCCCAGGATGGCCGCGCGGCCATGGTCCTGGAGCGCGCCCGCCACGATTTCGGACGCGGACGCGCTGCCCGCGTTGACCAGCACCACCACGGGGTAGTCCTTCTCCGTGTCGCGGTCCTTGCTGCGCTCCACGGTGGCGCCGCGCCCGTCCCGCCCCCGCGTGGAGACGATGGGCAGGTTGCCCGGCAGGAACCGGTCGCTCACCGCCACCGCCTCGTTCAAGAGCCCCCCTGGGTTGTTGCGCAAATCGAGCACCAGCCCGCGCAGCTCCCTGCCGCCGTTGAGCCCGCGCAGCCGGTCCAGCTCCTTGCGGAGGTCCAGGTCCGTGCGGTCCTGGAAGTTCTTCACCTTCACGTGGCCGATGCCGCCGTGCAGGGCGCCCTCCACGGACACGATGCGGATGTGGTCCCGGATGATGGCGATCTCGCGCGGCGCGCTGAAGCCCTCGCGCATGATGGTGAGCAGCACGCGCCCGCCGGCCGGGCCGCGCATCTTCTGCAGCGCGCGCCCCACGTCCATGCCCTCGGTCCGCTCCCCGTCGATGCCGACCAGCTCGTCGCCGGCCTTGATGCCCGCGCGCGCCGCGGGCGTGTCGTCGATGGGCGCCACCACCACGATGCGCTCGCCCTTGCGCGCGATTTCGATGCCCAGGCCGCCCCACTCGCCCGAGGTGTCAATCTTCATCTCCCGGTACACGTCCGGGGGGAGGAACACCGTGTGCGGATCCAACGTCTCCAGCATCCCCTGGATGGCGCCGTACATGAGCTTCTGCCGGTCGGGCGACTCCACGTAGTTGTTCTCCACGTAGGAGAGCACCCGCGCGAAAACCTCCAGTTGGCGGTACGTGGCGTCGTCACGCTCGGCCTGCGCCGCGCGCGCAGCCCCGCCCCCGTCCTTCCCGGGTGGCTCCGCGGCATGCGCCCAGGGAGCGCTCAGCAGGAAGAAGGCGGTCAGCGCCGCGCGCCACGGCTGGGAGGAACCCGTCACGTCGGTACGTCCTTTCCCGGGGTGGCCCCGGAAGGCTCGTACCAGTCTACCCGGCCCTCACAGCTCCGCCGAGTCGGCGAAGCGCACCAGATGCGACACCAGCTCGTCCGGGCGCTCCAACTGCGGCACGTGTCCGAAGCCGTCCACTACCCGAACCTGGGCGTGGGCAGGCAGGTGGGCGCGGTACCAGTTCAGCGTCTCCGACGGCAGCAGCCGCTCGCTGCCGCCCCACAGGAACAGCACCGGCATGGCCAGGTTGCGCACCTGCTCGGGCTCCAGGCAGGCGCGCGTGGCCAGCGCCTCGGCCGTCAGCGCCCGCACCGTGGGTGTGTCGTAGAAGTGGCGCAGCTCGTAGGCGAACAGCAGCGCGGGCAGCGGCGGCCGGTGGAACAGCCGCCGCGTGAAGGCGCGCGCCTCCGCAGGAGACTTCACCGCGAACGAGTTGAGCAGCGCGGTGTTCTCCGCCTCCGGCAGTTGCGCCCCCGCCGGCGCCACCAGCGCCAGCGCGCGGACCCATTGGGGGTGGTCCGCCGCCAGGTTCACCGCCATGGCCCCCCCCAGCGAGTTACCCACCACGAAGGCCGGCTCCTTCACCACCTCTTCCACGTAGGCGCGCAGCACCTCGAACTGGTTGCGCACGCAGACCTCGCCGCCGCAGTACTCCACGGAGAAGCCGTGCCCCGGCAGGTCCGGCGCGAAGACGCGGGAGAAGCGCTTCGCCATCCCGAAGAGCGTGCGCCCGAAGCCGTTCGCCGAGCCGCCCAGCCCGTGCACCAGCACCACCGGCGGCCCCTTGCCCTGCCCCGTCAACGCGTAGTGGTGCACCGACTGGCCACCAACCTGCACCGACGTGGACTCGACACCTCGCGCCACCAGCATGTGCCGCAGCGCCTTTTGCATTCCGCCCATCAGGTCCATGCGCTCGCCTGCTCCTCGCAGAAGGGTCCTTTGACAATAACAACGCCCCCGCGACTTTGCCGCAATGCGTCAGGGGTTAGGTGAAAGCCAGAGGGAGGGGTCGACCGCCTGCCCGCCCTTGCGCACTCGTGATGCCAATGTAGGCATCAGGCGACAACTCCCCCAGTCCAGACGATGTCAGACCCGGGTGGTAGGGCTCGTCGCCATGCTCTCCCCCCCAATTTCCAGGACACCGTTGCTCTCCGCCAATCCGAGCCTCGACTACCTACTGGCCCAAGTAGCCGAAGCCGTACAGCTCACAACGACCCAGTACACGAAAGCGACGGAACACTACGAGGCCGTTGCTCGGTGGTTGGAAGCTGACGATAGCCTTCTCGCCAAGTTGAGCCCTCGAATCTACCCCCAGGGGTCAATGGCCCTTGAAACGACGGTAAAGCCGCGAGGAGAGGTCGAATACGACTTGGATCTTGTCTGTCAAATGAGCCACTCGCCAGGCTCAGCCATGGACCTCTACTCTGCGGTCTACGAACGCCTAGCGGCGCACCAGACCTATCGAACAATGCTGAGCAAAAAAAAGCGGTGTGTTCGCCTTGAGTACCAGGGAGAGTTTCACCTGGACATCATTCCAGCCATACAGGACCCCTTCCGGGGGACAACCAGCCTACTAGTCCCCGATCGCGAACTCCGGGGCTGGACGCCAAGCAACCCCAAAGGCTTTGCAAGCTGGTTCAAGTCAAAGGCCGCACTCAGGCTCGTCGAGAAAACGGCGCGCTACGACGCTGAGCCGCTGCCAGCACTTCGCGACTACGACGAAAAGCCACCTCTTGCGATCTCGGTTCAACTTATGAAGCGGGCGCGCGATATCATTTTCGATGGTGACGATAACGCGCCACGATCTATTCTTCTCTCAACGCTCGCCGGTCACCACTACCAAGGCCGCACCTGCACGTTAACAAGCACGTTCGAAATCCTGTACGGGATCCAAGAGCAAATTCGTTCAGCATCCCCCAACACCATTGAAGTATCCAATCCAACCAACCCTGACGAGCGGTTTTCAGACAGCCTCACTAGAGAGAGATATACTACGCTCAAAGAATTCACGAGACACCTGACGTCCGAACTTACCAAACTCCTCGACGCCCGAGGCCTTGACACCTACCAGTCCTCACTTGAGAGCATCTTCGGCGTAAAGCCAGTGGCAACTGCCTTCGAAAAATACGGACAGCTCCTGAATTCACGACGCAACACCCGAACACTAACCTACTCACCGACGGGACTCAACATTATCACACCCACCACGTCTCCACGGGTTCCGAAAAACACCTACTTTGGCAACTAAAATCATCAGGGGTCGACGCCTAAATCTCCATCTACAGGCAACTGGAATCAGACAAACATGGCCAGCGCTCCATTCATCTGTGCGCAAAGGGCTACTCATCACACGTGGTTCCATTCAACCTACTCCACTCACCAGAATCTATCTCATTCGAATAGAGTACCAAGAAAATAGAACTCCAGAGATCTACATAGAAAGCCCTCAACTCACAAGACGACCCCAAGAACCAGAGCGCCCAATCCCGCATACATACGACTCACTCACCCCGGGAAGCGAGCGTCCCTGCATATTCCACCCAGCATCCGACTGGAACGCAACGAAGCCAATCGCCAAAACAATCATCCCATGGCTCATGTGCTGGCTTGTAGACTATGAGATCTGGCACGCCACCGGAAAGTGGCTTGGCGGCGGCATCGAGCACACTCGACCAAGGAAATCGGAGTAAAAAGGCATGGACAGAAAACGCTTTCGCATCCTCAGCCTAGACGGCGGAGGCATTCGGGGGGCCTACACCGCAGCCGTATTGGCATCCATTGAAGAAACCAGCGGGAAAAGACTCGTCGACCACTTCGACCTAATTGTAGGAACGTCCACAGGAGCAATCACAGCGGTTGCCCTAGGCATGGGGATTTCAGCCAGCAAACTTCTGGAATTCTACCTGAATTACGGGCCGTCAATATTTCCACGGGCCCGCGGTCTCGATCGAATGTTTCAGGGCTTTCGCTGGTTCGCCCGGGCGAAATACAAGACAGAGCCACTTGAACAGGCTTTATCCGAAGTACTTGGAAATCGCCTGTTTGGTGAATCTCAATGTCGCCTCGCGATTCCCTCCTACGATATCGTCTCAAACTGCGTGCGCGTATTCAAAACAGCTCACGGCGAGCGCTTCCGGCAAGACTATAAACGTTCCGCCGTCGAAGTCATTCGAGCGACGACCGCTGCGCCAACTTACTTCGATGCTATCGTCACGGCCAAAGGCGAACTTTTAATCGATGGCGGAGTTTGGGCAAACTGCCCATCAATGGTGGGCGTTGCCGAAGCACTGGACCTTGGGGTCGCGCTTTCAGACATCAACCTCTTAAGCGTAGGCACTCTTGGAGAAGCCCAAGACTTTGCTCGTGCCGCCCGTGGAGGGGGCATCTTTCACTACGCTCGGAACCTGTACGTCCTGGGCATTTTAATGGACGCGCAGGCGAGAGGTGCATGGTCTCAAACTAGGCTCCTGTTGAGCAACCGTGCAACTCGGATCACCCAGACAGTGCCAGCCGGGCTATACGCTCTCGATGACACCAAGGGACTACAAGATCTAGTCGCCCGTGGGCGCAGCGATGGCCGACACAATACCGACTTCGTCTTGAGGGAGTTCCTTAACGAGCCAGTGACGCCATTCGTTCCAATATATTCAACCTCAACATTTCCTGCCCTTTGAAAACATTATTGCCCAATCCATGGCCGATAATGTTCATCACAAAGCAGGGCTCAGCCACGGGGCGGGGTCGACCGCCTGCCCGCCCTTGCGCACCTCGAAGTACAGGTAGGCCCCCTTGAGGGAGCCGGTGTCGCCCACCTCGCCCACCACCTCCCCGGGGAGCACCAGGGCCCCCAGGGCGGGGGTGATGGAGGCCAGGTGGGCCATGAGCGTGTGGTAGCCGTCCCCGTGGTCCAGGATGAGGAGGTTGCCGTAGCCGCGCAGGGCCCCGGCGTAGGCGACGGTGCCCTCGGCCACGGCCCGCACCGGCGTGCCCGCGGCGGCGCGGATGTCCAGGCCCTTCTGGACGGTGACGGTGTTGAACCGCGGGTTGACGACCTTGCCGAAGGCCACCTCCACGATGCCGGGCACGGGCCGGGGGAGCTTGCCGCGCAGCGCGCCGAAGCCGCTCGTGGCGGGCAGCTCCTTCAAGTCCTGCATCACCCGCGTCAGCTCCGCGTCGGCCTGCTCCAGCTCGCGCACCGCGCGCCGGGCCAGCTCCGCCTCGCCCGCGAGCGCGCCCACCACCTCCTCCAGCCCCTCCTGCTGCAGGCGGGCCAGCCGCTCCTGCTCCTGGAGGAAGGCCATGCGCGCGGCGAGGGAGAGCTGGAGCCGCTCCAGCTCGCGCGTCGCCTGCCGCTGGAGCCGCTCCACGCGCTGCACGGTGCGCAGCAGCTCCAGGTCGCCGGACATGCTGGCCTCCAGCGCCCGGGCGCGCCACACCAGCGCGGCGAAGTCCTCGGCGGACAGCAGCACCTCCAGCGGCCGGCGGCGCATCAGCCGGTACAGCGTGCGCAGGCGCGGGGACAGCCGGCGGAGCTGCAGCTTCAGCGCCTCGGCCAGCACGGCCTGCTCGCGCTCGGCCAGCAGCACGCGCCGGCGGAACACCGCCAGGTCTCCTTCCAATGAGCGCACGCGCCGGCGGGAGAAGGCGGCCATCTCCTGCATCAGCTCCACGCCCTCCAGCACGGAGAGCTTCTTCGCCTCCACCAGCGCCAGCGTCGCGCGCTGCGCGCTCAGGCGCTCACGCACCGCGGCCTGCTCGGCCTCCTCGGCCGCCGTCGCCGGAGCCGCCGCCACGGCCGCCGAGGCCCACAGCCCCAGCACCCCCAGGAGCAGGCCCCGGCTCATACGCGGAGGAAGCGCCCCACGGCGACGAAGCTGCCGCCCAGCCCCAGGCCACAGCCCGCCAGCAGCAGCTCCAGCGCCAGCCGGGGCTCCACCCACGGCGCCGCGACGCTCGGCCCCAGCAGGAAGGAGAAGAGCGCGCTCAGCGTCGGCCCCAGCATCCGGCCGAAGGCCCACAGCCCGAGGAGCGCCACCGCCGCGCCCAGCACGCCCTGCAGCAGGCCCTCCAGGAGGAAGGGCGCCTTGACGAAGCGGTCCGTGGCGCCCACCAGCTTCTGGATTTCAATCTCCCCGCGCCGCGAATAGATGGCGAGCTGCAGCGTCGCCGCCACGATGACCACCGTGGCGCCCAGCACCACCGCGAAGGCCACCAGCGAGCCGAAGCGCAGCGCCCGGGCAATGGCGGACAGCCGCTGCACCGCCGCCTCGCCATAGTCCACGCCGTCCACGCCGGGCGCCGCGCGCAGCGTCCTGGCCAGCGCCAGGAGCGCGTCCGGGTTGCGCCGCTCCGGCGGCACGCGCAGCTCCAGCGACACGGGCAGCGGGTTCTCCGGCAGCTCCGCCAGCGCCTCGCCCAGGTCGCCCAGCTCCGTGCGCAGCCGGGACAGGGCGTCCTCCGGCGACACCAGCGTCACCTCGCCGCCGCTGAGCGCCTGCACGCGGGACAGGACGCCGTGGACCTCGTCCGCGTCCAGCTCGGGCGCCAGGTACACCGTCACCTCCACCTCGCCGCCGAGCGACGCCAGGAGGTTGTCCAGCACCCGCGCCGCGCCGCGCGCCATGCCCGCGGAGAACAGCGCGATGGCGATGGTCGTCACCGCGATGAAGTGCACGAAGGGGGACTGCTTCAGCCCCACCGCCGCGGAACGGCAGAAGTACGTCACCTTCGACAGCGCGCTCATACCACCATCCGGCGCGCCGCCTTGACGCCGTCCTCGTCGGACACAATCTGCCCGCGCTCCAGGCGCACGGTGCGCTTCTGGTAGCGCGACAGCAGCGTCGCGTCGTGCGTGGCCACCATCACCGTGGTGCCGCGCACGTTGACCTGCGTGAGCAGGTCCATGATTTCAACGGTGAGCGCCGGGTCCAGGTTGCCGGTAGGCTCGTCCGCCAGGAGGATGGTGGGGTCATTCACCAGCGCCCGCGCGATGACGACCCGCTGCTGCTCTCCACCGGAGAGGCGCAGCGGGAACGAGCCCGCCTTGTGCTCCAGCCCCACCAGCTTGAGCATCCGCCGCACCTTCTCGCGCGCCTCCGCGCGGGGCACGCCCAGCACGTCCAGCGTGAAGGACACGTTGTCCTCCACCGTCCGGTGCGGCAGCAGCTTGAAGTCCTGGAACACCACCCCGATGTTGCGGCGCAGGTACGGCACCGCCGACTCGCGGATGCGGGCGATGTTGCGGCCGCCCACCAGAATCTGCCCCTTGGTGGCCTTCTCCGCGCAGAAGATGAGCTTCAGCAGCGTCGTCTTCCCCGCGCCCGAAGGGCCCGTGAGGAACACGAACTCACCCTTCTCCACGTTGAGGTTGATGTCCGACAACACCGGTGGGTCGCCGGGATACGCCTTGTATACGTGGAAGAACTGAATCATGGCGGCGGGCGGGAGGCCGCCAACCTAGCACGCCCGGACGGCATCCCCCACGCACGCGCCGCGAGAGGGACTGCTGCCCGCCCGCCTGGGCACGCCCGGTGCCCACATCCTGCGTCCGCGTGCGACGGCGAAGGGCTACTGCTCGCCCTCGCCCGCCAGGTAGCTGAGGATGACCTCGTCGAGGCTCTTCTCCGAGATGAGGTCCTCACCGAAGAGCGTCTCCACGCCAATCTCGTTGATCTTCGGCTTCTCCTTGAGGGCCCGCGCCGCGGCGACCTCCGGAGGAACCACCACGGGCGCGGGCGCCGCCACCGGCGGAGGCGGCGGGGGTGGCCGCTGCGCCATGGGCTGGCCGGGCTGCAGCTTCACCTGCGCTGGGTCCGTGTCCGCCGCGAGCTGACCGGGCTGGTAGCTGCGCGCCGTTGACTCGTAGCTGTCGTACACCCCGTTGATGAGGTTGCGCAGCATCTCCTTGTGCTGCTCCTCCATCAACTCACGCACGACCTCCGCGAGGTTCTCCGCGTTGAGGATGTCCGCGTAGGACGTCTTCTTCGACGCGAGGATGTTCCCGCCCACGAACAGGTGGGTGATGATGTGGGGGTTGTTGACGCCCGAGTCCTCGGTCTGGACGTGGTAGACCTTCCCCTTGTGCTTGATGTTGTGATTGAAGCCGGTGACGGCTTTTTCGAAGGTTTTCGTCATCGCCGAGGTCGCGGACCGTACCAGCCGCATCCGCACGACACAAGGTAAGCGTGACCTGCTCGCGTGCTTCCGCGCGTGCCACACGCACACGAGTGACTCCCTGGCCCACCAACCGTGCAGGCCACGGCGATTGCCCGGCGGTTCCGTTGAAAAGCTGAAAGCGGCTGGGATACGTACAGGCTGACGGACGGGGTGCCTCACGCCCCATCAACGGCGAGGACGCCCGGATGAAGACCCAAGAGATTGACAAGAAGGTGCGCCAGCAAGATGCCCAGGTGCTGGCCCAGGGGTATTCGCCCGCCATCCGCGCGATGGAGATCGCCGCCATCGTCTCCTTCGTCTCGCTGGAGCTGGCGCTGGTGTACCGGCTCTGGGGCAACCCCTATACGGGCACGTGGCTGCTGCTCAGCGCGGTCCTGCTGGGCTACCTCGCCGCGGACTTCGTCTCTGGCTTCGTCCACTGGCTGGGTGACACGTGGGGCTCCACGGAGATGCCTCTCCTGGGCAAGGCGCTCATCCGCCCCTTCCGCGAGCACCACGTGGACGAGAAGGCCATCACCCGCCACGACTTCGTGGAGACCAACGGCAACAACTGCCTCATCTCCCTGCCGGTGGCCATCCTCGCCCTGTGCCTGCCCATGAGCAGCCCAGGCTGGGTGTTCACCGCGGCCTTCCTGGGCGCGATGATCTTCTGGGTGATGGCGACCAATCAGTTCCACAAGTGGTCGCACATGGATTCGCCGCCCGCGCTCGTCGGCTTCCTCCAGCGCGTGCACCTCATCCTGCCCCCCGACCACCACCGCATCCATCACACCAGGCCGTACAACAAGTACTACTGCATCACGGTGGGCTGGCTGAACAAGCCGCTGACGATGATCCACTTCTTCCCCACCGCCGAGCGCCTCATCACCTGGGCCACGGGCCAGCTCCCGCGCCAGGATGACATCGGCGCCGAGGCGGCGCTCGCGCTGGTGGCCGCGGAAGGCGACAGCGAGGCGCCGGTGGTCCAGGCCGCCAAGGAGCTGCTCAACAAGGCCACCGCGCCGGAGAAGCCCGCGTCCAGCCGGCCGTCGGCCTGAGGTCTCCGCCGTGTCGCGCCCGCGCCGATGCCGGGCGTCACGGCGTGAGCGCGCCGCGGCCCCAGGCGCGCCGCGGCAGCGTCAGAAGGTCAGGTCCACCTGCTCCGCCGTCTCAATGGGACGGCCGAGGAACCGGGCCCCCACCTCCATGAAGCGCTCCGGCACGTCCGTGACGTAGTACGCGTGCGAAGGCGCGCCGGGCGACGCCGGCGCCAGCCCGCCCCGCTCCGTCAGCAGCGCGGCCACGGCGTCCGCGGTGGCCTCCGCCGAATCCACCAGCGCCACCTGGGGCCCCACCACCTCCGCGATGACGCCCTTGAGCAGCGGGTAGTGCGTGCAGCCCAGCACCAGGGTGTCCACGCCTTCGCGGGTGAACTCGGCCAGGTAGTCGCGCGCCACCAGCAGGGGCACGTCCCCCGTGGTCCACCCCTCCTCCGCCAGCGGCACGAGGAGCGGGCAGGCGCGGGCCTTGGCCCTCACCCGTGGGTCCGCGGCCTCGAGCGCGCGCTGATAGGCGCCCGAGCGGATGGTGCCGGGTGTGCCGATGACCCCCACGCCGCCGCCCCGCGTGCGCGCCAGCGCCGCGCGCGCGCCAGGGAGGATGACGCCCACTACGGGCACCGGCAGCGCGGCCTCCAGCGCGGGCAGCGCCACGGCCGAGGCGGTGTTGCACGCCACCACCAGCAGCTTGATGCCGCGCTCCAGGAGGAACTCGGCGTTCTTCAGCGAGTAGCGCGTCACCACGTCGCCGGACTTGGTGCCGTAGGGCACCCGCGCGGTGTCCCCCAGGTACACCGTGCTCTCATGGGGGAGCCGGGCCAGGAGGGCCTTGAGGACGGTGAGCCCGCCCACGCCAGAATCGAAGACACCAATGGGACTGTGGCTGCCTTGCCGCATGGAGCGTGTCCCTATCACGTTTGATGCCAGCGCCAGCGCCCCCCCGCTGAACGCACGAAGGGCCGGGATGCGCCATCCCGGCCCTCCGCTTCCTGCCCAGCCGGCTGGCCGCGCTCAATCCTGGATGAGGTACACCGGCAGCGAGGCGTTCGGCCCCGGGAACTCGTGGGCGACCACGTCGATGACCGGCGAGCCCTCCGGCGAGAAGTACTCGCGGCCATCCCCCGCCCGGGCGTACATCTCCACCACGTACCGGCCCGGCCGCAGGAACTGGTAGACCACCACCGAGGCTTCGTTCGGGCCGTCCACGCAGTCGTGCCAGTCGCCGACGTCGCCGTACACCAGCTCGCCCGTGTGGATGTCGCGGAAGTTGATGCCCACGCGGTTCAGCCCGGCCGCGTAGCAGCTCAGCGGCGTGCCGTGCCGGGAGCGCAGCTCCCACCGGACCGACGCCCCGCCAATGGCCCACAGCGAGGCGGTGTGCGAGGTCGGCCGGCCCAACTGGGTGAGGATGTCGCCCCCGAAGTAGTACCAGGGCAGCCCGCCTCCATCGACGGCGACCAGCTCCACGAAGTGGTAGTCCGGGGTCAGGTACGGGGTGCGGATCTGCTCGCCCCCCTGGCCATCCCAGCAGTCGAAGCGCTCGAACTCGCCGCCATCCACGCTCGCCTCGACGAAGGTGATTCCCGCCTGGTTGCAGTTCGGGCTGTGGCTGTAGCTGTTCGGCGGGAAGAGCCAGCTCAGGTAGGCGAAGGACGGCGGCGCGCCCACCGGGGTCATGTCCACGTCCACCGTCACGTTGCCGTTCACCGTGAAGCTGCCCTGGACCTCGTACAGCAGCTCATTGCCGTAGCCCACGCCCTCCAGGCGGAACGAGTAGGTGCCCGGCGCGAACCGGTGGAGGACGATGCCGTCGAAGCCGTTCGCCTGGCAGCTGTAGCGGCCGTCGTTGGCCAGCAGCTCGCCAGGGATGATGACGTTGACGCCCGCCACGGCGCGGTCTTCGTCGCAGCGCAGGCCGCCGAAGCTCCAGCGGAAGGTCACATCCCCTTCGTAGCGGGGGACGTCACAACACGGCTCATCGTGGACGACACAGCCAGGGAGGATCGCAGCCAGGCAGAGGAATGCGACCAGCAGCCGGGAGTTCATGGGGCACCTGTCGGTGGGGCGAAAGTGAGGTGTTCGGCCCGTTTCAGCTCCATCCGACGGGCAGGGGCGGGAATTATTCACCGCCATGGCCAATCCAGCTCAAGCAACCAGCCGTGTCCCCATTGTTTGACCCTGTCTTATCGGAGTGTTACGCGCTGCTCCCCATGACGCCCCACCTGCCCCTGGCGCTTGGCGCCATGAACTACGTGGAGATCATCCGCGACGCCTCCCTCATCGAGCTGGCGGTCCTCCTGCTCCTGATGGGCGTATCCGTGGCCTCCTGGGCCCTCATCGCCATGAAGGCGTCCCAGCTCGCCAAGGCTCGCGCACAGTCTCTCACCTTCCTCGACACGTTCTGGAAGGCCTCCCGCCTGGAGGCCATCTACCAGACGGCCCAGAAGCTGGACGGCTCGCCGCTGTCGAAGGTCTTCTGTGCTGGCTATGAGGAGCTGACCAAGCTGGCGCAGACCAAGGACGGCGGCACCGAGGGCGCGCTGGCCGAGCGGCTGGGCGGCATCGAGAACGTGGAGCGCGCGCTCCACCGCGCCTCCACCGCGCAAATCACCGAGCTGGAGAACCGGGTGTCCTTCCTGGGCACCGTGGGCGCCGCGTCGCCCTTCGTGGGCCTGTTCGGCACCGTCATCGGCATCCTGAGCGCGTTCAACCAGATTGCCGAGCAGGGCAACGCCACGCTGGCCACGGTGGCCGCGCCGGTGGGCAACGCGCTCTTCGCCACGGCCGCGGGCCTGTTCGCCGCGATTCCGGCGGTGGTCGCCTACAACTCGTTCGTCAGCCGCATCAAGGTGTTCGACACGGAGATGTCGAACTTCTCCGCGGACTTCCTCAACATCATCAAGCGGCACTTCTTCCGCTAGGCGGGGGCCACCATGGGAATGGGCGGAGGCAACCGCGGCGGTGGCCGCACCACCATGAGCGAAATCAACGTCACGCCCATGGTGGACGTGATGCTGGTGCTGCTCATCATCTTCATGGTGACGGCGCCCCTCATCCAGCAGGGCGTGAAGGTGAACCTGCCGGAGACGAAGGCCGCGCCGGTGGAGGCCACGGAGAAGAAGCTGGTCCTCTCCATCGACGCAGGGCGCAAGGTCTACATCGGTGACGCCGAGGTGGCGCTGGAGGAGCTGGAGCAGAAGCTGGCCGCCAACGCCAAGGCGCAGGCCGACAAGGAAGTCTATCTGCACGCGGACCGCGACGTGCCGTACGGTGTGGTGGTGGAGGTCATGGCCGCCGCCCAGCGCGCGGGCATTGGCAACGTGGGCATGATTACGGACCCGTCGGCCGGGGGCCGGGCGTCCAACGGTGGCAAAGGCAAGTCGAAGGAGGCGAAGCGCTAGCCCATGAGCCACTCCGCGGTCAGCCACAGCCTGCTCGTCACGCGCACCACGCGGATGTCGCGCTTCGTGGTGGTGTCGGTCGTGGGCCACGTCCTGGTGCTGGTGGCGGCCATCGCCTACGCGCGCTACTCCGCCGCGCCCAAGGTGGACCTGGACGCCAAGCCCATCCGCGCCACGCTGGTGCGCCTGGGCAAGCCGCGTGACGCCAAGCTGCTGCCGCGCAAGGAGCAGCTCCCGCCGCCGCCCAAGAAGGTGGACGCGCCCAAGCCCCCGCCGGAGGCCCCACCCCCGAAGCCCACGCCCCCCAAGGTGGCGGTGCCCATCCCCGGCGCGCAGCCGGAGCCCGCCCCGTCCAAGCCCACGCCGGTGAAGGGCGAGACGACGGGCGAGGACCGGCGCAAGCGCCTGTTCGGCGCCTTCGACAAGACGGCCAAGGCGGCCGAGCCCGAGGAGGCGGAGGGCGCCGAGGACGGCGACCCGGACGGCGACTCGGCCACCGCGGAGGGCGAGCGCTACTTCGGCCTGCTCCAGTCGCAGGTCCGCCGCCACTACAGCGTGGCGGACACCATCCCCGAATCCGAGCGGCTGCACCTCAAGGCCATGGTGGCGGTGCGCCTGGGCCGCACGGGTGAAGTGCTGGACGTGAATCTCACCAAGGCCAGCGGGAACGACCTCTTCGACTCGGCCGTCGTCACGGCCGTGCGCAAGGCCGCGCCCTTTTCTCCTCCGCCGGACCATCTCCGGGACGCCCTGCAGAAGAGCGGCGTCAACCTGGTGTTCAACGCCCTATGAAAGCCCTGCTCCTCTCCCTGCTGCTCCTCCCCGCCGTCGCGCTCGCGCAGGCGCCCACCATTGAAATCTCCGGCGCCAACTTCCGCCCGCTGCCGGTGGCGGTGCCCGCGCCGCTGACGCAGAACGACGGCGCGAAGTCGCTGGCCGCGCCCTTCGACTCGGCCTTCACCTTCGACCTGACCGCCTCCGGCATCCTCCAGGTGCTGGACCGCAAGGGCTTCACGGCGGACCCGAAGGAGGGCATGGCCGCGGCCAGCATCAACTTCAGCCGCTGGGCGGACGTGGGCGCGGAGGCGCTGGTGAAGGTGTCGCTGGCGCAGGACGGCGGCGTGCTGCGCGGCGAGCTGCGCCTGTTCAACGTGGGCACCGGCCGCGAGGACCTGAAGGTGTCCAGGGACGCGCCCGCCGAGGACGCCTCGCTGCTGGCGCACCGGCTGGCGGACGCGCTCTACCGGCACTTCACCAAGGAGCCCAGCCCTTTCCTGTCCCGCATCACCTACGTGCGCAAGGCGGGCGCCAACCGCGACGTGCTCGTGGCGGACTGGGACGGCGGCAACGCCCGGGCGCTCACCAAAGGCGGCATCAACATCCTGCCCGCGCTGAGCCCGGACGGCGCGCAGGTCGCCTTCACCACCTACCGGAAGAACCGCCCGGACATCTACGTGCAGGCGCCCGGCGGCGCGGCGAAGGCCGTCATCTCCGGCGGACAGATGGCCACCGGCGCGTCCTTCTCTCCGGACGGCAAGCGCATCGCGTACTCGCTGGCGGAGGGCGAGAGCGCCCAGGTGTACGTGGCCAACGCGGATGGCAGCGGCGCCCGCGCGCTCACCGACACGCCCTACGGCCTCAACACCAGCCCCACCTGGTCGCCGGACGGCAAGCGCATCGCCTTCGTGTCCAACCGGGGCGGCAGCCCGCAGGTGTACGTCATGAACGCGGACGGCTCGTCCGTGCGCCGGCTCACCTTCCAGGGCAACTACAACCAGACGCCGGACTGGTCGCCGCGCGGGGACCTCATCGTCTTCACCGCCCGCGACGAGCGCAACGCCTTCGACCTCTTCACCATCAACGTCGAGACGGGCAAGGTGACGCGCCTGACGCAGGACCAGGGCAGCAACGAGGAGCCCGCCTTCTCCCCCAACGGGCGGCTCATCGTCTTCACGTCCACGCGCAACGGCGGCTCGCGGCTCTACGTCATGACGGCGGACGGCAACAACCAGCTCCCGCTGCGCGCCGAGAAGGGCGTCTACCAGACGCCCGACTGGGCCCCGCTGCCGCAGTAGCCGCTCCCAGGGTGGCCGGGGCGCATACGAGCGCTCCGGTGCCGCACACCCGGACCGGCGGCACGTTGACAGCGAAGGCGCGCTCGGGTCGAGTCCTCGCCCATGAGCGCGTCCTTCCGCAGCCACTGGAGCCTGGACCCCGAGGTCGTCTTCCTCAACCACGGCTCCTTCGGCGCCTGTCCGACGGCCGTCCTCCAGCGCCAGTCCGAGCTGCGCGCGCGGCTGGAGGCCGAGCCGGTGCGCTTCCTCCACCGCGAAATCGAGCCGCTGCTGGATGATGCCCGCGCCGCGCTCGCCACCTTCATCGGCGCGGACGCGGACGACCTGGGCTTCGTCCCCAACGCGACGGCGGGGGTGAATACGGTGCTGCGCTCGCTGCGCTTCTCCCCCGGCGACGAGCTGCTCACCACCGACCACGAGTACAACGCCAGCCGCAACGCGCTGGACTTCGCGGCGTCCCAGTGGGGCGCCAGGGTGGTGGTGGCGAAGCTGCCCTGGCCGGTGCCCTCCGCCCAGGCGGTGGTGGACGCGGTGCTGTCCCACGTCACGCCGCGCACGCGGCTGTTCCTGGTGGACCACGTCTCCAGCCAGACGGCCCTGGTGCTGCCGCTGGAACAGCTCGTCACCGCCCTGCGCGAGCGCGGCGTGGAGACGCTGGTGGATGGCGCGCACGGGCCGGGCATGGTGCCGCTGTCGCTGCGCACGCTGGGCGCCGGCTACTACACGGGCAACTGCCACAAGTGGCTGTGCGCGCCCAAGGGCGCAGCGTTCCTGCACGTGCGGCGCGACCTCCAGCCCGCAATCAAGCCGCTGTCCGTGAGCCACGGACACAACTCCCGCCGGACGGACCGCTCCCGCTTCCGGCTGGACTTCGACTGGACGGGGACGCACGACCCGTCGCCCATGCTCTGCGTGCCCGAGGTGCTGCGCTTCATGGGCGGGCTGCTCCCCGGCGGCTGGCCGGAGGTCATGGCCTCCAACCGGGCCAAGGCGCTGGCGGCGCGGAACCTGCTGTGCGGCCGGCTGGGCACCCAGCCCACCTGCCCCGAGGACATGGTGGGCAGCATGGCCACGGTGACGCTGCCGGACGGCTTCCCGGAAGCCCCGCCGCCCCCGCTCTACGTGGACCCGCTCCACCTGCGCCTGTTCGACGAATACCGCATCGAGGCGCAAATCACCCCCTGGCCCCGCCCCCCGCACCGGCATGTGCGCCTCTCCGCGCAGCTCTACAACACCCCCGCGGACTACGAGGCCCTGGGCGACGCTTTGGAAGCGCTGCTGCGTTGAGTAGGCTGCCGCGCATGTCGCGCTTCGCCACCATCGATGTCGGCAGCAACTCCGTCCTCCTGCTCGTCGCCGAGCGCACGCCGGAGGGCCGCTTCGAGGCCGTGCGCGAGCGCGCGGAAATCACCCGGCTGGGCCGGGGCGTGGACGCGACGCGCAAGCTCTCCACCGAGGGCATGGAGGCGACGCTCCAGGTGCTGGAGTCCTTCGCCCGCGAGGCGCGCGAGCTGGGCGCCCAGGGCATCGCCGTGTCCGCCACCAGCGCAGCGCGGGACGCGGAGAACGGCGCGGAGTTCCTCGCCGCCGCCAAGGCGCGCGCGGACGTGGCGGTGGAAATCATCTCCGGCGCCATGGAGGCGGAGCTGTCCTACGCCGCGGTGCACGCGGACTTCGCGGCGGACGCGGCGGGCCCCCTGCTGGTGCTCGACATCGGCGGCGGCTCCACGGAGTTCATCTACGGCAACCGCGGCGGGCACGTGGACTTCCGCCACAGCTTCGACGTGGGCGCGGTGCGCATGACGGAGCGCTTCGTGCGCTCGGACCCGATGACGCCCGAGGACCGCGCGAGCGTCGAGGCCCACCTGCGCGACACCTTCCGCGCCCTCCCCGCCCCGCCGCCCGGCGCGGCCCTGGTGGGCGTGGCGGGCACGGTGACGACGCTCTACGCCGTGCGGCACGCCATCCAGCCCTACGTCGCCGAGCGGGTCCACGGCGGCACGCTGTCCCTCGGCGAGCTGTCCGCCCTGACGCACCGCCTGTGCACCCTGCCGCTGGAGCAGCGGCGCGCCCTGCCCGGCATGCAGCCCAAGCGCGCGGACGTCATCCCCGCGGGCGCCCTCATCCTGCTCGAAGCGGTGAGGGCCCTGAAGCTGGAGGCCTGCCGGGTGAGTGACAGGGGCCTGCGCTGGGGGCTGCTCGCGCACCGCTTTGGAGCCGGAGCCACCTCTTCATGAACGTCCAACCCGCGGCCACACCGGCCGCGTCCGCCGTGCCCGCCAGCAACGCGGGTTATGCGCTGCTCATCCTCACCCTCATCAACCTGGTCAACTACCTCGACCGCTACATCGTCGCGGTGGCGCTGCCAGGCATCCAGCAGGAATTCGGCATCAACGACACGCAGTCCGGCCTGCTGGGCACCATGTTCATCGTGGTGTTCATGCTGGCCTCGCCGCTGGGCGGGTTCCTCGGGGACCGCTACCCGCGGCGGCTGCTCGTGGCCGGCGGCGTGATTCTGTGGAGCCTGGCCACCGGCGCCAGCGGGCTGGCCACCTCCTTCGGCGCGCTGCTCCTGGCCCGCGCGGTGATTGGCATTGGCGAGGCCGGCTACGGCGCGGTGGCCCCCAGCATCATCTCTGACTTGTACCCGCGCGCGCAGCGCACGCGGATGCTGGCGTTCTTCTACATCGCCATCCCCGTGGGCGCCGCGGCGGGCTACGGCCTGGGCGGGTGGCTGACGCAGGCCTACTCGTGGCACGTTGCCTTCTTCGCGGGCGGCGTGCCCGGGCTGATTCTGGGCGCCATGGCCTTCTTCATGCCGGAGCCCAAGCGCGGCGCCATGGACGGGCCGGACGCCCAGGCGAAGCTGCCCTTCATGGTCGGCCTGAAGGGACTGGCGCGCAACTCGGCCTTCTGGGCGGTGACGGCCGGCTACACGCTGATGACGTTCTCCATTGGGGGCCTGGGCTTCTGGATGCCCACGTACCTGGTGCGCGAGCGCGGCCTCGCGCAGGACAGCTCGGGCTTCATCTTCGGCGCGATTACGGCGGTGGCGGGCCTCTTGGGGACGGTGGCGGGCGGCTGGCTCGGTGACAAGCTGGACCGCAAGCGCGAGGGCGGCGGACTGTGGATGTCCGGCGTCGGCCTGCTGCTGGCGGCCCCCTGCATGTACCTGGCGGTGAACCTGGAGGCGGTGGGCCCCACCTTCGCCGCCATCGCGCTGGCGCAGTTCCTCATCTTCCTCAACAGCGGCCCCATCAACGCGGCCATCGTCAACTGCGTGCCGCCCGCGTTCCGCGCCTTCGCCATGGGACTGAATGTGCTGTGCATCCACCTGCTGGGTGACGCGATTTCGCCCACGCTCATCGGCAACATCGCGGACGCGTCCAGCCTGCACACCGCCATCGCCATCAACGCGTTGCCCGTGCTCCTCGGCGGCTTCGCGCTGCTGCTGGGCGCCCGGCTGTTCCGTGAAGCGGTGCCCCGCGCGCGTTAGTCAGGACCGCGCCGCGGCGTCCAGCCTCGGCCGGTACTCCTCGGCCAGGCGCTCCATCTCCAAGGCCAGCCGCTCGCCCTCCGCGAGCAGCAGGGCCTTGAGGCTCGCGCGGTTGCCCAGCGTGAAGAACACGCGGATGTCCCGCTGGAGCGCCTCCCACCGCTCGGAGAAGTAGAGGGTGAACAGCGCCAGCGGCGGCACGGCGAGGAAGACGGCCACCGCCAGCGGCGCGCTCCCCCACACCGCCGCGGCGGCCGTCAACGCGCCCCACCACCCCAGCGCCACCACGAAGGCGGTGAGGAACTTCACCGTGGCCTGCACGTCCAGCTCGGCGCGGCGGCTGGCGAGCCGCGGCACCTGGTAGGGCAGCCAGAACAGGCCCAGGCCCAGCGCGAAGAGCGGCAGGCCCAGCACCAGCGCCAGCAGGTTCTTCACCACGAAGGGCACCACGTTCCCCGGCCGGTAGACGACAGCCAGGTCCTCCGGGCCCGCCGCCTGCACCAGCGCCATGCGGTGCCGGAAGGCGGCGAGCTGCCCGCGCAGGGACTCGAAGCGCTCCGGCTCCTGGGCGCGGAACATCTGCACGCCGCGCGCCCACAAGCGCAGCCGCTCCGCGTCCAGCGCCCCGCCCTGCTTGAAGGCGAAGAGCTGCTCGGCGAGCTGCGCCAGCGGCAGGTCCGCCCACTGCTCCAGGTTGAGCGTCACCGCGCGCAGCCCGCTGGCGATGCGCTCGGTGAGGGCCCGGACGGCCTCCGGCTCCGACGCGGCGTCCGCGGGCAGGAAGTCCGGCACGTCGATGGCCGGCCCCACGTCGATGAGCACCTCGCTGCGGAACACGTTCTTCTCCGCGTAGGTGAGGCCCACCGGGACGATGCGCACCGGCGCCCCCGCCTTCGCCGCGCTCAGCGCGATGCGCGCCGCGCCCGTCTTCAGCTCGGCGAGCCCGGGCTCGGAGTGACTCTTGCCCTCGGGGAAGATGGTGATGGCGCGCCCCCGCACCAGCGCGCCCTTGGCGGCCTCCAGCGTGCCTTCGTTGCCGCCCATCTTCGCCGGGTCATCCTGCTTCCGGTACACGGGCAGCGCGTCCAGCCCCTTCAGCAGCCAGCCGATGACGGGCATCCGGAACAGCGGCGCCTTCGCCAGGAAGGTCACCTTGCGCCGCGTGAGGATGAACACCAGCGCCGGGTCGATGAGGCCGTTGGGATGATTGCCCACGAAGAGCACCGGGCCGTCCGGCTCCAGTGGCGGGGCATTCACCCGCACCCGGTAGAAGAGCCGGAGACACAACGCCACCACCGCACGCACGCACGCGTAGAACACGGCGGAGACTGTACTCCACGTCTCAGGGGTACCGGTCCACCACCTGGATGACGCCCGTGTTGTCCTGCACCACGGAGAAGCCCTTCATCGGGCTCGGGTAGGCAATCAACCCCTCGCCGTCCTTGTCCCAGCGCGAGTCCAGGAGGATGCCGCAGAAGGGCACCGACATCGCCCCGGACTCCGGGAGGAAGATGCGGTCATACCGGCCGAAGACGCGGTGCTTCGTCACATAGAGACGCCCGCCGATGCGCGCGCCGGGGAGCTGCGCCTCCCCCGCGTCACGCGGCAGGGCAATCACGAAGCTGTAGTTGTAGCGCGCCGGGCCCGGGTGGTCCTGGATGGCGTCCACGATGACGGGGACCTTGTCCCCGGGCTTGAGGCCCAGGCGCTCCATCTGAATCAAGGCGCCCCGCGGGCACGCGCCGTCCGGGGGCATCCACTTCGGCCGCGCCGGCCCCTGCGCGGACGCGGAGGCGCCCCGGCAGCCGGCCAGCGCGCCCAGGAGCCCCACGCCCACCACCGTCCACCACAGCCCGCGCACGCGCACCGCCGCCTCCCTCAGAACGTCCCGATGCTGAAGTGGAACTGCGTGGTGGCCTCGTTCACCGACTCGTCCGGGTCCAGGTTGAAGCCCACGTCGAAGGCCAGCGGGCCCACGGGCGTCACGTAGCGCAGGCCCGCGCCCGCCGCGTAGCGCAGCCGGCCCGGGTCGAACTGCGTCCGGTCCAGCCACAGGTTGCCCGCCTCGAAGAAGAGCCCCAGGTCCACGGAGGACAGGGCCGGCAGGCGCAGCTCCGCCTTGCCCAGCGTGAAGAGCTCGCCGCCCTGGCTCGCCGGAATCTGCCCCGCGAGCACGGCCTTCAAGTCGGCGGAGCACCCCGACGGCGAAATCAGGGCCCGGCAGTCGCGCAGCCGCTGCTGCAACGCGCCGCGGACGTCCTCCGGCAGCACGCCGTCCTCGCGGAAGCCGCGCAGGCTCGACGAGCCGCCCAGGTAGAACAGCTTCGAGCCAATGGCCTGGGCCTGCGCCTCCAAGGGAATGATGGTGCCCGCGCGCGCGGACAGCGCCACGCTGGCCCGCCGGCCCAGGGGGATGTAGCCGCTGAGGCTGCCCGACAGCTTCACCCCGTCGATGGGGTAGGCCTCCACGCGGTTGCCCGCCACATCCGTGGGGCGCACGCTCAGGCCCCGGGTGAACTCCGCGCTGGAGACGAACACCACGCCCCGCCGCGGGTTGGCCGGGTCATCCCGGAAGTCCAACGTGGCCGAGGGCCGCAGCGAGTGCAGCGCGAAGTCTCCGAACGGGTAGCGCAGCCGCTCCCGGTCGGCGCGGTTGAGCAACTCCAGCACGCCCGCGCGCGAGCGCAGCCGGTTGTTCTCCACTTCATAGGACAGCGACAGGTTGAGCCACGTCGCCGCCGCCCAGTCCATGGCGGCCGCCGCCGCGAACCGCGAGGACACGTAGGAAGGCCGGTGCACGCGCTCGCCAATGAGGTCCAGGCGGGCCCCGACCTGCAGCGGCAGCAGGAAGAACAGGCGCGGCTGCGCCAGGGCGAGGTTGCCACGTCCTCCCAGGCCATTGAGCCCCTGGAGCTCCACGTCACACCCCGGCGAGGGGCCGCCCCCCGGCACCGTCTGCTGGCAGGCGATGCGCCTGTCGCGCGAGAGCGCCTCCGCGCTCCAGCCCGCGTAGTTGATCTTCCCGCGCGCCAGCAGGCTGAGCCCCATGCCATCCAGGTTGCGGTACGCCGTGTCCAGCGTGATGCGGGGACCGTCCACCAGGAAGTAGCCGCCGGACACCTGGCCGTCCAACCGGGGACGCTCCTGCACCGTCACCAGCACGTCCTTGGTGTCCTCACGCCGGGTGGGGTCCGCCAGCGCCACGTCCACCTGGCGGAACACCCCCAGGCGCGCCAGCCGGCGCTGGCCCTCCGTCAGCTCATCCAGCGCGACGGGCCTGCCCTCCTCCACGTCGAGGTTGGCCAGCACCAGGTCCGGGTCCGTGCGCGTCAGGCCCTGCACCAGGATCCTCCCGACCTTCACCTGCGGCCCCGCGTCCGCGCGGAAGATGACAGTCGCCCGCGTCCCGTCCTCGCCCACCGCCGTCTCGGTGGTGACGCGCGCGAAGAGGTAGCCCTGCCGCCCCAGCTCCTGCTCCAGGGACTGACGCGAGGACTCCACCGCGTCGAAGCTCAGCGGCTCGCCCTCGCGGACGCGCCGGCCCAGGGCCCAGCTCGCCAGGCTCGGTGGCACGCCTTCGAAGTCCACCTTCACCAGCCGCGCCTGGGGCCCCTCCTGCACGTCGAACTCGGCGACGGCCGAGCGCCCCACGACGTCCACCGTCAGGCCCCGGAACGACACCGCCGCGGAGAGGAAGCCCTGCTCGCGGTAGGCCTCGTTCATGGCCTCCACGGCCTCCAGCCACGCGTCCTCCACGTACACGGTGGACGCCGGCGGCGGGGGCTCGGCGCCCGGCACGCTGGGGCCGTGACGGCCCTCCGTGTCCAGCGGGTCGTCGAGCATCCGCAGGTCCAGCTCCGGCCGCGACGTGCCCGCCAGCACCCGCTCCGTCAGCATGGCGCGCAACGCCTCCGCCGGCAGTCCAGTGTTGCCATGGAAGCGCACGTCGCTCACGCGCAGCGGGTGCCCCTCCTCCACGTCGAACACCAGCGCCACCACCTCGCTGTCCGGGCGCAGCACCTCGCGGGGGCGGACGCGCACGTCGTGGAAGCCACGGTAGCGGTAGAAGGCCTCCACGCGCCGCGCGAGCCGGCCGGCGACGACCTCATCCATGGGCTCGGAGACGTCGTGCGCCAGCACGCGCTCCAGCACGGCCTGGGGGAAGTGGCGGTTGCCGTGGAAGCGCAGCACGTAGCGAGGCCCCGCCGACAGCGGCACCGCCACCGACGCGAAGCTCCCCTCCACCAGCACCGCCGGGGCCCCCACCTGCGCGCGCCAGTAGCCCTCGCCGCGCAGCAAGGCGCGCAGCGCCTCCAGCGAGCTGGACAGGCGGGCCCGGTCGAACACCTGCCCCGGGCGCAGCGCCAGCACCTCCAGGAGCCGGGGCAGCGGCAGGCCGGGGCTCCCGGAGAACGTCACCTGGCGCACCCGCGTGGGCAGGCCTTCGTCCACGGAGAGCACCACCGCGACGCCGTCCGTCACCGGCTCCTGCGTCACGGAGACCCGCGTCGAGTCGTACCCCTTGCGCTGGTAGGCCTGGAGGATGGACGCCACCGCGCCCTGCAGCTCCTCCTCGTCCAGCGGACCGCCTTCGAGCAGGCCGCTGGCCTCCAGCAGCTCCCCGTCCGACAGCACGGCGTTGCCCTCGAAGCGCAGCCGCGCCAGCCGCGCCACGGGGGTGAGCTGGAAGATGAGCCGCACCCCGCCGCGCACCGGCGCCGTGCGCGCCACCACGTCCGTGAAGCGGCCCGTGGCCCACAGCCGCTCCACCGAGCGCCGCACCGCGCCCGGCGTCAGCGTCTGCCCCTTGCGCACCGCCACCAGGTCGCTCAGGCCCTGCGCGTCAGCGCCGCCGGGCAGGTGCAGCTCCACGGCGGAGACCTCGGCGCCGAAGCCACGCGCGTCGCCGGGCTGCGCGCGCGCGGGGACCGGGACGAGTGCGCAGAGCACCAGCGCCACCAGCGCGAGCGCGCGGGCTACTCGACCTCCCAGCTCAGCTTCAGCTCGAGCCCGAGGTTTCCAAACGAGGCTTCGTTGTTCTCGTTGTCCCACTGGGCCTGCGCGGAGAGTCGGTCATCGAAACGGTACTCGGCCCGCGCCCGCGTGCCGCGCCCGCTCACGGGTTGCGTCATGCCGATTTTAAGCTGCTCGCTCAGGAACTTCGACTCCAGTTGTGCGGTGGGCTCCGCTTGCCGGGTGGCGTCGTTGTAGGTCGTCGAAATCTGCAGGGACAAATCCCTCAACACCGGATTGCTGGGAAGGAAGCGCTGGAGCTGCCGGTCCAGGCCCGACACGTTGAAGAGGGCCTCGGCCGCCAGGCCGGCGCTCGCCGCGGCCGCGGTGTCCTGGTCGGACGAGGTGAAACCCAGCGTGAGGAGCGACACGATGTCGCCCTCCACCAGGGCCGGCTCCGAGGAGAGCAGAATCTGCGGGTCGGACGGCTTGCCGAAGGCGTGCAGCTTCACCACGAACTCACGCACCTGCGTCTGGGCCTGGACCTCGAAGACGGGGTCGATCTGCGTCGGGTCCTGGAACTCCACCTGCCCCTGGCTGATGGTGAAGGGGTTGTTGCGGAAGAAGGCCTGGCTGCCCTCGGCCAGCTCCACCCGGCCCAGCAGCCCCGGCCGCAGGTCCGTCCCCGTCAGCCGCACGTCGCCCAGCAGGCGGGCCTTCGCCAGGTTGTTGTCCACGCGCACGTCGCCGAAGTGCACATTCACGTCCCAGATGACCCAGGGCTTCGGCGGCTCCCCCGACGCGGACGAGGACGCGCCCGCCGCCAGGTGGGTGGTGCGCCGCTGCATCGTCTTCAGCAGCGCCTCCACGTCCAGCGCCTTCTGGTAGCGCATCTTCACGATGTCCATGCCGCCGGTGACGGTGAAGCCCTTGGGCGGGCCAATCACCTGGAGCAGGCCGGAGAAGGTCGCGGGCAGGTCCTCCGTGAGCCGGTAGGGCACCTCGTCCAGTTGGATGGTGAGCCCCAGCCGCTGCGGCAGGAAGCGCTCCAGCCGCACGTCGCCGCGGGCGGACACGCGCCCCTCGTTGAGCTGCCCCTGCAGGTGCTCCACCAGCACGCGCTGGCCCGTCATCTCCACGCGCCCGGCCATGTTGCGCACCTGGACGGGCCAGTCACGCAGCGCCATCCGCATGTCGAACAGCTCCGCGGAGCCCACCACCGACGGCTTCTCCAGCGTCCCGGAGGCCTCCGCGTCCACGGTGATGCGCCCGGAGGCGCGCTCCACCATGGCGGGCATCAGCGACTCCAGCAGGCGCAGGTCCAACCCGCCCCGCAGGGTGACATCCATGCCGCGAGGGCTCATCCACCCGCCCAGGGACAGGTCCACGTGCTGGCCCGTGAAGCGGAAGGGCTGCACGTCCGTCCGCCCGGCCGCGTACGACAGCGAGATGGGGCCCGCGTTCTCCCCCCGCAGGTCATCGCGCGAGAGGACCAGCCGCTCCACGGTGGCGTCCACCTGCGAGCCCGCGGGCGCCAGGAGCAGGCCCTTCGCGCTCAGCGTGCCGGACAGCGCCCCGCTGACGCCGGCCCACATCGGCGCGTCCGGGAGCAGCGGGCGAATCTCCGGCAGGGAGAACGAGCCCTGGGCTTCATAGGGCCAGTCGTCCTGCACCTTCATGCGGATGCGGCCGGTGGCGTCCCGGAACGGGTTGCCCCACACCTCGAAGGTCTTCCCCACCAGCTTCCCGGTGAGGTCCATGGCGCCCAGGTTGCGCTCGGCGAAGGTGACGCGCGGCGCGCGCAGCGTGACGTCCACCACCGGCACGTCGGCGGTGCCCGACACGACGCCGTCCATCACCAGGGTGCCCTGGATGCCCATGCGCTCGGCGAGCTCCGGGTCCACCGCCTCGGCCAGGGACAGGCCGTCTCCGCCGAAGCGGTAGTCCAGCCCACCCTCGAAGGTGAAGCTCCCCTCCGCCCAGGTGCGGCCCAGGGGGCCTGTGAGCGTGGTGCGCTCCAGCACCATCGCCTTGCCATCCACGAAGCGCAGCCGCGCCGCGCCGTCGCCCATGCGCCGGCCCAGGTAGGTGGTGTCCTTCACGTCGAACGCCACCAGCCCCTCCAGCCGCTCCACCGGGCTGTCCACCTCCACGCGGCCGGTGGCCGTCCCACCCAGCGTGCCCTGCATCACCGCGAGCGAAGGACTCAGGCCCGCCACCACGTCCACCAGGTCCTCGTTGCGGCCCTGCGGGACATTCACTTCCAGGCGCAGGTTGAGCAGCCGCCCGAAGGACACGCCCGCCTTGCCGTAGTACTGCGTGCGCCCCTTCTGGCCGGAGAAGCCGGGGAACGTGAGCAGGCTGTCCTTGTAGGCCAGCTTGCCCTGCATCACCCCCAGCGACAGGTTCCAGAACTCGAAGTCGCGGAAGGACAGGCCCGCCTCCACCTTCACGTCCGCCGCCGGCCCGGTAATCGCGTAGGTGGCCTGGCCCCGCCCGGCCCAGGGCAGTCCGGCGATGTGGCCGAAGTCCGCCAGGTCCACGTCGCCCTGCCCGTGGATGTCCAGGCCCAGCCCGTTGCCCAGCAGCAGCGCGACGTCCCCCGTCACGCGCGAGTGGCCCACCTCCGCGTTGACGTGGGTGAAGGCCACGCGGTCCGGCTGAATCCTCACCTGCGCCTGCGCCCGGCCCTTGTCGAACTCCAGAATCGTGAGCCCGTCCTTGGGCTGCGTGTCGAACGCGTGCGTGGCCAGCACGAAGCGCCCGGTGCGCAGGTCCAGGGGCCCCGACAAGGAGAAGCGCGGCAGCAGGTTGCCGGAGAGCTGGGCGTCCAGCGTGGCGGGGAACTCCACCCAGGAGCCCTTCACGCCCGCCCGGTCCAGGATGCGGCCCAGCGACGCGTCCTCCGTCGCCAGGGACACCTCCAGCGGGAAGTTGGGCGTGAGGCCCAGCCGCCCCGACGCGCGCACCTTGCCCGCGCCCACGGGCACGGTGAGCTCCTCCAGCCGGACGTCCTCCCCCGAGTACGACAATCGCGCGTGGAGGTTCGTCGGCCCGAAGTTTCCGTAGCCCAGGCTGTTGCCTGACAGCTCCAGCGACACCGCGGGGGACTCCGCCTTCCCCGCGATGGAGACCCGCGACCAGAGGTGCCCCGTCGCCGGTTCGGGAATCAGCCGCGCCTGGTACAGCGCGCGCAGCGGGAGGAACACCTGCGCGTCCAGCGCCAGCCGCGGCGCGCACAGCGAATCCACGCGGCCGGACACCGTGGTGGTGATGTCGTCCAGCGACACCTCGGCGCGCTCCAGCTCCAGCAGGGCCTCGTCCGGGTCCAACGCGCCGGCGACGACGAGCTGCCCCAGCGCCAGCTCGCGCCCGTCCGGCCCCAGGCGCACCCGCCCGCGCCGCGCCTCCACGTCCAGCTCGATGACGCCCCACTGCTCGTCCCAGCGGACGTCCAGCTCGTCCACCTCCAGGCGCCGGCCCTCGGGCAGCGCCAGGCGCAGCTCCGCGCCGGAGATGTCGAGCTTCGCCACGCGCAGGTGCTCCAGCGGCTGCAGGAAGCAGAACGCGGGCCTGGGCTCCTTCGGCGCGGAGGGCTGCGTCAAATCCAGCGCGACGCGCGGGCGTGACGCCTTCACCTGGGCCAGCGTCAACCGGCCCCGCAGCGGCTGGAAGAAGCCGAGCTGCACCTCCGCCCGGTCCACCGCCACCAGCGGCGAGTCCGTCCCCGGAAGGAACAGCGAGAAGCCGTGCACCACCACGCGGGAGCCCAGCGGGTCCAGCTCGCAGCGGCCGAGCCCCACGTCCAGGCCCAGCACATCCGGCAGGTGCCGGCGGCCCAGCGTGCACGCCACCTCCCACGCCTCCGGCATGCGCAACAGGAGCACGCTCCCCGACAAGACGAGGAGCACCAACAGCAGCGCCCTGCGCGCACCGTGGCGGCTCTGGGAGGACAAAGCCGCTACAGCTTACCCAACCCCTCGAGGTAGCGGTCGATCTCCGCGAGGTCCACCTTGCTGCCCGCCGTCCTGGGGAGCGACGAAGCGGGAGCGCCCGGCCGCTCGGCTGCCTGCCCTGCGGCCGTGTTCACCCCCAGCAGCCCCAGGTTCTTCCCGATGCGATGCACCAGCTCCGCGGACACCGTCTCTTCGCGCGCCAGGAAGGCCTCGAAGAGCGCGTTGTCACACAGGGTGTTGATGACGCGGGGCGAGCCGGACGAGTGCTGGTGCACGGCCAGCAGCGCCTCCGGGCTGAAGGGCATGCGCGGGCAGCCCGCGAGCCGGAGGCGGTGCTTGACGTAGGCCTCCGTCGACTCGGCGGTGAAGGGCTCCAGCCGGTAGCGCATGGCCACGCGCTGCGCGAGCGGCGGGTCCAGCTTCAGGTTCTTCTCAATCTCCGGCAGGCCGAAGAAGACGAAGGAGATGAGCTTGCGCTCCGGCACTTCCAGGTTGAGCAGCCCCCGGAACTCCTCCATCAGCTCGCGCGTCTCCAGCATCTGCGCCTCGTCGATGAGGACGACGGCCTTCTTGCCGGACTCGTAGATTTGCAGCAGCCGCTGGTAGAGCTGCGACAGCAGCGCCAGCTTCTCCTGCGCCGGGTTCTCCACGCCCAGCTGGAGCGCGATGCGGCGCAGCAGCCAGTTGGCGGTGATGCCGGAGTGGATGATGACGAGCAGCGCGGCCTCGTACTCGGACTCCGGAAGCGAGTCGAGCATGCGGCGGGCCAGCGTCGTCTTCCCCGCGCCAATGTCACCGACGAGGATGGACAGGCCCTTCATGTAGCTCACCGCGTGCATCAGCCGGGTGAGCGCCTGCGAGTGCTGCGCCGAGTTGTAATAGAAACGGCTGACGGGAGCGTTGGAGAAGGGCTCCTGGGTCAGCTCGAAGAAGTCCAGGTACGTAGTCATGGGCTCGCCGGACCTCGCGGGGTGCAACTACAGGTAGCCGACCTTGCGCGCCTTGGACGCGCCAGCCGCTGGTATCGGAGTGGTGGGCGCCGGGGCCCCCGCGGGTGCGGGCGGACTGCTGACGGCCTTGGCCCCATTGCCGGAGGGAGTGGGGAGCGGATCCTCCACTGGCTCGACGGAAGCCGCAAGCCGGGACACGTGTCCGGCCACGTCCCGATACTTCCCGTCCATCGCGGCCACGCGCTGGAAGTGGAAGAGCGCCCTGCCCGCGTCACCCTGGGCCTCGTAGGCCGACGCCAGCTCGAAGCCGAGCGCCTTGGCCGCCTCGCCGGTGGCGTGGGGGTTGCCCAGCCCCTCCCGGAAGGCCTCCACCGCCGCCGCGGCGTCGCCGCGCAGGAGCTGGAGCATGCCCATCATCGTGATGCAGTCCAGCTCGCGCTTGCCACCCGCGCTGCCCTGGCGGGCCACGTCGAACTCGTGGAGCGCGTCGTCGAGCAGGCCCATTTCCTTGTACGCGATGCCCAGGTCGTAGTGCGTGTCCACGTCCTCGGGCTTCACCACCTTGGCCAGGCTCTTCTTGAACTCGGAGAAGACCTCCTCCACCGAGTACTGGAAGTCCTCTTCCGCCGGCAGCGCCGTGGCCCCGGAGTCATCACCGAAGGTGTCGATTTCCCCGGCGAGCTCCGCCGCCAGGTCGAACGCGTCACGCTCGCCCGTGGTCTCCTCGGGGTCGTCGAAGCCCTCCGTGACGGGCTGCACGCTCGGGATGTGCGCCGGCTCCGCGGCCGCCTCTTCCTGCGCCTCGCCGCCTCCCGCCTCCGCCGCCTCCAGCCGCTCCATCAGCTCGGCTGCGCGCGCGTGGCCCGGGAAGGCAATCATCACCGTCTCGAGAATCTCGCGCGCCTCTTCCAACAGGCCCTGGTCGAGGAAGAACGACGCCTCGTCGCACTCCTCCGCCGCGGGCTCGTCCTCCTCGTCGGCGGCGGCCTCGACTTCCGGCGCGGGCTCGGGCTCGGCCGCGGGCTCCTCGTAGGACAGGGGCTCCTCGTAGGCGCTGGGCTCCTGCGCCTCGTCCGCGGCCAGGTCCGGCGAGGCCTCCACCACCGGCTCGTCGTCCACGGCCACGATGGCGTGCGAGGCGGTCGGCTCCTCGAACTCCGTCGGGTCCCCGAGCGCGGGCGCGCCGAAGGGGTCCTCGTCCAGGTCGGCGGCGCTCAGCGGCGCGGCGCCCACGCGCGTGGGCACGTCCTCGAGCTCCAGCGGCGGAGGCGCATCGTCCTCCAGCGAGGGCATGTCCAGCGAGTCCAGCGTGGGAACCTGGAGCGTGTCCGGCGAGGCCTCGTCGAGCAGCGCCTGCGTGGGCGCGTGCATCTGCGTGGGCTGCGGGTCGTCGTCCCCGAGCGACAGCGCCTCCATGGACGTGGCGGTGCCATCGTCCACCAGCGACTCGTCCTCGAGCGAGTACGCCGCCGCCGCCGCCAGGTCGTCATCGCTGGACGCGACGAGCGGCTCGTCGTCGGTGATGCCCAGCCCGGGCTCGTCGGTCAGGGCGAAGCGGTCGTCGTCGGTGACCAGCGTCTCGTCCACCGACGCAGCCGCCAGGTCTTCCGGCTCGGGCGAGCCATACACCTCGAACTCACCCGAGGTGATGGCCTCCCCCACCAGCGCTTCCTCGCTGATGACGGAGGCGTCGCTGTCCTCCTCGATGACCTCGTCCGAGTCGCTCGAGGGCAGCGTGGTCAGCGCCAGCTCGTCACCGGGCGGGTGCAGGAGCGCGTCTTCCGGCGGCGGCGCGACGAGGATTTCGTCGTCGCTGGAGTCCACCAGGATGGCGTCCTCGCCCACCGACTCCACCACGGACACCGTCGGCGCGGGGACCACGGGCCCCTCCGTGCGCAGCACGGACAGGAACGCGGGCACCTCGGGATGGGCGGGATTCTCCTGGAGGATGGTGGCCAGGTACGGCTGCGCGCGCTGCACGTCCGCGGAGCGCGTGCACAGGCGCAGCACGTTCAGCAGCTGCTCCGACGCCTGGGCCATGTTCCCGGAGGCGACGTAGATCTGGTACGCCTTCTCGTGCGCGTCGAGGTTCTCCGGCTCCACGGAGAAGATCTTCCGCAGGTGCTCCAGCGCTTTGTCGTGAAGCCCGTACTTCACGTAGACGTCCGTCTCCGTGAGCAGCTTGGCGAGCTGCTCGCGCCCCATCCCCGCTGGCGCGGGGGGCGCCATGGGCGCGGGCTGCGGCGCCGCCGCGGCGGGCTGGGGCACAGGACGCGGTGCGGGCTGAGGCGCCGCCGCGGGCTGGGGCGCCACGGGAGCCGGCTCGGGCGCGCGGCGCGCGACCAGGTCCGGGTCCTCGGGGTCCAGGGCCTCGATCTGCGTCCAGACCGCGTCGGCCTCTGTGAGCCGGCCGCGCTCCTGATGAATCTTCGCCAGCTCCTTGTAGACGGAGATGGTCTTCGAGGCCTGGCCCAGGCCCTGGAACGCCTGCGCCAGCAGCGTGAGCGTCTCCACGTCGCGGCCGTCGGCCTTGAAGCACACCTGCAGCTTCGCCAGCGCGCGCTTCTGGTCGCCGCGCTGCAGGTACGACGTCGCCAGCTCCTTCGACAGCGGGAGGTTGTCCGGCTCCAGCGCGGACAGGCGCTCCGCCACGCGGAGCCAGTCGTCCGCGCGGCTGTTGCGCTTGAGGTACTCGGCGGCGCGCTTGAACTCCTGCACCGCCTCGCGCGTCATGTTCTCTCGCGCGTACAGCTCCGCCAGCTTGATCTTCGACGCCACGTTCTCCGGGTCGAGATCCACCATCTTCTTCAAGGTATCGAGCGACGACTTCGTGTCGCCCGCCTTGTCGTAGTGGTTGGCGACAATCTGGAAGTACGCCATCGCCTCGGACATCAGCCCGAGCTGCTGGTGGAGCTCCGCCAGCTTGAGGTTCACCTCCAGCAGGTTCGGGTTGAGCTTGAGGACCTGCTTGTAGAGCGCGACGGCCTTGAGGAAGAAGCCATCCGACGAGTAGCTCTCCGCGACCTTGGTGAAGAAGTGGGCGGCCTGCGGATTGTCGTTCTTCTTCTGGTACAGCTCCCCCATCTTCTGGAGGACCCGGATGTCCTTCGGGTCGACCTCCAGGACCTTCTGGTACTCCTTGATGGCTTTGTCGTAGGCGCCCTTCGCGACGAGCTTCGCGGCGGCTTCGATGATCTTGTTCTTGTCCATCGAGCGGTGGGCTTCCAGCAGGCCGAAACCCCTTGAACTTCGCGGGTTTCCATCCTCAGCAAGGGGGAGTATCGGAGGCTAACGGAAAGCTCCGACGCGGGTCAAGAAACGGCCCGGCTCCCCCGGGGCCGGATCACCTGCTCGCGTGGCGGCCCGACGAGCGGGAGTCCACACCAGGTGTATGGGTGCTACGGCGTCTCCTCGACGGCCTTCTTCAGGCGCCGGGAGCCAGTCTCACTCGCGAGCAACCGCTCCACGAAGCGGGTGTCGTAATTGCCCTCCTGGAAGGACTCCTCCGCGAGTGCGGCCCGGTGGAAGGGGATGTTCGTCCGGATGCCTTCCACGACGTATTCGCCCAGGGCGCGCTGCATGCGGCGGATGGCCGTGGCCCGGTCCTCCGCGTGCACGATGAGCTTCGACAGGAGGCTGTCGTAGTACGGCAGCACCGTGTAGTTCTCGTAGGCGCCCGAGTCCACGCGCACCCCGTAGCCGCCCGGCACGCTGTAGCCGGTAATCTTCCCGGGCCAGGGGGCGAACGTAATTGGGTCCTCGGCGTTCACCCGGCACTCGATGGCGTGGCCACGAATCTGGATGTCCTCCTGCTTGAAGCGCAGGGGCTCTCCATAGGCCAGGCGAATCTGCTCGCTCACCAGGTCCACGCCCGTGACGAGCTCCGTCACCGGGTGCTCCACCTGGATGCGCGTGTTCATCTCCATGAAGTAGAACTCGCCGCGCTCGTCGAGCAGGTACTCGATGGTGCCCACGTTGTTGTACGCGAGCTTGCGCATGGCGTTGACGGACACCTCGCCCATGCGCTTGCGCAGCTCCGGCGTCAGCGCGGGAGACGGGCTCTCCTCAATGAGCTTCTGGTGCCGGCGCTGCACCGAGCACTCGCGCTCGTTGAGGTGCACGATGTTGCCGTGCTCGTCCGCCACGATCTGGATTTCGATGTGGCGCGGCTTCTCCACGTAGCGCTCGATGTAGAGGTCGCCGTTGGAGAACGACGCCACGGCCTCCGCCTGCGCGGTGGAGAAGGCCTGCGCCAGCGCGCCGGGCTCGCGGACGATCTTCATCCCCTTGCCGCCGCCGCCAGCGGCCGCCTTGAGGATGACGGGGAAGCCAATCTCCCGGGCGAAGGCCTCCGCCTCGCGCGGGTTGCTCACGGTGCCGGGGCTGCCGGGCAGCAGCGGGAGCCCGGCCTCGCGGGCGGCCTGGCGGGCGCGCACCTTGTTGCCCATCAGCCGGAGCATCTCCGGCCGTGGGCCAATGAAGCGAATCTTGCAGTTCTCGCAGACCTCCGCGAACTCGGCGTTCTCCGACAGGAAGCCGTAGCCCGGGTGGATGGCGTCCGCGCGGGTGATCTCGGCGGCGGACAGCAGCTGCGGGACGTTGAGATAGCTCTCCTTGGACGCCGGCGGGCCGATGCACACCGCCTCGTCTGCGAAGCGGACATGGAGCGCGTTGGCGTCCGCCGTGGAGTGCACCGCGACCGTGGCGATGCCCAACTCCCGGCAGGCGCGGATGACCCGCAGGGCAATCTCCCCGCGGTTGGCGATCAGCACCTTCTTGAACACGTGGGTGTCTCCGTCAGGGCCGTCTCGAGGAGCGGCCGCCCGTGGGACACGGGCGGCGCGCCGGCCTCTTCATCAGGCCACTTCGATGCGGAACAGCGCCTGCCCGAACTCCACCGGGCGGCCGTTCTCCACGAGGATCTCCGCCACGCGGCCAGAGACCTCGGACTCGATCTCGTTCATCAGCTTCATCGCCTCGATGATGCAGAGCACCTGGCCCTTCTTCACCACGGTGCCCACGTCCACGAAGGGAGGCTGGTCCGGCGCAGGGGTCCGGTAGAACGTCCCCACGAAGGGGCTCGTCACCTGGTGGCCCGGCTTCTCCACCGGCTTCTCTGCGGCGGGCGCCGGGGCCGCGGGAGCCGGAGCGGCGACGCGCGGAGCGGCTGGGGCGGCGTACTCCACCGCGGCGCCCGCGGCGACCGGAGGCGGCGCCGCGTGGTGGACGATGGTCGTCTCGGGGCCCTGGCCGCGGCGGATGAAGAGCTTCTCCTCGCCGCGCTTCCAGACCAGCCTCGTGACGTCCGAGGACTCGAGGATTTCGACGATCTGCCGAAGGGCATCCACGTCCAGGGACGTGCCCCCCGTGTCAGCGGACCCGCTGGTGGCGGCCACCGTCCGCGCGGGCGCCTGGGCCCGGGTCGACTTGCGCTTCGTTGCCATAACTCGCGTCCCCTTCCCTCCGGCGTCGCTGCCGAGCTGCGAACTAGCCCCTGGTGGCCACGCGCGTCAGATACTTGCCGTCGCGCGTGTCGATCTTCAACACGTCGCCCTCTTCGATGAAGAGCGGGACGTTGACCGAGTAGCCGGTCTCCAGGACGGCGGGCTTCAGCGCGCCGGAGACGGTGTCACCGCGGATGCCCGGGTCACACTGGGTGACCTTGAGGTCCACGGAGTTCGGCAGCGTCACGCCAATGGCCTTGCCATTGTAGAAGAGGACGCTGACGTTGATGTTCTCCTTCAGGAAGTTCTTCGCCTCTCCGAGCACCTTCTCACCGAGGAAGGTCTGCTCGTAGTTGCGGGTGTCCATGAAGTAGAACTCCTCGCCCTGGACATAGAGGTACTGCATGTCCTTCTCCTCGATGTCGGGCTTGCCCACCTTCTCACCTGACTTCAGGGTGGGCTGGAGCACGCGGCCAGAGAGGAGGCTGCGAATCGTGGTGCGCACGAACGCGGAACCCTTGCCGGGCTTGACGTGCTGGAAGTCGACGATTTCGTACGGCTCACCGTCGATTTCGATCTTCAGACCCTTGCGGAACTCGGACGTATCGATGACACCGGCCATGGGGACCGACTCCTTACAGACTCGCAGCAGCGAAAGCTTGAAAAGTCCGGGGTGTCTAGCCCATGCGCCCCTTCGATGGGAAGGGGAAAGCGGCGGCGGGAGCGTCGGCTGGATGACTGCTCGCCAGGGCGCTCGACTAGAGCTCGGCGCGCACCTTGGGTGCGGTGACGCGCAGCACGTACCGACCCTTGCCGTAGTTGCCATCCGCGTGCAGGGCGAGCACCAGGAAGTAGTCCGGTGACACCAACCGCATCACGGTCAGCACCTTCTCACTGTTGACGCTGACCTCGCTCACGGCGCCCGTCTTCAGGGTCTCCGCGGCGTTGCGCAACTGCGTGAGGAGGTTGGCGTACTCCACCCACGCGCCGTTGAGGTCCAGCTCGGCGCTCTCGTCCTTCTGGAAGGTGTCGACGGAGATGCCATCGAAGCCCATCACGCTGCACGCGAGGGCTCCATCCACCTGGTTGACCACCGACTCGAGGTGCGTGCGGAAGGACATGGGGTGACGCTCTTAGAAAGGCAGCCGGGGCCCCGTCAAGGGCCCCGGCTGGCTTGGGAATCAATCAGGTCGGGATTTCTTCGCAGGTGGGCGGGTAGCCATCCTGGCCGCCCGGACCGCCGCACGGCCCGTTGAACTCGAGCATGTAGCCGTCCTGACAACTGAAGTTCGAGTTATAGACCGTCACGGGGTAGGCAATCTCATTCGACTCCACATCCGAGCCGGTCACGGTCTTCCCAATCAGGCGAATTCGAACGGTGTATGAAGCAGTGCTCCCGGGCCCAATCTGCGTCAGCAGGGTCCGGGTCGCGCTCGCACCGAGCAGGTCGATGATCAGCAGGCTGTTGGACGTGGCGCTCGAAGGAATGGCGAAGTGAGTGGGATAGACTTCACTCTCCAACGAGGGCCCCTCGCCCTGGGTCTCATAAACCAGCTCGATGTGAGTGACATAGACCGCCGTGGCGTCACCCTCGCCCGTGATGGGGCTGTCGTTGACCTCCACTTCCGACAAAGTGAAGCCACTTCGCACGGCAAGGCCCGCCAGATAACGCTGGGAGGTCGAGAGGTCCAGGTTGCCTCCACCAGAGGCAGCACCTGACAGGTTCACCGCGCACGACTCATCCGGGATGTAGGCGTTGAAGACTTGAAGCGTTGGGGGATTGTCGACGCAGGCGGACATGGCCAACGCCAGCGGCACCGCGAGATAGAAGTTCTTCATGTGCGAACGTTCTCCTGCACGAGGACGGCGACGGACCCCTACAGGGTCTGCGCGATGGTCTGCCGGTTGAGGATGCGCGGCGTGATGAAAATCAGGAGTTCCTGCCGCAAGTCACTCTCGGTGTTGTTCTTGAACAGGAAGCCCAGCACCGGAATCCGCGACAGGAACGGCACCGCGTTGGTCTGGGTGGCACCGCGACGCACGTAGATGCCGCCGATCACCGTGGTGTCGCCATCCTTCACGAGCACCTGGGTGTTGGCCTCCTTGCGCTGAATGGACGGCTGACCGTTGGCACCCGTGCTGGAGGGGTCGGGCTGGTTGTTGGCCGCGTTGATGGTCATCAACACACTCCCGTCCTGGGTGATGTGCGGCGTCACCTCAAGCGACAGACGCGCTTCCACGAACGTTGTATTCACACCCTGTGCGGACGTCTGGCTGAAGGGAATCGACACGCCCTGGCTGATGCGCGCGGTGTTGTTGTCGAGCGTAGTCACCTTGGGCGCGGAGATGGTCTTGACCGTACCCTCGTTCTCGGCCGCAGACAGGCGCAGGTTGAGCTGCAACGCACCTCCCGCGGACCCGAAGGTGAAGCCCATGGCGCCACCGACACCTTGACCGGTTCCGACAGGCAGGTTCACGGCGAAGTTCGGGTTGTCAGGAAGACCGGCCGCACTTCCAACCACACCACCCGTCACAGCCAGGTTGTTCGGGAAGATAAGCCCCGTCGAGTTTCCGGTGGCCTGCCCCGCGCGCGCCTGCCCACCCCACTGGACACCCAGGGAACGGCTGAACGTGGTGTTCGCTTCAACGATTCGGCTCTCGATCAGCACCTGAGGAGTCTGCGTGTCCAGGTTCCGAACCAGCGAACGGGCCCGCTCGGTGTTGGAGCGCACGTCCTTGACGATGAGGACGTTGGTCCGCTGATCCACCGTCACGGAGCCGCGCTCGCTCAGCACGTCCTTCACGCGTGCCGCCATCTCCGTGGCCACGGCGTAGTTCACCGGGATGAGGTTGACCATCAGGTCCTCCTGCTGCTTGAGCGACCGTTGACGCTCCAGCCGCAGACGGGTCTCCTCCTCCAGCGTCTTCAGCGGCGCGATCCGGATGATGTTGCCGAACTCCTCCTTGCCCAGCGCCTTCGTGCGCAGCACGAGGTCCAGCGCCTGGTCCCAGGGCACGTTCCGCAGCCGGATGGTCACGCGGCCGCTCACGTCGTCCGCCACCACGATGTTCTTCTTGGAGATCTCCGCGATGACGCGAAGCAGGTTCTGGATGTCGATGTCCTTGAACTCGAAGGACACGCGCTTGCCGCGGTAGCGGGCCTGCTGCGGCGCGCCCTCGGCGGCGTAGGCGGGAGCTTCCGTGGTGAAGCCGGCGGTCCGCTGGGCGACGGCGACCTCCTCCGTCTTCACGCCCTTGACGTCCAGGCGCCACGTCAGCGAGCTGCCGCTCTGGGACACCTTCTCCTCGATGGCGCCGTCAGCGGCCACCACCAGGCGCACCTTGCTGCCCTCACCGGGCACGCTGAAGGCGCTGATCATCTTCACTGGCGTCTCCAGTGCGCTGGTGTCGAGGCTCCGCTCCAGCTTCTTCGGCAGACGCGCGCTGTCCAGCGTCAGCACCGCGCTTCGGGGATCCGGCCGGTCGACCTTCCAGGCCGCCGTCCCGGACAGCTTCATCACGATGCGGCCACCGGCGCCGTTCTCCTCGAAGCGCAGGTCCTTCACCTCCACCACCTTGGAGGCCTCGGCCTTCATGGGGGCCTGGCGAAGCGGCTCGACCTCTGTCACGGACGCCACAGCCTCGGGCGCAGGCGCGGCCTTCCGGGCCACGGCACCACCGAGCACGACCTCCAGCCCACGGCTGGCACGGTCCACGCGGTAGGCGGGCATCTTCCCGCGCACGTCGAGCACCAACCGCACCTTGTCGGCGTGCTCGCCCACGCGCACGTCGCGCAGGGCGCCAGCGCTCACCCGCGGCGCCCGGGTCGCCATGCCGACACCGAAGAGGTCGACAGCCAGCCGAGGAGGGTCCGCGAGCTCCAGCACCTCATACCGGGCGATGTCGCCGTCGGTCTGGATGCGAAGTGTGTCGTTCTTGAAGGACATCGCGGTGATGCGCTGGGCGGGGTTCGCCACCTCGCGCTCGTCCGCCTCGGCGGCCACCACGTTCTCGGGCAGCGCGGCCTTGGCGGGCGCGACCTCGGCCTTCTTGGGCCCTGCGGAGCGCGCGGCGACCATGACGGGCTCGCTCGGCTTCGCCTCGACCGGAACAGGAGCGGCGCTCGGCTTGGACGGAGCCGCCGCGCGTGGCGCTTCCACAGAGGAAGCCGCTTGCGACGCCGCGCCGTCCACCGAAATCACCACCCGGTTGCCATCCGCGCGGACGTCGTACTGAGACGCCTTGTCGAGCGCCAGCAGCACCCGGCCCACGCTCGCGCGCTCGTCCGAGAACTGCGATGCAACGACGCCGGAGACCGGACCGGAGCCGTCATGGTGTCCCTTGATGCCCGTCGCATCCGCGGACGAGAGGTCCACCACCAGGCGCTCCGGCCCGCTCAGGCGGAACACGGTAAAAGTAGGTGGCCGGGTGCCGGTCACCACCACCTGGGCGCCCGAGCCCGTGCGGGACACATCCAGTCCCCGCAACGTGTTGAGCTCGGCGCCCTGCACCCTGGCGCCCACCAGAACGACGGCCCACACGGCCGCCAACATCCACTTGCCCCTCGTCACAGCGCTCTCCTCGAGCATGCGTCCCCTCAACAAGTTGGAAGCGGGCCACCGCCCGCGGGAGCGCCTTGGGGGCGCTACTCCCCGAAGTTCCTGCCCGTCATCATGTTGTAGGCGGGATCCTGCTTTGCATCAGGCTTCAACTGCAGCATCACGGGATTCTTGATGATCTCGCCGTTGCCCGAAAACACCTCCGTCACCGTCACGGAGTCACGGAGAATCTGGGTGACCTTGCCACCCTGCCGCCCCATCCGCGTGTTGCGACGCACGATGTGGCCTCGGCCAGCCGGATCTTCCACCATGGCCATCGGGCTGGAATCGCCGGTCACGACAGCAACCAGCTTGAGCTGGTCCAGATCGAAGGCGCAAAGCGGCTCATGACACGAAGCGACCGGGTTCGCGTTCACCGGCCCCAGATCCTCGATGGGGCTACGGAAAGGATCGCGCTTACCCACCGGGTTGTAAGTGTAGGTCACAGCCGGCACCTGCTGAACCGGCGCTTCGACGGGAGCCGCCGTCACCGGTGCGGCGGCTGCCGCTTTGGGCTTTGCGGCCTTCGGCGGTGCGCTCGGCGCGTCGTCACAAGCGCCTAGCGCCAGGGCGAGCATCGCGGTGGTCATGGTGGCCTTGAACGTCTTCATCCTCAATCCCCTTGTCGCCCTACTTCTTGAGCGGATCAAGTTTCTATTTCTTCGCCTTCGCGTTCGTGGTCTTCGCGCCCGCGGCAGCGGAGCTCTTCTGCTCGACGAACCGGAACGTCGTCGCCAGGAAGCTGCTCTCCAGGACGACCTTCTCGTTCTTGAGCTTCGCCGCGCCGAGCTTGATGTTGTTGACGTTGACGATGCGGCGCATGTTCGACATCTCCTGAAGGAAGAGGGCAATCTCGTGGTAGTTGCCGCTCACCGTCATCTTGATGGGGATGCGCGCGAAGAACTCTCCTCCGCCAACCGACTCCTTGTCTGGCGTGACACTGGAGATCTCCAGGCCGCTCTTCTTTCCGATGTCGTTGATCTGCGCGAGCAACTCCTCGATGTCCCGTTGCTCGGGCAGCTCGGTCAACGCCTCGGAGAGCTTCTGCTCCAGGACGTCCATCTCCCGCCGACGCTCATTCAGGTTCTGGGCGATCTCGCTCTTGTCCGCCAGTTCCATGTCCAGCTTCCGCCGCTGGGCAATCTGCGACTTGATGGCGTCTTCCGTCGGCTGGATGAAGAGGAAGAAGTTGCCGATCGTGAGGGCAATCACCGCGGCAGCGAGCCCCCCGAACTTGATGGCCGGTGGCGCCTTGACGAATTGATCCAGGTACTTGTCCATGGCGAGCGGCCTTCTCAGATGGCGTAGTTGGACTTCAGCGAAATCTTGAAATCGACCAGCGGAGGGCCCCCCGCCGGGGTCGCTTGTGTCTGCTTCGCGCTCTTCAGGTCGATGTTCGTGAAGAACGGCGTGACCTGCCCATCAGGGAACTCCTCGATGGTGGCCTCCGCGGTGAGCAACTCCACGCGCGCTGTCTTGGCGTCGCGACGGCGGTCCACCAACCGCCCCATGCCCTTTGGCGTCCACACCACGCTGTTGAGTCCCCGCATGAACTCCGCGACCTCATCGTGGCTCACCGCCGAGCCATCAATGGCCACGGAGTTGCTGGCCTCGGCGAAGGTCGAAATCCACACCTTCTTGGGCGTCGCGGACGCAAGCGCGTCCATCATGCGAACGGGACCGTTACGCCCCTTGCGCAGCGAGTCCAGCACGGCCAGCTTCTTCTCGACCTCGGCCTTGCGGGTGTTGATGTTCTTCACCTCGCCGATGATCTTCTCCAACTCGGCGATCTTGGCCTTGGCCGTCGCGACGCCCTGACGGTGGGTCTTCAGCTCGGTGTCGCGGTTGTCGTACCAGCCATAGTTGGCCAAGGCCGCGCCAATCAGGACCACGGCGAAGAGGACCAGCACCTGCCGGCCCATCTCGCGCTTCTTCACCGCCCGGACGGGCAGCAGGTTGATGCGAATCATCATGTGCGTCGTCTCCAGTGGGGGGTCCGGTCAGGCCAGCTTGTCGCCCGGGCGCCGCAGCGCCAGTCCCACTGCCACCGCGGCCATGGGCGCCACGTCCATGATGAACGCGGGGTCGAACTTCCGGTTGTCCACTTCGATCTTGCGGAAGGGGTTGAGGATCTCCACCGGCACACCGGTGCGCGCTTCAATGGTCTTGAACAGCGCGGGAATCTTCGCCGTGCCGCCCGACAGGTAGACCTTGCTGAAGTTCGAGTCCGCGGCGGTGCCCGCGTAGAAGTCGAGCGAGCGCTGGATTTCTCCGGCGACCTGCTCCGCCACGCTGGAGAGCACGCGCTCCACGTCCTGAGGCACCACGGCGTCCGCGTCCGCGCCGTTGCCACCAATCTTCAGCGCCTCGGCCTCCTCGTAGGAGACGTTGAGCTGCTTCTGGATCTCCTCGGTGAACTGGTTGCCGCCGATGGTGACGTCGCGCGTGAACACCGTCGCGCCGCTGGAGATGATGTTGATGTTCACCACGGACGCGCCCGCGTTGATGAGCACCACCGTCTCGCGGTCTGGCACGTCGTAGTTGACGGAGAACATGTTCTGGACGGCGAAGGCGTCCACGTCCACCACGACCGGGGCCAGGCCGGCCTCGGAGACCACCGTGGTGTAGTCGTTGATCATGTCCTTCTTGGCCGCGACCAGCAGCACGTCCATCTGCCCGGTGGCGTCGTTGCCGCCGCCGTCCAGGATCTGCGTGTCGATGTTCACGTCCTTCACATCGAACGGGATGTACTGCTCCGCCTCCCACTGGATGCTCTCCTCGAGCTCATCCTGGGACATGCGCGGCATCTGAATCTTCTTGATGATGACCGAGTGGCCGGACACGCCGATGGCCACGTCCTTGCCCTTCACCTTCAGCTCGGACATCAGGTCCTGCACGGCCTGGACGATGGCCGTGGAGTTCATCAGCGCGCCGTCGACGATGGCCTCCGGAGGAAGCGGCTTCATCCCGAAGCTCTGCAGCGCGTAGATGACCTCGCCGCGCTTGCGCTGCTCCTTGAGGAGAATCATCTTGATGGACGTCGATCCGATATCCAGGCCGAGTACCAGTTTGCCCTTCGCCATGCGTGACTCCGTCGAGAGGCAGCCAGCGTAGCACTGGCCGTCAACCCCTCCTAAAAAGTGCCTGGAGCCCGCCTGCCCTCCGGACGGACGGGAGCCTCCCACCACCTGCTGCGCCGGGCCCCTCAACACCGTCGCGGAGGCCCGATTTTCCGGCCTCCGGCGCGTTCCGTCAAATGCCAGCCCGGTTGTCCGGTTCCTGGACCGGCCCCGCACCTCAGGCCCGCTCCGCCTCGGCGTCCGGGTCGATTCCGTACTCCTTGATTTTGTAGAGGAGTGCCCGGTGACTGATGTCCAGCAGCTCCGCGGCCCGGGTGCGATTGCCCTTCGTCTTCCGCAGGGCAGCCCGGATGTAGGACTCCTCCAGCTCCCGGATGGCCCGCTTGAGCGACAGGTCGCCACTGGCCTGTAGCGCAGCGCCTACGGGCTCCGAGGAACCAGGTGGGGCGCCGGCCCACAGCCGTTCGGGCAGGTTGGCGGGAAGGATGCGGTCCTCGTCCGCCAGCAGCACCGCGCGCTCCATGGCGTTCTCCAACTCGCGCACGTTGCCGGGCCAGGAGTAGGACTGAAGGAGCGCCTCTGCTTCTGCGGACAGCCCGACCACGGGCGGCTCCCGGTTCAGCTCGCGGTTGAACCGAAGGATGAAGGCCCGCGCCAGCAGCGGCACGTCCTCGCGCCGCTCCCGCAGCGGAGGAACGCGCAGGTTCACCACGTTGAGCCGGTAGTACAGGTCCTCGCGGAACTCGCCCTTCGCCACCAGCTTGGAGAGGTCCCGCAGGGTTGCGGCCACCACTCGCACGTTCACCTTCTCGACCCGGTTCTCTCCGACGGGACGGATTTCGCCCTCCTGGAGGACGCGCAGTAACTTGACCTGGGCTTGCAGAGGCAGTTCGCCCACCTCATCAAGAAAGAGCGTGCCGCCATCTGCTTCCGCGAACAGCCCGCGTTTGGCGGTGCGCGCATCGGTGAAGGCGCCCTTGGCGTGCCCGAACAGCTCGCTCTCGATGAGGCCGGCCGGGATGGCGCCGCAGTTGACCGCCACGAAGGCCATGGGGGCGCGGGGACTGCGAAGGTGCAATTCCCGCGCGATGAGCTCCTTGCCCGTGCCGCTCTCGCCGCTGATGAGCACCGTGGTGTCCACGGGCGCGAGCCGGGTCACCTGGTGCAACAGGGTGTGCAGCGCGGGGCTTTCCCCGAGGATGTGGCCCTCCGGCGCCGAGGGCAGTTGGGCCTTCTTCAGCCGCCGGTTCTCTCGAACCAGTCGCTCTCGCTCCTCCGCCTTCCGGAGGACGAAGACGATTTCGTCGGGCTTGAAGGGCTTCTGGACGTAGTCGAACGCACCTGCGGCGACGGCTTCCAGCGCCTGGTCTTGGGAGCCGTAGGCGCTCATCACCACCGCGGTCAGCCCGGGGTGGGCGGCCATCGCTTCACGAAGGACGGCGAGCCCATCCTTCTTGGGCATGCGCACGTCACAGAGGAGAACGTCGTAATCGCGAGCCGCCAGCTCCCGCAGGGCATCTTCACCGTCCGCGACCGCGCGAACCTCGTAGCCACCATCGGTGAGCACGAGCGTGAGGATGTGGCGGATGGAAGGCTCGTCATCGGCGACGAGGATGGTCCGGAACAAGGGCATGGCTGTCTCCGGGCATCATCCCCCAGCCGCGTGGAAGCCGGTAGCTCTCGGCCCGCGGACGCACACCTTCGCCTCAGGGTGCGGGCAAGGAGACGGTGAAGCGAGCACCTCCACCCGGAACGTTTTCCGCTTCGAGCCGCCCTCCCATGACCTGGGCCAGCCGCTGAGACACCGCCAGCCCCAGCCCGGTCCCCCCTCGCCCCTTCGTCGTGAAGAAAGGCTCGAAGAGACGCGGCATGACCTCTGCGGGAATGCCCGGGCCTGCATCCTCCACGACCAGCCGGGTCTCTCCCGCCTCACACCGAGAGGAAACTCGAACAGCCCCCTGCCCCCCCATGGCCTGGGCCGCGTTCAGCAGCAGGTTGATGACAATCTGGGAGAGTGGCCCCGCATCCGCCCGAGCGAGCGCCCCGGGCTCCAGGCGCAGGTCCACCGTCACGTCAGCCAGTTCGGGCGCGGCACGCACCAGCCTGACACAGGTCTCCACCACGGCCCCGACATCGACCGGCCCCATCGAGGTCGCGCCAGGACGCCCCAGGTCCAACAACCCCCGGATGATTCGGTCGATGCGCTGGACCTCATGGTCGATGCGCTCCAGGAAGTCCTTCAACTCGGGCGTGTCCGCCTTCGACCGGGCCAGGGCCACGTATCCGAGGATGCCCGCCAGCGGATTGCCCACTTCGTGGGCCACGCCCGCCGCCAACCGCCCCACCGTCGCGAGCCGCTCCGACGCCACCAACTCTGTCTGCGTACGCGCCAGTCGCGCGTTGGACTCGCGAAGGGACTCCATCTGCGCTCGCGTGAGCGCCTGCTCGTCCCGAAGTGCCTCGGCCATTCGTTGCAGCGAGCGCTGGATGCGCGACACCACCGAGCCGCTTTGGGTCGGAACCAGGTGAGGGTCCAACTCCAACCGTCCGAACTGCTCCACCACGGCCTCCGTGCGGCGCAGCGGACGGCCCACCATCAAGTCCAACACCACGTAGGTCAGGACCGTCAGCGCGACCAGGTCCAGGCCCAGAATGACCGGCAGGACAGCGCGCACTCGCGCAAGGACTTCTGCTTCCGCGCTGCCCTCCGGAACCCACCGGCGAATGGCCTCCAACAAGCGGAAGAGCACTGGCTGGACCGACAACCACGCGAGCCCCGTCGACAAAGAGCCCAGCAGGAACGCGACGCTGGCGAGACGCCCCTTCATCGCAGCCCCGGATGGCTCATGGGACGGCGCCCAGCATCATCGCGATGTCCGGCGGCAGAATGCGCGCCAGCCAGGGGCCCAGCAGCAGCAGTTCGAGCCCCGCGAGCGCCAGCCATGGGCCGAAGGGAATGCTGGTGCGCTCTGGAATCCACTCCTCCTCTTCGCCCTCCTCATCCAGCGGAGCATCGGGGATGGGCTGGACCAGCAGACAGACGGGAACAAGCAATAAGCGCTTCCAGAATGGAAGGCCCGGCTGCGTGAACTCCCAGGTCATGGTGAGTGGCGGCACCTCGCCCTCGGGCGTCTCGGGCTCGGCCTCCTCCGCGCGTGGCCCGGCCCGGCCGGTCAGCAGCAACATCACGATGCCCACCACGGCCCCTTGCATGGACGCAAACAGGAGGATTCCCAGCAGCGCCCGCCACGACAGGAACGCTCCCAACATGGCAACGAGGTACTTGTCCCCGGCTCCGAGCGCCTCTCGCTGGAACACCTTCCAGCCGACGTATTCCATCAGGCGGAAGGACAAGAAGCCCACCGCCGCGCCAATCAGGGCGTCGCGCAAAGCCTCTGTCCCCAGGGGTATCGCGAGCATGATTCCCGCGAGCATCCCCGACACCGTCATGGACAGCGGCAGTATCCAGTGGTCCAGGTCGATGAAGGCCAGCGGCACCAGCAGGGACACCAGCACCAGCGCTGGCACCAGCTCATAGCTCCATCCGAAGCGCCGTAGGCAGGCGAAGTAGAGCAGCCCGGTGAGCAGTTCCACCATGGGGTAGCGCGCGGAGATGGGCGCGCCACAACCCCGGCAGCGAGCGCGAAGCGCCAGCCAGGACAGCAGCGGGATGTTCTCGTACCAGGACAACACATGCCCGCATTTGGGGCAGCGCGAACCCGGCCGGACAATGCTCTGGTCCAGCGGCACCCGCGCGATGACGACGTTGAGGAAACTGCCCACGCATAGGCCGAGCACGAACAGGAACACGGCGAACAGGGGCCCGAAGTATCCCGGCAGGGAGGAATGCGTCACAGGGGACGCATCCTACCCGAGACTCAGCGGAAGTCGCGCCGCTCGAACACCAGCGACGCCAGGACGCAGAAGAGCGCGCCCCACCCCAGGGCATAGAGGGTCGCGGACCCCAACTCAGCCGTCGTGACGTCGATGGCGTAGGTCGCTCGAGGCCGGAAGTTCAACCGCTCCAGGTTGGGCAGCGCGTAGTACGTGGCCTTGCTGATCCACTGGACGAACTCGACCTGGGACTTCGTCCCCAGGTTGTAGATGTCCGAGCAGAGGTGGCCCGCGAAGTACAGGCCCGTCGTCACCAGCGCGGAGACCAACTGGCTGGCGAAGGTGGACATCAGGAACCCCGCGCTCGTGAGGACGAAGAGCTCCAGGTAGAGCCCCCACAGCGCGGCCATCTGCGGCTGGGTGATGGGTGAGCGATGCAGGACGAGCTCCACCCAGAACAGGAGCGTCATCGCCACCAGCAACACCCCCAGGGTGAGCATGTTGCCCGCGAGCCGCGCCAGCAGGAACCGGGTTCGGGACATCGGCTTGGAGACCATCAGGAAGATGGTGCGACGCTCGATTTCGCGGCTGATGAGTCCAGACGACAGATAGATGGAGAGGAAGACGAGCAACAGGCTCATCACCCCGAGCCCGAAGTCAGTCACCACCCGGTCGAAGGTGCTGACCGTGACCTCCGTGACGAGCGTGGTCGCGAAGAGCAACAGGAGCGCGAAGGCTCCGACCAGCACCGTCACCCGGTTGCGACGCGCCTCCCGAAAACCGTTCCACGCCATGGCAGCGAAGGCGCTCATCACTGAATCTCCCCGCCAACCGTCTGCCCACCTGCCTGCTTCATCGCATCCAGGAAGAGATCCTCCAGGGAGAACCGCGCGGGTTGCACGCTGCTCACACGCCCCCCCTTGTTGAGGACAGCCTGGAGCAGGGGGTGTGAATCGGCATCTGGCACTCGAAGAAGGACCCGGCTGTCCAACTGTTGCGCTTGCTCGTACGCAAAGCCCAGTGACTGCAGTTGCTCCAAGGGGAGGCCGTGAACGACCATCTCCACCGAGGGGGCCTTCGCAGAGACCAACTCCTGCACACTGCCCTCTTGAACCCTCCGGCCACCAACGAGCACCACCACCCGGTCACAGAGCGACTCCACGTCCGAGATGATGTGCGTGCAGAACAGGATGGTCGTTCCCTTGGCCCGCTCCGCCAGGATGATGTCGCGCATCTGCCGACGCCCCAATGGATCCAGACCGGAGGTCGGTTCGTCCAGCACCAGCAGGCGAGGCCCGCTGATCAGCGCCTGCGCCAGCGCGGTACGCTGCACCATGCCCTTCGAGTAGCGGCGAATCTGCAGGTCCGAGGCGCGCCCCATCCCAACCTCACCCAGCACACGCTCCACGCGTTGGTCCAGGTCGTGGCCACTCATCCCGAAGATACGGCCGGCCAGGGTCACGAACTCGCGCCCGGTCAGGTACTCGTAGAGCGAGGGGTTCTCCGGCAGGAACCCGACTTGCCGCCGGACATGCGGCCGGTCCGGGGGCTCACCGAAGAGCAGCGCCTGCCCTTGGGATGCACGAACCAGCCCCATCAGGATCTTGATGGTCGTCGACTTGCCAGCGCCATTGGGCCCGAGCAACCCGTAGACCTGTCCTGGCGCAATCTCCAGATCCAAGCCCTGGAGCGCCTTCACCTGCTTGTTGAGGAAGAAGCCGACCCGGTACGTCTTCGACAAGCCGCGGATGGAAACCGGCAGGCTCGACACGGCGGAAACACCAGCGCTCATGGCGACTCCTCCAACCCCTCGACCTGGATGCCACCTGCAGCGAGGTCTTCGCGCAGTTCCTTCTTCTTGGCGTCGTCGTACATCTCCAACCTGTAGAGCCCCGATGTGGAGCGCGCGCGCCCCCTCCGGTCAATGAAAAATTGCCCTTCCAGTGGGTCCTCCGGAATAGCGCGCAGATACCCCGCCCCCACCAGCGAAGAAATCGAGGGTGGAAGCTGACCTCGATCTCGCTGAAACGCCCCGATGGCATCATCAAGCTGGGTGAGCACACGCTCCCGCAGGAGTTCCAGAATGCGGTGCTCGTAGAACGCGCGAGACTCTTCGTCAGAAGCACTGTCACGAAGGAGCTCCGCCATCTCGAGACCTGAATCAAAGCTGCCAGCCTGGGCGTACAGTCGAGTGGCCAGCCCCGGCACGTAGGATGGTGTTCCTGGTAACTTCGCCAACCGCATGAGCAAGTCAGCGGCGGCCTTGTAGTCCCGGTCGTAGGTCATCTTGTTGTACGCAAGTTGGAACAAGAAACGGCTGTCATCCGGGAACTCGGTCAGCCCCTTGGTCAGCAACCGAGACGACAAGTCGGTATTCACCCACTGCTCACGCCCAAGATTGACGGGAGTCGTGATGGCGCCCCACTCGTACACGTAGCGGAATTTCGGATCGAGATCCGTCGCCAGGTCGGCGAAGAAGTATACGTCACGATATTCCGTGTCGGTATTGGCGCGCCCCACCTGCTGGATGCTCTGTATCCAGTAGAAGTCCGCCAGTAGCGGCTTCTGGGCCGCTCCCACCACCTCCAGCAGTTCTCTTCGCGGGAGGATGGGCCCATCCTTCGTCCGCAAGGGCTTCGCTGGCTTGTCGGCCATCACCGCGATGGAGCCGACCGCAAGGCACAGCACGACAATCCGCATGAGCACCCTGAAATCCTCGAAAAGCAAAGGGCCGCCTCCCTGGAGGAAGGCGGCCCGAGGAACAGTGGCGGGGCCACCATTCATTCCACAGCCAGCGAACCTATCAGTCGTCGCAGGCCACGTCGTTGTGGGAGTTGTACGGCGTACCGGAGGCAACAGCACCCTCCTCGGAGCAGGCCGTCACGGTGCCAAGGCCCTCGAAGCCGGCGATCACCCAATCGTCGTTGGAGACTTCGTTGTCCGCGTTGCCAACCGCGCCCGCGAAGAAGTTGCAGTTGGGGCAATCTTCCATGGTCGGCTGCACGCCGAGCGTCGTGTTCCAACCACCAGCGCCCTGCGGGGTGAAGGTGGAGACGTCGGGCTGCGGATCGGCGATGGCGCTGTTCGCACCGAAGCGGTTCGAGTCGTTGGAGATGCAAGGCACGCCGGCGGCGGCGTTCGGGATGTCAGGCAGGCTACGATCCTCGCAAGCGCCCGCCGCCGCAGACACGCGGTAGGCGTAGCGGTTGCCGCGCTCAGGAGCGAAGCCGATCTCGTTGGCGAAGTTGGAGTAGCGGTCCTTCTCGGAGAAGAACGCCTTCTGCGCCGTGTACAGCGCCTTGAGGTTCGTCTTGGCCTCGGACTGCTTGGAGCGTGCCTGGAACTTGATGAAGTTCGGGATGGCGATGGCGGCCAGGATGCCGATGATGGCGACCACGATCATGAGCTCGATGAGCGTGAAGCCACGGTTGCGGGGGTTGAATCGCGAGACGCGCATGGGGGTCCTCAAGGAAGGTTGCGACAGGGGGGCACTGCGCCCGCGGATGGCGATAGCACCTGGCATGCCACGGTAGATGGCCATGCCAACTCCGCGAATTTCCTAGCCGCGAAGAATCCAGCCCCAGGGTTCAAGTCCAAGGCTGACAAAAATCGGCAGTGGCGCTGACGAGAACTGTCGATCAGCCTACGCATCGGAGGGTCCCCCGGGCTCCAGTTCATCCGTCAGGCCGTGCTTGGCCAGCCGGTAGCGGAATGAACGGAACGAGAGGCCGAGCAGCTCCGCGGCCCGGGTCTTCACGCCTCCCGCCTGCTTCATGGCCGCCAGCAGATAGCGCCGCTCGCTGTCATCCAGATGGCGCTCCAGATTGAAGCCGGCCCCGAGCCCGGGCTCGCCCCCCTCCGCAGTCCGCGCAGCGGGTTCAGAAACGCCCCGCACCGCAGGCGGGAGCGTCGAAGGCCCAAGCAGGTCCGAGTCGGACAAGGTCGCGGCCCGTTCCACCATGTTCTGCAACTGCCGCACGTTGCCGGGGAATGGATAACGCTCCAGCAACGCCAGCGTCTCAGGTGCGAACCGCAGGCCTGGCCGCCCCAGTTCCTCCGCCATCCGCGACAGGAAGTAGCCCGCCAGGAGCGAAATGTCTCCAGAGCGCTCGCGCAGGGGGGGCAGCTCCACCGTGATCACATTGAGGCGGTAGAAGAGGTCCTCTCGAAACCGCCCGGCCTTCACCTCCGCCTCGAGCCGTCGGTTCGTTGCGGCAATGACCCGCGCCTGGAAGGGAATCTCCGCCGCGCTGCCCACGGGCTTCACCTTCCGCTCCTGGAGAACCCGGAGCAGCTTCACCTGGGTCGCCAGCGGCATCTCCCCGACCTCATCCAACATGACCGTGCCGTCGCCCGCCGCGACCAGCAAGCCTGAACGGTCATGGGTGGCCCCCGTGAATGCGCCTTTCACGTGCCCGAAGAGCTCACTCTCCAGCGTCCCCTCGTTCAGGGCGGCACAATTGAACGGCAGGAAGGGCCTGGCAGCCCGGCTTCCACGCATGTGGATGGCACGCGCCACCAACTCCTTGCCTGTACCGCTCTCCCCAGTCACCAGCACGGTGCTGCGACCGGAAGCCACCTTCTCCACCAAGGACCAGACGGCCTGCATCCGGGCGCTCTGCCCCACCGCGCCATCGAGCCCTGGAAAGAGGCGAGCACGAAGCCCCGTGTTCTCCTCTCGCAGCGAGCGCTTCTCGAGCGCCTTCTGCACGAGGAGCCGCAACTCCTCGTTATCGAAGGGCTTGCAGATGTAGTCGTACGCACCCTCGCGCATCGCCTCCACCGCGGCCGAAGGCGTTCCGTAGGCGGTGATGAGCACCACCTCCGGCGCGGCGGTACGGGCGCGTGCGGCACGAAGTACGTCGAGCCCGCTGCCGGTTCCGAGCTTCAAGTCGGAGATGACCAGGTCGACCCCATCCAGGGCGAGCAGGTCGCAAGCGGCCTTCACCCCGGCCACGCTCGTCACGGAGTACCCTTCCCGCTGAAGCAGCAGTTCGAGGTACTCGCGCATGGAAAGCTCATCGTCGACCACGAGGATGTGGCCGCGTGCGCCCGTCTCCCCTCCCGGTATCGCCGTCACAGCGGCAACCCCACCACGAACTCGGTACCCTCTTCGGGGTTGGACCTCACGCGAATGGCACCACCATGTGCCCGGATGATGGAGTGCGCCGTGGACAACCCCAGGCCCGTGCCACCATCCCGCGTCGTGAAGAACGGCTCGAACAAGTGCCCCATCATCTCCTCCGTGATGCCCCCCCCCGAGTCCCAGATGCGGATTCTCGCCTCGTTCTCGGCCCGCGTCAGTGCCACTTTCACGTGGCCGCGCGGCCCCGCGGCCTGAAACGCGTTGCGGACCAGGTTGATGAGCACCTGACGGAGTTGGTCCGGGTCAACGGAGACCGACATGGCCTCAGGCGTGGCCATTTCGACCCGCACGTCCCGAGCCAATGGGTCCACGCGGAGCATGTCCACCGTCTCCGTCAGCAAGGATGCCAGCGCCACTTGCTGGAGCACGGGTGTCGGCGGCCGCGCGAAGCGCAGAAAGTCCTCCACCAGGCGCGCGAGTCGGTCCGCCTCACGAATCAAGATGTTGGTGAGCTTCTGGCCCGTTGCGTCCTGCGCATCCTGAGCCAGCAACTGCGCTGAACCACGCATGGACGCGAGCGGGTTGCGCAACTCATGCGCGAGTTGCGCGGAGAGTGCGCCCAGGCTCGCCAACCGATCCGCGCGCTTGAGGTCATCCTCCATTCGCCGGAGCTGGGTGAGGTCCTGGAACACCATGAGCAGGGCATCAGTCTCTCCGTCGAGTGGCGTCACGGACAGCCCCAGGATGCGCCGCTTCAGCCCCCTGCCCACCACCAGCTCACTTCGAGGTGAGCGAGGAGCCAACCCGAGCACGCCAGGCAGGAGCGCCTCCAAGTCCGTCCCGACCACCTGACCGGCGTCCACCTGGAGAATCAGGGAGCCCGCGGGATTGACATAAGTGATGCGTCGCCCCGCATCACACGTCACAAGTCCCGACGGCATGGAGGACAGAATCTGTTGCTGCAGGCGCCCCAACCGCTGGAGGTCCGCCTCGCGCGCGGACAGGGCGCCACCGGCGACGGAGAGCTGACGAGACAGATAGCCCGCCAACACCGCGATGAGCACCAGCGCCAGTGCGTTGCTCCCCAGGACGAACATCACCCGGGTCGGAGGCATCAAGCCCCCAGGGGCATTTCCCAGGAACCGCGCTCCCACGACGAGCGTGGCGAAGCACAACACGGACGCTGCGGCGGCCCAGAGCGCACCGCGCCGATCCAGCACGACGGCTGCGCCGATGACGGACAAACTGTAGAGGAACGTCAGGGGCGAGTCCGCACCACCACTGAGGTAGACCAGCCCAGTGGCGATGACAACGTCGCCAACGACCTGCACCCAGGCATCGCTGAGCCCACCACGCCCGCGCCGCAGCCTCAGTCCCACCACCAGCGTCGAGACGTACGCGATGATGATGACCGCAAGCGACAGGCTATCAGCCCTGCTCAGTTCCTGACTCGGCTGCAAGTGCAGCCGCACGAGGGTGATGACGAGCGACAGACTCGCGGCCACCGTCCGGAACAGCACCAGCCATACGAGCCGCGACCTGAAGGCGCCCCCCGCCAGGAGGCGCCCACCTGCGACAGCAGCGCTACTGGATGGCGCCGGCAAGCGAGAAGATGGGGAGATACATGCCGATGAGGAAGCCACCGACCACGCCGCCGAGGAACACCATGAGCACGGGCTCAATCATCGCGGTGAGGCTGTTGATGGCCGCATCCACCTCGTCGTCGTAGAAGTCGGCGATCTTGTTGAGCATGGTGTCCATGGCACCGGTTGCCTCACCGACGCCAATCATCTGCACCACCATCGACGGGAACACCTTCGTCTCGGCCAGCGGCCCAGCGATGTTCTTTCCCTCCGCGATCTTCCCGCGGACGTAGACGATGGCATCCTCCACCGTCCGATTACCGGCCGTCTTCGCAGTCACATCGAGCGCGTCCAGGATGGGAACACCCGACGAAATCATGGTGCCCAGCGTACGGGTGAACCGGGCCACGGCCACCTTCCGAAGCACGGGACCGAACACGGGCATGAAGAGGAACACCTTGTCCCAGAACTTCCGGCCACGCGGCTGGCGGTAGCTCCAGGAGAAGGCCATCACCACCGCGGTAATCGAGCCTGCCGCGTGGAAGAAGTACTCCTGCGCCATGTGCGAGAAGTCCACGATCATCTGCGTGGGCCCCGGCAGCTCCGAGCCGAAGTCCGCGAACATCTTCTCGAAGACCGGCGTCACCTTCAGCAGCAGCACCGCCGTCACGCCGATGGCCACCAGGATGACGATGACCGGGTAGGTCATCGCGCTCTTGACCTTCGACTTGAGCTTCTCGTTCTTCTCCCGGTACGCCGCGAGCCGGTTGAGGATGGCGTCGAGGATACCGCCGACCTCACCCGCCGCGCAGAGCTGGACGTAGAGCTCGTCGAAGACCTTGGGGTGCTCCTTCAGCGCGTCCGCGAAGGTGCTGCCCTGCTCGACCTTGCCCTTGATGGCGATCAGCACCTTCTTGAAGGCCGGGTTGTCCATCTGGCTGGCCAGGATGTCGAGGCACTGCACCAGCGGCAGGCCGGCGTCGATCATCGTGGCGAACTGACGGGTGAAGACGAGGATGTCCTTGCCTTCGACGCCGCCCAGGCCGGGGATGGAGATGTCCCCGTCCAGCATGCCCTTCCTGCGGACCTTGACGGGGTTCAGGCCAAGGGACTTGAGGCGCGCGTTGACGGCCTCGACGTCCATCGCCTCCATCTCACCCTTTTTGGACTCCCCGCTCTTGGTCTTCGCCTCCCAGAGGAACTGGGCGGTGGCCTTCTTGGGAGTTGATGCCGACTTCACTGCTGGGGCTGCCATGAGCTGGACCTCCGCGGGTGCCGCGCCACTCTAACCGCTGATCTCCGAATCCCGGAACTAACGACCACCCGCTCCCCCGCCTGGCCGCTGCATCCCGGGCAGGGTCCCGCCGCCGGTGGCCAGGATGTTGCGCAGCTCCTCCGGGTCGGTGGAGCGGCCGAAGGCCTCGTCCTGGGTGATGAGCCGCCGCAGCAGCAGCGCCGCCAGGGCCTGGTTGAAGGTCTGCATGCCGAACTTCGCCTGGCCGACCTGCATGGACGAGTAGATCTGGTGGACCTTGTCCTCGCGGATGAGGTTCCGGATTGCGGGGTTGGGCACCATCACCTCCAGCGCCAGGATGCGGCCGGGGCCGCCCGCCTTCGCCACCAGCGCCTGGCTCATCACGCCCTCCAACACGAAGGAGAGCTGCGCGCGGACCTGCGGCTGCTGGTACGGCGGGAACACGTCCAGCACGCGGTTGATGGTCTGCACCGCGCTATTGGTATGTAGCGTCGCGTAGCAGATGTGGCCTGTCTCCGCGATGGTGAGCGCCGCTTCAATCGTCTCCAGGTCGCGGAGCTCGCCGACGAGCACGATGTCCGGGTCCTGGCGGAGGATGTACTTGAGGGCCGTCTTGAAGTTCCGCGTGTCCGCGCCCACCTCGCGCTGATTCACGAGGCAGTTCTTGTGCGGGTGCAGGTACTCGATGGGGTCCTCGATGGTCATGATGTGCTCATGACGCTCGGTGTTGATCTTGTCGATCATCGAGGCCAGCGTGGTGGACTTGCCCGAGCCCGTGGGGCCCGTCACCAGGATGAGCCCGCGCGACTTCTTCACCAGCTCCGCGACGACGGGCGGCAGGCCCAGCTCCTGGAACGTCAGGATCTTGAAGGGAATGGTCCGGAACGCCGCGGCGACCGCGCCACGCTGCATGAAGATGTTCGCGCGGAAGCGCGACAGGCCCTTCACGCCGAAGGACAGGTCCAGCTCGTTGTCCTCCTCGAACTTGTGCTTCTGGGCGTCCGTGAGGATGGAGTAGCAGAGCTGCTTCGTCTCCACCGGGGTCAGCGGCGCCGTCTTCAAGGGGACGAGCTCGCCGTCGACGCGAAGCTGCGGCGGAGAGCCGGTGGTGACGTGGAGGTCGGAAGCGCCCTTCTCGACCATCGCCTTGAGGAGCTGGTGCAGGTTGGCCACGGGGGGATGTCCTTCAGGGGGAGTGCGGTGGGGGAAGGTTGACTAGAAGCGGTCCGGGGCGGTGTTGCCCACCACCTCTTCCAACGTGGTGGCGCCGTCCATCATCTTGCGAAGACCGCTCATGCGCAGGCTGCTCATGCCCAGGCGGATGGCCTCCTGCTTCAGCTCCGCGGCGGACGCGCCGTTGATGACCAGCTCCTTGAGGCCGTCCCAGAAGGGCATGACCTCATAGATGGCCACGCGGCCGCGGTAGCCACGGTCGTTGCAGTCGCGGCAGCCGACCTTCTCGTACATCGTGAAGGTGCCAATCTTGTCCGGCGGCACGCCAGCGTCGATGAGCGCCTGCTCGTCCACGTTCTCCGCCGGCTTCTTGCACGCCGGGCACAGGCGGCGCGCCAGACGCTGGGCCAGGATGAGGTTGAGCGAGGCCGTCACGAGGAAGGGCTCGATGCCCATGTTGAGCAGACGGCTCACCGTGCCCGGGGCGTCGTTGGTGTGCAGCGTGGAGAGCACCAGGTGGCCCGTGAGCGCCGCCTTGACGCCGATCTCCGCCGTCTCGAAGTCACGGATCTCACCAATCATGATGATGTCCGGGTCCTGGCGGAGGAAGGAGCGCAGCGCCGCCGCGAAGTTCAGGCCGATGTCGTCATGCATCTGCACCTGGTTGATGCCGGCGAAGTTGAACTCGACCGGGTCCTCCGCGGTGGAGATGTTCGTGTCCACGCCGTTGAGGCTGGAGAGCGCCGAGTACAGCGTCGTCGTCTTGCCGGAGCCCGTGGGGCCCGTCACCAGCACCATGCCGTAGGGACGGTCGATGGCCTCCTTGAACCACGCCAGCGGCTGCGCGTCGAAGCCCAGCTTCGTCATGTCGAGCTGGAGGTTGCTCTTGTCGAGCAGACGCATCACGACCTTCTCGCCGAAGAGCGTGGGGCACACGCTCACGCGGAAGTCCATCTCCTTGCCGCCGCCCATCTTGATCTTGATGCGGCCGTCCTGCGGCAGGCGCCGCTCGGAGATGTCCAGCGACGCCATGATCTTCAGACGCGATGTAATCGCGTTGCGCAGCTTCATCGGCGGGCGCATCACCTCGTACATCACGCCGTCGATGCGGAAGCGGACGCGGAAGTCCTTCTCGTAGGGCTCGACGTGGATATCGGACGCGCGCTTCTTGATGGCGTCCATGAGGATGAGGTTCACCAGCTTGACCACGGGCGCGTCGTCCGCGGCCCGGGCCATCTCGTCGATGTTCTCCGCCTCTTCCTTGGTGACCTCGATGTCGTCACCGACGTCGCCGACGATGTCCTCCAGCGACGGGCCCTTCTCCGCGTAGTAGCGCTCGATGGCCTCGCGGATGGAGACCTCGGAGGCGACCACCGTCTCGATGTTGTAGCCGGTGAGGAACTTCAGGTCGTCCACCGCGAAGATGTTGGACGGGTCGCACATGGCCACGATGAGCGACGGGCCCGCGCGGTTGACGGGCACCACCAGGTGCTTCTCCGCCACTTCCTTCGGCACCAGCTTGATGATGTCCGGCTCGACGTCGAAGTCCTTCAGGTTGATGGCCGGCACGCCGTACTGCTTGGAGAGGAAGTCGGTCAGCTTCGACTCCTCGATGGCGCCCGTCTTGACGAGCGCCGTGCCGATGCGCGTGCCGTTCTTCTGCTGCTCTTCCTGGGCCTTGCGAAGCTGCTGCACGGAGATGAGGTTCTCGCGAACCAGCAGTTCACCGAGTCGACCGGACATTCGTTGATGCCTCTTCCTTGAAGAAGAAAGAGACGGGCGGGGGCCCGCCTCCGAGCTCAAAGACGCGGGAGCGGTGCCCGGGTGATCCACACCCCATGGCACGGTTCCTGATAGCGAATTAGAGGGGAGCCGCGCGCGCCCGTCAAGGCGCCCTCGCCTGCTCCCCTGCTGTCACAAGCCATTGAACGGACACGGGAAAATTGCTCAGCCCTCCGCGCGCGCAATCACGGCCCGCGCGGCCTCCACGTCGCGCTTGATCTGCCCCGTCAGCTCGGCCACCGAGCCGAAGCGCTGCTCGGGGCGCAGGCGGTCGAGGAACTGCACGCGCAGCTCCTTGCCGTACAGGTCGCCCGCGAAGTCGAGCAGGTGCGCCTCAATCGTCACCTCGGTGCCGCCAAAGGTGGGCTTCACACCGATGTTCGCCGCGCCCCCGTGCCAGGTGCCTTTTGACTCGCCCGGCAGGTGGACGCGGATGGCATAGACGCCCGGTGCGGGGCGCAGCTCGTTCTGCGTGTCCACGTTCGCGGTGGGAAAGCCGATGCCCCGCCCCCGCCCCGCCCCCGACACCACCGTGCCGTCCAGGTCGAAGGGCCGGCCCAGCAGCCGGCGGGCCGCGGACACCCGCCCCTCCAGGATGTACTCGCGCACCCTCGAGGACGACGCCACCACGCCATCCACCGTGACGGGCGGCACCACGTGCACGGTGGCGCCGCGCCGGGACGCCGCCTCGCGCAACGTCTCCACGGTGCCCTTGCGCGCCGAGCCATAGGTGAAGTCACTGCCCACCACGACGTGCGCCACGCCGAGCGCGTCGAAGAGCGCGGCCTCGAAGTCCGCGGGCGGCGTGCGCGCGTACTCGCGCGAGAAGGGCTGCACCACCGCCGCGTCCAGGCCGCACTGCTCGAACAGCTCCAGCTTGCGCGGCAGCAGGGTGATGAGCTTCGGCGCCAGCTCCGGCTGGAGCACCTTTCCCGGGTGGGGATTGAAGGTGAAGGCGGCCGCCCGTCCGTGTCGGCGCGCCTCCGCGAAGAGGGCCTGGTGGCCCACGTGCACACCGTCGAAGTTGCCCAGCGCCAGGGCCTGTCCTGCCAGCGCCCGGCCCGCGTCCGCCACCGCAGGGAAGACCTTCATGGGCTCCCGTATACTCCAGGCTCCGCGTTTTTCCCTGGCCAAACCCGCCGCCACCATGGTTGGTGGCGCCCGCCCATGTCCCGTCCCCGCCTGCTGCCCGAGCCCGTCGGCCTCAAGTTCGTCACCCTGGAGACCCCTCCGGATTGGGATGCGGAGTTCGGCTTCAGCGGGCCGCTCGAGCTGGAGATCGGCTCCGGCGCCGGCGGACACGCCCTGGAGTACTGCCGCCGCCACCCCGAGGTGCGCTTCGTCGCCTTCGAGTGGCGCAAGAAGTACGCGCGCGACACCCAGGAGCGCGGCAACAAGGCCGGCCTGAAGAACCTGCGCGTCATCGAAGCCGACGCGCGCTTCGTCGTCCCGCGCATCTTCGCGCCCGACTCGCTCGCGGCCATCCACCTCCAGTTCCCCGACCCCTGGTGGAAGCGCTCCCACGCCAAGCGCGCCGTGATTCAGCCCGCCTTCGCGGAGCTCCTGTACGGCAAGCTCGCACCGGGCGGCCGCTTCGACATGCGCACCGATGTGCAGGACCGGGGCGTGACGATGCTCGCCATCCTGGAATCCGCTGGTTTCAAGAACCCCCTGGGTTCAGGCGTTTTCCATCCTTATGACCCGGAGGAGGTGCCCTCCACGCGCGAGCGCCGCTACCTGACCAGCGGCGAGCCCGTGTACCGGGCGCGGCTAGTGAAGCCTGCCTGACGTCGGCTTCCGGGGCGCTCGCCGAGCCCCTTGATTCCCGGTTACGGCCAGTGAGAATGGCGGTCAACCCCGCAGCGCGGGGCGACTGCTCCGGGGGCGAGACATTCATGGCGGATGGCGAACGGAAGAGGACGCTGGAGGTCGCCCGCCGTGCATCCCCCGGAGCGGACCTCAGTGGCCGCACGGTGCTCATCGTGGACGATGACCCGGCGCATGTCCGCCACGTCCGCGACGGGCTGGCCCCTCACGGTTACGTCTTCACCGAGGCCCATGACGGCGCCCAGGCGCTGTCCGCCATCCGCGAGTCCCGCCCCGACCTCATCCTCATGGACGTGGAGATGCCGGGGCTGGGCGGCGTGGAAGTGTGCCGCATCATCAAGGCGAACGGGGGCGAGGACGGCTTCGGCTTCATCCCGGTGATTCTCATGACGGCCCGGCAGGCGGCGGGCAAGGTGGAGGGGCTGGAGCTGGGGGCGGATGACTACCTGGTGAAGCCCTTCGACATGCTCGAGCTGTCGGCCCGCGTGAAGTCCATGCTGCGGCTGAAGGCGCTGCAGGACGCGCTGGTGGAGAAGAACCGCGAGCTGGACCGCGCCAACAAGGAGCTGGCGGCCCGGCGTGAAGAGCTGCTGGCGCTCAGCCGCACGGACGCGCTCACCGGGCTGTCGAACCGGCGCGCCTTCGAGGAGCGGCTGCACGAGGAGTTCGCCCGCTCGCGGCGCTACGGCGCGCCCCTGTCCCTGGTGATGCTGGATATCGACCACTTCAAGCGCATCAACGACAGCTTCGGGCACCCCTTCGGGGACCTGGTGCTGAAGGCCGTGGCCCAGACGGCGCGGGCGCGGCTGCGGGAGGTGGACCTGCTGGCGCGTTATGGCGGCGAGGAGTTCATCGCCCTGCTCCCGGAGACGGGCCCCGGGGATGCGCTCCGGGTCTGCGAACGGGTGCGGGACGCCATCGCCGGCCTGGAGCTGGAGCATGTGGGAGGCAGCGGCAAACCGGAGTGCGTGCGGCTGACCGCGTCATTGGGCGTGGCCACGGTGCCGTCGAGCGACCTGGCGAGCGCGGAGGCGCTGCTGCGGGCCGCCGACGCCAGCCTGTATGCGGCCAAGGGAGCGGGCCGCAATCGCGTCCATCAGCACGCCGCGTGACATGTCCTCACCTCGGGCTTTCCCCCGGCGGCGCTTTGACCTAAACCCCTGTCCCCATGCGTCTCTCCGCGACGATGCCCTGGCTGTTGGCGCTGGTCCTGCTGGGCTTGGCTGGCTGCAACCGGCCTCGCTTCGGCACCCCGCAGGACGCCTACACGTCCTTCCATCGGCTGGTGAAGCGAGGGGAGCTGCAGCAGGCGTGGGGCGCGCTGTCCAAGCCCACCCAGGACGCGATGGCGAAGCGGGCCCAGGCGGTGGGCGAGGCCTCCGGGGGTGAGGAAAAGCCGGAGCCCATGGCCCTCTTCTTCGCGAATGTCCCTCCGCCTCCGGATGTTACGGAGGTCTCGGTGGTTCGGGAGGAGGGAGACGTCGCGACAGTGCTCGTGCGCGCGGGAGGCAACTCCCACGAGGTCCGGATGGTCCGTGAGCCGTCCGGGTGGAAGGTCGACCTTTCAGAATCCCTCCAGCCGTGAAGCCGGGCATGCCCGGAAAACTCGCATCAGGTAACGTACGACTGTGAACGACAGGAAGACACGGCGGGTGATTCCCGCGGTCGAAGTCATCCGGCGCCCGGCGGCGACGCCCGGCACTGGCGCTCCGACCCCGACTCCGGCGCCCACGCCGCGCCCCACGCCTACCCCGCGCCCCACGGGCGCGGCGCCCACGCCCCGGCCTGCTGGCTCGGCGCCCCTGCCGACGCCTCGTCCCACGGGCGCTGCGCCGGCGCCTCGCCCGGTGCCCACGGCCGCGGACCCCACGGCGGCGCCCCCCACGCCCCGCCCCACGACGAGCGTGACGCCCGGCGCACGCCCGCTGGCTCCCCGCCCGTCGGGCCCCGGTACGGGTGCGCCTCCGGGCAGGGCTCCCGGTGGTGGCTTCGGCGGACGCCCTGGCGGCTTCCGGCCCTCCACGCCGCGGCCGCCCCCCACGCCCGAGCAGATTCAGGCGCTGGCGGTGCGCGAGCGCGTCCCGGCCCGCATCGCGAAGGGGGAGCTGGAAGGGAAGATGAAGTGCCGCATCTGGCGCAAGCTGCACGCCGAGGAGGCGAAGCGCTTCGACCAGGTGTACGAGCTGATGGGCCAGACGCCCAGCCTGTCCCTGGGGGACGCCTTCGGCGTGCTCCAGAGCGGCATGACGGTGGCGGAGTTCATGGCCCGCAAGGAGCGCACCCAGCGCAAGGCGGCCATCAAGCAGGCGCGCGGCGAGGTCGAAAACGCCGTGGTGGCGGACTTCCTGGCCCGGCTCATCAGCGACAAGGCGGAGGTCTCCGTGGTGCTCGCGGAGCGCTCCCTGCTGGACACGCTGCAGGTCGAGGAGCCCATCGCCTTCACGCTGGAGCGCACGGGCCGCCTGGAGAAGCTCCAGGTGGTGCTGCTCGCCCGGCGCGCGGACTGGGAGCGGCTGCTGCCCGGGCTGGAGCGAGACGCGAAGCTGACGCAGAAGCCGTCCGCGGTGGCGCGTCAGCCGGACAAGCGCCCGCATTCGGATCCACGCGCCTTCCTGGACCACATCGGTCAGACGGTGCGGCTGGTGCTGCGCAACGGCATCACGCTCCAGCTCCCGCTGGCGCGCGTGGGCCGGTTCGACCTGCTGCTGGGAGAGGAGGGCCACGAGGTCTTCGTGCCGCTCCACGCCCTGCTGCGCTTCGAGCCCGTCACGGTTACTCCCTCCGAAAGCGCCCCCGCGGACGAGGCCTGAGGCCCATCCCCGCGGGGGGCGCGCCCCTCACCGCCGAGACACATCCATGCGCCAGTTCATCTCCCGCATCATCAAGCCCTGGCTCGCCCTGGCCGCGACGGCCGCCATGGTGGGCATCACCCAGCAGGGCTGCACGAAGGACGCCGACGCGGCGAAGGCGCCCGCGGTCCCCGAGAAGCGGGAGAACGGCGTGCGCGTCGTCGAGCTGTCCGTCACGGAGAAGGGCTACGAGCCCAGCCCCGTGAATCTCAAGAAGGGCGAGCCGGTGAAGCTGGTGGTGACGCGCAAGACGGACCACACCTGCGCCACCGAGGTCGTCATGGACGGCTACGACATCAACACGCCGCTGCCGCTCAACGAGCCGGTGGAGATTGCCTTCACGCCGAAGGAGTCCGGCAAGCTGGTGTACGGCTGCGCCATGAACAAGATGATTTCCGGCGTTTTCATGGTGGACTGACGGACGCTGGCCGATTTCTGGGCAGCGCCGCCGGGAGGAGTAGTCTCCGCGCCCTGAATGGGCGGCGCGGCGGAGCTCTTCACCCGGCATGTCTTCCTCGACCTCGAAACCACGGGGCTGGACCCGCGTGTGGACGAGGTCATCGAGCTGGGCTGCATCTTCTTCGAGAACGGGCGCGAGGTGGAGCGCTTCGCCCGCCTGTACTCGGCCTCGCGGCCCCTCCCCCTCACCATCCGGCGGCTGACGGGCCTGACGGACGAGGACCTGGAGGGGCGTCCGCGCTTCGGCACCGACCTGGCCGAGCTGCGGGAGAAGCTGTCCGGCTGGACGGTGGTGGCGCACAACGCGCCCTTTGAAAAAGGCTTCCTGCCGGACCTGCTGGGGCCCATCCGCGCGCCGGTGCTCGACTCGTGCGAGCTGATGCACTACCTGCACCCGGAGCTGACCAGCCACTCGCTGGAGTCGCTGCTGCGGTGGGCCGGGCTGGCGCTGCGGCAGCCGCACCGCGCGGTGTCGGACTGCGAGGCGGTGTACTCGGTGCTGGTGCACGCCATGGACCGCTGTGTCCGTGAGGGCCGGGGCGATGACGTGGTGGACCTGCTCGCCGCGTTGGACCCGCGCAAGGGCGCGGAGCTGCGCCTGGCCATGGAGGGCGTGGGCCTGAAGGACGGCGCGAGCGGCGCGTTCGACTACGAGGAATGGCCGCTGGTGGACCTGCTGTCGCGCCTGGCCGCCGCGTGCCGCGCGGAGGCCGCGCCGCTGGCGCTGGAGGCCCAGGGCTTCTTGCGAGGGAAGCCAGAGCGAAGGCGCGCGGGAGGCGCCCCGGCGCTGCCTGAGCCCGAAGCCGAGGCCCCTGTGCTCCCGGTGCGTCCGGAGGAGGTCTCCGCGCTGCTCGGCGCAGGTGGCGCACTGGAGCAGGCCGGTGAAGGGTTCATGAGCCGGACCGCGCAGCTCGACGTGGCGCAGGCCGTGGCGCGGGCGCTTTCGGACGGCGGGCAGCTCGCGGTCGAAGCGGGCACGGGCACGGGCAAGTCGCTGGCGTACCTGGCTCCCGCCGCGCTCTTCGCGGCGCGCAACGGCCGCAAGGTCGGCGTGGCGCCGCATACGAAGACGCTCCAGGACCAGCTCCTGGAGAAGGACCTGCCCCGGCTGCACCGGGCCACGAAGGGCGCCTTCGGCTATGCGTTGCTGAAGGGCCAGACGAACTACCTGTGCCGCCGCCGCGCGCTGGAGGCGACGCGGGTGGAGCCCGGCATGGGGCACTCCGCGCGCGCGCCCCGGGCGTACCTGCGGGCGTACCTGCGCCGCAGCGGTGAGGGCGACCTGGACAGGCTGAGCCACTGGTTCCGCGAGCGCTTCCCCGTGCTGATGGCGCTGGTGCCCGCCGTGCGCTCCGAAGCGTCCACGACGCTGGGCGAGAAGTGCCCGCACTTCCACCGCTGCTTCTACCACTCGGCCGTGGCCCAGGCCCGGGACGCGGACGTGCTCGTCATCAACCAGTCGCTGGCGTTCGCGTGGCCCGCGCGCTACCCGAAGCTGGACCACCTGGTCCTCGACGAGGCGCACGAGGTGGAGGACGTCGCCACCACCGCGCTGGCGCTGGAGCTGTCGGACCTCGCCTTCCTGCGCCTCACGGAGCGGCTGCACGGCAGGGATGGACGGCGCGGCCTGTTCGCCGAGCTGCGCAAGGCCCTGAGCGCCTCGCGCCGGGCGGAGACACGCTCGCTGATGGGCGAGGTAGAGGATGGCCTGCGCCGACTGCTCGATGACGCGCGCGACCTCGGTGCTCGTGTCACGGAGCTGTGTGAGCCCGCCGCAACCGCCGTGGGCGAGGACCCGGACGAGGGTGCGTACTCTCCCGAGCTGCGCATCACCGCGACCGTGCGCGCCCTGCCCGCCTGGGAGCCGGTGCGCGAAGGACTGGAGGCCGTGCGCGGCGCGCTCCAGGCGCTGCATGTCCTGCTGTCCGTGCGCGTGCTGGCCGCCCTCCCCGAGCTGGCCGCCCGGCAGCCCGCGCTGGAGCGGGAGCTGTCCGGCGCCACCACGGAGCTGGGCGAGCTGGCGGTGCTCGCGGGCGAGCTGTCCGGTGAAGCCTCGCCGGGCCGGTGCTACGCCGCGACGTCGGAGCCGAAGCGGCAGCGGTGGAGCCTGAGCGCCCAGCCCGTGGACGTCTCCGCCTACGTGTCGAAGGACTTCGCGGAGAGCAAGCGCACGCTGGTGCTCGCGTCCGCGACCCTGGGCACTGGCGACGGGTTTCCCTTCGTCCTCCGCCGGCTGGGACTCGACGGACGTGGGGGCAAGACCGCACCCCGGCTCGTCCGCGCGGCCACGCCGTTCAAGCTGCATGAGCAGGCGCTGGTGGTGCTCGTCACCGATGCGCCTCGCGCGCACGAGGAGGCCTTCGTGGAGTGGGCCTCGCTCCGGATTTCGGGCCTGGCGCAGACGATGGGTGGCCGGGTGCTGGGGCTGTTCGCCTCCACGCGCCGCATGGAGCGCGTGGGCTCGAGCGTGCGCACCCGTCTGGACCCGCTGGGCATCGAGGTGCTGCGGCAGTCGCGCGGGCACAGCCGTTCACTGGCGGCCCGGCAGGAGAAGGACACGGGCACCGTGCTGCTGGGGACCAAGAGCTTCTGGCAGGGCGTGGACATCCCCGGCCGAGGCGTGGGCTGCGTGTTCATCGACAAGCTGCCCCTGGAGCCCGCCATGCGCCCGCTGGTGGCCGCGCGCGAGGAGCCGCTGTCACGCAACGGCGGCGAGTACATGGGCTTCCTGCACTACCGACTGCCCCGTGCGCTGCTCCAGTTGCGGCAGGGCGTGGGCCGCCTCATCCGGGCCACGACGGACCGGGGCGTGGTCATCATCTCGGACCCGGGGCACCCCAGCTACCGGGGCCACCTGATGAACGCGCTGGAGGGATACCGCGTCGAGGCGCTGCCGTGGGCCCAGGCCCGGCTGCGCATCCACGCGATGCTGAAGGAGACGGGGCTCACCGTGGAGTCAGGACCCGCGCGGTCCTGGGGGTGAGCCCCGGGCGGGCTCAGTCCGCGAGCCGGGCGCGGTAGCGCGCGTCCAGGGCGCGGAGCTCGTGGAGGAGCTCGGCGGAAGCCCCCGAGCGCTCCGCGACCTCAAGGGCGTTCGACAAGGTCCTCGCGTCCTCTTCGCTCTGCTCGCGGAGGCGCTGCACCATCTTCCGCGTGGCCTCGAAGAGGTCCTGGAGCTCGTCGCCATCCCGGAGCCCGTGCTGCGGCGCACGCAGGTGGCCCTCCTGGACCTCCTGCACCAGACGGCGGATGCGGAAGAGCGGCCCCGCCACCTTGTGCGTCACGACGATGGTCCCCAGCCCCACCACCGCGATGAAGGCGACCAGGAAGCCGCCCAGCGCCCACCCGGTGAGCTTCTGCTGCCGCTCCAGCTCCGCGCGCTGGGCGACGATGGCGGCGCGCTCGGCCTCGTAGGCCGCGTCGATTGCCTTCGCCTTCTCGCGGAAGGTCGCCTCGAAGGCGGGGTCGTCCATCCGGGTCAGCAGCTCGTTGGAGAGCGTGGCGCCGGACAGCTCGCGGCTGACCTCCGCCGCCTGGGAGCGGGCCTCCACCGCCGCGGCCGTCTCGCGCATCAGCGCCTGCGCGCCTCGCACGAGGACCACGCCCAGCAGCGCCGACAGCACGAGCGTCACCGAGACGATGTAGCCCGTCAGCTTGAGCTGGAAGCTCGTGTCGAGGAGGAAGTTGCGCCAGCGCCGCTTGGCGGGCGTCAGGGGCGCCGTGGTCGTCGTCATGTCTCGCTGCTCCACTCGAAGGTCTCCGCCGCTTCCTCCACCGCGCGAGGTACCAGCGCCTTGAGGAGGTCTCCAGGCTGAGCGCCCGCGGCATTCACTTCCACCTGCCCCATCAGCGACAGCTCCGGGTACGTGAGGCACACGAGCGCCACCCGCAGCCCACCGCTGTCCGTCGCATGCAGCTCCGGGGTGATGCGATAGCCCCGCACCCGGAGCTTCTTCAGCGTGCCCTTCGCGGCCGACTTCGTCTCCTTCGCGGGCGCCATCCGCGCCCCGCTCCGCATCAGCCGCGAGCGCAGCCGCGCCTCCGTCGCCTTCACCAACTCCGCGGGGAGCTTGCCCGTGCGGTCCTTCACCGCCTCGAGCTGCACGTAGAAGCGCGGCGGACGGGACTGGAACTCCTTCAGCGCGTCCACGGCCTCGCTCACCGCGGCCTGGACCGTCGCGTCCGCGTCCGACTTGTGGGCCTGGAGGCAGTCGAGCCCGTCGAGCTCCAGCAGCTTCGCCAGCCCCTTGGCCGCGGCGGCGCGCACCAGCTCGCTCTCGTCCTTCAAGCCCGTGCACAGCAGCGGCACGGCCTCCGGGTCCTCCGTGGCGCCGAGCACCAGCGCCGCCTGCGAGCGGGAGCGCGGGTCCTTGCTCTTCTGGAGCTGCTTGCCCAGGAAGGCAATACGAGAGCTCCCCTGGGCCAGGGCCGCGCAAGGCGCGAGGAGCAGCAGGACGAGGGCGGAGGAAAGCAGCTGCATGTGCAGGGAGGGAATCCGGAGAGTCTAACGCCGTATGACGATTGGCGAACAGTTGCATGGCCTTGCACATGGAGGACAGTGGGTCAGGTCCACTCCTGCCCTGGAGGGCCTTCGCCCCTGTGGGTTCAGGTGTCTGTTCAGACCTGGGACGCCAGTGGCGCGCCCCCATCAGCGAGGTCGGAGACAGGCTCCAGCAGCCCACACGCCCCCTGCCCCCGACGCCTCCGCGCCAGGAGGACCGGCAGGAATCGAGCCATCAACTCGGGGATGTGGCCTTGATGGGGTAATGTGCGCAGCTCCAGGAGGGCTCACCAGGTGTCTTTCACGTCCCGGTTGGAAGGTCTGCTCCAGAACGTGGGGTTGGGCGGTATCGTGGGTGAGGTGCGCGCGCGGCTCGGGCTCAAGGAGTCCCGGGACACCTCCGCGCCCCGGACCGCCGACTTCCCCGCACCTGCGCCCCGGGGTGCCCCTCAGCAGACCGTGGTTGAGCGCACCCCGCGTCCCAGGCCCTCCATCCCGCAGCCCTCCGAGGCAGTGTCGGCGCCTGAGCCGACCGTGGCCGAGCGCACGCCGGCCCGTGGTGCGGTGACGACCGACGCGGACGCACCTTCGACCGCTCAGCCTTCAGCGCCGGAGCCCTCCCGGAAGGCGGCGGCGAAGGCACCGCGCTCCGGGGTGAAAAAGAAGAAGCCCGCTGCGAAGAAGGCCCAGGCAAGCACGGGCGCCAAGGCAGAGAAGAAGACGGCCCACCCGGCCGCGAAGCCCAAGAAGCGCGTGCGCGCCGCGAAGGAAGCCGCTGCACCCGCGACAGGAAATGGCAGCACGGCCGTGGACCAACTGCTGACCGCTCTGCGCAGCCACCCGCGTCAACAGGAGTTCATCTCGGCGGGCAAGCAGAAGGACCAGCTCGTGCGGTCGCTCATCCCCCTCTACCTCGCGCGCTCGCTCGACGCGGATTTCGAAGTGACGTCTGGAACGACGTCACGGTTCTGGGGCGAGCTCGGCGTTACCTACGCAGCGCCGAATGCGGCCAAGGCGCTCCGCCTGCATGGCGGTTACGCGCAGGACACCAAGAAGGGCAAAGCCATCACCTCCCGGGGCGTTCAGTATGTGGAAGAAATGCTGAGCCGATTCGGAGATGCCTCTTCAGGCGCCTGAATGACGAGCAGTCGTGATGGGAGGCAGGGTGATGGGCTCTCCGCGCCCTCACTCGCTTTGGTCCGTGGGCGGAGCATCAGCAGTCCGCCATGCGCCAGCGTGAACGCCATACTGGAACCAAGCCTGATGCATCGCCCCGTCAAGGCTTGCGTGCCATGTATCGCCCAAGCATCTGGCTGAGCCATCCCAGACGAACAACAGAAAGGCTCCGTCTTCTTCGTCGATCTCAAGCGACACCGGCCACCCGCATTCTGGCTGCGTTGATGGCTCAGTTGCAGCGGACTCTGACATTGAGTCCACTCGCTCATGCGGTATCTGGGCAATGAGCCTGAGTCCCATGGAGTCGTATTCCTCGCGCCCCTGCGCCAATCCCTTACTTCTTGAGGGCTGCCTGCACCGGAGCGCCGTAGCAGCCTCGTGACACCAGTTCCGATGCAGCCGTCGACCTGTGCACGTTGGCCAGGTTGGCGGCCTGACGGGATTCCTTGGGGCCGAAACGGGGCGCTCGCCAAGCCCCGCCGGTCGCCGCCCAGGCCGCCAACCGGGTCAGTCCGGGGCTCCGGGGGTCGTCCGGCCCCTCATGCAACCTCCAAGAACTCCTGCGAAGCCGCCTCTTGTGGCATATACCCACACCATGCCTTCCGCCCTGACCGCCTCCGAGATCCGCGAGGCGTTCCTCAAGTTCTTCGAGGAGCGCGGCCACCGCCGTGTGGCGTCCTCCTCCCTGGTGCCCGCCAACGACCCGACGCTGATGTTCACCAACGCGGGCATGGTGCAGTTCAAGGACGTCTTCACCGGCCGTGAGACGCGCGACTACCGCCGCGCCACCACGTCGCAGAAGTGCGTGCGCGCCGGCGGCAAGCACAACGACCTCGACAACGTCGGCTTCACCGCCCGGCACCACACGTTCTTCGAGATGCTCGGGAACTTCTCCTTCGGCGACTACTTCAAGCCCGACGCCATCGCGTACGGCTGGGAGTTCGTCACCCGGACGCTCGGCCTGTCCACCGACCGGCTCGCCGTCACCGTGTTCAACGGCGAGGGCGGCACCCCGTGGGACGAAGAGGCCTACGAGCTGTGGAAGAAGCAGGGCGTCCCCGCCGAGCGTATCTACAAGCTCGGCCTCAAGGACAACTTCTGGGCCATGGGCGACACCGGCCCCTGCGGCCCCTGCTCCGAAATCCACTACCACCAGGGCGACGACATCCCCTGTGCCGAAGAGGCCGAGGGCAAGAAGTGTCTGGGCGTCGCGTGTGACTGCGACCGGTGGCTCGAAATCTGGAACCTCGTGTTCATGCAGTTCGAACGCAAGGAGAAGGACGCGCCCCTCATCCCCCTGCCGAAGCCGTCCATCGACACCGGCGCGGGCCTGGAGCGCATCGCCGCCGTCGTCCAGGGCAAGCGGTCCAACTACGAGACCGACCTCTTCCAGAACATCCTCGCCACCGTCAGCGAGCTGTGCGGCAAGCCCTACGCCCAGGAGACCGGGGCGTCCCAGCGCGTCGTCGCCGACCACAGCCGCGCGGCGGCGTTCCTCATCTCGGACGGCGTCCAGCCCTCCAACGAGGGCCGCGGCTACGTCCTGCGCCGCATCATGCGCCGCGCCATCCGGCACGGCACCCAGCTCGGACTGGACGACGTCTTCTTCTTCAAGGTCGTCGACCGCGTCATCGAGCTGATGAGCGACGCCTACCCCGAGCTCAAGGAGAGCCGCACCTTCATCCTGGAGGTCTGCCGGCACGAGGAGACCAGCTTCCGCCAGACGCTCAGCCGCGGACTCAAGCTCATCGAGGAGGAGCTGTCCAAGCTGCAGAAGGCCGGCGGCAAGCAGCTCTCCGGCGACGTCGTCTTCCTGCTCCACGGCACCTACGGCTTCCCGTGGGACCTCACGCAGATCATCGCCAAGGAGCGTGGCTTCGATGTGGACCTGCCCCGCTTCGAGCAAATCCTCGAAGAGGAGGCGAACAAGAACAAGTTCGCGGGCTCCGGTGAGAAGGCCACGGGCGAGGTCTACCTGAAGCTGGCGGAGCGGCTCGGGACCACGGAGTTCCTCGGCTACGAGGGCGAGGGCCACGAAGGTGAAGGCAGCATCCGCGCCATCGTGAAGGACGGCGTCGAGGTGACGCAGGCGTCCCAGGGCGACACGGTGGAGCTGGTCCTGGACCGCACGCCCTTCTACGGCGAGTCCGGCGGCCAGATGGGCGACACCGGCCGCGTCGTCGGCCACGGCGGCAAGGCGGTGGCGAAGGTCACCGACGCGCAGCGCCCCGTGCCGGGCCTGGTGGTCCACTCGGTCGAGGTCTCCGAGGGCACCTTCAAGGTCGGCGACATGGTCCAGGCCGGCGTGGACGCGGAGCGCCGCAAGTCCATCCGCGCGAACCACTCCGCGACGCACCTGCTGCACAAGGCGCTCAAGCTCGTGCTCGGTGAGCACGTGAAGCAGGCGGGCTCTGTCGTCGCGCCGGACTACCTGCGCTTCGACTTCGCGCACTTCTCCCCCGCCACGTCCGCGCAGCTCGAGCAGGTCGAGGACCTGGTCAACGGCTGGATTCGCGACAACGCGGGCGCCGAGACGCGCATCATGAGCCTGGAGGACGCGAAGAAGTCCGGCGCGGTCGCCATGTTCGGCGAGAAGTACGGCGAGACGGTCCGCGTCGTCACCGTGCACCCCGAGTCCACCGAGCTGTGCGGCGGCACCCACGTGCGCCGCAGCGGTGACATCGGCCTGTTCAAGATTACCAGCGAGAGCGGCGTGGCGTCCGGCGTGCGCCGCATCGTCGCGCTGACGGGCATCGGCGCGCTCCAGTACGTCCGCGAGCAGGAGCACGAGCTGCGCAAGGTGGCCGAGCTGTTCAAGTCCAACTCGAAGGACGTCTCCAAGCGCGTCGAGGCGACCCAGAAGCGCGTGAAGGAGCTGGAGCGCAAGGTCGAGGAAGTCGCCGTCAAGGCGCAGACGGCCAGCAGCAAGGACCTGCTGGAGCAGGCGCGCGATGTGAATGGCATGAAGGTCCTGGCCACGAAGGTGGACGCGGCGGACGACAACGTCCTGCGCGGCATGGCGGACCAGCTCCGGGACCGCATCCGCTCGGGCGTGGTCGCCATCGGCGGCGAGAAGGACGGCCGGGCCATCATCCTGGTCGCGGCCACCAAGGACGTCGTGGCCAAGGGCATCAACGCCGGCGCGCTGGTGCGCGAGATGGCCAAGGAAGTCGGCGGAAAGGGCGGCGGCAAGGCGGAGATGGCCCAGGCCGGTGGCCCGGATGCCTCGAAGCTCCCCGCGGCGCTGGAGAAGCTGTACGAGTTGGTGAAGGGCGTGGGCACCGCGTGATGAACCACCGGGCCTCCGCTTCCGTGGCGCTTCTGGCGGCCACCCTCGTGCTGGGTGGCTGCAAGGAGGAGTCCGTCCCTGACTACGGAGGGACGGGCGACGACCGCACGCTCCAGAAGCTCCGCCAGGAAGTGGACCGGGTGAACCAGGGAGGCCGTCCCTCCCAGGGCCCCGAGGCCACGCGCGGAGACCCGAACGCGAACCTCGCGGGACTGGCCGCGGGCATCAACGTCCCCGCCGAACGCACCTGGGAGCTCCCCTCCCCCAACGAGGCCGTGCGGCTGGACACCCTGTCCGTGAAGCTCACGGGGCTGGAGGCTTCGCACTCGGTGAAGGGCTCGGGGAAGGTGAGCCTCACCTCCGAGGACCTGTTCTTCCGCGTGCAGCTCCTGACGCAGAACGTGGGCGGCGCGCCGCTCGCCCTGGACCTGGACGGCGCGAAGCTCTTCGGGGCGCAGGGCCAGTCGTACGGCGTGGCCCGGGACGCCCAGGTGGTCGGGGGCACCCGGCCCCTTCATCGCACCTGGGCTCCGGACGAGCGCACCGACGTGGTCCTCCTGTTCGAGCTTCCTCCAGAGGCCCTTCGGGACGACGGGCTGCACCTGTTGCTTCAGGGCTCCGGGGGGGATGTGCGGATTCCCTTGAAATGAGCGGGACCGCGTCCAGCCTCCTCCCGCTTCGCATCCGCCTCCCGTACACGACGGAGGAGGAGTTCATCGACAAGTACGGCTCGAACGTGGCGCGCGGTGGCGTGTTCGTCGCCACGCGCGCCATGAAGCCCGAGGGTACGGGGCTGGCGTTCGAGTTCGTCCTGGCCGACGGGACACGGCTGCTTCGCGGCGAAGGCGTCGTCGTGAAGGCCCAGGTGGACACGACGGGCGGGCGTACCGGCATGACGGTCCGCTTCGTGAAGCTGGACGCCGCGAGCAAGTCGCTCATCGACCGCGTGCTGGCACGGCGTACCGGAGGCGTGGAGCCGCAAGCTCCGGCGCAGGCCGCGCCTCCGGCGACAACGCCTGCGCCCACGCCACCTCCAGGACTGGTCCGCCGGGCACCTGGTGCGAAGACTTCGAACCCGGCGCGTGCCGTGATGTCGTCCCCCGTGGCTTCCCCTGAAGAGACGCGCGACGAGGGAGCCTCGGCACGGGTCGCTGACAGCAGGGCCGCTGTGCCGAATGCTGCGGCCGTTCCGGAAGCCGCACCCTTCGCGACTCCTGAGCGCGAAGAGGAGGCTCGCTCGGCTACCGCGGACTCCCCCCCGGAAGCACCCGCCTCCGAACCCGGGCAAGAACCGGAAGCGACCGGTGCCAGCGCTGAGACGGATGCGATGTCCGCTGAGTCTGGCGCGAGCACGACTGATGACCAGGCCGGGTTCAGTGACAGTGCAGCCACGGAGCCACAGGGTTCGGACGCCCCAGACTCGGACGAGCGCCCGGCACTGGCCACCCCGCGTTTCGACGCCGACTCGAGTGACGGGCTCGACTTCGCCATTACGGCCAGCCTCGCTGCGTCGGCGGATGCCGTCACCAGCGACGAGGCCCCCCCCGCGTCAGTGACCGAGGCGATGGCAGAAGCTGCGGCCACGCCGCCCATCCACGCCCGTGCCACAGGCGAACCGGCCCCGACGGACGCCGCATTGCCGGCCGCGGCCACGCCGACCGAGCACGCGCCGGACGCATCCAACGCTGCTGTGTCTTCAGCGCCCAAGCCCGAAGCCACGGCAGACGACTCCTCACCCACTGAAACACCCGCAGCGGCTGCGGTCACGAGCGAAGCTCCCGGCACCGGTGCGGCCCCTGCGTCTTCCGAGACGGCGGCGCTCCCGAGCGAGACGCCCAACGCGGAAGAAGGCGACGCATCCACCACGAGGAGCCCTGCCGCGGCGTCCTCCATGAGCGCCGCGCTCGATATTGAAGCAGTCAACGCCGCGCTCCCTGAGTCTCCCGCCGCAGCGCCAACGAGCCCCCAAGAAAGTCCCTCAGCCGTCACACCGGCGACCACGGCGGACGAAACCTCCGGCACGCTGGAATCGTCCACGCAACCAGGGGCCGAGCTTCCGAGCGCACCTGAAGCCGACAAGACTTCGTCCGGAGACGCCTCCCCGACCTCGAAGTCCACTGAACGCGCGGAGGCCCCCACTGCGTCCGACGAGGCGCAGTTTCAGGCACCAGCACTGGCTCTCACAATCGACCTGAGCCCACGTCGAGAGCCAGCGCCTGCCAACATTGCGCCCCCGAGCGCCACGGCCTCAGCCGAAGCCGAGACGCCCCAGGCCGCCCACAGCGAAACGACTCCGCCCAGCACCGCGACACCCGGGTCCGCGCACAGCGAAACGACTCCGCCCAGCACCGCGACACCCGGGTCCGCGCACAGCGAAACGACTCTGCCCAGCACCGCAACACCCGAGGCAGCTCACAGCGAAACGACTCCGCCCAGCACCGCGACACCCGAGGCCGCTCACAACGAAACGACTCCGCCCAGCACCGAGACGCTCCAGGCCACTCAGGACGAAACGGCTCCGTCCAGCACCGCCACGGATACAGAATCGGCAGGCCCAGCCCCCGTCCGTACCGACGCCGAGCCCTCGCCCGTCGTCGCCCTGGACTCGGATGCGCCACGCAATCGGCGTCGTGCCCTGCTCGAAGTCCCCATCGCGCAGCCGGCCTCGACGCCCGCGCTGCCCGAGGTGGTGCTGGGCATCGACCTGGGCACCTCACATGCGCGCGTCGCTGTCGTCCAGGACGGAACGCCCACGCTCATCCCGCTCCCCGGCACCGACACCACGGACCTTCCCTCACTCATCGCGGTGAATGGCACCGGTGACCTCGTCGTCGGCGCCGCGGCGCGGACGGAAGGACAGCGCGCGCCCCGCCGCGCCATCTCCGGCCTCAAGCGGCTGCTCGGGCTGAAGGCGCGTTCCCCCCAGCTCCGCTGGCTCGCCCCGCTGCTCCCCTTCCCCGTCACCCCGGATGCGAATGGGGACTCCGGCGTCGAGGTCCGAGGCCGCGTCATCTCGCCCACCCTCTTCACGGCCATGCTGCTTCGCGAGCTGAAGCACGCCGCCTCGGCCCACCTGGGCCGCAAGCCGACCCGCGCCGTCATCTGCGCGCCCACCCACTTCACCGACCGCCAGTGCGCGGCGCTCCGAGAAGCCGCCTCGCTCGCGGGCCTCGATGCGCAGCGCATCCTCACCGCCCCCGCGGCGGCGGCGCTCGCCTACGCACATGGGCGGGGACTCGCGCGCAAGCGCGTGCTCGTGGTGGACCTCGGAGGCGGTGGCCTCCAGGTCTGCGTGGTGCAAGTCACCGGCGACGACCTCGAGGTCATCACCACCGGCGGCGACGCCACCATCGGCGGCATGGACTTCGATGCACGCATCGCCGAGGCCATCGCCAGCGACCTCTCCGAACAGGGTGTGCCCAAGCCGGACCACCCTCTCGACTGGTCCCCGCTGCGCATCGCCGCCGAGTCCGCCAAGGTGGCCCTCTCCACGCAGGAGCAGGTGGACGTCTCCCTTTCTTCGGGCACCGTGCCGCCCCTCAGCCGGGAGCGCGTGGAGGCCCTCACCGCCGACCTCGCCCAGCGTGTCACCACCGTGGTCCGCGACGTGCTCGAATCCAACGCGCTGTCCCCACAGGGCCTGGACGCGGTGCTCCTCGTCGGTGGGCAGAGCGCCACGCCGATGGTCCGCCGCCGGCTCGAGGAGAGCCTGGGCGTGAGCGTGCGTGAGGACGTGGACGCGCGAGGCAGCGTGGCCCTCGGTGCCGCCCTGCTCGGGCAGGGGCTGCTGCTCGCGGAGGCAGGCAAGCCCGCGGCCACCGTGTCCGAGGTGCTCTCCTCGCCGCTCGCCGTCGCCGAGCGCGGAGGCACCCTGCGCCGCGTCCTCGAACGGAACACCCGCCTGCCCGCGACCAAGACGCTGGTGCTGCCCTCCGCCCCCGGCCCGCTCGAGCTCGCGCTCTTCCAGGGGACGCCGACGCAGGCCTCGGACGCCGAGTACCTCGGCCAGCTCACCCTCGACGTGGAGCGCGCGGGCGAGGTGGAGCTGCACCTGGCGCTCTCCGCGGATGGCGCCCTGTCCCTGGAGGCCACGCTGCCGGGCGTGAAGCGGCACGCGGTGACGCTCGTCACGGAGCCCCTGGACGACGCGGCCTTCGACGCGCTCCTCGCCCGCTCCCCGCTGGTCCCCGAGCCGGAGCCCCGCCCGGGTGGCCTGCTGTCCGGGCTGAAGAAGCTCTTCGGCCGCCGCTAAGCCCCTGCCCGCCCGTCCGCGCGGAGACCGCCGCATCCCCGCCCCGTGGGCCGATGCGCCCGCGGCCCTGCAGGCCACCGTGCGCCTCTGCGGCTCTCTCTGTAACCGTGGCGACAGATGCCCAGTTTTCCGGTGACTGATTTCCCGGGGAGGAATGCGATGCGACGTTCGATTGTGGGTGGAGTCGCCACGGCGGCGCTGGGCATGGCGGGACCGGCCTTCGCCATCGAGGCACAGCAGGTGGGCGAGCGGCTTCGCGTCGAGGAGCGTCCGCTGGTGGGCGCCGACGTGCGGCTGGGCCTCGGCAACTTCACCGGAGACCTCGGCGGCAACACCAAGGTCGGCCCGCTGCTGGGCATCAACGCCAGCGCCTATCCCTGGCAGTACGGCGGCGTCGAGGTGGGCTACGAAGGCCAGCGCTTCCCCATCGACGACGCACGTCTCCGCGACAACGGCGATGGCGAGGGCGTCTGGCGCCACAACGCCACCCTCATGGCCAAGGCAGGGCCGCTCCTCGACGAGAAGTGGCGTCCCTTCGTCGGCGCCGGCGTGGGCCTGAGCTACCTCAACCCGTCCGACGGCGCGGACCGCTTCTACAACAACGACTGGCAGACGGAGCTCCCGCTGGCGGCGGGCCTGGACTACCGCTTCGGCAACCTGGTGGCCGGCGCGCGCGCCACGTACCGGTTCGTCGGCGGTGAGGGCCTCATCCAAAACCCCGTCACCAACGCCGACGAGAAAGGCAGCCTCTTCAACGGCAACGTGATGATTGGCGGCCAGTTCTAGGCCGCCACACCCCTCACAGGCCGAAGCGGTCCATCAGCGCCTCGGGGCGGGGGTTCTTCTCCCACGCCTCGAGCACCGCCACCGCGGGCGAACGGCCCGAAGCGGCCACCGCGTCCAACGGGTCCAACAGGGGCGCGTCCGCCGCGTCCAACCGCATCAGGCCCCGGCGGGAGATGGCCACCATCTCCGCCGCCAGGCGGTGAAGCTCCTGGGAGCCCAGCCGGCCGCCCAGGCCCTCGCGCCGCGCCGTATCATGGAAGGCCAGGTGCTCGGCGTAGCTCAGCTTCGGCAACAGGCGCTCGGCCTCGTCCAGCGCGGCGGCGTCATACAGGATGCCGCGCCAGAGGGCGGCCAGCGCCCCCGTCATGGCCGGGTTCACGCAGTCCGCGCCGCGCACCTCGACCACCGTCTTCAGCCGCACCTCGGGGAAGAGCGTGGACAGGTGGTCCGTCCAGTCGTTCAGGTCGGGCGGCTTGCCCTCGAAGCCCTCCTTCAGCAACTGCCGGAAGGTCATCTTCGGGTACAGGTACTCGTTGTTGCGCCGCAGGAAGAGCAGCGGCGCGTCCAGCGCCCACTCCACGTAGGCGCGGTAGGAGAACGAGCCGTCGAAGAACGCGGGGAGGTAGCCACAGCGCGTGGGGTCCACCTCGTCCCAGACGCGGTTGCGGAAGGACAGGTAGCCGGACGGCTTGCCCTCCACGATGGGGCTGTTGGCGTACATCGCGTTCATCAGCGGCGCCAGGCGGGCCACCGTGACCGTCTTGCGGACACAGTCCGCCTCGTCCGCCCAGTCCAGGGACACCTGGCCGGTGGACGTCATCAACATCATGTTCAGCGCCAGCCGCCCGCGCTCCGGCAGCGTGCGGCGCATGATGAGATAGCGCGTCTTGGGCATCCACGGCATCTGCGCGGTCGTCCCGTACGGCCGGTACCCCAGGAAGACGAGCCGCAGGCCCAGCGCCTTCGCGGCGGCGGACACCTCCGACAGGTGCGTGAGGTTCTCCGCGTGCGCCTCGCGCGCGGTGACGAAGGGGCTCCCGGACAGCTCCACCTGGCCGCCGGGCTCCAGGGAGATGGTGGCCCCGCCGCGCTGCAGCGCGATGATGGGCGACGCGGGCGCCTCCCGGAACGGCGTGTAGCCAGCCGCGGCCACCCGGCTCAGCAGCGCGCCCACGCCCCGCTCCCCTTCATAGGTGGGGGGCTCCGCGCCGTCCACGGGGTAGAGGAACTTCTCATGCTCCAGCCCCAGGCGGTGCGCGCCGCCGGGCTTCTCGGCGGCTCGGAATCCAGCCAACAGCATGTCGACGGAGGAGATGGGCTCTGAGGCCGCGCGCTTGAGGTCGAGGGACATGTGCGCGCCCTATATAACCCAGACCTTCCGACCCGCTCTGTTTTGCGCACTGGCCCGCCATGAGCCCACAATCCACCTTCCCCGCCGTCGCCCCCCAGCCTCGCCTGTCCGATTTCTTCCAGGGGTTGGGCCTGCTCGGCCGGGCCTTCTCCCTCATCCTGCGCGACCGCCGCCTGTTCCTCCTGTCCGCCCTCTGCGCCGCGGTCACCGCGGCCGCCCTGGTGGGGCTCGTCTGGCTGCTGTGGCGCTACGCCCCCGGTGCCCTGGACTCCGTCTGGACCCGCCCGGAGAGCTGGTACGGCCAGGCCGCCTGGACCACCGTGCTGGTGCTGTCCGGACTGGTGCTCTGGGTGGTTGGCGCCAATGTCCTGCCCCCCCTGCTGCTGGCCCCGCTCCAGGACCCGCTGTCCGAGCTGACCGAGGAAGCCTGCGGCGGCGGCCCGAGCGCCCCCTTCACCGCGGCCGGCTTCATCCGGGGGCTCGTCACCGGCCTCGCCCACACGCTCGCGCGGCTGTTCTTCCTGCTCGCGGGCCTGGCGGTGCTCCTGCCCCTCCACCTGCTTCCTGGGGTGGGCAGCGTGCTGTGGACGGTGCTCGCCAGCCTGTACACCATGACATGGATGGCCGGCGAGTACCTGGCCGCGCCCATGACGCGCCACCTGTACCCCTTCGCCGAGGTGCGCCGGATGCTGCGCGAGCGGCGGGCGCTGTGCCTGGGCCTGGGCGCGGGCATCTACCTCCTGCTCTGGGTGCCCATCCTCAACGCGTTCTTCCTGCCGGTGGCCATCGTCGCCGGCACCCTGCTCTACGGCGGGCTGCGCGAGGCCCGGCTGCTGGCGCCCCCTCCTGGAGCGTCCGCTACCGCCGCGTTGAAATAAACGCCCCGGCCGGGTGTCCCATCCGGTGGACCGGGAACGCAATGCCCGCCAGGGACGTTCTGCAGCACCACCCGAGAGGCGATGCCTTGAAGCACCTGGAGCCCGTGATTAGGCTTGCCCGGCCGCTTACGGTGTTCGCCTACTCGGTATAAACGGTCGAAATCTCAAGGCTTCTCGCCACACCCGGGGTACCGGAAGAAGTGCCCCAGCTTGGATGAACCAAATGCCGCGTCTCCTCCGCCGCATCACAGCCGTTGCCGTGCTCCTCGGCGCCTGGGCCCTGGTGGGCAATGACCGGGCGCCCTTGCCGCTGACCATGGGCGCAGCCGAGGCCGGGCAAGGCTCGTGGGATGGCAGTCTTCCTGCCGCCAAGGGCGAGAAGGCCCCGCACGACCTCAACAGCCTGCGCGTCCTGACGAAGGTCATCCTCTACGTGAAGGAGAACTACGTCGACCCCAAGCGGGTGAGGCCGAAGGAGATGATGATCGCCTCGCTGGAGTACGTCGAGAAGAGCGTCCCCGACGTGCTGGTGGACGGCAGCGCGGAGACGGGCAAGCTCAACGTCAACGTGAACGGCAAGCAGCGCGCGTTCGACATCGCCCACGTGGACTCGCTGTGGAAGATGTCCTTCGCGCTCAAGGACGTGTTCGACTTCCTGTCGAAGAACATGCGGCCCATCGAGGACACGCGCGACGTGGAGTACGCGGCCGTCAACGGCATGCTGTCCACGTTGGATCCGCACTCGGTGCTGCTGCGCCCGGAGCTGTACCGGGAGATGAAGCTGTCCACCAAGGGCGAGTTCGGCGGCCTGGGCTTCGTCATCCAGATGCGCGAGGGCAACCTGACCGTGGTCAAGGTGCTGCCCAAGACGCCCGCGCACCGCGCCGGCATCCAGAAGGATGACCGCATCAAGAAGATTGGCGAGGAGTCCACCGTCAACATGGACCTCAACGAGGCCGTGTCGAAGCTGCGCGGTCCGGTGGACAGCCGCATCACCATCACCGTGGAGCGCGACGGCTGGGACAAGCCCCGCATCATGACGCTGGCCCGCGCCATGATTTCGATTGAGAGCGTGCAGCACAAGATGCTCTCCAACAACGTCGGCTACATCCGGCTGAAGAACTTCCAGGGCAACACCACCCGGGATTTGGAGGCGGCGCTGACGCAGCTCCGCAAGCAGGCCGCCGCGAAGGGCGGCTTCAAGGGCCTGGTGCTCGACATGCGCGGCAACCCGGGCGGCCTCCTGGAGCAGGCCATCCAGGTCTCCGACACCTTCCTCTCCAGCGGCACCATCGTCGCGACGGTGGGCCTGTCCGACAAGCTGCGCGAGGAGAAGCGCGCGCGGGCCACGGAGGGCGAGGACGCCTACCCCATCGCCGTGCTGGTGAACGCCGGCAGCGCCTCCGCGTCTGAAATCGTCGCGGGCGCGCTGAAGAACCTCGACCGCGCGACCATCATCGGCCGGCAGACCTTCGGCAAGGGCAGCGTCCAGGTGCTGTACGACTTCCCGGACGACAGCGCGCTGAAGCTGACCATCGCCAAGTACCTCACCCCGGGTGACGTCTCCATCCAGGAGGTCGGCATCGTCCCGGACATCCAGCTCATCCCCACCCGCGCCACCGACGAGCGCGTGGACGTGTTCGCGCCGCGCCGCTCCATGGGCGAGGCGGACCTGGATCAGCACTTCGGCAACCCGGACTCCTCCACCGTGGCCAAGAAGCGCGAGGACGTGCTCAACCGCGAGAAGCCGCTGGAGAGCCTCAAGTACCTGAAGGTGGATGAGAAGCAGGCCCAGGCCGCCGCCAAGAAGGATGAGAAGGCGGCGCCCAAGTCGGCCGCCAACGCGGCGAAGCACGGGGAGAAGGACCCACTGCTGGACGTGGACGTGGCCGGCATGGGCGAGGACCTGGACGACCAGCTCGACGCCGAGGCCCAGGACGAAATCAAGGAGGACTTCGAGGTCAAGTTCGCCCGCGACTTCGTGCTGCGCGCTCCGGCCACCACGCGCAAGGAGCAGCTCAAGCAGGGCAAGGCGTTCATCGACCAGAAGCGCGCCGAGGAGGAGTCCCGCATCAACGCCGCCATCGCCGCGCTGGGCGTGGACTGGAGCGCGGGCCCCACGCCCAAGAATGTGCAGATGGCCGTGTCGCTGACGCCGGGCCCGGACGCGAAGATTGTCGCGGGCGAGGTGATGGAGATGGCGCTGACCGCGGAGAACCGTGGCGCCGAGCCGCTCAAGCGCGTGCGCGCCTGGACGGAGAGCGACAACGCCTTCCTGGACCGCCGTGAGTTCCTGTTCGGCGCGCTGGCGCCGGGTGAGAAGAAGACGTGGAAGGTGAAGGTGCGCCTGCCCAAGGACCTCACCAGCCGCCGCGACGACGTGACGGTGCGCTTCTTCGACGACCACGGCGCCCTGCCGGAGACGCGGGTGGCCGAGCTCAACTTCGTGGAGCTGCCCCGCCCCGCCTTCGCCTTCAACTGGCAGGTCATCGACGACTGCGCGACCTGCAACGGCGACGGCACCGTGCAGCGGGGTGAGTCGGTCTCCGTGCTGCTGGACGTGACGAACGCGGGCACCGGCGCGGCGCTCGACTCCTTCACGCAGATCAAGAACGGCGGGGACGCCAACGTCTTCATCGAGAAGGGCCGCTTCAAGCTGGGCGAAATCAAGCCCGGTGAGACGAAGACGGCGAAGTTCCAGCTCGAGGTGAAGAAGGGCTTCAAGGGGGAGACCTTCCCGCTGAAGCTGGCCATCATCGACGAGCCGCTGGAGGAGTTCGTGATGGAGAAGCTGGAGCTGCCCGTCACCGACGCCCCGGTCGCCAAGCTGGAGGCGAAGAAGGGCTTCGTCCGCCTGGCGGACAAGGTGGAGCTGTTCGGCGCGCCCACGCAGAACGCGCGCCCGGTGGCGAAGCTGAGTGGCACGACGGTGCTGCCCGCCGAGGCGGTCACCAAGGGCTACTACCGCGTGGAGCTGGAGAAGGACCGCTTCGCCTTCGTGCGCAGCCAGGACGCGAAGGAGCTGAAGACGGGCAAGGCCACCGCGCCCAAGGCCACGCTGGTCACCAACCACCGTCCGCCGGACATCCGCCTGGACGTGGACCCGGCCGCGGGCGGCCTGGTGGCCAACGGGGACAAGTTCACGCTCTCCGGCGTGGTGACGGACCCCCACGGCCTGCTGGACGTCTACGTGCTGGTGAACGACCAGAAGGTCTACTTCAAGGGCGTGAACCCCAAGGGCGGTGAGCCGAACACGCTGAAGTTCTCCACCGAGTTCGCGCTGAAGGAGGGCAACAACAACGTGCTGGTGGTGGCCCGCGAGGACAGCGACTTCGCCAGCCGCCGCACGCTGGTCATCCGCCGCCGCCCGGCCGAGGTCGCCCAGAAGATGGCCTCGCCCACCGGCAGCACCTCCGGCAAGCCGCAGCCGCAGTAGGCGCCTTCCAGGCGCGCCGCCTCCTTCCGGGCGGCCTTTCCAGCGGGACTCCCCCAGGGGACCGCGGGAGAGGCCGCCCGTTTTGTTGACGCTCCTCGCGAGCAGGCGTTAGCGTCCGGCGCGGTGGGCGCCTCACCGGCCGGTCGCGCGCCCTGGAGGCGGTGACTCGAATGCGGACGTTCAGTCGGTGGCTGGCCCTTGCGGCCTGGGCGTCAGGGGCGTCCGTTGTCGCGGCGCCCAATGACCTGCAGATCGCACGGTTCGGCAACCCCGACCCCGAGGCGGCGAACACGGTGGCGTCCGCCAACGCGGACTTCCAGGCCTTCGCCCGCATCATGGGCGCCGCCATCACCTCCGTGAACCTGATGCCGCCGGAGACGACGGGGCATTCGGCCTGGGCCATCAACGCGGAGCTCTCCGTGGTGTCCCTGCCCGGCGGCGTGCACGTCCCCACGCAGAACGAGCAGCCGGGCACGGTGCTCATCCCCTCCTTCCACGCGCGCAAGGGCCTGCCCTTCTCACTGGAGCTGGGCGGCCGCGTCGGCTGGATTGAGAAGAGCAGCCAGGTGGTGGCCACCGGCGAGGTGAAGTGGGCGGCCAACGAGGGCTTCACCTACCTGCCCGACTTCGGCGTGCGCGGGCACGTGACGAAGCTGTTCGGCGCGCGCGACCTGGGCCTCACGGTGATGGGCCTGGACTTCGGCGTGGGCAAGCAGTTCCCGCTGGGCGGCATGGTGACGCTGACGCCCTACGGCGGCCTGGACCTGGGCTTCGTCGGCGCGACGTCCAGCCGCATCGACTTCAACCCCGACCGCAGCTTCGACGACTCGACGAATGGCAGCTCGCGCGAGGCGCTGGTCGACACCGCCGAGTACCGGAAGGTGGGCTTCGGCAGCAACATCAACCAGCGCATCTACGGCGGCGTGCGCTTCATCGGCGGCGTGCTCCAGTTGGGCGCGGAGCTGTCGCTGACGCGCACCGGCAGCGTCTCCTACGTGGACGACAGCGGCGCCACCGTGGACCGGGGGCTGCCGGCCGTCTTCGCCTTCAACACCACGCTCGGCCTGGACTTCTGAGCGCTACGCGGCGGGGTGCAGGGCCTGACGGACCGCCCCCGGCCGGTTGGTGATGAGGTAGCTGACCCCCATCCGCTCCAGCACCTGGGCGCGCTGGGGGTCGTCCACCGTCCACGCCGCCACGCTCAGCCCGGCCGCGCGCCACGCGGCGACCCGCTCCGGGGTGCAGGCCTCGTGAAACGGGTGGACCGAGTGTGACGACACGAGCGGGCTCACCGCGTAGGCCTGCAAGCCCCAGGACCTGTCCGGGTCGATGAGAAAACCCCGGCGGAGCTCCGGCGCCGCGGCGGCGAGGCGGAAGAGGCACAGCGGGTTGAAGCTGGAGATGACGACCCGCCCCGCCAGCCCTCGCCGGCGAACCACGCGCGCCACCTGCTCCGCCAGGCCTCCGTCATCGGCGCGGTCGCACTTGAGCTCGATGTTGACCAGGAGCTGCGCCGGCAGGGCGTCCAGCACCTCATCCAGCAGGGGGATGCGCGCGGGCGCGAAGCCCAGGGGCGAGCCGACATCCGCCCGCTGGAGCTTCCACCAGGGCGTGCGCCGGACCTCCCACGGCAGCCGCGCGAGCCGCTCCAGGCGCTCGTCGTGACAGACGACGACCTCCCCGGAGCCACAGCGCATGGCGTCCAGCTCCACCCCGTCCGCGCCTTGGCGGACCGCCTCGGTGAAGGCTTCCAGGGTGTTCTCGGGGGCATCGGCGCTGGCGCCACGGTGGGCAAGCAGGAGCATGCCCTCCAGTCTGCGCGGGTGGACGCCGGCGTGCATCAGAAGTCCAACCGGGCGTGCGGCGGTGGACGCACGGCTTGCCTCCCCCCGCCCTTTGCTGCACTGTGCCCTCATCATGCTGGGCCTCGGCCTCGGAGAAATCATCGTCCTCGGCTTCATCCTGCTGGTGGTCTTCTCGGCCGCCCGCATGGGTCAGCTCGGCAACGCCGTGGGCAAGTTCGTGTACTCGTTCCGCAAGGCCTCGAAGGGTGAGGACCTGGTGGACGCGAAGCCGCTGCCGCCGGTTCGCCGGAGCACCACGGACGCCGAGTTCACCGACCCCGAGCAGCCTCGCCGCCGCTAGCGCCCTCCTCGAGCAGCCGGGAGGCCTGCGCCCGCAGGGCCGGATGCAGGGAGGCATTCGAGGCCAGCTCCCTCAAGTCCGCCGTGTTGAGCAGCGGGACGATTTTCGCGCCCGTCTCCGGTGGCAGGTAAGGGTTGAAGACGAGCGCGCGCCGGACGGCGTGCCGCACGGACCAGCGTGGTGACTTCCAGATTTCGACGAGCGGCTCAGGCCGGGCGGGACGCCGCGCGGCGATGCGCACCACCAGCGCCTCGGTGAGCCGGGGATTGATGAGCACGTTGCGCAGGACGGAAGGATTGCTGACGGTGGCCAGGCGGGACAGGGTGTCCGGGTCCCTCGTCAGGCGGGCCTGCTGCTTCAGGTGCCCGAGCGACTGGGAGAAGGCGTTGGCGTCCGCGCGGGCCGCGACGTCCGCGTCCATCTCCAGCTTCGCGGGCCCCTGGGCGAACAGGTCCGCCACGGTGTCGAGCGACTGGACGTGGGCGAGCCGCCGCAAGGACTCCACGTGGGGAATGTGCTCGGCCTCCTGCTCCAGCGCGGACATGAAGTCCGACAACGCGCAGGCGGCGGGCCCCCAGCCCGCGCGGGAGAGCGCGATGAGGTGGCCAATCAGCTCGTTGGAGTCGAGTGGATCCCTCCAGGCGAGCTCACGCGCCGCGGCCTTGCGACGCACCCCCGCGCCCCCGCTCAAGGCGTGGATGAAGCGGGCAACGGTCCGGGCATCCTCCTGCGTGGGCATGGCGGCTCACTCCATCCGGCGGCCGGCCTCTGCCGTCTGGGAACGCTCGGACTCCAGGCTCACCTCCAGACGGAACCCGCTCGGGTCCGCCGGACGCTCGGGAAAGATGACGACGAAGGGCGCCTTGGCGCCGGGCGCCACGGAGACAGCGGCCTCGTCCACACGCTGGCGCAAGGCCGACGCCGCCTCGGGCGAGCCCGCCCCGTAGAGCTCCTCGGGCGTGGGCACCCGGCCCACGAGCGCCTCCGCGGACGCCACCCGCTGGTTGCCGTCGTACAGCGCGGCGCGCACACGGATGCGGGAGGCGGCGTCCGAGTGGTTCGCCGCGTCCCCTCGGACGTAGAGGAGCGACCGGCCATCGCGCGTCTCATACAGTCCGCTCGTCACATCGACCGCCACCAGCGGCTCCGGCGCGGGAACGAAGAGGGCGCGGAGGGAGTCCAGCGACAAGGCGGAAAGGTCCAGACGCCCGTCGCGCAGGTACGCCCGGCCGACCGTGCCCAGGACGGCCACCAGGGCCGTGGCCAGCACGAGGTTGGCGGTGAAGGCCAGCACCTTGCGGAAACGGCTCAGCGGCCGGCTCTGCGGGATGCCCACGTCCTCGGGACGCGCGGTGGGCTTGGCCACGGTGACCACGGGCTTCGACGGCAGCCCGTCCATGTCCAGCACTTCGCGCTGGATGCCGCTTTGCGACCCCACCCGGCCCAGGGTGACGCCGAACGCCTGCGCGTCCTCCATGGGAGGCACGTCTCCGAGCAGGGAGATACCGGGGCCCTCATCGGCGGCCAGCGGGCCCTCCCCTTCCGACGTGCCGAAGAGCGCGGCCCGGCCGGTGTCCGTGGGCAACAGGCCGGAATCCTCGCCCTGCCCGCCCACGTCCGAGCCGAGGTCGAACAAGTCCCGGGCATTCGCGGAGGGCGTCAGTGCCGCACCGGGCGACACGCCGTGGGCCGCGCCAGCGCCACCTGCCTCATCCGAGGACAGGAAGGGAGCCGCGCCTGGAGGCCCCGCCACTCCCGGCGCTGCCGCTGGAGCGGCACCGAGGGACGCGAACGGGTCTTGCCCTGCCGGCGCAAGCCCCCTGCCAGCCGCGGCCGTCGGTGGGGCGTGAACGTCGATGGACGCGAACGGGTCCTTCCCCGCGGACGGAGGAAGCGCAGGCGCCGCCGCAGGACTCGTCGCCGCGTGGATGTCGACGGCCGCGAATGGGTCCTTACCGGGCGGAGGAAGCCCGGGCGCCGCCACAGGACTCGCCGCCGCGTGGATATCGATGTCCGCGAACGGGTCCTTCCCCGGTGGCGGAGGACGCCCAGGCGCCGCCGCAGGACTCGCCGCCGCATGGATATCGATGCCCGCGAACGGGTCCTTACCGGGCGGAGGACGCCCAGGCGCCGCGGCAGGCCCCGCCGCTGAGTGCATATCGATGGCCGCGAACGGGTCCTTGCCCGGGGGCGGAGGAAGCCCCGGCGCCGCGGCAGGCCCCGCCGCTGAGTGCATATCGATGGCCGCGAACGGGTCCTTGCCCGGGGGCGGAGGAAGCCCCGGCGCCGCGGCTGGAACCGGCGCGTCGTCGATGTCGATGGACGCGAACGGGTCGTTCTCCACCGGCGGCGGCGCCCCAGCCGCTGACGGCATCGCCGCCGCATCGTCGATGTCGATGGACGCGAACGGGTCCTCCCCGCCATACGCGGGTGGAGCCGAGGACGGCGGCGCGCTCGGACGCATCGCCCCGAGGGCCACCGCCGCCGCTGGCGCGCCTCCCCGAGGGGGCGCCACGGCGCTCCGGCGAAGCGCGTTCGCCGCCGCGGGCCCGGCCGAAGCCGGGGGGCCCAGGAGGTCCGAGAACGGGTCCGCCTCGGGCACCGGCGGCGGCGGAACAGGGTTCTTTCGGGCCGTGGCCGGAGACACGGACGCGCCGTCGAACTCGGGCACGGGCGGCAAGGACCGGTCCTCGCCCCCAACAGGGGCCCCCCGAGGGCCCGGCGTCGGCGAGGGGGCGCCGGCCGCCGCGGGCATCGCGGCCGGCGGGCGCCCCGGATTCCCAGGCGCTGGGACCACGAAGGCCCCCGGCGGCGTGCTGCCACGGGTCGGCGGCGGCACGGGCTCGGGCGCCTGCGCGGCGGGGGGGAGCGGAATCCGAGTAACGCGCGTGGGCTCCTGGAAGACGCCGTCCTCCGCGTCCAGGTCCCCGTCCATGGCGTTCCAGCTCGGCGGAGGGGGACTGGGCCGGGCCGGCAGCGGCCTGCTCGCCTCGACGCCCAGCTCGAAGTAGCCCGGCTTGGTCACCTCCACCATCTTGGGGTCTGGCGCGACCCCGAAGCGGGCAAAAGGGTCCACCTGCCCGTCCGAGGAGGGGGCTGGCGGCTCGCCCGGAGCGGCGGCAGCGGCCTCTCGGGTGACCCGGAACGTGTTCTGGCACTTGGTGCAGCGGACCTTGACCCCCTTCTCGGTCACCTTCTCGTCGGGGATCTTGAACCGCGTCTGGCACCGCTCACACTTGACGATCATTCAGCAGGCCCGGCAGGAACCACGAGTATAGGACGACGGGGGTGGGCACGGCGAGCCGGGTTCACGTTGCTTGCTCGCCCCCAACCCCCTCTGCTACGAGAATCGCCCCTGCGAGACTCAGGCGGGGCACGTGGCTTGAAGTCGAGCCCAAAAGGGGCGGAGAGACACATGAGCGAGGCTGAGCAAGCAGGTGCTCCGAGCAAGGAGCCGAAGATCATCAAGCGGTACACGAACCGGAAGCTCTACGACACCGTGGAGAGCCGGTACGTCACCCTTGATGAGATCGCAGCGATGATCAAGGAGGGCACCGAGGTCCGGATTGTCGACAACCGGACCAAGGAGGACCTGACCTCCGTCACCCTCGCGCAGATCATCTTCGAGGAGGAGAAGAAGAAGAACCAGATGCCGCTGTCGGTGCTGCGGGAAATCATCCGCCACCCTGGCGAGTCCATCTCCGGGTTCATCCAGAAGGAGGTCTCTCCGCGAGTCGCCTCCATCCGCGAGGAGGCGGAGTCCCGCCTCGACAAGCTCCTGCGCCGGGACGAGAACGCGCCCCGCCCCGAGGGCGAAACGGTGGAGGCGCCGGCCGAGGCCCCCGCCGCCACCGACGCCACCGCCGCGGGCCTCAGCCCGGCGGACCTGCTCAAGGCCAGCCAGCGGGCCTTCGAGGAGTGGCAGCGCCGCGTCGACGAGCGCGTGAAGCACGTCGTGGAGAACCTCACCGGCAACCTGCCCGCGCTGGGCCGCGACATGGCGACCCTCACCCAGCGTCTGGAGGAGCTGGAGAAGAAGCTGGAGCAGGTCGAGCAGCAGAAGGAACAGCCGAAGCAGCAGGAGTAACCGCGCTGCTTCAGGCCTTCTGCGCAGCCCGCCTCCGCCTGGGGGCGGGCTCGCCGTGCAGCTCCGCGGCGATGGCCGCCAGCATCTGCGCGCCCCGGCTGCGCGGCGCGTACTCCCAGATGGTCTGTCCGTGGCTCTGCGCCTCGTCGACCTTCACGTCGTAGCCCAGCGGCGTGGCCGCCAGCGCGTCCGGGAAGTAGGCCTTCAGGCGCTCCAGAATCGCCGTGGCCAGCGCCGTCTTCCGGTACAGCGTGGGCACCACCTTCGTGACGCGGAGGTCCGGCCGCCCTTCCGCCTCCCCCACCTGGCGGACGGTGTCCGCCACCTCCGCGCAGCCATCCAGCGCCAGGTACGTCAGCGCCACCGGCACCACCACCTCGGTGGCGGCCACCAGGATGTTGCGCGTGGTGGTCCCCATGGAGGGCGGCGCGTCGAAGACGACGGCGTCATACCCCGCCGCCTCCGCCGCTTTCAGGCGGTCCGCCAGCCGGTGGGCCCGGCGCGCGTCCGCGGCCACCACCACAGGGAAGTCCGCCATCTCCTTGTAGGCGGGCAGCACGTCCAACCCGTCCACGGCCGAGCGCTGGACGACGTCCTCGAAGCGCACCGACGCATCCGTCAGCAGGTGGAACACGTTGCGCGGCAGCGTGCGCACATCCACCCCCAGGGCCTTGCCCGCGTGGCCCTGCGTGTCCAGGTCCACCAGCAGCACCCGCAGGCCGCGCTCCTTGGCCAGCCAGGCGGCCGTGTTCACCGCCAGGGTCGTCTTGCAGGTCCCACCCTTCTCATTGATGAACGCGATGCGCCTCATGTCCGGGCACTCCTCATCCACCCCAGAAGGTGGCGGCTTCCGACGTGCGGATTACTTCTTCGGGGACTTCGCCGCCAACAGCGTGTCGACCTTGCCCTCGACGGACGAGAGCAGACGCTCCAGGTCGTCCACCTTCGAACGAAGCTGCTCCAGGTCCGCCGTGGACGGCAGGTTCGCGGCGGACAGGGCCGTGCGCAGCGCGCTGTCCAGGGTGCCCTTCGCCGCCAGGGAGCGCGCCACCAGCGTCTGCACCGCCGCCACGAACTTCTCGTTCGACAGGAGCTGCTGCGCCAGCTTGCCGATGCGCTCCTCGCCCGTCTCCACGAGCTTCTTCATCACCGGATTGTTCTTGAGCATGGAAACGCGCGTCCTCACGAGCAAAGCCCTACCGGGCCGTCTGGAAGTCTTGAAGAAAACGCCGCACTCTGCGAGGGGGCAACGCGACGTGTCAAGCAGGGCAACAACCCGAGGCCAAACGCGTTGACTCCCGTGAACACGATTCCTACGGTTCGCCGCTCTCATTCTATGGCCGGACTACTCGACAAGCGCCTGTGGATCGTCTCCGGCAAGGGCGGAGTCGGCAAAAGCACCGTCGCGGCGGCCCTGGCGCTGCGCTCGGCGCGCGCGGGCAAGCGCACCCTGGTGTGCGAGGTGAACACCCAGGAGCGCGTCAGCCGCTTCCTGGAGCGCCCCGAGGCCGGCCCCGAGGTGGCCCAACTGGAGCCGAACCTCTGGGCCGTCAACGTGCGGCCCCAGGAGGCCATGCGCGAATACGGCCTGATGGTCCTGCGCTTCGAGACCCTCTACAAGACGGTCTTCGAGAACCGGCTGGTGCGCCAGTTCCTCCGCTTCATCCCGTCCCTGCAGGAGCTGGTGCTGCTGGGAAAAATCATGTTCCACCTGCAGGAGAAGCTCCCGGACGGGCGCTGGCGCTTCGACACGGTCATCATGGACGCGCCCGCCACGGGCCACGCCATCTCCTTCCTCAGCGTGCCGCAGGTGCTGATTCAGACGGTGCCGCCGGGGCCCATGGCCCGCGAGGCCCAGAAGATGCGCGACCTGCTGGTGGACCCGGCGGTGACGGCCGCGGTGCTGGTGGCGCTGCCCGAGGAGATGCCGGTGAACGAGGCGCTGGAGCTGCACGCGGCGCTGCGGGACAAGGTGAGCCTGCGCACCCACGCGGCGGTGCTCAACCAGTCCTTCCCGGAGCGCTTCACCGAGGCGGACCTGGAGGCCCTGGGGGGCCACCCGGAGCTGTTCGCCGTGGCCCAGGCGCACCACGACCGCGCGGCGCAGGCGGTGCTCGCCGGGACGAAGCTGGAGCGCAACCTCCACGCGCCCGTGTATCCCGTCCCCCGGCTCTTCACGCCCGAGTTCGGGCGCAAGGCGATTGAACAGGTCATGGAGCACCTCGAACCTCTCGTGACGGGGGCGGCGTGAGCACGACGGCCCTGTCGCCCGCGCTGGCGGGCAAGCGCGTCCTCATCTGCGTGGGCTCCGGCGGCGTGGGAAAGACGACGGCGGCGGCGGCCCTGGCCCTGCGCGCGTCGGTGGATGGCCGCACCAGCCTGGTGTGCACCATCGACCCGGCGCGGCGGCTGGCCAACTCACTGGGCCTCACGGCGCTGGGCAACGCGGAGACGCGCGTGCCCGCCACCGCGCTGGAGCCGCTGGGCATCCACCCGCGCTCGCCGCTGTACGCGATGATGCTGGACATGAAGCAGACGTGGGACGAGCTCATCACCCGCGTCGCCTCGCCCGAGCAGCGCGAGCGCATCCTGTCCAACCGCTTCTACCAGTCCCTCTCCACGGCCCTGGCCGGCAGCCAGGAGTACATCTCCATGGAGAAGCTGTGGGAGCTGCGCCGCAGCAGCACCTACGAGCTCATCGTCCTGGACACCCCGCCCACCGCGCACGCGCTGGACTTCCTGGACGCCCCCAACCGCGTGCTGGACTTCCTGGACAACGACGCGGCGAAGTGGCTCCTCACGCCCGCGCTCAAGGCCGGCAAGCTGGGCATGTCGCTGTTCAACCGCGGCGGCTACGTGATGCGGGGGCTGGCCAGGTTCACCGGCACGGAGATGCTCCAGGAGCTCTCCAACTTCATGCTCGCCATCTCCTCGCTCAACGAGGGCTTCCGCGAGCGGGCCCGGGGCGTGCGCCAGCTGCTGGAGGACCCGAGCACCGGCTTCGTGCTGGTGACGAGCCCCCACCCCGAGCGCATGGACGAGGCCATCCACTTCCACAAGATGCTCAAGCAGCACCGCATGGAGGTGGTGTCGCTGGTGGTCAACCGCGTGCACCCCATGCCCACGGCGTCACTCTGGGAGGACGCGGCCACGCTGACGCCCACCCGCCGCGCCAAGGTGGAGGAGACGCTGCGCGAGCAGCAGGTCATGGCCGAACAGGACCGCGCCGGCATCGCCCAGCTCCAGGCCGCCTGCCCGGGGGTCCCCATCATCCAGGTGCCGCGCTTCGCGATGGATGTGCACGATATCTCCGCCCTGTGGCGTACCGGACGCTACCTGGTGGGCGACGAGTCCCTGGGCTGAACCGGCGGGGCCCGGTGCCTCCGGGTCCACCGCCATGTTTCCTCGTTTCGCACGGTGCTCGTGCGAAGCCGCCGCACTTCTTCAGCCCAGCCGTCCGCCACGAGCAGGCGGCCGGGGAGGCGCGCACGGGACGGGCGCATTAAGCTGGCGTGCCCGGTGACGGGGGTGGGAACCCCACGGTGCCCGGTGCTGTCCGGGAGGGGGAGCCGGTCCAGGAGGAGGATGTGTTGAACGGGAGAGCGCTGAAGCAGAAGCCTGTCAGCCAGTGGTGGTGGGTGGCCGCGCTGGGGCTCGCCGTGTCCGGGTGCCGGACGACGGGCTCCGCCGCGCGGGAGGAGCCGCGGGCGGCGAGCGGCCCCAAGCAGGAGCTCCACTTCGACGCGGTGACGGTGACGGCGGACCTGGAGCTGGACAAGCTCAACGACGAGGAGCTCTTCGCGGGCGGCACCTCGGCGTTCGCCGCGAACGACTTCCAGCAGGCCGCGCGCTACTTCGGCCGGCTCGTGGACTTCTTCCCCGACAGCCGACACCGCCGCGCGGCGCTCTACAACGCGGGCCTCGCCCACCAGCGCCTCAAGGAGTGGGAGGAAGCGGGCCACCGCTTCTCGGAGCTGGCGGACGCGGCCAGGGGCCAGGGCGACGCGCTCGACGCGGCCTTCCGCGTGGCGGAGGTGGACTACCACCTGGAGCGCTACGAGCAGGCCGCGACGTTGCTGGGCACCATCGCCGCGCGAGAGGACCTCCCCCTCAACCGCCGCCTGGAGGCGCAGGTGCAGCAGGGCATCTGCCAGTTGGAGAGCGGCGCGCCCGACACCGCCGAGGTCACGCTGCGCAAGGCGCTCACCACCTATGACGCCCTGGAGGACAAGGGCGAGGTGGATGACTACTTCCCCGCCCAGGCCCACTTCTTCATCGGCGAGCTGTACCGGCTCCACTACGACGGCGTGAAGCTGGACCCGGCGAAGGGCGCGGACAAGCTCGCCCAGGACCTCAACTACAAGGCCGAGCTGCTCCTGTCCGCCCAGGGGCACTACCTGCGCTCCATCCGCGTGGGCAACGGCTACTGGGCCACCGCCGCGGGCTCGCAGATTGGCGCGCTATACGAAAACCTCTACGAGCACATGGTGAACTCGCCGGCGCCCTCGGAGCTGGACGCCAGCGAGGCGGAAATCTACCGGCAGGAGCTGCGCAAGAAGATTCGCGTGCTGCTCACCAAGTCCATCAACATCTACGAGCGCACGCTGGAGACGGCCGAGCGCATCGGCTCGCAGAGCACCTTCGTGGACCGCACCCGTGAGAGCCTGGCCAAGGTGAAGGCCCTGCTGCTGGCGGACGCGGAGGGCGAGCCCGCGTCGGCCGCGCCCGCCTCCACGGGGGACGAGCCGCACACCTGAGCGCGGGGCCCGCCCTCGGCTGGGCAGGCCGGCGCGCCCGGCGTAGCCTGGGGCTTCCATGGAGCCCCTCTTCACGCCCGAGCAACTGGCGGAGATTCACGCCTTCCACCGGCCCATCTACATCCGGGCCGCGGTCGCGCCCTTCGCCAACCTGGCCCTGCTGCTGCTCATCCTGGGTGTGCTCGTCCAGCCGCTCCACCGGCTGTCCGTGGCGATCGCCGCGGGCCTGGAGCGGCGGCTCGGCTTCCTCCGCACCACCCCGGTCAGCCGCGCCTTCTTCCACGCCATGGACCGGCTGTGGGGTGAGCCGGGCTGGGGCGCCGCGGTGCTCTTCGCCCTCTCCACGCACCTGTTCGTGTCGCTCTTGTTCCTGCCGGTGGACGTCTGGTTCAGCTACACGCTGGAGCACCGGCACGGCATGTCCACGCAGACGCCCGCCACCTTCGCCTACGACATGCTCAAGGGGCAACTGATGGCGGCCTTCGCCATCTCCGCGCTCGTCATCGGCATGTTCGGCCTGGCGCGCAAGCTGCGCAACTGGTGGCTGGTGCTGGGGGTGCCCGTGGCCCTGCTGCTCCTCATCTCCGGCGCGCTGGACCCGTACCGCAGCCGCCTCTTCTACAAGCAGAAGCCGCTGCCCGACGGCCCCCTGCGCACCCGCATCGTGGAGCTCATGGACAAGGCCGACATCGCCTTCGCCGATGTCCTGGTGGAGGAGACCTCCGTCGCCTCACGCCGGCTCCAGGCCTACTTCGCCGGGCAGGGGCCCACGCGCACCATCGTCCTCAACGACATCATCCTCAAGGAGCTCTCCGAGGATGAAGTCCTGGCCGCGGTGGCCCATGAAGCGGGCCATGTGCACGAGTCGAAGTGGCCCGCCCGCGCCGCCTCGTCGCTGGCGCTGGTGGCCCTGCTCTTCGCGCTCGACCGGCTCCTGCGCCTGTCCGCGGCGCGCGGCTGGTTCGGCGCCACGCGGTTCGCGGACATCCGAAACCTCCCCCTCATCTCCCTGCTCTTCTTCCTCTTGATGCTGACCGCCAGGCCCGTCTCCGGCGCCTTCTCCCGGGAACGGGAGTACGAGGCCGACCGGTACGCGCTGCGCCTCACCGGCGACGTGGCGTCCTTCCGCCGCATGCTGGTGAAGGCCGCGCGCGTCAACAAGATGGACCCCGCCCCCCCTCGCTGGCTCGTCCTCAAGGGCATGAGCCATCCGCCCATCGGCGAACGGATTGCCTCGCTTCCTCCGTCCTGAAACAGCGGTCGACAGGTGGGCTCCCCCCGCCTCTTCCGGCCACGCCTCTTCCCCGAGCCCACCCGCCGACTGCCACCACCCGGCCGCTCCCCGACGGCCCGGTGGCCCCGCTCCCCCCCGACTCCGGCACTACGCCTGCGAGTTCTCCTTCAGCTTCTCCACGGCCACCAGGGTGATGGCCTTCACCAGCGCACGCGCCCGGCGTCCCCCCGCCGTCTCACCATGCGGGTCCGCCTCCACGGCGTTCGCCAGGTCCGTGAAGCCCTGCCGCTCCCCCTTGCGCAGGTAGAGCTCGCCGCGGTTCGCCAACGCCACCGGGTTGTCCGGCTCGCGCTCCAGCGCGGCGCTGTACTCGGAGATGGCTTCGTCCAGCCTGCCCAGCTTCTGGTACACCGTGCCCAGCGCCGCGCGCGCCGCCGCGTCCTTCGGGTTCCCCTCCACCAGGCCCTCGAAGAGGATGCGCGCCTCCTCCAGGCGCCCCGCCGCCGCCAGGTCACACCCCACCTGGGCAATGGCCTTCGCCTCCTCGAACGTCATCCCCTCCACTTCCGCCCACGTCGCCTCCCCCCGGGCGAACGCCTTCAAGCCCTGCACCACGCCGCGCTCCATCCGCATGGCCACCGCTCCTTCGTGTTTGATGATGCGTCCCATGACGGCTCAGGCGCTCCGCAGGTTGGAGATGGCCGTCTTCGCCATCTCGTGGAACTTCGAGGACATGTTGCTCATCAGGTCGAACATCGCCTTGCGCTTCTCCACCAGCCGCTGAAGGCGCAGCTCCAGCTCCTGCATGCTGCTCTCCAGCTTCGCGCCCGTCTTCCGGTCCGACTCGCCGGTGCCCAGCGTGGCCCGCTGGTCGCGCACGTTCGCCATCTGCTCCATCACGTCGAGAATCTCCTCGTCCGTGTCGCTGGAGATGGACATGAGGATGGCTTGAATCTTGTCCTCGATGCTCATGTTGGGGTTGTCGACGATGCTCCGCACGTTCGACGAGCCGCCGCCCGCCGGCCGGCTTCCCCCGGAGCCGTTCGACGACGAAGCCCCCGACGACGCCTGCGCCGCGTCCGCCTGGCGCAGCGCGGCCGTGACGTCCGGACGGCCCACGATGCCATCCCGCGTCCCCACTCCCGCGGCCATCTCCAGCCGGTCGAAGTAGGCGGGGTGGTCCTTGAAGAACTGCGCGGCGCGCTTCAGCGTCGAGGAGGCCGCCGGGCTGTTCAGGATGGCGTCGAAGTTGTCGCGCGTGAGCACGTTGTCCTTCATCCCCACGGCGGAGTCGAAGGTGTCCCAGTTCGCGCTCAGCACGCGCAGCGCCTCGTGGTACTCGGCGAAGTCCGGGTCCAGCGGGCTCGAAGCGGGGGTCGGCGAGCCGCCCTGCACCGGCGCGGAGCCACTGTTGCCGGACGTGCCACCGCTTCCGGACGTGCCACCGCTCCCGGACGTGCCACCGCTCCCGGACGTGCCACCACTGCCGGGCGTGCAGCCCGGCGGCGGCGTGCCACCACCTCCAGGCCGCGTGGGCCGGCCATACCGCGCGAACTCCGCGTCCACCGACTTGAGCTCGCGCTGGAGGTCCTTCACCGAGAAGGTGTCGAGGTTGTACATCACCGAGAGGAGGGCGTTCCCCGCGAGCGGCCCCGTCCGGTCCAGCCGCTCGAAGAGCGCCGTGTTCTCCACCATGAAGCGGGCCGCGTCCCGAAGCTGGGGTGACAGGCTGGCGTCCGTGGAGATGCGCTGCAAATCCTTCTTCGACAGCGAGCCGCTCTTCTTTCCATCCAGCAGGTCCAGTTGCTGGAAGTTCGCCTCCAGCACCCTCAGCGCATCCGCGTAGTCGAGCATCTTCGGGTCCAGCGGACTGCTGCCCGGGCTCAGGATGGGCGACGAGGCCGCCGAGGGCGCGTAGCCGTTGTCGCGCTTCGAGCTGGCCGACGAGGACGCGTGGTACTCCGTCTTCGCGGGCGGATTCTTCGACAACTCCTGCGCCACGCCGACGGCGCCGCTGGCGGCCAGCATGACGTTGCCAGTCGCCACGCCTGCCGCGGCCTTGATGGAGTTGGTGATGAGCGGCGGCAATCCCAGCGCGTTGCCCGCGAAGTCCACCGCGGTGGACATGGGGCCGGCCAGCAAGTTGGCCGCACCTTTGAGGAAGTCGAGCATGTGCCCTCTCGCGCGACGGGGTTGGTGTGGACGCCGCGCAGTCGTCCTTCGGACGGGGCCGCCGGAGTGCAGCGGTGGTGCCGCCGGTGGGCAAGAGGCGTCCCCAGCGAAATCCGGCGGTTAGCCAGCAACGGGGCCAGCGCGCGTCCCCATGCGTGGACGGAGCGGTCCGCGACGAAGGATTGCGGTTAAGTTCCGCCGCATGCGCACCATGGGCCTGGACCTGGGCACCAAGACGATTGGAGTCGCCGTTTCGGACGGCCTGGGCCTCACGGCCCAGGGCGTCACCACCGTTCGCCGGACGTCGCTCAAGGCGGACCTCGCGGCGCTGGCCGCCGTGGTGGCCGGGCACGAGGTGACGCACGTCGTCCTGGGCCTGCCGCTCAACATGGATGGCAGCGAGGGCCCGCGCGCGGAGGCGTCCCGGAAGTTCGCGGACACGCTCGCCCAGTCACTGGGCGTGACGGTGGAGCTCTGGGACGAGCGGCTGTCGACCGTGGCCGCCACGCGGACCCTGCTCGAAGCGGACGTCAGCCGCGCCCGCCGCCGCGAGGTCATTGACCAGGTGGCGGCGCAGTTCATCCTCCAAGGCTGGCTGGATGCCCGCCGGCCCTCGGACACCGACTACCACCCCGACGACTACGAGCCGGACGACTTCGAGCCCAGCCGCTGAGAGCCTATGGCTGGCGCCGGTACACGTGCATCGGCGCGGTGAAGCCCTCCAGCTCCTGGTAGGCCACGCCGTCCAGCACCAGGGAGCGCCCCTCCAGCTTCACGCCGGCGTCCTTGGCCAGCGTGCCGCCGTCGAAGCGGACCAGCACCTCCGGGCGGGCCTCCCGCAGGCGCTGGCGGAAGGTGTCCCAGCGCACGCGCGCCAGCCGCTCCTCCGGAAGACCGGAGAAGAAGGCGAGCTGCAGGTCCAGGTAGTTCGGGTCGATGTCGAGCGCCGCGGCGCCGCCCTTGGCGGCGACCTCCGTCTTCAGGAACCTCGCCACCTGCATCAACGCCACGGGGTTCGTGGAGGTCGGGCTGATGGGCCGCAGCGTGGTCTGGAGGGGCCCGTCGGCACGGAACGTATAGACGCCCATCGCCACCGGCGCCGCCACGGCGACCAACGCCGTCACGCCCGCCAGGGCCTTGCGCAGCCCGGGCCCTCCGCGCGTCCCCACCAGCCCGGCGAAGCCAAAGGCCACGAAGACGGGGACCAGCGCGACCTGCGTCACCGTGAAGCGGCCCAGCGGAACGAAGGTCAACAACACCGCCGCGCGGAAGGTGAAGTAGGCGGCGGGAATCACCGCCGCGGCCACCAGCCACCGCGTGTCCGGACGCGAGCGCCACGCGCGGACCATGCCCGCCATGCCCAGGAGCGCCACCAGGGGAGACAGCGTGAGCAGGGCGATGCCGGGCCAGAACGTGAGTTGCTGCAGCCGCCAGAGCACCGTCGGCCCCGAGCCCATGGACGACTTCACCCAGTTCCGGTGGAAGTCCTCCACCGCCATCACCGGGAAGAACGGGTTGCCGTGCATCAGCTCGTTGCCCTGCATCCACAGCAGGGGGAACGGCAGGCACGCCAGCCCGAAGCCCACGGCCCGGGTGAGGGAGACCACCTTGTCCTCGCTGCTGAAGCACAGCGCCAGCGTGAGCAGCGGCATGTACATCCACGCGTCGTAACGGAGCGCGCAGGCCAGGTTGAGCATCAGCGCCGCCTGGAACAGGGGCAGGAAGCGGTTCTCGTCCACCCCTTCCGCGTAGAAGGCGAAGGTGGCCAGCATGAAGAAGAGGGACACCGCCTCGCTGCACGCCGTGGTGGAGAACTGCATGTGCATGCCCCACGCGGCGAAGGACAGCCCGGCCACCACGCCCGCGCGCCATCCGAAGAGCCGCCGCGTCAACGCGAACAACGGCACCACCGACAACACGCCGAAGAGCAGGCTCACCACGCGGCCCGCGACCTCCCGGTCGAACACCGACAGCGCCGCGCCCACCAGGTACATGTGCAGTGGACCGAACTGGTAGGCCCCGTCCCCGTAGGCGGTGATGAGGTGCGGCGCCCGGAACCAGCGCTCCGCCAGCTCCGTACGCACCACCGCGTCACCGAAGAGGTTCTCGTTGACGAAGAACACGCCCAGCCGGGGCACCAACGCCGCCACCAGCAACAGCCCTACCAGCAGCCGGGTGCCCGGCTCGTGCAGAGGGGCAGGCACCGCGGACAGGCCAGGTGCGGAGGGGGGCGAAACGGAGAAGGGGGCGGGGGCGGTGGCCATGACGCGCGGCAGGATACGCAGGCACGGCCCAAAGCCAAGCCAACGCCCACCGTTCCCCTGCTCGGAGAGCACGGCCGACTTCACGGGGCGCGAACCTGCTCCTCACCCGCCCTCCAGGGGGCGTCAACCCCCGCCCGGCTCCCAGGCGCCATGGGACCTCCTGATTCCAGCGTCACCCGGGCCCGGCGGACCACCTCCAGACGCCGGCCCCCCCGCGGCCCCAGCTCGGCGCGCGACGAGTAGACGACCTCCAGCCGCTCCGGGAACGGGCGGCGCAGGTCGAACCACAGCTCGCCTTCGGCCCTGGGCGCCGACCGCCCCTCCCGGTCCCTGGCACGAAGGAAGAAGCGCACCCGGCCGCGGCCTCCTTCCTGCGCCACCAACTCATAGGCGACGACGGCCAGCCCTTCTGGCCCCAGGGCGCGCGCCACGGCCCAGCGGGCCCCTGGCCCCACGGGCTCCTCGGGAAACTGGGGGGTGATGAGCCAGTCCGAGGTCAGCGCCGCCTGGACCAGCGAGCGCAACGCGGAGGAAGCGTCCGGTCCCAACCGTATCCACGCCTGGAGGGGCGTCCCCCGGTCGGAGAGCAGCACCTCGCCCGCCCGTCCACTCATCGCGCCCAGCTCTTCCGCCAGCCGCCACGCCGGCTCCATCCCCTCCTCGTCCACGGCGTGAACCTCGGGGCGCCCCACCCGCAGGTGGTAACGCGCCCGCCCCCGCCCCTCCTCGGCCTGCCACTCCACGCGCAGCGGCACCAGGACCTCAGGCCCATACTCCGTCCGCAGCTCGCGGCCCGCCCCCACGCCCGACGCCGTCTCGACCTCCGACGCCACCGACGCCACCATGCCCTGCCCCCACCCGGGCCGCTGCGCCAGCCGCAGCACGCGGCGCGGTGCCGCCCCCGCATCGAGCAGCGCCGTGGCCACCACGTCTCCCTCCGCGTGAGGGGCCTGGTCAGGGCCCCATGCGCCAAGAAGACAGGTCACGACGAGCAGGACGGACATCCAGGAGGCTCCATGGCAGGACGAGCGCCGCGTGCCGTTGCATGCGCCATGCTCAATGCCGCGCCTCGGGGGTGCGCCCCGGCGCCGTCCAGAACCGGAGACGGCGCGTGTGAAGCAGGCACCACTCGCCCCAGGCCATGCGCGCCGTCGCTTCGCCACGAGCATCCGCTGGCGAGCCCGCATGTTTCACGCGGCCTGCGTGTCCGAGGGCATTCATGCGACGCCTGGCCCGCCTTCCCGCATGCATGCAGCCGCCGGCGGAGGTGACGGCCCACACGGCCGCTCGCCTGCTCAAACGCACGCGTGTTGTTCACATTCGTGAAGGCTTCGCGCCGACATGTGGAGTGAACGGGCACGCTGCCCCCACAGCCCACCTGAGCATTGCCGTTGCCGTGCGCCCGGGAAATGACCGTTCAGGCGTTCACTACCCCCCGTGCAGCCGGTGTGCGCCTACCCCCGTGGGCGAGGGCCCTTATAATCAAAGTGCCTTTTCACCCCGTGGAGGGGGTGCGCCTTCGGGCGTTCCATCCCTGACACGAGCGTAACGCGCGGTCCCACTCCGCGGCGGGGTCCCGAAGGGGCAGCAGGGCTGTCGTGCCTGGGACCTCGTTGGGGTGGGTGTGGAATGGCAGTCATGCCCTCCAGGTTGACCATTTTGGCCCCCTGTCGGCGCGGCTATTCCGCGTCCCGGGAGGCTCCGAGGGAGAGACATGAAGGATGCTGAGAAGGGTTCGTGGGTCTCCAGAATCGCCGCCTTGCAGGACGCGAAGACCTACGCGGAGCTCAACTGGGAAGGTTCGTTCGAGGAGTACCTCGAAATCGTCCGGCAGAACCCCAAGGTCACCCGCACCGCCTTCCAGAGGATCTACGACATGATCCTCAGCCACGGAAAGACGGAGTACATCGACAACAAGAAGAAGCTCATCCGCTACCACTTCTTCAGTGACGAGAAGTTCGGCGGCCGGGACGCCATCTTCGGGCTCGATGTCCCGCTCATGAAGCTGGTCAACGTCTTCAAGTCCGCCGCCCAGGGCTACGGCACCGAGAAGCGCGTCATCCTCCTCCATGGTCCGGTGGGCTCGTCCAAGTCCACCATCGCCCGCCTGCTGAAGAAGGGCACCGAGGACTACTCCAAGACGCCGGAGGGCGCCGCGTACACCTTCTCCTGGCTCACCGACAAGAAGGGCGCCGACGGCGCCCCGGTGAAGGAGAAGATGAAGTGCCCGATGAACGAGGAGCCGCTCAACCTCATCCCCAAGGAGTGGCGCTCCAAGATCCACGCCGAGCTGTCCCCGCCGGAGTCCGGCTACACCATCCCGGACGGCTCCGAGCTGTGCCCCGCCTGCCGCTTCGTCTTCAAGGAACTGATGACGCAGTACCAGGGTGACTTCGCCAAGGTGATGGGCCACATCCGCGTCAACCGGCTCGTCTTCAGTGAGAAGGACCGCGTGGGCATTGGCACCTTCCAGCCCAAGGACGAGAAGAACCAGGACTCCACCGAGCTCACCGGCGACATCAACTACCGGAAGATCGCCGAGTACGGCTCCGACTCCGACCCGCGCGCCTTCAACTTCGACGGCGAGTTCAACATCGCCAACCGCGGCATCATCGAGTTCGTCGAGGTGCTGAAGCTGGACGTCGCGTTCCTCTACGACCTGCTCGGCGCGTCGCAGGAGCACAAAATCAAGCCGAAGAAGTTCCCGCAGACGGACATCGACGAGGTCATCCTCGGCCACACCAACGAGCCCGAGTACAAGAAGCTCGAGAACAACGAGTTCATGGAGGCGCTCCGGGACCGCACGGTGAAGATCGACGTGCCGTACATCACCAAGCTGTCGGAGGAGGTGAAGATCTACGAGAAGGACTTCAACTCCCGCGCCATCAAGGGCAAGCACATTGCCCCGCACACGCTGGAGATGGCCGCCATGTGGGCCGTCCTCACGCGCCTGGAGGAGCCCAAGAAGCACAACCTGTCGCTGCTCCAGAAGCTCAAGCTCTACAACGGCAAGACGCTCCCGAACTTCACCGAGGACAACATCAAGGAGCTGCGCAAGGAGAGCAACCGCGAGGGCCTGGAGGGCATCTCCCCGCGCTACATCCAGGACAAGATCTCCAACGCCCTGGTGAGCGACAAGGGCGAGGGCTGCATCAACCCCTTCATGGTCCTCAACGAGCTGGAGGCCGGCCTCAAGACGCACTCGCTCATCAACAACGAGGACGTGCGCAAGGGGATGAAGGAGCTGCTCACGGCGGTGAAGCAGGAGTACGAGGACATCGTCAAGAACGAGGTCCAGCGCGCCATCTCCGCGGACGAGGACGCCATCGCCAAGCTGTGCGGCAACTACATCGACAACATCAAGGCCTACACCCAGAAGGAGAAGGTCAAGAACAAGTACACCGGCCTCTACGAGGAGCCCGATGAGCGGCTGATGCGGTCCATCGAGGAGAAGATCGACATCCCCGACACCCGCAAGGACGACTTCCGCCGCGAAATCATGAACTACATCGGCGCGCTGGCCGTGGAGGGGAAGACCTTCAACTACCGGACCAATGAGCGGCTCCACAAGTCGCTGGAGCTGAAGCTGTTCGAGGACCAGAAGGACAGCATCAAGCTCAAGAACCTGGTGTCCTCCGTCGTGGACAAGGAGACGCAGGAGAAGATCGACCTGGTGAAGGACCGGATGATGAAGAACTACGGGTACTGCGAGATCTGCTCCACCGACGTGCTGAACTTCGTGGCGAGCATCTTCGCCCGCGGCGACGCGAAGGAGTAACACCGAGAGAGGGGCGAGCCGCCGTGACCTTGAAGATTCACCAGGACCACTCCCGCTTCAAACAGATTGTCCGGGGGAAGATCAAAGCCAACCTGCGCAAGTACGTGCAGAAGGGGGAGATGATTGGCAAGAAGGGGAAGGACGCCATCTCCATCCCCATCCCCTTCATCGACATCCCCCGCTTCAAGTACGGCCACAAGGAGCAGGGTGGCGTCGGCCAGGGTGACGGCGAGGTCGGCCAGCAGCTCGGCCCCGGGGCGGTGGAGCCCGGAGAGGGCCACCAGGCCGGCCAGGGCGAGGGAGACCACGCCCTGGAGGTGGACGTCACGCTCGACGAGCTCGCCCAGATTCTGGGCGAGGAGCTGCAGCTCCCCCACATCGAGCGGCGGCAGAGCGAGCGCATCGTCACCCAGAAGATCCGCTACACCGGCGTCAACACCACCGGCCCGGAGTCGCTGCGGCACTTCAAGCGGACCTTCAAGCAGGCCCTGCGGCGGCAGATCGCCGCGGGCACGTATGACCCGGCGCGGCCCGTCATCATCCCCACGCGCGAGGACCGCCGCTACCGCAGCTACAAGCTGCAGGACCTGCCGGACACCAACGCGGTCATCATCTACATGATGGACGTGTCCGGCTCCATGGGTGACGAGCAGAAGGAGATCGTCCGCATCGAGAGCTTCTGGCTCGATACGTGGCTGCGCCACCAATACAAGGGCCTGGAGGCGCGCTACATCATCCACGACGCGGTGGCGCGCGAGGTGGACCGGGACACGTTCTTCCACACCCGCGAGTCCGGCGGCACGATGATCTCCAGCGCCTACAAGCTCTGCCGGGACATCATCCTGGCGGACTACCCGAAGAGCGCGTGGAACATCTACCCGTTCCACTTCAGCGACGGGGACAACTGGAGCGCGGATGACACGCGGCAGTGCATCGAGATGCTGCGCGATGACGTGCTGCCCAACGTCAACCAGTTCGCCTACGGCCAGGTGGAGTCCCCTTACGGCAGCGGCCAGTTCATCAAGGATTTGCGCGAGGCGGTGGGAGAGTCGTCCAACGTCGCGCTGAGCGAAATCGCGGACAAGGACGCCATCTACGCGTCCATCAAGGACTTCCTCGGCAAGGGCCGCTGACCTCAGCGGGCCTTTCCCACCGGAGCGACTGCCCGATGCCCAAGAGCCTCACCCCCCGCCTCGCCGCGCTCCGGGACGAAATCCATGGCTACGCCAAGGAGTTCGGCCTGGACTTCTTCGACACCCGCTTCGAGATGGTGTCCTACGACGAGATGAACATGGTGGCCGCCTACGGCGGCTTCCCCACCCGCTACCCCCACTGGCGCTGGGGCATGGAGTACGAGCAGCTCGCCAAGGGCTACGAGTACGGGCTGAGCAAGATCTACGAGCTCGTCATCAACAATGACCCTTGCTACGCCTACTTGATGGAGAGCAACCCGGAGGTGGACCAGAAGCTCGTCATGGCCCACGTCTACGGACACTGCGACTTCTTCAAGAACAACTTCTCCTTCCGGCACACCAACCGCCGGATGATTGACGAGATGGCCAACCACGCCACGCGGGTGCGGCGCTGGGTGGACAAGATTGGCGTGGAGAAGGTCGAGGACTTCATCGACCGGACGCTGAGCCTGGAGAACCTCATCGACCAGCACGCGCCGCACATCCGGCGCAACCCGGACCCGAGGAAGGCCGAGGACGAGCTCAAGGCCAACGAGCGCGTGGAGGGCTTCAAGGTGGGCCGCGAGTACATGCGCGGCTACATCAACCCGTCCGAGTTCCTCGACTCGCAGCGCAAGAAGGTGGAGGACGAGAAGCAGCGCGCCAAGAAGTTCCCCGAGCGCCCCCAGCGCGACGTGCTGCTCTTCCTGCTGGAGGAGGCCCCGCTGGAGCCGTGGGAGGCGGACATCCTCGCCATCCTGCGTGACGAGGCCTACTACTTCGCGCCCCAGGGCCAGACGAAGATCATGAACGAGGGGTGGGCCAGCTACTGGCACTCCACCATCATGACGCGCCGGGCCCTCAAGGACGACGAAATCATCGACTACGCGGACCACCACTCCGGCACCATGGGGACGCGCCCGGGCGCCATCAACCCGTACAAGCTGGGCATCGAGCTGTGGCGGGACATCGAGGAGCGGTGGAACAAGGGCCGCTTCGGCAAGGAGTGGGACGAGTGCGACGACCTCCGCGCGCGCCGCGCCTGGGACAAGAAGCTGGGCGCCGGCCGTGAAAAAATCTTCGAGGTCCGCAAGCACTACAACGACATCACCTTCATCGACACGTTCCTGACGCCCGAGTTCGCGATGGAGCAGAAGCTCTTCGTGTACGGCTTCAACGACAAGCGCAACTCGTGGGAAATCTTGGACCGCGAGTTCAAGAAGGTGAAGAACAAGCTCCTGCAGGGGCTCACCAACTTCGGCCAGCCCATCATCGAGGTGGTGGACGGCAACTTCGAGAACCGCAGCGAGCTGCTGCTGGCGCACCGCCACGACGGCCAGGACCTCAAGGGGGACTACGCGCGCGAGACGCTGCGCAACCTCCAGTCCCTGTGGCGCCGGCCCGTCAACATCCTCACGCGGTACGACAACAAGGGCGCCATGCTGCGCTTCGACGGGCAGAGCCACTCCGAGCGGAAGGTGGAGCTCTGAGCGGCCCCGCCGGGCCCCGGAGGCTCGGCGCCCGCGCCCCTTCCAGGTGGTGCCCGGCGCTGCGCCTGAAGCCCTGAGGACACCGGTCAGGCCAGGTCCGCCGGGAGGCCGCGCCCAGGCAGCCAGGCAGCCGAGCCCGGAAATTTCCCGGCCCTTCGCTGGGCGGGCGCCAGGGTGTCCACTAGACTCGGCGGCTCCCCATGCGAATCGCCTCCCTGCTCTGCCTGGCCGCCGCGCTGCTGGCCTCGACGTCCGAAGCCGCTGTCCGCTACGTCATCAAGAACCGCCGCATCGAGCCGAACCAGACGCTCGCCAAGGCGCTTCACGACGCGCAGCTCCCGGACGCGCAGGTGGCCGCGGTCATCTCCGCGCTGGAGGGCGTGTTCGACTTCCGCAAGTCGCGCGTGGGCGACCAGCTGCGGCTCGTCATGCGCGACGGGGAGCTGGACTTCTTCGACTACCGCCAGAGCATGGTGGACGAGTGGCAGGTCCGCCGCGACGGCGAGAAGTACGTGGGCAGCAAGCGCGCCATCGAGGTGGAGAAGCAGGTCGCCGTCGTCGCGCTGGAAATCCAGTCGTCGCTGTACGAGGCGGCGGTGGACGCGGGCGAGGACCCGGCCATCGGCATGGTGCTGGCGGACGTGTTCGCCTGGGACATCGACTTCTACCGCGACGTGCGCAAGGGCGACACGGCGCGCGCGCTGGTGGAGAAGTTCGTCTCCAAGGGCCGGCTGCTGCGCTACGGCGACGTGCTGGCCGCGACGTACGCGGGCGGCCTGGTGGGCGACAAGAAGGTGTTCCGCTACGTGCTCCCGGACGGGCAGCCCAACTACTTCAACGAGGAGGGCGCCAGCGCGAAGAAGACCTTCCTCAAGACGCCGCTGAAGTACGCCAACATCACCAGCCGCTTCGGCTCGCGCTTCCACCCGGTGCTCAAGTACCTCAAGGCCCACAACGGCGTGGACTACGGCACCCCCATTGGCACCCCCGTGTGGGCGGTGGCGGACGGCACGGTGACGCAGGCGGGCTACGCGGGCGCCGCCGGCAACATGGTGGTCATCCGCCACGCCAACGGCTTCGAGACGCAGTACATGCACCTGTCCCGCTTCGGCGAGGGTGTCCGCGCGGGCGCGCGCGTGCGGCAGAAGCAGGTCATCGCCTACTCCGGCAACACCGGCCGCTCCACCGGCCCGCACCTGCACTTCGGCCTCAAGCGCCACGGCAAGTACACCAACCCGCTCAACCAGCAGTACCCCCGCGCGGACCCGCTGCCCAAGGAGCTGCTGCCGGACTTCCTCGCCAAGGCGCAGGAGCTGACGGCGCAGATGGAGGCCGTGTCCGTGGCCGCCGTCGCCGGGAAGGCCGCGGCGCTGCCTTGAGGCCCTGACACCGCGCGCCCCGTTCGCGGGCCGCGCGCCGCGGTGGGCCTACTCCCAGGTGATGACGTAGTCGGCGCCGCTCACGCCACGCGGCGTGCCCACCACCCGGCTCTTGCAGCCGATGACGCTCAGCGCCTCCTGCAAGACGCCCTCGTGGTACTGCACCGGCTGCATGTCCCCGTGGAAGGCCAGGCGCACCTGCTTGTCCCCCAGCACCGCGTATTCACGCCGGCCGTAGCTCACCAGCGTGGAGTACGCGGTGGGCGCGTGGGACAGGAGCCGCTTGGGGTCTCCCTTGCCGATGAGCCGGTTGAGCGTCTGCCCCACCGTGGACTGGAAGAAGTGCGTGACGGCCGCTGCGCCGCAGGCCCGCACCGCGTCCTCCATGGCGCCGTAGACGGGCGTCAGCGCCTCCGACGTGGCGTACAGCAGGCGCAGGGCGTCCACCGCCGGATAGGAGAAGAAGTCCACCGGCGAGCGCTTGAAGAAGGGCTCCCGCAGCCGCGTGGCCGCCTCCGCGCCGAGCTTCTTCTCCGCCAGGTTGAACACCGCGTTGAAGATGAGCCCGCGCACCGTGTCTTCAGGCCGGATGACAGCCAGCCGTTGTTCAAGGTCGCTCGTCGGAAAACCCATGGCGGATTGATTTCTACATCAATCCGTCCCCGGGTTGGCGTCCCATCCACCGACAGGCAGTTCGCCGCCCTTCCGGGTGAGCTGCCGCAAGGGCCACGCCGCGCTTTCCCGGTGCGGCGCGAGACACGGCTGCGCTAGCCTGACGCACCTTCGCGTACCCGGGAAACTCCGGGGGTTGCGCGAAACCTTGAACCCGCAGCATCTACGTCCAGAGATATCCAGCGACATGGCCCCTCCTGCCTCCGCCTCCCAGCAGCCCCGCCCCGCCCAGCCGGCCACGACCGACGACAGCGGGCTTGGGAACGACGCGGCCAGCCTGCGCCGCTCCTTCCTCGACCACGTCCGTTACTCGCGCGGCAAGAACTACGAGTCCTCCACCCCCCATGACCGCTTCATGGCGCTGTCGCTCGCGGTGCGCGACAGGCTGGCGGACCGGTGGGTGAAGACGTCGCGCACGTACTACGAGAAGGACGTCAAGCGCGCCTACTACCTGTCCGCCGAGTACCTGCTGGGCCGAGCCCTGGGCAACAACCTGTTGAACCTGGGGATGTACGAAGCGGCCGCCGAGTCGATGCAGGAGGTGGGGGTGGACCTCACCAACCTGCTGGAGATGGAGCCGGACGCGGGCCTGGGCAACGGCGGCCTGGGGCGCCTGGCGGCGTGTTTCATGGAGTCGCTGGCCACGCTGGCCTACCCCGGCATGGGGTACGGCATCCGCTACGAGTTCGGCATCTTCACGCAGGACATCGTGGACGGGTACCAGGTGGAGCGCGCCGACGAGTGGCTCAAGTTCGGCAACCCGTGGGAAATCGTCCGGCCGGAGAAGGCGGTGCCGGTGCGCTTCTTCGGGCGCGTGGAGCACCACCAGGGCCCGGATGGCCGGCCCGTGGCGCGCTGGGTGGGCGGCAAGACGGTGGTGGGCGTGCCGTATGACACGCCCATCGCCGGGTACCACAACAACACCGTCAACACGCTGCGGCTATGGCAGGCGCGCGCCTCCGAGGAGTTCGACCTGCTGCTCTTCAACGCGGGCGACTACGAGCGCTCGGTGGTGGAGAAGAACGACTCGGAGGTCATCTCCAAGGTCCTCTACCCCAACGACGCGTTCCAGGCCGGCAAGGAGCTGCGGCTCAAGCAGCAGTACTTCTTCGTCGCGTGCTCCATCGCGGACATCGTCCGGCGCTACCTGAAGAACCACACGGACTTCCGGGACTTCTCCCGCAAGGCGGCCATCCAGCTCAACGACACGCACCCGGCCATTGGCGTGGCGGAGCTGATGCGCGTGCTGGTGGACGAGAAGCGCCTGCTCTGGGACGAGGCGTGGCAGATTACCCAGGAGACCTTCGGCTACACCAACCACACGCTGCTGGCCGAGGCGATGGAGAAGTGGCCGGCGACGCTCTTCGAGCGGCTGCTGCCGCGGCACCTGGAAATCATCTACGAAATCAACTCGCGGTTCCTGCGGCAGGTGCAGATCCGCTACCCGTATGACCAGGAGAAGATGCGGCGGATGAGCCTGGTGGAGGAGGGGGCGGAGAAGAAGATCCGCATGGCCCACCTGGCCGTCGTGGGCAGCCACAGCGTCAACGGCGTGGCCGCGCTGCACACGGACCTGCTGCGCCGGGACGTGCTGACGGACTTCGCGGCCATGAACCCGGAGCGGTTCAACAACAAGACGAACGGCGTGACGCCGCGCCGCTGGCTGGCGTGGTGCAACCCCCGCCTGTCCAAGCTGATTACGTCCCGCATCGGTGACGGCTGGGCCATGGACCTGGACCAGCTCACGAAGCTGGAGGCGCACGCGGAGGACCCCGAGTTCCGCAAGGCCTTCCGTGACGTGAAGCGCGCCAACAAGGAGGACCTGGCGCGGCACATCCGTGACTTGCGCTGGGTGCAGCTCAACCCGGACGCCATCTTCGACGTTCAAATCAAGCGCCTGCACGAGTACAAGCGCCAGCTCCTCAACGCGCTGCACATCGTGGCGCTGTGGATGAAGGCGCGCAGGGACCCGTCCACCATCATCCACCCGCGGGCGTTCATCTTCGGCGCCAAGGCGGCGCCGGGCTACCACCTGGCGAAGCTGACCATCCGGCTCATCAACGGCATCGCCGAGGTGGTGAACAGCGACGCGGGCACCACGGGCCTGCAGGTGGTGTTCGCCCCCAACTACCGGGTGAGCCTGGCCGAGCGCATCATCCCCGCCGCCGACGTGTCCGAGCAGATTTCGACCGCGGGCATGGAGGCGTCTGGCACCGGCAACATGAAGCTGATGCTCAACGGCGCGCTGACGCTGGGCACGCTGGACGGCGCCAACGTGGAGATTCGCGACGCGGTGGGCGACGAGAACTTCTTCCTCTTCGGCCTCACGGCGGACGAGGTGATTGCCCGCAAGCGCGAGGGCTACCGGCCGCGCGACGAATACAACCAGCACCAGGAGCTGCGCGAGGCGCTGGACCTCATCTCCACCGGCTTCTTCTCGCCGGAGGACAAGCACCTCTTCAAGCCGCTGGTGGACAGCCTCCTGGAGGAGGACCGCTACCTCATGCTGGCGGACTTCCCGTCGTACATGGCGAAGCAGGAGGAAGTCGCCCACGCCTACAAGGACGCGGACGCCTGGGCGCGCAAGTGCATCATCAACGTGGCGCGCGGCGGCATCTTCTCCTCGGACCGGACCATCAAGCAGTACGCCGAGGAAATCTGGCGCATCCAGCAGACGCCGGTGGACCCGTGAGCGCCGGGCCTGCCTCCCCTCCCCTGACGGCCGGGGACGACACCGGCCGGAGGGCCCTGGAGGACGTGGTGCGGGCCTTCACCGACGCCTTCAACCGCGACGACCTGGACGCGGTGATGGCGTACTTCACGCCGGACGCGCTGTACGAGACGTACGACGGGAAGCAGTGCCGGGGCCTCGCGCAGGTGCGTGAGGCCTTCGAGGCGCAGTTCCGCGGGGACTTCGGGCGCATCCGCTTCCTCACCGAGGACATGGTGGTGGATGCGCCCGCGGGCAAGGTGGTGCTGCGGTGGCGCTGCCAGCACGAGGTGTCCGCGCGCCGCGGTCCGCGGCAGCTCATGTACCGGCTGCTGTATGGCCAGCACTTCGGCTGGTACGGGCTGGACGTCCTGCACTGGGAGGCAGGGCGTCTGCGCGAGAAGCGGACCTACGCCCAGGCAGGGCTGCCCCTGGTACGGCGTGGGAGGCCTTGAGGCCCAGGGAGGAGCGGCTCGGCGGCGCCAGCGGCCCTCCCACCTGCGTCGTGCGGGAAACATCCGCGGTGTCCGCTGAACAGCCGTGGACGTCCACCGCCCCCAATTCCAGCCACGGAACCGCGGGGTGATTGTCATTGGCGCCGCCAGGGCCGAGGACCTGCAGGCATGCGCACGCACGCCAGATGGGGCCTGGGAACGAGTACCGCCGTGCTGGGCCTGCTCGTGGGCTGGCGCCTCCTCTCCATGGGGCAGGCGTCCAGCACGCCGCCCGCCCCTGACGCCACGGGCGCCCAGCGCCATGCCGTGTCCGCCGCCGCCACGGGCGCTCCGGCGAGCCGCCCATCCGCGCCGGGTGCCATCAACGCGCCCGTCCCGGCGCCAGCGGAACCGGACGCGGAGCTGGAGCTGCTGCGCCTCGCCCTGCTGGAGCGCTTCGGCGCGCGGCTCCACGAGCCGTCCGTCCAGCTCCGGATGCTGGAGCAGCTCATGCGGTACTTCCAGGCGCGCGCGCCGGACCGCTGGCGCGAGGAGCTCCAGGCGTTCCTCCGGAAGGCCTTCCCCGGCCAGTACGAGGCGCTGGCCACCCTGCTCCGCGACCGTATGGACTACGAGCGCTGGGTGAAGGCCAACGACGCGTACCTGCGGGGACTGGACTCGAAGCAGCGCCGCTCGGCGGTCTGGGACGCGCGCAACCGCCTCTTCGGGCGGGAGACGGCGGCGCGCCTGTGGGCCTCGGAGCTGAAGCACCACGCCGTGGTGGACGCGCTGCGGGTGCTCGACGCGAGGGACGACCTGCCCCTCCCGGAGAAGCTGTCCGCCTACAAGGCGCGCCTGGGTGAAATCCATGGCGACGGGGCCCGGGACGACCTCGCCCGGCATCCACAGGAGACGATGAACCGCTTCCTGGACCTCCCCTCCGTGCAGCGCGAGCTGACGGGCATGCCGCCCGTGGAGCGGGCCCGGAGCCTGCGGGCCGTGCGGGAGGCGATGGGGCTCGACGACGAGGCCCTGCGGCGCTGGTCCACCCTGGACCAGCTCCGAGACGCCCGCTGGGAGGCGGGCCGCCGGTACATGGAGGAACGCGAGGCGCTGGCGCGCACGCTCACCGGAGACCTGCTGGAAGCCAGGCTCCGGGAGGTGCGCGCCCGGTACTTCGGCACCGAGGCGGACATCATCGCCCAGGAAGAAGCCGGTGGCCTCTTCCGCTTCACGCGCCCCCGGCAGTGGGGGCGCAACTGAGGCGCGGGCGCGGCGTCACGCCGCCTGGTTGAGCCACTCCTCGTAGGCGCGGGAGTCGTAGTCGCGGCCGAGGAAGGCGCTCACCAGCCGGGCCGCGTCGTCCGAGCCGCCCGGCTCCAGCACCGCGCGCCGGTAGGCCTGGGCGGGCTCCGGCGACAGCAGCCCCTTCTCCTGGAACACCGTGAACAGGTCCTTCGCGATGACGAGCGACCACATGTACGTGTAGTAGTTGGACGAGTACCCGTCGAGGTGGCCGAAGGAGAGGTGGAAGTAGGTGCCCTCCACGTACGGGAAGGGGGTGAACTTCCCCTGGAGCTCGCGCACCAGCGACACCGCGTCCACGCCCTCCGGCTTGCGGCGGTACAGCTCCAGGCTGAGCGCCGCGTAGAACATCTGCTGGCGCACCCACAGCCCCTTGCCGAACTCCTCCGCGCGGCGCATGCGCTCCACCACGTCCGCGGGGATGGGCTCGTTCGTCTGGTAGTGCTTCGCGAACGTCTGGAGGCTGGCGGTGTCCCGCGCCCACTCCTCCAGCATCTGCGACGGCGCCTCCACGAAGTCCCACTCCGTGCGCACGCCGGACACGCCCGCCCAGCGCGTGTGGCCGCCGAAGATGTGGTGCAGCAGGTGGCCGAACTCGTGGAAGAAGGTCTCCACGTCGCTGTGCTGGAGCAGCGCCGGCTCCGCGCCTGGACGGGGGAAGTTGCAGACGAGCACCCCTTCCGGCAGCCGCCGCCCCGACTTCCCGCTGGCGAGCGTGAACTGGGCCGCGTGCTTGTACTTGTCGTCGCGCGGGTGCATGTCCAGGTAGAAGCGGCCACGCAGCCGGGCGCCCTCGAACACGTCGTAGGCCTCCACGTCCGGGTGCCACACGGGCGCGTCCGGGACGCGGCGGTAGGTGACGCCGAACAGGCGCGCCGTCAGGTCGAGCACGCCCTGCTTCACGCGCGTGTACTCGTAGTAGGGCCGCACCACCTGCGAGTCGAAGGCGTACTGCTCCGCCTTCACGCGGTCCTCCAGGTACGCCTGGTCCCACGGGTTGACGCGCTCGGCGCCGGGGACGTCGCGGCGCTTGCGCTCCAGCAGCGTGGCGTAGTCGCGCTCCATGCGCGCGCCGGACGCGGCGGCGATCTTCTCGATGAAGTCCGAGGCCGCCCCCTCGTCCCGAATCATCTTGTCCTCGGTCGCGTAGGCCGCCCAGTTCCGGTAGCCCAGCAGCGTGGCCAGCTCGTTGCGACGGGAGACCATGCGCTGCAGGACGTCCCCGTTGGCGGGGTGGCCGCGCTGGCGGAAGACACGCCACATCTGCTCGCGGGCCTGGGCGTCGCGCGAGTACGTCATGAAGGGGACGATGTCCGGGTAGTCCGTGGTGATGCGCACCTTGCCGTCTGGCCCGGGCGGGTGGGCGCGCACGTAGTCGTCAGGCAGGCCCTGCAGCGCGGACGGCGGCAGCGCCTCCGTGCGCGTGTCCTGGCGGATGTTGCGGCTGAACTCCTGGCCGATGCGGACCAGCTCCTCCTGGAGCGCCTTCACCCGGGCGCGGGTGGCGTCGTCCCGGTCCACGCCGGCGCGGCGGAACTCGCGGAGCACCTTCTCCATCCACTTGCGCGTGGCGGCGTCCTCTCCGGACAGGTCCAACGCGGCCAGCACGTCATAGACGCCCCGGTCCATGCGGATGTCGTTGCTGAGCGTCTCCAGCGCCTGCTCGGCGGCCTCGGCGGCCTCGCGCATGGCCGCGTCCGGGTGCGCGTGGCGGGCGACGCTGGCCCGGGCCCCGGCGTCATCGAGCGCGGCCGTGGCCTCGTCGTAGAGCTCCAGCACCTCACGCGTGACATAGGGGGGACGGAGGGCCTTGAGCTGGGCGATTCCCGCCCGGGCGGTGGCCATGGCCTCCTCACCGGCGCGCGTGAATTCGGCCGGTGGGCAGGTGACGAGGCGGGCGGCGTCGGGGACTTGGCTCTCTGACACAGTCTGCTCCTGGGCGAGGTGACGGCGAAGGTACGGCCGCAAAGGTAATGCGCCGGACGCCGGGGAGCAGCAGGGATTGGCGATGGAAAAAGCAGAGGCCGCCCGGCGCATGCACGCCCGGCGGCCTCCAGGAGCGACGCGCGCCTGACGCCCGGCTACGGCTGTTCCGTCGGGCTCTGGGCGTTCTGTGGCTGACGAGCGGCCCGGGTGACGAAGTCCGCGGGTCCGGTGCCGTTGCCGCCGCTCACCTCGCTGATGACGACGTGGTTGGCCACGGGCGGCGCCACCGCCACCGCCACCGTCACCATGCCGTAGTTGCCCGTGCTCCCCTCCGCGACGACGCCGCTCTGGTCGCAGTACACCCACGCCTGGGCCGCCTCGGGCCCCTGGGTGAAGCGGTAGCGGAAGCCGTAGACGTAGTCGCCCGGCGCCTCGATGTTCAGGGACGCCACGCGCTCATCGTCGTTGCCCGGCCCGGTGAAGCCCGCGTTCGGCTCCGCCGCCACCCACGTCCACGAGGCCGGTGACGCGGCGTCCGTCCCGTAGCCCAGCTCCGCCACCAGGTGCGGGAAGCCATCGTTGCCGTGCTGGTTCCGGTTGCTCACCTGGGCCTCGTAGAACTGGCTGTAGACGGGCGCGTCGCTGCCCGCGGGGATGGGCTCGGTGAAGGACTTCGGGTACTGGATGACGCAGTAGTCCACCGGGCTGGTGATTTCGACGTCGCAGGATTCGTTGGTGCCGCCCGGCGTGCCCCGGCCTCCGCCCGGAAGCGACGCGTCCGAGTCACACCAGTACCAGACGTGCTGACTGGCCCGCGTGCCCACCACCACGGACGACAGGTTCATCGAGCGCCCCGTCGTCTGCGGGAAGGAGGCCGTGTACGCCACGTCATCCACCACGGTGGCGCCCATCTCGACGAAGAGGTGCCCCTCGTGTCCGAGCTCGAAGAGCGTGCTCCCGTAGCCGTACTGCGCCGGCACGCCACCGTTGGTGGCCACGTCCGCGTTGTTCGCGAGGACGAAGGTCCCCCGCCCCGGGACGATGAGCGGCCGGTCCCCGGTCGTCAGCACGCTGAAGTCCGTCTCGCCGCCCACGCCATGGTCGAAGCGGATGCGCAGGTTCGCGACGTCGCGCGGCCCGTCCACGGTGCTGGTCAGCTCGATGTACTCGGTGGTGTTCGCGTCGGGGCGGTGCATCACCTCGCTGATGACCAACTCCCCCGCCACGGGCGCGGGCGCCGTGTCACACGCCCCCGCGATGCAGACGCCGTCCTGGCCCGGGCAGACCTCCGTGGTCTCCGCGTACTGGCACTCCGCCAGGCCCGCCGTCACCACACACGCCTCCGCGTAGGTCGTGCGCTGCACGCCGTCCTCGTCGCACTCCGGCGCGCGCGGCTCGCAGATGAGGTCGCCGCAGGGGCCCGGCACCTCGATGGAGGCGAAGACCGGGGTGCTGCCGTTGTTCGCGCCGTCGAAGACGCGGAGCCCGAAGTACCAGGTGGCCGCCTCGTCCGGCGGCAGGGCGTGGACCACCTCCTCCGCCTGTCCCGGCGCCTGGGGCGCCTGGGTGGACACCTCGGTGGCCAGCGCGAAGTTCTGCGCGTCCAGCGGCTCGGCGCTGTAGCGCAGCTCATAGCGGGTCGCGTTGCCCAGGACGCCGTCATCCCCCGTGGCCAGCCACGACAGGCGGACCGTGGTGTTGTCCACCAGGCTCGCGCTCAGCGCCGGCTCCGCGGGCGCGACGTTGTCGGTGATGGTCACCAGCACGTCAACGGCCGGCAGCGACGGAGACTCCGTGGTCGCGGAGAGTACGAAGCTGCCCTCCTGGTCCAGCGTGAGGTCGTTGAAGACAGCCACGCCCGCGACCGGCGCCACCGTCAGGGTGCCGCCCAAGGTCACTCCCGGGGCGCCCACCAACTGGAGCGTCACGGGAGGCGACGTGACGTCGGCGACATTGCCGAACGCGTCCTGCAACGCCACCCGCGTCTCGGCCAGCGGCTGACGGACGTCGCCAGACTCCGGCGCTTCCAGGAACACGAGCTGCGAGGGAGCCCCCGCCGCCACGCTGAGGTCGACCGTGCTGGCGAGCGTGGCATCGCCGTCCGTGAACGTCACCGACTGCGCGCCCGCCGTCTGGAAGGTGATGTCGAAGGCGTGCGTGCCCTGGTCCGCCCCCCCGTACGTGTACGCGGAGAGGGGCGCCGCATCCGGGTCCGAGGACGTGGGCTGCACCGTCCCCGTGTAGTCCGGCAGCACGTTGCCGAAGCGGTCACGCGCGGTGACGGAGAAGGACTGAAGCTCGCCAGCGACAATGGCCTCGGAGGGCCCCTCCACGGCCAGCTCCGAGAGGAGGCCGGGCTGCACCGTCACCTCCGCGGACCCCGTCAGCGTGGGCGCCACCGTGTCCGTGACGACGAGCTGCCTGCTGCCCACCGCGGCGAACGTCACGTTGAAGAGGCGCTGGCCGCCGTCCGACTCGGTGAAGGCGTGGTCCGCGGGCACGGTGGCCTGTGCGTCCCCAGGAATCTCGAAGTGGACGGTGCCCCGGTACTCCGAGGCGAGGTTGCCGTGCGCGTCGCGCAGCGACACCGTGGCCGCCAGGGGCTCGCCCGCGAGCGTCGTCGCGGCGGCGAGCTCCACCGTGAGCAGGGCGGCCGGGCCCGCGAGGACCTGGGTGCTCACCGTCGCCGTCAGCCCCGCGTTGCCCACGTCCCGCACCGTCACCGAGCGCGCGCCGGAGGTCACCAGCGTGACCGGGAACGTGTACTGCCCCGCGTCCTGCCCGGGCACGAAGGTGTGGTCCGCGGGCAGCGTCGCCTCCGGGTCATCCGACTCGACGCGCACCGTGCCCGTGTAGCCCGTGACGATGTTGCCGTAGCCGTCACGCGCGGTGACGGTGAGGCTCTGCGCCGCGCCCGCCGCCACCTCGGCGGGGAGCGCGCTCAGCTCCAGCGCGGCCACCGCGCCGGTGCTCACCTCCACCTCCACCGTGGCGGTCAGCTCCGGCCGCGCCGTGTCCACCACGGTGACGCGCTGGGCCCCCGCGCTCCGCAGCGTCACGCCGGTGAAGGTCCGCTGTCCCTGGTCAGCGGCGGTGAAGGTGTAGTCGCCAGGCAGCTCCGCCTCGGCGTCGGTGGACGTGAAGCGCACCTCGCCGGTGTACCCCGTGACCACGTTTTCGTAGGTGTCATGCGCCGTCACCACCACGCTGTTCGCGGCGCCCGCGGCCACCGGCGAGACAAGGCCCGTGAGCGACAGACGGACGACCTCCCCCGGCGCGATGGTGAACGCGTCGCTGGGTAGGGGGTCCAGGCCCGTGGCCGTCGCGATGAAACGGTGCGTGCCCGCCTTCTCCACCACCACGCCGGAGAAGGTCGCCACACCCGCGACCGCGGCCACCTGCACCGGCGTGAAGCCGGGCTCGTCTTCCAGCGCGAGCGTCACGGGCGAGGTCGCCGAGGTGACGACCTGCCCGTCCTCATCCAGCAGGGAGACGCGGATGTCCGGCAGCGCCCCCCCCGCGTCCCCGCCCACCGGCTGCTGCGAGAAGCCGAGCCGAGCCACCCCCTGCACCTGCGTCTGCACCAGCAGGCTGGTGGAGCGGACCGCGTTGCCCTGGTTGTCCGCCACGCGCAGCGCCACATGGTAGTTCGTGCCCGGCGTCAGGCCCGTGAGGATGGCGGACTCCGGCGTGCCGGGCTCCGCGGGCGCGCCCAGGCCGCCCACCGGCGTCGCCAGGTTGAAGTCCGCGTCCGTCAGGATGGGGCTCAGCGAGTAGCGCAGCTCCTGCGACGCCGCCCGCCCCGCGTCACCGTCGTCGCCCACCGCCGCCCAGGACACCGTGACGCTGTCGGGCGTGGCCGCGCTCGCGGTGAGGACCGGGACGGCGGGGAACACGTCGTCGACGATGTCGATGTCCGTACTCGTGGCCGGCGGCAGCCCGTCAGCGGTGGCCTGAAGCTGGAAGCGCCCCTCCTCGTCCACGTGCACGTTGGTGAAGGTCACCAGCCCTTCCACCGGCGCCCGCTCGGTGACACCGCGCAGCGGCCCGCTCCCCTCGGGCAGCAGGGACAGCGTCACCGAAGGCGCGCCCACCGGCGTCCGGTTGCCCTGCGCGTCCTGGAGCACCACCACCACGTCCGTCAGCGCGGCGCGCACGGACACACGCGAAGGCACGCGCGCGAAGGCCAGCGCCGCGGTGGGCCCGGCCGAGACGCGCACGTCCTGCCGCCCCGCCAGGCCCTCCTGCGCGGCGTCCTGCACGTCGACGCGCTGGGTGCCCGCCTGCCGCAAGGTGATGCCCGTGAAGCGGAAGCGGCCCGCATCCGCCTCCGTGAAGGCATGCGCGGCCGGCAGCGTGGCCGCGGCATCGGAGGACTGCACGCTCAGCGTGCCGCGGTAGCCGCTGGCGACGTTGCCGAACGCGTCCCGCACCGTCACGTCCGCGGCGTGCGTGGCGCCCGCCATCACCGTCGCGGGCAGCCCCGTCAGCTCGACGGTCGCGGCGGCGGCCGGCGTCACGTCGAAGGAAGGGCTGACCGCGCCCTCGACACCTTCGGTGTCGGCCTTGAGCTGATAGCCCAGGCCCGCGCGCGTCAGCACCACTTCGGGGAAGCGGGCGACACCTTCCACGGCCTGCGCCCGAAGCGTGCCCCCCAGGGAGGCCCCACCGGGGCCCGCGGCCAGCGAGAGCGTCACCTCCCCCGTGGCGGACGGCACCAAGCGGCCTTCGGCATCCCGGAACTCGACGTCCAGCCCGCCAATGGGCGCGCCGGCCCGGGCCGACAGCGAGGGCGCCAGGAAGGCCAGCCGCGAGGCCCGCTGCGCGGTGAAGCCGATGACGGGGCGCGCGCCCAGCACCACCGCGCCGCCCTCCGCGTCCACCGAGGCCGTCACCCGCTTGTCGCCACCCCGCATGGACACCACGGACGCCGTGGCGACGCCCTGGGCATTCGTCCGGTCCGCGGGCTGCGTCACGGTGTTGCCGTCGCCGGACACCTCCACCCGCACCGTGCGGCCTTCCAGGGGCGAGCCGTCCTTCTGCCGCACCGTCACGGTGATGGTGACCCGGTCCACGCCATCCGCTCGCACCTGCTCGGACCGGTCGACCTGGACCGTGGAGAGAGCGGCGTCAGGCAACACCTTCACGGGTAGTGGGATGGGCGACGTCGAGTCACCACCACATCCCACCAGCACGACGCCGAGGCACAACACACCCAACCCGAGCAACCGGGAGAGCGCGAGAGGACTACGGAACATGAGCGGCTCCGGGAACGAACGAACCCCGCATGGGAGAGAGCACTCGCGAGGTCCCAGTGCCTTCTACCAGACAACCCCCTCCATCACGTAGACCCCCACCAGAGCTTTGCATCCCGGGTGGAAACCACGGGGGCTGTCGTGACCCATGTCCCGCGTGCCGCGAGCGCTCACGCCATGCCGAGCGCCGCCATGAGCGCGCCGCCGCCCAGCAGGGACTGGCCGCCGTCGCAGACCATGATGGAGCCGGTGATGTAGGCCGAGCCCTCCGACGCGAGGAAGAGCGCGAGCTGAGCGATGTCCTGCTTCTTCCCGAAGCGCTGGAGTGGGAGGACCTGCGCGAGCTTGTCGCGGCCCTCGTCGCTGGGGGCGAGCCGGCGCATGCCCTCGGTGTCGTCGATGGGGCCGGGGGTAATCGAGTTGACGCGCACGCCGGAGCCGCCCCACTCGATGGCCAGCACGCGGGTGAGCTGGTCCACGCCGGCCTTGGCCGCGCAGACGTGGGCCTGCATGGCCATGGGGAGATAGGCCTGGGGGGCGGAGATGTTGATGATGGAGGCGCCCGGCTTGCGCAGGTGCTCGAAGGCGGCGCGGGTGAGGTTGAAGGTGCCCAGCACGTCGATGTCCATCACGGCCTTGAAGCCGTTGGAGGACATGCCCAGCGCGGGTGCGGGGAAGTTGCCGGCGGCGCCGCACACGACGATGTCCAGCTCACCGTAGGCCTCGCGCACCGTCTGGAGGGCCTTCTCCACCGCGGCATAGTCCCGGACGTCGGCGGCCACGCCCATGGCGGTGCCGTGCGCCTGGAGCCCCTTCACCGCGCCCTCGAGCTTCTCCACGTTGCGGCCGTTGATGGCCACCTTGGCGCCCGCCTTCACGAAGGCCTCGGCGATGCCGAGGTTGATGCCACTGCTGCCGCCGGAAATGAACGCCACCTTGCCCGCGAGCAGCCCGTCCCGGAACACGCCATCAGCCATTTGGACCCGTCTCCTGTGGAAGCAACCGGGCTGGGACTTGAACAAACCTGCCGCACTGCGTCCATGACGTTCGCCGGGCGGACAGCGGAAGCGGGGGCCGTGTGTTAGAGGTCGCGCCATGACCCGCCGCCGCCCTGAAATCCTCGCCCCCGCCGGGGACCTCGACTCGATGAAGGCCGCGCTGGCCAGCGGCGCGGACGCCATCTATTTCGGGTTGGATGAGGGATTCAACGCACGCGCCCGCGCGGAGAACTTCTCGCTCGCCACCCTGCCCGGCACGCTGGCGCTCGTGCACCGCGCCGGGGCCCGCGCCTATCTGACGCTGAACACCCTCGTGTTCGAGCCCGAGCTCCCGGTGGTGGAGGACATCCTGCGCCGCATCGCCGAGGCCGGCGTGGACGCGCTCATCGTCCAGGACCCCGCGGTGGCGCTGGTGGCCCGCGCGGTGTGTCCGCAGATGGAGGTCCACGCCTCCACGCAGATGACGATTTCCAGCGCGGAGGGCGCGCGCTTCGCGAAGGGGCTGGGCGCCACGCGCGTGGTGGTGCCGCGCGAGCTGTCGGTGGCGGAGATTCGCCGGCTGGCGGCGGAGACGGACATCGAGCTGGAGGTCTTCATCCACGGCGCGCTCTGCATGTCCTGGAGCGGCCAGTGCCTCACCAGCGAGGCGTGGGGTGGACGCTCCGCCAACCGCGGCCAGTGCGCGCAGTCGTGCCGGCTGCCGTATGACCTGGTGGTGGATGGCCAGACGCGGGAGCTGGGCGACGTGCAGTACCTGCTCAGCCCCAAGGACCTGGCCGGCGTCATGGCGGTGCCGCAGCTCGTGGAGATTGGCGTCCACTCGCTGAAGATTGAAGGCCGCCAGAAGGGGCCGCAGTACGTGGCCACGGCGGTGCAGGGGTACCGGCGCTGGGTGGATGGCGTGTCCGCGGGGAAGCCGGACACGGGCGCGCTGCGCAAGGACCTGGCGGACATGACGCTGTCGTACAGCCGGGGCTTCTCGCACGGCTTCTTCGCGGGCTCGGACCACCAGACGCTGGTGGAGGGGCGCTTCCCCAAGCATCGCGGTGCGTTCCTGGGCCGCGTGGAGTCCGTGCACGGGCGCGACGTGCGCGTGGTGGACGACGAGGCAGGCCGGCCCTGGACGGGCGCCCTGGGCCAGGAGTCCGCGCGCCCGGACGCGCCCGTGGGTAAGGTGTCCTCTCCGCTGGAGACGGAGGCGCCGGTGGCGGCGGACCTCTCCCCCCGGCCCGGAATGGGCGTGGTGTTCGACGACGGGCACCCCGAGGACAAGCACGAGCCCGGCGGCCCGCTCTTCCGCGTGGAGCGCAAGGGCCGCGGGTGGGTGCTGGGCTTCGGCAACCCAGGGCCGGACCTGGCGCGGGTGAAGCCGGGCCAGCGCGTCTGGGTGACGAGCGATCCGTCGCTGGCGAAGCGCACCGAGGAGCTGCTGGAGCGCGGCGAGCCCGAAGGCCGCGTGCCGTTGGAGCTGACCGTCTCCGGCGCCGCGGGCACGCCGCTGACGGTGGTGGGCCGGGCGCGCGGTGGCCATGTCTCCGCGGTGGCCAGCGAAGTGGCGCTGGCCGAGGCCCGTGGGGGAGGCATCGACGCGGCGCTGCTGAGGGACAAGCTGGCGGCGTTGGGTGGGACGCCCTTCACGCTGACGGGGCTGGATACGTCGGGGCTGGCGACGGGGCTCCATCTTCCCGTCTCGGAGATGAAGGCGCTGCGCCGCCGGTTGGTGGCGGAGCTGGCGGAGGCCGTGGCGCGCGGCCCCGTGCGCACGGTGAACGAAGGCTCCACGCTGGAGTCCCTGCGCGCGTCGCTGCGCGAGCGGGTGCAGCCGGCGCCTCGCGCGGGGGAGGACGCGCGGCTGCTCCCCCTGTGCCGCACGGACGAGCAGTTGGAAGCCGTGATTGCCGCGGGCCTGCCGGAGGTCGAGCTGGACTGGATGGAGCTGGTGGGCCTGCAACGCGCCGTGGAGCGGGCGCGCGCGGCGGGGCTGCGCGTGACGATTGCCACCGTGCGGGTGCAGAAGCCGGGCGAGGAGGGCTACGACGCGCGCATCGGGAAGCTGAAGCCGGACGCGGTGCTGGTGCGACACTGGGGCGCGATGATGCACTTCCTGGAGCGCCCGCCCGCGCCCGGTGAGACGCGCCCTGCCCTGCACGCGGACTTCTCGTTGAACGTCACCAACTCCGTGACGGCGCTGCACCTGTTGGGGCTCGGGCTGGACACGCTGACATTCGCGCACGACCTGGACGCGGTGCAGCTGGGCGCCATGTTGGAGCATCTGCCCGCGGAGCGGTTCACCGTGGCGGTGCATCACCACATCTCCACGTTCCACACCGAGCACTGCGTGTACTCCCACACGCTGTCCCACGGGCGTGACTACCGGAGCTGCGGGCGCCCCTGTGAGAAGCACCGGCTGTCCCTGCGGGACCACAAGGGGCTGGAGCACCCGGTGGTGGTGGACGTGGGGTGCCGCAACACGGTGTTCAACGCGCAGGCGCAGAGCGCGGCGTCGCTCGTCCCGTCGTTGCGCTCGCGCGGTGTCCGGCGCTTCCGGGTGGAGTTCGTGCGGGAGTCGCGTGAGGAGGCTTCGCGCGTGCTCGCCGCCTACCAGGAGCTGCTCGCGGGCCGGATTTCGCCCGCGGAGGCCATCCGGCGCGCGGCGGTGCATGAGCAGTTCGGCGTGACGAAGGGCACGATGAAGGTGCTCAACCCCACGTTCACCGAGCAGCGCTGAGCCCCAGGTTCAGCGGGAGCGCGCAGGGACCGCGCGCCGCGAGAAGCGCAGGACGGCGCGGAACACGTCTTCCGTGGCGTCCGCGTCCAACCCCTGCTCCGCCGCCCACTGGCGCCGCGTCGCGAGCAAGCGCGCCTCGCGCTCCGCGTCCGGCAACGGGAGCCCGTGGCCTGCCTTCAGGTGCGCCGCCTGCTCGATGAGCCGCGCGCGGCGCTCCAGGAGCTGGACGAGCTCATGGTCCAGCGCGTCCACGCGCTCCCGGACATCCGCGAGCCCCGGCGGCGCGGAGATGGACTCCAGCGCGTCCGGGCTCTTGGTGTCGCAGGCCTGGTGGAGCTGCGTGAGGGCATCCAGCAGCCGCTCGCGGGCATCCCGGGCGTAGGGGTTCTCGGACTGGACGACGCCGAAGAGGTGCGGCACCTCCAGGCGCGCGTACTCCTCCAGCCGGGCCACCGGCTGGAAGCTGGGCGGCGCGAAGGGCAGGTCCTTCCCGGCCTCCGCCTTGAGCAGCCCGTGCGCCAGGAAGAAGGTGAGCACGTGCGTGCGGGCCATCAGCGCGTCGTGCGCGTCCGGGGACAGCTCCGTCACCTCACAGCCGATGTGCTCGAACAGCGCCCGGGCCCGGCGTACGGCCTCCGGGTGCAGCTCGTTCGGACACACCACCGTGCGGCGCGGCAGGTCGCCCCTCGCCAGGCTGGCCGGGCCGAACAGCGGATGCGTGCCGGCCCAGGGGATGTCTCGCCCCAGCACGGAGGCCAGCACCTGCACGGGCCGCACCTTGACACTGCCGACGTCCAGCACCACCTGCGTGGGCGACAGGTGCGGGCGCAGCGCCTCCAGCACGGCATGCATCGCGGACACCGGCATGGCCAGCACCACCAGGCCCGCGCCGTCCACGGCTTCCGCGAGCGTCGCGGCCTTCAGCTCGGCGGGGACGCCGTCCTGGCGTGGCTCGAAGACCCGATGCCGGACGCCTGCGTCCAGGAGGAGGCCCGACAGGGCACGGCCAAAGCGGCCGTACCCCAGCAGCGCGATGCTTTCCGTCATGTCGCCGGACTCCGAATCCAAGGTGTTCCTGGAATTCTCGCATCGCCGGCGCGCGCGGCGGAAGCCCCTCGGGGCGGGGTCTCAGCGACCCTGGAACCGAGGGGCCCGGCGTTCCATGAATGCGGAGAAGGCTTCGGCCAGGTCATGGGACTGGAGGAACGCGGAGTTCCATACCGCCACATAACGCAGGCCATCCGCGATGGATTTGTCCGCGCAGTACTCCATGACCTGCTTGGCGCCCTGGACGACGAGCGGGGGATTCTCCGCGATGCGCTTCGCGGTCGCCCGGGCCTCCTCCAGCAGGGCCTCTGGCGTGGGGAACACGTCGTTCACCAGCCCCATGCGGAGCGCGCGCGCCGAGTCGATGTCGCCGCCGGTGTAGGCCAGCTCGCGCGTGTTGCCGTCGCCGATGATGCGAGGCAGCCGCTGGAGCGCGCCCAGGTCGGCCACGATGCCGACCTTCACCTCGCGCAGGGAGAACTTCGCGTCCTGGGAGCAGTAGCGGAAGTCACACGCGGCGATGAGGTCCATGCCGCCGCCGATGCACCAGCCATGCACGGCGGCGATGACGGGCTTGCGACAGCGGGCCAGGCCCTCGGTGGCCTGCTGCATGTCGCCAATGAGGGCCAGCAGCTTCAAGCGCTCCTGGGCCAGGTTGCCCTCCCCCGTGAGCAGCGGCCCCAGGGACTCCATCATCCCCACGAGGTCCAGGCCGAAGGTGAAGTGCTTGCCCTCTCCGCGAACGAGCACGACGCGAACGGCGTCATCCGCGTCCAGCGCGCGGATGGCCTCGGGCATCTCGCGCCAGAAGTCAGGGCCCATGGCGTTGCCCTTGCCGGGGCCGGTGAGCACCAGCTCGGCGACGCCTTCGTTCTTCTCGATGCGCAGCGACTTGTAGGTCCCGTCCATTCAGCCCTCCCGAACCAAGACGTCAGCCGAACTCCACCACCCGCATGCCGAACAGGCGGTCCACCGCCAGGAGCAGGTCGTCACTCACCTGCACCTTGATGGACGTGTTGCCGATGAGCGCCTCGCCCTCGCCCTTGAAGAGCACGCTCACCGCCACGGGCGTGGCGCCGGCGTACTTCTTCGCCAGCTCGTGCAGCTTCGCCACCCGGTCCTCCGTCAGGAGGTCCGCCGGCACGCGCAGCTCCAGGCGCTTGGTGCGCTTCTCGCGCACCGCCTTGAGGCTCTGGATGTCGTCGACGATGAGCTCCGGCGTGGGCGCGTCCTCGTCACGCTGGCTGATCTGCACCGTGCCGGACACCAGGATGGGGTCGTCCGACTTGAGCAGGTGCTCCCAGTGCTCGAAGCCCGGCTTGGGGCCCTGCTTCGCCCACTTGCCGTCCTTGCCCATCACGTTGCGCGTGCCGTCCTTGCCCGGGAAGCACACCAGCTCGATGGAGCCGGACAAGTCTTCAATCGTCACCCACGCCATGCGCTTGCCCGTCTTCGTGGGCCGCTCGCGCAGCACCGTGACGATGCCCGCCACCGTGAGCTTGTCGTCCTTGCGCGCGCGCTGCACCGCCGTAATGGGCCGCGCGTAGCGCTTCAGCTCCTTGTCGTACTGGTGCAGCGGATGGCCGGACACGTAGAAGCCGATGGCCTCCTTCTCCAGCGACAGCCGCTCCTTCTCCGACCAGTCCTCCACCTCGACGTAGTCGTCCTTCAGCCCGCCGCCGCCACCCGAGGACGGACCGGCCAGCATGCCGAACAGCGAGCTCTGCCCGGCCGCCTTGTCCTTCTGGCTGGCCGAGCCGCGGTTCATCGCCTTCTCGATGGTGTCGAAGATCTGCCGGCGCGAGCGCTTCTCGAAGTCGAAGGCGCCCGCCTTCACCAGCGCTTCCATCACCTTCCGGTTCACCTTGCGGCTGTCCACGCGCTCGCAGAAGTCGAACAGGCTCTTGAAGTGGCCGTCCTTGCGCGCCTCCAGGATGGACTCGATGGCGCCCTCGCCCACGCCCTTGATGGCGCCCAGGCCGAAGCGGATCTTCCCGTCCACCGCGCCGAACTCCATGTCGGACTGATTCACATCCGGCGGCAGCACCTCGAGGCCCGACTCGCGCGCCTCGCCGATGTGCTTCACCACCTTGTCCGTGTTGTCCTTCTCGCTGGAGAGAAGGGCCGCCATGAACTCGCAGGGGTAGTGCGCCTTCAGCCAGGCCGTGTGGATGGTGACCAGGCCGTAGGCCGCCGAGTGGCTTTTGTTGAAGCCGTACTCGGCGAACTTCTCCATCAGGTCGAAGATTTCACCGGCGACCTTGAGGTCGACGTTGTTCTTCGCGCAGCCCTCGAGGAAGCCGGCCCGCTCGGCCTGCATGACCTCGGCCTTCTTCTTGCCCATGGCGCGGCGAAGCAGGTCCGCGCGGCCCAGGGTGTAGCCACCCAGGACCTGCGAAATCTGCATCACCTGCTCCTGGTACACGATGACGCCGTAGGTGTCCTTGAGCACCGGCTCCAGCGCGGGGTGCGGGTACGACACCTTCTCCCGGCCGTGCTTGCGGTTGATGAAGACGTCCACCATGCCGGAGTCCAGCGGACCCGGGCGGTAGAGCGCGCCGGCGGCGATGACGTCTTCGAAGCAGTTCGGCTTGAGCTTCACGACCATTTCCGTGAAGCCGCTGGACTCCATCTGGAAGACGCCGGCCGTGTCGCCCTTGGCCATCAGCTCCCAGGTCTTCTCGTCGTTGAGCGGAATCTCGTGCCGCGGGATGTCCTTGTCGTGGTTGCGCTTCACCAGGTCCAGCGCGTGCTGAATCACCGTGAGCGTCTTCAGCCCCAGGAAGTCGAACTTCACCAGGCCGGCCGCCTCCACCTCGTCCTTGGCGAACTGGGTGATGAGCGTCTTCTCACCCGGCGGCTGGTAGACGGGCACGAACTCCCACAGCGGCTTGTCGGCGATCACCACGCCGGCGGCGTGCATGCCGGGCTGGCGGTGCAGGCCCTCCAGCGCGAGCGCGATTTCCAGCACGTCCTTGGTGGTGACGGGCTTGCCCTCCACCTCGCCGATGTTGGAGGGCGTCTCCATCATCTCCTTGAGGCGAGGCTCCATCTCGATGGCCTCCTTCAAGGTGATGTTGAGCACCTCCGGCACCAGCTTCGCGATGCGGTCACCTTCACTGAAGGGCAGCGCGAACACGCGGCATACGTCGCGCAGCACGCTCTTCGCCTTCAGCGAGCCGAAGGTGATGATCTGCCCCACGTTCATCTCGCCGTACTTGCGGCCGACGTACTGGATGACCTCGTCCCGGCGGTCCTGGCAGAAGTCGATATCGAAGTCGGGCATCGACACGCGTTCCGGGTTCAGGAAGCGCTCGAAGAGGAGGTTGTACGGGATGGGGTCCACGTCGGTGATGCGCAGCGCGTAGGCCACCAGGCTTCCAGCGCCGGAGCCACGGCCCGGGCCCACCGGGATGTTCATCTTCTTCGCCCAGTTGATGAAGTCCTGGACGATGAGGAAGTAGCCGCTGAACCCCATCTTCTGGATGACGCCAATCTCCAGCGCCAGGCGCGCCTGGTACTGCTCGCGGTCGATGGGGTACGTGACGGTGGCCGCCAGCTCCTTGAAGCGCTCGCGCAGGCCTTCGTAGGCCAGCTCCGCCATGAAGCTGTCCGGCGTGTGGCTGTCCGGCACCTTGAAGGTGGGCAGCATGGGCTTGCCCAGCTTCAGCTCCAGGTTGCACTGCTCCGCGATGCGCTGGGTGTTGTGGACCGCCTCGGGCGTGTCCTTGAAGAACTCCAGCATCTCCGTGGGGCTGGTGACGTAGAGCTTGTCCGTGGAGTGCCTCATGCGCTTGCCGTCCGCCAGCGTCTTGCCGCTGGCGATGCACATGAGCAGCTCGTGCGCCCGCGCGTCCTCGCGCTTGATGTAGTGCGCGTCCGCGGTGGCGCACAGCGGGATGTCCAGGTCGCGCGAGAGCTGGAAGAGGTTCTCGTTCGCCTTCTCCTGCTCCGGCATCCCGTTGGACTGCACCTCCAGGAAGAAGTGCCCGGGCTCGAAGATGTCCTTGTACTCCTGCGCTGCGCGGCGGGCGTGGTCCATGTCGCCGCGGAAGCAGGCGCTGGTGATTTCACCCCCCAGGCAGGCGGTGAGCGCGAACAGGCCCTTGCTGTGCTCGGCGAGCACCTTCTTGTCGATGCGCGGGTGGTAGTAGAACCCGTGCATGTACGCGGTGGAGGAGAGGTAGCGCAGGTTGGCGTAGCCCTCCGCGTTCTTCGCCACCAGGATGAGGTGGTGGGAGACCTTCTCGGAGCGGTCCTCGCGCCCCTTCGGCCCGGCGACGTAGGCCTCCATGCCGAGAATCGGCTTGATGCCCGCGTCCTTCGCCTTCTTGTAGAAGTCGATGGCGCCGAACATGTTGCCGTGGTCCGTCACGGCGACGCTGCTCATCCCCTTCTCCTTCACCGTCTTGATGAGGTCCTTCATCCGGATCGCCCCATCGAGGAGCGAGTAGAGGGTGTGCAGGTGGAGGTGGGTAAAGGACATAAGCGCGTTCCGCTCCTGGAGGCCGGGGTGCTGCCGCCGAACACTAGGGCCCTCATCCCCTGCTCGCCAGTCCAGTGTTGCGGCTTCCTGGCCAGCGCGCGCGGGGCCGGAAAATCGGCCCTTTGCGACGTTCCGCCATGGGCGGAAGCCCTGGACAAGCCGCTGGAAGCCCGCTGGGCGTGCAGGCGGCTTCATACTTCTTCACGGCGGGTACAAGTCCCTGCAACGGAGGGCCGGCACATTGGCCACCGTCGCCCATTGGGGGGCGACGTCACGTGGAGCCCTCCCGCGCTCCACCAGGAGAAAGCCATGATGAAGCGGTTCGCCGTGGTCGGTTCCGCGCTGCTCGCCGTCGCCCTGCTCAGCGGCTTCGCGCTGCGTGGCGGCCCCCGCTGGGGCAAGGACCCGGAGCGCGTGAAGCAGTTTGTCACGTGGAAGCTCGACGACAAGCTGGACACCCTGGACGCCACCCAGGCGCAGCGCCAGTCCATCCACGCCGTGAAGGACCGGCTGTTCGCCGACGGCATGCAGTTGATGAAGGAGCACCACGCGGTGCGCGAGGAGGCCTTCCAGCAGCTCGCGTCGGACACGCCGGACCGGCAGCGGCTCCACGCCCTGGTGGACGCGCGCATCGAGGCCATGCGCGCCTTCGCTCACAAGGCGACAGACGCCGCCCTGGAGGTCCACGGCACGTTGACGCCGCGGCAGCGCCAGGAGCTGGCCGAGCGGTACCGCGAGCACGTCAGCCCCTGAGGCGCCCACACGCCACCGGTGCGCCCGGGACAGGTGGGGTGTGTGCTTGCGGGAAAGGGTGGGCGTGGCGGCGCGCCACGGCTAGTTTAGATGCGTGAATTACACCGACTACGCAAAGCGGATCCGCGCCCACGCCCACCTCGCGGACGTCTCCGAATACGGCCGCGTCATGGAGGGGGAGCGGGACTATCCGCTCTTCCGGCTCGTCGTTCCCGGAGAGCGTTGGCTGGTCATCACCTCCGGCTTCCACGGCGAGGAGCCCGCCGGGCCGCTGACGCTGGCGGAGCACTTCGCGCAAGTGGCGGCCTACGCGGTGGAGCGCGGCGTGGGCCTGCGCGTCTACCCCTGCATCAACCCGTCTGGCTTCGAGGACGGCACCCGCTACAACCGCGGCGGCGAGAAGCCCAACAACGACTTCATGCGCTACGAGGTGGCGCCCGGCGAATGGGTGGGCGAGCTGAACGTCGCGCGGCCCATCCTGCGCTGGGCGCTGTACGACGGCGGCCCCAAGGAGACGCGGGCCATCCGCGGCGAGCTGGCGCGCTACCCCGCCCCGGCCGCCGCGCTCGACATCCACCAGGACAACTACCTGGGCGGGACCGCGACGTACGCATACACCTTCGGAGACAAGGCCGCCTACCGCCCGCTGGTGGAGGCCAGCGCGAAGCACCTGACCGTCGTGCGCAGCCAGAAGGTGGACGACCACAGCTTCACCGACGCGGACGGCCTCATCGAGTACCACGACGGCAGCGTCACCGACTGGTACTCGCGCCAGGGCGTGCCCTACACGGCCGCGCTGGAGACGACGACGGCGACGCCGCAGGCCGTGTGTGACACGGTCAACCTCCTCTGGATTCGCGGCTTCATCGACCTGGCCGCGCGCGGCGGCTGACGGCGGGGCGGCGGCGGGCTACGGCGAGCGCGCGCTGCCCACCCGCCGCGACCACAGCGTGAGGAGGTTGCGGACCACCGAGCCCTCCGGCACCTCCGCCCCGGGAGGCACCTCCGCCTGGATGCCGTGCGCGGACAGCGGATGGAACGGGTTGTTCTCCTCGGGCGACGTCAGCGGCACGGACGCGTCCGCGGGGCGGAAGCCGAAGGCCAGCGCGCGCTGCTGCACCGGCCGGCTGTGCAGGTAGCGGAGCCACTCCAGCGCGGCCTCCCGCTGGCGGGGCAACACCCAGTCGCCTTCCAGCACCGCCGCCGGATGGTCGCTCCAGGACGTGAGCGTCGGGTAGAGCACCTTCAGCGCCCCCCAGTTGCCCGGCGGCTGGGAGAGCTGGGCGATGGCCAGGTTCTCGTACACCACCGCGATGTCGTAGCGGGACGGGCCGAAGCGGACCATGTCCGCCATCAGCGTGCCGGTGGATTGAGGGAAGCGTCCCGCGCCCCGCTCCAACTGGCTGAGCCACGTCTGGAACCGGGGCTCCAGCAGGTCCGCCACCGTCAACCCGCTTTGCTTGCCATGGAACTCCAGCGACGCCAGCAGCAGCGCCTGGAGCCCGGAGTTGGAGCGCGTGGGGTCCGTGTGGCCCAGCTTCACGAAGCCCCACTCCGGCTGACCGCCCACCGCCGGCCAGCCCTGGTCGCTGGCCACCGCGCCGTGGAGGACCTTCCAGGACACCGGGCCCCCGCCGCTGGCGCGCTGGAGCACCTCCGCCCGGCCCTCCCACGCCACGAACACCAGCGGCGTCTTCACCAGGGGCCGCGGCGCCGCCTCGCCCGCCGCGGCGAACAGCGGCGCACGCGCGGCATCCGTGGCCCAGTCCGACTCCAACATCCGCAGCACCGCGCTGTCCGCGGGGCTCCACACCGTGGGCCGCTCACGGCCTTCGAGGATGCCCTGCGCCGCCTCCAGCGAGCCCCGGCCCACCAGGTTCACCCGGATGTGCGGATGCGCCTTCTGGAAGTCCGCCGCCGCCGCCTCCACCCACGCCTTCTTCTCCGTGCTGTAGAGGAAGGTGATCTCCGTCCGCACCGCGCGCGTGGAGACGGGCGCCGGCGCCGCGGGGCGCGCCGCGCCCCCCTCGCGTTCGGAGGCTCGCCGCGCGGACAGGTAGAGGGCTCCACCCAACGCCGTGAGCACTCCGATGATGATGAGGACCGCGGGCTTCATGTACCGGCTCGCACTTCTGGAACGGGGCTCGGCTCCGGGTCAGCCTTGTAGGCAACCTCCGTGACGCCGTACAGGGGCGGCCCCGCCATCCCGGAATCCGCGCCCCGAAACTCGAGCGTCCGCTTCTGTACGTTTGTTTGAACTCAAATGACATGCCAGAATGGGCGGATGACGGCAAACATTCGGCGGCTCGTGCTTGCGGGCCTGGGCACGGCGCTGAGCGCGTGCGCGACCAAGCCCGCTCCTCCCGTGGAGCTCTATTCGCTCGGCATGTCCCGAGCGGAGTACCGGGACTACAAGAAGGCGAAGGCGGACCCCTGTGCGTCCTCGGAACCGCGGTGGTTGGCGGACGAGCTGACGACGGTGAACGGGGCGATGGCGCGCTTCCTCCGGGAGACGGAGGAGCTCTCCAACCTGGACGCACCGGGCCATGCCAGGAAGCTGGCGCTCCTGCGGGAAGCCACGGAGAGCCTCCCCCCCATCATGGAGGTGCACCGCTACACGCTCAACCGCCTGAAGGACTGCGGCTTCCGCAACACCGGGGCCTTCCCGGAGATTGCCCGCCGGGGCCGCGAGCTGTTGGGAGAGGTCGAGGCCCGGTTCGAGGAGGGCCCCAAGGCCCTGGCGGCGGTGGCGCTGCGGGATGCCCAGCGGCAGTGGCAGGCGGAGAAGCCGGAGCGGGAGGCGGCCGCTCGCCGGACCTGGTGCCCGCCCAATCCGCAGATGGGCCAGACGGACCTGTACTACGCGCGGCAGGAGGTGAACGGCCTCAAGATGTGGCGCTTCTGCGACGGGCACCTGGTGGAGCAGCGCGCCGACGGCGAGCCCGTGCTCATCCAGCCCGACGGCCTGACGTGGCGCATGCGACGGCGCATCAAGCCCCAGTCCTACCTGGACGCCGCGCGCAACTACCCGCCAGCGGAGATGGACCGGCTGCCCACCAGCCTGCCGACCTCCGGCCAGGGCGCCGCCAAGAAGTCGTCCACGCCCAGCGGCGGGCCGGGCTAGTCAGGCACGGCCGGTCCGGAAGCGCGTGGGCCCACCCCACGCGCTCCCGGCGCCTCAGGCGCCCAGGCGAGCCAGGCGCCCGGCGAGGTGCGTGTCCTTCGAGGCATCCACCGACTGGGCCCAGGTGGCCAGCGAACCCCCGCGGGAGGACAGTTGGTCCTCCACGTGCGGCCTGAGCCGCGTCCACCGCTTCGCCCAGCCCTCCTCGGAGGGCGCCCCCGCCTGCCCGGGGCGCTCCGCCAGCAGCAGCCCCAGGCGCAGCGCCAGCTCCGGCTGCCCCAGCGCCGAGGCCTGCCGGGCCACCTGCGTCGCAGCGGGGACGGCGTCAGGCGCGGCGAGCCACACCTCGGCCGCGCGGGCGAAGGCCGCCACGTCCAGTTCGCCCAGCAGCGCCAGCGCGTGGCGCAGCGGGAGCCGGCCGTCCTTCCCCGGGGAGACGACGCGCGCCATCAGCGCGTCGAAGGTGCCCGCCAGCTCCGGGTGGGCCGCCGGATCCACGCCGCCCAGGGCGCGCAACGCCCGCCTCGCGCGCCGGGCCCGGGACGTCACCTCCCAGCTTCGCCACCCCAGGCGGGCCCGCAGCGCGGCCAGCGCCTCGGCGGCGGCCTTCACCGTTTCGGGCGTGGGCGTGGCGGCGGGGACGCGGCGCGGCAGCTCGGGCTTCTTCGGCGCGGGCGGCGGCGCGGGCGTGGGCGCGGCCTCGGCGGCGCCGCCCTCCGTCACCTCGCGGTAGCCCTCCCGCAGCTTCTCCGCGACCTTCTTCTCGTATTCCTTCCGAGCGCCCGCCTCGTCCGCGAACGCCTTCTCCCGCCGCTGGCCGGCGGTGCCGATGCGGCCGAAGGTGACGATGAAGGTGTTGCCCTTGAGCTCCGGCTCCCAGAACTTGGAGCTGGAGCCTTCCACGAACTCGAACCTTCGCATGCCTCAGAGCATACGCGACGCCGTGCTCCGGTGCTCCGCCTTCAGCTCCCGGAGGCCTTCTTCTCGGGAGCGGCGGCCCTCGTAACCCAGCTCCCCGCGGGCCTTGTCATCCCGCACCGTCACCTCCCGCCCCATGAGCAGCACCTCGGCGCGGGTGAGCGGCGGGCGGCCGCCCAGGCCCAGGGTGCCCCACAGCAGGTCCCCCACCGTGGCCACCGTCGCGGCCACGCCGTACGGCAGGGTGCGCTGGCCCGCGTCCACGCCCTGCGTGGCGAGCATGTCGGTGATGAAGCGCCGGAACTCCACGGGCGCTCCGTCGGTGAGGAAGTACGCCTCGCCGCCGCGCCCCTTCTCCGCCGCCAGCAGCATGCCCTCCACGCAGTTGGCCACGTGGCAGGTGGACGTCAGGTAGCGGCCACCGCTGAACCACCGGAAGCGCCCCGCCCGCACCGCCTCCAGGAACTGCGGGAGCAGCGACGTGTCGCCCGCGCCCCACACGAAGCGGGGCCGCACGGCCACGGTGACGAAGTCCGGGGCATTCACGCTCAGCACCCGCCGCTCCGCCTCGCCCTTGGTGGAGGGGTAGTCGCCGATGGGGCGCTCGGGCAGGGGCATCGTCTCGTCCACGCCCACCAGCGGCGAGCCATCCGCCAGCACCGCCTCCGTGCTGACGTGGACCAGCCGCTTGACGCCCGCGGCGCGCGCCGCCTCCAGCACCCGTTCGGTGCCGCGCACGTTCGTCTCGAAGAACTCGCTGCGCGCGCCCCAGCCCTTCACCAGCGCGGCGGCGTGGAAGACGGTGTCACAGCCCTCCATGCCCGCCTTGAGCCGCTCCACGTCCGACAGGTCGCCTTCGAAGGGCTCCGCGCCAGCCTCCGTCACCGCGGTCATGGACGCGGTGGAGCGCGCCAGCGCACGGGCGGGCGTCCCCCGCACCTTCAGCGCGGCGAGGAGGTTCCTGCCCACGAAGCCTGAACCGCCGGTGACGAATGCCCGCATGGCCTGCACGCTCCTGTGAAGGACTGCTCGCGCTCTAGCACTCCCGCGCCGGGCCCGATAGGGCGGGGCCCGGCGCGGGACTCAGAACATGTCGCGCAGCGAAGGCGGCGGCCCGGCGAAGAGGCTGTCCGCCGCGCGCACCGAGGCCTCCTCCCCGTGCAGCGCGCCCATGGCCCGCAGCGCCTGGGCGGACAGGTGGCCGGTGTACAGCGGGGCCAGCTCCCGCACGTGCAGCCGCAGGCGGCCCTCGCCGCCGCGGCGGACGCGCGCCTGGCCTTCCGACACCTCCAGCACGAAGCGCCCCTGGTTCTCCGGGAAGAGGTCGTCCTCCACCTCCAGGTGCAGCGCGCCGGAGAGCCCCTCCGACCAGCCGCGCGCTCCCAACGCGGAGGCCACGTCCAGCACCCGCACCATCCAGTGCATGTACAGCTTCACCGAGTACGTCTGTTCGCGCAGCAGCAGGAGCAGCGGGTCATCCACCCCGCCGTACCAGAAGGCCTCCGTGGCCAGGGAGCGGTGGTCCCCCAGGAAGCTCAGGATGCGCCGCGCCGCCGCGGGGGTGTGGGCCACGACGTCGGTGAGGAACAGCTCCTGCTTGAAGTCCTTGAGCGCCCGGCGGATGACGTAGACGTGGCCCTCCACCCCCGCGCTGCCCTCCACCAGGTAGCCCTGCGCCACCTCGCCGCGCATGTTGCGCACGCGGCCCCAGGAGAAGTCGCCCCGGTCCAGCCAGCCCGGCCGGTGCCGCGCGTGGCGCTGGTAGCTCAGGACGATGGCCGCCGTGTCCGCCTCCCGGATGGGCCGCAGCGACAGCGTCCGCTCGCTGAAGTCCAGCGACGGCACCTGGAGTCGAATCTCCTGCCGCGTGCCCGCGTGTTCGTAACCGACGCGCCGGTAGAGCGGCTGGGTCGCGGGGTAGAGCACCGACAAGGGGGCTCCCGTCGCGCGCGCCTCGCGCAGCAGGTGCTGCATCAGCCGGGTGGCGGTGCCGCGTCCCCGGTGGACGGGCGACACGCCCACGCCGCCCACGCCGATGACGGGCACGCTGCGCCCGCCGTACCACTGCCCCATGCGGATGAGCACGAGCGAGGCCGCCACCTCGCCGCCCTCGCGCAGGAGGCGCAGGTCCGACCGCGTCGTGCGCTGCATCCAGGCGGCGCCGTCCGCGGGCGACATGGCATACGACTGCATCATGATGTCCGCGACGGCGGACATCTCACGTTCGTCTCGCGGCGGTCCGAAGTCGCCAGGCTGCGTCTCCATGCGCATCTCCGTTCCCCTGATGGCGCGCGCGGGCGCCTCGGGCGCCGGCATTCTCATGACGCCTTGGGTGGCCTGTCGAGCCACAAGCCGCGGCCCGGCCAGGCCCCGTGCGCCTCGCGACGCGGCTCCCCGCTGCGCCGGCCATGACGCTTGAGCTGGGCTCGCTCGTCGCCGCGCCCGCGCGGGTCCACTGCCCTCCAGTGCCAGTCGGACGTCCGCCATGGACAGCGCCCCCGCACGGCGGAACGCCCGCGACACCCCAGCGCTACGATTCCCGCCAACACACCTCAGGGGGGACCTCATGGCAGAGAGCGTGCCTGTGGCTGGCAGTGGGGCTGGCAATCGCGGCGGAGAAATCGTCGGCGCCATTCCCCGCTCGGAGTACGGACGGATGGCGGTGCTCACCACGGCCATGCCCATGGCCGTCCTCGCGGCCACCTGGTACCTGCCGCCGGGATGGAACCTGCTGGGGACGGCCGCCATGCTCACCGGCTTCCTGCTGGTGCTGGGCAAGGCCATCGTGGGCGTGCCGCTGGCCCTGCTCATCAGCGAGCGCAACCTGATGAGCCTCTCCCGCTTCCAGGCGCTGGTGTGGACCGTGGTGGTGATGGCGGGATACCTGACGATGACGCTCGCCCGAGTGAAGACCGGCGCGTCCAATGCCGGGGGCGTGAGCATCCCCCAGGAACTCTGGATTGCCATGGGCATCTCCACCACGTCCCTGCTGGGCACACCGCTGGTGCTGGGTGGCAAGCGCGCGCGCAGCCCGGATGAGAAGCTGGTACGGAACACCTCCGTGCAGCTCGCGGAGGAGGCCACGGACATCGACGCGCACCGCCAGGGCGTGCTCTACGCCAACGCGAACATGACCGACGCGCGCATGGCGGACATGTTCCAGGGAGACGAGGTGGGCAACACCGCGCACATCGACCTGGCCAAGGTGCAGATGTTCTATTTCACGCTCATCGCCGCGGTGGGCTACTTCATGGACGTGGCCATGTCGGTGGCGCGCGGAGCCAACAGCGCGCTGCCCGCGCTGTCGCAAGGCATGCTCGCCCTGCTGGCCATCAGCCACGGCGGATACCTGCTAGGCAAGACAGGCGACCACTCGAACTCCAAGCCAGCCTGATGCCGCGCGCGAAGCGTCACCTTCGGCGACGCCCTGACGCGCCGAACCAGGCTGCAACGTCTTGAAGCTCCGCCTGGCGTCATCACCATCCCCCAGGTCTTCGTGGTGGGCGCGGCGTTTGGTTCCCAAGGGACACGGGTGGCCTACACTGGCCCCGTGTCCAAAGCTTCAGAGCAGGGCCCCACCGAGGGCCTCCGTGGTCGGCTGCACACCATCATCTTCGAGGCCGAGACGCCCGCGGGCAAGGCGTTCGACGTGGGCCTCTTGTGGGCCATCCTCTTCAGCATCATCGCGGTGATGCTGGAGAGCGTCGCGTCCATCCGAGCCCGGTATGGGGACGTGCTGCTCGGCGTGGAGTGGTTCTTCACCGCCCTGTTCACCCTGGAGTACCTGCTCCGGCTCTTCTCCGTGAGCAGGCCGCTGCGTTACGCCCGCAGCTTCTTCGGGCTGGTGGACCTGCTCGCGCTGCTGCCCACCTTCCTGAGCGTGCTGATTCCCGGGGCGCAGTCGCTGCTGGTGATTCGGGTGCTGCGGCTGCTGCGCGTCTTCCGCGTGCTCAAGCTGACACACCTCTTGGGACAGGCGGAGGTGCTGCTCACCGCGCTGCGCGCCAGCCGCCCGAAAATCACCGTCTTCCTGGGCACGGTGCTGACCATCGTCGTCATCATGGGCGCGCTGATGTACGTGGTGGAGGGCCGGGAGAACGGCTTCGACAGCATCCCCCGCGCCATGTACTGGGCCATCGTCACGGTGACGACGGTGGGCTTTGGCGACATCACCCCCAAGACGGTGCCAGGGCAGTTCATCGCGTCCATCCTGATGGTGATGGGCTACGGCATCATCGCGGTGCCCACGGGCATCGTCTCCGTGGAGCTGGCCGCCGCCACGCGGCACGCGGTGGACCACCGGGCGTGCCCTGCCTGCGGCCAGCAGGGGCATGACCTGGATGCCCAGTTCTGCAAGCACTGCGGACACGGGCTGTAGGTGCGCCTCCGCCTGCTCCACGAGCCAGCGGCCAGGCGCTGGCGGCCGTCTCCAGCCAATCCCTTCCAGCGGGTGAATCTTATCCGTGGAGCCCTGGCTCCCGGATGCCCTGGAGGGAATCATGCTCTTCCGCCAGCTCTTCGACACGACGTCGTCGACGTACACCTATCTGCTCGGGGACGAGGAGCGCGGCACGGCCCTGCTCATCGACCCCGTCGCTGAGCGGGTCGAGCGGGACCTGACGTTGATGCGAGAGCTGGGCCTCTCCCTCACCCATGTGCTGGACACACACGTCCACGCGGACCATGTCACGGCGTCCGGCCTGCTCCGGGCTCGCACGGGCGCCAGGGTGGTGGGCGGCGCGGCCGGGGCACCGTGCGCCGACATTCATGTGAAGCACGGCGACACGCTGCGGGCAGGGGCCTTCACGTTCCAGGTCCTCGCGACACCGGGCCACACGGATGACAGCGTGAGCTACCTGCTGGGCGACCGCGTCTTCACCGGGGATGCCCTGCTCATCCGTGGCAATGGCAGGACGGACTTCCAGAATGGCAATGCCGGCACCCTGTATGACTCCATCACCCGGGTGCTGTTCGCGTTGCCGGACGAGACGCTCGTGTACCCGGCCCATGACTACAAGGGGCTGACGGTGACGACCATCGGCGAGGAGAAGCGGCACAACCCGCGCGTGGCGGGCCGGAGCCGCGAGGGCTTCATCCAGCTCATGAACAACCTGGGCCTGCCGAAGCCCAAGCTGATGGACGTGGCGGTTCCGGCCAACCGTGCGTGTGGACTGGCGTCACCGGACAACGCTCAAGACAGACATCAAGCATCTGCGACTCCAGGGCAGGTCTGTTGATGCCAAGCACACAACTCGCTGAAACATCCAGCCAGAACGCAGGCCCCGGGCGTTCACTCCGCACCACGCCAGGTAGGATGCGGGGCCATGCCTCGCACCGCGCATAGGCCGCTGGAAGTGGATGAGGAGAAGCTCGTCCTTCAATTCCCCAGCCTGGACCGCAAGGCCGTGGGTGCGTTCTTCACGCCAGCGCCGCTGGCGGAACGCACACTGGCGCTCGCGCTCCGGCACGTGGGCGAAGGGCCCCTCACGGTGGTGGACCCCTCGTGCGGCGCGGGAGCGTTCCTCACCGCCGCCTCCCGGCTGAGACCCGGCGTCCGGCTCTGCGGTCTGGAGCTGGACCCCGAGGTCGCACGCCTCTGCCAGGCCCGCGTCCCGGAGGCCCACGTGCACGCCGGGGACGCCCTGCGAGACGGCCTGGCCCCGGTGCTCGCCACCACGCCCCCGGACCACATGGAGCTGTGGGTGGGCAACCCGCCCTACAACGGCACCTCGTCCGTGCTCAAGGACCCGGGCACCTACGCCCGGCTGCGCGCCCTGCTCCCGCTGGCGCTGATGCCCGGCACCAGCCTGCGCGACGACTTCGCCTTCTTCCTCCTCGTCGCCGCGCACCGGCTGGCCACCCGGCCCGGCGCGCTCGCCTTCATCACCCCGGCGAGCTTCCTCGACGCCTTCATGTACGCGCCGCTGCGCCAGTCGCTCCTGGAGACGCTCTCCCTGCGCGAGGTGGTGGACCTGGGCCCGGGCGCCTTCGCCGGCACCCAGGTGCGGACCTGCATCACCGTATGGAGTTCCCTCCCCGGCCCCCACCCCGCCCCGCGCTTCGAGCGGCGCGGCATGGGCCAGCACTTCACCCCCGAGGCCCCCGAGTGGCGGCTCGCCCCCACCGCGCCCGAGGCCTCCGCCCTGGACGCCCGCTGGCGACAGAGCGGCGAGCCCCTGACGCGGCTCGTCCCCGTCAGCCTGCCCGGCGTCAAGACACGCTTCGACGAGCTGCTGGTGGACGCCGACCCGGAGCGGCTCCTCACCCGCGTGAGGGACTTCGCGGCCACGCCCGAGGACGCCCTGCCCGAGTTCGCCAAGGCCCACGGCCTGCCCGACGACTTGATGCCCAAGCTGCGTGCGCTGAAGGCCGGCCCGCCGCTGGAGGTGGACGCGAGCTACGTGCGGCCCTTCTACCGCTATGGCGGCGCGCGCCACCGCGGCAGCGTGCCCCCCGAGGCCCGCGCGTACTGCTACCTGGACCGGCGGCTCGTCCCCCGCGGGGACCACCGGCTGCGCGGGCCCTATGACCCGCACCTGGGCGCGGTGAAGCTGCTCTTCAACGTGCGCGAGCTGCCCCTGTCGGCCGCGCTGCTGGAGGACGAGGGCTGTGTCCACGACCACCGCCACGCGCGCTTCGCTCCGCTCTACGTCCCGCAGCGCCTGCGCGACGAGGGCCTGGGCCTCACCCGCTCCGTGAAGAGTCGCGACGAGCTGGGCCCCCTGGTGCCCAACCTCTCCCCCAGGGGATTGGAATGGGCCGAACGCCTGGGCGGCCCCCTGCCCGCCTTCCGGGCCCTGGTGCGCTTCCTCAACAGCCCGGAGGTCCAGGGCATCTGGGCCCCCGCCTTCGGCGCCTCCCGTGTCGTGCCCGTGCCGCTCACCGATGAGTGAGCGTTACAGAGCAGATGGGCCGGCTGCCCGCTTGCTTTCTCCTGCGGCGGGCGCGAGCAACCGGTAGTGTCCACCTTCGCTCCGTAGCGCACGACCTCAGGAGGAAGACACACCCATGAAGATTCGAGCCCTGCTCACCGCCGCCGCACTGACCGCCGCCCTCCCCGCCCTGGCTCAGGAGAACGCGGGCACGCCGCCGGCCAAGGGCACCGCGCCGGCGACGGACAAGAAGACGCCGCCCAAGCACCAGACGGCCAAGGCCCAGGTGAAGGACTCCCAGGGCAAGGACGTGGGCGACATCACCCTGGAGCAGACCAAGCAGGGCATCCTCATCAAGGGCAAGCTGAGCAACCTGCCGCCGGGCCAGCACGCCTTCCACATCCACGAGGTGGGCAAGTGCGAGGCGCCCGGCTTCACCACGGCGGGCGGCCACTTCAACCCCACGAAGAAGGCCCACGGCCTGCTGGCGCCCAAGGGCAAGCACCACGGCGACCTGCCCAACCTCTACGTGGCGAAGGACGGCACGGTGCAGTTCGACATCTTTTCGCAGAACGGCCTCACCGTGAAGTCGCTGTTCGACAAGGACGGCTCCGCGGTGGTCATCCACGCCCAGGAGGACGACTACCACACCGACCCGACGGGCGACGCCGGTGGCCGCATCGCCTGCGGCGTGGTGGAGAAGACGTAGGCCGTGACTCGCTGAAGCAACCGGGCCTCTCCCTGTCACCGGGAGAGGCCGCTGTCACAGCGTCACACGTAGCCGAAGCGCCGGCGCGCGAACCACTCCGCGCCCAGCAGCGCGATGAGCGCCACCAGGTAGTACCAGCGGTCCCACAGCGGCTGGTCCCTGGCGCGCCCCACCTCCACCACCGGCGGGTCCAGCAGCGGCACCTCCGGCAGGCCGTCCCGCGGCAGCGAGTACGACTTGCCGCCCGTCTCCTTGGCGATCCGCGCCATCAACTCCGGCCGCACGGACGCATCCGACAGCTCGGGGCCCACGGCGCGCACGGCCACCGCGTCCTCGCCCTTGCCCAGGTCCGTCTCGCCCTTCCTCGCGGAGGCCAGCAGCTTGTAGGGCCCGGGCGCGGGGGGCTCGAACTCCAGCCGCACCACGCCGTCCGTCCCCGTGGTGCCCGTCTGCACCGCCACCGGCTTCTGCGTGGCCACGGAGAAGAGCTCCACCCGCACCTGCGCGTCCTGCGCCGGCTGGTAGTCCGCCAGCCGCGCCTGGACCACCACGCCCACGGGCCGGCCCGGCTCCACGGACGGCGGATCCGCCGTCACCTTCAGCGTCGTCAAATCCGGGTCCCTCACCAGCCACCGCAGCGCGTTGCCCCAGAAGCGGTCATACGCGCGGCTGGGCGAGCCATCCTTGTGCGCCGCGAAGGCCCAGTACCAGGACGCGTCCGTGGCCATCACCAGCGAGCGCCCCCGCCCGTAGTCCCACACCGCCACCAGCGGCGCGTTCTTCCCGCCCACCGTCAGGTGCGGGTGGTCCAGCAGCACCGTGGCGCCGGGGCGCGCCTGCGTCAGGTTGGCGCCGGGGATGGGCGGCAGCTCCGCCCACGCGGCCTCCGTGCTGGCCGCGCCCATGCCAATGCCCGTCACCGGGTGGCGCAGGCCCTCCGGCGTCAGGCGCGGCTTGAAGGCGTCCAGGTTGGCGGGCCCCGCGGCGACGACGGGCAGCGCCTCCATCAGCGTGGGCATGGTGGCGCGGCCCTCGCCCAGCACGCTGTCTCCGCCAATCATCACGAAGGCGCCGCCGTTGTGGACGTAGCGCTCCAGGTTGCGCTCGTACTCGGCGATGGAGAGCGACGGGTCGGAGTGCCCGAAGTTCTGGAAGATGACGACGTCGAAGGTGTCCAGCTTCGTGTCGAAAATCTCCTCCATGGGGAACGGGATGAGGGACAGCTCGCGCTGGTCGTTCACCACGCCCGGGTCGTCCGACAGCGTCCGGAGGATGTAGAAGGACACCAGGTCCACGTTGGCGTCCTGGCGGAGCAGGCCGCGCAGGTAGCGCTCGTCCCACGAGGGCCGGCCCACCACGAGCAGCACGCGCACGCGGTCCCGAATCACCTTCAGCGTGAAGGAGCGGGTGTTGTTGTCCGCCACGGCCTCGCCCGGGAAGGTGGGCACCGTCACGGTGTAGACGAAGCGGCCCGTCTGGTCCGGCGTGAAGGTGAAGGCCACGGGCTTCACGTCGTCCGCGGACTCCAGCCGCACCACCTTGCTGGCGACCGTCTTGCCTTCCTGGCTCAGCACCACGGGGATGTCCTGCCCCGCGAAGCCGCGGCCGTGAATCTCCACCTCCACGGTGAGCGAGTTGCGCACGAAGGCGAAGTCATCCACCTTCAGCCCCTCCACGGCCACGTCCTTCAGCGTCTCCTGCCCCACAGTGAAGGTGGAGACGGGGACGTTCAGGTCCGCCAGCGCCGCGCGGGCCCGGCCCACCACGCCCGCCTTGAGCTCGGCGTTGTCCGCGCCGTCGCTGAACAGCAGCACGCCGGACAGCTTGCGCGAGCCCTGCCCCGCCCCCGCCGCGGCGCGCACCGCGGCCAGCAGGTCCGTGGTGCCCGCGCGCGCCGGCGACTTCAGCGCCTCCGGCGTCACCGGCGCCAGCTCCGGATCGAAGCCGTACAGCTCCACCGTGAAGCGGTCCTGCAGCTCCGCCAGGCGCGGCGCCGCCTGCTCCAGGAAGGCGGCGACCTCCTCGGAGCGCGAGCGCCCGCCCACCTCCGCGGGGAAGCTCATGGACGCGGAGCGGTCCACCAGCACCGCGACGCGGTTCTTCATCCGCGCCACCTGGAGGTGACGGATGCCGGGCTCCAGCAGGAAGAAGAGCGCGGCCACGCCCGCGCCGACGCGCAGGGCCCAGAGGAGGACGCGGCGCCCGCGCGAGGGCTCACGGCGCACGCCCCAGGCGGCCAGCAGCACGCCCAGCACCAGGCCCAGGGCGAGCAGGACCAGCGCCCACGGTGGCAATGGCGAGAGGGTGACGAGCTTCCAGGCGTTGAACGTGGGGGAGTTCATCCAGGCTTTCGGCGGAGGGCCGGTGCTTCAGCGCCGCTTGTTGAGGATGAGCGGCAGGTGGACGGCATCGTCCTTGTAATCCAGGCAGAGGGCGTACATGCACACGTTGATGCCCAGCCGCACCGCCAGCTCGCGCTGGGGCTCACCCCCCGGGGAGACATCGAACTCGAAGTCACCCGACTCGTTGCGGCTCCACGCCCCGGCCAGGTCGTTCTGCGAGTAGAGCACCGCGGCGCGCTTGCCCAGGTTGCAGCCCATCAACTGGGGCTTGTTGAGCACCCGCCCGGGCGCCGCGTCCAGCAGGAAGAAGGACTTGAACACCACGTGCTTCGACGGCACCTCCGCCAGCGGGCTCTGCGGCAGCACCCGCGCCATCTCCCGGCGGAAGGACGCGTCGAAGCCCGCCCCGTCGCTGGCGTCGTTGGCGTCCGCGAGCATGAAGCCGCCGTACGTCAGGTAGCGGCGCAGGTTGGCCACCTCGGCCTCCTCCAGCGGCGGGAACTCGCCCTCGCCGCCGAAGTAGAGGAACGGGTATTCGAAGAGGTCCGGGGAGCTGAGCGGGAACGGGCGCGCGTCCGGGACGACCTCCACGGAGGTGCGGCGCTGCAGCTCCCAGGCGATGCGGCGCAGGCCGGACAGCCGCGTGTCCCAGCGCCCCTTGTGGCGGGCCACGGCGGGGATGAAGCGGTTCTTCTCACCGAAGGCATGCGCCCGCCGGGACAGCAACGGGGCGAGCGCGGCGGTGCCGAGCAGGAGGTTTCGACGGGTCAGACGCCGCGCGGACATAGGGCGTATCTATATACCGTCGACGGGTACGCGCATTCCCCGGTATAGAGCGGCGTCATGGCGAAAGGCGGACAGACGCCCCCGGCGCCCGGCTCGGCGGAGGTCCAGGCCGCCTGGGCCCGGAAGGAGGCGGGCGACGTGGCCGGCGCGCGGCGCGACGCCGAGCGCATCCTCGCGGGCAGCCCGTCCGCCGAGGACCGCGCGGAGGCGGAGGCGCTGCTGCGGCGCACCACCACGCCACGCGCCCTGTATGGTTTCGCCCTGCTTGCCGCTATCGTGTTCGTGCTCCTGCTCGTACTCGCCATCGTCCGATACGCGTAAGCTTCCGCGGACCGCATCAAGGAGAATCTGCCATGGAAGGCCTCCTCCAGGCCCTCGGGGCGTACCAGACGTTCAACCCGCCCGGCTGGGTGGCCATCTACCGGCTGCTGCCCATGTGGGCCGGCATCGTGTGCTGTGTCGCGGGCGTGACGTTGCTCGTGGCCGGCGGGGGCAAGATGTTCCGCGTGCTCGCGGGCCCCATTGGCGCGGTGCTGGGCCTGCTGTGGACGCCCATCCTCGTCATGAAGCTGGGCCTGCCGGACGTGGCCCGGATGGCCACCATCGCCGCCGCGGTGCTGATGGCGCTGGGCTTCCTGCTGCCCACGGCCATCACCTTCCTGGGCGTGGGCGTGCCGCTGGGCCTGGTGGCCGGGCAGATCGCCGGGCAGCAGGACTTCCTGCTGGGCTTCGCGCCGGGCTTCATCATCGGCGGGCTGGTGGGCGCCATGCTCCAGCGCCCGGTGGCCGCGGTGGTGGCGTCCGCGGTGGGCGCGTGGATGCTCGTCATCGGCGCGCTCGCGGCGCTGCACCAGGTGGGCGGCGTGGTGCAGGCGGTGGCCAGCAAGCCCTGGGGCGTCATCATCGCCGCGGGCCTCTTCGCGGTGGCCGGCGCGGTGTATCAACTGGCCGTCCGGCCCTCGCCCGAGGAGGCGGACAAGCTCCGCGGCGAGCGCGAGCGCATCAAGCAGCGGCAGGCGGAGCAACATGCGCTCGAAAAGCGCTGGGGGGTCAAGTAGCCCGCAGAGGCAGGTGGCCGTGCTTTACGTCCACCTGCCCGGGGCGTAGATTCCGCCGCCTTTCCCCCCGGAAGGATTGATGGGTCAGGCCAGGCGCAAGGAGAAGCAGGACCAGTCCCCCACGGAGCCCGCTCCCTCGCAGGAGCCGTCCGTGGGCACCGCGTGGGTGAAGCCGGCGGGGCTGACTCGCAAGGGGTGGGCCGTGCTCGTCGGCCTCATCCTCGTCATCCAGTTCCCGCTCATCCACTACGCGCTGTTTCGTGGACAGCCGGACGCGAGGGCGACGGTGCCGTATGCCCAGGACTTCTCCGAGCCGGGCGTGGTGCAGCGCGACTTCTTCTCCACCGGCGGTTACTGGCGTGTGACGCAGGGCGAGCTGCTCGCCCCCGGCGTGAAGAACAACCCGCTGTGGCTCCAGGCCGCGCTTCCGGATGACGTCGCGGTGGAGTTCGACGTCCGCTCGGAGCTGCCCGCCGGGGACATCCGGGTGGAGCTGTTCGGCAACGGGAGGGACCCGGCCTCCGGCTACATCCTGGTGCAGGGCGGGTGGAACAACGCCCTGTCCGTCATCGCCCGGCGCGACCTGAACGCGCCCTCCCTGGACGCGCTGAGGCGCCGCGCCGCCCGCAAGGGCCAGGCGAACGTGGACCTCAAGGCCAGCGGCTTCTTCAAGGAGGACACCAAGGTCCGCGTGGAGCTGCGCGGCCAGCCGGTGCAGGCCGGCCGCACCTACCACTGGCGCATCGAGCGCCGCGGCTCGCTGCTGCGCTGGTTCGTGGACGGCGAGCTGATGCTGGAGCTGGACGACCCGTTCCCCCTCAAGGGCCCCGGGCAGGACCGGCTGGGCCTGTCCGGCTTCGAGTCCCAGATTTTCTGGGACAACCTGCGGGTGGACACGCCGGACAAGCTGCCCTTCACGGCGGCGCCGCGCGCGCCCACGCCGCCCCCCGGGCCCTACGCGGACGACTTCAACCGCGACACGCTGGGTGACGCGTGGAGCGCCACCAACCCCTCCGCGGTGAAGCTGGTGGACGGGGCGCTGGTGGTGGAGCTGATGCACAACCGGCCGATGTGGCTGAAGCAGCCCATCCCCACCAACGCCGTCATCGAGTTCGACGCGTGGACGGACAACCCGGAGGGCGACATCAAGGTGGAGGCGTGGGGTGACGGCCGCTCCTTCTACGCGGGCGACCTGCGGCTGCAGTACACCGCCACCGGCTACGTCTTCATCTTCGGTGGCTGGCGCAACACCCAGTCCGCCATCGCCCGGCAGAACGAGCACACGAATGACCGGGCGGTGCGTGACGGCGCCGCGGTGGTGGCCGGCAAGCGCCACCACATCAAGATTACCCGCAGCGGCGGCACCCTGACGTGGGAGCTGGACGGCCAGCCCTTCCTGACGCTCAAGGACCCCGCCCCGCTGGAGGGGCCGCGCAACCAGTACTTCGGCTTCTCCGGTTGGAAGAACCGGGTCCACTTCGACAACTTGAAGATTCAGCCGCTCGCCCCCTAGCGGCGAAGGAAAGTCACACGTGCGCAGAGTAGGCATCTTCGGCTGGGGCGTGGTCGCCCCCCGGTCCAGGAACATCGAGGCGTTCGAGCGCAACCTCTCGTCGTCCGAAAGCTGGCTGTCCCCCTTCAACGGCTTCGGCCCCGACAACTTCCTCGTCGGTATGCCGGAGTTCGACCTGGCCGACTACAAGCCGTGGATTGACGCGCGCTTCCCGGGCAGCCGCTTCTCGCAGTTGGAGCGGAAGATGGGCCAGCCGACCCAGTACGCCATTGGCGCCTTCATCCAGTCGCTGGCGCAGAACCCGGGCCTGGAGCAGGAGCTGCAGGCGCTGGGGCCCCGCGCGCACGTCTACGTGGGCACGGGCCTGGGCGACCTGCCCACCATCCGCTCCATCTCCCTGGACCTGTACCGCGCCCAGCGCCGGTGGGACCGCTTCTGGGCCGCGCCGGAGCGCAACAGCGCCCTGCGCCAGTGGCGCGAGACGCAGGAGCCGCTGCCCGGCCTCCCGCCGGAGCCCTCCACGGTGGACGAGGCCACGCGCGACGAGGCCGAGGACGCGTGGTGGCACTTCTGGGCCGGCCGCTCGCCGGAGCTGCGCGAGTACCTGGACGAGCTGCGCGAAATCGAAGCCATTGGCGTGCCGGACGACGGCGACGTGGAGTCCGCCAAGCTGGCCGTCATCAAGGAGAAGCGCACCCGCAACGCCCGGCTCCAGAAGAAGTGGATGTCGCCGGAGCCGCCGTGGAACGCGGTGTCCTCCAACGTGCTGTGGAACATCCACAACACGCCGGCCTCGCAGATTTCGATGATGGGCCGCATCACCGGCATGACGTTCGCCCCGGTGGCCGCGTGCTCGTCCTTCGGCTACGGACTGCGGCTGGCCCTCAACGCCATCCAACTGGGCCAGGCGAAGGCCGTGGTCATGGGCATGACGGACCCGCCGCCCATGCCGCTCACCGTGGGCGGCTTCTACAACGCCCGCGTCATCTCCGCGGACGCCGCCCTCTCCAAGCCGCTCACCGCGCTGCGCGGCACGCACATCGCGGGAGGCTCCGTGGTGTGGGTGCTGGGGGACTTGGAGCACTTCACGGCCAGGGGCTTCAAGCCGCTGGGCATGGAGCCCGTCACCGTGGGCGTCACCGCGGACGCGGACCACATCATCACGCCGTCCAAGGAAGGCCCCACGCTGGCCATCCGCGAGGCCCTGGGCGCGGCCGGCATCGCCCCGGAGGACGTGGGGAGCTGGGACTTGCACGCCACCGCCACCCCGGGTGACTTCCTGGAGGTGCAGAACCTGCGGGACGTGCTGCCCGAGCAGGTGCTGATCACGGCGCGCAAGGGCACCTTCGGCCACGGCATGTCCGCGGGCGGCGGCTGGGAGCTGACGGCCCAGTACCTGGGCTACGGCCAGGGCAAGGTGTTCCCCACCCCGCTGCAGGAGGCGGAGCTCAACAAGCAGATCTCCCGCGTCCACGGCCGCTTCGTCTTCGACGAGGCCGTGCCGGCGCCCGCGGGCTGCGCGGGCAAGCTGTCCATGGGCGTGGGCGGCATCAACGCCTGCGTCATCTCCCGCCCCTGGCCGAAGGAGTAGGGGCGGAGGCGCGCCGCGGGGCTCAGGGGTGTGCGGCCAGCGCCTCCGCGTCGAGGCGCGCGGCCGCCTCCGGGTCACTCAGGCGCAGAATCTCCAGCTCGATTTCCAAATCCCGGAAGTAGTTCTGCCGCGTCGGCAGGACGCCGCTGGCCTGGCTGTCGTTGACGGCCTGGGCGTATTCCTCCTCCGTCTTGATTTCCCTGTCCACGTAGCCCACGCCAATGGACTGGGTGATGCGGTCGCCGCGCATCACCCGCAGGGCCGTGCCGCCGCTGGCGAGCACGATGCCCTGCACCAGGAAGCGGGACGCCGTGCCGGGCCCCAGGCTGCCGCCGCCGGAGTCCAGCCACTCCGTCTCCAGCACGTAGCGGCCCGGCATCTCCTTCCAGGAGTAGCCGTGGCTGCGCAGCACCTCCTGGACGTGGGGCCACAGCTCCGCCAGCTCCTTGCGGTAGACGTGGTCGGCCGCCTTGTCGCGCACGTAGTTCTTGCGCAGCGAGCTGGAACAACCCGTGAGCGTCAGCAGCGTGGCGACGACGAGACACACTCCCGCGAGGCGGGTGGAGCGGTGCATGGGGGGTCCCCTGAGGGTGCGAGGGCGAACGGCCGGGTGGCCCCCAGCATATCGCCAGTGCCCGGCCGCATGCCCGGCCCCCCCTCCCCCAGCCGTCAGACCTTGGGGCTGGCCACCAGGTCGAAGTCCGGGATGTGTTCGCGCATGAACTCACGCATCCGGTTGATGAGGGCCGCCTCGATTTGCCGGGCCCGCTCCCGGCTGACGCCGTACTTGTCGCCAATGTCCTGGAGCGTGAGGGGCTCGTCGGAGATGAGGCGGCTTTCGAAGATGTAGCGCTCCTTGCCCTCCAGCGTCCGGGCGAACTCGGAGAGCTTCTCCCGGAAGAGGGCCTTGAGCTGCTCGGCGCCCAGGCGCTCGTCCGCCGGCATGGAGTTGGACGGCAGGTAGCGGTCCGCCCGGGTGGCCCGGGAGTCGTCGTCGTTGCCCAGGGGCGCGTCAATGGACATCTCGTCGTGCCCCAGCCGCTGGTCCATCTCCACCACGTCCTGCTCGGTGACGTTCAGCCGCTCGGCGAGCAGCTTGGGGCTGGCCTCGAAGCCCTGGGCAATGAGCTTCTCCTGCTCCTGGCGCAGCTTGAAGAAGAGCTTCCGCTGGGCCTCGGTGGTCCCCAGCTTCACCATCTTCCAGTTGTCCATGATGTAGCGGAGGATGTACGCGCGAATCCACCACGCGGCGTAGCTGCTCAGCTTCACGCCGCGCTCCGGGTCGTACTTCTTCACCGCCTGCATCAACCCGATGTTCCCCTCCTGCACCAGGTCCAGCAGGGAGAGCGGGTTGCGGTGGTACTCGTGCGCCAGCTTCACCACCAGGCGCAGGTTGGACGCCACCAGCCGGTAGGCGGCGTTCACATCGCCGGATTCCTTGTAGTGCCGGGCGAGCTGGAGCTCCTCCTCCCGGGACAACAGGGGGTGGCGCTGCACCTCGGCCATGTAGGCCTGGAGCGGATCCCTCGGGGTGAGCCCCGCCTCGCCAGCACGCACCAGGGCCCGGGGGGGCGCCACGGGGGTGCTCAGGTCCGCCTCTGGCTCCACGTCCTCCAGCTCGGCCGCGTCCGGTTCCAGGGAATCCGGGTCCGTTTGGGCCTCGACCTCCGCCCCCTCCACCTCGGCGTCCACGGCGTCGCCAGCCCCTGGCGAGGCCGGCCGCTTCGCGCGGGGTCGGGGGGACGTACCTTTGGTTCTTTTCCTCCCATTCGCCATGGGGGCTCCATACAGCAAAGTGCCGCGATTGTTGCCACAGGGTAATGCAGGGGCTATGCCCATGCCCGATGAGCGACATCCAAGAGCCAAACGTGCCGGGGAGTCCGGCGCCTGACGAAGCCCCGACGCGTCCCGCCGAGTACATCGCGGACATCGGCTTCGACGACATGAACCTGTCAGAGCCCATCCGCCAAGCGCTGGCGGAGCGCGGTTATACCAACCCCACCCCCGTCCAGGCCCGCGCCTTCCGGCCCGCCATGGAGGGAAAAGACCTCATCGTCCGCAGCAAGACAGGCACCGGAAAGACGGCCGCCTTCGGACTTCCCCTGCTGGAGAAGATTCCCGCCGACGAGCGCCGCGTGCGGGCGCTCATCCTCTGCCCCACCCGCGAGCTGGCCCTCCAGGTGGCGGACGAGCTGAAGATGCTCGCCAGGCACAAGGGCCTGAAGGTCGCGGCCATCTACGGCGGCGCCTCCATGAAGCAGCAGGAGGACGCGCTGGAGGAGGGCACGCCCATCATCGTCGGCACGCCGGGCCGCGTGTTCGACCACATCAACCGCGGCAACCTGAAGCTCGACGCGTGCGACCACGCCGTCCTGGATGAAGCGGACGAGATGCTCAACCAGGGCTTCTACGAGGAGGTGACGCGCATCCTCGACCGCCTCCCCAAGACGCGCCAGGTGCTGCTCTTCAGCGCCACCGTCCCCACGGACATCCAGAACCTCATCGCGCGCTACACGACGAACGCGGAGACGCTGCTGCTGTCCGGCGACGTCTTCACGGTGGAGCACATCCACCACATCCGCTACGACGTGTCGGACGCCTTCCCCAAGCCGCGCAACCTCATCTACGTGCTGGAGAAGGAAGAGCCGCAGAACGCCATCATCTTCTGCAACACCCGCGACGACACGGCGCTGGTGACGGCGGTGCTCAACCGCAACGGCTTCGACGCGGAGCTGCTCAACGGGGACCTGCCGCAGAAGGAGCGCGAGCGGGTGATGGGCAAGGTGAAGCGCGGCGAGGTGGCCTTCATGGTCGCCACGGACATCGCGGCGCGCGGCATCGACATCTCCGGCCTGGAGTACGTCATCAACTACTCGCTGCCGGAGGACCCGGCGGTGTACCTGCACCGCGTGGGCCGCACCGGCCGCATCGGGAACAAGGGCACCGCCATCAACCTCTTCTCCGGGCGCGAGCTGGCCACGTACACCGCGCTGGAGAAGAAGTACGGCATCAAGTTCGACAAGCGCGAGATGCCGGCCCCGGAAGAGGCCATGCGCCTGTGGACGGAGCGCCACGTGCGCGAAATCCAGGAGGCCGCGGGCGGCTCCGTCTTCGAGGGCTTCCTGCCGCTGGCCGCGCAGCTCAAGCCGCGCGCGGACGCGGATGACCTCATCGCCTTCCTGCTCAAGTACTTCTTCAGCCACCTGCGCATGGAGAAGGCCGCCGCGGCGATGGCGGCCGAGGGGCGTGAGCCGCCGCCGGAGCGCAAGTTCGAGAGCCGCGAGGGCGGCCGGCGCGAGCGCGGTGAGCGCAAGGAGCGTGGCGACCGGCGCGAGCGCGGTGAGCGCGACGACCGGCGCGAGCGGCGCGGTGAGTCCTCGGAGCGCGAGCGCCGGCCCCGCCGTGAGGAGTCGCGGCGCGAGCGCGGCGGCGAGGCTGGCCGTGGCGCGGCGGCGCTGGAGGCCGGCCCTGGCGAGGCCAAGCTGTGGGTGAACCTGGGCACGGCGGACGGCCTGGGGCCGGGCAGCATCGCCACCGCCCTGGAAGACGCGGGCGCCCCGGTGGGCAAGGTGGTGCGCGCCGAGCTGCGCCCCACCTTCGCGTACGTCTTCGTGGCGGAGGAGGACGCCGCCGCCTTCGAGACGCTCAACGGCAAGCAGCACGGCGCCAAGACGCTGCGCGTGGAGAAGAGCAAGCCGCGCACGGAGCGTGACGCCACGCCCCGCCCGCCCCCGTCCCCGGACGCGGGCCCCGGCGAGGCGAAGCTGTGGATCAACCTGGGCATGGACGACGGCATGGACGAGGCGAAGCTGCCCGCCGCGCTGGAGGCCGCGGGCGCCCCGGCCGGCAAGGTGCTGCGCGCCCTGCTGCGCCCCACCTACGGCTACGCCTACGTGGCCGAGGACGACGCGCCCGGCTTCGAGGCCGTCAACGGCAAGCTCCATGGCGAAAAGGCGCTGAAGGTGGAGCGGCACCGTCCGCGCGGTCAGCGGCCTGAGCGCCGCCCCCGCACCGAGGCCCTGCCGGAGATTGCTGGCCAGACGCGCCTGTGGGTGGGCCTGGGCAAGCAGGACGGGCTGGACGAGGCGGGCGTGGCCGCCGCGCTGGAGGCCGCGGGCGCTCCGGCCGGCAAGGTGCTGCGCACGGACCTGCGCCCCACCTACGCGTACGTCTTCGTCGCCGACGAGGACGTGGCGGCCTTCGAGGCCACGCACGGCAAGCCCCACGGCGAGCGCACGCTCAAGGTGGAGCAGGCCAAGCGGAAGTAGTCCCTCAGGCGCCGCCGGTCCCCGGACCGGCGGCCTTCCTGCGCCGCTCACGGTGGTAGTGGGCGGCGCACAGGCCCCGGGCGAGCACCGGCTTCTGACAGCCGGGCTCGCCGCAGCGGGCGGGCTCGGGCCGCTCAGGCGCCGTGTCCGCCGCCGCGGGTGAGGGCTCGCTGAACATCACCTCCGCCACCGACAGCAGCCGGTCCACGTCCGCGCGCGACAGGGCGCGGCCCCGGACGAAGGCCTCCAGCCGGTGGACGCCCGCGTCCCGCGTGTCCTCCAGCCGCAAGAGCTCCCACAGCGGGAGCTGGAGCGCGGAGGCCACCTGGAGCAGCGTCTCGTAGCTGGGGCTGCGCTCGCCGCGCTCCAGCAGGGACGCGAAGGACACGGAGATGCCGCAGCGGGCGGCGAGGTCCTCCTGAGTCATGCCCCGCCGCTCCCGCAGCGCCCGGATGCGCCGGGCCAGTCCCTGGAGGTGTCCACTCACGGTGGAAGCGTCCGGCGGTTCGGGCGGCATGGCAGTTTCCTATGGTAGCGCACCCCTTCTGTTAAGGTCTCGCGCGCCGCCATCCAGGAGTCTGCCGACACATGAGCGCCGTCGAGGGTACCAACTACTACTTCCGCAAGGCCGCGCGGATCATGGACGTGGGAACCCCCATCGAGACGCTGCTCGCCACGCCCCTGCGCGAGGTGAAGGTCCAGGTCTCCATCGAGATGGACTCCGGGGAGATTCGCACCTTCCTCGGCTACCGCATCCAGCACGACAACAGCCGCGGCCCCATGAAGGGCGGCCTGCGCTACCACCCGCTGGTGGACCAGGACGAGTGCGCGTCGCTCGCGTCGCTGATGACGTGGAAGACGGCCGTGGTGAACGTCCCCTACGGCGGCGCCAAGGGCGGCATCGCGTGCGACCCGTCCCAGCTCAGCGTCAAGGAGCTGGAGCGCCTCACCCGGAAGTTCGTGGACCAGGTGCAGGACGTCATCGGCCCCACGCGGGACATCCCCGCCCCCGACGTCAACACCAACCCCCAGGTGATGGCGTGGATCATGGACCAGTACTCGCGCTACCACGGCCACTCGCCCGCGGTGGTGACGGGCAAGCCGCTGGAGCTCTACGGCTCCAAGGGCCGCGAGGCCGCCACCGGCCGCGGGCTGCTCTACGTGGCGCGTGAAATCCTGCGGGATTTGGGCCTGCAGGTGCGGGGCACGCGCTTCGCGCTCCAGGGCTTTGGCAACGTGGGCAGCCACACCGCGCAGCTCCTCTGGGAGGACGGCGGCGTGGTGGTGGCGGTGGCGGACGCGCTGGGCGGCGTGCGCAACCCGCAGGGCCTGGACATCCCCTCCCTCTTCGAGCACGTGAAGCGCACCGGCACGGTGACGGGCTTCGGCGGCGGGGCTTCGTGCAGCAACGAGGACGTGCTGGGCGCGGACTGCGAGGTCCTCATCCCCGCCGCGCTGGGCCACGTGCTCACCCGGGAGAACGCCCACGCGGTGCGCGCCCGGCTCATCATCGAAGGCGCCAACGGCCCCACCCAGCCGGAGGCCGACGAGGTCTTCGAGAAGCGCGGCATCTTCGTGGTGCCGGACGTGCTGGCCAGCGCGGGCGGCGTGACGGTGAGCTACTTCGAGTGGGTGCAGAACCTCCAGCACCTGTCGTGGGAGGAGGACCGCGTCAACGCGGAGCTGGAGAAGTCCATGAAGGAGGCCTACGAGCGCGTGGCGCAGGTGGCGCGCTCCCGCAAGGTCTCCATGCGGACGGCCGCGTACATCCTGGCCATTGGCCGGGTGGGCAAGGCCACCGTGCTGCGCGGCATCTGACGCGGCCGGCCGTGTCACGCGCTGGACGTGGCGCGGCGCGGCAGGCAGCGGGCGGAGCGGGCTTCCTCCACCTGTCTCTTCCGCGACGGGCGCGCTTCCGATAGAGGCGCGAACATGGTCACCCTCGAGGACATCCAGGCCGCGCGCGAGCGCCTTCGCTCGGCCATCCGCCCCACGCCGTGCCCGCAGTCGGACTACTTCACGGAGCGGACGGAGTGCGCCGCGGTGTACTTCAAGCTGGAGAACCTCCAGCGCACCGGGGCCTTCAAGGAGCGCGGCGCCCTCAACAAGCTGCTGACGCTGACCGAGGACGAGCGGCGCCGGGGCGTCATCGCCGCGTCGGCCGGCAACCACGCGCAGGGCGTCGCGTACCACGCGCGGCGGCTGGGCGTGAGCGCCACCATCGTCATGCCGGAGCGCACGCCCCTCATCAAGGTGTCGCGCACGCGGGATGACTACGGCGCGCGCGTGGTGCTCAAGGGCACCAACTACGACGAGGCCTACGCGGAGGCGCTGCGCATCCAGAAGGCGGAGGACCGCGTCTTCATCCACCCCTTCAATGACGCGCACGTCATCGCCGGCCAGGGCACCATCGGCCTGGAGCTGCTGGAGCAGTGCCCCGACCTGGAGGTGGTGCTGGTGCCCATCGGCGGCGGCGGGCTCATCTCCGGCATCGCGTGCGCGCTGAAGGAGACGCGGCCCGGCATCCGCGTGGTGGGCGTGCAGGCGGAGACCATCGCCAGCATGAAGGCGTCCATGGAGGCGGGCGAGCGCGTGCTGCTGGCCGCCGCGGGCACCACCATCGCGGACGGCATCGCCGTCAAGCGCGTGGGCGACCTCACCTTCCCCATGGTGCAGAAGTACGTGGACGAGGTGGTGGCGGTGGACGAGGAGGAGATTGCCGCCGCCATCCTCACCCTCCTGGAGCAGGAGAAGAGCGTGGTGGAGGGCGCGGGCGCGGTGGGCGTGGCGGCGCTGCTCAGCGGCGACGTGCCCTCGGCGCGGGGCCGGCGCACCGCCGTCATCCTCAGCGGCGGCAACATCGACATGAACGTCATCAGCCGCATCATCGAGCGCGGCCTGGTGAAGGCCGGGCGCCTGGTGCAGTTGGAGGTGCGGCTGCCGGACCGGCCCGGCATGCTGGCGAAGCTCACCACGCAGGTGGCGGACCTGCGCGCCAACGTGGTGGAGATCCACCACGAGCGCGCCTTCTCCAAGGCGGGGCTGGGGGAGGCCATGGTGGAGGTGACGCTGGAGACCACCGGGCCTGCGCACATCGAGGAGCTGGAGCGCGCGCTCCACAAGCTGGGCTGGCAGGTGGCGCGCAAGTAACAGCCCTGCCCCGGGAGGGCCTTGCGCCCGTGCGCCCGAGTCCGGCGATACTCAGGGCATGAGTCCCGCTGCCCTGCTCTCCGCCCTCCTGCTGGCCGCCGCCCCTCCTTCTCCCGCGCAGAAGGCGAAGTCGCTCTCCGCCAGCCGCTCCTGGGAGGAGCTCTACCTGGCCTTCTCGGCCGGTGACGCGGACGACGTGCCCGCCGCCCAGCGCGGCGCGGTCTCCGCCGCGCTGCACAAGGGCTGCGAGGCCCTGAAGCACGAGGACCCGGTGATGGCGTACTCCCTGGGCGAGCGCGCCGCCGTCTACGCGGAGTCCGCGGGCGCGCTGCGCTGCCTGGCCCGGTCGGCGCGGAAGACGGACCAGCGGGCCGCCGCGGAGGCGGCGCTGCGCAAGGGGCTGGCGCTGCACCCCAAGGACGGCGCCTTTGGCCTGGAGCTGGGGCGGCTGCTCATGGAGGAGCAGGACGCGGTGGGCGCGGTGGCCGCGTTGGAGAAGGTGCCCGCCCGTTCGAAGGAGGCCGCCGACGCGAAGCGGCTGCTCCAGCAGGCTCGCGCGAAGGCGACGGCGGAGCACGCCGCGCGGCGGGAGGCGGAGCGCCTGGAGCTGCGGATGAACGGCGCCACGAGCGGGCGGCCCACCGTCATGGTCGAAACCGCGCCCGCGGTGGCCGGCCAGGGCCGGGGCTCCACGCGCTCGGCCAGCCTCAACTACGAGTCGGGGACCAGCGCGGACGGCATGCGGACGCGCTCCAACAGCCGCTTCGTCATCAAGTACTTCAACAACCAGCGCGACTTCGGGCAACGCGCGGAGTACGAGGGCCGCATCGTCGCCGCGCTGGACGAGGCGTATGACTTCACCCGCAGCATGCTGGGCGAGGTCCGCCAGGCGCCGGTGGACGTCGTCCTCTACACCGTCGCGGAGTTCACGACGCACTTCGGCCCCGCGAGGGCGCGGGCCGTCGCCGGGCTCTACTCCGACAACGCCATCCGCATCAACGACGCCGCGGAGCTGACCCAGCAGACCCGGGCCACCCTGGTCCACGAGTACGTCCACGCCGCGCTGGATGACTTCTGCGGCGGCCATGGCGGCAACCTCCCCGTCTGGCTCAACGAGGGCCTGGCCGAGTACGTCGAGTGGCGCTACCTGGGAGGCGAGGACCCCGAGCGCTCCGTCCGCGGCTACATGGCCCAGGCCGCCAAGGCGAACGCCCTGCCGAAGCTGGCGCAGATGGAGGGCTCGTCCCTCATCATGCAGCGCAACCCGACCATCGCCTACGCCACCTCCGCCGTGGCGGTCCGGGAACTGGTGAAGCGGGGCGGCACCGGCCGGTTCCTCACCCTGGTCCGCGAGGTGGGACAGGGAAGACCCATCGACGAGGCCCTGACGGAGCACTACGGCAAGACGCGGGCGACCCTCGACGAGGACGTCCGGGCCGCTCTCCAGTAGGGGAGGCTGCCAGCCGGGCCCGGGCCAATTGGTTTACCCGTTCCCGGGAAGCCCCTAGACTCGCAGCCCCCTCTATTTACGCTGCGACAGGAGGCCGGTTGTACGCTGTCCGCAGCAAGGTGACGGATGTCGGACACGCGCGCAGCGATGAGAGAATTCCGCTTCCTCGATGAAAAGCGGAAGCTGGGAAGCCTGTCTCCGGTGGAGGAGGCTCGCTGGAACGAGCTGCGCGCTCAGTTGGGCGTGGATGACGCTCCAGCCGCGGACGCAGCCGCATGGCAGCAACAGGCCGCGCCCCAGGGTTACTACGCCGCTGACGGCCAGTGGTACCCCTACCCCGCCGGCTACGAGCAGCAGCCCCAGGGCTACTACGCCGCTGACGGCCAGTGGTACCCCTACCCCGCTGGCTACGAGCAGCAGCCCCAGGGCTACTACGCCGCCGACGGCCAGTGGTACCCCTACCCCGCTGGCTATGACCCCAACCAGGGTTATGCGCAGGGGTACGATCCGAACGCCCAGGCGTATGCGCAGCAGGGTTACGACCCGAACGCGCAGGCGTATGACCCGAATGCGTACGCACAGCAGGGCTACGACCCGAACGCGCAGGCGTATGACCCGAATGCGTACGCACAGCAGGGCTACGACCCGAACGCGCAGGCGTACGCGCAGCAGGGTTACGACCCGAACGCGCAGGCGTACGCGCAGCAGGGTTACGACCCGAACGCGCAGGCGTACGACCCGAACGCGCAGGCGTACGACCCGAACGCCCAGGTGTACGCGCAGCAGGCACATGACCCGAACGCGGTCCATGCCCCGGGTTACGACTCGAACGCCCAGGGCGATGCCGAAGGGTGGCAGGCGGATCCGCAGGCCTATGCCGCGGAGGCCGCGCAGCAGCAGCCCTACCCCGTCGCTCCCGCGCCTCAGCCGGCTGCCGAGCCGGACAACCTGAGCCTCTCGGATGACATCGACATCCCCGCGCTGAGTGAGCCCGCGCCGTGGATGACGCCGGCCGCCAGCGGACAGGCGCCCGCCATCGAGGCGACGGCCGCCGACGAGGAGCCGGCCGCCGCGGTTGGGATGGACGACCCGTCCGCGTCGTTCGCGGACGTCACCGCGGACCTTCAGCAGGATGCGCAGCCCGTCGCGGAAGAGGCGCAGCCGGAAACGCTGAGCGTGGCCGAGGATGACTTCTCGGAGGTTGGGACGGAGGCGTCGGCGACGACCGCCGCCGTTGAGCCCGAGACCTCACTGGAGGCGTCGTTCGCCGACCTGTCGATGGAGGTCGAATCGGCACCGGATGCGCAAGCGCCGAGCGAGGCCCTGGCTTCGTCGGAGGTGGAGGTACCCTCCTCCGAGGTCGAGCTGCTGGACGGCGCGGTGGAGAGCGAGCCCGTCCTGGCGCACGAGCAGTCTCCCGCGCCCATTGATGACGCCTGGGCCTCCGCGCCGCTCGCCATCGAGCCCGAGCAGGCCGACGCCGCCGATGCGGGTGACATCATCGACGTCGCCGCCATGTCGCAGCCGGACGGGGTCCCGGAGGCCGCGGAGATCGCACTCGATGCCGCCGACGTGGTGGACGCTTCGAATGCGACCTCCGGCGATACGACGGAAGCGTGGAACACGGGCGCGGCGGCGACCGATACGGCGCCAGCCGCAATCGAAGCGACGGACTTCGAGGCGGTCAGCGCGGACGAAGCCCAGCCCGCCGAGATTGCGCTCGACGCCGCCGAGGTGGCGCCCGCCGAGATCGCGCTCGACACCGCGGACGTGAGCGACGCCGCGGTTGAAGCGGCGCCCGACGCCGCTGCCGGAACCGAACCGGTTGCCGACCCGCAGCCCGCCGAAATCACGCTTGATGCCGCAGACGTCAGTGACGCGATCACGGCGGAGGCCTATCCCGAGACGGCGCCCACGGCGCCGGACGCCAGCGTTGCAGCCGCGGCGGAGGCCTATCCGGAAACGGCCCTCACGGCGCCGGACACCAGCGATGCGCAGACCTACTCTGAGACAGCGCTCACGGGCTCGGACGCCAGTGATGCGTACACGGAGCAGGCCTACGCTGAAACTGCGCTCACGGCGTCGGACATCGACGGCGCCGCCTCCGCTGAGGCGTACCCCGAGACGGCGCTCACGGCCCCGGACGTGGGTGGTGAAGCGGTCGTTGAGGCGTATCCCGAGACTGCGTTCGACGACGCCGCGGCTCCTATCGAAGCCGTGGCCAGCCCCACTGACGTCAGTGAAGCCTCCGCTGCGGAGGCCTCCCCCGAGGCGGCCTTCGCAGCCGAAGCAGTCGGTGAAACGGATGCGGGCGAGTCCTTCGCCGCAACCGCGCACGACGACGCTGCCGTCAGCGCGCCAGAGACCGCCGAGTACACCGAGCTGGCCCTCGACGCCTCCGAGGTCAGCGACGCCGAGAGCCAGGCTGCGGAGTACACGGAGCTCGCGCTCGACGCGGCTGACGTGAGCGAGCCTGAAATCGCCCTGGATGCGTCCGACGTCGCCGACCCGGCGTCCGGAAATCCGCCCGCCGAAATCGCGCTTGACGCCACGGACGTCGCGGAGGCCACTCAGGGTGACCAGGCCGCTGAGATTGCACTGGATGCCTCCGATGTCGCCGAGCCGCAGTCGGCCGAGATTGCGCTCGATGCATCGGAGGTGAGCGACGAGTCTTCCGCGCCGGATGGAAGTGTTCCGACGCTGGAACTCGACTCGACCGAGGTCGCCGCCACGGCGTCCGAGGAGCCTTCGCTCGACATCATCGATGTCGAGTCTGCGCCAGCACACGCCGTGGACGATGCTTCGAACCAGGCCACGGATGCGGGGAGCCAGCAGCCCACGCTCGAGGTCCTCGACGGAGGGACCGAGGCCGAGGCCGCGCCAGACGTGGCCTTCGCGCAGAGCGCCGCGCCCTTCGCGTCGGCGGACGTCCCGTCGATTGAAGTTCGTCCTGTGCAGGTAGGCCCGGATCTCCACGCGAACACGCTCGAGGTCGCGGGCGATCCGCCGCGTCACTCCGCGACGGCGCCCTCCGTCGAGGAGATGTTCGACCTGAGCGGGAGCCCCGAAGAGGCGGTGCCGCTCGCCGCGGCGAACGAGTTCCTGTCCCAGGGCCACTTCGCGCCGACGGACGAGCGGAGCGTGGCGGTTTCGTCGGCAGGGGACGCGGGCGCCATTGAATTGCAGCCCGAGTGGGTCTCCACCGCTGACCAGAGCCCGGCCGAAGCGGCGCAGGGCGAATGGGCGGCCACGAGCGAAACGGCCGCGCCCAGCGAGGCGGATGCGCGCTGGAACTCCCCTGAGTCGGAAGCCGTCGAACTCCAGGCGGAGTGGGCGGAGCCCACCGCTGACGGCGCTCAGACCGAATGGAACGCTGCCGCCGAAGCCACCAGCGAGCCCCAGCCCGAGTGGGTGACCCCGGAAGACACGGCAGCCGCCGGGGAGGCCCAGGCCGAGTGGACCGGTACCTCGGAAGGCACCACCGAACTCCAGCCTGAATGGGTCGCGGCTGAAGACGCGACGGCCACCGGGGAGCCCCAGGCCGAGTGGACAACCGACACGGGCACCCTCCCCGCGGCGACAGCCTCCACCGACGCTCAGGCGCCCTGGACCGGCAGCGCCGCCCCCGTCGATGCCCAGCCGGAGTGGTCCGCGAATGCCGCGGAGGCCACACCCGCAGAGGGGCAGGCCGAATGGGCCACTCCCACAGGTGAAGCCGCTCCTGTCGAGGTGCAAGCAGACTGGGCTGAGCCGGCCACGGAGGAAGGCCAGGCTGCGTGGGCCACACCTGAAGCGACCACGGCCGACGGCTGGAGCACGGCGTCGACGGAAGCGACTCCCGTGGACGGCCAGACTGAGTGGGACGCTGTCCCGCAGGCTGAGTCCGCGGCGGCACAGACTGACGGGTCGAGCACGCAGTCGGGCGCAGCACCTGTCGAGCTGCAGGCCGAGTGGGCCGACGCCGCCCCCCAGGAAGACGTCGTCCTGACGGCTGAACCGGAGGAGACCGAAGCTCAGGCGGATGGCATCCCCACGGATGCACAGTCGGGCTGGGCGACGCCCGAGGCCACGCAGCCCGAGTTGGCCGCAACGCCCGTCGAGGAGCTTGCCCCCGAAGCCGTGCAGGCCGAGTGGGACACGCCGGTCGAAGAGGTCAGCGCCGAGGAAGTCGAAGCCGACTGGGCGGCTCCCTCCGGTGAAGTCACGGCTCAAGCGGAGTGGGCCACTCCCGCCACTGAATCCGCTGCGCCGGCGGAGTGGACTTCGCCTGCGGCCGGAGAAGCGCCATCCGCATGGGCTGAGGCCCCCACCGAAGGCACCCAGTCCGAGTGGGCCACGCCCGAGACCGGAGAAGCGCAGTCCACGTGGACTGCGCCTCCCACTGAGGGCACGCAGTCGGAGTGGGCCGCCTCCGCGGAGGGGACTCAGGCCGAGTGGGCGACGCCCGCTGCCGAAGGGACTCAAGCCGAGTGGACTGCTCCCGCGGAGGGTGCTGCGTCTGAGTGGGCCACTCCTGCCACCGCGGAAGCTCACCCCGAGTGGGCCACGCCCGCTTCTGCGGAAACGCAAGCAGAGTGGGCTACGCCTGAGGCCGAGGCGGCACAGCCCGAGTGGACTGCGCCGGCCACGGAAGGCGCGCAGCCCGAGTGGGCCACCCCTGAGGCCGAGGCGGCACAGCCCCAGTGGACTGCTCCTGCGGAAGGCGCGCAGACTGAGTGGGCCTCCTCCGAGGGCGAGGCGGCTCAGCCCGAGTGGGCCACCTCGGCCACGGAAGGCGCGCAGCCGGAGTTGACCGCGTCTGCCACCACGGAGGCTCAGCCTGAGTGGGCCGCTCCCGCCGCCACGGAAGCTCAGCCGGAATGGGCCGCTTCGGACACGGAAGGCGCGCAGCCGGAGTTGACCGCACCTGCCACCACGGAAGCTCAGCCGGAATGGGCCGCCTCGGCCACGGAAGGCGCGCAGACTGAGTGGGCCGCTCCCGCCACCGCGGAAGCCCAGCCCGAGTGGGCCACGCCCGCCACCGAGGAAGTCCAGGCCGAGTGGGCGGAGCCAACCCCCTCCGCACCCGCCGCTTCGGAGTGGGCCTCCCCTGAGGCCGAGGAAGTCCAGGCCGAGTGGGCCACGCCCGAGGCCGAAACGGCGCAATCCGAGTGGGCCGCCACGCCCGCCGCCCCCGCCCAGCAGGAGTGGGCCACGCCCGAGGCCGAGACAGCGCAATCCGAGTGGGCCGCCGCCCCCGCCCAGCCGGAGTGGGCCACCCCTGAGACTGAAACGGCGCAATCGGATTGGGCCGCCACGCCCGCCGACGCCCAGCCGGAGTGGGCCGCGCCCACGGCAGGAGCCGAACCCGAATGGGCCGCCACGCCCGCCGACGCCGCTCAGCCGGAGTGGGCCTCCTCCGAAGCTGAAGGCGCGCAATCGGAGTGGGCCACCACGCCCGCCGACGCTCAGCCGGAGTGGGCCTCCCCCGAGGCCGAGGAAGTCCAGGCTGAGTGGGCGGAGCCCATCGAGGAAGCCGCGCCGGTCGCCTCGGAATGGAACACGCCCACGAGCAACGCCGCCGCGCCGGAGTGGAGCGCACCCGCGAGTGACGCCCCGTCCAGCGAGTGGGCCGCCCCCGCCACGGAGACGCCGCCCGAGGTAGGCGCGGACGGGTCCGCGTTCAGCCACGACTCCGCCGCGGCCTGGAGCGCCCCCACCCCGGAGGCGTCGCACTGGAACGAAGCCCCCGCCGAAGAGGTCTCCCTCGCGGACACGGCCGCGCCCATCGCGGCGGAGTGGAGCGACGCCAGCGTGGACGTGGAGCCGGTCGAGGAGGCCGCCACCTGGGAGGCCGAGCCCATCCAGGACACCACGCCCGCCGGGACGTCGCCGTGGGCCGCCACCGAGAGCCCCTTCGCCGCCCAGGCGCAGGACTTCTCCGAGGCCACACCCATCGAGGAAGAAGACGTCTCGATGGAGCTCGAGCAGGAAGTCACCGACATCGACGTCGAGGAAGCGCCCGCGGTGCCGCCGCCCGCGCCCCTCGCGGCCATGCCTGTCGTCACCTCCTCCCCCGCCCCGTTCGCCCAGGCCGCGGCGCTGGGCTCCGCCGCCACGGCGAGCCACCGCACCGCCGTCGTCGTGCCGCCGGCCGCGCCCGCCAACCGCGTCGCCGTGGAGCGCGAGCCACTCTTCGACGACACGGCCATCGTCGGGGGCACCGCCCTCACCTCCTTCGTGGAGGGCGAGCACCGCGTCATCATCCACACCGTGGAAGGCCAGGTGAAGCGCGGCACCATCCGCGACGCGGACCTGCTCGACGACGTCATCTCCCTGGAGCAGCAGAGCGGCTTCGCCGCCGAGCAGATTCCGGGCAAGCGCGTGAAGGCCATCTTCTTCATGCTCGCCGCCGGTGCGCGTCAGCCGCAGGCGGAGGGCCAGAAGATTCGCGTCACCTTCAACGACGGGCGGCAGGTCGCCGGCTTCTCCCAGGACTTCCAGGGCAGCACGCCGGGCTTCTTCGTCATCCCCGCCGACCAGCGCACCAACACCGCGCGCATCTTCATCTACCGCTCCAGCGTGCAGGCGGTGGCCGAGGGCTGAGCGGGCGCCCCGCGCGAAGGACGGGCGGGGCCACCGTGCCCCGTAAATGAAAGAGGGGCCCCCACCACCGTGGGAGCCCCTCTCTCATTTCAGCCCGGCGCGCGCCGGGAGGAACGCTGACTACTTCTTGTCCGCGGCGGCCGGAGCGGCGGCGTCCGCCTGCTTCACCAGCGACAGGTCCAGATTCACCGTGACTTCCTCACCCACCGCGACGCCGCCCGTCTCCAGCGCCTGGTTGTAGGCCAGGCCGAAGTCCTTGCGGTTCAGCTTGGTGCTCGCCGTCACGCCCGTGCGGGTGTTGCCCCAGGGGTCCTTGGACTCCTTCGACGGGCCCGTGACGTCCAGGACGACGGGCTTGGTGACGCCGTGCATGGTCAGGTCGCCGGTGACCTTCAGCTTGCCCGCGCCGGCCTTCTGGACCTTGGTGGACTTGAAGGTGATCTCCGGGAACTTGGCCGTGTCGAAGAAGTCAGGGGCCTTGAGGTGCTCGTCGCGCTTCGCGTTGCCCGTGTTGACGGAGGACGCGTCCAGCACGGCCTCGACCTTGGACTTGGTGATGTCCTTGTCGTCCAGGTTCACCGTGCCGCTCTTCACGTTGAAGGAGCCGGTGACGTTCGACACCATCATGTGACGGACGGAGAAGCCGGCGCTGGAGTGCGAGTCATCCACCTTCCAGGTGGAGGCCAGCGCGATGGACGGGAGGGCGAAAAACAGGGCAACGGCGCTCTTCATGGACGTCTTCATGGGGAGTGTGCTCCTTCGAGATACAGCGAAGTCAGGCGCACAGCGCGAAGCTGCGCATGGACAAGGTTCCGTGATGGAAGCCCTCGAATACGGGAGTGAGGCGGTCCTCGGGGAGGGCGGCTCCGAGGACGAAATAGAGCGGCATCAGATGTTCGGCCCTTGGATGCGCGAGCCGCGCGTTCGGTGCATCCAACCATGCTTGAGCGCCGGTGAAGTCTCGCGCCGCCAGCTTCTGCGCAATCCACGCATCGAAGGCCGCGGCCCATGGCTCGACGGACGCCGCCTTCTCGTGGAAATTCAGCCGGCGCAAGTTGTGGACGATGCCGCCGCTGCCCATCAGCAGCACGCCCTGCGCGCGCAGGGGCCGCAGCAGCTCGCCCATCCGCGCGATGTCCGCGGGATTCGCGCCCAGCGGCATGGACACCTGCACCACGGGGAGCTTCGCCTGCGGGAAGGCATGCAGCAGCGGCACCCACGCGCCGTGGTCCAAGCCCCGCTCCGCGTCGGCCACCGCCGGCAGGCCGCCCGCCTTCAGCCGGGCCACCACGTCCTCGGCCAGGGACGGCGCACCGGGCGCGCCGTAGCGCAGGCGGTAGAGCGGCTCGGGAAAGCCGTAGAAGTCATGGATGAGGGGCGGCTGCGCGCTGGCCGTGACGCGGACCTCCCCGGGCGTCTCCCAGTGGGCGGACACCACCACCAGGGCCCGCGCCGGTGCTCCGTCACCGAAGCGCCTGAGCGCCTGCGGATACGCATCCGAGTCCAGCGCCACCATGGGCGAGCCATGGGAGATGAACACCGCGGGGGACGCGGCCTGACCGCCGCCGGGGCCACCCGCCCCCAGCACGCCCACCACCCCGGCCGCCGCCGCGCCCTGAAGCACCACGCGTCTGTCCAGTTCGTCGCCCATGACGGCCGCCTTCTAATGCAACCGGAAGACCAGGACACTCAAAACTCCAACCTATTGGATTTGCTCCACTCCTCAAACCACGCGTGCAACGGGGCTCTCAAAACGATAGAGACTCAGCTCATTTTGGAAGGAGCCGTACAGCGTGGCTGGCCGTTTCGAGCTGGACTTGAGTGAGCTGCTGTCCTTCGAGCCGGGAGGCGGGCTCATCCACTTCGGGGGCCAGCGGGTGCTGCTGATGGACCCGGTGGCCATGGGGATGCTCCGCAAGGAGCTCGTCGGGCTGATGGGGATGACGGCGGCGCGCGGCACCTTCACGCGCCTGGGCTATGCGCATGGCTGGCGTACGGCCGAGGCGATGAAGGGCGCGGTGCCCTGGAAGGATGAGTCGCTGTGGCGCCGGGCCGGCGGGCGGCTGCACACCCTCCAGGGGCAGGTCCGGGTGGAGCCCGTCCAGCGCCGCGCGGACGAAGGCCCGGAGCCCTTCGCCGAGGCGCAGTGGCGTGACTCCTATGAGGCCGAGCAGCACCTGCTGCACCTGGGCCAGGCGGACCAGCCGGTGTGCTGGAGCCTCACCGGCTTCGCGTCCGGCTACATGAGCTACGTCAACGGCAAGCCCATCTACGGCACGGAGCTGCGCTGCGTGGGCAAGGGCGACGCGACGTGCCACTACGTGGGCCGGCCCGCCGAGGAGTGGAGCACCGAGTGCACGGAGGTGCTGCGCCTCTACGAAACCCAGTGCATGGAGGGGATGCTGGCGCAGGTGACGGAGGCGCTGCGGCAGGCGGAGCGCAAGCTGCGCGCGAAGCGGCAGTCGCTGGCGCGCGCGGGCGTGACGGAGGACCCGGCGGGCATGGTGGCGCGCTCGGAGGCCATGCAGCGGGTCATCAACCTGGCCCGGCGGGCGGCGAAGGTGGACTCCACGGTGCTCGTCACCGGAGAGAGCGGCGTGGGCAAGGAGCGCATCGCCCGCCTCATCCATGATGAGTCCGGCCGCGCGCACCAGGCCTTCGTCGCCGTCAACTGCGCCGCCGTCACGGAGAGCCTGCTGGAGAGCGAGCTGTTCGGCCACGCGCGCGGCGCCTTCACCGGCGCCACCAGCGACAGGGCGGGCCTCTTCGAGGCGGCCCACGGCGGCACCCTCTTCCTGGACGAGGTGGGCGAGGTGCCCCCGTCCATGCAGGCCAAGCTGCTGCGCGTGCTGCAGGAGCGGGAGGTGCGCCGCGTGGGGGAGAACGCCAGCCGCAAGGTGGACGTGCGGCTGGTGGCCGCCACCAACCGGGAGCTCGCGGAGGAGGTGCGGCAGGGCCGCTTCCGCCAGGACCTCTACTACCGGCTGCGCGTCATCGAGCTGAAGATTCCGCCGCTGCGTGAGCGCCGCGACGACGTGCTGCCCCTGGCGCGGCTGCTGCTCGCCGAGGCCGCGGAGCGGCTGGGCCGCCGGGTGTCGGGCCTGTCCCCGGACGCGGCGGACCAGCTCTTGCGCTACGCGTGGCCGGGCAACGTGCGCGAGCTGGGCAACGCCGTGGAGCGCGCGGTGGCGCTGTGCGAGGGCACGCGCGTGGAGCGGGAAGACCTGCCCGAGGAGGTCCGCGCCGCGCCCCCCAACCTGGGGCCCACCGGCGGCCCGCAGCGGCTGGAGGACATGGAGAAGCACTACATCCTGGCGGTGCTGGCCCAGAATGGCGGCAACCGCGCGCGCACCGCCGAGCAGTTGGACATCGGCGTGGCGACGCTCTACCGCAAGCTCAAGCAGTACGGCCACCCGGAGGCGGCCCACTGAGCCGCCGCGAAGGGGCCAGCGTCAGTTGAGGTACTGGTCCCGGTCCGGCCGGTCCTGCCGCACCACCTGCAGGTGCTTGGAGCGGCCCTTCAACTGACGCTGCAACCGCCAGTGCTGGAAGTGCAGCAACAGCCGGCGCGGGCTCGCGCCGCGCACGTAGGCGAACGCCAGGCACAGGCCGAGCAGGTCGGGCACCTGGGACTGCCAGCCCGCGGTGATGGCGGAGAGGACGACGAAGCCCGCGCCAATGCCCGCCAGCGCGTTGCCCGACAGCGGCAGGCCCCAGAAGTTCGTCTGCCCGCGGCCAATGGTGAGCCCGTAGGACACCCACAGCACGGACGTCATCACGTTGCCGCCCGCGTACGCCGACACCGTCGCCCCCGGCACCAGCATGGCCAGCAGCGAGGTGATGAGGCCCGCGCTCACCGCGATGCCCAGCGCCACCATCAACAGCCGCCTGCCGCCCCAGACGGACTCCAGGTAGCCGCCAATGGACCAGGTGATGATGGCCCCGAAGATGATGCCAATGGGGCTGGACTCAATGAAGGCGTACGTCAGCGGCTGCCAGAGGTAGAGCCTCCCGAACACCAGGTCCGGGAACAGCAGCAGCAGTCCGCCTGACGCTCCCTTCGTCAGGTGGAACATCACGGAGCCAGCCACCAGCGCCACCGCCAGCTTGGACGCCGTGGTCTCCAGGCCGGGCAGGCCCATGCCGCCGCCCCCGCCGCCGAAGCTCCGCATCGGTCGCATTCAGTACACCTTCCTCTCGTTGCTCCAGAGCCGTCCAAAGGTGGTGGAACACCGCTCGCTTCGCAACCCCAAATGACGAAGGGCGCCCACCCCCGACACCAGGGAGAGCGCCCTCGAACACCCACACTTCTCCAGCCGGCTCGCGGCCGCTCAGGCCTTCGGCTTGTAGAAGAGCGTGATGGTCAGGCAGTGGAACTCCTTGTCGGAGGACTGCGTCACCACCCTGTCGACCACCTCGAGGTTGGAGTTCTCCTTGAGCCACTTGGTGATGTTCTCACCCATGTTCTCGCGGTCACGCGCGAGCGTGGTGGAGAACACCTTGACGCCCGTGAAGCTGATAACGCCCATTCCGACCCTCGTCTAAACCAGAGATTCTGGACGTTTACCCCGAGACGATTCCGCCATCAAGAATCGGGCCCGACTATCCCGCCCTCGCGCGTCCTGAAGCGCCCACCCGTGGGGTGGGCCCGCCGGGCCTCGCACGGAGCGCGGCGGGCCCGGGGGGGAGGCTCACCGGCCGCTGGCGGCCTTGCGCGACAGGCAGGTGACCTCGTCCTTGCAGGCCGGGCCAATGCCCTCGGGGTGGGCCGTGAGGGGCGTCTTGTCGCTCTCCTCCACACCACACACCACGCACTTGCGCTTGCGGTTGCGACGCTCGGCGCGGCGCTGCTCCGCGATGGCCTTGGCCCGCTCACGCGCCGTCTTCGCGTCCACCTCGTTGCTCATCTCGCGTCCTGGTTGGAGGTCCTGTGCCATCAGAGCGCCTCGACGAGCACCGCGATGCCCTGGCCGCCACCGATGCAGGCGGACCCGATACCATAGCGGGCGCCGCGCCGCTTCAGCTCGTACACCAGCGTGGTGGTGATGCGCGCGCCGGACGCGCCCAGCGGGTGCCCCACGGCGATGGCGCCGCCGTTGACGTTGGTGCGCTCGCGCGGCAGGCCCAGCTCCTTCTCCACCGCCAGGTACTGCGGCGCGAAGGCCTCGTTGACCTCGAAGAGGTCGATGTCCGACAACTGACACTGGGCGCGCGCCAGGAGCTGGCGGATGGCCGGCGCGGGGCCGATGCCCATGACCTTGGGGTCGCACCCGGAGATGCCCCAGTTGACGAGCCGGGCGATGGGCTTGAGGCCGTGCTGCTTCACGTAGCTGCCGGTGGCCATCACCATGGAGCCGGCGCCGTCGCAGATGCCGCTGGCGGCGCCCGCGTGCACCACGCCGTCCTTCTTGAAGACCTTGGGCAGCTTGCGCAGGCCCTCCACCGTCGTCTCCGGGCGGTTGTGCTCGTCCCGGGACACCACCGTCTCCCCCTTCTTCGTCTTCAGCGTCACGGGGGCGATTTCATCCTGGAAGCGGCCCGCCTCCTGCGCGGCGGCGAAGCGCTGCTGGGTGAGGACGGCGTACGCGTCCACCTGCTCCTGCGTGAGCGAGTAGTCCACCGCGAGCTGCTCGGCGGTGAGCGCCATGGCTTGGCCGGTGTAGCTGTCGGTGAGGGCCGTCCACAGCATGTCCTCCAGGCTGCCCTTGCCCAGCGGCAGGCCCCAGCGGGCGCCGCGGATGACGTGGGGCGCCTGGCTCATGGACTCGGTGCCGCCGGCCAGCACGACGGAGGCCTGCTCGGTGAGCATCAGCTCCGCCGCCGTGACGAAGGCCTGGAAGCCGGACCCGCACAGCCGGTTCACCCCCAGGGCGGGCACCGGGACGGGCACGCCGGTGCGCAGGCCCACGTGGCGCGGCAGGTAGATGGCGTCCGCGCTGGTCTGCACCACGTTGCCGTAGACGACGTGCTGGACGTCCTCCGGCGACACCTTCGCCTGGGCCAGCGCGGCCTTCGCCGACTCCACGGCGAGGTCGGTGGCGCTGAGGTCCTTCAGGCTTCCCCCATAGGTACCGAACGGGGTGCGCTTGCCGGACAGGAAGTAGATTTCCTCGTTCTTGGACACGCTCTTCATGGTGGTCGTCTACCTACTCTCATGGGGCGCGCGGTGCACGCGCGCCGTGACGTCGTGACGTGTGGGACGGACGGCCCTAGGGCCCGCGCTGCCCGAAAAAGGCGCTGGCGACGATGGCAAGCGCGATGACGGTCCACAACAAACCTTGGAGGTTCTGTTTCCGGATTTCCTTGCGGCCGAGCCCCTGGTACCAGGAACGCCCGGCGGCCACCCTGCCTTCCCAGGTGAACTCCCCGGCGGGCCGCAGCCCCTCCAGGCGGCGCAGGTGCGCGCGCAGCAGGCGTTCGGGCGGGGCGTCCTCCAGTGAACCCGACAGGTAGACGCCGGGGCGCTCCACGGCCGGGCGCCGGTAGTCGGCGGTGATGACGAAGCCGCCGGAGGCCAGGGGGGTGAGGAGGTACAGGCGGGGCACGTCGCCCTGCCCCACGTGGAGCGTGGCGAAGACGCGCTCCCCCGGGTGCGCCCAGTCATACGAGCGCGTGGCGCGCTGCAGGCGCGGCTTCTCCTCGTGGCTGCCCAGCGGCACGAAGCCCAGCGCCTGGAGCTGGTTGGCGCGCCCCGACAGCTCCAGCGGCAGGTCCATCTGGTCCGCGGGGGCCTCCGGCTCCACCCGCACGCTGGACGGGAAGAGGAAGAGGATGCCGCGCCAGACGTTCATCCACAGCAGCACCAGCGCCAGCACCAGGCCGGCGACGGCGATGCCCAACTCGACGAGGATGTTCATTGCGGAGAGACCTCCCGGCGCACCCGCCCCCACGCCGCGTGCGCGAGGGGCCGGATGAAGGAGGTCGACAAGGCGGGCCGACCGGAGACCATGGCTCCGGGACCCTAGCGGAAAGCGGCGCCCGCGTGCGCTGGCTTCAGCGCCGGGACGCGCTCGCAGGCAGGGTGCGCCAGCGCTCGACGGCCTCCGGGGTGAGCGGGTCCTCCCCGCGCAGGAACTGCTCCAGGTGCCCCAGCGAGTCCACGCCGAAGAACAGCTCGTCGTCCGCCAGGTAGGTGGGCACGCCAAAGGCCCCGGCGGCCACCGCGGCCTCGGTATTCTGACGGACCCGGTCCTTCACCGGCTGTGTCTGCGCGGCCGCGAGCAGCGCCTGGGCGTCCAGCCCCGCGGCCTCAATCGCCGCGCCCACGGCCTCGGGCGACTCCGCCCCCTTCCCGCCGCCCCAGGCGGAGGCATACAGCGCGCTCACCAGCCGGCTCCGGGACTCCACGTCCTCCACGGCGGCCGTCACGCGCAGCGCGAGCAGCGGATTGAAGGGGTGCGTCGGCGGAGGCGCGAAGGGCACGCCGAAGTCATGGGCGATGCGGAAGGTCTGCTTGAACAGGTAGCCGCGCTTGGCGGCGACCTCCGCGGGGCCGATGTTCCCCGTGGCGTTGAGCACCCCCGCCAGCAGCACGGGCACCGGCTCCACGGCGCGGCCCTGCCTCGCGGCGAGCGCCGGCAGGCGCTGCCAGGCCAGGTAGGCATACGGTGAGATGTAGTCCAGCAGGAATCGCACGGGGGGGTGGGCCATGGCCCCAGTCTAACGCCCCCCGTCCGGGCCGTGAGGACACAGTCCCGGCGACTTTCCAGCGGCACAGGGACGCCGGCTCAGGCGCTCTGACGGAGCGCCCCGGCCCGGCGCTGGAGCGCGCCCCGCAGGGAGCTGGTCAGCGCCAGCAGGCTGGAGGCCCGCGCGTCGGTGAAGGCCGCCTCCGCCGCCTCCAGCGCCACCACCGCCGCCTCGGAGTCCCGTGCGCGCTCCGCGAGCGACAGGCGCACCAGCCCCACCTGGAGCACGTTGCCCGTCAGCTCCGCCAGCGTGAGCGCGCGGCGCAGGTGCTGCACGCCCTCCTCGCCCGGCATCAGCGCGGCCAGCGCGCGGCGGGCGAGGATTTCGTCCCACGGGTTGGCCAGCACCGGGTCCACCGCCCGCGCCAGCGCCGCCTCCGCCGCGTCCTGCGCCGCGACCAGGTTGCCCTGCTCCCGCTCGAAGCGGGACTGGTAGACGCGCAGCAGCGTCTCCATGCGGATGCCGTCCTCCCGCGCCGCCGCCAGGGCCGCCGGCAGGGACTCGCGCGCCGCCGCCGCGTCCTCGAAGAGCACGTCGCGGCAGGCCTGGTACACCCGCAGGTGACACTGGAGCCACCGGTCCTCCGGCAGCACCCGCGCCAGCGCCTCGGCGCGGGCCACCACCGCGGCCACGTGCTCGTGCTCGCCGCGCTCCAGGTAGTACGGCGGCGTGAAGAGGGCCAGGTTGCGCTCCATCAGCCGGGGGTTGCCCAGCCGCCGCACCAGCTCCGTCTTCTCCGTGAAGGCCGGGACGAAGGACGCGCCATCCCCGGTGAAGGCGGCGCGCGTCACCACGGCGCACAGGTGGAAGCCGCGCACGTCCGTGAGCCCGTGGGCCTCCGCCACGGCGTACCCGTCGCGCAGGGCCTGCGCGTCCAGCGGCTCGCCGCGCAGCGCCAGGTTCATGTTCATCGTGTAGCCGCCCATGCCCAGCGCCCACGCCAGGCGCTTGGGCAGCCGGCCCGTCACCTTGCACAGCCCGCGCAGCCGCTCCAGCTGCTCGAACTGCGCCTCCAGCACGCCCGCGAAGCGGCCCGTGTAGGCGCACAGCTGCGCCGGCGCCAGCAGCGTGGCGGCGCGGTAGGGGGACACCTCCGGCTGCTCGGCCCGGACGCGCGCCAGCAGCGCCTCCAGCTCCTCCGTGCGGCCCATGCTGGCCAGCGCCATGGCCTGGAGGATGCGCAGCTCGGCCTGCTTCCAGAAGATGTCCGCTGCGGAGGAGAACGCGTCCGCCTCACGCTCGCGGAACAGCGCCTTCAAGCGCGCGGGGCGCTCCGGCTCCGGCGCGGCGCACGCGGCCTCCAGCGCGGCCAGCGCCTGCGCCCGCCCCGCCTCCAGGTCCACCGTGGCGGCCCAGTGCTCGCCCAGCTTGCGCGCGAAGACGAGCGAGGTGGGCGGGTCGCTCGCGGAGCCCAGCTCCACCATCGTCACCCAGATGCGCAGCAGCAGCCGGTCCCGCCCCGGGAAGTCCGGCGCGGCCTGGAGCAGCGTCGCCGCTTCCTTCAGCAGCAGCGTCGCCTCCAGCAGCGCCTGCGCTTCAATGGCGGCCCGGCCCGCGTCCAGCAGCGGGCCAATGGCCAGCTCCGGCTCCGACGAGCGCAGGTAGTGCCACCCCACCGTGCGCGACAGCTCCGACCGCGCCGAGTGCAGCGTCTGGAGCGCCAGCGCCACGCGGCCGTGCGCCACGCGCCGCTCCTCCTCCGGCGTGCTGTCGTAGATGGCCTGGTGCACGGTGTCGTGCGTGAAGACGTAGCGGCCCTCCACCTCCTGGAGGAACTGCCGCTCCACGATGCCGTCCAGCACCGCGAACAGCTCGGACTCGGGCAGCTCCGCCAGCGCGCGGAGCATGGGCAATTCCAGGCTGCGGCCCGCGGGCGCCAGCCGGCGCAGCAGCGACACCTGCTCGGCGGGGGCGCTGCCCAGGCGGGCAATCACCGCGTCGTGGATGCTGGCCGGCAGGGGCCGCGTGTCCAGGCCCGCGTCGGCGGTCCACCGGCCGCCCACCCGCGTCAGCGCGCCCTCCTCCACCAGCGCGCGCAGGCACTCGGTGGCGAAGAAGGCGTTGCCGCCCGTCGTCTCATGCAGCCGCGTGACGAAGGCCTCGGGCACGCTCAGCCCCGGCAGCGCCAGCTCCACCAGCGTGCGCACGTGCTCGGCCGCCAGCGGCTCCAGGTCCATGCGGGTGGTGATTTTCTCGTCCACCGTCTGGAAGGCCAGGCTCAGGCGGCTCAGCTCGCCGTTGCGGAACGTGCCCACCACCATGCCGCGCGTGCCGTACAGCGCGCGGATGAGGACGTTGAGCACCTCCAGCGTGGCGCTGTCCGCCCACTGCAGGTCCTCGAAGCACAGCACCAGCGTCATCCGCCGGCCCAGCGCCTGCACCCACTCCGCCAGCGCGCCGAAGAAGGCCAGCTTCTCCTCGCCCACCACGGGGTGCACCTCCCCCGCGTCCGGCGTCAGCCCCGGCAAGAGCTGCCGCAGCTTCGGCGCCAGGCGGTCCATCATCTCCCCGGGCGTCAGCGGCACCAGGCAGCGCACCGCCTGGACGATGGGCGTCAGCGGCGCCTGCCCTTCCGCGCGGCACTGGCCCCGGCCGAAGGGCAGCTCCGCCAGCTTCGCCTGCAGCTCGAACTCCTGGAGCAGCCGCGTCTTGCCCACGCCCGCGGGCGCGCCGATGAGCACCGCCTTGGACTGGCCCCAGTCCGCCTCCGCCAGGCCGTTCATCAGCGCTTCCAGCTCCGCGGCGCGGCCCACCACCTCCGGCACGTGCAGGTAGCTGGCGCGCGCCGACAGCGGCTCCTCCGGCATCGGCTCGCCGCTGGCGTGGCAGAGCGCCTCCATCAGCTCGCTGGCGTCCTGGAAGCGCTCGCGCGGGTCCTTCGCCAGCAGCAGCAGGATGATCTCCTCCAACTGCGGGTCCACCGGGCAGATGGTGGACGGCCTGGGCGGCGGCCGCGTCAGGTGGTCCGCCAGCAGCGCGGCCGGGGTGTTGCGCTTGAAGGGCAGCCGGCGCGTGGCCAGGTAGTAGGCCATCACGCCCAGCGAATAGAGGTCCGCGCGCCCGTCGATGCTCGCGCCGCGCTGCCACTCCGGCGCCAGGTACTCCAGCGTGCCCTTGAGCCGGCCGGGGCTGGGTGTGCCCAACTGGTGCATCACCCCGAAGTCCATCAGCTTCACCGCGCCGGCGCTGGTGATGCGGATGTTGCTGGCCTTGATGTCGCAGTGCACGTACAGCCGCGAGTGCAGGAACGCCAGGACCTGGGACATCTGGATGAGCACCCGGTACAGCGTGCGCGTGTCCAGCGGCGACTCACGCCCCAGCGAGCTCAGGTCCTGCCCGTCCACCACCTCCATGGTGATGAAGCGGTTGCCGGCCTCCGTCATGCCCCAGTCGAAGACCTTGAGCGTGCCGGGGTGCTGGAGCTTCTTCATGGCGAAGAACTCGTGCCGGAACATCAGCACCAGCTCCTCCGTCTTGCCCGCCGTCAGGCCCGCGGGCACCTGCATCTCCTTGAGCGCCACCCGGCGGTGCTCGTGCAGGTCCGTGGCGAGCCAGATGCGGCCCATGCCACCCTCGCCCAGCAGCCCCTCCACCCGGTAGCGCCCCGTCACCACCATGCCCACGGCCAACGAGCGGCGCTCCCCGGCGCGCGCTCCCGGCAGGGTGATGGGCGTGCGGATGCGGTCCCCCCACGAACTTGGAGGACGGCTGCGCTCGTCCAGGACGGCTGTCTTCTCCTCGTCGCTCACGAAGTGGAACCGGCGCGGTCAGCGAAATGCAGAAGTTAATGGGATATCACGTTTCCTCGCGGCAGGCACACATCATCGGTGCCATGCCGACGTTGAGTGGAGCACCGCGCGAAAGGCCCTGGCGGGCAAGGACCTGACGACACGGGGCCCGTCCGGACGGCCGCCCCGCGGCCCTGCGCCGATGGCCCGAAAGCGTGGGTGCACATCCTCCCCTGGAAGAGACGCCGCCCCGGAGGGCGGGCCACGGGGGCGACGGATGAGGCACATGGGGTGGAGGACGTGGCTGGGTGCTGGACTGGGCGCGGCGCTGCTGACGGCCTGCCAGACGGAGGAGGAATCACCGCCGGACCTGGACGACGTGGCGGCGGCGACGGTGACGCTGGAGCCGGGCCACTGCGCGGGCGTGGTGGTGGAAGACGGCCGGCACGCCCTCACCGCGGCGCACTGCCTGCGGACGGAGGACCGCCGGGTGCACCTGTCCTTCCTCGACGGGCGCCGGCTGGGCGCCAGCGCCGTGCATGTGGACCGGGGCCGGGACGTGGCCATCCTCCGCCTGGACGCGCCAGCGTCGGTGCGCCCGCTGGAGGTCGCCCAGGCGCTGCCCACGCCCGGAGCGCCGCTGGTGTTCGCGGGCCGCAATGACCGTCCCGGCGAGCCCCAGGAGGCCCTGCTGGAGCGGCTGGGCCCCTGCCCCTCCCTGCCGGAGGTGCCGGCCGCGCTCTTCACCACCATCCGAGGCAAGCCGGGAGACTCTGGCGCGCCGCTGGTGGATGCCCGGATGCGGGTGGTGGGGCTGGTCCACGGCGGCGCGGCCTGCCGCATCGCCGCGCCCACGGCGGGGCTCGGGGAGGTGGTGGCGCGGCTCTCCCGGGGCGGGCCGGCCCTGGCGCGCAAGGCGCCTCCCCTCCGCCGCCAGGCCGCCCTCCCTTCAGCGGGCCCTGGCGCCATTGCCTCCGGGCGCCTCCGCTCCGAAGTTGAGGCGGACGGGGCAACCTCACGCCCTCCCGACCCACGGAGACGGCACCATGGCCGGCAAGAAGGACAAGGGCCCACAGGACGCGCGGCCCAGGGACATTGGCGATGACCAGCAGGCGGGCTTCCACGCGGGGGAGGACTTCCAGCCGCGCAACCGCGGGCAGGTGGCGGACGCCCAGGACCGCGGCGCGGCGGACATCGCACGGCACCTGGCACGCGAGCGTGGAGACGCGCCCCCCCATGCCGACACACCGTGGGAGGCCCGCGTGGAGCGCGGCGAGGAGTGGACGTCCCAGGACGTACCGGAGCGGGAGGCGCGCGGCGACGAGGAGCCCGACTCCGCCGTCTCGCGTCAGGGCCTCGTGAGCCCCCCACCCGAGGAGTAGGCCCCGCGCCCCGCGTCCCACGAAACCCAGGGGTGCTGGCCACCCCCTCTTGCCCCGGCTGGCGCGTGGGGTGATGCTGAGGCATTAGCCGGGGGAGCGCGTGTGAACCGGGCACCGCCGGGCGGCTGCCTCCCTGAGAGTCGGGGTGTCGTGAAGCCGAAGGTCCTCATCGTCGAGAACTCATGGACGATGCGGGAGACGCTCCGTCTCCTGCTCTCCGGCGAGTTTGACTGCACCACGGCGGCCGACGGCGAGTCGGGGCTCCAGCAGGCCCTGGCGCACCCGCCCGACGTGCTCATCTCCGACGTGAACATGGACGGGATGGACGGCTACGCGCTGTGTGGCCGCTTCCGTTCCGAGCCCACGCTCAAGCACATCCCCGTCATCTTCGTCAGCGGCTACGCGCCTCGCACGGAGGGGCCCGCGGACCAGCCCGTCCCGGACGCGTACCTCGTCAAGCCGGTGAAGCCGCCGGTGCTCATCGCCCAGCTTCACGCGCTGCTGCGTCGCACGGAGGCCGTCACCCCGGCCACGCCCACCGTCCAGCCCGCCTGGAAGAGCTGAGACGGCGCGGCGCGCCCCGACTGAGAGGACGGGCGCCGGCCGCGCTGGACCGCGGGAGGGCCACGGGTCCCCCGGACGTTGCCACCCTGAACGGGTGACACGCGGGGTGCTCCGGTGACGATTCGATGCAAGCGGGCGTACGAAGCGGCGAGCCGCGCGGATGGGCGGCGCTTCCTGGTGGACCGGCTGTGGCCGCGAGGCGTGCGGAAGACAGAGCTCCCCATCGAAGCCTGGCTGAAGGACGCCGCGCCGAGCCCCGAGCTGCGGAAGTGGTTTCAACACGACCCCGCCCGCTGGCCCGAGTTCCGCCGCCGGTACGCCGCCGAGCTCGCGGCGAACCCCGCCGTGTGGCAGCCCCTGCTCGAAGCCGCGCGCCAGGGCACGGTGACGCTCGTCTACAGCGCCCATGACCCCGAGCACAACAACGCGGCGGCCCTGCGACAGTTCCTCGAGGAGGCGACGGCCAGCGCCGCCCCGGCGAAGCCGCCATGCGCCTCGCGGCGCGGCCGGGCCCGCTCGGCGCGGCACCGCTGACGTGCCGCGCCTCCCGCCACCGCGGCTCAGCTCCCCCGGTACGTGGAGTAGCCGAAGGGGCTCAGCAGCAGCGGGACGTGGTAGTGCTCGTCCGGCGCGGTGAGCTCGAACACCACCGTCACCGACGGGTAGAAGCCGCGGACGCCGAGCGCCCGGAAGTACGCCCCGGTGTCGAAGGCCATCCGGTAGATGCCCGGCTCCACGCGCGAGCCCTGGGGCAGGAAGTCGCGCACGCGGCCGTCGTCGTTGGTGACGCCGCGAGCCAGCGCCTTCCATTCGCCCGAGGCCTCCTGCAGCTCCAGGGTGATGGGGACACCGGAGGCCGGACGGCCCCGGTGCGTGTCGAGGACATGGGTGGACAGGGTGCTCATGACGCCAGCAGCTTCTCCAGTCGGATGCGGGTGATTTTCGCCTGCTCGCCGGCGGCGATGCGCAGCTCCTCGTCCGGCGCGTTGTCCAGCCGCTCGCGCAGCAGCGCCAGCATCTCCGCCGCGCTCTTGCCCGTGGCGCACACCAGGAAGATGAAGCCGAAGCGCTGCTCGTAGGCGGCGTTGCCCTCCGCCAGGCCTTGCAACACCGCCTCGTCCGCGCCCTGCACCCCGCCCTGCTCCTGCGAGGACCACGTCGCGGTGGACGCGAACTTCGCGCGCAGCTGCGCCACGTCACCGATGCGCGGGTGGTGCGTCATGGCCTCGCGCCAGTCGTCCGGCCCCGTCTGCTTCCAGAGCCACGCCGACTCGGCGAAGAGGTGCTCCGCGTCGCGGAAGGGCCGCGCGCGCACCATGCCGTCCGCCCAGCGGGACGCGCCGCAGCAGCGCATCAGCTCCGCGCGCGCCTCCGACGGCAACAGGGCGTTGAGTCGTGTCAGTCCGCCGCTCATGCCGGCTTCCCGTGGACCCGCAGCCGGCTCACGCCGCCGTCCGGGTAGATTTTCAGGCGCACGTGGGTGAAGGGCCCCTTCGCCGCCAGCTCGGACTCGTAATGGTGACGGTGGTGCGCCTGGAGCTTCGTGCGCGGCAACAGCTCCGTCCACGCGATGTCATGCGCGTTGGCGAAGTCCACCACGGGCTCGCGCAGGTAGCAGCCTTCGATGGAGCAGGTGTCCGGGTAGTTGCCCTTGAAGAAGGCCGTGTCCACCTCCACGCGCTGCACGGTGCCGGGGACGGCGAGCTTCACCACAATCCAGTCGAAGCCGGGCAGCACGCGCTTGCGCCGCGTCTCCCAGCCCTCGCCCATGTTGGCGGCGCGCCCCGGGAGGATGAGGTTGTCCTTGGGGCCGAAGAAGGAGTCGTTGCACGCCACCACCGTGCCGCCGTTCTCCGCCGCCGCCAGGTCCACCGTGCCGTCGGCGCGGGACAGCCGCTCGAGGTCCGGCCGCACCTCGCCGTGCACGCGGAAGCGGGCCACGCCGCCGTCCGGGAAGATGTTGAGGCGCAGGTGCGTCCAGCGCTTGTCGCTGACGATGGGGAACAGGTTGCGCGTGCCGCCCTGCAGCTTGAGCTGCGGGAGGATGGGCGTCCACGTCGCGGCGGCCAGGGCCTCGGGCGTGGGCGAGCCCTCCACCTCCAGCGCGTCCACCGAGGCGTACTCCGGGAAGTTGCCAAGGAAGTGGTTGGTGTCGATGTCCACGCCGCGCACCACGCCCGGCAGGCCGAGCTTGAGGATGCACCAGTCGTGGCCCGGCACGCGCTTGCGGCGCGACTCCCAGCCGTCCATCCACTTGCCGTTCTCCGTGAACTTGCCGGGGATGAAGACGCCCCGGCCCGGCTTCAGCAGGTTCTCCTTCCCCGCGAAGAACTCATCGCTGGCCAGCAGCGCCTGTCCGCCCACGTTCTCCGCGGCCAGGTCGATGAGCTCGGTGAAGGCAATCCGCAGCTTTCCCTCGTCGGGTGCGTGCATGGTGTCTTGTCTCCCAGGTGCTTCAAGCAGCGGCGCGCGCGCCCACGGGGCGGCGCACCCATTGTCCCACCGGGCGCGGCAGCGGCTGGCCGCGCTCGAAAACCTTCGTCCCCCGCAGGAACGTCATCTCCACCACGCCCGTCAACGTCCGGCCCGCGTAGGGCGTTATCGGATGACGGTGTAGCAGGCGCTGGGGCTCCACGGTGAACGAAGCGTCCGGGTCGAACACCACCAGGTCCGCGTCCGCGCCGGGCGCCAGCGTCCCCTTCACGCCCGCAAGGCCCACCAGCCGCGCCGGGGCTTCGCACATCCAGCGCACCAGCGACTCCAGCCCCAGCCCGCGCCGCCTCGCCTCCGTCCACACCGCCGGCAGGCTGAGCTGCAACGACGCGATGCCGCCCCACGCCGCGCCGAAGTCGCCGCGCTCCAGGTGCTTCAGCGCGGGCGTGCACGGCGAGTGGTCCGACACCACCAGCTCGATGTCCCCGCGCGCCAGCCCCGTCCACAGCCGCTCGCGGTTCTCCGCCTCGCGGATGGGCGGCGCGCACTTGAAGTGGGTGGCCCCGTCCTCAATCTCCTCCGCCGTGAAGCTCAGGTAGTGCGGGCACGTCTCCACCGACACGTCCAGGCCCTCGCGCCGGGCCTCGCGCAGCACGGGCAGCGCCTCCGCGGAGGACAGGTGGACGATGTGCACGCGGCAGCGGTGCGCGCGCGCCAGCGCCACCATCATCCGGATGGCGTCGTTCTCCCAGCGCTTCGGGCGGGACGCCAGGTAGCCGCGGTACGTGCGCGCGTCTCCGCCGGGCGACAGGCCCTCCACCGGGGACTCCAGCTCCGCGTGGACGATGAGCGGGATGCCCCGGCGCGCGAGGATGGGCATGGCCACGTCGAGCACCTCGCGCGTCGCGTGGGGGAACTCGTCCACGCCGGAGGGGCACAGGAAGCACTTGAAGCCGGCGATGCCCGCGTCGATGAGCGCCTCCAGCTCCCCCGCGTTGCCCGGGATGACGCCGCCCCAGAAGGCGTGGTCCACGTGACAGCGGGCGCGGGCCGCGTCGGCCTTCAGGTGGAGCGCCTCCAGCGTGGTGGTGGGCGGCAGCGAGTTGAGCGGCATGTCCACCACCGTGGTGATGCCGCCGGCCGCCGCCGCGCGCGTGGCCGTCTCGAAGCCCTCCCACTCCGTGCGGCCGGGCTCGTTGATGTGCGCGTGGCTGTCCACCACGCCGGGCATCACCACCTTGTCACCCACGTCCAGCACCGGCAGCCCGGAGGGAAGCTCCGCGTGGGACACCAGCGCGGCGACCTTGCCCTCGCGCACCACGACCGCCGCCTCGCGCACGCCTTCGCCCGTGACCACGCGTCGGGCGCGCACCACGAACTGCTCTCCACTCATGGCTCGAATTCCTTCTCGTCGTAACCCGCCAGGGACTCGAAGAACGCGTCCCGGTCATCCAGATAGAGCTGCCGCGTCACTCCGGACACGAGCCGGGGCAGGCCGTACTTCATGCCGGAGATGCTCGCGCCCCCGAAGCCCAGCGACAGCAGGCAGCCGAAGGTGAAGTTGAAGATGCCCTGGAGCCAGGGCGCCTGCCCCGGGTGCTTCTCCTGCAGCTCGAAGTGCGCGCCCAGGTACGGGTGGCGCCGCAGGTCCGCGTGCGACTGGCCCTCGGGCGGCGTGTACCGGTCCTTCCACAGCGCGATGTCCCCGTGGAGGCCCGCCAGCTCCGGGCGCAGCGACAGGTCCGTCACCGTGCCGCTGCCGATGATGAGCTTGTCGAACAGGAATCGCCCATGGGGCGTGGTGACGCGCGCCTGGCCGTCCACCTCCTCCGCGCCGAGCCAGGGGCTGCCGCCGTGCAGGTGGAACTGGGGGAAGGCCCGCGCCCGGGCGAAGGTGTCCGACGGCGGGAGCTGCCCCATCTCGAGGATGCGGTGGATGAAGCGCCAGCGGTCCGCGTCCGGCAGGTCCGCGTGGTGCTTGAGGAAGCCCACGAACTCCGCCCAGCGGTAGGGGTTCACGTTGGGCAGCGTCTTGCGGCGGTAGAAGAGGTGCACCTCGGCCGCGCCGTGCTCCAGCGCCACGGAGGCGTTGTCGAACGCGGAGGCCCCCGCGCCGAGCACGCCCACGCGCTTGCCGCGCAGCGCCTCGAAGTCGATGGCGTCGCGCGTGTGGGCGTACAGCTCGCGCCGCAGGCCGGCCACCACGGACGGCACCTCCCAGCGCCCCGAGCCGTCAATGCCCGTGGCCAGCACCACCTTGCGCGCGTGGACCACGTCCGTGGCGCCGCCGCGCGTGCCCGTGAGCGGGATGGTGAAGCAGTCGTCCTCCGCGCTCCAGGCGATGGCCCCCGCGCGCGCGCCGCAGCGCACGGGGATTTCGAGCGTGCGGCGGTACCAGTCGAGGTAGTCCGCCCACAGCTCCTTGGGGATGCGGACCACCGCCTCCCACGAGCCTTCACCGTGCCGCGCCTCGTACCAGGTCTGGAAGCAGAGGTTGGGCAGGTTGTGGTCCGGGCCCGTCAGGTGCTTGGGCGTCCGCAGCGTGTGCATGCGGGCGAAGGTCTTCCACGGCCCGGCGAGCCCCTGCTCGCAGTCATCCACCACGAGCAGGTTCGTGACGCGCTCCCGCATCAGCCCGAAAGCGGCGGTGAGCCCGCTCTGCCCACCGCCGATGATGAGCACGTCCAGGACGGCCTGGCCGTCCCGCGTGCGGCGCGGCAACACCCAGGGTCTGCGCGGATACTCCAGTTGCTCCAGGTCCTTGCGGATTCGAGCTTCCAGCGCGTTGAGAGCAGGGGCGGAGGGCGGCTCGGCGGGGCTCGAGGGGACGCGCATGCGCCCATCGTACTCGCGCACCGCGTCAGGGGGCCAACGTCGCCCCGGAAGGAAGGGGAATTGTCAAAAACCCCAAGGGTTCACTGGGGGTTACGTCACCTTCCATGCTTCCCCCACGGGGCTGCTTGGCTATGCTGCGCGCCCTTCGTTTCCGCCCGAGGTGAATCCGCGTGATCAACGCCCATACCCGCGTCCCGCCGCCGAAGAACGAGCCCGTCCTCTCCTATGCGCCCGGCACCGCCGAGCGCCGTGAGGTGCAGGCCGCGCTGAAGCGCATGTCCGGCGAGCAGCTCGACATCCCCGTCATCATCGGCGGCAAGCACATCCGCACCGGCAAGACGGACACGGTGCGCATGCCGCACAACCACCAGCACGTGCTGGCCACGCTGCACGAGGCGGACGCCAGCCACGCGGAGCAGGCCATCCAGGCCGCGCTGGCCGTCAAGGACGAGTGGGCGCGCATGCCCTTCCAGTCGCGCGCCGCCATCTTCCTGCGCGCCGCGGAGCTGCTGGCCTCGCGCTACCGCCCCATCCTCAACGCCGCCACCATGCTGGGGCAGGGCAAGACGGTCCACCAGGCGGAGATTGACGCCGCGTGCGAGGCCATCGACTTCATCCGCTTCAACGTCCACTTCGCCGAGCAGATCCTCGGCTGGCAGCCGGAGGCCGCGCACCAGACGTGGAACATGACGGACTACCGCCCGCTGGACGGCTTCGTCTTCGCGGTGGCGCCGTTCAACTTCACGGCCATTGCCCTCAACCTGGCCACCGCGCCGGCCATCATGGGCAACGTGGTGCTCTTCAAGCCGTCCTCCACCGCGGCCCTGAGCGCCTGGTACATCATGGAGCTGCTGCGCGAGGCGGGCCTGCCCGACGGCGTCATCAACATGCTCCCGGGTGACGGCCCCACGGTGGGCAACCCGGTGCTGGCCAGCCCCCACCTGGGCGGCATCCACTTCACCGGCTCCACGCCGACCTTCAACGCCATGTGGCGCACGGTGGGGGAGAACATCTCCCGCTACAAGCAGTACCCCCGCATCGTCGGCGAGACGGGCGGCAAGGACTTCATCGTCGCCCACCCGTCCGCGGCGGACGACCTGGAGGCGCTCGCGGTGGCCATCGTCCGCGGCGGCTTCGAGTACCAGGGCCAGAAGTGCTCCGCGGCCAGCCGCGTCTTCATCCCTGAGTCCCTGTGGCCCAAGCTGAAGCCGCGCGTCCAGGCGCTCATCAGCGAGATTCGCATGGGCGACGTGTCCGACTTCCGCAACTTCATGGGCGCCGTCATCGACGAGAAGTCCTTCAAGAAGGTCTCCTCGTACATCGACCTGGCCAAGAGCGACAGCGGCGCCAGCATCGTGGCCGGCGGCGAGGTGGACCGGAAGCAGGGCTGGTTCGTGAAGCCCACGCTGGTGCAGCTCGACAGCCCCACGCACCGCATCCTCCGCGAGGAGATCTTCGCGCCGCTGGTGGGCCTCAACGTCTACCCGGATGCGAAGTACGAGGAGACGCTGCGCGAGGTCGACCAGGCCGCCGCCTACGCCCTCACCGGCGCGGTGTTCGCGCGCGACCGGAAGGCCATCGACACTGCGCTGCGCGAGCTGCGTCACGCGGCGGGCAACTTCTACATCAACGACAAGCCCACTGGCGCCGTCGTGGGCCAGCAGCCCTTCGGTGGTGGCCGCGCGTCCGGCACCAACGACAAGGCCGGCTCGGCGCTCAACCTGGTGCGCTGGACGAGCCCCCGCACCATCAAGGAGACCTTCGTCCCGCCCGTGAAGGTGCCCTACCCCTTCATGGACAGCGACCCGAACGAAGGCGCCATCTGAGCTGAGGCACGCATGAACGGCCCGTCCCCCGGCATCGCAGGCCTGGACACGTACGCGCTGGTGGACGGCGGGTGCCGCGTGGAGGTCATCCCTTCACGCGGGGCCATCGTCACCCGGATGTGCGTGGACGGTGACGAGCTGCTGTACCTCGACGAGGCCACGGTCGCGGACCCGGCGAAGAACGTGCGCGGGGGCATCCCCGTGCTGTTTCCCATCGCCGGGCCGCTGCCGGGGGACACCTACTCCGTGGGCGGGCAGGCGTACTCGCTGCCGCAGCACGGCTTCGCGCGGAAGCTGCCGTGGACGGTGCGGCAATCGGACGCGTCACGGCTGGTGGTGGCGCTGTCCTCCAGCGAGGAGACGCTGCGCCACTTCCCGTGGCGGTTCCATGTGACGTTGACGTTCTCGCTGACCGGCGGGCGGCTGACGCTCGACTCCGAGGTGGAGAACCAGGACACGCGGCCCATGCCGCTGCACCTGGGCTTCCACCCGTACTTCCGCGTGCCGGACGCGGCGAAGGCGCAGGCCCGCGTGGACACGGACGCCACGCGCGCGTGGGACAACTGGCGCGGCCAGGACGTGGCCTTCACCGGGTTGACGCTCACCGAGGAGGAAGTGGACCTCCACTTGAAGGACCACTCCAAGCCGGGCACCACGTTGGAGCGGGGCCCCGGGCTCAAGCCCATCCGGCTGTCATGGAGCCCGGAGTACCGCGTGCTCGTCGTGTGGACGCTGCTCGGGAAGGACTTCGTCTGCGTGGAGCCGTGGACCGCCGCCAAGGGCGCGCTGGCCACCGGCGAAGGGCTGCCGCAGGTGCAGCCTGGAGCGCGGATGTCGCTTCGCTTCGACATCCAGGGCTGAGCCGCAGGGCCAGCCCCCTCCCGGGGCGACTCCCGGAGCTCGCTGTTCGGAAATGTCGGGACATTTGCGGCGCCAAAACCCCCGACATTTCAGAACAGCGAGCTCCCGGCCTCCTTCGCTTCGGGGATGGCCCCTCCCCTACCGACAGCCGTGAGCATCGCCGCCCGGCAGCGGTGGGCCCGCAGTCCACGCTCAGGTGCCAGCCGCAGACTCCGTCAGGGCGAGCAACTCGGCACGCAACCAGCGGCTGCGCGGGTCGGCGTCCGCCTGCCGGTGCCAGTAGACGTGGAGCTCCAGCGGCGGCAGTGACAGCGGCATGGGCAGCAGGTGGTTGCCCAGCGGCGCGTGCAACGCCTCCGCGCGCCGCCTCGGCATGGTCAGCAGCAGGTCGGAGTCCGCGACGAGCTTGAACGCGGCCTCGTAGTGCTGGCAGCGGATGACGACCTCCCGCTGGTAGCCCAGGCGGCTGAGCACCAGGTCCTCCACGGCCAGCCCGGTGCGGCGCGAGGACACGGTGACGTGCCGGGCCGCCATGTACTTCGCCACGTCCAGCCTGCGCCGGCTTCGACTCACCACGCAGAAGGTGTCTTGCAGCAAGGGCATGCGCTTCAGCTCCGCGCCGGTCTGCTGCTCTACGTCGATGGAGAGGTCGAGCCGCCCCGACGCGAGGTCCCGCTCCAACCGCGCCCTGTCCAACCGGACGCTGGAGATTCGAACCTCCGGAGCGTGCGCTCTCAGGCGCGCGACGAGCAGCGGCAGAATCGACGGCTCCAGCACGTCGTTCATCGCCACCGTGAAGTGCCCCACGTCCCGGCGCGGGTCGAAGTCGCGTCCGCGATGAACCGCCTGCTCGAACAGCGCCAGCGCCTCCCGAATCTCCGGGGCCAGGCGCTCCGCGAACGCCGTGGGCGCCACGCCCCGCCCCTCCCGGACGAACAGCGGCTCCCCAAGCTGCTCACGAAGGCGGGCCAGCGCATGGCTCACGGCCGACTGGCTGAGGAACAGGACCTCCGCCGCCCGCGTCAGGTTCCGCTCCCGGAGCACCACGTCGAAGACCCGGAAGAGGTTGAGGTCCAGCCGGGCCAGCCGCCCGGAATCCTGAACTGGGTTCATGACGACACATGACCAACATTCACTGGATGCATCAAGGCCCGGTGCGCAGGATGAAGGCCATGGACTTCGAGCCCAGCGAGCGAGCCAAGGACTACCTGGAGCGCGTGAAGCGCTTCATGAGCGAGCACATCCTCCCCGCGGAGAGCCGCTACCACGAGGAGCTCCGAGCCACCGCCCAGGGCGGCGACTGGAAGACGTGGCGCGTGCCGCCCGTCATGGAGGAGCTGAAGGCCAAGGCGAAGGCCCAGGGCCTGTGGAACCTGTTCCTCCCGGACGAGAAGCTCGGCGCCGGGCTCAGCACGCTGGAGTACGCCCCCATCGCCGAGGAGACGGGGCGCAGCTTCATCGCCCCCGAGGTCTTCAATTGCAGCGCCCCGGACACCGGCAACATGGAGGTGCTCTGGAAGTACGGCTCCGAGGCACAGCAGGAGCGCTGGCTGAAGCCGCTGCTGGCGGGGGACCTCCGCTCGGTGTTCTGCATGACGGAGCCGGACGTGGCCTCGTCGGACGCCACCAACATGGCGGCCACCGCCATCGTCGATGGTGACGACATCGTCCTCAACGGCAGCAAGTGGTGGTCCAGCGGCCTGGGGCATCCCAACGCGAAGGTGGCCATCTTCATGGCCCGCACGCCCGACACCGGCGGGGACCGCCACCACCAGCACTCCATGGTGCTGGTGCCGCTGGACGCGCCGGGCGTGAGCATCCGCCGCATGCTGCCCGTGTACGGCGACTACGACGCGCCCCACGGCCACGGCGAGGTGCACTTCGACAACGTGCGCGTGCCGCGTGACAACGTCATCGCCGGCCCGGGGATGGGCTTCGAGATTGCCCAGGGCCGGCTGGGGCCGGGGCGCATCCACCACTGCATGCGCTGCATCGGCGCGGCGGAGCGCTCCCTGGAGCTGATGATTGACCGGGGCATGAAGCGCACGGCCTTCGGGAAGCCGCTCCTCAACCTGGGCGGCAACCGCGAGAAGGTGGCCGAGGCGCGCATCGCCATTGACCAGGCGCGGCTGCTGACGCTCTACGCGGCGTGGAAGATGGACCAGGTGGGGGCGCTGGGCGCCATGACGGAGATTTCCGCCATCAAGGTCGTCGCGCCAAGTGTCCTCCAGAAGGTGGTGGATGACGCCATCCAGCTTCACGGGGGCGCGGGCGTATCCCAAGATACGCCGCTGGCGGGCTTCTTCGCCCAGGCGCGCAGCCTGCGCCTCGCGGATGGCCCGGACGAAGTACACAAGGGTCTCATCGCCCGCATCGAGTTGTCGAAGCGGGGCTTCTCCCGGAGCTGACGGCCATGGCCACTCAACGCATCTTCATCACCGGTGGTGCCAGCGGACTTGGCAAGGCCATCGCCCTGCGCTTCGCTCGCGCCGGGTGGAAGGTCTGCATCGGCGACGTCAACGACGCCCGGGGCGAGGAGGCGCTCAAGGAGCTCGCCGCCCTGGCGCCCCAGGCCCACTCCCTGCGCTGTGACGTGCGGCGCGAGGAGGACCTGCGCGAGGCCCTGGACTGGCTCACGGCCCGGTGGGGCGGCGTGGACGTGGTCATCAACAACGCCGGGGTCGCGCAGGCGGGCGCCATCGAGGACGTGTCGATTGACGACTGGCAGTGGATCATCGACATCAACCTGCTGGGCGTCGTGCGCGGGTGCAAGGTGTTCACCCCCGCCTTCAAGAGGCAGGGCCACGGCCACATCGTCAACGTGGCGTCCATGGCGGGGCTGCTCGATGTGCCGCTGATGAGCAGCTACAACGCGACCAAGGCCGCCGTCGTCTCGCTGTCGGAGACGCTGCACAACGAGCTGGCGGAGCACGGCATCGGCGTCAGCGTCGTGTGCCCGTCCTTCTTCAAGACGAACCTGGGTGACTCGCTGCGCACCACGGACCCCCGGCTGGGGGCCACCATGGCGCGGCTGCTGGAGCGCTCCGCCATCACCGCGGATGACATCGCCAATGACGTCTTCGACGCCGTGGCCGAGCGCGGCTTCTACATCCTGCCCCACGCGGACGGCCGCAGGGCCTGGCGGATGAAGCGCCTGCTGCCGCGCGAGCTCTACGCCTGGGTCCTGCGCCGGAACACGCGGGGCATGCGCCCTGGCGCGCATTCGAAGGCCGGCTGAGGAAGGGGCCACCCCGCATGTCACCGACCGCGACCATCGACCCCGCTGGCGCCGTGCGCACGGGCGAGGAGCTGAACCTCCCCGCCGTGGACGCCTGGCTCAAGGCCCAGGTCCCCACGCTGGAGGGCTCGCCGGAGGTCACGCAGTACGCGGGCGGCGCCTCCAACTGGACGTACCGGCTGAAGTACCCCAACCGGGACCTCATCCTGCGCCGGCCTCCCGCGGGGACGAAGGCGAAGTCCGCGCACGACATGGCCCGTGAGTTCACGGTGCAGCAGGCGCTGAAGCCGGCCTACCCCGTGGTCCCCACCATGGTGGGCCTGTGCCAGGACCCGGCCGTGCTGGGCTCCGACTTCTACGTCATGGAGCGCATCGAGGGGCTCATCCCGCGCAAGCACCTCCCCCGGGGCCTGGCGCTGGACGCGAAGCAGACGCGCGAGCTGTGCCTCAACGTCGTCGACAAGCTGGTGGAGCTGCACGCCGTGGACCCGGCGGCGGTGGGCCTGACGCCGCTGGGCAAGGGGCCGGGCTATCCCACGCGGCAGGTGGAGGGCTGGTCGGCGCGCTACGAGAAGGCGCGGACGTGGAACGTCGCCAGCTTCAGCGCCGTGCGGGACTGGCTCAAGGCGAACACGCCCGCGGACCTCGCCACCTGCGTCATCCACAACGACTGGCGCTTCGACAACGTGGTGCTCGCGCCGGAGGAGCCCACGCGCGTCATCGGCGTGCTGGACTGGGAGATGGCCACCCTGGGCGACCCGCTGATGGACCTGGGCAGCGCGCTGGCCTACTGGGTCCACGCCGATGACGACTTCGTGATGCGCTCCACGCGGCGCCAGCCCACGCACCTGCCCGGCATGCTCCGGCGTGAGGAGGTCGTGGAGTACTACCTGGACCGGACGAAGCTGAAGCCCGCCAACTGGACCTTCTACGAGGTGTTCGGCCTCTTCCGGCTCGCCGTCATCGCGCAGCAGATTTATTACCGGTACCACCACAAGCAGACGCGCAACCCCGCGTTCAAGAACTTCTGGGTGCTGGTCAACTACCTCGGCTGGCGCTGCCACCGGCTCATCCGCAAGGGGGCCCGCTGATGGGCGTGGTGTACCTCGTCCGGCACGGACAGGCGTCTTTCGGCGCGGCGAACTACGACCAGCTCTCGGAGACGGGGCGGGTGCAGGCCCGGGTGCTGGGTGAAGTCCTCCGCGAGCGGCTGCCTCGCGTGGACACCGTCGTCACCGGCACCCTGGCGCGGCACCGGCAGACGGCGGAGGCGTGCCTCGCCGCGCTCGGCTGCGACACCGCCTCCGTGCAGACCGCGGGCTTCAACGAGTTCGACCACGAGGAGGTCGTCGCCCGGCACACGCCGCGCTACGCGGACCCGGAGGTGCTCCGGGCGGAGCTGCTCCAGACGGAGTCGCCCCGGCGCGCCTACCAGGCGCTCTTCACCGACGCCGTGGCCCGCTGGGTGGCCGGCCAGCACGACGCCGAGTACACCGAGCCCTGGTCCGCCTTCCGCCAGCGCTGCCTCCGCGCCTTCGACGCCCTCATCCAGGAGATGGGCGCCTCGAAGAACGCGCTCGTCTTCACCTCTGGCGGCACCATCACCGCCATCTGCCAGGAGCTGCTGCGCATCCCGGACGAGCACGCCTTCCGGCTCAACCTGACGCTGGCGAACTGCGGCCTCTCCAAGGTCATCTACAGCGCGCGGGGCCGCTACCTGTCCACGCTCAATGAGCACAGCCACTTCGAGGGCGCAAGGCGCGAGCTGCTCACCTACCGCTGAGCCCCGGCGAGCGACAGGTCCTCGCCGCCGCGTCCCACGTGGGCCACGAGCTCGTCGTCCGCGCCGGCGTACCGCAAGTCTTCCCACGCCAGCATCGCCCGCTTGCGCGAGGCGCCCCAGCGGTACTCACCGAAGATGCCCGTCTTGCGCAGCACGCGGTGACAGGGAATCAGGAGCCCCACGGGGTTGTCCCCCACCGCCGAGCCCACCGCGCGCATCGCCTTCGGCTTGCCGATGGCGCGCGCCAGGTCCTCGTACGTCGTCACCTCGCCCGAAGGCACGCGCAGCAGCGCCTGCCACACCTGCACCTGGAAGGGCGTGCCCCGCACCAGCACCGACAACGAAGGGGCCGCCGCGCCAGGGGGCCTCGGCTGGAAGATGCGCTCCATCCACGGCGCCGTGTCCTCGGCGGACGCCACGAACGTGGCCCGAGGCCACTCGCCGCGCAGCGCGGCCAGCGCGTCCTCCGCCGCCGTCCCCGAGAGGAAGTGCAGGCCGCAGATGCCGCGCTCGCACACGGCGAGGAGGCACTCGCCGAAGGGCGACGCGTGGACGCCGTAGCGCACGGTGAGCCCTTCACCGCCCAGCTTGTACTCGCCGGGCGTCATCGCCGTGAGGGTGACGAAGAGCTCGTGCAGCCGGCCGCTGCCCGACAGCCCCACCTCCAGCGACGTCTCCAGCACGCTGCGACGCTCGGCCAGCAGGCGCCGGGCCGAGCAGAGGGTGTGCACCTGCACGAAGCGCTTGGGGCTGATGCCCGCCCACTGGGAGAACAGCCGCTGGAAGTGGAAGGCGCTCAAGCCCACATGCGCGGCGGCGTCCTCCAGCGACGGCTGCTCCTGGGCATGCGTGTCGAGATAGAGGATGGCTTGTTCGATACGTGCGTAGTCGCTGGATGCCATACCGTCGCTCCGGGTCAGTTCGTTCAGCCTGGGTATGTCCGCGGGCACACGAAGGAGCAACCCGGTTCTTGCGCCGTCCACGCGCTCCAGGCGTGCTTCGGCCCACGGTGTCGCCGTGACACCCGACCCTGGAAAGGAACATCATGTTGACGGAGGAAGACATCCAGGCCGCGGAGGCCGCCTTGAGGCAGGCCATGCTGTCGAGCGACGTCGACACGCTCGACGCGCTGCTCTCCGACGACCTCCTCTTCATCAACCACGCGGGCCAGCTCTTCGACAAGGAAGCCGACCTCGCGCCACACCGCTCGGGCGCGCTGCGGCTCACCCGGTTGGACTTCACCGAGCAGCAGATGCGCTACCTCTCCGCCGGCGCCGTGGTCGTCGTGCGCGCCTCGGTATCCGGCGAGTTCCAGGGAGCCCGCTTCGAAGGAGACTTCCGCTACACCCGCGTGTGGCAGCTCGTGGATGACGCCCCGCAGGTCATCACCGCGCACTGCACGGCGCTGGGCTGACTTGACTGCGGGAAGGCGAGCGCTTATCCGTTACCGCCAATGACGGCGCTCCGTGCCATGTGTCGAATGTCGATGCCGGGTGGGCTCATGCCCTCCAGGTTCGGCTGACGTCCGTCGGCCCGGCCCTGGCGAGCCACCGAGCCCATCCACCCGCGAGGGTTGGTGGGCTTCGTCGTTCCTGGACGCGCGGCCCTGCCCTCACACGTCCCACCGAGGAGCAGCGCCCCCATGAGCACGACACCGCACCACACGTCCGCCCCGCGCCTCTTCGACGTGGCCCTGCCCGACCTCACGCTGGAGGCGGGCGCCCGCGTCACGAACCACCTCGTCCGAGGCTGGTGGTGGGGCCCCGAGGACGACGTGCCCTGGCTCCAGTCCCGCGCGAGCGTCCTGTCCGAGGACGACGCCCAGGCGAGCCCACCGCGCGTCGTGCGCCGCGGCGTGGCCGAGTGGCAGGCGCTGGCGGCCCAAGCCCGCCAACGGGCCCCCGCGCGCGCGCCTCCGGCCGTGCCCACGGTGCTGCTGGTCCACGCGCTCACCGGCGACATGCGCGCGGGTGGCAAGGGCGGCTGGTGGGAGCCGCTCATCGGCCCGCGGCGCGCGCTGGACCCGTCCCGCATGCGGCTGCTCTGCTTCAACAACCTGGGCTCCTGCTATGGCACCTCGGGCCCGGCCGACGAGGGCTTCCCCATGCGGACGGACGACGCGCGCTTCGGCGCGCCACCGCCGGCGGCCAAGGGCGACCTGCGCCTGGACGAGGAGCGCCTGCCAGCCACCGTCACCCCGTGGGACCAGGCGCGGAGCATCCTGCTGGCCATGGACGCGCTGGGTCTGGACGAGGTGGAGCTCGTCACCGGCGGCTCGCTGGGCGGCATGGTGGTGCTCTGCCTCGCGGCGCTCGCGCCGGAGCGCTTCGCGCGCCTGTCCCCCATCGCCACGACGGAGTCCGCCACCGCGTGGGTGGTGGGCCTCAACCACGTGGCGCGGCAGGCGCTGCTGATGGCCCCGGGCTTCCCCGAGGCTCCCCGCCGCGGCCTGGAGCTGGCCCGGCAGCTCGCGATGCTCACCTACCGCGCGGAGCCCGGCCTGGAGGCGCTCCAGGGCCGCCCCGAGGCGTGGTCCTCCCGCGCGCTGCACCCCATGCACAGCTACCTGGAGTACCAGGGCCAGAAGCTGGAGGCCCGCTTCGACGCGCGCGCGTACCTGGCGCAGCTCGGCGCCATGGACCACCACGACTTGTCACGTTTCCCGGGGGGCGGCCTGGCCCGCATCCGCGCGAGCGCGCTGTGCGTGGGCATCGACACCGACCAGCTCTTCTTCCCCAGCCACATGGCGGCGCTGGCCCGGCGGCTGCGCGAGCGCGGCGTCCACGCCGAGCACGCCACGCTGTCCAGCCTCCACGGCCATGACGGCTTCCTGCTGGAGTGGGACGCCCTGGCCGTCCTGCTGGGGCGGGCGCTCGCCCTGCCCACGGACCGGGGACTGGCGCACGCCTTCCCGCGCTGGCCGGAGGCGTCCGCGCGCGCCGCCCTCAGCCCACCTTCCGGGACGAAGGCGTGACCACGGGCACCGGCTCATGGTGCGACCACAGCGGCGGCTCCGCCTCGTGGGTGAAGGCGCGCATCCGCCGGTACTCCGGATAGGACGCCTGGAGCGACAGCACGTCTCCGGCCCGGATGACCTCGTCACCGGCCGGGTGGAGCCGCTCCTCGCCATGGCGCTGGAGCGACAGCGCCAGGCAGCCGAACCTGTCCCGCACCTCGGAGATGGTGAGGCCCGGCAGGCCCTCGCGCGCCTCGAACAGCGAGACGACCATCAGGTGCTTGGCCAGGTGGAAGGAGTGGACGATGCGCGGGTCCATGGCCGCCAGCGCCATGGCCGGGGCCGCCAGCGACGAGCTGGAGAGCGCCTCCGCCTTGAACGTCTCCCGCACCTTGCCGCTCAGGTCATCGTCGAAGAGGCGGATGACCACGCGGATGTCCGGGTTGAGCTTGCGCGCGTCCAGGGCGATGTTGAGGTTGGCCAGGTCGTCATCCGTGGCGCAGACGATGGCGGACGCGTCCTTCACGTTGGTGCGCGGAAGGCACAGCGGGCTGCGCGTGTCGTCGATGAGCAGCGGCACCAGCTCGTCACGCAGCGCGGACACGAAGGCCGCGTCCTCGCGCTTCTCCACCACCACCACGTCCTTGCCCATCTCCCGGAGCTGCGTCACCACGCGGTAACCCACGCGCCCGGCGCCACACACCACGACGTGGCCCTTCATCGTCTCGGAGACCACTTCAATCCACTCCTTGTCGTTCTTGTGACGGGCGAAGAAGAGGTAGGCGAAGCGCACCACACCATCCGCCACCAGGGCAATGCCCGCGGGCGGAATCACCAGGTTGAGCAGCTCCAACAGCCAGTCGTCCACGTAGGGCAGCGACGGCTCGCCGTAGAGCAGGAAGTAGGTGTGGTGCAGCGCCTCGCCGAAGTCGATGCGCTCGCCACCCGGCCCCCGGAAGCGCCAGTGGAAGAGCACCGGCGCCCCCAGGAACAGCACCGCGGAGAGCACCAGCGTGGTGCGGAAGCGCCGCACCAGCGCCCGCAGGTAGCGCAGATTGGCCCAGAAGTGCCGGCGGGACGGCTTCATCATTGCTCCTCGACTACGACGCCGGGGTGATGCCCGTCTCCGCTTCGTTCTTCGCGCGCCGCCGCTCCACCATCCACACCAGCAGCACGCCCAGCTCGTAGCAGAGCAGCATGGGGCCGGCCATCAGCGACAGGTTCACCACGTCCCCGGTGGGGGTGATGATGGCCGCCGCGATGAGGCACACCACGAAGGCGTGGCGCTGGTACTTGAAGAGCCAGGACGACTTCACCACGCCCACCACGCCCAGCAGCGCCATGACGAGCGGCAGCTCGAAGATGACGCCGAAGGCGAGGATGAGCAGCAGCACCAGCGAGAGCTGCTCGTGCATGGACAGCATGGGCCGCGTCCACCGCGCCGCCTCGTGCGCCGCGTGCGCCGTGGCCAGCTCCTTCTCCAGCCGCCACAGCCCCGCCAGCTCCTCCGAGCGCGTGGGCGCGATGCCCGCCAGCAGGCTGGCCGAGCCATCCATGGCCGCCGCCGCCGCCGCGAAGTCCTTCTTCTCGAAGGCCGTCACGGCATCCACGCGCTTCTCCAGCGCCTGCCGCAGCACGCCGCGAGCCTGCGCGCCGTAGCCCACTGACGCCGCGTCCAGCAGCCGTCCCAGGCCGTCCAGCCGCCCCGTCATCTCCACGCTGGCGGCGGGCGCGACCTCCGGCGCGGGCGCCTGCCCCGCGCCGTCGGCGCGCAGCGTGGTGCTCGTCTCCTTGGCGATGCGGCCGGCCTCCTCCGCCTCGCCCAGGCGCAGGAAGCGCAGGGCGTCATCCGCGCGCAGCCGGGCCGTGTCCAGGCGCTGCTCCAGCGCCAGCGTCTCCTCCTCGTTGAGGAGGAAGGTGAACATGGAGGGCAGCACCGCGAAGTAGCAGAAGGCGGCGCCCACGAGGAAGGCGATGGAGCCGAACGCCACGAAGGGCGCGGCGAAGCGGCGCTCCTCCGGGTACAGGCCGGGCGACACGAAGCCCCAGATCTGCATCAGGATGACGGGCGTGGTGAGGAAGATGCCGCAGTACACGCCCACCTTCATCAGGACGTTCAGCTCTTCGATGCCGGACGTGTAGATGAGCGCGCGGTTCTCCGGCGGCAGCGCGTCCAGCACCGGCTGCATCAAGAGGCCGAAGATCGGCTTGGCGAAGACGAGCGAGACCGTCCCCAGGACGAGCACCGCGATGGTGCACCGCATGAGGCGCGTGCGGAGCTCCGTCAGGTGCTCCGCCAGACTCATGCGAAAGTCAGCGTCGGGGTTCATGGGCGGGGGGCTCAGGACTCAGCTCCGTTTCGGGGCGTTGCGCGCCACCGTCCCCGGGAGGGGTGACAACGTGGGCGTGGTGGCGGAGGGAGCAGCAGGCTCCGGGGGCACCTCGGCGGCGGCCTCCGCGGCCGGCTCCGGGGACGCCGCGTCCGCGGCGGACACCTCGCGAGGCCCCTGCGCGTCCAGCTCCAGCACCTGCGTGGAGGACGAAGGCGAGCCCGCGTCCGGGGGCGAGGCCGCGTCCGGCGGCGAGCCCGCGTCCGAGGGCGGCGCCGCGCCGTCCGTGGCGGGAGCGTCCGGCGCCCCCAGCGACGACGGCGGCTGGGGCGCGAAGCGCGTCCCCGGCCGGACAGGCGCGGAAGGAGGCTCACCGATTTCCTGGTCCATGGCGTAGAACTCGCGCTCCACGACGTTGCGGACCTCATCCGTCTGGCGGCGGAACTCACGCAGGAACTTGCCGATGCCGCGCGCCAGCTCCGGCAACCGCTGCGGCCCGAGAATGAGCAGCGCGGCCACCAGGATGAACACCATTTCGCCTGCGCCGATGTTGAACATTTTTCCTGACGCGCTCCCCGGGGCAGCCCGGTTTATCGCGCCCTGGGGAGACAGGCGCAACCGTTCGTCTCGCCAAAGCATCCGCCCGTCACCCCGAGTGGACGGCAGGCAACCCCTGGGCACCCTTTCATACTACGCGTGAGGCTCCGCCTCCGGCGAGAGCGGACCTGGGCCTCCTGCCGAGGGAGCCACCGCCAGGGCCCGTGCCTGCTCCGCCCGCTGCACCCGCCGCTCCACCATCCACAGCATGGCGGGGAGCAACAGCGTCAGCGCCATGGACACTCCGGCCATCCGCGAGATGCCGCCCAGGGTGCCATCCGGCAGGTCCACCAGCAGCCGGGCGCTGAGGAAGGCCCCCACCGCGGTGGCCATGTGCTGGACGGTGGACTGGAGCGACATGAAGCGCGCCCGCTCCGCGCTGTCCGGCACCCGGGACGTCAGGGTGTGGTACGCGACGTTGCGCACCCCCATGGCCACCATGAAGCACGAGAAGATGACGGGGATGGGCATCCACCGGGGCAGCGCCAGGAACCCCACGTAGGTGGACGCCAGCACCAGGAGCGAGCCCACCGTCCCCACCCGGAAGGGGCCATACCGGTCCACCATGGGCCCCGCCACCCGCAGGGTGACGAAGCTGGCGAGGCCTCCCACGAAGTACGGCAGCCAGAGCAGCTCCCGCGGGTAGCCCACGTTCTGCTGCAGGTAGGCGGAGAGGTTGGGGATGAGGATGAAGCCCGCCATCATCACCACCGCCGTCATCACGTAGGACACCTGGATGTCGCGGCGGCCCAGCAGCTCCAGCATGCCCACCTGGGGCCGCGGCCCGGCGCCCGCCGCCAGGTGCCCGCGCACGGGCGGCAGGTAGAAGATGGCGCCCAGCACCACCACCAGCCCGATGGCCGCCACCACGAAGAAGGGCAGCCGCCAGCCGCCTTGCTCGGCCAGCTTCAGCGCCAGGGGCACCCCCGCCACCGACGCCACGGAGAAGGCGATCATCACCGCCCCCAGCGCCCGCCCCCGCCGCTGCACGGGGATGAGGTCCGCGACGATGGACAGCGCCAGCGAGGTGGCCGGCCCGCCGAAGATGCCCGCCACCACGCGCGCCAGCAGCAGCGTGGGCAGCCCGGTGGCCAGGCCGCCCGCCGCGGTGGCCACCACCAGGCCCAGCATGGACACCGCCAGCGCCTGGCGCCGGTCGAAGCGGTCCAGGAAGTAGCCGCCCAAAAGCCCCGCCACGCTGGCGGCCGCCGTGTACGCGCCGCCAATGGTGCCGATATGCGACGACGCGATGCCCAGCCCCTTCGCGAAGTCGGGCCCCAGCGGCATCACCATCACGAAGTCCAGGATGTTGACGAACTGGACCGCGCCAATGAGGAGCACCACGGCGCGCTCGGAGACCTGTCGTTGGTTCGGCATGAAGACGTCTCTACACCCGGAAGCGGCGGACCTCCGCACGCAGGATCTCCGCCTGCCGCTGGAGGTTGTCGATGGCCTCCTCCAACTGCTTCACGGAGCGCGTCTGGTGCTCGGACACGCCCTTGATGGTCTCCACCGCCTTGAGCACCTGCTCGCTGCCCTTGGTCTGCTCCTTCTGGGCGCGGTTCAGGTGGGTGACCATCTCGTTGATGCTCTCGATGGAGCGGGTGATCTGCTTGCTGCCGTGCGCCTGCTCCTGGCTGCTGCGCTGCACGTGGGCGGTGAGCGTCTTCATCTTCTCCGCGCTCTTCATGATCTGCTCGCCGCCGCGGGCCTGCTCGTTGGAGGCCTTTGAAATCTGCTGCACCGTCTCGCTGATGCGGTGGATGGAGGCCGTCACCTGCTTGCTGCCCCGCGCCTGCTCCACGGTGGCCCGGGCAATGGCCTTCACCATCTGCGTGGACTTCTGGGTGCTGTCGTTGATTTTGCGCAGCGCCCCTTCCGCCTCCCGGCCGAGCTGCACGCCCTCCTCCACGCTGCGCACGCCCTGGTTCATCACCACCACGGCGTTGCGGCTCTCCTCCTGGATGCTGCGGATGAGCTCGGCGATCTCCTTCGTGGACGCGCCGGTGCGCTCGGCCAGGTCCTTGATTTCCTCCGCCACCACCGCGAAGCCCTTGCCGTGCTCCCCGGCCTGCGCGGCGATGATGGCCGCGTTGAGCGCCAGCAGGTTCGTCTGCTCCGCCACGTCGTCGATGACGTTGAGGATGTTGCCAATCTCGGAGATGCGCCGCCCCAGGCTGTCGATGACGCTGGCCGCGCTGCGGCTGGTGTCCTTGATGCGGTCGATGCCGGTGAGCGTCTTGCGCAGGGACTCCACGCCCGTCTGCGCGTCCTCGAAGACCTGCTCGGACAGGCGCGCCGTCTCCTTCGCGTTGGCCTCCACCTGGCCAATGGCGGCGTCCATCTCACTGATGGCCGACGAGGTCTCCTCCGTGGAGGCGGACAGCTCCTGGATGTTGGTGGCCACCTCCTTGATGGAGAAGGTCATCTGCTCGATGGCGCTGGTGGTCTCCTCCACGCTGGCCGCCATGGCCTGGACGTTCTCCGCCACCTCGTCGTTGGTGGCGGCCATCTCCATGATGGAGGAGCTGCTCTCCTCGGCGCTCTGGTAGAGGACCTCCACGTTCTCCGCGATGCCGCGCAGCGAGGCCATCATCTCCACCATGGAGGAGGACGTCTCCTCCACGCGCGCCTGCACCGTGCCCGCGCCGGACGACACCGTGGTGCCGGTGCGGTGGATCTGCTCCACCACGCCCGCCACCACGTCCGACACGCCGCGCACCCGGCCCAGCGTGTCCCGCCAGCTCTGGGCGATGCGGTTGAGCGCCTCGGCCAATTGGCCCAGCTCGTCCTGGGTGCCCACGTCCACGCGTCCGGTGAGGTCCGCCTCCGCCAGCCGCCGGGCCATGCCCATCATCGCGTCCAGCGGGACGAGGATGAAGGCGCGGGAGATGAAGAAGGCCACCAGCAGGAAGAGCCCCAGGCCCATGCCGAACGCCAGCAGCACCAGGCGCTGCAGCTCGGTGACGACCGCGTCCAGCCCGGTGTGGTCCAGCACCACCAGGGCCTGCCCCGCCACGCCGCCCGACAGCGTCACCGGCCGCGCCACGGCGCGGTCGCCGTTGGTGAAGCGGAAGCCGTCCAGCCCCCGGCCCTCCCGGGCCTTCAGCTCCGCCAGGAACCACGCGGGCGGCTGGGCCGGGTGGGTGGCCAGCACCTGCCCCCCGCTGGAGAGCACGGCCAGCACCTTGAAGTCGTCGTCCCCGTCGCGCAGCCGCTCCAGGCTGTCGGGCAGGGCCGCGGCGGGCTGGGCCGTGAGCATGCTGACGGCCTGACGGGCGCGGGCCTCGCCCCGCGTCTGCAGGCGCTGCTCCAGGTGGGCCTCCACGCGCGAGGGGACGACGAAGAAGAGCGTCCCCAGGATGAGGGCGAGGACGAGCGCGAAGGAGCCGAGCAGCAGCCGGCGCAGGCCGGGTTTCTTGAACCGGAGAGCCAAGACGGGGCACTGTAGGGAGGGAAACACCGGCAGGGCAAGAACAGGGCGCCAGCGCCGCTCGCCCCCCAGGGGCGCTGACTTCCCACCTGGCGGATGCGTAAGGTCTCCCCGATGTCCTCCACCCTGCTCCTGACGGACCCGCTCTTCTTCCAGCACGACCCTGGCCAGGGCCACCCGGAGTCGCCCTCGCGGCTGCGGCGCATCCTCGGGGTGCTGGCGAGCACGCCGGTGAAGGGAACGGTGATGACGGCGCCGCGCTCCGCCACGGCGGCGGAGCTGGCGTCGGTCCACACGCCGGAGCTGCTGGCGTACCTGGCGAGCCTGAGCGGGCACGTCTCGCAGTTGGACCCGGACACCCATGTGTCGCCGGACAGCATCGACGCGGCCCGGCTGGCGGCGGGCGCCTCCGTGCAAGCGGTGGAGGCGGTGATGCGCGGCGAGGCCCGCAACGCCTTCGCGCTGGTGCGCCCGCCCGGGCACCACGCCGAGCCCGACAAGGCCATGGGCTTCTGCCTGTACAACAACGCGGCCATCGCCGCGGAGGCGGGCCGGAAGCTGGGCGCCGAGCGCGTGCTGGTGCTCGACTGGGACGTGCACCACGGCAACGGGACGCAGGCGGCGTTCTGGTCGCGCCGGGACGTCATGTACCAGTCGGTGCACCAGTTCCCCTACTACCCGGGCACGGGCGCGGCCCAGGAGACGGGCACGGGCGAGGGCGAGGGCTACACCGTCAACGTGGGGCTGCCGGGCGGCAACTCGGACGCGGACTACGGGATGATTTTCGAGGAGCTGCTGCTGCCCGTGGCGGAGGCGTACCGGCCCCAGCTCATCCTCGTCTCCGCGGGCTTCGACTCGCACCAGCACGACCCGATTGGCGGCATGGACGTCAGCGAGCGCGGCTTCGCGGCCATGTGCTCGGCGATGAAGTCCCTGGCGGACAGCGTGTGCCAGGGGCGGCTGGTGCTGCTGCTGGAGGGCGGCTACTCGCTGGAGGGCCTGTCCCAGTCCGTGCATGCCTGCGTGGAGGTGCTCGCCGGGCGCAGGGACAGCTTCCCCACGGGTGACACGCACGCGGACGCGAGGGACGCGCTGAGGACCAGCCGCGAGGCGCTGCGGCCGTACTGGCCCCACGTGTAGAGAGACGTTGGCTGGAAGGCGGGCCAGCCCTCGCGCCGCTGTTCTTCGACGGGCAACCATGCAAGAAGCCCCCGCGGACCCACGGGAGGACTGCATGGCGGAGATGAGCTACCGGACGGCGCTGGTGACGGGCGCGTCGAGCGGCCTGGGACGCGGACTGGCGCTGTGGCTCGCCAGGCGCGGCGCGCGCGTGTTCGCCGCCGGACGGCGCCTGCCGCAGCTTCAGGCCCTGCGGGACGAGGCCCAGGCCGCGGGCGTCACCGTGGAGCCCGTGGAGTTGGACGTCACGCAGGCGGACGCCACCCTGGAGCGCATCCGCGCGCTGGACGCGGAGTGCGGAGGCCTGGACCTGGTGGTGGCCAACGCGGGCGTGGGCGGCACCACGAACGCGAAGAAGCTGCCCTGGGAGCGGGTGCGCGGCATCATCGACACCAACGTCACCGGCGCCGCCGCCACGCTGAGCGCCGTGCTGCCGCAGATGGTGGAGCGCAAGCGCGGCCACCTCGTGGGCGTCTCCAGCCTCGCCGGCTTCCGGGGGCTGGCGGGCCACGCGGCCTACTCCGCGTCCAAGGCCTTCCTGTCCACCTTCATGGAGAGCCTGCGCGTGGACCTGCGCGGCACCGGCGTGCGCGTCACCTGCATCTACCCCGGCTTCGTGAAGAGCGAGCTGACGGCCACCAACAACTTCCCCATGCCCTTCCTGATGGAGACGGAGGACGCGGTGGAGCGAATGGGCAAGGGCATCCTCCGGGGTGACGCGGAGCTGTCCTTCCCCTGGCAGCTCGCGGTGCCCACGCGGGTGGCGAAGCTCCTGCCCAACCCCCTCTTCGACGCGGCCGCGCGCCGGCTGCGCTGACCTTCCCCGCTTCCTTCCGGAGACGCCCGGTGACGACACCCCAGCCCTTCGCCCACCGCTTCAGCCAGCTCGCCGAGCAGCGCTCGCCGTTCTGCCTCGGCATCGACCCGTCGAGAGACCTGCTCACGCGCTGGGGCCTGCCGGACAACGCCCAGGGCCTGCGCGACTTCTGCGAGCGCGTGGCGGACGCGGCGGGGGACTCCGTCGCGGTGGTGAAGCCGCAGAGCGCCTTCTTCGAGCGCCACGGCCCCGCGGGCCTCCAGGTGCTTCAAGACTTGATGCGCCGCTTCAAGGCCCAGGGCACCCTCACGCTGCTGGACGTGAAGCGCGGGGACATCGGCTCCACCATGGACGCCTACGCGCAGAGCGTCTTCGGCGAGGGCAGCGCCTACGAAGCGGACGCGGCCACCTTCACCGCCTACCTGGGCCTGGGCGCGCTGCTCAAGACGCTGGAGCGCGCGCGCGCGTCCGGCGCGGCGGCCTTCGTGGTGGTGCGCTCCTCCAACCCGGAGGGCACCTCGCTCCAGAATTCGCGCGGAGCGGACGGCCGCACCGTGGCGGAGGCCCTGGCGGACGGCCTGCGCGCCTTCAATGAAAGGCCCGGCCCGGACGCGGCGCCGGTGGCGGGCGCCGTCATGGGCGCCACGCTCCCGGACTCGGACCGCGGCGTCGTCGAGCGGCTCGGCGGCGCGCTGCTGCTCACGCCCGGCATCGGCGCGCAGGGCGCCGGCTTCGACGACTTGAAGCGCCTGTTCGCCGGGCGCGAGGCGCAGGTCATCCCCACCGCCACGCGCTCGGTGCTGGAGGCGGGGCCGGACACCGCCGCCCTGCGCCAGGCGCTGGAGCGGCACCTGGCGCCGGCGCGCGCCTTCCGGGCTACTGCGCGCCCATCATGAACTGGTCCACGTCGACCGTGTTCTTGTCGGGCACCGCGTCCTTCGGCTCGGTGCCCTTCTTGAAGAACATCAGCTCCGAGTCCCGGGCGCCCGCGGGGGCAATCTTCCCCGTCTTCTTGTCGATGTGCAGCCGCACCAGGTCCATGGACTGCCAGGGGTAGAACTCCGACTGCGGCCGGCCCTCCAGCGCGCGCTTCATGTAGTTGAGCCAGATGGGGAGCGCGGCGCGGCCGCCCGTCTCGTAGCGGCCCAGCGGGTGCGGGTTCAAGTCGTAGCCCACCCACGCCACCGTCACCAAATCCCGGGTGTAGCCGGCGAACCACGCGTCGAAGGAGTCGTTGGTGGTGCCCGTCTTGCCCGCGGCCGGCTTGCCCAGGCGGTTGGCGGGGCCGCCGGTGCCCTGGAGCACCACGCCGCGCAGCAGGTGCGTGAGGATGAAGCCGACCTCCGGGCTCATCACCTGCTCGCCCGGCTCGAAGAGGCGCGCGTAGCCGGCGGCCACGCGGTCCTGCAGGGGCGCCCACGCGTCGTCGAAGGCGGTGTGGTCCTCCAGCGTGCGGCCCCAGCGGTCCTCAATCTTGCGGATGAAGTGCGTGGGCTTCTTGCGGCCGTAGCGGTTGAAGGTGGCGTAGGCGTTGGCCAGGTCCACCGGGTACACGCACGAGGAGCCCAGCGCCGCGGAGAAGTCCATGTTCATGGGCGTGGTGATGCCCAGCTTCTGGCTCCACGCGGCCATGTTGTGCACGCCCACCGCGCCGAAGGTCTTCACCGCGGGCACGTTCAGCGAATTGACCAGCGACGTGCGCAGGAGCACCTCGCCCTCGAACTTGTCGCTGTAGTTGGCCGGCTTCCACGACACCTTGGTGTCCGGGTCGTGCTCGACAATCGGCGAGTCCACGAGGACGGTGGCCTCCGTCCAGTCGAGCTGCTCCAGCGCCGCCGAGTACACGAAGGGCTTGAAGGAGCTGCCCGGCTGACGGCACGCCTGGAAGGCGCGGTTGAACTCGTTGTCGTCGAAGTCGTAGCCGCCCACCATCGCGGTGAGGTACTGGCGGTGCGGGTCGATGGAGACGAGCGCGCTCTGCGCCTCCGGCGTCTGCTCCAGGCGGAAGAGCTTCACGCCCTCGCTGGGGATGTCGTCCGCGAGCCGCTTGTCCCACTGCTCCTTGTCGTCCGTCAGGTCCTTCTTCGTCACGTGGCGCACCACGATGACGTCGCCCTCGGAGATGGCCCTCTTCACCGAGGAGAGCATCATCGCCGGGTAGTAGCCCTCCGGGTTCACCTTGCGCGCCCAGCGCATGCCCAGGAGCGGCAGCCGGCCGGCGTGCCCGCCCACCTGCACGTCCGCGCCCTTGCCGTCCGAGTCAATGGACGTGACGACGGCGACGTAGAGCCGGTTCTCCACCAGCTCCTGCGCGCCCATCACCTTCTTCGCGCGGTCGATGAAGGCGCGGATGGCCTCCTTCGACGCGAGCTGCTCCACCGGGCCGCGCCAGCCCTGGCGCTTGTCCACCGCCAGGAGGCCGTGGAGCACCGCGTCCTGCGCGGCGCGCTGGCGCTCGCTGTCCATGGTGGTGAAGACCTTGAGGCCGGCCTTGAGCAGCACGGGGTTGCCGTAGCGCTCCACCACGTCCTTGCGCACCTGCTCCACGAAGTACGGCGCGAACTCGTGGAACACGTCCTCCACCGGGTACACCTTCACCGCTTCGGCGTTGGCGGTGTCGTGCTCCTCCTGCGAAATCATGCCCTCCGCCAGCATGCGGCGCAGCACGTAGGAGCGGCGCTTGCGGGCCGCCTCCGGGCGCAGGAAGGGCGAGTAGCGGCTGGGCGCCTGCGGCAGGCCCGCGATGAGCGTCATCTCCCCCAGCGTCAGGTCGCGCACGTCCTTGCGGTAGTAGTTCTCCGCCGCGCTCTGCACGCCGTAGCTGTGGTGCCCGAGGAAGACGTTGTTGAGGTAGAGGTAGAGGATCTCCTCCTTCGTCAGTGCCTGCTCCAGCCGCAGGGCGAGGATGGCCTCGCGAATCTTGCGGGTGATTGTCTTGGCGGTGGCGGACTTGTAGCCCTCCGCGGAGATGAGCACCGCCTTCGCGGTCTGCTGCGTCAGCGTGGAGCCACCCTGGATGCCGCCCGAGCGCAGCCCCAGCTTGGAGGCCACCGTCTTGAAGCCGGCGCGCGCGGTGCCGAGGATGTCGACGCCGAAGTGGTCGAAGAAGCTGGAGTCCTCCGACGCGATGAAGGCCTGGACCAGGCGCTTCGGAATCCGCTCGTAGGGCACCACCTTGCGGCGCTCTTCGTAGAACTCGCCGGCCAGCACCGCGTCGTCCGTGTAGACCTCGGTGACGATGGGCGGCCAGTACTCGTCCACCTTGGGGATGGCCGGCAGCCCATCCGCGTACACGTAGTACACGGTCGTCACGGCAATCACGGCGGCCGTGGCCCCCGTCAGCGCCAGCCATCCCGCGGTCTTCAGGAGGAACTTCCACCAGCGCTTGGGGGGGACGCCCTCGAGCACCAGCTTCGAGCGGCTGCGGTCAGCGGATTTAGGGTCGGACATACGCGTTTCTTTTCGGCCTCGCGGGCTTCAACTCAGGGCACCAATGCGGCCCGCTTGAGCACATCTCGGAGCTCGGCGGCGAGGGGGGCCTCCACGGCCACCTTCGCGCCGCCTTCGGGATGCGGGAATTCGATGCGCTCGGCGTGCAGGAACAGCCGTTTGAGCCCCCAGCGCGCCCGCACGTCGCGGTTGAAGGCGAAGTCTCCGTACTTCTTGTCCCCGGCCACCGGATGTCCGATGGCGGCCAGATGCCTTCTTATCTGATGCGTGCGCCCTGTCTCGATGGCGCAGGACAGGAGCGCCGCCTCGCCCGACTGCTTGACGACCTTCCACCGGGTGACGGCCGCCTGCATGTTCACCCCACGACGGGCCTTGGACTCGGCCGTCTGCTGGTGCTCCGCCAGGGGCAGGTCGATGACGCCCGAGTCCCGGGGCATCTTCCCCTTCACCAGGGTCAGGTAGCGCTTGCGGGACAGGCCGTGGGTGAAGACCTCGGTGAAGTGCACCATGGCCGGGCGCCGCTTGGCCACCAGGATGACGCCGGAGGTCTCCCGGTCCAGCCGGTGTGCGGGCGAGGCCGCGAAGTCGTTGCGGACGGCCTTGGGCCCCAGGTAGGCGCGCACATAGTCCACCAGCGTCCCGCCGGTGATGCCGCTACCGGTATGGACGGCCATTCCACTGGGCTTGTCCACGGCCATGAGCCAGTCGTCCTCTCGAAGGATGACCAACCGGCTGGGGTCCACCGGCGGTGGAGGGGGGTCCACTTTCGGACGTTCCGCCCCCACGAGCTGCTGCTCGTCGCCGCGGATGGTGAGCACGTCTCCTTCGGACAGCAACTGCTCGGGCTGCGCACGCTTCCCGTTCACCCGCACCTTCTTGGTGCGAATCATCTTGAAGAGGTGGCTCACCGGGACATTGGGGAGCCGTTTGCGCAGGTGCTTGTCCAGCCGCATCCCGGCGGTGTCGGCTTCGATTCGGTACTCGATCATTTGTGCTGGCGCATGGACCAGACCATACGAATAATCCCGGGTCCATGGCGAAAGCCCCCAGTATCGAGAAGCTCCTCCAGAGTGGCTCGGCGGAATGGAACCGGATGCGCAAGTCCGGCCAGGTCGCCACCGACCATACCGGCGCCACCTTCACTCAACTGTTCTCCGCCAACACGGACCTGTCCGGGCTGGGCCTCATCGGCTCGGAATGGGACCGGTGCGACCTGTCCAAGGTCAACTTCCGGGACGCGGACCTTTCCAACGCCTACTTCCACGGCGGCCGGCTCCAGGACTGCGACTTCCGGGGTGCGAACCTCGAAGGCGCGACGTTCGAAAAGCTGAAGTTGCTGCGGTGCGACTTCACGGGCGCCAAGGGGCTCGAAGACATCGAGATGGACGACGTGGACATGGACCGCGTCGTCGGTCTGGATGGCGAGGAGGCCCCGCCGCCGCCACCGCCGCCCGCCCAGGGCATCACCGCCTTCACGCGTGAGCAGCGCGAGAAGGCCCTGGGCGTGCAGGCCGCCGCGGCGCTCCAGGGCGAGCCCGTCAGCGACGAGCTGCCGCCCTTCCGGCCCCAGGACCCGCCCGGCTCGCTCTTCTTCCGGGCGCTGAAGCGGATGGGCGTGCCCCCGCTGTGGGTGCTGGACGTGCCGGGCCTGCGCCCGCTCCTGCCGCAGCGGCTGCCCCCGGGCAGCTCGCTGGAGACGCTCTACCGCGAGGCGGTGAAGACGCGGCTGGAGAACAAGAAGCCCGCGGCGGACCCGGCCGTGGTGGACCGCGCGCAGAAGGCGCTGCGCATGGGCGCCAAGGACGCCCCGGTGGCGGCCATGTACCTGCGCGAGGTGGGTGTGCTGCCCCTGTTCCGCTTCGCCGCGGCCCAGGTGCTCAAGGGTGCGCTGAGGGAAGAGGTGGACGTGGATGACCTCACGGGCTCCATCGACCCCCGCACCACCGGCGCGCTCCTGGAGCTGCGTTTGACGCACGAAGTCGTGGAGCACCTGCAGGAGGCGCGGCGCCGGCTGGCGGCCACGCAGCTCTACACGTCGCTGCTGGAGGCGGGCTTCAACCCGGAGAACAACTGGGACGAGGCGCTGGACTCGAGCGACGCGTCGCTGGAGCTGGCGCAGCTCGCCACGGGGGATGACCGCAACGCCCTGCTGGAGGGCTTCCAGGTCTTCGCGGCGCTGCCGGACGAGGCGCGGCTGCGGCGGCTGGCCTACCTGGCCGAGTCCGTCACCAACCTGGAGCTGGTGAGCCGGCTGCCGGAGGGCATGGAGCCGTCGTGGCTCAACGGCCCCGAGACGCGCGAGTGCCACGACCGGGAGATGACGTACGTCCAGTCGCTGAAGGCGGAGGAGATTCCCGCCAAGGTGGCGGCGCTGGCGAAGGAGGAGCTGGGCGTCCCCGAGGGTGAGGTTCCCGAGGAGAGCGAGGGCGACCTCTTCGTCCACCTGCGCTGTGACGTGTGCGGCAAGGAGAAGCTCATCGTCCAGTCGCCGGAGGAGTAGCCGTCCGGAGCAGGTCGATGCCCGCGGGGCCGCGGGGTCCGGGAGGTGCTCCCGGACCTGGCGGCCCCGTGGTGTTTCTGGCGGACGGGGTTACCGGCCGCCCCGGCCCTCAGCCCTGCGCCAGCGTGACGCCAGGGAAACCCAGGGGTTCAAAGGGCGCGTAGTCCCGGCGCCGGGCCAGGTCTGGGCAGAACCGGTACTCGGGCGCCACCTTCAGCCCCAGGGACTCGGCGATGTGCAGCAGCGCCAGTCCCTCCACCAGCACGTAGCGGTTCGGCTTGAAGGTGTAGTCCCGGGCCAGCGCCGAATCTCGCCAGGGGTCGGCGATTCGCTTCATCCGGGCGGCATGCGCGTCGAGGAGCTCCCTGAAGGCGCGCTCGAACGCCTCCGAGTCCCGGACGAACAGCGCCTTGGCCACATCCAACCGTGCGTCTGTCCCTCCTTCGAGCGCGCCCTCGAACTGCGCGAGCAAACGCTCGAGCGCGGCGGGCTCCGGTTGAGGAAGCGCGATGAGCAGGTGCAGGAAGCGCGCATAGGCGAAGTCGTCCGCGTACTCCTCTCCCTGCGTCCAGGTCTGGGCCGAGAGCGAGGCCAGCCCTCGTGCCAACGGCCATTGCGCCGCGGCCACGGCATCCAGGAAGGCGTCATTCAGGCTCGCCCGGCGGTATGACGCATTCGCAGCGCCACCGCGCTCCAGGAAATACCTCCAAGTGAGCGCTGACTGGATGAGCCCGTGGAAGAAGCCGTCGATGTCCGCGTCCTCCAGCAGCAGGCAGATGGCGTAGGCGCGGTGGTGCCGCGCCAGGTCCAGGTAGACGCGCCCCTTGCTGTCGACATCGGGCTGCTGCGAGGCGCTCTCCGCCAGGGCTCCAAGATACAGGATGAGGTCTTCCTTCAATCGCGTCAGCGCCACGGCCCCCCCGTTCAATAAGTGAACGTGCCAGGCGGCACGAACTGGATGCCCGTCAAGCCCGCTTCGTTGACGCGCCCCATGACATCGTCTCGGAAGAGAGGGCGATGGGGGAAGCGGCGCATCCTGAAGAGCGAAACGTCCGCGTCAATGCGCTGCGCATCCAGCACCAGCCGGTCGATGCTGATGAACACCTCGCGGTTGATGGGGTTCTCATCCGCGACGGTCTTCTCCATGTCGATGCAGTCCTGAAGCACGACCTGGTGCACGATGAAGAAGGGCCCCTTCTCGACCCGGCCCTTGTGGTTGATGACAGAGACGGGGAGAAACTCGTTGTTCTTCAAGGGCTGAGCTTCCAGCACCGCTCGCGCCCGAGCAGACGCAACGAGCAGGCCATTCATGTTCTTGATGAAGTCCTCCGTCCGAATGTCATTTGGGAACTCCTCGCTCATCTCGAAGCGAGCGTCGCGAGGAAACCCATCCTTGCGCGAGAGCCCGTCGAACAACTCATAGTCCCGCTCAACCCCCAGCAACGCCCCCAGGCGGCACGCGCCTCGCCCTATCCTGGCCAGCCCCAACACGTAGCTCATTGCGTCCTCGCTCCTGCTCATTTTCGGAGGGGGTCAGATGTCGCTTCCATCACGTAAGGCTCGTGCCAGTCCGTCGCCTCCGGGTCATTCTGGCGTTTCCATTGCTTGATGCTGGTGCTTCTGGACTTCAGGCGCTGTCGAAACCTGGTTTCAAGTCGCGTGAGCGCGTCCTGCACGGCCTGGAAGGTCGCCTTGGAAATCCGGTGGGCATCCTTCTCCTTGTTGAGCACCTGCCACACGTTCTCCATCAAGGCCGAAGTCACGACGTCATTGTATTCGGTATGGCCGAATGACACGGGGAGATGGATGGCGATGGTCTCCGGGCTCATGTTGGGGCCACCTGAGACAATCTTGTCGAGCCACCGTTGCCGGAGCCGTGCTTCCTGTTCGTTGAACTTGCTGACGTACTCTCTCGCCTTCCCCTCGGGGTGCCGCAGCTCGTCCAACGTGCGCTGTCGTTGATAGTGAAGCGCGTAGATGTTGAAGCTGGGCATCCCCAGCATGTTCGAAGGGCGGTTGATGTTGTACGGCGTAATCCACTTCACCCGCTCGATGTACGCCTGATTCGGATGGTTCTCCGTGGACCGGAAGAAGGCATTCTGCGGGAGCAGGTGGTGCGCATTGGCCCAGGGGCCCAGGTATCCGTCCCCTCCGGACCTGCATGAGCGGCCGTACCGCCGATGCTCGGGCATGCCCTCGTCGTGTTTATGAAACCAGCCCTTCCGCTCCTTCATGAGTTCGTTGATATCGAGATGCGCTTCATCTGACATCTCCGCCTCCTGGGAAGGGGCCGGTCAGCACGAAGGCTCCCGCGCCTCCGTCGTCGTCCGCGCCCCAGACAAGACAATGGCGGCCAGGCACGCGCCCCAACTCGAAGGCACGCACAGCGAAACAGAGCGCGGCGGGCGCCGTCGCCGCCCCGATTTCGCCGAAGGAGAGCGCTGGGAACCACTCCGCGGGATTCGTCAGGAGCCCGCGCGAACGAAGCGTCACGAGCGCCAGTCCCCAGGCATAGGCCTGACGCTCGGCACCGTTGAGGCTCCCGATGCTCAACGCCACCTGGCGGCCGTCCACGCCACTTCCTACCAGTGCCCCCGACAGCGTCTCCGCGAGAGCCATCCCCGCGTGCGGAGCGATTGCGCCATTGGCGCGCGGTGTCGCGGTGACGCTCGGCCCCTCCAGCATGCAGCACGGGGTTGAATGTGGGCCCGCGCATCGCTCACGCCCCAAGAGGACGAAGGCGGCACACTCTCCGGGCGTGCAGCCCACGGGCTGCTGAGGAGCCTTCAAGCGGCGTGTTGCCTTGAGTGCCTCCAGGACAGGCGTATCCATGAGACTGTCGACGCCGCCCACGATGCAGTGGTCCAGGCCCCCGAGCTCCAACTGCTTCCGGGCCTCCTGGAGCGCATGGAAGTAGCCCAATCGTCCCTCGAAATACAGCCGATGCGAGGCCAGCCCACCGAGGGGCGGGATGAGCCTCGCCAGGATGGGCAGGAGGTGCCGCGCACAGCGCTGGGGCAGCGCGCCTGCTGCCTCGCCGAAGGACTCCTCCATCGCTTCGCCCTGAACGTCCGCCTCCTTGAGAAGGGCCGCTGCGCCCGCCGCGACGAGAGAACCGTCAGGCAAGGCGAGGAACAAGCCCGTCCGGGGCATGTCCAACGAGGGGACACCGCGCAAGAGGTCGCGCAGCCCCGCGGTAGCGAGCCGCACCAGGCGCGCCAGGCCGGTGAACCCTTCGGTGATGACTGGGATGACGCATCCGGATGCGGCTCGCATCTCCTGGGCATCCGCGTCCCAGACGTGGACTTCGTCGCTGGCGACGACGCGTGAAAGCCCTGCCCTGCTCGCAGCGCAACTCTCCACGGCGCTGTCTCCCAGCGGCGAGGCCATCCCGAGCGCGCACACCGAGAGGCTCCCGGGCCGCGACCGCTCGCGTGCCGCGGGCCGCGGGCTCACGCCTGCATTGCTTGGAGCCTTCGCCCACGTCACCAGCCCCTGCATTCGCTCGAAACCCTGGTCCGAGAACTTTCCAGCGAGCTGGGCTCCCACCACTTCGCGCTTCTGTTGCACCGCCCAGGCGTGCAGGGACACAACGTGGGCACCTCGGCTCCGGATGGCCAACTCCAGCGCATGCACAGGCCGTCTGCGTGCCGAGCCATGCTCCAGTGCCGCAAGAAGCGAGCTCCCGGTCCAGGCGCCGCCGGAGAGAAACCGGCCATCAGGTCGCCACTCCCGGCGTGTTCGCGACCACCACGCAGACACCTCGTCCGGTTCGGGTATCGGCAGGTCATCCTCGGGTCGCGGCCGAAGGTCGGCGTCGAGGTCTTCCTCTTCGAGTGGCACCAGGGCGTCGTCGGGCGCGGACGGTTGAAGCACGAAGCGCTCCGTCAGCTTCAACCCCGTCATCGCGGAGAAGGCCTCTCCCGCCAACCGGGCGACAGGCGCCTCGCGCCGTAACAACTCAACGCAGGCTTCCACCGCCGGCAGGCGACCGCTGAATCCCAACGCCCACAAGGCCTCCCGCGTCCACGTTCCCGATGAGAGCACGTCCACGACCCAGGTGAGCTCGCGCGCGGCTCCTCCCAATGCGAGAACCACCAATGGGAATCCCAACGGGCCTCGGCGGAGCCTCACCCGCTCCACGCACTCCGCCCAAGTCTGTCCAGGCGCGTGGACCAGGCCTGCTTCAGCGGCCGATTGCCAGACGATGTCCTCCGGAGACTCAAGCCCCCGCTGGAGCCCCCAGGAAGGCATGGACCGGGGAACACGCGCGCTCCAACGAAATGCGGCCGCCTGGACCTGCGTGTCTTCGGAGCACCACCAGGGTTGGAGGTCGAAATCCGGCCCACGCTTCCATTGCGCCAGGACGTCCATCGCGACGGATTGCGCCCACGGTGCCCCTTCCTTCACGAGTTCCCGCAGCATCGGCTCGATGCGTGGGCACGCTCGGGTGCCCAGTGCCCCGGCCAGGGCTTCTCGCTGCTCCCGGGCCCCGTCGGAGATGAACGCCGCGAGCACCCCGAGCGCGGCGGCGTCATCGCGCGCCATCAACGTCAACACGGCCACGGCCGCCCGCGCTGGCTCCTCGTGCAAGGCTGCCTCCAACAACTCCAGGACTTGCGGCGCTGTCGCCAGCCCCAATGCATCGACATGGGCTTCGAGCCTGCTCTCGATTTTCTCTACATCGACCAGGGAGAACTCCGGAGAGCACAGCGCGCGCTGCCGCCGTTCCCAGAGGAAGGCAGCCTCGTCCAAATGCTCTTCGATGTTGTCCCAGCGCATGCCTCGCCCCTGAAGTCGACGCCGAGTTCAGAACGCCTTTTCGCAGCTCAAGCAGACGGGTGTGCCGGGAGCCTGGCTGGCGGCGACCACGGGGCCCTGCATCACGGGAGACGGTGGCGCGTTCTTGTCGTTGTGCAGCATGAGGTCGAGGGCCCGGGGTACGTTCTTCCCCTCGAATTTCACGTCGAAGGAGTAGTTGACGAACTCCGCCTTTCCGCGAGTCGTCCCCGACGCTATCCCTCCGCCCGCCGTCCCCGCTTCATCCCCAGTGCTGGTGCTGAAGCACGAGTCCTTCAAGCAGACAGGGTTGCCCGAAACGGAGACCGTCTTGCTCGCGTTGCCCGTGTCTGACGCCCTGGCGATGTTCGGATACGGAATCGGGACGGGCCCGGCGGGGCTGGGCGTTTTGCAGAGGTCGGGAAACGACACCGTCACGCCCCCGCTGTCCTGGGTGATGACGGACAGACGATTCACTCCGACCGTGCTCGCCATTGCCTCTCCCAGGGCGCCTCGATGCCGCCCGGATGACGGACAGCCAGCGCCTACGAGGACATGAGAGGCAGGACCGGCTACGTGGGGTCCACGAACAGCCAGTCGCCTGTTCGAAAAGCGGAACTGCATGCCCTCCGCATCCAGAACCGCACACCGAACCGCCCTACAGGCCCATGGATGGGCCTTCGCGCAACCATCAGCGCGCAGCCGTCACGGTGCTGGCAGCACGTACGTCACCGGCCTGGGCAGCACGACCTTCACGGTGTCACCGGCGCGGATGACGCCGGGGCGCTCCACCCAGGCCACCAGGCCCCGGCGCTGCCACGCGGCCTTCACGAAGCGGCTCGCCACCTTCGGCACGTCCGGGTGATGCGCCTCGATGACGCGCCCGGGGCCGATGCAGGGCTCGTTCTCCCCTTCCACCACCAGCGTCGTGTCCTCCGGGAAGAACAGCCGCGTGCCCGGCGGCAGGTGCGTCAGCCGCGGCACGCCCGCCACCTCCAGGTTCGCGCCCAGCCACGACGCCAGCACGCGCGGAAGCGCCAGGGCCTGCGCCACCTCGGCCAGCTCCTCGGTCGACACCAGGGAGAACTGCCGCGTGTTGCGGATGGGCGTGCCCTTGGGAAACCACGGCGTGCGCACGTCCGCCGCCCGCGTCAGGCCCGCGTGCCGGTCGCCCTCCAGCCCCTCGAAGGACACCCGCGCCTCGGGCAGCTCCTTCGTCACGAAGCTCTTGCGCTCGGTACACACGAGGACGTGCACGATGCGTCCTTCCAACTGCGGCGTCTTGCGGGCCATCACCGTCCTTCTACCGAATCCAGCCGTCCGCCGCGCGTCAGAACAGTCCGAGCTGCTGCGGCTTCCCACCCAGCGGGCGCGCATCCATTCCCGCGTCGCGCAGCGCCTGCGCCAGCTCCTCCGCGAAGCCGTGACACGTCAGCACCTCCCGCGCCCCGGTGGACTTCGCGTAGCCCACCAGCCCGGGGAAGTCCGCGTGGTCCGACAGCGGGAAGGCCACATCCGCGCCGTAGCGCCGCACCGCGCCCCGGTCCACCGCCCACCCTGTCAGCACCGCCGTCGCCCGAGGCCACAGCGGCGCCAACGCCCCGCCCCGCGCGTGGTGCGGAGGGAAGAAGAGCACCTCGCCCGGCTCCACCTTCCCGTCGTAGCAGCGCAGGTTCTCAATGGGCACGCCCAGCTCCGCGTAGAGCTGCGCCACCTCGTAGATGGAGGAATGCGCCACCAGCGGGAAGCCACGTCCCGCCAGGTGCTTCATCGCCTCCTGGCTCTTGCCCAGCGGATAGCCCAGCAGCACCGGCACGGCGCCGCGCTCAAGCTGCATCCGCAGCCACGCCTCCACCTGCCCCAGCACCTCCGGACGCGGCGGGAAGCGGTAGCGCGGATGACCGAAGGTGGACTCGATGACGAGCGTGTCGCACTCGGCCACCTCCGTCGCCTCGGCGGTGAGCGACGGCGCCACGTTGAGGTCCCCGGTGTAGACGATGCGGCGCCCATCTGGCCGCGTCACCCGGAGCTGCGCGCTGCCCAGGATGTGCCCCGCCGGCAGCAACTCCAGCACCAGCGGCCCCAGCTCGAAGGGCTGCCGGAAGGGCACCTCGCGCGGCTCACGCACCGGCCCCAGGCGGTGCGCCATGAAGCGCAGCGTCGCCGCCGTGGCGATGGTGCTCTCGTGCCGGGCGATGTGGTCCGAATGCCCGTGACTCACGAAGCACAGCGGTGACTTGCGCTTCGCGTCCAGGGACAGGGGGGTGCCCGACAGGTGCATCCCGTTTCGCCGCAGCTCCACACTCATGGGAAGGGCCCCGGGTATAGCGCGTCCACGCGCCCGTGGCCGCCCTCACTTCACCGCCCTGCCCGCCCGGCTGGTGGCCAGGCCCGGCACAGCCATGCGCGCGAGGCTCTACCGCGCCGGCACCCGCGCGCGCCACCAGTCCCAAGCCGCCGCGCCCACCTCCGACATCAGCACGCCCGACAGGATGAGCGCGCCGCCGAACCACTCGCGAGGCCCCAGCACCTCGTAGCCCAGCAGCACCGAGTACAGCGCGGCGAACACCGACTCCAACGAGTAGATGAGCGCCGCGCGCACCGCCGTGGTGCGCGCCTGCCCCCAGGTCTGGATGCTGATGGCCACCGCGCTGGCGAACACGCCGCAGATGAACACCGCGCCCACGAAGGACGGATGCCACGCCACGCGCCGCTCCACGAAGGGCAGGCACAGCGCGGACAGCAGCGCCACCGTCCAGAGCTGCACCGCCACCAGCCCCATCACCCCCTGCTTGGGCGCATGCCGCTCCGTCATCAGGATGTGGCACGCGTAGGCCACCGCGCAGCCCAGCGACAGCACGTCTCCGGATGTCAGGCCGCCGCTCTCCAGCCCCGCGTCCGGCTGCGTGAAGAAGTAGAGCCCTACCGCCGCCAGGCCCACGCCAAGAAGCGAGGTGAACTTCGGCGCCTTCCGGTAGAGCACCATCGACAGCAGCGGCACCAGCAGCACGCACAGCCCGGTGATGAACGCCGAGCGCGAGGGCGTGGTGGTGGTGAGCCCCACCGTCTGCAGCGAGAAGCCCAGGAAGAGGAAGGTGCCCAGCATCGCGCCGCTGCGCAGGTTGCGCGCCGTCAGCACCTGCCGCCCAGCCAGGACGCTCAGCACCGTCGCGCCCACGAGGAAGCGCAGCGTGAGGAAGCTGAAGGGGTCCCCATGCCCGAGCGCGTCCTTCACCACCACGAAGGTGATGCCCCAGAACGAGGTGATGAGCGCCAGCGCCCCATCCGCGCGAAGCCGCTGCGCGCGCGAAGGAGGCTCCGTCGCGCCCCCCAGCATGTCGGACGTCGAGGTGCTCATGTTCCTGTTCCACCGGAGAGGATGACGCCGGGCGCGCCACGGACGTCCCGCCGGCCACGGCCGCGGGCTTTTTGACGCAGCCCGGGCGGCCGCGCAACCTCCGGCGGCGCACCTACAGGACGCGCTCGACGACGACCAGCCGCTTGGAGCGGCCCGTGGCGTCCCAGGCCTCGTTGGCCTCCCGGGTGAGCGCCTCGCCCGCCCGCTGGAACCCCAGGCGTTCGAACGTGCGCAGCGACGCCGTGTTGTCGTCGTCCACGTCCGCCAGGACGCGCGGCTCGCCCTGCCGCCGGGCCTCCGCCATCAGACACTCGAGGAGCCCCGTGGCCACGCCCATGCGCCGCACGCGGGGCGCCACCACCAGCGAGCGCACCCAGACGCCCTCCAACTGCAAGCCTTCCTGACGGTACGAGTCCACCCAGGCGAAGCCATGCATCCGCCCCTCGGCGTCGAAGGCCCCCGCCGCGGCGCCCCGGCGCTGCGCGTCCGTCAGCCCCCACCGTTCGCGGAGCTGACGGCGCAGGAAGCCGGGTGACACCACCAGCCGCTCACTGGCGAAGGCCAGGAGCGCGTCCAAATCGCCCGCCGTCAGGAGCCGCACCTCCAGCGGCCCCACCAGCCGGTGGCGGAGCGGCAACGACCATCCGGAGAAGAGGAAGTCCCACACACCCCGAGACACTAGCCGGGTCCGGGGCCAGGCCCACGCCGTGGACGCGGCCTGTTGCGCCAGCCACAGCGCCGGGCGCAGGGGCCTGGGCAGGGGCAGCACCCACCGCCCTCTCCGGAGGGCCACCACCCGGCCCAGCGTCACGCCGCCCGGGGCATCCTGGGCCCCCAGCAGCGAGGCCGTCCGCCAGGGCTGCGTGGACACCACCACGTGCGCCACCAGCTCGCGGCCCTGCCGCATCAGCGCCACGTCGCCCGAAGCCAGCGCCCCCGGGCCACAGCGCATCACCCGCACCGAGTCCCCGGCCCGCAGCAACGGGAACAGGCTCCGGCCCGCGCCCCGCACCCACAGCCGGTGCCCCGGAGGCAGCGCCTCCAGCACGTCCAACAGCACCTCTGCGGAGGAGGCTTTGCGCGAAGGCATGCTCCCAGCCTCACGTGCCCACCGGCCCTCTGGAGCACGCGCGAAATCTACCTGTTGCCCGGTGCACACACCAACCGCTGGCGGAGCCCACCCGCGTCCGCGCGCCCCCCGCGGAGCGCGGGAGCGCAATAAGAGGAGGCCGCGCGCGAAGCGGGACAAGGAGGCCCCATGGACACGGCACAGGAAGGTTCGATGGCGCCCCGGCCCGGCTGGTGGAGCCGCCACTGGCGCTGGGCCCTCGCGCTGGGCTGCCTGGGGATGCTGGCCTCCTGCATCGGCCTGGGCGTGCTCGCCACCTACCTGGGCTTCTCCTCCCTGGGGCAATCCGACGCGCACCGGGAAGCGGTGGCCATCGCCAGCGGGGACGCGCGGGTGCGCAGCGCGCTGGGGACGCCCATTGAGAGCGGCCTGCCCAGACGCAGCTCCGTGCAGAGCCGCAATGACGTCTCACGCGCGCAATTCGCCCTCCCGCTGGAGGGCCCCGACGGCGAAGCCACGCTGCACGCGCAGGGCGAGAAGCGCGGGGACGGGCCCTGGCGGTTCAACAACCTCATCGTCGCGCTGCGTGACGGCACGTTCATCGACCTGCTGCGCGCCGAGCCCCCACAGCGACCCGAGCTCCCCCTGCCCGCCGAGCCGCCCTACGCGGACGAGGCCCCCGAGCCCGGAGAGGAAGCAGCGCCGCGCGACGCGGGCCGCGAAATCGACCTGTGAAAAAGCGAAGGGGCGGCGCGGGGAGGTTCCCCACGTCGCCCCTGCTTGCTTCAGGGCACGGCCGTGCCCGTCGGGACTACTTCAGCTTCGCCAGCTCCGCGCGCAGCTCGGGCAGCACCTTGAAGAGGTCCGCCACCACGCCGTAGTCCGCCACCTGGAAGATGGGGGCCTCCGGGTCCTTGTTGATGGCGACGATGGTCTTCGAGCTCTTCATGCCCGCCAGGTGCTGGATGGCGCCGCTGATGCCCGCCGCGATGTAGAGCGCCGGAGCGACGACCTTGCCCGTCTGGCCGACCTGCAAGTCATTGGGAACCCAGCCCGCGTCGCACACCGCGCGGGACGCGCCCACCGCGGCGCCCAGGTCGTCCGCCAGGGCCTCGATCTCCTTGAAGTCGCCCTTGGTGCCACGGCCACCGGAGATGACGACGCGCGCCTCGGTCAGCTCGGGGCGGGCGCTCTTCACTTCCTTGAAGTCGACGAACTTCGTCTTGGAGGCCTCCAGCTTCGGGCTGAAGGTCTTCACCTCGGAGGCGCCCTCACCGCCCGCGGCGGCGGTGAACTCCGTGGCGCGCAGGGTGAACACCTTCACCGGCGTGGTCAGCTTCACGTCGGCGAAGACGTTGCCGGCCCACATGGGGCGCGTGAAGGTGATGTCCGCGCCGCTGCCGTTGATGGCCATGACGTCGGTGGCCATGGCGGCGCGCAGCTTGCCGGCCACGCGGGGCAGCAGGTCCTTGCCCTGGGCCGTGGAGGCCGCGCCGATGAAGTCCGCCTTCAGCTCCTGGGCCAGGGCGGCGATGGCGGGCGCGTAGGTCTCCGCCAGGTAGTGCTCCAGCTCGGGGGCGGCGCCCAGGTGCACGGCCTTCGCGCCGTGGCCCTTGAGCTCGTCCGCGACCTTCGCGGGGTCCTTGCCCACCAGGGCGATGTGCAGCTCGCCACCGGCCTTCTCGGCGAGCTGCTTACCCGCGGAGATGGCGTTGAGGGAGGCCTTGCGGAGGTTCCCGTCCGGCTGCTGCTCGGCGACAATGAGAACGATTGGCATTTGGATGTCTCCGTAGAGTGTTGGCGGGCGGGACGCTCAGACGACCTTCGCCTCGTTGCGCAGCTTCTCGACCAGGGTGGGCACGTCCTCGACCTTGATGCCGGCCTTGCGCGCCGGGGGCGAGGACAGCTTCAGGACCTGGATGGCCGGGGTGACGTCCACGCTCAGCTTGGCCGGCGTCAGCTCCTCGATGGGCTTGCTCTTCGCCTTCATGATGCCCGGGAGGCTGGCGTAGCGCGGCTGGTTGAGGCGCAGGTCGGTGGTGACGACGGCGGGGAGCTGGCACTCCACCGTGGCGAGCCCGTTGTCGACCTCGCGAATCACCTGCACGCTCTTCTTGTCCGCGGACAGGACGATGGCGGGGACCTTGTTCTTCTCCTGCTCGCTCTCCATGGACTCCACCTTGGAGGCGAAGGTGGCCTGGCCCCAGCCGAGGAACTCGGCGAGGTACTGGCCCACCTGGTTCTGGTCATCGTCGATGGACTGCTTGCCGAGGATGACGAGGTCCGGACTCTCCTTCTCCACGACCTTCTGGAGCAGGCCCGCGATGCCGAGCTGATCCAACGGGCCGGTGTGGTTCACCCACACGGCGCGGTGCGCGCCCATGGCCAGGGCGTGCCGGAGCTGCTCCTGCACTTCCTTGCCGCCGATGGACACCACCACGACTTCGCCCTGGTGCTTCGCGACGAGCCGGAGGCCTTCTTCGACGCCGATTTCATCGAAGGGGTTGATCTTGTACTTCAGCCCCTCCTGAACGATGCCCGAGCCATCCGGCTTGACCTTGATCTTCGACTCGGGGTCTTCCACGCGCTTGGCGGTGACGAGGATCTTCACGGCGGTGCTTCTCCTTACGGGAGAGGAGTTTGGAATTCGTGTGAACAGCCTGGGTTAATAGGCATCCGGGCGTCACGGCGGCAATGGGAAACGGCCGCCGGACGGGGTGCCGCGGCGCTACTTGAACAGTTCCCGCGCGATGACGAGCCGCTGGACCTGGCTGGTGCCCTCGTAGACCTGGATGAGCTTGGCGTCGCGCATCAGCTTCTCCACGGGGTACTCCTTGATGTAGCCGTAGCCGCCGTACACCTGGACGGCGTCGGTGGCGACCTTCATGGCCATGTCGGCCGCGAAGCACTTGGCGAAGCTGGACTGGAGGGAGTTGCGCTTGCCCTCGTCCAGCAGCCACGCGCTCTCGTAGGTGAGCATGCGGGCCGCGTGGGTGTTCATGGCCATGTCGGCGATCATGAACTGGATGGCCTGGTGCTCGATGATGGGCTTGCCGAAGGTGCGGCGCTGCGTGGAGTACTCCATGGAGTGCTCCAGCGCGGCGCGCGCGATGCCCACGGAGAACATGGCCGTGAGCGGGCGGCTGTTGTCCAGCGTGGCCATGGCGATGGCGAAGCCCTGCCCCTCTTCGCCAATGCGGTTGGCCACCGGCACGCGCACGTCCTCGAACGTGAGCGACACCGTCTCGCTGGCGCGCTGGCCCATCTTGTTCTCGTGCTTGCTGACGGAGAGCCCTTCAGGGCGGCCCTCCACCACGAAGCAGGTGATGCCCTTGTGCTTCTTGCCCTTGTCCACCGTGGCGAACACCGTGTACTGGCTCGCCTGGCCGCCGTTGGTGATGAAGCACTTGGCGCCGTTGAGGACGTAGTGGTCCCCCTCCAGCCGCGCCGTGGTCTGCATGTTCGCCACGTCGCTGCCGGCCTCGGGCTCCGTGAGGCAGAACGAGGAGAACTTCAGCTTCTCCGTGAAGGGCGTGAGCAGCCGCTTCTTCTGCTCGTCCGTCGCGTGGAGGATGATGGGGAGGTTGGCCAGGTCATTGGCGATGATGGACGTCGCCACGCCCGCGCAGCCCCAGCTCAGCTCCTCGGCGACGATGGTCTGGTCCAGGTGGGAGAGACCCACGCCGCCGTACTCGGCGGGGATCGCCATGTTGAGCAGCCCCAGCTCCCACGCGGTCGTCAGCAAGTCGAGTGGGAAGGTGGCCGTCTCGTCGTAGTGGGCGGCCTTCGGACGCACCACTTCGCGGGCGAACTTGCGCGCCGCTTCCTGCAGCGCGCGCTGGGCGTCGGTGAGCTGGAATTCCATGGGGACCTCGTGACGGGTTCGGCTCGTTGACTCTGGAGTCAACGAATACATGCCGCGGCGCGAAATCGCCAGTGCAACCCGCGGGGAAGCGGAGGAGAGCCCGGTCCAGTTTTCTCAAAAAAACAGGCTCCAACCCCACGGGGGGATTGGAGCCATGCAAAGCACATTTAGTCTGTATTTCCCGAGGGGTTACTTGGACGCAGGCGGCCTGGCGGCCTTGGGGACCTTCTCCCAGTCGGCGAGGAACTTCTTGATGCCGGCGTCGGTGAGCGGGTGGTTGGCGAGCTGGGTGATGACGTTGTAGGGCAGCGTGGCCACGTCCGCGCCCAGGCGGGCGGCCTGGAGCACGTGGACGGGGTTGCGCACGCTGGCCACCAGCACCTGCGTGTTGAAGTGCTCGTAGTTCCGGTAGATTTCCAGGATGTTGGAGATGAGCTCCATGCCGTCCTGGGAGATGTCATCCAGCCGGCCCACGAAGGGCGACACGTAGGTGGCGCCGGCCTTGGCGCACAGCAGGGCCTGGTTGGCGGAGAAGCAGAGCGTGACGTTGGTGCGGATGCCCTCGGCGGTCAGCGCCTTGGTGGCCTTCATGCCCTCCACGCCCATGGGAATCTTCACCACGACGTTGTCGTGGATCTTCGCCAGGGAGCGGCCCTCCTTGATGAGTTCGTCCGCTTCATTGGACACACATTCGGCGCTGATGGGGCCATCCACGATGGAGCAGATTTCGCGGATGGTCTCCTCCAGGCCCCGGCCCACCTTGGCGAGCAGGGACGGGTTGGTCGTCACTCCGTCCACGCAGCCCATGGCGTGGGCCTTGCGAATCTCCTCCACGTCGGCGCTGTCGATGAAGAACTTCATCTCGTCCCTCTCCTGAAGGTGGAATGTGCCCCGGCCGAAGGAGGCCGGGCGAGCAGGCGCGTAACCGATGCCCCCCCATGCGTCAAGGGTGGCCACCACCGGGGGGCGGAGGTAGAAGGCCGGACACTGAACATGGCCCGCTCCTCTCGCTCCGTTGCCAAGAAGCCCCGCCTGCGCGCCCTCCCCGGCCGTCCCGCCCAGGCGCCTGCCGTCCTCCCCGACGCGGAGGCCACGCTCGCCTACGCGCGCAGCGTGCTGGAGGCGGAGGCCCGCGCCATCCTGGGTGTCACCGAGCGCCTGGGCGACGACTTCCTGCGCGCCGTGCAGCTCGTGCGGGACTGTGCGGGCCAGGTCATCGTCACCGGCATGGGCAAGGCGGGCCACATCGGCCAGAAGCTGTCCGCCACGCTGGCCTCCACCGGCATCCGCTCCGTGTACCTGCACCCGGCGGAGGCCGTGCACGGCGACCTGGGCCGCGTGGGCCGGGGCGACGTCATCCTGGCGCTGTCCAACAGCGGCTCCACGGAGGAGCTCATCCGGCTGCTGCCGTCCTTCAAGCGGATGCAGACGCCCGTCATCGCGCTCACGGGTGACGCGAAGAGCCCGCTGGGCCGGGGCGCGGACGTGGTGCTGGACATCGGCGCCATCGCGGAGGCGTGCCCCATGGGGCTGGTGCCCACGGCCTCCACCGCCGCGCTGCACGCGGTGGGTGACGCGCTCGCGATGACGGTGCTGCGCTCGCGGCCCTTCGGCACGGAGGACTACGCGCTCCTGCACCCGGGCGGGAAGCTGGGCCGCTCCGTGCAGCGCGTCTTCGAGCTGATGCGCACCGGCAACGCCAACCCGCTGGTGCGCGACACCTCGCCCTTGTCCGCGGTGGTGGGGGTGATGACGAAGACGCCGGGCAGGCCGGGCGCCGCGTGCGTGGTGGACAAGGCTGGGAAGCTGGTGGGCATCTTCACCGACGGCGACCTGCGCCGCCGCGTGGAGGCGGGCCTCACCGACTTCACCGTGCCCGTGCGCGAGCTGATGGGGAAGCGTCCGCGCTGCGTGACGCCGGAGACGCTGGTGCTCACCGCCGCCACGCAGATGCGCGAGCTGCGCGTGGACCAGCTCCCCGTGGTGGACGTGGAGGGCCGCGCGGTGGGCCTGCTGGACGTGCAGGACCTGCTGGCCGCGAAGTTCGTCTGAGCGCGGGCGTGCTGGGCGGACTACTTGCCCAGCTTCGCCTGGAGGCTGGCCTTGTTGGGGTAGTCCGGCGCGTCGGTGGCCAGCTTCTCCCACAGGGCCTTGGCGCCCTTGTCGTCGCCCTTGGCCTTGAGCGTGTCGCCCAGCTTCTCCACGGAGAGCGGGTCGGACTGCACGGCCACGCCCCACACGCGCGCCGCCATGGGGCGCTCCAGGCCCACCAGGGCCCAGGCCATGCCCGCCTTCGCGCGGCCGTTCTCCGGCTGGAAGGGCACCACGCGCGTGTAGTTGGCGAGCGCCTCCTGATACTGGCCCTTCGCCAGGAGCGCCTCGCCCTCCTCCACCAGCTTCGCCAGGCCCTGCTCCAGCTCCGGCGTGCGCTCGGTGTTCTTCACCGCGTCCACCATCTCCTGGGACAGCGGCCGGGGCGCGTCTGGCGCGGAGGGCGCGGCGGCCGCGGGCGCCTGCGACAGGCGGATGCGGCGGTCCTCGGCGCGCGAGGCCAGGAGCTGCTTGCGGCCCCCCGCCTTCACCGTCTCCTCCACCAGCGCCGCCATGCGCTTCGCCATGGGCGCGCGGTACGAATCCGGATGCGCCGCGGCGACGGCCTCGAAGCCCTTCCCCGCCTCCTTCAGCGCCGCCACGTCCTCGCCCTTCGTCTCGAAGAGCAGCGCGGCGCGCGCATAGAGGGCGTCCTCGTGCCGGGGCTCCACCTCCAGCACGTCGTCATAGGCCGCCAGCGCCTTGGCGCCTTCGTTGGACAGGTAGAGCGCGTTGGCGTGCATCACCGCCACTTCCAGCACCGGCGTCAGCGCCGCGCGCGCGCAGGCCGCCGCGCCCGCGGTGTCACCCTTCCTCGCGCGCTCCTGCGCGGCCGCCCCCATGTCCTCCACCGGCGTGTTCACGGTGAAGCCGCAGCCCGCCGCCTCCGCGGTGGGAACGGCGGCCTTGCCCAGCTTCTTGCGCTGCGCCAGGAACAACGTCCGCGTGGGCTTCGCGCGCTCCACCGCCTGCTGGAGGTAGGTGACAGCGTCCGCGTTGCGGCCATTCACGTAGTACAGGCGGCCCAGCGACGCGGCGATTTCAAAGGTCTTCTCCCGGCCCGCCAGCCCCTCCGTGGAGTCGAGCTGCTTCAGCAGCTCCTCGGCGGACGGCGGCGCCCGGCCCGTGCCCGACATGGGCGGGTGCCCCGGCGGGAGCTGCTCTGGCTGGATGCTGGGGGCCACGCCCTCGGTCGGCGGGTGGCCCTCCGGCATGCCGGAGGTGGCGGGCGAGGCCTGGGTCCCCGGAGGGATGACCGGGTGGCCGGGGGGCAGCGTGGAGGGCTCTGCGCTCAGCAGCGCCGCGGTGGCCAGGGCAAGGGACAGGGTCATGTGTCGTTGCTCGAGTAGCTCGCTTCCGGCCACCACGTGGCCTCGCTCCTGCGGACATCCTGCGGGGCGAGTTTCCCGAGGAGCTCCTTCACCGACATCCCCAGTACCGGATGACGCAGGTGTGGCGCCAGCTCAACGAGCGGCTCCAGGGCGAAGCGGCGCTTGTGCAGCTCCAGGTGGGGCACCTGCAGCGTGGGGTCGGCCACCACCTGTCCCTCCCAGAAGAGGATGTCCAGGTCGATGGTGCGCGGGCCCCAGCGCACCTCCCGGCGGCGCCCCAGGTCCTTCTCAATCTGCTGGAGGATGCAGAGCAGCCGCTGCGGCGGCAGGCCACACTCCAGGGCCACCACCGCGTTGAGGAAGCGCGGCTGCGGCGGCCCCACGGGGGCGCTGTCGAAGAGCGAGGAGCAATGGAGCACGGCCACCGCGTCGATGCGGGACAGCGCGGACAGGGCGGCGACGAGGTGATTCTCTCGCTCCCCCTCGTTGGAACCCAATCCCACGTAGACGGTGTCGCTCACGGCTCCATCTCAACAGGGTTCACCAGGGTCCCGATTCCCTCCAGCTCCACCTCCACCGTGTCCCCGGCCGACAGCTTCCCCACCCCCGACGGCGTCCCGGTGCTGATGAGGTCCCCGGGCAGCAGCGTCATGATGTGGGAGATGAACGACACCAGGCGCGCGGGGCTGAAAATCATGTCGGACGTGCGGCTGTCCTGGCGCACCTGCCCGTTCACGCGGCACACAATCTGGAGGTCGTCGGGGGACAGGCCCGTCACCGCCCAGGGCCCCGCGCAGGCGAAGGTGTCGTAGCCCTTGGCGCGGGTGTGCTGGACCTCGCGGCGCTGGACGTCGCGCGCCGTCACATCGTTGAAGCAGGTGAGGCCCCAGATGGCGCGCGCGGCGGTGGACTCGTCGGCGTTCTTCAGCTTCTCGCCGATGACGAGCGCCAGCTCCGCCTCGTAGTGGACCTCCTGGCTCGCCTTGGGGATGCGGATGGGGGCGCCGGTGCCGTTGAGCGCCGTGGAGGGCTTGGTGAAGATGAGCGGCTCGGGCGGCACCGGCTTGCCCATCTCCTCCGCGTGCTTGCGGTAGTTCTGGCCGATGCAGACCACCTTGGACGCGTCCGAGGGCACCAGCAGCGTCAGCGAGGACAGCGAGCGGTGGATGCCCGTCTCCTTCGCGCCGGCCCAGGGCGCGGCGGTGAGGACCACCACCTCGGAGCCCTCCACCCGGCCGTGGTGGGCCCGGCCCTCGTGCAGGAAGCGGCAGTAGCGCGCGGTCGTCATGAAGTCCTCTGGAGGCCGAGCACGTCGGCCATGTCATGGAGGCCAGGCGCGCGCCCCGCCACCCAGCGCGCGGCCCTCAGCGCGCCAGCAGCGAACTGGTCTCGGTTGGTGGCGCGGTGCGTGAGCTCGATGCGCTCGCCCTCGCCGAAGAAGTAGACGGTGTGCTCGCCCACCACGTCGCCGCCCCGGAGCGTCTGCACACCAATCTCGCGCGCGGGCCGCGCGCCAATCTGCCCGTGCCGCGCGAAGGCGAGGTCCTCCTGGGTGCGCCCCAGGGCCTCCGCCAGCACGTCCGCCAGCCGCAGCGCGGTGCCGCTGGGCGCGTCCTTCTTCATGCGGTGGTGCGCCTCCAGCACCTCCACGTCGAAGCCCGGCCCCAGCACCCGCGCCAGCTCCGCGGCCATGCGGATGACCAGGTTGACGCCCACCGACATGTTCGGCGCGGCGACGATGGGCACCGCCTTCGCGCTCTCGGCCAGCGCCGCGGACGCCTCGGGCGAGAAGCCGGTGGAGCCCACCACCAGCGCCACGCCGCGCGCGGCGCACACCTTCGCGTGCGCCACGCTCAGCTCCGCGCTGGTGAAGTCGATGACGACGTCCGCCCCCGCGTCCAGCGCCCGCTCCAGGCTGTCCACCGCCAGCACGCCCACGGGCCCCAGCCGCGCGGCCACCCCGGCGTCCTGCCCCACGGCGGCGCTGCCCGGACGCGCCGTGGCGCCCACCACCCGCAGGTCACCCGCCTCGTGCGTCAGGCGGAGCAACGTGCTGCCCATGCGGCCGGTGCTGCCGGTGATGACGGTGCGAATCATGTCTGCCACGCTCCAGATTGAGGCGGAATGCGGGAGGCTCAGCCGTTGAGCAGCCCGAGCTGGCGCATGGCGTCTCGAAGCTTCGCGGCGTTGGGCTCGGTCATCTGCACCAGGGGCAACCGCACTTCGGGCCCGAACAATCCCATGACGTGCAAACCCCACTTCACGGGCGCGGGGCTGGACTCGATGAAGAGCAGCCGGTGCAGCGCGTTCATCCGCACCTGGAGGTCGCGCGCCACCGCGATATTCCCCGCGCGCGCCGCCGCCACCAGGTCCGCCATCATCCGCGGCGCGATGTTGGAGGACACGGAGATGACGCCCTTGCCGCCGCAGGCGATGAAGGGCAGCACGGTGAAGTCGTCACCGGACAGGAGCGTCATCCGGTCGCCGCACTTCTCCAGGATGTCGATGGCCCGCGGCATGCTGCCGGTGGCCTCCTTGAGCGCCACCACCTCGGGGATGTCACACAGCCGCAGCACCGTGTCCGGCAGCAGGTCCACGCCCGTGCGGCCCGGCACGTTGTAGGCGATGATGGGGAAGCCCGGGTGCGCCCGGGCCACCGCGCGGTAGTGCTCCACCAGGCCCGCCTGGGTGGGCTTGTTGTAGTACGGCGTGACGATGAGCGTGCCGTCCGCGCCCGCCTCGCGCACGCGGCGCACCCCTTCGATGGTCTCCGCGGTGCTGTTGGAGCCGGCGCCGCCCACCACCGTCACGCGGCCCTTCGCCTCCTCCACCACCACCTGCACCGCGCGGGCGCGCTCGTCGGCCGTCATCGTCACGGCCTCGCCGGTGGTGCCCATGGGGACCAGCACGCTGGTGCCCCCTTCAATCTGCTGGCGGACCAGCGCCCGGTAGGCGGGCTCGTCCAGCGCCCCGTTGCGGAACGGAGTGGCCAGCGCCGTCATGGAGCCTTCGAAGGTCTTCATGCCGGGGCTTATATGTTCAGGCCCGCTCGCCGCGCCAGAGTTCCTCGACGCGCTCCCGCTCCCGGACCACGCGCCACGCCGCTCCGTCCACCAGCACCTCGGCCGGGCGCGGCCGGGAATTATAGGTGGACGACATACTCATGCCGTACGCGCCCGCGCTCATGAAGGCGAACAGCTCGCCTGCCTGCGGGAGCACCAGGGGCCGTGCCTTCGCCAGCACGTCGGTGGACTCACACACCGGCCCCACGACGTCTACCTCCACTGCCTTGCCCCGCCGCTTCACCAGCGGCTGGAGGCCGTGGTGCGCTTCGTAGAGCGCGGGGCGCAGCAAGTCATTCATGCCCGCGTCCACCACCACGAAGTGCCGCGCCGGCGTCTTCTTCCGGTACAGCACGCGCGTGAGCAGCACGCCCGCGTTGCCCACCAGCGCCCGGCCCGGCTCCACGATGAGCGTGGCGCCCGTGGCCCCCGCGGCGGCCAGCACGGTGCGCGCGTACTCGTCCGGCGACGGCGGCGTCTCGTCCGAATAGGTGATGCCCAGCCCGCCGCCCACGTCCAGGTAGGCCAGCGGATGCCCCTTCTCCTTGAGCGCGGAGTACAGCCCCGCCACCTTGGCCAGGGCCGCGCGCAGGGGCGCCGTCTGGGTGAGCTGCGAGCCGATGTGGCAGTCCAGCCCGGTGGCGACCAGGCCCTTCAGCTTCTTCGCGCGCGCGTAGAGGGCCACCGCCTCCTCGAAGGGCACGCCGAACTTGGACGTCTTCAGGCCCGTGGAGATGTACCGGTGCGTGCGCGCGTCCACGTCCGGATTCACGCGCAGCGCGAACGGCGCGCGGCGGCCCAGGCGGCGGCCCACGGCGTCCAGCGCCTCCAGCTCCTCGGCGCTCTCCACGTTGAAGAGGAGGATGCCCGCGGCCAGCGCCGCCTCCATCTCCTCCTGCGTCTTGCCCACGCCGGCGAACACCGTCTTCCTGGCGTCCCCACCCACGTGCCGCACCCGGGCCAGCTCACCGCCGGAGACGATGTCGAACCCGCCGCCGCGCTCGGCGACGAGCCGGAGGATGGCCAGGTTCGAGTTGGCCTTCACCGAGTAGCAGATGAGGTGCGGCCGGTCTCCGAAGGCCTCCGTCACCACCCGGACGTGCCGGGTGAGCGTGGCGGTGGAGTACACGTAGGTGGGCGTGCCCACGGACTCGGCGATGGCCTGGAGCGGCACATCCTCCGCGTGGAGCACGCCCTTGCGGTAGGCGAAGTGATTCACAGGACTCCCGCGTCCGTGGACTCCGGAGGCGACAGCGGCGTCTCCACGCCCGTCCCCGGCGTGGGCGTCAGGGTGGGCCCCGACGGATCCAGCGGTCCTCGCTCCGACTCGGGGGGCGGCGGCTGCGTCTGGGTCGCCGGGGCGGACGGCGGCCGGGGCGGCCCCTTGATGCCACACGCCGCCAGCGCCAGCGACAGGCTGGCGGCCACGAGGAGCGGAGCGAGGACGTGGCGCATGGCTAGAACTGCATCCCCAGCCAGGCGCGGATGGTCTGCGGCGTGTCGAGGTCGAGGCGCGCCGTCTCGTCGAACTCCTGCAGGCCGCTCATCGGGAACAGGATGCCGTAGGCGATGCCGGCGATGAACCCGTCCTCCGTCTTGTAGTCCGCGCCCACGTTGACCTCCAGGCCCAGGGCCTTGTTGGTGAACGACGGCGTGGACTCCGCGTAGACGGCCTGCGAGTAGATGACGCGGCCGTAGAGGTCGAAGCCGTCGGTGATGGTGTACTTCGCCGACGGGCGGACGTAGATGGCGTCCGTCACGCCGACGAGCAGCTCGCGCCACAGGATGAGGTCGATGCGGTAGTCGCGGTTGAAGCGGAAGTTGCGGATGGCGTTGTCCTCGCAGCCGCCCGTGCCACAAGCATACTGCGGGCCCTCGAAGTCACCCGGCGCGGTCCGGCCGTTGGTGCCCGAGCCCGGGCGGCCCGGCTGGTTGCCGAAGCCCGCCGCCTTGTCGCCGGAGGCGAAGCCCAGCTCCAGGTTGAGCGACAGCTTCTGGTCCAGCAGCCGCAGCTCGCCCTGCGCCACGCCGCCGAACTGGGCAATGGTGAGGCTCTGGTTGAGCGTGGGGTCGTTGATGCCGCCCACGTCCAGCGCGCGGTTGCCGATGCGGCCGAGCTGGGCGGCGGCCTCGAACTCGATCCGCCAGTTCTTCTCCTCGTACTTCAGCCACAGGTCCGGAACGAACATCGTCGCGTCGCGCGGGATGAAGCCGGTGTTCTGGCCGTTCGTGGTGGAGCCGTCGTACTCCCACTTCTGGGTGCGGTAGGTGAAGTGCAGGCCGTACTGGAGCACGCCCTGGTTGTTGTCCAGCTTGGAGCGGATGACCTGGTCGGTGTCCCGGCGCGCGATGGCAATCACCCAGCTATGCGCGTCATCGGACTGGGTCAGGTCAATGGGCTCACCCACGGTGCCGCGCGTGTCCTTGACGCCCTCATCGTTGAAGTCCAGCATCGGCGTCACGTACCAGCCCTCGAAGGGGTTGGTGACGAACTGGACGCGGTCCACGGTGTCGCCGAAGTCGCAGTCGAAGCAGGTGCCGTCGTTGCGCAGCATGCCCAGGCCCCACTGGCTGCCCATGCGGCCGAAGCGCAGGATGCCCACCGGCGTCTTCACCTCGCCGTAGGCGCGGCGCAGCTTGATGGAGTCCTGGAGCGCATCCGCCAGCGGGTCCTGGCTCTCCGAGAAGATGCCGAAGAGGTTGCGGGTGTTGCCGGGCAGCAGCGTGTCCGGCATGGCGCCCATGATGAAGTTGTCCAGGCCGAGGACCTCCATCTTCAACGCCACCTGCTCGGAGATGTTGAAGGTGGGCTCCAGGCGCACGCGCATGGTGGCGAAGGACTGGGTGTTCTCCTGCGGGCTGCGGGGCGAGCGCGGGAAGAGCTCCCGGCCGGGCGCCTTGCCCAGGTCGAACTTGTAGAAGAGCGTGGGGCGGACGCGGAAGTAGCCGTCGAGCGTGAAGACCTCGAGCTTGCGCCTCTCCTCCGGGAACTCCTCGGCCCACTCGTCCGTGGCGCCAATGGACTGCTTGGCGGCCTCGGCGCGAATCTCCTCGCGCAGCTCCTCCTTGAGGGCCTCCAGGTCGTCGCGGCTGACGCTCTCGCGAGCGGAGGGCACGGGCGTGGCCTCCACGGGCGCGGCGGGAGCGGCTTCAGCGGGTGCGGCGGGAGCGGACTCCGCGGGTGCGGCTTCCGCGGGCGCGGGCGGGCTACCCTCCGGCACCGGCGTCTGCGCGGTGGCCGTGGACGAAGCGACGAGTAGCGCCGCCAGCAGGGCGTGAGACATGGGCAACGATCTCCAGGGCCACCTGGGGCGGCCGGGTCTGAAAGGCGGGCGATTCAAGCCACCGGACCGAGGGGTGTCAACGCTTACCAGGGCGGGCCTTCGCGCCGTCAACGGCCGGCGCCCCCGGCTCGGCACGGCGGCCGTCCCGGGGCTGGCACCGGGGGCAGAAGTGGGTGGTACGGCCGCCCTGGGTGAAGGACTCGACCTGGGTGCCGCACTGGGAGCATGGGCCCCCGGCGCGACCGTACACCAGGAATGGATTCTCCGAGCGCCCCTCCTCCAGGTACACCGGCTCCTCCCCTTCCTGCTCCTTGAGGCCGAAGTCGATGGAGGCGCGGATGGCCTGCACCAGCCGCTTCCACTCCTCCGGCGTCAGGGTGCCGGGCAGGCGGCAGGGGTGGAGGCCGGCGCGGAAGAGCGCCTCGGCGGCGTGGATGTTGCCCAGGCCGGAGATGCGCTCCTGGTCCATCAGCGCCACCTTCAGCTCCCGCCGGGAGGCGCCCAGGGCCTGCTCGAGCTGCCCCGAGGTGAGGCCATCCGCCAGCGGATCCCTCCCCAGGATGCGCACCGCGTCCAGCTCCCGCAGGCGCGAGGCGGGCGCCGGCTCCAGGCGGCCGAACATCCGTGGATCGGAAAAGTGGATGACCTGGCCGTCATCCAGGTGGAACCGGGCGCGGCTGTAGGGCGCCACCTGGCCCTCGGCGCGGCGGACGAACTTGCCCGTCATCCCCAGGTGCCCCATCAACCCCCGGCCGCCCTCGAAGGCGAAGAGCAGGTACTTGCCCCGGCGGACCAGCGACTCCAGGCGGCCGGTCAGCAGGTTGAACTGCTGGCGCTCGGCGCCCCGGAAGATGCGGGTGTCCTCGGATTCGGTGCGCACGAGGCGCCGGTCGCTGAACCAGCGCACCAGGTTGCGCCGGGCGATTTCGACTTCGGGTAGCTCAGGCATCCTGCGGGGCACATACACCGGCGGGGCGCCCCACGCACCGCCAACCTGCCGGGCAGCCAACACCGGCCCCCGGCCCGGGCGGAGACCGGATGCCCGGAGGCTTGCACCACGCGGCCCTTGAAGGCAGGTGCCGATGTGGGCCAGCGTCCCGCAATCCCGCGCGGCAACGCGGCGAAGACCCCTGGCACGAAAGGCACCACTCGCATGCAGCGCATCCTCGTGGCGGTACTCGGACTCACCCTGACAACGGGCCTGTCGGCGGGCTGCACCCAGCAGCGCATCAGCGCGGAGAAGGCCGTGGCGCGCGCCTTCATCTCAGACGAGGAGGAGGAGAAGCTCGGCAAGCAGGTCAAGGCGGAGCTGGAGACGAAGGAGAAGATCAAGTACGTGGAGGACCCCGCCGTCGTCGACTACGTGCGCGGCATCTCCGCCAGCATCCTGAAGCAAGCCTCCAAGGACCGGCCCGGGGTGAAGTGGAAGATCCACGTCATCGACGACCCGAAGACGGTCAACGCGTTCGCCACGCCCGGTGGCTACCTGTACGTGTACACGGGCCTCATCCTGGCCGCGGACACGGAGGCGGAGCTGGCCGGCGTCATGGCGCACGAGGCGGGCCACGTGGTGGGCCGGCACTCGGCGCGCGCCATGGTCAACCAGATGGGCCTGCAGACCATCACCCAGGCGGCGCTGGGGAAGAACCCGGGCACCGTGGCGCAGATCGCCGCGCAGCTCGTGAGCGGCGGCACGATGCTGGCGCACGGCCGCGGCGAGGAGATTGAAGCCGACGAGTACGGCGCGCGCTACGCCTCCGGCGCGGGCTACGACCCGCGGGGCCTCGTCACCTTCTTCGAGAAGCTCCAGAAGGAGCAGGGTGACACGCCCGCGATGATGAAGTGGCTGAGCACCCACCCCACCAACCGGGACCGCATCGCGAACATCCAGAAGATCATCTCGGAGAAGAAGCTGCGCGGCAGCAACAACGGGCCGGGCGGGCTGCCCCCCATCAAGCAGTCGCTGGGCGGCAAGTAGCCGTTCAGTGCAGCGTGGAGGAGCGGGGGTCCTGCTCCTCCACGGTGGGCTCGGGCTCCTTGCCCCGGGCCACGCGCCGCCGCCACCGGAAGCGCGCCAGCTTCGAGCGCATGGCGGTGCTGGCGCTCTTGGCCGCGCCAGCCGTCTTCAGGGGCGGCTCCAGCGGCGCGGGCTCGTCGAAGCCACGCGCCCCCTTGGACTTCCCCTCCGCCGAGGCGTGCTCGAGGATGGCGTTGACTTCGCCGCCCAAGATGAAGATGAGCCCGGAGAGGTAGAGCCACAGCAGCAGCACCATCACGCCGCCGATGGAGCCGTACGTGACGTTGTACTGGCCGAAGTGCTCCACGTACTGCGTGAAGCCCCAGGTGCTCGCCAGCCACAGGCCGGTGCCCAGCACGGAGCCGGGGGTGATGTACTTGAAGCGCTGCTTCACGTCCGGCAGCAGGTAGTAGCAGAGCGCCAGCACCAGCATCACCAGCGACGCGGTGAAGGGCCAGCGCAGCCAGGACCACACCAGGTGGAAGGCGTCCACGAGCTGCAGCTTCCCCGCCAGCCACAGCCCCAGCCGTCCGCCGAGCAGGAACACGGCGAAGGACAGCGGGATGAGCAGCGAGCCCATCACCGTCACCAGCATCGCCAGGCCCTGCGTCTTCCAGAGGGGCCGGGACTCCGTGACGTCGTAGGCCAGGTTGAGCGCGGTGCGCAGCGCGTTCACCCCGCGTGACGCGGACCACAGCGTGATGACCAGACCGGCCGTCAGCAGCTTGGGCTGGGGCTGGTTGACCAGGGACTCCAGGTGTCCGGTGATGAGGCCCAGCGCGTCGCCCGGCACCAGCGGGCGGACGCGGTCCAGCATCGCGTCCACCGCGCCCGGGGCGAACGGCAGGTACGCCACCAGCGTGACGAGGAAGAAGAGGAAGGGGAACAGCGAGAACAGCAGGTAGTACGAGAGCTGCGCCGCGATGTCGGTGACGCTGTCCTCCTGGAACTCCTTCACGAAGCGCCGGCAGAACTCGCGCCAGGACAAATGCTTGAGTCTGGGCAGCCGCATGCTCGCCTCCTCGCTCCGAGTCGTACCGGGGCACAGAAGGTGAAAACGGGCGCGCGCTTTGGCAGCAGGCGGCCGGCCGGGCACACGCTCCGTGGCTCGGCGGGTGGCGGGGCGCGGTGTCGTCAGGCGACGTTGGGCGGGAGGTATCTGCCCAGCAGTGGACGGAGGCTGCCGCGCACCTCGTCGGGGATGCGGCTGCGCTCGGTGCCAATGGCCAGGGCCAGCGCGGAGTCGCAGCGGCAGGTGGCGCGGGCTCCGGCGATGCGAGGCAGCGCGCGGCGGATGAGCGCGGCGCCGCTGGCGGTGACGGCCTTCCGGTGGTGGGAGATCAGCGCCAGCAGGTCGTCATGCGCCTCGCCCGGCGCGCGGGGCTGCCACGAGTCGTAGTCCGTGGGCAGCGCCACCATGGCGTAGTGGAGTTCCGCCTCCCGGGCGAGCCGGGCCTCGGGCATGCCCGTCATGCCCACCAGGTCTCCGCCCCAGGTGCGGTAGAGCATGCTCTCCGCGCGGGTGCTGAGGGACGGGCCCTCGATGCAGACGTAGGTGCCCTCGGTGTGGACGGTGGGCCCCAGCGGGTCCCTGGCCTCCGCGAGGACGTGGCGCAGGGTGCCGCAGAAGGGGCTGCCCAGGTCCACGTGGACGGCGACGTCGTCGTAGAAGGTGCAGGGGCGGCGGTAGGTCCGGTCGATGACCTGGTCCGGCACGGCGAGCTGGAGGGGCTGGATGTGCTCGCGCAGGCTGCCCACGGTGCCGGTGGCGAGGACGTGGGTGACGCCCAGCACCTTCAGCGCGTAGACGTTGGCGCGGTAGGGCGCGCGGGTGGCGTTGTAGACGTGGCCGGAGCCGTGGCGGGCGACGAAGGCGACGGAGACGCCATTGAGCTCGGTGGTGACGATGGGACCCGCGTGAGGGCCGAAGGGCGTCTCGATGATGTGGGATTCGCCCTTGCCGGGGATGCCCAGCGCCTGGGCCAGCCCGGGGCTCCCGATGATGCCCACCCTGACAGCCATGTGCCTCCTCGTGGCGCGACCACCGCGCCAGGGGACCATAACGCGGCCCCCTGGCGCCGGAACCCCAGAAGACTGGTAGTTTTCGTAATCGCCATGCGAGCCCTCCTGATTCTCGGCCTGACCCTCGCCGCCGGCCCCGCCGCGGCCGCCGTCCCTTCTGGCTGCCAGGAGGACTTCGGCACGTGCAAGGAGGACTGCTCCATCGAATTCGGGGGCAGCGGGCGCACCGTCGAGAAGCTCACCCACTGCCTGGCGGACTGTCAGGAGAACCTGGGCTTGTGCGCGGACCGGCACTCGTCGCTCAAGGGCCTGCCTTCAGGCGTGGTGGCGGACCCGCCGAGGCGGCGGAGGGGCAAGCGGCTGACGCGCGAGGAGGACCCCTTCGGGGACGGCGGCGCGCAGCCGACGCGCAGGCGCAAGTCCCGGGAGGAGGACCCGTTCGGGGATGAGCAGGGCTCCAACCGGAGGGATGGCTACCGCGCGTCGGAGTCCTCCGTGGCGGTGGAGCCCTCGCGCCCCGCACCAGAGCCCATTCCCCCGCCGCCATCCTCCGGTGTGGCGGTGGAGGCCACGCGGACCGGGTACCGGGCGACTGAACCCGCGGCACCTCCGCCCCCGGCCCCGGCGGACCCGGCGTCCCTGGGGGACCTGGACTCGCCGGATGACGCGCCCACCCCCACCCCGCCCGCCGTCACCGCGAGCCCGGAGAAGGAGGACCCGCTGGTCGGCGACGACCTGCCGGAGGCGCCACCTCCGGCCGCGAAGAAGCCCGCGCCCAGCAAGTCCAGCCGGCCGGCGCTACCGCCCGAGCCCGAGTACGACATCTCCGACTGGGACCCGGACGGGGATTGAGCGGGGGCGCCTAGAAGTCGAAGGAGATGGCCTTGATGAACGCGTCCACGCTGGCGTCGATACGGCGTCCGAAGTTCCGCTGGCACGGGTCAAAGCCGCACTTGAAAAGGTCGAAGTAGCTCCGGAAGCCCGTGTGCATCGCGGCGACCCGGTGGACACCGCTCCCCATGTTTCGGGACCAGGGCCCGCCGCTCTGCCCGCCCGTCGTATCGATGTGCTCGGTCTCAATCCGATGGCCGTTGATTCCGGCCGCCCCGCTCATGCCACATTGGAACGTCGCCGGGCCGGGCGCGCCCGGGCAGGTATCGGCGGGATAGCCGAACATGTCGTAGGTGGCGGAGCCACTGTCGATGACGTAGCCCGTGAACATGGATGGCGCGGCGTGGCAGGGAAACGTATCCACGACGGCATAGTCCAGGGGCGAATCCAGTGCGCCGTGCGCGTACCCCGAAGGCACGCCGATGAGGATGTCGTTCGACGAGTTCGCGTCGTCGTTCCGGCAATCCACGCTCCCCAGCGGCAGGGACGTCCCGTTCTGCGCCGGGCCGAAGATGATGCGGTTCGTCGTCAGTCCATCTGGACGGCGGATGCAGTGCGCCGCGGTGACCAGCGTCCAGGGGCCGATGTACGAGCCCGTGCACTGTCCACAGGAGCCGCCCGAGCAGACCGTCAGGCGAACGGTCGCGCGTCGCGGCTGCAGCATGGTGTCGACGACGCGCGTGCGACCATCACTCCATTCATGACAAGCACCTCCGTCAGGACGCAGCGTTGATGCGCACGGCCCACGCGCCTTCCGTGGAGCGCCTGCCCTCACGCGGCGGGCCGCACGCAGCCCCGCACCGCGAGACTCAATGCATGGGCAACCTGTCGAACGAGGTGGGCGCGGAACCTTCGCTGCCTGGATTTTCCGCGCGATTCACGCCGCGCTGAAGACGCTCGCGCACCGCCCTCGGCCCTCACCGCGCCTTCCGGAACGTCAGATTGATGCGATGCGCTCCGAGCAGGGGGTGGTGGCCCGCCTTCAGCGGCATGACGCCGTGGTAGCGCAGGCGGTCCGGTCCTCCCCAGACGACCACGTCGCCATGGCTCAGGCGCACGCGCTCCGGCTTGTCCGACCGCTCCGCCCCACCGAAGAGGAAGACGGCCGGGAGCCCCAACGAAACGGAGACGATGGGCGCGCTGAAGTCGCGCTCGTCCTTGTCCTGGTGCAGCGACATCTTCGCGCCGGGCTCGTAGCGGTTCACCAGACACGCGTCGGGGGTGAAGCCAGCGAAGCCCACCTTGGCGGCGGCCGTCTGCGCGAGCTGAAGGAAGACCGCCGGCATGTCCGGCCAGGGCCGCCCCTGCACCGGGTCCACCGCGTCGTAGCGATACCCCGTCCGGTCCGTCACCCAGCCCCACGCACCACAGCTCGTCATCGCCACCGACATGCGGAACCCGCCCGGTGTCTCCATGTGCCGGAAGGGCGAAGCGTTCGTGACGTCCTGGACCGCGCGCAGCAGCGCCCCCGCCTGGGCCAGCGCGAAGCCCCGGAGGACCCTGGCCCCGAGGCCCAGCGCTTCCTCGCGAGGTCCCGTGCCGCCGAGGTTGTCGAACAGGTCCAACGTCATGGGCGCGCCTCAAGCCGCATCATGGAAGATGACGCCCACCGTGTGACGCTGTCCCGAGCGGATGCGGCTGACGCCATGCCGCAGGTTGACGCGGTACACGCCTCGCGTTCCCTGCACCGGGCGGTGGTGGACGGCGAACACCACCGCGTCTCCCTGGCGCAGCGGGACGACCTCCGCGCGTGACTGCATGCGCGGGCGCTGCTCGGTGAGGACGAACTCCCCTCCCGTGAAGTCCCGCCCGGGCTCCGACAGCAGAATCGCCACCTGGAGCGGGAAGACGTGCTCCCCGTAGAGGTCCTGGTGCAGGCAGTTGTAGTCGCCGGCCTCGTAGCGCAGCAGCAACGGCGTCGGCCGCACCTGCCCCGCCGCGTGGCAGCGTTCCAGGTACGCCGCATGCGATTCGGGGTACTGGACCTCGATGCCCATGGCGGTGTTCCAGCGGTTCGCCACCGGCGCGAGCCGGGGATACAGCGCCTCGCGCAGCCCGGCGACCCCGTCCGGCAGCGGGTACGCGAAGTACTTGTACTCGCCCTTCCCGAAGCCGTGCCGCGCCATCACCACTCGGCTGCGGAACACGGCGTCTTCCGGGTACAGCGCCGCCAGGGCCTCACACTCGGCCGGCGTGACGAGCCGCTCCAACGTCGCGCAACCGCGCGCGTCCAACGCCTCCTCGACGCGGGCCCAGTCGACCTCGGCCACCTGCTTCACTGCGCGGACGGCGCCGGGCGGACGCGCCTTTCGGGCCGTCGCCTTCTGCGTGGACATGGTGTCTGCCATGACTGGAAGCTAAAAGGTCCAGGCAGCCCCGGCACTCCGGGTCTTGCTGCTATCCGACGCGCGAGGAGGCTGGAGGCCGCTCCGGAACGGCCGCTGCCGCCGCGGGCGGCCGGACGTGCGCGCCCTGGGTCAGTCGCACGCCCAGGAGCACGAGCACGCCGCCCACCGCAAGCTCCCAGTGCAGCGCCTCGTCCAGGAGGGCCCAGGCGGCCAGCGCGGTCGCCGCGGGCTGGAGGTTGGAGAACACCGCCACCTTCGACGCCGGCACCCGCGACAGCGCGAAGTACCAGAGCAGGTACGCCACCACCGACGTGAGCAGGCCCAGGTAGACGATGGAGTACCGGGCCGCGGGGCTGGCCGCGAGCACCGCCTCCGGCCTCGCGAAGAACGGCGCCATCAACAGCATCATCAACGTGGAGGCCGTCATGCTCCACGCCGTCGCGCGAATCGGCCCGTGCACGGCGACGAACGGCCTGCCCTCCGTCGTGTACACCACCCACGACATCACCGCGCCCAGGATGAGCAGGTCACCCTGCAGCGAGCCGCTCGCGTCCACCAGCCCGCGCCCCAGCAGGAGCACCACCACGCCCGTGAACGCCGTGACGATGCCGCCCACCGCCCGGAGCGAGGCCCGCTCATGCCCCCGCCCCAGGCTCAGCAGGTATACGCCCAGCGGCGTCAGTGCATAGAGCAGCGCCGCGTGCGCCGCCGTGGACCGGGACAGGCCATGGAAGAAGAACACCTGGTTCACCGGCCCCGCCAGCAGGCCCAGCATGAGCACGCGTCCCCATTCCTTGCGCGGCGGCAGCCGGGGCCCGGGCAGGAAGCACAGCAACAGCGCGAACACCGTCCCGCTCAGCACGAAGCGCCACAGCACCACCGTGAGCGGCGGCAGCTCCGACATCGCGCGCTTTCCCGCCAGGTACGTGCCCGCGCTGATGAGGACCTGGAGGATGAGCCCGGCATAGACAGGGCCCAGGGACTGCGCGGAGGTGGACGTCAGGGGTCGAGCTGAAGGAGCGCCCATTGCGCGGCGGTACGTACCAATTCGCTCGAATCGCCGCAGAGCTTTTCCAGCAACGGTTTCGCGTCCGCCTGCTTCGCCACGCCCAACGCATACACGGCGTTGCGGCGCAGTCCGTCATAGCGTGCGCGCGCCAGCGCGGTGCCAGGTATTAGGTGCTCATACTGTTCCACCGTGAGTCCCGCGAGCTCACGCACCCCCAACTCCGCCACGGCGCGAGGCGCGAAGCGCGGGTGCTCGGCGAACACCGGCCGGCGGTTCAGCGGACACACCTGCTGGCAGATGTCGCAGCCGAAAATCAGGTTGTCGAACTTGAGCCGGAACGCCTCCGGCACCTGCTGCTCGCGGTTCTCGATGGTCTGGTAGGACAGGCACGCGCGCGCGTCCACGCGGCCGTTGCCCACCAGCGCGCCGGTGGGGCACGACACGAGGCAGCGGCGGCACGCGCCGCACCGGTCCGCCGCCGGGCCGGTGCCGTAGTCGTCCACCTCCACGTCCAGGACGAGCGTGGCCAGCAGCACCCAGGAGCCGTAGGGCTCGGTGATGAAGCAGCCGTTCTTCCCCACGTAGCCGAGCCCCGCGCGCGCCGCCCACACCTTCTCCATCAGCGGGCCGCTGTCCACGCCGCCGTAGGTGCCCAGCCCCGGGTACATCACGGTGAGCGCCTTGCGGAACGCCTTCATCCGGTCGCGCAGCGTGGAGTGGTAGTCCCGGCCACGCGCGTAGCGCGCGATGGGCGAGCCCACCGTCTCCGCGTCGTCGCGCCAGTAGTTGTTCGCGAAGGAGATGACCGTCCTCGCGCCGGGGAGCAGGACGGAGACGTCCAGCCGCTCGGCCGCCCGCTCGCCCATCCAGTCCATGTCCGCCGCGTAGCCCGCGGCCACCCAGGACAGCAGGAAGTCGGGCGGGATGGGCTCGGCGCGCGCGAACCCCACCAGGTCGAAGCCGACCGAGCTGGCGAGGTCACGCAGATGGGCGGTGGGCAGAACAGTCACGGGGCGCGTCCGGCTACCTGGAGGGCTTCGCCGGAATCCACTTCACGTCCTCGACGCCCGCACGGTGGTTGACCACCCGGGCGAGGACGAAGAGCAGGTCGGAGAGCCTGTTGAGGTAGACGACCACCGCCTTGGGAATCTTCCCTTCGCGCAGCAGCGGCACCGTGCGGCGCTCGGCGCGGCGGCAGACGGTGCGCGCCAGGTGCAGCGCGCTCGCGGCCTGCGTGCCTCCGGGCAGGATGAAGTGCGTCATGGGCGACAGCTCGGCCTCGAAGCCGTCGATGGCGCGCTCCATGTCCTCCGCCCACTCGGCCTTCAGCTCGGGGATGTGCGCTGACGCCTTCGTGTCCTCGGGCGTGGCGAGCACCGCGCCCACCGTGAAGAGCTGGTCCTGCAGCCGGTGCAGCAGCGCGTCCACGTCCGTGGGCCCCTCGAAGCTCCGCACCAGGCCGAGCGTCGCGTTCAGCTCGTCCACCTCGCCGTACGCGTCCACACGCACGTCGTCCTTCGCGACGCGTCCGCCACCGAACAGACCGGTCTCTCCGGCATCACCGCTCTTCGTGTAGATTTTCATGCCCCGGCTTCTAACGGTGCGCGGCGACTGGCGTCCATGGGAAGCCGCACCGCGGGCACGACGAGGTACAGCCCTGTACGGAGTTCACCGGCGGAATGGCCCCCTTGTGTCCGGCGCGGTCACGATCGTACATGGCCCCATGCAGCCCTACCTGTCCCTGCTCGACCACGTCCTGCACCATGGGGTGAAGAAGGGCGACCGTACCGGCACGGGGACGCTCAGCGTCTTCGGGCCCCAGCTCCGCTTCGACCTCACGCAGGGCTTCCCGCTCCTCACCACCAAGAAGGTGCACACCAGGTCCATCCTCCATGAGCTGCTGTGGATGCTCGCGGGGGACACCAACGTGCGCACGCTCCAGGCCCAGGGCGTCACCATCTGGGACGAGTGGGCCAACGCCGACGGCAGCCTCGGCCCCGTGTACGGCCACCAGTGGCGTTCGTGGACGGCGCCGGGCGGCGAGCACATCGACCAGATGAAGGCGCTGGTGGAGGGGCTGAAGAAGAACCCGGATTCGCGCCGCCACATCATCAGCGCGTGGAACGTGGCGGACCTGCCGGCCATGAAGCTGCCGCCCTGCCACGTCCTCTTCCAGTTCTACGTGGCCAACGGCAGGCTGTCCTGCCAGCTCTACCAGCGCAGCGCGGACATCTTCCTGGGGCTGCCCTTCAACATCGCCTCGTACTCGCTGCTGACGATGATGGTGGCGCAGGTGACGGGCCTGCAGGCGCACGAGTTCATCCACACCGTGGGCGACGCGCACCTGTACCTGAACCACGTGGAGCAGGCGAAGACGCAGCTGTCGCGCGAGCCGCGCCCCCTGCCCCGCATGCGCCTCAACCCCACGGTGACGGACCTCTTCGCCTTCAAGTACGAGGACTTCACGCTCGAAGGCTACGAACCGCACCCCGCCATCAAGGCGCCCGTGGCCGTATGAAGCTGTCCGCCATCGTCGCCATGGCGGCCAACCGCGTCATCGGCGCGGCCAACCAGCTCCCCTGGCGCCTGCCCGCGGACCTCGCGCGCTTCAAGCGCATCACCATGGGCCACACCCTGGTGATGGGCCGGAAGACCTACGAGTCCATTGGCCGCCCGCTGCCGGGCCGCACCTTCATCGTCGTCACCCGCCAACGCGACTTCGCGCCGCCGGGCGTCCAGGTGGCGCACTCCGTGGATGAAGCGCTCGCCATGGCGGAGGCCAGCGGCGACCCCGAGGTCTTCATCGCCGGCGGCGCGGACCTCTACGCCCAGACGATGGACCGCGTGCAGCGCCTCTACCTCACGCACATCGACCGGGACTTCCCCGGCGACACCCGCTTCCCTGACGTGGACCTGACGGGTTGGACTCGCGTCGACGAAGAAGCGCATCCCGACGCGGAGCCGCCCCACACCTTCCTCACCTACGAGCGCTGACGCCCCCACCCACCCGGTGGCGTCTACATGCATGCCTGGGTGAGGGCACGCGCCCACATTCCTAACTTCAAGTGTTGGGCACACAATCCAGACTTCACCCGTCAGTCCCAAGGAGCTCTGGATGCACAAGACGTGGATGCGAGGACTTGGATTGGTTGCGGCGGTGGTGATGATGGCCTGTGGCGGTCCCGTGGAAGAGGCCCCCGTGGGCGAAACGGGCAGCGCCGAGCAGGAGCTGCGCATGTGTGATTTGCAGGGACGCTGCGCCGTCAACGAGGTCTGCGTGGGCGGCCCCGGCGGCACCTGCTACCCGTGCAACCGCTACCCGCAGTACTGCGACATCATCATCGAGCCGTAGGTCGAAGGTGAGACACGGGGCGCCCGGCCATCCATCCGGCCGGGGGCCTCCCGTCCCGCCGGGTGGCACGCCCTGGCGCCGTGCGCACCTCCACGGGATGCAGACCACCATCCTCTCCCGTCCCCTTGAAATGCCGTGGCGGACCGCCGCCCTCTCCAGCGCCGCGGTGCTCACGGCCTCCAACGTGGCCGCGCTCGTGGCCAGCCTCCGGCTCGCCCCCCTGCTGCGTCACCGGCTGAGGCCGCGCCCCCGGGCCCTGCCCGCACTCGCCGTGGGCGCCACCGCGCTGGGCGCGCTCGCCATCGGGGCGCTCAGCATCGGCACCCTGGCCATCCGCGCGCTGACCATCGGCAAGCTGCGGGGTGATGACTGGCAGGTGGACTCACTCCGCGTGGGCTCACTGCAGGTCGTGGAGACGATTGGCCCCACCGGTCTTTCCGAGAGCACCGTGTCTTGACTTCGGCTGTTTTTGAAGTTGCCTCGCAAGATTGAAAGGCCAACACACGGCTGGTAGAGGGGGGGCATGACCCGCGCCGCCTCGCTGCTGCTGTTCCTCCTGCTCGCCCTGCCAGTGTCGTCCCGCGCGGACGACGGCGCTTCGGAGGAACGTACGTGGCACCGGCTCATCGGCATCCTCCAGTACCTGGAGGCGGACTATCCGCTGGCCATCGAGTCGCAGTCCGCGTTCGAGCTGGCGGAGCAGAAGAGCTTCGCGGCGGAGGCGGTGGACGCGGCGCGTGGGCTGGGGCCCGCCGCGGCGGCCTTCCTGCCGCGCGTGCAGGACATCCAGGCCCGCGTGGACAAGGGCGAGGACCCCGCGGGCGTCAGCCGCGACTGCGGTGAGCTGGTGGAGAACCTCGTCACGGCCGGAGGTCTGGCCCGCAGCCCGCGCCGTCCGCCGGACCTGGCGCTGGGCCAGTCGCTGTTCGCCACCAACTGCGCCGCGTGCCATGGCGCGGACGGCAGCGCGAACGTGGCCATCGCCGCCAACATGGAGCCGGCCCCCGCCAACTTCCAGGACGCGGAGCTGATGGAGGGCCTCACGCCGTACAAGGCCTTCAACACCACCAGCTTCGGCGTGCCGGGCACCGCCATGCCGGCCTACCCCACCCTGTCCGAGGACGAGCGCTGGTCGCTGGCCTTCTACGTCTTCACCCTGCGCCTGCCCGAGTGCGAGGGCGCGCCGCCGCGCGTCTCGCTGGAGCGGCTGGCCAACGCCACCGACGCGGACCTGGTGAAGGCGTTCGGCCAGGAGAACCTGGCGTGCCTGCGCCGGAAGATGCTGGAAGCGGACGAGGAGCGCTCGCTGCTCGCCGCCCGGGAGAACGTGCAGGAGGCCATGCGCCTGGGCGCCGCGGGCGACGTCGCGGGCGCGAAGGCGGCGCTGCTGGACGGCTACCTCAACGGCGTGGAGCCGGTGGAGCCCAAGCTCAGCGCGCGCGACGCCTCGCTGACGCTGAAAATCGAGCAGGGCTTCCTCAAGGCCCGCATGGCGGCCGAGCGCGGCAGCCCCCACCTCCAGGACGAGGGCCGGGAGCTGCTGGCGCTGCTGGACCAGGCCCGGCGCGACTCGGGCAACACCGCGAGTCTGCTGTCCACCCTGTGGCTGACGCTGCTCATCCTGCTGCGCGAGGGCTTCGAGGCCACCATCATCGTCGCGGCGCTGCTGGCCGCGCTGCGGAAGATGAAGGCCACCGAGCACGCCCGCGTGGTGCACTTCGGATGGATTTCCGCGCTCGTCGTCGGCGCGCTGGCCTACGTGCTCGGCCGGCACCTGCTGGCCGGCGCCCAGCGCGAGTGGATGGAGGGCATCGCCGCGCTCGTGGCGGTGGCCATGCTGCTGTACGCGGCGCTGTGGCTCAACGCCCGCTCCAACATCAGCCAGTTCATGGGCGAGCTGCGCGAGAAGATGCAGGGCGCGCTGGGCCGCGGCAGCATGCTGGGCCTGTTCCTCATCGCGTTCACCGCGGTGCTGCGTGAGAGCTTCGAGACGGCCATCTTCCTCCAGGGCCTCGCGCTGGATTCGCCGGAGGGCGTGGCCTGGGGCGCGCTCCTGGGCGCGGTGGCCATGGTGGTGCTGGTCCTCTTCATCAACCGGCTGGGCTACCGCCTGCCGATGAAGACGCTCTTCAACGCGTCCACCGTCATCCTGGTCCTCACCGCGGTGATGCTGCTGGGCAAGGGCCTGCACTCGCTGCAGGAGGTCGGCGCGCTGCCGCTGTCCCCCCTGCCCTTCCCGTTCATCACCGTGGACATGCTGGGCATCCATCCGGACGCCTGCTCGCTCGTTCCCCAGGTCCTCCTGGGCGGCATTCCGCTCGCCCTCGTGCTACTGCGCCGCAAGGGGCGTGCCCAGCCCGTCTCCCAGGCCTCCGCGGGTTAGGGCGACGCGCGCCCGTCGTTGCGATAGCGTGTCCCAGGTGAAGGTTTCGCGAGCGCGCTCCATCGGGTTGGCCGTCCTGCTCCTCTCGGGCCAGGGCTCCGCCTGGGCCCAGGAGGCTCCCGCCGCGTCAGAGCCCGCCAGGGCGCCCGCGCCCGAGCTGACGCCGCCGCCCCTGATTCCCGCGCAGGACGACTGGGACGCCCCGACCTTTCGCGACGGTGACGCCCCGCCGGGTCAGGAGACGGAGGGCACCCACTCCGTCAGCGAGCAGGCCCTGCCCGACAAGGGACGGGCCCGCCCCGCGGACCCCGTGCCGCGCGTGGCGGTGGAGTTCGTGGCCGGCGCCGGTGGCGGCATCGTCGCGGGCACCGTGGGCCTCGTCACCGGGTTCCTCGTGGGAGCGTCCACGGTGGGCTGCGACGAGTGCGGCATCGTCGCGGGTGTCGGTGGCCTCAGCGGCCTGGTGGTGGGCATCCCCGCGGGCACCTGGCTGGGCGGCAAGCTCATGGGCGGCCAGGGCACCTTCCTCGCCACCGCCGGCGGCAGCCTCGTGGGCTGGGGCGGCGCGCTGCTGGGCTCCGCGCTGCTGGGCATCGGCGATCAGGACCAGGGCGGCGCCGTGTTCCTGATGCTCCTCCCCGTGGTGGGCGCCGTGGCGGGCTACGAGCTCTCATCGCCCGCGGAGGAGCGCCCCGCGCCCCCCCGCAGGACCGCGGCGCACTCGTTCCAGGTCGTCCCCATCGCGGGGATGGGCGAGCGCGGGCCTCGCCTGGGCCTCGCGGGCCGCTTCTGAGACGAGGGCCCCCGGGGGCCTCGGCGCCCCTCGGGAGCTCGCTGTCCGGAAATGTCGGGACATTTGCGCGACACAAAACCCCCGACATTTCCAAACAGCAAGCCGTGGGACCGGCTCCGGCCCCCCTGTGACGCCACTGTGAGGCGAGCGGCCTCCCTCGGGGGCGTCACCGTGAAGCGAGCGGCTCGCCCCGGGACGTCACCGCAGTGCGAGGGGCCCGCCCTGAGATGTCACCGCAGCGCGAGGGGCCTGGCTCCGGGACGGCACCCTGGCGCTGGCGTGAGGGACCCACCACGGGACGTCACAGTGGCGCACAGGCTCTCGGGGCGGCGGCGGTCCGTTCAGCATGAAACCCGCCACGGAGGTGATGGCATCCGCGCGCAAGCCGTGCTCTCACTATGCGCTCCCGGCGCCCATGCACTCGCTCGCGAACAGCTCCCTCCTCCTTTCGCTCCTCCTGCCCTGCCTGGCGCTCGCGCAGCCCACGGATGACGCGCCACGGATGCAGGAACTCGACGGCGCCCCGCCGCAGCGGCCCGAGGCCCCCAGCGCGCGGCGCCCACGCGCACGGCCGCGCCTCTCCGAATGAGCGCGCCCCACGACGAGCCGTTTCCGCTGGGCGCGCGCCTCGTGGGCGAGTCGGTGGGCGGCGCGCTGATTGGCGCCACTGGCCTCGCGGTGGCCTTCCTCGGCGGCGTGCTGGTGACGGACCAGGTGTCATGTGGCTACAGCGAGTGCCGGAAGGGCCGCAGCGTCAGCCTCCTCAGCGCCTCGATTGGGATGGGGCTCGGCGCGGCGTCCGGGGTGTACCTGGGCGGCTCGCTGATGGACGCGCGAGGCGGCCTCCTGCCCACGCTGCTGGGCGGGCTCGCGGGAACGGCCGCGCCCCTGGCGCTGGTGGCGCTGTCGGACGGCGACGTGTCGTGGGGTGCCCTCACGGCCACCTTCGCGGTGCCCGTGGCGACGTCCATCCTCGCCTTCGAGCTGTCCCACGGCGCCGACCAGAGGCGCCGCCAGGAGGAGCACCCGGTGATGGTGCCCACGGTGAGCCTGGCCCCGGGAGGCGGGGCGCTGGGGCTCACCGGCCGCTTCTAAACCGCCTCGACGAATCCCCTAAACCCCGGAACGGTTGTTCCAATGAAGGGGGTGGTGGTGATGGGGCAGCAGCCATTCAGGCTGACGCCCGAGCAGATGGAGGAGCGGCGATTGTTCGCCGCTTCACTGCTGAAATCGGGCTGGCGCCCAGTCGACGTAGCGGACGAGTGCGGTGTCACCCGGGGGGCGGTGTCTCAATGGTGCAAAGCCCTCGCACAGGGCGGTGTCAGGAAGCTGCGGCGCAAGCCGCATCAGGGGCGTCCCTCGCAGCTGAGCCCCTCGCAGTGGAAGCAAGTGGCCCGAGCGCTCAATGCCGGCGCTGTCAGGGCCGGCTTTCCCACGGAGCGGTGGACCCTTCCACGCATCGCACATCTCATCGAGCACCGCTGGGGCGTGCGGTACCACCCACGCTCCCTGACGAGGCCGCTGCATCGGCTCGGGTTCTCCGCGCACCGCCCTCGTTCCCAGGCCAGCGAGCGGGATGATGCGCTCATCGAAGCTTGGGTGCGAAGAGATTGGCCTCGAATAAAAAGGGGGCTCGAAGAAGCGGGAGGACAATTGCCTTCTTGGATGAGACGGGTCACACGTTTCGGGCCCGCCTGGGCACCACCTGGGCGCCGGTGGGACAAGTCCGAGTCCTCAAGCGTCTGAGCAGGCGCCGAGAGATTTCCAGCGTCGTGCTCCTGACGGCGCCGCGGGGGCGTGAACGCCCCAAGGTGTTCGCCCGCCACTTCGTCGGCGCTGTCCACGACAAGGAAGTCATCGCCGCATTGAGGTACTTCCATCGGCGCCTCGGACGTCCGCTCGTCATCATCTGGGACCGCCTTCAGGCGCACCGTTCCAAGGCGGTCAGGGCCTGGCTGCAACGCCACTCGAAGGACGTCCTCGTCGAGTGGCTGCCCCCGTACGCTCCTGACCTCAACCCAGAGGAGGGCTGCAATGGCGTGGTGAAGGAGGCATTGCTCAACGCAACGCCCCCTGCCATTTCGGACCTCATGCGCCTGGCGCGAAGGGAATTTCGGGCCCTACAGCATCGTCCCGACGTCCTTCGCTCCTTCTTCGAGCACGCTGGGCTGGATGTTTAGCGGACTCGTCGAGGCGGTTTAGACGCGGAAGTACTGAAGCGACTCCTCGCGCACGCGCCCTTCCTCCACCAGCTTCTCCAGGGTGGCCAGCGCGCTGCGCTCCGCGATGGGGTGCAACAGCGGCGGCGTGTCCGCGTAGGCCAGGGACACCACCTGCGCCAGCGTGGCGCCGCTGGGGGGCACCGACTGGAGGATGAGCGCCTCCCGCGCCGCGCGGTGGTCCAGGTACTCCTGGAGCTTCGCGGGCCCGTCTGGAATCGGCGAGCCGTGCGCCGGGTACAGCGTGCTCACGGGCCAGTCCCTCAGGCGCGCGAGCTGCGTCAGGTAGTCGCGCATGTGGCCCTCCGGCGGGTCGATGACGATGGTCCCCACGCCGGCCACCATGTCGCCGACGACGGCCGCGCGGCTGCGCTCGTCCACGAGGCACACGTGTCCCTGGGCATGTCCCGGCGTGTGCAGCACGCGCCAGCGCTGCGGCACCGCGCCCGCAAGCTCCAGCACGTCCCCGTCCTCCAGCAGCCGCTCCACCGGGAAGTCCAACCGGTCCGCCGTGCGCGCATGGCACCACAGGGGAATGCCCAGCCGCTCCGTCACCGCGCGCGCGCCGCCCACGTGGTCACCGTGGTGATGGGTGAGCACCACGGCCACCGGCCGCAGCCCCTCCGCCTTCAGCCCCGACACCAGCGACAGCAGCTTCGCGTACTGCTTCACGTCCGCCGCGCCCGGGTCGACGATGAGCAGCTCGCCGTTGCCCAGCACGTACGCGTTGGTGTGCGCGGCGGGCGGCAGCGTGGGCGTCTCCAGCGCCACCACGCGCACACCCTGCTGGAACTCGATGCGCTGGGACACGTAGCCCGGGCAGAACGGAGGCGTCGCCAGGCGCGCGCGCGCGTCGGCCTCGTCCGTGAAGGTCTCCAGCACCTGGAAGGCATGCACCGCGGGCGGGTGCAGCAGCGCCGAGCCATCCCCCCAGCGCGCCAGCGCGTCCGACGGCCTCACCCAGGCGCCTTCGGCCAGCTCCCCGGGCCACCACTCCGCCTGCGCGAACGCCGGCATCTCCACCAGGTAGAAGCGCGTGTCGAAGCGCACGGGCAGCGACGGCGGCGTCACCCACCGGCCCGCGGCCTGGAAGTCCTCCGCGTCCAGCGACAGCCCCTCATCCTTCAGCAAGGCGCCCCACCCGAGCGTCCCCGCCAGGAGCGCCTCGCGCAGCGCCGCCACCTTCACGGCGGACAGCGCCTGCGCGCCGCGGGCCACCAGCACGCCCGTCTCCTCGAAGAGCTCGCGCGCCGCGGCCGAGCGCAGCGCCGCCTCCTCTCCGCTGGCGCCCGCCACCGGGACGTCCGCGTCGGCCGCGTCCAGCTTCCCGCCAGGGAAGGCATAGAAGCCCCCCGCGAAGCGGAGCGCCTTGCCCCGCTTCACCCAGAAGACCTCCACGCCGTCCCCCGCGCGCCGGTACAGCAGCGCCACGGAAGAAGGCCGGGCCTCCACCGGGCTGTGGGTCAGGTCCAGGCCCAGGCCCAGACCGGGGAGACGCTCACTCATGATTCCACCGCCTGGCCGAGGACCCGGCCCATCAAGTCGTGCGCCCTGTCCGCCTGGTCCGGCCGGACATAGAGCCGGACGAGCCGCACCGCGCCACTGTAGCGTTGATACAGCGGCGTGTAGCGCGCCACCTCCGTCAGCCGGCCGGTGGAGGCGTCGATGATGTACAGGCTCGGCCCCCGGCCGGACGGCCCGGAGGTGTACTTGCTGAGCACGTTCTGGGACTCGACGACGTAGTGGTCGAACTTGTGGGACACCAGCGCGCTGCGCAGCACGTCCAAGTCGTAGCCCGTGTCCCGCTCGGTGAACTGCGCCAGCAGCTTGTAGCCCTGCCGCCGGCTGATGCGCTGGGCCCACGGGTTCTTGGAGCGGCGCAGCGTGTACCAGAGCGCCGAGTCGTCACAGAGCAGGAACTCCTCCGGGTCCGCGGGAATCTCGAACTCGCCGGGCGACTCCTCGTAGTAGCGCCGCAGCATGTAGTCGAAGTTCACCGACGTGTGGTGCAGGTAGACCGACACGAACATGTGGTAGCGGCTGAGGAGGAAGTCCTCGAAGGCGAAGGCCGCCGCTCGGCTGAGCGCGAGGTACGCGCACCCGTCCTTCAACGCGGGGTTGAGGTTGCTGACAATCCAATCCATGTCGTACCGGCCGTAGTTGACCCCTGTATAGAAGGAGTCGCGCAGCAGGTAGTCCATGCGGTCCGCGTCCAGCTCACCGGAGACGATGGCGCGCAGCAGCGGCGTCCAGTCCACGCCCTGGTGGGTGAAGCCCGGGTCCTTCGGCGGCTTCGCCCCCGTCACCAGCGCCACCGCCGCCATGGGCGTAATCCCCAGGTCGCCGAAGTGCTTCTCGATGATGGGCGTCAGGGAGCTGTCGAGCAGGATCTTCGCGGTATAGTCCTCGTGCGTGGCCAGCTCCCCCTCGGCCGTGCCGTCCAGCCAGGATGGCAGGCGCAGGAGCGAGCGCTTCGGGGCGATGCGCTCCGAGGCATGGGACAGGGGCATGTGCCCCAGGTCATGGCAGAGCACCGCCAGCCGCACCGCCGCGCAGAAGCGCTCCCGCACGTCCTCCGGCAGCGACGAGCGCGCGGCCACCGCGCCGAACACCCGCGAGGCGACATGCATGGCGCCCAGGGAGTGGATGTGCCGCGTGTGCGTGGCCCCCGGAAAGGCCAGGTCCCCGAAGCCGAGCTGCCGGACATAGCGCAGCCGCTGGTAGTGGCGGCTGTCGATGACGGCCTTCTCGGGGTCGCTGACCGGGATGGTGCCGTGGATGGGGTCACGGATGCGCATGATTCCCTTTCCATACTCCTGGATACCCCCTCGGGACGTCATCAAACGTACCGCGAACCTCTCCGGGGGGCAGCCGGCCTCACGTGCGGACTGTGATGGAGGCAGGGGACGTGGTAACCCTCCGCCACCACCGAATGCACATCATCCTGCTGCACAACCGCGACCACGACCTCCTCGAGGACGACCCTGGGCGGGAGGCCCGGGAGGATGTGGTCCGCGTCGTCTCCTCGCTGGCGGACGCCCTCAACCAGGGCGACACCCTGGCCGAGCCGCTCGCCATCGAAGGGGACCGGCTCGACTTCGTGGACACGCTGCGCCGGCGCCAGCCGGACCTGGTCGTCAACCTCTGCGAGTCCCTGGCGGCCGACAGCCGCGGGGAGATGGCGGTGCCCTGCCTGCTGGACGCGCTGGGGCTGGCCTATACGGGCTCGTCCGCGCTGTCCCTGGGCCTGGCCCTGCACAAGCCCAAGGCGAAGGAGGTCCTCACCGCGCGCGGCGTGTCCACCCCGCCCTTCCGCGTGGTGGAGCGCCTGGAGGACGCGCTGGCGGTGGACCTGCCCTGGCCCCTCATCGTCAAGCCCGCGCGCGAGGACGCCAGCATGGGCGTGACGTCGGAGTCCGTGGTGCACGAGCGCGCCGCCCTGGTCCGCGCCTGTGACGCGGTGCTCCGCGAGTTCCATCAGCCCGCCCTGGTGGAGCAGTTCATCCCCGGGCGTGAAATCTATGTGCCGCTGCTCGGCAACCAGCCGCGCCGGGCGCTGCCCCTGACGGAAATCGTCTTCGGCCGTACGTTCGAGGACAGACCCAACATCGTCTCCTACAACGCGAAGTGGGAGGCGGCGTCGGCGGAGTACCGGGACACCACCAGCGGATTGTGCCGGCTGGACGCGAACCTGGAGTCCCGTTGCGTGCAGGTTGCGCTGGAAGCCTTTGCAGCACTGGACTGTCAGGACTATGGACGGGTCGACCTCCGGGTGTCTCCGGAGGGCGTGCCCTACGTCATCGACATCAACCCCAACTGTGACCTCCACCCGAGCGCGGGGTTCGCCAAGGCCGCCCTGGCCGCCGGCATGGACTACCCGGCCCTGGCGTCCCGGCTCGTGGAGGTCGCGCTCGAGAGAGCACATGGACATCCGTCCCATCGAAGAAAAGGACCGGGCGCCGATCGCCGCGCTGATTCGAAAGATCGAAACCTTCTCGCCGCAGGAGGTTGAGGTCGCCACCGACCTGGCGAACACCACGCTCACGCCGGGCAACACGGACTACGCCATCATCGTCGCGGACCGGGACGGCGAGCTGGTGGGCTACATCTGCTACGGCCCCACGCCGATGACGGAGGACACCTACGACTTGTATTGGATTGCGTCCTCACCGGAAGTTCGCGGCCAGGGCGTAGGCGCGGCGCTGGTGTCCGCCATGGAGGGTGACTTGCGCCGCCGCAACGGGCGCCTCATCCGCGTGGAGACGAGCGCCACCGAGGCCTACGGCCCCACGCGCGGCTTCTATGCCTCCATGAAGTACGGCGAGGAGGCCCGCATCCGGGATTTCTACAAGGTGGGGGACGACCTCATCATCCTCACCAAGCGGCTGTAGTCCGCGCTCCGCCGGGCCGGGCGGGTGAAGACAAGAGCCCCTTCCCTCGTTAGAAGGGGCACGATGACTCGCACGCACCGACCGACCTTGCTGCCCCTCGTGTCCCTGTGCGCCCTGCTGGTGGGCGCACCGTCCGCGCTCGCGAGGGCGCCCGCCCCCGCGGCCAGGGCCACCGCCGCGCGGGCCGCCGTCTCGGACGTGGTGAAGGCCGCCCGTCCCAAGGGCGGCGAGTACTTCGGCCTCTACCTCATGGACAAGAAGGTCGGCTGGCTCTTCACCGACCTGGAGCTGCTGCCGGGGGAGCCCGCGCGGGTGAAGACGACCAACCAGCTCGTCTTCAAGGCCATGGTGGGCTCGCGCGTGTCGGAGCGCATGCACCACGAGGAGCGCTTCTACGAAGCGAAGCCCGGCGGAAAGCTGCTCTCCTTCGTGGTGAAGCAGACGGGGGACGGCGGCACGCAGACGCTGGAGGGCACCGCCACCGCGGACGGCTTCCAGGTGGTGCGCAAGCGGCCGAACCTCGCCGACGAGACGCTGCCCAGGCTGCCCCCCGCGAAGGAGCGCGTGGAGGACGCGGACCCGCCGCGCGTGGCGCTGCTGCGCAAGGCGAAGGTGACGGGCACCTCGCTGGACGGAATGGACCTGGAGTCCTACGGCATCACCACCACCGTGCAGCCCGAGGAGCAGCGGGTCATCAACGGCGTGAAGGTGAAGCTGGGCAAGGCCGTCACCGTCTCCGAGAAGGAGAAGGTCCCCGTCACCTCCTACGTCACCCAGCGCGGGGAGATGGTGCTGGTGGACTACGGCACGACGATGCAGGCCCGGAAGGAGACGGAAGCCATCGCGAAGCGGCTGGACCTGGTGGAGGTGTTCGGCCTCACCCGCGTGGTGCTCCCCAAGCCGCTGCCGGACTCCGCGCGCACGGTGCCCGGCCACGTCACCCTGGTGGTGAAGGGCCTGCCGGCGAAGTTCCAGGAGCAGACGTACCGGCAGCGGTTCAAGCCCCTGCCGGACGGCAGCGTGGAGGTGACGCTGTCCGCCGCCGCGCCCAGGACGCGCAAGCCCCTGCCGCTGAAGGACCCGGAGGGCGGGGAGAACCTCAAGTCCACCCTGATGGTGGAGAGCGACGCGCCCGCCATCCGCGCGCTGGCGAAGCAGCTCGTGGGGACGGAGAAGGACGCGTACCGCATCGCCCAGAAGGTGAACGCCTGGGTGTACGCCAACCTGGAGAAGGACTACGGCGCCAGCGCGGACCGGGCCACCGACGTGCTGCGCCAGAAGAAGGGCGACTGCACGGAGCACTCGCTGTTGTCGGTGGCGCTGCTGCGCGCGGCGGGGGTGCCCGCCCGGCGCGTGGACGGCGTCATCTACATGGTGAACCAGGACGGCGTGCCCGCCTACTACTGGCACGAATGGGTGGAGGCCTTCGTGGGCGAGTGGACCCAGTTGGACCCCACCTTCAACCAGCCGGTGGCGGACGCCACGCACTTCGCCTTCGGCAAGGAAGGCAACGCCGAAATCACGCCGCTCATCGGCGCGCTGAAGGTGACGGCCGTCAAGTGAGGCCGTCCCCACCGGCCCCTGTCTTCAGGGGCCGGTGAGCGCCGCCAGCCGCTGGGCCAGCACGTCCGGCTCGGTGACGGGCAGCTCGCAGACGAAGCCCCGGCACAGGTAGGCGGCGGCGCGGCCCTTCACCGGCTCCCGGCCCTCGAAGGTGGCCTGCAGCAGCGCGGGCACCGGCTGCCCCGGCGCCTTCCACGACAAGGCCACGGTGGGCGCGAAGGCGTGGTCCACGGCGGCGCACAGCGGCGCCACGTCGTCGGAGGCGCCCGCCACGGTGACGGCCGCCGCGCCCTCCAGCAGCGCGTCCGCGGCCAGCCCCAGGTAGCCATAGCCCATGGCGTTGCGCACCAGCCCCTCGCGCATCCGCGCCACGTAGCGCTCCGGCAGCTCCAGGTGCTGCTTGTCCCCGGTGAGCGCCGCCAGCTCCACCTGCGCCTCCGTCATCGTGGACGCGCCGGACGGGGAGGCGTTGTCGAAGAGGCCATACGTCGCCACCACCAGGTCCTTCTGTCCCCGGGGCGCCGTGAGGTACGCCGCCTTCTCCGCGTCCCAGAAGAGCGCCACGGCCCTGCGCACCAGCGCGTCCGCCGCCTCCAGGTACTTCACGTCGAAGGTGGCCTGGTAGAGCGCGGTGAGGCCCGAGGCCAGGTCGCCGTAGTCCTCCAGGAAGCCGTCGATGCGCGCCTGCCCTTCCTGGTACGAGCGCGCCAGCCGCGTGCCGTCCCACGCCTTCGCCAGCACGAAGTCCGCGGCCTCCGCCGCCCAGGTCGCCCATTCGGGCCGCTCGAAGACGCGCGCGGCCAGCGCGAGCCCGCGAATCATCAGCCCGTTCCACCCCGACAGCAGCTTGTCGTCCCGGCCCGGCTTCACCCGCCGCTCCCGCGCCTCGAAGAGCGTCTGGCGCGCGGCGGCCAGCTCGCGCGCCACCGCGTCCTCGGACAGCCCGCGCTCGCGCGCCAGCTCCGCCACCGGCACCACCACCTCCAGCACCGTGGCGCCGTGCTCGAAGTTGCCCTCGGGCTTGATGCCGAAGTGGCGCAGCACCAGCTCCGCCTGGGCCTCCGGCAGCGCCGCGCGGACCTCCTCCGGACGCCAGACGAAGAACTTCCCCTCCTCGCCCTCGCTGTCCGCGTCCTGCGCCGCGTAGAAGCCGCCGCCCGCGTCGGTCATCTCGCGGCGCACGTACGCCACCGTCTCCTCCACCACCTTGCGCCACAGCGGACGCGGCTCCACCTGCTGCGCCTGCGCGTAGAGGTGCAGGAGCTGCGCGTTGTCGTAGAGCATCTTCTCGAAGTGGGGCACCCGCCAGCGCGCGTCCACCGAGTACCGGTGGAAGCCGCCGCCCAACTGGTCATAGATGCCGCCCAGCGCCATGCGCTCCAGCGTCAGGAACACCGCGTCCTTCAGGGGCGCGCCGCCGCCACGACGCCACGCCCGCAGCATCAGCGCGAAGTTCATCGGGTTGGGGAACTTGGGCGCGCCGCCAAAGCCACCGTGCGCCGGGTCCACCTGCTTCGCCATCCCCTGCCCCATGGCCACCACGTCCGCGGCCGTCAGCGCGGACGGCGCGGCGTCCAGGCCGTAGGTGGCCAGCTCCCCGAGCCCCTCCTCGAACTGCGCCGCCTGCCGCTGCACCTCGTCCTGCTTGTTCTCCCACGCGTCCCGCAGCGCGCCGAGCAGCCGCGGGAAGCCAGGGCGGCCATAGCGGTCCTGCGGCGGGAAGTAGGTGCCGCCGTAGAAGGGCTTCAAGTCGGGCGTGAGGAACACCGTGAGCGGCCAGCCGCCGCCCTGCCCCATGAGCTGCACCACGCCTTGATAAATCTGGTCCAGGTCCGGCCGCTCCTCGCGGTCCACCTTGATGTTGATGAAGCCCTCGTTCATCAGCCGGGCCGTCTCCGGCGACTCGAACGATTCGTGCGCCATGACGTGGCACCAGTGGCACGCCGAGTAGCCCACGGAGAGCAGGATGGGCTTGTTCTCCGCCTTCGCCCGCGCGAGCGCTTCCTCCCCCCAGGGGAACCAGTCCACGGGGTTGTGCGCGTGTTGACGCAGGTACGGTGAGGGCTCTCGGGCCAGCCGGTTGGAAGTGTCAGGTGACGCGGGGGGCGTGGCCATTGGCGGCTCCAGGAAAGGACCTGCGGTCGAGATACGAACCCGCGTGAAGGGGGGCAAGCCGAAAGCACGGGAGGGACGCTGGTCAACAGAGCGGCGGACGGGCCACGTCGCGAGCGTCGCTATCCCCACCGGCGATGACGCGCCCGGAACAGGCCGTCATACATGCCCAGGAAGAGGTGCCCACCCAGCGCCAGTCCCTGCTCAATCTCGACCGCCGCCCCGGCGTCCGTCCCATAGGGCGCGTCGAGCTGCTGGTAGAAGCCCTCCGCGTGTTGCTCGTCGAGGTCCGCGTGCGTGGGGTAGTGCACCACCTCGCCCGCCCCGAGCCAGCCGCGCGCGACGATGCCGCGCCCCAGCTCCAGGGAGATGCCGCTGAACAGGTCCTCGATGATGCCGAACACGGCCAGCCCGGTGAGCGGCCCCTCGAACGCGGAGATGCCCGTCAGCGCGACGTTGAAGGCACGCACCTCCGGCCACGGCACATGCTGCTCCACGCGGGCCGGGGCCACGCCCAGGCGCGAGAGGAGCAGCCGGAACGTGCGCTCATGCCCCTGCGCCAGCGCGCCGCGCCCGTGCTCGTCGAAGATGTTCTCCACCAGCGGCAACCGCTGGGCGGAAGTCGGCAGCCGGCTGGCGAGCATCGCCATGGGCCTGGGGAAGTGCGCCACCGCGGCGAGGAACTGGAGCTGCGTCTCGACGAAGTCCTCCCGCGAGAAGGAGCCCTCCCGCAGGGCGCGAAGATAGGGCAGCTCCAGCGCGCTCCACTCCGCCTTGAGACTGGCGATGTGCTGCCGCAGCTTCAGATTTCGGACGAGGGAAGGTGCACCCATGCTGGCGCTCGACTGGGAAAGGAGAGGTCCAGAGAATAGACGGTACACACCGAGTCCGGCGCGATACCCGCCGCTCGCAGCCAGTGGACATGGTCCTCCAGCCGCTCGTCGATGCTGAAGCAGGCCAGCGTCTCTCCGCCGAGCGCCGCCAGCTCCACACCGCAAGCACGAAGATACTCGCCCCAGCCGTGCGTCCAGGCCCCGGGAGGCGCCGCCAGATGGACCAGCGGCCATGGACGGCCCGTGGACAGACGCTGGAGGTCCTTGGCCCCCGCCGTGGAGCACCACCCGGCGCCCTCCAGCCGCCTGCCGGACGAAGGTCCCAGCCGGAGGCCCTCGCTCACGGGGCGCGGGGGGGCACGCCCTGTCTCCAGCGCCGCGAGCCGGGAAGGCGGGACGAAGTAGAGCGCGAGCCGGCTGGCCGGGCGCCCCATCCGCAGAGGATTCCAGCCCCGGGCAATGCGCATCACGTCGCCCCGGGCCCCGCGCATCGCCGCGCCGTAGAGGAAGCGAATCCTGCGCAGCGGCGGAATCAGGAAGAGGTGCTTGAGCCCTTGCAGCAGGAGCCTCGTGGAGAGCCCGGAGCCCCGCGCGGGCTTCGCCAGCTTGAGGTCGCAGATGTAGAGCGCGGCCACCGTGCGAGCCCCATGGCCCACCGGGCGAAGCACCCCCGTCACCGACCCCAGCAACGTGTCGCCCCGAAGCGCCAGCAGGAAGTACGCCTCTCCCATGGAGGAGAAGAACGGGTGGTAGCCGGCCCCATGGTCGATGAAGAAGTGGTCCGCCCCATCCGCGAGCGGGTAGAGGATGTCGCGCTCCAGCTTCCGCAGCCGCTCGACATAGGGCCCGAGCGTGTCGGGCCGGACAACGACGAAACGCACGTCACTCATGGGGCCTGGCGGGGCTGGCGGAAGCCGACCTCGATGCGCTCGTAGAACAAGCTCCGGTCCCTGGCCAGCAGCTCCGCGCCGAGCGCGTCATCGAAGGTGAAGGCGGGCTGGAAGAAGCGGCGGAGGTCCCGGCGGTTGTTGAGCTGGCGGAGGAGGATGGCGCATCCGGGCTTCGCCTCGCGCATGAGCACCGCCGCCCACTCCGCCACGAGCGCGTCCTCCGACCAGTCGAAGATGTTGGAGAGCGAGATGACGTCGAAGCGGCCCAGCCGCGGCACGTCCGGCAGCGAGCCCTGGATGAGCGACAGCGCCACGGGCGCCTCGGCCCGCAGATACTCCGGCGCGTCCTCACGCAGGTACCCGCCGAGCAGCACATGCTGGAGGAAGGGATTGCGAGGGGCATCCTGCCGCTGGAGGCCGCGCTCGAAGACGGCCTGGAAATAGCCCGGGTAGGAGCCGGGCTCCGCGTGCTGGGTCGCGGCGGGGCCGAACATCGCGTTCAGCAACGGCGCCGCCAGGGCCAGCTCGAAGGCCACGGGCCAGTAGGGCGACGCGAACCACCGGGCCAGCGCCGCCCGGCGCCGCGAGATGGAGGTGTCCGGCGCGAAGAAGGCCGCGAGCTCGTGCGCGGGCGCGACGAACTCCTCGATGAAGCGGCGGAGCGTGCGAAAGAGCCCCTCGAATTCGCCGCGCTGGTTCAGCGCCGTCACGGCGTCCGCCTCCACGCTGTAGTCCCTCAGTGGCAGGCGGCCGAGCCCCTCGGCCTTCTCCCGGACGTGCGCGAGCTGACGCGGATTGAAGTCGAAGCCCACCAGCTCCAGGTCTGGATGACGCCGCGCCAGCGTGAGGAGCGTGCAGCCTCCAGACGCCACCGTGAGCACGGCCCGCGCCTTCGTGCGTTCGACGAGCGCCAGCTCCAGCGCGGCATCCTCCCGGACGACGGCGAACTTCAAACGGTGAGACGGCGTCGAAACCGGAACAGGTTCCATGGCATGTTTCTACCTCGGAACCGCCCATGCCGCTCGCGACAGAATCCCTCACGCCCTCGAAGTTGCGCGAACTGGAGCAGGTCGACGCGCGACACGTCCCACGGCTCGCGCTCTTCCTCGTGCTCTATCTGGGCGCGGCGGCGCTGTGCGTCGCGCTCGCGGGGCGGGACACCTCCGCGCCGGGCTGGATGGCCCGCGCCCTCCTGTACGTCATCGCCGCGGCCTCATTGCATGGCATCAGCCTGTTCACGCACGAGGCCGTCCATGGCGGGCTGGCGCGGCGGCCCTGGCTGAACCGGCTGGGCGGCATCGCCTGCGCGCTGCCGGTGCTCCAGAACTACGCTGCCTACAAGGTGTTGCACCTGAAGCACCACGCCGACCTGGGCGGGGGCAAGGACCCGGACCACTACGCCAACTACACCGGCCGGCGCTGGCTGGAGTTGTTGATGCACATGGGCCGGCTGCTGCTCGGCTACCCCGCCTACATCACGATGATTCCCATCCTGGGCTGGCGGCAGGGAACGGCCGCCGAGCGGCGCTGGGTCGCCTTCGAGGTCGTCCTCGCCGGCGCCTGCGTGGCGGCCGCCGTGGCCTTCATCCCCTGGCAGGTGCTGCTCCATGCCTGGGTGGTTCCCATGCTCATCCTCAACACCCTGGTGAACGTCCGGGGCATGAGCCAGCACACGTTCCTGCCGGAGAGCAGCCACCCGGTCCGGGGATCGCGGACCATCCTGTCGAACCCGGTGACGCGCTTCTTCATGTGCAACGAGAACTACCACCTGGAGCACCACCTGTATCCCCGCGTGCCCTGGTACAACCTGCCCGAGCTGCACCGGACGCTGCGCGCGGACCTCGTCGCCCAGGGGGCGCCCTTCATCCCCTCCTACTTCTCCTTTGTCCGAGGCGTCCTCTCCGGTTCCCTCATCCAAGGGACGAAGCCCGCCACGCCCGATGCCTGAGCGGCCGTACCCGCACGAGCTCCTGCTGGCCGCGTTCGGACTCCTCCTGTCGTCCGCGCTGGCGTGGACCGCGGGCCTCAGCTCGCCCGTCACCCAGACGGTGGTTGGCGGCACGGTGCTGTTCATGGGGGCCACGGCGCTGCTGGCGCGCCTGGACGGCGTGGCCCACGTCTTCCGGGCGAGGCTGCTGCTCGCGTACGTCGCGACGTTCTTCTTCTACGCCTCCGTGAAGCAGACCGTCCCGGCGCTGGGGCTGTCGCCTCGCGACGCGTGGCTCCTCTCCGCGGACACAGCCCTGTTCGGCACCACGCCGGCCGCGTGGCTCCAGCGGTGGAGCACGCCCTGGGTCAACGAGCTCTTCAGCGCCAGCTACCTGGCGTTCCACGTCTACCTCCACCTCGCCATGGCCTGGGCGCTCGTGGGGCCGCGCGCGCGGGCCGAGCGGTTCTTCACGTCCATCTTCTCCGCCTATGTCCCGGGCATCGTCGGCTACTACCTGCTGCCCGCCGTCGGTCCCACGGCGGCCTGGCCGGAGCTGTTCACCACCGCCATCGAGGGCGGCTGGCTCACCCGGCTCAATGCGTTCGTCGTGGCGAGCGGGTCCTCCACGTATGACCTCTTCCCCAGCCTGCACACGTACATCACGCTGGTGCTGCTCGACCACGACCGGCGCCAGCACCCGCGGCGCTTCCGCCTGATGTTGCCCGTGGCCGTGGCCATCCTCATGTCCACGCTGATGCTGCGCTACCACTACGCCGTGGACCTGCTCGCGGGCGCGCTGTGGTTCCTGGCGTATCGCCTTGGCAAGGCCTGGTTTGGCCAGCCGTCCGACTCGTGAAAGACTGACTGTCTTTCAGGGGGCGTCCCGCACATGAGAGAGAAGGACACGCAGTACATCCTGGATTGGATTGCCATTCAGGAGCTGGTCGCGGAGTACGGGCAGGCCATCGACTTCGGCAAGGACACGGGTGACTGGAGCCGCTGGGTGAATGCCTTCACCCCGCAGGTGGTCGCGGACTACAGCCGGCTCTTCGGTGGCGAGCCCATCACCATCGCCCGCGAGGAGATGGGCAAGCTCGGGGGCGACGCCCTGGCCGCCTTCACCCGCGTCCAGCACGCCACGGCGAACACGGTGCGGACCCACTTCAAGAACGACACCGAGGCGCAGGTCATGGCCTATGCGGACGTGGCGCACTTCTTCACGGCCGGTGGTGTGCAGCAGGAGTGGACCGTGGTCATCCGCTACACGCACGACGTGGAGAAGACGTCCGAGGGCTGGCGCATCCGCCGCGTCATGCTGGACCCCATCCACTTCCGGGGCAACCCGGTGGGCCTGGAGCTCGTGAAGGGCAAGCGCCTCGTCTGAGGCGTCAATCCGGCGCGCGCGTCGCGGCCTCGGCTCGCAACGCGCCCGGAAGCCGCCAGGCCACCACCAGGGTGGCCAGCGTTCCGCCAGCCCCCGCCACCAGCAGCGTCACCGGGGCTGACGTCGCGTCGAGCAACAGCCCCCCGGCGACGTAGGACAGCCCCGCGGCCACGCCGATGGCCCCATAGAGATTGCCAAACACCCGGCCCCGCATCCCGGCCGGCACCCACCGCTGGATGAGGGTGTGGCAGGCGACATCCATGGCCGCGATGCCCACGCCTCGCACGGCTTGCATCGCGAGCGCCGCGGAGACGGCCCAGGCCAGGCCGGTCAGCAGGTTGCCCACGCTGCTCACCGCGAAGCCCAGCACCAGCATCACCGGCATCACCGCGCCCGCGCCCAGGCGCGCCATCAGCGCGTAGCCCGCGACCAGCCCCAGCCCCACCGCGCCCAGGAGCAGCCCCACCGCGGAGTCCCCGGCCTGGAAGGTGTCCTTCGCGAGCAGCACCAGGGCCACGTCGTCCACGCCGTTGAAGGCCACCACGGCGCAGAAGCCCAGGGCGACGACGCGGGCCACCCGGGCACGCCAGAGATAGAGCAACCCGTCCCGCGCCTGCCGGAACAAGGACACGGGCGGCGCGTCCTTCTCCCGCGCCGGTGACACGGAAGGCAGGGCCCGTAACAGCACCGCGGACAGGAGGAAGGACGCCGCGTCCACCAGCAGCACGCCGCGGAGCCCCACGAGCGGGAACATCGCCGCGGCGAGCAACGGCCCCAGCGCCTCGGCCGCCTGGGTCCCGAATCCCACGCTGGCGTTCGCCGCCTCCAGGTCCTCGCCGCGCACCAGGGCGGGCACCACCGCCCGGGAGGCCGGCTGGAACACCTGTCCGACAATCGCCCTCGCGGCCACCAGCACCAGCAGCACCGGCAGCGGCGGCAGGGTGAAGGCGATGAGCGCCAGCAGCGCGCCCTGGACCACCTCGCACAGCAGCATCACCCGCTTGAGGTCGAACCGGTCGCTGATGGCGCCCGTGAGCGGCCCCAGCAAGGCGGGTGCGAAGTCTCCCACGAGGAGCAGCACTGACACCGCCAGCGCCTGCCCCGTCTGCTCCGCGACGTACAACATGAGCGCCACCAGGCTGAGCGAGTCCCCCGTGAAGGAGATGACTCGCGCGCCCCAGAGGGCCCGGAACGCCGGGTGGCGTCGCAAGAGCCACAGGGCGCCCGTCCCGCGTCCGCTGGCGTCTGAATCACTTGCTGGAACCGACATGCGCCGCGAGTCTCCCCTGGGGAATGATGGAGCGGCGGCACCGTAGAGGAGACGCGTGGCGGGCTTCAATTCCCCCCGGGCGCCGCCGATATACGAGACAGGCGCCCACCGTTCCTTCGCGGGCGACCGCCTCACCACCACACCCCGAAAGAGAGCACTGACATGAGGATGCCTGAAAGCAACGCCAGGTCCCCGCTCGCCCGATGGTTGCTCGCGGCGGCCTGTGCGTTCCACTCCGCATGCGGGGACGACCCACCCTCCCCTCCCACCGAGCCACCGCCGCCGCAGGCCCTGGACTGGTGCCCCCACGTCACGCCCGGCGTCGCGAGCTCGTCCTCGTCCTCGTCCGCGCTGGCGATGTCCGAGGCCCACGCCCTGGTCCGCTTCTTCAGCCCCGGGAGCAGCTATCGGGAAATCGACACGGCGCTCACCACCGCCCTGGAGGGGACCACGGTGGATTGGAACGGCGTGGCGCGGGCCTACGCGGAGGCGCTGGATTCCGTCTGTGCCCATGACGCCACCGCCACCGCGCCCCTCCCCGCCGCGCAGGTCGAGCAGGCCGACACGGTCGCCATCCTCCGTCCCGGCACGGGCGAGCTCGTCCTTCCCGCCGGCACGCGGGCCGTCGCCATCGACCTGCGCGGCCTGCCGGACGCGCCAGGGCTGGAGGAGGCCCTGGCCCACGCCATCGCCGTCGTCAGCAACCGGCCCATCCCTCGCGTCTCGGCGCGCGTGCGCGTCCATGACGGCATGACGGACGAGCACAACGCCCAGAACGTCTACAGCAACTCCACGGCCCTCCTGGCCGCGCCGGACTACGCCGCCTCGGGAGCGGCGGACCTGCCCGTCGCGCTGCTCACGGGCCCCTCGCTGCCGCCCGCGGCGGCGCGCTTCGCCATCGACCTGCGCACGGCGCGACGCGCCTGGTTGTGGGGTGAGCCCGTGCTGACGGCCGTCGCCGAGTCCCGCTGGGCGCCCCTGGGGACCGTGGGCCTGTCGATCCGGACCTCACGGCTCGAGGATGGCGCAGGTCCACTTCCCGACCAGCTTCCCGCTGACCAGGCACTGCCCGCCGTCGTGGCGGACAGCCTGCGCGAGCTTCCCAGCCAGGAGGCGCCCGCCGCGCTGGAGCGGAGCGCCGCGGTCGCTCGCACGGGCATGGCGCGGCGCCGGCTCCCGACGGGCTCGAACGCCCAGGTGGCGCGGACGGCTGGCATCGCGCGCGCGTCGCTCCTCATCGTCCACGGGGCCGTGCGGCGCTTCTTCCCCTACTTCCACGTGGTGGGGGATGGCATCGACGCGCGCCTGGAGGAGACGCTGGCCGCCGTGGACACCGCGCCCGTGAACACGCAGCGCACGCGCCAGCTCCTGCGCCGCTTCGGCAACGTGCTCCAGGACGGGCATGTCTTCGTGAACGCGTCACCGTCGCCCGTCATCGGCATCCTCCCCGCCCTGCTGGAGGAGGTGGCTGGCGGGGACGTGGTCGTCCGACGCTCCCTGGTCCCGGAGTTCCAACCGGGAGACACCCTGGTGCGAGTGGGCGAGCGCTCCACGGCGGAGTGGTACGCGGAAGAGCTGTCGCGCACCTCCGCCGCCACCCACGGCTACCGGCACGAGCTGGCCACGCGGAGGTTGCGAGAGCTGACGGGGCCCCTGTCCCTGGTGATGCGCGGCCCGGATGGCACCGAGCGCACGGTGCAGGCCCAGCCCCATGCAGGCGGCAACATCGTCGAGGCGCTCGGCGTCTCCCCCTCAAGGCGCGCCAGCGGCTGGCTGGGCGACCTGGGCGCGCCGTCGCTCTACTACATCACCATGAGCAGCGATGTGACGACGGACCTGGACGCCGCGCTCCAGCACCTCGACACGGCCGCGAGCGCGCAAGGGCTCATCGTGGACATGCGCGGCTATCCCGGCTTCAGCCACTACGACTTCATCTCGCATCTCATCCAGGGCCCGTACGTCAGTCCCATCTTCCGCGTGGGCCGCTGGACGGGCCCGGACCAGCATGAAATCCACGAGGACCAGTACGCCTTCACCGGAAGCGCGACGCGCGCCTACTCGGGGCCCATGGTGCTGCTCGTGGGGCCTCGCTCGGTGTCCGCGGCGGAGAACTTCTCCACCATGCTGGTCGCGGCGAACCGCGCCCGCGTGGTGGGACAGCGCAGCGCGGGCACCAATGGCAGCATCACCAACCTGGTGCTCCCCGGCGGCTTCCGGTTCATGTACACCGGGACGGAAGTTCTTTGGCCTGATCGCTCCACATTCCATGGCGTGGGAATTGTCCCGGATGATGAGATTGCGCCCACCACGGAAGACTTCGCGTTGAATAGAGATTCGCAGCTCCTGAAGGCTCTCAACGTCCTCCAAGCACACGAGTAGACGCTTGCCGGCGTGAGTGCGGACAGCGCCTTTCGATGCGGGCGTGGGGAGCGAGAGGATGGCGCTCCTCACCCCGTGGAAAGGAGCAGTCATGAACTCACGTCCTCTTGCTGTCGTCGTCCTGGGCGCCGCGCTGTTCACCGGTTGTGGCGAGCCGGAGGCAATGCCAGACACGCCCACTGGCGAAGGCGTCGTCATCCCGCCGGTGGAGACGCAGGGAGGGTCCGCCACCGTCACCGCCGCCGCGTACTGCGATGACGTGGCGACGTGGAACGCCGCGTGGACGGCCCTCGAAGACCAGGTGCTCGTGCTCGTCAACGAGCGCCGCGCCGCGGGCGCCGTCTGTGGCGGCGTGGCCAGGCCGCCCGCGCCCCCGCTCACCAACAACGCCCAGCTTCGGTGTGCCGCGCGCAAGCACTCCAAGGACATGGGCACCCACAACTTCATGAGCCACACGGGCTCGGACGGCTCCTCGCCCTGGCAGCGGATGAACTGGGCGGGCTACTCGTACCGCAACGCCGCGGAGAACGTCGCGGCGGGCTACGCCACGGCCCTGGCCGTGGTGAACGGCTGGATGGCCAGCACGGGGCACTGCAACAACATCATGAACCCGGCGCTCCTCGACATTGGCGTCGGCTACTACAACGCCCCGTCCAGCACCTACCGGCACTACTGGACGCAGGCCTTCGGCCGGCAGTGACCTCGGGCTAGAGTGCGTGGCCGGGCGCTCACTCCAGGGCGCCCGGCTCGCCTCGCCCATCATGGACCTCGTCCTCCTCTTCGTCGGCCTCATCAAGGTGGTGTTCGGCGGCCTCGTCGCCGCGCTGGGCATCTGGCTCGCGCTGCGCGGGCTGAGCCGCATCCTCGGCGCCAACCCCGTGGAGGAGTTGCGCCAGGGCAACGTCGCCGCCTGCCTCGTCCACGCCGCCAGCCTGGTGTCCCTGGGCCTGCTGGTCCAACACGCGGTGCAGGCCACGTCGGACGCGCTGGACCTCACGGTGCAGAATCCGCCCCTGCACCTGATGGTGGTCGGCCGGCTGGTCGCGGTGGCCGTCCTGCATGTGGGACTGTCATTGGGCGTGGGCGTCACGGTGCTCGGAACGGGTGTGCTGTTGTTCGACCGGATGACGCCGGGCATCGACGAGCTGGCGGAGGTGCGCAAGGGCAACGTCGCGGCGGCGCTCATCCTCGGCGCCATCCTGCTGGTGCTGGCGCTGCTCACGGCGCCGGGGCTTCAGGCGGCGCTCAACGGGCTCATCCCCTTCCCCCAGCTCCCCGAAGGGACGCTGCGCGCGCCCGCGTGAAGACGTTCTTCAAGTGGATGCTCGCGCTGGTGAGCCTGGCGAGCTGCTTCTGCTGCTGTGGCCTGGGCACGCTGGGCCACCTGGCGGGCATGGACATCGCGCCGCCCGAGCCCGGCCAGCCCCCCAGCGCGCGTGCGGTGGACCTGGGGCTGGTGCTCCTCCCACCGGGCACCCCGCCGCAGCGGGCCCGGGACCATGACTGGCGGGCGGACAGCATCCAGCCGCCCGAGCATCACGTCGCCTATGGCCTGGGGACGGCGCTGGCGCGAACCTTCGCGGACGAGCACGCGGCGCTGGGCCGGAGGTTGAACTACCGCGCCCTGGGCAAGGAGCGCTTCTCCTTCAACGCGCCGCCCGGCTGCAGCGCGGACATGCGCTGCATCTACGAGGAGCTGATGCGCACCAACGCCGAGCCCGTGCGCGCCCTGGGCGACAAATTCGTCACCTCCATCCGCGAGCGGGGGCTGGATGCCGCGCAGGCCACGCAGCTCGTCATCAACTTCGTCCAGCGCATCCAGTACGAACTGCCGGACCAGGAAGCCTTCGGCATCGTCCCACCGGCCCTGGTCCCCGCCGAGGACCGGGGCGACTGCGACTCCAAGGCGGTGCTCGCGGTGATGCTGCTGCGGCAGGTGGGTGTCGACGCGGTGGTGCTGTACTCGGACCCGCTGGCCCACGCCGCGGTGGGCGTGGGCCTCCCAGGCAAGGGCACCGCGCTGCGCTACGCCGGGCGCAGCTACCAGTACGCGGAGGTCACCGCCGAGGGCTGGCCGCTGGGCATGATTCCGCCTCAATACGACAAGCCCCGGCTGTGGAAGGTCCTGCCCCTGAATGGAGGGCCGGACACGGCGGGCTGAGACGCCTCCAGTGCGTCAGTCCGCCTCCGCCCCTGGCGCCGCGAGCAGGCCCCGCACCAGGTGCTCGTAGGCCTCCTTCATCGGCAGCTCGGAGTCGACCTTGAGCCGCCGCCGGAGCGTCTGGGTCCGCCGGCCGTCACGCGGGGCCATCGGGTTCCTCCTTCCAGGGTTCGACGCGGAGCCCACCCTCGGCGTCGATCGTCACGTAGTACAGCGAGTCGAAGCCCTCCTCCAGCCGGGGCCGCTGGAGCTGCTTCACCGTGGCGCGCAACGCCACCTCCGGCACCCGGGCGCGCCCCTGTCGCAAGGCATTGCGCGCCAGGCAATCCTCCAGGTTCGACGCGAAGTAGTAGCCAAGGATACGTGCCTGGTATTCACGTCCCAGGGCGATGAGCGGCGCGCGAACCTCCTGAGAGGGGTTGGTGTTGTCCACCACCACCGAGCGCCCCGCGGCCAGCGCCTCCGCGACGTACCGGCGCTGCCGGGCCTCCTTGCGGACGGCATGCGGCCACAGGTCCTTGCTGACGTGTACGTGCGTGGCCTCGAAACGCTGCCGGTAGAGGCTGCTCTTGCCCGAGCCCTGCAAGCCAACGAAGAGAACGAGGTCCATGACGTGCCGCCCCAGACGCCTCCGCGCGAGGCGGCCTGACGTCTACCGCGCCCAGTCGCGACGGTGTCACGCGAAAAAGACAGCCAAGCCGACACATCCGCGAAATCAGCACTGTCCGAAACAATTCACAAACACCTGCCATCCCAATGAATCCCCATGCTTGGGCACGCATTGACACAATCAGATTAATCAGACTAACAAGACCATCTTTCATTTCAAGGATTCAAGCGTCGTGCAGCACGGAGTGCCCTTTCACGGAGACACCACCATGCGTATGCCGTCCTCGTTGTCCCCGCTGTCCCTCCTGGCCCTCGGTTGGGGCCTGTCCGCGCCGCTCACGGCGCTCGCGGCGAACCCGCCGGACGCGCGCCCGGACATCATCCGAAGCGCCTCGTCGCTCGGCCCCGCGCGGCTGCTCATCGGCGCCGAGGTGGAGAAGGCCCGCCTCGCCAAGGGGCTCGACCTCGCGGCGAGCGGCGCGTACGCCCTTGCCACGAGCACCGGGCACGTCTTCCACCGGACGGCCCGGCCCATCCATGCCCTGAAGACGCTCGAGGTGCCGCGCACGTCCGTCCAGCTCCACACCTGGCAGGAGGAGACGGCCAACGGCGGGCGCCAGGACCACTTCGCCTACAGCCAGGGCGGCGTGGCGCTGCTGGGCCGCGTGCAGACGACCGAGTACCTGGTGCGGCTGGCGCACGCGCGCTTCGACCCGCTCCGGGGCGCGCAGCCCCTGGTGGCGGGCGTGCTGTCCGCGGACGCGCACAACACGCTGCACCTGGTGCAGTTCCACGCCACGCCCCTGCCGGAGTTCCGCGACGCCATCACGGCCGCGGGGGGCAAGGTGCTGCGCTTCCTCACCGACCACACCTTCCTGGTGGAGATGAGCCCCGCCACGCACAAGCGCGTGGCCACGCTGCCCTACGTGCGCTGGGTGGGCGCGTACCATCCCGAGTACCGGGTGGAGGGCGTGCTGCGTGACTCCCTCCAGGGCCGCGCCCTGAAGCTGGAGCCGCAGCGGTACTCCATCATGGTGGGCGAGCGCGGCGCGGCGCGGCAGGGCGAGGTCGCCTCGCTGGTCCGCACGCTGGGCGGCACGGTGGAGCTCGTCGAGGCGGGCGGCCTGCGCGTGGAGGCCACGCTCACGCAGTCCCAGTTGGAGCGGCTGGTCCGCTCCAACGCCGTGCAGTACGTCGACCGGTGGGGTGGCCCGGGTGAGACGGACAACAACAACGTCCGCGAGGTGGGCGGCGCGACCTACCTGGAGGGCGTGGCGGGCTTCACGGGCCAGGGGGTCCGCGGCGAAATCTTCGACACCGAGCTGCGCACCACGCACCAGGAGTGGGCGGCGCCGCCCATCATCCACAGCACCAGCACCACGGGCGGCTTCCACGGCAGCGCCTGCTACAGCATCAACTTCGCCCGGGGCGTGGACGGCGACGCGCGCGGTCTGATTCCCTCCGGACAGGGCATCTTCTTCCGCTACAACGAGTCCTCCCAGTTCGGCGGCCCCAAGTCCCGCTACGACATCAACCGGGAGCTCATCGACCCGGCCGGACCGTACCGGGCCGTGTTCCAGACCTCCAGCGTGGGCAGCACGCAGGTGACGGGCTACACCACCATCTCCGCGGAGGTGGATGACTACCTGTTCCAGTACCCCATCCTCAGCACGCAGTCGCAGAGCAACACCGGCACCCAGCGCTCGCGCCCGCAGGCGTGGGCGAAGAACATCGTGTCGGTGGGCGGCATGTACCACTACAACAACGCCAACCGCGGGGATGACCGGTGGAACGGCGGCGCGAGCATCGGCCCGGCGGCGGACGGCCGGCTCAAGCCGGACCTGTCGTACTACTACGACTCCATCCGGTCCGCGTCGAACACCAGCAACACGTCCTACACCAACTTCGGCGGCACCAGCGCGGCCACGCCGCAGACGGCCGGGCACTTCGGCCTGCTGTTCCAGATGTGGCACGAGGGCGTCTGGGCGGGCTTCGGCGGCGGGGCGGACGTCTTCGCCAGCCGTCCGAAGATGGCCACGGCGAAGGCGCTGATGATCAACATGGCGCACCGCTACAACTGGACCGCGGGGGGCTCCAACGGCGACCTGACGCGCGCGCGCCAGGGCTGGGGCACCGCGGACGTCAAGCGCCTGTATGACCGCGCCGCCGTGACGAGCATCATCAACGAGACGGACACGCTGCTGCCGCTCGGCACGAACACCTACCGCGTCGCCGTGCCCGCCGGACAGAAGGAGCTCAACGTCACCATGGTCTACACCGACCCCGCCGGCACGGTGGGCGCGGCGCAGGCGCGCATCAACGACCTGTCGCTGCGCGTGACGTCTCCCTCCGGCATCGTCTACTGGGGCAACAACGGCCTGACGGCGAGCAACGTCTCCACGTCGGGTGGCGTGTCGAACACGGTGGACACGGTGGAGAACGTGTTCCTCGTCGAGCCCGCCGCCGGCACCTGGACCGTGGAGGTGATTGGCGACGAAATCGTCGAGGACACGAATCTGACGACGCGCGTGCTGGACGCGAACTACGCGCTGGTCGTGAGCGGCGGGCGCATCCAGTAGCAACGGCTTGAGCTGACTCAGGCGCCGGGCCGGTGTCCCCTTCGCGGGGTGCCGGCCCGAGCTGTTTTCGGCGTGCTACCTCGCGACGGGCTTGCGCCGGGCCAGGAGCTTTGGCGTCACGGGGTGATTTCGAAGCCGCTCGACCAAGCGGGGCTTGAGCTGCTTGCGAATGGCATCCTCCAACCCGACGATGGCCAGCAGCTCCTTCGTAGGCCCTGCGAACGCCATCCTTCTTTGGGGGCCGCTCACTGCGACGATGGCCGTCAACCCCTGAGACACCCGCGACCAGGGGAACTCCCTCCGGAGCGTCCCCGCCAGCTTCGCCAGTGCACTCCTCAGCGCCTGGATGAGCCCATCCACATGTGCACCATGCCGCACCGTGCGCACGGTATTGGCGAACGACCGCAATACATGCGCCTCGCCCTCGCACCATTGAAATGCGCACTGCACACGCAGCTCGCCCCACTCGAGGTCGACAGCGATGGGCTCGGGATGCAGGCGAGGCTGCGCCTCCGTGAGGGAGTGGGCCCACTGCGCCACACCCCCAGGTAGATGCCACAAGCTGCGCTCACCGTTCCCGACACCGACGAAGCTGACGCGCAGGCCGGGAGCGAGCGCCGCGAGTTCATTACAGCGCCTGGAGAGGCGGGCCCGGTCAAAGGCAAGCACTTCAAAGATGGTGGCGTCCGGGACGAAGTAGACGCGTATCCCCCGCGCTCCTGGGACAGGCATGGGCTCCCTTGGCGTCACCTTGGACGGTTCGCCCAGGGGGCGGCCGTGTTCTCCGAGCAAACGCCATTGCTGCCCGTCCGCCCACGTGTCCACCTGGTAGCGTGAAGACAGGGCCAGGGATACGACGAGCATGCTGCCCCAGCCCCAGCCGTCATCCGGCGGCCCTTCCAAAGCTCTCACTCCCAGAGAGCTCGCTCCCGTCGCCACCGCCACCAGGTTTTCGACAGACACCACGCGGCTCGTGGAGCAGAGCGCAACGGAGCCGTCCCCTCCCAACTCCAACACCACGTCCCGAGACTCCCCACGGCGAGCCTCTTCGTAGGCAACATCCAGGAGGAAGTAGACGAGGTGGTGCAACCCGTACTCGCCAACATCCCCGCAGTACATCGCGGGGCGCATCCGGATGGACTCGATGAAGTCCTTGGGGATTCCCATCCCAGCACTCTATTCGAGACCCCAGTTCCTCCCCAGGACAACGGGATACGGACCCACTGGCCCAAGCCGCGCCCCGGTGGCATGACGTGCCCATGGCACGTGACGTCTCCTTCTTTGACCAGCTCGGCTCGCTCCTCGCCCAGGAGCGCGAGGCCGAGAAAGCCCGCCTGGCCGCGCTCGCCCAGAGCCTCACGCTGCACGAGCGCGAGGAGCACGGCCTGTCCGTCCTGGACCTGGAGTCCATCGAGGAGGAGGTCGGCCTGGGAGGCCGCTTCCTCGTCACGCTGGGCCGCGCGGACCGCCGCCCCCTGCCCACCCGCCTGCACAACGGCGACCTGGTGGCCGTGCTGCCCCGCCGCGCGGAGGTGAAGGAGCCCGCCCGCGCCCTCATCTCCCGCGCCACCGCCACGCGCATCCAGCTCGCCTTCGACCGCTCCCCGCCCCCCTACGTCCACGAGGGCCTGCTGCGCCTGGACGTCGTCCCCAACGACGTCACCTATGACCGGCTGCGCGCCGGGCTCCAGCGCATCAAGGCCCTGGACAAGGGCGCCGAGCGGCACCGGCGCGAGGTCCTCCTGGGCAACGAGCCGCCCCGCTACGACAAGCCCCGCGAGTTCGAGCCCACCCGCCCCCTCAACCCCGAGCAGCAGGACGCCACCGCCCGCGCGCTCGCCGCGGAGGACTTCTTCCTGGTCCACGGCCCCCCGGGCACCGGCAAGTCCACCGTGCTGGCTGAAATCGCCGCCCAGGCCGTGGCGGACGGCAAGCGCCTCTTGTGCACCGCCGCCAGCAACGCCGCCGTGGACCACCTGCTGGACCTGTGCCTGGACAAGGGGCTGCGCGCCATCCGCGTGGGCCACCCCGCCCGCGTGGCCGCGCGCCTCCAGGAGCACACGCTGGACATCGTCGTGGAGTCCCACCCGGACCGCGGCGTCTCCCGCGACCTCTTCGACGAGGCCTACTCCCTGCTGGGCTACGCGCGCCGCCAGCGCACCCAGGGCCGCAGCCGCGAGCGCTTCGCCAACGCCCGCGCCTCCACCAGTGAAGCCAAGGGCATGCTCGACGAGGCCCGCGCCCTGGAGCGCAAGGCCGTGAGGTCCGTGCTCGCCAACGCGGACGTCATCTGCGTGACGCTCTCCAGCCTCGACTCCGGCGTGCTCTCCGGCGAGCAGTTCGACCTGGCCCTGCTCGACGAGGCCACCCAGGCCACCGAGCCCCTGGCGCTGCTCGGCTTCCTGCGCGCGCCCCGCGTCATCCTCGCCGGAGACCCGCAGCAGCTCCCGCCCACCGTCCTCTCCCAGGAGGCCGCGAAGGCGGGCCTGGGCGTGAGCCTCTTCGAGCGGCTGCTCAAGGACCACGGCGAGGGCGTCAAACGCATGCTGCGCGAGCAGTACCGGATGAACGCGCGCATCATGGACTTCCCCTCACGGGAGATGTACGGCGGCGAGCTGCGCGCCCACCCCTCCGTGGCGGACCGCACGCTGGACGCCGTCCTCACGCCCCGCGCGGACGTGGACGCGCCCCCCGTGCTCTACCTGGACACCGCCGGCAAGGGCTTCGAGGAGGAGGTGGAGCCCACCACGAAGAGCCTCTTCAACCCCGGCGAGGCCGGCCTCGTGGAGGCCCGCGTGCGCGCCCTGCTCGCCGCCGGCCTGTCTCCCCGCGAGCTGGCGGTGATTACCCCCTACAGCGCCCAGGCCCACCAACTCCGCGAGCGCATCGAGGCGCTCAGCCCGGAGGTGGAGGTGGACACCGTGGACGCGTTCCAGGGCCGGGAGAAGGACGCCGTCATCGTCTCCCTCACCCGCTCCAACAGCGAGGGCCAGCTCGGCTTCCTCACGGACCTGCGCCGAATGAACGTGGCCCTCACCCGCGCCCGCCGTCACCTCTTCGTCGTCGGTGACTCGGCCACCCTCAGCGGACACCCCTTCTACGCCCGCTTCGTCGAAGGCACCCAGGCCCACGGCGGCTACCGCTCCGCCTGGGAATGGCCCGACGCCCAGGACACCTGACACTGCGGGTTGTAACAGGGTAAAGGCAGACCCGCCCTGGGGCGCTATGCAATCTATGCGAGGCTTTCCGGCCAATTTTGTCGCAACTGTGCACAAATTTTGTCACCCCGCCGGCGGGCAGGCCGCTTCAGCGCCGGAAATTCGGGCCTTTGAGGCGTACAAGCCGTGCGGCATGAAACATGCTCCTCCCCGCGGCGGGGAGGAACCGCCACATGTCCCAGCAGGCGAACGTGACGAAGGAAAACGATGTCTGGGTTCTCCGAATTGAGAAGGACAACGGCAAGCAGCAGGAGTACCGCTGCGCCACGGAGAACCAGGCGCGGCAGCTCGCGATGATTCTCTCCCGGCCCGACTCGGGCGGGCCGCCGCGGCAACCCGCCGGGCCCCGCTGAGCGCGGGCCACGCCCGGGCGTGGATGACGGTTCTCCGGGGCGCGTGAACCGGGTAAGGCACGGGGCAGGAGGCCCCGTGTCCGACGCGCTCGAATCCCTCACCCTTGATGCCGAAGGCCTGGCGCTGCACGTTCGCCAGCGCCGCGCCGCTTCCACGCCCGCCGTCCTGTTCCTGCACGGCTGGCTGGACCACTCCCACAGCTTCGATGCCCTCCTCCCGCACCTGCCGGCCTCGTGGCGGCTGGTGCTGCTCGACTTCCGGGGCATGGGCCGCAGCGCCCACGTGGGCCCCGGCGCCACCTACCAGTTCAGCGACTACGCGCTGGACGTGGAGGCCACGCTGGACGGGCTGGGCCTGGACGCGGTGCACCTGGTGGGGCACTCGCTGGGTGGCATCGTCTCCCAGGCCTACGCCGCCGCGCGGCCCGAGCGCGTCCAGAGCGTGACGCTCATCGAGAGCCTGGGCCCGGCGGGTGGCCCCGCGGAAGGCGCCCTGGAGCGGCTGCGCAGCGCCCTGAAGGACGCGCGCCGCCCGCCCAACCGCAAGCGCTACCCCACCGTGGAGGCCGCCGCGGCGAGGCTGCTCGAAAACAGCCCCACGCTGACCCGGGACGCGGCGCTGTACCTGGCCCGACACGGGACGGAGCCCTTCGAGGGCGGCGTGGCCTTCACCTTCGACCCGCGCCACCGCCGCCGCTTCGGCATGGGCTACGACGAGGCCCAGTGGCTGGCGCTCCAGGCCGGCATCGCCTGCCCTCTCCAGCTCCTCCTCGCCACCGGCGGCCTGCGCCACGATGAAGGCCTGATGCGGAGCCGCGTCCAGGCGCTCCACACGCTCGCCCACCCGCCGCTCCACATCCCCGGTGGACACCACGTCCACATGGAACAACCCGCGGTAGTCGCGGAGGCGCTACTTCGCCTCATCCGCTGACAAGCACCTACCTCACCTCACCGACAGAAGGACGGGAAAGTCTTTCACCCTCCAGGGTAGCGCTATTCCTCATTGCCGCCATCCCAACACTGCCAGAGCGCCAACCTACTGAAATCAGGGAACCTGCCCCTTGGCCCCTGCGTTGGTACGCGAATTGATTGAGGAGCAGGCGGCGGATCACGCACCGGGACCAGGCGGGTGCGTGTGGGGAGAAGGGTGGGGAGCGGGAGATGCGGATGGGGCTGACAGGGCGTGGACTCACACTGGCGTTGCTCGTGGCGCTCGGGACGGCATGTCACGAGGGGAAGGAGACCCGCGCGGTGCAGGCCACCGCGGTGGTGGACTCGAACCTCCTCGACTTCGGCGAAGTGCCCGTGGGTGAGTGGCGGGAACGGGAGGTCCGCATCCGCAACGTCGGCTACGTGCCCTTCTCCGCCCTGGACGCGCTGGGCCTGGCCAACAACCCGTCCTTCGAGGTGGAGCTGACGGAAGGCGCTCGGGTGATGCCGGGCGAGTCCCACGTGGTGCTCGTGCGCTTCCACCCCCTCACCGAGGGCCTGGCGACGGAGACGGTGCACGTCACCACGGACGCCAACCAGGGCCAGGAGGCCCGGGTGCAGGTGATGGGCATGGGCACGCCCACCCAGATTGGCGTGGAGCCGCCCCTCCTGGACTACGAGACGCTCGAGGTGGACAGCGAGCGGACGCTGGAAGTCACGGTGACGAACCCGGTGGACCTGCCGCTGACGCTGTCCGTCGCCGGCACGCATGCGGAGCCGTTCACCGCGGACACCGTCACCATCCCGCCGCTGTCCTCGCGGAAGGTGAGCACCAAATACCTGCCTCGCGCGCTGGGCAACATGGGCGCGCGCCTGGAGATTCTCTCCTGTGCGGGCTGCACGCCGTCCACCGTGGAGCTGAAGGGCAACTCGGTGGCCTCCGCCTTCGTGTTCGACCCGGCGCCCGTCCCCTTCGACTTGACTCCGGTGCACGAGCGCACGCAGTCCTTCACGCGCGCGCGCAACATCACCTGGCGCCCCGTCACCGTGGAGCGGCTGGTCACCAGCGACCATGCCTTCGTGCCGGTTTCCCGGCCGGAGGGCTCCACCGTCGGGCCGGGCGAAACCGTGGAGATGCAGATGGAGTTCGCGGCGCGCTACTCCGGCCCCAACGTGGGCGACCTCACGGTGCACTACACGTCCGACAAGGCGCGCCAGTCGCAGGTGATTCTGGACGCGCGCGGCGGCCGGCCCACGCTGGCGGTGACGCCGGTGGCGCTGGACTTCGGCGAGGTGCCGGTGGGCGGCAAGGTGGAGCGCGTCATCCGCATCTCCAACGCGGGCACCAACGGCAACCTCCTCTTCACCGGCGTGGCGTCGGGCGGGGACAGCCCCCAGTTCAGCGTGGACGTGCCCACGCGCGGCGCCGAGGCCTACCCGTGGAGCGGCGGCGTCTGGCCCGTGCTGGAGGCCAACCCGGGGCTGCCCATCGCCCCCGGCGCGGACGCGCTGGAGCTGAAGGTCTACTTCGAGCCCACCGCCGCGGGCACGTGGACGGCCTCGCTGCGCGTGCGCTCGGATGACCTGTTCAACCCGGAGCGCGAAATCATCCTCACCGGCCGCGCGCGCGCCACCGCGCCGTGCGTCTACGAGCTGGTGCCGCAGCCCCTCATGGACTTCGGCAACGTGACGCCGGGCCGCGGCGCGGTGCTGGGCTTCCAGTTCCGCAACCCGGGCAGCGCCGAGTGCGCCGTGAAGGACATCCACATCAGCAATGACGGCGGCGGCGTCTTCTTCATGCCCGGCGGCCGGCTCACCGGCGGCGTGGTGGCGTACGACACGGGCTTCAGCGCCATGGTGGCCTTCCGGCCGCAGGCGGAGGGCGACTACACCGGCGAGCTGCAGCTCACGGTGAGCAACCCGGCCGCGCCCACGGTGCGCCTGCCGCTGAGGGGCGTGTCCCGGCAGAGCTGCCTGGTGGCGACCCCGTCCTTCGTGGACTTCGGGCCCATCCGCTACGACTGCGCCGCGATGCCCCGGAAGACGTACGTGGCCAACCGGTGCAGCAGCCCCATCACCGTGACGGGCGCGGACATCGGCCACGGCACCAGCAACCAGTTCTCGCTGGTGACGCCCATGACGGCCCCCGTCACCCTGGGGCCGGGCGAGGGCTTCGAGCTGGAGGTGGGCTACGCGCGCAACGTGCACGGCCAGCACTTCAGCCCGCTGTACCTGCGCACGGCCAACGAGCCGTCGCCCTACCTGGTGCCGCTGCTGGCGGAGACGAACCACGAGGGCATCCAGGTGGACCGCTACACGCAGGGCACCGACAGCCAGCTGGACGTCCTCTTCGTGGTGTCCAACACCACCACCATGCAGCCGTACCAGGAGCGCCTGCAGGCGGCGATTCCGCAGTGGCTCCAGACGGCCCAGACGAACGGCGTGGACGTGCGCGTGGGCGTCACCAGCACGGGCCTGGTGGCCCGGGGTCCGCAGTGCGGCGGCGGCGCCAACGGCGGCGAGGCCGGGCGCCTCTTCCCGGTGGACGGCAGCCGGCCCCGCGTGGTGTCCAGCACCAGCGCCAACGCGGCCGCGGACATCCAGGCCAACCTGGGCGTGGGCATGTGCCACAACCTGGTGCAGGGCCTGGAGACGATGCGCCAGGCGCTCTCCGCGCCCCTGTCCGAGCAGATGGACGACTTGCGCACCCCGCAGCCCAACGACGGCAACGCCGGCTTCCTCCGCGCCGCGGCCCGCATGGCGGTGGTGGTGCTGGCCGACGAGGACGACAACTCCGGCTTCGGCCCGGAGAGCTACATCCAGTTCCTCCAGACGCTGAAGGGCACCGGCATGTCGCACCGCAGCCAGCTCTACGGCCTGGTGCCCACCGACGCGGCCTGCGCCACCGCGGGCAGCGGGGCGCCCCGCTTCACCGCCGTGGCCCAGGGCACGGGCGGCCAGGTGGCCAACGTCTGCGGCCAGAGCTACGACGGGCTGCTGGAGCAGGTCATCCAGCGCGCCGGTGAGCCGCAGGCGGACTTCCCGCTCACCGCGGCGCCCACGGGCCTGGGGGAGATGAGCGTGCGCATCCAGGGCCAGCCGGTGCCCGCGACGCAGTGGGTCTACGACGCGGAGCAGAACGCCATCGTCTTCCAGCCCGGGGCCATCCCCCTGGCCGGCCAGTCCGTGGAGGTCCGCTACCGCAGCGTCTGCGCGGCCCCGTAGGCCACGAGGGCCCCGGGTCGAGGTCGGGTCCGCCCCGGCCTCAACACGGAATTCCATGGAAGAATTGAAATGATGCGCCGTGGACTTCCGTGTCCCCACCTGGCGCGGGTATCGTGGCGGACGTCGTGGAAACATTCGGCCGCTACGAGCTCCTCCGGAAACTCGCCATTGGCGGCATGGGCGCCGTCTACCTCGCCCGGCAGAAGGGGCCGGTGGGGTTCCAGAAGCTGCTGGTGGTGAAGCGGCTCTTGCCCCACCTGTCCGAGGACGACGAGTTCATCGACATGTTCCTGGACGAGGGGCGCATCGCCGCGCACCTCAACCACCCCAACATCGCGCAGATATACGACTTGGGGGACGTGGACGGGCAGTACTTCATCGCCATGGAGTACGTGCACGGCGAGGCCGTGGGTCCCCTGGGCGCCCGGGCGCAGCAGCGCGGCATCATGATTCCCCTGGGCCTCAAGTGCCGCATCATCGCGGACGCCGCCGCGGGCCTGGACGCGGCCCACAACGCGCGCAGCCCGTCCGGCCGCAAGCTGGCGTTGATCCACCGGGACGTGTCCCCGCAGAACGTGCTGGTGGGCTTCAACGGCGGCGTGAAGCTCATCGACTTCGGCGTGGCCAAGGCGTCCGGGAAGCTGTCCCAGACGATTGTCGGCACCATCAAGGGCAAGCACGCGTACATGTCCCCGGAGCAGGCCCGGGGCGAGCCGCTGGACTCGCGCTCGGACGTGTTCGGCCTGGGGACGGTGTTCTACGAGCTGCTGACGCAGCAGCGCCTCTTCAAGCGCGAGACGGAGCTGGCCACGCTCAAGGCGGTGGTGGGGACGAAGATTGTCCCTCCGTCGGAGGTGGTGCCGGAGATTCCCAAGGCGCTGGACGCCATCGTCTTCAAGGCGCTGGCGCGCAAGCGCGACGAGCGCTTCTCCACCGCGGGCGAGCTGCAGCTCGCGCTGGAGGAGTTCCTCCTCACCCAGAAGCTGCACGCGACGACGGCGCACCTGGCGGCCTTCATGCGGGGCATGTACGCGGAGGAGCTGGAGGAGGACCGCTTCGCCACCGAGCCCACCGTCATCAACTTCGACCCGCGTCAGGCGGCCCGGGCGCCCCGGTCCACGGCCCGGCCCCCCGGGAGCAGCGGTGGCTCCTCGCCCGCGGCGGCTCCCGTGCCCGGCGGACAGGCGCGGCCCGCCGCGCAGGCCCGCCCACCGTCCGCCGCGCCCGGCGCGAAGCCCGCCGCCCCGGCGAAGCCCGCCCGGACGATGACGACGGAGGCCGCCGCCGCGAAGCGGCCGCCGCCCAAGGGCCCGGGGGGCCAGGGCGACGGCGGCAAGTAGGCAGTGGACTAGAAGCTCTTCCCGTCCACCTTCATCACCTGCAGGCCGTCCAGCTCGATGCCATCCAGGCAGCGGACGTTGATGGCGCGCATCTCCTTGCCGTCCGGCATCGTGCCCTTCCCGAAGGAGCGGACGCCACACGTGGCACAGAACATGTGGTGGATGGCCTTCTTGCCGAACTGGTAGTCGGTGATGTGCTCGGCGCCCTTCTGCAGGTTGAACTGCTCGGCGGGCGCGAAGCTCAGCAGCATCCCCGTCTTGAGGCAGATGGAACAGTTACACGACAGCAGGGGCTGACCGAGGTCCAGGCTCACGTCGTAACGGACCTGACCACAGTGGCAACCACCCTCGTAGCGCTTGGATTCGGACATGCGCGCATCCTGCCCCAGCGCGCGCGGCGGCAGGGCAGCGAAAATATGGCACCTCGCTGCGGGGCTACAGGCTGGCCAGCGCCACGCGGTACAGCGCGCGGTAGCCCATGCGCGGCGCGGCCTCGAAGCGCTCCGCGTTGAAGATGTCCTTCAGCAGCGCCTGCCCGTCCGGCGACGCCTGGAGGCTCAGCAGCGTGGACTCCAGCGACGTCACGAGCTGCGGCGGCAGCCCCATGGCCACCGGGACGCCGTCGTTGGGGGCCTCGTCGGTGTACGCAATCAGCTCGAAGCGCCGGCCCGCGCCCGCGCCCAGCACGTCCTCCACGCCGGTGGCGAACGTCAGGCCCGTGGACGCCGGCGGACAGAAGACGCTGGTGACGTCCGCCTTGCCATCCAGCACCGCCTCCAGCGCGCCCTGGTACGAGCCGGCGAAGTGCTGCGCGAAGAAGGCCCGCGTCGGCTCCAGGCCCTGCGTCTTGAGGTAGGCGGTGGGCAGCAGGTAGCCGGCCACCGAATCCCGGTCCACCCACGCGGCGGAGGTGCCCTTGAGCCGCTCCACCGTCAGGCCCGCGCCCGCCCGGCACACCAGGGCGGCCCGGTAGGACGACATGCCCCGGCGCACCCCGCGCACCACCACCCGCACGCCCATGGCCTCCATCCGCGCGCAGACGAAGGGCGGCGCCCAGGCCGCGTCCGCGCGGCCGGAGAGCAAGTCCTTGGCGAGCGTCTCATAGCTGGAGGCGACGCTCACCTCCACCAGCTTGCCCAGCGCCCGTTGCAGGAACGAGGCAAGCCGGTCCGCGCGCTCTCGCGCCGTCTCGCTGCCCAGGGAGGGGGGCAGCCCGAACCGGAAGGAATGCCGGGGCGTCGCGGGGGCTTGCAGGGTCATACGACCCCCTAACTACCCCTCCCTGCCCAGGCGCGCCACTTCATCGTCAGCCAGGCCGAAGGTGGCCTGGAGCATGTCCAGGATGCGCTGCTCTGGATGGCTCGGCGAGCCCCCCGCGTGGGCAATCTTGGTGGCCAGCCGGAAGGCCTTCACCCGCTGGGCGTGCGTCGTCAGGCCGTGGGCCAGGACGTGGAGCCGCTGGGGCAGCCCCTCCGCGGCCAGGGCCGACACGGCCTCGCTGACGAAGCTCTGGGCGCGCTCGGGGCTGACGTTCTCGAAGAGGGGGTCCGCCGCGAAGCTCTCCACCAGCGCCCGGGCCTCCGCCTCCTGGAGCTTCCCGTCCGCGGCGCTGACCAGCACCATGACCTCCGCGAACAGCCGCTCCAGCGGCTCGCCCAGCGCCTCCGCCAGGCTGCCGCCGTTCTCGATGACGTCGATGATTTGCGCCACCTCGTCCTCGGAGATGCCCAGCGCGGCCTGGAACGTCTTGAGCAGGCCCAGCTCGTCCCGGGTGGCGCGCTGGTCCGCCAGCGCCACCGCCGCCGCCAGCCCGAAGGCCAGCATCCGGTTCTTGTGGTCCGGCAGCCGGCGCCGCAGCGACGCGAGCACGTCCTCCAGGTTCCGGGCCTCCGACAGCCGCGCGGCGCTGGTCTCCACCAGGGCGTTGAGCTCGTCGGGCCGGGTGCCCTCGAACTCCGGGCGCTCCAGGACGCGGCTGAGCAGCGTCTGCATCTCCCGCTGCGTGACGCGGCCGTCCGCCATGGCGGCCAGCAACATGGCCTCCACCAGCGCGCCGTTGCGGTCGTTCCGCGCCTTCACTGCCTGCTCTCGAGCCATGGGCTGGCGCTCCCTTGCGTGTCCTTCGGTTCGGTCGTCGTGGCCCCGTCCTCGCTGGCGTTCAGCGGGTCGGGGTTGAGCGTCTTGTCCAGCAGGTGGGTGGGCCGCACGTTCGCCATGGCGTTGAGGACGCTCTGGCGGACGTTGGGAATCTCCTTGCCCAGCTCCTCCACCAGCCGCTGCATCCGCTTGCGCTGGAGGTTCTCCTGCGTGCCGCACAAGTCACACGGGATGATGGGGAAGGCCATCAGCTCCGCGAACCTCGCGATGTCCTTCTCCGGCGCGTAGCACAGCGGGCGGATGACCACGTTGCGCCCGTCGTCGCTGCGCAAGAGCGGCGGCATCGCCTTGAGGGAGCCGGCGAAGAAGAGGTTGAGCAGCAGCGTGTGGATGAGGTCGTCGCGGTGGTGCCCCAGGGCAATCTTGGTGCAGCCCAGCTCCACCGCCGCCGTGTAGAGGATGCCCCGCCGCATGCGCGAGCACACCGAGCACTGCGTCTTGCCCGGCGGCGTCTTCTCCAGGACGATGCTGTAGGTGTCCTCCTTCAGCAGCTTGTACGCGTAGCCCTCACGCTGGAAGTACGACTCCAGCTTGTCCGCGGGGAAGCCGGGGTGGCCCTGGTCCAGGTTCACCGCCAGCAACTCGAACTTCACGGGCGCGCGGCGCTGCAGCTCCCGCAGGAGGTGCAGCATCGTGTAGGAGTCCTTGCCTCCGGACACGCCCACCATGATGCGGTCCCCGTCCTCGATGAGGCGGTGGTCCGCGATGGCTCGGCCCATGTGGCCAAGCAGACTCTTTTCCAGGCGCTGGACGTCGTTCATCGGCGTGGCCATCCTAGCGGCGGCCCGGGAAAAAACACCTCAATCCCAAAGCCCGGTCCGCTAGCCTGCCCCCCGCAATGCCGACCTACCCACAAGGTGCCGTTGACGTCGTGGACGCCGCGGGAGAAGAGAGCGCCACCCACAAGCTGGAACAGGCGCGTGAAATCGCCGTGGACCTGGAGGCGGATTCGATGCACGCCTTCCGCGCCCGGCTGTGCTTCCTCCAGCTCGCCACCGATGACGAGGTCTTCCTGCTCGACACGCTCCAGCCGGGCGTGGTGCCGGGGATGCTCGCCCCGCTGATGGCCGACCCGGCGCGGACCAAGTTCTTCCACGCCGCCCAGGGGGACCTCCAGTTCCTCGCCGAGGTGGGGGTGCGGGTCCAGGGCCTCTTCGACACCCACCGGGCGGCCACCCTGCTGGGCTGGCCCAAGGTGGGCCTGGCGGACATCGCCCGGGAGCGCCTGGGCGTGGAGCTGCCGAAGGAGCACCAGCAGTCCGACTTCTCCATCCGCCCCCTGCCCCCGGGCATGAGGGAGTACATCGCCAATGACGTGCGCTACCTGTGCGAGCTGGGCCGCCAGGTGCGAGACGCCTGCCGCGAGGCGGACATCCTGGAGGAGGTCCTCCTGGACTGCGCGCGCCTGTGCGACGAGGCCGCGGCGCGCCCCGACGTGGGCGCGGACTACAAGCCCAAGCTGCCGCGCGCCGGGCTGAGCCCCGTGCAGCTCACGCTGGCGCACGCCATTGCCCAGGCCCTGCACCGCAAGCGGCTGGAGTGGGCGGAGAAGGAGAACGTGCCCATGGGGCGGATGCTCTCCAACATGGCCATTGGGGACATCGCGGTGAAGCTGCCCACCAACCCCAAGGAGCTGGCGCGGATGGCCGGCGTGCGGGGTTCGTTCATCCGCGCGCACGGCGAGGACCTCCTGGCCGTGGTGCGCGAGCTGCTGGAGAGGTCGCGCCGGGGCGAGCTGGCGCCGGAGCGCGAGTCCAAGGGCCCCAGGGACTCCAACAAGCGCAAGCGCGAGGAGGCCCTCAAGGCCTTCCGCGTGGAGAAGGCCACCGAGCGCAAGGTGACGCCCAGCGTGGTGCTGACCAATCCGCTGATGGACGCGCTGGCCTCGCAGCCCCCCAAGGACGTGGAGTCCCTGAGCCAGGTGCCCTACTTCGGGGAGAAGCGGGCGCGGCTGTACGGCGCCGCGCTCGTGGAGCTGCTGGCCGCCTACCCCGTCCTCAACGCCTGAAGCGCCGGGCCGAGGCCGCGACCTGCTCGCGGCCCTGGCCCCAGTCGTGGAGAATGTCCGCCCGCGCGGGCGCCTTCGACTTCCTGCGCGAGCACTCCGAGACGCTCCGCGAGCGGCTGCCACGAGACGACGCGCCGTGGCTGGAGCGCTTCCTGACGCGCTACCGAGCTCAGCGCTTGCGCGCGAGCATCATCCCGTCCCGCACCGTCAGCAGTACGTGCTCCACGCGCGGGTCCGCCGTCACCTTCGCGTTGAAGTCGACAAGGGCCTGGTCGCTGGCCGCCTCCGGCTGGAGCACCCGGCCCGACCACAAGACGTTGTCCGCGATGATGAGCCCACCTTGGCGCACGAGCGGCAACACCGCGTCCCAGTAGGCGCCATAGCTGGGCTTGTCCGCGTCGATGAACGCCAGGTCGAAGGGCCCCTGGAGCGTCTTCAGCGTGTCCAACGCCGGTCCCATGCGCAGGTCGATTTTCCGACCGTGAGGGCTGCGCATGAAGAAGGCGCGCGCCACGTCGGTGGCCTCGGGGTCGATGTCGCAGGTGATGAGCGCCCCGTCCTCCGGGAGCGCCTCCGCCATCATCAACGCCGAGTACCCGGTGAAGGTGCCGATTTCCAACACGCGCCGCGCGCCGGTGAGCGCGACGAGCAGGCGCAGGAAGGTGCCTTCGACGGGCCCGACCTGCATGCCTGGGGAGGACATCCGCGCGTACGTGACGTCACGTAGCTCTTCGAGGAGGGGCGCGGGTGCAGTGGTGTGCGCGTCCGCGTACGCCTCGATTTCGGGAGGAACGAGCGTGAGCTTGGGCATGTCCCACCGATTAGCACGTACCGGAGGGCTCCCCACTTCGGGTTGCCGTCAGACGCCTCGTGCATAACTTTGTCGTCGCTCTGGATGGAGGAGACCTCGATGCTGGCAGCCAGAATCGGCGGTGCGCACGCGGAGGTGTCCCGCTGCATCGCCGCGAGCCTCCAGTGTCAGGTTTCCTGTGAAGAGGGCATGGCCCGCAGGGTGGCGCGCGGCGAGCCGCTGTCCAGTGAAGCGGTCCGCCTGCTGCGGCAGTGTGCCGAACTGTGCGAACTGAATGCCCGGGCGCTCCAGAAGGAGAGCCGGCTGGCCCGCCGCACCGCGAGCCTGTGCTTCGACCTGGCCAACCTGGTGGCCAGGGCCTCGTGGCTGGACGCGGAGGACCGGGACTCGTACACGCTCGCACGGGACGCGCTGCAACTGGCCCGCGCGTGCAGGCCCCTGCTCTTCACCTGAACTCAGAAGCGCAGGTGGGGGCTGAGCACCAGGGTCGGCCCGGCTCCCGTGCAGATGGGGTCATAGGGCTCATGGTTGATGTCGCAGCGCTGGTAGTAGCCGCCCAGGGTGACCCCCAGCGGACCGGCGATGCGCACGTCCAGCCCGGCGCCCGCGGCCAGCGCGAGATGGGTGCTGGAGTACAGGCGCGGGACAAAGGCATCCGTATCGATTTTCGTGGAGGTGCTGGTCCCCACGCGGAGCGCCACCCAGGGCGAGACACGCCGGTCCCGAAGGAAGCGGTAACGCGCCTCGCCGGCGGCGCCCCAGAAGCTGCTTGACGGGTGCCGGGCAAGCGCATCCCCAGGACGCCAGTGGTCCAGGTCCGCGGCTTGCGACGTCCTGAAGGTCCGGCCCCACTGCAACACGAACCCGAACTCCACGTTGAACCGGGTCAGCACGAGCACCTGGGCGCTCAGGAGCCCTCCACGGTTGTTGCTGTTGTTCCCAGCGAAGAGGCCACCGCCGCCGGCAAGCAGCAGCCCCCACTCCTGCGACGTAGGCGCCTGTGCCCTCGCGAGGCCAGGCAGCAGCAGGCTGAACAACACGGCGGACGTCATCAGACGCATGAACATCACGGCATCCTTTCAGACGCGCACGCCGGCCCGGCGCCGTCCTGGGTATCAACGGACAGCCCAGACACGAGGCGGCCTCCCTGCCGCCTCCCCACCGAGGCACGCGCCCTCGGCCGCTCAGAGCGAGAGACTGTAGAGCGCGCCGTACTTCTCCTTCAAGTACGCCAGGAAGTCCGTGTCCGTGAGGCCCTGTCCCGTCACCTGCTTCACGCGCTCCTCCGCGGAGAGGCGGAAGCCGTGCTGGTGCACGTGCGTGCGCAGCCAGTCTCGCAGGGGCAGCAACTCACCGCGGCTCAATCCCGCCTCCAGGTCCGGCAGGTCGCGCTTCGCCGCGCGGTAGAGCGAGGCCGCGTAGAGGTTGCCCAGCGAGTACGTGGGGAAGTAGCCCAGCTCGCCCCAGGCCCAGTGGATGTCCTGCAGCACGCCCTGCGTGTCATCCGGCGGGGTGATGCCCAGGTACTTCTCCATGCGCGCGTTCCACGCGGCGGGCAGCTCGTCCACCGGCAGCTCGTCGCGCACCAGCAGCAGCTCCAGCTCGTAGCGCAGCGCGATGTGCAGGTTGTACGTCACCTCGTCTGACTCGATGCGGATGAGCGACGGCCCCACCGCGTTCACCGCGGCGTGGAACGACTCCACGTCCGTGCCGGACAGCGCCTCCGGGAAGGCCGCGCGCAGCACCGGGAAGTAGTGCCGCCAGAAGGGCAGGCCGCGGCCCACCATGTTCTCCCACAGGCGTGACTGCGACTCGTGCAGGCCCATGGAGGGCGCGGCGGACAGCGGCGTGCGGTGGAGCTCGGGCGCGAAGCCCTGCTCATACAGGCCGTGGCCGGCTTCATGGATGGTGCTGAAGATGGCGGGGAATGGCGTGGCCGTGTCCACGTGCGTGGTGAGCCGCACATCCAGCGGGTGCGTGCCGCCCGTGAAGGGGTGGATGCTCAGGTCCTGCCGGCCCGCCTCCAGGTCAAAGCCGATGTCCTTCAGCAGCCGCAGGGTGAAAGCCCACTGCGCGTCCTTGTCGTAGTGACGGCCCATCAGGAAGGGCGCCACCGGCCGGCGCACCGCGGTGAGCTTGCCCACCATGGGGACGAGGTGCTCGCGCAGCGCGGACAGCACCGGCGTCAGGCGCGCCACGCGCATGCCGGGCTCATGGCCCTCCAGCAGCGCGTCGTAACGCTCCCCGTCGTGGCCATACGCGTCCGCCTGCTCCCGGCGCAGCGACAGCAGGCGCTGGAGCGCGGGCTGGAAGATGCTGAAGCGCCTCGCCTGCCGGGCTTCCCGCCAGGCGGGGATGGCGTCGCTGATGGCCCCGGCCAGCGCCTTCACCAGGGGCGCGGGGACGCGCACCTCCCGGTCCCGCTCGCGCGTCAGCACCGCCACCATGGCCCGGGCGTCTTCGGACAGGTCCGCTTGCGAGGCGGCCCGGGCCAGGGCCTCGCCCAGCCGGGGGTCCACCAGGCGCTCATGGTGCAGCCCCTGCAGGGTGGAGAGCTGGTGGGAGCGCGCGGGGCCCGCCTTGGAGGGCAGGTACGTCTCCATGTCCCACGTGGCCAGGCCAATGAGGCCCTGAAGGTCGCGAAGCTCCTGCATCCGGGTCAGCAGCCAGGTATCCATGCCCGGAGTCATAGCCCGCTTCGCGGCGCACTATCGCGAAAGACGCAGTCAGGGGTATGAGGGCTGCGCGATGGCCAACGTCATTCAGTTCTTCATGTCCCCCGAGGACGAAGTCGCCTTCTTCCGCTTCCTGGAGCGCTTCGTCCTGGAGGTGTACCCCCGGCGCGTCCCCGAGGACTGGGAGACCTTCCGCGCCAACATGGAGAACCTGGAGCGGCTGCCCCCGGAGGACCTCTACCTGGTGGCCTCCGAGCTGGGCGCGGCCATCGTGGACAAGGTGAAGCGCGGGCCGGACAAGGGCTACTGGCGCATCGACGAGGTGCGCTCCCCCGTCATCTTCATGGAGCGCTGCCGCCCCAACGAGGAGGGCGAGCTGCTCAGCGGGAAGATGTGGGCCGAGCTGGACATCACCGCCCAGACGGGCCGGAAGAACGCGGCCCCCGACAAGTTCCGGCGCCTGTTCCTCGAAATCGAGGAGTACATCAAGAAGACGCACCGCAGGAGCGAGCCCAAGGGCTTCTACGTGGGCCCGAAGACGGCGCGCCTCTGCAAGGAAGGGCTGGTGCTGCGCGACTCCGCCTTCCGCGGCGGCACGGTGACGCCCTACAAGTAGCCGCCGCGCCTCAGGGCGAGGCCACGGGCAGGGTGAAGAAGAAGGTGCTCCCCTGCCCCTCCTGGCTCTCCACGTTGAGCGTCCCGCCGTGAGCGGCCACCAGGTTCCAGGCGATGCTCAGCCCCAGCCCCGTGCCGCGCCCCGGTGAGTGGCTGGCCCGCCAGAAGCGCTCGAAGAGGTGCGGCGCGTCCTCGGCGGGGATGCCCGGGCCAGAGTCCTTCACGGCGATGCGCACCCACGCCCCCGCTTCCTCCGGGCGGGCGCTCAAGACGATGGTGCCGCCCGGGGGCGTGAACTTGATGGCGTTGCTCACCAGGTTGGCCAGCACCTGGAGGACGCGCTCCCGGTCGGCGCGCACCGGCGGCGTCCGGGGCGCCAGCGCCACCGTGAGCCGCTGCTCCTTCTCCAGGGCGAGCGGCCGCAGCACCTCCAGCGACTGCGCCAGCAGGTCCTCCACCGGGTGGGGCTGGAGCGCCAAGGGGATGGGCATTCCGCGCAGGCGCGCCCGGTCCAGCAGGTTGCCGATGAGGCTGCTCATCTGCTGCTCGGCGAGGACGATGTTCTCCAGGTAGCGGCGGCGGCGGGACTCCTTCTCCGGCGCCGTGCCCGTCTTCAGAATCATCTCCGCGTTCATCCGCACCGCGAGCAGCGGCGTCTTGATGTCATGGGAGACGACGGTGAGCAGCTCGTCGCGCCAGCGCACCGCCTCCTGGGCCTGGAGGAACAGCGCCTCGGCGCGCTCGCGCAGCCACACCTCGCGGCGCAGGACGTGCTCCCTGGCCAGGGCCACCGCCAGCAGGTTCGCCACCGCGTCCAGGAGGGACAGCCCCTCTTCCTGGAGCCCCACCGCCTCCACGTGGAGCGCGCCCAGGATGCCCTCCTTCGCCACCAACGGCAGGGTGATGGCCCCCGGCGCCACGGCGGGCTCCGCCGCGAACACGCCCGCGGGGGCATCACGGCCCTGGAGCGCCACCTGCTCCAGTCCCACGAGGTAGGCGTACGCCGCGGCGGCATGGGCCACGGCCCGGGACAGCGTGGACGCCCCGTCCCCGGCGGGATGCCACGCCGACAGGCAGGGCCGCTCCAGGGCGGGCTGCCCGGCCGCGTCCACGCCCTCCAGCAGCAGCGCGGCGCGCACCGGGAGCCAGCGCGTCAGGCGCTCCACCAGGGCGGAGAAGCTGGACGCGAGGGTGTCCGCGCCACAGAGCAACTGGCCAAGCTCATGGAGCCGCGCCTGGTGGCGGCGGCCGTGCCCGCGCTTGTGCCACGCGCGGCGCGGCCGCCTGCGAAAGGCGGGGCCGTTCCCCGCGGGGCGCCGTGGCTCCTTCATCGCGGGCGACCGGCCCCTTCCGACCGGGCGCTGTCCACGGCCAGCAGCTCCTCGCGGAGCGCCGCGGAGAGGACCTCACCCGTCAAGGCATCCAGGACCCGCAGCCACTCCTCGACCAGGACCACCAGCGACTCCTCCAGCCGCTCCGGGTCGAGCTCCGCCGCGACCGGATGCAGCCCGTCGAAGCGAACGCCCTCCGGCGTGACGGCCAGCACCGACAGGTGCGGATGGGCCATGGCCACCCGCTGGAGCACCCGCGCCAGGATGGCCACCAGGGTGACCTCGCCCAGGGCCAATCGGCCACGGCGCCAGAGCGCCTGGCAGAGCCGCTCGAACAGGTCCACCAGGGAGTGAGGGGATGGGCGCGGCGCCCGGCGCTCGAGCCAGGCACGCACGACCTCGTGAGGTAGGAGGTTCCGCTCTGACATGCAGGGGGCCGCTGCGGTGCTTCGCGCGAAGCCCCCTCCGCTTAATGAAGCCCCTGGCGAAAGTCCACTCGTACAGGGGCCCGACCCGTCCGGCGCCTCCCGGCGCTCAGGCGCCCGACGCCACCGGGGTCGCCTGCCGGAGCTGCGGGGCCTCCGAGAGGAACTTCAGGTCCGGGTGCTTGTCCTCGGCGTGCTGGAGCGCCCAGTCATCCCGGAAGAGCACCAGCGGCAGGCCGTCCCGGTCCTGCACCGTCTGGCGGTTGCCTTCCCAGTCGAACGCCTTCGGGTCGAAGTTGGGCCCCACCACCCAGCGCGCATGGCTGAAGGGCAGCCGGTCGAGGGCAATCTTCGCGCCGTACTCGTGCTCCAGGCGGAACTGGAGGACCTCGAACTGGAGCGCGCCCACCACGCCGACGATGGGGTCCTTCATGCCCATCTGGAGCTGCTGGAAGATCTGCACCGTGCCCTCCTCGGAGAGCTGCTCCAGGCCCTTCTCCATCTGCTTGCGGCGGAGCGGATCCTTGCTGCGGACGACGGCGAAGAACTCCGGGCTGAAGCGCGGCACGCCCTCGAACTCCACGCCGGTGCCTTCCGCCAGCGTGTCACCGATGCGGTACTGCCCCGGGTCGAACAGGCCGATGACGTCGCCGGGCCACGCGTCCTCGATGGAGGTGCGCTCGGCGGCCATGAACTGGCTCGGCTTGGCCAGACGGACCTCCTTGCCCAGCCGCGAGTGGAAGGCGCTCATGCCCTTCACGTAGCGCCCGCTCACCACGCGCATGAACGCGATGCGGTCGCGGTGCGCGGGGTCCATGTTCGCCTGAATCTTGAACACGAAGCCGGCGAACTTCGGGTGGGTGGGCTCGCGCGGTCCATTCGTCGTCGGACGCGGGGTGGGCGCGGGGGCCAGGTCCAGGAAGGCGTCCAGGAACGGGCGCACGCCGAAGTTGGTCATCGCGCTGCCGAAGAACATGGGCGTGAGCTGCCCCGCGTCGCTCTTCTCGCGGGTGAACTCGTCGCCGCCAATGTCCAGCAGCTCGATGTCCTCGTGCAGCTTCGCCAGCTCCGCGTCGGTGAGGACCGACTTGATTTCATCCGAGTCGATGGAGACCGAGCGCTCGCCCACCTCGGACTCGCCGTGGGAGCCCTCGGCGGAGAAGACGTGGACCACGCGGGCCTGCCGGTCATAGACGCCGCGGAAGTCCGGCCCCATGCCGATGGGCCAGTTCATCGGGTAGGAGCGGATGCCGAGGATCTGCTCCAGCTCGTTCATCAAATCCAGCGGCTCACGGCCGTACCGGTCCAGCTTGTTGACGAAGGTGAAGATGGGGATGCCCCGCAGGCGGCAGACCTTGAACAGCTTCTTGGTCTGCGGCTCCACGCCCTTGGCGGCGTCGATGAGCATCACCGCCGCGTCCGCCGCGGCCAGGGTGCGGTAGGTGTCCTCGGAGAAGTCCTGGTGCCCCGGGGTGTCCAGCAGGTTCACCGCGTGGTCGCGGTAGCTGAACTGGAGGACGGACGAGGTGACGGAGATGCCGCGCTCCTTCTCCAGCTCCATCCAGTCGGACGTGGCGTGCCGCCTCGCCCGCTTGGCCTTCACGCTTCCGGCCAGGTGGATGGCGCCGCCGTAGAGCAGCAGCTTCTCGGTGAGGGTCGTCTTGCCCGCGTCGGGGTGGGAGATGATCGCGAAGGTGCGCCGCCGGGCGACCTCCCTTTGGAGCTCGTTCGTCATGACCCGGGGCCAACTATCACGGGCGGTGTTTCCTTGCAGCTTGCAAGCGGCGCTTGCCGCCCGGCCGGTGCCCCGTGCGAGGCTGCCGCCCCTCACCTACCCCTGGAGAGCCGATGAAGCGCACCCAGCATTCCACTGGAACCCCGTGGGAGCCCAAAGTGGGCTACTCGCGCGCCGTCCGTGTGGGCCCCTTCGTCTCCGTGTCCGGGACGACGGCCACCGATGGCCACGGAAACATCGTCGGGGTGGGAGACGCGTACATCCAGGCGCGGCGGGCCCTGCAGAACATCCAGGCCGCGCTCGAGGCCCTGGGCGCCCGCCTGGAAGACGTGGTGCGCACGCGCATGTACGTCACGGACATCCAGCGGTGGGAGGAGGTGGGCCGGGCGCACGGCGAATTCTTCGCCCACATCCGCCCCGCGACCTCCATGGTGGAGGTCAGCCGCCTCATCTCCCCTGAAATCCTGGTGGAGATTGAAGCGGACGCCGTCGTCACGGACGCCGGTTGAGGACGGGGGCGGCCGTCCAGGCGTGCGCCGCCCTCCACAGTCCCTCAACACTTCTGCCGCAAGGTGGAGCCCTCAACGCAGCCAGAGGGGGTCTCCACGTGAGTCTCAGCAAGTCGTTCAAGAAGGCCGTGAAGAAGGTGAAGAAGTCGGCGAAGAAGGCGGGCAACGCGGTGGTGGACACCGCGAACAAGGCGGCCGACACCGTCACCGATACCGCGGGCACCGTGACGAACCAGGTGAGCCGCGAGGCCGAGCAGCTCGCCCGGGAGGTGGACACGCTCACCCGTGACGCCGCGAAGCTGGCGGAGCAGGCGTATGCGGAGTCCCTGGCCGCCGGGGAGGCCGCCTGGAACGAGGTGGTGGAGCTGTCCACCCGCTTCCTCACGGACGCGCTGAGTGACGTCGCCCAGACGCTGGCCGAGGACGTCTACCGCGAGCACCTGGCCCTCCTGGAGGGCATGGCCGAGACGGGCTACGCGCTGCTGACGAACCCCACCCGCCACAAGCAGGTGGAGTTCCTCGTGGGCCAGTCCTCCCAGAAGAAGAAGGACGACGACACGCAGAAGACGGTGAGCTCGCTCTCCCAGGACGCGTCGGTCCAGCGCACCAACAACGACGCCCGGGGCAAGGGCTTCATCACCTTCTCCCTCGGCAGCGGCGGTGACGCGGCCTACGGCGCTGGCGCCGAGGGCAACTTCGGCTTCGCCTTCGACCTCCCGGAGCTGAAGGAACTGCGCGGCTACTACGGCGTGGGCGGCGTCGCGGGCCTCGCGACCGGCGCGTCGCTGGACTTCCAGCTTGGCGTCTGGGCGGACAAGCCCTCCAAGCTCGACGGCCCCGAGCTGTCCGTGAGCCTGGGGGCCAGCCTCAAGTATGGCGGGAGCGTCCAGGTCGTCTTCAACGCGCCCGCCACCGAGCGGGAATGGACGGACTTCCTCACGAGTGGCAAGCTCGAGCTCGCCGGCCTCGTCGTGAGCCTCGGCGTCGGCGTCAGCCCCACCCCCGAGGTGAGCGCCACTGTCGGCTGTGGCTACACCTGGGTGTACTGACCGCCGCGAAGCAGCGAATCTGGCGACGCAGCCTGTCTGGGTAGAGTGTCCATGAACCCATCGGCGCGCATCCTGGTCGTGGAGGACGATGCCCCCATCGCCGCGGGCATCGTCCGTGGATTGAAGCTCGCGGGCTTCCAGGTGGCGCTCGCCACGGACGGAGTGCTCGCGCTCGAAATGGCCGAGCGCGAGCAACCCGACCTGGTGGTGCTGGACCTCAACCTTCCCGGGCAGGACGGCTTCGAGGTGATGGAAGCCTGGCGCTTCCGGCTCCGTGTCCCCATCATCGTCCTCACCGCGAGGCAGGAGCTGGAAGCCCGGCTGCGCTCCTTCGGCCTGGGGGCGGCCGACTACCTCCCCAAGCCCTTCTGGATGGAGGAGCTGGTCGCCCGCATCCGCGCGCGGCTCCTCCTCCAGGAGGAGCGCCCGCGACGCGTGCTGCGCTGGGACGACGTGAGCCTGGACCTCGACGCCCGCGAGGCGAGCCGCGAAGGCACCGGCGTCCTGCCGCTCACGCGCCACGAGTTCGACGTGCTCGCGTACCTCGTGGAGCGTCCGGGACGGGCCCTGACGCGCGCCCAGATTGCCCAGCACGCGCTGCCGCCCAGCGAGGAGCGCGATGACCGGACCGTGGACTCTCACGTCGCGCGCATCCGCAAGAAGCTGGGGCCCGCGGGCGCGCGCATCCAGACCTCCTGGGGGATTGGCTACCGGTTCGTCCCCGACGAGGCGCCGCGGTGAGGCTGCGCAACCGCCTGGCCCAACGCATCCTCGTCGCCTCGGCGCTCCTCGGCCTGCTGGGAACGCTGGCCGCCTCCATCCTCGCGGTCTTCCTGGCCGTGGATGCCGCGCTGAAGCATGGCGCGAGGATGACCGCCGCGCTCGTGCTCGCGCCCCAGACCGCCGACTGCCGGACGACGCCGGGATGGCGCTTCCGGAGTCCGGACGGCGTGGAGGTGGAGGCGTTCGACCTGGCCCAGGTCGGGACGGGCACGCCCGGCGCGCGGCCGGACCCCACGCTGCTCGCCCGGCTCGCCCAGGGCGAGCGTGAGCCCACCGTCTTCTACCCTCCGCTGTTCCATCCGGAAGCCGAGTGGGCGGGGGCCACCCTGCTGAAGCTCGGCGAGGCCGGCCCCTGCAGCCTCCTGGAGCTCCGCTGGCCCCTCATGCACGAGCGCGCCCTGGTGGGCCAGTGGGTCTTCGCGTCCGCCGTCCTCTTCACGCTGCTCGCGGCGGCGCTGTCCACCTTCGCCGTCGCCCAGCCCCTGCTCCAACGCCTGCGCGGGCTGCACCGGGCGGCGGGGATGCTCGGGGCGACCGGGTATCGCTCCGCGGCGGATGGCCAGGACGATGAGCTGGGCGAGCTGTCACGGGTGCTCGACGCCACCCATGCCCGTGTCCAGGAGGACGCCACCCGCATCGAGGCCCAGAAGCACGCGCTGGAGCGGCACCTGGCCGACGTCGCGCACGACCTGAAGACGCCCATCGCCTCACTCCAGTTGTCGCTGGAGCTGGCCTCGACGACGCCCACCGAGCCGGCCGCCGCGCTCCTCCGCCAGGGCCTCGAGGACACCGTCTACCTCACCTCCCTGGTGGACAACCTCCACCTCGCCTGCCAGCTCGGAGAGGGCATTGACCCGACCGCGGGCGACCCGCGCGTGGAGCTGGGACAGACGATGGAGCGCGTCGTGCGCAGGCTCCAGCAGCTCGCGCGGCTGCTGGAGCGGACCGTGGAGTGCGCCCGGCCCGACGAGGCGCTCTGGGTGCGCTGCAACCCCACGATGCTGGAGCAGGCCCTGAGCAACCTGCTGCACAACGCCGTCACGCACGGCGAGGCGGGGGGCCACGTCGTCGCCGTCCTCGAGGATGCGGAGCCCGGGCGCTTCCGGCTCACCGTGCTCGACGACGGCCCAGGGCTCCCGCCAGGGGACCTCGAGCGCCTGGGCGAGCGCGGGTTTCGAGCGCAGGCCACGCGGCGGCGGGCGACCCGGGGCAGCGGCCTTGGACTGTCCATCGTCCGCGAGCTGTGCCACCGCGTCGGCTTCTCGCTCGCCTTCGCGCCCAACGTGCCCACGGGCCTGAAGGTGGTCATCGAGGGTCCTCGCGCGTCCGACGAGCGCGTGCCGCGCTGAGCGCCGCGAACCCTCGAGCAGGCGGCGAGGCAAGGCCTCCACGGCCCGCCCCGAGGGCCCGGCGCCAGGCGTGGCGATTCGCGACGGCGGTGGGCACCGTCTTCGACGCGCCTCACCTTGGAGGCAGCCATGGGCGTTGCCTGGAAGGACAACATCGACGTCGCGGATGCGCTGGAGCGCGTCGCGGACCTGCTGGAGGAGCAGGACGCGATGCCCTTCCGGGTCGGCGCCTACCGGAAGGCCGCGGACACCATCGCGCAGTGGCCCCAGCCCGTGGCGGAGCTGCTGGCGGAGAAAGACGAAGCGGGGCTGCGCGAGCTGCCCGGCGTGGGGAAGAGCATCGCCGCGGCGATGGCGGAGCTGATTCGCACGGGGCACCTGTCGCTGCTGCAGCGGCTGGAGACGGAGCACTCCCCGGAGCAGCTCCTGGCCAGCGTGCCGGGCATCGGTGCGGAGCTGGCCCGCCGCATCCACGACGAGCTGGGGGTGCGGTCGCTGGAGGAGCTGGAGCAGGCGGCGCACGACGGGCGGCTGGAGCGCGTGGAGGGCTTCGGCCCCCGGCGCGGCGAGCAGGTGCGCGAGCTGCTCGGCGCCAGGCTCGGCCGGGAGCGGCGCGGCGCCGCGCGACGGAGCGAGGCCCACGACGAAGGCCCCCGGCCCGACGTGGGCCTGATTCTCCAGGTGGACGAGGAGTACCGGCGCCGCGCGGACGCGGGCGAGCTGCGCCGGATCGCGCCGCGCCGGTTCAACCCTTCCGGCGAGGCCTGGCTGCCCGTGCTCCGCCGGAAGCTGGCGGGGTGGAACTTCCGCGTGCTCTTCTCCAACACCGCGCTGGCCCACCAGCAGGGGACCACCCGGGACTGGGTGGTCCTCTACTTCGACCAGGAAGGCGACGAAGGTCAGTGCACCGTCGTCACCGCGCACGGCGGGCCGCTCGACGGCCGGCGCGTGGTGCGCGGACGCGAGGTGGAGTGCCTCGCGTACTACGGCGTGGAGTCCGAGGAGGTCGAAGCGCCGCCGCCCGGCGCCTGAGCCGCCAGCCCGCCTTCCTGCGTGGCGATGTAGTGGATGAGGGCGGCGTAGAACTCCGGCTCGTCGAAGGTGTCCGGCCCCACGCCCACCACGTCCACATGGTCCTGGGACACCACGCTGGACATCGACGTGCTCTGGAGGCGGGACGGCGCGTTCAGGCCGCTCAGCACCGGAATGGACGTGTCCTCCGTCACCGAGTCGAAGCCGAAGAACGCGTCGTGGTAGCGCAGCCGGCGGCCCATCTGCTGGGAGCTGATGCCCACCATGCCGTCGTCATCCGCCTCATCGTGCACGCCGTCGCCGCACCCGGCCGCGCCGTCGTTGTCACCGTCTCCTTCGCAATGCCCGTCCCCGTCGATGTCGAAGAGGAACTCCTTCAACAGGTACAGCGCCGGATTCACATTCACCCCATGCTGCGCGGTGATGAGCGACACGTAGCGCCCCGCGTAGAGGCTGCTCACCGGGTACTTCTCGTTGAAGACCTTCATCCCCGTGACGACGCCATCCGAAGCGGCGTAGTCGTCGTAGACGAGCTGCTTCGCCGCCGCGTAGGCGTCATTGCCCGGCGCGTACACGGAGTCGCCGTAGTACCGCGCCAGCGCCGCGACGACGCTGGTGACGCCTGGCTTCAAATCCAGGATGTACCTGGCCACGGGCGAGCCCCGGTGCGGCGAGGACACGCTCGCCAGCACCGCCACCGACGTGACGCCGCGCCGCTCACGCAGCACCCGCGCCGCCTTGCGCGCGTCGATGCCGCCCTGCGAGTGGCCGATGATGCTCACCTTCGCCGCGCCGGTCGTGGCCATGAAGCCTTCGATGTCGTCCGCCAGGTCCAGCCCGCGGACCTCCGAGGACTGGAAGGCCGCCACCTGCGCCACGAAGGCGCGCTGCCCGCGGGCGAGGTCCCCGTTGCAATCCGTGTCGAGGCTCGACGCGCAGGCCTTGCCCACGAAGGTGCCGTAGTCGTTCCCCCAATAGTCGAAGCCGAGCAGGTCATCGAACCCGCCCATGCCGTGGGCGAACACCACGGGGTACCGCGTCTTCGCCGCGCCCGCCCAGGCCGCCGGGGCCAGCCCCAGCACGCCAACGAACACTCCCGCCATGACCACCGCTTGAAGTCCCTTCATGCGCCCCCCTTGTCTGCACGGGAGGGAGGATGGGGGCAGCGGACGCGCGGAGGGCCATGGCGAATGCGCGCCGCCATCGCGCAGGCGACACGCGGCCAGCGCCCTGTCCTCCAGGCCGCATCCGAAACCCCGCCCCGGCGACACACGCCTCCGGGGCGGGACACGCGCTCAAGGCGCGGGCGAATACAGTCCGGCCGAGGACAATGAGCCGCTGGGCCCCAGCCCCCCCGACACCAGCACGCGGCCAGAGCCCGCCAGCGTCACCACGCCCGCGCTCGTGAGCGCCGAGGGCAACGTCCCCGCGCCGTGCCACCGACCGCTGGCCAGGTCGAAGACCTCGGCCGAGGCCAGCAGGCCCACGCCGCCGCCCCCATCCCCCCCCAGCACCAGCACGCGGCCGGAGGGCAGCAGCGCGGACATCGGTCCGTAGCGCGGGTGCTGCATGGCGGCGAGCGACGTCCAGGTGCCCGTCGCCGGGTCATAGAGCTCCGCCGTGGCGAGCGCGCCCCCCGCGCCCCAGCCCCCCGCCACCAGCACCTTGCCCGACGGCAACGCCACCGCCGTGTGCCCATACCGCGGCCCGGACAGCGAGCCGGTGGGCATCCACTGCCCCGTGGACAGGTCGTAGAGCTCCGCCGTCGCCGTGTCGCCCTCCGGCGTGTTCCCGCCGACGACGAGCACCTTGCCGGACGGCAGCGACGTGGCCGAGTGATACTGGCGCCGCCGGCTCATCATCCCGGTGGAGGTCCACGTCCCCGTGGCGGCGTCATACAGCTCCGCGGTGGCCAGCATGCCGAAGAAGCTGGAGCTCATCCGGCCCCCCGCCACCAGCACCCGGCCGTCCGGCAGCGCCGTCGCGGTGTGGCGGGCACGAGGGCTCGCCAGCCCCCCCGTGGCGCTCCAGGTGCCCGTGGCCGCGTCGTAGAGCTCCGCCGAGGCGAGATAGCTGGACGACGTGCTCTGGCCCCCCGAGGCCAGCACCCTCCCATCCGGCAGCACCGTCAGGGTGTGCTGATAGCGCGCGCCGAGCAGCGCGCCCGACGGCGTCCAGGCGCCCGTCGCCTCGGAGTAGCGCTCCGTGCTCCCCAGGGCCGTGCTGCCATTGGAGGTGCCACCGGCCACCAGGACCTCTCCGGTGGGTAGCACCGTCACGCCGTGGTGGAAGCGCGCGGACAGCATGGCGTTCGCCGCGCGCCACGGGAGCGTGGGCGGGAGGTAGCGTTCAGCGGAGGCCGTGCGCAGGACGCCATCCGGACTTCCCCCCGCGACCAGCACCTCGCCCGTGCCCAGCAGCGAGGCGGTATGCCCCAGCCGGCTGATGCCCATGGACACCGTGGAGGACCACAGCGCGGTGACGGGGTCATACAGCGCCGCGCTCTGGAGGTAGGGCTCGCTCCCGTCAGAGCCCCCGGTGACGAGCACCTCGCCGGAGTGCAGCACCGTCGCCACATGGTGCGCGCGGTCGCTGGGCATCAGGTTCCCCGCGGAGCCCCAGACGCCCGTCTCCACGTCATACAGCTCCGCGCTGCGCGTCGCGGTGAGGTCATCCACCCACCCGCCCGCCACCAGCACCTTGCCATTCAAGAGCGCCGTCGAGGTGTGCCCCGCGCGTGGAGAGGCCATGGGGGCGGCGGGAGCCCAGAAGCCCGTGACGGGGTCATACAGCTCCGCGGTCCGCAGGACGGAGCCCCAGGCGCTGGAGCGCCCGCCCGACACCAGCACCTTGCCGTCGGGCAGCAGCGTCGCCGCGTGGCCCAGGCGGGGCACGTTCATGCTGTGGGTGGCGGTCCAGGTCCCCGTGGCGACGTCATACAAACGCGCCGTCCTCAACGCGCTGCCCGTGCCGTCCTCGCCGCCCGTCACCATCACCTGGCCATTGAGCAGCAGCGTCGCGGTGTGTCCCGAGCGCAGGGAGTCCAGGCTGCCCGTGGCGGACCAGGCGCCGGTGGCCACGTCGTACAGCTCGGCGGTGCCCGTGGTCGCCGCGGTGGCGTCACCGCCCACGACCAGCACCTTGCCGGCGGGGAGCAGCGTCGCGGTGTGCCGGCGGCGCATGGCCACCATCTGTCCCGCGCCGAGCCACTGCGCGGTCGGCACGTCGTATTGCTCGGCGCTCGTGGAGGACTGGCCACCGGCCACCAGCACGCGGCCATTGGGGAGCACGGTCGCCGTGTGGTCCAGGCGCTGCGTGGACATGCTGGGGGTGCTCACCCAACGGAGGGAGGTCAGCTCGGTCTCCTGGCTCCGCGTCGCATTCAGCGCATCTGCAAATTCCTCGTGTGAGCATCCCGCGAACACGAGCGACAACAAGAGCGCGGCCTTTCGGCCGAACCCGGCAGGTTCAAACATGAGTGGGGGTCCTTTTTGGAACGGGGGGGGGTGCGCGGCGGAACCGCGCCCGGCGCCTTTACCCCACACATGTCCAGAGGGACCATCGCACCACTCAAAACTGAACACATTAAATACATGGGGCCGCAGACACCCACCGTGCGGGGTGAAAGACAAAGGCGGCCGCATCAGGCCAGGCAATTCACGTAATAAATGAATTGCGAGCGAGCGAATGATGGCTCGGATTGAGACGCAGCCCGGTGCCGTGAACACCCGAGGCGAAGCCGCGGCCGCGCTGCTGAAGAAGGCCGTGGCCGCAAACCCGGACTGGCTGGTGGTGCTGGACCGCGGCGCGGCGACGGGCGGTGGCCAGAACAAGGCCCTGGAGACGCTGGGCAAGCACCCGGAGCTCAGCAAGACGGCGGCCTTCAAGGCGGGCCGCGTCATCGTGGTCGACGCGCCGAGCTGGTATCTGGTCGGCGGCCGCACCGCCAATGTGACGCGAATCGTCCAGGACCTGACCCGCGCCGTGAAGCAGTAGCCCCCGGCGAGCGGCCTCCCCTCCCCAGGGCCTCCTGAGTCAGCGCCCTGGGGAGCCGCCTCCCGGCGCGTCAGCTACTCGCCGACGTGTAGCGGCGGATGGAGCGCAGCCACACCTGGCGGGAGCCCCAGGCGAAAATCCCCGCGCCCGCCACCGCCCCCAGCAGCGACTGGAACGGGAGCCGTCCCAGCATCGCCTGCGCGGGGAAGGTGGTCATCAGCGCCAGCGGAATGACATACGTGAACACCATCGTCAGCGCGCCGCGCCCCACGCCCTGGAACACGGAGGACGGCCAGCGCGCGAAGTCGAAGATGGAGGTGAACAGGTACGTCAGGTTGTCCACCCGCACCACGAAGAACGCCGCGCTCACCGTCAGAATCCACAGCGAGTAGAGCAGGAGCGTGCTCGTCCCCAGCAGCAGCACGGAGGCCAGCAGCCCCGTCACCGACGGCCACCGCCCCAGGTGCGTGAAGGCGTAGACGAACAGGCCCACGCCCGTCAGCACGTTGAAGGCCCGCCACGGCTGGAAGCGCTGCGTGGACACCAGGAACTGCGCGTCCGCGGGCTTGAGCAGCACGAAGTCCAGCGTGCCCTTGCGGATGTGCTCCACCACGCCCGTGAGGCTGGGGTTGATGGCGCCCTCCAGGATGCCCTGGAGCAGCGTGAACCAGCCCACCACCAGCAGCGCCTCGCCGAAGCTCCACCCTTCGATGTTGGGGCGCTCCCCGTAGACGACGAACAGCGGCGCCAGCGCGGTGAAGGTCCAGAAGAGCGACGTCAGCCCCTCCGTGAAGAAGTCCGCGCGGTACTGGAGCGACAGCAGCCCCGACGCCTTGAGTTGAATGCCCAGGAGCCGCAGATAGCGCTTCAGATTCACCTCAGCCCCCGAACGCCGCGAAGCGCCGCACGCCCTGCTTCCACGTCACCGCCGCCAGCCCGCCCAGCACCGCCACCCAGGCCCACTGGGCCGCCAGCAGCCGCAGCGACTCCTGCCAGCCGTAGGCCCCCGTCAGCATCTCCACCGGCACGCCAATCTGATAGCGGAAGGGCAGCCAGTCGATGATGGCGCGCAGCGTGGGCGGCAGGAGCTCCACCGGATACATGTAGCCGGAGCACACGAAGAAGAGCACCAGCCACACCTCCAGCACCTTCTGGCTGCTCTCCAGGAAGAAGCACAGCGCGCCAATGGCCACGTTGGCCAGGAAGGCCACCGCCCACCCGCCAATCACCGACAGCACGAAGAAGCCCCACTGCCACGCGTGCTGGGGCACCGCCTTCTCCCCCACCAGCGCCACGCTCAGCAGGACCACCGGCACCGCGACCAGCAGGCGCATGGGGAAGGCGGCGATGCTCTCCACCGCGTAGGTCCACAGCGGTGAAATGGGACGGAGCAGGCGCATGGCCAGCGTCCCCTGCTTCACCTCCCAGTTGATGAGCCAGGCGGCCCAGGACGTGGCGAGCTGCCGCACCGCGAAGGTGGCCAGGAAGTAGCTGATGAAGTCCGCCTCGCCGAAGCGGCCCACCGGTGCCTCGCGTGACACCGCCATCCACAGCACCATGTTGACCAGCGGCATGGTGGTGGACAGCACCCAGATGAGCATCTCCGCGCGGTAGGCCACCGCCTCCGCGAAGCCCACGCGCAGCAGCGTGGGGAAGGCGCGCAGCACCGTCCGGGCGCTCATGCGGGCACCGGCTCCGGCGCCGCCGCCCGGCGCGCCTTCGACTCCGCGAACAGCTCGCTCATCACCTCTTCCAGCGGCGCGTTCTCCACCGTGAGGTCCATCACCGGAAGCGTGGACAGCGCCCGGGTGATGGTGGCGTTGACGGCCTCCTGCTGCACCTGGAGCACCGCCGAGCCCGGCTCGTGCGTGACCACCTTGCCCAGCGGCGCCAGGCGCGCGGCGTCCACCTCCTCGGACAGTCGCAGCACCACGCGCTTCTCCGGCCGCACCCGCTGCACCAGCGCGTCCAGCCCGCCGTCATACGACAGGAGCCCCTTGTCGATGACGATGACGCGGGGGCACAGCGCCGCCACGTCGTCCATGTAGTGGCTGGTGAGGATGAGCGTGGCGCCGTACTTCTCGTTGTACTCCTTGATGAAGGTCCGCATGGTGGCCTGCATGGCCACGTCCAGGCCGATGGTCGGCTCGTCCAGGAAGAGCACCCGGGGCTGGTGGATGAGGGCCGCGGCCAGCTCGCACTTCATCCGCTCGCCCAGGGAGAGCTGCCGGGTGGGCTTGCCGATGAGGTCTCCGATTTCCAGGAGCTCCACCAGGTCCGACATCGTCTTCTTGTACTGGGCCTGGGGCACGTCGTAGATGGCGCGGTTGAGCTCGAACGTCTCCGCCGGAGGCAGGTCCCAGAGGAGCTGCTGCTTCTGCCCCATCACCAGCATGATTTTCTTGAGGAAGGCCTCCTCCCGCTTCTGCGGGACGTGGCCGTCCACCGTCACCTCGCCGTCCGAGGGGTAGAGCAGGCCGGAGAGCACCTTCAGCGTCGTCGTCTTCCCCGCACCGTTGGGGCCCAGGAAGCCCACCCGCTCCCCGGGGCGGATGTCGAAGGAAATCCCATCCACGGCCTTCACCGTGGTGTAGCTACGGTGGACGAGCGAGCGGAGGGCCGCCTTCAGGCCCGGCGGGCGCTTGTGGACTTTGTAGTGCTTGCGAAGGCCGCGAACGGAAATCATGTGCGGCCAGGGTTTAACGCGGTCTCCCCCTCCATGGCGACCTCCCCGTTGACGCCTTGGCGGGACGACAATTGGTTGGAAACGGCCGCGGCGAAGCGCGGCTTCACAGGTGAAGGCTGGACCGGATGAGCAACGCATACAGCAAGGACCTGGAGCGATGGATGCCGCGGCTCATCGCCGTCTGGCGCGCGTCCCGCGGCCGGGGTGGCGCCGGCGGACCGGAGACGCGCCTGACGCCCCAGGAGGTGAAGGAGGTGGCCGCCGGGGTCCGCCAGCTCTCCCTGGGCCTCACGCGGGAGCGGCAGCTCGCCGGCGCCCGCTACATGGATGACCCGAAGCTCCTGGGCGCCTACCTGCTCTTCTACTGGCCGGTGTCCTACGCGCAGGCCCGGCAGGTGCTCGGCGAGCTGCCGAGCCGCCCCCGGCAGGTGCTCGATTTGGGCAGCGGTCCGGGCCCGGTGGCCTTCGCCGCGCTGGACGCGGGCGGGGGCCAGGTCACCGCCGCCGACCGCAGCAAGCCCGCGCTCACCCTGGCGCGCAACCTGGCCGCCGAGGCCGGCGAGGCCCTGGCCACCCGCGACTGGGACCCGACGAAGAAGGGCGCCGCGCTGCCCGAGGGGCAGTTCGACCTGATTACGATGGGCCACGTCGTCAACGAGCTGTACGGCGCGGGCGACGCGGCCATCGCGCCCCGCGCCGCGCTGCTGGAGACGATTCTGGCGAAGGTGAAGCGCGGCGGCAGCCTGCTGGTGATGGAGCCGGCGCTGCGCGAGACGAGCCGCGGCCTGCTGCAGGTGCGCGACGCCATGGTGGCCAGGGGCTACGCCATCCGCGCGCCCTGCATGTACCGCGGCCCCTGCCCCGCGCTGGTGAAGGAGACGGACTGGTGCCACGCCGAGCGCGCCTGGCCCATGCCGCGCGTGGTGGAGGAGCTGGCGCGCGCGGCGAGCCTGCACAAGGAGTCGCTGAAGATGAGCTACCTGGTGCTGGCCCCCAAGGACGAGGCGTGGCCGGAGCTGACGCCCGGGCGGCTGTTCCGCATCGTCTCCGAGCCCCTGGAGGGCAAGGGCCGGCACCGCTACATCGGCTGCGGCCCCGAGGGGCGCGTGGGCCTGGCGATGCAGGAGCGCCACCGCAACGAGCGCAACGAGCGCTTCCTCAAGCTGAACCGGGGCGACGTCATCTCCGTGACGGAGACGGAGCCCAAGGGTGACGGGCTCGCGCTCGACGAGCGCACCGAGGTGCGGATGGTGGCCCCCGCCGGCAAGCAGGTGCCGCCCCCACCGCCGAAGGAGGACGCACCGTCAGGCCCGGGAGCCGGCCCGCGCCCGGGCGCGCCCTCCTGACAGCAGCCTGCCCATTTACGGTGCTCCCTTGCCGTGAAAGGGAGCAGTCATAGCTGGGGCGGGCGACATGCGCCGTAGGAAGTGGCTGAGGGACAAGGGCGGGGGCGTCAGCTGACGGGCGTGTGGGGAATCAGGCGGAGGAGAGGCCCGCTGCCGGGGATGGCCCATCTACGCGCGAAGAGGGTGTCCCATTCCACGCCATGTCCGGGGCCGCTGCCGACCGGCCTTCTGGGTGGAGGGAACGTTCATTCCACCGGGCCTCCATGGGGAGGGGCCCTCCGCCTTGGCATGACCGGAGGGGGGCCGCTGCCGACCGGCCTTCTGGGTGGAGGGAACGCTCATTCCACCGGGCCTCCATGGGGAGGGGCCCTCGCATTGGCATGACCGGCGGGGGCCGCTGCCGACCGGCCTTCCGGGTGGAGGGAACGTTCATTCCGCGAGGACCGACATGGGGAGCTTCCCTCCGCCTCGGCATGGCCGGCGGGGCCCACGGCCGGCTTCCTTCCGGTTGAAGGGAACGTTCATTCCGCGAAGACCGACATGGGAGCTTCCCTCCGCCTCGGCATGGCCGGTGGGGCTCACGGCCGGCTTCCTTCCGGGTGGAGGAAACGTTCATTCCGCGAGGACCAGATGGAGAGCGCGCCGCCTCCTTGCTCGAAATGGACCTGCCGCCCCGCGAGGGTGCTCCCGCCCGGTGGTGCGGTCTCCCCCCTTGGAATGAACGTTCCTTCCAGCGGGGCTGTGTCCCGGGAGCGTCACTCCCTCGTGGGATGGGCGCTCGATTTCCGGGCTTCCGACTTCGGCAGGGTTGGGTGTCCAGGGCTGGAATGAACGTTCCGTCCCAAAGGTCCGAGACTTGGGGGCGCGCCCCTCCGCCCGGAATGGACGTTCCGGTCCGGGGGGCCTTGGCGCTCACGGGGCAGGCTCCCTCCAGGTGGAATGGACGTTCCATTCCGGCGCGCCTCATAGCGCAGCTCAGATGGCCTGAGCGACAGAGTAACCGCAGTGGGCGAACCAGCCCGCTGCGTCGCTTGGGGAGATGGCCGCCAGGGCGAGGTGGATGCCCTGGCGCAGGGCGGAGCGGGTACGAAACCTCCACTTGCGCAGCCGCGCCTTGACCTTGCTCCATGCCAGTTCGATGGGGCTGAAGTCGGGACTATAGGGAGGCAGGAAGACGACCCGGGCGCCGCGCGATTCGATGACGTCGATGAGCGCTCGGCACTTGTGGGCGGCCAGATTGTCCCAGACTTCCAGGCTGGTGCCCCCCTCGACTTCCATATGGGCTTCGATGCCCTGGTGCGTCAGCGCGCCGAGGACCGTGGTGACGCAGCCGCGGTTGCGCGGCACCGCCTCGCCCGTCAGGCGCTCTCCGGCAGGCGCCCGCCCGTGCGTGCGAGTCATGTCGGTGCGGCTGCCCATCTCATCCACCACGACGAGCTTGTCGGGCGCCCCCTTCCTCATGCCCAGCGCGTACGCCCAGCGAAGGCCCTCTACTGCCTGGGTGTCGCGCTCGGTCGCGTGGAGGGATCTTTTTTACGCGTCAACCCCATGCGCCGCAGCGCTCGATTCACCGTGGTGTGGTTGATGGCGCACCCAGCACGTACCGCATAGACGCGTGCCAACTCCTCGTCAGTGGCGTCGGGACGCTCGCATACCAGGCGCCGTAGCACTTCTTCGCCCGCTGCATCCACCTTGCGAGGGGCCCCGCCCCCATGAGGACGCGCACGGACGCTGCCGGTTGTCTCGAAGCGAGCGATGTAGCGCCGCACCGGGGCATAGCCGAGCATGAAACGACGGGCGATGGCACTCTTGCCCTCGCCCTCTTGCCAGGCGGCGATGACACGCTCGCGCAGGTCAAGTGAATGGGTACTGGACATGGCAGGCGACTCCGCCTGCTCCCGTCATCCACACCCCGCTATGAGTCAGGCACCGGGCTCCTGCCGCTTCGGGGCCGGTGCATCCGAAGTCCGGCTCAGTGCCGGACCTGGGAGTAGCCTCCCGTCAGCACGTCGCACATGTGGCGGAAGGCCTTCACGCCGTCCTTCATGGCGCCCACGGTACCCTGGGCCAGGACGGTGGCCTGGACGCGGACCAGCTTCAACCGGCGCGGCGCGCGCGCCTGGAGGGGGACAGTCACAGGACGGATGAGCGAAGCGATGTTCATGGCGTGCTCCGTGGGGTTGGGAGACAGCCGGAAGTCTCCACCCCGTCCGCGAAGTCCGCGTCGCGGCGCGGTGAACTCGCGGTCACATCGTCCGTGGCCTGCCTGACAGTGTGCCCCCCGGGCAGGGAGGACGCCGCACATTCCAGGCGCCCTGCCCCTGGCGGACGGAAGGCCCTGGACGGACGCCCTGTTAGGGTCAGCCGTCCCACCGCCACGGAAGGCCTGCCCTGTGTCCGTTCCTCCCCGGCCGCTGCGTTCGCTGTACCCGCCCCTGGAGCCCTACCGCGCCGGACGCCTGCGCGTCTCTGGAGGGCACGAGGTGTACTTCGAGGAGAGCGGCAACCCGGAGGGCAAGCCGGTGCTCTTCGTCCACGGCGGCCCGGGCGGCGGGACGGACCCGCGCCAGCGCCGCTTCTTCGACCCGGCCGCGTACCGCATCATCCTGTTCGACCAGCGCGGCTGCGGACGCAGCACCCCGCACGCGAGCCTGGAGGAGAACACCACCTGGGACCTGGTGGCGGACATGGAGCGGCTGCGCGAGCACCTGGGCGTCCCTCACTGGCAGCTCTTCGGCGGCTCGTGGGGCAGCACCCTCTCGCTGGCCTATGCCCAGACACACCCCGAGCGCGTCACGGAGCTGGTGCTGCGCGGCATCTTCCTTCTGCGCAAGCAGGAGATTGACTGGTTCTACCAGCGCGGCGCCAGCGCCCTGTTCCCCGACGCGTGGGAGTACTACCTGGAGCCCATTCCGCCCGAGGAGCGCGGGGACTTGCTGACGGCCTACCACCGCCGGCTGATGGGCCCGGACGTAAAGGCGCAGCAGGAGGCGGCGCGCGCGTGGAGCGTGTGGGAAGGCCGCACGAGCTGCCTGTACCCCAACGCGGAGCTGGTGGCGCGCAACAGCGGGGACGCCTTCGCGCTCGCCTTCGCCCGCATCGAATGCCACTACTTCGTCAACCGGGGCTTCCTGCGCAGCGACACGCAGCTCCTCGACGACGTGCACCGCATCCGCCACATCCCCGCCGTCATCGTCCAGGGACGCTATGACGTGGTGTGCCCGCCGGAGAGCGCCTGGGCGCTGCACAAGGCCTGGCCGGAGGCGGAGTTCGTCATGGTGGCCGACGCGGGCCACTCCGCGAACGAGCCGGGCAACACCTCCGCGCTGGTGGAGGCCACGGACCGCTTCCGCGGCCGCTGAGCCGGCGCGCCGGGCCTCACGTCAGGCCTGGCGCCACCGACTCGCGCGCGGCCTCCACGCGGCGGAAGTACACGATGACCCACACGCTCAGGAGCGCGGCCACCGTCACCATGCCCTCGCCCGCGAGCGCCCCGAACCGCGTCCCCCACGCCGCGGTGGCCAGCTTGCCCACCACCACCGTCAGCGCGTTGAAGCTGGCGTGGGCCGCCACCGCGAACCAGTACCACCTCACCTCGCCGCGGAGAAAGCGCTGGAGCACCACCACCGACAGCGCGATGTGCACCGCCATGGCGCCCAGCCGCTCGTAGGCGCCCAGCAGCGGCATCCACCAGTCCAGCGCGGCGATGGTGGCCTTGGCCTCCACCACCTGCGCCGCCTGCTCGGGCTTCAGCGACAGGGTGGACGGGTCCAGGGCCGACAGGACGATGACGTTGACCAGCCCCAGCACCGCCAGGCCGCCCACCAGCAGCGCCGACTCCAGGCCGCCGTGGCCCGCGCCGAAGCCCACCGCGTCACGCCAGCGGCGGAAGTCCTTCAGCGGCTTGCGGAAGGCCCACAGCCGCGCCGTCTCCTCGAAGAGGCCGGCGGTGAGGGACAGCACGGCAATCCAGGCGCCCAGGAGCACCGACGACGCCTTCAGCGCGTCCCGCATGAAGTACTGCGCCACCTGCACCATCGGCAGCCGGGTGAGCAATTGCGACAGCGCGAACGCCGCCGCGCCCCAGCCCACCACCTTCCACGACGCGCCCAGTCGCCTGCGCGCCCACAGCACCACGCCCACCGGCATCAGCACGTCGAAGGCGATGGCCACCGCGTAGCTGGCGACCAGCCTCGTATCCACAGCGTCCATGGGACCTCTCCCTCCATGCGGCCGCCCGCCCCCCCGGCGAGCCGTCATCCAGGGCCAGGGGAAGGCGCGGGCCTCAGGCCCGTGACGCGCTCAGCGCCTCGGCCAGCTCCGCGTAGAGGTGGATGGCGCTGCGGATGGACTTCTCCCAGTCGCCCAGGTGCAGGCTTTCATTCTCCGAATGGGCATACGTGTACGGGTCCTCCACGCCGATGAGCAGCGCGGGCACGCCGCCCAGCTCCTTCGCGAAGGGCTCCACGAAGGGGATGGACGCGCCGCAGCCAATGGCCACCGCCTTCGTGCCATAGCCCTTCTCCAGCGCGCGGAAGGCCGCCTGGAACGCGGGGTGTGACGGGTCCGTGTACCACCAGCCAGACGCGCCCTCCGTGTCGAAGTGGACCTCCAGCCCCCAGGGGCACACCTCGCGCAGGTGCGCCTTCAAACGCTGCTCCACGTCGCTCGCCTCCAGGTCCGGGACGATGCGGATGCCCACGCGCGCCCACGCCGAATCACAGATGATGTTGCGCGCGTCCTTGCGGCTGCTGGCCTGGATGGCGTTGATGGCGATGCTCGGCTGACGCCAGTTCATCTCCCACGGGTGCGTGCCGCCGCCCAGCACCTGCGCGCCCGGCAGCAGGCCGGACTGCGCGCGGAAGTGCGCCTCGTCACCGGGCAGCGCCTGGATGCTCTGACGCTCGCCTTCCGTCAGCGGCTTCACGCGCTCGCGGAGGCCCTCGATGGCGATGGAGCCGTCCGCGTGCGTCAGCGTGGCCAGCATGCGGCACAGCGCCATCACGGGGTCCGGCACCGGCCCGCCCCACATGCCCGAGTGCACCGCCTGCCGCAGCGCCCGGACCTCCACGTCCACCGTGACGAGCCCGCGCAGCGCGGTGGTGATGGATGGCAAGCCCGTGTCGAAGTTGGACGTGTCCGTGAGGACGATGGCGTCCGCCTTCAACAGCGCCGCGTGCTTCTGGAGGAAGGCGCCCAGGAAGTTGCTGCCAATCTCCTCCTCGCCCTCGATGATGACCTTCACGTTGAGCGGGAGCTGCCCCGCGCCCTTCAGCCACGACTCCACCGCGGACGTGTGCACCACGATGCCCGCCTTGTCGTCCGCCGAGCCGCGGCCGTACAGCCGACCGTCACGCTCCACCGGCTCGAAGGGCGGGCTCTTCCACGCCGCCTCGTCGCCCGCCGGCTGCACGTCATGGTGCGCGTAGAGCAGCAACGTGGGCCTGCCCGGCGCCTTGAGCACCTCGCCATAGACATAGGGATGCGTGCCCTCGATTTCGAGTAGCTGAACGTTTTCAAAACCACGGTCCTTCAGCAGCCGCGCGGTGGCTTCCGCGCTGCGTCGTACCTGCGTCGCATCGAAGCCAGGAAATGAGACACTGGGAATGCGCACGAGGGACTTGAGGTCCTCGAGGTACGTCTGCTTCCGCGACTCGAAGTGTGAGAGAGCGTTGTCTGTGGACATGCTCACCCCTTAACCCAAAAAGGCGGGCAGGCGTGCCATGTCCCCGCGCGGATGTTGCGCGGTCCAAGTATCATCCGGAGCCATGTCCGACACCCCGACCCTGCTGCTCGTCGATGACGACAGTTTCGTGCGCCGTATCCTCAAGGACGTCATCGCCGACACGGGCATCGAGCTGCGCCTGCTCGAGGCCGCGGACGGCGAGGAAGGGCTGGCCGTCGCCGCGCGCGAGAAGCCCGCGGTGATGTTCCTGGACCTGTTCATGCCGAAGAAGAGCGGACTGGAGGTCCTGGGCGCCATCAAGGCGGTGTCGCCCACCACGCGAGTGCTGGTCATCAGCAGCATGGACGCGGAGCCCGTGGTGGAGCAGGCCATGGCGGCGGGCGCCGTGGGCTTCGTGGGCAAGCCCTTCCATCCGCTCGAGATCGCCTCGGCCGTGCGCCAGGCGCTGGCTCACTGACCTCCGGGGTGCCTGCGTGTCGTCTTCTGCTGTCAGTTACTGGGTCGCGGACAATCTCGGACGTGTGCTGGGGCCCCTGGCGCTCCAGGCCCTCCGGGAGCTGATTGCCTCCGGACGCTTGAAGGCCGCGGTGCGCGCCTCGCGGGACGGGACGAACTGGGTCGCCCTGCCGGAGCTGCCCGAGCTGCGGGACTTGTTCGCCAGCGCGCGGCCCACGCCCTCCGTGGAGCAGCAGCAGGCCGAGCGCCTGCGCGCGCAGATGCGCGCGATGCAGAGCCTGCCGGCCCATGAAGTCTTCGGCCTCAAGCCCACCGCCAACCTGGACGAGCTGCGCCTGGCCTACTTCCGCATGGCCAAGCGCTTCACGCCGGACCACCTGGCCCCGGACACGCATCCGGAGCTGAAGAAGGTGTCGGCGGAGATTTTCGATTTCCTCTCGCGCCGCATGCGCGACGCGGAGGCCACCTGGACGCAGGCGGCGCAGGCGCCCCGCCCGCCGCCGCCCGTCGTGGCCGCGGCGCCGAGGCCCGTCGTGCCCGCGCCGCCCCGGCCGCCCCCGGTGGTGCACGCGGCGCCCGCCGCCGTGGCCCCCGCCCCGCCGCCGCGCCCCGTGCAGGCCGCGCCGGTGATGGCCCGGGCGCCCATCGCGCCGCCCCCACCCGCCCCGCCGCCGCCCGCGCCGTCCACGCGACGGGCCGCGGCGGCGCCCACGTATTCCAGCGCGGAGTTCGTTGGCCTGGAGCGGCGCTCCGACGACCGCATCCACGCGGACGTGAAGGTGACCCTGCAGACCGCGGGCATCTTCACCGACCACCGCATCATCAACCTGTCGTCGGGCGGCCTGTTCATCGCCACCGACAAACCGCTGCGGCTGGGGACGCTCGTCGAGCTGACGCTCCGCTTCGACGAGCCGCCCCGGGTGCTCACGCTGCGCAGCTCCGTCATCTGGGAGAATTCGCTGGAGGACGGAAAGAACCCGCGCGGCTACGGGTTGCGTCTGAGCCACCTTCGCCCGGAGGAGAAGGAGTTCGTCCAGAAGTACCTGGCTCGCGCCAAGGAGCTGAAGAAGAAGCCCTGAGGCGGCCGCTACAGAATCTGCCCCAGGAACACCGCCCCCATCAGCACGAAGGCCGCCATCACGGCCATCACCGACTTCAGCTCCAGGTCATCGCGGTCCATCAGGTTCATGAAGTTCATCGTCGTGCCCTCCGGGTGTCGCCCCTCGCCCTTCCCTACGGGGTGCGGGAAAACCCATTGCGTCCGCCGCTGCCAGCTCCGCGGGAGTCCGCTTGCGGAGGGTGTGACGGCCTCAGAGGATGACCGCCGTGACCACTGCCTCCGCCGCGGACCGGCTGCTCGAAGCGATGCCCCTCCCCACCGCCATCCTCCGCGGCGAGCAGGTGCTACGGGTCAACACGGCGCTCGCCACCCTGCTGGGTGTTCCAGCGGCGGAGCTGGAGGCCCTGCCGCTCTCGGAGAGCATCCGCCGCTTCGTGCCGGAGGAGCGCGGCTGGGTGGAGCCGATGTACCAGACGCTCAGCCAGGGCGGACCGATACCCGAGCGGCCCGTCTGGGTCCGCGTCCAGCCGGCGCACGGCCCCCAGCGCACGTTGTCGGTGTGGCACGCGCCTGGGGCGCACGCGGACGAGCTGGTGGTGGTGCTGCTGGAGGCGGAGGCCGAGGACTCGGTGCGGCGCCTCACGGAGGCGCTGGTGGTGGCCGCCTCGACGATGCTGCGCTGCCGGGATGAGCGCTCGGTGCTGGAGACGGCCGTGGAGGCCATCTACCGCCAGGGCTTCTCCGTCTCCATCATGCGCGTGGAGGGGGACGCGTTCCGCTACGGGCCCGCGCGGCAGAGCCCCTTCAACGTCGCCGACGCCGAGGCCGTCTACGGCATGCCCCTGGACGCCGTGCGGATTCCCCGTCCGGCCCTGCCGCACCTGCTGGAGGTGCTCGAGCGGCGCAAGGCCGTCTTCCACCACGACATGCTCGGCGTGGCCCGCTATCCGGACGCCCCCGACGGGGTGGCGCCCGTCCACCAGCTCCATCCACCAGACACGCGCGGGCTGGACGCGCCCGTCCTCGTGGAGGGCCAGCCGTATGGCGTGCTCTGCGTGCAGGGCCCCGCCCTCACGCCCGCGGGCGCCAGCACCCTGGAGCTGTTCGCGCAGCTCGTGGGCGGCGCGCTGGAGAACGTGCGTCACCACCAGACGTCCGCGGTGCGGCTGGAGGAGGTGTCCCGGCTCCAGGACGAACTGGTGGCGCGCGAGCGGCTGGAGGTGCTGGGCGAGGCCGCGGGCGTCGTGGCCCACGAGGTCCGCAACCCGCTGGGCGCCATCCTCAACGCGGTGGCGGTGCTGCGCCGCGAGGCGCACCTGGGCCCCACGGGCCAGGCCGCGGTGGGCATGCTGGAGGAGGAGGCCATCCGGCTGGAGGACATCGTCCGGGACTTGCTGGACGTGGTGCGCCCGCTGGAGCCGCGCCCCCGGCCCGTGCAGCTCGGCGAGCTGGTGCGCCGCGCGCTGGGACAGATGCACGGCCCGCCGGACGCGCCCACGCTGCGCTTCAGCGTGGACGAGGCCGCGGGGACGCCAGCGCTCGAAGGTGACGAGACGCTGCTCCAGCTCGCGGTGACGCACCTGGTGCGCAACGCCGTGCAGGCCTCGCCCGCGGGCGGCAAGGTGCGGATGACGGTGGAGCCCGCGGACGGCGGCGTGCGCCTGGTGGTGGAGGACGAAGGGCCCGGCATCCCGGACGTGGACCCGCAGCGCGTCTTCCAGCCCTTCTTCCTCACGCGCGCCAATGGCCGCGGCCTGGGGCTGGCCATCGTCCGGCGCGTGGTGCTGGCGCACGAGGGCAGCGTGCGCGCCAGCAGCCGGCCCCGGGGCGGCGCTCGCTTCGAGCTGTGGCTGCCGCTGGTGCCTAGCCGTATGTCTCCCGTTTGATGCGCTTGTCGTCGATGCCCAGCGCGTGGAGGTGGCCCAGCACCGTCTCCATGAAGCGCGGCGTGGAGGGCGTGCGCGTCTCCAGCGCCTTGCGCCGGTCCCACGGCGTAATCGCCGGGCCGCACGCGTACACCAGGCACGTGTCCCGGTCCTGAATCAGCTCCTCCAGCAGGGCCTGGTGGACGCGGCCCTTGCGCACGTCGGCGCCGAAGCGCGACTCGTCCGTCTCCCGCGTGAGGGTGTGCACCACGCGCACGCGGTCGGGGTGCGCACGCGCCAGCGCGGCCAGCTCGTCGCCGTACAGCACGTCCCCCCACGTCTTGTTGGAGAAGAGGAAGGTGTGGCGCAGCTTCAGCCCCCGGTGGAGCGCGTCCTTGAGGATGGCGAAGTTGGGCACCGCGCCGGAGCCGGCCACCAGGTGGACGATGTGGCCGGTGCGCGCCTCCACGTCCTCTGGCAGCACGTAGGGCCCCATGAAGGCCATGACCTTCAGCCGCGCGCCGGTGAGGCGGCCGTGCACCAGGTAGGGCGACAGCAGCGGCGGATAGCGGGTGAGGCCGGGGATGAACTCCTCGTCCTTCACGGTGATGGCCACCAGCGGCTCGTGCGGCGCGGAGGCGAGCGAGTAGGAGCGCTGCGGCTCCTTGCGCCCCTTCTGCTCCTGGAGATAGGCGGACAGGCGCGCCAGCGCGGGGAACTGGTGCGGGTCGATGTTGAGGAACTGCCCGGCCTTGTAGTCCAGCGGCACCCCGCCGAAATCCAGGAACAGCGTCGCCGTGTCGTGCGTGTCCATGCGCACGTGGTCGACGGTGACCTCGTACTCCACGGGCTTCCTGGCGCGCGACGCGCGGACTTCGACCAGACTCATGCGCCCTCCCATAGCCAACCCGTGTGGAGGGTGGGAAGAGGGGAAGCAAAAACCGTCCCGCCCCCCAGTCCCACATGAGCGTTGGCTGTACGACGGCCTGCCCGGCAGACGAGGCGCCAGGACAGGAGAGGTGCTGACGCGCGACACTCATCGGAACTACATCTGCGGGTGGAGCGTTGAGGGCCTGGGACGACCGCCCCCCCCGAGCTAGAGGCGACCGACACGTGCTGCGCATTCTCTTCTTCCTGATGTCGAAGCTGCCAGAAGGCGCCCGCCAGCAGGTGGTCCGCGCCCTGATGGATGGCGTCTGGGACACCCTGGCGAACGAGAGGGTCCTGGGGCGGGAGCACCTCCCGGACCAGCCCTGCCTCTTCCTTTGCAACCACCTGTCCAACGCGGACGGCTTCACGCTGGACCGGGCCTTCCGGCCGCGCAAGGTCGTCTTCCTGGCCGGGGTGAAGCTGAAGACCACGGTGATGACGCGCCTGGCCTCGGAGACGATGGAGACCATCGCCATCAAGCCCAACTCGCCCGACATCGAGGCGATGCGGCGCGCGCTGGAGACGCTCAAGGCCGGCAAGTCGGTGCTCATCTTCCCGGAGGGCGCGCGCAGCCGCACCGGCGCGCTCACCCAGGCGAAGAAGGGCCTGTCGCTGATTGCCAGGCGCGCGGGGGTGCCGGTGGTGCCGGTGGCGCTGCAGGGCACGGAGAAGCTGATGCCCATCAACGACTCGGACATGGGCGGCGAGCGGCTGTTCAAGGCCGACGTCTTCGTGCGCTTCGGCCCGCCCTTCCGCGTGGAGGCGCTGGAGGCCGAGGTGGCGGGCGCCGAGGACCCGCGCCAGGCGCTGGTGGACGCGATGATGCGCCGGGTGGCGGAGCTGCTGCCGCCCGACTACCGCGGTGTCTATGCGGATGTCCCCGCTCCGCCAGCCCCGTCGCCGGACTGGGAGCGGCCTTCCGCGCCCGCGTCCTGAACTGAGGCATTGCGGCGCGCGCCGGGACGCGGACAATGGGCGCCCTCGTGACGCGCGCCCCCACCGACGAACAGCTCTTTGTCTCCACCCTCCCCGGCCTGGAGCCCGCCCTGGAGGCCGAGGCCTCCGCGCTGGGCTGGAGGCCCCACCGCGTGGAGGGCGGGGTGGCGCTGGAGGGCCCCGCCGGACTGCACCAGGACGCCAACCTGCGCCTTCGCTGCGCCAGCCGCGTGCTGCTGCGCGTGGGCAGCTTCCGCGCGGGTGACTCCGACGCGCTCGCGGACCGGCTGGCCGGACTGGATTTGTCTCACGTCTGGGATGGGCGGCTTCCTCCGAAGCTGTCGGTGAGCCTGCACCGCTCGCCGGTGCCCGGGCCGGACGTGGTGCTCTCCGCGGCGGCGTATGCGTGGGGGGTTCCCTCGGTGGAGCGCGCGGGGCCGCTCGACGAGGAGGGCGGAGGCCCGGGGCTGACGTTGCTGGTGCGCGTGGAGGGGGACGCCTTCACCGTGAGCGCCGACACCAGCGGAGAGGCCCTGCACCGGCGCGGCTACCGGCAGGAGGTCAGCCGCGCGCCGCTGCGTGAGACGCTGGCGGCGGGCATCCTCCGGCTGGCCGGCTACGACGGCACGCAGCCCCTGGTGGACCCCATGTGCGGCTCGGGCACGTTCCTGGTGGAGGCCGCGTGGATGGCCATGCACCGGGCACCGGGGCTGCTGCGCGCGTTCGCCTTCGAGGCCTTCCCTTCCTTCGACGCCGAGGCCTGGAGCCAACGCAAGGCGCGCGCGGAGGCGGAGGCCCTGCCCGCGCCCACGGCGGCGCTCCATGGCTATGACCTCAACGCGGGCTCGCTGGGGACGGCGCGGCGCAACGCTCGGCGCGCGGGCGTGACGCTCGCGCTGGAGCGGCAGGACGCGCGGACGCTGAAGGCGCCCGTGGCGGGTCCGGGGCTGGTGGTGGTGAATCCGCCCTATGGCAAGCGCGTGGGCGAAGCCGAGGATTTGCCCGCGCTGTACCGGGCGCTGGGGAACACGCTGCGCGGCGGCTTCGCGGGGTGGCGCGCGGCGGTCATCCTTCCGGACGAGGCGGCCCTGGTGAAGGCGCTGGGACTCGCGGGCGCGCGGAGCCTCCCGGTGAAGAACGGCGGGCTCCGGTGCCGGTTGCTGCTGACGGAGCCCTCGGCGGGACGCTCGTGAGCGCGGGCGGTGGGCCGCACCTCGCCGCCGGACCGTGGTTCACGCCCTTCGAGCCGCAGCCCCTCGCGGACGAGCTCCCGGAGCGCTTCCCGAGCCCCTTCGACGAGGGGGCGCCCCACGCGCTGGCATGCCGGGCGGCGGAGTGGCTTCAGCGCGAGCTCCGGGCGGGCCGGCTCGCGCCCGGGCTTCCGGCCTCGTGTCTCGACACCACCGCCGGTGGGAAGATGTTCGGCGTCCTCGCCGTCCGAGCGCCTGACGGACGCATCGGGTTCCTCCGCGCCTTCTCTGGGATGCTGGAGGGTCGTTGGGACCTGCCTGGCTTCGTGCCTCCCCTCTTCATTCGTGACGCGCGGGAGCAACTGGAGCCCTCGGGCGAGGCCTTGGTGAAGCGCCTGATGGCCCGCGAGGAGGCTTTCCGGCAATCGCCCGAGCGTGCCGCCCTCCTCGCGGAAGATGACGCGTTGGTGGCGCGCCACGCGGAGGCTCGCGCGGCGCTGCGTGCCACGCACGACGCCCGGAAGAAGCAGCGCCACGCGCGGCGCGCGGATATCGCGGCCTCGGCAGGACTGAGTGAGGACGCGAGGCGGGCGGCGGTGCATGCGCTCGACCAGGAGAGCCGGAGGGACAAGGCGGAGCTGCGCGGGCTGGAGGCGGAGCACGACGAGGCGCGACGGACGCTCTCACCGCTGCGGGCCCGCCTGGAGCGGCGGCTGCGCGCCATGGAGCGGCTGCGGCGCATCGTCTGCCGTGCACTGATGAAGCGCCTGCACGACACCTACGTGGTGCCCAACGCCCGGGGCGAGCGCCGTCACCTGCGCGACCTCTACGCGAGCGACGAGCCCCCCTCGGGCGCGGCGGACTGCGCCGGCCCCAAGCTGCTGGCACATGCCCTCACTCAAGGCTTCCAGCCCCTGGCGCTCGCGGAGTTCTGGTGGGGCGCACCGCCTCCCGCGGGAGGCCGGGCCGCCGGCGCGTACTACCCTGCCTGCAAGGACAAGTGCGGGCCGCTGCTGCCGTACATGCTGGAGGGACTTTCCGTCGCCGCGCCTCGCCCCTTCATGGTGCCTACGCTGCCACCCCGGCCACTGGACATCGTCTTCGAGGACGAATGGCTCGTGGTGGTGGACAAGCCGGAGGGCCTGCTCTCCGTCCCCGCGAAGGACGTCTCGGTGGAGGACTCGGTGCTGGCCCGGCTGCGCGCGCGCGCTCCCGGCGCGACGGGGACGATGCTCGCGCACCGGCTGGACCTGGACACGTCGGGGCTGCTCGTCGCCGCCAAGGACGCGCGCACCTACGCGGCGCTGCAACGGCAGTTCGCGGGGCGCGAGGTGCACAAGCGCTACGTGGCCTGGGTCGAAGGCAGCGTCCGGGGCGAGCGTGGCACCATCGACTTCCCCATGCGCGTGGACCTGGACGACCGGCCCCGCCAGATTCACGACCCCGTGCACGGCAAACCCGCGGTGACGGAGTGGCACGTGCTCGAACGCAGCCAGGGCCGCACGAAGGTTGCCCTCTTCCCGCTCACCGGGAGGACGCACCAGTTGCGCGTCCATGCGGCCCATCCGCTCGGCCTGGGCGCGCCCATCGTCGGTGACCGTCTCTACGGGCATCCGGGCTCCCGGCTGCACCTCCATGCGGAGGCCCTGTCGTTCCAGCACCCCGCCACGGGACAGCGCCTCACCCTGGAGCGGCCGGCGCCCTTCTGACCTCGCCTGCGCAGGCCACCCACCTGCGCGGCATGCGGCACCGCGGCGCCCGCGGCGGAGCACCCGCGAGGAGGGCCCCGGGGCGAGCCTCAGACCTTGCTGTTTGGAAATGTCGGGGGTTTTGCGCCTGGAAATGTCCCGACATTTCCGAACAGCGAGCGCTCCGAACGCGCCCCAGGCCCTGCCCATTCAGCCCAGGGCGTACACCTGCGCAGCGGCGTGGCTCACGCCTCGGAGCCGGCGGAGGCCGGCGCTGGCTCGGACGAAGCAGGTCCAGGGGACTCCGGCGCCTCCGTCGAGGAGACGGTTCCCCCGGCCGCCGCCGTGGGCTTCACGCCCAGCTCGCGCGTCAGCTTGGGCGTCACGCCGGTCTCCGCCAGCAGCCGCTCCAACTGCGCGCGCGCGCGCCGGTTCTCCCGGTGCACCCGGCGGCCCAGGATGAGCTCGTTCTTCAACGAGTGCTCCCAGCCCGTCAGCTCCGTCACCGTCACCTGGTAGCCGAAGGCCTCCAGCGTCAGCGCGCGGATGACGTTCGTCAGGTGCGAGCCGAACTCGCGCCGGTGCCACGCGTGCGCGTACAGCAGCGACATGGAGCCACTGCTGGCCACGACGGGGCGCTTCTCCTTGAGCTGCGCGGCCACCTCCGCCTGGCAGCACGGCACCACCGCCACGTGGTCCGCGCCATGGCGGATGGCCGCGACGAGCGCGTCATCCGTGGCCGTGTCACACGCGTGCAGCGCCATCAGCAGGTGGATGCGCTCCGGGTACGTCGCCGTGTCGATGTGCGCCGTCTGGAACTGCATCCGCGTGAAGCCCAGCCGCTGGGCGCGGCCCTGGGCCCGCTCCGTCAGCTCCGGCCGGCCTTCAATGGAGAGCAGCGCGCCGCTGTCCGCGTTCTTGAGGAACAGCTCGTAGAGGACGAAGCCCAGGTAGGCGTTGCCGCTGCCCGCGTCCACCATCACCGCGTTGGGGTGGCGCGCCTGGACGTCCTCCACGGCGGGGCGCAGGAGGCCCATCAGGTGGTTCACCTGCTTGAGCTTGCGCAGCGCGTCCGCGTTGAGGTGCCCCTCGCGCGTGAGCAGGTGCAGCTCGCGCAGCAGCGCGGGGGACTGGTCCGGCAGCAGCTCCCGCCGGACCTGCGAGGCCTTGACGTTGCGCCTCAGACGGACACCACTTCGAGCACCTCGGGAATCATCTCCCGCAGGCGCCCCTCGATGCCCATCTTCAGCGTCGCCGTGGACGACGGGCAGCCCGCGCACGAGCCCTTCATGTGCAGGTAGACGATGCCGTCCTCGAAGCGGTCCAGGGTGATGTCACCACCGTCCATGGCCACCGCCGGGCGGATTTCGCTGTCCAGGATGTCCTGGATGCGCCCCTCCACCGAGCCACCCGCGCCCTGCCCGGCCGCCTCGCGGGCCGCCGCCAGCGCCGCCTCGTCCACCACCGGCTCGTTGGCCGTCAGGTGCGTGTCGAGCGTGGCCATGACCTCGTCATTGAGCTCGTCCCACTCCCCCTCCTCCCCCTTCGTCACCGTCACGAAGTTGGTGCCAATCATCACCGCCGTGACGCCACGCACGTCCATCAGCTTGCGCGCCAGCGGGGACTTCACCTGGGCATCGTCGCGGTTCGTGATGTTCACCGCGCCGCCCGCCAACAACCGCCGGTCCACCACGTACTTCAGCGTGCTGGGGTTCGGGGTCCACTCGAGCTGGATGTTCACCGACATTCAATTCTCCTTGGACGTCTCCTCTAAGGCGCTCGCGGCCCCATAGCAACCCGGCTCGCGGGCTGGCAATCGCCCCGCGCCCCCGCGCCTCCCCTCCTGGTCGGCATCAACCTGGAATACAGGAAATACATGAACTCATAGTGGATTTCGCGTAGACTCCTGGCATGCCCCCTCCCATGCCTCGCATCCCCGCCAGCGTGTTCGAGGGACTGTTCGTGCGGGGGCTCCAGGCGGACGCCGCCCTGCTGCGGGAGCTGGAGACGCTGGGGTACGACAGCCGGAAGCCGGAGCTGGACTACCCCATCACCCTCTGGCAGCGGGCGGTGGCCCTGGCGCGGCGGGAGCGCTACGCGGAGCTCGGTGACGAGGACGCCTACCGGCGACTGGGCCGCCAGAGCGTCCTTGGCTTCGCGCAGACGTTGGTGGGCCGCATGACGGCGGTGGCCCTGCCCCTGATTGGCCCGGCGCAGACGCTGGAGCGGGTGCCTCGCTACCTGGCGATGATGGGCCGCTCGGACCTGGACGTCTCGATGTCCCCCGAGGGCGAGCGGGGTCGCCGCATCTCCATGTCGGACCGCTTCAACCGGCCCGAGCTGATGGCGGGGGGCCTGGAGGCCATGTTGGAGCTGGCCAACGCCCGGCCTCGAATCACCGTGGAGGAGCGCAGCAGCGAGGGGTACCGTCTGCTCGTGCGCTGGTAGCCCACCAGCCCCGCCCCGGAGCTCCGCGTGCCCTACCCGCCCAGACTCGCCCACCTCGCCACCCGCGCCGTGGTGGTGGCGAAGCTCATGCCCACCTACGCGCAGGCGCACCACATCGACGAGGAAGAAGCGGCGCAGCGGCTGTCCAGCGCGCTCTCGGGGCGGATGCTGCCCTCGCTGCTGGAGGCCGCGTGGGACGCCATGCGCGGCAAGGCGAAGCGGCTCACCGATGACGGGCTGGTGGAGAAGGTGGCCACCACCTTGAGTGAGCGGCCCCTGCGGCCGGGGCGCATGGCCCCCATGAGCCCGGCGCTCAGCGCCTTCTTCATCCTGGTGGACCTGGAGGTGGGCACCGCGGGGGACGCCGCGCGGCGGGTCATGGAATCGGACGAGGGACGCCGCCGGGGGGCGGAAGGACTGGCGGAAGCCGGACGCTTCCTCGCCGCGGAGCTGACCCGCGGGAAGTAGCGCCCGGACAGCCGTGGCAGCAGCGGGTACGCATCGTTATAGGCTCGCCCTGGCCCAGGCTCCGACGATGTCCACCCCGCTCCCCACCACGCTGCGCATCCTGCGCTCCCTCACCGAGCTCCCCCGCGCCACGTGGGACGCGCTGGTGGACGCCCGGGCCACGCCGTTCCTGGAGTGGACCTTCCTCGCCGCGCTGGAGGAGAGCGGCTGCGCGGCGCCGGAGCGGGGCTGGCACCCCCGCCACCTGACGCTCTGGCGCGGCTCGCGCCTGGTGGCCGCCGCGCCCGCCTATCTCAAGGACGACAGCGACGGCGAGTTCGTCTTCGACAGCCCCTGGGCCACCGCCGCCGAGCGCGCCGGCCTGCGCTACTACCCGAAGCTCGTCCTCGCGGTCCCCTTCACCCCCGCCACCGGGCGCCGCGTGCTGGTGGCCCCGGGCGAGGACCGCGCCGCGCGCGAGGCGGAGCTGCACGCCGCCGCCCAGGAGTTCGCCCGCGCCGAGCGCCTGTCCGGCGTCCACGTCCTCTTCCCCACCGAAGAGGAGCTGCCCGTCCTGGAGGCCCAGGGCTTCGCCGTGCGGCTGGGCGTGCAGTACCACTGGCGCAACCGGGGCTACCGGACGCTGGAGGACTTCCTCGCCCGCTTCCACGCCAGGCGCCGCCACCAGCTCCGCCGGGAGCTGCGGGCCCTGTCCGAGCAAGGCATCTCCGTCCGCACCCTGCGGGGGGAGGCCCTGGCCAACGTGGACCCGGACACCGTCTACCGCCTGTACGCCGCCACGGTGGACAAGTACCCGTGGGGCCAGCGCTTCCTCACCCCGGACTTCTTCGCCCGGCTGCTCGCCCGCTTCCGCCACCGCTGCGAGTGGGTGGAGGCCCGCCGGGAAGGCCGGCTGGTGGCCGGTGCGTTCAACTTCACTGGTGCCAACGTTCTGTATGGCCGTTACTGGGGCTGCTTCGAGGAGCATCCCTTCCTTCACTTCAACGTCTGCCTGTACCACCCCGTCACGGAGGGCATCGCCTCCGGCCTGGAGCGCTTCGAGCCGGGCGCGGGCGGGGAGCACAAGCTCACCCGGGGCTTCGAGCCGCGCCTCACGTACAGTGCGCACCTGCTCCTCCACCCGGGCATGGACAGGGCCGTGCGCGGCTTCCTGGCCCACGAGCGGGCAGCCGTCGAGGGGGGCCTGCCCCAGTGGCGGGCGGAGACTGGTTTCAAGGAGGGGGAGTGAAAATCCCCCGTCCGTTCAGCAAGGGAGTCCGAACGACTTATGGCGCAGAAGCATGAGCACGATACCTCCGTCATCACGGAGACCGCCCCCAAGCAGAAGCTCAAGAAGCCGCCGCTCTACAAGGTGCTCCTGCACAACGACAACTACACGACCCGCGAGTTCGTCGTGGCCGTGCTCAAGGAGGTCTTCCACAAGTCGGAGACGGATGCCGTGCAGATCATGCTGCACGTTCATTACAACGGTGTCGGGGTGGCCGGCGTCTATACGTACGACGTCGCCGAAACGAAGATTCAGACGGTGGAGGCCGCGGCGCAGGAGAACGACATGCCGCTGCGGCTCTCCATGGAACCCGAGGAAGGTTGAAACGTGGCAGGACCGCTGATTGCCAAAGAGTTGCAGGCCAGCTTCCGCACCGCCCTGGACGAGGCGCGGAAGATGCGCCACGAGTACCTGACGCTGGAACACCTGCTCCTGGCGCTCACCAGGGATTCACGCACCCGCGAAATCCTGAAGGGGTGCGGCGCCAACGTGTCACAACTCCAGGAGCGCCTGGTCTCCTTCCTGGAGGAGACGGTCGAGCGCCTGCCCGAGGGCGTGGACGCCGAGCCGCAGCAGACCATTGGCGTGGAGCGGGTGCTCCACCGCGCCGCCATGCACGCGCTGTCCGCCGAGCAGAAGCTCATTGACGGCGGGGACGTGCTGGTGGCCCTCTTCCGCGAGGACGAGAGCCACGCGCTCTACCTGCTCCAGCAGGAGGGCGTCACCCGGCTGGACCTCCTCAACTACATCTCCCACGGCGTCACCAAGGACGGCGAGGGTGAGGGCGAGGAGGGCGCCGGCCACGCCGCCCCCGCGGGCGACGACGACGAGGGCGAGTCCTCCAAGAAGAGCCCGCTGGAGGCCTACACGGTGCAGCTCAACATCGAGGCCAGGGAGGGGCGCATCGACCCGCTCATCGGCCGCGAGAAGGAGCTGGAGCGCACCATCCAGGTGCTCTGCCGCCGCCGGAAGAACAACCCGCTCTACGTGGGCGAGGCGGGCGTGGGCAAGACGGCCATCGCGGAAGGGCTGGCGCTGCACATCCACGAAGGCCGCGTGCCGGAGGTGCTGAAGGACGCCGTCGTCTACTCACTGGACATGGGCGCGCTGCTGGCGGGCACCAAGTTCCGCGGCCAGTTCGAGGAGCGGCTCAAGGGCGTGCTCAAGGCCCTGAAGGAGCAGCCGAACGCCGTCCTCTTCATCGACGAAATCCACACCATCGTCGGGGCCGGCGCCACCAGCGGCGGCTCCATGGACGCCTCCAACCTGCTCAAACCCGCGCTGGCCAGCGGGCGGCTGCGCTGCATCGGCTCCACGACGTACCAGGAGTACAAGTCCGCCTTCGAGCGAGACCGCGCCCTGTCCCGCCGCTTCCAGAAGATTGAGGTGGGCGAGCCCTCCATCGAGGACACCGTCCTCATCCTGGAGGGGCTGAAGAGCCGCTACGAGGAGCACCACGGGGTGAAGTACCAGCCCGAGGCCATCCGCGCCGCGGCGGAGCTGTCCGCCAAGCACATCAATGACCGGTTCCTGCCGGACAAGGCCATCGACGTCATCGACGAGACGGGCTCGGCCGAGCGGCTCAAGCCGGAGGGCCAGCGCTCCGGCACCGTCACCGGCGCGGACGTGGAGGCCGTCGTCGCGAAGATGGCGCGCATCCCCGCCAAGAGCGTGTCCGCCAGCGAGGGCGTGCAGCTGCAGAATCTGGAGAAGGACCTCCAGGGCGTCATCTTCGGGCAGGACTCGGCCATCAAGGACCTGGTCAGCGCCATCATGCTGGCCCGCTCCGGCCTGCGCGCGCCGGAGAAGCCCATTGGCTCGTTCCTCTTCTCCGGCCCCACGGGCGTGGGCAAGACGGAGCTGGCCAAGCAGCTCGCGCAGTCGCTGGGCGTGGAGTTCCTGCGCTATGACATGAGCGAGTACTCGGAGAAGCACACCGTGAGCCGGCTCATCGGCGCGCCGCCGGGCTACGTCGGCTTCGACCAGGGCGGCCTGCTCACGGACGCCGTGCGCAAGCACCCCTACGCCGTCGTGGTGCTGGATGAAATCGAGAAGGCCCACCCGGACCTCTTCAACATCCTGCTCCAGGTGATGGACCACGCGACGCTGACGGACAACAACGGCCGCAAGGCCGACTTCCGCAACATCGTCCTCATCCTCACCACCAACGCGGGCGCCCAGGAGATGAGCACCAAGGCCATTGGCTTCGGTGACCTCGCGAAGCCGGCGGACGCCACCCGCGCGAAGAAGGCGATTGAGCGCACCTTCACGCCGGAGTTCCGCAACCGCCTGGACGGGTGGATTCTCTTCTCCGGCCTGCCACCCGAGGTCATCCTCAAGGTGGTGGACAAGGAGGTGCGCCTGCTCCAGAAGATGCTGGACGAGAAGAAGGTGAAGCTGTCGCTGACGCCCGCCGCCCGCGCGTGGCTGGCCGAGCACGGCTATGACCCGGCCTTCGGCGCCCGGCCCATGGCCCGGCTGGTGGACAACTCGCTGAAGAAGCCGCTCGCCCAGGCCCTCCTCTTCGGCGACCTCAAGGACGGCGGCACCGCCTACTACGACGTGGACGGCGACAGCCTCAAGCTGCGCACCGAGCCCGCCACCGCCGAAGTCGCATAGCCCTGCCCGCGCTGGCCGCGGACATGACGAGGCCCCGGTCCCCTACGCCAGGGAGCCGGGGCCTTCGTCTTTCCAGCGGGCCGCGCTACTCCACGCGGTAGCTCTTCACCGCGCTGGAGAGCTGCTCGGAGATGATTTGCAGCGTGGTGGCGGCCTCGCCGGTGGAGCCGATGCGGGCCACCGTCTCGTCCATCATCTTGGACAGGTCATTCACCGCCAGCGTGATTTGGTTGATGCCCACGTTCTGCTGGCTGACGGCGGCGGCAATCTGCCGGACGGCGGCGGCGTTGTCCTGGACGATGGACGACAGCTCGCGGAGGTTCTGCCCGCTGGTGCGCACCTGGGCCAGGCCCGACTCCATGCGCTCGGCGCCGCGCTCCGTGATTCGCACCGCCACCGTCACCTGGTTGGCGATGTCGTCCAGCAGCTCGCGCACGCGCGTGGTGGCTTCGATGGACTGGTCCGCCAGGGCGCGGATTTCACGCGCCACCACGCCAAAGCCCTTGCCGTGCTCGCCGGAGCGGACGGACTCGATGGCGGCGTTGAGCGCCAGCATGTTGGACTGGTCCGCCAGGTCCTTCACCGTCTGGGTGATGCCGCCAATCTGCTGCGTGCGCTCGCCCAGCTCGACGATTTTCTGTGCAATCTCCCCCACCTGGGCGCGGATGTCGTTGAGCCCCGCCATGGTGAGCTCAATCGAGGCCTCGCCGGACTTGGCCAGCGTGTCGGCGCGCTCGGCCACCGACAGCACGCTCTCCGCCTTCTGCGCGGCCAGCATGGAGGTCTGCTTGATTTCCTGCGCCGTCACCTGCGTCTCCTGCAGCGCCGCGGCCTGCCGGGAGATGGTCTGCGCCTGCTCCGTGGAGGAGGCGTTGAGGTGCTCGGTGGACTGGGTGAGGGCCACGGCCGCCTGCTGGAGGTTCACCGTCACCTCGCGCAGCCGCGCCACCATCTGCGAGAAGGAGCTGGCCAGCCGGCCCACCTCGTCCCCGCTCTTCACCTGGATGGGGCGGGTGAGGTCGCCGGACTCCACGATGTGGCCGGCCACCTCCGTCAGGCTCTTCAGCGGCCCGACGATGCTGCGGCCGAACAGCGCGGACACCGCCACGCCCAGGGCCACCAGCAGCGCCGCGAAGCCCACCATGCGCACGCGCAGCGCGGACACCAGCCCGTCGATGTGGTCCCAGGACACGCCCACGTGCACCGCGCCCAGGCGGCCGCCGGCCACCGGCGCCACCACGTCCATGGCGCGCAGGCGGCGTCCCCCGGCGTCCGCCTCCAGCACCGCGCCCGCGCCCGCGGTGGCCACCGCCTCCTTCAGCGCGTCCGGGAAGCCGTCCGGGAAGGTGTGGGCCACCACGTTGCCGGCTGAGTCCTGGATGAAGGCATAGGCCAGGTCGGAGTGGCCCACGCTGGCGTCCAGCATGGGCTGGAGCGCGCTGGCCCCCGTCGCCACGCCCTGCTCCGCCGCCACCGCCAGGCCCCGGGCCACGTGCCGCCCGGCGCCCAGGTAGCTGTCGGCCAGGTCGCTCTCCAGCCGCCGCGTGGCGACGCCGGTGAGCAGCGTGGCCGCCGTCGCGCTGATGAGCGCCGTGACGAGCACGAACTTGGGCGCCAGCCCCAACGACTGGCGGAACTGCTGCGACAACTGGGTGGCGAAGGACTGTTGCGGGAGGCTCACGGAATCACCGCCGGGGAAACGACGTCAGGACGGCACCCGCGGGGGAGCGGGCAGGTGACACAGGGATTGGGGCTCACCGGGCGGGACCTCCATCCGGGCGCCCGCTTCGGAAGGGGGCGAAGGTACAGCTCTGCAGGATGAGCTCCGGCAGCGAGGACAGGGGCACGCCCTGGTCGGTGGCCTTCACTTCAATGGCGGCGCGCGGCATGCCGAAGACGACCGAGGACGCCTCGTCCTGGGAGTAGGTGACGCCGCCCGCCTTGCGGATGGCGAGCAGGCCCCGCGCGCCGTCCTCGCCCATGCCGGTGAGGACCACGCCGCCGCTGCGCCGGCCGAAGGCGGCGGCCAGCGACGCCAGCATCACGTCTCCGCTGGGGCACGGCCCGCCCCGGCTGGGCTGCAGCCGCGCCAGCCCGGCCGCGTCCACCAGCAGGTCGTTCCCGTCCAGCGGGAAGTACACGTGGCCCGGCTCCAGCCGCTCGCCGTCCTTGGCGATGGACACCGGCAGCGGCGTCACCTGGGACAGCCAGCGCACCATGCCCTGGGTGAAGCCCACGGTGATGTGCTGGGCCACGAGCAGCGGCACCGGCAGCGAGCGGGGCAGCTTGGACAGCACCTCCGCCAGCGCGGGCGGCCCGCCCGTGGAGGCCACCACACCGAAGATGTCCACCCGCGCGCCGGTGGGCGGCGGCGGGGCCGCGGTGGCGCGCGCCCGGCGGGAGATGACCGGCACCTCCGCCATGAGGCACACCGAGTGCGCCAGCTCCTTGCCCCAGCGGCGCAGCTCCTCCGCGTTCGTCACGTTGGGCTTGCCGATGAGCTCCAGCGCGCCGGCGCTCATCGCCTGGAAGCCCAGGTCCACGCCGCGCTGCTCCGCCACCGCGCTCACCACGAGGATGCGCGCGGGGGACTGGGCCATGATGGCCGCGATGGCCCCCGGCCCATCCAGCCCGGGCAGCAGCAGGTCCATGGTGATGACGTCGGGGCGCAGGAGCCGCGCGAGCTGCACGGCGCGGTTGCCGTCGCCCGCGCGGCCCACGACCTCGATGCGCGGCTCCTCCGTGAGGAGGGCCGTCAGCATGTTGGCCATGGTGGGCGAGTCGTCCACCACGAGGACCCGGATGGGCCGCTTGATGCTCACGCGCGACTCCCGCGGCGGCTCATCACGTCCAGCACCTCCGCCAGCAGCCGGCCCGCGGCGCACTCGCGCTTGCTGAGGTAGCCGTCCGCGCCCGCCTCCAGGCCCCGCTCGCGCGCCACCGCGCTGTCATGCGCGGAGACGAGGATGACGGGCAGCGACGCCGTCTCCGGGCGCTCGCGCAGCTTCGCGATGAGCTGCGTGCCGTCCATCTCCTCCATGTCCAGGTCGCAGATGACGACGTCGTAGGTGTCCGTGGCGAGCCGGTCCAGGGCCCGCGCCCCGCTGGCCGCCAGGTGCACCGTGAAGCCGCCCGCCTCCAGCATGGCCCGGTGCAGCGCCCGCGCGGTGAGCGAGTCGTCCACCACCAGCGCGCGCCGCTGCGCCGTCACCTGCACCTGCGCCGTCTCCGTCACCAGCCAGTCCGGACGGCAGATGAGCAGCAGCTCGCCGCGGCTGAGCGTGGCCGCGCCCTGCCAGGCCGGCACGTCCCGCACCTCCGACGGCAGCGGGCGGATGACCAAATCACGGTCCCCCACCACCGCGTCCACCACCAGCGCCACGCGCTTGCCACCACTCTGGACAATCAGCAGCGGCTGCCCCTCGGTTGGCGGCGCCAGGGCGCGCAGGCCCAGCCGCGCCCCCAGGTCCACCACCGACAGGAGCTGCCCCTGGTACTCCAGGTGCGCCCGGCGCTTGCCCAGGCGCAGCGACTCCGCGCGCGCCAGCTGCGTGGCCTCCACCGCCAGCATCGGCAGGCCCACGAGCTGCTCCAGCACGCGCACCACCAGCACCGGCGAGCTGCCCAGGTCCGTGGGCAGCGTGAGCATGAAGCGCGTGCCCTGCCCCGGCGTGCTCGCCACCTCGATGCGTCCCTGCAGCCCCTCCACCGACGCGCGCACCGCGTCCAGGCCCACGCCCCGGCCGGACGTGTCCGTCACGTCCGCGCGGGTGCTGAAGCCGGGCCGGAAGATGAGGTCGCGGAGCTGGTTCTCGTTGTAGCGCGCCGTCTCCTCCGCGGTGACGACGCCGCGCTGCTCGGCCACCCGGCGCACCGACTCCACGTCGATGCCCGCGCCGTCGTCGGACGCCTCCAGGTAGAGCAGGTTGCCCTGCTGCTCCACGCGCAGCGTGAGCGCGCCCTCGTGGTGCTTGCCCGCGCGCTCGCGGTCCGCCGGCAGCTCCAGGCCGTGGTCCACCGCGTTGCGGAGCAGGTGCACCAGCGCGCCCTGGAGCTTCTCCAGCAGGCGCCGGTCCAGCGACACCTCCGCGCCCACCACCGACAGCCGGGCCTCCTTGCCAAGCTGGCGGGACAGGTCCCGCACCATGCGCTGGAGCGGGTCCAGGATGGTGCGCACCGGGCGCGTGGTGATGGCCTTGAGGCCGTCCTCCAGCGCGTCGACGATGTCGCTCGTCTCCTCGCCGTCGGTGCGCAGCGAGCGCGCGGTGCCGGACAGCGCCGTGCGCGCCTCCGCCGTCTCCGCCAGCAGCCCCTGCTTCGCCAGCAGCTGGGCCACCCGCTCCAGCTCGCGGCCCCGCTCCTCCACGCGCAGGCGCACCTCGCGCAGGCGCTCCACCTCGCGCATCAGCGCCGTCACCTGCCACGACGACACCCGCCAGCCCGCGTCCGAGGACTCCGGCAGGGTGTCCGGCACGGACACGGGCTCCGCGGGGGGCTGGGGCGCGGCGGCGGCCGGCGCGGCGGCGGCCGGGCCTCCGGAGGCGCCGACCATGGCCGCGGCCTCCTCGGGCGGCGGCGCGTCCGCCACGAGCTGCGCCAGGGCGGCCGCCGGGTCCGGCAGCGCGTCCCCGCGCCCATCCGCGTGGGCCTGCGCGCGCAGCAGGAAGAGGTCCAGGCCGTGGAGGAGCACGTCCACCACGGGCCGGGGCATCTTCTGCGGGTGGGCCTTCAGCGGGGCGAGCGCGTCCTCCAGCTTGTGGGCGATGTCGCTCAGGTCCTGCATGCCCAGCGAGGCGGCGCTGCCCTTGAGCGTGTGCAGGTGACGGCCCAGCCGGACGTAGAGCTTCGTGAGGGCGTCCGTCTCCAGGCCCTCGCGCTCCAGCTCCAGCAGGTCCATGGTGACCTTCTGGACGACCTCCTGGGCCTCGACGGCGAAGCCCGCGACGAGCCCCTGCAGCATCGGATCAACGGGCATGACGGGCTCCCGTGCCGCGCGTGGCGGAGAACAGCCGCTTCAGGTCGATGAGGTGGATGAGCTGCCGGTCCTGCGTGAAGACTTCCATCACCGCGCCCTCCGCGCGCACCCGCGCGGCCTCCACCGCGCTCATGGGCAGCGTGGTGGGCCGGGGGATGGCCTCGCAGTCCAGCGCGCACAGCTCGCCGTCCCCGCGGTCCACCACCAGCAGCACCGCCGGGTCCTGCCGCCAGCCGTGGCCGCCCAGCAGCGACGCCAGGCTGAGCGCCGCCAGCACCTGGCCCTGGAAGCGCAGCACGCCCACGACGTGCGGCGAGGACAGCGGCACCGGCGACACCATCTTCAGCGGCAGCGCGGCGCGCAGCGACTCCAGGGAGAGCGCGTAGCGCTCCTCGCCCAGGGGGAACTCGGCGATCCAGTGCACCGCCTCCTCGACGGTGTTCTCGCCCTGCTCCCTCAGGCGGGCCGCGCGCCGCTCCAGCAGCTCACGCGCCTCGGCCTCCTGGGACTCTTCCAACGTCCGCGGAGTGACCTTCATTCGAGCGCCCCCTGGTTGAGGTAGGCGTCAGCGGACGCCTGGTAGAAGCGCGCGGGCAGGGCCTCCGGCCCCTCCACGAGCTGGTCGGGTGGAAGCCGCTCAGCGCGCGAGCGCAGGGCCCGCATCAGCGGCACCGCGCCCTCCCGCGCCCCGGAGCGCTCCCGCAGCAGGGCCAGCTCCAGCAGCCCCGGCAGGTAGTCCGGCGCCTGGCGGACCAGGGCCTCCAGCACGGAGGACGCGCCCACCTCGTCACCTTCCTCGATGCGCTCCAGCGCGTTCAGGTGCAGCCGCGTGGGCGGCGGCGGAGGCGCCACGGCCTCCTCCCGCGCGGGGACGGGTAGCAGCGGCGTCAGCGGACGGCGCGGCGGCGCGGCGGCCACCGGCCAGGCGCGGGCGGCGGCGCGGGACGCGGCGGCCTCGCGCGCGTGCAGCTCCTCCGGCGTGAGGAGGCGGAAGGCCTGCAGCTCCGGCGGCCCCTCGCGGACCATGCCCGCGGGGACGCGGTCCACCTCCACGGCGCCCAGGAACAGCCAGCCGCCGGGGTTGAGCGTGCGCGACAGGAGGGAGATGGCCGCGTCACGCGCGGCGGGGGTGAAGTAGGTCAGCACGTTGCGGCAGAGGATGAAGTCGAAGCGGCCGAAGCGCTCGGGCAGCGGCGCCAGCAGGTTCGCCTGGGCGAAGGTGGTGATGCGACGGACGGGCGGGAGGATGGTGACCTCGCGCTCGCCCGTCTCCGAATAGAGCGGGAACAGGCGCGGCGCGGACTCGCGGCGGGACCACGTCCCGTAGGTGGCGCGGCGCGCCGACTCCAGGCTGGCCTCGTGGAGGTCCGTGCCCAGCACCTCCACCGGGAAGCCGTGGGGCACCGACGCCTGGAGGCACGCGGCCAGCGAATACGCCTCCTCGCCGGACGCGCAGCCCGCGCTCCAGCCCCGCAGGGCCAGGGCGCCCCGCTGGAGCGCCGCGGGCACCGCCTCATGGGAGATGAAGCGGAAGTGCTCCGGGTGGCGGAAGAAGTACGTCTCCCCCACCAGGATGGCCTTCACCAGCGCGGTGCCCAGGTGGGAGACGGGGTGCAGCAGCTCCCCCAGGAGGTCCGCGGGGCCGCGCCCACGGCCCAGCTCCGCGCGCAGCACGCGCTCCACCGCCTCGGCGGCGATGGCGTCATTGCGAAACCCCGTGATGCTGGCCACCACCTCCCGCGCGCGGGCGAGCAGCCGCGGGTCGAGCGCTCCGCTCATGCGTCCCGCCCGGCCTCCGCGGCCTCGAGCATGGCGGGCAGCTCCCGCAGGAGCCCCCGCGAGACGAACACCCGCGGGTCCAGGATGGGCAGCGAGCGCCCCCCCACCTTCAGCATGCCGATGAGCCCCTCGCGCAGCGGGCCATGTTCGGCGCCGCCCACGCGCTCGCGCCGGTCGATGTCCGCCGCCGCGTACTCCTCCGGGTCCTTCACCGCGTCCACGGCCAGCGCCAGCGACACGCCCTCCGCCTCGATGACGACGAGCATGCGCTCCACGCGCGACAGCTTGTGCTCCACGCCCAGCCGGCGCGCCACGTCCAGCACGCACAGCGCCGCGCCCCGCACCTCCACGTATTCGCGCAGGTACACGGGCCCGGTGGGCAGCGGCCGGGTCGCCGGATGCAGCAGCACCTCCCGCACCGCGTCCAGGGGGATGGCGAACTCCAGCTCGCCCACCGTCACGCGCAGCACCAGCAGCGAGCCCGTGCGCGCCCGCTGCCGCGCGCTCGCCATGGCCTCGCCCACCGTCTGCAGCAGCTCGTCCGCGCGGAACGGCTTGGCCAGGAACGCCTCCGCGCCCAGGCCCAGGCAGGCCTCCGCGCGGGACTTCTCCGAGGAGATGATGATGACGGGGATGTCGGCCGTGGCCGGGTCCGCCTTCATCCGCTGGAGGACCTCATCGCCGTCCATCTCCGGCATGGACAAATCAAGCAACACCGCCGCCGGACGCAGGCGCCCCACCTTCTCCAGGGCCTCGCGGCCGTTGCTGGCGGTGTGGATGGTGTAGTGGCCGGAGAGGATGGCCCGCTCCAGCGCGAGAATCGCGTCGCTGTCGTCGACGAGCAGCAGGGACGGCAGGCTCACGGGAGTCTCAAGCCTTGGTGAGGAACTGGCGGACCGTTTCCGTCAGCTCGTGGTGGGACACCGGCTTCTGGATGAAGGCGTTGGCGCCGGCCTCGGTACCGCGCTGACGCAGGTCCACGTTCTTCTCCGCCGTCAGCAGCAGGATGGGCACCGAGCGGACCTGCGGCATCGCGCTGGCCCGCACCTCCTTCACGAAGGTGATGCCGTCCATGCCCGGCATGTTGATGTCCTCGATGACCAGGCTCACCGGCACCAGCCGGAGAATCTGCAGGCCCCGGGTCGCATCGTCGGCCTCGACGGTCGAGACCTTGAGGTTCATCAGGTAGATCTTGACGATGTTGCGGACCGTCGGGCTGTCGTCCACCAGCAAGACGTTGGTGCTGTGGGTGCTCACTGTGCGGCGGCTCCTGCGCAGGCCCCGCGACGCGCGGGGAGCCCTGCGAAACGTTCACGACTCTACCGTGAGGGCTCTCACGTGAGAACTGGGGGCGGTCCGGCCCGGCATCCTTCCGGGCAGGCAGGTGTCGGATGACCTCGGAGGGCGGCCCCCTGGGTCAAGATGCTCCCGGGGGTGGGGGCTACTCGCCGGCCGGCTTGGGCGGCAGCTCGTCCGCGTCGGGCGTCACCGGGGGGGCGCCAATGGCGTGGTAGCCACCGTCCACGTGGATCATTTCGCCCGTGGTGGAGGGCAGCCAGTCCGACAGCAGGGCACACGCGGTGCGGGCCACCAGGTCGTGGCTGTCCTTGGCGCTCCAGCCCAGGGGCGCCTGGGTGCCCCAGCCGCGCTCCAGGGCCTTGAATCCCGGGATTCCCTTGGCGGCGATGGTGGACAGGGGGCCGGCGGCCAGGGCGTTCACCCGGATGCCCCTGGGGCCCAGATCCCGCGCCAGGTAGCGCACCGTGGCCTCCAGGGCCGCCTTGCACACGCCCATCCAGTCGTAGATGGGCCAGGCGACGCGGTTGTCGAAGTCCAGCGTGACGATGGAGCCCCCCTGCGTCATCAGCGGCAGGCACGCCACCGACAGCTCCTTCAGCGAGAACGCGGAGATGCGGAACGCCGTCTGGACGCTCTCCCAGGGCGTGTTGAGGAAGTTGCCACCCAAAGCATCTTCGGGCGCGAAGGCGATGGAATGCAACACACCGTCCACCCGGTCCCAGCGCTGGCGGAGCGCGTCCGTCAGCGCCGGGAAGTGGGCGGGGTTGGTGACGTCCAGCTCCAACACGTCCAGCCCCGGCTTGAGGCGCCTGGCGCTCCGCTCGGTGAGGGACCTGGCCCGGCCGAAGCCGGTGAGGAGCACCTCGGCCCCCTGTGCCAGCGCGTGCTCGGCGATGCCGTAGGCCAGGGACTGGGGCGTCAGCACCCCGGTGATGAGCAGCTTCTTGCCTTGGAGCAGCATGAGACGGCCTCGTTGCGAGAAGAGGAAAGTGAGGAAACGCGCTCTCTACCATTCCTGCCAGGCGGAACGGATGAAGTTGCGCTCACCCCCGGCATGAATCCACCTGCTCCGCGGCAAGGGGTGCGGCTTATCGGCCAGCGTGCGGGCGCTACAAAAGTTGCTGCGAAAACCCCCCAACGGGGCGCCCATCCAGTAAAAGACGACACCGCCATGGCGAATTTCCAGGACACGTTCCTTTCCGGCGCCAACATCGACTTCATCGAGGGCCTCTACGCCCGATACCTGGAGGACCCCGCCAGCGTGGATGCGAGCTGGCGCGAGGTCTTCGACCGCAGCAACGGCGCCGGCCGACCCATCTTCAGCACGAAGCTGCTGGAGCCGGCCCCGGCTCCCTCGGCGGGCAAGCCCAACGGAAAGGGCGCCGCGCCCAAGGCGCAGGCCGCGGCGGCGCAGGCCCCGGTGGCCGCGTCCGCGCAGGCCACCCACGACATCGCGCTGCAGGCGCGCGTGGACCACGTCATCTTCGCCTTCCGCCTGCGCGGCCACCTGCGCGCGAAGCTGGATCCGCTCGGCCGGCCGCGCCCGGCGCTGGAGCACGTGGCGGACGTGGGCCTGGTGGATGACAGCCACTTCACGGAGGCCGAGGGCGAGCACCTGGTGGAGACCAACGGCGTGTTCGGCGACCAGCGCGTGCGCCTTTCGGACCTGCTGGCGCGCCTGCGCCGCACGTACACGGACACCATCGGCGTCGAGTACATGCACATGCTCGACAGCCAGCGCCGCCGCTGGCTGATGCACCGGATGGAGTTCGCGGAGAACCGCACCGACTTCTCCGTGGAGGAGTGCCGGCACATCCTCACCAAGCTGTCCTACGCGGAGGGCTTCGAGCACTTCCTGCACACGAAGTACGTGGGCGCCAAGCGCTTCAGCCTGGACGGCGGCGAGTCCCTCATCCCCATGCTGGACGCGCTGGGCGAGGTGGCCACCGGCATGGGCCTGAAGGAGATCGTCATCGGCATGGCCCACCGCGGCCGCCTCAACGTGCTGACGAACATCCTGGGCAAGAAGCCGGATCAGATCTTCAGCGAGTTCGACGGTCCCCGCAACCCGCAGGCCTACCTGGGCCGCGGCGACGTGAAGTACCACATGGGCTTCTCGTCGGACCACACCACGCGCCAGGGCAAGAAGCTGCACCTGTCGCTGGCCTTCAACCCCAGCCACCTGGAGGCGGTGGACCCGGTGGTGGAGGGCCGCGTGCGCGCCAAGCAGGACCGCGGCGGGGACACCGAGCGCGTCGGCGTGATGCCGCTGCTCATCCACGGCGACGCGGCCTTCATCGGCCAGGGCGTGGTGCCGGAGACGCTCAACCTGTCCGGCCTCAAGGGCTACACCACGGGCGGCACGGTCCACGTCGTCATCAACAACCAGGTCGGCTTCACCACCGACCCGCACGACTCGCGCTCGTCCCTCTACTCCACCGCCATCGCGCAGATGCTGGACATCCCCATCTTCCACGTGAATGGAGATGACCCGGAGGCCTGCGTCCACGTGGCGAAGCTGGTGGCCGAGTACCGCCAGACGTTCAAGACGGACGTGGTCATCGACCTGGTCTGCTACCGCCGCTACGGCCACAACGAGGGTGACGAGCCCTCGTTCACGCAGCCGGCGATGTACGACATCATCCGCAAGCACCCGACGGTGCGCACGCTCTACGCGGCGAAGCTGGCGGCGCAGGGCAAGATTCCGGCCGAGGAGTCGGAGGCCATCAAGCAGAAGTGCCAGCGGGAGTTCGACGCGGCGCTGACCCGCGCGCGCCAGGAGAGCCAGTTCAAGGAGCCCAGCGCGCTGGAAGGCCTGTGGAAGCCCTACCAGGGCGGCGCGCTGAAGAGCGCGCCGAACGTGTCCACCGCGGTGGACAAGCAGGTGCTCTGCGATGCGCTGCGCAAGCTGTCCACGCTGCCGGAGGGCTTCAACGTCCACCGCGACGTGGAGCGCACCGTCATCAAGAAGCGCCTGGGCATGCTGGACAGCGGCGAGCTGCAGTGGAGCGAGGGCGAGTCGCTGGCCTACGCCACGCTGCTCTCCGAGGGCTACAACATCCGCATCACCGGCCAGGACAGCGAGCGCGGCACCTTCAGCCACCGCCACGCGGTGCTGCACGACGTGAAGACGGGCGAGAAGTTCGTCCCGCTGCGCCAGTTCGTCAGCGGCAAGGGGAAGAACGGCTTCCACGTCTACAACAGCCCGCTGTCGGAGATGGGCGTGCTCGGCTTCGAGTACGGCTACAGCCTGGACGTGCCGGACGGCCTGACGGCCTGGGAAGGCCAGTTCGGTGACTTCGCCAACGGCGCGCAGATCATCATCGACCAGTTCATCGCCGCCGGTGAGAGCAAGTGGCGCCGCCTGAGCGGCCTCACCCTGCTGCTGCCGCACGGCTATGAAGGCCAGGGCCCGGAGCACTCCAGCGCGCGCCTGGAGCGCTTCCTGGACCTGTGCGCCGAGGACAACATCCAGGTCTGCTACCCCACCACGCCCGCGCAGATCTTCCACCTGCTGCGCCGCCAGGTGCTGCGCCCGGTGCGCAAGCCGCTGGTCATCATGTCGCCCAAGAGCCTGCTGCGCCGGCCGGAGGCCACCAGCAAGGTGGACGAGCTGGCCACGGGCACCTTCCAGGAAGTCATCCTGGACCGGGTGGACCCGGCGGGCGTGACGCGGCTGCTGCTGTGCAGCGGCAAGGTGTACTACGACCTGGTGAAGGCGCGGGACGAGCGCAAGGACGACAGCATCGCCATCGTCCGGCTGGAGCAGCTCTACCCGTTCGCCTCGGACGTGCTGGCGGGGCTCATCGCGAAGATGCCGAAGCTCGCGGAGCTGCTGTGGGTGCAGGAGGAGCCGCGCAACGCCGGCGCGTGGCACTTCATGTTCCCCCGCCTGCACGACCTGGCCTCCACGCAGTCGAAGCAGCAGGTGAAGATCGGCTACATCGGTCGCGCCGAAGCCGCCAGCCCCGCCACGGGCTTCCCCAAGACGCACGAATACGAGCAGCAGCTCATCATCGAGGAAGCCATCCTCCGAGGGACCAAGAATGGCCGTTGAAATCAAAGTGCCCCCCCTGGGCGAATCCATCACCGAAGCCGTCGTCGGCAAGTGGAACAAGAAGCAGGGTGACGCCGTCACCGCCGACGAGCCGCTCGTCGTCCTGGAGACCGACAAGGTCACCATCGACGTGCCGGCCCCGTCCGCGGGCGCGCTGTCCAGCATCGCCTTCAAGGAGGGCGACAAGGTCCGCGTGGGCGAGGTGCTCGGCCTCATCGAGGCGGGCGCCGGCGCTCCCGCCGCGAAGCCCGCCGCCGCTCCGGCGCCTGCCGCCGCGCCCGCCCCCGCCGCCGAGGCGCCCGCGGCGTCCGACGCGCGCTCCACGCCCACCGCTCGCAAGGTGGCCGAGGAGAACCGGGTGGACATCTCCCAGGTGAAGGGCAGCGGCGCCGGTGGCCGCGTGCACAAGGACGACGTGCTGGGTCAGCTCAACCGCCCGGCCGCGCCCGCCGCCCCGGCCCAGCCCGCCGGCCCCCGTCCGAACGCCGCCCGTGAGGAGCGCGTGCGGATGACGCCGCTGCGCAAGCGCGTGGCCGAGCGCCTCATCCAGGCCCAGTCCACCGCCGCCATGCTCACCACCTTCAACGAGGTGGACATGGGCGAGGTGATGGCCCTGCGCAAGAAGTACAACGAGAAGTTCCAGCAGAAGCACGGCGTGAAGCTCGGCTTCATGAGCTTCTTCATCCGCGCCTCCGTCGAGGCCCTCAAGGCCTTCCCGCAGATCAACGCGGAGATTGACGGCGAGGACGTCATCTTCAAGCACTACTACGACATCGGCGTGGCCGTGAGCGGCAGCCGCGGTCTGGTGGTGCCGGTGGTGCGCAACGCGGACAAGCAGGGCCTGGCGGACCTGGAGAAGTCCGTGGGCGAGCTGGGCAGCAAGGCGCGCAACGACAAGCTGGCCCTGTCCGACCTGCAGGGTGGCACCTTCACCATCACCAACGGCGGCATCTTCGGCTCCATGCTGTCCACGCCCATCCTGAACCCGCCGCAGACGGGCATCCTGGGCATGCACAACATCGTCGAGCGCCCCGTGGCCCGCGACGGCCAGGTCGTCATCCGGCCCATCATGTACATCGCCCTCACCTACGACCACCGCCTGGTGGACGGCCGCGAGGCGGTGCAGTTCCTGGTGCGCGTGAAGGAGTGCATCGAGGACCCGGAGCGCCTGCTCCTGGACGTCTGACGTCAGGCCCGCGCTCCGGGCAAGCCTTGCATTCCTGGCGGCCGGCTGGACTTCCAGCCGGCCGTTTCACTACAACTGGGAGTGTCTCCCGGTTGTCGGGGGGCGGGAAGAACGGGCGGCTCTCCTCGCGCCGCCCCGCAAGACTGAAGGAAGCGCAATGGCAACCGGTACCGTGAAGTGGTTCAACGACGCGAAGGGCTTTGGCTTCATCACCCAGGACGGCGGTGGTGAGGACGTGTTCTGCCACCACACCGCCATCAACATGGACGGCTTCCGCACCCTGGCCGAGGGCCAGAAGGTGGAGTTCGAAGTCACCCGTGGTCCCAAGGGCCTGCAGGCGCAGAACGTCCGCGCCGCCGGCTAACGCGTCCGTCAGCCACTCCGTCCGGACTGGCCGATGAAAAGAGGCCCGGCCCCACCATCAGGGGGACCGGGCCTCTGGTTTCTTCAGGGCCCCGGAGGGCCGCTCGCGGCCTACAGGTGGCGCTTGAAGTGGTCCATGACGCGCTCCCACTGGCGCTCGGTGACGAGCGGGTCGGGCACCATGTGCGTCAGGCCGCTGAGCGGCAGCAGGTCGTGCGGCTTGCCGGCGCGGAAGAGCGCGTCGCTCAGCTTCAGCGTGTGGAAGAAGTACACGTTGTCGTCCGCGGTGCCGTGGATGAGCAGCAGCTTGCCCATGGGCTTGTCCTGCTGCGCGTACGTCAGCAGCGAGCTCTTCTCGTAGGCCTCCGGGCGCTGCTGCGGCACGCCCAGGTAGCGCTCGGTGTAGTGGGTGTCGTAGTCCAGCCAGTCCACCACCGGCGCGCCGGCCACGCCGGCCTTGAAGATGTCCGGGCGCTTGAGCACGCCCAGGGCGGCCATGTACCCGCCGAAGCTCCAGCCGGAGATGCCCACGCGGTTCAAGTCAAGCTCCGGGACGACCTTGGCCAGCTCCTTGATGGCGTCCGCCTGGTCTTCGATGGTGACGCCGGCGAAGTCGCCCTTCACCTCGCGCTCCCACTTCGCGCCGCGCAGCGGGGTGCCGCGGCCGTCAATCTTCACGACGAGGAAGCCCTGGTCCGCCACCCACTGCGACATCAGGTGCGCGGCCATGCTCTGGTGGACCACGGTGGTGGTGGGGCCGCCGTACACCTCCACGATGACGGGCAGCTTCTTGCCGGGCTTGAAGTCGCGCGGGCGCACCAGCGAGGTCCAGAAGCGCCGCGGGCCCACCTGCCGCAGCTCCACGTTGGGCGTGTAGGGCGGCTCCTTGGCCACCGAGGGCAGCTCGCCCACGCGGGTGCCGTCACCGCGCACCACCAGCGTCTTGGGCATGGACTTGAGGCCATGGGCGTTCATCACCACCAGCGCGCCGCGCTTGGACACCGCGCCCGACTCGATGTCACCGCCCGCCGTCACCTTCTCCGGGGCGCCGCCGTCCTTCACGCGCCACAGGTGGCTCTGCGTGGGGTTGGGGCCGCCGTTGAAGTAGAGCGTGCCGCTCTCCTGGACGTAGCGCGCCAGCGAGCGGAAGCCCGCGTCCGGCTTCACCAGGCTGCGCGCCAGCGAGCCGTCCGCCTTGCGCAGCTCCACCTCCGGGCCGCCGTTGCGCTCGGTGTACCAGAGGAAGCCGCTGCCATCGTCCAGCCACAGCGGGAAGGCCTGCTCCAGGTTGAGCCAGGCGCTGTCCGTCTCCGTCAGCAGCTCCCGCGACTTGCCCGTGCGCGGGTCCACCGCGAGCAGCTTCTGCTCCGTCTGCTCCCGGTTCTGCACCAGCACGGTGAGCGGGCCGCGCTCGGGCCACCGCACGGTGGCCAGGTACGGGTACTTCGCCGCGTCCCACTGCGCCCACACGGTGCGCCCGCCCGTGACGGGCGTAATCCCCAGGCGCACCTTGGCGTTGGCCTTGCCGGGGCGCGGGTACGCGAAGTCCTCGCCGCCGCGCTCGGGGTGCATCACGTCGACGATGGTGAGCTTCTCCACCTCCGTCGTGTCCGCCTCCGTGTACGCGATGGACTTCGCGTCCGGGCTCCACCAGTAGCCGGTGAAGCGGCCCATCTCCTCCTGGGCGACGAACTCGGCCACGCCGTGCGACTTCGCCTCGGTGCCGCCCTTGGTGACGCGCCGCTCGCGGTTGGCCGCCACGTCGATGCGGTACACGTCGTGCTCCCGCACGTACGCCACCTGCTTGCCGTCCGGGGAGAAGCGCGGGTCCAACGTGCCGGGGCCCGTCTTCAGCTCCGTCACCTTGTTGCCGGCGCGCTCCACCACGTAGAGGCGGCCGGACAGCGGCACCAGCAGGCGGTTGCCGTCCTCGGACACCTGGAAGCTGGTGAAGCCCCGGGCGCTGACGCGCATGCGCTCACGGCGGGCCTTCTCCTCCGGCGTGAGGGTCTCCTCGGCGCCCTTGAGGATGGCCTCGGGCGTGAGCAGCTCGCGCGTCTGTCCGCTCTCCACGTCGAACGCGTAGAGCGTCTGCACGTTGGACGTGGGCTGGGTGCGGAGGAAGAGCACGCTCTTCTCGTCGGGGGTGATGCGCACGCCGCCGGGCCGGCCGCTCATGAAGCGGCGCGTCTCCGAGAACTGGCGCAGGAAGGGGTCTTGCGACCGCTGCGTCTTGGACATGGTCAGGGGCTTCTGCTCCTGGGCGAAGGACGAGGCGCTCGCAAGCAGGAGCGCGGCGGTGAGGACGTGGCGCATGCGTCGTCGAATCCCCGCGAAGGGCGGGGCTCCTTTCGTGGAAAGGTGCAGGGCAGCCTACACTCGGCGGCCGCGCGGCCGGAGCAAACGCCTGGCACGCTGGAGGATTCCCGACGCAATGGAAACGCAAGACGACGCCCCGCGGCACCTGCGCCTGGCCGGCGTCATCCGCCTGGGCCTGGGCGGCGGGCGGGGCCCCCAGGACGCCTATGTGTTCGACCCGCACCGGCTCGCCCTGCCCGCCTGGGCCTGCGCCCTGGGTGACACGGGAGGCCCCGCCCTCCTGGTGAGCCTGGACCGGCACCTGGACACCGTGGTGCCCCGGGCCCCCGCCGCCGTGCCGGACCGCGCGGCCGGGCTGCGCGCGCTGGACGAGCACGCCCGCTATGCGTTGGACGTCCGCAACTATGACCACATCCTCGCGGCCATGGAGGCGGGGCTGGTGGGGGACGCGCTGCTCATCGCCCGCGCCCGCCCCCGCGGCGCCTTCGCCGGGGACACCTACGTGGACAGCCGCGGCCGGCCGCACCGGCTGGTGGCGGTGCCCACCGTGGACCGGGCGGCGGAGGCCTACAGCCGCCCGGCCCCCGGCGACGCGGTGCGCGACGTGCTGGACGCGGCCGGGCGGGTGCTGCTGGACGTGGACCTGGACTGCTTCACCTCGCTGAGCGACGCGGACCCGACCACCGTGCTGCCCTGGCCCCAGCAGGTGATTCGCGAGTTCCTGCTCCCGGAGGACTCGGAGCCCTTCTGGGACGCGGTGCTGGGCAAGACGGTGGCGCTGACGCTGGCGCGCGAGCCGCACCACTGCGGCGGGCTGCTCGCGTCCGGGGCGCTGTTCCGGGACGCGGCCCAGGTGCTGTTCCGGGAGCTCCTGCGCACCGAGCCCCCGTAGGCCCCAACATCCTGCCCGCTACAGCGGCGTCTCCATGAAGTTGGGCCGCACGTCCGTCATCTGCCCGCCCGCGAAGGAGAAGCGGCTGCCCACCGGCGGCCGGGAGTCGTTGAGCACGTAGCCGAAGTCCACGCGGAAGGGCAGGACGTTGAACTGAGGGAAGAGCAGCCGCAGGCCCGCGCCCACCGTGTGCACCATGGCCGGCCTGTCGTTGAAGGCGCTGCCCGAGTCCCAGAAGAGCACGCCGCCCAGGTGCACCGTCTTCACCACGACGGGCCGGCTGCGGTACTCCAGGTTGAAGAGCAGCAGCCGCCGGCCGGAGTACGCGTCCGCGCCCGCGCCGCGCAGGCCGTTGGAGCCGCCCAGCAGGTGGATGCGCTCGAAGAGGTCGTCGATATTCACGTCCAGCAGGCCGCGCGCCACGAAGCGGCCGCCCAGCACCTTGGGGGACACCTCAATCAGCTCCGCCGCCCAGCGCCGGTTGGTCCATGCCCCGCGGGGCCCCAGCGGCCGGCGGATGGCGCCCGACAGGGACGCGGTGGTGAGCGTGTCCCCCAGCCGCAGGCGGTAGCGCAGCGCCAGCCCGCCCTCCACGAAGTGGCTCTGCTCGCCGAACACGGGCGGCGCGTAGCGCAGGGTGGCGGACACCCAGTGCCCCATCTGGAAGTCCTCGGCCAGGACGTACGAGTCCACGTCCCGCAGCACCTCGTAGCGCGCGTCGAAGGCGCGCAGGCTGAGGCCCACGTAGCCGGCGTCCTCCGCGCGCGGCAGGTAGTTGCGGTTGAACCACTCCGACTGCTCCGGGGAGAGCCCGGAGGACAGCGGCGCGCCATAGCCGTAGTGGTACGCGCCCACCGTGCCGCCCACGTTCCACTTGTAGCGGGTGCCCAGCGAGCGCGTGTACGAGAAGCCGCCCACCACCTCTTCGGTCCGGTAGACGTAGGGCACCGCGGGCCCGCCGGGGAATGGCAACTGCCAGATGGAGGCGCCCCGGTAGACGCGGTTGGTCTCCACGTTCCACGCCACGGAGGCGCTGGCGCTCCACGGCGTGGACAGCGAATACAAGGGCCGGCTCACCGCGAGGTTGCCGCGCGAGCCCTCCGTCTTGCCCGTCTCCCGGCCCTGGATGACGGCGATGGACTCGCTGAGCGACCAGCGGCTGCCCAGCACGCGCGGGTCGGTGTAGCTCTGCCCCAGGCTCAGGGTGTCCTGCCGCAGCACGAAGTCCACGGCGATGCGCTTGCCGCGCCCCAGGAAGTTCTGCTCCGTGCCCTGCAGCTTCAGGTACTGGAGCAGCGACCCCACCGCCGCGAAGTCGCTGTTGAGCCGCAGCGACCAGATGTCCTTGGTGACGGCCATCAGCGCCACCGTGTCCGGCGTGCGGCCCTTCACCGGCACCAGGCGCACCATGGAGAACAGCCGCAGCCCCCGCAGGTTGCGCGCCGTCTCCTGGGCGAGCTGCTCCGAGTAGGGCTTGCCCACCTCCAGCAGCACCTCGCGCCGCACGACGTCGTCCCGCGTCCGCGCATGGAAGATGTTGAGGAAGTCCGGGAAGGGGTCTATCTCCGCCACCACGTCCTCGGTGGCCACCAGCACCTCTTCCAGGACCTTGCCGTCCGGAGACGGCTCCAGCTCCCGCCCGTGACGGGCCAGGGCCTCCTCAATCAGCGCGTCCTCGTAGTTGTCGATGGCCGATTCGACCCCCTGCGCGGGCGCGTCGGAGGCGCCCTCCGTGGAGGAAGGCGCGGCCGCGAGGGACGTGGCAACGAGCAGCGCAGGCAGCGAAAGCGGCACGCAGGCATCCTGTCATGAGCCCCGGCATTGCCCCTGGACAATGCCGCGCTCTGTTACATCGCTGGATTTCCCGTTTTCACGGTCGCGTCAAAAATATCCATGGGGGAAGCAACCGCGAAGCCCACCGGGTGGATAATGGCGGCATGACCAGCGTCGTCGGCCCCCGCCGCTCGCCCCTCCTCGCTCGCCCGACCACCGAAACCGCCCGTGAGACGGCGTCCTCCCCCCGGACGACCGCTGCCGCGGGCACCAGCTCGTTCCAGCCCGCGCGGCCGGGACTCGGGGGCGCCACGCCCTCGATGCTGACGAAGCTCGGCGCGGAATTCGTTCCCCAGACGCCCTCCGCCACGCAGGCGGCGGCGGCCAACCTGAAGGCCGCGGTGGGCGCACGCGCGGCGTCGCTGGTCCACAGCACCACGCCCAACGCGGACATCAAGGACCACACCACCATCGAGAGCACCATCGACGTCCCCGGGGACGCCACGGTGGAGTCGCTCAAGCTGAACCTGGACATCGAGCACACCTACCGGGGCGACCTGAAGGTGACGCTGACCGCGCCGTCCGGCAAGAGCGCGGTGGTGTCCAACCGTCAGGGAGGTTCGGCGGATGACCTGGCGGGCGCCTTCGACCTGTCCGCGTTCAAGGGCGAGCCCACGAAGGGCGCCTGGACGCTGGAGGTGCAGGACGCGGCGCGCGGCGACACCGGCACGCTGAAGTCCTGGGGCCTGGACATCACCCCCGAGACGCCCGTCACCGAGCCGGAGGAGCCCGAGGAGCCCGAAGGGGGCCTCTTCGAGGGCCTCCGCGACGGGGCGCTGCTGGACGCGCTCCAGGACTACTCGTCCGGCAAGAGGACGGTCAGCTACAACGAGGCCCGCCGGCTGATGTTCTCCAGCCTGGACGTGAACGAGAGCGGAAACGTCGTCTGCGTCTACACGGGCGCCGAGGTCAAGGGCGGCAAGATTCCCAACAACTCGGTGATGAACACCGAGCACACCTGGCCCCAGTCGAAGGGCGCCACGGGCTCCGCCAAGAGCGACCTGCACCACCTCTACCCCACCGACAGCAAGGCCAACTCCCGCCGCGGCAACTTCCCCTTCGGCGTGGTGGTCAACGAGCGGTGGAGCCAGAACGGCGCGAAGTTCGGCACCGACGCGCGCGGCAACATGGTCTTCGAGCCGCCCGACTCCCACAAGGGCAACGTGGCGCGCGCGATGTTCTACTTCTCCGCCACGTACAACAAGTCCATCTCCAACGACGAGGAGGCGGTGCTCAAGGCGTGGAACAAGCTCGACACGGTGGACTCCGCCGAGGTCGAGCGCAACCGCCGCATCTCCGACATCCAGGGCAACTCCAACGCCTTCGTCGAGGACGCGGCGCTGGCCGACCGCATCAAGGACTTCTAGGCCCCCGCCGAGCGCAGCTCCCCGGCGCGCAGGGGCGGCAGCTTCTCGCCCCGCGCCACCGCCGCCACGATTCGCGCCAGCCGGTCCACGCCGTCCGACAGGGCGGCCGGCCCCGGCTGGAGGATGAGCGAGCTCTTCACCTCGTAGAGCTGGTCATCCACCACCGCCCGGACCCCGGCCCACCCGGGGCGGGCGGCGATCTTCTCCCGCTTCGCCTTGCGTCCGCACCAGCTCGCGATGACGCCCTCGGGGTCGCGCCGCGCCACCTCCTCCGGCGTGAAGATGCGCCCCTGCGCCCCCTGCGAGGCGCGCGACTCCCGGCACACGTCCACGCCGCCCACCAGCTCCACCAGCTCCGAACACCAGCGGATGCCGGAGATGAGCGGCTCGTGCCACTCCTCGAAGAAGATGCGCGGCCTTCGTGGCAGCGACTCCGCCGCGTCCGCGTGCCGCTCCAGGTTCGACGTGAGCTCGGCCGCCAGCGCCTCGGCGGCCTCGGGCCGCCCCACCAGCGCGCCCGTCAGCCGCACGGCCTGGAGGATTTCGGCGATGGAGCGCTGGTTGAACAGGTAGACGGGCACGCCCCGCTTCGCCAGCTCGCGGCCGATGTCCGCCTGCAGGTCGGAGAAGCCCAGCACCAGGTCCGGCTTCAGCTCCAGGATGCGCTCGAAGTTCGCGTCCAGGAACGAGCTGACCCGCGGCTTCTTGCGCGCCTGGGGCGGGCGCACGGTGAAGCCGGACACGCCCACCACCAGGTCCTCCGCGCCCAGCCGGTAGAGCACCTCCGTCGTCTCCTCGGTGAGACACACCACGCGGCGGGGATGAGGGGGCGCTTGGGACAGCAGCTCGGACAGGCGGGCGTTCATGAGGGGCCGCACCCTAACGCGCTACGTGCCCGTAGCATCCAGCAGCGCGCCGGGAACGGACTTTCACCGCACTCCCAGTCACGCCGTGTCTGGTGTGTGTCACCTGTGAAACGTTGTCGCGCCCGAGCCGGATTCTCGGCCGGTGGCGCACTGCGCCAACCCGGCGGGTCGCTTGGGAGGTGGAGGATTGCAGTGCTAGCATCGGCCCCCATGTTCGACCGGCGTGTCACGTGCCTTACCGGTCGGTGGGGGCAGTCATGATGGAGAGCAACGCCCCGACGAATGGCGCCCCACCCGACGTCGCGGACCCCATGCTGGGCCGGGTCCTGAACGAGCGCTTCCGCATCCTGGAGACGCTCGGCGCCGGAGGCATGGGCCGCGTCTACAAGGCCGTGCAGTCACCGCTGGACCGGCTGGTGGCGCTCAAGGTGCTCAACCCGCAGTACGGCGAGGGCAAGGACCCCGGCTTCCAGAAGCGCTTCTTCCTGGAGGCCAGCGTCACCGCGAAGCTGCGCCACCCGAACACCGTCACCGTCATCGACTACGGCAAGACGGACGACGGCATCTACTACATCGCCATGGAGTACCTGGAGGGGCTGACGCTGGGCCAGCTCCTCACGCAGGTGGGCCCCCTGCCGTGGCCGCGCGCGCTCAACATCACCCAGCAGATCGCCCGCTCGCTGCGCGAGGCGCACAAGGTCGGCCTCATCCACCGCGACCTCAAGCCCGCCAACGTCATGGTCCTCAACCAGGAGACGGACCACGACGTGGTGAAGGTGCTCGACTTCGGCCTGGTGAAGTCCTTCATCGGTGACGCCGCGCCCATCCCGCAGGACACGTCGATTACGCAGGCGGGCATCATCCTGGGCTCGCCGCAGTACATGGCGCCGGAGCAGGCGCGCAACGTCGCCGACCCGCGCAGTGACGTGTACAGCCTGGGCGTGGTGCTCTATCAGATGCTGATGGGGCGGCCGCCCTTCCTGGCGGCGCAGAGCATCGACGTCATCGTCAAGCACATCAACGAGCTGCCGCCCGCCTTCGGCGCGCTCTACCCCGGCCATGGCATCCCCGGCGAGGTGGAGGCCCTGGTGATGAAGTGCCTGGCCAAGTCCCCCCCGGACCGCTACCAGTCCATGGACGAGGTCATGGAGGCCATGCGCCGCACCCTGTCCACGGTGGGCGTCAGCGGCGCCTTCAGCGGCGCGCGCTTCGCCGGCATCAGCGGCGTCGGCGGCGTCGGGGGCAGCGGCCCCATCAGCGGCCCCCACGGCAGCGGTCCCCACGGCGCGGCGGGCTCCGGCCCCGCCACCATGGCCCTGGACATCTCCGTGGAGGAGGCGCCGGAGAAGGGTGGCCGCAAGCCGCTGGGGCTGATCCTCGGCGGCGGCGCGCTGCTGGCGGGCCTGGGCGCGGCGCTGGTCGTGGCGCTGCGCCCCGCGGCCCCCACCGGCAGCCCGCCCACCCTGACTCCGCCCCCCGCGTCCCGGGCCGCGCCCGAGGCCGCCCCGCGGGAAGCCGCCGTGGCCGCGAGGCCGCCGGACGAGTCCGTGGCGGAGGCGTCCGACGAGGAGCTGGCCCTGGCGCCGCTGAGGCGGCGCACCGTGGAGCCGGTGCGCTTCCTCGTCGTCAGCGAGCCCATGGGCGCGCGCGTGACGTACCAGGGCAAGGACCTGGGCGAGACGCCCCTGAACCTCGAGGTGGCTCCGGCGGAGGGCGGCGTGGCGGAGGCCGTGCTGTTCTTCACCCTGGACGGCTACCAGCGCGCCCGCGGCGTCGCCAAGGGCGCGGGCCCCGAGGAGCGCTTCACGCAGAAGCTGCTGCCCAAGAAGAAGGCGAGCACGCGGCCCGCAAAGGCCCCAGACTCGTCGCCCTACAAGGACGACCCGTACTAGTGAAAACCCTGACAGCCTTCAAACGAGCGGGACTCCTCGCGATGTGTCTGTGCGCGGGGGAGGCCCTGGCGGACGCCCGCCTCGAGGCCCGCCGCCACTTCCGAAGTGGCATGAGCCTCATCGAGAAGAAGCAGTACGACGCGGGCATCGCGGAGCTCGAGGCCGCCTACGCCATCAAGCCGCACCCCAACGTCCTCTTCAACATCGCCCGCGCGTACCAGGACTCGGGCCGGCCCAGGGAGGCGCTGGAGCTGTACCAGCGCTACCTCGCCAGCAACCCGCCGGACGCGGCCACGGTGCTGCCCACCGTGGCCGCGCTGGAGGAGAAGCTGAAGACGGAGGAGGCGCAGGCCGCCGCGCAGGAGCCGTCATCGCTGCCCATGCCGCCGCCTCCGGCCGGCATGCAGTCGCAGCAGCAGCTGGGCGCCCTGCTGGAGCGGCTGGAGAAGGCCATCGAGCGGGCCGAGGCCATGCCGGTGGGCCCCACCGCCATCCCCGGCCTGACGCCCACCGGCGGCGCGCCCGGCGGCACGGACGACGCGGCCGGCGACACGGACCTGGGCGCGGTGCCCTACGAGGAACGCGTGGTGACGGCGAGCCGCCGCGCGCAGTCCTCGCTGGACGCGCCCAACGCCACCACCGTCATCACCGCCGAGGACATCCGCCTGTCGGGCGCCACCTCGCTGCCGGAGCTGCTGCGGCGCGTGCCGGGCGCGGACGTCATGGCCCTGGGCGTGGGCAGCGCCAACGTGTCGCTGCGCGGCTTCAACCAGCGCATCGCCAACAAGGTGCTGGTGCTGGTGGACGGCCGCACGGAGTACCAGGACTTCCTCGGCCTCACCATCTGGTCCTCCATCCCCATTGGCCTGGAGGAGATCGAGCGCATCGAGGTCATCCGCGGCCCGGGCAGCGCGCTGTACGGCGCCAACGCCATGCTGGGCGTGGTCAACATCATCACCCGCGCGCCCGGCACCGGCCCGCGCGCGCAGTTCAGCGTCACCGGCGGCACCGGCAACACCGCCGCGGGCTCCTTCATCAGCCATGGGGGCTCGGGCGCGCTGCGCTACCGCGCGGCGGCGGGCTACTCGCAGACGGACAAGTGGAGCCGGGACTACGCCAGCGGCCTGCCGGACGTGACGCTGCGCGGCCCCGACCCGGACCTGGGCGCCCGCGGCGCGCGCGCCTCGCTGTCCGCCGTGTACAGCTTCACGGAGGGCCGCCAGGTGGGCCTGTCCGGCGGGGTGAACCGCTTCACCACGGAAATCTATCCGCCGGGCCTGCTGCGCAACTACTTCATCGACGGCCTCAACGCCTTCGCCAAGGGCGACGTGGAGCTGGGGCCGCTGAAGGTGAAGACGTTCTGGAACCACATCTCCAGCGACGCGGGCCCCCAGTACGAGGCCACCGGCCAGCGCTCGCTGGTGACGGCGCTCAGCTCCAACCTCTTCGGCGCGGAGCTGCTCTTCGCGCGTGACTTCGAGCTGGGCGGCACGCACCAGCTCAACGTGGGCGTGGAGGGCCGCCTCAAGCGCGTGGCCTGGGGAGACTACCTGGGCCCGCTGCGCGAGCAGGTGCACGCCGCCTTCTTCGTGCAGGATGAATGGCGCATCGTGGAGCCGCTGGCGCTGGTGGCCAGCTACCGCGTGGACCGGCACCCGCTGCTCGACCAGGGCACCCCGGGCCTGGCGCACTCGCCGCGCATCTCCGCGCTGTTCAAGCCCTTCGAGAACCACGCCTTCCGCGCCAGCGCGGCCTCCGCCTTCCGCGAGCCCACCTTCCTGGAGAGCTACACACAGCTCACGGTGCCCGTGCCGGGCATCAACGGCGTCAGCACGCTCACCACCGGCAACCCGCGGCTCCGCCCCGAGCGCCTCACCGCCTTCGAGCTGGGCTGGCGCGGCGAGTCCCCGGAGCTGGGCATCGACCTGGACGTGGCCCTGTACCAGAACACGGTGAGGGACCTCATCGGCCTGTCCGGGGTGACGCGCCTGCCGCCGGGCCAGTCGTATGACCCGGGCACCGGCTCTTACCTGCTGGGCAGCTCGTCCTTCACGAACGAGGACGCCGTCTACACCGCGCGCGGCGCCGAGGCCGGCGTCACCCTGGCGCCGGTGGACGGCCTGGGCCTGAAGCTGAGCGCGTCGCTGCAGGACGTGACCTCGGACCGCGAGGCGGAGGCCGAGTGCGGCCCCTGCAACCAGGCGCCGCAGTTCCGGCTGTACGGCGGCCTCACCTACCGCTCCCGCGCGGATTTGGAGTTCGGCGTGGACGCGGCCTACACGTCCGCCTCCACGTGGATTGAGCGCGAGCCCGCCGCGGCGGACCCCACGCGCATCGACCTGGTGTCCAACCCGCTGCGCGCCTACACCGTGGTGAACGCGCGCGTGGGCTACATGGCCGTCAAGGACACCGTCACCGTCGCGCTGGTGGGCAGCCACCTGGGCGGCGCGCACTCCCAGCACCCCTTCGGCAATCGCATCGAGCGGCGCGTCTACGCGACCCTGACGGTGACTCCATGAGCCGCCCCACCCTGTCCTCCTGGAAGCAAGCCGCGGGGGGCCTCGCCCTCGCGTCCGTCATCGGCCTGGGTTGCGAGTCCCCGCCCGTGGTGCCCACCGCCGACGTGCGGCAGAACACGCGCTCGGCGCGCATCGACGGCAGCCTGGTGGTCCAGTCGCGCGCGCGTGGCAACGCCATCGTGTTCCTCTACGACGCGGACCGCCCGCCGCCGCCGCAAGGCACCGGGCGGCCCATCACCTTCACCGTCGTCCCCGCCGCACAGCTCTTCGGCCCGGCGCTGACCAGCGACACGCCCGGGCCCTTCGTCGCGCCCTTCAGCTTCAGCCTGGTGCCCACGGGCCGCTACATGCTCCGGGGCTTCATCGACACGGACGGCTGCGCGACGGACGCCACCGAAGGCTGCCGCCGCTCCGACTTCAACCCCTGGTACGGCGTCACCAACGAGCCCAACGCGGGAGACGTGGGCGGCGCGGCGCTGGACGCCACCGGCAGGCCGCTCACGCTGGAAGTCGTGGCGGACGCGGACGGACAGCCCCAGCCCGTCAGCGGCGTGGCGGTGAGCGTCTCTGACACGGCGCGCGTGGTGAGAGACAGGCCCACGTTCCAGGTGGTGCAGGGCGACGGGCTGCTGGGCGGCGCGCCCAGGCAGCTCCGCCTCCAGCCGCTGGCCCTCCACGACGGCGTGGTGGACCAGCGCCCGGACGGCTTCGCGGTCAGCTACCTGGACGCCGACAACGACGGTGTCCCCGACGACGCCAACCAGGACGACAAACCCGATGGCCTCTGGCCGCGCGTGGTGGTGCGCAAGCTGGCGGACGACGCCAGCAACCTGGTGGACGAGAACGACCTGGACCGCGACGGCGTCCCGGATGACACCGGCGTGGATTACGCCCACGCCGATGGGACGCAGGACGGCCAGCCGGACGTCGTCGTGCTCGCCGCGCGCCTGGTGCCCGACAGCATCATCGCCGCACTGACGGATGAGAACGGCGACCCGCGCATGGAGGGCGCCGTCGTTCCCGAGCTGGTGGTGGAGGTGTTGCCTCAGGCCTTGGATGCCCGGGTATCAACGAACCCCGTGCCGCTGCGTGAGCTGCCCCGAGGTCGCTACGCGGTGGTGCTGATCCAACCCAGTGGACAGACATGGCGTGTGCCCAATGAACTGGCGCCCGCCCTCGCGTCTGGACTGGGACTTCCCGCTGTGGAAAGTCAGGCTTTCGTATTGGAAGTTCCCTGAGTGGCGGTGCTTTGACTTCGGACGCTCCATCCGCCAACATGCCCAGTGTTCCCCGGGGAACTGCCCACACTTGAGGTTGATGATCCGATGAAGGCCGGAACCCTCCCCGAGCCCCTCCCCCTCCGCACCACGACGACGGAGACGACCCGTCCCCTCGGGGCGCGCCCCGCCGCGGGCACGGCTCCGCAGCGCGTGCTGCTGGTGGATGACAGCCGCTCCATCCGCACGCTGTTGAAGATCTACCTCATGGCTCGCAACTTCGAGTTCCTCGAAGCCGAGTCCGCCGAGGAAGGCCTGAAGGTGTCGGAGGCGGAGCCGGTGGACCTGGTCCTCACGGACTTCCACATGGATGGGATGAACGGCGCGGACTTCGCCGCGCAGATTCGCGCCAGCGCCAACCCGCGGCTGGCCAAGGTGCCCATCCTGATGATGACGGGCGACCCGAACGTGGCGGAGGTGCGCGCCCTGGGTCAGAAGGCGGGCATCAGCGCCTTCGTCCGCAAGCCGGTGAGCTGCGCGCAGCTCATGACGCTGGTGGACACCATCCTCCCGCTGCCGCGCAAGTAGCGCGCCGCGCCCCTGGGCGCCGCTTCCCTCACGCCGGGTTCCGGGCCGCCGCCGCGGCGCGGGCCCGGCGTTTTCGCATCGCCTCACCCACGCGGATGGCCATGAGCAGCGCCAGCACCGCGCCATAGATGACCGGCTCGGTGAGGTCCTTCTTCACGCGCCACACGAAGTGCACCACGCCCAGCGCCGCGGCCAGGTAGGCCAGCCGGTGCAGGCGCTGCCAGCGCGGAAAGCCCAGCCGCCGCACCCAGCCCTTCGTCGACGTCACGGCCAGCGGCACCAGCAGCACCAGCGCGGCGAAGCCCACGGTGATGAAGGGGCGCTCGGTGACGTCCGCCCACAGCGTGCCCCACGCCAGCCCCTGATCCAACACCGCGTACACCCCGAAGTGCGCCACCGCGTAGGTGAAGGCCAGCAGGCCCAGCGTGCGCCGCACACGCGCGGGCCACGTCCACCCCGCCACCAGCCGCAGCGGCGTACACGCCAGGGAGGCCAGCAGCAGCACCAGCGCCAGCAGCCCCGTCTGGTGAAGCGCGGCTTCAATGGCGTTGGGCCCCAGTTCCCCCCGGGGCCCCTGCACGGCGAGCGTCAGCAGCGGAGACAGGCCCCCCACGACGAGCGCGGGGTTGAGCCAGGGATGGGGAGATGAGGCCATGGTGTGGGGGCTCAGTAGAACCGGCGCAGGTCCATGCCGGTGTAGAGGTGGGCCACCTGCTCCGCGTAGCCGTTGAAGGGCAGCGTGGGGCGGCGCTCGAAGTCACCGATGCGGCGCTCGCTGGCCTGGCTCCAGCGCGGGTGCGGCACGGCGGGGTTCACGTTGGCGTAGAAGCCATACTCGCGCGGCGCGGCCAGCCGCCAGGTCGTCATGGGCTCCTCGCGCGTGAGGCTGATGCGGACAATGGACTTGATGCCCTTGAAGCCATACTTCCACGGCACCACGAGCCGCAGCGGCGCGCCATTCTGGTTGGGCAACTGCCGGCCGTAGAGCCCGGTGGCCAGCAGGGTGAGCGGGTTCATCGCCTCGTCCAGGCGCAGGCCCTCCGTGTACGGCCAGTCCAGCAGGGCGCGGCGCTGGCCCGGCATCTGCTCCGGGTCCAGCAGCGTGGTGAAGGCGACGTACTTCGCGTGGCGGGTGGGCTCCACGCGCTTCAGCAGCGCCGCCAGCGGGAAGCCCAGCCACGGAATCACCATGGACCAGGCCTCCACGCAGCGCATGCGGTAGACGCGCTCCTCCAGGGAGAACCAGGACGTGAGCTGCTCCACGTCCACCGTCCGTGGCTTGTGCACCTCGCCGTCGATGACGACGCTCCACGGCCTGGGCTTCAGCGTGTGCGCGAAGCGGGCCGGGTCGTTCTTGTCCAAGCCGAACTCGTAGAAGTTGTTGTAGGTGGTGACGTCCTCGTAGGGCGTGGGCGGCTCGTCCGTGTCGAAGGGGCCCGCCGCCTTCACCACCGGCTGCGCCACCAGGCCCGCGTCCGGGACGAAGCGGTCCATGGGGCGCGTCTGCTTGCGCCCCAGCAGGTGCAGTCCTCCGGCGACGGCCACGGCCGTCCCCGCGAAGAGGCCCGCGTTCTTCAGCAGCTCGCGCCGCCGGAGGTACGTCTGCTCGGGGGTGACTTCGGAGCTGGGGGGCTCGGCGGGCGGCTTGTCACGCATGGCCCCTGTATAACGGCCCGGGCCGCCCGTGCGTTACCGGGCAGTGCCTTCCTGTCCCGGGAGCGTCCCGGCGCCCTGCGCCAGCGCGGCCTCGCGGGCCCGGGCGTCCTTCAAGCGCCACAGCCGCCACCAGGGCGTGCCCGGGGACTCGTGGTGCTCCCAGTGGTAGCCGAAGAAGAAGCACGACAGCAGGGCCCACAGGTGGTTGCGCGGCAGCGTGCGCGCGTGGTGCGGGGCCATGTCCGGCGTCTCCGGGCGCCGGTGCGGCAGGTAGGTGCCGAAGTAGAAGAGCTGCAGGGTGCCCAGCACCGAGGGCAGCACCCAGAAGACGAGGATGCGCGGCTGGGAGACGCCCAGGAAGAGCAGCACGTTGAACTTGGCCGCCATCACCCCAAGCTGGGGCAACGTCGTGTAGCGGGCCATGAAGGTCCCCAGCCAGGGCCAGAAGGACTGGCTGTGAGTGGAAAAGTCGGGGTCCTCCTCGCTCGTGGGGTGGGCATGGTGGGCACGGTGATTCACCACCAGCCGCCGGTAGGACAGCCCCGCGAAGAGGAAGCAGGCGACCGTGCCCACGGCCTCGTTCACCCAGCGCCGGCCGGACACCGTGCCGTGCATGGCGTCATGGCCGGTGATGAAGAGGCCCGTGCAAAGCCAGGCCTGGAGGGCGACGTGCAGCCAGGTGAGCGGCTCCACCCACGGCAGCGCCGCCCGTGTCAGCGCCCAGGCCAGGTGCGCACCCCAGGCGCCCATGACGATGAGCGCGATGACGACGCCCCAGGCTCCGGGCGGTGCGGGACGGCGGTGGCCGGCGGAAGTCTCCATCTCTCCTGCTTTCTGGTCATCCCGGGCCCGCCGCGCATGGGGAAAGTCCAGGCGGCGGGGCGGGGCCGCGAGCTGGCGCCTACTTCTTCACGTCGCGTACCAGCTCCTCCGCGGTGACGTAGCGGGGCGCGATGTCCACCGGCACGTCCTTGAGGCGCTCCAGCACGCGCTGGACGGGGGGACGCACCACGCCCTGCTTCGCCAGCAGCGCCTCGGCGGCCTTGCGGTCTCCGCGGCCCTGAAGCTCCATGAGCTGCTTCGTCAGCGAGATGACGGCCGGCTTCATCTTCGCCGGCACCACGGAGAAGGTGCCGTCCGCGTTCACCTTCACCGCGCCGGTGTCCAGGAAGTGGTTGAGCTGCACGGCGATGCCCTTGCCATGCGCCTCATCCACGCCGAAGCGGATGGAGCGGAAGGCGGAGGCCAGGAACGTGGTGTACATGGTCCGCTCCAGCGACTTGTCGATGACGCCGGTGTCCACCAGGCGCTGGAGCGCCCACAGGCCGGAGATGTCCGCCTTCGCCTCTTCAATGGCGCTGGAGGCCGCCTGGAGCTCCTTGCGCACGGTGGTGGCCTTGCCGCCCACGGTGATGTTGCTGGGCCCCAGGCCGTGCATCAGCTCGTGCATCAGGATGTGGGTGAAGAAGGCCTCGAAGGACACGTCCTTCTGGTCCGCCGGGGTGAGCGCCACCTTGGCGATGGGCAGCAGCACGCGCTCGAACTTGGCCTCCTGCACGTTCTTCAACATCACGCGCTTGGAGCCCATCTTCTCCGACACCCGCTCGTCGTTGGGCAGGTTGAAGGCGGCCGTCTGCACGCCCCGGTTGCCGTCACCGGAGGAGAACAGGCTGTTGATGACGCGGATGGGCGCCAGCGCCCCCAGCTTCGCGTTGCGCAGCTTCGGGTCGATGGGGAGGTTGTCCTCCAGCCCCTGGAGCTGGCCGCTGAACTTCGCCAGCTTCCGCGTCTCCGCGTCGTCGCGCAGGCCCACGAAGGCCTCGAAGGCGGCCTTGTAGTTGAACCACTCGTCCTCGTAGACCTCATAGGGCCCGATGGTGGGCTCGATGCTCGCGTCCAGCTCCATCCACGCCACCTCGCTGGCGTAGTAGTCGTTGGACAGGAACGCGTCCGCGCGCGACGTCAGGAACGCCTTCAGCGTGGGCTGCTTCGTGAGCGCGGCGGCCTCGCGCAGGAGCGCCGCGGCCCGCGCCAGCTCCCCCTGGTACTCCACGCTGTAGGGCACGGCGATGAAGCGGCCATCCGTGCCGCGACGGATGGTGGTGTAGAAGCCCGTGGCCTCCTTCTGCCGCGCCTCGGGCAGCGACTTCACCCACGCCGCCACCTGCGCCTGGGTGGCCCCGGCCGGGTAGAAGTTGGCGGACGCGGGCTTTGCCGGCACGCCGGGGATGAAGGGCCGCGCCTCGTCGAGGCTGCTCCACGGCCCCTTGTCCAACAGGAACGCGTGCAGCCGCGCGCGGCCCAGCGGCGTCTCGTCCTTCACCAGGTCCAGCAGCAGCGGCTCGTTGCCTGCCCACCGCTGGCGCAGGAAGAGCGTGTCCATCAGCTTCGAGGCCTGGACGATGCGGGCCAGGGCCTGGCGCTCGGACTCCGGCAGCGCCTTCAGGTCCACCCGGAGCTCCACCGGGGCGAAGCGCGCCGTCTGACGCTGGAGCTCCGCGGCATCCGGGAAGCGCGGGGGCGGCGTCTTCTCCGCGGCGGGGGCGGCGCCCGACAGCAGCGCCGCGCCGAGCAGGGACAGGAGGGTACGGTTCATGCCCCCTTCCCTACTCCAACCCAGGCCCACCCTCCCAGTGCTCCGCACACCCGAAAACCCAACCTCCGACATTTCCCCGCAAGTCGTGCCCACCCGGGAGTCAGGGGCGTGTGCCACCATGCGCGCGCCTGGATTGCCCCAGGCGTCCATCTTCGAGGCCCCTCATGACGCCCGCTTCCCACGCCCCCGCCGCATCCCCCTTCCGCTGGCAGGCCCTGCTCGGCGCGCTCGCCGCGCTGGCCCTGGGCTTCGTGGCCACCCCGGCCCGGGCCGGTGAGGAGATCCGGGTCCAGAAGGCGGTCAGCACCGTGAGCAGCCGCTATGGCCAGTCGTGGCAGGACGTCTCCATCACCCTGCTGGTGAAGAACCTCGCGTACCACAAGGAGGTCTCCGTCAGCATGAAGCAGCCGGACGGCACCTGGGCGGACCTGGCCGCGTCCTACGTGGGGCCCGCGGGCAGCGGCCTCTCCGGCCATGAAATCTGGAAGGTGACGCGCATGTACGCGAGCTGGGGCGTGGACCCGCAGCCCTCGCGCGACCTGGAGTTCGTGGCGAAGTACACCGTGGCGGGCCAGACGTACTGGGACACGAACGATTTCAACCACCACCGCGTGGGCCGGGGTGACGGGCCGTACCAGCCCTACAACCCGGTGCTGGTGGCCGCCAGCTTCTGGCGGGACAACGGCGACCTGGACGTCAGCATCGACGTGAAGAACCTGGCCTACGCCAAGAACGTGACGGTGGTGTACTCCACGGACGGCTGGGCCACCGCCCACGAGGCCCCCGCGGCCTATGTCTCCGGCTACACCTCCGGGTACGCCTACATCTCCAGCCCCAACGTCCAGGGCGTGGAGCGCTGGCAGGCCCACATCCCCGCCCTGCCCGGCAACGTGGTGCTCTTCGCGGTGCGCTACGAGGTGGGCGGCCAGACGTTCTGGGACAACAACTTCGGCGTGGACCACCAGCACACCCGGCCCTGAGCGGGCGGGCGGACGGTCCGGGCTCGACAAGCCGGTTTCCATGGTTAAGGGAAAGCGACGCTGGCGCCCCCTCCGGGCGCCCCGGAGGCCCCTGTCACCATGACCGTCGAAAACGCCCCCCAGCGGGAGACCCACGCCTTCCAGGCGGAAATCAACCAGCTCCTCAGCCTGGTCATCAATTCGCTCTACAGCCACAAGGAGATTTTTCTCCGCGAGCTGGTGTCCAACGCGTCCGACGCGCTCGACAAGCTCCGCTTCCGTGCCATCACCGAGCCGGAGCTGCTCGCGGACGAGCCCGCCCTGGAGCTGCGCCTCATCCCCGACGAGGCCAAAGGCACCCTCACCATCGAGGACACCGGCATCGGCATGACGCATGACGAGCTGGTGAAGAACCTGGGCACCATCGCCCACTCCGGCTCGCGGGAGTTCCTTGAGGCGCTGGCGCAGAAGGGCCAGCAGAAGGACATGCAGCTCATCGGCCAGTTCGGCGTGGGCTTCTACAGCGCCTATCTGGTGGCGGACCGCGTGGAGGTGGTCAGCCGCGCCGCGGGGAAGGACCCGGCCGCCTGGCGCTGGACGTCCGAGGCCAAGGGCTCCTTCACGGTGGAGCCGGCCGAGCGCGCCGCGCGGGGCACCTCCATCACCCTGCACCTGAAGGAGGACCAGAAGGAGTTCCTGGGCGAGTGGCGGCTGCGCTCGCTGATTACGCAGTACTCCGACTACGTGGGCCACCCCATCAAGCTCCAGGTGAGCAAGACGACGGGCACCGGCGACGACGCGAAGACGGAGACCTCGCTGGAGGTGGTGAACAAGGCCAGCGCCCTGTGGCAGCGCGCGAAGTCCGAAATCACCGACGAGCAGTACCAGGAGTTCTACAAGCACCTGACGCACGACTGGGAAGCGCCGCTGGCGTGGACGCACTTCAAGGCGGACGGCAACACCCAGTTCACCGGCCTGCTCTTCGTGCCCAAGCAGCCCCCGTTCGACCTGGACGCGCAGCAGCAGCGCGGGGTGCGGCTGTTCGTCAAGCGCGTGTTCATCATGGACCGCTGCGAGGAGCTGGTGCCGCAGTGGCTGCGCTTCGTGCGCGGCGTCATCGACTCGGACGATCTGCCGCTGAACGTGTCGCGCGAGCTGCTCCAGGACTCGCAGGTGGTGCGCGCCATCCGCAAGCACGTGGTGAAGAAGTCGCTGGACCTGCTGGAGAAGCTGGCCAAGGACAAGCCGGAGGACTACCTCACCTTCTGGAAGGCCTTCGGCACGGTGCTGAAGGAGGGCCTGGCCACGGAGGCGGAGCAGAAGGACAAGCTGGGCGGCCTGCTGCGCTACGAGAGCTCGCGCGACGAGGGGCTGACGTCCCTGGCGGACTACGTGGGCCGCATGAAGGAGGGCCAGGAGGCCATCTATTACGTCTACGGCGAGTCCCGGAAGGCGGTGGCGGACAGCCCCCACCTGGAGGCGCTGAAGCAGCGCGGCTTCGAGGTCCTCTACATGACGGACCCGGTGGACGAGTGGGCCGCGCAGGGCCTGCGCGAGTTCCAGGGCAAGCCGCTGGTGTCCGCGCTCCAGGCGGACCTGAAGCTCCAGTCCACCGACGAGCAGAAGAAGGAGCAGGAGCAGCAGGCCGAGGGGCTGAAGACGCTCACCGCGAAGATGAAGGACGTGCTCCAGGAGTCGGTGCGCGAGGTGCGCGTGTCGGACCGCCTGACGGACTCGCCCGTGTGCCTCGTGGTGCCCGAGGGCGGCTCTCCGGCCTACCTGGAGCGCCTGCTCCAGCAGCGCGGCCGGGGCATGGGCATGCCGCGCGTGAAGCGCATCCTGGAGGTGAACCCCAAGCACCCCGTCATCGAGCACCTGAAGGCCGTGCATGAGAAGGACCCGGCCGCGGCCCAGGTGGCGGAGTGGATCGAGCTGCTGCACGACCAGGCGCTGCTCACCGAGGGCAGCACCATCGCCGACCCCAACCGCTTCGCCCGCCGCATGACGGGGCTGCTGACGCAGGTGGCCGCCCTGGCTGCGGCGCCGACGCAGGCCCCCACCGCGACGACGGCGAGCTGAAGCCCCTTTCGGGGCCGTGCGCCTCCTCCCACGCAGGGAGGGGGCGCCGCCTGCTCCTGGAGGGAACGCTCATTCCGGGCGGCCTGTCCGCCGAGGCGCGGGGCATTCCGGACCCGGGGGATCGGCTTTCCCGGGGACTGTCGGCTATCGTCCATCGCCATATCGAGGGGAGTCCGCCGACATGAAGCGAGCAGTCCTGGGGTTGATCGCCGCCGTGGTCCTGAACGCGTGCGCCGCGCACGAGAAGACGGGAGACCGCGCCGCGGCCGTGGGTGATTGGAAGGCCGCGTATACGTCCTACCGGCAAGCGCTGGCGAGCGAGCCGGACAGCCCCGAAATCAAATCCAAGTTCGAATCGGCCCGCACCAAGGCGCTCCAGGACGCGCAGCAGCGGGCGCAGACGTGCGCGCAGGTGAATGACTGGGGCTGCGCGCTCGCCGAGTCCGACTTCGCCCTGTCGGTGGAGCCGGGCAACGCGGAGATTGCCTCGTTCCGGGCGCACGCGGCGCAGCAGGTGGCGATGGGGCAGTTGGACACCGCCGCGCAGCAGGCGCAGCAGGGGCAGTACGCGGACGCCGCCGCGCTGATGGACCGGGCGCTGCAGCTCTCCCCGGCGCCCGAGGTGAAGACGCAGGCGGACGGCGTGCGGAGCATCATCGTCACCCAGGGGCGCGCCCAGGCGGACCGGCACCTGCACGAGGGCAACTTCATCGCGGCGCATGAGCTGGCGCAGTTGGTGCTGCGGCTGGACGGCTCCGCGTCGGCGTGGGCGCAGCACATCGCCAACGAGTACGAGCACTTCATCACCGAGGAGGTCGAGCGGCTGTCGCGCGAGGGTGACGCCGCGCGGGCGCAGCACGACTGGAACCGGGCGCAGCAGAGCTACGCCGCCGCGCTGAGCCTGCGGCAGGGTGGCCGGGCGCAGCCGCTGGAGGAGTACGTGCGCCACATGGCCCTGGCCGACCAGCGCATCGCGGGCCGGGACTGGAACGGGGCGGCGGACGCCTACCACGTGGCGCTGCGCACGGGGCAGGACGACGGCTTCGCCACCCACCAACTGGAGCGGGTGCAGTTGCGTCCCTACCGCTTCGTCGTGCACTCGATTCTGGTGACGCCGGGCCGGCCGGACGGCCGGACGTGGGTGGGCCCGTCGAACGACATCTTCGTGCGGCTGGCCAACCGCGTCACCCAGATGGTCCGGCAGCGCGGCATGACGGAGCTGGTGAAGGACCTGGCCATGAGCATCCCGCATGAGAACCGCCCGCGGCTGCGCATCGAGGTCCACCACCCGGACGGCATGCACCTGACGACGCAGGCGCGCAACGGCATCTATTCTGACTACGAAGCGGAGTTCGTCGCCGTCGCCAACGCGTTCGACGACCGGCGCGTCGGCTTCCAGGTGTACATGGACGGGCCGCACGGCAGCGAGCTGCTGGGCTCGGTGGACATCCCCGTGCACGAGCTGGTGGAGCGCCGCGACGTGGCGCTGGAAGGCGCCTCCATCATGTCGCTGCGGTTGAGCGCCGTGCAGGACGGCCGTCAGCCGGGCCCCTACGGCGGCATGGCGCACGTGGTGCCCGCGCCGCCGCCGGGTGCGCAGCCGCCGCCCGGGGTGAAGCCGCCCGGTGCGCGGCCGCCGCCGCCGGGACGCCAGCTCGCCGCGCCGACGCACTGACGTTTTTCGAGGCCGGAGTGCGCCTGGAGCGTCATTCCAGGCGTGCGCCGTGAGCCAGCCTCCCCTGCGCCCCGGCCCTACCCGGAGCGCGGCAGGCGGAGCCGGAACGTGGACCCCGTCCCGAGGACGCTCTCCACCTCGATGTCCCCCCCGTGCGCGCGGGCAATCCGGCGGGACACGGAGAGCCCCAGCCCCACGCCCGGGATGTCCTTCGTCGCGGCCCGGCTGCGCTGGAAGGGCTCGAAGAGGGTGCCCAGCTCCCCGGGCGGAATCCCCACGCCCTGGTCCGTCACGGACACCACGGCCTCGCGCCCCGTGGACTCCAGCCGCAGCGCCACCACGCCGCCCTGGGGCGAGTACTTGATGGCGTTGCTCACCAGGTTGGTGAGCACCTGCGACAGCCGCGTGGAATCACACCGCCACGGCACGGGCGCGTCCGGCACGGAGAACTCCAGCCGGTGGTGCTCGCTGGACGGCCGGTGGAGCTCCACCACCTCCTCCACCAGCCCGCGCAAGTCACACTCCTCCAGCCGCAGCTCCAGGTTCCCCGCCTCGATGCGCGTGCGGTCCAGGAGGTCGCCCACCATGCGCTCCAGCCGGTCCACCTGGTTGGAGATGCGCACCAGCGAGTCCCGCACCTTCTCCGGCGGCGGCGCCGTCTTCGCGCGCAGCAGCATCTGCGCGGACAGCTTCAGCGCGTTGAGCGGCGTGCGCAGGTCATGCGCCACGCCCGCCAGGAACTGGAGCTGCCGGGCGTCCTGGCTGGAGACGGTCTCCGCCATGTCGTTGAACTCGGCGCCAATCTCCTGGAGCTCGGGAGGCCCCGCGCGCGCCACCCGGGATTCGCGCCGGCCTGACTTGAAGGCGCTCAACGCCCGGCGGATGGCCACCAGCGGCCGGTAGATGCGCGTCTGCGCGATGGCGAGGAACAGCACCACGCCGGCCAGCACCGCCGCCGCGAGCAGCGTCCCGATGAGCCGCCCCGTCCTGCGCACCGCGGTCGCCTCGTCACGCGCCGCGCGCGCCCGCGCGATGCTGGAGTCCATCACCGCCCGCGTCGCGTCCACGGCCTGCGCCAGCCGCAGCCGCCGGTCCGACTCCGGCGCATGGAGATAGGCCTCCACGCTCCTGCGGGAGGCCGCCACCAGCCCGCGCTCCACCTCCGTCTCCGTGTACAGCTCCACGTGCGCCAGCCGCTCCGGCACCTCGCGCAGCAGCGCGTCCACGCCAATGGAGGGCCCGATATCCGCGGGCCCGATGCCCTCCACCTCATGGGCGTACTGGAGCAGCAGCAGCGTGATTTCCAGCTCGGCCGCCGCGCGCACCCGCTCCGCCGCGTCGATGAGGCTGGTGGTCTGCCGCTGAAGCAGGGTGGTCATCCAGAAGAGCCCCCCCGCGGACCCCAGCCCCAGGACCGCAAGGAGTACCGCTCCAAGGGTGAGGAAGGTCCGCAACCGCATCACGCCCTCCTGGGGAAAGCCCCACCCTACCTGATGCGTGGCCCGGACGGGCACCCTTGCCCGCCGTCCCGCGAACGACATCCAACGGCATCCATGACCCGCGCTGCACGCGCCTTCATCGGGATGTGCACTGCTTCACGGCCTGGCAACCTGATGGCGGGATATCGCGTCGCCAGGACACATCTCCTCTGGCCGGCCGCATGCGTACGCTACGCTGCGCGGTCCACCGTCTCCCGGGAGGAGCAGGCGTCATGGCCTTCACGCTGAACGTCAACGGCCAGGAGCACACCATCGACGCGCCCGAGGACACGCCCCTCCTCTACGTCCTTCGCGACGAGCTGGGGCTCCACGGCGCCCGGTATGGCTGCGGCGTGGGCCAGTGCGGCGCGTGTACGGTGTTGAGCAATGGCGCGCCGCTGCGCTCCTGCGTCGTGCCAGCGGCCCGCCTGCGGGAACGCAACCTCACCACCGTGGAGGGCTTGCGAGGGCCGGACGGAGCGCAGCACGCGCTCCACCGCGCCTTCGTGGCCGAGCAGGCGGGCCAGTGCGCCTACTGCATCCCCGGCATGGTGATGACGGCGGCGGCCCTGCTGAAGGCGAAGCCCCGCCCCACCGAGGCGGAGCTTCGCGCGGCGCTGGACGCGAACCTGTGCCGGTGTGGCTCGCACAACCGCATCGTCCGGGCCATCCAGCGCGCCGCGGAGGAGCTGGCGCGATGAGCCTCCGCCCGAGCCGCCGCGAGGTCCTCCAGGGCTCGCTGCTCCTGGCCTTCGCCCTCACGGGCCCGCGCGCCCTGGGCGCGGCGCCGGGAGGCGCGGGGCTTCCTGGGAGCCTGCGACGCAACCCGCGGCTCGACGCGTGGCTGCGCATCGGCGCGGACGGCGGCGTCACCCTGAAGACGGGCAAGGTGGAGCTGGGCCAGGGCATCCTGACGGCGCTGGGGCAGCTCTGCGCGGACGAGCTGGACATCGACCTGTCACGGCTGATGGTCATCTCCGGTGACACCGAGCTGTCGCCGTACGAGGGGACCACCGCCGGCAGCAACTCCGTCTCCGAGGGCGGCAGGGCGGTGCGCCATGCGTCCGCCGAGGTCCGCGCCATCCTCCTGGACATGGCCAGCAAGCAGCTTGGCATCCCCGTGGAGCACCTGCGCGTGCGGGACGGGACCATCCGGGCTGGCGGCGCGAAGGGGGCCTCCGTCACGTACTGGAGCCTCGTGGGCGGCAAGGCGCTGAGTCGCGAGGCGACGGGGACGGTGAAGCCCAAGCCGCCCATCGCGCGCCACCACGCGGGCCGCTCGGTGCCGCGCCTGGACCTGCCGGGAAAGATTGCTGGAGAGGCCAGCTTCGTGCACGACCTCCGGCCCGCCAACCTGGTGCATGGGCGCGTCATCCGCGCGCCGTCGCACGGCGCCTCGCTGCTGGAGGTGGGCGCCGCGGCCGTGGAGCGGATGCCTGGCGTGCGCAAGGTGGTCCGTGACGGTGACTTCCTGGGCGTCATCGCCACGAAGGAGTGGCAGGCCATCCAGGCCGCGGCGGCCCTGGCGCGGAGCGCGCGCTGGCGCGAAGAGGCCACCCTGCCCGCGGACCCGTACGCCTGGCTGCTGGCACAGCCCAGCCGCGACTTCCTCATCGAGGACACCGTCCGGCCCACCGACGTCGCGCCCACCCGCACGCTGGAGGCGCAATACAGGCGGCCCTACCAGATGCATGGCGCCATCGGCCCGTCCTGCGCGGTGGCGGAGTGGGACGGCGAGCGCCTCACGCTCCACACCCACAGCCAGAGCGTCTTCGAGACCAGCGCGGCCATCGCGAGGATGCTCCGCGTCCCGGTGGACCACGTCCACGGCAAGCACCTGCCCGGCTCCGGCTGCTACGGCCACAACGGCGCGGACGACGCCGCCGCCGACGCGGCGCTGCTCGCCCGCGCCCTGCCCGGCCACGCGGTGCGGGTGCAGTGGTCCCGCGAGGACGAACACGCCTGCGAGCCCTACGGCTCCGCCATGGTGATGAAGGCGCGCGCGGGCGTGGACGCGGAAGGCAACGTGCTCGACTGGCATTATGAGCTCTGGTCCACGCCCCACGGCACGCGGCCGGGAGGACACCCCGGAAACCTCCTGGCGGGGCGCTCTCTCGCGTCCCCCACGCCCATGCCCACGCCGGGCAACGGCGGCCCGCCGAACTACGCCGCGGACCGCAACGCCATCCCGCTCTACGGCTTCCCGGGCCGGAAGGTGATGACCCACTTCATCCCCCGGATGCCCTTGCGCGTCTCCTCGCTCCGGGGCCTGGGCGCGTACGGCAACGTCTTCGCCATCGAGTCCTTCATGGATGAGCTGGCCCATGCCGCGAAGGTGGACCCGGTGGCCTTCCGGCTCCGGCAGCTCCAGGACGCGCGCGCGAAGGCCGTCATCCAGAAGGCGGCGGAGCGCTTCGGATGGACGGCGGCGCCCAGGGCGCGGGGGCACGGGCGCGGCATCGGCTTCGCGCGCTACAAGAACCTCGCGAGCTACTGCGCCGTCTGCATGGAAGTGCGCGTCGACCCGGAGACACACGCCATCCAGGTCCTGCGCGCGGTGCTGGCCGCGGACGCGGGCGAAATCGTCAATCCGGATGGGCTCTCCAACCAGCTCGAGGGTGGGCTCATCCAGTCACTGAGCTGGAGCCTCAAGGAGGCGGTCCGCTACGACGCGCGGCGCGTCACCTCGCGAGACTGGCGCAGCTACCCCATCCTCACGTTCTCGGAGGTGCCGCCCATCGACGTCGCGCTCATCGAGCGTCCGGGGGAGCCCCTCCTGGGCGTGGGCGAGGCGGCCCAGGGCCCCACGTCGGCGGCGCTGGCCAACGCCCTCTTCGATGCCACGGGGGCGAGGCTGCGGGAGCTGCCGCTGACGCCGGAGCGGCTGGCCGCGGCGCTCCAAGGGCGCTGAGGCCGCGGCGCGCCTGCGCGAAGCCCGGAGCACGTCAGGCCCTCGCAGCACGGGACCAGGCACGTTCACCGGCAGTGCGCCACCGCCGGTGGAGCCCAGCCAGGGGCGGGTTGCGTCGCCACGCATCCCCGCTGGCGCCACACCGGGAAAGCAAGCCCACGGCGAGCTCGCCCCATGTCGACAATGCTCGACGGAGACCGCGCGCCATGTGAATGTGTTTCCCCACGTGAAGGGTGCGGCGATGCACGCCGCAGGAACGGGATGGTCGGGCCGCCATCCCCGCTGGCGACACCGCCGGCAGGGATAGCGCATGTCCACGACCACGCCACCGGGGCAGGCTCCCCATCCGCCCGAGGCCTGGGCCCCCTTGCTTCGCCTCTCCCGCCTCGCGAGCCGGCCGGTGGAGCGCTTCCTCCACATCGAGGCGGCCAGCGGCATCCTGCTGCTCGTGGCCGCGGCGGTCGCCCTCCTGTGGGCGAACTCCCCCTGGGCGGAGAGCTACGCGCACTTCTGGCACACGCCGCTGGGAATCCGCGTCGGTGACTTCACCTTCGAGCGCAGCCTCGAATGGGTGGTCAATGACGGCCTGATGGCCATCTTCTTCTTCGTCGTGGGCATGGAGATTCGCCGCGAGGTCCACCAGGGCGAGCTTTCGGAGTTGCGCCGCGCCGCGCTCCCCGCCGCCGCGGCGCTGGGTGGAATGCTCGCTCCGGCGGGCCTCTACCTGCTCCTGGCGGACACGCCCGCCACCCGCTCGGGCTGGGGCGTTCCCATGGCCACGGACATCGCGTTCGCGGTGGGCATCCTCACGCTCCTGGGGAGCCGGGTGCCGCCGGCCCTGCGCGTGCTCCTGCTGGCGCTCGCCGTCATCGACGACCTGGGCGCCATCATCGTCATCGCGCTGTTCTACTCGTCGGGCGTGGCCGTCACGGGGCTGCTCGTCGCGGCGCTGGGAATCCTGGGGGTCTTCGCGATGCAGCGGTTCGGCGTGCGCTCGAAGTGGGCCTACGTCGTTCCGGCGTTCATCGCCTGGGCCGGCGTCTATTCCGCGGGAATCCATCCGACGATTGCGGGGGTCATCGTCGGGCTCATCACCCCGGTGCGCGTCTGGCTCGGTCCGGAGGGGTTCATCACCGGAGCTCGGACCGAGCTCGAGCACATCGCCCAGGCGCAGCCGGGCACGCTGTCCTCGCACCACCTCTCGGAGACCTTGCGCCGCGTGGACGCCGCGCGCCGTGAGGCCATGTCGCCTTCGGAGAGCCTGATCGCCACGCTGCACCCCTGGGTCGCCTTCGGCATCATGCCGGTGTTCGCGCTCGCGAACGCGGGCGTGTCGATTCAAGCCGGGCCGCTGGACCCGTCCGCGTGGGCCGTGGCCACGGCGGCCACCGTGGGGCTCCTGGTGGGCAAGCCGCTGGGCGTCGTCGGGGCCTGCTGGCTCGCGCTGAAGCTGCGGCTCGCGACGCTGCCACGGGGCCTGGGCGTCCGGGACCTCCTGGTGCTGGGGACCACCGCGGGCATCGGCTTCACCATGGCCCTGTTCATCGCGCAGCTGGCCTTCACGAATTCGGAGCTCCTCGCCGCCGCCAAGCTGGGCGTGCTGGCCGCGAGCGGCGCCGCGGCCGTCCTGGCGCTCATCCTGGGCCGGCTGCTCCTCAACGCCGGGTCGAGGCCCGGCGCCGCGACGTCCGTGGAGGAGGCCGAGCGCTCGACGGAGCTGTGACGGCTTGCGCGGGCGGCGGGCCTGAATCCCCCAGCCGCTCGCTCAAGAAGTCGACGAACACGCGCGTCTTCATCGGCAGGAAGCGCGCGTGCGGGTACACCGCCCAGACCCAGCTATCCGCCACGCGCCACGAAGCCAGGACCTCGACCAGCCGGCCCGCCTCCAGGTCCTGGCCCATCACGAAGTCCGCGAGCAGCGTGATGCCACAGCCGCCGAGCGCCGCCTGCCGGAGCGCCTCCGCGTTGTCGGCGCGGAGCAGGGGCTCCACGGCCACCTGGGTCCGCCGTCCGCCCCGAATCAGCACCCACGGGAGTTCCTTCATCCGCGGCGCGAACTGGAGGCAGGCATGAGCGCGCAGGTCGGCCGGCGTGAGCGGCGTCCCCTTGCGTCGCAGGTACTCGGGTGACGCGCACAGGCGGCGGCGGTTCAGCGCCAGGCGGCGCGCCACGTAGTCGCCACTGCGCAAGTCGCCGATCCGCACCCCCACGTCGATGCGCTGCTCGACCAGGTCGATGTAGCGGTCCTCCATCGTCACCTCCAACCGCAGCAGCGGGTAGCGGCGCATGAACTCCGGCAGCAGGGGCGCGACGCGAAGCTGACCATAGAGGTTGGGCAGGGACACGCGCAGCAGGCCCCGGGGCTGCGCGGAGAACGCGGACACCGCGGCGTCGGCCTCGTCGGCGCGCGCCAGCACATCCAGGCAGCGCTCCAGGTACAACGCCCCGGCCTCGGTGAGCGCGACACGCCGGGTGGTGCGCTGCAACAGCCGGCAGCCGAGCGCCCGCTCCAGGTGCGCGATGCGTCGGCTGAGCGCGGAGGGGCTGAGCCCCAGCTCGCCCGCGGCGGCGACGAAGCTGTGCCGGGTGGCGACGGCGACGAAGGCGCGCATGCCGCCGAGGCGATCGGTATCGAGCATCGGCATTGCTGCACCGTACGCAACATCCTGATGCGTTTCACCCCGATTGTGCCAGCAGCCTCGGCGGTCCAATTCTTCCGCTCCCCCCGACGAGGAGCTTCGCGCCATGCCCGACTCGCCCCCCTCCCCTCGCGACACCGTATCCGCGCGCGGTCCTGTCCCAGGACACGCCCGCCGCGCCGCTGGGCTCGCCCTGCTCCTGGGCGCGTCACTGGCGCAGGCCGAGCAGGCGGTGCCTGGGGACGTGGTCCACCAGTTCGCCCCAGCCGCTGGATTCATGGCCGGCGTGCACGAAGGCCCGACGCGCTTCGGCGAGCTGCTCCGGCTCGGTGATTTCGGCACCGGCGCGCTCAGCCCCACGGACGGCGAGGTCATCATCCTGGACGGCGTCGTGTGGCACGCAGCCGTGGACGGCGAGCTGCGGCGCCTGCCAGCCGATGCGCGGACCTCCTTCGCCACCCTCAAGCGATTCGTCCCGGACCGCCGGCTCACCCTCCCCGCCGTCGCTGACTTCAGCGCCTTCGCGAAGGCGCTGGATGCGCGGCTCGGTTCCCGGAACCACTTCCACGCCGTGCGCATCGATGGCCGCTTCCAGCACATGAAGCTGCGCAGCGTGCCGCGCCAGAAGCCGCCCTACCCCAACATGCGGGCGCTCCTCGCGCAGCAGCAGGTCTACGAAGCCAAGGATGTCACGGGCACCCTCGTGGGCTTCCGGTTCCCCAGCTACGTGGCCGGCGTCATCATCCCCGGGTGGCACTTCCACTTCGTGGACGCGGACCGGAAGCTGGGAGGCCATGTCCTGGACCTGCGCGCCAACCCGCTCACCGCGCAGCTCGACAGCAGCCGGGCCCTGTCGCTGGTGCTGCCCGATGACCCGCTGTTCAACGCCGCCCCCATCGACGAAGCCCAGACCGCGCCCGCCGCGGCGGGCCCAGACAACCCCACGTCGAGTCCTCCCACTCCGTCGCCGGCGCGCCAGAAGCCCTGACCCTCACCCCTGGCGGCATCGAGGTCTTCCGAGATGCCGCAGGGCGCCCATCACTTCGAGGTGCGCTGACCCGTGCCCATGCGTCCGGAGGCCCCTGGTGGGGCATGCGGGGCGCGGGGCAGTATCCCGGTCGCGAGCAACGAGGGCTCGCCGAACGCGGAGGGAGCAGGTGATGCGGACATTGATGAAGTGCATGGGGCTGCTGTTGCTCGTCCTCGGGTGCGCGTGCGCGAGCACCCGGCCCGCTGTGCTCGAGCCCGTACCGCCCCACCAGACCTTCACCCTCGAGTCCGCGAAGCTGAAGGAGACCCGCCACATCACCGTCTATCTGCCGCCGGGCTACGCGGCGACGCCGGAGGCACGCTTCCCGGTGCTCTACATGCCCGACGGAGGGCTGAAGGAGGACTTCCCGCACCTGGCCACCACCGTCGACGCGGCCATCCGCGCGGGCGAACTGCGGCCCCTCATCATCGTGGGCATCGAGAACACCGTGCGGCGGCGGGACATGACGGGCCCGACCACGGTGGCTTCGGACCGGGAGGTGGCCCCTGTCATTGGAGGCTCGGCGGAGTTCCGCGCCTTCATCCACGAGGAGCTGATGCCGGAGGTGGAGCGCCGCTACCGGGTGACGCGGGAGCGGGCCATCATCGGCGAGTCGCTCGCGGGCTACTTCATCGTGGAGACGTTCTTCCTCCAGCCGGAGCTGTTCGACACCTACCTCGCGCTGAGCCCCAGCCTGTGGTGGAACGCGGAGTCCTTGGTGAAGGAGGCGGGTGAGCGGCTCGCGGCCCGGCCCGACCTGCGCGCGGGGCTCTACGTGTCCTCCGCCGATGAGACGGACATCGTCCCCGCCGTGGCGCGGCTGGGTGAGGTCCTCCGCGCCAGCGCGCCCCCGGGACTGAAGTGGGAGGTCGAGCCCCGGCCGGACCTGCGCCACGACAACATCTACCGGAAGAGCTCGCCCGGCGTGCTGCGCAAGTGGCTGCCGCCAGTGAAGACGGCCGAAGGCTCGCACTGACGGGCCCGCGTGTGCCGCGCCAGCGCCACGCGGAGGCCCGGGGCCCCCGCGCGGCGCGAGACGCCCGCGGCCTACTGCGGCGGCATCTGGCCCGGGTCCATCCAGGCCAACTCCCAGTGGTGGCCGTCCGGGTCGTAGAAGCTGCCGCCGTACATGAAGCCGAGGTCCATGGCCTCCGCCGCGGGAGAGCCGCCGTTCGCCAGCGCGATCTTCACCATCTCGTCGACCTCCGCCTTGCTGTCGGCGGACAGCGCGTAGGTGCCCGCGGTGCTCTGGGTCGCGTCGTGCAGGGGCTTCTTGATGAAGTCCTTGAAGCGGGTGTGCGTGAGGAGCATCACGAACGCGTCCTCGCCCACCACCATGCAGGTGGCGTTCTCGTCGGTGAAGTCCTTGTTGAACTCGAAGCCGAGCCTGGTGAAGAAGTCGACCGAGCGCTTCAGGTCGGCCACGGGCAGGTTGAGGAAGAGCTTGCGGGGACGGCTGACCTTCATGTTCGCCTCCAGGGAGGGTGGGTTTTGAAGGTTGAGACTGCCCGGCCGCCCCGAAATCATCGGTCCTTTTCCAGGAAGATTTTCGCCGCCCCACCTACCGGGGGAGCTCCAGGGGGAGGCCGAAGCGCGGGAACAACGTCTTCGTGTCGAGGAAGTGGGTCATTGCCGCGATGCGTCCACCGGACAGCTCCAGGACGATGAGCGACCACGGCGTGTAGGGCTCCCCCTCACTGCTCGCGTGGTACTGGCCAAAGGCCGGTGAGCCACAGGCCGAGGTCGGCACCAGCCGGGAGCCCCGGCAGACGGCTCCCCTTCCCAGGAACCAGCCACGAATGGACTCGTGCCCCTGGAGCCACAGCGAGAAGGGAGGCATATTCAGGGTCACCTCCTCGTGGAGCAGCGCGGTGAAGGCGTCCATGTCGTAGCGCTCGAACGCGTCCACGTAGCGGTCCAGCAACGCCGCCTGGGCGTCGGACTGCGGCGCCTGGTAGTCGGAGTCATCCAGCCCCAGGTCCGACAGCGTCACCCGGGCGCGCTGGAGCGCGCTGTTGACCGAGGCCACCGACGTCTCCAGCGTCTCGGCGATTTCGGCGGCGGGCCAGCCCAGGACCTCGGCCAGCAGGAGCACCGCGCGCTGCTTCGGCGGCAGGTGCTGGAGCGCCGCGAGGAACGCGAGCCGGATGCTCTGACGCAGCGACACCTGCTCGGACGGGTCCACGTCCGACGGCACGGCCAGCGCGTCTGGGATGGGCTCAATCCAGCTGTTCGCGGGCAGCGGCGTCAGCGGCCCGTCAATGGAGTACGCGGGCCCCAGCTCCATGGGCCGCGCGCGGCGACCGCTCGCCGACAACGCGTCCATGCACACGCGGGTGGCGATGGTGTACAGCCAGGTCCGGACCGACGAGCGCCCCTCGAACCGGTCCATCGCGCGCCAGGCGCGGACCATCGTCTCCTGGACGGCGTCATCCGCTTCCGAGATGGACCCCAGCATGCGGTAGCAATGGCCGACGAGCGCCGCGCGGTGCTCCTCGAAGGCGAACACCTGATTCCTCGAATCCGGAAGGTCCTTCATCGAAGGGGGTCTATCAGGCCCACCCGGTCGTGTCAGGGGCGCGGGCAGACCGCGCCCGTGTCAATCCACGCGCGGATCAACTCACCAAACGCACGCTGCGTCCCTGGCACGGGCTCCAGGCCAGCGCCCGGCTCCCACCCCCAGCCCACCAGGACGTCCTCGGCCATGTGGTGGTGCAGCGCCTCCAGGGACTTGCCGCCGTTGCGCGCGGGGTCCTTGAGCTGCTCGCAAATCTTCCCCAGGGGCACGCCCACCCAGGCCATCTCCGCCGGGGCCAGCGCCCACTTCGGGTTGCCCGGCACGCTGCGCACCGTCGCCCCCACCAGCGGCGTGTTCCGCTCCTGGTGACACGCGGTGCACGGCAGGGCGGGCGTTCCATGCCCCGAAGGGCCCCCCGCCACGGCGGGCACGTGCGGCCGCTGGTCCATGCCCTGCCGGGGGACTCCATCCGCGGGGTGGCAGTTGACGCAGCGGGGGTGCGTTATCACGCGCCCCGCCTCGACGAAGAGCGCGGCCGACCGCTGCCTCTCATCCGCGATGCCAGCGAACGCGGACACCGGCCGCAGTGACGCCCCCGCCGCGCGCGCCTGCGCCCGCGCCGCCGGGGGTTCGGCCGGCTCGGGTGCGCTCTTGGCGGATTTGCAGCCCGCCGCGGCGAGCGTGGCGCCCAGCAGGATGGCCATGCGTCCCAGGTGTCTCATCCGTGCTCCAGCTCCCTCAGGACGGCCTCCGCGGCGCGGCGGCCCGACATCAGCGCGCCGTCGATGGAGGCATTGTCGCGGTGGTCTCCACATACGAACAGGCCCGGTGACAGCCGCACCGGCCGGCGTGGCGGCTCCAGCGCCTCGGGCGGCTGCGCGGGCAGCGCGAGCGGAAGCGCGTAGGTGCGCAGGTGCCGCCACGCGGACACCGCGGGACCGAACCAGTCCGCCAGCTCCGCGCGCACCTCGGCCTGCAGCGTGTCCAGGTCCGGCGTGGCGCCGACGACGGACACGGACACGAGCGCCTGTCCGCGAGGCGCGTACGCGGGTGAGACCTCGCTCATCACCGCCACGTTGTTCACCCGGCCCCGGCCCTCGCCGTTGAGCAGCAGCCAGGGGCCCTCCACGGGGGGCTCCGGCGCGGCGAAGTAGAGGCACGTCACCCGGTTCATCAGCGGAGGCACCATGCCCGGCAGCAGCCCCACGGCGCTCGCCGGGTCGGTGGCCACCACCACCGCCCTGGCGCCAATCAGCTCTCCGTCCGCCAGGCGCACGCGGTGCCCCCACACGTCCGACACGGGCGCGCGCATCCGCAGCATGCCCGCTGGCAGCCTCGCGGCGAGCTGCTCCGGGATGACGCCCATCCCCGACTCGGGGACCGCCGCGTACCCGCTGGCGAACATGCGGAAGACGAACTCCAGGAAGCGGCTGGAGGTGGACAGCTCCTTCTCCAGGAAGATGCCCGCGAAGAAGGGGCGCAGGAACGACTCGCGCAGCGCCTCCGTGAAGCCCAGCTCGTCCAGGTAGCGCCGCGACGTGCGCGACGGGCGCTGCCACACGTCCTCCACTTCCCCCGAGAGCGCGAGCTGCCGCAGCTCCAGCACGCGCAGCTTGTCCCCGAACGTCCCCACGGGGGCGAACAGGTGGGTGAGCGCGTCCACGGGCCGGCGCAGCGGGTCCGCCACCGTGTGAAACCTGCCACCCCGCCGCACCCGGGCGCCGGGGATGAACCGGCGCAGCGACAGCGCCTCCAGGTCCAGGGTGCGCCGGCCCTCCGGATACGCGGCCAGGTACACCTGGAAGCCCCTGTCTAGCAGGAAGCCCTCATGGACATCCGTGCGGACCCTGCCCCCGGGTGCGTCGCTTCCCTCCAGCAGCAACACCTTCACCCGTGACGCGACGAGCGCCCGCGCGCACGCCAGCCCCGCGAGTCCCGCACCGACGACGATGACCTCCGGATTCGGCACCGCGCTCCTCCCAGATTCTGCTCAAGAAAAGCACTCACGCTCGCTTGATAAGCGTGGGAGGCGCAAGGGAGACTCGGAGGCGGTTGCGGGCAACAGACACTTGATGCAGAACCACCGGCTGTTGTTCGTCACCCCCGTGAAACCCGGCGCCGGATGCTCCCGGCCCACAACACCCCTTCGGAGCAAGAGAAAGCAGGTAGCCCCATGTTGATCGTGATGCGACCCGACGCGACGGCCCAGGACATCGAGCGTGTGAACGATGAAATCCGCCGTCGTGGTTGGCAACCGCACGCGATTCCAGGGGGCACTCGCACGGCGGTTGGCATCACTGGAAATCCGGGCGCGGTGGAGCCGGAGCCCTTCCGCGTGCTCCCTGGCGTCGCGGACGCCGTCGCCATCTCCCAGCCGTTCAAGCTCGTCAGCCGCGAGGTGAAGCCGGAGGACACGCAGCTTCGCGTCGGCGACCTGACGATTGGCGGCTCGGCCTTCCACGTCATCGCCGGTCCGTGCTCGGTGGAGTCGCGCGAGCAGATCCTCTCCACCGCGCACGCGGTGAAGAAGGCGGGCGCCACCATGCTGCGCGGCGGCGCGTTCAAGCCGCGCACCAGCCCCTATGAGTTCCAGGGCCTCAAGGGTGACGGGCTCGCGCTGCTGGCCGAGGCGCGCCAGGAGACGGGCCTGCTCGTCACCACCGAGGTGAAGGACACCGCCACGCTCCAGGCCGTCGCGGACGCCACGGACATCCTCCAGATTGGCGCGCGCAACATGCAGAACTTCAGCCTGCTGGAGGCGGTGGGCGAGCTGCGCAAGCCCGTGCTGCTCAAGCGCGGCATGAGCGCCACCATCAAGGAGCTGCTGATGGCGGCCGAGTACATCGTCGCCCGCGGCAACACGCAGGTCATCCTCTGCGAGCGCGGCATCCGCACGTTCGAGACGATGACGCGCAACACGCTGGACCTCAACGCGGTGCCCATGCTGAAGGCGCTGTCGCACCTGCCCGTCTTCGTGGACCCGTCGCACGGCATCGGCGTGCGCAAGGCGGTGCCGGCGATGATGCGCGCGGCGACGGCGGTGGGGGCGGACGGCATCATCGTCGAGGTGCACCCCGACCCGCCGCGCGCGAAGTCGGACGGCGCCCAGTCGCTGGACTTCTCCGAGTTCGAGAAGTCCATGAACGAGGTCCGCGCCATCGCCCAGGCGATGGGCCGCGAAGTCGTCAGGCTGGGATAGGCCATGACCCTCAAGGAAGCGCTGGGCAAGGTGGTGGGCCGGCGCGACCTCACCCGCGAGGAGATGACCCGCGTCATGGGTCTGATGCTCGCCGGGGAGGCTTCGCCTGCCCAGGTTGGCGCGCTGGCGACGGCGCTGAAGATGAAGGGTGAGACGGAGGATGAAATCCTCGGCGCGGCGGAGGCCATGCGGGCCTGCGCGGCGAAGCTGTCCCCGCGCGCGGAGGTGGTGCTGGACACCTGCGGCACGGGCGGAGACGGCGCGCACACCTTCAACATCTCCACCGCGGTGGCCTTCGTGGCCGCCGGGGCGGGGGTGACGGTGGCCAAGCACGGCAACCGCGCGGTCTCCAGCCGCTGTGGCAGCGCGGACGTGCTGGCGGCGCTGGGCGTCTCCATGGAGCGTCCGCACGAGCGCGTGGCGCGGGACATCGACGAGCACGGCGTGGGCTTCCTCTTCGCGCCCTCGCACCACGGGGCCCTGCGGCACGTGGCGCAGGCGCGGCGGGACATGGGGTTCCACAGCGTGTTCAACCTGCTGGGGCCGCTGACGAACCCGGCGGGCGCGCGCTACCAGCTCCTGGGGACCTTCGACGGCGGGCGCGTGGAGCAGACGGCGCGGGTGCTGGGCCGGCTCGGCAGCCGCCGCGCGTGGGTGGTGCACGGGCACGACGGGCTGGATGAAATCTCCCCGTGCAGCGCCACACAGGTCGCGGAGCTGCGCGAGGACGGCACGGTCCACACCTTCACGGTGTCGCCCCGGGACGCCGGGCTGGACGTGGTGCCGCGCGAGGCCATCGCGGGCGGCGACGCGGAGGAGAACGCGCAGCGGCTGCGCGCGCTGCTGGACGGCGAGCGCTCGGGGCTGCGCACGGCGGTGCTGCTCAACGCGGCGGCGGCGCTCGTCGTCGTCGGGCTGGTGACGGACCTGCGTGACGGCGTGCGCAAGGCCGAGCACGCCATCGACTCGGGCGCGGCGCGGCGCAAGCTGGCGGCGCTCATCGATGGGGCCGTGTCATGACCCTCCCTTCGAACGGCCCTGCGCCAGGAACGTTGGATCGCATCATGGCGCGCAAACGCCAGGAGCTCGCGGCGCGTCCGCCCATGGCGCCTCGCGTGCGCCCCGTCCACCGCGACTTCGCCCAGGGCCTGGTGACCCACCGCTCCGGGCGGCGCGTGAGCGTCATCGCGGAGGTGAAGCGCAAGAGCCCGTCAGGGGGCGCGTTCCCCCACGCCGACGTGGTGGCGGTGGCCCGGGCCTATGAGGCCGCGGGCGCCAGCGCCATCAGCGTGCTGACGGATGGGCCGGACTTCGGCGGCGCGCTGGAGGACCTCGTGGCGGTGCGGGCGGCGGTGGCGCTGCCCGTGCTGCGCAAGGACTTCCTCGTCGCCGCGCGTGAAGTGGAGGAGAGCGCGCTGTGGGGCGCCGACGCGGTGCTGCTCATCGCCGACGCGCTGGAGGACGGCGAGCTGCGGGAGATGGTCGCCACGGCGAAGGCGGTGGGCGTGGCCGCGTTGGTGGAGGCCCACACGGAGGCGCACGCCGAGCGCGCGCTGGCCGCGGGCGCGAAGCTGGTGGGCATCAACAACCGCGACCTCGCCACGCTGAAGACGGACACGGGGACGGCGCTGCGGGTGATGCCGAAGCTCCGCACCCGGGCCCGGGTGCTGGTGGCGGAGAGCGGCCTGAAAACCCCGCGGACCTGCTGGCGGCCCAGGACGCGGGCGCGGACGCGGTCCTGGTGGGCGAGTCGCTGCTCCGCGAGCCCGACCCTGGACACGCGCTGCGGCGGCTGCTCGGGCTGGAGGACGCGGCCCCATGAGCGTCCGCGTGAAGGTGTGCGGCGTCACCCGGCTGTCCGACGCGGTGGCCGCGTGGGAGGCGGGCGTGGACGCGCTGGGCCTCAACTTCTATCCGAAGTCCCCCCGCTACCTGGACCTGCCCACGGCGGCGGCCCTGGCGCGCACGCGTCCGCCGCTGGGCGCGCTGCTGGGGGTGTTCGTCAACGCGGCGCCGGACACCATCCGGGAGACGGTGCGCGCCTGCGGCCTCACGGCCGTGCAGCTCCATGGGGACGAGCCCCCGGAGGCCTGCTCGGGCTACGGGGTGCCCGTCATCAAGGCGCTGCGGGTGACGGGGCCGGAAGATGTGGCCCGGGCCCGGACGTATGTGGGCGTGGGGGACGTGAAGGGCCTGCTGCTGGACGGCGCGGCCCCGGGGTACGGCGGCGGCGGGGTGGGCTTCGACTGGTCCCTGGTCGCCGGGCTTTCGGGGAGCGGCGTGCCGGTGCTGGTGGCGGGTGGCCTCAAGCCCTCCAACGTGGCCCAGGCGGTGCGCGCGACGCGGCCCTACGGCGTGGACGTGGCCAGCGGCGTGGAGTCCGCCCCTGGCATCAAGGACGTGGAGGCGGTGCGCGCCTTCGTGCGCGCCGCGAAGTCCATCAACCTCTGGGAGTGACAGACATGAGTACGGAGACTGCCGCCGGCCGCTTCGGGCGCTACGGCGGACGCTACGTGCCGGAGACGCTGGTCCCGGCGCTGCTGGAGCTGGAGGAGGCGTATGCCGCCGCCAGCGCGGACCCGGCCTTCGGTGAGGAGGTCGCCCGGGTGCTGCGCGAGTTCGTGGGCCGGCCCACGACGCTGACGCCCGCCCGTCGCCTCACGGAGGCCTGGGGCGGAGCGGACGTGTGGCTCAAGCGCGAGGACCTGGCGCACACCGGCGCGCACAAAATCAACAACACCGTGGGGCAGGTGCTGCTCGCGAAGCGGATGGGCAAGAAGCGCATCATCGCGGAGACGGGCGCGGGCCAGCACGGCGTGGCCACCGCCACCGCGTGCGCCCTCTTCGGCCTGCCCTGCGAGGTGTACATGGGCGCGCTGGACGTGGAGCGGCAGGCGCTCAACGTCTTCCGCATGCGCGCGCTGGGCGCGGTGGTGCGGCCGGTGGAGTCCGGCTCGCGCACGCTGAAGGACGCGATGAACGAGGCCATGCGCACCTGGGTGTCGCAGGTGTCGGACACGCACTACGTCATCGGCAGCGCGGCAGGGCCGCACCCGTACCCCACGGTGGTGCGCGACTTCCAGGCCGTCATCGGCCGCGAGCTGCGCACGCAGGCCCAGGCGGCCTGGGGTGGACTGCCGGACGCCATCATCGCGTGCGTGGGCGGCGGGTCGAATGCCATTGGCGTGCTGCACCCGTTCATCGGTGACGCCAGCGTGCGGCTGGTGGGCGTGGAGGCCGGAGGCCACGGCCTGGCTTCGAAGCAGCACGGCGCGTCGCTGACGCTGGGGACGGAGGGCGTGCTGCACGGCTCGCGCTCGCTGGTGCTCCAGGACGAGGACGGCCAGATTCAGGAGGCGCACAGCATCTCCGCGGGCCTGGACTACCCGGGCGTGGGGCCAGAGCTGGCGCACCTGGCGAAGACGGGGCGCATGGAGGTCCGCACCGCCACCGACGACGAGGCGCTGGCGGCCTTCTACGAGGTGGCGCGCCTGGAGGGCATCCTCCCCGCGCTGGAGACGTCCCACGCCTTCGCGCGCGGCCGGGAGCTGGCGCGCGAGCTGGGCGCGGGCAGGCACCTGGTCATCAACTGCTCGGGCCGCGGCGACAAGGACGTGGCCACGATCTCCGCGCGGGGCGTGCCTCCGCCGGTGGGGGTGAAGGCGTGAGCGGCGAGATTGCACAGGCCTTCGCGCGGGCGAAGGCGCGCGGTGAGGGCGTGCTGGTGGCCTACGCCATGGCGGGCGACCCGGACCTGCCTCGCTCGGTGGACGTGTTCGCCGCGCTGGTGGAGGGCGGCGCGGACATCCTGGAGCTGGGCGTGGCGTTCAGCGACCCCATCGCGGACGGCCCCGTCATCCAGGGCGCGGCGGAGCGGGCGCTCAAGGCCGGCTCCACGCTCAAGCGCGTGCTGGACGAGGTGGTGCCGGCGGTGCGCCAGCGCTGCCCCCAGACGCCGCTGGTCATCATGACGTACGTCAACGTCATCATGGCCATGGGCGAGGCGCGCTACGCGAAGCTCGCGCGGGAGCGGGGCGTGTCAGGAACCATCCTCCCTGACTTGCCGCCCGAGGAGAGCGCGGCCCTGCGCGCCACCTTCGACGCGGAGGGGATGGACTTGATTCCGCTGTGCGCGCCCACCACGCCCCCGGCGCGGGCGCAGGCCATCGCGAAGGACGGACGTGGCTTCGTCTATTGCGTCTCCGTGTCGGGCGTGACGGGCATGCGCGCGGAGCTGCCGCCCGACCTGTCACAGCGGCTGGACCTGGTGCGCAAGGCCGCGTCCGTGCCCATCGTCGCGGGCTTTGGCATTTCCACCGAGGAGCAGGCGCGAACGCTGTCTGCCCATGCGGACGGCGTCGTCGTGGGCAGCGCGTTGGTGCGCGCCGCGCACACAGAAGGCCCCGCGGCGGCGAAGGCGCTGTGTGCCGACATCAAGCGCGGGCTGCGACGTTGAGGTGACGGGCGCGAAAATCCGCCCAAATCGATTTTCCGGAATTATTCCACTTCCCTAAAAGGCCTCTGGACCTCCGAGACAGCCCGCATGGCGCGGGCCCCCAGCTCGGAGGCATCCGTCCGGAGGCGATATGCGATTACGGCGAAGGCCGTGTTGGAGCGGTACGGCCCTGCTGACAGCGGGGTTGATGGTGGGCTGCGGGGGCGGTGCGGACCCCACCCAGGTGAAGGGCCAGGCCAAGAGCCTGGACGTGGGCCCGGACCTGGTGGTTCGCGAAATCAGCGGCCCCGCCAGCCTGCGCCCCGGGGAGCCCTTCACGGCCACCGTGCGCGTCTGCAATGAGGGGACGACGCCCGCGCAGCCCTCCGGGGGGCCCATCCTGCTGGACTTGTACCTGTCCATGGATGACGCGCTGTCCTGGCCCACGCCCGGCGCGCCGCCGCCCCTGGACCAGACGCTGCTGGGCACCCTGGAAGTGGGCTGGCCCGCCCCCGGGCACTGCACGGCGCGCGCCTTCTCCGCGCAGGCCGAGCTGCCGCCCGCCGCGCAGCAGGACGGCACCTTCTACCTGGGCGCCATCGTCGACGCGCAGCACGCGCTGACCGAGCTGCGGGAGGCCAACAACACCGGCGTCCGGGCGCTGGGCGTGGGCTTCCTGCCGGACCTGGTCGTCACGGACGTCAGCGGCCCCGCGAGCGTGCTCCACGGGACCTCGTTCACCACCAAGGTCACGGTGTGCAACCAGGGCACGCAGTCGTCCCCCAACGGCGACGTGGACGTCTATCTCTCCACGGCTGACAGCCTGTCCGTGCCCGCGCCCGGCGCGCCGCCGCCCCTGGACCAGGCCTGGGTGGGCAGCACGGACGTGCCGCCGCTGGCCATCGGGCAGTGCGTCACCCGTCATGTCCCCTCCGCCGCCACGCCGCCTCCCGGCAGCGCGCCCGAGCAGCCGCTCTACCTGGGCGCCATCGTCGACAGCGGCCAGAACGAGAGCGAGCTGAACGAAGGCAACAACGCGCGCGTCGGCGGCCCCATTGGCCTGGGTGACGGGCCCGACCTCGTCATCACCTCGGTGCAGGCGCCTCCCAACGCCGAGCTGGGCTCGGACTTCACCGCCACCGTGAGGGTCTGCAACCAGGGGACGCAGCCCGCGCCGACCTCCCAGGTGGAGCTGCACTTCTCCGCGGACGGCGACATCTCCCTGCCTGGCCCGGGTGGCTTGCCCCCGGACCAGCTGCGGGTCGGGATGACGGACGTGCCGCCGTTGAGCCCGGGCGACTGCGCCGCGCGCGCCGTTCAGGCCACCGCCGACCCTGTCCCGAGCATTCCGCAGCCCGGCCCCGTGACGCTGGCCGCCATCGTCGATGCCCAACAGCAGATGCCGGAGCTGCGCGAGGACAACAACGTCTTCGTCGGCGGCGACATCGGCCTGGGCCTCGGGCCAGACCTCGTGGTCACCGCCCTGAGCGCGCCCGCCAGCGTGCGCGCCTGGGAGTCCTTCATGACCACCGTGACGGTCTGCAATCAGGGAACGGCGACAGCGAGCCACGCCGAGCTCGGACTGTACCTCTCCATGGCGCCGACGCTGGACGCCCCGGCCGTGAATGGCCCCCTCCTGGGCGTCCAGAGCCCGCTGGGCTGGCTGAGCGTCCCCCCGCTGGCGCCGGAGCAGTGCCTCACCCAGGACGTCATGGCCTCGGCGATGCGCCCGGAGGACGCGCCACCCCAGCGGACGTCCTTCTACCTGGGCGCCTTCATCGACACCCATTTGGATGTGCAGGAGCTGCGCGAGGACAACAACGCCTTCGTCCACGGCCTCGTCGGCGTGGGTGAGCTCCCGGACCTCGTCGTCACCGCGCTGCGGGGCCCCGCCAGCGTGGAGAACGGCCCCTTCACCGTCACCGCCCGGGTCTGCAACCAGGGCACCCAGCCCGCGAGCCCCACCGACGTGGTGCTCTTCCTCTCCACCCATGACACCTTGAGTCCCCCCATCCCCGGGAGCCCGTACCCGTACCCGGACCCATCGACGCAGGTGCCCATTGGAGGGCTCCCCGTCCCTCCGTTGGGGGCCAACACGTGCGTCACGCTGCACAACACCGCGTCCGTCCATGTCCCGGGGATGCCGGAGCACACGCGCTTCTTCCTGGGCGGCGTCATCGACGCGGCGGACTCGGTCGACGAGCTGCGCGACGACAACAACGCCTTCGTCGGCGGCGCCATGGGCGTGGGCCACGGGCCCGACCTGGTCATCACCGCCGTCACCCCCCCCGCGAACGTACGGAAGTATGACGACTTCATCGCCACCGTGCGCGTGTGCAACCAGGGCACCCAGCCGTCCAGCGTCACCCAGGCGGAGCTGTACCTCTCCACTGAAAACCACCTGCGCATGCCGGACTGGAACACCCCGGGCTCGCCCTTCCCCTGGAGCCAGTCCCCCATCGGCGGCGTGAGTGTGCCGCCGCTGTCTCCAGGCCACTGCCTCAACCTGCAAGCGCAGGCGCACGCGCACCCGCCCCCCGACGTGCCGCCGAACGCGGCCGTCTACGTGGGCGCCATCATCGACACGTATCAAGGCGAGACGGAGCTGCGCGAGGACAACAACATCTTCGTCAGCGGCCTCATCGGCGTGGGCGACGGCCCCGACCTGGTCATCACCGCCATCACCGCGCCGCCGAGCGTGATGGAGAACGACGAGTTCACCGCCACCATCACGCTCTGCAATCAAGGCACCGCGCCCTCCTTCTACACGGAGGTGGAGCTGTACCTCTCCACGCAGGCCCACGTCGCCATGCCGCAGGTGAATGGCCCCGGCCCGATATTCCCCGACACGCAGCGGCCCATTGGCGGAGTGAGCGTGTCACACCTGGCCGAGGGGCAATGCGAGACTCACGCTTTCATGGCGTGGGGAGGCCGTCCCTACGTGGCGACGCCGGGCCAGCCGCTCTACGTGGGCGCCTCCGTCGATGGGTGGAAGAACGTCGAGGAGCTGCGGGAGGACAACAACACCTTCGTCAGTGGCCGCATCGGCGTGGGCAACGGCCCCGACCTGGTCGTCACCGAGGTGCAGGCGCCCCCCAGCGTGCTGGACAATGACACCTTCACCGCCACCGTGACTGTCTGCAACCAGGGCACGAACATGTCGGGCAGCACGCACGCCGAGCTGCACTTCGCCTCGGAGCCCGTGCTGGCCATGCCGAGCGCCAATCCTCCAGGCCCACCCTTCCCGCCAACCCAGGTTGGCGTCGGAGGGATGAGCGTACCGCCCCTCCCCGCCGGCAGGTGCTTCACCGGCGACGTGACGGCCACCGCGCAGCGTCCCCCCGGAGCGCAGCCCGGCACGACGCTCTACGTGGGAGCCCTTGTCGACGGCCCCCAGTACGAGCCGGAGCTGCGCGAGGACAACAACACCTTCGTCAGCGGCCTCATCGGCGTGGGCCATGGCTCAGACCTGGTCGTCACCGACGTCACCGCGCCGGCGAGCGTGTACGAGAACGACAGCTTCACCGCCACCGTCACTGTCTGCAACCAGGGCACCTCCTCCTCCATGGATGCGCCGCTGGAGGTCCACCTCTCCACGGAGGCCACGTTGACCCCGTACCCATTGGACCACCCAGGCGGGCCGCTGCCGGACAGCCAGGTCCGCGTGGGATACCAGAACGTCCCCCCGTTGGACGCCAATGACTGCATCACCTTGAGCGTCCCCGCCCAGGGGCAGCGGCCCGTCGCGTCTCAGCCCGACCAGGCCCTCTACCTGGGCGCGCTCATCATCCCGTCGAGGAGCTGGCATGAAGCCGAGCTGCGCGAGGACAACAACACCTTCGTGAGCGGCCTCATCGGTGTGGGCCATGGCGCGGACCTCGTCGTCACCGCCATCACCGCGCCGCCGAGCGTGGAGGAGCACGAAGACTTCACCGCCACCCTCACCGTCTGCAACCAGGGCACAGTGTCCTCCTCCTACACGGAGCTGGCGCTGTACCTCTCCACGCGGCCCCACCTCGTCGTCCAGGAGGGACAGGGCCCGGATCCGCAATCTTCGGACTCGCAGCGCTTCGTGGGCGGTTGGAACGCGCAGCCGCTCGCGCCGGGGCAGTGCGTCACCAGCCCCGTCATGGCCTGGGCCGCCCGTCCCTACGCGGCGGAGCCGGGCCAGCCCCTCTACCTGGGCGCAGCCATCGACCAGTATGACTCCGAGCCCGAGCTGCGCGAGGACAACAACACCTTCGTCAGCGGCCTCATCGGCGTGGGCAGCGACCCCGACCTGGTCGTCACGTCCATCTCCGGTCCGAGCTCGGTCAGGACGGGCAGCGCCTTCACCGCCACCGTGCGGGTGTGCAACCAGGGCACCACGTCCTCCGGCGGCGTGGACGTGGAGCTGTTCATGTCGAGCGACAGCACGCTCGACGCGCCGGGAGCGTACGGTCCGGGCCCCGTCGCCGAGGAGCAGGTGTCCATCGGCGGGGTGCAGCTCTCCGGGCTGGCCGCGGGCCAGTGCGCCACGCGCAACGTCTCCGTGGCGGCCTACACGCCCCCAGGCTCCGCGCCCACCGGGTTCTTCTACCTGGGGGCCATTGTCGACGTATGGAACGGCACGCCAGAGCTGCGCGAGGACAACAACGCCCTCGCGAACCGGCTCATCATGGTGACGCCGTAATCATCGATGGCTGAGAACAGGCCCGGCCAAACGCACCAGCGCGCGGCCGGGCCTGGTTTCGGGTTCGGACGAGCCGCCACGTCCTCCCTGAAAGAACGCCAGCCCGCCTCCTGCAATTCTTACACGAGCCCGTGAGGGGGCTCCGCCTTCGGCGCCAGCTCCACCTGCCCTCATGCACCGCTCAACAGGCAATGCCAGACATACGAAGGCCTCCAAGTCCCAGCCCCGGTCAATGACAGTCAACACCCAGGAGACCCAGGCGGGCACGCATCTCAATCCCCGAGAATAACAATACGCAAGAGAACATCTGGCACATCGACTGCAGCCCGTCCCCCGTCCCCCAGCAACCACGGACGTGGAGACACCCATGATGGAGAGGCAGTGGCGCGGGCTCCTGTTCATCGGCGCCGTCTGGGCCTCGCACGCCGGAGCCAATGACTTCCGCGCCGAGACGCGCGTGAACGGGCTCAAGCAGTACACGGTCGACGCCTACCCGGCGACGCTGCGCTTCACGCTCACCGCCAGCAACCTCGACCCGGCGCTCCCCTCCGAGTTGCTGACCGTCACCGCGCCCGTGATGAAATCCTGCGCGCTCGCGCCCTCACCACCGCTGGTGGTTCCGGAGGGCGGGCACGTCACGTATCAATGCGAAGTCGAGCTGGAGAGCCACGACGCGTGCCTCACGCTGGGGCTCCATGACGCGAACCCGCTGACCCCGAACCACGAGGTCTCCTTCACCAGCACCTTCAGCCTCGGCTGGGACATGGGGGCCAGTCAGGCGGCGACCAACGTGCTCTGCCTCCCTCAACCCAGCCTGCCCTGCGACGACACCGTCTATCTCTCCACCGCCGCGCGCACGCCGGATGGGCGGCCCGCTGCGCCCTCGCGGCTCTACATCTTCGACCCCGCCACCGGAATGCTGACGCGGCAGGGGGAGTCGGCGCTTCCCTACAACGCGCTGGCGTACAACCACTACGACAACTTCCTGTACGCCATCGCCTCGGACGGCGTCGGGGCCCCCCGCTTCATCCGCGTTGAGGCCGCGGGCTCCGCGAAAGTCATTGCCCCCCTGGACACCGCGGCCCCACGCGCGGCCATCTGGACCGCGGGCGCTGTCCTGAAAGACGGCGCCTACGTCGCCTTCGAGCACCGCACCCGCCGCCTCATCCGCGTCGACCCCAGCACCGGAGAGACGCTCTCCGAGCGCGTGGTGACCGCCCCAGACGGCTTCCAGATAGCGGACTTCGCGCTGCATCCCCGGGACGGTCAACTCTACGCCTTCAACAACGCCACCCAGCGGCTGACCGCCATCGACCCGCTCACCGGCATCGCCACGGACCACCCCGCGCCCGCGCGGATAGACGGCAGGCCCCCGGAGAACGCCGTCATGAGCGCCGCCGTCTTCACCCGTGACGGCGAGCTCTTCCTTTATGGAACCCACGGCCCGGACACCCGCAGGACCACCGGCTTCCATGCCGTGGACGTGACGACGGGAGCGCTGACCACCCTCCTCTCGAAGCAGGTCCCCCAGCTCGCGAACGGCGCGATGTGTGGCGTCTACCTCTGGGGCACACCCCTCCCGCAGCCGATGACGCGCGACCGCGGCTTCTTCGGGGCCAGCGAGAGCGCCCTCCTGGAGTGCCTGGCATATGGCCCCATCACCCTCGGCGCGCTCGGCGAAGTCTCCACCCTCCCTGGCGCCCTGGGCATCCTCTGGGCCAACCCCGCCATCGCCTCGAACCACGCGCGCCGCACCGCCGAAGCGTCTCTGAAGGTCCGGACGGCGCGCGAGGCGCTGACGGCGGTCTGCAACGAGCGCGTCTTCAACACGCGCGCGCCGGACCTGTCCGCGCTGGTGAATCCGGCCTCGGTCGAATCCGGCCGGATGGAAGCGCTGCGCCAGCGGCTGGAGCGGCACAACCATTCCGGCAAACGCACCGCCATCCCACTGCGAAAGCGCATCTTCGCGGTGGACCCGCTGCGGGCGATGGAGCGCGCCGAGGAACCCCGGTTCTGAAGGAGGACGCGGTCATGAAGAGTCCATCCCAATCCAGGTGGAGGTGGCTCCCCGGCCTGCTCGTGGCGCTGGGCACGAGCGCCTGCGATACCAGCGAGGATGACTTGAGGCGCGCGCTGGGGGACCCCGTGCTGGACGCCTTTGAAATCCGCATCCGGGGCCAGGACGCGGCCCCGTACGAGAAGGTCCTGCTGGGCATGGGGCAGGTCGACGTCACGTCCTTCGGCCAGCCCGTCCGCTTCGAGCCCTCGCCGAACGCGCGCGCCATGGACCTTTCGGACACCGGGCACGCCCACCTGCTGGGGCGCTTCTTCCTGCCCCGGTACGTGAAGCACGTGGACATCACCGTGCGCTTCGACGACGTGGGCGCATTCAAGGAAGGCTCGCTGGCGGGCCTCATCAACGCCCAGGCCGGCACCATCCAGTTCACGTCCACGCGCGCCGCCCTGGAGCAGCGCTCACGCGTCGTCATCCACCTGCACCTGCAGGACAGCCTCTTCGACGGCGCGGGCGCCAGGACGCTCCTGCCGGCGGCCCACATCACCCACTGACGCCCGCCGCTCCAGCGGGACGTTGATTCAGGAGGCGACGACCCACCGCCCCACGGTGCGCCCTGGAGGACTCTTCACGCGCCTCGGGCCGCCGCTGGCAGAATGCGCGCCATGAAGACACCCGGGAAGCAGGTGGTACTCGTCCGGCACGGAGAGACGGAGTGGAGCCGCGGTGGCCGGCACACGGGGCGGACGGACATCCCGCTCCTGGAGTCCGGAAGGGAGATGGGCCGCCTGCTCGGCGCGCCGCTGAAGGCCTGGCGCTTCGACGCCGTCTACACCAGCCCGCTGAGCCGCGCGGCGGACACCTGCGCCCTGGCCGGCTACGGCGACCGCGCCCAGCCGCGCGCGGACCTCATGGAGTGGGACTACGGCGACTACGAGGGACGCACCGGCGCGGAGATTCGCGCGGAGCGGCCCGACTGGACCCTCTGGAAGAACGGCGTCCCCAACGGAGAGACGGCGGCGCAGGTGGCCGCCCGGGTGGACAGCGTCATCTCCGACGCCCTCCGCACGGACGGCGACGTGCTCATCTTCGCCCACGGGCACCTGCTCCGCGTGCTCGCGGCGCGGTGGCTGGGCCTGCCCCCGTGGGAGGGCCGGCTGTTCCTGCTGAGCACCGCGTCCATCAGCGTGCTCGGCCATGACGGCGACCGGCGCCGTCCGGCCATCGTGTCGTGGAACGACACCACGCACCTGCGCGCCTGAGCTACAGCCGCCCCTCCAGGAAGTTGCGCACCAGCGCGGGGCCTTCGGGCGTGAGCACGCTCTCCGGATGGAACTGCACGCCCACCACGGGCCGCTCGCGGTGGCGCAGCGCCATGATGAGGCCGTCCTGGCTCCACGCGGTGGCCTCCAGGTGGGCGGGCAGCGACGGCGCCTCCACGATGAGCGAGTGGTAGCGCGCCGCCGCGAAGCCCACGCGCAACCCGGTGAAGAGCCCCGTGCCGCCGTGCTGGATGTGCGCCGCCTTGCCGTGCACCGGCTCCGGCGCGCGCACCACCTTGCCGCCGAAGGCCGCGCCAATGGACTGGTGCCCCAGGCACACGCCCAGCACCGGCACGCGGGCTTGAGCGATGGCCGCCACGCTGACGCCCGCTTCGTGCGGCGTGCAGGGCCCCGGCGAAATCACCAGGTGGGACGCGCCGGAGGCCGCCACGCCCTCCGCGTCCAGCGCGTCATTGCGCACCACCTTCACCTCGGCGCCCAGCGTGAAGAGCAACTGGACCAGGTTGAAGGTGAAGGAGTCGTAGTTGTCGATGACCAGAATCACCGCCCACCTCCCTCGCGGGCCAGCCGCAGCGCGGCGGCCATGGCGCCCGCCTTGGCCTCCGTCTCATCCGCCTCCTTGGACGGCACCGAGTCCGCGACCAGGCCCGCGCCCGCGGTCCACATCGTCCGGTCTCCGTCCACGAAGAAGGTGCGCAGGGCGATGGCCACGTCCAGCGTGCCGCAGAAGGACAGGTAGCCCACCGCGCCCGAGTAGGGCCCGCGCCGCTGGACCTCCAGCTCGTCGATGATCTGCATCGCGCGAATCTTGGGCGCCCCGGACACGGTGCCCGCGGGGAAGGTGCTGGCCAGCGCGTCCAGCGCGTCGTACTTCGCGTCGAGCTTGCCGCGCACCTGCGACACGATGTGCATCACGTGGCTGTAGCGCTCGATGAGCATCATGTCCTCGACGCGCACCGAGCCCGGCGCCGCCACGCGGCCCACGTCGTTGCGGCCCAGGTCCACCAGCATGATGTGCTCGGCGCGCTCCTTCTCGTCCGCGAGCAGCTCCTTCTCCAGGGCCAGGTCCTCGGCCTCGGAGGCGCCGCGCCGCCGCGTCCCCGCGATGGGCCGCACCACCACGTCCCCGTCGCGCACCTGCACCAGCAGCTCCGGCGAGGCGCCCACCAGCGCGCGGGCCTCGCCCAGCTCCACCAGGAAGAGGTACGGCGAGGGGTTCACCCGCCGCAGCGCGCGGTAGAGCGACAAGGGCGGCGGCGCCCCCCGGGACTCGAAGCGGCGCGCGAGCACCACCTGGAAGATGTCTCCGGCGCGGATGTACTCCTGCGCCCGGGCCACCGCGGCCTCATAGCCCGCGCGGTCCCAGCACGCGGTGGGCGCCGCGTCCCCGCGCATGCGCGGCGCGGGCGCGTAGGCCTCCGGGGACAGCGGCTTCAGCAGCTTGTCCGCCATGGCCTGCGCGCGCGCCTCCGCGTCCTTCAGCGCGGCGTCCACGCTGCCGTGCAGCGACGGCCGGGCGATGGCGGTGGCCTTGAGCGTGCCGGTGCGGGTGTCGTGCGTGACGAAGTCCTCGCACACCAGCCATTCGGAGTCCGGGAAGGAGAGGTCGCTGGGGTGCCGGTCCGGCACCGTGGGCTCCAGCCACGAGAAGCAGTTGTAGCCCATGTACCCCACGAGCCCGCCCAGGAAGGGCGCCTCGCCAGGGAGCCGGGCCACGGCCAGCTCGCGCCAGAGCTGGCGCAGCACGTCCAGGGGCTTGCCCTGCCGTCGCTCCTCGCGCGCGCCACGCCACAGGGTGGCGCCGTCGCGGTCCAGGCGCACGCGCCCCGCGGGCTCCGCGCCGATGTGGCTGTAGCGGCCGAACCGCTCGCCGCCGTAGCACGACTCGAGGATGAAGCCGCGCGAACCACCGCCGAGCTTCAGGTAGGCCGACAGCGGCGTATCGAGGTCCGCCGGCAGCTCCACCGACACCGGCACCGCCTCGCCCTGCTCCGCGCGACGCCGATAGGCTGACTTCCGCTCCTGTGCATCCATTGTCTTTTGACTCACGTCCCGCCGCGCGTCACGGCAGGGGGAATGGGGTGGCCCGGCCCGGCTCCGATGCGGGGCTTCGCTGGCGGCGTTGAGGCTTCGCGGACAGCAGCAGGTCAGGCGCCATTGCGGGGGTTATCCCTCGTCCTCGAGGAGTCGTCCACGCGGTCCGATATTCCTCCGCGCCCCTTCCGCAAGCCCCCGGGCCCGCGCGTGCCAGGGGAGCAGCCCGGAGAGCACCCGCCCGGGAGACGACGTCCCACCCCGGGTGGTCCGGCTCCAAGCCCCTCGCTATCTGAATGGGACTTTGAGTGCCGCTCCTTCCTCTCCCTTGATGACGGTGACGCCTCAGGGGCTCTACTGCGTTCCGGGCGACTTCCACATCGACCCCTGGCGTCCGGTGGACCGGGCGCTCATCACCCACGCGCATGGCGACCACGCGCGCGGTGGCAGCCGCCGCTATCTGGGCGCCCGGGCAGGCAAGGGACTGCTGCACCGGAGATTGGGCGCGGACGCCACCATCGACACGCTCGACTACGGCGAGCGGTTGGACATCAACGGGGTCACCGTCAGCTTCCATCCGGCCGGCCACGTGCTGGGCAGCGCGCAGCTCCGCGTGGAGCACGGCGGGGAGACGTGGGTCGTCTCGGGCGACTACAAGCGCGCGCCGGACCCCACGTGCGCGCCCTTCGAGGTCGTCCCCTGCGACACCTTCATCACCGAGGCGACCTTCGGCCTGCCCATCTTCCGCTGGGACGCGACGGAGCAGGTGGCCGAGGACATCCTGCGCTGGTGGGACGCCAACCGCGCCCTAGGCCGCGCGGCGGTGCTGTTCTGCTACGCGCTGGGCAAGGCGCAGCGGCTGCTCGCGGAGCTGGCGAAGCTGACGGACCGCGCCGTGTTCGTCCACGGGGCCCTGCACGCGCTGGTGGACGTGTACCGCGACGCGGGCGTCCGCATGCTGCCCACGCAGCTCGTGTCGGAGGTGGAGAAGGGCACCTCGTTCGCGGGAGCGCTGGTGCTGGCGCCGCCGAGCGCCAGCGGCTCCACGTGGATGCGCCGCTTCGGTGAGTACGAGACGGGCTTCGCGTCCGGCTGGATGCGCGTGCGAGGCAACCGGCGCCGCCGGGGCTTCGACCGGGGCTTCGTGCTGTCGGACCACGCGGACTGGCCGGACCTCTTGCGCACGGTGAAGGACACCCAGGCGGAGCGCGTGCTGGTGACGCACGGCTACACGGAGCCGCTGGCCCGCTACCTGCGCGAACAGGGCGTGGACGCCGCGCCCCTGGCCACCCCATTCGAAGGCGAGGCGGAGGACTGACGCGTGCGGCGACTGGCCGACCTCTACGAGACGCTGGACCAGACCATGTCCACCAACGCCAAGGTGGAGGCGCTCGCGCGCTACTTCCAGGAGGCGCCGCCGGAGGACGCGGCGTGGGCGCTCTACTTCCTCACGGGCCAGAAGCTGAAGCGGCTGATTCCCACGAAGCTGCTGGTGGGCTGGACCCAGGAGCTGACGGGCATCCCCGGCTGGCTCTTCGAGGAGGTGTACGCCTCCACGGGCGACCTGGCGGAGGTGATTGCCCTGCTGCTGGACGCACGGGAGCGCCCGGCGCGCACCGAGGAGCTGCCCCTGTCCGTCTGGCTGGAGCAGCGCCTGCTGCCCCTGCGGCGGTTGGACGCCGCCGGGCAGCGCGAGCAGGTGGTGTCCTGGTGGCACGCCATGCCCCGGCGCGAGCTGTTCCTGCTCAACAAGATGCTCACCGGCGAGCTGCGCGTGGGCGTGTCCTCCACGCTGGTGGTCCGCGCGGTGGCGCAGGTGGCGGGGCTGCCCGCGCCCAGCGTGGCGCACCGGCTGATGGGGACGTGGACGCCCTCGGCCACCTTCTTCCGGCAGCTCGTGTCGCAGGACGTGTCGGACGGCGACAGCTCCCGGCCCTACCCCTTCTATCTCGCCTCACCGCTGGAGCAGCCCGCCGAGGACCTGGGCGAGCGGGCGGAGTGGCAGGTGGAGTGGAAGTGGGACGGCATCCGCGGCCAGCTCATCCGCCGCAAGGGCAGCGTGCACCTGTGGAGCCGGGGCGAGGAGCTCATCACCGAGCGCTTCCCCGAAATCGCCAACGCCGCGGCCTCGCTCCCCGAAGGCACGGTGCTGGACGGCGAGGTGCTGGCCCATGCGGACGGAAGGCCCCTGCCCTTCGCGCAGCTCCAGCGGCGAATCGGCCGGCAGAAGCTGACGCCCAAGGTGCTGGCCGAGGCGCCCGCGGCCTTCATGGCGTACGACGTGCTGGAGCTGGGCGGCGAGGACCTCCGGAGTCAGCCGCTGCGCGAGCGGCGCGCGAAGCTGGAGGCGCTGCTGCAAGGCATGCCGCGGCTGCCCATCTCCCCCGTCGTCCAGGCGGCCACGTGGGAGGACCTGGCCACGGCGCGAGGCGAGGCGCGCGAGCGCAACGTCGAGGGCTTCATGCTCAAGCGCCTGGCGTCGCCGTACCTCACCGGGCGCAAGCGGGGCGACTGGTGGAAGTGGAAGATCGACCCGTTCACCGTGGACGCGGTGCTGCTGTACGCACACCCGGGCCACGGCCGACGCTCGTCGCTGTACACCGACTACACCTTCGCGGTGTGGAACGGCACGGAGCTGCAACCGGTGACGAAGGCCTACTCCGGCCTGACGGACGCGGAGATTGGCCGGCTGGACCGGTGGATTCGCGCGCACACTCGAGAGAAGTACGGCCCCGTGCGCTCGGTGGAGCCCGAGCAGGTCTTCGAGCTGCACTTCGAGGGCATCCAGCCCTCGCCGCGCCACAAGTCGGGCGTCGCGCTGCGCTTCCCCCGCATCGCGCGCTGGCGGACGGACAAGAAGCCGCGGGACGCGGACACGCTCGACTCGCTCAAGGAGCTGCTCCATGCCAGCGGGTAGGCCACGCTCGCTGCGGGCGCAGATCGCGGCGGGCCGCAAGGCCCTGCTCGGCCCCCCGGAGCCGCCGGCTCCGAAGCCCACGCGCAAGCCCCGGCGTCCGCGCGCCGCGAGCGGCAAAGCACAAGCCGGTCCTGGTGAAGCGCCCCTGGAGCGGCTGCGGCGCTGGTTCCATTCGAAGGGGTGGACGCCCTACCCGTTCCAGGAGGAGGCCTGGGCCGCCCATGCGCGCGGCGAGAGCGGGCTCATCCACGTCCCCACCGGCGCGGGAAAGACCTATGCGGCCTACCTGGGCCCGCTCGCGGAGGTGGCGGCGCATGGGCAGCCCGGCCTCCAGCTCCTCTATGTGACGCCGCTGCGCGCGGTCTCCCGGGACGTGGAGAAGGCCCTGCGGGAGCCGCTGGACGTGCTGGACGCGGACATCACCGTGGAGAGCCGCACCGGCGACACGTCCTCCTCGGTGCGCCAGCGCCAGCGGGAGCAACTGCCCCAGGTGCTCATCACCACGCCGGAGTCGCTCTGCGTCCTGCTCACGCATGCGCGGGCCGCGGAGCTGTTCGCGTCGCTGCGCTCCGTCATCGTGGACGAGTGGCATGAGCTGCTCGGCTCCAAGCGCGGCTCGCAGTTGGAGCTGGCGCTGGCCCGCCTGCGCCACTTCGCGCCGGGCCTGCGCACCTGGGCCCTGTCCGCCACGCTGGCCAACCTGGACGAGGCGGCCCGCCATGCGGTGGGCACCGGCCGGACGCCCACGATTGTGAGCGCGGCGCTGGAGCGGCCCGTCATCGTGGAGACGCTGCTGCCGGCGTCCGTGGACGCGTTCCCCTGGGCGGGCCACCTGGGCGCCTCCATGCTGGCCCGCGTGGCCGCGTGGCTGGACGCGGAGCGCTCCACGCTCATCTTCACCAACACGCGCTCCCAGGCGGAGCGCTGGTTCGAGGGGCTGCGCATCGCCCGTCCGGAGTGGGAGCACCTCATCGCGCTCCACCATGGCTCCATCGACCGCGAGGAGCGCGAGCGCGTGGAGGGCGGCCTCAAGGAAGGCTCGCTGCGCGTCGTGGTGTGCACCTCGTCGTTGGACCTGGGCGTGGACTTCGGCCCGGTGGAGCGCGTGGTGCAGGTGGGCAGCCCCAAGGGGATTGGCCGGACGATGCAGCGCGCGGGCCGCGGCGCCCACCGCCCCGGCGCCACCTGCCACATCCTCTTCGTCCCCACGCACGCGCTGGAGCTGGTGGAGATGGCGGCCGCCCGGGACGCGCTCCTGCGCCGCGAGGTGGAGGCCCGCACGCCCCCGCGCAAGCCGCTGGACGTCCTGGCGCAGCACCTGGTGACGTGCGCGCTGGGCGGCGGCTTCACGTCCCATGCGCTGCGCGACGAGGTGCGCACCGCGGCGGCCTTCGCCAGCCTCACCGACGAGGAGTTCGCGTGGACGCTGTCCCTGGTCCGTGAGGGCAGCCCCACGCTGCGCGCCTACCCGGAGTTCCGCCGCGTGGTGGAGCACGAGGGCCGCTGCGTGGTCGCGGACGCGCGCGTGGCGCGCCTGCACCGGCTCAACATCGGCACCATCACCTCCGACGCGGTGGTGCAGCTCCGCTACTGGAGCGGCGGGCGCCTGGGCAGCGTGGAGGAGTCCTACGTCAGCCGCCTCAAGCCGGGTGACACCTTCATCTTCGCGGGGAAGAAGCTGGAGTTCAGCCGCATCCAGGACATGACGGCCTACGTGCGTCCCGCGAAGACGAAAGTCACGCAGACGCCGCGCTGGGGCGGCAGCCGCCTGCCCCTGTCCAGCTCGCTGGCCGCCGCCGTGCGCCGCACGCTGGACGCCGCGCGCCACGGCGACGTCACCTCGGACGAGCTGGCCGCGGCCTGGCCCGTGCTGGACGCGCAGGCCCGCCTGTCCCGCATCCCCGCGGCGGACACGGTGCTGGCGGAGACCTGCCAGACGCGGGACGGACACCACCTCTTCCTCTACCCCTTCGAGGGACGGTTGGTGCACGAGGGGCTGGCGGCGCTGCTGGCCCTGCGCCTCACCCGCCTGCGCAAGGCCACCTTCACCCTGTCGGTGAATGACTACGGCCTGGAGCTGCTCACCCCCACGCCCTTCCCCTTCGAGGAGGCGCTGCACCCCGGGCTCTTCACCCGCGAACGTCTGGAGGCGGACGTCCTGGAGAGCGTCAACGTCGGCGAGTTGTCGAAGCGCCAGTTCCGCGACATCGCGCGCATCGCCGGGCTGGTGCTCCCGGGCCTGCCCGGCGCGCGCAAGTCGTCGCGGCAGGTCCAGGCCAGCGCGTCACTGCTCCACGACGTCTTCGTGAAGTACGACCCGGACAACCTCCTGCTCGTCCAGGCCCGCCGGGAGGTGCTGGAGCAGCAGTTCGAGGAGGGGCGCCTGGCGCGGACCCTGGCGCGGCTGGAGTCCTCGCCGCTGGAGCTCCTCCCCGTCCGCCGGCCCACGCCCCTGGGCTTCCCGCTCGTCGTCGAGCGCATCAGCGCGAGCCTGTCCAGCGAGTCCCTGCTGGAGCGGGTGGAGCGCATGAAGGAACGATGGACTCGCGAAGATGCCAGGTCCGCCTAGACGGCACCCTGCTGGAGCTGCTCCCCGAGCGCGCCCTCTACTGGCCCGACACCCACACCCTGGCCGTGGCGGACCTGCATTGGGGAAAGACGGAGAGCTTCCAGCAGCACGGCATCCCCCTGCCCCAAGGCGTGCTGGAGGATGACCTGGCCCGCCTGTCCGCGGCGCTCACCGCCACCGGCGCCCGCCGCCTGCTCCTGCTGGGGGACCTCATCCACTCCCGCCAGGGCCTCACCCCCGCCCTGGTGGACCGGCTCGCCCTGTGGCGGGAGTCCCACGCGTCCGTGGCGTGCGTCCTGGTGCGGGGCAACCATGACCGGCACGTGAAGACGCTGCCCGAGCGCTGGCGCCTGGACGTGCGCGAGTCCCACGCCGACGAAGGCCCCTTCCGCTTCGCCCACCACCCGGAGCCCGCGTCAGGCCGCTACGTGTGGGCAGGTCACCTCCACCCCATGGTGCGGCTGGGCGGCAGGAGCGACACCCTGCGGCTTCCCTGCTTCCATGTGGGACGCGGCGTGGGTGTACTCCCGGCCTTCAGCGCATTCACGGGCGGAATCAATGTCTCCCGCCGCGCCGGCGATCGCCTCTTCGCCGTCGCCGGCCCCGCGGTCATCGAGGTGTAGGGTGAGCTACGCCAAGCGTCGGAAGATTCTGGGTATCATCGAAACAGATAATACCTTCGAGCGCGCCGACCACCGGGGCCGCGAGGCGTGGCTCGGCAAGTGCCTGCACTGTAACGCGCACCTCTGGGTCGGCCTGGATGGCGAGCCGATCAGCCGCGCCACCATCGAGCACATCCTCCCGAAGACGGCCGGGGGCACCGAGGCGCTGACGAACCTGGGCCTGGCCTGCGCCCGGTGCAACCAGGGCAAGGGCACCCGGCATGACGCCCGCTACCACCGGGACGCGCGCGCCCGGGAGCTGGTGGAACGGCTCCTGGCCCGCCGGCTCGCGCGCTGGCGGCCGCCGGAGACCAACGACGCGCCGTGAAACCCCCGGGCTGATCCGCGCCACCAGGGTGCTTTGCTCAATCGTCCCTACCTCCCGCCAGAAGAGAGATTCATCACCGCGCGACCGCGACTTTCCGCCCTCGCGCGAGGAAGTGGTATCCCCGTGCCGCCAAATCAGAATGGTTGACACTGCCGTGTCGATGCCCGATGGTCCCGCGCCGCATTAGGGCAGGGAGAGGAGGAGGGCCCCGCCCACGGCATTACTAATAGAGGTTTCGTTGGACGTGTCCGCTTCGCCTTCAGTGCGCCAGGAGCCACCGCCCACCCGCCCCCGTGGGGCCGGGAATGCCCCTCCGCTCCCCGTGCCCGGTAACGCCCACGCCTCGCCTTTCGTTCCTGTCACTGCTGCTATCGAAGCCCCCTTGCCCATGGTCCTGGTATGAGCGGCCCTCTCTTCCCACGTTGGACGAACACGGTGTCGCGGCTGTCCGCCGCGGCGCTCCTTGCCGTGCCCGCCATCGGCATCGGCGGTCTCATGGCCTACGTGCGCTCGCCGTACGTCACTGGCCAGCAGCGGCCCGTTGAACAGCCGATCGAATTCGATCACCGCCATCACGCGGGTGACGAGCAGATTGACTGCCGGTACTGCCACTGGTCCGTTGAGGATTCGCCCTCCGCGGGCATCCCCTCCACCTCGGTGTGCATGTCCTGCCACGCACAGGTCTGGAACAAGAGCCCGTACCTCACCGAGGTTCGCAAGGCCTTCTTCTCCGACCAGCCCATCCCCTGGGTCCGCGTGCACAACCTGCCGGACTTCGTCTACTTCAACCACTCCATCCACGTGGCCAAGGGCGTTGGCTGCGCCACCTGCCACGGCCGCGTCGACCAGATGGCCGCCGTGGAGCAGGCCGCGCCGCTGACCATGGCCTGGTGCCTGGATTGCCACCGCAACCCGGAGCCCCACCTTCGGCCGACGGAGTTCATTACCTCGATGACCTGGGCCCCGCCCAAGGACAAGGCCGAGGCCGCTGAGCTCGGCCGCCAGCTGGCGGAAGCGTACGACGTCCACTCGCGCGAGAGCTGCTCCACATGCCACCGATGAACACGAAGCGCGACGGCGCACCGTCGCAGGACACCCCCTCCTCCTTCGCGCTCCCGGTCGTCACGGACCGGCCCGCCGCCAAGGCCGACGCCGTCGGCGAGGCGCTCGAGCACGCGGCCGCCAACGCCTCCTCCTCCGAGCCCGGCTATGGCCAGACGTACTGGCGCAGCCTGGAGGAGAAGCTCGGCGCGTCCGAGTACCTGGAGGAGACCCGGCCGGAGTTCCCCGCGGGCGCCGACCTGGCCCCCACCGGCTTCGCCCGCCGCGAGTTCATGCAGCTGCTGGGCGCCTCCATGGCCCTGGCCGGCGCCACCGCGTGCAGCACGCGCCCGGTGGATGAGCGCCTCCTGCCGTACACCAAGACGCCTCCCGAGCTCGTCCCGGGCAACCCGCTCCACTACGCGTCCGGCATGACGCTGGCCGGTCACACCTCCGGCCTGCTCATCACCGCCCGCGAGGGTCGCCCCGTGAAGATCGAGGGCAACCCGGACCACCCGGTCAACCAGGGCGCCGCCGGCCCCTGGGAGCAGGCGTTCCTCCTGTCCCTGTACGACCCGAACCGCGCCCGCATCCTCCGCCAGGGCAAGAGCCCCCGCGCGCTGCGCGCCCTGCGCGAGGAGCTGGTCAACCGCGCCAACAAGGCCGCGGACGGTGGCAGCCGCGTGCGCTTCCTGTCCGAGCCCGGCAACTCGCCGCTGGCGGGTGACCTGCGCAACCGCATCCTGAAGAAGCTGCCGAACGCGCGCTTCCACAGCTACACCGCGCAGACGCACGACGCGCAGGCCGAGGCGAGCCGCGCGCTCTTCGGCGGCCAGGCCGTGACGGCCGTCTACGACTTCGCCCAGGCGGACATCGTCCTGTCGCTGGACGCGGACTTCCTGGAGAGCCGCCCGGAGAACCTGGCCTACGCGCGCCAGTTCGCCAACCGCCGCGACCCGAACACCGGCCCGATGAACCGGCTCTACGTGGCCGAGGCCCGCTTCTCCATCACCGGCGGCATGGCCGACCACCGCCGGCGCATGAAGTCGCAGGAGGTGCTCGCGGTCGCCGCCGCCGTGGCGCAGGCCGTGGGTGGCCCCGCCGCCGCCCTGGCTGGCGCCGCCGCCAACAAGGCGTCCCTGAGCGCGGACCACGACGCCTGGGTGCAGGCCGTCGTCGCGGACCTGCGCGCCGCGCGCCCGGGCCGCACGCTGGTGGTCGCGGGTGAGCGTCAGCCGGCCGCGGTCCACGCGCTGGCGCACGCCATCAACGCCGCGCTGGGCAACACCGGCACCACGGTGAAGTACGTCCAGTCGTCCATCGCGGAGCAGGAGGGCCTGAGCCAGGTCCGCGCGCTGGTGGAGGACCTCACCGCCGGCCGCGTGGACACGCTGGTCATCACGAGCTGGAACCCGGTGTTCTCGGTTCCGGCGGACACGGGCCTGAAGGAGCTGCTGGACCCGGCGACCAACCCCAACCGCGGCAACCTCACCGTCATCTACACGGGCCTCTTCGAGGACGAGACCAGCCAGTACGCCGACTGGTTCGTCCCCGCGGCGCACCCGCTGGAGACGTGGAGCGACGGCCGCTCCTTCGACGGCACCGTGGCCATTGCCCAGCCGCTCATCCAGCCGCTCTACAACGGCGTGCCGGAGACCGAGCTGCTGGCGATGTTCCTCGACGAGCCCTACCGCCCCGCGTACCAGATGCTGCGCGACTACTGGCGGGGGCAGTCCGAGGGCCAGGGTGACTTCGAGGCCAACTGGGAGAGCTGGGTCTCCGACGGCGCCATCCCCGGCACGCAGGCCGCCGCGGTGCAGACCGCGCCGGACTTCGGTGCCGCGTCCGCGCTGGTGTCGGGCTTCGCGGCCCCGGCCACGGGCGAGCTCGAGGTCAACTTCGTCTACGACTACAAGGTCTTCGACGGCCGCTTCGGCAACAGCTCCTGGCTGCAGGAGCTCCCGGACCCCATCACCAAGATGACCTGGGACAACGCCGCGCTGCTGAGCCCGGAGACCGCCAAGCGCCTGGGCCTGGAGCCCGGTGACCTGGCGGAGCTGAGCTACGGCGGGCGCAAGCTGACCGTGCCGGTGTGGATTACGCCGGGCCACGCCGACGACACCGTGACGATGTCGCTGGGCTACGGCCGTGACGGCCTGCACGAGCAGGTGGCCAAGGCGGTGGGCTTCAACGCCAACGCCGTGCGCACCCTGAAGGCCCCCTGGTTCGACGGCGGCGCCACGCTCACCAAGGTGCGCGGCAGCTACAAGTTCAGCCTGACCCAGACGCACTGGCGGATGGAGAACCGCCCGCTGGCGCTGGACATGCCGCTGGCCGAGCTGAAGAACCCGTCCACCGCGACGGAGCACGCGCTCCACCGCGTCAAGGGCGAGCTGAAGTTCGGCGTCCAGGACAACCTGCCGGCCTTTGACTACAACAAGGGCCCCAGCAACCCCCAGGGCTACAAGTGGGGCATGGCCATCGACCTGTCCCGCTGCACGGGCTGCAGCGCGTGCGTGGTGGCCTGCCAGGCGGAGAACAACATCCCCGTCGTGGGCAAGCAGCAGGTCTCCGTCAGCCGCGAGATGCAGTGGCTGCGCATCGACCGCTACTTCGAGGGCAGCGAGAGCGACCCCCGGATGGTGATGCAGCCGGTGATGTGCGTGCACTGCGAGAAGGCCCCCTGCGAGTACGTCTGCCCGGTGAACGCCACCGTGCACTCGGACGAGGGCCTCAACGACATGGTGTACAACCGCTGCGTCGGCACCCGGTACTGCTCGAACAACTGCCCGTACAAGGTGCGCCGGTTCAACTACCTGCACTACACGGCGGACAAGACGGCCACCGAGAAGATGCTGATGAACCCGGACGTCACCGTCCGCAACCGCGGCGTGATGGAGAAGTGCACGTACTGCGTCCAGCGCATCGAGCGCGTGCGCATCGACGCCCGCGTGGAGAAGCGCCTCATCAACGAGAAGGAACTGCAGACGGCCTGCCAGCAGACCTGCCCGACGCAGGCCATCACCTTCGGTTCCCTCAACGATCCGCAGCAGCGCGTCACGCAGCTCCACGAGGACGAGCGCGCGTACAAGCTGCTCCACGAGCTGGGCACCCGCCCGCGCACCGCGCACCTCATCCGCGTCCGAAATCCCAACCCCGCCCTCGAGCCCGCCGCGCCCGCCGCGGCGAACCAAGGGAGCCACTGAGCCATGGCTGAAACTGCTGCCAACGCTGCCCTCGATCCGCTCGAGCCGCGGCCACTCGTCGCGCCGCACCATGACGACGCGTCCCTGAACGAGACGCTGCTGGACCATGTCTGGCGCAAGCCGGGCAAGGGCTGGTTCATGCTCTTCGGCCTGTCGCTCAGCGCCCTGGGCCTGCTCGTCATCGGCGTCACCTACACGCTGGCCCGCGGTATCGGCGTGTGGGGCAACAACCAGCCCGTCGGCTGGGCGTTCGACATCATCAACTTCGTCTGGTGGGTCGGTATCGGCCACGCCGGTACGCTCATCTCCGCCATCCTCCTGCTCTTCCAGCAGAAGTGGCGCACGAGCATCAACCGGTTCGCCGAGGCCATGACGCTGTTCGCCGTCATGTGCGCGGGGCTCTTCCCGCTGCTGCACACCGGCCGTCCCTGGTTCGCATTCTGGCTGTTCCCCTACCCCAGCACCCTGGGCGCGTGGCCGCAGTTCCGCTCGCCGCTGGTGTGGGACGTGTTCGCCATCTCGACCTACCTCACGGTGTCCGCGCTCTTCTGGTTCGTGGGCCTCATCCCCGACCTGGCGGCGCTGCGTGACTCGTCCAAGACGAAGCTGCAGCGGACCCTCTACGGCCTGTTCGCGCTCGGCTGGCGCGGCTCCGGCCGGCACTGGCACAACTACAAGATTGCGTACCTGCTGCTGGCCGGTCTCTCCACGCCGCTCGTGGTGTCCGTGCACACCATCGTTTCGTTCGACTTCGCCGTCTCCCTGCTGCCCGGCTGGCACACCACCGTCTTCCCGCCCTACTTCGTGGCCGGCGCGGTGTTCAGCGGCTTCGCGATGGTCATCACCCTCATCATCCCCGCGCGCAAGTACCTGGGCCTGCGGGACGTGATTACGGACCGGCACCTGGAGAACATGAACAAGGTCATCCTGGCGACGGGCCTGCTCGTCTCCTACGGGTACCTGATGGAGCACTTCGTCGCCTGGTACTCGCAGAACCAGTACGAGATGTGGACCTTCTACGTGAACCGCGCCACCGGCCCCTACGCCGGCGTGTACTGGCTGATGATTGCGTGCAACGTCATCACCCCGAACATCTTCTGGTTCAAGAAGGCCCGCACCAACATCGCCATCATGTGGGTCGCGTCCATCGCGGTGAACATCGGCATGTGGTGTGAGCGGTTCATCATCATCGTCACGTCGCTGAGCCAGGACTTCCTGCCGTCCTCGTGGGGCATCTACACCCCGACCTGGGTGGACTGGTGCATCTACGTGGGCACGCTGGGCCTGTTCGGCACCCTGTTCCTGCTGTTCCTCAAGTTCGTGCCCGCGGTCGCCATCAGCGAGGTGAAGGAGCTGCAGTTGGAGCTCAAGCACGCCGCTCACCACCACGGCACTGACGGTGCGAGTGCCGGCGCCGGCACCCTCACCCACGGAGCGCACTAGAGCCATGGAAGCCACCGTTCTCGATTCCTGGGTCCTGGCCGAGTTCCCGACGCCGGACGCCCTCGTGGATGCCACCCGCCAGATGCGGGAGAAGGGCTTCGAGGGGATGGACACCTACTCTCCGTACCCGCTGCACGGCGGCTCGGAGGCCCTGGGCCTGCCGCCCTCGCGCGTGCCCTTCATTGCCCTGTGCGGCGGCCTGACGGGCGTGGCCACCGCGCTGGCCATGCAGACGTGGATGAACACCGTCGACTACCCGCTCAACATCGGTGGTCGCCCGCTGCTGTCGCTGCCGGCGTGGGTGCCCATCACCTTCGAGCTGGGGGTGCTGTTCGCCGCCTTCGGTATCTTCTTCGGTCTGCTGGGGCTCAGCCGCCTGCCCCAGCCGTACCACCCCGTCTTCGAGTCCGAGGACTTCCGCACCGCCTCCACGCACGGCTACTGGCTGAGCGTCCCCCAGGCGACGGGCACGGACGCGACGCCGGTCATGGATCAGCTCAAGGCCCTGGGCGCGACCCAGGTGACCCTCGTCACGGGAGAGAAGGAATGAGGTGGCTCATCCCCGCCGCCGGACTCGCCGCGCTCACGGGCTGCAACGTCAGCTCGGAGTTCCTCCAGCGCATGGAGCACCAGGCGAAGTACGAGTACTACGAGGCGTCCAGCTTCTGGGCGGACGGCCGCGCCATGCGCACGCCCCCTGCGGGCACCGTCCCGCGTGAGCGCTTCGACAAGCTCCCCGAGCTCAAGGACCCCGCCCAGCGCCAGGCGGCCCTCACCGGCCGCAGCGCCGGCCAGCCGGTGGCCCACGTGCCCGTCACCGTGGACCAGGACCTGCTGACCCTGGGTCAGAAGAAGTACAACATCGTCTGCTCGCAGTGTCACGGCGTGCTGGGCGACGGCAACAGCATCGTCGCGGAGAACATGGCCCTGCGCCTGCCGCCCTCGCTGCTGGACCTGGAGGGCAAGCCGGACGGCCACTTCTACGTGGCCATCAACGAGGGCTACGGCGTGATGCCGTCCTTCTCCGGTGAGCTCGACCTGCGCGAGCGCTGGGCCGTGGTCGCCTACGTCCGCGCGCTCCAGACGGCCCGCAATACCCGCACGGACGGCCAGCAGCCCGTTCCGCAGGAGAACCGATGAGTCCCCCCGTCGTCACCAACTCGCACACCGGCTTCGAGCCGTACACCGGCACGCCGAAGCTCATGGTGCCCGCGTTCGCCGTGGGCATTCTGGGCCTCCTGGCCACGCTGGGTGGCTTCTTCGCCACCGGCGCCAAGGGTGAGACGGCGCACGCCTACCTGATTGGCTTCACCTACTGGGTGGGCATCAGCGTCGCCTTCCTCATCATGCAGGCCATCTTCCACACGGCGAAGGCCAAGTGGCTCATCGTGCTGCGCCGGACGATGGAGACGGCCTCCGCGGTGATTCCGGTGTTCTTCGTGCTGGCCCTGCCGCTGCTGGCCATGGCCGCCTACCTCTACCCCTGGTGGGAAGGCTCCGAGCTGACCAAGGGCTACTCCAGCCTGGAGCTGGAGCACCTGAGCCACAAGCAGCACGGCTACCTGAACAACCACCTCCCCATCGGGGTCGGCGTCCGCCACATCATCTACTTCGGCCTCTGGACGTTCGCGGCCTGGCGGCTGCGGACCTGGAGCCTGAAGCAGGACACCGTGGGCGGGCTCGACTTCACGGTGAAGCAGCGGAAGTTCTCCCCGGGTGTGCTGCCTTTCCTTGCGCTCACCATCACCTTCGCTTCTTTCGACTGGCTGATGAGCCTCACGCCGCTCTGGCAGTCGACCATCTTTGGCATCTATTACTTCGCCGGAAGCTTCCTGGCGGCCTTCTGCATCCTGACCATCGTCACGGTGAACGCTCAGGGCAAGGACCTCTACGGCAGCGTCGTGAAGCTGGACCACTTCCACAACCTCGGCAAGCTGATGCTCGCCTTTACCGCGTTCTGGGCCTACGTCGCCTTCTCCCAGTTCATGCTGGTGTGGATCGCGAACATCCCGGAAGAGGCGCCCTGGTACGGCCTGCGCATCTTCGGCGCGTGGCGGCCGCTCTCCATCGCCCTGTTCTTCCTGCACTTCCTGCTGCCCTTCTTCATCCTGCTGTCGCGCAACCTGAAGCTGCAGCCCCGGAAGCTGGCCGTGGTGGCGGTGTACCTGCTCATCATCCACGCGGTGGACCTGTACTGGCTGGTGTGGCCGGCGCTGACGGGTGACGCGGGCCCGACGTTCCACTGGTCCCTGCTGACGGCCTTCTTCGGCGTGGGCGGCATCGCGGTGGGCACGGCCCTCTTCCTGGCGCGCGGCCAGTACACGCTCACGGTGAAGGACCCCTACATCGCCGAGTCCCTGAGGTACGTGCAGCCATGAAGCAGACCCAATCTGAGCTCGAGTCGCGAGTCATCGTGGGCCCCCATGGCGTGGCGGCCGAGGAAGACCACCTCGTCATGGGCAAGGTGGTGGGCATTGGCGTGGGTTCGCTCGCCATCTTCGCGGTGGGCATCGTCTGGGCCTGGCACATCCAGGTCTCCACCATGGACGAAATCCAGCCGGACGGCCCGCCGCCGCGTCCCGCGGCCATGGGCCAGTACGAGGTGGGCATCGTCAACCAGCGCCTGTTCGAGCAGGACTGGCACGCCGAGGACAAGCTCAGCGGCCAGGACCAGGCGCTGCGCGCCGGCTGGGGTGACCAGCCGGGGGTGAAGCAGCACCCCGCCATCGACGCCGCCATGAAGACGGTCATCGAGCAGAAGCGCAACCCGCCTCCCGCCCCGGCCCCCACGCCCGCCCCGGAGACCGCTCCCGGGCAGACGCCCTCGGAAGCCGCTCCCGGGCAGACGCCTCCGGCACCGCAGCAGTAGCCATCACCGCTCCCCTGTCGTAAGAGCCGTCCTGCAATGATGTCCACCCTCTCCCACATCCTCCCGCGCGTCCGCCGCGCGGGCTTCCTCACCGCGGCGGCGCTGGTCCTGGCCGTCGCCGTGCCGGCCTCGGCCATGCCGGGCGCCGGGAAGACGCCCCGGGCCATCCTGGAGGCGCAGCAGGACCTGCCGCCCCAGGTGAAGGGCGTGGACGTCCAGGAGCACCTGGGGGAGCTGGTGCCCACGGACACCCGCTTCCTCGACGCCTCCGGGCGCGAGGTGCGCCTGGGCGACGTGCTGCCCAAGTCCCGGCCCACGCTGCTGACGCTCGTCTATTACAACTGCCCCATGCTCTGTAACCTGGTGCTCAACGCCCAGGTGCAGGCCATGAAGGAGCTCGGGCTCGAGCTGGGCAAGGACTATGAGGCCGTCACCGTCAGCATCGACCCTGACGACACCCCCGCCCAGAGCCTGGAGCGGCGGCGGCGGCACCTGCAGTCCATGGGCAAGCCGGAGACGGCCCCCTGGCACTTCCTGACCGGGACGGACGCGGAGATCCGCCGGCTCGCGGACGCCCTGGGCTTCAAGTACACCTACGACGAGAGCACGAAGCAGTACGCCCACGCGGCCGTGGTGCACGTGCTCACGCCGGAAGGCAGCATCTCCCGGTATCTCTACGGGACGACGTTTCCCCCCTCGGACATGAAGCTGGCGTTGCTGGAGGCGGCCAATGGCCGCGTGGGTACCAGCTTCGATCAGGTCATCCTGTCCTGCTTCAAGTATGACACCGCCACTCGGCGGTATGGCTTCTACATCTTCGGGTTCATCCGCCTGGGCGGCATTGCCGTGTTCTGCGCCCTGGCGACGATGCTGATCTATTTCTGGAGGCGCGAGCTGAAGAAAGGCGCGGCGGCATGAGCGAGCTTCTCAACGATATCCTGTTCCTCCCGGAGGCCGCGTCCACGTTCGCGGAGCGCATCGACAAGCTGCATCACTTCGTCGTGGGTACGACGATGGTGATGTCCACGGCGGTCGGTCTGGCGGCCCTGTTCTTCTTCTTCCGTTACCGCCGCCGCCTGCCGGCGCAGGCGACGGAGTACGTGGTCCCCACGCTGAAGACGGAGTTCCTGTTCGTCTCCGTCCCCCTCGTGTTCTTCCTGGCCTGGTTCGGCATCGGGTTCCGGGACTTCACGTGGGTCACCACGCCGCCCAAGGACGCGATGGACGTCTACGTCATGGGCAAGCAGTGGATGTGGAAGTTCTCCTACCCGGAGGGCCCCAACGGGGTGAATGTGCTGCACGTGCCGGCCAACCGCCCGGTGCGTCTGCTCATCACCTCCCGTGACGTGCTGCACTCCTTCTACGTGCCGGCCTTCCGCATCAAGATGGATGCGCTCCCGGGCCGCTACACGCAGATCTGGTTCGAGGCGACCAAGCCGGGCACGTACCAGGTGCTGTGCACCGAGTACTGCGGCCTGTCGCACTCGAAGATGCTGGCCGAGGTCGTCGTGCTCCCGGAAGAGGAGTACGAGAACTGGATCAAGGAGCAGCGCCGCGGCCGCCTGCAGGACCGTCAGGACGCGCTGGCGGACAACTCCCTGGTGCCGCCGGTGGCGCGCATGGTGGAGCAGGGCCAGGTGCTCGCGGGCACGCAGGGCTGCCTCAAGTGCCACTCGGTGGACGGCTCGCAGCACATCGGCCCCACCTTCCTGGGCATGTATGACCGCGTGGAGCAGCTCGAGGACGGCCAGAGCATCCGCGTGGACGAGGCCTATATCACCCAGTCGATGATGGACCCGGGCGCCCACCTGGTGGCGGGCTACCAGAACGTGATGCCGACCTACCAGGGCAAGCTGCAGGGCCCGGAGACGGCCGCCATCGTCGAGTACATCAAGTCGCTTCGCACTCCGAACGTCCGTGAGGGCGCCTCCGAGGGACCCGCCTATGACGCCATCCAGTAGCATCGCAGCCCCGGGCGCCACCCCCGCGCCCGAGGAGCATCACGACCACCACCCGAGCTACCTGGTCGACGGCACCACCATCAAGTCGTGGGTGCTGACGGTCGACCACAAGCGCATCGGGCTCATGTTCCTGTTCTGGGTCCTGCTGTTCTTCCTGGTGGGCGGCATCTTCGCGCTGCTCATCCGGGTGGAGCTGCTGACCCCGGGCCCGACCATCATGGACGCGATGACGTACAACCGTACGTTCACGCTCCATGGCCTGGTCATGATCTTCCTGTTCATGATTCCGGCCATCCCGGCCGTCTTCGGCAACTTCCTGCTGCCGCTGATGCTGGGCGCCAAGGACGTGGCCTTCCCGCGGCTGAACCTGCTGTCGCTCTACATCTACCTGGGCGGCGCCTTCCTCGCGCTGTGGGGCATGCTCAACGGCGGCCTGGACACGGGCTGGACGTTCTACACCCCGTACAGCGCGCACACGACGACCACGGTGGCGCCGGTGCTGTTCGGCGCGTTCATCATCGGGTTCAGCTCCATCGTCACGGGCATCAACTTCATCGTGACGGTGCACACCATGCGCGCGCCGGGCATCACCTGGTTCAAGATGCCGCTGTTCGTGTGGGCCATCTACGCCACGAGCTGCATCCAGGTGCTGGCCACGCCCGTCATCGGTCTGCTGCTGTGCCTGGTGACGGTGGAGAACCTGTTCGGGTTCGGCATGTTCGACCCGGCCCGCGGCGGTGACCCGGTGCTCTTCCAGCACCTGTTCTGGTTCTACAGCCACCCGGCCGTGTACATCATGGTGCTCCCCGCCTTCGGCGTGATGAGCGAGGTCGTCGCGGCCTACAGCCGGAAGAACATCTTCGGCTACCGCGCGGTGGCGTACTCCAGCCTGGGCATCGCCTTCGTCGGCTTCTTCGCCTGGGGCCACCACATGTTCGTGTCCGGCCAGTCCACCTTCACGGGCGGTCTGTTCGGCGTGCTGACCATGCTGGTGGGTGTGTTCACCGCCATCAAGGTCTTCAACTGGGTGGGCACCGTCTACAAGGGCGCGGTCGACTTCAAGACGCCCTTCGCCTACTTCTGCGGCTTCCTGTTCTTCACCGTGTTCGGTGGCATGACGGGCATCGCGCTGGGCACGGTGTCGCTGGACGTCCCCTGGCACGACACCTACTTCGTGGTGGCGCACTTCCACTTCATCATGGTGGGCGCGACCATCATGGCCTTCCTGGCCGCCCTCCACTACTGGTTCCCGAAGATGTTCGGGCGCACGTACCACGAGGGTTGGGGCCTGGTGTCCGCGGCGCTCATCATCCTGGGCTTCAACGCCACGTTCATCCCCCAGTTCCTGCTGGGCAACAACGGCATGCCGCGCCGCTACTACGAGTACCCGGAGCGCTTCCAGGCGCTGAACGTGGCCTCCACGGCGGGCGCGTCCCTGCTGGCCTTCGGCTTCATCATCATCGCCATGTACCTGACCTACGCGCTGGTCTACGGCAAGGCGTCCGGCAAGAACCCGTGGCGCAGCAAGGGCTACGAGTGGCTGTCCGAGTCGCCGCCGCCGACCCACAACTTCGTGGGGCCGCAGCCGGTGTTCCCGGAGGAGCCCCACTTCTACGTGGACCCGAAGAAGGCCGAGGTGCCCGATGCAGTCTAGTTCTCACGCCGCCGGGGGCGTCCTGCCCGTCCCCCGGCTCGCCGGCCACTTCGCCTCGCTGGAGGTGCAGAACCACGCCGCGCGCCTGGGCATGTGGCTGTTCCTGGCGACGGAAATCCTGCTCTTCGCCGGCCTCTTCATCTGCTACGGCGTCTACCGCTTCCTCTTCCCGGAGGCGTGGGCCGCCGCCAGCCGCAGCCTGGACCTGACGCTGGGCACCATCAACACGGTGGTGCTCATCACCTCCTCGCTCACCGCCGCGCTCGCGGTGCACTACGCGAAGGAGGGGAAGAACAAGATGGTCGCGGTGCAGATTGCCCTCACCCTGGTGATGGCCGTCGGCTTCCTCGTCATCAAGTACTTCGAGTACGACCACAAGTTCCAGATTGGCACGCTGCCGGGCCGCTTCTACTCGTACGAGGGCATCCAGCTTCCGGGCGTGCCCATGTACTTCACGGTCTACTTCTGCTCGACGGCCCTGCACGGTCTTCACGTCGTCATCGGCATGGTGGTGCTGGCCTTCTCCATGGTCCGCGCGCTGAAGAAGGCTGACTTCGGGCCGAACAACTACACGATGGTCGAGCTGGGCAGCATGTACTGGCACCTCGTCGACCTGGTGTGGATCTTCCTCTTCCCGATGCTGTACCTCGTTTGAAGGGTTCCTCCACCATGGGCATTGCCAACGAATCCCGGCAAGAAGAACAGAACATGCGCGAGGAGCACCACGGAGCGGGCCGTTACTGGCTCATCTGGGGCCTGCTGCTGGTGCTGACGGTGGTGACGGTCGTCACCGGCCGCATCCACATCCCCACCTGGGGCCTGGTGCTGGCGCTCGTCATCGCGTCCACCAAGGGCACGCTGGTGCTGCTGTACTTCATGCACCTGGCTGACCACCGCGGCGCCAACCGCCTGGTGTTCGCCGTGTCCATCATCTTCGTGGTGTTGATGCTCGCCATTCCGCTGGTGGACCTGGGCACCCGCTACCGCGGCGCCACTCCGCCGGGCTCGACGTACAGCGACCTGCAGGCGCTGGACATCGGCGCGGACGCGCAGGAAGGCCGCTACGGTGGCGGCATCCGCAAGGAAGGCAAGACGGGCGAGGAGTCCGGCGCCACCAAGCAGTAGGACAGGCTTGGGGCGGCCTCCGCCCCACTCTTCAAGCACGCGGCGCCAGGGACTTCCCCGGCGCCGCGTTGCTTTTGCGGGCTACAGCATCACTTCGAAGTTCAGCGCCAGCGCGGTGTCCGTGGGCACCTTGCCCGGGGGCGGCGCGCTGTCGTGCTTGATGAGGAAGCTGGCGCCCAGGGAGAGCTGCTTGGTGAGGCCCACGGAGAGCTGCGTCTGGCTGTTGAACAGCATGCGCGAGTCACCGATGACGCTCACCAGCACCTCCACGTCCTCCTTGAAGAGGACGTTCTGCGCCAGCCCGTAGCGGAACACCGCGCCGAAGCGGGGGCCGCCCAGGTCCACGTCGGGCAAATCCATCCGCGTGGGGTAGAACTGGAAGCGCGTTTCGTTGGCGTAGCGGAAGGCGGCGTCGGTGCGGAGGTAGGACTCGCGGCCCTTCTCCTTCTTCTCGTCCCACCACAGCACGCCCATCCCGCCCTCACCATAGGTGCGCGACTCCACGCTCTTCACGTGGTCCGCCTCCGCGCCAGCCAGCAGGTAGCCGCTGATGACCTCCGTGAAGCGGCGGTCACCGCGCAGCTCGACGCCGGCGTTGAGCGCCACCACCTGGGACTCGGCCGCCTGGCCCTCCACCTCGGGCGGGCGGCTGCGGCCGTAGGAGCCGAAGGACTTGATGGCGTAGATCCAATGGTCCGTCGTCCGCTGCGCGCTGGCCAGACCGCTCACCGTCAAGGTGGAGGCGTTACCCGTCAGCGAGATGAGGCCCAGGCCGACGGTGACGTCCCACTCCCCCTTCTTCTTGTCGGTGGCGGGCGCGTCGGCCGACGCCGGCGCGGCGGGCGCCGTGGCGGCGGCGACGCGCTCGGCGGCCTCGGCGGCGCGGGCGCTGGCCTCGGCGGCGCGCTCGGCGGCGATGGCGGCGCGCTCGGCCGCGGCGGCGGCGCGCTCCTCGGCGGTGAGGGACGCGGCGGACGCGGCGGGCGCGGCGGGCGCGGCGGGCGCGGCCTCCGCGGCGGGCGCGGCGGGAGCCGGCGGCGTGGCGGGAGCGGGCGCAGGCGACTGGGCCTGCAGGGACGTGGCAATCAGAAAGGCGGCGGAAAGCATCGGGTCTCCAGGGCAACGACGCCGGCGAGCTGCATGAGTCCGGGTGCGGAAGTCCTGTGATTCCCCCCGATGCCGACGCAGCCCCTTCCTGCTCCAAAGGCCCGCCGCGCATCAATGCCTTAATGGTCGAAATTGGATGAACGGCGCGACCCGCGCCGGGTGGGTCCGTTCTCACCACCACGCAGGCGCCTCTTGAAAGAAGAGACGCAAAGAATTTCAGTCCGCGGAGCGCCGTCGAGGAGGCCCATGTCCCCGCGTCCCACTCCACTCCTGCTGGCCCTGGCCCTGGCCCTGGCCCTGGCCCTGCTCCTGCCCACCGCGGCCTCCGCCCAGCGCTTCACCGTGCCGGTGGACGTGGGCGTGGGGCCCGCGGCCTTCGCCTTCTTCGGCCCCGTGTTCGAGGACCAGCCCCTCCACACCGGGTTGAAGCTCTCCGTGGAGGCGGTGCTGGACAAGGACTGGCTGAAGAAGAACCAGCGCCGCGTGCCCGCGAAGTACCGCAAGTACGCCCAGCGCCTGGACGAGGTCCGAATCTCCCCCTCCCTCCTCATCCCGGACGCGCTCATCCTCTCCCCCAAGCTGCGCGACACCGGCATGTACGGCGCCACCTGGAAGCCGCTGTCCCTGGGGCTGCCGCTCACGTCCAGCCCGGCGCGCCTGAGCCTGGGGGCCGGGCTGCTGCTGACGTATGCCTACCTGCACTCGGACACGCTGCCCGACACGCACTTCGTGCGGCCTGGCGCGGAGGTGGGCGTGGACCTGGAGCTCCAGCTTTCCAAGCGCTTCCTGGTGAGCCTGGGCTGGGAGTCCGCCTTCTACGTCCCACAGGAGCTGGGGGGCCTGGGCCTGCCGGGGCGCCTGCGCGATGGCATCTTCCACGTGGGCCAGGCCTACCTCCAGCTCCACCTCCGCTTCCCCTACACCGCGCGCTTGTGAAGCGGCAGGCAGGACCCGCCGATGGACACCGCGGGGCTGCTGCGAAGTGGAGCTGGCGCGGTTACCCTGCGCCGCCATGCATCTGGTCGTCGCCGACGAAGCACAGAAGACGGAGAGAGACCGTCACACCTACGCCGCGTGGGGCTCGCCGCTCACCGTCGAGCAGTTCCTCCAGCGGGAGCAGCGCCTGCGCGCCCACCCCTGGAGCCGGGACACCCTGCGAACCTGGCTGCTGTGTGACGGCTCGGGCCGGGTGCTCACCTCGTGCGAGACGTTCCGGACGCCCAGCTACCTGCGCGGCCCCGACGGCCAGTACACGCGGGGCGACAGCTTCGTCATCGCCAGCGTCTTCACCGAGCCGGCCCTGCGCGGGCACGGCCATGCCACGCGGCTGATGGACCTGGTGGCCACCGAGCTGGAGCGCACGCAGCCGGGTGCCCAGGCCGCCGTGCTCTATTCCGACGTGGGCGCCCGCATCTACCGGCGCTCCGGCTACCAGGAAGCCCCGGCCTGGGACTGGCACCTGCCGGTAGGCCAGGGCGACGCCGGGCTACAAGTGGACTCGCTGCTCGAGGACGCGGATGTGCCCGCCGCGCTCGCCCGGATGCGGCGGCCCGACGTGCCCTTCTACCTGTGGCCGGAGGCCGCGCAGGTGGACTGGCATCTGGAGCGAGAGCGCATCTACGCGGAGCTGCTGCGCCGGCCCCGGCCCAAGGCCTGCGGCGCCGTGGTGAACGCGTCCACGGCGCTGTGGGCGATGATGGCCCGCTACGGCGAGCTGGTGGTGCTGATGCTGGATGCACGCTCGGAGGAGGACGCCGCCGCGTTGCTGGAGGCCGCTGGGGCCCAGGCCCACAAGGCGGGCCTGGCCAGGGTGGTGCTGTGGGAGGAGGCGGGCACCATGCCGTGGGTGGCGCGGCTCCCCGAGGCCCGCCGAGAGGCCCGCGAGGGCTCGCTGCCCATGGTGCGCCCCCTGCGCGAGGGGCTGCCCGCCGCCGCGGACATCCCCTTCGCTCGCGCGCTGTGGGCGTGAGCGTCCAGGAGGATTCCCGCATGGCCCGCAGAACGCGCATCATCGAGGGCACCTGGAACCGCACCTCGTGCGACACGGAGGAGACCTACACGGTGCGGCTGCGCTACGAGGACGACGGCGCCCACGAGCACGTGCTGGCGCCGAAGGACGAGCGCGCGTTCCTCGGCTGGAAGAAGGGCCAGGGCGCGCGCCTCACCGTGACGAACCTGGGCACGGTGGAGAAGGTCGTGCCGCGGTGAGCGACACGCCCGTGCAAGCAAGGCCCGTGGAGTGCACGCAATGCGGCGCCTGCTGCGTGGCGCCCGACATCGCCGCGCTGGACAAGCCGCTGGGCCTGCGCTGCCCGAACCTCCTGGAGAACAACCTCTGCGCCGTGTACGAGCAGCGGCCCGCCATCTGCCGCGAGTACCAGGCGGACGAGGTCTGCACCCTCATCGAGGCGCCCACGCTGGAGGAGCGCGTGGAGAAGTACCTGGGCCTCTTCGGGCTCCAGGAGGAGGCCCGGGCGCTGAGGGAGCAGGGCTGCGCGTCCATGCGCATGGCCCGCCGCCTGGCCGCCCTGCCGCGTCCCGACGGCGCCAAGGACTAGGCACCGCGCGGCAAGAGCGCTTGTCGTCCCCCCGCACGGGCGTTATCCCCGGGCCGTGCGATTCCAGCCCACCCAGCCCTTCGTGCCCGCGCCCGGTCTGGCGAACGAGCATGCGCAGACCATCTATGCCTCGCTCGTGCGCCCCACCCGCACGCCCCCGCTGCGGCGCGAGCGCCTGGAGCTGCCGGACGGGGACTTCGTCGACCTGGACACCTTCGACGGCGAGCCCGGCGCGCCGCACGTCGTGGCGCTGCATGGCCTGGAGGGCTCGTCCCGCGCCGGCTACGTCACCGCCATCCTCCGGGGCGCGAAGACGCGCGGCTGGGGCGCCACCGCGCTCAACTTCCGCTCGTGCAGCGGCGAGCCCAACCGGCTGGCGCGCTCGTACCACTCAGGCGACATCGACGACGCGCTCCGGGTGCTGAACGAGACGCGCGCCCGCGTCAGCGGCCCGCTCTTCGCGGTGGGCTTCTCGCTGGGCGCCAACGTGCTGTGCCGCCTGCTGGAGACGCTGGGAGACGACGCCCCCGTGACGGCCGCCGCGTCCGTGAGCGCGCCGTATGACTTGAGCGCCTGCTGCCGCAAGCTCGACGCGGGGGGGCCCTTCCACCGGCTGTACCGCGAGCGCTTCCTCCGGACGCTGAAGCAGAAGGCGCGCGCCAAGCTGCGCCACTTCCCCGGGGCCTTCGACGGCCGCGCCATGGAGGCGGCGCGCACCATCCGCGCCTTCGACGATGCCGTGACGTCCCAGTTGCACGGCTTCCGCGACGCCGCCCACTACTACGCGGAGTCCTCCGCCGGGCCCCGGCTGCACGCCATCCGCCGGCCCACGCTGCTCGTGAGCGCCGCGGACGACCCGATGCTGGAGACGCCCGTCATCCCGCCGGCCGCCGCGGACAATCCCCACCTGAGCGTCATGCTGACGGAGCGCGGCGGACACGTGGGCTTCGTCGGAGGCCAGGTGCACCAGCCCTGGTTCTGGGCCGAGGCGCAGGTGCTGGCCTTCTTCGACGCGGTGCTGTCCCCGCCGCGCGCGGCCTGAGCCAGCGGCCTTCAGCCGAAGGACAACAGGATGCCGAGCTTCGCGGTGGGTTCGATGTTGCTCAGGCTCCAGCCGTGGAAGCCTCCGGGCTCCAGCGCGTCGCGGAACTGCTCGTCCACGCCGACGATGCCGGGGCTGTAGAGCCGCATGATGCTGAAGCCGCCGCGCACGAAGAAGGTCAGCCGCCTCGGCGCCTGCCATTCGAAGCCCAGCAGGGCGCTCGCGTAGGAGTAGCCCACGCGCTCGAAGGAATGGATGGGCATCTGCGTGCGGTCCACGATGCGCCGCTCCAGGCCCTCGCCATTCGCGGGCCGCGCGTGGCCGGCCTCCAGCGTCAGCGCGGGCGTCAGGCGCCCCTTCAAGGGCAGCAAGGTGAGGCCCACCCGAGCCCCGGGGCGGACGCCGTTGTGCGTGCCGCCCACGTGGAGCCGGACCATGCGCGTGGGCCGGAAGGAGAGGGAGAGCCCCGCGCCCTCGGGTGCGCTGGCGTCCAGCATCAACCCGAAGGGCGCCAGCCGCTCCGGGTCCTGCGTCCGCCGCTGGAGCCCCGTCGCGAGCGCGGTCTGCGCCGTGAGCATCACCCCGACCGCCGCCAGCGCGGACATCGCCCCCATGGACTGCCTCCCACGACTCATGACCACCACCCGGCCCCCGCCTGTCCTCCTGCCTCCACCACCCACCCGGCTGAAGCTACTGCTCGCCCGCCACCGTGCATCCGCGTCGCTGGCGCGCGCTGGCCGCTCGCCTGGTCAGCGCTGCTGAACGTCGCGCCCCCTCCGTCCCGCATGCGGTCGGGAACCCGCCGCGCTCCGCCCCCACGAAGCGCGGCGGGCTCGCTCGTCACGCCCCCGCCGCGCTCCGCCCCCCTGCGAAGCGCGGCAGGCCCGCCCGTCCCCCCCCGCCCTGCTCATCAAACTGTCGTCGTGCATGACCTCGCCGGCTGGCACGGCCCCGCTGCGCTCCGCCCCCACGAAGCGCAGCAGGTCCGCCCGCCATCCCCGTCCTGCCCCCGACCCCGTCTGCGAGCCTGGTCCTGCCGGTCCGTCCATCGCCGCGCTCCGCCCCCACGAAGCGGCGGCGTGTCCGCACCGCCCTGCTCCCCCCATCCCACCGAGGCCTGCCACCCCACCCCAGGCACCGCCTCGACCTCCGTCCCCGCCCCTGACATCCACGACGCGACGGCCTTCCACGCCCACCGTCCAACCCCATCCACCGGCCCGCGTCGCGCCGTGCCCAAGGCCATAGCATTCCGCATGCCGTGCCCAGGTCGCGCGGAAACACGAGCTATTTCCATAAGTTACAAGTGCCGGGGCGCAGGCGCGGCCAGCGAGGGCTGGGCGGGCCGGAAAAAACTACGCTCGCGGGCAGGCCGCGCCGCCCTAACGTGCCGGCCGACTGTCGAAGACTTGGAGAACCCGCCGTGCGTCTGCCGCTCGCCGTCACCCTGCTCGCCCTCACAGCCTGTTCGAAAGAGGACGTGAACCTGGAGATTCAGGTCCATGGCGTCGTCAACCCGCTCCACCGCGTCGTCACGCCCGCGCGCGTGTGCAATGCGCAGGGAGGCGCGAAGGGCTGGCGCATCGAGGTGACGGGAGCGGGGTTCCTGCCCTCCTACCGGTACTCCGCCACCAACGAGCTGATGGTGCTCCCGCCCGAGGTGACGCTGCGCGGCGCCACCTCCATCACCCTGCCCTCCTCACACGTCAGCAACCCCAGCCTCGAGCAGCTGTGGGTGGACGTGCCCACGCGCGACTCCGAGAACCCGATGCAGTTGCCGCCGGGCCTCTATTCGGTGGAGGTCAGCAACGACGCGGGAAACCGCGACGCGCTGCCGGATGCGCTCCAGGTCGTCCCACCACCCCACCTGACGCGGCTGGAGCCGCCGCCCTCGGGCTACTCCCACCTCCACGACACGCCCATCGTCATCGAGGGCACCGGCTTCCAGCCCGGCACCTTCCCGCATGTCGAGCTGCGTCACGCGAGCCTGAGCGCCCGGCCCCTCGGCCCCGTCACGGTGGTGTCCGCCACCCGCGTCGAGACGGTGGTGCCGCATGACGCGAACGAGGGCGCCTACGACGTCGTCCTCCGCAACCCCGAAGGCTGCGCCGCGGTGCTGCCCCAGGCCGTCACCATCACCTACAAGCGGCTGGGCGCGCTGTCCGTCTCGCCAGCCGTCGGCCTCGAGTCGGAGAACACACGCATCACGCTCAGGACCTCGCCAGAGCCGTGGGGACACGCCTTCTCGGGCACGCCGACGCTCTTCATCCTCGCGCCCCTGCGGGCCGCTCCGGCGCGGATGGAGCGGATTCCCCTCCAGGACGTGACGCTCCTCTCCGACACCGAGGTCAGCGCGGTGGTCCCCGCCTGCACCGGCCTTCAGGCGCCTCCCGAAACGGCCCCTGGCTGTCCCGACGGAATCGCCACCGGAGGGCCGTACATCATTGAAGCGGTGGACCCGGGCGGCGCGTCGGGACGGATGCTGGGCTTCAGCGTCGTGCCTCCCTGACCCGGTGGCCGCCCGCCCGCGCGGCCGCGGCGTCAGGCCCGTCCCACGGGCGGGCGCAGCACCCGGAGCAGGTCCTGCGCGAGCACGTCGTGCACGGCCTGCTTCAACGCCCCGAGCAACTGGTGAAGCGCCTCCGCGGTATCGCCGTGGGCTTCGAGCACGCGCTCGTGTTGCCCGTCGAAGACACGCAGCCGCCCGGGCACCAGGGCGATGACGGGGAGCGCGGGGTGACGTTTGCGAAGCAGCCCCAGGAAGAGCGGGTGGTCCTCGTCCGGCCGGCGCAGGTCCACCACCACCAGGGCAGGCGGCCTGGACGCCAGCGCGGAGAAGGCGTCGTCCGTGTCGCCGGTCGCGGAGACGCTCAACTCGGGAGCGTCGAGGATGCGCCGCAGCAATTCGCGCGAGGGAGCGTGGGGGCTGACGACGAGGACGCGGCGCATCGTGCCGTTGAATCTAGCCCTTCCAGACGGCGATGGCGGCGCCCAGGAAGGCCACGCCGGAGCCCAGCACGCGGGGGAACGTGGCCGGGCGGCCTTCCACCATCGCGTCCCACACGAGGCTGGTGATGAGCTGCGCCGCCATCAGCAGCAGGGCGGACTGCACCGCGCCCAGGCGGCTCATGGCCCAGGGCATGCCCAGGACGATGATGACGCCACACAGCCCGGGAATCAGGTGCCAGGGCGTCAGGCCACCGAAGCGCCCCTGGCCCGCCGCGGCCTCCGGCCAGAGGCCCGGCACCATGCGCACGGCGAGGTACACACCGAAGGTGGCCACCGTGGCCACCACCATGTTGACGAGCACGGCGCTCATCAGGCCCCACTGGCCCGCGAAGCGACGGTTGAGGCCGGCCTGGGCGACGACCGCCAGGCCGCACAGCATGGGAACGAGCGAGATGAAACGCATGCGGCGCGCTGGGTACCGTGAACGGCGCCCACCTGCAAGCCACCCCGCCCGCTCTTTCTTGAGGCTGGCGAAACCCGGGATGACCCGATAGTTCCCTCCACGCCGATGCCGTCGCCCACCGAGCTCCACTTCGACTGCGGCACCCTGGTCGCGCCCTCCCTGCCGGAAGACGCCCGCCTGCGCGCGCTCTTCCAGAAGGATGGGCGCACGGGCGTCCACCGCGCGCCCGCGTGGCATTACCGCGAGGTGGTGCTCCGGCTGCGCGCGCTGGGCCTGCCCTACGACGACAAGGCGAAGCGGTTCGAGCCGCTGGAGCTGCCGCTCGCCGTGCCCATCCAGCCCTTTCCCCACCAGCAGCAGGCGCTGGACGCGTGGACGCGCGCGGGGGGCCGTGGCCTGGTGGAGCTGCCCACGGGCGCGGGCAAGACGCTGCTGGCGGTGCTCGCCATCGCCCACGTGAAGCGGCCCGCGCTGGTGGTGGTGCCCACGCTGGACCTGATGACGCAGTGGCAGGGCGTGCTGGCGCGCCACTTCGGAATCCCCGTGGGGATGCTGGGCGGCGGGGTGAATGACCGGCAGTCGCTGACGGTGACGACGTACGACTCGGCGGCGATGCAGACGGAGTTCCACGGCAACCGCTTCGGGCTGCTCATCTGCGACGAGTGCCACCACCTGCCGGCCCCCAGCTACCGGTTCATCGCGGAGGGCTCGCTGGCGCCGTACCGGCTGGGGCTCACCGCGACGCTGGAGCGCGCCGATGGCGGCGAGCGCGTGTGCGAGGAGCTGCTGGGCCCCCGCGTACACCGCTCGGACATCCGGGAGTTGCAGGGCGAATACCTGGCGCCCTACGAGGTGAAGCGGGTGGAGGTCCCGCTGACGCCCGACGAGAAGGCGCGCTACGACACGGCGCGCGCGCTGTACCTCGGCTTCGTGCGCAGGCTGGGCGTACCGCTCTCCGCGCCAGACGGCTGGGCGCGCTTCCTGGCGCAGAGCCAGCGCAGCGACGAGGGCCGCGCGGCGTACCGCGCCTACCGCGAGCAGCGGCGGATTGCCCTCACCTCCAGCGGCAAGCAGGAGGTGCTGTGGCGCATCCTCCTGGAGCACCGCGACGACCGCGTCCTCGTGTTCACCGACGACAACGAGACGGTGTACACGCTGGCGCGCCGCTTCCTGCTGCCCGCGCTGACGCACCACACGCCGGTGCCGGAGCGCAAGGCGCTGCTGGCGGCCTTCGCGTCCGGGGAGCTGCCGGTGCTGCTGACCTCGCGCGTGCTGAACGAAGGCGTGGACGTGCCCGAGGCCCGCGTGGGCGTAGTGCTCAGCGGCAGCGCGAGCGTGCGCGAGCACGTGCAACGGTTGGGGCGAATCCTGCGCAAGCGGCCGGGGAAGCGCGCGCTGCTGTACGAGGTGTGCTCCGCGCAGACGGCGGAGAGCAGCATCAGCGAGCGGCGGCGCCAGCACGGCGCCTACCAGGAGGGCGGCTGAGGTGCGGACGCCCGGACCACCCGAGGGCCGCGGGCACCGGCCAGCGCCCCGCCCAGTCCCTGAGCGTCCACGCGGCGCGTCCACCGGAGGCCCCACGCGATGCTGACGCGCGAGCTGCTGAACTTCCGCGTCCGCCAGGGCGTGCTGCGCCCCGCCTTCGTGAAGCGGGACGAGGCGGAGCTGCTGACCTTCGCCCAGGAGCTGCTGGCGGAGGTCGACGCCTCGCGCGGCGGCCAGCGCGATGACCTCGAGGAGTCGCTGGGCCTGAAGGCCGGCGCCTTCACCAGGCCCAAGGTGGCGCGCGGCCTGGTGAAGCTGGTGCTGGACCGGCTCCTCTTCGACGAGCCCGCGCCCGGCGTGACGGAGGCCCGCTGGGAGCGCATCAAGGCCGCGGGGCAGGTGCTGCGCGCGCTGCCCCCCGACGCCACCGTGGAGGACTTCGAGGCCCGGCTGGCCCAGGCCCTGCCCGTCTCGCTGCCAGCGGCGCGCGAGGCCCTGTACGCGGACCTGCCCGGGCACCGGCGGCTGGTGGGCTGGGACGGCGACGCGCTGGACGCCCAGGGCCTGCTGGACCGCTACAACCTGGCGCTGGCGCAGGGGCCCCTGCTGTCCGCGCGGCGCCTGCGGCTGCGCGCCCAGGCGCCTGACCTGCTGCGCGTGCGCAAGGTGCTCCGGTGGCTCAAGTTCTGCCGCCTGGTGGCCGAGGTCTACCGCGACGACGACAACTGGGCGCTGGACGTGGAGGGCCCCGGGGCCATGCTGGCGCTCCAGAAGAAGTATGGCCTCCAATTGGCGACCTTCCTGTCCGTGGTGCCAGTGCTGGAGCGCTGGGAGCTGACCGCCACGGTGGAGCCCTCACGGCGGCAGGCCACGCTGATGCTCAGCCACAAGGACCCGCTGCGTTCGCCCCTGCCCGCCGCGCTGGGGCACATCCCCCCGGAGGTGACCTCGCTCGCGGAGCGCTTCGCGGATGACGCGTGGGAGCTGGACCTCACGCCCCTGCCCCGACATGTGGGCGCCTCCGGCCTGTGCGTGCCGGACCTCACCTTCCGCCACCGCGCCTCCAGGAGGGAGGTGGCGCTGGAGCTGTTCCACGCCTGGCACGCGGCCCCGCTGGCCCGGAGGCTGGCGGAGCTGCGCTCGCGCCCGGACGCGGACCTGCTGCTGGGCGTGGACCGGGCGCTGGCGAAGGCGTCCGCGGAGCGGGAGGCGCTGGAGGCCCACCCGCAGGTGGTGCTCTTCAACGGCTTCCCCTCCGCGCGCAAGCTGCGAGAGCGCCTCGCCAGGAAGGAGGCGGAGGCCGGGCGCTGAGAGCGGGCCTCAGCCGCGCGGCTTGAACTGCGCGGCGAGCACGCTGAGGATGCGGATGGACGTCCGGTCGAGCTGCTTCGCCCGGCGCATGAGCCGCCGCAGCTCGGCGGACTCGCCGTAGTCACTGGGCGGCTCCGCGGCCCACTTCACCTCCTGCACGGGTTTGAGGCCCAACGCCTCGTCCGCGGAGATGGAGAGCACCGTGCACAGCCGGCGGAACGTCTGGATGCTCGGCAGCATGTGGCCGCGCTCCAGCCGGCCGTAGACTTCGCTCGCGATACCGATGCGCTCCGCCACGTCTGCCTGGGTCAGGTTCAGGCGGGTCCTTGCAAGGCGGGCCGCTCCTCCAAGGCGGGATGCGAGAGTCTTTTCCATTGGTAGAGGGGTGGCGCGGTACCGTCAGCGGCCCGTTTCCACCCTCCTCCTTTCAAACCGTACGTGCGGTTTTCCCGCATACGGCTTAACGAGAGTGTTGTCGTGCAGCATGCACGGTTTCGGGTAGCGAATCGTCCCATGCAACCGGTGCAGGCCTCTTTCCCAGAACCACGCTCGATTCCATGCGTCCGCCTGGCCGGCCCGCAGCTTCCTGCCTCTGCGTTTCACCATGAACTGGTGCAGCCGCCGGAAGACGTAGGAGTCGAGTTGATTGAACTTTCGGGCCGCGTTCCCGGTGCGGAAGTAGTTGCCCCATCCTCGCAACACCGGGTTCAGGCCGCCGATGATTTCTCGGACATCCTTCACCCCGTGCCGCTGTCGGCTCGTCAGCTCCTTCACCCGAGCCCTCACCCGCTTCATGCTCCGCGCTGACGGCCACCGCTGGAGGTAGTAGCGGCGCACTCCCCGCTGCTGCCACAGCTTGCCCGACATGCGCTTGTGCAGGTGACAGCCCAGAAAGTCGAAGCCTTCCTTGCCCTCGGTGAGTTCCACTCGCCGCGTCTTCTCCGGGTGCAGTTGCAGCTTCAGCCTCCCGAAGATGATGCGCACCCTTCGTTCGGCCTCCTCGGCAGCTTCGCGGCCTTTGCACAGCACCACGAAGTCATCCGCGTAGCGCACCAGCTCGCCCACCTGCGCGCACTGCCGCTGCCACACGCTGTCGAAGAAGTGCAGGTAGATGTTGGAGAGCAGCGGGGAAATCACTCCCCCCTGCGGTGTCCCCGAGACCGTCTCGGAGTACCGGCCCTCCTCCACCACTCCCGCACTCAGCCACTGCCTCAGCAGCTTGAGCACCCTCCGGTCCGACACCCGCCGCTCCACCCGCTCCATCAGCAGCTCATGGTCGATGCTGCCGAAGTAGTCGCGGATGTCCGCGTCGAGCACGTGGTGACACCCGGCATTGACTGCCTCCCGGATGCGCTCCAGGGCCTGCACCGCGCTTCGACGTGGCCGGAAGCCATACGACGACGGAAGAAAATCCGCCTCGAAGACAGGCTCCAGCACCAGCTTCACCGCCATCTGCACGATACGGTCCTGCACCGTCGGAATGCCCAGCGGCCTGAGTTTCCCGTCCGCCTTGGGAATGAACCGCCTGAGCACCGCGGGCGGTTTGTAGGTTCCTGCTCGCAGTACCTCGCCCAGCTCCTGCACCAGCCGCTGTGCGCCGTACTGCTCCACCGCCGCCAGCGTGACTGAATCCACGCCGGCAGCGCCCTTGTTGCGTCGGACCCGCTGCCATGCTTCCCACAGGACGTCACTCCGGTGGACTCGGTCATACAGCGCATGGAAACGGCGCTCCCGGCACCGCTTGGCTGCCACGAAGAGCTTGCGCTGGAGTTGTCGAACTTTGTCGGTGGACTCTGGCCCACCGGGGGGATTGGAGCCTTCTTGGCGGCTCATGCCCTCGCTCTTACCTCCCGCCCAAGCACCACCCAAGCAGGGGCCCTTCCCTCCGGGCGCGTTGTCTTGCACGCCCCTCGCCGGTACTACGGCCCCCTCGGACTCCCGCTGCGCTCCCCACGCTTTCACCTTCGGCTTATACGCGGGGCCCTGCCGCGACGACGGCCGCGCAGACGGGTCTCTCCTGTTCCCCACCAGACCTTGAGCACGTGCCACGCCCCATACCCCGGGGAGCCCCGCTGCTTCCCATCCGGACTCGTCCGCAGCGGACCTGGCCTTCGCCGCGACATGCTCGGCTCGGCGCTCCCATTGTGTATCTGTCGAGGCGGCAGGCTTCACTTGATGTTGCGGCCCGCGCTCTTGCTCCCTCCCGAATGGAGGCTTTTGACGCCCCGCTGTGGCCTGCCGCCTCTCGGCGGTCGGCTGGGGCCTGCTACCGGGCACTCCGGTGTCTACCCGGACGGGACTTTCACCCGCCGGTCTGGTGGAGCATGGACGTGCTCCTCTTGCTCGTCCTTCAGGACGCACCATGGGTCGTTAACCTACCGGGTCCGCACATGTCGATATGACTTGAGAGGTTGGCATCCAAGAACTTCCTGAGTAGTCTTGTAGGTAGGTAACCTCGTGCGTTTGGCCAACCACACAGGTCTCACCCTGCTGACGCGAAGAACATGCTGACCTTCTTGTTCGTGGACGAAGACCCGCGTTCGCTCGCGGCGCTGCGGCGCCTCGTGAGGGACCTGCCCGGCGGCAAGCGCTTCGCCCGCTGCGTGGAGGAGGCGCTCGCGCTCGTGAGGGAGGAAGCGCCGTGCGTGGTGGTGACGGGCGATCTGCTCCCGGACGGAGACGGGCTGGCGTTGCTGGAGCAGGTGCGCGCGCGCCATCCACGCACCGCCTGCGCGCTGCACGCGGTGAGGCCGCCCCTGGCGCGGGACATCACCTGGATGGACCGCGCCGCGCCTCCCTCGGAGGTGCACGCCCTGCTGCGGACGCTGGGCACGGGAAGCGCCACCCACCCGGCCTGAGGCAGCGGGCGGCAGGCGGAGGACCTCCCGGGTCGGACCCACTCGGGGCAGCATCCCCGGGAGGCCCGCGTTAAGGTGCCCCCTTCCGCGCCATGAAGCTCTACGCCATCAGCGACCTGCACCTGCGCCACAACGACAACCGCCTGGCGCTCCAGGCGCTCCAGGCCCATCCGGACGACTGGCTCATCGTCGCGGGGGACGTGGGCGAGACGCTGGCGGAGATGGAGCTCATGCTGAGCACCCTCACCCAGCGCTTCCGGCAGGTCATCTGGGTGCCCGGCAACCACGAGCTGTGGACCCTGCCCTCCGAGCAGCCCACGCTGAAGGGCGAGGCGCGCTACCAACGGCTGGTGAGCCTGTGCCGCAGCTACGGCGCCCTCACGCCAGAGGACCCCTACCCCCGCTGGCCCGGCCCTGGCCCCGAGCGCGTCATCGTCCCCATGTTCCTGGGCTACGACTACACGTTCCGCCCGGACCACGTGCCCGCGGACAAGGCGCTGGAGTGGGCGTGGGAGGACGACCTCATGTGCACCGACGAGGCGCTCCTCCACCCCGAGCCCCACGCCAGCCGCGCCGCCTGGTGCGCCGCGCGCGTCGAGTCCACGCGGGCCCGGCTGGACGCGCTGCCCCCGGGCTGCGCCACCATCCTCGTCAACCACTACCCGCTGCGCTACGAGCACGTGCGGCTGCCGCGCATCCCCCGCTTCTCCATCTGGTGCGGGACGAAGCGGACCGAGGACTGGCACACCCGCTACCGCGCCGAGGTCGTCGTCAGCGGCCACCTCCACATGCCCGCCACGCTGTGGCGCGACAACGTGCGCTTCGAGGAGGTGTCGCTGGGCTACCCCGTGCAGTGGAAGTACCGGGGCGTGAGCGACTGGGAGCGCTGCCTGCGCGTCATCCTGCCCGGCCCCACGCCGTAGAAAGCACGAAGCCCCGGGCGCCGCGTGGAGCGGAGCACCCGGGGCCTCACCGGCGCGGACCTGGCGGGTCCGCGCCGTCACTTCAGACTAGCGAGGCAGCGGCTCGAGGAAGGAGCCGATGAGGACGATGCCCTCGTAGCCACCCTTCGCGCCGTAGACCTCGATGTAGTAGCGGCCGGCCGGCGCGTTGATGAGGTTGCACTTCTCCGACTGGTGGTCCTTCACGCTGCGGCAGTCGTAGTCGGCGTGCGACGGGGCCCCGCCGCGCTTGACGTAGAGGTCGGGGTTGCCCTTGCCCTCGCCCGTCTGGATGTAGATGTTGTTCTTCCCCTGGCCCGGGCGGCGCTCCGGCACGTCCAGGATGAACACCTGCGAGGAGCCCGCCGCGCCCGTGAGGTTCTCCACGGCGATGCCGCTCTCGATGGGGACGAAGCCACCCTCCCACGTCACCGTCAGCGAGACGCCGGAGTACGCGCGGTAGCCGTTCAGCATCACGTACCACTTGCCGTGCTGCGGAGCGGCGAAGGTGCAGACCTCGTTGTTGCCGCTGGTGTAGGGGCGGCAGTCGTACAGCGCGCTCGTGGGCGCGCTGTTGTAGCGGACGTACATGTCCGCGTCACCCGTGCCACCGGACATGGTGAAGCGCAGGTTGTACGCGCCCTCGGGGACCGTGATTTCGAAGTACTTCTTCTCGTTCTGGCCACCCTCCACGACGACGGGCGTGTCCTTCACGATGGGGTCGGTCGGCGGCGGCGGAACCGGGACGCTGACGCCCACGGCCTTCCACGCGTTCGACACCGACTCGATGGTGGCGGCGTCGTAGCCGAGGTCGGCCGCGGCCTGCTCGGAGACCGCCTTGGCGGCCTCGAAGTTGGACGTCGGCACGAGCATCGTGTTCGTCTTGTAGAAGATCTGCGCGGCCTTCTCGATGCCGATGCCCTGGACCACGATGGTGCTCTTGCCGCGCGGGTGCGTGCCACCCTGCGACAGGAGGTAGAAGGCCAGGTTGGAGATGCCGGAGCTGTAGTGGACGCCCGTGCCCGGCACGTAGTTGTGGTAGTGGTCCAGCGAGTCGCCGTCCGTCGCCGGGTCGTTCATGTAGCGCAGGGCGTCGTTCGGGATGGACGGGGTCCACACGTCGTCGCCAATCAGCCAGTGACGCGGGGAGACCTCGTCCGCGCCGTCGCCGTACCACTCGCACACCGCGCCGAACACGTCGGACATGGACTCGTTCAGGCCGCCGGACTCACCCGAGTAGATGAGGTCCGACTCGTTGTCCGTCACGGCGTGGGTCAGCTCGTGCGCCGTCACGTCCAGCGAGTTGGCCAGGTTGCTGGCCGTCACGCCGTCGCCATCGCCGTACACCATCTGGGTGCCGTCCCAGAAGGCGTTCACGTAGTTGACGCGGTGGTGCACCGTGCTGATGAGCGTGCCGCCATTGTTGTCAATGGAGTCACGGCCGAACAGCTCGTTGTAGCAGTTGTAGACGGTCTCCAGGTGGTCGTAGTTCGTGTTGACCACGGGGTCCGCCACCGCCGGCGCGCCTTCCGCGCGAACGAGCGCGCCCGGCAGCGTGGTGGTGTTGTTGCCGTCATGGAGGCTGCGGACGAGGCCTTCCTTGATCTGCGGGATGCGCAGCATCACGTCGCCATTGCGCGCGTCCACCAGGACCCAGTCACGCACCGGCGTGCCGTCCGCCTTGTTGCCGTGCTGGACGACCTTGTACACGAGCCGCAGCTCGTCATCGACGCGCCAGTAGACCAGCTCCGGGTTCTTGTCGGTGAGCCAGCCCTCGAGCGTCTCGCGGTCGGAGTCCACCGAGGACCGGGCGATGTCGCCCGCGATGGTCGCCTTCAGCTCGGCACGCAGGTCGCTGCGGACGTTGGTGTTCGCCGCGAACACCTTGCCGTTGCGCGCGTGCACGATGAGCTCGCCGCCCAGCACCTGCAGGTTGTTGTGCTTCACGGCATAGCGATAGTGGCTGTCGCCCTGCCGGTCCGTGTGGGCCTTCTTGAAGACCAGGTTGGCCGGCTCCAGGCGGAACATCGGCGCCAGGGAGCTCACGACCGGGGCCAGCGCGGCCTCGTTGAGCGCCTTGGGGCCCGCGGCCGGGATGGCCGGCAGGTCAATCGACAGCCCCGTGACGAACTGCGCCACCTTCTGGCCATCCGTGAGGATGACCCTGGCGCCATTTTCCAGCGTCGCCGCCTTCGCGGCATCCGTCGGCTTTTCGGCCTCGGGGGCAGGGGTGGACTCGTTGCAACCGACAACGACAGACAGCGCTGCGATACCGAGCGCGCCACGCACTCTCTTCTGCACCATGTAATCCTCCTAAGCGGAAAGATTAGGAAGCACGATGACACAGGGCTGACACGTATTTCAAGGTTGCGCGATTATTTCAGTTATTTTTGTATTCTTAAATATCAAGTGAATGCAGTTTATTCCTTGTTTTTCAGGAACTTGCGGGGTTCACCAACCGTGCGTGGAGATTGGCACACGACGTGATGGGTCGTCCGATTTCGCCTCGGTTTTTTGAGGGGGGTATGACGCCCGTCGCGGAGCCCACAGTCCCCTCGTGCGCGGGAGGGAGACTGGCATCGGGGTCGCCGGCCATTACGCTTCCTGCCCGGGAGGCGACGATGCGCGCACTGCAACTGCAGCGGCTGGACGGGCCCGACGGGCTCCAACTGGTGGACGTGCCCGAGCCCGAGGCGGGGGACTCGGTCCTCATCGACGTGGTGGCGGCCGGGGTGAGCTTTCCGGACCTGCTGCTCACCCGAGGGCAGTACCAGCTCAAGCCCGCCCTGCCCTTCATTCCGGGCGTGGAGGTGGCCGGCGTGGTGCGGCAGGCCCCCGCGGGCGCGGCGGTGAAGCCAGGCCAGCGGGTGATGGCGTTCAGCTTTGGCCTGGGCGGCTTCGCGGAGGTGGCCGCGATTCAACCGGAGATGGTGTTCCCCATCCCCGCCGGCTGGAGCTTCGAGGCGGCGGCGGGCGTGGTGATGAACTACCACACGGCCCACTTCGCGCTGCACCGGCGAGGCCGGCTCAAGGCGGAGGAGCGCGTCGTGGTCCATGGCGCCGCGGGCGGCGTGGGCACGGCGGCGGTGCAGGTGGCGCGCGGCGCCCAGGCCCGCGTCATCGCCGTGGTGAGCGACGCGCGCAAGGCGGAGGTGGCCCGGCGCGCCGGGGCGCACGAGGTGCTGCTGTCGACGGAGGACTGGGTCTCCCAGGTGCGGGAGAAGACGGGCGGCCTGGGCGCCAACGTGGTGGTGGACCCGGTGGGCGGCGACATCTTCGACAAGAGCCTCAAGTGCCTGGCGCCCGAGGGCCGCCTGCTGGTGGTGGGCTTCGCGGGCGGACGCATCCCCGAGGTCCAGGTGAACCGGCTCCTGCTGCGAAACATCGACGTGGTGGGCGTGGCGTGGGGCGGCTTCCTCCTGCACGAGCCGTCCCTGACGCCCACCATCGCCAAGGATTTGGAGGCCATGGCGGAGCGCGGGGTGCTCACCCCCGTCGTGGGCCCGGTGTTCCCGCTGGAGCAGGGCGCGCAGGCCCTGCGAGAGCTCGACGCGCGGCGGGCGACGGGCAAGGTCGTGCTGCGCATGCGCGAGGGCTGAGCGGCGAGGAAGGACGGGCCCGCGCAGGGTGCCCGCTGATTGACCGCCGGGCGTGCGGCCAGCCGCGTGCGGCCGCGCCCGGCGCTGCCTTCTCTCCGGCCGGACACCACCTTGGTGCAGGAGGTGACGGCACCATGGCGGAAGACCCCTTGGAGCGGCAGCACGAGCGCGAGCGGGAACAGGAGCGGAGGCGCCTGCGCGAGGAGGAGCAGAAGGACCTGGACGTGGAGTCCCACCGGGGACCACGCCCCCTGGAAGGCTACGCCGGGGGCCACACCACGTGGACGGGCCAGCAGGATGACGACTCCGCCCGCAGCGTTCACGCGGGCGATGCCCAGGCGTCCTGGGAGGCCAGCGAACGGCAGGCGCGGCTGGAGCCCGAAGCGCCGGAGCCTGGAGCACAGCCGCCGCGCGGCGGACCCCGCTCCAAGTGAAGCGCGCCCGCTCAGCGAAGCTCGGGGACCTCGCGCTCCAGCGTCTCCGCGGCGCGCGCGTCCTTGGGCACGCCGAAGCGTTGGCGCGAGTGCGCCAGTAGCTGGCCCGCGTAGACGGTGTCCTCCAGGGCCTCCTGGTAGCGCCCCACCCGCGCGAGCGTCCGCGCCCGCTCGTCCACCAGCCGGGCCAGGATGCGCGCCTGCTCCGCGTGGGAGAACAGGCGCACCACGGAGCGGGCGTCGAAGCAGACCAGCGTGTCGAACTCCATGCCCAGCGTGGTGGTGCAGGCCTCGCGGATGTGCTGGAGGCTGGTGTCCAGGGCCGCCTCCGCCCGCGCCCGGGCGATGTCCGGGGCCAGACGGCCGAGCTCACGCACGGCATTCAAGGTGAAGGCGTAACGCAGGACGGGCATGCGGATGGGGACTACACCCCAGCCGCGCGGATTCATCCAGCCACCAGGTGTATCCGCTGCCGCGCGCCGCGGCATCCCGCGCGCCAGGAACGTCACTGGCCGGGATGGAATGGCGCCGACTACAGTTCGCCCTCGCGCTCCGGCCACCCCCACCAAGGACGACGAGACATGAAGGACCTGGACGCCATCCTCCGCGCGCGCACGTCGGCTCGCGGCCCGCTGGTCCTGGCCACGGTGGTCGCCGTGGCGGGCTCGGCGTACCGGCGGCCGGGGGCGCGGATGTTGATGAGCGAGGACGGCTGGCTGGCGGGAGGCGTCAGCGGCGGCTGCCTGGAGGCCGACATCGTCCGCAAGGCCTTCTTCTGGACCACCACCGGCCCGCGCCTGCTGCGCTACGACTCCACCAGCGACGCCGCGGAGGATGAGGGCGCCTTCTCCTTCGCGCTGGGCTGCAACGGCGTGGTGGACGTGCTGCTGGAGCGCTGGGATTCGGGCGCGGGGGAAGCGCTCACCTTCGCCGCGGGGGCGCGCGCGGCCGGGCGCCGGGCGGTGGTGGCCACGGTGTACCGGGGCCCCGCGAGCGCCGTGGGTGCCCGGCTGATGCTCCGCGATGACGGCGCCGACACGGGCTCACTTCCCGGCGCGCTGGGAGACGCCGTGCGCGCGGCGGCGCGCGAGGCCCTGGCGGCGGGCCGCACGTGGAGCGGCCCCTGCGGCGGCGCGGACGTGCTGGTGGAGGTCGTCGAGCCGCCCCACCCCCTGGTGCTCTTCGGCAGCGGCTTCGACGTGGTGCCGGTGGTGAACCAGGCCGCGGCCCTGGGCTGGCACGTCACCGTGGTGGCGGACCGGCCCGCGCAGGCCCTGCGGCGCCGCTTTCCCCAGGCCCACGCGGTGGTGTCGGCGAAGGCGGCGGACGCGCCCGGCGCGGTGCCCCTGTCGCCGCGCACGCTGGCCGTGTTGATGACGCACAGCCTGCCGCAGGACCGCGAGTTGCTGGCGCGGCTGCTCCCCCGCCCCCTGCGCTACCTGGGCGTGCTGGGGCCGCGCTCGCGCACGGACCGGCTGCTCGCGGAGCTGGGCTCGGCGCCCACCGACGCGCACCTGGAGAAGCTGCACGCCCCCGTGGGGCTGGACCTGGGCGCGGAGGGCGCGGAGGAGATTGCCCTGTCCATCATCGCGGAGCTGCAAGCGGTCGTCGCAGGACGCGAGGGCGGCAAGCTCCGCGAGCGGCGGGCGCCCATCCACACCGCCGCGGCGCCGCCGGCGCGGAGGCTGGCGTGAGGGTGGGCGTGGTGCTGCTGGCCGCGGGGGGCTCCTCGCGGCTGGGCCACCCCAAGCAGCTCGTGCGCTACCAGGGCACGACGCTGGTGCGGCGCGCCGCCGAGGCCGCCGCGTCCCTGCGGTGCGGCCCGGTGGTGGTCGTGCTGGGCGCGGCGCGGGACGCGGTCGCCGCGGAGCTGACGGGCCTGGACGTGCGCGCAGTGGACCATCCGGACTGGGCCGCCGGGCCCGGGGGCTCGCTGCGCGCGGGGCTGGGCGCGCTTCGCGAGCTGGAGCCGCCCGCGCTGGACGCGGTGCTCGTGCTGCTGTGTGACCAGCTCCGCGTGGACGCCGCGCACCTGCGCGCGCTGCTGGCCGCGTTCGAGCGCGGCGGCGCGCCCGTGGTGGCCTCCGCCTACGAGGACACCCGGGGCGTGCCCGCGCTCTTCGCGCGCGGCGTCTTCCCGGAGCTGGAGGCGCTCGGCCCCGCCCAGGGCGCGCGCGGCGTGATTGCGCGCGAGCCCTCGCGCGTGGTGACAGTCCCGCTGCCGGGCGGCGGCGCTGACGTGGACACGGCGGAGGATGTCGCGCGGCTGACGTGAGCGCCGGGCGCATCCGTCGCGCCGCGGATACGCGCATCGGCCCGGCGACGGGCCTCCTGGTACGTCAGTGCGTGTTGCCAGGGCCGCGCACCGCGCCCCACCTTCTGCGCGCAGGACTTTCAGCAAAGGGGGGCGCATGTCCAAGTTCAGGTTCCCGGCGGTGCTGGCCGCCTCGGCGGTGATGGGTTTCCCGGTCGGCTGCTCCAAACACGGCGAGTCAGCCCAGGGCGGCATGCCGCCCACCGCGCAGCAGATGCCACAGCAGGACGACGGCGTGTCGCCCGGCGCGCGGGCGCGGATGAAGACGGACTGCCCCATGGACGTGTCCGGCGCGCAGGCGCGCGCGGAGGACATCCCGGAGGGCGTGGCGCTCATCATCGTCACCTCTGAGACCGACAAGGTGGCGGACCTCCAGCAGCGCAGCCGGCGGATGATGCAGTTCCAGCAGCAGCAGGGCACCGGAGGCAGCGGCATGGCCCAGCCGCCGGGCGTGGACTACGACGAGATGGGCGGCCAGGAGGAGCCGGGCTCCGCGGGGGCGCCGTCGGTGCCGTCCGTCGCCAGCGTGCATGACTCCCCGGAGGGCGTCGTCATCGTCTACACCGCCGTCGACCCGGCCCGGCAGGACACGCTGAGCTCCGAAATCCACCGGAACGCGAAGTACCTGGACACGGGCAAGTGCCCGGGCATGGCCGCGGACTGATGGGCCCACCTGCCGCGCGGAGGCCGCTTCGCCAGAGGCCAGCGCCCGAGGTCCTGCACCCGCCGCCGTCAGGCGGGCCGGGCGCTGGCTTCCCCCACGCAGGGGCGGCCGTGCTCACTTCAGCGGCGGCAGGTGCGCCAGCAGCCGTGTCAGGTTCGGCTGCAGCTCATCCGGCGAGGCGCTGGCGAGCACGTCCACCGGGTGCGTGCCCCAGGTGACGGCGTAGGTCCGCAGCCCCGCGGCCTGTCCGGCGCGCAGGTCCAACGCGGTGTCCCCCACCATCCACAGCCCGCCGGTGCCCAGCGCCGCCAGCGCGTGGTGGATGACGTCCGGCGCGGGCTTGTGCGGAAAGCCATCCGTGCCCTGGACGTGGTGGAGCAGCGGGCCCAGGCCCATGGCGTCCACGAACTTGCGCGCCATGTCGGGGCGCTTGGTGGTGGCCACCGCGAGCAGGTAGCCGCGCTCGCGCAGCGTGCGCAGCACCTCCGCCACCCCTGGATAGGGCCGCGAGTTGCGGTGGAAGTTGAGCGGGTAGTGCGCACGGTACGCCGCGCACAGGGCGGCGACGTGCGGCTCCGGCGCGAACTGGCGGTACATCCAGTCCAGCGGGTGGCCGATGAAGGCCCGGACCTGCTCGTAGGTGGGCACCGGCAGCCCCACGTGCGTGAAGCCGTGGAGGAAGCTGTCGATGATGTCCGGCAGCGAGTCCACCAGCGTGCCGTCGAGGTCGAAGAGGATGCCGCGAGGAGTTGAAGCGCTCACGGCCCTTCCATACCCCCTCTCGTGTCCCCTGTCCTCCCTCGGGCTCAGGGGGCGGCCCGCTCCACCGGCGGAGCAGGCGCCTGCTCCAGGACGCACAGCCACAGCCGCTCCTCCTGCACACAGCGCGTCCCGCGAATGGCGCGGAACTCGTGGAGCCGCTGCGGGATGGAGAGGTAGACAGTCCGTGGGTCCAGCCTGCCCGCCCGGATGTCGTCATCCAGGCCCAGGCAGTAGGACTGGGCGCGCGCGTCATCCAGGCGCGCGACGTAGCCGCTGTTGAAGGTGAGGCCCAGCCGGTAGGCGCGGTAGGCCCAGCGGTGGAAGTCCATGGGCCCGGCCCGGCAGCCCCGCCCGGAGCCGTCATGCATCTGCGGCGGGTAGAGCACCAGGTGCTCGCGCCCCACCGCGAGCTCGCGGAGCGCGTCGGATGGCTGCGTGTTCCAGGCCGGACCTTCCTTCGCCTGATGGCCCCGCCCCAGATTCACGTCAAAGGCTTGCAGCGCCAACGCCAGCGCCAGCAGCGACGGCGCCACCGTGGGCTTGGGCAGGCGGATGAGCGCGAGCGCGGCGCCCAGCGCCAGCAGGTAGTAGAGCGGCCACACGAAGCGGCCGGAGGAGCGGAAGGGCTCCACCCACCGCATCACGGGCGCGTAGAGGCGCGTCAGGTCCGCGATGAGCTCGCCTCGCAAGGTGACGCGCGAGGAGAGCGCGAAGAAGAACAGGCCCAGCGCCACCAGCGCCACGGGCACCCACCGGCGCCAGTGCCGCGCGACGAGCGGCGCGTCGCGGACGACCAGCACGAGCGCGGCCCAGAGCGCGAAGAGCACGCCCAGCCCCAGGTAGCCAAAGCCCTCGTACTGGGCGCCCTGCCTCGGCAGCGGGCTCAGGAAGCGCGACCAGGAGAAGTCCCGCTGGTAGCCCAGGGGATTGACGAACGCCAACAGGTCCGCGGAGAACCCGCCGAAGGAGCCCGCGCCCAGGGTGCGGACCGTGCCCAGGTAGCCCAGCACGTAGAACAGCACGAGCACGCTGCCCACGTGCACCACGGCCCCCAGCACGGGCCAGCGCCAAGGCAGCTTCCGCTCCAGCGCGGTCCGCGCGCACAGCGACAGCGCGAGCGCCAGCACCATGGCGGCAATCACCGGGTGCACCCCCGCGGCGAACACGCACAGCGCCAGCGCGATGCCCAGCGCCTGCTTCGCGTCGCGCGCGTCCCGCTGCGGAGCCAGGTGCAGCCCCACCAGCAGGATGAGCGTCCAATGCGCGCACAGCGCCTCGTGCGCCATGCTCATGCGCGCCAGCAGCGTGGGCGACAGCACCAGCAGCGCGCCCACCAGCCACTGCTGCGCCACCGTGGCGCCCGTCCGCCGCGCCACCCAGGCGGCCGAGGCGCCCTGGAGCATCAGGCACGCGCACATCCACGGGCCGATGTACTGGAAGTCGGCGGGCAGCAGGCCGGAGAACGGCCGCAGCAGCAGCGCCACCCAGGGGATGGCGTCCATGTAGCCGAGCGTCGTCCCGAGCGGATGCAGGTACCCGTCGATGGCGCCCAGCGGGAAGCGCCAGGGCTCGTTGCGGAAGAACAGCCAGCCCAGCAGGTGCTGGCTGAAGTCGTCTCGGATGAGCCAGCCCAGGCGGGTGGGGTCCAGCGCCGCTGGCCCGTAGATGGCCAGGAAGGCCAGCAGCCCCACCCCGGCGGCGCCCAGCGGCCCCGCGTTCGCCGCGACGGAGGCGGCGGCCGAGCCCAGCATGCGCCGCGTCCGCTCGGGCAGGGCGGGCGTCATGGATGGCCCTCACGCGAGGCGACGGAGACGAAGGTGACGTGCGCGTCGGGCATGGGAGCGCCGCTTGAAGCACAGCCGTTTCCGGGGCGTCAAGCAGCCCCGGCGCAGGCAGGCGGGCTCCCGCCCTCCACCGCCACGGCCTCCACCTCCACGGGCGCCGCGGTGAGCCGCCACAGCGCTTCCTCCAGGAAGCCCAGCGCGCCGCGCAGGTCCGACGACGCGGCCTCTGGCGGCGCGCCCCGGGCCCGCGCGATGCGCTGCCGCACCGACGCGAAGGCCCGCTGCGCCCGCGCGACGTCGTCCCCCGCGGCCCTCGCCTCCGCCAGGTCCACCGACGCGCGCAGCAGCGCCGCCAGCTCGCGCAGCACCGGGTTCTCCCGCAGCTCCGGCGCGCCCTCCAGCACGACGAAGCTCGCCTCCGCCGCCGCGGCATCCCCCACGCACGCCTCCACCACGGCGCGGTACACCGCGAAGCGCAGCACCTGCCCGCGTGACACCCGCCCCAGGCCGGACACCGCCTCCGACAGCCGCGCCCAGGCCTCGCTCCACGCGCCCAGCGCCAGCTCCGCGCGCCCCAGCTCGCCCAGCGCCGTGCCCTCCAGGAGCCGCTGTCCCAACTGCCGGCCAATCCGCGCCGCGGCCAGGAGGTGCTCTCGCGCGTCCCGCGGGCGGCCCTCCTCCAGCAGGCAGCAGCCCAGGTTGAGGCGCGCCAGCGCATGCCCCGCCCGGTCCCCCACGCTGGCCGAGCGCGCCATCGCGTCCTCCAGCAGGCCCATCGCCTCCCGCGTGCGCCCCAGCTCCCCGATGGCCACCGCGCAGTTGGACAGGAAGCCCACCTCGAACGTCACGTCGCCCACGCCGTGGAACAGCGCCTGCGCCGCGCGCAGGTGGGGGATGGCCGCCTCCGGGCCGCAGCGCGCCTGCTCCACGAGCCCCAGGTTCCCCACGGTATAGGCGTCCAGCCAGCGGTCCCCCTCCGACGACAACCGCCGCGCCTCGCGCACCAGCGCCCAGGCCTGGGCCAGCTCGCCTTCATGTCGGGCGACAATCGACAGGTCCACCAGCACGCGCTTCTCGCCCGCCACCGCCCCCAACGTCCGCAGGGACTCGCGCGCGCGCTCCAAGTCCCTCCGGGCCGACGCCAGGTCTCCCGCCTCCAGGAACACGCGGCCCCGCACCGCCACGGCTTCCGCCACCAGCCGGTGCGCCACGCCCACCCGGTCCGTCATCGCCAGGGCCGCGTCCAGCCGCTCCAGCAGCAGGCGCACCGGGCCCCGCGTCACCACCTCCGGCTCCAGCGCCACCAGCGCCTCCAGCGCGCGCGCCACCGAGCGCGACGTCGCGGGCCTCACGGCCAGGGCGTTGTCACACGCCGCCAGGAGGTTCTCCCGCTCCAGGGCCAGCCGCTGCAGCGCCTCCGCGCCGCCGTGGCTGCGCACCTGCGCGCGCAGGCCGTGGGCCAGCGTCAGGTACCAGTCCGCGTGGCGCTCCGCCAGCGCGGCCGCGTCGCCCACGCCTCCGTGCGGGCCCGCCTCGGCCAGCCGGGCCGCGGCGTACTGGCGGATGCTCTCGTATTGCCCCAGCCGCACGTCACCGCCGGGCAGCTCCGCCTCCAGCAGGCGCAAGAGCGACCTGGCGCGCAGCGACTGGAGCACGTCCAGCACGGAGGGCCCCTCCGGCGGCAGCCCCAGCACCGCCTCCGCCGCCTCCAGCGTGAAGCCGCCGCGGAACACCGAGCAGCGCGCCAGCGCGGCCCGCTCCTCCGGCTCCAGCAGGTTCCAGGACCAGTCGATGGCGGCTCGCAGCGTCGCCTGCCGCGTGTGGCCATCACGCCGCCCCGCGCGGAGCAGCTCGAAGCGGCGCGGCAGCCGCTCCCGGAGCTGGCTCACGCTCAACAGCGACATGCGCGCCGCGGCCAGCTCGATGGCCAGCGCGATACCATCCAGTTGCCGCACGATGTCCGCGACCAGGGGCGCCTCGCCCTCCGTCAGCTCGAAGTGGCCCCGGGCCTCGCGCGCCCGCTGCGTGAACAGGCGCACCGCGTCCGAGCGGACCAGCGCCTCCAGCCGGGACTCGCCCTCCTCCGGAACGGACAGCGGCGCCAGGTCCAGCACCCGCTCGGCCAGCAGGCCCAGCGCCTCGCGCGACGTCGCCAGGAAGCGCGCGCGGGGCGCGAGCTGGAGCCACCGCCCCAGCGTGGCGGGCACGTGCTGCACGGCCTGCTCCAGGTTGTCGAGGATGAGCAGCACGTCCCCGCAGTCGTTCAGCGCCCGGCCCAGCCGCTCCACCGGCTCGGTCGGGTCACCGTCCGCGCGCAGGGGGATGCCCAGCGCCTGGCCCACCGACAGGCACAGCGCCTCCGCCGTCTGCGCCTCGGCCAGCTCGCACAGCCACACACCGCCCTCCCACGCCCCGGACTCCCGCTCCAGCGCGCCGAAGGACGTGGCCAGCCGCGTCTTGCCCATGCCGCCCGGGCCCAGCAGGGTGACGAGCCGCGCGCCGTCCGACAACCAGCGGCGGAGCAGGCCCAGCTCCAGGACACGGCCCACCAGTCCCTCCTGGAGCACGGGCACGTTGCCCTGCCGGTCACGCGGCGCGCGAGGCACCCCGAAGCGGCGCTCCGACAGGTGCGCGGGCAGCACCTCCACCAGCGCCACCGCGTCGTCGATGCCCTTCAGGCGGAACGCGCCCAGCGGACGCACCGCGGGCCGGCCCAGCGGCTCCAGCGCCTGGGCGGCCTGGGCCCAGGCGCCCCCGCTCACCAGCACCTGTCCGCCATGGCCCGCGGCCGCCACGCGCGCCGCCACGTTCACCATGCGGCCCAGGTAGTCCGTCCGGCCGGAGCGCGCGTCCACGCGGCATTCAGGCTCGCCCACGTGCACGCCCATGCGGACCCGCAGGCCCCGGAACAGGAGCCCCCCGGGCCCCATCTCCTCGGCCGCCTCGGGCTGGGAGAGGATGTCCACGGGCCAGGGCGCGCGCAGCAGCACGTCCTGCGCCTCCAGGCACCACCCCAGCGCCTCCTGCACCGAGGGGAACGCAATCATGAAGGAGTCCCCCTGCGTCTTCACCTCATAGCCGGCGCTGCCCGCCAGCAGGGAACGCAGGACGCGGTCATGCACCTCCAGCGCGGCGCGCATGCCCGCGCCACAACGCTCCCACAGCCGCGTGGAGCCCTGGACGTCCGTGAACACCAGCGCCACCGAGCCCTCGGGAGGCGCCGCGGAGGCCGGCGCCTGCTCATGCCCGGGCAGAGCCCTCAGCACGCCCGCGCCGGAGCCTGCCCACCTTCTCGAGGACCCATCACCCATCGCACGCTCCTGCGATGCCAGCTCCCGCGGAAGAGATGACACCACGCGGGACGGATACCGCCCATGCGCGACGGGCGGATGCTCCGGGCCTCAACACCGGCAGCATCCGGCACGAAACGGATGCGCGGGGACGCGTCCACAACGCCACGGCGACCCCGTCCCCCAAGGCACCGCCGGTGTGTCCCCGGTGCCCACCTCCAGCACCGTCGGACTGTCAGCGATTGCAAACACTGCCCGCCAGTACCGGTTGCCCGCACGCATTCCCGGTACAAATTTTCGCGCCAGCCACCATTCATCAGGCCCGCACTCCTCGGGTGGCCGCACCCGGACGCTCGCACCGCGAGCCGTCCGGTGACTGGACCCCCGGGGAGCCGATGAAAAAGACTCTGTTCTCGAAGACGTTTCCGCTGCTCGTTGTGACGGCGCTGGGCCTTGCGGGCTGCGAGCCGCCGCCACCAGACGCCGCCGCTCCCACAGGCGCGCTGACGCAGCCGCAGGAGTCGGTCAACGGGCTGTCCTTCAATGGCTTGTCATTCAATGGACTGTCGTTCAACGGCCTGTCGTTCAACGGGCTGTCCTTCAATGGCTTGTCATCGGAGTCCTTCAACACCTGGTTCCAGGCCAATCCCTCCCTGGCGGACATGGCGATGCGCTACGTGGTCCGCTGCGCCGTGCCGGCGGGGCAGACGCGGACCTACGCGGCCCCCGCCCTGGAGCAGTCGTACACCTGGGAGGGCGGCCTGGGGCTGGCGCCGGGCTGGGCCGCTGGCAGCCCGGCGACGGTGGCCGAGCAGCAGGTGGTCTCCGCGTGCCTGGCGGCCCACGCCAACCGGCTGGGGGAGGCGTTGCTCATCTCCGTCCTGGGCCTGGACGGCACGGGCGCCGTCATCCCCTCCACGGCGCAGGAGCTCGCCTCGCACTCCCGGCAGGAGTCGTGCTTCTTCGGCAACCTCTTCACCGCCGAGGGCATCCACGTGGGCGCGGACCGCGCGCCGCTGGGCCCCCAGGAGAGCACCTCACGCGCCTGCGCGGGCCTGCTCCACGACGGCACGGAGACGCTCGTGCCCTGCGCGCCCATGGTGTACGTGGGCGCCTGCACGTCGCACTGCACGCTGGACGCGAGCGGCCTCTACTACGAGGCGTGCACCTACGGCGGCGTCACCTACCGCCCCATCACCACGCGGCTGTCCCCCGCCGACGTGAACCAATGTGGGGACACCGTCTGCCAGGCCACGGAGCAGTGTGGCACCTCCAACCGGTACGACAACTGCGCACAGGATTGCGGCGCCTGTCCGTGAGCCGCGCCAGCGTCCGCTGCCAGACGCTTTGCTCGCACGGGGCAGAAGGAATGCATTCGAAGGCGCCTGGGCGTGGCTACCTCCCACTCCCATGCACCTGTCCCCTTCCCGCCCCATCCCCCCGGGCCTGCCCCGCGCGCTGCTCGTCACGAGCGTGCTGCTGGCCTCGCTCTCCCACGCACAGACCACGCCGCTGGAGGACAACAACCGCATCACCGCGGGCTACATCGAGCTGGCCTATGAAGTCGGCGGCCTGCTGGACCCCTCCCTCACCCCGGGTGGCGTCAGCGCCGTGCGGCCCAACTGGTTCGTCTTCGCGCCGCACGCCTCGCGCACCGGCGGTGAAGGGCTGCTCGGCGCGTCCCTGGCCCGGAGCGTCATCCGCGTCGCGCGCGGCCAGCCGTCCTTGTCGCTCCAGCAGGCGCTGGGGCGCGTGGGCCTCACGGGCACCCTGCACCCGAACGTGCAGCAGCTCGGCGTCGAGCTCGTGCTGTCCGGCCTGCCCATCGACGTGGCGGCCTCCCTCGCCTCGCTCACCACGGCGCTCAATGGCGCCGCCCTGCTGGACCCGCGCACGCTGCTGGCCACCACCCACCGCTTCGTGGCGCTCTACGCGAGCGCGCCCGGCGTGCACCCGCTCGACAAGGCGGAGCGCATCGTGGACACGCTGGAGCGCACGCTGAACGAGAGCAACCTCGCCATCTTCACGGACATTGGCGGCTCCGGGCGCCTCTACATGGACTGGCGCGCGGGCGCGGGCGTGGTGACGCCGGAGCGCGTGCTGACGGAGTTCACGCTGGCGGGCGCGGTACCCGCGCAGTCCCGCCTGGCCTTTGACTACGCGGTCGCCCACGCCTTCGACACGCCGCGCCCGTTCCAGTTCGACACCCTCTTCCCCGGCATGCACTGGAAGAGCCTGCTGGTGGCGGCCTTCGCGCTGTACGAAGAGGCCCGCCTGGCGCCCACGCCGGCCGCGCGCGACGCGCTGATCGCCATGGGCAACAACTACATCGCCTGGCGCGAGCAGCACGACATGGCCCAGCCCGTCTTCTCCCCCGCCGTCCAGCGCCCGGACGAGGTGTCACGCGTTGAACTGCTGCGCGCCATCACCCCGCTGCTGTCCACGGACTTCGGGACGATGACGTGGACCTACGCGGACTTCGCCTACAGCCAGCCGGACCGCGACGGCAACCCGCTCACCGCGCCGCCCACTGAGTACAACTGGGCCCACTTCTGGGACCGCTGGACGGGCATTCTCTTCGCATTCGACGAGGCCTATCTTCAGCCCACGGCGCTCTGGGTCATGCCTGAACCCCTGGTGGACCCCACGGCGGCAGCGAACGGAGGCTGAGCGCGCATGGGCGAGTCGGGGCCTGGGGGGGGCCGGAAGCGGGGACGACGGGACAGGCGCCGTGAGCCGGCTGACGCGCCGGCCGACTTGACGCCTCCTGAAGGCCAGGAGAATTTCCCGGCCCGCATGAGAGTCGCTCCGTCTTCCGAGCCCGTTCGTCCTTCGGAGCCCGCCGCCCCCACCGAGCTGCCCGCCCACGCCGCCGACGAGGCCAGCCTGTCCGCCGAGGCCCGGCTGTGTGTGCTGCAGGAGATGATGGGCGAGGCCTTCTTCACGCTCGACGCCCACGGCCGCGTCCGGGAGATGAACGCGCGCGCCGCCGCCCTGCTGGGGCTGCCCGCCGAGCAGGTGCGTGGCCAGGAGCCCTGGCTCGCCCGGCCGGAGCTGGCGGGCACGGTGCTCCACGAGCGCCTGATGACGGCGCTCACCGCGCGCGAGGGCGGCCGCTTCCTGGCGGAGCTGCCGTCACGAACCTGGCTGGAGGTGACGGTCCGCGTGGTGGGCGACGAGACGTGGGTACTGGCCGCGGACATCACCCAGCGTCAGCTCGCGGAGAACGAGGTGGCCCGCACCGAGGAGCGCTTCCGTCAGCTCGGCGAGCGCTTCCAGGTCGCGCTCGACTCGGCGCAGATGGCCGTCTGGGAGACGAACCTCGTCACCGGCCAGGTCTTCCGCTCCGAGGGGCATGACCGGCTCTACGGCTACGCGCAGCCCCAGGCGGAGTGGACGCATGCCAAGTTCCTCGCCTCCATCCACCCCGAGGACCGCGCGGAGGTGGAGGCCCAGGTCTCCTCCATCTTCACCCAGCACGTGGACGCCTACACCTCCACCTTCCGCACCTGCTGGCCGGACGGGAGCTGGCACTGGCTCACCAGCCGCGCGCGGGTGATTCGCGACGCCACGGGCAACGTGGCGGTGGTGCGCGGCGCCATGCTGGACATCACCGCGCTGAAGGAGACGGAGGCCGCGCTGCAGGAAGCCGTGCGCACGCGGGACGACTTCCTCTCCATGGCCAGCCACGAGCTGCGCACGCCGCTGACGTCGCTGCGCCTCCAGGTCCAACTGCTGCGGCGCCTGGGCGGCACCACGCCCGACGCGGCCATCGGCTCCGACAAGGTCTCCGGGAAGCTGGACAACACGGAGCGCCAGCTCCGCCGCCTGGGCGCGCTGGTGGACAACCTGCTGGACGTCAGCCGCATCCAGACGGGGAAGCTGGACTTCCAGTTCATGGAGGGAGACCTGGCCGGCGTGGTGTCGGACGTCGTCTCCCGCTTCACGGAGGAGGCGCGGCTGGCGGGCGTGCTCCTGGACTCGCACGTGGACACGCCGGCCCCGTGCCGCTTCGACCGGCTGCGCATGGAGCAGGTGGTGAGCAACCTGCTCACCAACGCCTTCCGCTACGGCGCGGGCAAGCCGGTGAAGGTGACGCTGCGGCACACGCCGGACTCCCTCCGGCTGGTGGTGCAGGACGGCGGACCGGGCATCCCCGAAGCGGACCGGAGCCGCGTCTTCGAGCGCTTCACCCAGGGCGACAACGCCCAGCGCCGCGGCGGCCTGGGGCTGGGGCTCCACATCGTCCGGCAGATCATCGAGGCGCACGGGGGCCGCGTGCATGTGGAGGAGGCGCCCGGAGGTGGCGCCGCCTTCGTGGTGGATTTGCCACGCTAGGCCCCATGCCCCCCTGCCCCACGGGCGCGGTGGGACATCCACTCATCAACACATGCGGGGCGCGGCCCACGCGGTGGGGCGCGGCCCACCCTCCGATTTCTTACACCCTGACGCCTTCTGGAAAGGACTTGGCGCCATCAGTGAATCAGGGCGTGCCGAACGGGTGCATCATGCCGCCCGGTTCGGCGTCCAGGTGGGTGCATGTGCAATCCCAGTCATGGTCGCGCCGGCCGTTCCGTCAGGAGGCGCTCCGATGTGGATTGAGAGCATCATCATGCCGCGAGAGGACGACTCGGAGCCCTACGTCCCCGCCCCACAGCGGGACCGGCGCAACGGCATAGCCGCGGCGTTGGAGCAGAGCCGCAAGCTGCGTGACGCCGTACAAGGCTTCGTGAGCGCCCACGACTTGTCGGACGGCGTGAGGTGGCTCAGCGAACCCGGCCTCCTGCCCGTCATCACCATCCACTGCACGGACTTCGCGCTGGCGAAGCTGCGCGAAGCCGCGGACTTCGTGGTGGGGAGCGCCGCGCCCATCGACACCTACCCCGCCCTGGTCGGCGCGCAGGCCCAGGTGGCGCCCCAGGCGCTGCTCACGCCGGCCTTGGCCCACCTGCAGCGGCGCGTGTAGGCCCCGCTCACGACGGCGTGGGGATGTGCCGGTAGCGCGCCGCGCAGAGCTGATAGACGGCGTACCCGACCAGGCCCAGCGCCACGACGCCCAGCAACCAGGGTCCGAAGGGCTGCGCGGCCAACGTGCCCAGCGCTTCGCCCAGACCGCCCGCCTCGCCCGGGTCCGCGCTCAACGCGGCCTGGATGAAGAACCAGCCCACCAACAGGAACACCACGCCGCGCGCGGCGACGCCCGCCTTGCAGATGCGCTCCACCCACGTCCGCCGGCGCGCGGCCAGCCCGGACAGGGTCAGCTTCTCCAACATCCGCCCCTTCCAGGCCCGGTAGAGCTGGTACCCGGCGAACGCCATCACCGCCACCCCCACCAGGACGACCAGGACCTGACCGAAGGGCTGCGACAAGAGCTTCGCGGTGAGGCCCTGATTGCCTCCGCTGCCACCTCCGCCTCGGCCACGCAGGAGGTTGAAGGCCGTGAGCGCGAGGCTGGCGTGAATCACCCCGCTGCCCGCCATGCCCACGCGCGCCGCGATTCCCTTGCCCGAGCGGCCCTTGTCCTCCAAGTCCCACGCGGCCTGGGCGAAGCGCCACAGCGCGAAGGCCAGGAGCCCCACGCCCAGCAGCACCAGCAGCACCGAGCCGAAGGGCTGGCGCGCCACCTCCGCCACGGCGCCGTGCGTGTCCGTCGTCTGACCGCCCTCGCCCGCGGCCAGCATCAACGCCAGTACGCCAATCACCGCGTAGACGGCGGCGCGCGCGGTGTAGCCCACGCGGGCCGCCCACTCCACGCCGCCGCGGCCCGCTTCCTTCCCCGCCCGCGCCACCCGCTGGATGTCGGGCCCACGCAACGTCCCGGTCGCCATGTGTCCTCGTTCCTTTCCGGTGTCCCTGCCGCGTTCCGGAGGGAACGATGCACACGGCCCCAGCGGCCCCCAACGGCCGCTCGCCCGGCTGCCCGCCCAGGGCGCCGGGGCCGTTGCGCGCTTCACGCGAAGTGCGCCTGGAACGCGCGCAGGTTGGGCCCGTCGCCGCCGCGCTCGTAGACGGCGAAGACGACATGGTCGAAGGCACCGGGGAGCGAGCCCAGCCCCAACGCGAAGGCCTCCGCGACCTCCACCGGGTTGTTGCGGAACACGCCGCAGCCCCAGGCGCCGAGCACCAGCGTGCGGTGTCCCTGGTGCGCCGCGACCCGGAGCACCTTCAGGGCCCGCGCCTCCAGCACCTTCCGGATGCGGCCGCCCATGTCCCGGTCCCGAGCCAGCGCCACGCCCGCGTTGGGCGCGGGCGCCGTGAGGAGGGACACCGTGAAGGGCTGCTCCAGCAGCGCCAGGTCTTCATCGCGGAAGAAGGGCACGTCCGGCGCGTAGATGAGGTGGTCCGTGTAGAGCGGCGAGGGCTCCGCGCGGTTGGCGTCGTAGTACTCGCGCTGCGAGAGCAGGCACGCGTACAGCGCCGAGCAGCGCGCCAGGTCCTCCTCCTGCGCCTTCGCTCCGCCCAGGAATCCCCCGCCGGGATTCTTCGCCGACGCGAAGTTGAGCGCGGCCACCTGGGACGCGCCCGCCTCCACCAGCCGACGAGCGGCGGCGCCCGTCTTCTCCGAGGTGACTTCGATTCGAGGCGCCAACGGCGTGTCGGCCAAAGGGAACGACAGGCGCGAGAAGTCCCCCGGCCGGTACAGCGCCGTGCCGGAGACCGCGCGCTCCACGGCCTCCCCCAGCTCGACACGCCGCCCCGAGGGCGCCAGGTACTGGCCCCGCTCGAGGATGTCCACCGTCTGCTGTCCAATGCCCTTCAACGACATACCCTGCGTCCTGTCTGTCAGCGCTCGCGCGAAGGCGCCCGAGCCTTGGTGTCACAAAGACACGAACAAGCCTCGGGCACCCTGACAGGCGCCAGGGACGGCACCTCAGTCGCAGCCGACGCGCTGCGTGCTCACCACCACGTTGTCAATCCACGTCTCCGAGCCGGACGCGCCCAGCGGGTGGACGAAGCCGTAGCCCACGGAGAAGTTGTTGAAGGCGCGCATGCCGATGTTGGTGAAGTCGTGCGCCAGCGCACCATCCACGTACACGCGCGTGTTGCCATGGGTGCTCGACGTGCTGTCGCGGCGGACCTCCCACTCCAGGCACACCCAGCGCCCCGCGTCCATGCCCAGTTGGATGGGCTCGGGCTGGCGGTTCCAGCCCTGCCCTTCGCGGAAGGACCAGTCATCCAGCGCGAAGCCGCTGTCCTGCATCACCTGGAGCTCGAAGCCACCGAAGTCCGCGTCGAAGTTGGACAGCACGAAGAAGGTGCCCATCTGCCCGAAGGCCCCTGGCAGCGAGCGCAGGTAGACGTGCGCGCGCACGAAGAGCTGGGTCTCGAAGGCCGGGATGCGCTTCTGCCACTGCGCGATGGCCGTCCCCGGCCGCTGCCGTTCGTCGTGCCCATCCTCCGTGACGACGTGCAGCGCGCCCGGGCCGTTGCGCGTCCGGGTGCTGTCCACCTGGATGGAAGCGTTCTCCGAGCTGGGGGTCCAGCCGTTGGTGTCGTTGCCGCTGTCGAACAGCTCGCAGAGCAGCGTGTTGGCGGGACAGGTACCGGGCTCGGTGCTGGGGCCCGGATTGTCGTCGCCCGCGTCGGCGCCGGTGCCGGCATCCGTCCCCGCATCCATGCCGGCGTCGGCCCCGGCGTCGGTGCCGGGAGGGTTGTCGTCGCCGTCATCCGAGCACGCCGGCAGCACGCCCAGGGACAACACCGCGAGTGGAAGCAGGAAGGACCGCTTGAGACGCATAGGTTCAGGTATCCGGACAGGCCCGCGGGGCCGGGCATGCACTGAGGGAAAGAGGCCGGACGGGCTCCCCGGACCGGTGCCGACCATCGCGAATCCCTATCACTCACAGTACCTGCGGGTCACCCGGGCAGGCCCGACCCAGGGGGCGCCTGGAGGAGCAAGGCCGACCTTCTCCGACCCGCGGCTGAATTCATGGCGAACGGCGAGGGAGTCGTGCAGGAATCCGCGCCATGAAACTCTTCTACTCTCCTGGTGCCTGTTCGCTGTCGCCCCACATCATCCTTCGCGAGGGCGGCTTCGCCTTCACCACCGAGAAGGTGGACATCCGCGCCAAGAAGACGGCGGCGGGCGAGGACTTCCTCGGCATCAACGCCAAGGGCTATGTCCCGGCGCTGCAGCTCGATGACGGCAGCCTGCTGACGGAGGGCCCCGCCATCGTCCAGTACCTGGCCGACCAGGTCCCCGACAAGAAGCTGGCCCCGGCCAACGGCACGCTGGCGCGCTACCGCCTCCAGGAGATGCTCAACTTCATCTCCACCGAAATCCACAAGGGCTTCAGCCCGCTCTTCAACCCGGCCTTCCCGGAGGAAGGCAAGCGGCTGACGAAGGAGCGGCTCGCGCTGCGCCTGGGCGTGCTGGAGGCGGTGGTGGCGAAGCAGGCGTTCCTGATGGGTGAGCAGTTCACCGTGGCGGACGCGTACCTCTTCACCACGCTCAACTGGGCCGGCCACACGAAGGTGGACCTGGAGCCGTTCCCCGCGCTGCGCGCCTATCACGCCCGCGTGGCGGACCGGCCCTCCGTGCAGGAGGCGCTGAAGGCCGAAGGCCTCGCGAAGTGACGGCCGCCTTCGTCAAGCTGCTGGTGACGGACAGCGCGCGCTCGGTGGCCTTCTATGAGGCCCTGGGCTTCACGCGCGTGAGCGCCGAGCCCCCCTTCGTCCACCTCCGGTGGGCGGAGGCGCTGGACGTCTACCTGGTCACGCCGCCGCCGCAGTTGAAGCTGGAGGGGCGGCGCGGCACCGGGGTGCTCGTCGGCTTCCGCGCCGAGGCACCGCACAGCCTGGATGAGGTCCTCCTGCGCGCCCAGGCCCAGGGCGCCACCGTGGAGGGCCCCACCGTCCAACCCTGGTACACCCGGGAGCTCATCGTCACCGACCCGGACGGATACCGGCTGAACTTCATCGAGCCGGCGTAGCCTCGCTCCACCGCGAGACGGGGCGCGCGGCCCTCCACGAGGCCGCCGTCCCGCACTCGGCGTGTTGACGCCGTGCGTCCCGAGCACGCGACCACCTGGGCGGATGGACCCGGCTATACTGGGAATCCACTAAAACCAGGAGGCAGGATGCGAGGACTTGTGGGAGCGGTGCTGGCCGTTGGACTGCTGATGGGCTGCGGAGGCATCGAGGACGCCGCGGCGCCCCAGGGCCTCGACGAGTCCGGCGAGGTCCAGGCGATGGCGTGCAGCGACTGCGGCTGGCTCTTCGTGCGCTGTATGTCGCGCGCGCAGACGCCCGAGGCCGAGCAGATGTGCGAGGAGGCGCGGCTGGTCTGCGAGTACACCTTCTGTCCGTGCCCCGGCCTCGGCTGTCCCAGCGCGCAGGCGGAGTGATTTCACCGCGGGGTGAGTGAGGTCTCCGTGCCTGTCCGTCGGCACCAGACGGCGTGCAGGCGCGGGGGCTCGCCCGCGGCGGAGGGCCCGGGCAACGGCGTGGCGGGACCTGCCTGCTCGCCGTGCCGGGCGCTGACGTCTGGCAGGCGCCTCCCCTGGCGGCTTCAGCCCGCGAGCGGGCCCCGCTGGCGCGAGCCGTGGAAGCGACGCGCTTCGCCAGTTACGGTGCGGGCCTCCTGCCTCATGGAATCCCGCGTCGCCGCCCTCTTCGCTCACGTCCGCGAGCACGCGGAGAATCGCCCTGGCGTCTACCGGATGCTGGGGCCTTCGGACGAAGTGCTCTACGTGGGCAAGTCCGTGCGGGTGCGCACGCGGCTCTTGTCGTACTTCCGCGCGGACGCGCATGAGAAGGCGGCGGAGATCATCGCCCACGCGCACCGCATCGTCTGGGAGTACACGCCCAGCGAGTTCGCCGCGCTGCTGCACGAGTTCCGCCTCATCAAGTCGCAGCGCCCCCTCTACAACGTGGAGCACAAGCGGGACCGGGGCCACTGCTTCATCCACCTCACGCGAGAGCCTGTCCCCCGGCTGCGCGTGGTGGGCCGCGCCAACGGCGAGCGCGGCGACTACTACGGGCCCTTCCACGGCCGGAGCGCCGTGTCCGACGTGGTGCGCGCGGTGAGTGACTTGCTGGAGCTGCGGGACTGCGCGGCGGACACGCCCATGCGCCTGGCGGACCAGGGGCAGCTCTTCCCGCTGAAGCAGGAGCCGCTGTGCATGCGCGGGCAGCTCTCCCGCTGCCTGGCGCCCTGCGCCGGAGGCTGCACCCACGCGGAGTACGACGCGCGCGTGGCCCAGGCCCGCGCCTTCCTGGAAGGCACGTCCGACACGCCGCTGACGCTGCTGCGCGAGCGCATGGCGCTGGCGGCCCGCCGCCTCCAGTTCGAATACGCCGCGGAGCTGCGGGACAGGGCGGAGCGGCTGGAGCTGATACGCGGCTGGGTGGTGGAGCTGAGCCAGTTGCTCAAGCGCCTCTCCTTCGTCTACACGGTGCCCGGCCACGGCGGCGAGGACCGCGCCTACGTGCTGCGCCGGGGCAGCGTGCGCGCGGAGCTGCCCGCGCCTGTCACGGCCGAAGAACACCGGGCGCTGGAGCAGCGGGCCCGCGAAATCTTCGAGCAGCCCGAGCCTGAGACGCTGGGCTTCCGGGCGCACGAAGCGCAGGAGGTGATGCTCATCGCCCGCTGGTTTCGACTGCATCCTGTGCCTACCCAAGAATCGGTCGCCGCGACCTGAGCACATCAACTCCACGAACGACAGAGCGTCAATGCGAGCGAGCCGCGCACGCGGTGCTTTGAGAAAGCTACACCTGCACCGCAAATAGCCACCCATTCTCAAGTTCATTCAGAGCCATAGGCTTTCACGGTAAAACTGGACAGCACCAGAAACGCTCACGCAACCCACGGGACGCGCGAGCCTGTCCGACCGGGAGCCATGGTGATGCAATCACAGTTGAGCGCCAGCGAACGAGCGGGGTCTCCCCTCGCGTTCTTCGTCGTGTGCGCGGTCTTCTCCCTCGCAGTGGGCTGCTCGGCGGAGTCCGCTCCGGAACTCGGGGTCTCACGCGCGGGTGCCGTCGTGCAAGACCCCAACTTCGCCGACTCCGTCTTCGTCAGTGGCCTCCAGGGACCGACGACCATGACCTTCGCGCCGGACGGGCGCCTGTTCATCTCGGAGAAGAACGGCTCGCTCCGCATCGTCCAGAACGGCCAGCTCCTGGCGACTCCGTTCATGACGCTCGCCGTGGACACCGGCAACGAGCGTGGGCTGATGGGCGTCGCGTTCGACCCCAACTTCGAACACAACCATTACCTGTATGTCTATTACACGTCGATCGACGGCAGCATCCACAATCGGCTCAGCCGCTTCACCGCCAACGGCAATGTGGTGGTTCCCGGAAGCGAGCTGGTGCTCGCGGACTTCCCGACGCTCGACGCCGCCAACCACAACGGCGGCGCGGTTCGCTTCGGGCTCGACGGCAAGCTCTACGTTTCGGTCGGTGAGAACGCGGTCTCCTCCAACTCGCAGAGCCTGACCACACCGCTCGGGAAGCTGCTGCGCTTCAACCCGGACGGCAGCATCCCCACGGACAACCCGTTCTACGCGACCGCCACCGGGCTCGCCAAGGCGACCTGGGCCATGGGGCTGCGCAACCCCTTCACCTTCGACATCCAGCCCGGCACGGGGCTCATGTTCATCAACGACGTGGGTGAAGGCGGCTGGGAGGAGATCAACCGTGGCCAGGCCGGTGCCAACTACGGCTGGCCGATGACGGAGGGCTACTTCACGAATCGCCCGGAGCTCACGCAGCCGTTCTACGCGTACCCGCATGGCTCCGGCACGGCCGCAGGCAACTGCATCGCGGGCGGTGCCTTCTACAATCCGCCGGTCCCCGCGTTTCCCAACGCGTACGTCGGCCAATACTTCTTCGCGGACTACACCAACGATTGGATTCGGCGCATCGACCCGGACACGGGCGCGCATGCGTTGTTCGCGACAGCCGCCTCGGGGCCCGTGGACCTCGATGTGGGGCCTGACGGCGCGCTCTACTATCTGGCGCGCGGCGCGGGCCAGGTGGGGCGCATCGCCTACACAGCCTCGCTGCCACCGACCATCGCGCAGCAACCGGCGAGCACGTTGGTCTCCGCCGGCCATCCAGCGACCTTCGAGGTGTCGGCGAGCGGCGAGCCGCCTCTCACCTATCAGTGGCAGCGGGACGGCGTGGACATCGCCGACGCGACCTCGTCCAGCTACGTGCTGAGCGCCGCGCAGTTGACCGACAGCGGCGCGCGCTTCCGCGTGGTCGTGACCAACGGGATTGGCTCGACCACCAGCGCCGAGGCGGTGCTGACGGTGACGTCCAACAAGCCGCCGGTGGCCACCATCGTGACGCCGGCCGCGGGCGCGACCTACACCGCGGGCACGAACCTGCTGTTCACCGGCACGGCCAACGACGAGGAGGATGGCACGCTGCCTCCGAGCGCGATGACCTGGAACATCATCTTCCATCACGATACCCACACGCATCCGGCCATGGCCGATACCACCGGCATCGCGAGCGGTGGCTGGCCCATCCCCAACGTCGGCGAGAGCTCGGGCAACGTCTGGTACCGCGTGCGCCTCACGGTGCGCGACTCGATTGGCCTCACCCACACGACGTATCGCGACGTACACCCCGTCACCGTCCCCCTCACGGTGACCACCGTGCCGAGCGGGCTGCAGGTGCTGATGGACGGGCAGCCGTTCCCGGCGCCTCACACAACGACTGGCGTGGTCGGGGTCATCCGCTCGGTAGGGGTTGATTCGCCACAGTACGCGAACGGGAAGTTCTGGTCGTTCGTGTCGTGGTCGGATGGCGGTGCGCAATCGCATACCTTCACCACGCCAGCCAGCGCGGCCACCTACACGGCCACGTTCGCCGAGACCTCCGGCGGGAGCTGCTACCAGCTTCAGAGCGAGCGCTCCGACAAGTGGCTCGTCGTCAACACCGCGGGCAAGGTCGTCGCCGGCAGCACGACGCAATCAGGAGGGCAGATCTTCCAGCTCGTCCCGAACGGTGCGCAATACAAGCTCAAGGGCTCGGGCGACGTGTTCCTCACGGTGGAGGCGAACCAGCTCACGATGAGCGCCAACTTCACCAGCGCGGAGTCGTTCACGCGGCTCGCCTGTGGCTATGGCGGGCGCACGCGTGTCGGCTTCCAGGCTTCCTCGGGAACCGCGCCTCATTGGAAGGAAGCCACGCCGGACGAGCCGATTCAAAGCGGTGACGGCGGCAATGGCGGCGCCTGCAACCCGGCCGATGGCGGTTCCTGGGAGGCCTTCTACCTCGAACCCGTGGCCTGTCCGGATGGCAACACCGCCCCCGCGTGCGGCAATGGCACGGTCGAAAGCGGCGAGCAGTGCGACGACGGCAACACCCAATCGGGCGATGGCTGCGATGCGACGTGCCACATCGAGACTGGCAGCGCTGGCTGCTTCCGTATCCAGAGCGAGCGCTCCGACAACTGGCTCACCGTCGACGGAGCCGGCAAGGTGGCCGCCCTCGGCACGACGCAGAGCGCCGGCGAAGTCTTCGAGCTCGTCACGAGCGGTACGAAATACAAGCTCAAGGGCGCGAGCGGCGCGTACCTGGCGGTGGTCGCCGACCAACTCACCCTGAACGCCTCGCTCACCACGGCGGAGTCCTTCACCCGCCACGACTGCGGCGTCCACGGTGGCCGCAATCGCCATGGCTTCGAATCGTCGACGGGCACCGCGCGCCACTGGAAGGAGACCACCACCAGCGCCCCCATCCAGAGCGGGAACGGCGGCAACGGAGGCGTCTGCAATCCCGCCGACGCGGGCGCGTGGGAGGGCTTCTACCTCGAGCCCGCGACGTGCCCGACGACGAGGTGATGCGTCCCGGTACACCTCCCCGACCCCCGGGGCGCTGAACGAATGGCCCCGCCAGCCGGCAGCGCCCTTCTGATGGACACGGGCCCCGCGATGAATGTCGCAGGGCCTTCGTGCTCAAGCCCGTCAGCGCCAGCCCCACGTTCCTGGCGCTGCGTTGGCGCTCCGGTCGGAGGCGGGCGCCTGCATATGAAGCGCTTTGTATCCATGGCACTCGAGTGCCTGGCGACGGGTGGCCGAACGACTTTGGCCATCCGCGTATTGCACACCGAGCAGTCGGGAACGTTGAGTAGCGCCGAACAGTCCCCGAGGGGGCCGGTCCATCCCGGATTTCATCCTGTTCCTCGGGTGGGGAGACACTTGATGCGAAGCCGTTCTGAAGTGCTGCGGTCGTGGAGCCTGGGCGTGACGCTGGCCTTGTCCCTGGGCGCATGTGGTGTGGAGTCCCAGGAGGAGACGATACGCCCTCAGGGGAATGGGGTGTCGCAAGAGGACGACGGGGCGTTGACGCCTGAGCGCCCAGACGCGTTGGTGGCGTGGGACCCGTATGCGGACGCGGTGGCACCGGGCACCACGGCGACAGTGCTCAACGCGAGCGCGGCGCTGGGCGCTCCGGACGGGCAGGCCGCGACCCTGCTGGGCTTGCTCAACACGGCGCTGACGCTGGACCTGGGCCAGGGCGAGGAAGGCACCGGCGACCTGCGAGTCTACTACCAGGGGTTGTCGTTGGCGCTGGTGGCGCAGGTGGACTTCCTGAAGGCGGACGGGACCCTCATCGGCTCCAGCGTGTTGCGCCTGGTGGAACTGGGCCTGGGGACGCATGTGGCGGTGGCGGCGTACCCGGGGAACGTGCCCTATCGCTACGTGCGGCTGAGAGGCACGGTGCTCGCGCTCTACCTGGTGGACGCGGTGGAGACGTCGCTCCGGGCCTTCTGTGGTGATGGAGTGCTGGGCGGATTCGAAGTCTGTGACGACGGCAATCTGCTCTCTGGCGACGGCTGCAACAGCGTCTGTGAGGTGGAGCCGGGCTACACCTGCACGGGGCAGCCGAGCGTCTGCGACAACAACGCCGCGCCCACGGTCGAGGACGTCAACGCGACCACCCCCGAGGACACGCCGGTGAACATCACCATCCCCGCGGTGGACCCGGATGGCGACGCGCTCGACTTCGCCTTCACCCTGCCCGGCCATGGCACGCTCATGGGCACAGGGGCGACGGTGACGTACACCCCGGACGTGAACTTCGCCGGAGAGGACACCTTCCAGGTCACGGTCTCTGACGGCAAGAAGCAGGCAACGGCCACCGTCTCGGTCACGGTGACGCCGGTCAACGACGCGCCCGCCGCCAACTCCACCGCGGTGGTCGTGAGCTACAACACGACGGCGCCCATCACGCTGACGGCCACGGATGTGGACGGGGATGCGCTCACGTTCACCGCGACGGCGCCCACGCACGGCACCCTGTCCGGAACGGGCGCCCAGTTGCTCTACACGCCGAACGCGGACTTCCAGGGCGAGGACCAGTTCACCTTCGAGGTCAGCGACGGCACGCTGACCTCCAATACCGCCACGGTCAGCATCACCGTCAGGGGGCCGCCTGTCTGCGGTGATGGCTACCTCGATTCAGGTGAGGTGTGTGACGACGGCAACCGCGCCGCGGGAGATGGCTGCCGAGCGGACTGCCAGGGCGTGGAGGTCTGCGGCGACGGCCTGGTCGACAGCACGACGGGAGAGCAGTGCGATGATGGCGGCACGACGCCCGGGGATGGCTGCGACGCCATGTGCCAGCTGGATGCCTTCTCGAATGTGCCCCCCACGCTCATCAGCGGGACGCTGAGCTGCACCACTGCCAACTCGAACACGGGGCGCAAGGCGGCGGTGGATGCATTGGGGCGCTTCTACGTCGTCATGAACTGCGGTGGACAGGTCCATGTCAGCGTGAGCGTGGACCGAGGCCAGACCTGGGTGGGGCCCACGCCGCTGGGCATCACCAGCACGGCGGAAGTCGCGATTGAAGGCGGCCCCACGGGAGTTGCCTACGTCGCGGCCACCGGCGCGGGCGCGCTGCTATTCACCCGGACGGTCGACGCGGGAGCAAGCTGGGAGGCGCCGCGAACCCTCGGCCCGGTGGCCAACCCCACCGTCAGCCTGGATTCCACGGGCGACGCGCTCTACATCGCCGTCTCGCGGGGCGCCAGTGGTGTGCGCGTCCTCCAGAACTTCGAGCGAGGCGCGAATGACTTCAGCGTGACGGACGTGGACCAGAACAATGCCTTCTTCGACGTCATCGTGGACAAGATCAGCGGCGATGTCTTCTCCGTGAGCGACGACCCCTCCTTCCGCATCCGCCGCAGCAGCGACCAGGGGGCCACCTTCGGCCCGCAGAGCTCCCCGCCGGGGCAGGCGTTCTTCTCGGACTGGACGGGCTCCAACGGCTTCATCTACGTGACGGGCGCCTTCGGGGACGACAACGTGGACGTCATCCCGATGTCCTCGCCAGGAACGAGCACGCAGGTGACGGGCCTTCCAACGGACGTAGGTTCCGGGTCCCTCCGGTCGATTGACGCGGATGCGCTCGGCAACGGCTACATCGCGTCCCAGCGAGGGACGGGCAACATCCAGTTGGACCGGATGCGCGTCGGGGCTCCCCTGATTCTGACCGAGGATGCCAGGACGATAGGACCGGGCACCGTGGCCGCCGTCGCGGCGCTCCCGTCGAACGGCGGCGCCCTGGTGGCCTACACGAACGGCACCGGCGTCTACGCCTCGGTGGTGGTGTACTGACTCAACGGGGCCCCTGCTGCGCACCCTCCGGCTCGTCAGGAGGGTGCGCGTAGTCCGCCCTCCACAGCGAGCCCCGGCTGTCTTGCCGTCGAAGTACTCGAAGGCCGGAGTCGAATCGGCGACGTAGTGGACGACGTGATGGTTGCGCAGGTCGTCCAGCGTGCGTGGAGTCCCATGCTGGCGCAGATACGCAGGGCTTGCGCAGTTCATCATGGACGCCTCGCCGATGCGGCGCCCGACGAGCCCCGGCTCGTTGACCGGACATATCCGGAGCACCAGGTCGAACCCCTCGCGCAGCGCCGCCGTGGGCCGGTCACTCGCGCGGATGGCGAACTGAAGCTGCGGATGGCGGGCGAGCAACTCGGGCAGCCGGGGGATGACGAAATCGCGCGCGATGATGACGGGAAGCTCCACACGCACCCGTCCACGCAACACACGCCCCGCTTGAAAGACATCAACAACGCCGCGGTGATGACTCCGCCGAATCGGCAGGCAACCTCGGATGGCCTCGAGCTTCAGTTCGGGACCAACTACCTCGGCCACTTCGCCCCGACCGCCCACCTGATGCCGCTGCTGCGCACCAGCATCGCCGCGCACCCCGGCATCTCTCACACCCAGCTTCTGCACAACGCACCCGGCCGGTGGAGCGCCGCCGGCATCATGCGGACGCTCTTCTGGTTCATGTTCCAGCCCGCGTCGCAGGGCGCGCTCCCCACGCTCTTCGCCGCGACCTCGCCAGAGGCGCGGGGCGGCGTCTATTACGGCCCGGGAAAGCACTCACCGACATCCGCCGGAAGACTCGCCGATCCGAGCGCAAAGGGCGCTCTCCCCGCACGGTGGGCTGCGCCGTTAGATGCAGTGGGTCGCTCAACTGCGCTTCCGGAGAAACGCATGCCCCTACGCTCGTCCGCATTCCTGTTCATCGCCGTTGCCGGTCTACTCGGCTGTCGGGGCAGCCCATCGCAGTGGCCGGAAGGCCACGCGGCAATGACGGACACCTCGCCCACGAAGGTCGAGCCCGCAGTCACCGCGGCATCCGCGCTGGCCGACTCCGCCAAGGCCCTGGCGGGGACCTGGACCTGCCACGGCGATGTGCACGGGCCAGGTGGCGCGAGCCCAAGCGAGGTCACCCTCGACGTCAGGCCCGACCTCGACAAGGCCTGGCTCCGCACTGAGTTCGTGGTGCTGTCCGGTGACTACAAATACAAGTTCACCGCCTACCGAACGTTTGACGCAGCAGCGAGCAAGTGGGTGAACCTCATCGTCGACAACCTGGGCGGTCAGGCCAGCTCCTCGTCCATGGACGGCCACGTATGGCTCGGGGAGGCGAGCGGCCCCATGGGCGAAGTGCGAATCAGGGACACGGAGCGTCTCGTTTCGCCCGGCGTGCTGGAGATGCGTGGCCAGTACTCGCTGAATGGTCAGGACTGGAGCACCGGGTACGAGCTGTCTTGCAAGCAGTGAGCGTCGAACCGCGCGTGCCGGAACCGTCGTCGCGGCCAGGGCGCTGAACGAAGGGCCCTCCCAACTGGCAGGGCCCTGGAGTGGTGCCGTCAGCTCAAGGCTGCAGCGCCTTGCGCTCCTTCGCGCAGACCTGGACCAACTCCAGCATGCTCATGCTGGCGCCGCCGATGTCGAACTTCTGCTGCTTGAAGTCAGGGTATCGGTTCTCGAGGATGCGCCCCTCCGCGATGCAGTCGTTGAGCTGCGAGAGCGCCTCCTTCTTGCGCCCCTTGGCGAGGTGGGCCTTCGCCGCGTCGTAGGCCTTCCGCTGGCCCTCCTGGAACCGGAGCTCCACGTCGACCCGCGTCAGGGGCGCCTGCAGGGCCTCGGCCTTCTGGGCACACTGGGCCATCACCTCCTGGGGCTGGGTGGGGACCCCACCCACGAGCACGTCGACCGCCGCGAGGCTGGCGTTCTCCTTCACCATCCGGGCGCCCTCGTCCTGGCAGTCCCTGAGCTTCTCCGCGGCGCTCGCGTACAGGGCCCTGCGCTTGCGCAGGTCCGCGGAGGACGCGGCGGCCGTCGCCGCCTTGCCCGCGATGTCCAGCGCCTCACCCGTCGTCCGGCGCAGCGCCCTCGCCTGCTTCGCGAACTCGAGCGCCTCGACCATCTTCAGCCAGTCGGCGCGTGAGCGCTCGGCGGCCGCCGCGTAGCTCGCGTCCTGCCGCTCCAGCGCCGCGTGCGTCTCGAACAGCGTCATGACCTCGTCCACGCTCTTCGAGGCGGTCTCGACCTCGGCGTCGGTCGCCGAGATGGCCTTGGCGGCCTCGAGCTTCTCCTGCGTGGTCGCCAGCCGGGCCCCAAGCTGGCTCCGGGCCTCCGCCGCGGCCAGGACAATCTTCCGCCGGGTGATGCGGTCGCCCAGCTCCGCCATGCGCTCCTTCGACTCCCTGGCGTACAGGGCGTAGTCACGGTCCTTCTTGACGAAGGCGGCACCGGCCTCCAGCACCACGCCAATCTGCTTGACGGCGTTCTCCGCCGCCTGGAGCTGCGCCTCCGAGGGCGTCTCCTTCTGGACCTGGGTGACCAGCGCCGCCGCGTTCTTCCGGGCCTCGTCCACCTTCGCGCGCTGCTGCAGCAGGTCGACCTGGTACCGGCGCCGCTCCAGCGTCGCCCGCCCGTCCTTGAGGAGCTGGCGCGCGTCGGCGGCGGCCGGGCTGATGGCGGGGTTCTTCACGTGGACCGTCTCGAGCGTCTTCTCCAGGACGACCATCGCCGTCTTCGCCTCCTCGAACTGCTCGTCGGTCACGGACCGCTTCTCCACGCTCCGCAGCGCCTGGACGACCTCGGCGCGCGCCGCATCGAGCGTGCGGACCTGGAGCGCCACCTCCACCTCGACGAGCGTGTTCTTCACCTCGGTGAGGTACTGGCCAATGGCCTGGCTCCTCGCCGCCTGTGGCTCGTACTTGTCCACCAGCTTCCGGACGACGAACGCCGCCGTCTTCGCCTCGGAGAGCTGCTCGGGCGCGGGCCGCTTCACCCGGAGCGCCTTGGCGGACCGACGGAGCTCTTCATACGCGGGCTCCAGCTCCACCTTGACCCGCGCGACACCCGCCTGCGCCACGAGCTCATCCATCCGGCGCCGGGCCTGGGTGACCTCGGCGCGGGCCTTCTCCGCCTCCGCGCGGTAGCCCTTGTCCTGCGCCTCGAGCGGCCTGCCCTCCTCGAGCTGCTTCTGCAGCGCATCCACCGCCTTGTCGGTGGCCGTGAACTTCTCGTCCGACCACGCCTTGCCCAGCTCGGCGAGCGAGCTCGCCAGGCCCTTGCGGCGCTCGTCCAGAAGGCCCCGCTGCTTCTGCGCCATGATCTGCAGCCACCGCGCGTCGAGCGTCTTCCGGTGACGGGCGAGGGTCGCCTCGACCTCGGTGAGGTACGTGGAGAACGCCGGGTCCTGGCTCTTGAGAGGCCGGCCCTCCTCCGCCAGCTTCTCCAGCGCGTCCACCGCGGCGCGGGCCTCGTCCATCGCCTTGGCGCCAGGGTCCCCCTTGCCGAGCTTCGCCATGCGCTCGTTCAGGGGCGCGAGCGCGCCATCGATGCGCCGGCGGTACTCGAAGATATGGACCTTGGCCCGGCGCTCGTCGACGTACTCCCGCTGCGTCCGGAGCTGCTTGCGCGAAGCCAGGACCAGCTTCGCGTACTCGAGGTCCTCCGTCTCGAAGCTCGCTCCGGCATCGAGCGCGACCTTCAGCGCCTCCACCGCCGCGAGGGCGGCGTCGAGGTCGGCGTTACGTGGCGGCTCCGCTTCAATCCGCTTCACGGCCGCCGCGAGGTCGGCGCGCGCGCGCTCCACTCGCTTCGATGCCTCCGCGATGGACTTCGCCGCGCCAGCCTCGGCAGGCGCGGCGGAGGCCCCGGCGGAAGCGAGGAGGAAGAACCCGATCAACACCAGCCTTGAAGTGCGTACCATTCACGCCAACCTACTACAGCGAGGCGGGAGAACCCGGCGGAGTGTCCGCTCCGCGCCACGCATCGGACAGGATGAAACCCGAGCTGGGAGCGCCGAGAGGGGCCTGGCTCCCGGGCAGGACGTGGAGCCTCACGCGCCCGAAGTTGTCGGTGTGGTGTCGGACGGCAGGCCGCGCGAGAATACGGCATATCCAGCTCTTTCCGGAACCCCTTCCGTTGCAATATGACGGATGGCGGCCGAGATGACCGACGACACCCTCAGCGCCGAGCACGCCCCCTTTATTGAAAGCGGAACCGGAGCGGCGGCGCTCGTCCTTGCCTATACGCGCAACGCCTTCATCGGGGATGAGCGCCGTGGGCTTGGAAGCGGCGCGACGCTCGTGGGGCGTGGCGCGCCCCTCTTCCCCCGGGTCGCCCTGGATGACGCCCGGCTCTCCCGTGGCCATGCGCGCATCGAACACGTCGGGGGGACCTGGTTCGTCGAAGACCTGGGAAGCCACAATGGCACCCGCCTCAATGGACGACCGCTCACGGGACGCGAGCCCCTCGCGTGGGGGGACGTCCTTCGAATGGGGGACACGCTGTTTGTCTTCGCCGAGGCCTCCGAGGCCCCGAATGACGACCAGCGTATCGACGGACTGGTGGGCAGGAGCGCGGCGCTGACGCGGCTGCACCGCGACCTCGCGCGGGCGGCGCGGCATGAGCAGTCGGTGCTCATCCTGGGCGAAACCGGGACGGGCAAGGAGGTGGTGGCGCGCGCGCTCCATGAACTGAGCGGCCGCGCGGGGCCCTTCATCGCGCTCAACTGCGGAGGCGTCGCGGAGAGCGTGCTGGACAGCGAGCTGTTCGGGCATGTGCGCGGCGCCTTCACGGGCGCGGCGGCCTCCCGGGACGGCCTTCTGCGCGAGGCACATGGGGGCACGCTGTTCCTGGATGAGTTGGGGGAGATGCCTCCCATGCTCCAGGTCAAGCTGCTCCGCGTGCTGGAGACGCGGCGGGTCCGCGCCCTGGGAGGAACGCAGGAGGTCCCCATCGACGTGCGGGTGCTCGCGGCCACCCACCGGGACCTCGTCTCCCAGGTGAACGAGGCCGCCTTCCGCGCGGACCTCTACGCCAGGCTCGTCCAGTGGCGCCTCCTGCTGCCCCCCCTGCGCGAGCGCCGCGAGGACATCGCGCCGCTCGCGCGCCACCTGCTCGGCCGCCTGAAGGCCGAAGCCCGGCCCGTCGACGTGGGGCTCGCCGAGGCGCTGCTCCTCCATGACTGGCCGCTCAACGTACGGGGCCTGCTCAACGTGCTCTCCATCGCGGTCATCGCTTCGGACGGAGGACCGCTGAAGCTGGGGACGCAGGTGGCGCACGAGCTGGAGGCGGAGCGGCGGATGCTGGCGGCCAGGCCCCCCGCGCCGCCGTCAGCGGAGGACGGGGCCTCCCAGCCTCCTGCTCCGCGTCCGCCTCGCGCCGTCGAATCCAGCCCCCAGGAGTTGGAGACCCACCTGCGCGCGCACCAGGGAAAGGTCGCGGAGGTCGCCCGGCACCTCGGGTGCTCGCGGCAGCAGGTGTACCGGTGGATCGAGGACTTCGGGCTCGAGCTGGACCACTACCGCGCCCCCCCGCCGCGCCTCAGTTGAGGCTTCCCAGAGGAACCCATGCGTTCTCTCCTTCCCCTGTCGATGATGGCCTTGATGGCGACGCTGAGCGGCAGGGACTGCGCTCCGCCCACGGACTCCGAGCCGCGGGCCCAGGCCACCCCCCTCCAGTGGGAGCACGTCAACCCGCAGGCGCCCAGCCCTACCGGCTGGAGCGGAGTCGATGGCGGCAGCGTCTTCTTCCAGGCACGGTTCGACGGTGGAGCCGGCATCTGGATGGGAAGCGATGGGAGGCCCTACCGAATCACCGAGAGTCCGCCCGCGGACCCGTGCCTGCCCGCGCTCCTTCAAGACGCGGGCGCCCAGCTCAAGCTCTATACCGTGACGGATGCCGTCCTGAACCGCAACGTCTGCGCGGGCAAGGGCTATCACACGCAGAACCCCAATGAATGCTCACCGGACGCGGGTGACTTCTATCAAGGGAAGGCCGTGGTCATCCCCGGCTGCTGGATGCCGGATGGAGGCTTCAACGACGGAGGCGGTGACGCCCCCTGTTTCACCGCGAGCTGCACGACGGGCGCGGTCGGCGTTTGCGCGCACTGGGGATACCTCCCGGACCAGGAGTGGGATGGAGGGCCCCCGCTCGCGCGGCTGTTCCAGGCGTGTGTGCGGGCCGCGCGCGCCGACTACAACGGCGACGGCGAGTCCTTCACGTGCCAGGGCACCTACGTCGACTTCGTCGACGGCCATGGCATCCAGACCCAGGACACCTTCGACGGTGGAGGACTTCCACCCCTGCGCTTCGAGGCCGCCTGGAACGAGCAAGGCGCCCTGCCCTTCGGCGTGATGCCGGACGGGGGAAGTTGTGTGCGGCCGCGCTACGCCCCCGCGCCCCTTTCGAAAATCCGAGGAGCGCCAGGGACGCATTTGACGGCGAGCTACGACTGCCAGCAGCCCGGTGACGCGGGGACCCCCTTGAGGAAGTACTTCGATGGGGGCGTGCCCTTCCTGCTGCTGACCCAGACCTGGAAGAACGAGTACTGCGTCACGGACGATGGGCCGGGGGGCGGGCTCCGCACCCATTGCCCCTCGTGCGACGGGGAGCCCCTGGGGCCAAGGACCTGTCATGGGGGGAGCTGCGCGTCCCCTCCGCGGCCTTGAGCGGCCCCGTCCCGGCGCGCTGGGAGCCGCCCCCGGCGTTCGACGAGTACCGGCTCATCCGCCTGCTGGGCGAGGGGGGAATGGGCCGCGTCTACCTGGCCGAGGACACGGCACTCCAGCGGCGGGTCGCCATCAAGTTCATCGGCGCGGAGCGGTCCGGCCCGGAGCAGCGCGACCGACTCTTCGCCGAGGCCCGGGCGCTCGCCCGTCTCCGCCATCCGAACGTGGTGACGGTGTACCGGGTCTCCGAAGTGGGCGCCCACCCCTATCTGGTGCAGGAGTTCCTCCCCGGCATCTCCCTGAGGGGCCTGCCCGCGCCGCTCCCGCCGGAGCGGGTCCTGGCCATCGCCCTGGGACTGGCACGGGGACTGGCCGCCGCGCACCGCGCGCATGTGCTCCACCGCGACCTCAAGCCGGACAACGTCATGGTGCTCCCGGATGGCGCGGTGAAGCTCGTCGACTTCGGGCTCGCCCTCTCCTGGACGGCTGCTCCGGGGGACGCCGCGCCCGCGCTCCAGCCCACCATCCCCATCGCCGGCACGCGCGGGTACATGGCGCCGGAGGCGCTGCGTGGCGAACCGCCCGGTCCGCGGGGAGATGTCTATGGCCTGGGCATGGTGCTTCACGAGCTGCTGGCGGGCCATCGCCCCTTCGACGAGCCCACCGCGAGCGGAGCGATGGAGGAAGCGGGGACTCCCGAAGCGCGCCCCTCCGGTGCGGAGCCGTCCGGAAGCGGGCTCGGCGACCGCCTGCGCGCCATCATCCTCCGGTGCCTCGAATACGACCCGGCACGGCGCTTCGCCTCCGCCGACACGCTGTGCGCAGAGCTCGAGCGCCTGAAGGAGGACGGCGCCCCAATCCCTGTCCCCCCAGGCAATCCCTATCGCGGCCTCCAGGCCTTCGACGCGGAGCACCGGGGGCTCTTCTTCGGCCGCGGCGCGGAGCTTCGCACCATCCATGAGCGGCTTCGCGCCCAGGCGCTGGTGCTCGTCGCGGGGGACTCAGGGGTGGGCAAGTCCTCGTTGTGCCGGGCGGGCGTGTCGCCGCTCGTCACGCAAGCGGGGCTCGGGGACGGCTGTGCCTACACCGTGCTGTCGCTCATGCCCGGGCGCCGGCCCCTCACGGCGTTGGTTGCCGCGGTGGCGGGCCGGCTCGGCCTGTCCGAGGAGCTGCTGGCGGCCCAGGTGCGGCATGAGCCCGCGGCGATGGCGCGGGCCCTGCGCGCCGCCGGGCCCACGCGGGGCACGCTGCTGTTCATCGATCAGCTCGAGGAGCTGTTCACCCAGAGCGAGCCGGACGAGGCGTCCGCCTTCACGCAGGTGCTCGGGCACCTGGCCATCCTGGCCAGGGGTGTGCGCACGCTGGCCACGGTGCGAGGGGACTACTTCACGCGGCTGGCGGCGCTGCCGGGGCTGGAGGATGAAGTGGCGCGCGCCCTCTTCCTCGTCAAGCCGCTGGGCCCGGAAGGGACGCGCGAGGCCGTGGTCGGTCCGGCGCGCGTGACGGGCGTCGCGTTCGAGACGGAGGCCCTGGTGGACACGCTCGTGGCGTCCTCCGCCCACGCGCCCGGTGGCCTGCCCATCCTCCAGTTCACGCTCGCCGAGCTATGGGATGCACGCGACCGGACGGCTCAGCGCATCCGGGAGGCGTCGCTGGAGGCGCTCGGGGGCGTGGCCGGGGCCCTGGGCCGTCACGCGGATGGAGCGCTGGCGGCGCTGGCCCCCGATGCGCGTCTGGCGGCTCGCGGCCTGCTCTTGCGGCTCATCAGTCCGGAGGGCGCCCGGGTCCGGCGGACCACGCGGGAGCTCGGTGCCGAGGCCTCCGCGAATCGCATCGCGCTGGAGGCCCTGGTCCGGGCGCGGCTCGTCGTGGTCCGGCAGGATGGCGAGGCGCACGTCCACGAGGTGGCGCACGAAGCCCTGCTCGAGGGTTGGTCCACCTTGCGCGGGTGGCTGGAAGCGGCCCGCCAGGAGCGGCAGGTGCTCGAGCGGGTGCGGCTCGCCGCGGCCGGCTGGGAGCGCGCGGACCGCCCCGCCTCGGCGCTGTGGAGCCGGCGTGAGCTCGACGTGGTGAGCGCGGCCGGCGAGCTCGCGCTGACGCGGCAGGAAGCGGCGTTCCTCAAGGCCTCGCGGCGGGCGCTCCGGCGCACCTTCGCGCGGCGCCTGGGGCTGGCGCTGGCCCTGCCCCTCACCGCGATGGTGGCGGGGGGCGCGGCCTGGCTGAAGGGTCGCCACGCGCTGGAGCGCACGGTGCAGGCGCACCTGGATGAAGCCCGGGCGTCCATCACCGAAGCCCGGGCCCACCATGCCGCCGCGAAGGCCGCGCGCGCGGACGCCTTCCAGCGATGGGACGCGCGCGGGGAACGCGCCCTCACCGGCGCTCCAGTCGTCGGAGCCGGAGGCGAGCCGGAGGAGACCTGGGCCGAGGCACGAAAGCGCGATGACCGCGCGGACGACGCCTACCAGCGCGCCACGCAGGCGCTCGACACCGCCCTGCTCCTGGACGGCTCGCGGAGGGAAGCGCGCGGACTGCTCGCGGAGGTGCTGACCGGGCGCATGGAGCTGGCGGAGTGGTTCTTCCGTCCCGGACAGCGGCGCGAGGCCCTGCGCAGGCTGGCGAGCCTCGATGACGACGGCGCCGGTCAACGCCGGTTCCTCGCACCGCCGGTCCTGGACCTCGCCACGGAGCCGCCGGGCGCGGAGGTGCTGCTCCAGCGCGACACGGGCGAGCCCGGAGCGCCCAGTTTGTCCGCAGCCATCTCCCTGGGCCTGACGCCCATCGCGGCGCACGCGCTCGCGACGGGCCCGGGGTCCTACGTCCTCACCTTCCAGGCGCCGGGCCTGACGCGCGCCGTCCTGCCGGTGGTGCTCGCCGCGGGAGAGAACCTCCAGGCGCGCATCCCCCTGCCGCGGGCGGCCGACGTCCCGGAGGGCTTCGTCTACATCCCGCCGGGCCGCTTCCTCTTCGGCAGCAGCGACGACGAGGCGCTGCGGCGCGAGTTCCTCCAGGCGCCCCCGCTCCGGCAGGTGACGACCGGGGGATACCTCATCGCCCGCCATGAGGTGACGTTCGCCGAGTGGCTCGCGTTCCTCGACGCGCTGCCGCCGGACGCGCAGCGGCGACGGACGCCCGGCGTGCGGTCAACGGCCGGCGCGCTGGCGCTCACCCGGGAGACGTCAGGCTGGCGCCTCATGCTGCAGCCCACGCAGCATCCCCTCTACGCGAGCAGCGGCGAGCCCATCCGCTACCCGGGCCGCGACCGCAGGGCCGTGCAGGACTGGTTGCGCTTTCCCATCTCGGCCATCTCTCTGGAGGACGCGCGGGCGTACCTCGCGTGGCTGGACCGCTCCGGACGCCTACCGGGCGCCCGGCTGTGCTCCGAATACGAGTGGGAGCGCGCGGCGCGTGGCGCGGACGCCCGCCTGTTTCCCATGGGCGACGTGCTCGCGCCGGACGACGCGAACTTCGATGAGACCTATGGCCGCCAACCGCTGGGCTTCGGCCCCGACGAGGTGGGCGCCCACCCTGCTTCCGCCAGCCCCTTCGGGGTGATGGACCTGGCCGGCAACGTCATCGAATGGGTGCGGTCGGTGCGCAAGCCCGGAGAGGCGGTGGCCCGTGGTGGGTCCTGGTACTACGACCGCATCTCCAACCGCTCCAATTCGCGAATGCCCAACGAGCCCTGGTTGAGGGACATCCGCATCGGCCTCCGCGTCTGCGCGCCCGCCCCGGCTCCGCGTCACACCCCGTGACGCGGGCCGGAGCCGCACGCGTCCGGACATGTCCGGACATGTCCAGGGCAGGCGCGCGCACGCGGCAGCGCCACCGCCGCCCCGGTAATCACCGCGTCAGCGCGTGCTGGCACGAGGAGTGCTCATGGGGACGCCCGAGCCCATGCAGGGCTCCTCGACCCCCAGAGAGGTTTTACTCATGCAGCAGAGCAAGCTCCTCGGCCTCCTCTTCGTCATTCCCATGCTGATGCTCAGCACCTCCGCCCATGCCTTCAACATCAATGGGACGTACACCTCCGAGAACGGCGAGTTCGTCCTGACGGTCACCCAATCCAGCGACTGGAACGGCACCTTCAGCGGGACCTACTTCACCCAGTTCACCCCGGTCGGGCCGTTGTCCATCCCCGTCTCGGGGACCTTCCATTTCGTCAACAACCCCAACGGCGAGCTGACGCCGCTCGCCCTCACCTTCTCGGCGGTGATGCGGCCTGATGCGGGCTGGCCCTATGCGCTGGTGGACGCCTGGTCGGGCATCCTCATGAAGCCCGGCTACATCTCCGCGACGGGCGTGCGGACCTTCCTGCCCGCGGGGGGCACGGGGGTGATGTCGAGCCTCGGAACCCATACGTTGAACTGACGCCGGGAGCCGCTGGGTTGAAGGCAGGAGGGGCAGTGACGGAGCCAGGCCGCGAGCATCACGAGCGGAGTGGCCGAGCGTCACTGCCTCTCCGTCCGCGATGGCCCGAGGCACAAGCCGACGATGCCGCCGCAGCAGGGGCACCGACCGACGGCCAACGGGCTGAGTGGGGAGCACTTCGTCACGCCTCGCCGCGGTTGGATTTCCGGGAGGCGTCACGTGAAGTGCCGCAAGCGCACGGCCGTAGCAGGGGGACTCCGCATCGGTCGCGGGAGGTGCATCCCGGCTCTGTTACCCTCGCGCGGCCATGATTCTCGCGCGCCAGCCGCGGAGCCCCATGCTGGCTCCTCTCGTGGAATTCCTCTGGACGTATGAAGGGCAGCTCGCCCACGGCTTCGAGCGCGTGCTGCCGTCTGGCCGGATGCAGCTCCTCGTCAATCTTCATGAGGACGTGCTCCGGGACCACGGGCTCGACGGCCGTCTTGCACACAAGACGCGGGGTGTAGCGATTCAGGGCGCCCACACCGCACCGAGAGTCGTCGACACGGCCGGCCAGCGCGCCATCTGCGGGGTGAGCTTCGCCCCCGGGAGTGCGTCGCCATTTCTGGGCATGCCGGCCTTGGAGCTCACCGGGAAGGTCGTCGACCTCCACGAACTCTGGGGGCGTGACGGCGTCCTCCTTCGCGAGCGCCTGCTGCAAGCCCCCACCGCCGAGGCCCGGCTCGACGTGCTGGAGGCGGCGCTGCTCGAACGAGGACGCACGTCCAAGCCTCGCGACGAAGCAGTGGCGGTCGCGTGTTCGCTGTTGGTGGGCGGCGCGAGCGTCCGTGCGGTAGGCGCTCGACTCGGCCTCTCGCCGCGCCGGCTCATCGAGCGGTTTCAAGTCCATGTCGGCATCAAGCCCAAGCTCTTCGCGCGCATCGCCAGGTTCCAGCGCGTGCTCGAATCGGCCGGCGGGGAGATGACCTGGGCCACCTTGGCCGTGGAGCACGGGTTTTCGGACCAGGCCCACCTGGTCCGCGAGTTCAGGGCATTCTCGGGAGCCACGCCCGTCGCGTATCGCCCTCGGTCGGATGAGGCCCCCAACCACGTGCCCCTCGACGAGCGCAATTTCCTTCAAGACGAGGCGGGCTGCCCCGGGGCACCTTGCGCCAATGTCCCCCGATGAATCCCTGCGAGGAGAGGCAGCCGTGAAGGTCCTGCGAATCGTCACCAATGTGAGCGCGGCGAAGCCAGCCGCCGCCCAGCGCTTTTATCGAGACGTCCTCGGGCTCGACGTCCTGATGGATATGGGGTGGATTGAAACCTACGGTTCAAGCGAAACGATGACGGTGCAGATCAGCTTCATGTCGCAAGGGGGCTCAGGCGCCCCCGTGCCTGACATGTCCATCGAGGTCGACGACCTCGATGCCGCCATCGCTCGGGTGAAGAAGGCCGGAATCCCGATTGAGTATGGGCCGGCGGACGAGCCGTGGGGCGTGCGCAGATTCTTCGTGCGCGACCCCTTCGGAAGACTGGTGAACCTGCTCACACATGCCCCGTGAGCAAGGCAGGGCGACCACGAGCCTGAGCGCCACCCCGCCCCGGGACGACAGGCTTCAGCAGAACCAGCCGTTCTGCCCGCCGACCCACGGAGACGTGGGGTTTCTACGTACGCAAAGCACCTGTCCGCCCGCGCGACTGTCAGGGACGCGTCGTATGACTCCGCCTGCCGTCACGCGCGCGGCATGGACAAGCACCAACACCGTGCTCCAGTGTGCGCGGCACCAACGCTCCTGCCCCAGCGAGGAAGTCATGAAGACGAAGTTCGCCGCGGTGCCCCTGGTTGCGTCCCTGCTCGCGTCCTCCGCGGCGTGGGCCGCGGTGACGGTGCGCTACGACAACCGCGATTCGCGCGGCCACACGTGGCCCGTGGTGTGTAGCGGCGTGAAGACGTCGGTCACGTTCGGCAAGAGCCAGACGGCCTCCGTCACCATCCAGGGCTCCGGGCCCTGCACCGTGAAGACGGATGCGGGCACCGTGGTCCTCAAGGGGGGCGAGGACCTGGAAATCAAGGACGGCCGCATCCAGGTGAAGTGAGCTGGCGCCAGCCAGCCGGCCAGCCCCCTGGCGGGCAGTCACGCCTCACGGATCGACAACTTAGCCTTAATCTGGACCAATTTAGATTAGCTGAGCCTGAAATTAAGATAGCGGGAATTGAATCCGGGCCAGGAGCATCGCATACTGCATTGCGTCAGTCTTCCAAGTGGAGGCGCAATGAAGAAGTGGTTGGCGATGGCCCTTCTGGTGGGCGTGGGTGGAGCGGGGTTGCTGGTCGAACCGGCGGCGCAGTTGAAGCAGGGTGGGCCCATCAACACCGCGGACACGGCGTGGATCCTCACGGCGACCGCGCTGGTGCTGCTGATGACGCCGGGCCTGTCGTTCTTCTACGGCGGCATGGTGCGGCTGAAGAACGTGGTGTCCACGCTGCTCCAGAGCTTCATCGCCATGGCGGTCATCAGCCTGCTCTGGGTGGTGGTGGGCTTCAGCCTGAGCTTCGGCGACAGCTTCCACGGGCTCATTGGCGACCCGCGCACCTTCTTCATGTTCAGCGGCGTGGGCGGTGAGACGCACCCGGACCTGGCGCCCACCATCCCGCTGATGCTGTTCGCGCTGTTCCAGCTCAAGTTCGCCATCATCACCCCGGCGCTCATCACCGGCGCGTTCGCCGAGCGCGTGCGCTTCAAGGCGTACGTGCTCTTCATGGTGCTCTTCACGCTCATCATCTACGCGCCGCTGGCGCACTGGACGTGGCACCCGGAGGGCTTCCTGCGGCAGTGGGGCGTGCTCGACTTCGCGGGCGGCACGGTGGTGCACATGTCCGCGGGCTTCGCGGCGCTGTCCGGCGCGCTGGTGCTGGGCCGCCGCAAGGTGCACGTGGAGAACGCGGCGCACACGCCCGCCAACATCCCCTTCGTGATGCTGGGCACGGGCATGCTGTGGTTCGGCTGGTTCGGCTTCAACGCGGGCTCGGCGATGTCGGCCTCGTCGCTGGCCACGCTGGCCTTCGCCACCACCAACACGGCCTCCGCGGCGGCGATGCTGGGGTGGATTGCCTTTGACTGGCTGCGCGGCCGCAAGCCCAGCGCCATGGGCGCGTGCATCGGCGCGGTGGTGGGCCTGGTGGCGGTGACGCCCGCGGCCGGCTTCATCACCGTGGGGCAGAGCATCGTCGTGGGCCTCGTCGCCAGCTTCGTGAGCAACGCGGCGGTGCACCTCAAGAACCGCACCTCCCTGGACGACACGCTGGACGTCTTCCCCTGCCACGGCCTGGGCGGCGTGGTGGGCATGGTGCTCACGGGCGTGCTGGCCAAGGACGTGGGCCTCATCCACGGCGAGACGCGCACCTTCATGATGCACCTGCTCGCGCTGGTGCTGGTGTCGGTGTTCTCCTTCGCCGGCTCGTTCCTGCTCTACAAGGTGGTGGACCGCGTCGTCCCGCTGCGAGTCACCCGCGAGCACGAGGAAGAGGGCCTGGACCTGAGCCAGCACGGCGAAACCGTGGGCGAGTCCGTCATCGCCCCCGTGCCCCAGCCCGCCCTCACCGCCACGGCGGCGGTCGCCACCGGGCCCGCGCCGGGTGGCTCCAGCCTGCCGCAGCCGGCCTGAGCGCCCCCGGGCGCTCGGAGCACAACGCCGCCGCTCGAAGCCTGGGCGGGGCGGACTCGTTGTTCTCCGCCACCTCCAGCACCAGGTGCGTGCAGCCCCGCGTCCGGGCCAGGTGCTGGAGCTGATCCAGCATGAAGCTGCCCGCGCCCCGCCCCTGGTAGTCCGGGTGCACCGCCCGCTCCTCCACGAAGAGCGGCCGAATGCCCCGCTCCTCGAACCAGCGGGGGGTCACCCAGTTGTCGTCCCCGCTGGCCTCGAAGGCGCACTCCGACGAGCTTGAGGAACTCCCAGGTCCGGTTCAGGTCGCGCCTGTGGATACGACGCACTCTGACTTCGAGTAAGTCCGGGGGGTTGGGAGTCTTGGCCCTCGGCATCCGCTCGCCTCCTTGGCAGGCCGCCGATGAGACGCCCAGCCTCGTCGCGTGCCACGACCCGGCTGGGTGCGCTGCGACATCAGGAGGGTTGCCTCCCAGGGGGGTGGGAGGATGGAATGGGCGAAGTTTCCCCGAAATGCCCTGCCTGAGAGCTCCAGCCACATGACCCGACCCGCTGACGGTGACCTCGCCATCGATGAGGTCCTGCGGAACACGTACAAAGTCGTCTCGCTCCTGGGGCGGGGAGGAATGGGCTCGGTGTACCTGGCTCAACACCTGCGCCTTCCCGGCAAGCAGGTGGCGGTCAAGGTGCTGCGCGGCGGCGACCACCTGACGCCGGAGATCTTCGCGCGCTTCCGCCGCGAGGCGGAGATTGCGTCGCGGCTGGGCCACCCCAACATCGTCGAGGTGCTGGACTACGACACCCTGGAGAACGGCAACCCGTTCCTGGTGCTGGAGTTCCTGCGCGGCGAGAGCCTCCAGGAGCGGCTGGAGCGCGGGCGCCTGCCCATGGAGGACGTGGTCTCCTTCACCCGGCAGATGGGCTCCGCGCTGCAGGCGGCGCACGGCGCGGGCGTCATCCACCGCGACCTCAAGCCGGCCAACGTGTTCCTGGTGCCCACCGACTCGGGCGGCGTGGTGGGCGAGCGCGTGAAGCTGCTCGACTTCGGCATCTCCAAGGTCCTCAGCTCCACGACGGTGCAGACGCAGGAGGCGACCATCATCGGGACGCCCCAGTACATGTCGCCCGAGCAGGCCCAGGGGAAGAACAAGGACATCGACGCGCGCACGGACGTGTTCGCGCTGGGGTGCATCGTCTACGAGATGATGGCCGGCAAGCCCGTGTTCGGCGCGGGCAGCCTGGCGCAGATGATCTTCCGCGTCGTCTATGAGCCGCCCGAGCCGCTCGAGCCGCTGTGCCCCGAGGCCTCGCCGGAGGCCATCGCCGCGGTGATGCGCGCGCTCGCCAAGAGCGTGGACGAGCGCTATCCGGACGTCTCCTCCTTCATCGCGGACCTGACGGGCACGCCGCTGCACTCGCTGTCCACGGCCGTGGGGAATCAGCTCGCCCCGCGTCCCCAGGCGCCGGTGTCCGGCATCGCCCTTCCCTCCGGGGGCCCCGCCTCGCTGTCCGCCACGGCTCCACCCGGAAGCCTCAAGGTCGCGCCGGACACGGGCCGCGAGGCCTTCGATGCCACGATGGCGCCCGGTTCCGGGCAGCAGGCCGCGCAGGGCTTCAGCCCGTCCGCGACCGGGCAGATGGGCGCCGTGCAGCCGCAGGCGTTCAGCCCGTCCGCCACCGGGCAGATGGGGGTGGCGCAGCCGCAGGGCTTCAGCCCTTCCGCGACGGGCCAGATGGGGGTGGCGCAGCCGCAGGGCTTCAGCCCTTCCGCGACGAGCCAGATGGGGGTGGCGCAGGGAGGCAATCCTTCCGGCGTGGCGCAGTTGTCGGTCGCGTCGCTCGTGGATCCTCCCGGCCTGGAGCCGACGCTCATCTCGAAGCAGCTCCCAGCCATCCCCGTTCCCGAGCGCCCCGCGCAGCCGAGCACGGCCGTGAGCGTCCCCGTGCCCATCGCGGGCGCCGAAGCCCAGGCCGCCGCGGCGCTGCTGTCCGCCCCCTCCACTTCCACCGCGGCGTCCCCCGCCGCGAAGGGCCGTGGCGCCTTCATCGGCGCCACCGCGGCGGTCCTGCTCGCCTCGAGCGTGGGGCTCGTCTGGTGGCTGAAGGGAGGCACCGCGGGCGAGGGAGTGCCCACGCCTCCCGTGGCGAGCACCACCGTGACGAAGGACCCGTCGACGACTAACGGCACGCAGCAGGGCAATGGCACGCAGCAAGCCAACAACGCCCAGCAGGCCAACAACGCCCAGCAGGCCGACAACGCCCAGCAGGGCAATGACACGCAGCAGGCCAACAGCGCCCAGCAGGGCAACGGCAGCCAGCAGGCCAACACCACGCAGCAGGCCAATGGCACGCAGAACGGGTCGTCCACCCCGTCGGCGGCCCCTGGCGCCACGCAGCAGACGGCGGTGGCCACCCACACCACGCCCGACAAGCCGGCGCGTCCGGTGACGCGCCCCGAGCCCAGGGAAGAGCTGCCCGAGCGGGTCCGCAAGCTGCTCAAGGAAGGCGAGAGCGCGCTGGCCTCGGGTGACGCCAGCCGCGCCATCGCGCTGGCCCGCAGCAGCCAGCGGGCGAAGCGCTCCACGGCGGCGTACTCGCTGCTCACCCGCGCCTACTGCCAGCAGAAGGACCTGGGCGGTGCGGTCAGCGAGTGGCCGAAGGTCGCGTCAGCGGAGCGTGCCAAGGTCAGGAAGTTCTGCCAGAAGCACGACATCGAACTCTGAAACAGCGGGCCATTCCGCGAAGGGGGGCCCTCATGCACCACGAGGTGATGCGCTTGAGAAACATGGTCGCAGTGATTGTCGCGGCAGTCGCGCTGGGTGCTTCTCAGGCCCTGGCCGCCGCGCCGGTGGAGGCCGGCAAGGTGTACTCCGGCTCGGAGGGCGAAGAGGTGGCCGTGGTGCCGCTCGCGCCCCGGTCCGACAAGAAGTTCATCCTGCGCGTGAAGGGCACGGGCTCGGAGTTCGACGGCCTGGTGTTCCCCTACGAGCTGAACGACTGGAGCACCCGCAGCACCGAGCAGTTCAACTACAGCACCCAGTGGCACGGCCGGAAGTACACCGCCCTGCACGTGCGGGACACGAAGTACGAGCTCTACGTGCCCGGCCGTCAGCGCTCCATCCGCCTGACCTACGACGAGAAGAAGACCGCCGCGCTGAAGCCGGAGGAGGTCTACGCGCTGCACCAGAAGCAGATGAAGGACGGCACCCTGGCGAAGCTGATGGCCTTCGACCGCAAGGGCGAGGAGTCCGGCCACGACAAGGAGTTCGCCGCCACCCTCCAGGAGATGAACAACGCGTGTGGCACCTCCGTGGCCGCCCGCATCGACTGGAGCAGCATCAACGAGGAGCAGCTCAAGGAGCTGAGCATCTCCAGCTTCTGTGGCACGCCGCTGACCAGCCTCAAGGAGCTGTGCACCGCGTCCGCCATCGCGAAGCAGACCATCCAGGAGAAGGTGAAGCAGGTGAGCTGCCGCTTCGGCAACGGGCTGGAGCCCAGGCTCGAAGCGGACCGCGTCATCTGGACGACCCACCGGGACGCGGCCAACCAGGACAAGTTCGCCACCAAGTTCTTCAAGCAGAACCTGTAGTCGGAGCCTTCACGATGCGATTCCAGCGTTTCGCCTTCGCGGCGATGTCGTTCGCGTGTACCGCCGCCATGGCGGCCGAGCCCATCACGCCCCCCTGGGGCAAGGAGTCGAACCTCGGCGAGAAGATGATGATGGAGGCCACGTCGGTGTGCACCGACGGCAAGGGCCACTACGTGGCGCTCACGCCCGACGACGAGGACATCAACGCCGTCCTCTACTACGGCAACGAGAAGCAGCTCGTCCAGGTGCCCCACCCCGGCCCCTACACGTCGCCCACCTCCTTCCTGGACCCGCGCTTCTTCAACAAGGGCGCGAACCCCAACTTCCGCGGCATCGACTGGCGCGTGATGTCCAGCGTCGAAATCGACCGCAAGGAGCGCACCTGCGCCCTGACCTGCGGTGAGAAGAAGATTCCCCTCACCATGCTGGACGGGGAGCCGGCCTCCGAGCTGCTGCGCAAGGCCACCTTCCTGCCCAACCCGCAGAAGTTCGCGCCCTACGCGCTGCTGCGTGACACCAAGGGCGCCTACTACTTCGTGGACCGTGGCTTCCACGAGGCGGAGAAGAAGAACTACCGCGTCTTCATCGGGCCTCGCGGCAACCTGAAGGCCCAGAAGATGACCAACGTCATCTCCGACTCGGAAGGCGAAATCTTCTCCACCAGGCGCGGCGACCTCCGCCTGCTGCTCGACAAGGCGAAGCCCGCCCTGTGGATCGAGAACAAGAAGCGCCGCCTGGAGCTGCGCCAGGTGCCGGTGGAGGAGAACCTGCCGCTCATCTACAACGAGCTCGGGGTGTACGAGGGCGCCCGCCTGGGAACGCCCTGCGACGACCAGTAGCCGTCCGCGAGCACGGGGGCCGGGAGCAGGCGTCCCACGGGGCGCCTTCCCGGCCCTTCGTGTGTCCGGCGCCAGCGGCGCACGGCGGCGGCGCCTTCAACGCGACACGCCAGGCGCCGCGCACTCAACGCGCCGCGTCTACCGCGCCATGTGCGCATGGCGTGGGGTGGTCTCGCCAGGAGTGCGCCCGGCCTTCGCTCGTTGGACGTCCAATGACGTTCATCCGTCCACGCGGTGACAGGGGCTTCGGCGAGGGGGCACTGGGACGGAAGTGGAAACGTGGCATGTTGCGCTCGCCATGGCCGTCAGCGTCTTCGACCTCTTCAAGATTGGTATCGGACCTTCCAGCTCGCACACCGTGGGCCCCATGCGGGCCGCGCGGACCTTCGCCCGGAAGCTGGCGGACACCGGCGTGCTGGAGCGGCTCACGAAGCTCAAGGTGGAGCTGTTCGGCTCCCTGGGCGCGACGGGCAAGGGCCACGGCAGCGACAAGGCCGTGGTGCTGGGCCTCCTGGGCGAGACGCCGGAGGCCGTGGACGTGGAGGCCGTCCCCGCCATCATCTCCCGCTGGCGCGCGGAGGGGCGCCTGGCGCTGCTGGGCCAGCGCGAGGTGCCGTTCCGCGACGGCGAGCACCTGGTGATGCACCGCCGCCGCTCGCTGCCCTTCCACCCCAACGGCATGCGCTTCACCGCGTCCGGCGCGGACGGAGTGGAGCTGGCCTCCGCCGTCTACTACTCCGTGGGCGGAGGCTTCGTCGTCGACGAGTCCGCCGCGGCCGCGGGCAAGGACCCGCTGAGCAAGGACGCCACGCCGCTGCCCTTCCCCTTCCAGTCCGCCGCCGCGCTGCTCGAGCACTGCGAGCGCGAGCGCATGAGCTTCAGCTCCATCATGCTCGCGAACGAGAAGACGTGGCGCGACGAGGCGGAGATTCGCGCCGGGCTGCTGCGCGTCTGGGACGTGATGCAGGCCTGCGTGCGCCGGGGCTGCACCAGCGGCGGCATCCTCCCCGGTGGCCTCAAGGTGGAGCGCCGCGCCGCGGCCATGTACCAGAAGCTCCTCAGCCGCCCCGAGGCCGGGCTCACCAACCCGCTCACCGTGCTGGACTGGGTGAACCTCTACGCCCTGGCCGTCAACGAGGAGAACGCGGCGGGAGGCCGCGTCGTCACCGCGCCCACCAACGGCGCGGCGGGCATCATCCCCGCCGTCCTGCACTACTACTGGCGCTTCGTGCCCGGCGCCAACGAGGACGGCGTGGTGCGCTTCCTGCTCACCGCCGGCGCCATTGGCGTGCTCTACAAGGAGAACGCCTCCATCAGCGGCGCGGAGGTGGGCTGCCAGGGCGAGGTCGGCAGCGCCTGCTCCATGGCCGCGGGCGCGCTCACGGAGGTGATGGGCGGCACCCCGCTCCAGGTGGAGAACGCGGCGGAGATCGCCATGGAGCACAACCTGGGCCTCACCTGCGACCCCATTGGCGGCCTGGTGCAGGTGCCCTGCATCGAGCGCAACGCCATGGCCTCCGTGAAGGCCATCAACGCCACGCGCATGGCGCTCTCCGGCGACGGACGCCACTTCGTCAGCCTGGACAAGGTCATCCGGACCATGCGCGACACCGGCCGAGACATGAAGGACAAGTACAAGGAGACGGCGCGCGGCGGCCTGGCCGCCAACGTGCTGGAGGTGGCCAACCTGAGCGTGGGCCTCCCGGAGTGCTGAGCAGCAAGCATCCTCCGTCATGGCCGTTCCGCTGTGCGTGGCTTGCGCGGGACTTTGGACACGCTCTAAGACGCGCGGCGTGAGCGCGGCCATGTCGGGCCGCGGCCAAAGGACCCCACCCCCATGCTCAAGAAGATTCTCGTCGGGCTCGCCGCCGTCATCCTGCTGTTCGCCGGCGTCGTCGCCACCCGCCCGGACACGTTCACCTATCAGCGCAGCGCGGTGCTGCCCGTGTCCGCGGACATCGCCTTCGCGCTGGTGAACGACTTCCACCGCTGGACCGAGTGGTCCCCCTGGGACGGCCTGGACCCGCAGCAGAAGCGCACCTACTCCGGCCCGAAGACGGGCACGGGCGCGGACTACGCCTGGGCGGGCAATGACCAGGTCGGCGAGGGCCGCATGACCATCACCGACAGCAAGGTCAACGAGCAGGTCACCATCCGGCTGGAGTTCATCAAGCCCTTCGCCGCCGTCAACACCACCACCTTCACGCTCAGCTCCGTCGAGGGTGGCACCCAGGTCGTCTGGGCCATGTCCGGCGAGAACAACTTCGTGAGCAAGGCCATGGGCCTGTTCATGGACATGGACGCGATGATTGGAAAGGACTTCGAGAAGGGCCTGGCCTCCATGAAGGAGGTCGCCGTGGTTGACGCGAAGAAGCGCGCGGAGGCCGAGGCCGCGCTCCTGGCGGAGGCGAAGGCTCGCGCGGAGGCCGCCGCCGCTGCGGCTCCGGCCGGAGACGCGGCCCCCGCCGTGGCCGCGCCCGCGGTGCCGTGAAGCCCACCTGACGCCAGCGGACGAGCGCGCAGTGGTGGACACTGCCACGCGCGCCACCGCCGCCGCGCCACGAGCAAGTGCCGACTCGCCGACGTCCCCGCGTTCCTCGCGGCGCGGGGCGGACGCCCCCAGCGTAGACGGCGCCTTCACCTCTCTCGTTGGCGACAGGCCCCCATGAAACCGCGCAAGCCCTCGGCGAAGTCCCGGCCCACCACGCTCAAGAGCGAAAGCCTCGAACCCCACCGGATGCACGCGGAGGGCAAGGTCCTCACCACGGACCAGGGCATCCCCATCTCGGACACGGACAACTCGCTGAAGGCGGGCGTCCGCGGCCCCACGCTCCTGGAGGACTTCCACTTCCGGGAGAAGCTGATGCGCTTCGACCACGAGCGCATCCCGGAGCGCGTCGTCCACGCGCGCGGCGCGGGCGCCCACGGCTACTTCCAGGTCTACAAGTCCCTGGAGAAGTACACCCAGGCCCGCTTCCTCACCGACCCGTCCCTGCGCACGCCCGTCTTCGTGCGCTTCTCCACCGTGGGCGGCTCGCGTGGCTCGGCGGACACCGTCCGGGACGTGCGCGGCTTCGCCACCAAGTTCTACACGGAGGAAGGCAACTTCGACCTGGTGGGCAACAACATCCCCGTCTTCTTCATCCAGGACGGCATCAAGTTCCCGGACTTCGTCCACGCCGTCAAACCCGAGCCGCACAACGAAATCCCCCAGGCGTCCTCGGCGCATGACTCGCTCTGGGACTTCGTCTCGCTCGTCCCCGAGACGACGCACATGGTGATGTGGCTGATGTCGGACCGCGCCATTCCGCGCAGCTTCCGGATGATGGAGGGCTTCGGCGTCCACACCTTCCGGCTGGTCAACGCGGCCGGCAAGGCGACCCTGGTGAAGTTCCACTGGAAGCCGCTCCTGGGCAACCACGCGCTCGCCTGGGACGAGGCCCAGAAGCTGTCCGGCAAGGACCCGGACTTCCACCGCCGCGACCTCTGGGAGTCCATCGAGAAGGGCGACTTCCCCGAGTACGAGCTGGGGCTCCAGCTCATCCCCGAGGGCGACGAGCTCAAGTACGGCTTCGACCTGCTGGACGCCACCAAGCTCCTCCCGGAGGAGCTGGTGCCGGTGCAGCGCGTGGGCAAGCTGACGCTCAACCGCAACCCGGACAACTTCTTCGCGGAGACGGAGCAGGTGGCCTTCTGCGTGGCCAACGTGGTGCCCGGCATCGACTTCACCAATGACCCGCTGATGCAGGCGCGGCTCTTCTCGTACCTGGACACGCAGCTCACGCGGCTGGGCGGCCCCAACTTCGCCGAGCTGCCCATCAACAAGCCGGTGTGCCCCGTCACCAACCACCAGCAGGACGGCTTCGGGCGGCAGGCCATCCCCACCTCCCGCGCCAACTACCACCCCAACACCCTGGGCGGCGGCTGCCCCGTGCTGGCCAACCCGGCGAGCGCCTTCCGCCACTTCCAGGAGCGCGTGGAGGGCCACAAGATTCGCGCGCGCAGCGGCAGCTTCAGCGACCACTTCAGCCAGGCCACCCTCTTCTACAGGAGCCTGTCGAAGCCGGAGCAGGAGCACCTCGTCGCCGCGCTGGAGTTCGAGATTGGCAAGGTGGAGCGCGTGGAGATTCGCGAGCGCGTGGTGAACCAGATTCTGGTGAACGTGGACCCGGAGCTGGCGGTGCGCGTGGCGCGCGCCGTGGGCGTCACGCCCCCCAAGGTGTCCAAGCCTCCCAAGCCGCCCAAGGCCGCGGGCAAGAAGGGGGCGCCGTCGGTGGAGGCGTCCCCGGCCCTGAGCATGGAGAACTCGCCGCATGACTCCATCCGCACGCGCAAGATTGCCGCCCTGGTGTCGGACGGGTTCGCGGGCAAGGAGCTGGAGGGCGTGCGCAAGGCGCTGCAGGAGCGCGGCGCGACGCTGGAGCTGGTGGGCCCCACCCTGAGCCCCGTGACGAGCCAGGAGGGCCGGGAGGAGCGGCCCCTGCGGACCTTCTCCACGGCGTCCTCGGTGATGTACGACGCCGTCTACGTGCCCGGTGGCGCGAAGAGCGTCGCGGCCCTGCGGCGCGTGCCGCTCGCGGTGGACTTCGTGCGTGAGGCCTACGTCCACTGCAAGGCCCTGGCGCTCTCCGCGGACGCCGCCGGCCTGCTGGACTCCGCGGGCGTGAGCGACCTGGAGCCGGCGCCCACCAAGGGCCTGGACACCACGCGCGGCGTCGTCCGCAGCGCGAAGGTGGAGACCAAGGGCTTCGGCCAGCTCTTCGCCGAGTCCATCGCCCACCGCCACTGGGAGCGCGAGGCGCCGCCGCCGGCCTAGCTCAACCGCCCAAGCCCATCCGCCCCGCGAGCAGGCCCAGCACGAAGGCCAGCACAGCCAGGGCTCCCGCCAACATGGGCGGGACGCCCTTCACGCGGGCAGCGGCGGCGGGCCCGGCGACGCGCACCGCGCCGGGCTCCTCGGGGACGATGACGCGCACCTTGATGACGGCCTGGGCGAGCACCGCCTCCACGTCGGTGAGGAAGCGCTCGTACTCCTCGGCCTGCATCTCCAGCGGCTCGCCGTGGTGGGATTCGTACCGCTTCGCCACCGCCTCGAAGTTGCGGAGCTGCGCCTCGCGCTTGGACACGTCCACCCAGCCGCACGTCAGGGATGGGCCCGAGCCCTTGCGAGGCACCAGGGAGATGGCCTGCCGCGCCAGCTTCCCGCCCGCGGTGCTGGGCCCCTCCGGCTCGTCGATGCGCAGCACCCGGTGAGGGCCCCGGCCGTACATCTTCGCGGACAGCGCGTCGCGGAGCTGCTCGGCCAGCAGCGCCGAGTGGTTCGCGAACATCGTCCGCAGCGCGGGGGCCTCCTCCTCGGCCACCACCTTCGCGCCCAGGGGCTCCAGCGGGCTCAGGCGCACCACGCCCACGCTTGCGGGCGAGGCGCTGGCCTTCCGCGCGCTGGCGTGCTTCTCCGGAGCGCCCACCCGCCCTGGCGTGGCCTTCGCCTCCGGGACACCGCGGGCCTTGGGAGGACTCGAAGGCCTGAGGTCCGCGAAGTCCTCGGCGGCGGGCAACGCGGGGGGCTCGGCCCTCGCGCTCCTGGCGGCGCCGCGCGGGCGCCCCGGCCGGGCCGGCGGCGGCTCGGAGAAGTCCTCCAGGGGTCCCATCCGCGTCTCCAGGGGCGGCTCCCCGGCGAAGTCCTCCAGGGGTCCCATCCGCGTCTCCTGGGAGGGCGCCTCGGCGAAGTCCTCCAGGGGTCCCATCCGCGTCTCCTCGGTGAGCGGCTCCACCGGGCCCATGCGCGTCTCTTCGTAACGCGGCTCCCGAGGCCCCCTCCTCGGCTCCTCGGAGCGCGAGACGAGCGGAATGTCCCGCGTCGCGTCCTCGTCCTCCTCCGGCGCGATGCGCGGCTCCTCGGAACGCCCCGGGCGCCCCGGCCGCCTCTTCCCGTCAGACATGTCCGTCCCTCTTGGGGGACGAGCATACTGCAAGGCCGGGCCGGCGCCCCTTCACGGACGCCTCCCGGCCTTCATCCCCCCGCGTGCGCCGGGCTCAGGCCCCCGCCGCGGGGGAAGGCGTTGCGCCGCGCGGCAGGACGGCCTGCATCACCAGCCCCAGCGCCATCACCAGCGCGCAGCCGATGACGTTGAACCAGAGATAGCCGATGTCGGAGAGGAAGAAGAGCGCCACCACCGTCGCCTGGGAGATGACGGCCGCGGCGAACACGGCGTGCCCGCGCACGTGTTTCACGAAGAAGGCCACCAGGAAGATGCCCAGCACCGTCCCGTAGAAGATGGAGCCCAGGATGTTGATGGCCTGGATGAGGTTGTCCAGCAGCGACGCGAAGGTCGCGAAGGCCACCGCGACCAGCCCCCAGAACACGGTGAACAGCTTGGACGCCACCAGCACGTGCCGGTCCGAGGCGTCGCGCCGGAACACCCGCCGGTAGAAGTCCACCGTCGTCGTCGTGCCCAACGCCGTCAGCTCGCTGGCGATGGAGCTCATGGCCGCGGACAGGATGACGGCGATGAGCAGCCCGAACAGGCCGCTGGGCAGCCAGCGCTTCACGAACGCGATGAAGATGTAGTCGGAGTCCTTGGTCTCCGCGCCCGGCAGCGCGCGGGCCACCATGTCCTTGGCCTCCTGCCGGACCGCGCTCGCCTCCTGCTCCGCGCCCTGGAGCAGCGCCCGGGAGGCGTCGCCCGCCACCACGTCGCCCGCGTCCACCGCCGTCAGGTAGCGCTCCACCTCCGCGCGCTTGCCGGACTGGACCTGCTCCCACTTCGACTCCAGCGCGGCGTACTCGGCCGCGTGCGCCGTGCCCTGCACGCGGGTGCGCAGGGTGTCATTGAAGAGCAGCGGCGGGGTGCTGAACTGATAGAAGACGAAGACGAGAATCCCGACGAAGAGGATGAGGAACTGCATCGGGATTTTCAGCACGCCATTGAAGAGCAACCCCAGCCGGCTCTCGGAGATGGAGCGCCCGGTCAGGTAGCGCCCCACCTGGGACTGGTCCGTGCCGAAGTAGGACAGGGACAGGAACAGCCCCCCCGTGATGCCGGACCAGAAGTTGTAGCGGTCCTGCATGTCGAAGTCGAAGCTCACCAGGTTCATCCGGCCGAACGCGCCCGCGACGTCCACCGCCTTGCCGAACGAGACGTGCTCCGGCAGGCGCCAGAGGATGACGGCGGCGGCCACCACCATGCCCCCCATCATCACCACCATCTGCTGCTTCTGCGTCTGGCTCACTGCCTTGGAGCCGCCCGTCACCGTGTAGAGGATGACGAGCGCGCCCATGGCGATGACCGTGGGCTCCAGGGGCCAGCCGAGGATGGTGGAGAGGATGATGGCCGGCGCGTAGATGGTGATGCCCGCGGCCAGCCCGCGCTGGACGAGGAAGAGGAACGCGCCCAACAGCCGCGTCTTCAGGTCGAAGCGTGACTCCAGGTATTCGTACGCGGTGATGACGTTCAACCGGTAGTAGATGGGCACGAAGACCGCGCTGATGATGATCATCGCGATGGGCAGCCCGAAGTAGAACTGCACGAAGCGCATCCCGTCCTCGTAGGCCTGCCCGGGGACGGAGAGGAACGTGACGGCGCTGGCCTGCGTGGCCATGACGCCCAGGCCAATGGTGGGCCACTTCAGCTCACGGCCGCCGCGCAGGTACTCGTCGCTGGTGGCCGTCCCGCGTGACTTCCAGAGGCCCCACGCCACGATGGACGCAATCGTCCCGCCCAGGACCAGCCAGTCGAGCCCCGTCACGCGTACACCTCGGTGAGCATCCAGAACACGGCGACGAACACGACGAAGGTGGCCATCACCAGGATGTAGATGTTGCGCCACGAGCCCAGCAGCGGCGGCGCGTCATCGAGCTCGGGCCGGTGCGCGGGCGCCTCGGCGGAGGGCTCATGGGGGTTCAGTTGGGGGGCAGTGCTCATTGAGAGAGGATGTTGGCCAACAGGCGGTAGGCGCCGGGAACCCCGGCGGGGAGCTGACGGAAGAAGGCGAGGCCCGTGTAGACGAACGTGCCCTTGCCATGGCGGGCGACCAGCAGCGCGCCCTGGAGCGGCGCCTCACCGGCGTCATGCATGGCGAACACGGGCCGGAAGCGGGCGTCCCACTTGGACGCGAAGTAGAGGCCGCGCTCCTGCACCCAGCCCTCGAAGTCCGCGGCCGTCAGGGCGTTGGGCGCGCGCAGCAGCGGCTCATCGGCGGACAGCGGCGTCATCACCGCCGTCTCGTCCGTCACCCGGTCGCGGTCAATCTCCAGGGGATAGGGACTGACGAGGGACGTGAGCGGCCCCACGCGGCTGTTGGTGTTGTACTGGACCACCAGCCGGCCGCCGCCCTCCACGTACTGGAGCAGCCGCTCCCGGTGGACGGCGAGGCGCGGGTTGGCGTTGAAGGCGCGCACGCCCACGAGGATGGCGTCGAAGCGCGCCAGGTCCTCCCGGGCCAGCCGCTCCTCGGGGAGCAGCGTCAGCTCATAGCCCACCGCGGCCAGGCTCTCCGCGACGCGGTCTCCCGGCCCGGGGATGTAGCCGATGCGATTGCCCTTCATCGCCAGGGAGAAGGGCACCACCGTGGCCGTGGACGGCTGACGCACCGTCAGCGGCGGGATGTGCGGATAGGACACGGAGCGGGCCCGCCAGGACCAGGAGCGGTCGCCCACGTCGACATCCACCTGGAGCTCGCCCTTCTGGGTGGCCCCCGGCGGCGGCGTCACCTGGAAGGTGACGGTGCGCTCGTCGCCACGCGCCGCGAGCTTGAACTCCACCGCCTTGGGCTCCACGCGCCAGCCGGGCGGCGCCATCAGCCGCACCGTGCCCGGCACCTGGTCCATCCCCGCGGCCAGCACCACCGGCACGGCGCGGGACTCACCGTTGGGGAACATGAGCACGTCCTGCGCCAGCGTGGCCGTGACGACCGGGACGACCTCGAAGTCACGATAGAGCTCGCCGCGCACCGGGTCCGTCCAGGCGTGAATCACCGGACGCACCACGCGGAAGCGCCGGCCCGCGACCTTGTATTCGAACGTCACCGACAACGCGGGCGCGCCCTCCGGGTGGCCGGTGAGCGCGCGGTCCTCGCCTTCCAGCGTGTACAGGCCCCCGGTGACCGGCTCGCGCAGCCAGTAGGGCGTGGAGATGGGCGCCGTCACCGGCAACGTCACCGTGCGCGCCAGCTTCACGGGCACGTTCGCGCCCAGCTTCTGGCCCACGGCCTCGGGCTGCTCGCCCGGCAGCGTCACGCCCACCCACTCCACGTCCGCCGGCGAGCGGTTCAGCGCCACCACGCTCAGCGCCACCGGCAGGCCCGGGATGCCCGTGGGCGCGGCGGCGCGCACCTCCAGGAACAGGCCCGCGCAGGCGGCGATGAGCGCCTCCGTCTCCCGCAGCTTGGGCGCCTTCCACGGGTGCGAGTCCGGCAGCGCGGACAGCGCCTCGTGCACGCGGACGAGCGCGGGCAGGGAGCGGTGCGGCGCGCGCGCGTCGTACCCCTTCTGCGCGGCGGCCACCGCGCGGGACACGGCCTCGGCGCCCTTCCAGCGCTTCCAGGTGAAGTCGAGCCCCTCGAACACGTCGCGCTTGGGCAGCGTCCCCGCCAGCGGCGTGAAGTACTCCAGGCCGGGGCCGCGGTCCGGCGCCACGCCGAAGCCCTGGCTCTTGTGCTGGCTGCGGCTCTCCGCGGCCACCTCCCCCCACGAACGCCCGAGCAGCGCGTCGTAGCCGCCCGCGTCCAGCTTCAGGTAGCGCGACAGGTCCTCACCGGGCTTGAACCACCAGTGGGACGCGTTGTTCAGCAGGCGGTCCGCCTTCCAGGGCTTCACCTCGGAGAGCTGCTCCGGGAAGCGCTTCGGGTCGGCGGCGGCGATGAAGGCCTCCTCCGCCAGCAGCGCGGAGGCCGTGTGGTGGCCGTGGTTCGGAGGCTTCGTGGTGAAGCGGGTGATGATGATGTCCGGCTGGAAGCGGCGGATGGCGAGCACCACGTCCGCCAGCACCGCGTCATGCCCCCAGATGCGCAGCGCCTCCTCCGCGCTCTTCGAGTAGCCGAAGTCCCGCGCGCGCGTGAAGAACTGCTCCGCGCCATCCACGCGCCGCGCGGCCAGCAGCTCATGCGTGCGGATGAGCCCCAGCAGGGCGTCCTGCTCGGTGCCGATGAGGTTCTGCCCGCCATCACCGCGCGTCACGGACAGGTAACCCGCGCGCAGGCCGCGCGCCCCCACCAGCCACGCGAGCAGGCGCGTGTTCTCGTCGTCCGGGTGGGCCGCGACATAGAGCACGCTGCCCGTCACCCCGAGCCGCTTCAGGCCCGCCGCGATTTCACCCGCGTGAAGCTGCCGAGGAGGCTGCGCGATTGCCGTCGACCCGATTCCAAGGCTCATGGCCAGCGTCATTCCGAGGAGCAGGTTCCGCATTCGGGCGGACCCTATAACAAGCCTCTTCCCAGCGCGCGGCTCGCGTTCGCACCGGGATGACACGCGCCGCCACGGCCGCACATGACGTGCGAGCGTGCAGTTCCGGTGGCGCGTCCGCCGCGACCTGTTATCACGACATGCCGTGACGTCCTCGTTCTCGACCGCGTGGCTTCGCGGAGACGCGCCAGCGCGCTCCTTCCTCTCCGACGACTATCGCCACCGTGAAGGCCGCGCCCGGGCCGTGGCCGCCGCCGCGTCGCGGACGGTGTCGCCCGCGCTGCTGGACGTCCTCGGCGCGCAGAACGCGCGGCTCGCGCCCAGCCCCGCGCGCGAGCGCAACCTCGCGTTGCTCGCTCAGCCCGGCACCGTGGCCGTGGTGACGGGACAGCAGATGGGCCTCTTCCTGGGCCCGCTGTACACGCTCTACAAGGCCGCCTCCGCCATCGTCACGGCGCGCGCGCTTCAGGAAGAAACCGGCCGGCCCTGTGTTCCCGTCTTCTGGCTCCAGACGGAGGACCACGACCTGCCGGAGATCGACCACTGTGTCATCCCGCGCCCGGGCGGCGGCCCCTGTCGTCTGGCGCTCGAGCTCCCCGACGCGGCGACGTCTCGAGCGCCCATCGCCCACCGCCACCTCGGCCCCAGCGTCCTCCCCGCCCTGGCCGCCCTCCGCGCCGAGCTGGAAGCGGAGCCCCACGCGGCGCAATTCCTCTCCCTGCTGGAGCGGGCCTACCGCCCCGACGCCACGCTCGCGGGGGCCTTCACCGAGGTGCTGTCGTCCCTCTTCGCCGAGGAGGGACTGCTCTTCCTCGACCCGAGAGACGCGCGGCTGGCGCCGCTGGCCGCGCCGGTGCATCGCTTCGCCCTCCAGGAAGCAGGGCCGCTCTCCTCGGCGCTCGCGGCCCGCGCGGAGGCGCTGACCCGCGCGGGCTACACGGTGCAGGTCCACATCCGCCCGGGCTCGCCGCTCAGCTTCTTCTCTCCGGATGCGCTCGACGGTCCGCGCTACCGGCTGGACCCGGCGCACGAAGGCGCCTGGAGCCTGGTGGGCCACCCGGACAACGGCACCCTCTCCCAGGACGCGCTGCATGCCGCGCTGGAGCATGAGCCGCTGCGCTTCACCACGTCCGCGCTGCTGCGCCCCCTCCTCCAGGACACCTGGCTGCCCACGGCCGCGTATGTCGGCGGGCCCGGTGAGCTGGCCTACTTCGCGCAACTGGCGCCGCTCTACGCCCACGCCGGCCGCCCCATGCCGCTCGCCATTCCCCGGGCGCGATTCCGCGTGCTGGATGACCGCACGCGCCGGTGGCTGGGCAAGCTGGAGCTCCGGCCGGATGACGTCGTCGGCGTGCCGCGGGACACCCTGCTCACGCAGCTGGCCACGCGTGGCGCGCCAGAGGCCCTGGAGACGCCAGAGGCCCTGGAGGCCCGCCTCTTCGGCGCCTTCTCCGCGGAGCTGGAGCGCGTGGCCGGGCCGGTGACGGCGCTGGACGCGAACCTCCAGGACGCCGTGCGCCGCACCCAGGGGACGGTGCGGGTCGCGGTTTCCCGGCTGACGGGCCGCTACCGCCGCGCGCTCGCCCGGCGTGACGCCACGGCCGCCGAGCAGGTGGACCGGCTGCGCACCTTCCTCTTCCCGGAGGACGCGCCCCAGGAGCGTGTCCTGGGGCTCCCCTACTTCGCCTGCCGCGTCGGCGCGCGCGCCTTCACGCAGCAGGTGCTGGACGCGTGTGTCCCCTTCTCCGGTGACTCGAAGGATTTGACGCCATGAGCGCGAACGACACGGCCTACGGCATCGACGTGCTCGCCTTCGGTCCGCACCCGGACGACGTGGAGCTGTTCTGCGGCGGGCTGCTGGCGAGCCTGGCCGCCCGGGGCTACCGCACCGGCATCGTCGACCTGACGCGCGGGGAGAAGAGCTCGCGCGGCACGCTCCAGTCGCGCGCGGAGGAGACGGAGGCCGCCAGCCGCGCGCTGGGGCTGGCCCACCGGGAGAACCTGGAGCTGCCCGACGGCTGGCTCAACCCGTGGGCGGGCTTCGACACGCCCGAGCCCGAGCGCGCCCGCACCGCCGCCGTGGCTCGCGTGGTGGAGGCGCTGCGCCGGCTGCGTCCGGAGCTCGTCGTGGTGCCGTGGGAGCAGGAGCGCCACCCGGACCACGAGGCCGCCAGCGCCCTGGTGACGCGCGCCCTCTTCTTCGCGGGCGTGCGCAAGTTCGACGCGGAGCCCGCCGCGGCGCCCTTCACGCCCCGCCAGGTCCTCTACTATCCGCTGCGGCACCTGGCCGAGCCCAGCGTCGTCGTGGACGTCTCCTCCGTCTACGAGCGCAAGCTGGCGGCGGTGCACTGCTACGCCAGTCAGGTGCTGCCCCGCCCGGACGCGCCGGCCACGCTGGTGGGCTCGCCGCTGTCGCTGTCCTCGTTGGAAGCCAGGGATCGCTTCTACGGGGCCCGGATTGGCGTCACCCACGGCGAGCCCTACGTCCTCCGCGAGACGCTGGGACTGGCCGACCCGCTCGACCACTTTCGCAGGAATGGCTTCGCCCGGCCCCTGTTCTTCCCGGCACGCCCATGAACGCCCCGCTCAACGTGGCCATCACCTGCTTTCCGACCTTCGGTGGCAGCGGCATGGTCGCCACGGAGATTGGCCTCGCGATGGCCGACCGGGGTCACCGCGTCCACTTCATCGCCCGGGATTTGCCGGTGCGCCTGCACGGCGTGAATCGGAAGGTCGTCTTCCATGAGGTGACGGAGAGCGACTACCCGGCGCTCCAGCAGTCCAGCACCTATCCCATCGCGCTGGCCTCCAAGATGATTGAGGTGGCCAACTACGAGCGCCTGGACATCCTGCACGTCCACTACGCGGTGCCACACGCCACCGCCGCGTGGATGGCGCGCGAGGTGCTGGGCCACAAGGCGCCGCGCGTGGTCACCACGCTGCACGGGACGGACACGACGCTGGTGGGCATCGACCCCAGCTACCTGCCGATTACGCGCTTCTCCATCATGCGCAGTGACGCGGTGACGGTGCCGTCGGCCTACCTGCGCCGCGCGACGTGGCAGGGCTTCGACATCCCCGAGAGCGTCCCCATCGACGTCATCACCAACTTCGTGGACACCGCGCGCTACGCCCCGGTGCGGGACCGCGCCTGCCTGCGCGCGCTCTTCCCGGCCCTGAGAGAGCACGAGCCGGTGCTCATCCACGTCTCCAACTTCCGGCCGGTGAAGCGCATCGCCGACGTGGTCGCCATCTTCACCGAGGTCCACCGCCACCGCCCCTGCCGGCTGGTGATGGTGGGCGACGGTCCAGAGCGCTCGCCCGCGGAGCGGACGCTGCGGGAGAAGGGCCTGGAGGGCCGCGTCGCGTTCCTCGGCAAGCAGGACCGCTTCGAGGAGCTGCTCGCCGCCTCCGACGTGTTCCTGCTGCCCAGCGAGCAGGAGAGCTTCGGGCTCGCCGCGCTGGAGGCGTTGAGCTGCGGCATCCCCGTGGTGGCCAGCGACCTGGGCGGAATCCCCGAGCTCGTCACGCACGGAGAGACGGGCTTCCTGGCGCCGCTGGGAGACGTCCCGGCCATGGCCCGGCACGTGCTCACCCTGGTCGAGGACGCGGAGCGCTGGTGGGGCTTCTCACATCGCGCGCGGGCGCGGGTCCTGGAGCGCTTCCAGAAGGAACCCGCCGTCGACCGCTACGAGGCGCTCTACCGCCGGCTCCTGACGGGGCCCCTCCGTCGCTGAGGAGCCCCGGGAGCGCGGCGGGCTACTTCTTGTTCTTCCACTCCGCCAGCGCCTTGGAGACCCGGTCACGGTATGGGAAGTTCTTGTCCTTCTGCCCCAGGTCCCACGAGGCCTGCGCGGCCTTGCGGGCCTCCGAATACTTGCCCATGCGCGACAGGACGTCCGCGCGAATCCAATGGGTGTACCAGGTGGGGTTGGCGGCCACGGCCGCGTCGGCGTGCTTCAGCGCGGCGGCGTAGTCCTTGCTGGTCTCCGCCATGTAGGAGGCCGCGCTCGCGTGCATGCTGGCCGTGCTCTTCTCCGCCTGCTCGAGGTTGGCCTTGGCGAAGGCCGCCGTGTCCACCTGGATGGGCACGGAGACGCGCAGCTTCTCCCACTCCAGGTCCAGCCGCGTGCCGGTGTCCGTGGTGTCGGTGAAGAGGTACGTCAGGCGCTCGCGCGCCGGAATCGCCGTGGTGGTGGCGCTCACGGAGGCCACGTCCTTCGCCGCGTCATAGGGCGCGCCGCCCCGCCACAGGCCCAGGTCCGTGTTCAGCATCACCTTCCAGCCCTTCTGCGAGGGCAGGCTGACGATGGCGTACGAGCCCGCCGGGACGGCCTTGCCGCCGAAGGTGACGGGGTGGCTGAAGGTAATCTTCGTCGCCGCGTTGGCGCCGCTGCGCCACGCCTTGTCGTGGGGGACCAGGCTGCCCCAGATCTTCCGGCCCTTCACGGCGGGGCTGGAATATTCGACGGAAATCTCGGAGACACCCACCTCCTGCGTCACCTTCGCCGCGGGGCTGGGCGCCGGCAGCTTGAGCTGCGCCAGCGCGGGCATCGCCGTCAGGGTCATGAGCGCCGAGGCCATACAGCCGAGAAGCTGGTTCTTCATCGTCCTCACTTCGTCCTTTCCCGACCCGGCAGGGTCGTAGAGCCGGCGGAGTGTATAGACGAGGTCTCGCTCCACCTCACGTTCCACCTTGGCCTGCACCGCGTCATGCGGCGGCCGGCCAGGGAGGGGCTCGGGCGCCCTGTACACACGAACGGCGGTGGACATTCCGTGACATTGCGTGGTTCCCCCGCGCGCCCACACTGGCCATGCTGCGCGCCCAAGGAGTCCCATGAAGCTGACGCGGCTCGAGGTCCACCACTACCGGAGCGTCGTCCCTGGCACCTCGCTGGTGTTCAGCCCGTCGTACAACCTGGTGCTGGGGGAGAACGGCACCGGCAGGACGACGCTGCTGGAGCTCATCGCCACGGTGCTCGGCTCCGACTTCTCCGGGCTCATCCACGAGCCGTTCGCGTTGGAGTACGACCTGGCGTTCCCGGGGATGAAGCTGCACGTCTTCGTCCGGAACGAGGAGAGCGCCCCGGCGCCGGACGCGGAGGCGCCGCCGCGCAAGGGCGCGGGGCTGATGCCGCTGCGCACGCCCGCGCCCGCCGACTCCGGGCTGCATCCGCGCATCGAGGTGGACGTGCAGTTCCACTCGCCGTCGGCGCGGCTGGTGATGCGCGCGGACGCGGCGGGCATGGACTGCAAGATTGACGGCGAGGCGGTGTGGTCACGGAGCATGCACTGGTCGCTGTTGGACCGCTCGGTGTGGACGCTGCTGTTCATGGCGGCGCAGTACATCGACGCGGGGATGAAGGAGCGGCTGAAGGAGCTGCTGCGCCGGACGTTCCTGCTGGCGCCGCAGCGCTTCGATGAGGCGCTGGGGATGTTCGACCGCATCGGCGCCATCCGCTACGCCATGGAGGTGCGGGACGGGGAAGTATTCCCGCTGGGGTTGATGGCGCTGCCCACGTGGATGCCGGGCTGGCTGCGGGAGCGGATGGAGCAGCCATCTGTCACCGACGTGCTGGAGCTGACGCACGACGCGCGCGAGGGCAGCTTCCTGGCGAAGTTCGTGGCGCTGGCGGGCTTTGACGCGGGGCGGTTCCGGGTGGAGGTGGTGGAGAAGCGCACCTTCGAGAATGGCGGGCGCGTGGGCTTTGGGGGCTTCGGCTTCGAGTTCACGCGGCGCGATGGCCGGGTGCTGACGCATGAGGCGCTGGGCTTCGGGCAGAAGCGGCTGCTGTCCCTGCTCTACTACCTGGATGTGAACGAGGACTTCGCCATCGCGGACGAGCTGGCGAATGGGCTGCACCCGCGCTGGGTGGAGGCGTCTATGCGGGAGCTGGGCGCGAGGCAGGTGTTCCTCACCAGCCAGAATCCGCTCCTCTTCGAGCACACGCTGTTTCCGTCCGCCGAGGTGCTGCGGGCGTCGCTGCTGTTGTGTGGCAATACGCGGGACGACGGGCAGGAGCGGATCGCTTGGCGGAATCCCACACACGAGGCCGCGGGCAGCCTCTTCGACGCGCATGGACTGGGCGCGCACCCGCTGGCGGAGCTGATGCGCCGGCAGGGGCTGTGGTGATCCTGGGGCATCAGCGAGCACCCGTTGCGCCATGGGCCCTGGAAGGCGCCTCAAATGCCCCTGCATCCGTCGAGGCGGCCCGAAGCATTGGCATGACGAGGGGACACGCTCACCCCTTGCGAATGAGCAGCTCGGCGATGGCTCGCGCAGAGGCGTCCGGGTCCTCGGCGTATTCGGAGGGCACCATGCCGTTGAGCCAGAGCGAGGCGAAGCCGTGCACGAGCGACCACGCTGCCAGCGCGGCCAGACGGACGTCCTTGCCAGGCCTGCCTCCAGCCTGCATGGACAGTCCCTGGTGAAGCGCGGCTTCCGCGCGAGCCTGCGCGGCGGCGAGCGCTGAATCGTCCCGGTTGTACAAGTCCGGCCGGTGCATGACCTCGAAGTGCGCGCGATGCTTGATGGCGAAGCGCACGTAGGCCACCCCCAGCTCGACGAAGTCACCGGAACGCTCCCGCTCGGCGGCCAGCTCGTCCGCGAGCAGGGTGTAGCCCTCCTCGGCGAGCGCGGTGAGCAACCCTGCCTTGTCCGCGAAATGATGGGTCAGCGCGGCGTGTGAGACCCCCGCCCGCCGCGCCAGCTCGCGCAGGCTGAGGCCCGTCGGCCCGCCCTCCTGAATGGCCGCGATGGTCGCATCGAGCAAGGCTCGGCGCAGGGAACCGTGATGGTAGGAGCGACGTGTCACCGGGCCAGCCTAGCGCATCTTTCCATTGACAAGTTCCTCTTCGCGGCGAATCTTTCCACTGGAAAGATTGACCACGGAAAGGGACTTCCCATGGAACCGCTCATCGCCCTCATCGCCGTCACGCTCGTGCTGCTCGTATTGGGAGCCCTGGGCGTGAAACGGCTCAGGCCCTGGGTGGTGCCGCTGCGTGGCGGGCTTGCCGTGATGTTCCTGCTGACAGGCGGAGCGCACTTCATCGGGATGCGGGAGGAGATGATCCGGATGGTTCCTCCCGTGTTGCCGGCGCCGGGGCTCATCGTCACGGTGACGGGCCTGCTGGAGCTGGCGGGAGCCGCGGGCCTGCTCTGGCGGCGCACGGCCCCGCTCGCCGCGGCGTGCCTCTCCGTCCTGCTCGTCCTGATGTTCCCGGCCAACGTCTACGCGGTCCTCGCCGGAGTCTTGACGGCGCCCTACGACCAGCTCCTGCCCCGAACCTTGATGCAGATCGTCTTCCTCTCCGCGACGTTGGCCGTCGTGGTGCATGACGTCCGCGCTCGTTGGCGCGCTTCCGGGCCGCCGCCCGCAATCCACGTCAACCCCACCAAGGCGCATCCATGAAGGGCTCAGCCCACACGTGGCAGGGCACTGCGGATGACAACAACCCGCCAGACGATTCTGGCCCCGGCCTCTCCGCATCCTGTCGGACTCTTCTGGTATTCCAGACTTTCTCTCATGAGGACCGAACTCGGCACCGGAGGAATTGAATGAGCGCGCGCGGGGGCATCTGGCTGGTGCTGGCGCTTGCCGTGACGGGTTGTTCAACCACTCGACTCGTGCGGCTGGACACGGGGGACGGGCCTCCGCTTGTCCACACGCCATTCACCGAAGACCACGCCACACCCGTCGAGTTGAACGATGACGAGTTCGAGGAGGCAGTGGTTGCACTCGCCCGAGACGTGCGGCCCTTCTCCAATCCTCTGCGCGAGGCCCGCCAGCGCTTCGGCGTTCCAGAACGAAGCGGCGTGTACCTGTACGAGAAGCGCGGCCCACGGCTCATCCCCCAGGAGGAAGAGAGGGACGCGAATGGCCTGCGCCTGCTGGAGTCCTACGCAGATGACGACCTGACACGCGCCTATGGCCGCTGGTGCGAGCGCAAGTCCCAGCCCGGAGACTGCCTGCGCCTGCTGGCCGAAGGCCCGCTGCTGGCCAGCGACGGCAAATACTCGCTGGCCATGGCCATCGCCATGGACTCGGTTTGGGACGAGACGGCCGAAGCGCTGGAGGACATGGCCGACCCGCAGGCCCTGCTCGCGACGGTGAGCGCCTCGGTCAGCATGTACCTGCTCCTCTGGTCGCTACCAGAGCCGGTGAGCAAGGGCCTGGCGGCGCTGCTGACGGCAACGGCCATCGCCTACCTGGGCGTGGACACGGTGTGGCGCATCCTGGACGGCTGGGTGACGCTGGTGCGCGAGGTGGAACGGGCCACCTCTTTCGCGCAGCTCAGCGCGGCGGGCGAGGTGTACGGCGAAGTCCTCGGGGAGAACGCGGCGCGCGTCTTCGTCATGCTGGCCATAGCGGCCATCGGCAACACGGCGGGACTGGCAGCCAAGACGTCGAAGCTGCCGGGCTCAGCCCAGGCCGCACTCGCGGTGGAGGCGCAGGCGGGCTTCCGGTACGCGGCCACCGAAAGCGTGCACTCCGTGGCGATGACGGCCGAGGGTTTCACCATCGCGCTGGCACCCAACGCCGTCGCCATGGCGGCCCAGGGAATGCGCGGCGGCCGCTCCGAGAAGCACCACCTCGCGACGAACAAGAACAGTCGCTCCGCCGCGCGCGGTGGTCCCTGGACACCGAAGTTCGAAAAGATTTTCAAGAAAGCCGGGATGGAGTTGAAGGACCCTGAGAACATCGTGCCCATCTCAGGGCACAAGGGTCCGCATCCTCAGGAGTACCACGACCTGGTCCATGAGCGGCTGTACGACGCGACCCGTGCCTGCCGTAAGGTTTCCGATTGTAGGGAAGCGCTGATAAGAGCGCTCAGGAGACTGGCGACAGAAGTCAGCACCCCTGGCTCAAGATTGAACCGGCTTGTCACCCAGGGCTCACGCCCCTAGATGCCCGCCATGCCCAAGCGCTTCTTCAGGATGAAGGAGGATGTCCACGTCCCAGGCCGCTGGCACTTGGATGACCCCACGGACAGGCAGGGACGCGAAGTAGATGACCCGAGGGACTTCAACGAGGGGCGCGCGGTTCAGGCTGCGGGGCGCCTGAAGGTCCCCGTCCAGCATGCCGGCAAGCCGCTGGACTTCACGCTGACGGCATTGAGTGTTCCCATCGTCCACGTCAAGGTGGCCGCGGTCTTCACGGAGCTGGCCCGCCATGACGTCCAGCTCATTCCCGTGGACATCAAGGGCCACCCGGACCAGTACCTCCTGCTCGTGGTCACGCAGCTCATCCGCTGCATCGACGAGCAGGCTTCCTCAGTGCAGTTCTGGAAACCAGAGGACGGCCTGCCTGAGAAGGTAGGCCAGTATTACGCGGTGGATGACCTGCACATCGACCCCACGAAGGTGGGCAGCGCCAAGGTTTTCCGCACCGAGGGCTGGCCTCTTGCCCTCATCGTCTCCGAGGACATCAAGAACGCCTTGGAGCGCGCGAAGGCTACCGGCGTGAAGTTCACGCCGGTGTAATGCCCGCAGCGCCGCTCAGAACTGCCCCGCCCGAGCCTGGTCGAAGTCCACGCGGTGCTTCATGTACAGCGTGTCCAGCATGTGATTGCTGATGGGGTTCGCGTTCCCATCGGTGAACCGGTGCACCACCGCGCCCTTGCCCGCGTCCTTCAGGAAGGCCGCTGGGTCCACGCTCCCGCCCAGGCCCGTGAGCGTGGGCACCGGGTCCGCGTTGTTGACGTAGTGCACGTACTTCGGCCCATCCACGTACCGCGTGGACGCCGCGCCGAAGGTCTCCACGCTCAGCTTGCCCAGCGTCTGCTCCACCTGCGCCGGGGACATCCCGTCCTCGATGCGCAGCCGCTTCGCCACGTCATCCAGCGCCCGCGCGGTGATGAGGCCACCCTGGCTGTAGCCCATGAGGTGCACCTCGCGGCCCGCCTTCAGCTCGCCGTACAGCGTGTCCGCCAGCGTATCCACCGCGGGGTTGTGGCCCTTGTCCAGCTTGTCCCCCACACACTGCGCCAGGTCCGCCACCAGCCCCTGCGTCGCGTTGTGAATCCCCACCACCTTCGCGTCCGCCGTCTCCGCGATGGCCTGCATCTCACTGAGCTGCCCCGCGGTGGGCGTCATGATGCCGTTGACGTAGAGCACCGTCTTCGACGGGTTCGGGTTGTCCAGCGGCGTCACGCCCGGGACGTCCTTCAGCGGCGTGCCGGGCGGGAAGGTCTGCCCCTTGGCCCCCACGAACTTCCCATCGTTCATCCGGTCCGGCTTCGCGTCCCCACCGAAGATGCGCTTCAGCTCGTTCACATGCGCGGCCTGGAAGACGTCCTTGCCCATCTCGATGAAGCGGGGCACGTCCGCGATGCCGCCCTTGATGGCGTCCACCACCCCGCCCACCAGCGAGTTCCTCGGAGCCGCCGTGGGCGCCTTCACAGTCTGCGGGGTGACGGCGCTGCGGCTGCGGTCAATGGTGCTCACGAGGCTCTCCTGCCAGGGGGGTGACGGGTGCTCCCCCCATCTTCTCAGCGTTCCGGAGAGAAGTTGCGTCCTCCCACCCCCACCCCCGTCAATCCACACGGCACGCGTGCGACGCATCGCATCAATGCGACACGGGAGGTGAGGGCTCCCGCGCCTCGGGCGCCGCGTGGTTCAGCGTCTGCTCCGCCTGCTCTCGCTGGATGCGCCGGGTGGCCGTCTCTTCCTCCTCTGTCCGCTGGCGCCGCTTCACCAGGCCCTGCGTCTCATCCACGAACCAGAACACCACCCGGAAGAAGGCCGCGATGACGGTGATGAGCAGCGTGGACAGCACCCAGCTCAGCACGTAGCCCGGCCAGCCGCCCACCGTCACCCGGATGACGGTGGTCCCCGTGAGCGGCACCAGGGCGAAGGCCACGTAGTGCGACACGCAATAGGGGCAGGACACCAGGTAACCCCACCACGTGTCCTTGCCGCCCAGCCGCGCCCGCAGCGGCGCGAAGATGCGCTCCCGCGACAGCGTCTGCGACACGCCCATCACCACGGCGGAGACGGCCAAGAGCTGGAAGAGGTCGCCCATCCTCTCAAGGTGGAGATGACGCACCCTGCAAGAAGTACCGGCCCACCATGAGGGGCCCCGCCCGCCTCCTTCCTCGGGCTCACCCCAGGGGCCGACGCCCCTGTTGGCCAGCCGACGTTCGGAAGAGACTTCCGTGAGGCTGGCTGTAAAAACGACCGACTTCCGGCCTTAAGCACGGCGCGGCATGGATGCAAACCCCTGGACTCACTGGGAAACAGAGGCACCACCCCTTGGCACGCGGGTCGCAAAGGGCAACCCCCCGTAGCGTCATCGCGGTCCCCCAACCAGATCTCTTTTTCCCCGAGAGACACCATGCAGGCTTCCAACTCCTTCGCCTCCCCTGACTCGCTCTCCACCTACCTGTCGGAGATCAACCAGTACCCGCTGCTCACCCAGCCGCAGGAGCAGGAGCTGTCGAAGCGGTTCCGCGCGGGCGACCTGTCCGCGGGCCACCAGCTGGTGACGGCGAACCTCCGCTTCGTGGTGAAGGTGGCCTACGAGTACCGCTCCTACGGCCTGAAGATGTCGGACCTCATCCAGGAGGCGAACATCGGCCTGATGAAGGCCGTGCAGAAGTTCGACCCGGACAAGGGCATCCGCCTCATCTCCTACGCCGTCTGGTGGATTCGCGCGTACATCCAGAACTGCATCCTGAAGAACTGGAGCCTGGTGAAGCTGGGCACCACGCAGGCGCAGCGCCGCCTCTTCTTCAGCCTGGCGCGCACGCGCCGCGAGCTGGAGAAGCTGGGCGCCGGTGACGCGAACATCGTCAACGCCGAGGAGATTGCGCGCAAGCTGAACGTGAAGGCCTCCGAGGTGCGCGAGATGGAGCAGCGCATGGGCGGCCGTGACTTGTCCCTGGACGCGCCCATGGGCGAGGACGGCGACGCCACGCACCTGGACTTCGTGGAGTCCGAGTCCGCCTCCGCGGTGGACGAGGTGGCCGACCGGCAGCAGGCCGACCTCACCCGCGAGCTGGTGCAGCGCGCGCTGCGCCGCCTGGACCCGCGCGAGCGCTTCATCATCGAGCAGCGCGTCATGGGTGACGCGGAGATGACGCTCAGCGAGCTGGGCGAGCACTTCGGCTTCTCCCGCGAGCGCGCCCGTCAGCTCGAGATTCGCGCGAAGGACAAGCTCAAGCTCGCGCTGGCCACGCTGATGGCCGAGGCCGGCGTCGACGAGAGCACCCTCAACGCTTGATTGAGGACGACGGCGCTCCAGCCCGGCCCGGCTGGAGCGCCGTTGACGCCGTGCGGACAGGTGCCGCCCACCGCGAGGTTCAGGATGATGAAGGAGGGGCGGTCATCGCCCCAGCGGCCGTGGCGCTCGACCTCGGCGCGCGTCACCGTCTTGAGCAGCACGCCGTCGATGAACCCCTTGATGTCCTGCGACGAGCACTCCCGACCCGGTTGATGTCGTTGCCGAGCATCTGCTCCGGGCACTCTCAGCGCCCCTGCTCGAAGCGGATGTCGGCGCGACGGACCTCCTTGGCGGCGAAGGTGAGCAGCCGCGCCCCCTCGTCGGTCAGCGCGGCCCGCTCATCGCGTGACAGCTTGCCGAAAGGGGTGATGCACAGCGTCGCTGCGTCGCGCGCGTGCTCCAGGCGCCAGGTCCCCTGAACGAAGCCATCGACAAGGATGGTGGCGCGCACGATGCCATTGAGGGTGAAGACCCGCTCGCGGGCCGCGTCGGAGAGGATGCGCGTGCGGTCCGCGTGGGCCAGCAGCACGCTGTCGAACTCCGACAGGAAGCGGACGGGCGCGGGCGTCTCCGGGTCGGGACGTCGGGCGTCGGGGAGGTCGAACAGCTCGGCGCCCTGTTCGTCACGGAAGGTGCGCAACTGGGGCCGCATGCGCTCCAGGACGGCGCTCATGCGCGTCAGCCCCGACCAGACCTGCAGGTCCTGGACGCTCGCGGGACCGAACGCGGCGAGGTAACGCAACACCAGCGCGTCCGGCGGCGCGGCGGGTCCGAAGCGCTGGCCGAGCCAGGACTCGGCCGTGGCGTACACCATCCGCTCGCCATGGCCCCAGGTCCCACTGGGCGGCACCACCACGAGCGACTCCAGGCTGGAGAAGCCCATGCTCAGGGCCTGCGCGTCATGGCCGGGCCACTTCTCCTGGAGCCGCTGCGCCAGCTCGCCGCGAGGACTGGGACGCGCCTCCAGCAGCGCCCGGCCCTCGGCCACCAACTCCCGGGCATCCACGCCCGCCAAGTGCTTGCCGAACACGGAGTGCCGCATCCCCCGGTCCAGCGCGGGTTGCAGCACTGGACGCAGCGCGAGGCAGTCACGCGCGCTCACCAGGTGCAGCGTCCCGCGCATCATCCCGGTGCGCACCACCTGGCGCTGGGTGATGAGGCGGGTCAGCGTCCCTGGCTGGAAACCCTGCAGCCGGGCCCACAGCGCGCCGTAGGGAGGATGGGTGGCCTGGGCCTGCAACCCCACCAGGTGCTCCAGGGCCTCCTTCACGCCCGCCTTGGAGCGCTGCAACAGCCACTGCCGCTGGAGCAGGGCCCGGTTGAGGGCACGCTGTCCGAGGACCTGGGCCGGTGGGCGCCACCGGCGAGAGGGGACACGCGCAGGCGGCGCGCTGACCGGCCTGGCGCCTCCCGATTCCTTCGAGGGCGAAGGCACCGGACTCAACGTCCTGGCCTCCCGCGCATTGCTGGAGCGTCCACGTTTGACAGCCGCGGGGACGAGCATCGGCAACATCATCAAGAAGGGAATCATGTCGGGCGGCACCTGGGGGTGGGATGCGAACGCCGCTGGGCTCGGAGAACCCAGGGGGCTTCATGGACGACATCCTGCGACCCGCCCCTGACAGTCCTATGTCAGGAATGGTGGAGGCCGCCGCCCGCCCGGACTCAGCGCCGCGACAGGCCGTGAAGCGCCATCACGATGTGCTCGAAGGTGCGCGCGGGCAGCAGGCGCTTCGACACCAGCGCGGCGCGCTGTGACAGGTGCCCCACCGAGTAGCGCACGTCCACGCGCTGGCGCTCCACCAGCGACAGCACCTTCTGGGCCACCTGCTCGGGCGCAACGCCCGCGCCCTCGCCGGACTCCACCATGGCCATGACACGCTCGAAGGTCTCCCGGTAGGCGGACCCGGGACCGGAGCGCTGGGCGCGGACGCGGTAGTCTCGCACGCGGGTGCGGACATCCCCGGGCTGGAGCAGCGTGGCCTCGATGCCGAAGGAAGCCACCTCCAGCCGCAGGCTCTCCGTCAGGCCCTCCAGCGCGAACTTGCTGGCGCTGTAGAGCCCCTGGAAGGGGAGCCCCGCGGCGCCGCCCATGGAGCTGATGTTGACGATGAGGCCGGACCGCTGCGCGCGCATCGTGGGGAGCACCGCCTGGCACACGCGCAGCACGCCCAGGAAGTTGGTGTCCAACTGCCGCCGGGCCTCATCAATGGACACATCCTCCACGGCGCCCGACAGCACGAAGCCCGCGCTGTTCACCACCACGTCGAGCCGGCCCTCGGCCGCGAGCACCGAGGCCACGGCGCGTCGCACGGAGTCATCGTCCGTGACGTCCAGCACCCCCATCCGGTGGTGGGCGCCATCGGCGCGCGGGTGACGGCTGGTACCATGGACGGCGTGGCCCCGGGCCCCCAGGACCTCCGCGCAGGCCTGGCCGATTCCAGAGGATGCGCCCGTGATGAGGACCACCTTGCGTCGCGACGTGTTCATGCGTGCTCCCGCCCAGGTCCGTGACGGCCATCGACGTGGGGGCGCATCGTGAACCTCATCGAGCCCTGTATCCTAGCGGGCGCGGTCGTGGGCACCCTCACCGGCGCCATCCTGGGCTTTTCCCAGGGCGTCTGGTGGGGCCTGGGCGGCATGGCGGCCGGCTTCGTCGGCGGCGTGCTCGTGCTGCCCTTCGTCATCCTCTTTCTCGTCATGGGCGGGGTGGCGCTGTTCTTCTGGCCACGCCATCTGCTCAGACGCCTGCGAGGCACGCGGCGTTTGGGATGACCGCCGCTACCTCGACATGTCCCTGCTGAAATCAACCCCTGACACCGCCGCTGCATCAGGAGGTGAGGGAGAAATACCGTTTCGCGCGTTACTTCGCGTGGAAATGCAGAGACGGTTTCCGGAGCCCCACGCCCATCCTGGGCGCGGAGGCCTCAACCTCAACCAAGCAGCATCAGGGGACAACACCATGAAGCGAGCTTCCATCGTTGTTTCGGCGGTGATGATGTCGGTCGGGTTTGCCAGCACGGCACTGGCGACCCCGATTTACGTGAATGGCTACATCTGCGAGGCGACGTACACCAAGCAACCCAACGTCCTCTTCGGCCAGGGCTACGTGGTCGTGCAGGTGAACGCCGGAGCGAACTGCACAGGGAGCTCCCTCGGCAAATACTACTACCTGGGTTCGGGCGCCTCGTCCGCCGGCCACCAGTACAGCGAGGCCGAGCGCCTGAGCCTGTTCGAGCGCGCCACCCGGGCCGCCACCCAGGGCACGAGCGTCGAACTGCGCGTGGAGGGCACGGCGGGCGTCGGCATCATCGACACCGCATACCGCGGCGACTGACGGCGGACGGGCTGTCGCTCTCCTCCGACGAGTAACAGCGCCGGGGGGCGTGGGTGTGCCCATGCGTTACAGAGCACGGTGGTTGAGGGGGACCGACTTCGTTTCGGACCGGCGAAATGATGGGAAGTGGTCGCGGGAGGGCGCGTCAGCCTCCTGTGTCAGGAGCGCTGTCGCCTCGAAGTACGGGCCGTGCTGACGATGCCCTCCGCGCGCCTCGCGCACTCGCGTTGACGCACTGCCACAAGCGGCCTTGACGCACCTGATGACACACCACCCACGCCCCTACGGGACGCTCCGCCAGTTCGGGGGGCAGACCCTCTCGACTGCGTCATGCAAGCCCAGCGCGCGAAGGCGCGCACGAAAGTTGTTGGAGTCGCCGTAGGTGCTGTCCGCCAGGAGGACGCCCGGAGCAGCTCCATCCTCCACGGCCCGCTCAATCATTCGCAGCGCCAGTTGGGGCTTGGTTTGGAAGGCAACCTCGGCGGGGATGTGGGCCTCACTGCGAAGTGCAACAGATGCGGGTGCATGGCATCCACCTGCTCGGGGTCCGGACACGCGCGGGCGGCGATGGGCTCCACGCTTCTACGCTCCCCCTCGCCCAGCAGGCCCATGGCGTAGAGGGCGAACGAGCCGCGCCGACTCTCCTCACCGAAGACCTCGCCAATTTGCTGGAAGCCCCCCTCAAGCCGCTGCACGGCGGCGGCGTTCATGAAGGAGTCCATACCTCCTTCATGAGTGGGGCCGATGGCGGCCGTTGCAATGAGGGCCTGCCCGCCCAGCCCTGCGCCGCCCACTCCTCCTCGGACCTACCTCTGACGCAGTGGTGTTATGAGGCGGGTGCATATGACCGTCACCGAAAGCATGCATTCTCGTCGTAGCGGTCCCTCCGACGAGAGAGGACCCCATTCGCCACGCGTGAAGCCGCTCCTGGCGTTGATGCTCCTGTGCCTGGCCCCCATCGCCACGGGCTGTGATCCAGACCCGGCCCCCATCCCCATCCCCAGCCCCGACGCGGGCACCCAGCGGCCGGACTCGGGGACGCCGACGAACGACGCGGGCACGGATGCCGGGACGGAAGCGCCTGACGCGGGCGAGCCGACGCCGGGCTTCACGCTCCAAGCGCCGGCCGAAATGACCCTCCGGTTCATCCCGGAGAGACGCGTGGCGCTGGGCATCATCATCGTCCGCGAGCCCTCGTTCACGGATGACGTGTCCTTCGCCATCGAGGGGCTTCCCTCGCATGTGCATGCGACGAGCGCGCTCATCCCCGGAACGGAGTCCGCGGCCGAGCTCTCGCTCACCGTCGAGGAGTTCGCCCGCTACGGCACGGTGCCCGTCACGCTGGTCGCGAGCAGCGGAGCGACTCGCGTCGAGCACCCCATGAACCTCGTCATCGAGCCAGGCCCGGCGGCGCTGGACGCGTCGTTTGGCGCTGATGGCGTGGCGATGCCCGCCTTCGGCCACCCGGCGGTGCGCATCCACGCCGTGGCCGCGCAGCCGAACGGCGGTTGGGTCCTGGTGGGCGCCACGGGCTCCACGGGCCTGCGCGACGTCCTGGTGGCCCGCCTCCTCGCGGATGGCACGTTGGACCCGGACTTCGGCAGCCAGGGCACCGTCACCCTGGATGTCTGTGGCGGTGATGACTACGTGGACGCCGTCACCGTGCTGTCCGACGGGCGCATCCTCGTCGCGGGAGGCGCCATCTCGGGGCCCAGCGGGTGCTCGGGACCGCAGGCCCAGAGCCTGCTCTTCGCCCGGTTCACCTCGGCGGGAATCCTGGACTTCGACTTCGGTGACATGGGCGTGAGCACCTTCCAGCTCTCCGCGGTCAACGGCACGACGTCCACGGCCAACGCCGCCCTGCACGCCATCACGGTGGATTCACAGGGGCGCGTCATCGGCGCCGGCACCGTGCGGCACGATGACCTGGACTTCGTCATCATGCGCCTGACGCCCACGGGCGCCGCCGACACGACCTTCAGCTCGGATGGCCTGGCCTGGGAGGACCTGGGCGAGGACGAGGACGGGTTGGTCGTCATCACCCAGGCCGACGACCGCATCGTGGTGGCAGGGACCTCGAATGCCAGCCGCAATGGCATGGCCGTGCGCCGCTACAACGTCAATGGCACGCCCGACTCGAGCTTCACCTATCGCGGCTTCGAGGACTGGCCCCGCATCACGCCGCGGACCCTGCATCGCCTGGCCGGAGACAAGGTGCTGGTGGGCGGCACCGCGCAGTGGAACGCGGGCACCCAAGGCCCCTTGACCGGCGCGGTGACACGGCTCCATGCCAGCGGGAGCCTCGACACGGCGTTTGGCGAGGACGGCATCAGCTTCAACCACTGGTCGGGGTCGCCCATTGCGCTGGAACGGCTGGTGGGCATGGGCCCCCTGCATGGAGGCGAGCTGGCCCTGGCCGTGGCCATCACCCTCGATGACCGCACGGATGGCATTGGCCTCATCCACCTGTCCGGGGATGGGAAGACTGTCTTGCGCACACACCGCACCAACCTGCCGGGAACCGAGGCGGCCCTCACCGCCGGGCTCGCCGCAGACGGCTCCATGTGCGTGACGGGCCTCCGCGCCGACGACGGCTCGACCGACACGGCCCCCTTCGCGGTGCGCTTCTGGCCCTACTGAGACCTACGCGCCCGCTGGAAGATGGCGTCCACCTCCTCGCGGGTGGACGTCGCATGCGACAGGACCACGGCCGGAGGCCCCTCGTGGACTCCGGCTGGCGCGCCGCAAATCCTCCACGCCCAGGGTGATGATGTGAACGGCGGGCCGCATGCGAAGCTCACTCATGACGTGGGCCCTTCCGGGTGCTGCCGCGCTCGGGTTTGCGGAGCGCCTGCTCCAAGGCATCCAACCGGTCGCTCCAGAAGCGCTCGTAGAAGCGCAGCCAGTCGGCCGCGCCGGCCAGGGGCTCCGGCGCGAGGCTGCAGCGGTGCGTGCGTCCCTCCACGCTCCGGTGCACCAACCCCGCCCGCTCCAACGTCTTGACGTGCTTGGAAGCGCCCGCGAAGGACATGCTGAACGGCGCCGCCAGCTCGCCAATGCTCCGTGGCCCCGAGGACAGACTGCGCAGCATCTCCCGCCGCGTCGGGTCGGAGAGCGCGTGGAAGACCGCGTCGAGCTGCTCGGACTGTTGTTGAACCATGGAAGTGACCATAACGACCTCCTGGCCATACTAAACCACCTAGTTTAACAACAAGCCAGAGGGGCAAGCCGGCAGCCAGCGGGCCCCGGGGGCGCTACCTCCGCCTCGCGCCGCCCGGCCTCCACGGGTGACGAATGCGGCCCCAGGCCAGGAGCACCAGCGGGAGCAGACCTCCGCCTCCGCACCCGGCCACGCCGCAGCCTCTCGCCACAATCTCCTCGGGGGGCTCCAGACAGGGCAGCCACAGCCGGCACGCCGAGCCCGCCTTCACACACGGTTGCTCGCCGTGCGCGCGGGTGCAGGCAGGCCCGAAGCGGCCCGCCTCGAGCCCCGCCACCGCGCAGCTCCGGGCACCGCCGGGGCGCGCCACACAGGCCATGCCCACCGGACAGTCCGCATGCGCCTCACACCGCAGCGCGCAGACCTCCACCTCCGGGTCCAGCAGTGGCCGGATGGGCGGAGCGCGCGAGACATCATCGATGACGGCCCGGATGAAGTCCGCGTGCGCATCGACGCGGGCGTTCGTCCCCGTGGTGCAGGTGAGGTCACCGAACGAGGTGACACCGGCCAGGCGCTCGGTGCCATCCTCTTCGATGAACACCGGACCGCCGCTGTCCCCGCCGCACGACATCGCGGGCGCCGCGTCAATGGAGAACGCGCCCGCTTCAACGGACGTGATTCGGGCCAGCCCACCGCGGCGCAGGCCCGACACGCCCTGCCCGTCCACGCCGAAGCCCACCACCCGCGCCAGGCGCCCCACGGCGTCAGCGGGAAAGGCCGCGGCGTCCCAGGCCAGCGGCGCCACCGGCGCATCTGCGGCGAGAATCAACACGCCCACATCACTCACACCCGGGCGCCAGGCGGGATGAAGCCGGCCCTCCACCACGGGGACGCGCTGGGCCGCGGACGCCTGGGCAGTCTCGGCGGCGAACACCACCGAGAACACCTGCGGCGCGTCCGCGTTCTCCACGCAGTGCGCCGCCGTCAGCACCACCCGGGGCGCCACCAGCGTGCCCGTGCAGAGGACGGGCGCCGCCTCATCCGGCTCGCCACAGAAGGGCGAGACGGGGACGATGGCCGCCACCGCAGGGAAGCCCGGCTCGGGCGCGCCGTCCACCACGGCGCCGCGTGCCGTGGTGGACGCCTCCTGAGCGGCGGGGACGTCGGGAGGTCCGCACGCCACCACCGCCAGCAGGAGCCCCACCGCGACGGGCGTGACGTCACTCGCTGTCGAAGTCACCCTGCGGGACGTCCGTGGCGTTGCCCGCGACGTCCCAGTACTTCCACTCACCCGTCTTCTCCCCCTTCTCGTACTGGCCCCGCACGGCCAGCGCGCCATTGGGGTGCCACTCCGAATAGGCGCTGTGCGAGCGGTGCCCCACCAGCGTGCCCTCCGCCCACTTCGAGCCGTCCGAGCGCCAGGCGGTCCACTTCACCTCGCCAGCGCCGGGCACATGAAGCTCCTCGCGGTTCTTCTGGCCCTCCTCATAGTAGAGGGTCCACGGGCCCTGCTTGAGCCCGCCGCGGTAGTCCCCCTCGAGCTGCTTCACGCCGTCCTCGAAGTAGCTGACCCAGCGGCCGTCCATCTTCCCGTGGACGTAGTGGCCCTCCGTCTTCAGCTTCCCGGTGGCGTGCCACTGGGCCCAACGGCCGTGCTTCTGGCCGTCGGGCAGGGCGCACCACTGGAGGACACCGTCGGGCGGCGCGCGCCCCTGGAGCCGCGCGCCGTCCGGGCAGGGCCCCGAGGCCCGGTTGCAGCCCAACGTCAGGCCGGCGGCGAGCGCCAGCGCCGCGCCTGTCAGGACCCGCTTGCTCAACTGCACGAACCCACGCCGCTGCAGCTACAGTTGTTGCGCGCGAAGGAGTAGTCATCCGACGCCGCCGCGAAGCTGCCCAGGCCGTAGTCGTGCTTGGCGCAGTCCTGCGTGTAGGCCGTGGTGCCCACGCAGCGCGGCAGGCTGGTGACGCCGCAGCCCTGGCCGCAGCGGCCCTTGCAGCCATTGCCCGAGCCGCCGGTGCAGCCGCAGCCCCTGCCCGCCGTGCGGTAGTGGCCGGAGCCGATGTACTGCCGGCCACAGGAGCAGGAGATGTGCGTCCAGCCGCGCTCGGACACGTACTCGTACGCCGTGAGGACCTCCCCCACGGGGACAATCTGCATGAAGCTCGTCTGGCGCTCGGCGGCGTCCTCGACGCGGGTGCGGCCCTCTTCCGGAATCGCGTGGGCCAGCCCCTCCAGCAGCGACGCCAGCAGGTGCGACTGGGACGCGTCCAGCGGGCTGCCCGACGGCATGAACTGGCCCACGCCCTGATTGAAGTCGATGTGGAACCCGATGACGGGGTCGCCAAAGTCGTACGTCACCTCCACGACGTTGGCCTGCGTCTCCACCGCCAACATCCGCACCACCGCGCCGCCGGCGCCGTACGTGGCCTCCAGCGTCATCGCGTCATGCTGGAGGAGCTGGAAGCCCTCCTGCTCCACGGGCTGGCCGGACGGCGCGTCGGAGCAGCCCGCCACGACAGCCATCGCCAGGGCACACAGCAGCCTTTTCATGTCGTTCTCGCTTACAGGGGTGTGGAGTTTCTCGACACCCAAGAAGCTAGAAAAACGTGTCTCACGCCGTCAACAAGGACAACCTGCAATTCCGTCCAGAGCTGCCTAGAGTCGACGCCCCCGGCACCGCACGCCGGGGACAGGAGAGACACATGCCCCAGAAGCGCGCAGCCCTGATGTGCCTTGCCGCCCTGCTGACGGCTGGCTGTGGTGGAGCCATGGACGAGTCCTCCGCGGAGCCGGCCATGACGGAGTCCGCGTCCCAGGCGCTCTACCCGGAGTACGACCCGGACCTCCACTGCCTGGTCGGGTCCCAGTACGTGTCGTGCGGTCCCGGCCAGCCGACGATGTACGCCTTCTACAGCCCGGACTGGGGCTACTACATCGAGCGCGACGTCTGCGGGCGCAACGGACCGCTCATCTGTCCGCTGTACTGATTCCCCAGGACGGGCATCCATCCCCGGCGTGGGCGGTGCTATCAAGCACCGCACCATGCCTGAAACGCCCCCTTCCCTGTTCGATGCGGTGCCCGCGGAGATGGACTTCCCTTCCGACGAGCGCCGCATCCAGGCCTTCTGGAAGGACCGCCGCATCTTCGAGCGCACGCTCGAAACGCGTGAGGGTGCCCCCAGCTTCGTCTTCTATGAGGGCCCGCCGACCGCCAACGGCCTCCCCCACAACGGCCACGTCCTGACGCGCGTCATCAAGGACCTGTTCCCCCGCTTCAAGACGATGACGGGCCACTACGTCCCCCGCAAGGCCGGCTGGGACACCCACGGCCTGCCCGTGGAGGTGGAGGTCGAGAAGGAGCTGCGCATCCACGGCAAGGCGGAGATTGAACGCTACGGCGTGGAGCCCTTCACCGAGCGCTGCATCGAGTCCGTCTTCCGCTACACCTCCGAGTGGGAGCGGCTCACCGAGCGCATCGGCTTCTGGGTGGACCTGAACCAGGCCTACGTCACCTACCACCGCCCGTTCGTGGAGAGCGTGTGGTGGGCGCTGGCGGAGCTGCACCGCAAGGGCCTGCTGTACCAGGGCCACAAGGTGGTGTGGTGGTGGCCGCAGGGCGGCACCGCGCTGAGCGCCGCCGAGGTGGGCCTGGGCTACAAGACGGTGGACGACCCCAGCGTCTACGTCGCCTTCCCGCTGCGCGACGCGCCGGACACCGCGCTGGTGGTGTGGACGACCACGCCCTGGACGCTGCCGTCCAACATGTACGCGGCCGTCAACCCCAACGTGGACTACGTCACCGTGGACGCCGGCGAGCGCAAGCTCATCGTCGCCGCGGCGCTGCGCGAGGCCCTGGCGAAGAAGCTCAAGACGGAGCTGCCGGTGCTCGCCACCCAGAAGGGCAGCGACCTGGTGGGCCGGCGCTACCAGCCGCCCTTCGACGTGTACCACCAGCGCGCGGGCGAGGCGCGGCTGCCGCTGAAGGACGGCGGCGAGGACGCGCAGGCCTGGCGCGTGCTGGGCGCGGACTTCGTGACGCTCGACAGCGGCACGGGCATCGTCCACATCGCCCCGGCCTTCGGCGAGGATGACTACGAGGCCTTCCGCAAGGACATGGCCCGCTTCGCCCAGCCGGACGCGCTGGAGCTGTTCTGCGCGGTGAAGCCGGACGGCACCTTCTCCGACGAGGTGCCGCTCGTCGCCGGCCGCTTCGTGAAGGACGCGGACAAGGACCTCCAGCGCCACCTGAAGGAGCGCGGGCTCGTCCTCTTCACCGAGCAGTACAAGCACGAGTACCCCTTCTGCTGGCGCGCGGACGACGACCCGCTCATCCAGTTCGCCCGGCCCGCCTGGTACATCCGCACCACGTCCGTGAAGGACGAGGCCATCGCCAACAACCGCGCCGTCAACTGGGTGCCCGAGCACATCAAGGAAGGCCGCTTCGGCGACTTCCTGGCCAACAACGTGGACTGGGCCCTGTCCCGCGAGCGCTACTGGGGCACGCCGCTGCCGCTGTGGGTGCACTCGGAGACGGGCGAGGTGGAGGCCATCTCCTCGCTCCAGGCGCTGCGCGAGAAGCCGGGCAACAACCTGGCCGCGGTGGAGGCGGAGCTGAACGCCTTCCTCGAGGGCAAGCCGCACGAGGCCAACGCGAAGCACCTCATCGTCCACAAGCCGTGGATTGACAAGGTGACGTTCGAGAAGCCCGGCACCCCGGGGCAGTTCCGGCGCGTCCCCGAGGTCGTGGACGTGTGGTTCGACTCCGGCTGCATGCCCTTCGCGCAGTGGGGCTTCCCGCACGCGCCGGGCTCGCGCGAAATCTTCAACCGCGCCTTCCCCGCGGACTTCATCTCCGAGGCCATCGACCAGACGCGCGGCTGGTTCTATTCGCTGCTGATGGTGAGCACGCTCCTCTTCGACGAGGAGACGCAGGCGCGCATCGGCCTGACGCCCAGGCGCGGCTGGCCGCAGCCCTACAAGAGCTGCATCGTGCTGGGCCACGTCTCCGACAAGGAGGGCCGCAAGGAGTCCAAGTCCAAGGGCAACTACACGCCGCCGGAGATCATCCTGGACGACGTGCGCATGGACTTCGCGGTGCTGACGGCCGCGGAGGCGGGCGTGCCCGGCGAGCCCGGCGTGGCGCTCATCGCCCGCGAGGACCTGGAGGGCCTGGACATCCAGGAGGGCGCCCGGGTGCAGCTCTTCCGCCCGGACCGCCCGGAGGTGTCCATCACCGCCACGGTGAAGGCCCACAAGAAGCTCAAGCGCCGCGTGGTGCTGCTGGCGCCCGCGGAGCTCCAGGCGCTGGGCGTGGCGCCCTCCGCGCGCGGCGCCAGCGTCATGCCGGTGGAGGTGCCCCGGCTGGCGCCCGCCGAGCGCGTCGTGGTGAAGGACCCGGCCGCCAAGGCGCCGGGCGCGGACGCGTTCCGCTGGTTCTTCTACGCGGCCAGCCCCACCTGGTCGAACACGCGGCACTCGCTGAGCAACGTGCGGCTGCTGCAGAAGGACTTCCAGGTCAAGCTGCGCAACGTCTACTCGTTCTTCACCATCTACGCGAACATCGACGGCTTCAACCCCGCGGCGGGCAACGCGGACGCGGCCGACGCGCCGTGGGAGGCCATCCGCCGCAGCCAGGGCTGGCGCGAGGTGAAGGCGCGGCCGGTGCTGGACCGCTGGATTCTGTCCGAGGTCCACCTCACCCTGCGCGACGTCACCCGCGCGCTGGAGACCTACCAGGTCTACGACGCCGCCCAGCGGCTGGTGGCGCTGGTGGACGCGCTGTCCAACTGGTACCTGCGCCGCAGCCGCTCGCGCTTCTGGGCGCCGGGCTTCGAGCAGGACAAGCACGACGCGTACTTCACCCTCTACGAGGCGCTCACCACCCTCACCGCGACGGTGGCGCCCTTCATCCCCTTCTTCACCGACGAGATGTGGGGCAACCTGGTGCGCAAGCCCTGGCCCACGTCCCAGCCGGAGAGCGTCCACCTGGCGCGCTTCCCCACGGTGGACGAGGCCCTCATCGACGAGGGGCTCGCGGCGGAGATGGGCGCGGTGCGGGATTTGGTCTCCCTGGGCCTCAAGGTGCGCACGGACAACCGCCTCAAGGTGCGCCAGCCGCTGTCGCGCGCGGACGTCATCCTGGCGCGCAAGGAGCTGACGGACCGCGTGGCCGTGTACAGAGCGCTCATCGCGGACGAGCTGAACGTCCACGAGGTGCGCTTCGTGGACCCGGGCAGCCCCGAGGCCAACGTGGTGCGCTTCCGCGTCCGGCCCAACCTGCGCGCGGTGGGCGGGCGGCTGGGCCCCAAGCTGGCCCCGGTGCGCAAGGCCTTCGACACGGGCGACGGCGCCGCGCTGCACCGCGAGCTGCTCCAGACGGGCCGCGTGGCCCTGACGGTGGCCGGCGAGGACCTGGTCTTCACGCCCGAGGAGCTGGAGACGCTGGTGGAGGCCAACCCCGGCTACGCCGCCGCGGGCATGGGCGTGGGCGTGGTGGTGCTGCACACCGAGCTGACCGAAGCCCTGGTGGACGAGGGCCTGGTGCGCGAGCTGCTCGCCCGCGTGCAGGGCGCGCGCAAGGACCTGGAGCTGGGCTACACGGACCGCATCCAGCTCTGGGTGGACGGCGACGCGCGCGTGAAGCGCGTCACGGACGAGGCGCGGGAGCTGATTGCGCGGGAGACGCTGGCCTCCAGCGTCCTCGTGGGCCCCGAGGGCCTCACCGGCCAGGAAGAGGAGGTCAGCCTCAACGGCCTGCCCGCGCGCATCCGCGTGGCGCGGGCCTGAGCCGGAAGAAGAAACGGGCTGCCTCATCCCCGCGATGAGGCAGCCCGCAGGTCACGGCACACCGGCGTGGCCCCTCCCACGTGAAGCAGGGGCCACACCGGCCTTCACTCAGTCCGCCGTGAAGGTCGTGTCGTTCCGGTACAGCAGCGTCTGGGACCAGTTGGACGTGTAGACGTACGCGTCACCCGGGTACGTCGCCGTGAGGTCCGCGGCGGAGATGTCGTAGTTCGGGTTCCAGTCGAACTCGAAGCCCGCATTGGGCTGCGCCGTGCGCATGGCCGTCACGATGCGGCGGAAGCACGCGGCGAAGTTCGCCTGCTGGCCGTTGCCGGAGTACCAGGGCATCCAGCTCCCGCTGAACTCCCAGCCCACGCGGATGATGCTGCGCTGCAGGCCCGCGTTGGCCATGTTGTTGGCCAGGTTCCGGAAGCGGAAGTCGTAGGCGCCCGTCGCGCACGTCGCCAGCGAGCCCTGCCCGGAGGGGAACATGGACACGGAGTAGTTGAGGCGGCGGCCCGCCTTCGCCTTCACCCACGCGCCCCAGGCGTTCAACTGCCAGGACGGGTTTTCGATGTTGCCCCAGTTGTCCTTCGGCTGGTGCCCCTGCCCCATGGGCAGCTCGTACCCGAGCCAGGCGGAGTACGCGTTGATGAGGTTGGGCACGTCGTAGATTTCACCGCGGTACACGCCCGTGATGGGCTGTGCGCTCGCGCTCGACACCGCCAACACCGTGGCGATGGCGCAGAGCAGCGTTCCAGCTCCCAGCTTCATGACAACACTCCCTGACTTCGAGCCTTTCCTCACATACAGTCTTTTCTCGATTACTGAAATTCAAGACGCGCTGTCAATCGCGACCCAGGCCCCTGTTCGTCGCGAACAGGCCCTCTCCGAGGGAGCCGCACTCACGGTGCTGCCGTGGGCGCCGCGCCTTGACCGGCCAGTCGCAATCCTCGATAAGCGGCTCGCGCCTCGGTTGAGACTGCGACGCAAAACCAAAAACTGGATTGCGGATGTTCTCGGCATTCACCTCGCTCGCCCTGCTGCTCTCGGCGTCTCCCGCGGCGCCGGCGCCCGCGGCGCCGCCCGCTCCTTCCGAAACCGCGCCCTCACAGGTCCAGCCGCCCAGCCGCATCGACAGCGTCGACGTGCCCTATCCGGCGGCGGAGCTGGCCGCGGGGCGCGAGGCGGACGTCCTCCTGCGCCTCACCATCGACGAGCACGGCGTGGTGACGGAGTCGGAGGTGGTGCGCTCTGCGGGAGAGGCCTTCGACGAGGCGATTCGCACCGCCAGCCGCTCCTTCCGCTTCGAGCCCGCGCGCGTGGGCGGGGAGCCGGTCGCCTGCCAGATTGAGCTGCTCCACGCGTTCCGGCTGGACCCGGCCGCCTCCGCCGTCCCGCCAGCGCCTGAAGCCGCGCCCGAGCCCGCGCCACCGCCCGCGCGGGCGGAGGCGCCCGCGCCGCCGCCCCCGGAGGAGAAGACGCTGGAGACCACGGTGTCCGGGCGCTCGGAGGCGGAGCGGCGGCGCCAGTCCGCGGAGGCCGTGCGCGTGGTCAGCACCACCCGGGCGCGGGCCCGCTCGGTGGACATGGGCCAGGTGCTGGCGGCGCAGGAGGGCGTGGAGGTGCGCCGCAGCGGCGGCCTGGGGAGCACCATCCGCTTCTCCCTGAACGGGCTGACGGACGACCAGATTCGCTTCTTCCTGGACGGCGTGCCCCTGGACCTCTCCGGCTACCCCTTCGGCTTCGCCAACGTGCCGGTGAACCTGGTCGACTCGATTCAAATCTACCGGGGCGTGGTGCCCTCCCGCTTCGGCGCCGACGCGCTGGGCGGCGCCGTCAACCTCACCACCGCGCCGCTCCAACAAGGGGCCCATGGCGCCGTGTCGCTCCAGGGTGGCGCCTTCGGCACGTACCGGCTGACGCTGGGCGGCGGCTACCGGCCCGCCGAGCACGGCTTCTACACGCGCGCCCACCTCTTCGCGGACACCACCCGGAACGACTACCGGGTGGACGTGGAGGACGCCGACGACAGCGGGCAGGTTCGCGACGTCACCGTGAAGCGCTTCCATGACGGCTACCAGGCGCTGGGCGGCGGGCTCGAGGCCGGCTTCGAGCAGGCCGGCTGGGCGGACCGCGTCGCCCTGCGCGTCTTCGGCTCCGGCTTCGACAAGGACCTCCAGCACAACCAGGTGATGAGCGGCGGCCCCTTCGGCGAGGCGCGCTACGGCGCCACCTCGGCCGGCACCCAGCTCCTCTACGAGAAGGCCTTCACCGACGCGGTCCGCTTCGACGCGCTGGCCGGCTACGCGTGGCAGGCCACCGACTTCCAGGACACGTCCCCGTGGGTCTACGACTGGTTCGGCAACCGCGTGCGCGAGCGGCGGGAAGCGGGCGAGCTGGGCGGCGACGCCACGGACCAGACGCTGTGGCAGCAGTCCTTCTACGGCCGCGCCAACGCGAGCTGGGCGCTCACGCCCACGCAGACGTTGCGGCTCGCCTTCGCGCCCACCCTCTCCCGCCGCACCGGCGAGGAGCGGCGGCTGGCCAGCCCCAGTGACGCGGACCCGCTCTCCGCGGACCGGGACATCCTCACCGCCGTCACTGGCCTGGAGTACCAGCTCAACGCCTTCAACGACGCGCTGGAGCTGATTGTCTTCGCCAAGGACTACCTCTACGCGGCCCGGGCCCAGCAGCTTCAACCCACCGGCGCGTGGCTGAGCAAGGACCGCGACCTGCATCAGCTCGGCGGCGGCGCGGCCATCCGGCTGCGCGTGGCCGAGCCCATCTACGTCAAGGTCAGCTACGAGCGCGCCACGCGGCTGCCGCGCATGGACGAGCTGTTCGGCAACGGCGTCCTCGTCCGGGAGAACCTGGACCTGGCGCCGGAGACCAGCCACAACGTGAACGCGGGCCTGGCCACCGCGCCCCTGCGCACCCGGCTGGGCGTGTTCCGGGGAGAGCTGAACGGCTTCGCCCGGCTCGCGCAGGACCTCATCATGCTCGCCGGCAGGGAGCGCGACTGGACGTACCAGAACGTCTACGGGGCGCGGGCGCTGGGCATCGAGGGCGCGACGGGCTGGAGCGCTCCAGGCGGCTGGCTGCACGTGGACGCCAACGCCACCTTCCAGGACATCCGCAACACGTCCAGCCAGGGCACCTTCGGCGCCTTCGAGGGGCAGCGGCTGCCCAACCGGCCCTGGCTCCTCTTCAACGCCACCGCGCGCCTGTCGCTGCGGGGCGTGGCCACCGCGGAGGACGAGCTGTCCCCCTTCTGGACCGCGCGCTACGTCCACGGCTTCTTCCGCAACTGGGGCGGCCTGGGCGCGGCCGGCACGAAGGAGACCATCGACAGCCAGTTCGCCCAGGCCGCGGGGGTTGGCTACAAGGTCCGCCTCAACGGCTTCTCGCTGGGCCTCAGCACCGAGCTGGACAACCTCACCGACGCGAGGCTGTTCGACTTCTTCGGCGTCCAGCGGCCCGGCCGCTCGGGCTGGCTCAAGGCCACCGTGGAGTACTGAAGCACGGCGCCGCCCGCGTCATGCACACGCGGGCGGCACCGGGGACGGCGGGCTCAGCGCACCTTCACGAACTGGTAGGCCCAGCCCAGCGTCTCGAAGCGCTTCACCGCGGTGCCGTTGCCGTTCAGCTCCCACACGGCGGTGGACGCGTAGTCCGCGGTGGGCAGCAGCAGGAAGGTCCGCCCCTCGATGGTGAAGGCGTAGTAGCCGCCCGCAATCCAATCCAGGCCTTCAATGGGCGCGCCCTCGCCCGTCTCCACGTTCACCTGCCACAGCTTCCAGTGCATGCCGTTGGTGACGTCGGCCGCCGTCGGCGCCTCGCTCAGCGTCGGGCTGTCGTCATGGAAGGCCGCCACCACGCCCACGTTGTTGCCCAGGTACCGGAACGCCGCCGTCTGGCGCCCGCCCACCATGGACGACAGCGAGTGCTCCCAGTCCCCGTCAATGGCGCGCGTGTTCGCATTGAAGCGCACCGCGCAGGTCTCCGGGGCGGTGTCGTCCACCACGGGCGCGCCCGCGCTGAACACCCAGTTGCTGAAGTAGATGTTGCCGTTCTCGTCCTTCGTGGCCACGTCCAGGCCCGGGCACGGCGCCTCCAGCAGCTCCACCAGGCTGTCATCCGCGTGGGAGTAGACGGCAATCTGCGAGCTGGGGGAGAAGCGGTAGTAGTTGGCGTCCGTCCAGTAGAAGGGCTGGAACGAGTAGCCGCCATGCGCCACCACGCCGCGGTCGAAGCTGGCCTTCACCACCAGCCCGTCGCGCTCCGTCACCAGCCCCGGCGACTCCACCGGGCCGGAGATGGTCATCGCCTCCGGGTTCCACACGATGCGCCGGGACTCCTCCAACTGCATGTACGCGGACGTCCCGTCCACGAAGTGGTTGTGGTACAGCGGCGCCGTCGTCAGGCCATAGTTGGCGAAGCTGATACGCCCCGACTCCTGGAAGCGCCCGCTGTCGAACACCGTGTACCGGGTGAGCTCGGGCGCCTCGCCCGCGCCGACGAAGAGCTTGCCGTCCACGGCGCCAATCGTCGCGAAGCCGGAGTGCTCGCTCGCCTGCTCCAGGTCGATGCTCGTCACGTCGAGCGAGTTGAACACGCTCACGTACGTGGCCGAGCCGGACTGCCCGAAGACGGACGTGGCCAGGCTGTACACCGGCCCGGTCTCCGTCTCATCGGGGGTCGGCGTGGGCTCCGGGTCCGACGAGCCGCACGCGGTCAGCGAGGCCGCGAGGAGGATGAGGGACGAGGTGGATGCAGTCGCCAGACAGCTGCGCTTGCGCATGGGCTTCTCCAAGAAGGGTACAGCGTGGTCTCAGGCGGGCACCGCGGCGGGCATCGCCGTCGGGGCCTTCTTCTGAAGTCGGGAGATGGCGTGGCCCGCGCCGGCCAGCAGCGCCGCGAGCAGGAAGAGCCCCAGCTCGGTCGCGAGCACGAACGCGGAGTCCGCGGTCAGGGGGAGCCGCTGCATCCGGGCCGCGTCGATGAAGGGCACGGCGAAGAGCCCCGCGCTGGCGAGGAGGAGCAGGCGCTGGGCGGACCCGGCGGGAGCGCCGCCCACCCACGCGAAGGCCACGCACAGCGCCCAGGCCACGAAGAAGGCGGCGTGCTCCCACCGGGGACGGTCCGCCAGCTCCGCGGGCACCAGTTGGTTCGCCAGGAAGAGCACCGCCACCGCCACCGGGAGCCCGGCGCACACGCCCGACGTCAGCTTCGCGAGCACGGTGTCGAAGCGGCTCTTGCCCTGCAGGCGCCGCCGCTCCAGCCAGAGCAGGTTGCCCGCGAGGATGCCGAACGCCATCAGCCAGGAGAGCAGCGCGTAGAGCACCTTCGCGGGGAAGCCGGCCCAGGTCGCGAAGTGCAGCCCGTACAGCGGGTCCATCACCTGCGTGTAGAGCGTGCCGCCGCCCGTCTCCCGCGACCAGAGGACCTCACCGTCACGTGCCACCCGCAGGTGCGTGAAGGCGTGCAGCGAGCCCTCCATCTCTCCCGGAAGATGGACCGTGCCGTTGGCGTCGCCCAGGTGGTCGAAGAAGAACCAGCTGTGCTCCGACTGGGGGAAGCGCGCCTTGGCCAGCGCCAGCGCCTGGGCCAGGTCGGGAGGGCCGCCGGGCTGTCCGGAGGGCGCGGGCGGCGTGGGCCAGTCCACGGCCACCTCGATGGCGTTCGCGTCACCGTCCAGCGCGGAGGACACCACCGCCGGCGAGTACCAGTCCGACAGGCAGAGGATTCCGCCGGTGAGGGCGAAGACGAAGAGGAAGGGCGAGCTGATGACGCCAATCACCTTGTGCGCGTCCGACCAGAGCGCCCGGCGTGACGTCTCCGGGCGGAACTGCACCAACTCCCGCGCCAGCCGCCCCAGTTGGAGGAGCACGCCGGTGACGACGAGCAGCAGCAGCACCCCGGAGGCGATTCCCGCCAGGTACTTGCCGAAGGGCAGCGGCTCCAGGAAGTGCATCGCGTTGAGGAACTCGCCCAGGTCGCTGCGCTCGCCGAGCTGCTGGCCGGACACCGGGTCCAACCAGGTGGAGTGGATGGCGCCGTCGGGCGACATGCGCCACAGCCGCATCCAGGGCTCCTCGGCGGTGGGCAGGGAGATGCCGAACCAGAGGGGCTTCGCCGCGGTCTCCGCCTCCGCCAGCGTCTGGGCCAGTTGGACGGCCTGCGCCTCCGGCACCGCGATGGGCGCCCGGAACGTGGGCTCCTGCCACGGCGCCAGCTCCTCCGCGAAGAGCGCGAAGGAGCCCAGGAAGAAGAGCACGAAGAGAATCAGTGACGACAGCACGCCCGCCCAGGCGTGCGCGTCCCAGAGGATGGAGTACGACCGGGGAGACAGCTTCACGTGAGCACCAGGATGACCGACGACACCACCGCCACCAGCGCCGAGCCCGCCCAGGCCCGCGCGCCGCTCCGGGCCAGCAGCGCCAGACACGCCGCGGCGGCCATGGCCGGCAACGCGACGAGGTAGGCGAGCAGGTACCGGACGTCCAGGGAGGCGGGCAGCACCGCCGCCAGCGCCAGCGTCGCCAGCACCGCGGCCGCGGGCGCCACCGTCACCGCGGCGCTGATGCGCGCCGCGCCATGTTCATGCTTCTGAGCCATCAGCGCGTCCCCACCCAGGCCAGCACCAGCCCCACCGCGCTGAGCGGCACCGCCCACCGCGTGGCGCGCGGCCACAGCGGCCCACACAGCGCCAGCACCGGCGTGGCCAGCATCACCACCACCGTGGCCGTCGTCAGCCCCACGCCGGGCCCCTGCGCCTTCACGCCCACGGCCACGCCCACCAGGCACGCCACGGCGCCCACGCCGCGCGCCCACCCACGGTGACGCGTCAGGACGCTCTGGGGAGCGCGGGCCGTGACGGACAGGAGCACGGCGATGCCCAGCAGGATGAGCAGGGTCGAGACCGCCATGTTCTCCTCGGAACAAAGCGCTACTGAGAATCACTCTCAATATCGGAACAAGGCCATATGAAACCCGGCCGCGTGACGATGTCAAGGCATGCGCTCAGACGAGGAAGGCGCGCTGGCTCGGCATACCGCGCACAGCGGGACGGAGCCGCGCGAGGCCCCGTCCCGCGGTGTCACCCTCCGTCAGGGCTGGGCGGTGGGCCGGACGATGATTTCGTTCACGTCCACGTCGTCGGGCTGCTCGATGGCGAAGGCGATGCTCCGGGCAATGGCCTCGGGTGGAATCGCCACCTTCCGGTACTCGCGCATGGCCTCGCGCGCGCCCGGGTCGGAGATGGTGTCGGCCAGCTCGGACGTCGTCACGCCCGGTGAAATGACGGTGACCCGGATGTCACCGCCGACCTCCTGGCGCAGCCCCTCGGAGAGGGCGATGACGGCGTACTTGGTCGCGCAGTACACGGCGGCCGTGGGCACCACCAGGTGGCCGCCAATGGAGGAGACGTTGATGAACTGGCCGGAGCGCTGCGCCTTCAGGATGGGCAGCCCCGCGGCGATGCCGTGCAGGACGCCGCGGAGGTTGACGTCAATCATCCGGTCCCACTCGTCGACCTTGAGCTCGTCCAGCCTGGACAGCGGCATCACGCCCGCGTTGTTGATGATGACGTCGATGCGGCCGTGCTCGGCGCGGGCGAAGTCCATGAAGGACGCCACGTCCTCCCGCTTCGTGACGTCCAGCTTCCGGTAGCGCGCGGAGCCGCCCTCCGCGTGAATGGCGGCCACCAGGACTTCCAGCCGGTCCGTCCGGCGCGCGCCCAGCACGACGTGCGCCCCGCGCCGCGCGAGCAGGCGAGCGGTCGCCTCCCCGATTCCGCTGCTCGCTCCGGTGATGGCAACGACCTTTCCTTCAATTCCAGACATGTGGATGCGCCTCGTGACTGCGATGTGGATGAGCGCAATCTGCGCGCTGGCGCCCCGCGAGCAGTACGCCAATGCTGCCGGGTTCTTGCCCAATCCTGCACGGATGGGTGAATCCCCCTGCCCCGGCGGCAGGGGCGGCGTACGCTCCACCCCACGATGCTGGCACTCCCCTCCTCCTCCCCTCCGGCCGAGCTGGCACGCCTGATGGAGAGGCACACGCCCGCGGACGGCATCCACCCGACGGCCATCCCGCGCGTGTTCCTGATTCGCGCCGCCCGGCCGAGCGAGCCGCTGCATGCCTTGCATGAACCTGCGCTGTGCATCGTCGCGCAGGGCCGCAAACAGGTCCTGCTCGCCGACGAGCTCTTCGTCTACGGCCCGGAGCAGTGCCTGGTCGTCTCCGTGGACCTCCCCGTCACGGGGCAGGTCATCGAGGCCACGCCCAGGTCGCCATACCTGTGCCTCCGCGTGGACCTGGACCCGGGGCAGCTCAGCGCCGTGATGCTGGAGGCCGCGCTGGAGCCCTCCGGCCCCAAGCCGCGGGGGCCGGGCATGTCGTTGAGTCCGGCCGAGCCGGCCCTGCTCGATGCGGCCACGCGGCTCGTGCGCCTCCTGGACTCGCCCCGGGACATCTCCTTCCTGGCGCCCCTCTTCATCCGGGAGATGGTGTACCGGCTGCTGGCGAGCGACCACGGCGCGCGCCTGCGGCACATCGCGCTGGCCGGAGAGCGGCTGGACTCCGTCAACCGGGCCATCACCTGGCTCAAGCACCACTACACGGAGCCGCTGCGCATCGAGCAGCTCGCGCGCGTGGCGCACATGAGCACCTCCGCGCTCCACCACCACTTCAAGAGCCTCACCGCCATGAGCCCGCTCCAGTACCAGAAGCACCTGCGCCTCCAGGAGGCGCGGCGGCTGATGCTGGGGCAGGCGCTGGACGCGGCCTCGGCGGGACACTCCGTGGGCTATGAGAGCCCGTCCCAGTTCAACCGGGAGTACAGCCGCCTGTTCGGCGCGCCGCCCGCGCGGGACATCTCCCGGCTGCGTGGCACGCTCCAGGGGCACGCCCAGCGGGCCAATGCGTCAACTTGACGCACACGCCCCGGCCACCGCCGGGGTATGACGAGCCGGTGTCCACCGCGCCGACCCACGCAGGTGCGCCGCCCGACACCCTGGGCTCGCGCCCGCCGCGCTCCACCTTCCAGCGCTCGCCCGAGGACATGGCGGCGCGGCTGTCCTCCAGCGACATCGCGCTCGGCTGGCTGGTCCGCCTGCGCTGGCACGCCGTCACCGGCCAGGCGCTGACGGTGGGTGTCGCGGCGCGGGGGCTGGGGCTGGCGCTCCCCGTGACGCCGCTGCTGGCCCTGGTGGCCATGACGGCGGTGTCCAACCTGCTGCTGGCGCTCTGGCTCCGCCGCGAGCCCGAGGTCCGCCCCGGGCTGCTGGGCGCCGTGCTCGCGTTCGACACCGTGCTGCTCACCGGCCTGCTCGCGCTGTCCGGAGGGCCGGCCAACCCGTTCAGCATGCTGTACCTCGTCCACGTGACGCTGGCGGCCATCGTGCTGGGGCCCCGCTGGACGGTGCTCATCGCGCTGCTGTCCGTGCTGGGCGCCTCCAGCCTCTTCGCCTTCCACGTCCCGCTGCCGGACTCGGTGAATCCGCCGGGTGCCCACGGCCTGGACTCGCTCCACGTCGTGGGCATGTGGGTCGCCTTCACGCTCACCGCGCTCATCATCGCCTTCGTCGTGGCCCGCGTGGCCGCCGCGCTGAGGAACAGGCAGGCCGCGCTGGCGCGCACGCAGCGGCTGGCGGCGCGCGCGGAGAAGCTGGCGTCGCTGTCCACGCTGGCGGCCGGCGCGGCGCACGAGCTGAGCACGCCGCTGGGCACCATCGCCATCGCGGCCAATGAGCTGGACGCGCTCATCCTGGAGGCCCCCCAGGAAGCCCTGGAGGACGCCCGCCTCATCCGGGACGAGGTGGAGCGCTGCCGGGACATCCTGGAGCGCATGAGCGCCCGCGCCGGCCAGACGCTGGGCGAGGTGCCCGAACAGACGACGCCGGGCGACGTGCTCGCGCGCATCCAGGAACAGCTCGGCGCCGCCGACCAGGCCCGCCTCCGGCTCGAGCCCGGCCCAAACCAGCCCTTCTGGTGTCCCGTGCGGGGACTGGTGCAGGTGCTGACGAACCTGGTGCGCAACGGGCTGCAGGCCAGCGAAGGCGCCCAGGCGCCTGTCGTGGTGTCCGCGCACCGCGAGACGGACCGCCTGCGCTTCGTCGTGGAGGACCAGGGCACCGGCATCCCCCGCGAGCTGCTACCCCGGCTGGGCGAGCCCTTCTTCACCACCAAGCCCGCGGGCCAGGGCATGGGCCTGGGTCTGTTCCTCACCCAGACCTACGCCGAGCTGTGTGGAGGCCGCCTGGAGCTCAGCTCCGAGGAGGGCCAGGGGACGCGCGCGACGCTGGAGCTGCCGCTGCGGAGGGAGCCGGTCCATGTCACCGTCACCGGCTGAGGCCTCCGCCACGGTGCTCGTCGTCGACGACGACGAGCGCTTCCGCGAACGCCTGGTGCGCGCCTTCGTGCGGCACGGCTTCCAGGCCCAGGGCGCGGCCACCACGCAGGCGGCGCTCGGGGCCGCGCGGACGCTGCGCCCGCGCTACGCCGTGGTCGACCTGCGCCTGCCCGACGGCTCCGGCCTGGAGCTGGTGCGCGAGCTGAAGGCGCTGGACGCGAACACCACCGTCGTGGTGCTGACGGGCTACGGCAGCATCGCCACGGCGGTGGAGGCCGTGCGGCGAGGCGCCACGCACTACCTGGCCAAGCCCGCGGACGTGGACGACATCCTGCTCGCCTTCGCGGGCGCCACCCTCCCCTCCGGGCAGGAGGCCGCGCTCACCCACGAGGTGCCCTCACTGGCGCGCGCGGAGTGGGAGCACATCCAGCGGGTGCTGGCCGACTGTGGGGGCAACATCTCCCAGGCCGCCCGGCTCCTGCGCATCCAACGGCGCAGCCTGCAACGCAAGCTGGCCAAGTACCCCGTTCCCAAGTGAGCGCCGCGGGGTGCGTCAGCAAGACGCACGAAACGCGGCGGCCAGCCCTGTAGGGTGAAGGTGTCAGGAGGTCCGATGTCCGCGCCACGCTGGAGTGCGCTGCTGCTCAGCATCACGTTGTCCGCCGGAGGGTGCACCAAGACGCCCACCGACGCGGGCTGGAAGGAAGCCGATGGGGGCATCCAGTGCCGGGGGCTCGAGCACCTGGCATGCACGGGCCTCTACGGCGAGGGCGGCACGGGCTGGGCCACCAAGGCGCTTCCGCCCGAGGTCCGCCCCTACGAGCCCGGCCTCCAGCTCTGGAGCGACGGGCTGGACAAGGCGCGCTTCATCTACCTGCCGCCCGGCACGCAGGTGGACACGTCCAAGAGCGACGAGTGGCGCTTCCCGGTGGGCACGAAGCTCTGGAAGGAGTTCAGTTGGAAGGGGCGGCGCATCGAGACGCGCTTCCTCTGGAAACGCCCCAAGGGAGGCTGGCTGCGCACCACCTACCGGTGGAGCGACGACGGGAAGACGGCGCTCGAGTTGACCGGCGGCGAGAGGGACGTGCCCGGCACGGAGGGCTACGAAATCCCCAGCCAACTGGCCTGCCAGTCCTGTCACAAGGGGCGCGGCGACGAGGTGCTCGGCTTCGAGGCCATCGCGCTGGCGCATGACGGCGCCCGCGGCCTCACGCTGGCGAAGCTGGTGGAGGAGGGACGCCTGAGCCATCCCCCCGCGAAGGCGCCCCGCATCCCTGGCACGCCGGCGGAGCAGGCCGCCCTGGGCTACCTGCACATGAACTGCGGCGTGTCATGCCACAGCGACAACCGCATGGCGCTGGGCAGCGGCTCCGGCCTGCACCTGCGCCTGGAAGCGGAGGAGCTTGGCACCGTGCAGGCGACGGACACCTGGCGCACGTCCGTGAATGTGAAGGCCTTCGTCCAGACGGGGGGCCTGTTCGGAGAAACCTCGCAGCGCGTCGCCCCGGGCGACGTCAAACGCAGCTCGCTGCTCCACCGCATGAGCCAGCGCGGGGACGCCCTCCAGATGCCGCCGCTGGGCACCCGCGTGGTGGACGAACAGGGCCGGGCGCTCATCCAGCGTTGGATTGAGGCGATGCCCGCGAAGAAGGAAGGGTAGGCGCCCATGCTCTATTCAGTGGTGTTGCTCCTCCACTCCTGGCTGCGCTGGGCGGTGGTGGTGGTGGGCGTGCTCGCGCTGGTGAAGGCGCTGCTCGGGTGGGCGCGCGGAAAGGCTTGGACGCCGGGCGACCGCGGGCTCCAGCTCGCCTTCGTCTCCGCCTTCGACCTCCAGATGCTGCTGGGGATGACGCTCTATTTCGCGCTCAGCCCCATCACCCCGCGGAGCCTGGACGCGCTGAAGACGAGCATGTCCGTGGGCCACCTGCGATTCTTCGGACTGGAGCACCCGCTGCTGATGCTCCTGGCCCTGACAGCGGCGCATGCGGCCTCCGCGATGACGCGGCGGGAGGCCCCCTCCCGGACCCGGCACCGCACCTGGGCCGTGGGGCTCCTGCTGGCCATGCTGTTCGTCGCCATGGCCATTCCCTGGCCCGGCCTGTCCCACGGCCGGCCCCTGCTCCGGGGGTTCTAACGTGTGGCGCGCCTCAGCCCGGAGAGCGAGGCACGCCCCTGCGTCTGACTAGGCTTTCACCCATTTGCTCTGAAGGACGTCCCAGCGCATCTCCTTGCCCTGGAGCGGCTCGGCCTGGTTGCTCGCGAAGCTCCCCGTCTCCTTCACGTTCACGCAGCCGATGGCCTGCAGATAGGCGATACAGTCCTTGGTGAACTGATTGGACTGGTCGTGGTTGTGGGCCCCCATGGCGCCATACATCTTCGAGCTGCCAGGACCGTCGTAGGTGAAGTTCTGCACGTAGTACAAAGGCATGTCAGTCGCTCCCCTGAAGGCATTCGTTGCCCTCAGGACTATCGCACCTTCCGTCCTCCCCGTGAAAGTCCACCCGGAGGGCCCCCCTGTGCGGCAGCCCTCCAGCGCCGCGTCAGGCCTTCAACGCCGCCACCAGGTCGCCCGCGGCCAGGCGGGTGACGTCCTGCGCGGAGGTATGGCGAAAGCGCAGCGCGTAGCCTTCACTGCCGGCAGGGAGCGCGGGCATGTCCTCCTGCCCCGCGAAGAACGTGGGCGCCGTGCCGGGCATGAAGCGAGGAGCGGTGGCGTCCGCTTCCATGGCCCGCACCCGCCGCAGGAAGCCGGCGGTGTCCTCGTCAGCGGCCCGCTTCAGGACGGACACGAAGCCATCCCGGCGCCGGACCTGCACCGTGCGGCTGCGCGCGGCGGCATGGAGGCAGGCCAGCTCCCAGAGCGTGGGACGGGCACCGGAGCCGAAATAGGCCAGGGTGTCCTTGCCCAGGTGCGCGAGCTCGCCCCGCGACCTGCGCACGCTCTGGAAGCCATCCTCGGGAGGGACCTTCACGTCCACCCAGCGGAGCTGCTTCTCGGCGAGGTCGATGACCAGCGGCACCGAAATCTTCGCGCTCCCTTGCAGGTCGAAGCGCTGCTCCACCGCGCGAGCATCGAAGTGCGGTCCGCCCTCCCCGTCCCGGACCATGAAGCCCGCGAACGCGTCCTCCATCCGGTCGAACGAGACGCTGTTGAAGGAGAACACCACCGGGATGGCGTAGCGCACGCCCCGCGCCAGCAGCCGCGGCGCATGGACATCCAGGAACTCGGCGCCGCCCAGCGGCAGCGGCCCGGACGTGACGTCCCCCGAATGCACCGCGGCGTCGTCCTCCAGGCGCAGGTTCGTGAAGTCACACAGGTCCACCAACCACCAGTCCTTGTCGTAGAAGGCCACCGACAGGTCCAGGTCCACCCGGACGCCCTTGGGCTCCGTCCAGTGGACGAAGAAGCGCAAGGTCTTCCCTTCCGGCAGCGGCAGCACGCTTCCACGCGGAACCGCCACGAGCGCCCGGGAGGCCGTCTTCTCCGCCAGCGGCACGAGCAGGTCGCCCAGGGACTCGTCGAGCACGGCTCGAGGAAAGGACGGGAGGGCTTCCGCCCGGCGCAGCAGCTCCCGCTCCAGCGGCGCCACCAACTGGCCAATGACGTCACCGGGGAGCAAGGGACGCCGGTCCTCCATGCCCCAGGCGTGGGTGGCTTCGCCCTTGGGGAAGAACACGCGCCGTGCGAACGGCTGGTGCCGCTGACGCAGGTGCGCCACGAGAGTGAGCAACAGCCCCGGCGCGGCCCGAGGCAGCACGGCGTCGAGCGCCGCGAGCAACTCCGGGGCGAGCGAGGCGGAGCCCGACTGCGCCACGGACAGGCGGCTCACATGGTCCAACCGGCGCAGCAGCTCGCCGGGCCGCTGCCGCAGCAGCCGCAGCGCGCCGCGGACATCTCGGCGCTCCAGCGCCATCTCGACCTGCGAGGCCCAGGAATAGAAGGAGAGGCGGAGCCCTCCGTCGACTTCCACTCGGCCGAAGGCCGCCGGGTGCTCGCGGGCCAGCGCCAGCGCCGCCGCGCCGAACGGCGTCTCCGGCACCAACACCGTCTCACGCAGAACGGCGAACGCGAGCGCGACCTTCGGATGGCGCGGCCACTCCTCGAAGACGTGCAGGAGCTTCGCCTGGGCCTTCCACAGGTCCCGGTGGCGCCGGAGGTCCTCGGTGAGATTCAACAGGGAGAGGCCTTCCAACATCCGCAGCACGGCGCGCCGGACCGGACGCGGAGGGCTCTTCAGGGGCACCTTGGCGGTGAGGTCGGGATTGCCGCCCGCCCACGCGACGAGCACCCGGAGCACATCCGTGGCCGTCTTCACATGGGCCGCGGCGCTGGCCAGCACGTCGCCCGCCGTCCGGGCATCCCGAAGCAGGGTCCCCATGACGCACGCCAGCGTCTCCTTCACCGGGATGCGCGGCGGGAGCCACTCCAGGATGCGCACACCGAAGGAAGAGACGAACATCTGCAACAACATCGTCTCGCGCGGATGCAACACCGAGGACCGGGACACCAGGCGCCGCAGCACCTGACTCGCCGCGGCCTCCGGGTCGGTGCCCAGCGACAGCCGCGTCAGCCGGCCGGCGGTCTGCTGATACAAGAACCCGGTGTCCTTGAGCTCCGTGGGCTTGAGGAACGGCTCCGACGGCGACAGGCGGCGGTGGCAGATGGGACACGCGCTGTAGTCGTGCCCATTGAAACACCGCTCGCAGACCAGATGGGCACACGGTGACAGCGCCCGCACCGTGCCCTGCGCACCACAGTGGATGCACGGCTGTTCGGGGGACTGAAACAACCACCCCAGCATCCGCTGCACGTACAGGTGCTGGGTGTCGTGCGGCACGCTCTCGGGGAAGTTCCGGAACAAGGGGACGAAGGGCCGGTTCGAGCCCAGGAGCGCCGCGCAGTTGTCGTAGATGAAGCGGCCGGACGCCGCCATGACCTCGGTGGGCAGCGCGAGCAGCGCCTCCCTCAGCTTGCCATCCAGCGTGTAGCCCACCCCCGCGAGGTCCGCCTCCAGGGCCTCCAGGCCCTGCTCCCGCGCCTGCGTGTCACCACTGGGAGCGAGCCCCGAGGGGAGGAAGACAAGCCCCGTGGTCCGGAGCAGCAACGCGGTGGCGGCACCCGTGAGTTCGAGCGAGGGGGAGCCCATGGTGACTCCAGCGAGGAGGAGAAAAACGGGGCGGAGAGCGGATGCGCTACCTCTAGGAGTGAGAAGGAAGCACACCCAGGGCCGCCCCACGGAGAACCCTACCAGGGCCCGCGGTGATGTTGCTACCGCGCCAAGAAACAACCAGGGCGCGCGCTGCTTTTCGTATCACGAGCAGGTCACCACCGAGCGAGCATCTCCTTGAGCGCGTCACCCGCATGGGCATTCGTCCATCCCCCTTCCGAGCCACCTCCCCGCGCATGCACCGCGGGAGGTGCTCACGACGCGGCGCGCTCCGTCTGGACACGGGACACCGGAGACGACCCCGAGCAACTCTGGCAACTCCTCATCGACTCCGGCTACTTCAACCTGGCGGGCAGGTCCGCCGCGTGGTTCGAGTCACGCCGGGCGCCCTTCCTCGAGCTGGGACGTCGAGCCGCGCACCTGCCAGGACTTCTGAAGCAGACCGTGTGGCGCTCGGCGCGAGGCGTGGAGGCAACGCTCTCCGTGATGAAGCCGTATCGCGCCACCTGGCTGGTGCACCAGCTCGCCCGGCGACAGGGTGGCTCGCGCTTCGAGCCCGCGCCGGGGCAGATGCTGCGAGACCTCTACGCCCACGCCGTGGCGCACGCGCGGGGCGACCCGGGCATCCGGTGGCTGGCGTCCTATGTCGAATCCACGGTGCCCTTCGTCCAGCGCACCCATCTGCGCTTCGCCAGACATGCGGTCGGCGAGGCGCTGCTGCTTCCCCTGAAGATGCTGGACGTCGCCGGTGACGCTCCGGGCGGCGTGCCCGCCTCCGGCCTCGAGCTCCAACCACCGAACGCCACCGAGCGGGCCTTGTTCCAGGAGCACCTGGCGCGCACCCGGCCAGCGGCCTACGTCGACGCATTGGACCTCGGACCGGACACGCTGGGCCTGGAGGAAGCGGCCCGGCCCTGGCGCGAAGCGGGACTGGAGCGGGAGCGGCACCTCCTGGTGGCGCGGCGCCACGGCAGGCCACAGGCCCTGGCGGTGCTGGAGGTCGGACCGCCTGGAGCCAATCCGTTCCAGTTGCTCGACTCCGTGAGGCTGTTTCCGCTCAGCGCAGCGGGCCGCACAGCCTTCCCCGCCCTGCTGAACGCGGCACGCCGCTGGTTCGCCCGGAAGGCGCGCGACAGCTTCGTCTTCCTGGCGGAGGCCGAAGGTGACGCGGACGCCGCGGGCGTCCCGGACGACACCTCGGGAGCGCGCCCCTACCTGTGGCTCATCCCCGCCACCCTCGCCGCCGCCTTTGTCGAACATGTCCATGCGCAGACGGTCCACCGCCTGCTTCCCACCACCGAAAAGGAGCCGTCATGAGCCTGATGAACTCGCAGTACCTCCCCCACGTGAAGCAGACGCGCGAGCGCCTGGAGACCGAACCCGTCGTGCGCACGCTGCTGTCGCCCGACATCGCCCCCGCGCTGATGGAGCGCTTCCTCATCGAGTGGTCCGCCCGCGGCGCCTACATGACCGAGCCGGTGGACGGATGGATTCGGGGCGCCGGGGAGCGCTGCATCGCGCTGGGCAAGACGAAGCTCGGGCAGGCGCTCATCACCCATGCGCGTCACGAAGCGGGCCATCACCTGATGACCATCGAGGACGCCCGCACCCTCGCGCGCCGGTGGAACACGCGCCATGCGCCCGCCCTGGACGCTGACGCCCTGGTGGCCCAGCCGCCCACCGAGGCCATGCGCCAGTACCGGCAGGTCCATGACGAGGCGATTTCGAGCGCCTTGCCCCTGGGCCAGGCCGCCATCGAATACGAAGTCGGCGAGCTCGCCGTCGTCGTGGTGCCGCGCATCCTCGCCAACGTGAAGCAGGTGCTCGGACCGGAAGTGTTGGAGCGCCTCACCTTCCTCGTCGAGCATGCCGCGGTGGACGTCGGGCACACGGCGCTCAACGAGCGGATGCTGGAGGAGTGGCTGCGCGAGCAACCCGAGGACGGCGTGCGGCTGGCGGCGTTCGGCGCGCGGGGCCTGGACTGCTACCTGCGCTTCCTGGCGGACTGCCTGCGCGCGGCGCAAGAGGGCCTGGACCCCCTCCGTGCGGCGGCCTGAGCCCGCCGGACGCTCCGCCTACAAAACTCCCAGGGCACTTCATTGGCCCTCACGAGGGCTGTGCGCGCCCGTGGACCTGGCCCGACCGGAGCCGCCAGACTGCGGGACATGCACCTCTCGCGAGCCGTTCTTCTCGTCCTGCTCCAGCCGCTGGCCGCCCAGGCCGCCGAATACCGCGTGGGCCCTGACCAGCAATACACCCGGGTGGGGGATGTCCCCTGGGAGTCGCTCGAGCCCGGGGACACCGTCCTCATCCACGCGCGCCCCGCGCCCTACGCGGAGAAGTGGGTCCTGGGCCGCCGGGGCACGGCCGCCGCGCCCATCACCGTGCGCGGCGTGAAGGACGCGCAGGGCAACCTGCCCGTCATCGTCGGAGAGAACGCCACCACGCGCTCGCAGCTCAACTTCTGGAGCGAGGAGCGCGGCATCCTGAAGATTGGCGGCTCCAACCAGCCCGCGGACACGATGCCCGCGCACCTGGTGGTGGAGAACCTCCACCTGCGCCGGGCGCGTGGCGCCTTCACCGGCCGCAATGGCGCCTCCACCTACCTGGACAACGCCGCCGCCATCTTCATCGAGAAGGGCGAGCACATCACCATCCGGGGCTGCGTGCTCGAGGACAGCGGCAATGGCCTGTTCATCGCCAGCCAGGCCTCGAACGTCACCGTCGAGAACAACCACCTCCTGGGCAACGGCAACTCCGGCAGCACCCAGGAGCACAACGCCTACACCGAGGCCCTGGGCATCACCTACCAGTTCAACCGCTTCGGCCCGCCCTGCACGGGGTGCCTGGGCAGCAACCTGAAGGACCGCTCCGCGGGCAGCCTCATCCGGTACAACTGGATTGAGGGCGGCAACCGGCAGCTCGACCTGGTGGATTCCGGCAGCGCCACGCTGCGCTCGGCGCCGTCGTATGGGCGGACCTTCGTCTACGGCAACGTGCTGGTGGAGCCCGAGGGCGCGGGCAACCGGCAGGTGGTCCACTTCGGCGGCGACTCCGGCACCACCAACAACTACCGGGGCACGCTCTACTTCTTCCACAACACCGTGGTGTCCCGCAGGACGGACCGCACCACCTTGTTGCGGCTGTCCCACCAGGACCAGACGGCGCACGTGACGAACAACGTGGTGCTGGTGGCCGCGGCCAACGGCAACACCCTGTCCCTCACGGACGCGGCGGGCACGCTCCGGCACGGCGGCAACTGGTACAAGCCCGGCTATGTGAGCACCTTCGGCAATCTCACCGGCGCGGTGGTGGACACGGGCGGCAATCTCACCGGCGCCGACCCGGGCTTCGTCGACCTCGCCGGCCAGGACTTCCACCTGGCCACCGGCTCCGCCCTGCGCGGGCAGGCCGTGGCGCTCCCCGCGGAGGCCAGCGGCGAGCCGGTGGCGTGGCAGTACGTGCCCCACACCCAGGGCGAGCCACGCGCCCAGGTGGACCCGGCGCACATCGGTGCATTCGGGGACGCCGCCCAGCCAGGGACGGAGACGCCCGACGCCGGCACGGGCACGCCCACCGACGCCGGCACGGGCACCCCCACCGACGCCGGCACGGGCACCCCCACCGACGCCGGTACAGGCACGCCTGCCGATGCGGGCACGACGCCGCAACAGCCGGATGACGACGAGGGCGAGGGAGGCTCGGGTGGCTGCGGCGCAACCGGAGCCGGCCTCACGGCGCCGCTGGTGTTCGCGCTGCTCGGCGTCCTGGGGCTCCGGCGGCGCCGCGACATGACGCGAACCCCGTAGGGTCTCGGTCCAGCCCATCGGCGCGCGGCCCTGCCCGCGCGCGGATGCGCCCGCCCTTGTCCAGGGCCGGAGCGCCGGGACTCCAGCGCGCGGCCATGACCGGCCGGCTCCCCGCCTGCGCTCGCTCACCACGAAGGTGGACGCAAGGCCAGCAAGACGCTCGACGCATCCTTCCCCTGCGCCGGGTAGCCCGTATGCTGTCGGCGTGAGGTGGATGCGGCAGGCAGGACAAGAATGGGGCCCAGCGCCCTGGAGGACGGCGCTCGCCCCACAGGTCCCGTGGAAACCCAAGCGGCCTTCGCGCGCGAGGCGGCGGCACCGGACCGTCGCGGCCCTGGGGCGCGTCTCCCGCGCCTTCGAGTATCCCCGCACCATCCTGCACGTCGCCCGGTCGGCCAGTGGTCCCATCATCGTCAGCGAGGACGACGAGGGCCGCCGCTACCTCCAGTTCGGCTGGATTGGCGCCTTCCAGAGCGCGACGTGGCCAGGCTTCCCGCTGCGGCTGGAGCTGGACTACACGCGGGCCGTGGCGGCGACGCTCGCCTTCGCGCCCAACCCCTCGCGCCTGCTCGTGGTGGGCCTGGGGGGCGGCGCCATCCCCACCTTCTTGCACGCGGTGTTCCCGGACGCGCACATCGACGCGGTGGAGATTCAGCCCCAGGTGCTGGACCTGGCCCGGCGCTACTTCGGCTTCCGCGAGGACGCGGCCTTGCACGCCCACCTCACGGACGGGCGGCGCTTCATCGAAGCGCCCGGGGCGCCGTATGACGTCATCATCCTGGACGCCTATGGCACGCGCAGCATCCCCCCGGCGCTGGCCACGCGGGAGTTCCTGCAAGCCACCCAGGCGCGGCTCACCCCGGACGGGGTGGTGGTGGGCAACGTGCTGCGGAAGACGGGCCGGCCCGGCTCGTTGATGGACCCGCTGTGGCGGGCCAGCTTCCCCCAGCTCTACGCCTTCGACGTGCGGGCGTCCGACAACCGCATCCTCGTGGGCCTGCCACACACCCGGCGGCCCCAGCGGAAGGAGCTGCTGGCGCGCGCGGGGCGGCTCGCGCGGGAATGGGGCGTGTCCTTCAACCTCCGCGCACGGGTACCCCGGCGCGTGAGCCGAAGTCCCCGCGCCCCCCGGGACAGTCACCCCTGAGGGGGGCTCCGCACAGCCAGGGGGTGGTTCATCACGCCTGCGTGGCCTGCTTGCCCGCGCCGTCATACGCGCGCTGCAGGCCCTGGATGTCCAGCTTCACCATGCCCAGCATGGCCTGCATCACCCGCTGCGCCTTCACCGGGTCCTTGTCCCCCAGCAGCTTGCCCAGCACGGACGGGACAATCTGCCAGGACAGGCCGAAGCGGTCCTTGAGCCACCCACACTGCTGCGGCTGACCACCGCCCTCCAGGAGCCGCTCCCACAACGCATCCACCTCTTCCTGCGTCTGACAGTCCACGAACAGGGAGATGGCCTCGGTGAACTTGAACTGCGGGCCACCGTTCAGGGCCATGAACTGCTGCCCGTGCAACTGGAAGACGCCGGAGATGACAGGCGCGGCGTCCGAGCCCCCCGCCCGGCTGAGGCTGAGAATCTTCGAGTCCTTCTTGAAGACAGACACGTAGAAATTCATGGCTTCTTCGGCGTTGCCGTCGAACCACAGGAAGGGCGTGATCTTCTGCATGGCCTGCATCGTCGTTTCTCCGCGGTGGTGGGGAAACGCGCCTGGTTCAGACGCGCCTGGACTTCCGAAGCTGCATCGCTGTGCTGGCGCATCCTGCCCACCCGACTCACCTCCACGAGCAGGCCCGACGCCACAACACACATACAGACTGGTTGGTATGTATCGAATCCGCGCGCCGCCCGTCAAGAATCGCGTTTGCGCAGCCGCGTGGAGACAGGTGCAGCGGAAGCTTCCAACGTCGTAGGTTCAAGGCTCACGCATTTCGTGGCGGACACCGAGTCGCCGTTGCCCTGGTGAGCATGCGGCGGATAATCGGTCGGAATTGACTCACAGCGTCGGACTCCGGCACGCGCCGCCCGCCGCTCCTCTCGAACCGGAGTTCCTGGATGCAGTCACATCGTGCGGTCTGGAGCAGGCGCCTGCTACTCGTGGGGAGCGTCATCCTGCTGTCATGCGGGAAGCAGGAGCCAACGCCTCCGGGTGACGACGCCCTGGCCGCCGCACGAGGCCGGGCGCTCGCCCAATGGAAGCAGGCCCCTTCCTCCTCCACCGGGTTGGCGCTGGCGCAAGCGTACTTCCCCGACCTCGGCACGGCCCCAGCGCCCTCGGCGGCCTCGGCCCGGCAGCTCGATGCGCGGCTCGCGGACGATGGCGCGCTGACCCTGACCACGCGTGGGCTGACCTTCCACGTCCGGCCGGCGGCCTCCGCCACGGACGCGCTCCGCCGCGAGCGCTCCGCCGCCTTCCAGGGCGCGCGGCACCTCTGGTGGCCCGTGGGCCCGACGACGCCCACACCGGAGGGCTGGCGCACCTCGCGCGTCGAGGAGGCGTGGATTCTGGACGCGCCGGAGGAGGGACAGCGCCACCGCGCGGAGTACACCGTCACGCTGCCCCCCTCCGTCCGCCGCATCCAGGACACGGGCGCGTACCTCCAGTTCCTGGATGAGCGAGAGCGCCCCGTCCTCCGGTTCCATCCCTCGGCGGTGCGAGACGCCAACGGCCAGTCCCGAGAAGGCACCACACGGCTCGAGGGCGGGCGCGTGAATCCCCGCACCCAGGTGTTCGACGTGGAAGGCGCGCAGGTGCGCATCACGACCGAGGTCTCGCTGGCCGGGCTCACCGCGCCGCTCGTCGTGGACCCGGGCTGGTCGTCCACGGCCACCATGGCGACCGCCCGCGCGCAGCACGCCGGCATCCTGCTCGGCACCGGAGAACTGCTCATCACCGGGGGCGTCAACCGCACGGGCTTCGTGACGACATCAGAGCGCTACGACCCAGTCACCGACACCTGGAGCGCGGCGAGCGCCCCCGGGATCACGGGCAATGTCACCCAGGCCGCGCTCCTCGCCGATGGACGGGTGCTCGTGGTAGCGGATGGCTCCACGACGGGGCGCCTCTACGATGCCACCACGAATACATGGGAGGCCACGGGCCCCATGGCCGCGTCCCGCTCCCTGTCCACCCTCACCCGGCTGGACTCCAGCCAGTTCCTCATCGCGGGCGGCAGCAACCTCTCCTCCGCCGAGCTGTACGACCCGGCGACCAACACCTTCCAGCCGACCGGCGCCATGTCGACGACCAGGCGCGCCCACGCCTCCGCGCGACTGCGGGACGGGCGGGTGCTCGCGGCGAGCGGCTTCAGCACGACGGGCGAGGTCCCGAGCGCCGACCTCTACGACCCGGCGGCGGGAACCTGGACCCCCGCCGCGCCCCCGCTGGTCCCCAGGCACTACGCGACCGCCACCCTTCTTCCTGATGGCCGTGTGCTGCTCACGGGCGGCCGCGCCGAGACCGACGTCACCACGCACTCGGAGCTCTATGACCCGGTGGCCAACACGTGGACGGCCACGGGCAGCCTGAACTTCCCGCGCAACGGCCATACGGCCACGCTGCTTCCTGACGGCCGGGTGCTCGTCGTCGGCGGCTCCGACGGCACGCGGGCCACTCAAACTGTCTCGGAGCTCTACGACCCCGCCACCGGGACGTGGACCGCGACGACCGCCATGGCGAATGGCCGGGAGAACGGCACCACGACCCTGCTCCCCTCTGGCAAGGTGCTCACCGTCGGTGGCTTCACCTCTGTGCCGTCCCTCACGTTCTACGCGGACACGGAGGTCTACGACCCCGGCGTCCAGGGCTGGTCCCCGGCGGGGAACCTGAGCGGGGCCCGGGTGGACCCGCTGGTGGTGCTGCTGTCCTCGAACCGGGTCCTCGTGGCGGGCGGCCGTGACGCCACGGGCACCGCGCTGGCGTCCGCGTCGCTGTATGACCGGGCGGCGAACACGTGGTCCCCGGCGGCGAGCCTCGCCACCGCGAGGGCGGAGGCCACGGCGACGACGCTGGCCTCGGGCGAGGTGCTCGTCGTGGGCGGCACGAACGCGGGCGGCCCCCTGGCCACGGCCGAGCGCTACACCCCGGACACGAACACCTGGAGCGCCGCGCCGTCCCTGACGCGCGCCAGGAACCTGCACACCGCGACGCGCCTGCCTGATGGACGGGTGCTCGTCGTCGGTGGCCAGGACGGCGCGGAGGTGCTCGCCTCCGCGGAGCTGTATGACCCGGCCACCCAGGCCTGGACCGCCGCGGCGCCCGCGTCCGGAGCGCGCGCCGCGCACGCCGCCGCCCTGCTGCCCGACGGACGGGTCCTCATCGCGGGAGGACATGGCGCGGGGGGCGCGGTGCTCGCATCGGCCGAGGTCTACGACCCCACCACCAACACCTGGGCGCCTGCAGGCAGCCTCGCCCAGGGCCGTGAACGCTTCACGCTGACGCTGCTGCCCTCCGGAGAACTCCTGGCCGCGGGCGGCGGCGGCGCGGGCGGCATGGCGCTCGCCACCACGGAGCGCTACTCGGCCGCCACGAACACCTGGACGCCGGACAGCCCGCTGACCGAGGCGCGCTGGGGCCACGCCACCACCCTGATGCCCTCCGGCACGCTCCTGGTCGCCGGCGGCCTGAGCGCGCCAGACACCTACGTAGCCTCGGCCGAGGCCTACAGCCTCCCCGTGCGGACCTGGACGCCCGTCACCGCGCCCCAGGGACGCGGCGGCGCCGCCGTCGCCCTGCCCACGGGCGAGGTCCTGCTCGCGGGCGGCACGGCCGCCACCACCGCGGAGCTCTACTCGGACGTGCTCGCGTCCCCCGCCTGGCGCCCGGTCGTCTCGGCGCCGGAGACGCTCTACCAGACCTGCCCCGTGGTCATCGAAGGCCAGGGCTTCCAGGGCATCTCGGGCGGCTCCAGCGGCAGCTACCTGGACTCCGCCACGGACTTCCCCCTGGTGCGCCTGCGCGCCGCGGAAGGCGGGCGGCTGTGGACGCTCCCCGCAACGGACATGTCCGCCACGCGCGCGACGGTGCGGGTGCCCACCGATGCGCCGCCGGGCCCCTATGCCCTGTCCGTCTTCGCCAACGCCATTCCGGGCGGGCGCATGGTGCTGCTGCGCGCCAACACCGCGCCCACCGCGGAGGCCGTGCGCATTGCCACGATGACCGGCGTCCCGCTGGACATCACGCTCACCGCCACCGACCCGGACGCGGACCAGACGCTGACGTGGACCATCGTCACGCAGCCCCAGCACGGCACGCTGAGCGGCACGCCGCCCGACCTCCAGTACACGCCCAACCCCGGGTACGTGGGCGCCGACATCTTCACCTACCGCGTCAGCGACTGCGGCCTGGACAGCAACGAGGCCTCGGTGGACGTCGCGGTGGAGGCCACCCAGCCCCTGGCCATCACCTGTCCCGAGGACACCGTCATCGAGGCGACGGGCCCCGATGGCGCCCCGGGCACCTGGCCCGCCGCCACCGTGACGCCGGGAGCCAGCGGGCCGGCCACCGTCACCTATTCACCGGCGGAGGGCAGCACACTGCCGCTGGGGACCACGACGGTCACCGCCATCGCGGAGGACGCGTCCGGCACGCAGGTCACCTGCACGTTCCAGGTCGAGGTGCGGGACACCACCCCGCCCGCGCTGACCTGCCCCGCGGACCTCCAGGTGGCCTCCGATGACGCCTCGGGCGCGACCGTCACGTTCGAGTTGCCCGAGGCCACGGACACCGCCTCGAATGCCACCGTCACGTCCTCACCGGCCTCGGGGAGCACCTTCCGGCACGGCCGCCACACCGTCACCGTCACCGCCACGGATGCGGCGGGCAATGAAGCCCGCTGCACCTTCCAGGTCACCGTCCAGGCAACGGTCATCTCCATCGCCGGAGGCGGCTGCCAGGCCTCGGGCGGTGGCGCCGCCTCCTCCCTGGCCCTGCTGGTGGTTCTGGCCTGGTGGCGCGGCCAGCGTCGCCGCTCGCGGACACGGGCTCGGAGCTGGGCGCTGGCGGCGCTCATCGCCTCCATCGCGCCCAATGCCCTGGCACAAAGCACCACGGGCGCCATCGCCCCCATCGACCTGGAGCGGCTTCGCTTCACCCCCGCGGCCACGGACTCCCTGCTCGTGGACACCGGACACGTACTCCCCGAGGGCGCCTACCGGTTGACGCTCATGGCCGGCTACGAGCGCGGCATCCTGCTGCTCAAGGGCAGTGATGGCCAGGAGCGCTCCATCATCGACTACCGCGTCTCCGGCTGGCTCGCGGGCGCCTGGTCTCCCGTGGACAACCTGGAGCTGTCCGCGCGGCTGCCCGTCATCATCCACCAGGGCGGCAACGGCGCGGACACGCTGGTGGGCGTCTCCGCCCCGGCGTCCTTCGGGCTCGGCACGCCAGAGCTGGGCGCGCGCTATGCGCTGCTGCGGCGCGACGAAGGCGCGCCGGTGTTCCTCAGCCTGGGCCTGGACGTAGGCACCCCGGGCGGCACCGCGGATGCGTTCGGCCGGCAGGCGGGCTGGGCGGGCCTCCAGGTCGCGCCCCGGGTGGCGGTGAGCCGCGAGCTGGGCCCCGTCGTCCTCGGCGCCAGCGCGGGCGTGCGCATCCGCTCCACGGAGAACGAGCCCGGCCGCGACTACGGCACGGAGCTGGAGCAGGGCCTCGTGGTGGCCACGCGTGGCAAGGGCCTGCGCGCCGAAATCGCGCTGCAAGCCGCTGAATCGCTGGTGGAGCCGGACCTCGCGCTGGAGCTGCTGGGCGGCGTGCGGCTGCCAGTGGGCGGCGGCTTCGAGGCCTACGCCATCGCCGGCCATGGCTTCACGGACATCCCGGGCACGCCGTCCATCCGCGCGGCCGCGGGCATCGCCTGGGCCCACGAGCCGCCCGCCCGCGAGGACGTGTGCCGGAGCGGACGCAGCCACACGCCGGAGCAGTGCCCCGCGCTGGATGACGACGGCGACACCGTCCCCAACGGGCAGGACCGCTGCCCGCTCGAGGCCGGCCCGCCGGAGAACGACGGCTGCCCGGACACCGACTCGGACGGCGACGGCGTCGTGGACCGCGAGGACGCCTGCCCGAACGAGGCTGGCTCCGCCGAGAACAAGGGCTGCCCGGACACCGACTCGGACGGCGACGGCGTCGTGGACCGCGAGGACGCCTGCCCGAACGAGGCTGGCTCCGCCGAGAACAAGGGCTGCCCGGACACCGACTCGGATGGTGACGGCGTCGTGGACCGCGAGGACGCTTGCCCGAACGAAGCCGGCGTCGCCGCCCACCGTGGCTGCCCCGAGCCCAAGCCGGAGCCCACGCCCCAGGCCCCCGCCACCGAAGCGCCGACGCGGCTGCCCACCGAGCACCACGTCCAGTTCCCGGTGGGCCAGTCGACGCTCTCCGACGAGGAACTGCGGAACCTGGACGCTGTCGCGGACTACCTGAAGGCCAACCCAGGCGTGTCCCTGCGCATCGAAGGGCACACGGACAGCACCGGCCCCGACGAGCTCAACCGCACGTTGAGCCAGGAGCGCGCGGACGCGGTGCGCACGCACCTCATCCAGCGCGGTGTCGCGCCCTCGCGGCTGACGGCGAAGGGCTACGGGCCGGACCGCCCCCTCACCACCAACGACACGCCCGAGGGCCGCGGCACGAACCGCCGCGTGGAGTTCGTCACCGAGCCCGGAGGCGCGTCACCGGCGCGCTGAGCCCCCGCGCCAGGCTCGCGGGCCGGGTTTGGCGCGTTCGTTCAAGCCCGCCCGCCCCTGCGCTCCTACCCTGGTGATGAAGCTGTCACCAGGAGGAGCGACATGGGAGCAACCCCTTCGATTCGGACGCCAGCGTTTCGCGCTGGCAGTCCCCTGACGCGGCGCCTCGCCCAGCTCGCGCTCGCATGCCTCGCGGGCGCACTGGGCTGCGCCACCGCGCCGACGCACCAGGTCATCTTTCCTTCCGCGGAGCGCCCCTCCGCGGAGGCGCATCCCCCCGGGAGCGTCCTCATGGTCCTCTCGGCCGCGTCGGAGCAGCAGCTCGCGGATGGGAGCACGCGTCAGACGGGCGTCTTCCTGAACGAGTTCTATGAGCCCTACCGAGCGCTCATCGACGCGGGCTACGACGTGGTGGTCGCCACACCCCAGGGCCGTGCACCGGCGTTCGACCCCGAGGGCATGGACCCTTCGTATTGGAAGGAGCACCCCGAGGCGCTCGCCGAAGCCCAGGCGCTCGTCACGCAGCTCCCCCAATTGCGCACACCGCTGAACCTGTCCGAGGTCCGCGCGCGCGCGGACGACTTCCAGGCGCTGCTCATTCCAGGAGGACAGGGTGTCATGGTGGACCTGCTCGATGACGCGGACCTGCACGGCCTGCTCATCCACTTCGGAGCCTCGGACCGTCCCGTGGGGCTCGTCTGTCATGCCCCGGCGCTCCTCACGCGGATGCCAGCGCAGCAGAACCCCTTCGCGGGCCGGAGCGTCACCTCGGTCTCCGGCTTCGAGGAGTGGTACATCGAGACCTTCGTCATGGACGCACGCGCCAAGGTTCGCGGGATTGGAGACCAGCTCGACGACGCCGGCTACCGCCATGAGACGGCGCTCCCGGGCCGCTCCCACGCCATGCGGGATTGCAACCTGGTGACCAGCCAGAATCCATTCTCGGGTGCCGACTTCAACGCGCACTTCCTCGCCGCGCTGAGCGACTGGCGCAACGCGGGCCGCTGCGCCGCGGACACCGACGAGCCACCGCGCGCCTCGCGCTGACCCGGAGCCGCCAACCATGGGCGTGGACCAAGGCAGCATGACGAGCCCGTCCCTGAACGCCCTGCTGAAGGCGGCCGTCGCGCGGACCTACCCGGAGATTCCGACCGAGGGGCGCGACAAGGTCACCGTCCTCCAGGCCGTCATGGATGCCCATGGCTGGCGCCCCGTGCTGGAGCTCGGCCGCGAGCTGCGGGCCCTCGCGTCCCATCCCGTCCTCCGGGCGCTCGTCGCGGGGCCCACGCCCCGGCACGCCGTGGAGCGGTGGACCACCCTGGAGCGCTTCCTCCACTCCCGCCACCGCACGCAACTGCTCTCCCACGACCTGGCCCGCGCTCGGATGACGTTGCGACATGTCGCCATCGACGGCGGGACGATTCTCACCATCAACGACCTGTTCATCTGGGGGGTGCTCGTCGCGCTCCTGGAGACCGCGGGCGTCACAGAGCTCTCCGTCACGCTCGACGCCGGAGGCGAAGCGCCCATGGCCATCCATGGCCCCGCCCGGGTGGACGACACGCGGCGCCTGCCCGCCACCACGAACGTGGCGACGTTCCACTGGAGGCCTGGGAGGCCCCTCCGCATCCAGGCGCCCGCCACGCCGCGCGAGGACGCCCCCCGCGAGGTCCGCGAGCGGCTCGAACAGGTGATGCGGGAGGACCTGCTGCACCCCTGGACGCTCGAGGAGACCGCGCAGCGGCTCGCCCTGTCCCGCCGAGGACTCCAGCGCGCCTTGCAGCAGGAAGGGACCACCTTCTCGCAAACCCTTCAACGCGCCCGCGTCGGCGCCGCACACGCGCTGCTGGCGGACGCGCGCCTGACGCTCACGGACGTCGCCTTCTGCACCGGGTTCTCCGACCAGGCCCACTTCACGAGGACGTTCCGCAAGTACAACGACGTCCCGCCCTCCGCGCTGCGCGAGCTCGTGCTCACCCGTCCGCGCCGCTGACGCGCCACGGCGAGCAAGGCACTCACGGCGAGGCGGCAGAATGAATTCCCAGGCGGGAATCAACATTTTCATCTAAAGTGGGAAATTCAATAATTGCCTAGAATACAGTTCAATCCAAAACTATAACGCCCCGCTGAGTTCACAGAGGGGCGTCCATGGGTACGGCGAAAAGCAAGCAGCCATTCGAACTGCCAGACTTCTACGTTCCCTGGCCGGCGCGCTTGAACCCCCACCTCGAAGGCGCCCGGGTGCACTCCAAGGCATGGGCGCGCGAGCTGGGAATCATTGGCCGCCCGAAGGATGGCAGCGCTCCGGAAATCTGGAGCGAGGCGAAGTTCGATGCCATGGACTACGCCCTGCTCTGTGCCTACACCCACCCGGAGACACCGGGCCCGGAGCTGGACCTCATCACGGACTGGTACGTCTGGGTCTTCTACTTCGACGACCACTTCCTGGAGCTCTTCAAGCGCTCCCAGGACATGGTGGGCGCGAAGGCCTACCTGGACCGGCTGCCGTTGTTCATGCCGCTGGACCCGGCGGCCACGCCACCGCCGCCCACCAACCCCGTCGAGGCCGGGCTGTTGGACTTGTGGAACCGCACCGTCCCCAGCCGCTCCATGGCGTGGCGGCGCCGGTTCTTCGAGCACACCAAGCACCTGCTGGACGAGTCGAGCTGGGAGCTGAACAACATCAGCGACAGCCGCGTCTCCAACCCCGTTGAATACATCGAGATGCGGCGCAAGGTGGGCGGGGCGCCCTGGTCCGCCAACCTGGTGGAGCACGCCGTCTTCGCCGAGGTCCCCGACCGCATCGCCGCCAGCCGCCCGATGCGCGTGCTGAAGGACACGTTCTCCGACGCGGTCCACCTGCGCAATGACCTGTTCTCCTACGAGCGGGAGATTCTGGAGGAAGGTGAGCTCTCCAACGGCGTCCTGGTGGTGGAGAAGTTCCTGGACATCTCCCCGCCGCGCGCCGCGCACCTCGTCAACGAGCTGCTCACCTCGCGCCTCCAGCAGTTCGAGAACACCGTCTTCACGGAGCTGCCGCCGCTCTTCGCCGAGTTCGGGCTGAACCCGGTGGAGCAGGCGCAGGTGCTCACCTACGTCCGCGGGCTTCAGGACTGGCAGTCCGGCGGCCACGAGTGGCACATGCGCTCCAGCCGCTACATGAACAAGGGCTCGGGCGGCGCGGGCGGCTTCTTCCTGGGCCCCAACGGCCTGGGGACCTCCGCGGCGCGGCTGCCGCGGTCGCCCACGGCCCTGGGGCTCACCCGCCTCAAGAACTTCTCCCACGTGCCCTACCAGCCCGTGGGCCCGGTGAAGCTGCCGAAGTTCTACATGCCGTACTCCACGAAGCCGAGCCCCCACCTGGACGCGGCGCGGCGGGAGTCCAAGGCGTGGGCGCGGCGCATGGGCATGCTGGAGGTGCTGCCTGGCGTCCCCGGCGGCTACATCTGGGATGACCACAAGTTCGACGTGGCCGACGTGGCGCTCTGCGGCGCGTTGATTCACCCCCACGCCACCGCGGCGCAGCTCGAGCTGTCCGCCTGCTGGCTCGTCTGGGGCACCTACGCGGACGACTACTTCCCCGCCTTCTACGGGCACACCAGGGACATGGCCGGCGCCAAGGTGTTCAACGCCCGGCTGGCGCTGTTCGTGCCGGAGGACGCCAGCGCGGAGGTCCCGCCCCCCACCAACCCGGTGGAGAAGGGCCTGGCGGACCTGTGGGCCCGCACCACGGAGGGCGTGACGCCCGACTCGCGGCGCCTGTTCCGCAAGGCCATCCTGGACATGACGGAGAGCTGGCTGTGGGAGCTGGCCAACCAAATCCAGAACCGCATCCCGGACCCCATCGACTACGTGGAGATGCGGCGGCAGACGTTCGGCTCGGACCTCACCATGAGCCTGTCCCGCCTGGCCCACGGCGACGCGCTGCCGCCTGAAATCTTCCACACCCGGCCCATCCGCAGCCTGGAGGGCGCGGCGGCGGACTACGCCTGCCTCACCAACGACGTCTTCTCCTACCAGAAGGAGATTGAGTTCGAGGGCGAGCTCAACAACGGCGTGCTCGTCGTGCAGCGCTTCCTGGACCTGGACCCGGCGCGGGCCGTCTCCGTCGTCAATGACTTGATGACCGCCCGGATGCAGCAGTTCGAATACATCATCGCCAACGAGCTGGAGCCGCTCACGCGCAACTTCAACCTGGACGGCCAGGCGAAGGAGAAGCTGCGCCAGTACGTCCAGAAGCTGCAGCAATGGATGAGCGGCGTGCTCATCTGGCACCAGACGGTGGACCGCTACAAGGAGCCCGAGCTGCGCGCGTCCCGCAAGCTGGCGCCGCGCCTCTCCTCGGGCCCCACCGGCCTGGGCACCTCCGCCGCACGCATCGCCTCCCTCTTCAGCAACCTGCGCTCCGGCGCCTGACCTTCCCTCCCAATCGAAAGGCCCATCATGTCGAACATCCTCAAGCCGGGCGGTGACTCCGAGCAGTCCCAGTTGAGCCTGGGTACGGCCGCGGCGCGCCAGCTCGCCACCACGACCAAGTCCGTCCCGCAGATGCAGGGCATCTCCTCCCGGTGGCTGCTCAAGCTGCTGCCCTGGGTGCAGGTGTCCGGCGGCGTGTACCGCGTCAACCGCCGGCTGAGCTACGCGGTGGGTGATGGCCGCGTCACGTTCACCACCACCGGCGCCAAGGTGCAGGTCATCCCGCAGGAGCTGTGCGAGCTGCCCCTGCTGCGCAGCTACGACGACGTGGAGGTGCTGACGGCGCTGGCCAACCGCTTCGAGCAGAAGACGTACAAGGCCGGAGAGGTCATCACCGAGGTGGGCAAGGAGGCGGACTGCATCGTCCTCATCGCCCACGGCAAGGTGAACATGATTGGCGCCGGCAAGTACGGTGACGCCACCGTGCTCGGGGTGCTGGCGGACGGCGACCACTACAGCTACGAGGCGCTGCTGGAGTCGCAGGACTACTGGAAGTTCACCGCCAAGGCCGTCACGGCGTCCACCGTGCTCGTGCTCCAGCAGTCGGACTTCGAGGCCGTGGTGGCCCAGGCCCCGTCGCTGCAGAAGCACGTCGAGCGCTTCAAGGCCCGCGCGAAGAAGAAGCAGGACACCACGGGCCAGGCGGAAATCGAGCTGGCCGCCGGCCACTCCGGCGAGCCGGTGCTGCCGGGCACCTACGTGGACTACGAGACGTCGCCCCGCGAGTACGAGCTGAGCGTGGCCCAGACGGTGCTCCAGATTCACACCCGCGTGGCGGACCTCTTCAACGAGCCCATGAACCAGACGGAGCAGCAGCTCCGGCTGACCATTGAAGCGTTGAAGGAGCGCAAGGAGCACGAGGTCATCAACAACCGCGACTTCGGCCTGCTGCACAACGCCGACCTCAAGCAGCGCATCCACACCCGCCACGGCCCGCCCACGCCGGACGACATGGACGAGCTGCTGGCCACCGTGTGGAAGGAGCCGTCCTTCTTCCTGGCCCACCCGCGCGCCATCGCCGCCTTCGGCCAGGAGTGCAGCCGCCGGGGCATCTACCCCACCAGCGTGGACTTCAACGGCAACATGGTGCCCGCCTGGCGCGGCGTCCCCATCTTCCCGTCCAGCAAGATTCCCGTCAGCGAGTCGCGCACCACGTCCATCATGCTGATGCGCGCGGGTGAGAAGAACCAGGGCGTCGTCGGCCTGCACCCGGGCACCATCCCCGACGAGGTCGAGCCCGGCCTCAACGTCCGGTTCATGGGCATCAACGAAAAGGCCATCATCAACTACCTGGTCACCACCTACTTCTCCGCCGCCGTCCTCGTGCCCGACGCGCTGGGCATCCTGGAGAGCGTCGAAATCGGCCGCGGCGACTAGCCCTCCCCTGGCTCGGACGACGTGAGAGGTCTCACATGGCGAACTTCATGAAGACGGGCGGCGACGACACGCCGCGGTTGAGCCTGGGCACGGCCGCCGCGCGCCAGCTCGCGACGACGACCAAGACGGTCCCGCAGATGCAGGGCCTCACCCCGCGGTGGCTCCTGCGCATGCTGCCGTGGGTGGAGGTGCCGGGTGGCGTGTACCGCGTCAACCGGCGCCTGAGCTACGCGGTGGAGGATGACCGCCTCGTGTTCAGCAACATCGGCGCGAAGGTGCAGATCATCCCGCGGGAGCTGCTCAAGCTGCCGCTGCTGCGGGGCCTGAGCGGCGACGACGAGGTGATTTCCGCCCTGGCCAGCCGCTTCACCCAGGCGGAGTTCAAGGCGGGCGACGTCATCGTCGAGGAGGGCAGGCCCGCCGAGCACGTCTTCCTGCTGGCCCACGGCAAGGCGCGCAAGCTGCGCGCGGGGCCGTACGGCGCCCCCGTCACCCTGGACGTGCTGGCGGATGGCGACCACTTCGGCGACCAGGCCGTGGCGGAGTCGAACGACGCCTGGGGCTACACCGTCAAGGCCACCACGCCGTGCACGGTGCTGTCCCTGCCGCAGCAGGTGTTCGAAGAGCTGATTGCCCGGTCCGCCACGCTGCGCGCCCAGGTGGAGCGGTTCCGGGAGCGGCTGAAGAAGCCCCAGGACAAGATGGGGCAGGCCGCCATTCCGCTGGCGGCCGGCCACTCCGGAGAGCCGCCCATCCAGGGCGGCTTCGTGGACTACGAGCTCGCGCCCCGCGAGTACGAGCTGAGCGTGGCCCAGACGGTCCTCCGGGTCCACACGCGCGTCTCCGACGTCTTCAGCGACCCCATGGACCAGACGGAGCAGCAGCTCCGGCTGACCATTGAAGCGCTGAAGGAGCGGCAGGAGCACGAGCTCATCAACAACCGCGACTTCGGCCTGCTGCACAACGCCGACCTCAAGCAGCGCCTCCACACCCGCCACGGGCCGCCCACGCCCGATGACCTGGACGAGCTGCTCAGCCGGCGCCGCAAGTCGCGCTTCTTCCTGGCCCACCCGCGCACCATCGCGGCCTTCGGCCGGGAGTGCACCCGCCGGGGCGTCTATCCCACGCCCGTGGACGTCCAGGGCACGCCGTGCATGGCCTGGCGCGGCGTTCCGCTGCTGCCGTGTGACAAGATTCCCATCACCGAGCAGCGCACCAGCGCCATCCTCGTGCTGCGCACCGGCCAGGAGGACCAGGGCGTCATCGGCCTGCGCCACACCGGCCTGCCGGACGAAGTCGAGCCCGGCCTCTCCGTGCGCCGCATGGACGTCACCGACAAGGCCATCACGAACTACCTGGTCAGCACCTACTTCTCCGCGGCGCCCCTCATCCCCGACGCGCTGGGCGTGCTGGAGAACGTGGAGCTCGGCGCCTGAGGTTTCAATGGACGGCACGGCGGGCCCGGGCGCGAGCTCCGGGTCCGCCGGGTCGCCTGAAACATTCGCATGCGTCGCTTTCAGGTTCGGCGGGACTGAAGAATTCCGCCAATGAGACGGGCTGAGACACCCGCGTTGTCCTGTTTGGCGTGGACGTGACTTGGCGCAGCGGTGAAGGCGTGGTTGTTTCCGCGCGTCCCTTCACCCCTGAGAGGTTTTCCCCATGCGGAACATCTTCGCCACGACGGCCGCCCTCGCTTCCCTCCTGCTGATGGGCCCGGTGGCCTGTGGTAGCAGCACGCCCGAGCAGACGGAGCCGACCACCGAGCAGCAGCAGAGCCTGAAGGCCACGGGTACCGGCTGCAGCGCCGACTCGGAATGCGCCAGCGGCCTGTGCTGGACGGAGGCCGACTCGTACCCGACCTACAACCCGTATTGGATTCGCGCGGACAGTTGCACGGAGGAGTGCAGCGGCCCTGGCGACACGTACTGCCGTGAGCTGGCGGAGGAGTACAACGCGCCCTACCCCGAGCGCGCCCGCTGCATCAGCGCCCGCGGCGTCTACGACAACAACCCGTATGACCACTCCGTCTACCTTTGCGACATGGTGGCCGTGGGCCTGGGCAAGGTCCACTGGGTGGAGTAGCCACATCATCGCCGTCGGCCGCCTGGAGGGGCTCACGCTCCAGGCGGCTGTCGTCTCTTCATCCGTCAGCGGGCGGACCGGGTGGATTCAGAGCGGCGCCCGCGATGACACGCTCGATGAGCGCCAGCATCGCGGCGCGGTAGGTCCTGGCGTCCCCGCCGCTGCTGATGGCCAACGCGGCGCGGTCGAAGGCGGCGGACAGCAGGCTGGCGAGCGCGGGCAGGAAGGGCCCCTCGCCCAGCACGGCGGCGAGCCCCTCCCTCAATGAGCCCGCGGCGGTGGCGTCATCCAGCGCCATCATCTCCGCATGGCCGAACACCGCCGGCCCATCCACCAGCAGCAAGCGCGTGCGGCCGGGGACAGCCATCGCGTCGAGATAGGCCAGGCTCCCAGCGATGAGCGCCTCGCGCGCGTCCAGCCCTGGCGGCGTCGCCGCGTCGATGGCACGCCGCAGCTCGGCGAATTCCCGTTCGAGCACCGCCCGCAGCAGCGCCTGCTTGTCCTCGAAGTGGTGGTAGAGCGCCCCCCGCGTCACGGCGGCGGCGGCCACCACCTCCGGCGTGGACGTCTGCGCGTACCCCTTCTCCACGAAGAGCGCCCGGCTCGCGCTCACCAACGCCTGCCGCGTCGTCGCGCTCCGCTCATCATTGCTTCGCCGTCCCTTGCGCTGCATACATACAGTCTGTATGTTACTGCATCGAAAGGCAAGTCCACGGCAGAGAGGGAGCCCCATGAAAATCACCAGCTACTACCCGGTCATCATGACGAACGACGTCGCGGGCACGGCGGCGTTCTACACGGCGCACTTCGGCTTCAGCCCGCGCTTCACCAGCGACTGGTACGTGCACCTCCAGTCGGACGAGTCCGAGCACGTCGCGCTGGCCATCCTCGACGGGCGGCATGAGACGGTGCCCGCGGCGGCTCGGGGCACGGTGGCGGGGACGATTCTCAACTTCGAGGTCGAGGACCCGGACGCCGTCTACCGGGACGTGCAGGCGGCCGGCCTCCCCATCCACCTCCCGCTGCGGGACGAGGACTTCGGCCAGCGGCACTTCATCACCTCGGACCCCAACGGGGTGCTCATCGACGTCATCAAGCCCATTCCGCCGAGCGAGGCCTTCGCCAGGCAGTACGAGGCCAGCGCGCTGCCGGTCGGCTGAGCGCCCGGGGCGTCCGCTGGCGCTCGCGGACCGGGCTCAGTGCGTGACGATCTTGGGCGTGATGCCTCGGAGCGGTCCGGGCAGCGCGTCCAGCATGCCCCCCAGCGCGGGCAGGGAGTGGCGGCCCTGGTACACGGAGGCCAACCGGGGGCGCCAATAGGGATTGAAGAAGTTGGGCTGCTCCGCCCAGTTGCCCGGCCGGTGGTAGTAGGCCTGCCCGCGGGAGATGACGTTGAGTCCCTCCACCATGCCGAGGAACTTCTTGCGGTTGTTCATCATCTCCAGGCCCTCGCTCTCCGGTGAGAAGGCGAAGGACACCTTGCCCTGGGTGTTGAGCAGGGCCGGCGCGTTGGAGCCGGCGCCATCCGCGTTCTCACGGTTGATGACCTGGTCCGGCGACTTGTTCAGCGCCACCCAGGTGGAGGGCTGGTTGAAGTCCGCCGTGCGTGGCGCCGCCTGGCGCATGTTGGCGTTGGCGGCCGGGTTGCACACCGAGCCGAGCTGCCCTGGCTCGAAGTGCATGAAGGGCACGAGCCCCGGCCAGCGGTGGTTGCCGTCCTGCACGGGCCGGACGTTCGCCGCGTAGACGCTTGCATGCAGCCTGCAGTCGCCAATCCTCACCACGCAGATCTCCGTCTCGTGGATGCCATAGCGGCCCTCGCGCCCCTCGGGCTTCACATAGCCGCCCCAGCGCCGGTCGAAGTTCGAGTAGTTCACCCGCCAATGGAGCCCTCCGCGCCGGCGGCCACTGTCCACGTCATTGAGGGCCCAGATGCTCGTCTTCATCATGTGCCGGTAGGGCAGCCGGGCCCGGTTGTTGTCACCCTTGCCCCGGCGGTTGTCGCCAAAGCACTTCCAATAGTCGTCGTCCTTGGTGCAGGCGAGCGGGTTGTCAATCTTGAAGCGGCCGCTCCCCTCCTCGGCGGGCCCGAGGTTCAGCCAGTACGGGTCATCCGAGCCGAGATTGTCCCCCTGGGCCATCATGCCCCACGGGTTGAGGTTGTCATTCCAGTCCCGGATGTAGTTCCGCCCGTTGTTGCCGGGGCCCTGCCCGGCGCGGAGCGTCCTCGCGTTGGGAAAGGTCGAGGAGAGCATGCGCGTCTGGCCAATCTTGCCGAACTGCATCACGCCATCGATGTCCACCCCGTCGCTGAGGAAGTCCTTCAAGAAGCCGAGCATGTCTGGAATCGGCAGGAGGTCCCCCAGGCGGCGGTTGGTGACGAAGCCCTGCGGGCACTCCAGCAGGCCTCCTGACGACGCGGTGTCACAGGCATACCGGGTGGCGTTGGTGATGCCGCCCATGGAGCGCTTGGCCCGGGCAACAGGGTCGTCCCGCTCCCGCTTCGTCACGTCCAGCGCACCGAGCGGGTTCTTCCAGGACGTGGGATTGAGCGGGCTGCCTCCCGCATGGGGGCTGTGCGCCTGACTGAACAGGCACTGACTGTAAGCGCCTGTCGCCAACTGGCTCATCATGGAGTCGACGTTGCTGTCGTTCGCGTTGACCACCGTCTGGGTGGACTGCACCACATGAGTGGACGCCGACAGCATCACCGCCTGGGAAGCGAAGTACATCACCCCGTTCAGGATTCGATGCGCGGGGATGATGCGTCCTCCGATGACCTCGTCCGGGTTGATGCCGCTGGTGCGCCGGATGGCCGCCTGCACGCCCCGAAGGAAGGTATTCCGGTAGAGCGTCATGATGCTGCTGACCACCCGGAGCAGGGGCCCGACGATGGGCACGAGCTGCAAGAGCGGACAGACGAACATCCAGTAGCCGGACGGCGAACCCGCGCACGGATTCAGCGTCCGCATGACGCCGTAGAGGTCCGTCAGGAACGCCTCGGCCGAGTAGATGAGCGACAGCAACGACTGCCACATCATCGCCGACACGTAGTGTGACACCTGCGTACGGTTGGCGTATGCGTAGAAGTTGAAGGCCCGGGCCTCCATGGCCGCCATGGAGTACGCCGCCGCGTCCGCCGTGTTCTGGAGGCGGATGCGCTCATGCACGGTGTGGCCGATGTTGACGGTGGCCAGCACCGCCAGGGACATGACCAGCACCATCAACGCCGCGAGCACCAACGCCTGCCCTTCGTTGCGGCGGAAACTCTGACGGATGCTCCGGGTCAGCATGAAGGCGGCTCTCCTCGCACGGGGGTGCGCAATCCCAGAGGACCCTGACCTGCCGAGCGCGGTCTACGTACAAACCCTTACGCGACAGCGGATGCTCCAGCATCCGTCCCAGGAACCCTCGACCCTATGACAATGAATGGCACCCGGCAAGACACCACTCCGTCTGCTCATTTCCAAACAGGCATGAGTGGCATCACGCGCCACGCTCCGGCATGCCGCTCGCCATTCCATCGAATGTCTGACATGCCCATCGGCAGGGGCTGGCTTCGCGAGCGCAGGCCAATTCGCTGCCCCTGAGTCGCCGAGCCATGACGCCTCGCGGCGGAAGTGAAGCGGCACCCCGGAGCGCTCGTGAAGGCACTCAACGCGCCGGGCCCAGGGCAGCCCCTGAGGTCCGCCCCACCGGCAAGCACGGTCAGCAACGGAGCTCCGGGCGCTGGCGGTTGCACGGACCTCCCCGCCCGGAGCGGTGGTCCCCAGGCCGTCGGCCGGAATGCCCCCCCCCCCGGCCGCCCCGCGGCGAGGCGCGGGCGGCGTCACCTCGCCCCCGAATACACGAAACTCACGGATATCACCGCGCCGGGCCGATGAACGCCCTGCGCCTGCCCGCGCCACGGACTCCTGCAACCCCGAGCCGGGCACGGAAGGCTGTGATTCACGCAGTCTCAAACAAGGCCCTCTCACCCCTTGAGAGCGGCGACTGTTTCTCGAATTCGCCACACCCGAGCACCCCAGAACAGCACGCCGCGTATGGAATTCTTGCAACTTGGTACACCTCATCCCTACTCGGAGCGTGATGGCGAATCTCATCGAAAAGACACACGCGATTGTCTATAGGACCACGCACTCTTCACGACGATGACGGAGGCTCCGCCTGAAGCGCGCGCACATCCGGGTATTTCCCACGCACGACCTGTACTGGCTCGCCGCTGGCTTCCTCCTGATTTACGTGGTGGCCGCGGCGTTTCTCTCGTTCGGCTCGATTTACCTGCTCCCACGGGACTTCATCAAAGGACTCTTCCGCGCGCAGTCCGCGCCCATCGCCCTGCTGGCGGGCATCCCCTGCGGCCTCTACTTCATCTTCTGGCGGGCCAGCGATGTCTTCGTCTGGCTGCGCTCACCGCCCATGCTGGAGGTGGACGAGGAGGGGCTGCGCGCTGGCGGCACGCGAATCGCCTGGCGGAACGTGAACAGCATCACCTCGGTGCAGGATGACGACCGGCTCGTCCTGCGTCACCGCGGGGGGACCTACCGGCTGCGGCTGAACCTCTGGACGGACGCGGACGAGCTCCACGACCACGTGACGCGCCACACCGTCAACGTGCTGCTCCCTGGCGTGCACCGGCAGGTCAATGCCGGCAAGGCGGTGAGTTTCGGGCCACTCACGCTCAGCGGCGCCGGACTGACGCACAAGAAGAAGCTGATGCGCTGGGACGACATCGAGAGCATCCGCTTCCAGGACGAGCTCGACAGCGGTGTCTCCACGCGCGAGCTGGTCATCGCCGCCCAGGGCCGGCCGCTCAGGATTGACGAGGCCCGCATCACCAACGCGCCGGTCCTCCTCGCCTACCTGTCACAGCGGCTGGCCCGCTGACCTTTCTCTCAAGGATGAAACACCATGGAAATCTACAGCTCTTCCCAGAACAAGCAGCGGACGCAGAAGCCGCGTGAGGTCTACTACTCGCGCACGAAGCTCATCCTCGGGACCCTCATCTGGACGGTGGCCTCGGGCCTCTTCGGCATCCTCACCTCCCGGCTGACGAACAGCCCGGGCGTGATGCTCGTCTGCGGGGCCATCACCCTCTGCATGGTCTGGATGCTCTACGGCTGCATCCGTGGACTGGGCCGACTGGACAAGCCCGCGCTCATCATCGGCCGGGATGGCCTCCGCTTCGACGACGGCCTCCTGATTGAGTGGGCCGACATGACCGAGAACACGTATTACAGCCAGTCCTACATGGGCATCCCCACCCTCAAGCTGATTCAAGTCAAGACCACGCTGGACAAGCCCAAGGTCAAGAAGCTGCGGGCGGCGGCGCTCGACATCGACAGCGACGAGTACCTGGAGCTCTGCGACGCCTACAGCCAGAGCCCCAACCCCGCGATGACTCCCGCCCGGCCGTAGCGCGCCCCTTCAGTCCGTGAACCGCTCGACGAGCAACGCCAGACGCTGGCGCAGCACCCGGGGCGCGGGCAGGTCGGACTGGAGCCCATCGACCGCGAGCATGAACACCTCGGAGAGCGGCTTCGACGCCAGGACGGCCTGCGTGTACTTGAGCCAGCGCCGCCGGTGGCGGGCCTCCACCTCCGGCAGCAGCCGCTCACAGGCGGCGTAGAACTCGGACGCCATGGGCGCCCCCGCAATCAGCGCCCACGGCTCCAGCAGGATGATTTCGTAGACCTGGAGGAGCTTGTCGCGCGCGGTCCCCGGCCGCGCCAGCACCTGCTCCACCCGCGGATAGCGCGCCTCGAAGAGGGACTCGAAGACGGCCGCGTAGATGTCCTCCTTGTTCTTGAACTTCAGATAGAGCAGCGGGCGCGACAGGTTCGCCCGCTTCGCGATGTCATCCAGTGACGTCTTCGCGTAGCCGAACCGCAGGAAGCACTCCAGCGCGGCGTCCAGAATCGCCGCCCGGCGCAACGCATCCCGCTCCTCGCTCCTGGTGCCCGCCATCCCGAACGATTTGACAAAAATTCCCTATTTCGTCAATTCATCCCCACACGACGAAGGGCGCGGGTGCACGACATGACGTGGCGCGGGAGGCTGGCATATGCGGCGATGGGGACGACGGCGCTGCTGGCCCTGCTGTTGACCGCGGTCGCCATCGAGGCGTGGCCGGCCCTGGGGACGGCCGCGGACGGCGCGCGGCGGGCCCGGATGGAGCGCTCGCCGCAGTGGAAGGACGGCCACTTCGACAACCCGCAGCCCCTGCGCAACGACGCCTGGGGCTCCATCGCGAGCTTGTTCCGCCCCAGCCCCGACGTGAGCCCCGCGCCGGGCGCGCTGCCCTCGGTGTCACTGGACCGGAGCGCCTTCGCGACGCCGCCCGTCACGGGCCTCCGCGTCACCTGGCTCGGGCACTCGACGTCGCTCGTGGAGCTGGACGGGCACCGGCTTCTCATCGACCCGGTGTGGGGCGAGCGCACCTCGCCCGTGAGCTGGATAGGCCCCCGCCGCTGGTACGCGCCCCCGCTGGCGCTGGCGGAGCTGCCCGCCGTCGACGCGGTCGCCATCTCCCATGACCACTATGACCACCTCGACCACCCCACCCTGCTGGCGATGAAGGATTGGGACACGACCTTCATCGTGCCGCTCGGCGTCGGCGCGCACCTGGTGGACTGGGGCATCCCCGAGTCGCGCATCGTCGAGCTCGACTGGTGGGAGCGCACGCGCGTGGGGACGCTGGAGGTCGTCTGCACGCCCGCCCGGCATGCCTCGGGGCGGACCGGCATCGACAAGGACGCCACGCTGTGGGCGGGCTTCGCGTTCCTGGGCCCCACGCACCGCGTGTACTACTCGGGCGACACCGGCCTGTTCCCCGCCATGCGGGACATTGGCGAGAAGCTGGGCCCCTTCGACCTGACGATGATTGAAGTGGGCCAGTACCACGGCGCGTGGCCCGACTGGCACATCGGCCCCGAGCAGGCCGTCACCGCGCACCAGTGGGTCCGGGGCCGCGTGCTGCTGCCCGTGCACTGGGGCCTGTTCAGCCTGGCGCTGCATGGCTGGACCGAGCCCGTCGAGCGGGTGCTCGCCGCGGGAGCGGCCGCGGGGGCACGCGTCATCGTCCCGAAGCCGGGAGAGCGCGTCGAGCCCGGCGCGCCGCCTCCGCCCGAGCGCTGGTGGCCCCAGCTCCCCTGGACCACGGCGGAGCAGGACCCCATCGTCTCCACCCAGTTGGACTGACCGGAGCGCGCGCCCGCCGTCCGGTGTGGCGCCTGCCCGCCCGTCCGGCGCAGGTGCCCTTCCTGAGCGCCAGGAAGCACCTTGAGCGCGGGAGGCAGCGCGCGGATGAACAGACGACTCGGTTCGCTTTTCCGAAGAGACCCGGCCGAAGTCCAGGGCGCCTATTTCCTGCTGAAGGGCCTGTGGCCCCTGCTCCAACCGGAGCGAGTCACGCGGCGCATCGGCCCCGTCCGCGAAGGCTGGTTGATGAAGACGGTGTGCGGGCTCGCCGGCACCGTGGGCGCCACGCTGCTCACCGCGCACCGCAACGGCCGCGTCACCCCGGAGCTGCGCAACCTGGGCATGGGGAGCGCGTTCGCGCTCCTGGTCGTGGACGTCTCCACGTATGCCACGAACCGCGCGCGACGCGCGCCCCTCTTCCTGGGAGACGCCGCCATCCAGGCGGCGCTGCTCGTGGCCCAGTGGCGGGCCTGGCGCCGCATGCCGGTGGTCATCGACGCACGCACCACCCCATTGAGTGACCCGTCGCGGTATGGCGCGGGCGAGCACGGCCGCTGGAACATCCTCCCCGGAGAGACCCGCGACGCGGCCGGCCGCCGCGACATCGTCGCCGAGGGCTCCATGGCCTCCTTCCCCGCCAGCGACCCGCCTTCCTACATGGGGTGAGCGACTGCCCCCTGTGTCCGGAGGCACCCCCGGTATAAATGGGGGACGTGAGTGAAAGCTGGGAGAAGCGGTTCCGCCGCGAGGTGAAGGAGATGGACGCCGCCCTGCGGGGCGTCCTGTCCCGGAGACAATCCGACGAAGCGCTTCGCGCCGCGCTCGAGGAGCTCGCGCGCCGCCCCGCCTTCCGGTCCTTCACCTGGCTGTGGGGGCCCGCCCTCAACGCCAGGGACCGGGTCCGCTTCCGGCCCCTCATGCTGTCCTGCTTCTCCCCCAGCAGCATCACCGCCGCGGGGAAGTGGGTGAACCCCTGGACGGGGGAGAACGCGGCCGCGCTGGAGGCCTGGCTCGCGGACGCGGACCGCGCCGACGACGTGGAGCTGTTTCGCCGCCTTCATGCCTGGAAGCTCGCGGGCCTGCGCGGGCCCCAACAGGCGAAGACCTGGCGGGAGGAGGTGGTGCGGCGTGTCCAGGCCGCCCCCACCCGCGCGGCGCGGCACCTCGAGCTCGCCAAGCTGGACAGCGGCTGGGTCAGGCTGGACGAGCCCACCGCCCTGGCGCTGGACGCGGTGGACGCGGAGGCCGCCCGGCCCTTCATCCTGGCGCACCTGCCCTGGAGCGACACCCACGAGCGCCCCTCTCCGTGGGACACGCTGCGCGCGCGCGCCCAGGCCCGGGGGGACGCGGCGCTGGCCTCCGCCCTCTACCGGCGGTTGGTGGATGAGCCCACGTGGCACCGCGATGCCCTGGCCTTCGCGCGCACCCTCCCGTCCCCGTCCGCGCTGGTCGCCGCGCTGAAGGAGCACCACCCGGAGTCGCACATGCCGGGCGCGGCGCAGCTCTTCGTGGAGCTGGCGGAGACGCGCGGACGCGACGTGGTGCCCTACCTGCTCGAGCACCTGAGGTCCGTGTTCCCCCGTTGGGGCGTGCTGGGACGGAAGAACGCGAAGGGCTTCCCGGACCTGCTGGCGCTCGCGTGGACGCGGGACTGGGAGGACGTCTGGGGCGCGCTGCTGCGGACGTCGGCCACGCCGGAGACGTATGACGCGGAGGTGCGGCGGCTGGTGCGGGACACCGCGTCGCTCCCCGCCCGGACCCGGCGCAGGCTGCTCCTGCTGGCGGGCGCGGGAGGCGAATGGAACCTCCCAGGCCTGGGCGTGGCCCGGGTGCAACCCCTGACGGACGCCACCGCCACCGCCCTGTACGCGCGCTTCCCGGAGCTGGCGCGAGGCCCCTTCCGCATGCACGTCGCGTCTGGCTGGCGCGCCGCGTACCCCAAGCTGGTGACGCGCGCGCTGGAGGCGAATGACGAGGACCTGCTGGACTTCCTCGCCAGCCGCGCCGCCATGCACACGCCCACGCCGCGCGACACGAAGGAATGGGAGCAGGTGCTCGACGCGCTGGCCTCGCACTACGAGGCCCTGCCCAAGGAAGGGGGCGTCTTCGCCCGCCGCGCCGCCAACGCGCTGGGGGCCCTGCCCGCCTACGCCATCTGGAACTTCGACGCGCTCGTGGAGAAGAACCGGCTGGCGCGGCTGTTCTTCCTCCGCTCGGACGACTTCTACCTGGCCGAGCCCCGCGCGGTGAGAGACCTGCTGGAGGCGCCGCAGATTCACGTCCAGGCGCTGGCCTTCCGCCTGCTCGGCCGCGACTCCGCGCGCGCCCGCGAGGTGGCCGCGCAGAACCTGGACCTGCTCCAGGCCACCCTGCTGCGGCCGCTGCACCGGCGCACGCGCCACGCCGCCTTCGCCGCGCTGGCCAACGCCGCCGCCCACGGCGTGGAGGCCGCCCGCGTGCTGGTGCCGCGCGTGCGTGACGCCTTCGCGCTGCCGGACACGCGCTACCCCAAGGAGTCGCTGATGGCGCTCCTGGCCCACATGCTGACCCGCTGGCCCGAGCTGCGCGGCCCGGCGGAAGTCCCCCACGTCTTCGGCCTGCCCGTGAAAGGAGACGGCGCGTGACGGCCTCCAGCTTCCTCTACGCCACGCCCTCCGTGTTCGAGTCCACGCGGGAGCGCGCGCAGCTCCAGCTCACGGCGGACTCGCACCGCCCCGTGCGCTTCCACGCGCGCGTGGCCCGGGACGTCCTGTCCTTGCGGCTCGCGCTCCAGGCGCTCGGCGGGCTCATCTGGCACTCGGACGCGTGGAACGAAACCTGGGGCGGCCTGCTGGACCCGCTCATCACCGTCCACCCCGACCGCGTCTTCTTCGAGGCCTTCAGCCAGGACCAGAGCGCCTACGGGCTCGTCATCGTGGACCGCGGCCTCTTCGCTCCCGAGGGCGAGGTGCGCTGCGGCACCACCAACGTGGACTTCACCGCCTGGCTGTGGGCGGCGCTGGCCGAGATGCGCTCCACCCGCGAGACGCACCTGCGCATCGGCCCGGAGGGGCTCGACGTGCGCACCACCGGCGCGGGCGGGCGCTTCGAGCAGAAGGTGGACGTCCCGGAGAGTTGGGTGCGCGGCCTGCTCCAGCTCCAGGGTGGCATGGCCCTCCCGGGCACCCGCCTGTCGGTGCGGCCGGTGGACCTGCTCGCGGCGGTGCGCTTCCTCAGCCACACCAAGGCCAAGGTGTCACCGCGCGCGCTGCGCTACGAGCTGCACCCGGGGCAGGACGCGCGGCTGGTGCTGGAGCCCTGGGAGCACCCCGTGCCCTTCAAGGGCGCGGCCCACGGCTACCAGGCGCCTCGCGTCATCCGCGCCTGGGGCCGCCGGCGGCTGCGGCTGCTGGAGCCCCTGCTCCCCTACGCGGAGAAGGTGGACGTCTACCTGAAGGGCCGCGCGCTGCCGCACTTCTACGTCGCGCACCTGCCCGGCGGCGTGCGCTTCCTGCTGGGCCTGTCCGGGTGGACGGCGAACCACTGGACGAACACGGCGGGCATGGACCTGCTGCTGGAGCCGTCGCGCGACGCCGCATTGGCGGAGCGCGTGCTCGGCGTGCTGCGCGAGCGCTTCCACGCCTCGACCGACGAGGTCGCCACCGCCCTGGGCGTGGACGCGGCGCGGGCCGCGGGGGCGCTGGCGGCGCAGTGCGCGGCCGGGCGCGCCCTCTTCGACGTGGAGGCGCGGCGCTGGCGGCACCGCGAGCTGTTCGCCACGCCCGTGGACCTGGGCCGCCTGTACCCGCCGGACGCCCGCCGCGAGGAGGCGGAGCGCCTGGAGGCCGCGGGCCAGGTGGAGGTGACGTCCGCGGCGCCGCGCGAGACGCGCAAGGTGCGCACGCTGTCCACACCCGAGGGCTCCGTCGCGCGGGAGGTCGTCTACCGCGACTGGGTGGTGCATGGCCGCGCGGGCGCCCAAGCCGGCCTCGAGCTGGTGATGAACGACGAGGACCGCATCCTCTTCGGCCGGTGCGGCTGCGACTTCTTCAACGAGCACCTGATGAACCAGGGGCCCTGCGCCCACCTGCTCGCGCTCAGCCGGCTGGCGCGCGCCCAGCGCCGGGAGCTGAGCAGCTCCGAGCCCGCCTCGGTGGACGCGCTCGCGGCCAGGGCGGCGGAGGCGGGCGCGCGGCGGCAGGCGGAGGCGCTTGACCCGGGAGACGGTGATGACGATAACGGCTAGCGCTCCTGGGAGAGGTCAGGGTTCGCGGATGAGCCATGCGTCCCGCGGTGCTTCGCCGCGGGGGAGTTCTGTTCCCTTCTCTTCGCCAGGGTCCCAGCGTACGCAACGCTGGGAGCCCCGGGTCCAACGCCTCGCAAGTCATCCCCTGGCCTCTCCCGGAGCACCATGAGCTGGTTCGACGCCTCCCTGTCCTGGCTCAAGGGGCTGTTCAGCCGCCCCGTGACACGAAGCACCACCGGGCTGGACGCGCCCCTGGACGCCCACGGCCGCCCGCTGGACGTGGTGCGTGAGACGGTCACCACCTCCGGCCCCCTCAAGCCCGGACACCTGCGGCGGATTCACCGGGACGCGCGGCTGCTCCCCAAGGGCGTCCGCCGCTACACCCCGGGCCGGAAGAAGTGGATGGAGGCCGCCGAGGCCCGGCGGCTGTTCTCCGCCACGCTGCGCACGCGGAACCGGAACCTGCGCGATTTGCTGCCCGACGAGGCGCAGCTTGCCCGCTACGGGCTGCCAATCTGGCGCACCGAGGCGGACGTGGCCGCGGCCCTGGGCATCTCCGTGGGCATGCTGCGCCACTACAGCCTCCACCGCCCGCGTGAGCGGGTGCGCCACTACGTGACGTTCGCGGTGCCCAAGCGCTCCGGCGGCCACCGGCTGATTCACGCGCCCAAGCGCCGGCTGAAGGCCCTGCAACGCCGGCTGCTGGAGCTGCTGGTGTCGAAGCTCCCCGTCAGCCCGCAGGCCCATGGCTTCGTGGCGGAGCGCTCCATCAAGACGGGCGCGGCGCCCCACGTGGGGCGGCGGGTGGTGCTGAAGCTCGACCTGAAGGACTTCTTCCCCTCCGTCACCTCGGCGCGGGTGCGCGGGCTGCTCATCGCCCTGGGCTACGGCTACCCCGTGGCGGCGACGCTCGCGGTGTTGATGACGGAGGCCGAGCGGCAACCCGTGGAGGTGGAGGGCGCCGTCTTCCACGTCCCGGTGGGCCCGCGCGTCTGCGTGCAGGGCGCCTCCACCAGCCCCGGCCTGTGCAACGCGGTGCTGCTGCGGCTGGACCGGCGGCTGGCGGGCCTGGCGCGCCGCTACGGCTATACGTACACGCGCTACGCGGATGACCTCAGCTTCTCCGGTGATGACGTCGCGGCGCTGGAGCGGGTGCGCGCGCTGGCCGCGCGCTATGTTCGTGAGGAGGGCTTCGAGGTCAACCGCGACAAGACGCGCGTGCAACGCCAGGGCGGCGCCCAGCGCGTCACGGGCGTCACCGTCAACGCGACGCTGGGCTTGTCTCGCCAGGAGCGGCGGCGGCTCCGGGCGATGCTGCACCAGGAGGGGCAGGCGGGTGACGACGAGGCACGACGCGCGCGCCTCGACGGACTGCTGGCCTACGTGAAGATGCTCAACCCGGAGCAGGCGGAGCGCCTCGCTCGCCGGCGCAAGCCGCGCCGGAGCTGAGCCGAGACGCCTCGGCTCCGGACGGGCACGCGCCCCGGCATCCCAGGTGTCATGGCGGCCGTCCCAGTACACGACGTCGAGGGTCGCGGGCGTGTCGCCCTGCGTCACGCCTCAAGCACATGGCGTGACGTAGAATCGGGACCTGGGGTGGATTCTCGCCTGCCCGCTCGCCTGTGAAAGATGACACCGCCTGCAGTGACGTGGTAACCGGACTGTCCACTCGTTGGTGGTCAAACGGTGTGCGCTCACGCCCGACCGCCAGCCAGGGAAGCCGCTGTGGACCTCGTGGCCGCCCTGACTACCGCAGGAGAAACGAGACATGAGCGTCATGTCAAACGCAGCACTGGCTCTGTCCACCGGGCGTCGCTATCGGGCCTTCACGAACCGGCACCTGGACGAGCTGACAACCCGGGCTGGGCTCCCTGCGGACGAGCGGCTCGCGGTGCAAGCGGTCGCGCAGGTGCTGCCCTTCCGGACCAACAGCTACGTCGTGGACGAGCTCATCGACTGGGACGCCGCTCCCGCGGACCCCATCTACCGGCTCGTCTTCCCGCAGGCGGACATGCTGCCCGCGGACGACGTTGCGCGCATCGCGGACCTGCTGCGCGCCGGGGCGTCCCCGCTGGAGCTGAACGCGGCGGCCAACCAGATTCGCGCGCGGCTCAATCCCCACCCCGCCGGGCAGATGCAGCTCAACGTCCCCAAGCTGGCCAATGACGAGCCCGTCCCGGGCCTCCAGCACAAGTACAAGGAGACGGTGCTCATCTTCCCCAAGCAAGGACAGACGTGCCACGCCTACTGCACGTACTGCTTCCGCTGGGCGCAGTTCGTGGGAGACGCGGACCTGAAGTTCGCCTCGCGGGAAATCGAGCCGCTGGTGGAGTACATCCGCTCCCATCCCGAGGTCACCAACGTGCTGTTCACCGGTGGCGACCCGATGATCATGACCGAGGCCGTGCTGGCGAAGTACATCGAGCCGCTGCTGGACATCGAGCACCTGGAGGCCATCCGCATCGGCACCAAGGCGCTGGCCTACTGGCCCCAGCGCTTCGTCACGGACCCGGACGCGGACGACGTCCTGCGCCTGTTCGAGAAGGTCGTCGCCTCTGGAAAGAGCCTGGCCTTCATGGCGCACTTCTCCCACCCCAATGAGATGGTCCCCGAGATTGTCCAGGAGGCGGTGCGCCGCATCCGGGGCACCGGCGCGGTCATCCGCACCCAGGCGCCGCTCATCCGCACCATCAACGACGCGCCGGACACCTGGGAGAGCATGTGGCGCACGCACCTGCGCCACGGCATGGTGCCCTACTACATGTTCGTGGAGCGGGACACCGGCCCCCAGGACTACTTCGCGGTGCCGCTCGCCGAGGCCTACGACATCTTCCGCAATGCCTACCAGAACGTGTCTGGCCTGGCGCGGACGGTGCGCGGCCCGTCCATGTCCGCCACGCCCGGCAAGGTGTGCGTGGACGGCGTGGCGGAGATTGCCGGCGAGAAGGTCTTCGTCCTGCACTTCATCCAGGCGCGCGACCCGGCGCTGGTCGGCAAGCCCTTCTTCGCGAAGTACGACGAGAAGGCCTCCTGGCTCTTCGACCTCAAGCCCGCGCTGGGCGCCACCCACTTCCCGTGGGAAGCGCCGTCCTCGCGGACCTGAACGCCGCGCGGCGGGAGGCCCTCGTCGCCGCCCTCCCGCCGCTCAGGGTCCAGCGGCTCAGCCCTGGATGGTGACGCGAACCGGGTGGCGGGCACCTGCGCGAAGCCCGCGATGCTGGTGCCCACGAAGGTGACGTGGTCGGAGCTCGGCCGTCACACTCGCCTGCCTCCTCCCGGGACGGGCGACCCCGTGGCCCGGCGCCTTCCTGCCGCGCCCGAGCGTGCATACCGTGGCGGCATGCTCGGCGACCGTTCATGGGATGAGTGGATTTCGGAGTACTCGAAAAGCCACACCCACACCGTCAATCGCTTCTGCCATACCGTGGGCATTCCGATGATTGCGGCGTCGGTGCCCCTGGCGGCGGCTTCTCCCTTCGTCCCGCGGCTGTGGAAGGTCCCCACCGCCCTGTTCGTGGTGGGCTGGGCGTTCCAGTTCGTGGGCCACGCCTTCGAGCGCAAGCCCCCTGAGTTCCTCAAGGACTGGCGCTTCCTCTTCGTGGGCCTGCGCTGGTGGGCCGCGAAGGTGGCGGGGAGGGCGTAGGGCGCGGGCGCCGCTCAGGCCCGAGGCGGCGCGGCGGGCGTGCGCACGTGTTCGGGCCGCACGCCCATGCCCACGAGGCGCGCGGGGATGCGCCGCAGGAAGGGGACGTGCTGGACGAGCCACATCGGGAGGGGGAGCCCGCCACCGGACGCCGCCGGGCGCCGCAGCGCGGGCCCCAGCACCCGGTTCTGGATGAGGACCTGGGCCCGCTGGGTGATGCGCGTGGGCCACTCCCGGCGCTCCTGGACCCGGCGCAAGTGCTCGGGTGTCACGCGCCGGGCCAGCAACGGCCCCGCGAGGATGTTGGCGGCGGCCACCGCGTCCTGCACCGCCAGGTTGATGCCCACGCCGGCCACGGGCGACATCGCGTGCGCCGCGTCCCCGATACACAGCAGGCCCGCCTGGTACCAGGTGCGCAGCCGGTCCACCCGCACCGTGAGCAGCTTCACGTCCTCCCACGTCGCCAGCTCATGAACCCGGTCCGCGAGGAACGGCGCCTGCCGGGCGAGGTCCTCGCGGAATGACGGCAGGCCCGCCGCGCGCAAGGCCTCGGCGCTGCCCTTCGCGATGACCCGGCCGCACTGCCACGAGTCCCCCCGGTTGATGAGGATGAAGATCTGGCCCTGCTCGAAGCGGCCCATGGGGTCCTCGGGGTCCCCAGGGCCGCGCGAGACGCGGAACCAGAGGACGTCCATGGGCGCGCCCAGCGTCTCCACCTCCAGGCCCGCCTGCTGGCGCAGCGTGGAGTTGCGCCCATCCGCCGCCACCACCAGGTCGGCGCGAACCTCCAGCGCCCCCTCCGGCGTCCGGGCGCGGACCCCCACGACCCGCCCCTCCTCCCGCAGCACGTCCGTCACCTCCGCGCACTGGCGCAGTTTGAAGCCCGGCCAGGCGGACGCCTTCCGCGCGAGGAAGTCCAGCAGGTCCCACTGCGGCATGAACGCGATGTACCGCGCGTGCGTGGGCAGGTGGCTGAAGTCCGCCACCACCACGTCATGGGCGTCATTCTGGAAGCGCAGCATCGGCGCCTTCTGGTGAGGCAGGGCGAGCAGCTCATCCAGCCAGCCCAGCTCGTGCATCAACTCCAGCGTGGAGGGGTGGATGGTGTCGCCCCGGAAGTCGCGCAGGAAGTCGGCGTGCTTCTCCAGCACCGTCACCTCCACCCCCGCCCGCGCCAGCAACAGCCCCAGCATCATCCCCGCCGGGCCTCCTCCCACAACACAGCACTGCGTGGTGCGCACCTCGTCGGCCATGTCTGCCCCCGCCATGTCAACCCCAGGCCTCTGGACTCTAGCCCCCCTCTCCCCCGGAACGACCAGACATTCCAGGAACGGACGTATCCGGGTGACAGCAGGGCCACTCCAGGGGGGCGCCACTCGGCGCGCAGGCGATGTCATTCACGACCCGTCATCATCCACCGACAGGCTGTCTGTACCGGCCGACAGAAAGTATCGGAAACAGTGGCTGGAAAAGTATTACGAACTTAAATGGTAATTCGTGAATGCCCGCCGACGACCTCGAGCGCGGCGCGCGTCCGCCTGAGCGGGACGGCCCTTGCCTGACGTGAGGCACGGGGGCCCGGCTCGTGTTCGCTGTCACATCCCAAAAAGGACGCATTCACATGTCGCGTTTTCGCACGCTGTCGGTGCGCGCTCTGAAGAGCGCGTTGGTGTCATCCGTTTGCCTTGCTTCAAGCGCCTTCGCCCAGGACCTCCGCGGGACCCCGGCCCCGGTCTTCCTGAGCGGAGAGGACGCGCACTGGGGTTATTCACAGACGGTCAGCCCCCAGCGCTGGGGCGAGCTCCCGGGAAATGCCGTGTGCGCCGCGGGGCTGGACCAGTCCCCCATCGCACTGGTGACGGCGACGGCGACCCCGCAGAATCACCAGGACGCCCCCAGCTTCCACTACGGCACCAGCCGCGTGCGCATGACGAACAACGGACACACCGTCCAGTTCACCTATGACGTCGGCAGCACCCTCCAGGTGGGTGGCAATACATATCACCTGGCACAATTCCATTTCCATACGCCCAGCGAGCACACCAAGGACGGCGTGGAGTACCCGCTCGAGGTGCACCTGGTGCACACGGACGCCCATGGCACCCCGGCCCTGGTCGTGGGCGTGCTCATCCAAGAGGGGTTCGTGCACCCGGGCTTGTTCACCGCCTTCCGGCACCTGCCCAGGCACGCCGGTGAGCACAGCCAGCCCGCTGGCGCGCTCATCAACGCCAGCTCGCTGCTGCCGTTCAACAAGGCGTTCTACAAGTACGCCGGCTCGCTCACCACGCCTCCGTGCACCGAGGGGCTCCAGTGGTACGTGATGAAGAACCCCATCGAGCTGTCGGACTCGCAGATTGCCGCGTTCCAGCGTCTGCCCTACCTCAACCCGAACAACCGTCCGCTGCAGCCGCTGAACGGCCGCGTCGTCACCACGCGCCACGGACACTGAGGTCCAGGCCGGACGCGCTTCGCGTGTCCACGTCCCGATGACTCCAGGGGGAGCGCACGCCGAGCCCCCTGGCTCGCGTGACGCGGAGGCAGACCGCTTCCGCGCACGCCGCCCGACACGCGGAGAAGACATGCTCCGGGTCCCCGCCCGGGTGGATGCCGCCCAGCACGACGGGCAGGTCCGGGGACACGTCCTCGAGGTGCTCCACCACCCCGCGCGCCCTGGGCCCGTTGAGCGTGTTCTTGTTCCCGGCATTCCGCTTCATCGGCCTCCTCGGCCTGCCGTGTGCTCCTGAGGCACCGCGTGGCGCGCTCGCGCTCCTCGGCGGTCACTCATCGCACAGTGCGGATGAATCGCGGAAACATTGGACTCTCAGAATTCTTCCACGCCAGGAGCCTTGCATAATGCCACGCATGGGGGCGCTCCGGTCCTGCTCGAGGGAAGTGTGGTACGAGAGGCCCATTCCCGCGAACCGGAGGATTGCTGTGACGTTGTTTCGAGTGTGTCTGACTTCGCTGCTGGTCGTCATGGCCGCCTGTGGGGGGGATTCGGCTCCCATCGTGACTCCTGACGCTGGCCAGCCGCGGCCGGACGCGGGCAGCGAGACGCCGGACGCCGGTGAGGAAATCCCGGATGCCGGCGAGGAACTTCCGGACGCGGGCAGCGAGACGCCGGACGCCGGTGAGGAGGTCCCGGACGCGGGCAGTGAGACGCCGGACGCCGGTGAGGAAGTCCCGGACGCCGGCAGTGAGACGCCCGACGCGGGCAGCGAGACACCCGACGCGGGTGTGGAGCCCGAGGTGAGCGTCATCGACAACTGGGGCTTCGAGGAGTGGCCCGGCGCGCTTCCGGAGATGTGGTTCGGCAGCAAGTCGAACATCACGTCCGACAGCGTGCAGAAGGTGACCCCGAACGCCTTCGAGGGCGTGAACGCGGTCCGGCTGACGAACACGTCGGGCACGCACCGGCGCTTCACCACCGGGGCGAAGTCGATGCCCGCGGGCCGCTACGCCTGCACCTTCCAGGCGCGGGGCACCGGTGAGGTCCGCAACGCGTTCTTCGACGACGACTACTCCAGCTATTCCTCCTACACCTCCGTGGACACCGAGACGTGGACGCAGGTGGCGTACGACTTCAACCTCGCCAACGACGTCTTCGACACCTTCGAGCTCATCTTCAGCATCCGCAACACCAGCGGCGAGCACCTGAGCATCGATGACGTGCGCTGCACGCGGGCCCCCGAGCCGTGTGACGTGGTGAGCTGCGAGGCCTGGGAGCGCTGCGACAATGCCACGGCGGCCTGCGAGCCGGTGGCCGGCCGCTGCAACGACGCCACGGACTGCAGCGAGTGGGAGGCGTGCGACGAGACGAACACGTGTGTCGTGGCGGAGGGCCGCTGCACCCGCCACGCGGAGTGCGCGGGGACGCCGGAGACGCCGGTCTGCGACACGGCCAGCCACCTCTGCATCGAGGGTGACCCGTGCGCTGGCGTCGTGTGCGAGCACCCGGCAACGAGTTGCAACCCCACGAGCGGCGTGTGCGAGCTGTCTCCGGGCGCCTGCTTCACCACCTACGACTGCGTTGGCGCGCTGCCGGCCTGCGACTCGGCGACTGGCCGCTGCGTCTCCGCGGACCACCCCGCGAACATCATCCGCAACGGTGGCTTCGAGAGCTGGAGCACCTATGACATCCCCTACCACGGCGACCATCTCATCCCGGACGACTGGTACGGGCTCGACAACGGCGTCGCGGACCCGGGCACGGAGATCAAGCCCTCGCGCCTGGTGCGCTACACGAGCGCGGTGCACGGCGGCGCTGCGGCGCTGCAGTTCGTGGTGCCCATCCAGATCGCCGAGCGCTTCACGACCGAGAAGTTCAACGTCCCGAGCGGCAACTACTCGTGCTCGTACCGGGTGCGGGGCCACGGCACCATCCGGCATCGCAGCTACTCGAGCGCGGGCTGGAGCCCCGCGACCGACTTCATCACCGTCGACAGCGACGCGTGGCAGCCGGTGTTCTTCCGCTTCACGGGCAACGTGCGTGACTGGCGCCTGTTCTTCTACCCGAGCCGCAGCGAGGCCGACCGCGACCACCTCCAGGTCGACGACGTGGTCTGCACGAAGGACTAGCGAGGCCGGTTGCTGAAATCACCAAGGACCGCGGGCCAGGAAGCCCGCGGTCCTTTTTGTTACCCGAGGCCCCGCGCTTCAGGGCCCAGCGAACCGTTGACGTTCCAGCCCCAAGGCGAAGGTTGAGTCAGCCTCAATGATGAAACCCGCGAGTCGACCGCGGTGCGACAGGGGCCGTCACCTGGAATGCCGGCACGCCAGCGTCAGGTGATCCTGATGCTGGAGGTGTTGTTGTCCAGCGCGCCCAGGTTCGAGGTGTTGGAGGTCACGGTCAGCGTGGTGCCGGAGAAGTTGTCGTTCTTGTAGAGGACGACAGTCAGTCCCTCCGGCCTCACCGAGCTGATGGTGTTGTTGTCGATGCCGTACAGCTCCAACTGGGCCTGGAGGTACTGACCAGGAGGCAGGTCCACCTCCTTGCCCTCGAAATTCGCCTTGTAGAAGAGCCTGGCCCTGGGCTGCACGGGCACGGAGATGACCCTGATGCTGGAGGTGTTGTTGTTCAGCGCGCCCAGCGACTCGGCATTGGCCACCACTTCGAGCTGGTCGCCGGCGAAGTTGTCATCCTTGAAGAGGACAGCCTTCACGCCAGGCGGCACCTTCACCGAGCTGATGGTGTTGTTCCCAATGCCCCGCGCCTCCAGTTGGGCCCGGGTGTAGTTGCCAGGCGGAAGATCGACGTGGGTCCCCCCGAAGTCTTCATTGTAGAAAACGGTGATATTTGCCATTGCAATTCTCCTCCCTTGAGAGGTCCCGGCCCATTCATTGCCAGAACCGCGGCAAGCATTGGGCTCACGGCCCGGGAAGACAATCCGCCTGGAGTGCCATACTCAACCAGTCAGGAATATCATGAAAGGCATTGAGTAGGGAGTCGGCGCCGAGGACCCTTGCGGGGATATCAAAGTCGAGGAAGGAGAAACGCGACGAGCGCGACTTCCAGACGCACGAAGAAGCCAGACGGGCGCTACTTGAGTACATCGAGGCGTGGTACAACCGTCGCCGCGGCCATTCCGCGCTCGGGGATGTCAGCCCCGAGGAGTACGAGCGGAACGCCTCAACCCGGAGTGCGGCAGCTTGACGCACCTGTCCACGGAATCGGGGCAAGCCCCACATGACGCCCCTCCTGGCGATACTGCACATTCTGGGCTGCGTGCTCCTCGCGGCCGTCTTCTTCGCGCCCGCGGGGGCGTCCACGCTCGTCCACCTGCTCAAGGGCATCCTGCGGGAGTACAGCCTGGTGATGATGCTTCCGGCGCTCCTCACGGCGCTGGTGGCCGCCTGGTGCTCGCACGTGGACGCATGGCGGTGGCTGCGCTGGGGAACGGCGGCCTCCGCGTTGTTCATCAGCATCCTCGCGGTGTGGCCCGCCGGCTCCGCGTGGAGGATGGCCAGGGCGGCCGGGATTCCGCTCGACCTCCGTGAGTATTTCCGCCCCCTGGTCGGAGCCCGCCCCCTCCCGAGCGAGACGGTTCGATTCGCCGAGGTCGAGGGTCGCGAACTCCACGCCGACGTCTTCCTTCCCCAGACGTCCGCGTCCAGGCCCCGCCCCGCGGTGCTCTACTTCCACGGAGGTGGCTGGCGCGGCGGAGAGCGTGGCTATGCCCGAGCCTGGGCTGACTTCTTCACGGCCCGGGGCTATGCGCTCCTCTCGTTCGACTACCGGCTCTTTCCTGCCGCCACCGGCCTGAAGGCCCCGGGAGACGTCAAGTGTGGCATCCGCTGGGTCAAGGACCACGCGGCCGCCTACGGCATCGACCCGGACCGGCTCGTCCTGTTCGGGGAGTCCGCGGGCGGGCACCTCGCGGCCCTTGCGGGGTACTCCGCGGGAGATTCACGCCTTCCCTCCACCTGCGGCGCCGGGGACACATCGGTGGCGGCCATCATCGGCTTCTACGCGCCCGGGGACCTGGTGACCTACGCCGCGCGCGCCCCTGCTCCGCTCGAGGGCTTCACGGGTGTGCCACTGGAAGGCCACCGTGCGCTGTATGAGCTGCTCTCTCCCATCCACCACGTGGGGCCCCGCACCCCTCCCACGCTCCTGCTCCATGGCGGGGCCGACAGCGTCGTGCCGCTCGACGCCTCGCGAGCGCTGGCGGGTCGACTCGCCCAGGCGGGCGTTCCCCACGCCCTCTTCACGCTGCCGTACGCGGAGCACGGCTTCGACATCTGGGATGGCGGCTTCGGCCGTCAGCTCGCCCGGGCGCTGGTGGGGCGCTTCCTCCAGCAGCACGCGCCCGCCGATTGACGCAGGCCCCGTGCGACACGCGGAGCGTCCGGGAGGATGAATGAAATCCCCGCGCCCCCGTCATGAAGTTCACAGGGCGAGCGGGCGGCAAGAGCGGCCCCTCCCCATCGAATTTCAAACGAGGAGAAGTCCCATGCTGGCGTTTCGGAGCAGCTCCGAGGGTGGTCGTGCGCGTGAAAACCGGTCGTCCGTGAAGGCCAGGGGTTGGGCGGCGCTCGCGCTGCTGCTCCTGCCCCTGACGGCGTCGGCCGGGCCAGGGCCAAACTACCGCTGGGACGAGTCGCGCAACCGCCCCGGCCCCAACCGCTGCCAGACCCGCGCGCAGTGCGATGGCGCGCGCACGTGCAGCCCCTCGGGCTGGTGCCAGGGCGAGGCGCGCCCCACGCCGCCTCCCCCGCCCCCGAGCCACAACGGCAGGGACTGGCGCCCTGAGCGCGACACACGCCCGCAGCGCAGCACCTTCATCCGCAGCAGGCTCGAGGGGCTCGTGATTGACATTGTCGGTGGCAACCGCGCGCCCGGCGCGGGGCTCGTCGCCTTCCGGGCCAAGTCCAACCGCGAGGGCAACGAGAACCAGAAGTGGGAGCTGGTGCCCACCCGAGGCGGCTACCTCATCCGCAGCCGGCTCAACGGGCTCGTGCTCGACGTGGAGGGCGCCAACAAGGCCCCGGGGACCGCCGTCGTCATGTGGGAGGCCCACGGCCAGCCCCATCAGGTGTGGCAGCTCGTGCCCGGCCGCGTCCGAGGCACCTACTACATCCAGAGCAAGCTCAACGGCCTCGTGTTGGACATCGAGGGCGCCAGGACGGATGGCTCGGGGCGGCTCATCACCTACCCCATGAAGCGCGACGGGACGGCGCAGAACCAGCTCTGGAAGCTGGACATCTGACCTCGTCCCACCAGGCAGGCGGCCAGCCGGTGTGCGGCATCACCGGCTGGGCGCCCCTCCACTGCGGCCCCGCCTCACTCCGCGCGGGTCCCCGTGACGAGGTGAACGCAGGCCCCCAGCCGAACCACGCCATCGCTTTCATGCCGCGAGAAGCGGTCGGTCAGGGACTGATGCACGGCCTTGCGCCCGGCCTCATCCGTTTCGACAAGTCGATCCCCGACCGAGAAGGCCGCCAGCGCGAAGGACGCGGCCTCGGAGGCCGAGAGCCCACCACCAATGGCGAGCCCTCCGCGCCACTCACGCGCCTCCACGCCAGCGAAGCCCGCCTGCGCAAGCAGGACCCGCAGCATGTCGACCTGGGCGTAGCGGAACGGGCCCGGCGTGTCCGGAGCGGGCGTCGGCACGTCAACGACCTCGGCGACCGCATCCCGCACGGTTGACATCCAGGGGTTGTCAGCGGGGCTGCTCCAGACCGCGAACGCGAAGCGGCCGCCCGGCGCGAGCCAACGGACCAGGTTGCGGAAGGCGGCGGGCGGGTCTTCGAAGAACATGACGCCGAATCGCGACGCCAGCCGCTCATACGGCGCGCCGGGCGGCGGCGACGCCGCCACGTCCGCCTGCGTGAAGAGGACGGGGCAGCCCTCGCGCTGGGCACGAGCGCGAGCCGACTCAATCAGCGGCTCCGCGATGTCGATGCCCTGAACGACGCTCCCCGAGGGCGCCCGGCGGAAGAGCTCCAGCGTCGTCCCCCCGCCACCACAGGCCACGTCGGCGATCCGGTACGGCGCGTCGAGCCGCAGCGCCTGAATCAACGGCGCGTCGACGGGCGCGAGCGTCGCCTCCATCCCGCCGAGCTGGGCGAGCCACTTCTTGCCCCGTTCGGCCGCCCAATCGATAGACGATGTGGGCTTGTTCTCAGAGCCCATGGGCTGCTCCTTCGTCATGGTTCACCTCGCTGCGTGTCCGTCCCCCACGTATCAGGTTCAGCGGCGCCCGGTTCGGCAAGCACGCGCCTCGGCCGCCCGGGTGGCCTCACGCGCCGCGAGCCGCCAGCCCCTGGCACGCTCCTGCTCCCGCCAGGGCGCGGCATCGACGCCAGGCTTCGAGCGCAACGCATCTCCGGCCGGGCAAGACGGAGGTGCTCGTGAAGGGTGCCGTCGCAACGGAGCTGACTTTGCCACAGCGCATCATCTGTATCTGGGTCCGCGGCAACTCGGCCCGGGTCAGCACCTGGCGCTTTTGCGTCTTTCTTTACCCATCTTCCGCGCGCCCCGCACTCGTGCTCTTGCAGAGGGGCCGTGGCGATGGATTTCTCCACCGGCGCCGACGACAGGCGTCCTCCTGGTACCACGGCTCATCTCTCCCCCTGAGAAATGGAGTTCGTGATGAGACACCCCCTCTTGAGCATGTTCGGGCTCGCCGGCATCGTCAGCGCCGCGGGTGCGCCTTCCGTCGCCGAGGCCCAGGTCCCGCCCCCGTCCTGGGTGCGCCAGCTTGGCGCCCAACATGACGACCAGGCGAACGCCGTCGCCGTCTCAGGCACGAGCGTGTACGTGGCGGGCCAGACCTCCAGCCAGCTCGGTGTCGACCCGCAGGCCGGTGGTCACGACGCCTTCATCGCCCGGTACGACACCGCCGGCAACCTCCAGTGGGTCCGCCAGTTCGGCACCGCGGAAACGGACCGCGCCACCGCCGTGGCCACGGACGCGGCCGGCAACGTGTACGTGGCCGGCACCACCTTCGGCGGCCTCGACTTCTACACGAACGCGGGCGGCCTCGACTTCTTCATCGCCAAGTACGACGCCGCTGGCAACCGCGTGTGGCTGCGCCAGAACGGCACGCAGATGGACGACTTCGCCACCGGCCTCGCCGTCGGCGTGCCCGACAAGCTCTTCTTCAGCGGCTATACCGGCGGCAGCTTCGCGAACGGCGGCAACCCCGATAACTACGACATCGTCGTCGCCCTCTACGACACGGCGGGCAACCCGTACTGGCTCCAGCAGTACGGCACGCCCGTGAGCGACATGGCGCGCGGCATCGCCGTCACGCCCATGCACGAGGTCTACGTCACCGGCAACACCTATGGCAGCCTCGACGGCACCTCGACGCCAGGCAACACCGACATCTTCCTGCTCAAGCTCGACATTCTCGGCATCCAGCAGTGGGTCCGGCAGGTTGACGCAGGCGACCTCGATGACGCCAAGAGCGTCGCCGTGGGCCCCGACGGCGGTGTCTACCTCGCTGGCGAGACGTTCGGCAGCCTTGACGGCAACACCAACAACGGCACCGTCGACGTGCTGCTCGCGCGCTACGACAGCGCCGGCAACCGCCAGTGGAGCCGCATGCTCGGCGGCGCGCAGACCGACTACGCCTTCGGCGTCTCCGTCAGCGCGAGCAACGTCGTGCAGGTCGCCGGCTACACCACCTCCGCGCTCGACGGCAACCCGCCCGCCGGCTCGTTCGACGCCTTCCTCACCCGCTACGACGCGCTCGGCACCAGGCTGGGCACCCGCACCCTGGGCACGGCGTTCCACGACACAGCGCGCGGCGTCGCCGTGGACGCTTCCGGCAACGCCTATGTGGCCGGCACCACCTACGGCGGCATTGGCGGCAACACCAACGCTGGCGGCTACGACGCCTTCCTCGCCCGCTTCTGATTCCACGGCAACCCCATACAGCCCGTTCCGCCACGCTGTTGTCGAACGGGCTGTGTGGGATGGCCGGTGGCTCAGTAGTAGTCGCGCAAGGTCAGCCGGCGCTTGCTGCCATCCTTCAACGTGAGCACCACCGTTTGTCCGGCCGCGCGGTATCGCCAGCGCGAAAGCTCGGTGCCCCCATAGCCAGGGCCAATGGGCTCTCCATCGACGGCGATGATTTCATCCCCCACCTTCCAGTCCGAGCTGGCGGCGGGGCTCCCAGGGGCCACCAGCTTCACCACGAGCCGTCCCTCCGCGGGGAGGGCAATCAGGCCGGAGCGGTCCTTGCGGAAGGGCTGCCGCAGCGCGCGGTCATTGGGGACCAGCATCAACGTGTCCGTCGCATAGTCCGTCATCATCCGGAAGCGCCCGAGGACGGCGAGTCCCAGGTTGCCGAGGAGCCTGTCCGAGGAGGAGACGCTCTTGCCCGCGTCATCGAACACCGTGGGCACGTCCTTCAGGGTGATGCCCGCCAGTTGGATGTTCTTCAGCGTCGCCACGTCGCGCTCCCGGAGCCCGCCCACGGCGCCGGACAGCGTCTTGGAGCTGCGCCGCCCGGTGAGCAGCCCCGCCTGCTCCCAATAGGCGGGAAAGAGCGAGAGCGCTCCGCCGTTGCCCACGTCGAACAGCACGGGAATGGGGGGACGGCCTTCAATGGAGATTTCGACGGCGCGCTGCCCACCCGCGGACTCGACCAGGGGCAGCCGCACCGTGCGCGGTGGCGCCTTGAAGCGGGACGCCTCATGGAAGGCGACGCGCCGGTTCGGGAAGTCCACGTCCACGACGAGCTGGTTGAAGGCCTCCTTGCCCAGGATGACCGGCAGCGGGTGGCCAATCAGCCGCGCGACCTCGGCCAGGTCGATGACGGCGACCGTCAGCCCTGCCAGTCGCAGGTTGCCCAGGACAATGTCCACGCCGGCAGCGAACTGGGCCTGCGCCTGCCCGCCACTGCCGACGGCCGCGAGCTGCCCCTGCGTCTTCAACCCCAGCTCACGCGCGTAGGCCAGGTCGACCACCGTCATCTCCGCGCCGCTGTCCAGCAGCACCTGCGTCTGCTGGCCATTCACCCGCGCGGGGATGTAGACGCGGTTCTCCGCGAAGAACTCGAAGGGGATGAAGCCGGTGCTGTGGTGGCCCTTCTCGAAAACCGCCTTGCGGACGTCCTGGGGACGTTCAAAGACGGTGGAGGGAATGGGCACGTTCACCTCCAGCGTCTCCACCACCGTTCGCACGTCGGAGTCCGGGTTGTCGGTGAGCACCTCCTCCAGGAAGGGCATTCGCACCCCCTGGACCTCACGCCAGTCTCCCAGCCGCACGAAGCGGGTGACGTTGTCCTCGCGGATGCGCAAGCCGTGGAGGGCACCGTCAGCGTCGTTGAGGAACAGGTCGTAGAGGTCCTCATCGCCGAACGTGACGCGGACCACCTTCCAGGAACGGCCGTCGCGTTGCTCGTCGGGTCGCAGCGCGAGCGTCGCTCCCGCACGCCCTTGTAGCGCTGCCCCGAAATCAAGCGCCACCTGGTGCCGGACATCGCGCGCGTCGGTGGGCGAGGCGTCCTCGACCTGTCCGCTGGCGTTCAGCTTCCAGCCGCCCTTGGGCGTGATGCCCATTGATTCCCGGACCACGCCGTAGTCCGTATCCCGGCGTGCCCGCCCGTCCCGGTGACTCCAGGACTCCATCGGCCCCTGGAGCCCAGCCGCCACGGATTTCCCTTTCGCGTGGATGCTCTCCAGGCCCGTGAAGGCGGCCCCGCCCCGCCACGCGAGGTGGCGAGCGAGGAGCGGCTGCAGCGCGTCCGCCCGAGCCGCCGAGGTGCCCAGCAGGAGGGGCAAGGTCATCAGAACCGCGATGAGGACTCTCATGGGGTGTCTCCGCGTTTGGAGGAAGGGGGCTGCCGCCCGACGAGCTGACGCAGCCCCGGCGGGCTCGAGTTGATGAGGGAGGTGGACTGAGCCAGACGCGTGCGCGCGGATGGCGGCGCGCTCAACTGAATCTCCGCGGCCAGCCCGCTGTGCTGCAGACAGGAGAGATAGACGCTGTCGCTCCAGATGGCCTGTTTGACGCCGGTGCCATCCGGCGTGAGCAGCGCCACCAGGAACTCGCGGGCATCCACCACGAGCGTGAGCTGCGCCCCCGGCCAGCGCTCCCGGACGAAGTCCGCGCTGGACGAGCGCACACAGACGAAGGGCGCCTTTGGGGGCGCGTCATAGACGAGCCCCGCGATGGAGACATGCCTGGCGCTCGCCTCCGTGAGCGCGGGGGTGAGGGTGGCGAAGGGCGATGGGAAGAGGTCGAAGAGCACCCGCTCGGTGGCGCCGGCAATCATCGCCCGGGCACGCTCCAGCACCTGCGCGTTGCTCTTGAGGTGGTAGATGCGGTCGTCCTGCACCGGGGCGTGGAGCTTGCGCAGCGCGTCCGCGGCCTCGCGCCGGCGCGTCTCGAAGCCACGCTGGAGCGCTGCGAGCACTTCTTCCGGCGGCACGGGCCGGAAGGAGCGGGGCTCGCCTTCCTCGACGAGCACGGCCCCCTTGTGCTCCAGCGAGGCAAGGGCCTGGTAGATGCTCGGCGGGGCCTTTCCCAGCGCCTGCGCGAGCCGGTACCCGGTCGCGGGCGCCCCCTTCAGCAGCTCGCAGTACACCCGCGCCTCGGCCTCCGTGAATCCAAGGGCGACGAGCCCTTCATCCGCGTCCATGATGGCATTATTACCCAACAGTAATAATGCTCAAGTCACGGAGCGTGGGGGCTTGCGCCAGCGCGGGCCGGAGCCCGGTCAAATCCCGATTCCTGTGTCGTTGGCTCTCCCGATGCCTCCGATTGCTGAAGGGAGGGACGTGGAGGCAGGCCGTCGTGTCGCGCCAGTGCTTGCAGACCCGCCCGCGGCTCGCGCGGTGGACTACGGGCGCAGCCACACCAGGAAGCGCATGGGAGCCACGAGACGGGAGGACAGCCACCGCGCATCGAGCCCGCCCAGCACCCACATGCGCTCGGCCGTGGCCTCCGCGTCCGTCTGCCTCATGCCGGCTGCGGCCCCGTCCGCCGGGGGCCGCCCACGCCGCGCTCCATTCGCCGTGAGTCCTCCAGCCTCCGCCGGTTGGCGCCAAGCAAATCACTGCGGGTGAGGATGCCCACCACGTGCGTGGGCGCGTCGCGACGCACCACCGGCAGCCGGCCCACGCCCTCCTCCACCATCAGGTCCGCCGCCTCGCGCAGCGAGCTGTCCGCGTACGCCACCGCCGGAGGACGCTTCACCAGCTCGCGCACGCGCAGGCCCGTGGCGTCACGACCGTCCAGCAGGTCGCGGCGGGTAACGACGCCCACGAGCCCCCCGCCGGCCACCACCGGGAAGCCCTGGTGCGTGGTGCCGGGCGCGCCGGAGGCGAGCCACGCGCGCACCTCTTCCAGCGGCCGGTCCGCCTCCAGGGACACCACGGGCCTGAGCCCCACGTCGCGCACCAGGGCCTGTCCCAGCGCGTCCACGCCGTACTCCGTGAGGACGCGCCCCCCGCGCCGGGCCAGCTTCTCCGTCATGATGGAGTGGCGCATCATCAGCGCGGACACGAGATACGCCGCCGCGCAGCCCCCCAGCAGCGGCAGCAGGCCCATGGGCTGGCGCGTCGTCTCGAAGGCGAACACCACCGAGGCCAACAGCGCACGAGACGCCCCCGCGAAGATGGCGGCCATGCCCACCAGGGCCGCCACGCGCACGTCCACGCCCAGCCCCGGCGCCAGGTACGTGGCCAGCAGCCCCAATCCGGAGCCCAGGCCGCCGCCCAGCGTGAAGAGCGGCGCCAGCGTGCCACCCGAGGTGCCGCTGCCCAGCGCCACCGACCAGGAGATGAACTTCATCGCGCAGAAGAACAGCATCGCCGTGCCCACGAAGTGGCCGGAGAGGATGTCCTCAATGTTGGTGTAGCCGACGCCCAGCGTGCGAGGGGAGAAGTAGCCCACCACGCCCACCACCACCGCGCCCAGCGCTGGCCACCACATCCAGTGGAGCGGCAGCTTTTCGAACGCGTCCTCGATGGCATACACCGCGCGGGTGACCAGCATGGAGGCCACGCCCACGACCGCGCCCAGCGCCACGTAGAAAGCGAGCGCGGCGCCGCTCGGGGGCAGGAGGTCCGGCATGGCGAACGCGGGCGCGCCCCCCACGAAGGCCATGCGCACCCCCGTCGCGGTAGCGGTGGCCAGCGCCACGGGGATGACCGAGCGGGGCCGATACTCGAACAGGAGCAACTCCACCGCGAGCAGCACCGCGGACACTGGCGCGCCGAACGTCGCCGCCATGCCCGCCGCCGCGCCCGCGGCCAGCAGGGCCTTGCGCTCGTCCGCGGTGACGCGCAGCAACTGCCCCACCAGCGAGCCCAGCGCGCCGCCCGTGGCGATGATGGGCCCCTCCGCGCCGAAGGGGCCGCCGGTGCCGATGGCCACCGCCGCCGACAGCGGCTTGAGGAACGTCATGCGCGGCGGGATGCGGCTCTGGTTGTAGAGCACGTTCTCCATCGCCTCGGGGATGCCGTGCCCGCGGATGGCGCGCGAGCCGTAGCGAGCCATGAAGCCGACGAGGATGGCGCCCACCACCGGCACCACGATGACCCACGGCCCCAGCGTGTTGTCCGCCGGGGACACCGGCGCCGTGGAGAAACGGCCGAAGAAGGCGATGTTGGTGAAGAGCTCGATGAGCGAACCCAGCAACTGCGCCACCAGCCCCGCGGCCAGCGCCAGCACCACGGCGATGACGCTGATGAACACCACGCGCCGGTCTACTGACTCCATCGCGCGAGGCGTGCGCACGTCCGCGAGCGCTGGCCCCATCGACGGGGCCACCGGCAACGTCTCCCGCGCCTCGGGGCCGCTGCCCTGGCCCTCCTCGACGCGCTCTACTTCAGGCCGCTCCATCCAGCTTCTCCTTGCGCCGCTTGCGCGGCTTCATTTCTTCCTCGAAGAAGAGCGGCGGCGAGTCGCCTTCCAGCCCCAGCTCCGACACCAGCGCGGACAGTCCGCGCGCCAATCCCTCGCGTACGCCCGGCTTCAGCTTCCGCAGCCCGGCGATGAGCTGGGCCTGGGCCATGGGTGGCGCCTCGCGCAACAGCGCCCGGCCCGCCGGCGCCAGCGACACCTCCACCCGGCGGCCGTCCTCCGGCGAGGGCCGGCGCGTGACGAGCCCTCTTTCGATGAGGCGCGTCACCACCGCCGACACGCTGCTCTGGTGCGTGAGGGTCTGCTCGGCCAGGGTGTTGATGGAACAGGGGCCGGCCTCCGCCAGCCGCTGCAGCACGAAGAGCTGCGCGCCGCTGATACCCACCAACCGCTCGGATGCTCGGGCCGAAACGCGCAGGAGGCGCACCAGACGGCGGATGCCGTCCATGACCTCTCGCACCTCGCCCGCGCCATGATTTATATGGGAGCCCATGTAATCTACGCGGAAGGTACGGGCCGGGTGTGCCGGCCGCAATCGAAACGCGCCGCTCCAGTCAGGCGGACAGGCGCCCGGACTTCCGGCGTGAATCACCCTGGCTGATGGGGCGTGGGCCCCCGCGCGCATGCCAGGCAGCGGAGCGCCAGGCCCCTTGGGGCCCCTGGGCGTGCTGGGCCAGACAGTCGCCCCCGCTCACTCCGGGCCACCGCCGCGGCTCGTCCGCGGCTGTCATGCCCATCAGCGGGAATCGGCCTCCGGCGCCTTCACCCGCGGGCGGACCGCCGGCTTCAGGTGGCCGAGGCACCGCGCGCAGCAGCTCCCGGTGTCGTGCCTCCGCGCCGGACCTGACGCGGCCCTCCAGCTCGCAGCGGTCTACCGCCAGGGCGTGGCCGGCCTCGTGAACGGCCGCGTCCCCCCACGTGCGGCATCAGCCCATCGCCAGGATGTTGGCGACGCAGCTCAACGGCTCGCGGCACACGCAGGCGGGACCGGCGCCCCTCCCATCCGTGGAGGGGCGCCGGACGGCCCGGGCCACTACTGTGGATCCCACCCCGCGTTCACCGTCATGCGGTCCAGCGCGCGCACGCTGACGTAGGGGACGAAGCCCGCCGCGCGCGAGCGGGTATAGGCATCCGCGATGTGCGCGGCCTGGACAGCGTAGTCGGTGGAGAGCACCAGCTTGCCGGCCGCGCGGACCCGGGCGGCGTTCGTCCGGTTCTCCTCGCACCAGCCCATGTCGCAGGGGGTGTCGTCGGACCAGTACATGTCCTCCATGCCCAGCCCGTCGATGGCGGGCAGGTAGGCAGGGTCATCCACCAGCTCCGGGGAGTTCTGGGGCATCACCTTGAAGGCCGGGTTGCTGGCCTTGGCGTACTGGCTGATGCGCTCGATGAGGGCCACCATCTTCCGCGCGAGGTCGGCGCGGTTGGTGCCCGCGGAGTTCGCGGGAATCTCCTCGTACGTCACCACCATGTCCAGGTAGCACCCGTTGAAGCCCGCGGCGAGCGCCTGGTCGATGCGGCCCTGGACGATGGGCCACCAGCGCTCGTCCCAATACTTCACGTACTGCTCGTCAGGCCAGCCGCCCACGGGGCCGAGCTTCAGGTCGTCGGGCACCTGGGACCACTCGGGGCGGTACTCCTCGATGGCGCCAATCTCGAAGTACGCGAGCACCTGCTTGCCCCGGCCCTTGAGCGCGGTGATTTCGGCGGCGGTGAACCAGTCGTCGTAGCCGTCGCGGGCCAGGTCGACGATGGCCAGGTCGAACTTCGAGTCGGCGATGGTGTCCAGCTTCCCCTGGGGATAGTTCGTGAGCTGGTAGGTGAAGCTGTTGACGCCCTCCCACGACACGGGCGTGCCGGCGTCACCAGGGGTCCCCGCGTCCGTGGGCGTCCCTGCGTCGCCGGGCGTGCCCGCGTCCGAGGCGGCGACCTGGATGCGCACCACGAGCAGGTCCAGCAGCGACGCATCCGCCGTGGACGTCGTGCGGTAGCGGAGCTTCACCGGGCCTCCGCTGACGAAGCGCTGCGGCGACGCCAGCGCGAGCGACGTGGACGTCCACCGCCAGGACTGCGCGAAGGTGTTGTCGCCGACCAGCACCCAGGCGCCCGCCGCGTAGTCCCATGCCTCGAACAGCCAGCGCATCTGCGCCCGGGCGGGCCCACGATAGTTGATGCCCACCTCGGCGGTGAGGACGTCGGCGGGGCCCACGTCCGAGGGGAGCGCGTACGCGCACGTGGCGGAGGTGCCGGGGAAGAATTCGACATACTCCACCCAGCGGTCCTGCGTGCCCGACAACGTCTGCGTGTGCAGCCCCTGGACGCTCTGCCCCGAGCCGATGGAGCCGCTCTCGACCTGGAGACTGGCGCACGTCAAGGTCCGGGCCTCCGCGAGGACCGCCGTATCCTCGCTCCGCTCCGCGCTGTCCGCGCTTCCGGAGGGACCACTACAGGCGAACAGCGCGATGCACCACAGACTCGTCCACCCTGCTACCGCGACTCGCATGTGCTCTCCTTGTCGCCGGAGCCCGGCCCTGCATTGACGTCGATGCGCTCGGCGAACGCGGCGGGCATTAACTTCAGTCTCGCGGAATCAGCAATGCGAAGTGGCACACGACACGCGACATTCATCCGTGTCCTGGAACATTCGTTCCTGTCTGGATGAGGGTGGTGCGGCGCAGGTGGTGGGCCTGGCTTCGGGCGGAAATTTGAAGCGCGCATGATGATGTGTGCGTCATCAACTCACGCGCGTCTTCGGTTCTGGCGAAGCCCTGCCTCCGCCCTCAGTTCGAGACGGCGATCTGCGCGTTCACCAGGATTGCAGGGCCTGTGCTCGGATCGCCGCCGGGGGGCGTTGCCGGCGCCGGGACGGTGAAATGGTCAATGGCGCCAGGCTGAAAGACCAGGCACATGCTCGAACCGCCGTAGCTGAAGTAGCCCAGCTCGTCGCCCTTCGCGAGCTTGTCCCCCGGCTTGACGTTGATGGTCACCGAGGAGATTTCGGTGATGCCGATTGGAATGACGCACACCATGCCAATCTTCGGGTTCGGGCTCTCAATGAAGATGAGCCCGCGTGTGTTCACACAGGCGTCATAGACTTCCGAATAGGTGCCCGCGGTCGGGTCAGCGCCCATGGCCTCCGCGTCACTGAACATCAACCCGTTCACCACGCGCGCGTCCCGCACAACGCCATCGATGGGTGAATGCCAGCGGTGGTAGTTCGCCCCACTCAGGAAGGACTGGAAGACGTAGCCCCCCACGAACCGATCGGCGAACTCGCTTCTGTCCAGCATGTCGAAGAGCGAATAGGGCTCCCCCTTGAGCCAGAACGTGTCCGTCCGCTGAACGCCTCTCGCGATGGAAACGATGCTGCCATCATTCGCGGAGACGATGACCTTCGGGTCGGACGGCGCGGCGATCGGCCGGGCCTCCTTCCGGATTTCGCGGTGGAAGAAGTCGTTGTACGACTTCCAGCCCCAGCAGGGCGCGGAGCGGTCGAAGATGAACTCGTACAGCTTCATGTCCTGGTATGCGAACTGTGAAAGCCAGCCGTCCTCACCCTCGTTCAAGACGTGCGCGCTCTCTGCGCTGTCCAGGTACTGGCACCACTCCTGGAGGATGTCCTTGAGCGCCCGGTTGAACTCGTCATTCCGGAACACCGCTTCACCGGCCGGAGTCATCATCATGTACGCGAACAGCGAGGACATGGGGAACGCGTTCCGCTTGTGCGGGTCCGCGTTGTAGAGCGGTGCGGTCACCGTGATGACATCGAGCGCCGCCAGGAGCTCGGCCGTGTTCTCGACGACTCTGTAGGCGGCAGGGACCTGGGCGATCATCGAATTGACATACATCCGGATGATTGCATTCGTGTCGATCAACTCCGTGAGCTTTCGGACCGCCTCGCTCCGCACCCGGCCCGTGGCGCGCGCGCGGAGCTGCGCCTTCAACTCCTGGTGCCAGGCCTGAAGGTGTCGTCTGTCTCGCGGCAGGTACCCGGCGCGGTATCCAAACAGGTTGCGGTACCGTGCATCGAGCCTGAGGTACATCCAGTCGGTGTGGAAATGAGAAAGGCGACGTACCCTTCCCGTTGAACCAACCAAGACACCGGGTTGCAGCCCGGTGGGAAGGACACATCGCCCATGGAGAAGGGTACGCCCGAGTCGGGTGAGGCGCCAGCGTGCATCTGGCAGGAGTTGGAGACGTATGCCCGCCGGAAGGTGCAGGAGTTTGTCCAGGCGGTGCTTGAGGAGGAAGTCACGGAGCTGCTGGGCCGGGTGAAGTCGCAGCGCCGGGCGGCGGTGGATGCGGCGCGCGTCTACCGCAACGGGCACGGCAAGGCGCGCAAGCTGGCCATGCAGGGCGGCACCATCGAGGTGCGCAGGCCACGGGTGAGGGGCCTGGAGGAGCGCTTCGAGAGCCGGGTGCTGCCGCTGTTCGTGCGGCGCACCGAGCAGGTGGGCGCGCTGCTGCCGGAGCTGTACCTGCATGGACTGTCGAAGGGGGACTTCGAGTTGGCCCTGCGAGGTCTGCTGGGAGACGGGGCGCCCCTGTCGGCATCCTCGATTGAGCGGCTGAAGGGCAAGTGGCAGGCGGAGTACGACGCCTGGAGCGAGCGCCGGCTGGAGGAGCGGGAACTGGTCTACGCCTGGGCGGACGGGGTGTACGTGAAGGCCGGGCTGGAGAAGGACAAGGCGGCGCTGCTGGTGCTGGTGGGCGCGATGCGGGACGGACGCAAGGAGGTGCTGGCGGTAGTCCCGGGCCACCGTGAGTCGAAGGAGGCGTGGCTGGAGGTGCTGCGAGACTTGAAGGCCCGAGGGCTGGAAGCACCGAAGCTGCTGGTGGCCGACGGGGCGCTGGGCCTGTGGGCCGCACTGCCCGAGGTGTGGCCCGAGTCCAGCGAGCAGCGCTGCTGGAATCACAAGCTGGCCAACGTGCTGGACAAGCTTCCCAAGAAGCTGCAGCCCGAGGCCCGCCAGAAGCTATGCGCCATCCCCTACGCCAAGAGCCAGGCGGAGGCCGAGAAGCTGCGCGACGGCTTCAAGAAGCGCTACGGCCGCTGGCACCCGAAGGCCGCCGAGGCATTGGAGTCCGACTGGGAGCGACTGGTGGCCTTCTACGCCTTCCCCCAGGCGCACTGGAAGCACCTGCGCACCACCAACGTGGTGGAGAGCCCCTTCGCCTCCGTGCGCCTGCGCACCGACGCGGCCAAACGCTTCAAGAAGGTGCAGAACGCCACTGCCCTCATCTGGAAGGTGCTGCTGGTGGCCGAGAAGAAGTTCCGCCGGCTCGATGCCCCTGAGTTGCTCGCGGACGTGTTCGAGGGGCGGAAGTTCGTCGACGGAAAGCCCGTCAGGAAGACCGTAGTCAGGGACGCCGCCTGAACTCGTTTACACACCTATTGACCTGACCTCCAGAGCGCCTAGTTTTGAGCCCAAGCTCCCACAGTCACCTGGAAGCCCGGAACCTGTCAACGCAAGTGAGACAGTGAGTTCGCGAGACTACTGAGCAGCCTCCAATGAGAGGTGAAGTCCTCACCTCGTCATTCCGATGTCGTGTTCATCGGGCCGGCTGGATAGCGACCTGTGCCTGAATCCTCGAGCGTAGCAAGGTGCTCCCATCCGTCACGTCCACGTCGACCGAAACCATCCCGGCACGGCGTGCGCGGAAGCCGCTGGAGGTCGGGCCCTGACGCACGAATTCGAGCGCGTCGGCAGGAGCCGTGAAGTCGATCCGCCACCACGCTTGAGCGCCCTCGGCTTTCAGATGGGCTTCGACCTGGACCTCCTGCCCCACCTGAACGGGACAACTGGAGACCGTCACCTTGTCGAGCACGGGCAAGTGCAGTGAGACCCGCTGCGTCACGTGCCGCTCCATGAACCCCTGGATGGAGCGCGCCAGTGACTCCACCGAGAGTCCCGTGTCGTCCTCACCAATCGTCACGCACACGTTGTGGAAGACCCAGACCAGGCGGGTCATCGGCTCCTCAGGCGTCTTGATGGAGAATTGTCCCAGATACGCTGGGCCCCGAACGTAGGGGCTGACAGGCAGGGAGCTCATCGTGGTGGCCTCCGCCACCAGTTGGCCCCTCGCCCCGACGGGCCCCGTGCTGAAGACGAAGACCTTCACAGTCAGTGCACCGGAGCCTCTCCTGAAGGACCACTTCCGCAGCACCATCCCGGGATTGAGCGGCATGATGGAATCCGCTCCGGGCTCCCATCCGGTCTCGCTTGAGGGTAGGAGTTCCTGGATACCTCCCCAGTCCGCGACGACCCCGACGTCCGCGTCTTCGACGGTGGGAATCCTGTCGAACCCCACCCTCGCCTTGAAGGCCTTCCGCTTCAGTTCGTCGAAGTCCATGGCTTTCACGGGAGTGGCGCCCAGCAGACGCTCCTTGAACAACCGGTACACGGCTGGGTCCGTATCGGTGATCGACATCATGTACTCCGCATTCGTCTCCGTCCCCATCTGGGCGGCCGCCATCCGCGTCCGATTAACACTACTGCGTCACGGGTAAGTCGAAGGAGGAGCGTGCGACGGAGGGCTGAGCGGGCAGGTCCTGGTTGCATCGGCCGCGACCCGCCCCACCCATGAAGGAGGTATGGACACCTTCATGAACGCCGCTGCGGTGCAGCGGCTTGAGAGGTACTTCCAGCAAATCGGCGCCGTGCTGGGCGAGGAGAGTCGGCGCGGCTCGTTCGCCCTCTTGAGGTGGACCCCATCGGCTGGACCACTTCCCGGGTGAGCTTCCGACCTTCTTCGCCAATCTCCTCCCGGTAGGCGCCCTCCAGGTCTTGGCGCAGGCGCAGTTCGCGCCGGAATCCGCGGCCGACACCCTGGCCATCGTCGGTGAGGACTTCCCTGGCGCTGTCATCGTTCGACCCACGACGGACAAGGTGGTTGTGCTTCCCCGCTGAAGTTCTCCGCGGTCGAGTGCGCGGAGCAACGCTTCACGCTGCCCTTCCGGGCATGGGAGGACGGTGGATCCTCAAGCTTGGCTCGGAGACCTGCCCGAAGCTCCCGGAGAGTTCGAGGACTTCCTCCTGAGAGGAAGTACACGGGGTGGAGCCTGGATGGCCTCGCGCGCTTCATCGGCGACCTCTGCGGCCCCGAGGACCTGGCGGAGTACCTGTGGCGTGTCCTCTTCCTCAGTCAGCGACGGCTCCCGTCCGGAACTGCAATTGAATCCCCGTGAGGGTGCCCTCAGAAGCTGCACCAGCAGTGGGTGTTCACACCACACCCACTGACCGCCTTCGCACGAGTCAGGAGAGGACGTGTGGCCTATCCGGCCGACGAGAGCAGTCCCTTTCGCGGAGTCGAGGCACGGTCCACGCCGCCCCGAGAGAACTGCCTACGTGTCCTCTCCGCGCTGGGACGGAGGCCACAGCGCACCGAGCTTCAGCTCGAAGTCCTCGAACGGCGCGGCCCGGATGATGTCCTCGTCACCATGGACGCCCAGCTCGACCCAGCGGTCATTCATGAGCTCGCTCACGATGAGCGTGCGCGCATCCAGGTCGATGAACCAGAGATGGCGGATGCCGATGCGCGCGTAGAAGGGGCGCTTGATGCGCTGGTCGTACGCACGCGTGCTGGGGGAGAGAATCTCGCAGGCCCAGTCCGGAGCGAGCGTCCACCGACTGGTGGGGAACTCGGGGACGCGCTCGCGACGCCACCCGGCCAGGTCTGGAACGAACTCCGGCGAGCCCTCTACCTGGATTCCAGGCTCCGTCAGCAGCCACCAGCCATCACGCCCTCCGCGTCCCCGTTGAAAGGGCCCGTCCAATTCGGCGATGAGCCTGCTCTCCAAATAGGAGTGCCCTGCCATCGGACGCGGATGCGCATAGAGCGTCCCATCGATGATCTCCCCCACGACCCCCTCCTGAAGCGCGTCGAGGTCGGCGAGGGTGGCAGGATGGTCCAGCTTTCGAGCCCCGTAGCCCATGCCGACAGTGTGGGGATAACGCCGGACTCTGACAAGCAGCCCCCACCGGTGGGGCAAGTCCCGAATCATGTTTCGTAGGTTCGGATGGGGTTCGCGAAAGGAAGACTCCTTGGCGGCATCATGCAGCAGCGGTGTCAGGGGTCGCGGAGCGGTCGGCAACCTGCGGCTGGACGCGGTAGCGCCGCGTGCCGAATGCGCCCCGAGGGGCGTTCAGGAGGGAGGAGGCTCCGGTCGTAGTCCGCGCGCTCAGGCGGGGCGCGCGCCCGGAGAGGAGCCGGGCTTGTGGAGCAGCGGGTGGACCGCGGAGAAGACCTGGTCTCGGACCCACCGGTGCGCGGCGTCGTGCTGGAAGCGCTCGTGCCACTGCAGGGCGAAGCGGACGCGGGGCAGTGCGATGGGGGGCGCGCATGCCTCCAGGTCCAGCATCCGGATGGCGTCACCGAAGAGGGGCATGGGGACGTTCATCAGCAGGTCCGAGTGGGCCAGCGCCTGGAGTCCGGAGAGGAACGACGGCGCCTCCAGGGCGACGTGCCGCCGCAATCCCTGGCGCGCGAGCAGGTCCGCCAGGGGGTTGACCCGCTCGCCGCCGACATGGACGACGACGTGCCCGTAAGCCAGCCAGCGCGAGAGCGTCAGGCGCTGTCGCAGCGCCGGATGGCCTCGGCGTCCGACGACCGCGAACCGCGGCTCCGCGAGCAGCCGTGCGTGGGTGGTGGCGTCCGCGAAGTGGGAGGGCGCGAGCGCGAGGCACAGCGGGCCCTCGACGAGCTGTCGCGGCAGCTCCGGGGACAGGGGCCGCGCGCGCAGGCTCATCCGTGGGGCGGTCCGCTGAAGGGCGCCGAGGAGGTTTGAGAGCACGGGAGCGAACAGGTCCGGCATCACCAGGGTCAGCGCCCCGGTGTACGCCGCCGGGTCGAACGCCGCCGGGAGGCTCACGGCGGCTTCGAGCGCCCGGAGGGCCTCGGTGAGCCGGGGCGCGATGGCCTCCGCGCGAGGCGTGGGCACGAGTCGCGGGCCCGAGCGCACCAGGAGGGGGTCACCCAGCGCCTCGCGCAGGCGCCGCAGCCGATGGCTCAGGGAGGACTGGCTGATGCCGAGGCGTCGGGCGGCGCGGGTGACGTGCTTCTCCTCCAGCAGGACCTGCAGCGCATGGAGGTGCGAGGCGTCGAGGCGGTCGAAGAGCATCATCGAACCATGCCATGATGCCCATGTCGGAGATGAAGCAGTACGATGGGGCTCCGCGCCGCTAGGGTTCCGCGAATGGATTCCAAGCGCTCCCGTCGTCGGGTCGGCGAGGTCCTCGCCCCCTTCCGCGTCACCACGCTCACCCATGGTCCCCTGGAGCTCCCGCTTCGGACCGCCGACGCGTTCACGCATTTGCAGTTCCGGCGGTTCGCGGGCTGCCCCATCTGCAACCTGCACGTGCGCAGGTTCGCCGCCGCCCGGGGCCGGCTGGAGGCGGAGGGTGTCCGCACCGTGGCGTTCTTCCACTCCACCGAGGCGTCGATGCGGCCCTATCAGGGGGACCTGCCCTTCCCCGTCGTGCCGGACCCGGAGCGTCGGTGGTACCAGCACTTCGGGGTGGAGCAGTCCCGTGTCGCGGCGCTCCATCCGCGGGCCATGCTGGCCGCGGTGAAGGGGCTGGCCTCCGTCCCCTCGAACCCCTTCGCGGGGGAGGGCGGGGCCCAGGGGCTGCCCGCGGACTTCCTCCTGGATGCCACGGGGCGGGTGCTCGCGCTCCATCAGGGACGCCACGCGGATGACCACTGGGAGGTGGAGGACGTGCTGGCGCTCGCGAGGTCCGTGCGGAGCCAAAGTGCTCGCTCCTCGTGAGGGCTCACCGGCGAAGGCGATCAAGGCGCTGGCCGGGCACCAGAACTTCTCCAAAATCTGGCGCTTCATGCACCTGAGCCCGGCGGCCATCCGGATGCTGGAGGGAGCGAAGCCGAAAGCCCAAAATGAAACGGGCCGGAGACCTTTAAACCTCCAGCCCGCTTCATGACGTGGTCGGGGAGACAGGATTTGAACCCGTGGACACGGGGTGCCCTAAACCCGCGACGGCACATGCCCTTCGCTGAATCGTGAGTGAATCCGGGCACTTCGAGTCCATGGGGCAGTCCTCGTCAGTCCCACCTGTCACCCGGAGTCCCCTCCCGTCTTGGAGACATTCTGGAGACAGAACCAGGGGCTCACTGAGCCCCTTTATGGGCGAGGCGTGAGGGACTTGGAAGCTGCCGCCACCTGGTCGCGAACCAAGGCCGGGGAATCGGTCCAGGGTTCGCCCCTCCTGACGCGCTGTCCTGGTCGCGCCTCGAACCACCCGAGCAGCCAGGGGCTCCACGGAAGCCCGTGAGAGCCCCTCCGTAGCGTGAGCCCTGGCGAGGTGTGGCAGGGGAGGGGCAGGTGGAGGAGCGCGGGTGGGAGTACCGGCGGAGGCAGCCGGAGGGGACGGTGCTGTACGAGGCGGTGAGGGACAACCTCGCCACGCTGCTGGCGGAGGCAGGTGAGCTGGGACGCGGCCTGCCCCGGTACGTGGAGCGGGACTTCGCCAAGTACCTGGAATGCGGAGTGCTGGCACACGGCTTCGCGCGGGTGCGCTGCGAGAGTTGCAAGGACGAACTGCTCGTCGCATTCTCGTGCAAGGGGCGAGGGGTGTGCCCCTCCTGCAACGCGAAGCGGGCGCATGTGACGACAGTGCACCTGGTGGAGCAGGTGCTGCCGCACGTGCCCTACCGGCAGTGGACGCTGAACCTGGAATCTGTAGAGCCAGCGCGTGTCCAGGCTCGCATGCTGGCTCGGTAGAAGCCCGCCAGGATGGCGGCCCCGCAGCCCTTGGCGTTCAGCGCCCCGGCAGAAGTAAGGCGACCCACCGCGCCAGTGCCTTGATCCTCGGACTGTCCAGGCGAGCGAGGCGGCGCAATAGGCGGCGCTTCTCGGGCGTGTCACTCAGGCCGGGGGGCACCGTGTTTGCCCGGGGGCGCTCTGCCCCGGCTCCACCTCGGCAAACCCCATCAGTTCATGGGGGCCGCTGCCGAGAATTCCCCCAAGCAGGAGAGGAGGAGGCGAGCGTGGCGCCCCAGGCAGCTGCGAGGCAGGAAAAGAGGAAGGAGCGGACAGCGCGAGTGGACTGGGCAGGGCTGCTACGAAGGACCTTCGCGGTGGAGGTGTTGGCCTGCGTGAGGTGTGGAGGCAGGCGGCGAGTGCTGGCGTACGTGAAGGAAGCGGGAGGGGTGAGAGCGATTCTGGAGCACCTGGGCCTGCCCACGGCAGGTGCGAGGCTGGCCCCGGCGCGAGGGCCCCCCAGGCCGCGTGGTGTTGAGGCTCAAGCCGCCCGGGCCAAGAGAGCCAGCCCCCAGCCGCGCACCCCATGGGAGCGCAGCCTGGGCAGTCGTGTACCTCAAGGGGCTGCGCGGCCTGTCCACCGACCGGGCGCACTGCTCGGGCGGCCCCTGTCAGCGGTCCTCCTCGGCACCTGCGCTCCAGCCCTCACCCTCAACATGGCCTCTATCCCGCCTATACGCGGAGGTGAAAGTACGACTGACGGCGCCAAATGACGCCGGACAGTGGTAAGGGGGGTAGCGTGGGAACGGAAATTACGCTCGATGTCGCTGGAGTGTCAGTCACGTACAGCAAGAATCGCCGCGGAATTGATCATGGATCGATTTTCCAGGAACAAGATCGAACGGCGATCAAGAGCAACCAGCTCGACTACGATTGGTATGAAGAGGAGGGCGAGGACCCCACACCTTCCGAGACGGCGTTCACGCGGCCGCTTAAGCACGTCGTTCCGCGCCTCGAACTCCTAGGCTTCAATCTGGAGCGCGTCCGCCTTGAATATGACGCCGTCGCGCAAGGCTGGCTAGAGGAGAGGCAGTCTCTTCAGGATGATGATGACGAGCCTATTCCCGGCCTGATGAGCTTTGAGGAGTTCTGCGCGTTTGCCACCGCGCATCCGCTCGACAGTCTCGACGACACCTTTATCTTGGGCACGGACGATACAAGCGAAGAGAAAGTCCGAGGGCGCTTCAATGGGATGCAGTTAGAGCGGATTCCAGGCTATCGATCCTATGATATTCAGGCCTATTCGGAGCGTAGCTTCTTCGGTCGCTTAGTAGATATCCTCCACCCATATTCGGTACTGCGGCTTTTGGCGGAGGCGAGGGCGAACGAGGGAGCTCCTGTTGTTTGGCAATATGGACCGTTGGTGCGGGCGGGATGGGCAGCAGAGCGGGAGTTCGTGCCCCACGCCCGGCGAACTGAGACCTTCCTGATCGCGACTGAAGGCAGCTCAGACGTCCACATCTTAAAGCATGCGCTCGCGCTGTTGCGGCCAGGGATAGCGGACTTCTTCCGCTTTATCGACGTGAGCGAAAGCCATCCGTTTTCGGGCACAGGCAATCTGGTGAAGTTTGCGGAAGGGCTCGCCAAGATAGACGTCCAGAATCAAGTCGTCTTCGTATTCGACAATGACGCCGAGGGGCTTGATGCCCATCAGCGTCTGTCCACGCTCACTCTCCCTGAGAACATGCGCGGGATCATGTTGCCCGAATTGGAGGACTTCAGAGCGTTTCCGGCTCAGGGTCCCGACGGGCTCCACAACTCGGACATTAACCGGCGCGCCGCGGCAATCGAGTGCTATCTCGATCTGGAGGTCGGCGGTCACCCGCCGGCCAAGGTGCTCTGGACCAACTACAAGAAGAGCCTCGGCACCTATCAGGGGGCACTGGAATACAAGGAGTTCTATAGCAAGGAATTCTTGAAACAGACGGCCGAGACGTTGGCCGCAGGTGTGTATGACATCCGCAAGATTGAGTCAGTTCTCGATCTGCTCATTGCAGAATGTACAGCAATCGCTGTCGGCAAATGGGGCCCGGCAGACGTCGAATTGAGAGATGCCTTCTGATGGCTGAAAAAGGCGCCTTCCATGAAATCTATGTTCGGGCGGCAGGAGCCGTGGCATTCGTCGCCATCATCGATGCAAAGGGGGACGAGGGGATAGGCTCGGCGTTCCATATCGGCGATGGAATCTTCGTCACGGCCCGACACGTGATCGATGGGGTGACTATCAAAGAGATCGCCACCACTAAGTCGGCGCACCTCAACGAAGAGGCAGGCGGCAAGGCAATTCCTCCGCGACGGCTGGAGATTGTCGATGGACCCCATTTCGGTCCGGACGGTCTCGATGTCGCAGTCTTTCGGGTCGACCTCGGTACTACGCCGTTGCCGGCCATCACCGTCAGCCAGCATACGGATTACTCGCTCGGAGAGAATGACCTAGTCCTCTCGGACATTCTCGTCGTCGGCTATCCACCCATCCCATTCACCACCGTGCCTAGCCAGGTCGTCACTCTGGGACAGATCAATGCATTGGTGCGCGTGCGACATTCTCCGGTGCTGCACTTTATCGCTTCGGCCATGCCGCGCGGCGGGTTCAGCGGAGGTGTTGTGCTTGATCGGTCAGGCGTCGCACTGGCGCTCGTGACGGAGAGCCTGGGCCTGAGCGATATGCCGGTGGAGACCGGCTACATGAGCCTTTTGTCGATCGAACCGGTGATGGATCTCGCGGCTGAAAAATTCGGGTTCGGCGCCCACGGCGGCTATCCCGGCCGCTACACCGAAACGCTGTTCGCGGTAAAATTTTTGGACCCGTCCAGCCGGTCGCTCAGTTCCTTCATCTATGACGCCAGCCTCTACGTCTATGATGACGACCGTGATGTGTTCGTCGAAATCAACTGTGCGGACGAGGCGCTGCTGGCCGAGGCGGTATCGATGTTCCACGCCATTACGCCTCTGACTCGTCACGACGTCATAGATGGGTCTGTCCTGTACACGCCGGAAGAGAATCCGTCCGCAGAACTACTGATCGAGGGGGGAGAGGCGGTCGCCGCGCTCTTCGAGAGGTCTGGCTACAAGAGGATGGCCATGGAACGCAGTCAGTGGCAGCTCAAGTCTAAGCGATAGACCGGGCCGGGAATGACCATAGTGGCCACTCCCCCAAGCAGGTGAGGAGGAAGCGAGAGCGGGGAAGGAGGCAGCGGCCAGAACGGAGCGGATGCAGCAGAGAACGCCGCGAGTGGACTGGGCCGAGTTGCTGAGGAGGCCGTTCGACTTCGACGTGTTCGCCTGCGTGAGGTGCGGAGGCCGCAGGAGGGTGCTGGCATACTTGGCCACCTCAACGGGAATATGCGCTCGTACGCGTTGCTGAACCAGCCGTCGCCCGCTTCATGGGCTGTTAAGCGGTGATTGACAGTGCCAACCCCGTCGCACGCGCTGCGCAGCACCTGGAACGACCCGTGCGGCCTGCCAAGCGGGTCCCGGCGCAGCGGCCAGCGCGGCAACCAGATAGGTCTGCGGTGTGGAGACATTCTGGAGACGCGAAGAAGCCAGAAAGCACCAGGGCCGGAAACCGCTGGGATTCCAGCGGCATCCGGCCCCGGTTTCAGTGTCCCCTACGGGATTTGAACCCGTGGACACGGGGTGCGGAACCTGTCAACGCAAGTGAGACAGTGAGTTCGAGAAATTACTGAGCAGCCTCCAGTGAGGAGGAGCGCCGAGCGGGGTCGTTTATCCAGACGATGGTGGGCGGGGCCTTCGGCGTGGGTGCACCGCGAGGGAAGCGCTCGGGGTGAGCGGCGTAGGCCGCGGCGAGCACCGCGCGCCGGGCCGCGAGACGCTCGGCAGCCAGGCCGTGGTGCACGTCATAGGGCGTCAGCAGGCCGAGGCCACCGTGGTGGTGCTCGTTGTTGTACCAGCCGAAGAAGTCACCGCAGTGGCCGCGAGCGTCCTGGAGGCAGCCGAAGACTTCGGGAAAGTCGGGCTGGTACTTCATCGTCTTGAAGTGGGCCTCGCTGAAGGGGTTGTCGTTGGAGACGTAGGGCCGCGAGTGCGTCTTCGTCACACCCAGGTCGGCCATCAGCAAGGCCACCGGCTTGGACGTCATGGAGGAGCCCCGGTCGGCGTGAATCGTCAACTGGCCGGGCGCCACGCCCTGGCGCTCGCAGGTTGCCGCCAACAGCTTCTTGGCCAGGGTGGCCGACTCGCGGTGGGCCACCATCCACCCGACGACGTAGCGGCTGAAGACGTCCAGGACGACGTAGAGGTAGAAGTACGTCCACTTCGACGGGCCGTGCAGCTTCGTTATGTCCCAGCTCCAGAGTTCATTGGGCTTCGTCGCGTGCAACTGGGGCGCCGGGTGGTTGGGGTGGCGCAGCTGGTCGCGGCGCTCGCGCACCTGCTGATTCTCAGCGAGCACCCGGTACATGGTGCGCTCCGAGCACAGGTAGCGGCCCTCATCGAGGAGCTGCGCGTAGACTTCCGCGGGCGCGGCATCCACGAATCTCGGCTCGTGCAGCACCGAGAGCACCTCGGCCCGTTGCTCCGGCGGGAGAGCCCTGGGTGGGCTGGGCCTGTGCACCGGCCCGTGTCGGGGCTGGGCCTGCCGGTAGAAGGTGGCGCGCGGCAGGCCCAGGGCCTTGCACACCGGCGCCACGCCCAGGGCGTCGACGGCCTCCAGTGCCACGGCCATCAGGGCTCCTCGTTGGGCTTGGGCAGTTCCACGCCCAGGATTTCCGAAACTTTTTTTGGAGGTCCAGCAGCGCCTCGGCGCGCTTGAGGCGCACCTGGGCCTGGGCCAGCTGCTTCTCCAGCTCGGCCACGCGCCGGGCGCTCGCGTCAGGCTCCTTCGCTGGTGGCCCTCGCTTCTTCGGGCTGCGGGCCGACAACTCTCCCGCATCGCGCTGGCGCCGCCACGCGCTCAGCAACAAGTACAGTCCTTCCCGGCGCAGCAGCGCTCCGACTTCACCGGGCTTCGTGCAGCGCTCTGCCTCCGCCAGCACCCGCAGCTTGTACTCCGCCGTGAAACCTCGGCGCCTGGCCTTCTCCACCACCTCGGTCTCCCTGACCCGAGCCTCTTCCATCACTGCGCTCATCGTCCCTGCCTGGGTCGCCCTGCACACTAAACTGCCGGGTACGAACTGTCTCACTCACGTTGGCAGAGAGGGGAAAGCGCAGATTCCTGGTCATCAGGTCGACCGGTTTTCCAGGCTTCCGGCCACCGCGTGCCCCGCCGAGTCAAGGGCAAGCTCGCTCCGCTCGGCGCCTGGCGGCGCCCCTGTGACTCGGGGAACACGCGGCGACAGGGGGCCGCCGGCCAGCGCTCGGAGAGCACTGGCCTGAAGTCAAGGCCCTCTCTCGGCCATGACCAGATTCCCGCGCTTTCTGGTGACCATCAACACGCGGCCGTACATCTGACGTTTGAGGAACTTGAGCTTCGTGATTTGCCCCTCCGCCTGGGCGTTGCTCCAGCAGGTTGTCAGTGCGGCCCGGACGGCATCGCCCTCGTGCTCAAGCCCCTGCGCGAAGGTCTCCACCGCACGCACCCCACACGTGCGCGCCTCGGCCAGCCACTGCTCGAAAGTGGCGCACGAGGAGGTCGGCTTGGCACCGCGCGTGACGCCGCGTTCGCGCACCATCTCGCAGAAGCGACGTGCCAGCGCCACGACGCGAGCGGCTTCCGCATCCTGCTCGAGACGAGCCAGTGTCGCTGCCTCGGTGGGGAGGAGCGCGGACTGCGGCTGGACGCAGAGCCAGGCCAGTTGCTTCGGCGAGGGAAGGCTCCCGGTGGGGCGCGGGGTACTGGGATTCGGAGCGTTCCCGCGGCGAGTGAGGGGGGTCGAGCCCGCCGGAGCCGTGCGCCGAGTCTGCAGCCAGCGATGGACTTGCCGTGACGTGCCGCCGAAGCCCCTGGCACGAATCTCCCGCCAGAGGACGAGCGCGTTCTCGCACCCGGCCGCATGCCTGCGCTCCAGGTACTCCAGAAAGGGGTCGAGAATACTTGGGCCGGGCACTCGGACCGCACGCTCGGGAAAGGCTTCCGCGCGGGCATACTTGCGCACCGTGGCCCGCGCCAGCCTCAGAGTGCGGCTGATTCTCAGCAAAGGCTCTCCAGCCCGGTGCAGACGGCGCACCTCTTCGTACGTGGCGACTCGGCGGGCCCGGCTCTCCTCACCAGCATGCTCCTCGCTACGAGTGCGGGGGAAGCTGGCGTGACGGCGCCCGGAGGAGGACTCCGCACCCGGTACTACTTCAGGGAGGGCTCGCAGGCGGGCGTGAGTCCCCGTCAGCCAGCGATCCACCATTTGCCGCACGTTGAGCAGCAGGTGCCAGCGGTCCGCCACCTGCTGGGCGCCAGGGGCACCGAGGGTCGCCGCGCGTGCGTATTCCGTTGAGCGGTCCCTGGTGATGAGTTCGACACCTGGATGATGACGCAGCCATGCGGCGACAGTCGATGCCGAGCGGTCAGGTAACAAGTCGACGACGCGGTGTGCCTCCAGGTCGACGAGGATGGAGCCGTAGGTGCGGCCTTTGCGCAGGGCCCAGTCATCCACTCCGAGCACCCGCGGCGTGGGCAGCGCGGGCAGAGGAGCCCGGTGCATCAAGCGCAGGAGCGTGTCGGGACTCGTCGGCATGGCCAGGGGCGGCAGCAGCCTGGCTCCTGCTTCTGCTCCAGCCGTCATGCCTACCGCGCGCTGCGCCGTGGCGAGCCGACGCGTGCGCCGGGCACGCGGGGCGAGCAGGCCAGGCAGGCGCTCCGCGAAGGTGCGACGAGCGCACTTCGTGTTTCGACAGAAGAAGCGGCGCACGTGCAATTGAAGCTGAACGGAGCGACCGGCGGCAGGCAGGTCGGCCGGACGCCGGACGTAAGTGCTGTGCGGGGTGTCACTGGACGCCTTGCAGGAGGGACAGCGCGCGCCGCTGCTCTCTGGACGCACCACGATGACAGTTCCCGCTGGACTGCGACGTGTCACGCGCTCTATCCGACAACCGGGAATCGAGTACAACTCTCTCATTCCTAGTAGTACTCGCAACAGCGGTACCCTGCCGGCACCGCCTGCTCCCTCGCTCGCGAATCACACAAAGTGCGGGAGAGTCACGAAATCGGGGCAAGCCCAAACCGCTCTGAAGTATCTCTGCGCCCCTGGTTCTGTCTCCAGAATGTCTCCAAGACGGGAGGGGACTCCGGGTGACAGGTGGGACTGACGAGGACTGCCCCATGGACTCGAAGTGCCCGGATTCACTCACGATTCAGCGAAGGGCATGTGCCGTCGCGGGTTTGGGGCACCCCTCTCTGCCAACGTGAGTGAGACAGTTCGTACCCGGCAGTTTAGTGTGCAGGGCGACCCAGGCAGGGACGATGAGCGCAGTGATGGAAGAGGCTCGGGTCAGGGAGACCGAGGTGGTGGAGAAGGCCAGGCGCCGAGGTTTCACGGCGGAGTACAAGCTGCGGGTGCTGGCGGAGGCAGAGCGCTGCACGAAGCCCGGTGAAGTCGGAGCGCTGCTGCGCCGGGAAGGACTGTACTCGTCGCTGCTGAGCGCGTGGCGGCGCCAGCGCGATGCGGGAGAGTTGTCGGCCCGCAGCCCGAAGAAGCGAGGGCCACCAGCGAAGGAGCCTGACGCGAGCGCCCGGCGCGTGGCCGAGCTGGAGAAGCAGCTGGCCCAGGCCCAGGTGCGCCTCAAGCGCGCCGAGGCGCTGCTGGACCTCCAAAAAAAAGTTTCGGAAATCCTGGGCGTGGAACTGCCCAAGCCCAACGAGGAGCCCTGATGGCCGTGGCACTGGAGGCCGTCGACGCCCTGGGCGTGGCGCCGGTGTGCAAGGCCCTGGGCCTGCCGCGCGCCACCTTCTACCGGCAGGCCCAGCCCCGACACGGGCCGGTGCACAGGCCCAGCCCACCCAGGGCTCTCCCGCCGGAGCAACGGGCCGAGGTGCTCTCGGTGCTGCACGAGCCGAGATTCGTGGATGCCGCGCCCGCGGAAGTCTACGCGCAGCTCCTCGATGAGGGCCGCTACCTGTGCTCGGAGCGCACCATGTACCGGGTGCTCGCTGAGAATCAGCAGGTGCGCGAGCGCCGCGACCAGCTGCGCCACCCCAACCACCCGGCGCCCCAGTTGCACGCGACGAAGCCCAATGAACTCTGGAGCTGGGACATAACGAAGCTGCACGGCCCGTCGAAGTGGACGTACTTCTACCTCTACGTCGTCCTGGACGTCTTCAGCCGCTACGTCGTCGGGTGGATGGTGGCCCACCGCGAGTCGGCCACCCTGGCCAAGAAGCTGTTGGCGGCAACCTGCGAGCGCCAGGGCGTGGCGCCCGGCCAGTTGACGATTCACGCCGACCGGGGCTCCTCCATGACGTCCAAGCCGGTGGCCTTGCTGATGGCCGACCTGGGTGTGACGAAGACGCACTCGCGGCCCTACGTCTCCAACGACAACCCCTTCAGCGAGGCCCACTTCAAGACGATGAAGTACCAGCCCGACTTTCCCGAAGGCTTCGGCTGCCTCCAGGACGCTCGCGGCCACTGCGGTGACTTCTTCGGCTGGTACAACAACGAGCACCACCACGGTGGCCTCGGCCTGCTGACGCCCTATGACGTGCACCACGGCCTGGCTGCCGAGCGTCTCGCGGCCCGGCGCGCGGTGCTCGCCGCGGCCTACGCCGCTCACCCCGAGCGCTTCCCTCGCGGTGCACCCACGCCGAAGGCCCCGCCCACCATCGTCTGGATAAACGACCCCGCTCGGCGCTCCTCCTCACTGGAGGCTGCTCAGTAATTTCTCGAACTCACTGTCTCACTTGCGTTGACAGGTTCCGTTCACGAGACCGCCAACAGCCGCGCCAGCTTCAACTTGCTGCGTCGCCGCGTGCTGCTCGCCGCCTGAGCCTACCCTTCACATAAAGTGCGGGAGAACCACGGAATCGGGGCAGGCTCATCTGCACGAAGAGACTCTCGAAGGGCGCCCCGTGTCGACGCCGAAACTCCGAAATCCTGGAGTGGTCCGGGGACTGGTTCGCCGCCAGCACGCGAAAGGCCACGTCCTCCTGCATCTTCCTCTCAATCTTCCGAGACGACGTCACCCCGGTGCAGTACGCGTACAGCAGCAGCGCCACCATCATCTTCGGCTCGTACGGCGGGTAGCCTCGCAGCTCCCCCTCGTACGACTCGTAGATAGGCCCCAAGTCCAACTCCTCCACCACCTCCAGCACGAAGCGCGCGAGGTGGTGTTCCGACAGCCAGTCCAGCAGCGACGGCGGCAGCAGGTAGTCCTGCTGCACATTCCAGGGGCGGAACTTCTTGCTCATGCCCGGCATTCACCACGGGGGCCTCCTACCGGGCAAGCCCCCTGTGATTACCGCGACAGGCGCCTAGGCAGTGCGCAGTCTCACTTTGGCTGCGCATTTACAACTGCCCGGGCCAAAACTGAAGGGCTCGATGGTGCAACTGCGATATTCCGCACCTCGTAGTTAAGCCCCTGAACTGACGGCACTACAGGCATCACCGGAAGACAGTCCTCACTCACCAGCACTAAGTACCGGTGCGATGAAAGTTCAAAGCCAGCGAGCGTCCCGTGAGTGTATCGCTCAGCTTGAACGAATGCCTCCATCGCCTTTTTTGCCGAATCGTCTCCCCGACGAACTACTTTCCATTCCGTAAGTACCATGGCATCAGCAGAGCGCACCGCATCATCCTCACGCACCTGCTCACCGAGGATGAGGTCGGTCTTCCCTCCCGCAGCCTCTGCTTTAAATGCCCAGATACCGTGCAGCAACAGGTGCACTGCGCCGAGCTTTTCGCATGCATCCTCACTTCGTCTGCTCTCGACAGTAAAGGCTTCGTACCACTTCTTTCGAAAGTCACCATCCGCCACGATGCTCCGCTGCAAATGGACGAATGCTCTTTCGACAGCACGCCGCGCCCTCGCTTGTTTATCGGTAAGATAGTAATCCACCTGGGCCCTCACCGTGGCAAGCAGCAAGGTGAGTGTCATCCCATGAGAATGGGCTTGTATTTCGAATCTAACGCCATCTTCCTTGAACAGTCTCTTGAGCGCATCTGCAGCGCCGGCAGGAAGCTGGGAAGCGAAGCGCTCGTGAAAATCAAGAAGAAGACTGTACAGCTTTAGCAATTCTGGCGTTATGACATGCGACTCTGCCCAACGCCGCTCTGCAGCTCCATCAGGCTGCAAACTGAGCAATAGCTGCGCTGCATCAAACACCGCAGTGAGGCGAGCCGACCACGCTGTCCACTCATCAATCCAGAGCATTGCTTCTCCGTGAACACCTTGCCCGAGGCGCGGCTCCGCGATTTTACTTGCGAGGTGAGCGGCGACACAGGCTCCCCCTCACTTAGCGGCGTGCCACATCGTGACGATGGCAGGCTGCCGTGTGCAATGTAGAGGTAAGTCCGGAGGTGAGGAGCATCCACATCCTCCGCCACACCGTCTGCTCGCGCGGCTGGCGATGGAGCCCCCCCGGGCAAAGGAAACCCGGGCGTTGCCCGGGCACAACATGCGCCTGAACCCGGCGGCCCTATCAGTGACCATCTGGAGCCAAGGAGGGACAATACCGAAAGCCCAAAATGAAACGGGCTGGAGACCTTTCGGCCTCCAGCCCGCTTCATGACGTGGTCGGGGAGACAGGATTTGAACCTGCGACCCCTTGGTCCCGAACCAAGTGCTCTACCAGGCTGAGCCACTCCCCGATATGTCGCCTCGCCGGACGGTCCTTCTCGGGACCGGCGAAGTGCGGGCGGTAGTACCCGAGCCGCCCAGCCGAGTCAACGTCCTCGGATCATCTTTTCTTCCACCCCACCCCGCCCCGGGCGACCCACCAGCCGGGCGCCTCCCGGGTGGCCTCGGACTCTGCTTCCCAAGGCCAAGAAATTCCTGTACTCCCGGACAATTTCCCGCCCTGCTATCTTCACGAGGCAGCCACAGCCTTGTTGCACCGCGAAGCCATGACGCCGCCCCCCGTCGTCCTCATCTCCGATGACGAGCCCCTCATCGTCTCCGCCCTCGCTCGCGAGGGGAAGCGGTCCGGGCTGAACTGCATCTCGGACACCACGTCCGAGCGCGTCCTGGAGCTCGCCCGCGAGCACCGCCCGGCCGTCATCATCCTGGACATCAACCAGCACCAGGATGGCCGGGACTTGCTCGCCCAGCTCAAGCAGGACCCCAACACCCGCGACTGCAAGGTCATCATCCTCAGCGCCGTCGAGGACCAGTTCACCCGCCACGTCTGCTTCGAGCTCGGCGCCGACGACTACGAGGTGAAGCCCTTCGACCCCACCTTCATGACCCGCGTCGCCCGGCTCGCCTGCTCCGTGGCCCGGCCCCGCACCTGAGGCCCGCCGCGCCTCACGGGCGCAGCGAGCGGATGGCCTCCGCGTAGTCCTTCGCGCCGAAGACATAGCTACCCGCCACCAGCACCGTGGCCCCGGCCTCCACCACCCGCTTCGCCGTGGTGGCGTTGATGCCGCCGTCCACCTCGATGTCCACGTCCTTCAGCCCGCGCGCATCCAACATCCCGCGCAGCCGGCGAACCTTGTCCACCGTGGCCTCGATGAAGCCCTGCCCCCCGAAGCCCGGGTTCACGCTCATCAGCAGCACCATGTCCACGTCGCCCAGCACCTCCTCAATGGCCGACAGCGGCGTGCCCGGGTTCAACACCACCGCCGGCTTCGCCCCCGCGTTGCGAATCTGCTGGAGCGTGCGGTGCAGATGAGGGCTCGCCTCCACGTGCACCGTCAGCACGTCCGCCCCCGCCTTCGCGAAGGCCTCCACGTAGCGCTCCGGCTCCACAATCATCAGGTGCACGTCCAACGGCTTCGTCGCCACCCGCTTGATGGCCTCCACCACCACGGGGCCAATCGTGATGTTCGGCACAAAGCGGCCATCCATGACATCCACGTGAACCCAATCCGCGCCAGCGGCTTCGATGGCGCGGACCTCCTCGGCCAAGCGGCCGAAGTCACAGGACAAAAGCGAAGGAGAGATGCGAACGGGGCGGCGGCTCATGCGGCGCTTCATAACCGCAACCCGCGCGCGGGCTAAGGCAGAACGCAACGCGGCGACGCCCACCAGACAGCCAGGGACCTGCCAGGTGGGCCCCTTGCGACGCCTCACTGTCTACCCGTGCTAGAACTTTGTGGCCCTTCGCGGCCGCTGGCCGCTTCTCACGGAGCCGCCCGGTGCTCGCCCACCCCGCCCCTCAGCCAGAGCTCACCCGCCGCCTGGCCAAGCTCACGTCCATCCTGGATGTCGCGAAGGCGATGAGCGCCGAGCGCGACCTCGACCTGCTGCTGCCGCTCATCCTCTTCGAGGCCACCAAGGTGGTGGAGGCGGACCGCTGCTCGCTCTTCATCCTGGACCGCGAGCGCAACGAGCTGTGGAGCAAGGTGGCCCAGGGCTCCAAGAGTGAAATCCGCCTCCCGGTGGGCAGCGGCGTCGCCGGGCAGGTGGCCCAGACGGGCGCCGTCATCAACATCCCCGACGCCTACGCCGACGCCCGCTTCAACCGCTCGTTCGACGTCTCCAGCGGCTATCAGACGAAGACCATCCTCTGCGTCCCCATGCGGGACGCGGGCGGCGAGGTGACGGGCGTCATCCAGGCCCTCAACAAGCTGGACGGCGCCAGCTTCAACGCCGAGGACGAGGAGCTGCTGCTCGCCCTGGGCGCCCAGGCCGCGGGCGCCATCGAGAACGCCCTCCTTCACGAGGACATCAACCGCCTCTTCGAGGGCTTCGTCTCCGCCTCCGTCGTCGCCATCGAATCCAGAGACCCGAGCACCGCCGGCCACTCCGGCCGCGTGGCCGACCTCACCGTCGCCATGGCCCAGGCGCTGGAGCACCTGTCCACCGGGCCCTACGCCCACACCCGCTTCTCCGCCGGGGAGATTCAGGAGCTGCGCTACGCCTCGCTGCTGCACGACTTCGGCAAGGTGGGCGTGCGCGAGCCCGTGCTGGTGAAGGCGGAGAAGCTCTACCCGCATGAGCTGGAGGGCCTGCGCGCCCGCTTCGAGCTCGCCCGGAAGGACTTGCAGCTCCAGAGCTACCGCCGCCGCATCCAGGCGGTGAAGCTCCGCGGGCAGGCGAACCTGGCGGAGATTGAGGCCGAGGAGGAGGAGCGGCTCGCCCGCGAGGTGTGGCAGTTGGACGAGGTGCTGGAGTTCATCCTCTCCTGCAACCGCCCTACCGTGCTGGCCCAGGGCAACTTCGAGCGGCTCCACGAGCTGGGCGCGCTGCGCTTCCTGGATGCCCACGACAAGGCCCAGCCGCTGCTGCTGCCGGGGGAAATCCAGTCGCTCTCCATCGCCCGCGGCACCCTCTCTCCCGAGGAGCGCCGCGAAATCGAGAGCCACGTCGAGCACACCTACCGCTTCCTGTCCCAGATTCCGTGGACGCGCACGCTGCGCCGGGTGCCGGAGATTGCCTACGCCCACCACGAGAAGCTGGACGGCACCGGCTACCCGCGCGCGGAGAAGGACATCCCCGTGCAGTCCCGGATGATGTCCATCTGCGACATCTACGACGCGCTCACCGCCAGCGACCGGCCCTACAAGAAGGCCGTGCCGCACGCGCTCGCGCTCGACATCCTCCGGCGCGAGTCCGACGCCGGGCAGTTGGACCCGGCGCTCTACACCGTCTTCATCGAGGCCGACATCCCCCGGAAGGTGCTCCAGGGGGTGAAGTAGCCGCCGCTCAGCCCTGGATGGTGTGCAGGCGGAGGCTGTTGATTTTGCCCGGCTGCCCCACCGGCGCGCCGAAGACGATGACGATGCGGTCGCCCTTGCGGCCCAGGCCTCGCGCCAGGAGCTCCTCCTCCACGCGCTTCACCATGGCCTCCGTGTCCTGGATGGGCTCCAGCACGCGCGGCACCACGCCCCACAGCAGCGCCAGCCGGCGGCGCACCTCCTGGTTGGGGCTGAAGGCGACAATGGGCACCGTGGGCCGGTAGTGCGACAGCAGGCGCGCCGTCACGCCCGACAGCGTGAAGGCGGCGATCAGCGAGGCGTTGCTCGCCTTGGCCGCCTCGCACGCCACGCGCGCAATCACGTCCGGGAAGTGGCTGGGCAGGCCCAGCGGCGTCTCCATGGGCCGCATCAGCGACTGCGTGGTGCGCGCGGAGGACTCGGCCGCCAGGATGATGCGCTCCATCATCTGCACGGACTCGATGGGGAACTTCCCGCTGGCCGTCTCGCCCGACAGCATCACCGCGTCCGCGCCGTCGAACACGGCGTTGGCCACGTCGCTGGCCTCGGCGCGCGTGGGGCGCGGGTTGTCAATCATGGAGTTCAGCATCTGCGTGGCCACGATGACGGGCAGGCCGCGCAGGTTGGAGCGCCGGATGATGTCCTTCTGGACGGCCGGCACTTCCTCCGGGGGAATCTCCACGCCCAGGTCGCCGCGCGCCACCATGACGCCGTCCGTCTTGTCCAGGATGGCGTCCAGCCGGGCAATGGCCTCCGGCTTCTCCAGCTTGGCGATGATGGGCACCGAGCGGCCCACCTCCGCCATGGCCTGGCGCGCGGTGTCGATGTCCGACGGCTGGCGCACGAAGGACAGCGCGATGAAGTCCACGCCGGCCTTGATGCCGAAGACGAGGTCCTCGCGGTCCTTCGGCGTCAGCGCCTCCGCGCGCACCGCCACGCCGGGCAGGTTGATGCCCTTGTTGTTCTTCAGCGTGCCGCCGTGGATGACCTGCGTGCGGATGAGCTTCTGCTTGTCCGTCTCCAGGACCTTCAGCTCCAGCAGGCCGTCATCCAGCAGGATGCGGTCCCCGGGATTCACGTCCGCGGCCAGGAACGGGTACGTCGTGGAGACGATGTCGTCGGTGCCCGGGACCGTCTCATCCGTGGTGATGTGGAAGGTGCCGCCCTCCTTCAGCTCGGTGCTGCCCTTCACGAACCGGCCAGTGCGAATCTTCGGGCCTTGCAGGTCACCGAGGATGCCCACCGCCTTGCGGACCTTCAGCGACGCGGCGCGCAGCTTCGCGATGTTCTCCGCGTGCTGCTCGTGGCTGCCGTGGGAGAAGTTGAGGCGAGCCACGTCCATGCCGTTCTCCAGGAGCGCTTCGAGCATCTCCTGGCTCTGGCTGGCGGGACCGAGGGTGCAGACAATCTTCGCTCTTCGCATAGAGCCCGTGAGGATGGGTTTCCCTTACGGCAGCGTCAAGCACGCTGCATGGGTCGCCTCGCTCGGTAAAACGGTAAATGAGCCAGCGAACGGGCAGCGCTCAGCCGCGCAACAGCACGCCGAGGTTCTCCCGCTCCCAACGCAGTGCGGCGGCGTAATGCGGGAATGTCCGCTCGCGCTCGCGAAACGCGCGCGGGTGATGCACGCGACGTCCGCCCCGGCCCGTGCTCGGGAAGAGCTGGTGGAGCATCTCGTGGAAGATGATGAACTCCACGAAGAAGGAGGGCACCTCCGGGCTGTCCAGCGCCGGGTGGATGCGAATCTCACGCGTCTGGTGGTCGTAGACGCCCAGGCGGATGGACTTGCGGCGGCGGCGTGGAGGCATGCGCCCCCAGCCAATCCGGGCCTGGATGAGGCCCTGGAAAAATTCGCGGTTGGTGGCGTCGTAAAGCGCCTGGAGGTCGAAACAGCGGCCGCGCGGGTTGAGGTCCGCGTCCGATTCCCGGCGGAGCTGGCGGATGCGCGGCTGCTGACCGCGGATGTACTCGTCCAGGATGGCGCCCGCGGTGCGGTGGCCCCGGCCCGCATAGTCCGCCACCGCGCGCACCACCGGCTCCGGCGCGTCCAGGAACATGTGGTGCAGCCGCAGCGCCAGCACCGTGGAGCCTCGCCGGAAGGACACCATGGTGGAGCGGTTGTCCGTCACCGACAGGCGCACCGGCATGCCCAGCTCGGCGCTGAGCCGCCAGGCCAGCGACTCCGCCCGCGACCACAGCTCCTCGCGCGTGGGCGGGCGCGTGACGATGCGGGGCGCCTCGTCCGGGAGCAGGTTGCGCTGCGGCGTGGGCATGGGCAGCGGCGGTGCCGCGGGCGCGGCAGGTCCCCCCTCGGGCCGAGGCGCGGCCGTCCCCTCCGCCGTGCGGCTGGCGGCGGAGAGACCTCGAGGGAAGAGCGACGTCTGACGAAATTGCTCGGGGGACACGCGGCTGCGCATCGTACCCCGCACTTCCGGGGACTCAAGGGCGGCGGTCCCCCGCTCGCCTCCTCACCGTCAGCCCGTCAACCGCGCTCGCACGCAGCGTCCACTAGCGGGAGCCGAAGGCAGGCGGGCGTACGACGCCCTCACGGTGCGGGCGGCTCCGCGTGCCGCGATTTGAGCAGCCGCTCCAGGCGCTCGGGCTCCATGCGCACCACGAAGGTCTTCTCGCGCGTGAAACTCACCTGGCCCGGCGCGCCGCCCTTCACCTTGCGCACGAACTTCGCGGGCACGTAGCTCACCTCGCCGCGGGGCTCGCCCTTGGCCCCGGAGTGGTGCAGCGCCAGGTGCGCCGCGTCCAGCAGCGCCTCCTGCGCCACCTCCTGTCCCTTCTCCAGCGGCAGCACCACGTGGCTGCCCGGCACGCCGCGCGCGTGGAGCCACAGATGCCAGGGCCGGGCCACCTTGAAGGTGAGCGCGTCGTTGTCCTCCGCGCCGCGCCCCACCCAGATGCGCGCCCCGCCATGGCCCACGTACTCCTTGAAGGGCCGGCCCGCCTGCGAGGCCTCGCCTCCGCTGGGGAGCTGGAGCACCTCCGCCTGCGACAGCAGCGCGGCGTCGTCCATCCGCTCGAGCTGCGCGAGCGCCTGCTGCGCGTGCGCCACCTCGCGCGCCAGCTCCGCCTCGCGGTGACGCGCCTGCGCCACGCCCCGCAGCAGCCGCCGGTACTGGTGGAAGTGCCAGTCCGCCTCCTCCTTCGGGCCGCGCTTCGGGTCCAACGTCACCCGGACCTCCTTCACGCCCTCCTCTGTATAGGCGGTGAGCACCGCCTCGGTGACGCCGCGCTTGAGGCGGTAGAGGTTCTGCGCCAGCAGCTCGCCCAGCTCGCGGTGCCTCTCCGCGTCCGGGCCGCGGGCCGCCTCCGCGCGCACCTTCTCCAGCGTGCGGGAGGCGCGCTTGAGCCGCGCGCGGTACGGCTGCGCCAGCCGGCGGCGGATGGTCTCCGAGCGGCTGGCCTTGTCACGCGCCCCGAGCAGGCGCTCCGCGGCCTGCGCATACGGCAGCGCGTCCGTGTCCTGGGGCACCAGGCGCGACGGCTGGAGGCGGGCCTTCTCACGGGCCTCGGGCGGCGGCGGCTCGGGCGGCGTCCACGTGGCGCCCGGGTGCAGGCTCCGGCGCTGCGCGAAGCCCTCACCGGAGAGCATCAACACGCGGCCGTTGTCGCTCAGCAGGAGCAGCCCTCCGGGCGCGCCCACCTCCAATATCAACCGCCTGCGCACCTCCTCACGCTCGAAGTCGAAGGCCACCACGCGCTCGGCCTCGAGGAAGCGGGCGCCCTGGAGCTTGAAGCCCGTCAGCTCCTGGCGCAGCCACCGCTGGAAGGGCGCGGGCTCGCCCGGCGTGGGGAAGCGCTCCTCCGCCACGGACACCCGGGACAGGTCGCCTTCAGCGCACAGGCACAACAGGATGGATCTGCCCGGCACCCGCAGCTCCAGGTAGGCGAGCCTGGGGAGGGGGCACCAGGCCTTCTGCGCCACCGCGCCGGTGAGGCGCGCACCCACTTCCGCCACCACCTGCTCCAGCTCCACGGGACGCAGCGACATGGGCACTCCGGGTCCTGAAAATGAAAACGGCCCGGCGGGTTTCGCCGAGCCGTTCACCGGACGTCAACGACCGTCCGCTCATGACGACGGGACTGCTCAGGACTCCGGCGTAACCGGGGCCGCCACCGTCTTGGACTTGGTGGTGCGCTTGCGAGCCGGGGCCTTCTTGGCCGCCTTGCGGGTGGTCTTCTTGGCGGCCGCCTTCTTGGTCGCGGTCTTGCCAGCCGTCTTGCGGGCGGTCGTCTTCTTCGCCGACTTCGCCGCCTTCGTGGCCTTCGCGGTCTTGGCAGCCTTCTTGGTCGCGGACTTCGCAGCGGTCTTCTTCTTAGCGGCCATCAGAATCCTCCGGTTCAGTGGTTGGCCCCAGTCAACCGAGGCCCTGCACTCTTCTTGATGGGAGTGAGTGCTTGAAGTGAATGGTACGGGCGACATGCCAGTGTGTCAACGCATGGTGATGTATTGCATCGCGCGCGAGGCCGATTTTTCGGCATCGAGCGCTTCCGGAGGTCCCGAACGCCACTTCGCGGACACTCGCGAGCGCGTTTGAGGTGTCGCGCGCGAGGCCGAGTTTCCGGCTCCGGACACGTTCCGGCCACTTTCGCGCCAGCCTCCGGCGCGATCGCCGGAGCGTGCGCGCGCGGCACGCGGTGCTTTCCGTCGTGGGGTGCGGCGTCTACGGTGCGCCACGACATGAGCGCCTCCGAGCAGACCTTCCCCGCGGACTTCACCTTCGGCGTCGCGACCGCCGCGTACCAGGTGGAGGGCGGCATCGAGAACGACTGGGCCGAGTGGGAGCGGGCCGGACGGCTGAAGGCGCCGGACGCCCGGTGCGGCGCGGCGGTGGACCACTGGAACCGCTACGAGGAGGACTACGCCCTGGCCCGGGCGGTGGGCGCCACGGCGTTCCGCATCTCCCTGGAGTGGGCGCGCATCGAGCCGGAGCGCGGGCGCTTCGACGAGGCGGCGCTGGAGGCCTACCGGGAGCGGCTCCTGAAGATGAAGGCCCACGGCCTGCGGCCGGTGGTGACGCTGCACCACTTCACGCACCCGACGTGGTTCCACCGGGAGACGCCGTGGCATCAGCCGGCCAGCGTGGACGTCTTCCGGCGCTACGCCAAGCGCTGCGCGGCGCTGCTGGAGGGGCTGGACGCGCTGGTCATCTCCTTCAACGAGCCCATGGTGCTGCTGTTGGGGGGGTATCTGCAGGGCGCCATTCCTCCGGGCATCGCGGACGGCCCCACCACCATGCGGGCCATGGAGAACCTGGTGCGCTCGCACGTGGCCGCCCGGGAGGAGCTGCTGGCCCGGCTGGGGCGCGTGGAGCTCGGCATCTCCCAGAACATGCTCGCCTTCGCGCCGGACCGGTGGTGGCACCCGCTGGACCGCGCGCTGGTGAGGCTCGGGGCCCAGGCCTACAACCATGCGTTCCATGAGGCGCTGGCCACTGGCAGGCTGCGCGTCACCATGCCGGGCGTGGCCTCCACGCGCGTGGACATCCCCGGCGCGCGGGACTCCGTGGAGTTCATCGGGGTGAACTACTACACCCGCGCGCACCTGCGCTTCGTGCCGCGCCCGCCCTTCATCGAGTTCAAGTACCGGGACATCCACGGCCGGGGCCTCACCGACATCGGCTGGGAGGACTGGCCGGAGGGCTTCCTCCAGACGCTGCGCGACGTGCGGCGCTACGGGAAGCCAGTGTGGATTACGGAGAACGGCATCGACGACCGCAAGGGTGCCCGCCGTCCCCACTACCTCCACACCCACCTGGCCCAGGTGCTGACCGCGCGCGCGCAGGGCGTGGACGTGCGCGGCTACCTCTACTGGAGCCTGCTCGACAACTTCGAGTGGCTGGAGGGCTGGGGGCCGCGCTTCGGCCTCTACCACGTCGACTTCGACACGCTCCGCCGCAGCCCCACGCCCGCCTGCGACTACTTCCGCGCCGTGGCCACCAGCCGCACGCTGGCGCCGCCCGACGCGGTCCGCCCGGCGGGGGGCTGAGCGGAGCGCCTCCTTATATATAGAGGCGCCGCGACAACGCGCTCAGCCCAGGGCCGCGCGGTAGTCCACGTCCTGCTCCTCACCGGGACCGGCGAGGTCCACCTGGGCGGCGGTGAAGAAGCGGCGCACGCAGTCCTCCACCGCCGACGGCGCGTCCAGGCCGTTCACCTCCGCACGGAAGGCCGCGGCGCCATGGAGGCCGTGGGCGTACCACGCGAGCTGCTTGCGGAAGGAGCGCACGGCGCCCAGCGGGTCCCCCATGAAGTCCAGGTGCGCGCGGAGGTGCTCCAGCACCAGCGCACAGCGCTCGCGCGGGGTGGCGGGCGGCCCGCCCAGCAGCTCGCGGAAGAGCCACGGGTTGCCCAGCGCGGCGCGGCCAATCATCACGAAGTCGCAGCCGGTGGTCTCCCGCATGCGCGCGGCGTCCGCGGGCGTCTTCACGTCCCCGTTGCCGATGATGGGCAGCTCCGGGAAGTGGCGCTTGAGGTCGGCGATGACGCCCCAGTCCGCCTGCCCCGAGTAGCCCTGCTCGCGCGTGCGGGGGTGGATGGCCAGCCCCGCGCAGCCGGCCTCCTGGAGCGCGCCGGCCACCTGGAGGTAGTTGAGGCTGCGGGCGTCCCAGCCCGAGCGAATCTTGCAGGTGACGGGCAGGCCGGTGGCCTCGCGGATGCGCCGGACGATGTCCGCCGCGCGGGGCACGTCGCAGAGCAGGCCGCTGCCCGCCCCGTTCTTCACCACCTTCTTCACCGGGCAGCCCATGTTGATGTCGATGATTTGCGCGCCCGCCGCCTTCCCCACCACCGCGGCCTTCGCCATGGCCTCCGGCTCGCCGCCGTAGATTTGGAGCGAGTAGGGCCGCTCCACCTGGGCGTCGTAGCGGAGGTACTTCAACGTCCGCTGGTTGGCGCGCATCAGCCCCTGGGAGCTGACGAGCTCGGTGGGGCAGAGCGCGGCGCCCAGGCGGAAGGCGAGCACGCGGAAGGGCATCTCGCTTACCCCGGCCATGGGGGCCAGGATGTACGGGTTCGGCAGGGTATAGGGACCGAGCTGCGGCATGAAGGGCGGGGAACCTAGCGGATTTGCCAGGGAGATGGCGCCGGCGGTGTGCAAGTGCCTGCGCTCGGGGGTGCTAACGGTTAAGGTCCGTCCCCATGTTCCGCTTTCGCCTCGGGAGCATTCCCGTCGAAGTCCATCCGAGCCACCTGCTGGTGTCCGGCATGCTGGCCTGGAGCTCCGTCCCCGCGGCCCAGAACGGCTGGCCGTTCCGCATGGTGGATGGGGCTCCCACCCTGGGCCACGCCAGCGCGATGGTCGTCTACATCCTGTCGTGGATGCTCATCGTCTTCGTGTCCGTGCTCATCCATGAGATGGGGCACGCGCTGGCCAGCCGCCTGTTCGGCTACCGGCCAAGCATCGCGCTCGTCTGGATGGGTGGCCACACGCTCCCCACCGACGCGCCGGGCCCGCTGCCCTGGAAGCGGGATTTGCTCATCACCGCGGCCGGCCCCTTCTTCGGGCTGATGCTGGGCGTGCTGAGCGGGGTGGGCTTCGTCCTGCTCGAGGGCCGCTCGCCCGCGCTGGACTTCTTCCTGCTCACCTTCATGCTGGCCAACCTCTTCTGGGCGTTCCTCAACATGCTGCCCGTGCTGCCGTTGGACGGCGGGCGCATCACCACCACCCTGGCCACGCGGGTGTTCGGCCCCCGGCGCGGCTTCGTGCTGGCGCAGGGCCTGGCCCTGCTGGTGTGCGTGGGCGCGGTGGTCTACGGCCTGAAGTCGGGCTCGCTGCTGCTCACGCTCATCTTCGCCATGTACGGCATGCAGTCCTTCCGCGTGGTGGCGGAGGCGCTCCGCAGCGGGCAGGCCCAGAGCGTCCCGCTGGAAGGCCCCCTGGCGGAGAAGCTGCGGGAGGCCCGGGCCGCGCTCGACGCGGGCCAGATGGACGAGGCGCGCCGGCTGGGCGCGTCCGTGCTGGAGGCCGAGGAGGGCCTGACGCCGAAGCTGGCCAGCCACGCCCACCACCTGATGGGCTGGCTCGCCTTGAAGGAGGGCCACGGCCGCCAGGCGCTGGACCACTTCTCCCAGGTGCAGGGCCTGCCGGTGGAGCCGCACGCGGTGGCGGCGTCCTTCTCCCTGGTGGGGGACGACGGGCGCGCGGTGGAGTGGTGGAAGCAGGCGTGGCAGACCTCATCGGACCGGACCGTCCTCCACGAGTACGCCGGCACCCTCATCCGCCTGGGCCGCGAGGCAGAGGCCCTGAAGCTGCCGGGCCTGGACCCGGAGGCGGCCTTCTCCTGCGCGGAGCGGGTGCTCTTCATCCGGGGCGCGTACTCGGAAGCGGCGGCCGTGGGCGAGGCGGCGCTGCAGCACGCGCCCAGCGCCACCCTGGCCTACGACGCGGCGTGCGCCTACGCTCGCGCACGCAACGTGCCTGACGCGATGCGGCTCCTGCACCGCGCCACGGAGCTGGGCTTCACCGACGGCGCCTATGCCGCCTCGGACGAGGACCTGGCACCGCTCCATGGGTACCCCGCATTCGAGGAGTGGTTGACGGCGCTGCGGCAATCCGCCGCCTCCTGACAGTGCCGTGACAGGTGGGGGTGTTGATGCGGGGTGAGGCTGAGCAGCTTGCAGCTCGGCCCACCCAGCGCACGAGGCTCCCTTGCAGACACCGTCCCACGCCCTGCCCGCGGCGGATGAGCGCCTCAACTGGCGCTCCTCCATCCCCTTCTTCGCCGTCCACCTGATGTGCCTCTTCGTCTTCGCCGTCGGGGCGAAGCCGGTGGACGTGGCCGTCTGCGTGGGCCTCTACGTCGTGCGCATGTGGGGCATCACCGCGGGCTTCCACCGGTACTTCTCCCACCGGGCCTTCAAGACGGGGCGCGTCTTCCAGTTCATCCTGGCCTTCGTGGGCAGCATGTCCGCGCAGAAGGGCGTGCTGTGGTGGGCCGCGCACCACCGCCACCACCACCGCCATTCGGACCAGGCGGAGGACATCCACTCGCCCCTGCAGAAGGGCTTCTGGTGGAGCCACGTGGGGTGGATTCTCTCCGACAAGTACAACGACACCCGCCTGGAGGGCATCAAGGACTTCGCCCGCTTCCCGGAGCTGGTGTGGCTCAACCGCTTCCACCTGGTGCCGCCCGTGCTGCTGGGCGTGGCCCTCTACTTCATCGGCGGCTTCTCCATGCTGGTGTGGGGCTTCTTCGTCAGCACCACCCTGCTGTGGCACGGCACCTTCACCATCAATTCGCTCAGCCACATCTTCGGCAAGCGCCGCTACAAGACGACGGACACCAGCCGCAACAACTGGCTGCTGGCGCTCGTGACGCTGGGCGAGGGGTGGCACAACAACCACCACTTCCACCAGAACACCGCCAACCAGGGCTGGTTCTGGTGGGAGGTGGACCTCAGCTACTACTCGCTGAGGGTGCTCTCCTGGTTCAAGGTGGTGGAGGGCCTGCGGCTGCCCTCCGAGGCCACGAAGTACGCCTTCCAGAAGTACACCGAGGAGGAGCGCGCGGCGCTGGCGGCGCCCACCCGCTTCTGGGGCGCCTCGGGCGAGCGGGCCCAGCTCGTGGCGGCGAAGGCCGCCAGTGACGCCGCGAAGGCCGCCAGCGACGCGGCGAAGGTCGCCAGTGACGCCGCGAAGGCCGCGGGTGACAAGGTGCGCGAGGCCCTGACGGCCGCCGCGGACCACCTGCCCACCTCCGCGCCGCCGCCGTCCGCCCTGCTCAAGCGGTGAGAGCCCTCGCGCCAATCGCGACGTTCGTGTCAGGGTTGTGACCGCTCGACGGGCAGCCCTTCACACATCCGCGTCGCGAACCTTGAAGCCGCGCCCATCCCACTGTTAGTGGGACCTGCAATGACTGCAGGGGATGCACCCGCCTCAGGCCAGGCGGTCCAGCGCGCCGTCTGGGTTCGCCTTCGCGCGGCGACGAGCCGCTTCACCCACGCCGCCCTGGGAGCGTCCAACCGCCTGCGCCTGCCCGGCCCCTCCGTCCTGCCGGTGGCGGGCGCGGTCGTCGGCCTGTACAGCGGGCTGGCGGCCGGCATCTTCTCCAGCCTCATCGGCCTGGTGAGCGGGCTCACCTTCGGCGCGGCCTCGCTGAAGCACACGCTGCGCGAGGGCCAGTTCCGCACCCTCATGGAGGCCTTCGCCGCGGCCCGGTGGCATCCGGAGTACGCCTTCATCGGCGTGCCGTTGGCGGCCGGCGCGCTGCTGCTGTCGCGCATCATCGAGCCGGGTGGGCCTCGCGACGAGGTGAAGCGCCGGCTGCGCCTGCTGGCCCTGCTGACGCTGGGCGCGCTGTCGCTCTACTACCCGCTGGTGGCGCTGTCCGCGCTCAACAGCGTGTTCGGCCACAGCCACAACCTGGTGGAGGCGATTCCCCACCTCCCGTGGTGGCTGATGCTGCTGGCGCCCACGTTGGGCGGCGTGGTGGTGGGACGTCTGCTGCGAGACAGGCCGGAGACGCACGGCCACGGCGTGCCCGAGGTGGTGCGGGCGGTGAAGAGCGGCGCCAACGAGTTGCCGGCCGACCGGGGCCTGCTGAAGCTGGTGGCGTCCGCCATCACCATTGGCAGCGGCGGCTCGGCGGGCCGCGAGGGCCCCATCGTCTATGGCGGCGCGGCGTTCGCCTCCACCGTGGGCCGGCTGCTGGGCTTCAGCCGCAAGGAGCTGTCCATCCTCCTGGCTTGCGGCGCGGGCGCGGGCATCTCCGCGTCCTTCAACGCCCCCATCGCCGGCGCCGTGTTCGCGATGGAAATCATCCTGCGCGAGTTCGAGCTGCGCGTCTTCTCCCCCATCATCCTGGCCAGCGTGGCCGGCACCCTGGTGAGCCAGGGCGTGATGGGCGAGTCCGCCATGCTCCGGCAGGTCCCCTACGAGCTGGTCAGCGGCGGCGAGGTACTGGCCTACGCGGGCCTGGGCATCACCTGCGGGCTCCTGGCCTTCACCTTCGTGCAGTTGCTGCACGGCGTGGAGCACTTCTTCCACGGCCACGGCAAGAACCGGCTGTCCCCGTGGCTGGGCAGCAAGCCGCTGCCCCTGCGCGCGGGCCTGGGCGGGCTGTGCGCCGGCATCCTGGCCTTCGCCAGCCCCACCGTGTGGGGCAGCGGGCACGACTACATCAACCTGGCCGCGCTGGGCCGGCTGCCCTTCCTGTTCCTCATCACCGCGTGCCTGCTGAAGCTGGTGGCGACGGCCGTCACCATCGGCTCGGGGGGTTCGGGCGGCACCTTCTTCCCGGCGGCGCTCATCGGCGCCATGGCGGGCGGCGCCTTCGGCACGCTGGTGCACTACTTCTTCCCGGAGAGCACCGGCCCCAGCGGCGCGTATGCCCTGGTGGGCATGGGCGGCGCGGTGGCGGCGCTCACCCGCGGCCCGCTCACGGGCATGATGATGCTGTACGAGCTGAGCGGGAACCACGACATCATCCTGCCGCTGATGGTGACGTGCACCATCGCCTCCGCGCTCTGCCACTACCTCACCGAGCGGAAGGCGCCGAAGGTCCAGAGCGACGCGGACCTGCTGGAGGCCACGCCCGTGCGCTCGCTGATGGCGCACCTGACGCCCGTGCCCGCGGGCACGCCGCTGCGCGCGCTGACGGACCTGCTGCTCACCTCCGAGGCGGGCACCCTGCCCGTCCTGGACACCGTGGGCCGCATCTACGGCACCGTGCAGGTGGAGCAGCTCCGCGAGGTGTGGCGCGACGAATCCGTGTACCCGCTGCTGGTGGCCAGCGACCTGGCGCGCAAGCTGCCCGCGCTGGCGCCCGACGCGAACCTGGCCCACGCGCTCCACGTCATGGACCACGAGGACGTGGACGCCCTGCCCGTCACCGCGCCACCGGGCAACCCCACCTGCGGGTTGATTACCCGCGCCGCGGTGCGCCGGTTCCTCTTCGCGCAGCACGCCCAGGCCCACGCGGAGGGCGAATACCCCATCACCCCCTCCGAGGCGCACTGACGCCGCGCCCGCTCAGTGCCTGGGGGTGCCCGGGTGCGACAGCGCGTCCTGGGCGCTGGTGAGGCGGGCATAGGCAGAGAGGTAGCGGCTGGCCATCCGCCGGGGCGCGTACGTCAGCGCCCACGCCCGCGCGCGCAGGGCCAGCCGGGTGCGCAGCGCGGCGTCCTCGCGCAGCCGCTCCAGCGTCTCCACCAGGGCGTCCACGTCATCCGGGGGCACGAAGCACGCGGCCCCATCCCCCCACACCTCGCGCAGCGACGGGAGGTCCCCCAGCACCAGCGCGCAGCCGGACAGGGCCGCCTCCAGCGCGGCGAGGCCGAAGGGGGCGTAGCGGGCGGGCAGCGCGAAGATGGAGGCCCGCGCCATCCACTCCGCCAGGGCATGCGGCGCCAGGTGCCCCATCCACTGGAGGTTGCGCGGCTCCGCCTTCCGCTCAGAGGGGTGGCGCGCGTCGCCCACGAGCTTCACCGGCCAGCCCAGGCGCGGCGCGGCGGCCTCCAGCACCGAGACGTTCTTCGCCTCGTCCCAGGGGCTGCCCACGCTGAGGATGAAGGGCTCCCGCTCCGAGCGCGGCGGCGCCCGGTCCGGGCGCCGGGCATGGGGGATGACCTCCGCGGCGGCCAGCGGGCCGTAGTGCGCCTGGAGCGCGGCGAGCAGGTCCCGGCTCGGCGCCACCACCCGGCCCGCCGCGTGGAGCCCCGCGCGGACGGCCTCGCGGTAGCGGGCGTGGCGCTCCGGCGCGTCCTCGCCCTTCACCGCCCGCCACCACGACAGGCGGCACGCGTGGCCCACCACCAGCGGCCGGTGCAGCCACGGCAGCGCCCCGTGCACATAGCCATTGAGGTGCACCACGTCCGGACACACCCGCCGCTCCAGGGCGAGCAGCCACTCGCCCGCGGAGCGGACGTCCTCCCAGGGGTCCTCCATCCACTCCAACCGGAAGCGCCCCTCTTCGACGGCGAGGTTGGGGATGCCACGCGCCTCCGCCCACTGCGCGCTGGAGAGCGGGGCCCCCATGGTCGCCAGCGTCACCTCCACCCCGTGCGGCGCGAGCGCCCGCGTCAGCTCCAGCGCGTAGGTCCACACGTCCCCCACGGCGTCCGCCGTCATCAGCACGCGCCGCACGCTCCGGCCCGACGCGACGTCACGGCCCGACGCAGGCCTGCCCTCGCGGAGCAGGGCGCCGCCATCCAGTCCTTCCTCTTCGCTCGCCATGCGCATCCGCTGACTGTTCATGGTCCCCCCGCCGGGCTCGTGGAGGGCAACGTAGGCCGAGCGCCTTCATGGGAGGATTGCCCCACCGCGCCCCCTCGCTGCACGGCAGCCGATGGAAGTGACGACGAGGCCCCGCCCGGGCCCCTCCCCGCCCGCCCGCCGGACCGGGCAGATACCTGTCGGGACACCCTGGCCGCCGGACGCACGAAGCGTCATCCTGGGAACACGAGAGGCCCTCCATGGAGATTCTCCGAGCGACTCCGTCCGAGCACACGCTGCTTCGAAACCTCTATGCGCTCTACCTCCACGACCTGAGCGAGTTCGGCGTGGAGTACGCGATGGACGAGCAGGGGCGCTGGCGGCCGGACTTCCTGCCCACGTGGCTGGTTCCCGCCCCGGAGGTCCATCCCCTGCTGCTGCGCTGGGAGGGCCGCGTCGTGGGCTTCGCCTTCGTGGGCCAGTCCCCCTTCCCCTACATGACGCCCGGGCGCGACTACCGGATGAGCGAGTTCTTCATCCTCCGAAGCGAGCGGAGAAACGGCCTGGGTCGGCGCGCGGCCTGGGCCGTGTTCGACCACTTCCCCGGCATCTGGGAGCTGTCGCAGCTTCCTCGCAACCGCGCCGCCATCGCCTTCTGGCGGAGCGTCATCGGCGAGTACACGGGCGGCGCCTTCGAGGACACCTTCATCGATGGCTCGCCCGCCCAGGTCTTCGACAGCCGGCGGCGCGCGGCGCCCAGGTAGGGATGCTGGGACGCTGGCGGTGGAGACGCCCCCGGTGGCCACCGAGGTGCCCCGCCAGCACACGGAGGACTCCGCCGAGGGCTACTTCGTGCCCGAGTCCGGCGTCTTCGCGTCCGCGCCGGCCGGCTTGCGCAGCGGACAGGAGACAATGGCGCCGTTCGGGTCGATGGCGTCGTTGCCGGACTCCACCTTCAGAATCTTCCGGTCCTCGCCCACGACGAAGGTGTAGCGCTTCGGCACGGACAGCAGCGGCATCTTCACGTCATAGGCGCCGACGACCTTGCCCTCCGGGTCGGGGATGAACGGAAAGGGCGCCTTCAGGTCGGCCTTGAAGCGCGTCAGCGTCTCCGCGTCATCCATGCTGATGGCCAGCACCTGGCCCTGGGCCTTCTCCACGTCCGCGTACCTGTCCCGATACGCCTTCAGCTCACGGGTACAGCCGCCCGTGAAGGCCTTGGGGAAGAAGGCCAGGATGACGGGCCCCTTCTTCACCATCTCCGACAACGTGTAGACGTTTCCGGCGGAGTCCTTCGCCGTGAAGTCCGGCGCCGTCTCCCCGACCTGGGGGACGGCGCCACTGAAGAGTCCGGCGACGAGCAATGGCACGAGCATGGGCGGGACTAGACAGGCTTCCCGCCCTGGCGGCAAGGCACCCGAGGGCTACTTCTTCGCCGCCTCCGCCATCCGCGCCCACACCGCCGACGCGGCCTCGCGGGCCTGCTCCGCCACCACGGTGGGGCTCACCGACAGCGGCCGGCGCGCCCACATGCGCCACACGCCATCCACCATCACCGCCTCCACATGGCGGCTGCCCAGGCCGAACACCACGTGCCAGGCCAGGTTCTCCGCCGTCAGCGGCGTGGCCGGCAGGTAGTCCAGGATGAGCAGGTCCGCGAGCGCGCCCTCGCGCATGGGCCCCACCGGCGCGTCGAAAATCTGCGACGCCATGCGGTGCCCGTTGGCCAGGTAGCGCAGCACGTCGATGGGCTGCCCCGCCTCTCGCGAGCGCAGGTACGCCGCCTGCGCCTCCGCGAACAGGTCCGCGGACACGCCATCCGCGCCCAGCGTGGCCCTCGCGCCGAACTTCAGCGCCGGCGCGTAGCCCACCTCCAGGCCCTGGTTGGCGCGCGGCGTGTGGACCAGCCACGCCCCCGTGGCAATCACCTGCGCCAGGTCCGCCCAGTCCAGGTGCCCCACGTGCGCGAGCTGGCTCTTGGGCGACAGCAGGCCCGCCTCCAGCAGCCGCGACACCGGCGAGGCCCCGTAGTTCTCATTGGAGAGGCGCTCGTCGAGCGGGTCCTCCGCCAGCGGCAGGTGCAGCCCGCCGTTGCCCAGCGTCTTCAGCGCCTCCGCCAGGCCTTGCAGCGCGTCCGGCCCCAGCGTGAAGCACGGCGCGGCGCCCACCTGCCCCCGGAAGCGCCCCTTCGCCTTCTTCGCGAAGCCGACCGTCTCCTCCAGGCCCTCCTCGCGGCCCAGCGCGCCCTGGCGGTCCGACACCGCGTAGGCCAGCACCCCGCGCACGCCCACCTCGTGGAGCCCACGCGCCAGCCGCGTCAGCGAGCCGGCGATGGCCTTGGGCGACGCGTGCAAATCACACACGGTGGTGGTGCCACACTGGAGCGCCTCCAGGCCACCGGCACAGCCGGCCACCTGCACGGCGTCCAGGTCGAGCGCGTTCTCGTAGGGCCAGGCCACCTGCTCCAGAATCTCCTGGTAGGACTCCAGCGGTGGGCGTGGCATGCCGCGGCCCAGCACCGCATACAGCCGGTGGTGCGCGCTCACCAGCCCCGGGAAGACCAGCTTGCCCGACAGCGCGACGACCTCGTCGTCCGCGCCCGGCGTCAGGTCCGGTCCCCGGGCGACGATTCGCTCTCCTTCAATGCGCAGGTCCACGCGCTCGACCAGCGCCGGCTCCAGTTCGACGACGTAACCACCCTTGAGGACTGTGCCCAACCATCCCTCCGGACGCAGCGCGTGCGTGTGCCTGGGCCACCTCCCGCCAGGCCCATGAAACAAGCCGGACGTTAACATTCCCGCTCCCTCGCGCGAGCGGGCAGGTAGCGGACCCCCACCCGCCGTAATGGCCACAACACTGTGCGCGGACGGCCCCCTACACGTAGACTGCGCGCACTTTGGAGCCGGAGCAGAACCCCAATCAGGTGGGTCGCTACCGACTGTCCGCGCGCATCGCGACAGGCGGCATGGCGGAGGTGTACCTGGGGCGCCGCCTCGACGACGACGGCGGCCGAGGGCCCGCGGTCGCAGTGAAGCGCCTGATGCCACACCTCGCCTCCGACCGGCGCGTGGTGCAGATGTTCCTCAACGAGGCCCGCATCACCGCGCAGGTGCGACACCCCAACGTCGTCACCATCATCGAGCTGGGCATGGAGGGCAGCGAGCCCTTCATCGCCATGGAGCTGCTGGAGGGGCGCTCCTTCGCCGAGCTGCGCCAGGAGGCCGCCGAGCACGGACAACGCGTGCCGCTGGGCATCACCCTGCGCGTGCTGGTGGAGGCCTGCCGGGGGCTCGACGCGGCGCACCGCGCGGTGGACGAGGCCGGCCGGCCGCTGCGCATCGTCCACCGCGACTTCACGCCCGACAACATCCACGTGGGCGTGAATGGCGCGGTGAAGGTCATCGACTTCGGCATCGCCAAGGCGGACGCGCTGGGGTCGGGCACGGAGCCCGGCGTGCTCAAGGGCAAGTTCTTCTACATGTCGCCGGAGATGATTGCCGGCAAGCCGGTGGACCACCGCGCGGACCTGTTCGCCGCGGGCGTCATGCTCTACGAGCAGCTCTGCGGCCGCCGCCCCTTCACCGGCCTCTCCGCCGACGAGGTGCTGGGCCGCATCGCGGAGGGCCGCCCCAGGCCGCCCACCGCCTTCGACCCGTCCGTGCCCACGGCGCTGGAGCTGGTGTGCCTCACCGCGCTGGCCCGGGACCCGGCCGCGCGCTTCGACAGCCTGGAATCGTTCATCGCGGCCATCGAGGCCATTGGCGGCGCCGCGGAGATGGCCACGCCCGAGCAGCTCGCCGCCTACGTGGATTCGCTCTTCCCGCCCGACCGCGACCCCAAGCGGCTGGCCCTGCGGCGCGCGCGGCTCGCGGACCCGTCTCATGGCGGCACGCCGCCACCACACGCCCGTCCCATCCTGAGCGCCATCGACGTGCCGCCCGCGTGGCCCCAGGTCGCCCGCACCACGAACCCCGACGCCGTCACCGTGGCGGGCGCCACGCGGAAGGGGCTCGCGGATACGGCGGCTCCGACGCAGCCGGAGGCAGCGCTCGCCGGGCAACCGGCAGCCGCCCTGGCGCATGGGGAGGCGCATCCGGGAGGAACGCCGGGGATGACCGCTCCGCACGGCGCGGTGGCGCACGGCGGGTCGTACGCGGGCGGCGCTCCGATGGGCGCGGTGGCGCACGGCGCGACGCACACGGGCGGCGCTCCGATGGGAACGAGCCCGCATGGCGCGGTGGCGCACGGCGGGTCGCACGCGGGCGGCGCTCCGATGGGAACGAGCCCGCACGGCGCGGTGGCGCACGGCGCGTCGCACACCGCTGGCGCTCCGATGGGCACGGGCCCGCATGGCGCGTCGCACGCGAGCGCCGCGGCCGCTCCCGCCTCCGAAGACACAGTGCGCCCAGCCGCTGGCGCCGGGGATGAGCCCTCTTCACGCGGGCGACGCTCACGCCTGGTCCCCCTGCTCGCGGGCGTGCTCGCACTGGGCGCGGTGGGCGCGGGCGCGACGTGGCTCCTCATGCGCCCCGCCGCGCCTCCCGCCAGGCGCCTGGCCCAGGCCGAAGCCGCCACCACGCCGGCCGCGAAGGCGGAGGCGTTGGAGGGGCTGGCGTCGGACGACCGGGCGAGCGCGGAGGAGCTGAGCCGGGCCGGTGCGCTGCTCCTGGAAGCCGGCGCGAACACGGAGGCCCTGGCGCTGGCGGATGGCTTCGTGGCGCGCTTCCCCCAGGACATCGAAGGGCACCTCATCGCCGCGCGCGCCGCCACGGAGCTGCGGATGGGCAAGCGGGCCGAGCACGCCATCGAGGAAGCCACCGCGCTGGCCCCCAAGGACCTCCGCCCTCCGCTGGCCCTGGCCGAGCTGCGTGAGCGCCAGGGAGACCTCCCTGGCGCGCTGGCCGCGCTGGCCACGGTGCATGCCCGCAAGCCCGGCTCCGCGGAGGTGACGCCACGCTACGGGTTGCTCCTCTCGCGGAGCGGCCGCCTGGAGGAAGCCGCCAGCGTGCTCTCCGCCTGGACGCGCTCCCACGACGACGCGGCGAGCCTCGCCGAACTCGGCTTCGTGCGCTTCCGCCAGCAGCGCGTGGACGAGGCCGCCTCCCTGCTCAAGCGCGCGATTCGCAAGGCCCCCAAGCTCGCGGTGGCGCACTACTACCTGGGGGCCGTCCTCTTCCGGCAGGGCGACACCGCGGGCGCCGAGCGGGCCTACGTCGAGGCGGACCGGCTCGCACCCGAGGACCCTCGGGCCCTGGCCTCCCGCTGCCAGGTCCACGCCCACACCGGCAACACGGCGGGCGTCGCCGAGGTGAAGCGCTCCCTGGCCGAACGTTTCCCAACGCGCGCGGAGGCCCTGGCCGCCGAGTGCGTCGCGGTGAAATGACGCGAACAGTCCGTGCACCAGGGCCACGGCCCATTAACTTCCAGGCCATGCGCTCTCGCAGCCCTCGCCTCGCCCTCGGGGTCCTGCTCGCCGGTGTCGCGGCGTGCTCGTCCTCGGACACTTCGCGCCGCCCCACGCAGGAGGATGCCGGCAGCGTGCCGCCCACCGGCGAGGAGCCCACGGTGCCGGAGCGCACCGCGTGCACCGGCCTCACCGTGGGGCCCGGCACCTACGACTGGACGGTGGCGCACCAGGGACGCACCCGCCACTACCGCGTCCACGTCCCGCCCGGCTACGACGCCACCCGGCCCACCGCCGCGGTGGTGGCCTTCCACGGCTTCGGCTCCAACGAGCGGGAGATGGAGGGGCTGATGGGCCTGTCCAGGCTGGCCGACACGGAGGGCTTCCTCGCCGTGTACCCGCGGGGCCTCAGCGCCTCCGAGATCAACGACAACGGCACCGACGGCACCAGCCGGGGGTGGAACGGGGGCGCGTGCTGCGGCCCCGCGTGGACCGCCAAGGTGGATGACGTGGGCTTCGTGGACGCGCTGCTGACGGACCTGGACTCGCGCGTGTGCGTGGACACGCGCAGGACGTTCGCCACCGGCTTCTCCAACGGCGGCTTCTTCTCGTACCAACTGGCCTGCCAGCGCGCGAGCCGCTTCGCCGCCATCGCCCCCGTGGCGGGCACGGAGGGCGCCTCCCCGTGCAACCCGTCGCGCCCCGTGCCGGTGCTGCACCTGCACGGCACCGCCGACCCGGTCATCCGCTACCAGGGCGGCAGCAACCTGGGGCCCTTCGGCGGCACCTACCCGTCCGCGGAGGAGTCCGTGCGCCGCTGGGCCGAGCGCAACGGCTGCACGGGCCCCACCGTGGAGACGTACCAGCAGGGCGACAGCACCTGCACCGCCGCCACCGGCTGCAGCCCGGAGTCCGCCACCGCCTCGCTGTGCACGGTGCAGGGCGGCCAGCACACCTGGCCCGGCTTCACGGACTTCAACCACGGCGGCACGCCCCACCTGGACGCCACGCTCGAAGCATGGAAGTTCTTCCAGACCCGTCCCCGGCCCTGAGCCCACCGCGAGGAGCACCCCGCCATGCCGTCACGCGCCCTCATCATCAACGCCGATGACCTGGGCTACGACCCGGGCGTCACGCGCGGCATCCTCCGCGCCATGCGGGAGGGCGTCGTCTCGTCGGCCACCTTCATGGTGAACACACCCTTCTCCGAGGCCGCCGCCCGCGAGGCCCGGGGCCTCTCCATCGGCCTGCACCTCAACCTCGCCCGGGGCACGCCGGTGTGGCGCGGCTTCCCGCGCGAGCTGCTCGGCGAGGATGGCGGCTTCGTGGAGGCCCGCGCGGGCAGCCTGCCGGCGGACGTGGTGGAGGCGGAGGCCTTCGCCCAGCTCGCGCGGCTCGCGGGCCTGCTGGGCCAGCCGGCCACCCACGTGGACGTGCACAAGCACCTGCACCTTCACGCGGGCGTCCTGGAGGGTCTGGCCCGGGCCGCGAGGAGCGTGGGTGTGCCGGTGCGCTCCATCAACCCGGAGATGCGGCGCGCGCTGCAAGCCCAGGGTGTGGCCACCAACGCGCACTTCGTGGGGGACGCGGGCGCGGAGGCCTACTGGACGCTGGAGCGCTTCGCGTCGGAGCTCGCCGCCCTGCCCGCGGACGGCGTCATCGAGCTGATGTGCCACCCGGGCTACCGGCCGGAGACGCTGAAGAGCGGCTACGCGGCCCAGCGCGAGGTCGAGCTGGAGACCTTCCTCCACCCCCAGGCCCGTGAAGTGTTGGCCCGGACGGGCATCGTCCCGGTGGACTTCCGCGTCCTCAGCTCCGCGAGCTGAGCAGCTCCAACGGCGCCTCGGCCGTGGGGCGCCGCTCCACGGCGAGCGCGTTGCGGACCCGCGCCACCAGGTCCTCGGGCCGGTAGGGGCGCGTACACAGCGACGTGCTCTCCTGGGCCCACCAGGGCCGCTCGTCGCCGGCCAGCAGGATGGGCACGGGCCGCGCGCGCGGCAGCGTGGCGAAGGTCTCCAGGAAGACGCCCGTCTGTCCCTGGGTGGCGCTGGTGGACAGGACGATGAGGTCCACCGGCAGGTGCGTGGCCCGCCGCAGCGCCTCGGCGCCGTCGCGCGCGGTGAGCACCTCGAAGCCCTCGGAGAGCAGCACCCGCTCCGCCGCGGCCTCCTGCGTCTGGTCCTCGTCCAGCAGCAACAGCCGGTGGGGCAGCCGCTTCACGTCGTGCGGCGCCATGCGCGGCAGGCTCAGCGAGAAGGTGCTCCCCTTCCCCTCCGCGCTGCGCATCGTCAGCCCGCCGCCGTGGAGCCGGGCGATGGAGTGGCTGATGAAGAGGCCCAGGCCCAATCCGCCGAAGTTGCGGTGCGACACGTTGCGCGCCCGGTAGAAGCGCTGGAACACCTGCGACTGGTCCGCGCCCGGGATGCCGATGCCGTGGTCCTGGACGTGGATGCGCGCCTCGCCCTGGTTGCGCTCCACCGTCACCACGATGGGCTCCTCCGACGCGCTGTACTTGTGCGCGTTCTCCAGCAGGTTCACCAGCACCTGCTCCAGCCTGTCCCTGTCTCCGCGCACCCAGACGCGCTCGCGGGGCACCTCCACGGCGAAGGGCCGCTCGAAGGCCGCGCGGAAGTGGTCCACCACCTCCGCCACCAACTGCCCCACCTCCAGCGGCGCCAGGTCCAGGGCCAGCCGCCCCGCGTCCAGGCGAGACGCGTCCAGCAGGTCATCCACCAGCCCCACCAGCCGGTCCACCTGCCGCTTCGACTTGAGCACCGTGGCCAGCTCCACCGGCTGGCCCGACGCCAGGCGCCGCTCCATGGTGAAGAGGCCCAGCTTCAGCGGGGTGAGCGGCGTCTTCAGCTCGTGGCTGGCGATGGAGATGAACTCCTCGCGCACCTGGAGCGCCGCCTTGGCCTCGCGCAAGAGGCGCGCGTTCTCCACCGCCACCGCGAGCTGGTTGGCCGCGGCGCTCCACAGGTCCAGCTCCCGCACGGAGAAGGACGTGCCCTGCTCCTTGTAGAGCAGCAGCAGGCCCACCGTCCGGCGCGGCGCGCACAGCGGCACCGCGGCGAAGATGGAGCCCATGGCGTCCCCATAGCCCCGCTGGATGCCGAGCTGCGCCTGGCGCAGCGCCAGCGCCTGCCGGAACGGGTCCGACTGGGCGTCGAACACGGCCTCGGGCGCCTCCGAGCCGGCCAGGTCCGACACCGCCACCCGGCGCAGGGCGCCACCCTCCTCCTCGCAGAGGTACACCTCGGCGCGGCGCACGTGCGCGCAGCGGACCAGGGCCACCACGGCGGCGGCGCAGACGCTGTCCACCTCCAGCGACTCCCCCACCGAGCGGGCAATCTCCTGCACCGCCTGGGAGAAGGCGCCCTCGTCGTCCACGCCGGACGGCTCCACCACCAGCCAGGCGCCCGCCGCCTCGCCCGCCGCGGCGGGCTTCACCTGCACCCGGACCTGCCGCAGCCCCCGGGTGATGACGTGGCCGGTGTGGGGCGCGCCGTCCCGGATGGCGCGCTCCAGGACGTCCAGGCTCCGGGTGCGCTCCAGCGCGTCGCGCAGGTCTCCGCCGGCGTGCAGGGCCACGCCCGTCTTGAGGGCGAATCCTTCCTCGCACCACTGCACGCGCAGGTCCGCGCCCACGCGAACCAGCGCCAGCGGCAGGCACGAGAATGCATCTTCGACGTCAGCAGGAAGCGGCATGTGCTCGGGCAGGGGGAAGGGACGTCCCTTGATTATGAGCCCCCGCCCGAGCGGCAACCGGGGCTCCCCCTGGATTCACCCCCACTGGACGCCAGGCGCGTTGGCAGGCGGACATCGAAGGGAGGGATGACACGCGGCGTTGGTGTGGTAGACGACAGCGCCATGCCCTCGCAGCCGTCCAAGGAACTGCAGACCTTCCCCAACCCCGCCGCCGACCGCGACTACGAAATCGCGTTCGACGTGCCGGAGTTCACCTGCCTCTGCCCGCTCACCGGTCAGCCTGACTTCGCACGGTTCAAGATCACCTACGTGCCGGACCAGACCTGCATCGAGCTCAAGAGCCTCAAGCTCTACATGTGGGCGTACCGCAATGAGGGGGCCTTCCACGAGAAGGTCACCAACACCATCGCGGACGACATCATCAAGGCCATCCAGCCGCGCAAGCTCACCGTGGTGGGCGACTTCTTCGTGCGCGGCGGCATCGGCACCATCGTCACCGTCACGCACGACAAGTCGAAGCAGCAGGGCTGAGCCGCGCCCCGGGCTTCAGCGGGTGAGCTGCTCCACCAGCGGCGCCCACTGGGCCTGGGTGAAGTAGAGCCCGGTGCCCGCCGCCGTCATCAGCGCCACGGCGGCGGCCAGCCACTTCAGCTTCCCGCCCTGGCGGGTGCGCCCCGTGTCGAACACCTCCACCGCCGCGTCCAGCTCGTGCGGCCGCATGAGCTGCTGGGCCTCCGTCTCCGTCAGCTTCTGCCGGTGGCGCAGGAAGGCCACCATCAGGGCCGCGTGGGACACCTGCACCTCCTGCGCGAGGAAGACGTCCAGCTCGCGGCGCATGGCGGCGGCGTCCGGGTAGCGGGCGTCCGGCTTCACCTCCATGGCGCGCTGGATGATGCGCGCCAGCGGCGGAGGGACGTTGGGCGCCACCTTGGCGAGCGGCGTGTACTTGCCGTCGCGAATCTTCGCGAACACCTCGCCCGCCGTCTTGCCGTGGAAGGGGCGCGCGCCGGAGAGGGCCTCGTAGAGCAGCACGCCCAGGGAGAAGAGGTCGGTGCGGCCATCCACCGGCACGCCCGTCACCTGCTCCGGGGACATGTACGACGGCGTCCCCACCGCCATGCCCTGCTGGGTGAGCGCCTCCAGGCCCACGTCCTTGGCGATGCCGAAGTCCATCAGCTTCACCTCGCCGGACTTGGTGAGCATGACGTTGGCGGGCTTGAGGTCGCGGTGGATGATGTGGCGGAAGTGTGCGTGGTCCAGCGCGCTGGCGATGCGCGCGGCGATGACGCCGGTGACGTCCGCCGGCAGCGGGCCTTCCTTGATGAGCGTGTGGAGCGTGGGGCCGTCCACCAGCTCCATCACCATGAAGAGGCTCTCCCCCTTCTCCACCATGTCATACAGCGTGACGATGTTCTGGTGGCGGAAGGCCGCGAGCGCGAGCGCCTCGCGCCGGAACCGAGACAAGGTCTCCCGGTCACGCTGGCCATCCGGGAGCAGCTCCTTGATGGCGACCTCGCGCTGCAACATCTCGTGCAGGCCCCGGTACACCAGGGCCATGCCACCACGTCCCAGCTCTCCGAGTACGCGGTAGGCACCAATCTTCCGATGACGAACGGGCTTCGCGGCAGGGGGCACGGCGCGCAGGCTATCGAAGCAGACGCACAGCGTCGATGGGGGGATGTGGCCGCGCGCCGCCTCGCCGGGTCCGAGCCATCATGCCCTGGCCCCGCACGCTGAAAGCCCACCTCCTCCTCCCCGTCCTCGCGCTCTTCACCTTCGGTGGCTGCTTCCACCATCACCACTACGACTCGCGTCCGCCCAAGTCGAAGAAGTCCAAGATGAGCAGCAAAAAGCGCTGCCACCCGAGCCACTACTGGGACGGCACGGAGTGCAAGCACAAGGGCAAGGGCAAGGGGGCCCGGAAACACGACGGGCGCTGAGGGCCGCCCCCCGTGTCACGGTGAGGCTGTGCCGTGGAGACGCCGGGAGCGGTAGGGTGGAGGGCGCCCATGCGCGCCGAAGCCTCGCTGCCACCGTTGACCGCCCCGGGTCTCCGCCCTCCCCTCAATGAGGTCCGCGAGGAGCGCTTCACCCTGCTCGACGGTGGGACGGAGGCGTACCCGCGGATGCTGGAGGCCATCGCCTCCGCGCGGGTGCGGGTGCACCTGGAGGTCTACACCTTCGAGCGGGAAGGCATTGGCGCGCGGTTCCTCGACGCGCTGGTGGCGGCGGCGCGGCGGGGCGTCGCGGTGAAGGTGGTGGTGGACGGCTGGGGCAGCATCGGCGCCAGCCGGCACCTCACGCAGGCGCTGAGGGCCGCGGGGGCGAAGGTGCGCGTGTACAACCCGCTCACCTCGCTGTGCACCGGCCGCTCCTGGCGCAACCACCGGAAGATCCTCCTTGTCGATGACACGGTGGCGTTCCTGGGTGGCATCAACATCGGGGACGCCTACGCGGCGAATGGCGACGAGCCCGGCTGGGCGGACCTGGCGCTGGAGCTGCGAGGGGACATCTGCCGGCAGCTCGGGGCCACGCTGCACGCGGGGGCCTCCGCGCTGGAGTCGGGCGCGGTGCGGCTGTTCCTGTCCGGCTTCTCGGGAGGGCACAAGCTGCGCAAGCGGTACCTCCAGGCGATTGACGGCGCGGCGCACGAGGTGGTGCTGGCGCACGCGTACTTCCTGCCGGACAAGGGCTTCATGCGGGCGCTCAAGCGCGCGTCGCGGCGGGGCGTGACGGTGCGGCTGATGCTGGCCGGTCGCAGCGACGTGGTGTTCGCGCGCGCGGCGACGATGCGGCTGTACCGCGACTTCCTGCGCGCCGGGGTGAGCATCCACGAGTGGACCGCGTCCACGCTGCACGCCAAGGCGGCGCTGGTGGATGGACGGAAGCTGCTGGTGGGCAGCTTCAACCTGGACCCCTTGTCCCTGGTGAACCTGGAGACGCTGGTGGAGGTGGAGGAGCCCGGCGTCGCGGCGCAGGCGCAGCGGTGGCTGGACAAGCACCTGCGCGGCTCGCGGCGGGTGTACCTGGAGGACTGCGCGCGCTCGGGGCTCCAGCAGTGGCTGCTGGACATCGTGGGGCTGGCCGTCGCCCGCTTCGCGGAGCGCTTCGCCAGCTTCATGGGGCGGCGGCGCAAGCGGTAGCGTGTCCCCATGGGTGCGCGTCCACGCTGGGCGTGCACGGGAGGGGACATGCCGCGACGCACGTGGAGGGTGCTGCTGGTCAGTGGCGCGGTCGACGGTTGCGCGGCGCGCCCGGAGCGCTATGGGTTCGATTCGGCGACCAGCGCGTGCCGGCGGAACCCGGCGGCGTGCGCTCGGATGGCGGGCGAGGAGGCCGTCCTTCCTGGCTCCCGGGCCATGCGGGTGGCGGCGTCCATTGGCACCGCCGGGGACGCGGCGCTGCGGGTGCTTCGGGCTGAAGAGCGGGATGCCCTCGAGGAGGCCTTGTCACGATGTGCCGAGGACGCCCGGTCCACGGTCCTGCTCGAACGCTTCCATGGCCGGAACCCCATGCCGGCGGAGTGCAGGGAAGTCGTGGACCGGGATGCCCACGGTCAGCCCATCACCTGGGCCATGAAGCTGGGCATCGAGATGCACCGGATGGCGCTGGACTGCGCCCGGCAGGAACTGAGCCAGCAACGCCCTGGAGGGTTCAGCCTGGAGCCGAGGTACCACCGCAATCCGCGAACCCAGGCCTGGGAGCCCCTGAGCAACAAGGAGGCACAGGCGCTCGTCGTGTACGACTTCAAGTTCCCCTGCCTGGGAGATGATCCGTCGAAGTGGCGGGTCTACCCCAGGGGACACCCGCATACGGGCCGAACGCAGAAGTTCATGTACGAACAGGCGGTGAGTGCGCCAGCCTTTCGCATCATCCCCCGGTGGGGAGTCTTGCCATGACCGAGCACTACCCTCGCCTTCGCGTCCATGCCCGCAACGGGCGCCTCATCGTTCGGGAAGGCCTGCACATCTGCTTCTACATGCGTCAGCCACATGCCGCCGTGGCCCCGCATGTCCTGCGCGCCCTGGAGATTTTTCACGAAGCGGCAGGCGCCAACGCCTTCGGCCGATACGCCGATTCCGAGGGGGACTGGCACATCCTGGATGCCTCGGGCTGGCAGCACGTCCGCGACGAACTCCAGGCCGACGACTGGGCCGTGGTCCGTCTCCAGAGCGCTCCTCACGAGGAATCACTCCACGCCTTCGAGTATCACGGGAAGGACCTCGAGGCCGTGGCCGAGGAGTCCCCAGGCGCAGTCACCGCGCTGGGGTTCTGGTTGCCCACCGAACGGCTGGAGGAATGGGGTCCACAACGCGTTCGTGAGCTCGCGCTCAACCTGGCGCAGCCCCTGCCCTTCTGTGCCGGACATGCGGGCCTCTCCTTCAACGGGGAACTCGACCTCGTGGGCGTCGAACAACAGACCAAGGCATGGCGCTTCCGCTACCCCGGACTCGACATCATCGACCTGCACGGGCTCTCCTGGAAGCTGGGCACACGGCTCCGAGGCCCTTCGTGGCTCACCTTCCTGGGCCAGCCAGTGCTGGGTGAACTGAACGGAGCCATGGCCCTCCAGTCCCGCCTGAGCGCGGCGGGCACCACGGTGCAGGCCCTGGATGAAGGCCGCGCGGTCGTCACGCTCGGGGAACGGCCCGAAGCCGGGGATACGGACCAGGGCAACCGACTCCCCGCCTATCGCGAGCTGGCCCGTGTGCTGGAGCCGTGGACGTACCGCGAGGAGCACCTCCGCGGCTTGGGGGCGGAAGCCCGGCGCCGCTGGGAGCGCCGCTTCCTCGACTGATACGGGTCTGTCGCATGGTGAAGCGGGGGACCGGCCTGTCGATGCGGTTCCCGCTGCGATTACCGCCCGGGCCCCGTACACTCCGGCCAGAAACGCACATGCCCCCTCGCCGCCCCCCCCAGCCTGTCCTCGCCGCCATTGACGTGGGCACCAACGCCGTCCGCCTGGAGCTGGCGCGGCCAGACGCCGACGGCGCGCTCGAAACCATGCACCAGGAGCGCGACGCCATCCGCCCTGGAGAGGGCGTCTTCGCCACCGGCTCCATGCCAGAGGAGACGGCCGAGCGCCTGCTGGCCACGCTGCGCCGCTACTCCGCGCTCTGCCGCCGCCACAAGGCCCAGGTGCGCGCGGTAGCCACCAGCGCCCTGCGTGAGGCCAAGAACAGCGCGGAAATCGTCCGCCGCGTGCGCGAGGAGGCCGGCCTCAACCTGGAGGTCGTCAGCGGCAAGGAGGAGGCCCGCCTCATCTGCCTGGGCGTGCTCCACCGCAAGCCGCCCCACACGCGCTCGCTCCTCATCGACATTGGCGGCGGCAGCACGGAGGTCGCCACCGCCACCGGCGAGAAGCCCGACAACCTCTGGAGCCTCGCGCTCGGCTCCGTGCGCCTCACCGAGGTCTTCGACGCCTCGCGCACCGTGCCCCCCAAGCAACTGCGCCTCATGCGCAGCTTCGTCACGGACGTGCTGCAGAAGACGCTGCCGCCCACCGTGCCCAACGTCCCCCGGGTGGCGCTCGGCTCGTCCGGCACCATCAGCGCCGTGGTGTCCTTCGCCGCCGCGGAGAGCAGCGGCAACGCCACCGTCCGCCAGCTCACCCAGACGGTGGACACCCTGGCGCAGATGCCCCCCGAGCGCCGCCGCAAGCGCTTCGACCCGCGCCGCGCCGACATCATCGTCTCCGGCGCCGTCATCCTGGAGGCCGTGGCGAAGTACCTGGGCGTCGAGTCCGTCAGCGTCGTCAACCGCGGCCTGCGCGACGGCATCCTCGTGGACCTGCTCTACAAGCAGGACGAGCACCGCGACGACCACAGCCTCGCGGACGCCGCCTTCGCCATGGGCAAGCGCTTCTTCTTCGACGAGAAGCACGCCCGCCAGGTGGCCCGGCTGTCGCTCGCCCTGTTCGACAACCTGGCCGCCCTGCACCAGCTCCCGCTGTCCGTCCGCCCCTATCTGGAGGTCGCCGCCCTCCTCCACGACGTGGGCCACGCCGTCAGCTACGAGCGGCACCACAAGCACACGTACTACCTCATCCGCCACGCCGACCTGCCGGGCCTGGCGGACCGTGAGCGTGAAATCGTGGCGCGCATCGCCCGCTACCACCGGCGCAGCCCGCCGGAGCTGGCCCACTCCGGCATGGCGGGCCTCAACCCGACCGAGGCACGGACGGTGCGCAAGCTGGCCACCCTGCTGCGCGTGGCCAACTCGCTGGACGTCAGCCACCACCAGCCCATCAAGGACTTCAAGGCCACCAATGGCCGCGAGGGCGTGGCGCTGCACCTGCACACCCGGCACCCGGTGGACCTGGAGCTGTGGAACGCGGACCGCGAGGTCCTGAACTTCCGCCGCGTCTTCGGCAAGCGGCTCACCTTCCACGTGCACCACACCTCCGGCCGCTGAGGCCTCGCTCCCCTGCCCGTCCGGCGGAAGAGGGGGCGCCGCGCGCTTTGCCCTCACCCGGGCCGATGCCCAGCCTCCAAGTCACGCGGGTCTGCGTCCGCGCAGGCCCTTTTCGTCTTGGGGCCCCGAGGGGGCAGGAGCGCGCGCTATGAAGGCTGTCGTTTTCCATGGGATTGGGGACATCCGGCTCGACGACGTGGCGGAGCCCAGAATCGAGAAGCCGACGGATGCCATCGTCCGCCTGACGGCGAGCGCCATCTGCGGCACCGACCTCCACATGATTCGCGGCACCATGCCGGGCATGAAGCCGGGCACCATCCTGGGCCACGAGGGCGTGGGCGTCATCGAGGCGCTGGGTGACGACGTCCGCAACCTCAACGTGGGCGACCGGGTGGTCATCCCGTCCACCATCGCCTGCGGCAACTGCTCGTACTGCCGCGCCGGGTACCACGCGCAGTGCAACGAAGCGAACCCCAACGGCCCCAGCGCGGGCACGGCCTTCTTCGGCGGCCCCCAGCAGACGGGGCCCTTCCACGGCATGCAGGCGGAGAAGGTGCGGGTGCCCTTCGCGAACGTGGGCCTGGTGCGGATTCCGGATGGCGTCAGCGACGAGCAGGCCATCCTCATCTCCGACATCTTCCCCACCGGCTACATGGGCGCGGAGCTGGCGGAAATCAAACCCGGTGACACCGTGGCGGTGTTCGGCTGCGGCCCCGTGGGCCTCTTCGCCATCGTCAGCGCGAAGCTCCTGGGCGCCGGCCGCGTCTTCGCCATCGACTGCCACGAGGACCGCCTGGACCTGGCGCGGGCCCAGGGCGCGGAGGTCATCAACTTCGACGAGGAGGACCCGCTCGAGACGCTCAAGCGCCTCACCCACGGCATCGGCGTGGACCGCGCCATCGACGCGGTGGGCGTGGACGCCATGCACCCGCACCACGGCCCCGGGGCGAAGAAGGCCCACGAGGAGAAGGCCGAGTTCAAACGCGAGGTGAAGGAGGCCGCGCCCAAGACGAACCCCAAGGGTGACAACTGGGTCCCCGGCGACGCGCCCGCGCAGGCCCTGATGTGGGCCGTGGAGGGCCTGGCCAAGGCGGGCACCCTGTCCATCATCGGCGTCTACCCGCAGCAGGTGCGCACGTTCCCCATTGGCATGGCGATGAACAAGAACCTCACGATGAAGATGGGAAACTGCAACCACCGCAAGTACATCCCCAAGCTGCTGGAGCTGGTGCGCACCGGCGTGGTGGACCCCACGGCCATCCTGTCCCACGTGGAGCCCATGGGCAGCGCCATTGACGCGTACCGCAACTTCGACGTGCGCAAGCCCGGCTGGGTGAAGGTGGAGCTGGAGAACACGCAGCTCCAGTAGGCCTCACGCATCCAGCAGCAGGCACGAGTCGCCGAACTCGTGCCCCAGGTAGCCGCGCGCCTCCGCGTGCGCGGCCACCTCCTGGAGCAGGGGCAGCGGCGCGAAGGCCTGGAGCAGCGCATGGTGGCTGCTGCCGGGCTCGTGCACGCCGGTGAGCAGCCCGTGCACCAGGCGCGGGACGAAGCCCGGCCCCAACAGCAGGTCCGTCACCTCCTCTCCCGCCACCAGCCAGCCGCCGTGCTGCGCCGCGCGGCCCTCCAGGGCCCGCACCACGGTGGTGCCCACCGCCACCACCCGCCCGCCCAAGGCCCGCGTGTGCAGCACGGCCTCCACCGTGGCGGCGGGGAGGTCGGAGCGCTCCGGCCGGGGCAGCGCCGCGTCCAGCGCCGCGTCTCCCGTGGAGGACAGCCCCGCCGCGTGGGTGAGCGACGCCAGCCGCACGCCCCGCCGGCGCAGCGCCAGCAGCACGCTCCACGTGAGCGGCAGGCCCGCGGACGGCGGCTCCACGGACCAGGGCCGCGCGCCATAGGCCGTCTGCACGTGCCACAGCGACAACGGCGCCTCCGTGTACGCGTACTGCACCGGGCGCCCGCTCCGGTAGAGCCCGGACCAGAGCGCCGCTCCCGTCGCGTCGAAGGCCACGCGCAGCAGGCGGGGGGACGGCGGCAGCACCGCCACCACCCGGGCCTTCAGCCCGCCCACCATGAGCTCCGCACCCTCGGACACCGCGGGCGGCGGTGGCCGGTCCTCCGTGCGCCGCCGCCAGTCCCCCGCGCCGAACAGCACCACCGTCCAGGTGCCGTCCGGCTCGCGAGACAGCAGGCGCAGCTCGATGCGCTCGCCCGACGCCGTCCTCCCCCACAGGGACGCGGGCAGGGTGGCGGCGTCGTTCACCACCAGCAGGTCCCCGTCGCGCAGCAGCGACGGGAGGTCCGCCACGCGCGCGTCGTGGAAGCGGCGGGCGCGCGGCTCGACATGAAGCAGGCGGCCCTCGTCGGGGCGGTCCGCAGGCCAGCGCGCGGGCTTCATGCGGCCTCCAGCTTCGCCGCCTCCAGGCGGGTCCCCGAGGGCACGGACTCCGCCTGCCACGCCACCCAGTCCACGAGCCGGGCCGCCACCGCCTCCGGCCGGCTCAATTGGGAGTAGTCCGCGTCCGGCACCGCGTCCCGGTACATCCGCGTGTCCATCTCCCCCGGGTCCACGGAGAAGAAGCGCACCCCGGTGCCCTCCAGCTCCGCGGCCCAGACGCGGCCCAGGTGCTCCAGCGCCGCCTTCGACACGCCATAGGCGCCCCAGCGGGGATAGGCCGACACCGCCGCGTCCGAGGTGATGCTCACCACCAGCCCCCTGCCCCGCACCGCCATGTTCCCCGCCACGGCCTTGGTGAGGCGGAAGGGGCCCACCACGTTGACCTCCAGCACGCGCTGCAGGTCCTCGCAGGCCGTGTCCAGCAGCAGCGGCAGCGGCGTGGGGCCCAGCGTGCTCGCGTTGTGGACCAGCACGTCCAGCGGGCCCACCAGCGCCGTCGCGGCGCCCACCAGCGGGTAGATGGCCTCCTTGTCTCCCACGTCGTAGGTCAGCGCGTGGGCGTCCAGGCCTTCCCAGCGCAGCGCCTCCGCCACGGCCTCCATCTCCGCGGCGTGGCGCGCCACGCCCACCACGCGCGCGCCCCGGCGGGCGAAGCCATTCATCAGCGCCAGGCCCAGCCCCCGGCTGGCGCCCGTAATCAGGATGCTCTTGTCGATGCGAACCATGCGTGTGTCCTCCTTGCGTCTGGAGATACACCTCGCTCGCTATTCCATTGGCGCCTGGGCCAAGGGCTTGGCAGATTGCCAATCCATGAACGACGATGACCTGCCCGGCAGGCTGGCCCGCAACATCCGCTCCCTGCGCGAGACGCGAGGCGCCACGCAGGCGCAGTTGTCCCGGCTGGCGGGCGTGCCTCGCGCCACCTGGGCCCACCTGGAGTCGGGCGCGGCCAATCCGACGCTGTCCGTGCTGCACCGCGTGGCCGCCGCGCTCCAGGTGTCGCTGGAGGAGCTGATCGCGAAGCCTCGCGCCAGCGCCCGGCACTACCCCCGCACCACCCTGCCCGTCCGGGTGCGCGGCGGCGGCATGCTGCGCAAGCTGCTGCCGGACCCGCTGCCCGGCATGGAGTTCGACCGGGTGGAGCTGCCGCCTCAGGTGCGCGTCACCGGCGTTCCGCACACACCCGGCACGCGGGAGTACCTGGCGTGTGAGACAGGGGAGCTGGTGCTCGTGGCCAGCGGGGAGCGCTTCCTCCTCCAGCCCGGCGACGTCGTCGTCTTCCGCGGGGACCAGAAGCACTCCTACGAGAATCCTGGAGCACGGACGGCCGTGGGTTACTCGGTCGTCCTGCTGGCGCCTTCGATATGAGCACGCCGGAAGCGCCGGCCGGGGGAGGTACACTGGGGGCCATGGCGCACCTCTCGCGAGTCCTCACCGTCGTCCTGGGTGCCGTGCTCGGCGCGCTGGGGGCGTGGGTGTTGCTGAAGCCCGCGTCGCCGTCCCTGCCGGACACGCCGTCCGTCGTGCAGCAGATGCGGGACGTGGCCCGGCTGGAGACGCTGGAGGTCGCGCTCTACAAGAAGGTGTCCTTCGCGCCGGAGCCCCAGGCCACGGACGCGCTCTGGAAGGACGTGCTGAACTGGGCGCGGCACGCGCTCCAGAACCCACATGGCCGCGCCATCGTCTTCGCGAACGCGCACCTGGGCTTCGACTTCCAGCGCTTCGACCGCTCCCACCTCCAGGTGACGGGGACCCGCGTCTACGTGGTGCTGCCGCCCATGGAGGTGAAGGTGGAGCTGCGTCCAGGGGAGACGGAGGTCATCGACTCCAACCTGGACAGCGAGCAGACGGCGCAGCTCCTGGAGAAGGCCCGCGTCGCCTTCGAGCACGAGGTCCGCGCGGACGGGCGCCTTCAGCGAAAGGCGCGGGAGTCGGCGGAGCGCTCGCTGCGGGCGCTGCTGCTCACGCTGGGCTACCGCGAGGTGCTGTTCGTGGACCGGCTGCCCGCGGGCACGGCGGGCTGAGGCCGGTTCACAGTGCGGACAGGCCCTCCTCCGTCAGACGGAAGCGGCCAGGGATGCCATCCGGCGAGGGCGACAGCCGCTCCAGCGCTTCACAAGCGGCGACCTCCGACTCGCGGCAGACCAGCGCCAGCTCCCGCCGGCCCAGACTCACTCGCAACGGACCTTCTCCCGCGAGCTGCGCCAGCGCCTCGCGCTGCGATGGCAGGAGCAGCCGCGCGGCGTCATGGCCATCCCCCTCCGCCACGGCCCACAGCCCGGTGAAGGCCTCCGCCAGTCGGACTTCCCCCTGGTCGACGAGCACGGGCCGCACCGGCGCGAGGCGCGAGGCGAGGTTGCGCCAGGCCGCCGCGTCGGCGGACTCGGGCGTGAGTCCCGCGGAGGCCAGCGCGGACTCGGGCAGGTAGCGCACGAAGTCGGCGTCCTCCAGGACGTAGAAGAGCGCCAGGCCCGCGGGCCCGGGGCGGTGCAGCGCGCCCACGGCCCGGTGCCCGAAGTCCGCCGGACGCAGTACGGGACGCAGCCGCGCCTCCAGCGCCGCCCCCTCCGCGCTCAGGCCCGAGGACAGCCCGCCGAGCCGTGACGCCAGCGCCTCCGCGTAGGCGGTGAGCCCCTGCGTGCCCGGGGACTCCTGATAGGCGGCGTACAGCGAGCCCACGTCCACGCGCCCGACGCCGCCCGTGGCGAGCTTCACGAGCAAGTCCTTCCCCTGCCGCCGGAACACCACCCGGGCGCGCCCCAGCGCGGCGGTCAGCGCGGCGGTGAACTCCGGGCGCAGCACCTGCTCCCGCGGAGCGGGCGGAGGCGGCAGGTCCGCGGCCTCCAGTTCCTCCTTCAACAGCCGGGCCTCGGCATCGAAGGGGTCCCGGGCCAGCGCGTCCGCGACATAGGCGCGGGCCTTGTCCGCCTCACCGCGCCGCAGGCCCAGCACCGCGAGCACCTTGAGCACCTCCGGGTCATCCGGAGACTGGGCCAGGACGTCGTTCAAGAGCCGCTCGGCGTCACCATGGCGCTCCAGTCCGAGCAGCGCCCGCGCCAGCCCCAGACGCACGGGCAGGTCGCGCGGGAAGTCGCGCCGCAGGGCCTCCAGCAGGGGCAGGGCCTCACGCTCAGCGCCCGCGTTGATGAGGGCGTGAGCCAGGGCCAGCCGCAAGGCGGGGCCGGCGCCACGCTGCGCCTCGGCGCGGAGCAGGGCCAGCTCCGCGTCGCTCAGAACCTCACCCGCCTCCACCTTGCGGCGGACGCGCTCCAAAGTCAGGGGGGCACTCACCGGCGCGAATCTAACGACCTGCGGGCAACCGCGTGAAGGCGAAGCATGAAGCGCAGTACCTTCCATTCCCGGACAATGCGAACGCACCTGTCATTCTGGCTCCTGCTGCTCACGGCAACCTGGGCGGGCTGCGCGCCGGTGCCGAAGGCGTCCCTTCAGCAAGGATGGAGCAACGCAGAGGAGGAGTGCGCCAGGCCCGATGATGACCCATGCGTCTCACTCCTGTGCATGGGCGACGCCTGCGGCTTCTACAGGTGTCAGGACCTGGGCGGAGTGCTCGAATTCGCGCGCTTCCCGCCGGCGCGCCCCCCGCGGCGGCCGCCGCCCCCGGACGAGGCCCCCGGCGGCACTGGGGCGGAGGACAGCACCTCCCTCGGGGTGCCGTCATGGTGTTCCCCAATTGGAGTGGCGCCCCCGAGCGCGCCTTCCCAGGCCCACCTCGACTCACGCCCGGCCGGTGGGAGAAACACCACATCTTCCCGCAGGCGGAGGACCTCGCCCGCTGGTTCGAACGGCAGGGCGTGAAAATCCACGACTACACCATGCCCATTCCACGCCACGTCCATCAACGGATTCACCGAGGAGGAGAACGCGGCGGCGATTGGAACAACGCATGGCGCGAGTTCAAGGACGCGAACGAGGGTGCGACACCGGCCGAGATTTTCAGGCACGCAGGCGAGCTGATTCACCGCTTTGAGCTCATGGGCGGCCCCATTCAGCCCTACTATTCACGCCCCGGAGCATGAGGACGAATGACGCGTTTCTTCTGGCTGCGCGAAGACTCGACAGTGCAACCCCGCCTCAACGGCAGCCTCAACGCCGCGCACAAATGGGGGCTGCCTGGCCTTGCGGGATGCCCGGGCTGCGGCGAGACCTGGGCCAGCTCAGGGCACCAGTACCCCGCTGTCGATTTGTCCGTCCTGCCCGAAGAGCGCGCGTTCCTGAAAGCCAGGTCCGAGCCATTCAACGAGTTCGCACGGCTCCGGGAATTGGTGCGCCCCCTGGCGCCCTCAGGCGCCCCACTTCCTCCAGGGACGACGTTCGGCCCCCTGATGGGAACAGCCTCGGGGCGGTTCGGTCCCTTCGCGTGGCTGGGCAGCAGCCTGTTGCTGATTCGCCACGAAGCGCTGGAGCGACTTCAGGAGGAAGGCATCCGCGGACTGCTCGGCGCTCGAACGGAGCTGCGGTTCCGGCAGCAGGACGCCCCCATGCTCCTGGAGCTTCAGCTCGACCCACGTGGCCAGCTCCACGCGGACTGCCTGCCCCCCGGACTGCCTGCTCGGTGTGCCACCTGTGGACGCCTCGGGCTCCGTCGGCCCGACGAGCCCATCCTCGACGCGGCCTCGCTTCCAGCGGACGTGGACCTGTTCCGGGTGGGCAACTTCGCCACGATGATTGTCGGCACCGAGCGGTTCATGGAAACGGTGCGCCGCATGGAGCTGGAGGGCATCTCGTTCCGCGAGCTGCCCACACGCTGAGGAAGCACGACCCCTCAGTGCCTGCTCGGCTGCTGCGGCTCCTGCATGGGCATGGCGCGTCCGATGCCGGCCGAGGGCTCCTCGTCCTCGAGCAGGCCGCGAATCATCTCGCGCAGCTCGGCGGAGTCCTCGTGGCCATGCGCGGAGACCGCGTGCGCGACAGCCGCGTTGAAGACCTCGTCCTCCTCGCCGGAAATCGTCAGCGTGCAGTGGATGTCGCTGGGCGCCTTCCGGCAGTCCATCGTCTTGCGTGACATGGTGGTGTCTCCTCCTGCTTCACAGGTGGACACCCCCGCCCACCATGACAAGAGAAGGGCAGGCAGCCAACGCCCGGCTGCCGTGCCCCCCCCCGTCACCGCCCCGCCCGTGTCAGGCGGAGCGACGGCTACTGCTTCGGCTTCGGCTCGCCGAAGGCGTAGATGTCGTAGCCGATGCCGCCCAGGCTCTCACGGTCCGGCGCGTCCTGGTCGAACTGCACGAACTCCAGGCGGTAGGGCTCCTCGGTGGCGTCCGCCGAGCGCTCGAAGCGCACCCGCACCTGGTGCTCCTCGCGGAACGCCAGCGGCAGGCCGTGGAACACCCCGCCTTCGGGCGAGGTGACCTCGAAGGTGCCCTCCTGGTTCACCATCTCCAGGCCCTCGGCCCTGCCACCGGCCTCCAGCCAGCCCTTGAACAGTGCCTCCGGCAGCCGCACCAGCACGCGGCCCGCCTTCACCGGGAAGGGCCGGCCAAGCTCCGCCTCCGGCACGCGCACGGCCAGGCTCAACGCCCGGACGTTCCGGTGCACGTTGCGGACGATGAAGTGAATCTCCGACGAGCCCGACTCCAGGTCCACGATGTTCACGTTGCGCCAGATGATGTTGTTGTTCTGGCGGACGTTGGTGCCGATGTCCGTCCCCTCCAGGAAGGACATCGGGTCGAACGCGGACTCCCAGCGCGCCACCAGGCAGTAGTGCCCTTCGCCCGGCAGGCCGCTCCAGGGGACCATGGCGATGTGCGTGTCCGCGGGGAAGCCGTTGATGGGGAGGTCACCGAACTGCGTCCAGTCCGAGTCCCAGTCCAGGCCGGTGGACGCGTTCGCGTAGTACAGCTTGAGCCGTCCGGAGGCGCCCGGGCGCGGCCCGCCGTGCAGCTTCACATAGACGTAGTTCGTGGCGCCCAGCTCCGGGTTCTGGTGGACGTGCGGGTTGGCGACGCCGTCCGGGTTGCGGCGAATCCAGATGTAGGGGCTGGCCCACATGTCCTGGCCCGCGGTGGCCGCGTCCGGCTCCAGGCCGGTGTCGGACCAGGTGTCGCGCATCCAGACGTCATACGGGTCCGGGCAGGCGGCGCTGCGCAGCGCGCACTGCGGGAGCAGCGAGCCCAGGTGGCTGATGATGGAGGTGATGGGCACGCCGCGGTTGGGGCAGTTGGCGCAGTGGTGCAGCGCGACGACGCGGTGGTCCGAGTTCGCGATGACCGGCGAGCCCGACGAGCCCCCCTGCGTGTCCGCGTAGTAGCCGATGTCCAGCGGGCCGCCCGGCGAGCACGCGGGGCGGTTGAGGGCGAAGACCTCCGCGAAGCCCGAGGCGTCCGACACGTGCGTGGAGTTGCGCGCGATGTACTTGCCCCACGCGGCGGGGTGCTGGGGAATGTAGATGCGCTCGTCCACCACCGCGGTGGCGTTGCGGAGCTGGAGGTAGCCGTACGTGGCCGTGGGGTTGGTGGGCAGGCGCACCAGGGCGTAGTCGCGCGGCGCGTCCACGGCGATGAGCGTGGAGGTCGTGGCCACCACCGTGCCCGGACAGGCGAGCCCGAAGTTGCACGTGGAGGAACAGGAGGCGCCCTCCGCCATGAACTCGAAGTCGGTGTTGGCCGCGTCAGTCGCGTTGGCGATGCAGTGCTCGTTGGTCATCACGTGGCCCTGGTTGCCCACGAGCCAGCCGGTGCACGCCCCGCTGCCGTTGATGAGCAGGCGGGCCACCGCGCGCGAGTGCTTGTACTGGCGCGGGTCCGCCCCCTGGTAGCAGCGCGCGTTGCGCGAGTCGTCCGTGCCGCAGAGGGCCTTGTTGTCCTTGTCCTCGTCGCCCAGCGCCGCCAGGTTGGCGAAGCCGCGCGCGAACCGGTCGATGGCGTAGCCGGACTTCGCGCGGCCGCCCACGCTCCACAGCTCGACGATGGCGACGTCGCCGGAGATGTGGCCGCTCCAGAAGCCCTCCCGCAGGGGCGCCTTGCCGTCGCCCTTGCCGAAGCCCTCGTAGCGGTACTCGCGCGAGCCGTCCGGCGCGCGGACGATGACGTAATCCCCCGGCGCCAGCGCGAACTGGCTGAAGTGCGGCGCGATGTACGTGGCGCCCGGGCTGCTGATGCGGTCCGTCCAGGACAGCTCCGCCTTGGCGCGGACGCCCTCCGGCCGCGCCGCGGGTTGGCGCGACTTGAAGCTGGAGACGACGTCCTCGCCAACCTTCACGCGCCCCTGCGCGTCCCGCTGCAGGGGAGGTTGTGATGTACGGCCCTCGCAGACCGCGCTCTCTTCCGCCATGGCACCGCCGCCGGCCAGCAGCATTCCGGCCAGCAGCAGGCCGCTCAGATTGACTCTCACGCAGAACCTCGTGGGGTGGGGCAACCGCCGGGGGTGGACGCCCGAATCAGGACCGCGGGCACCGGCGGGAGCGCGGACCCGGAGCAAGCCGCGAGCCACACTCTCAGTTTCAGACACACGGCGAGATTGCGTTGCGGTGGCGTCTTTTCGCTAGAAGTCCGGGGGCTTCCACGAAGAAGCAGCGCGGGCGTGTGACGGCCTCCGCAACACTTTGAGTGAAAAATGTAGCCCCAAGGGTTACCGGAGGGCGGGAGGCGCCACGACGTCCCGTCCGCGTCGCTCAGGCGGGCGGCGCGGCCCCCGAGGGGTTCGGACCATTGTCGGGCATATCGGTATCCGCCTGCCCCAGGAAGTCGTCCAGGGCGCCCACGTCGATGGGCTTGCGGAACACGGCGTCCACCAGCGCCAGGTTGGAGCGGTTCTGCCCCCGCACGTCCATGCCGGTGACGATGGCCAGCAGCGCCTGCGGAGACTTCTTGCGCAGCTCGCGGGCCAGCTCCCAGCCGCTCATCTCCGGCATCACCGCGTCCAGCAGCGCGGCGTCGTAGCGGCGGCGGTCCCACATCCCCAGCGCCACCGCCGGGCTGTGGGCCACCTGCACCTCGTAGCCCTCCTCGCCCAGCACCTCCGCCATCATCCGCGCGTTGTCGAGGTCGTCGTCCACCACCAGCACCCGGCGCGTCTGCTGGAAGCGCCGGGGCCCCGCCGGCCGCATCACCTCCGCGCGCGCCGGCTCCGGACGAGGCGCGGTGGCCGTGACGCCGTCATGCGCGCGGGGCAGCCGCACCACGAAGGCCGTGCCCGAACCGGAGGGCGGCACCTCCGCCGTCAGCTCGCCGCCCCAGCGCTCCACCTGCGCCCGCGCCACCGCCAGGAACAGGGAGAGCTGCGGCGCGCCCGCGTCCCTGCGCAGCGGGTCGAACAGCCGCGCCAGCTCATCGGGCGCGTAGGGCGTGCCCTCGTCCTCGATGCGCAGCGTCAGCCACGCAGCCCCATCCGCGCGCGTGGAGACGTGCAGCCGGCCTCCGGCCTCCATCCGGTCTCTGGCGACGAGCAGCAGGTTCACCACCAGCTCGCGGAAGAAGCCCGTGTCCGCGCGCACGTTGCCGGACCCGCCCAGGTCCAGGTCCACGTACACGGGGTGCTCGCGCTGCTCCAGCTCGCCTCGCGCCAGCTCCAGCGCCTCGCGCACCGTCTGGTCCACCGGCACGTCGGTGGGCTGCTCCTGGGTGCGCTGGATGTTGAACTCCTGGAGCCGGGCCACCAGCTCGCCAATCTGCTGCACCGTCTTGTCGAGCGCCTCCAGGTGCTCGGGCTTGAACTCGCGCTGCAGCAGGGTGATGCGCAGCCGCAGCACGTTGAGGAAGTTGTTGAGCGCGTGCGCCGCGCCGCTGGCGAGCTGCCCCAGCGCCTGCTGGCGGGTGCGCTGCAAGAGCCGCCCCTGCAGCCGGCGCAGCTCCCCGTGCGCGCTCTGGAGCGCCTTCGTCTTGTTCACCGCCTCCGTGCGGTCGGTGAAGGTCTGGATGGCGCCGGCCAGCTCGCCCTCCTCTTCCCAGACGGGCGTGGCGCTCAGCTCCAGCGTGGCGGTGTCCCCGCCGGGGCGCTCCACCACCATCATCACCCCGCGCACCGGGCCCTTCTCCTTGAGGGCGCGGAGGAAGGGCATGTCGGCCAGCTTGAAGGGCTCGCCCGTGAGGTGGCGCGCGTTCACCTGCGTCAGCACGGGGGTGATGGTGCTCGCCGCCCGGGCGCCCACCACCGCGCGCATGGGCACGCCCATGAGCCGGCTCACCGGCGGCGTGGCGAAGGAGACGGTGCCGTCCACCTCCGCCAGCATGATGCCCACGTCCACCTGGTTGAGCACCGACTCCATCACCGCCGCTTCGCGGAAGCGCACCTCCTCCGTCTTCAGGATGCGCGCGTAGGACGCCTGGGCCGCGGCGTCCGCCTCCCACACCAGCTCCGCCATGAGCTCGGCGACCTCGGGCTCGATGAAGCCGCCGTTGCGCCGCGCGTAGACGTGCAGCATCACCTCTTCCAGGGACTTGAACTCGCGTGACAGGTCCTCGGGGTCGAAGTTCTGGCTGTAGCGGAAGGCGCCGTGCGGGCGGACCACCTCCGGCCAGAGCCGGACGGCGTCCTCCGGCCGGTCCCTGAGCAGGCGGGCCAGCTCGTCCAGCAGCCGGCGCAACGGAGCGCGCAAGTCCCTCCCGGGGACCTCCACGTCATAGGTCTCCGCGCGCAGGCGCTTGGCCCACAGGCGCGCCACGCGCTCGCGCTCCTCCTGGAGGAGGTCGGACAGGGCCTGGATGGAATTCACGGCGGGCACGTTCAAGTCAGCAAGCTGTTCATGCCCGCCCGCCTTGGCCACCCGGGCGCCCGCCCGCCTGCCTGCCGCCAGCACCCGTGCCGCATTGCAAACGCCCACTGCCCAGCCCACCTTCCGGGGAAGGATGGCCGTGCGCGAACGCGACAAGAACGATGTGCTGGAATCGCCTTGGCTGTCCCAGCAGGCGATGGCGCAGCTTTTCCGGGGGGAGCTGAGCCGCTCCGACACCTGGCGCACGCGCCTGGACACCACCACCAACTGGGCGCTCACGACGACGGCGGCGGTCATCTCCTTCGGCTTCGCCTCCACGCAGAGCTCCCACGTCACCTTCCTCGTGGGCATCTGGATGGTGGTGTCCTTCCTCCTCATCGAGGCGCGGCGGTACCGCTACTACGACTTGTGGAACCGCCGGGTGCGCCTGCTGGAGGACGGGTGGTGGGCGCCCATGCTCCGCCGCGAGCCCGTGGACCCGGACGCCCTGCGCGAGCTGGCCCTGGAGCTGGAGCGGCCGCAAATCCAGCTATCCCTCTTCTCCGCCATCTCCACCCGGCTCAACCGCGCCTACGGGCCCATCCTGATGGTCCTGATGATGACGTGGTTCGTGAAGGTCTACAGCCACCCGAAGCCGCCGGTGGACCTGGACGAGTTCCTGGCGAGGGCCCGGGTGGCCTGGATTCCCGGCGAGGCGGTGACGGCCATCCTGCTGATGCTCACCCTGACGGCGTCCTACCTGTTCCTGTCGTCCTTCTTCATCCGGGCGCCCCTGGGCGAGCTGCGGACCCGGCCCCGGGGCCGCCGGGCGGCCCTGTGGGAGTCCTTCTACCGGCCCTACGCCATCCACACCCGGCGCAGGCCCACCCGGCGCCCGCGTCCGTCCGCCTCGTCCGAGCACTGACACCTGGAGCGGCGGCCTCCCTGGCGGGGAGCCGACCGGGAGGGCCAGGGGTGTGCCTTCCTCATGGCCCCCATGCCTCCGGCTGAATGCCGGGTGTTTTCGTTCTTCCGACGCCAGGAAAATTGTGCTGTGAATCCGCACCCATGGCGAACACCCGCACTGTCACGATCATCAATGGCGATGGCATTGGCCCCGAAGTGATGGCGGCCACCGTGCGCGTCCTCGAGGCGCTCAAGGTCCCGCTCGATTTCGAGTACAAGGACGCAGGCACGGAGGTGGTGGCCAAGTACGGCACCAACCTGCCGCACGAGACGGTGGAGGCGGTGCTGCGCAGTGGCATCGCGCTCAAGGGCCCCACGGGCACGGTGGTGGGCGGCGGCCTCCCTTCGGCCAACGTGGGCCTGCGCAAGCGGCTGGACCTGTACTCGTCGCTGCGGCCCGTGAAGAGCGTGCCGAACGTGAAGACGCGCTACGAGAACGTGGACCTCGTCGTGGTGCGTGAGAACACGGAGAGCCTCTACGCTGGCCTGGAGCACATCATCGTCCCGGGCGTGGTGGAGTCGCTGAAGATCATCACCGAGAAGGCGTCGACGCGGATTGCCCGCTTCGCCTTCGAGCACGCCCGCAAGCATGGCCGCAAGAAGGTCACGGCCGTGCACAAGGCGAACATCATGAAGCTGTCGGACGGCCTCTTCCTGGACTGCTGCCGCAAGGTGGGCCGTGAGTTCCCGGAGATCACCTACGAGGAGGTCATCATCGACAACCTCTGCATGCAGCTCGTGAAGGACCCGACCCGCTTCGACGTGCTGGTGGCGGAGAACTTCTACGGCGACGTGCTGAGCGACCTGTGCGCGGGCCTCGTCGGCGGCCTGGGCGTGGTGCCGGGCGCCAACATCGGCGAGCGCACCGCCGTCTTCGAGGCCGTGCACGGCACCGCCCCGGACATCGCGGGCAAGGGCATCGCGAACCCCACCGCGCTGATGATGTCCGCGGTGATGATGCTGGACTACCTGGAGCACACCGAGGCGGCGCGTCGCATGGAGAGCGCCATCTGGAAGGTGTACAGCTCCGGCGAGGTCCGCACCGGCGACATCGGCGGCAAGGCCACGACGCGCGAGTTCACCGACGCCATCATCGCGGCGCTGTAGTCCGCACGGCGAAGACGGTCGTCACACAGAAGCCCGGGCGCCTTCACGGCGGCCCGGGCTTTTTCGTGTCCGGGCCTTCGGGTTGGGGGGCACCTCCACCTCCCACCAGTCGAGGACACGCCCACCCGGGCCGCCGCAGCGATCAAAGCGTTGGTCCACGGCGACGAAGTACAAGCCCGGCGTCGGCCCCGCGAAGACGGAGACGTCCAAGCCCTGCTCCGGACTCGAACACCCCGCGAAGAGGTTGGGAAGTGGGTTGGACCGGATGCTTACGGGCCGTCTTCTCTCATGGCCAAGCGAGCACGCTGCTGGCGCTACTCCGGATCGAGGCTCCAGGCGCCTTCTGCCCAGCGCTTCAACGCCTCCTGGGCCTCAAAGGGGATGAGCCCTTCGCCCTTCGCGGCTTCTTCGAGCACGGCCTTGGCTTCTACGGTTCTGTACCGAAGCAGGTAGGTCGCAGCAGCGGTGCGCACATCCATCCGTGGGTGCGTGAACAACTGGGCCAGCGCGTCCCGCCCTGAATCTCCGTGAGCACGCAGCTTCTTGAACGCGGCGATGTACCGATTCGCATGCTTGTTCCCGGTCTTCGCATCACCGCGCCAGATGGCTTCCTTCTGTGCAGCAACATTCTCCGCGAACTCTTCGACCAACTGCGAGAGCGTCATCGCCATAGCCCCTTCCTCACGTTCTCCAGGGCTCTGAGCCCAAATTCGCGTTGCGCCTCATATGACTGGGCTCGAAGCCACTGCCTCACCGTGAAGGCATCGGAGCCCGTGGCGGAGACATTCTTCGACGAATAGAACGCGCTCACCCTCGTGTGAAGCTCCTTGTCGAGCGCAACGATGTTCTCCGTGTTGTGGATCGCCTTCGGTCCGAACCTCCCCACATTACCGTCGGTCTGCTCGACGATGTGATGCCACTCCTTCCCCGGACCTGCGGGGCCCATCGCTCGTTTGAAGGACTTGAACGACGAGTAGGACTTCATGCCGCCAGGGCCAGCAGGTGGCGTCGCACTGGAGCCGCCTCCCTCCCCTGCCCGTTGAAGGATGATGGCGGCCCCTGGCCCACCGCTCAGCACCCCCGCCGCACGTCCCGCAGATGCGGACACGAGTCGCATGGCGACAGTGCCATCGGCGGCTAACACGAGCGCTGGGACCTCTGCCGTGGCGAAACCTGCTCCCCCCAACGTGCGCGTCGCGGCTGACACTGTCCCCCATGTAGCGATGAGGTTCGTCACCAGCTTGGAGACGGCTTGCACCTGCTCGCCCCTGGTCATGTACCGGAAGCGCTCCAGGTACTCGGGGGACGACTCCAGCAACGCCACCACTGCGGCGGGCATCTCTCGGAGTGCCGCGAGGTTGTCCGCTGGCGACGTCGAGAAGAACTTCCCCACTGCGAGGGCGAGCCCGACGAAGGCTTCTTCCGCCCCGTCCAGCGTGCGACGTATGACGTCGGCATCGTCGTGAACATCCGCGATGGGGAAGCCGTTCTCCTCCCGTAGTTCTTCGTTCAGCAGGCGGAAAACGCCCGTTCGTCCGTCGTAGAAGCGACCCAACTCGAAGCCGTGCGCGCGAAAGGCCCCGTCCTTCCACTCGACAGGCGCCACCCGTTGCTGTGTCCTTCCGCTGCGCACCCACGCGAGGCACCCGTCAGGCCGGAGCACCGCCAGATGCCGGAAGCGCTCCACCCGGCGATCCAATTCCACCCGCGACACCTCGCCCGTGGCCAGCACCTCCCGCAGCATGAAGCCCACCGCGAGGCGTGAGGGGAACTGGCCTAACGTCACGTCCTTCTCCAATAGCGTCTGGAGGAGTCTCGCGGCATGGGTCGGGGAGAGAGTGATTCCCGCGACTGGCCGCGTGTCGCGCTCTTCGAGCCCCGCATTTTGAAGCAGGACACCAAACGCATCCTGAGGCCTCCCGCCCACCCCGAGGGACACAGACTCCCGGAACATGTGGCGGCGGTGGAGCGGTGGCCTTGATGAGTCGTCGGTCTCTTCGGCCTCCTGTTCGCTTTCGGGGTCTTCGCCCGAAACACTCCACCGCTCCCCGGGAAGTCCCGCGCGCTGATGGAACGTGTCCCTGCGAGTCGACGACTCAACCCCAGAGCAGCCCATGAACAGCAGGGCGACACCTACCACCCAAAGGCCAGCACGCATTCCGCCCCCCGCGCCTCCCGCAGGGGCAGGCAAGAAGCGGGGATGTTGGCATTAGCGTCTGACAAGCACTTGGGTAATCGACGAGCGGGCGGAATCCTACACCGTCACGCCGCCCCTCCCGACAACGTACCCGTTCAGAGGTCTGAGGTTGGCCGAGGGGGAGTTGGGGACCGGCCGGCGAGTAGGCTGGGCGCTCGACGTGGGGCGACGAGGCGTGGGAGACGGCAATGCGTGGCAGGCCCCGACGCCAAGGATGTACGCATCGCGCAGTTGGAGGCGGCGGTCGCCGAGCGCGACACGCTCATCGAGCAGTTGCGTGCGGAGTTCGCCGCGCTGCGAGCTGAAGTCGCGGAGCTGAAGTCGCGGCTGAATGCCAACAGCACCAACAGCAGCAAGCCGCCCAGCAGCGACGGCCCCGGAGTGAAGCGCAAGGCGCGCGAGGGCAAGGGGCGCAAGCGAGGCGGGCAGCCCGGGCATAAGGGGACGCAGCGAGAGCTGCTGCCCACCGAGACATGCAACAAGGTGGTACCGGTGACGCCGGGCCCCTGCGCTGGGTGCAGTGGCCCGGTGCGTGTGAAACCGGGCGCCTCGCCGGGGCTGCGGCACCAGGTGTGGGAGGTGCCGGAGGTGGCGGAGTACCAGTTGCACGCTGGGTGCTGCGGCGGGTGTGGGCAGTGGCACGTGGCGAAGCTGCCCGCGGGCGTGCCCAGGCGGTGCAACCGCACCAATTCCTGCAGCCGGTCCATCTCCACTCTCCGGTTACTCACGCCACTTCCCTTTCCAAGGGAAGCCAGCGTGGCCTGTCGGCGGGACGCCCGGAGGACCGGTTTGGCCGAACCGGTGCGGACCGGTTTGGCCGAACTCACCCCGACCGGGTTCGCCGAACTCCGGAGGACCTGTTACGCCGAGCTAGCGAGCTAGGACACCTGGGCGGGAAGCTCTACGCGATGGGGACGGGCGGCTCGCTGCTGTTCCCCACTGCGGAAGGGACGCTGCGACCGGGGGCCTTCGCGTCGGTGGGCCTGGGGATGGACAATGCGCGCTGACGTTCTGCTGTGGGTGGTGGCGGTGGTCCTGGCCACGAGGGCGCACGCTTCCGGCCCTGGCTCAACGCTGCACGACGCATCACGCGTGGCCACGTCCCCCGCGTGGGTGGAGTTGCTGGACAGCGAGGCTCCGCTCGTCCCGGCTTCACCTCCGCATTCCATCGCGGGGTCCGAAGCCCAGCAACGGCTGTGGCGGAAGCTGAGTCCACGAAACGACGCAATAGGAGCTGGACCTGGCACTGCGTCCGTCGCTGTCGGGGGTGGAGTGCGGAACGCCGCATCGGTGCGTGAGGCAACCCTCGACGCCATTGGCGAGGTGAAGCGCTCCCTGGAGGGAATGGAAGCCGCGCGCGCTCGACTTGCGTCACGTCCGTCCTCTCTTGGGGAACGTGGACTCGACGGTGTCTTCACGCGCTATCTCGACCACTGCTCCAAGCAACTGACGTGGCTCCGAGGGACGCTGGAGAGCGCCACCGCGCTGGCGGGCGTGGCGTCAGAGGTGGGGGATTCAGGAATGGAGCTGGGCCTCCTCCAGATGACGGGGCCCCGGCTCCAGGCCGCGATGTTCGGAACCCTGCTGCTGGCCACCTGGGTGGACTTCCTCCAACTCGCGGATGCCCTGCTCCGCGACTGCCCCATGTGCGGCTCCGAGAAGCTGTTCGCGGACCTGCATCGAGTTCAAGGCAAGCTGACTCCGACGCTGGAGGAATTCGCCTCGGAGGACTCGCAGCGTATCGAGGCGGCGACGACCGCGATGCCCGCGCTGATGGGGGAGTTGACCCACGAGTTCGACACGATTCGTCGGGAGGCGCGCTCGGCCATGGAGGTGGGCGGCAAGGTTGTGGCGGCGGCACAGGTGATGGAGCTGCTCGCCCTGATTTCCACGCTGAAGATGTCGCTCCCCCGGCCACCCCCATCAGCCCCCGCGACACTTGGCGTGGGGCTCGTCATGAGTTCGGGGGGCGTCATGGCGGGCTCGCGGCTCGTCGTCTCGGCTGAGTGGGTGGAGATGATGCGAAGGCTGGTGCAGGCGGGCGTCCTTTCCCTCCCAGCCGTCAGCGCCGCAGTCCGCATCCACGGTGGGCAGGTGATGATGGCCCAGGCAAATCAGGACTTGCCCGAAGGCGTGCGCGAGGCGCTGGGGGACAGCCCCGAAGTGCGCGGCATGAAGGTGACGGGCAAGGCCGGTGCGGGCATGGCCGACGCACCGAAGCACCACGTCCTGCCGAAAGAGCACCGGGAGTGGTTCGAGCGGCGTGGCTTCAAGGGCGACATGGGCATCGACAACTTCTGCGTCCGTCTGGAGCAGGCCCACCACGAGGCGATTCACGGAGGGGGAAACTGGAGGCTGGGACGTACATGGCCCGGTGCGTGGAACCGGATGATCATGGAGGCATTGCGCGAGGCTGAGATTGAAGCTGGGCGCATGTTGACGCGGAATGAAATCTTGAAGGAGGTTGCGAAGCGAATGCGGGACTACAGAATCCCAATGAACTTCGTCACTGGGAGAAGGCGATGAACGGCGGAGCTGCTTGGCAGGGCAACATCAAGGCACGCCTGTACGAGCGCGTCCGCGAGCGAGGTTACGATTCACTGACCGCCTTTGCCGAAGCACGCCCTGCCGTTCCGCTGTACGTCCTGGCCGACGAACTGGGCAACGACGTTGCTGCGGTGCAGGTGTTGAGCGGTCTGCTGTATGAGGCGGAGCGGCACAAGCGGGTCACGCGCTTCGTTCGTGACGTGCTCGTGCGCGAGTTGTCCGAGAGGTTTCCGGACGGCTGGCCAGACACGCTGGACGACGCGACCCGTGGAGAGGTGGCGTTGGCACTCGGCGCGTGGACCGCCTACACCCCAGAAACGCACAAGGAGCGAGTCCGGCAGGCCCGAGCGGTGCTTCGTGCGACCCCGCCCCTCGCTGGATGGCGCCCGCTCGGACCTGACGACGAGCTTCTCCGGACACTCCTTCCCGACGAAGAAGCGTAACCCACAGCGGCGGTCTCGCGCGGGCGCCGCTGGGTCCAAGGGCGGCAGTCTTCAGACCCGGGCATGGCGCCACGCCCGATGCGGAGCCTCCGGCTCCTCAGCCGACTGTGACCTTCCGCACGCCCCGGGCCTCCAGCAACGCGGGGAGCCGCTCACGCTGGTCGCCCTGGAGCACCAGCGTGTCGTCCTCCACCACGCCACCACAGCCGAGCGAGTTCTTCAGCGCCTTGAGCCACACCTCGCGCTGTGCCGCGGGCAACTCCAGGTGCTCCACCACCGTGACTTCCTTGCCACCCCGCCCCTTGCGCTCCATGCGCACCACCGCGCGCGCGGGGCCCTTGGGCTCGGCCTTCACGGGCGGCGGGGCCACGGGCGCGGCGGGAGCCTGGGGCAAGGCCTCCCGCTGCGCCGAGAGCGCGGCGAACGGATTGTTGAACGGAGCCGCCGGTGCCGCTGGCGGCTCACCCTTCTTGTCGCGCTTGCCCATGGTGCGAGTGCTGCGTCCTCAGTGGTTGTGACCCGCGTGGTCGTCGTGCCCCCCCACCGGACGCGGGCGCGGCGGCGGCAGCACGTCGAAGCCAGGGGCGCTCGGGTTCCCGTCCGCCATCACCAGCGCGTAGATGAACGGCGCGGAGGGCATCACCTCGCGGCCATTCACCAACACCAGCGGCGTCCCCTGGATGTGGTGGCGCATGGCATAGCGAGAGTCCTCCTGAATCTTCGCCGTCGTGGCCGGGCTGTTCATGCACACCTCCAACTGCGAGCGCGGCACCGAGCCCGACGACGCAATCTCCACCGCCCGCTCCGTGTCCAGCACGGCCTGCGCGGCGAACATCTTCTCCCGCAGCTCCCAGTAGTCCGGCGCGCCCTCCAGGCAAATCTGAGCGCGGGCAGCCACGCAGCGCACGCTGGGGGCATCCGGACCGCGGCGCGGAATCGCCGGGTTGCATGCGCCGTCCAGCGGGAACTGGCGCGCCTCCAGCGACAGCTTCCCTTCAGGGACACGCTTCTTCAGCGCGGACAGCTCCTCCACCAGCATCTTGCAGTGGGGGCACTTGCTGTCCGTCCACTCGACAATCTTCACCGGCGCATCCACGGGCCCGTAGCGGTGCCGCGCGGGGGCCGCGGCGGGCTGCGGCGTCTCACTGCGGTACGCGGCCAGCGAATCCGCGATGAACTGCTGATGCTGCGGGGGCAGCGAGCGAAGGAACTCCTCCAGTGACGCGGGAGGAGGCGGCGGCGTCCGAGGCGTCACGCCCGGCATCGGCGTGCTCGCCACCGGCGGCGCGGGCGGCAGCAGCGCGACCCCGGACGCCTCCGACGCCTTGGGCGTGGCCCGGCCCGGCAGCAGCGTCGCCAGGAAGACCGCGGCCGTGACGCCCACCGTCCACTTCAGCGTGTCACCCCACTCGCCCGCGCCAGGCAGCAGCGGCCCGGGCAGGCCCTTCCAGGCCACACCGGCGAACACCACCACCAGCGCATAGGTCGCGAGGCACGTGGGGCACAGCGCGCCCGACTGCGCGCTCGCCACCGCGAAGACGACCACGGAGACGAGGCCCGCGGCGGCCACCAGCCGCAGCCCGTTGGCCGCCGGGCGCACCGGCCTGCCCGACCGCGCCCACGCCAGGAACAGCGCGGACAGGCCCACCGCGGCCAGGCCCCACACCAGGCCCAGCGCCGCCACGGGCAGCCCCACCAGCTCATGCACGCGGCTGGCGAAGGGGGAGTTCCACACCGTCTCGCAGTTCACCGTGTCGGAGACGCCGCACACGGTGGAGCCGCCACCGCGCAGGGTGAGCAGCTGCATCCACTGGAAGATGGACAGGCCACTCTCCGCGAGGCCCAGGACCAGCAGCGCCAGCGCGCCGCGAGTCGCCACGGGAGTGGGCGAGGGGGAAGACTTGGGGCTCATGCATGCTCCGGGGGCGGGGTCATCAGAACGAGGAGGCGGGCGGCCTCGGGGCCGTCATTGGTGACGCCGTGCTCGGCGCCCGCGGGGGCATAAATGGCGGCACCAGGGCCGTGGACTTCCTCTTCGGCCCCCACGCGAAACCGGCAGCGCCCGTCCAGGACGACATACACCTTGTCCGACGTGGCATGGCGGTGGGGCTTCTGCGCCTGCCCCGACTGGAGGCAGTACACGTCCAGGAAGAAACGGCCGGACTGGAAGACGGTGTGCTTCAGGAGCTTCTCCGGGGAGAAGTCCTGGAAGGACGACAGGTGCTTCACATCCATCGTGGCATTCGCTCCTTCGCCTCTATATAGCGACGGACATGGAACCGCTGTCTCTGCATTTTCTTCACGAGAAGGCGGGCGCCCGCTTCGGCGCAGTGGGCGGCCGGGAAACCGTGGCCGGGTATGGAGACGTGGAGGCAGAGTACCGGGCGGCGAAGACGTCCGCAGTCCTCCATGATGCCTCCTACCGCGAAACCCTCCGAATCACTGGAGAGGACCGGGTCTCCTTCCTACACGGGATGGTCACCCAGGAGGTGAACAACCTGCCCGTGGGCACCGCGGCCTACGCCGCCATGCTTACCGCCAAGGGGGCCATGGTGGCGGATGCCCGCATCCTCAAGCGGGAGACGGACCTGCTGCTGGACCTGGAGCCCGGCACCGGCGCCAAGGTACGGGAGTTCCTGGACAAATACCTCATCTCCGAGGACGCCGAGCTGCACGAGGCCACGGGGGAGCTGGCCCTGCTCCGGCTGCTCGGGCCCCGGACGGCGGAGGTCCTGTCGGCCGCCCTGGGCAGCCCCCATGCGCCGCTGTCCCACCTCGCCGCCCGCGCGGTGACGCTGGCGGGCCAGGAGGTGTGGCTGCTGGGGAACGCCGCCACGGACGCCCACGGGGTGGACGTGTGGGCGCCACGCGCCGGGCTGGAGGCCGTCTGGCGGGCCCTGATGGAGGCCGGCGCCCCCCTCGGCGTGAAGCCCCTGGGCTTCGAGGCCCTGGAGCTGCTGCGCGTGGAGGCCGGCGTGCCCCGGTACGGCCAGGACATGGTGGACACCACCATCCCGCTGGAGGCCAACCTAGCGAGCGCCATCTCCTACAACAAGGGCTGCTACATCGGGCAGGAGGTCATCGCCCGGGCCACCTTCCGCGGCCACATGAACCGCAAGCTGACGGGCCTCTTGCTGGGCGACGTGGACGTGGCCCCCGGCGCCGAGCTGCGTCGCGGGGAGAAGAAGGTGGGCTGGCTGACCAGCGTGGTGCGGTCGCCCGTCGCCGGGCAGCGGGTGGCCCTGGGCTACGTGCACCGGGACTCGCTGGAGCCGGGCACCGAGCTGACCGTGGCGGCGGGGCCCGCCACCGTGAAGGTGGCGTCGCTCCCCTTCTCCGCGTGAAGCAGTCCCAGCATACTGGGTGGCCATGTCCATGGGCTCACCTGGTCCCCTGCTCCGCCCCGCGCTGCTGCTCGCGGCGCTGCCCCTCCTCCTGACGACGGGCTGCTTCAATGTGCAGCAGGACCTCTGGATTGAGCCAGGGGGCTCGGCGCGGCTGGTGGTGGACATGGGGCTGCCCAGGTCGGTGACGGCCCTGGCGCGGCTGGGCGGCGCGGCGGACGCCAGGGCGCAGCTGCTCGCGACGGCCCGCGAGGCCGAGAAGGCGCTGCGCGAGGACCCCGAGGTCACCCAGGTGATGCTCCGGGACTACGAGCAGGAGGGCCAGGTCCACCTCGTCTACGACGTGACGGTGAAGGACGTCACCCGCCTTCCGGACCTGTACCGCCGCGCCGCCGAGAAGCACGCCCAGGGCCAGCAGGCGCCGAACGAGGCGTGGGACTTCCGCATCGAGCGCCAGGGCGGGGACTACGTCTACACCCAGCGCTTCCACCCGGAGAAGGCCTTCGCCGTGCCGCCCGTCGGCACGGGGGACGAGGCCACGGACCAGGCGGCACGGGAGCTCGCGAAGGGCATGGCGAAGGCGATGCTCGTCAACAACCGCCTCACCCTGCGAATCCACGGCCCCGGCATCGGCGAGACGAACGGCACGGTGAACGAGCAGAAGGACACCGTGGAGTGGAAGCTCAACCTGGCGGAGCTGATGGACGCGCCCGCCGAGGGCCGCGAGCTTCGCGCCGTCATCCACGGCGGCGAGCCGCTCTGGCTGTGGCCAGTGGTGCTGGGCGTGCCAGTCGCGGTGCTGCTGCTGACCGTCGCCGCCGCGCGGAAGCGCCGACGGGCCGCCGCCAGATAACGCGGGCGCCCTGACACGCCTGTCACGGCCGCCCCGCCATTCCCGGCCCCGGAACAGTCATTCCGAGGGCTTCGCGCTGGAACGGACCTTGCTGCGGCAGGCGTCCGGGCATGAGACGCGCGGCATCGCTGACCTGGCTGTCCTTCATCACCGGCATGACGGTCATGGCGTCGGAGCTGGCGGCCTCCCGGCTGGTGGCGCCCTCCTTCGGCAGCGGCACGTCGAGCGGGGAGCGCCTGCCATGAAGCGCCTCCCCGCCATGCCGGAGTTCCTCGCGCCGCTGCCGCTGTGCGCGGTGGCGCTGATGGCGGTGAACGACCGCTGGCTCAAGCCCACCTTCCACAACGCCCTCACCGGCAAGCTGTCCGATGTGGCCATCTGCTTCTTCCTCCCGCTCTACGTGTCCGCGCTGCTGGCGCTGGTGACGCGCTGGCCCCGGGCGCGCAGGGTGGCGGTGGGCGCGGGCATCACCGCGTGCCTCTACACCGCGCTCAAGGTCTCCCAGCCCGCGGCGGACCTCTTCTGTGAGCTGCTGCGCCCCCTGGGCGCGCTGCTCGGCATCACCGGCTTCCGGGCCTGGGCGGACCCCACCGACCTCGTCACGTTGCCGCTCATCTGGGCCGCGGTGCGCTACAGCCGCGCCGCCGCCCACGAGCGGCCGCCCCTCTCCGCCTCATCCCCCACTGGAGTCAGCGCGTGAAAGTCATCCTGACGAACCTCGCGGCCACGGCCGCGCTCGCCACCACGGCCGTGCTGCTCATCGCGGACTCGGGCGGCGTCAAGGAGTGCCACCAGGCCGCGCAGGAAGTCACCTTCGACGTGGGCCACAACACCTGCGGAGAGCCGGGCATCCTCCGGGTGGGCACGCCCGACCGCGAGTGCCGCCTCGACGTGGAGGTGGAGGAGCGCACGGGCCTGCCCACGATGGGAGACGTCTACGAGGGCACCGTGGACATCCGCCAGGGCAACAACTGGTACCTGGCGGATACGAATGTCCTCATCACCCTGCAGGCCGACGGTGGCACGCGGCCCGACGACGCCGGCAGCGGGACGCAGGTTCCGGTCAACCGGACCTGCGAGGTCCTCCGCGAAAGCGACATCCTCCGGCTGAAGTGCATCGCGCGCCGGGCGGACCTCGCGAACGAGCAGGTGCACACCTGCGAGGCCGTGCTCACCCCGCGCTGACGGCCCTCACTTGCGGCGGCCACGCCCGGACAGGCGCGGCCGCCGCCCACGACTCAGGCGGGCACCGCGTCCGGCTGCCGGTCGGGCTGGGCGGCCTGGAAGGCGGGCAGCGCCTGGCACTCGGCCTCGATGCGCAGCAGCGTGGGGTACGGCGCCAGGTCCACGCCGAAGCGGCGCGCGCCGTAGAGCTGCGGCACCAGGCACACGTCCGCGAGCGTCACCGCGTCCCCGATGCAGAAGCGCCCCACCGTGGGCTGCACCGCCGCCTCCAGCGCCTCCAGGCCCCGCGCGTTCCAGTAGGCCGACCACGCCTTGTCATCCGCGTGCAGCTCCTGCTTCAGGCGCTGCATCACGGACAGGTTCTGCAGGGGCTGGATGCCGGAGTTCACCATCTCCGCCAGCATCCGGGTCCGGGCGCGCAGGTACGCGTCCGCGGGCAGCAGCGCGGGCGTGGGGAAGCGCTCCTCCAGGTACTCCAGCACCGGCAGGGACTGGGACAGGCGGCGCACCGAGCCGTCCGCCTCCGTCCACTCCAGCGTGGGCAGCGTGCGCATGGGGTTGAGCGCCCGGTACGCGGCGCCGTGCTGCTCGCCGCCGTCCTTCACCAGGTGCACCGGCGCGTAGTCGAACGCCAGGCCCTTGAGGTGCAGGCCGATGCGCACCCGCCACGACGCCGACGAGCGCCAGTAGCTGTAGAGCCGCAGCCCCTTCATGACTTCCGCACCACCTTCTGCGCGATGCGGCCGAACACGCTGCGGCCCTCGGCGTCGAACATCTCGATGTCGATGGTGTCACCCGGCTTCATGAAGGGCGTCTTGGGCCCGCCCTGCTCAATCGTCTCAATCATCCGGCGCTCGGCGAGGCAGGAGATGCCGCGCTCGCGGTCCGCGTTGGACACCGTGCCGCTGCCCAGGATGGTGCCCGCCGTGTAGCTGCGCGTCTTGCACAGGTGCTGGATGAGGTCGAAGAAGGAGAAGTGCATCTCCGGCCCCGCGTCCGTGTCCCCCACCTGCTGCCCGTTGAGCACCGAGCGCAGCCGCAGGTGGATGCGCCCGTCGCGCCAGGCCTCGCCCAGCTCGTCCGGCGTCACCGCGAAGGGGCTGAAGGCCGTGGCCGGCTTGCTCTGGAAGAAGCCGAAGCCCTTGGCCAGCTCGTTGGGGATGAGGTTGCGCAGCGACACGTCGTTGGCCAGCATCAGCAGCTTGACGTGCGGGGCCGCGTCCTCCGCCTTGGTGCCCTGCGGCGTGTCGCCCAGGATGGCGCAGACCTCGCCCTCGAAGTCCAGGCCCCAGGCCTCGTCGGCCAGCGGGATGTCGGCGGTAGGCGCCAGGAAGTCGCCGGAGCCGCCCTGGTACACCAGCGGGTCCGTCTTCAGCGTCTCCGGGGGCTCGGCGCCGCGCGCCTTGCGCACCAGGATGACGTGGTTGAGGTACGCGCTGCCGTCCACCCACTCATAGGCGCGCGGCAGCGGCGCGTGCAGGGCGCTGACGTCCAGCGGCCGGCTCTGCACCGTGCCCGCCTCCAACTGGGCGTCGAGCGCGCGGAGCTGCGGCTCCTTCACCTCCCAGTCATCCAGCGCGGCTTGCAGCGTGAGCGCCACGTTGGTGGCCAGCGCATAGGCCGAGTTGTCCCGCTTGACGACGATGAGGCGGCCGTCACGGGTTCCGTCCTTGAGCGTCGCGAGCTTCAATGCCGGGCTCCCTGGCGGCCTCTGAGGAAAAGGGCCGGCCGCCTGTGATTCCGGGCTTTTCCGCCGGGGCACCGGGGGTGTCAAGCAAGACGGACACGCGCCGCGGGAGAAAAGCGAACGGCCGACATGCCGCGAAAAGAAGCGCACGGGCGGAACCGGCCGCCCGTGCGCTCCTGACTGCGTCGCTTCAGTCACTCACGCCCGGAGCGGATTCACGGCCTCCGGGCAGTGCCAATACGTGTACTCGCAGGCCTCCTGCGCGGCATCGCAGGGCACCTGGATGATGGTGATGGCCTGGCACGGGTGGCGCGGAGCCTCATGCGGGCCTCCGCCCCTCGTGCGGCCTTCGTCGGGGACACCCCCCTGGGCCTCCAGCGCGTCCTTCGCGTCTGGAGGCGGCGTCACGCCCGCCTGCGGGACGGGAGCGGAGGCGCCCTTCGCCGGGCCTCCGCGGCCCTTGCGAGAAGCCCCGCGCGAGTCCTGACGCGACTCCTGCGTGGCGACCACCGGCGGAGCCGTCACCACCGGCAGCAGGCCCGGGGCGGCGCCCAGCACCGCGCCCAGGACGTACAACTTCGTGTTCATGAAACCCCCTTGCCGGGTGCGACCGCCGTCGCGCCCCTTCGGCGCGCCGGTACCGGAGCAGCGGCAGGGACGTCAGTACCAGGTGGGTCTGACATTCCCTGCCCTTCCGGACAGGGCCGGGGAGGCGCCGCTGGCGTGCCCCATCCGGCCCCCCGCTCTAGACGTGTCAGCGGCTGCGGCTAGGATGGCGCGCCCGCCCGGAGCCCGTCACCGTCATGCCATTCCAGATCACCGTTCACGCGCAGGACCGCATCCTCGAGGTTGTCTACCCCCCGCAAGTCACGACCGCGGCCCTGGCCGAGTACCTGGCCGACGTGAAGAAGGCCATCACCGACCTGGATGGTGAGTGGTCCGCCCTGGTGGACCAGTCCCAGCTCCGGGTGATGCCCAGCGACGTGGTGACGGCCATGGCCAGCCTCAACGCCTTCGCCCAGCTCCACGGCATGAAGCGCTCCGCCCGGGTCGTCACTGACGCCCCCTCCGGGCTCCAGGCCTGGCGCATGACGAAGCGGGCCATGCTGAGCATCCCCACCCGCACCTTCGAGACGCGGGGGGAGGCCCTCCAGTGGCTGCGCGACCCCGACGCGGACTGAAGACGCCCGCGGGCTCGTCCGCCAGCAGACAGCAGGAACGCCTTTTTTCACCTATATTGCGGCAGCCCGCCCCGGACGGGGTGGGCCTCACATCTCCCGTAGGAGTGGTTGTCTCATGCGTATCCCCCGGACCGACGCCCGCAGGAAGCTGCTCGGCGCGCTGTTGTGTACCTTCTCCGTCGCGGCCTGTGGCCCGGCCACGGAGGGCGAGCCGGCTGGCAGCGGTTCCGCCGAGCAGCCCGTCGTCTATGGCAACGACGACCGGATGGACGTGTACGAGCACCCCGACGCCACCTTGCGGCAGTACGCCATGCAGGCCAGCGCCGTCATGGTCGACCCGTACGAGATTGACGACTCGGACCCCAACAACGTCGTCTTCACCAGCCCCACCCTGGGCGAGTGGGTCAACCTCTGCTCGGGCCAGCGCTTCATCGACGACCCGTCGCCGGGCTACTGCTCGGGCACGCTCATCGACGATGACCTCCTGCTGACCGCCGGCCACTGCGTGACGGGCGCCGCCGACTGCCGGGACTTCAAGTGGGCCTTCAACTTCTTCCGCCCCGCCCAGAACGTCCTGCAGACCATGACCACGCAGGACATCTTCGGCTGCAAGGAGATTGTCGTGCGGAAGGAGCAGACCATCGGTGGCCGCGAGCTGGACTACGCCATCATCCGGCTGGACCGCTCGGCGGCGCCGCGCTTCACCCCCGCGCCCGTCCGCCGGAGCAACACGGGCCTGGAGGTGGGCACCAGCGTGGCCGTCATCGGCTCGGGCAGCGGCATCCCGCTCAAGATTGACTCGGGCGGCAAGGTGCGCACCAGCCGCGCCAGCACGATGGACTACTTCATCGCCACCACCGACACCTTCGGCGGCAACTCCGGCTCGGCCGTCTACGACATGACGGACCACACCATCGCCGGCATCCTCGTCCGCGGCGCCACGGACTACGTCTACCAGGGGAGCTGCCGCGTCGTGAACGTGTGCGCGGAGACCGGCTGCAGCGGCGAGGACATCACCTACGTCAACCCGGCCGTCGACGAGTTCTGCGCCAGCCACAGCAGCGTCCGGCTGTGCGACAGCACGCCGCCGCCGCAGACGTCCTTCGACTTCACGGCCAGCGACACCGCCAACGCCACCGTGAACACCACCCGCCACACGGTGGAGCTCACGGCCGGTCAGAGCCTCACCGTGGGCACCTGCGGCGTGACGGGCGCCAGCGCCACCGGCGACACCTGGCTGCGCGTCAACGGCCCCAGCGGCACGGAAATCGCCTCCAGCGATGACGGCTGCGCCGAGGGCCGGGGCTCCTATGTCACCCTCACCGCCGGGGCCGCCGGGGCGTACGAAATCATCGCGGGTTGCTTCAGCGACACCGCCTGCAGCGGCACGGTGGCGTGGAGCATCGGCACGGCGACCCCGCCGGCCTCCTCCGGCACCTTCAGCTACAGCTCGGTCAACTCCAACAGCGCGCGGCAGAACACCACCAACGAGGACGTCACCCTCACCGCGGGCCAGCGCATCGCCTTTGGCACCTGCAACGTGGCGGGCGCCTCCGGCACGGGTGACTCGTTCCTCCGCCTGTACAACGCCGCCGGCGCGCAGGTGAAGTTCAACGACGACGGCGCCGGCTGCGGCAGCCTGTCCCACGCGACCTACACGGTGCCGGCGAACGCGGGCGGCACGTACCAGCTTCGCGCGGGCTGCTACGGCAACACGAGCTGCAGCGGCACGGTGGGCTGGAGCATCCAGTAGTCCTGGCGCATCCATGACGTGAGCACGGCGGGGCGCGTCACTCCCTCTGGAGTGGCCGCCCCGCTGTCGCGTCGGGCCTCCCGCGCGCGGTTGAAGGCCCTCCCCGCAAAACGTTAAAATCCTCACATTCCGCATTTCAGCCTGGAGGGGCGCGGTGCTGAGGATTCGCCCCGAGCAGATGGTGTGCCTCGACGCGACGGTGCGCGGCGCCTACGTGAGCAGCGTGGTGCGCTTCCTGCGGGCGCAGCTCCCCCGGGAGAGCGGCGGCCTGGGGGAGCGCGAGCTGCGCGCCCAGGCGGAGCGCGGCATCGACGCGGCGGCCCGGCACGGCATCACCGCCCGCTGGGACGTGGCGCGCTTCATCGCCTGCCAGCTCTGCCTGGGCGAGCACTTCGACACGGACCCGGCCCATGCCTGGCCCCAGGCCGTGCTCGCGCGGCCGTACCTGACGCCCTCCCGGAAGATGGACTGGATTGAGCGCCACTACCTGCGGCCGTACCGCGGGCGCTCGCCAGCCGTGCCCTGACGATGCCCTACCTCCCCCTTCGCTGTGACTGGACGCACTTCGCGCCCTCCCAGGAGACGCTCGCCGTCACCTACGACCCGCCGGATGCGGGCAGGCTCGTCTCCGTCCGGCTGGAGGTGCGCGACCACGCCAATGTCCTGGTGTACCGCTCGGACGCGCTCGACTGTCAGGGAGGGCCCGCGGCCGTCACGTGGACAGGCGCGCTGAACGTGGGCAACGACGCCGTCCAGGAGCCCTTCGCCACGCCGCTGCGCGCGCCCTACACGCTCCAGGTCGACGCCGTCATTGAACCGGAGGCGCGTGAGGGGCTCCGTCAGCCGGAGGACCTGCCCAACACCGGGTTGGACCCGGTGATGGCCTGCGAGGCCCGGCGCGACCAGTCCCTCCCGGAGGAGGAGGCGCGGGCGCTGCCGCCTCCGCCGCCCACCACCGCGCGGGTCGACGTCCTCTATCATTCGGTGGAGGTCGTCCGCGGCCCCTGGCTGGCCACCGGAGAAGCGCTCACGCGAGGCACCCACGCCAGCATCTGCCACAAGCTCAACCAGCTCGGGTACTACGCCGGGCCTCCGGCGCGCGCGGCGGCGGGCACCACGGACCTGCTCGACAAGGCCAAGGAGCGCTTCCGGCGCAATCACGGCGACCTGCGCATCATCGCCGCGCCCACGAACGCCAACTTCGAGGACGCGCTGGACGGCGCGCTGGGCCACGCCCACGGCGCCCTCCCGACGCTGACGGACGACCAGAGCGCGCCCATCGCGGAAGGGACCGCCATCCCCCAGGGGAACAACGACCCGCTGCGTGTCTATGTGGAGGCCGTCGGGTTCGACGAAGACCTGGCCAACCAGACGGACGAATTCCTGCGGCAGATTCCCCCCAACCGGAGCCGCGGCGCCATCAACTGGAGCGCGCTCCACAACAAGACGGCGAGCGAGGCCGCCAAGCTCAACCGCCCGCTCGTGCCGCTGGAGGCGGTCATCTACCTCAAGGGCCACGATGACCGCCGCGTCGCCGCCCCACGCGCGGTGGGCGAGGTCCGGGTGGACTGGTCCGCGGACGAGCCCGGCGAGGACCTCTCACACCTGCCCCTGAACGACCGCGTCCATACGGGGACGCGGACCTACGTCGGCCGCGTCCTGCGCAGCAACCACGTCGACCTCCACCACGACGGCGGCACCAACTGCCCGGCGGCCTATGGGGGCATCCGCACCGCGGCGAACAACTTCCGCAACCCCTTCTGGCGCGAGCCGCAGCCCTACGCGCCCCATGCCGTGCCCACCGAGGACGCCGCCGCGGCGACAATCTGGGTCCCCGCCTACACGAACGACGGCGCGCATCCGAACCGCGTGGGACGCGCTGGCGTCTACCTCCAGCCCTCATTGATTGCGGGCGACCGGTACAAGGTCCGCGCGCGGCTCAGCTATCAGGGCCGCCCCAACGCCATGGCGCTGGAGGCCGCCAACCCCGTCTGCCAGTACGAGACGAAGCCCATCGTCGTCTGGCGCCGGGTGGAGGTCTTCGGAGTCGTTGGCTGGCCCCTTCGCAACCATGGCGCGCTGCCAGCGAAGTGCCAGGCGCGCTACGCCGAGTCCTTCCTGCGGGTCGACTTCTCCCGGACCCGGTACCAGGCCATCACCGCGGTGCTCACCCACCAGGACTACGTGGACTGGCTGGCCCACATCGAGGTCCACGCCACCCCGGTCATCGGTCCGCTCAGGGCGGTGCTCGACGCAACCACCCTCCATGACGCCTGCCCCATCGTGCTGCGGAACCCGAACGCGGCGCTGAGCTCGGGCCAGAAGAACAACCTCTACTTCTTCACCAACAACATGTTCAGCGAGCTGGTCAGCGCGCCCAACGTCCCCAGCGCCGGGGGATTCCTGCTCGACCGCATCGCCCAGCGGATGCGCACCGGGCATGCGCCCTGCGGCGGCATCATCATGCTGGAGTACAAGCTGTCGGACGACATCAAGGAGGCGCTCCGGACCTCCGACGGCGGCGACGTGCCCACGACGTCGAACGGCAACGGCGCCCTGATGGGCATCATCGACCAGGACGTGAACGCGAACGCCGACTTCGTCTTCACCCACGAGGTGGGCCACTGCTTCTGGCTGACCCACCACGAGGCCGCCTCGGGGGTGGTGCCGCAGCACCATGACCAGTTCGACCACAACTGCATGATGAGCTACCCGGACTGGGACGGGCGACGGCCCCAGTACCCGCACCAGGCGCCGGCCACGTTCGACCCGCACTTCTGCGGCAAGTGCAACCTCAAGCTGCGGGGCTGGGACATCACCCACGCCGACATCCTGGCGCTCGACCAGCCCACGTTCCCGGACCAGCTCTCCGCCCTCTTCTATTACGACCGCGCCGACCCCGGGCTCCGGTGGGACGTCGAGCTGGCGCACGTGCAGGACGCCTTCACCCGTGTCTCCCGCGGGCTGTTCCGGGAGCGCTTCTTCGACCGGAACGCGGACTTCGACACGTGGATGACGGACCTGGGGAACTGCGACATCTACCACCACGTCACCCACGGCAACGTCCGCTGCGCGAAGCACAAGGTGCGAGTGGCCTCCATGGGCACGGCCGTTCCCCGCTACCCGACGTGGTGCAGGAATGACGGCGCCAAGGTGAACCGGCTCAGCGCCGAGGAGCGGGACCTCTGCACGCGCACGGGCTTCGCCCCGGCCCCGCTCACGGAATGGGCGAAGTCCTCCCTCATCACCCCGAAGACGTACTGGCATGACCTGAGCAGCGTCATCCAATGGACCGTGGACCTCAACGACTCCAGCCAGGACATCGAGTTCACCTACGAGCAGCTTCAACAGGCCTTCAAGCAGGGCCGGAAGGCGCCACGCCTGCTCGCCTTCTTCAGCTCGTGCCTGCTGGGTTGGGAGCGGCGCTTCGCCGAGCTCTTCATCAGCCGGGGCACGCCCTACGTCATCGCCTTCCGCAGCCGCTACCAGACCACCCAGGCGCTGCCGTTCAGCCAGCGGTTCTACCGGGTCCTCCGGGACAACGACTTCGCGCCTGACGCCATCCAGCGCGCCTTCATGACGGCCGCGGGGGACCACCCCCACGCGGAGCCCTGCCTCTTCACGGCCCAGGGCATCACCCGCTGCAGCGCCGCGACCCGAGGCGGGCAGGCGGCGTTCCAAGGCTGCGATTGGAGCAGCGACGCCTTCGACGCCCCGCGCTTCCCCAACCCCTGACCCACGGCCGGGGGCCGGCCCGCCGTCCACTGCCGTGCCGCCTCTCCATCCCACCCTTGACAGCCCCAGGGCCCAGGTCTAACGCAAGGCGCCATGAGCACTCCCCAGTTCCCGCCCTCTCCGACGCGCGCCATCAGCAGTGAAGGCCCCTTCCGAGCCCTGCTGCTGGAGAACATCCACCCGTCCGCGGGGGAGATGCTGGCCGCCGAGGGCTTCCAGGTGGAGCGCGTCTCCTCCGCCCTCAAGCCGGACGAGCTGGCGGAGCGGTTGAAGGGCGTGCACCTGCTGGGCATCCGCAGCAAGACGACGGTGCCGCTGGCCGCGCTGGCGCACGCGGAGGACCTGCTCGCCATTGGCGCCTTCTGCATCGGCACCAACCAGGTGGACCTGACGTCCGCCAACACGCACGGCATCCCCGTCTTCAACGCGCCCTTCAGCAACACGCGCAGCGTGGCGGAGATGGTCATCGCGGAAATCATCGTCCTGACGCGGCAGCTCTTCGACCGCAGCCGGGAGGTCCACGCGGGCCAGTGGCGCAAGGTGGCCACCGGCAGCCATGAGGTGCGCGGCAAGACGCTGGGCATCATCGGCTACGGCCACATCGGCTCGCAGCTCGGCATCATCGCCGAGGCGCTGGGCATGCGCGTGCTCTACTTCGACGTGATGACCAAGCTGCCGCTGGGCAACGCGCAGCCGTCCGTCACCCTGGAGGAGCTGCTCGGCGCGTCCGACTTCGTCACCCTGCACGTGCCCGCGCTGCCCACCACGCACATGATGATGGGCGCCGAGCAGATCGCGCAGATGAAGAAGGGCGCGTGCCTCATCAACGCCAGCCGCGGCACGGTGGTGGACATCGACGCGCTGGCCCGCGCGCTCCAGTCCAAGCACCTGGGCGGCGCCGCGGTGGACGTCTACCCGGAGGAGCCGGAGAGCAACTCGGACGGCTTCGTCACCGCGCTCCAGGGCCTGCCCAACGTGGTGCTCACGCCGCACATCGGCGGGTCCACGGAGGAGGCCCAGGCCTCCATCGGCAAGGAGGTGGCCACCAGCCTGCTGAAGTACTTCAAGGCGGGCGCCAGCACGGGCGCGGTGAACTTCCCGCACATCGAGGCGCCGCTCATCCCCGGCACGCACCGCATCCTCAACGTGCACCGCAACATCCCGGGCGTGCTGCGCGACATCAACCGCATCGTCTCCGACCTCAACGCCAACATCCACGCCCAGGTGCTCAGCACGGACGCCAACATCGGCTACCTGCTGATGGACCTGGACCAGGACGTCTCCACCCCGGTGTGCGAGGCCATCGCCGGGCTGCAGACGGACATCAAGACGCGCATCCTGTCCTGACGTCCGGCGCCCTCAGGCATCCACGACCTTGCCCGGGTTGAGGATGCCCTGGGGGTCCAGCGCCCGCTTGAGGGTGCGCAGCAGGGCCAGCTCCGCCGCCGTGCGCGAGTAGCCCAGGGAGTCCTTCTTCAGCAGGCCCACGCCGTGCTCGGCGGAGATGCTCCCGCCGTGCTTCCGCACCAGCTCGAACAGGGTGGGGTCCGCCTGCTTCGTGTGGGCGAGGAACTCCGCCTTGTCCATGGCGTCCGGCTTCATCACGTTGACGTGCAGGTTGCCGTCGCCGATGTGGCCGAAGAGGCAGATTTCCCAGCCCGGGTAGCGCGCGCTGAAGACGGCCTCCAGCTCCGCGCAGAAGGCCTCCAGCCCCGCCACCGGCAGGGAGATGTCGTTCTTGTGCGGCAAGCCGGTGGCGGAGAGGCTCTCGCTGATGCCCTCCCGCAGCGCCCACAGCTCTGCCGCCTGGGCCGCGCCCTGGGCCTGGACGCCGTCCGTCACCAGCTCGCGCTCGAAGAGCGAGCCCAGCCAGCCCTCCACCGCCGCGGCGTCCTTCGCCTCCGCCTCCAGCAGCACGTAGCACGCGCTGGGCGTCTCGAAGGGCGGGCGCAGCTTGCGGTGGCGGCCCAGGCGCGCCATGCACCTGTCGGTGAAGAACTCGTAGGCGGAGATGCTGAAGGCGCTCTGCCGGCGCGCGTCGCGGAACAGCCGCAGCACCGCGGCCACGTCCGGCACCGCGAAGAGGAACACGTCCTGCTTGCCGGGGAGCTGCGTGAGCTTGAGGGTGGCCTCGGTGATGACGCCCAGGGTGCCCTCGCTGCCGATGAAGAGCTGGCGCAGGTCCGTGCCGGTGTTGTTCTTCTCCAGCGCGCCGTTGAGCTCCAGCACCTCGCCCTGGGCCGTGACCACCTGGAGCCCCAGCACCCACTGCCGCGTCAGGCCGTAGCGGATGACCTTCACCCCGCCCGCGTTGGTGGCGATGTTGCCGCCCACCGTGCTGGAGCCCTTGGAGGCGAAGTCCACCGGCCAGGTGAGGCCGTGCTCGGCGCAGTGGTGGTGCACCGCCTCCGTCACCGCGCCCGCCTGCACGCGCACCGTGTTGCCGAGCAGGTCCACCGGCCCCATGCGGTTCATCCGCTGGAGCGACAGGACCAGCTCGCCCCGGGCCGCCACCGCGCCGCCGGCCAGCCCGGTCCGGCCGCCGGAGGGCACCACGGCGATGTGGTGCTGATGGCACAGGGCCAGCAGCCGGGCGACCTCGTCCGTCGTCCGGGGGAGCGCCACCGCGGCGGGGGCGGGGGTGTAGACGCGCGTCCAGTCACGGCCGTACTCCTGGAGCTCCCCTGGCTCCCGGGTGAGGAAGTCGGCGGGGAAGCCCTCGGTGATGGCCTGGAGGAAGTCGGCGGGGAGCGCGGCGGTGGACATGCCTCTAGGCGTATTGCAGCCGCATGGCCGTGACAAGGTGCAGCACGGGCCGGGTGTTGGGCGGGGGCGTTCGCGCCGGGACGCGCCGAATCCGCCAAGGAATCGAACGGAAGGCGTATAGGGCGTGGGCTCATGGCGGAATCCGCCCGTTTTCAGCCCCTCCGAGAGGAACCTCTTATGTCGAAGTCCCTGTCCCGGCGCATCCAGGCCCTTTCCCTGCTCGCGGCCGTTGCACTGGCTCCGACCGCGCTCGCGGAACAGGCTCCAATGGGTCGGCCCTATGTCTTCGCGACAGTGGACGACTACACCGTCAGGCTTGATGGCTACATCGAGGTCACGGGCGTGATCCAAGGCGAGGCGGCCCCTCGCACCGTGACCTTCTGGGTCTCGCCGAATATTGGCGCAGGGGTGAATTTCCAGGCGATGAGTAGCCGCTGCGACCGGATGGCCATGCTCACCATGGCCAAGCCTGGCGCCTACCTGTTCACCATGTCGGTGGAAGAGCAGCAGAACTACTACCGTCAGTTCGTCTGCAAGCTGACCCGCCTCCCCTGACGCCCCACGGACTCACGGACGAAACGGACGGCTCCCATGGGGACGAATGGACGGACCTGGCTGGCGCTGACGCTGGCCATGGCGACGTTGGCGGGCTGCTCGGGCGGTGCCGGCCCGGAGCAGGACTCGGACGGTGACGGTGACGGTGTCGTCGACGCCCTGGACTGCGCGCCGGGGGATGGCACGCGCTGGCGGTTCCTGGCGGGCCACGTGGACGCGGACCTGGACGGCCTGGGCGCGGGTGCCGCCCTCCAGAGCTGCGTGGGACACCAGCTCCCCGCGGGCCTGAGCGCGCAAGGCGGTGACTGCGCGCCCGACGATGCGTCCCGCTGGCGCGAACAGAGCGGCCTCTACCCGGACCAGGACAACGACGGGGCGACTGGCGAAGGCCCGGTGACGGCATGCGTGGGCGACACGCTCGTGGGCTACCGGTTGGAGGCGGGCCCGCGGGACTGTGATGACACGGACGCTCGAGTGTCGGCCTTGGCGCTGGCCTGGCCCGACCCGGACGGGGACGGCGTGGGCAGCGGCGAGCCCGTGTCCCACTGCGCCGGCGGGCAGCCGCCTGCGGGCCATGCGGCGGTGGACGGCGACTGCGCGCCCGATGACCGCGTCCGTGCCCACTGGCTCGCGTACACCCACCGCGACGCGGACCGGGACGGCTTCACGGTGCCGGAGGAAGGCCGGCTGTGCGCCCTCGACCGGCTGCCGGAGGGCTACGCCCTGCGCGCCAACGGACTGGACTGCGATGACGCGAACGGCGCGCACTGGATGGAGCGCACCGTCTACGTGGACACCGACGGAGACGGCTTCGGCAGCGGCGAGTCCCAGACACAGTGCACGGGACAAACGGTGCCGCCGGGCTACGCGCTGGCTGCGGAGGACTGCGCGCCGGAGGACGGCACGCGGTGGCAGTGGCGCTCGTATGCGCATCGGGACGCGGATGGCGACGGCGACACCGTCCCGCAGCAAGGCGTGATGTGCAGTGGGGCGCAGCTTCCCCGGGGCTATGCCGAATGGCCCACCGGGCAGGACTGCGACGACCGTGACGCCCGCCGCATGGTGAGCTGGAGCGTGTTCCCGGACACGGACGGTGACGGCGTGGGCGCGGGCGCCCGGCAAACCGTCTGCGAGGGCCGCTCGCTGCCCGAGGGCTTCTCCCTGGCGGACACGGACTGCGACGCCGTCGATTTCACGCGCTGGCAAGTGCTCGCGTACGCGCACCGGGACGCGGATGGTGACGGCTTCACCACACCCCAGGAAGGCTCACTGTGCGCGGGCGCGGCGCTTCCGGCGGGCCATGCCACCCAGGCCCAGGGCCACGACTGCGACGATACGGACCAGAGCGTCCACACCAACGTCCTGGCATGGCCGGACACGGACGGTGACGGCGTCGGCGAGGGCGAGCCCGTCGTGCGGTGCACGGATGGCACGAGGCCCACGGCGCCCTGGTCCGCCCTGGGCGGGGACTGCGCGGCGGACGATGCGACGCGCTGGCGGCAGGTGGCCTACGCGCATGTGGACCGGGACGAGGATGGATACACGCGGCCCGAGGCTGGCAGCGTGTGCGCCGGTGACTCACTGCACGAGCCCTACTTCGCCCAGGCCACGGGCAATGACTGCGACGACGCGGACGCCGTGCGCTACCGGTGGGCGGTGCTCTACCCGGACGCCGACGGCGACGGCGTGGGCACCTCGCCCCGCACGATTCCCTGCCTCGGCGCACAGACGCCCTCGGGCTTCTCTCTCAAGGGCTACGACGTGGATGACTCGGACGCGTCCATCCAGGAGGACGCCGAGGATGCGCTGATGGTGGAGCTCATCCTCGATTAGCCCTCAGCAGCAGACCTCCCCTGGCCGGAGGAATGCCCTGCCCCACCCGCGCTAGAGTCCCGCGGATGCGCCTCGCGAGAACCTCCTGGCTCTGGGCCCTCCTGCTGGCCCTCTCCGCCTGCACCTCCGACTCGCCTCCTTCCACGCCCGACTCCGGGACACCGACCCAGCTCGGCCGCGTGACGGGACAGGCCCTGCTCGAAGGGGCCACCGCCCACGAAGGAATCCTCCTCACGCTGGAGGGCAGCGAGCACCGCGCGCTCACCGACGCGGAGGGGCGCTTCACCCTGGAGGGCCTCCCCGCGGGTACGCACACGCTGGTGGCCCGGAAGCCGGGCTACTACGACGCGACACAGCGCGTACAGGTCCAGGCCGGCGAGACAACCACCGTCACGCTCCAGCTCAGGGCGGAGCTGGGCGCGCTGCAAGGGCTCGTCATCCGTGAGGACGAGGCCCCGGTTCCCGATGCGCGCGTCACGCTGACGGAGACGGGCGCCACCCGGACCACGGACGAACAGGGCCACGTCGACTTCGGCCCGCTCGTCCCGGGCACGTACACCGTGGTGGCCGAAAAGAACGGCCATGTCCGCACCCAGGAGACGGTCCGCGTCACGAACGTCGAACGCTCCCAGGTCACCCTCACCCTCCGGCGCGAGCGAGGCAGCGTGAGCGGCACCGCGCTGCTCGAGAGCGCCACCGCGCATGACGGCATCACCCTCACGCTGCTGGAGAGCGGCGCCACCACGACCACGGATGCGCAGGGCCACTTCGCCTTCCCCAGCGTCCCCGTGGGCACGTACACGGTGCTGGCCCGCAAGGGCCTGTATACCGAGGCCCGTCAGTCCGTGGAGGTCCGCGCGAACCTTCCAGGCCAGGTCGACCTGACGCTGAATCGGCTCCCGGCCCCGGAGCTCACGGCGCCCGCGCTGGCCGTCCAGCGCGGCCACCTGCGGCTGACGGGCGCGCACTTCGGCCCCGAGCAAGGGAGCCACACCATCACCCTTGGCGGCGTGGAGGTCGACGAGTACCTCGCCTGGTCGGACGCCGAAGTGGTGGTGCGCGTGCCCGGGAGCCTCGCGCCCGGCGTACACGCGCTGGTCATGGCCTCCGGTGTGAGCTGGCGGGCCGACGCCACCGCCTCGCTGCGCGTGCTCCGGCAGCGGACCCTGGCCTACGCCGCCAACTGGGGCATGGGCGTCCTGCCGGACAACACCGTCACCGTCTGGGGCTCGGCCGATGCGTCGAACGATGTCACGCCGGTTCCCTCGGCCATCACCGACGTCGTGAGCGTGGCCGCCGGGGCGTCGTTCGCGGTGGCCCTGCAGGCGGATGGGAGCGTCATCAAATGGGGAGGGCCCGACCCCGTCCCGGTGCCCGATGGCCTGTCGGACGTGGTGGACATCAGCGCGTATGGCACCCGCGTCCTGGCGCTCAAGCGGGATGGCACCGTCGTCACCATCGCCGGGGGCATCTCCGAGGAGACGCCGGTCCCCGCGGGCCTCCAGGACGTCATCGCGGTGTCCGCGGCGCCGTTCCACGGCATGGCGCTCAAGGCGGACGGCACCGTCGCCGTCTGGGGGCAGGACGTCTTCGACCTTCAGACGGTCCCAGCGGACTTGAATGACGTGGTGGCCATCGCCAACACGAGCAGCAGCGCGCTGGCGCTGCGGGCCAATGGCACCGCCGCCGTCTGGGGATTCGGCGCGGCGTACTACGACCTCGCGCTCACCCCGGACCTCGGCGACGTCGTGGAGATCGCGGGGGGCGAGCACCACTACATGGCGCTCCGCTCCAACGGCACCCTCCGCGTCTGGGGGAACAGCGCCCATGGCCAGACGACGCCCCCCGCGGGACTGACGAACGTCGCCGCCGTCGCGGGCCAGGCCTTCAACAAGAGCCTGGCGCTCCGGGGGGACGGCACCGTCGCGAGCTGGGGCGACGCGACGCCTTCACACCTGCCACCGCCAGGACTGGTCCTCCGCGTCCCTGCCCGGTAGCTCGAAAGCGACCCACCCCACAAACAAGTCTTTCAAGAAATACAGGTTGCGCCGGGTACCATGCGGAGGAACACTCCAGCATGCTCGCAGCCCAACGGAGAGACGAGGCGATGACGGACCCGGTTCCGCTCGACGCGCCCGACATCCAGGACGTGGTGCGGACCCGGACGCTGGGGGTGGCCTATGTGGGCACGGTGCTGGTGGTGGCGCACAACGCGCAGCACCCGGCCGCGGACGACTGGGCGCGCTACTGCGAGCTCATCGCCCGTCACCAGGGCACGGCCACCGCGCAGTTCGTCCTCGCCGAAGGGCCCGGGCCCAGCGCCACCCAGCGGCAGCAGGCGCTCAACCAGGTGCCCAAGGACTACGTCATTCCGCCCACCGCGGTGTTCACCGAGTCCTCGCTGGTGCGCGGCGTCGTGACGCTCTTCAACTGGTTCAGCCCGCGCTCCATGCGCGCCTTCGTCCCCGGCGACCTCCGGGGCGCGGCGCGGCACCTGGGCCTGGGCGAGGACCAGGTGCGGCGGCTGGTGGCAATCGGCGAGGCGGTGCGGCCGGCCGTGCCGTGAGGCGCCCCCTGGCTACGGCCGGGTGCCCTGCTGGATGCGCAGCTCCTGGATGCCCTTGAGCGTCCGGGGCGCCGTCAGCAGCACGTTCTGGTTGAGGAGCTTGCCGTCCACGGGGATGCATTGGCCCGACACGCAAGCGGTGTACGCGGGGCACGGCGACTGGCACTGGAAGGACTCGGGCGACACCTGACACGTCTCATCACAGTAGCCGGAGAGGCAGGCCTCATGCCGGATGCACGGCTGTCCGTCCGGGAGCTGGCACAGCTTCGTCGCGCCGCACTGCGAGGGCGGAGGACAGCCGGCGTTGCTGTCACAGCGCCCGTCATCGCGGCTGCACTTGCGCTCGGCGTTGCAGAAGAAGCTGGCGCAGTCGCGGTCGTTCTCACAGGCCTCCTCCGGCGCGAGGAGGCACGTGGGCGAGCCAAGCACGTCCACACACGTCAGCGCGCCCGGGCACTCCTGCGCGGCGGCGCAGTCCTTCCCCAGGGGCACCGTGCACCCCACGCCGGGCTCGCAGTGGCCGGTGATGCACTGGTCGCTCCGGGTGCAGGGCTGGCCTCGCGACGCCAGGCACACGCCGCCGTCCACCTGCGTCGCGCACGTCAGGCCCCGGCCACAATGGCCATCCGGACAGGGGGCGCCGGGCCCCGGATGCCGGGCCTTGTCCGCGGCGAGCAGGGAGGCCACCGTCCCGAGCAGGATGAACGTCCCCACCGCGATGACGGCCCGGTTCATGGAGCGCGCCTTCGCGGCGGCCGGCGCGGCCACCACCTCGGCGGTGACGACGGGCCCCAGCGCGAAGCGCGCGTCCGGCCGGTCACAGTCCTCCACGCGCAGGTGGAAGGCGAAGTGACCCGCCGGCGTCCCCGCGGGCACGCGGAGCCGCACGACGACCCGCTGCGCGCCGGCCGATGGAATGTCGCGCTCGGTGTCGCCGTCGATGAAGAACCACTCACGCCGGGCCCCGGCTTCGGGAATCACCGCGAGACGCGCGCGCACGGGCGCGTCCGACGCGTTGATGACGTGGAAGACGGCCTCCCCCGTCCCTTTCCGGGACAGGCGAAGGGTGTCCGAGACCGCGGAGACATCGAAGACGCGAGACATCAACCTGCTCTCTTGGAGGACCGCGCGGCAATGAGCGCGGCAGGCCCGGTGGTTCCCCCATCACCAGGCCCGCCGCGAAAGGCTGTCCGTTCCTTCATCCGCCTCGGCGTCGCGTCTCCGCTCCCGCGGGCGAGCCGTCCCTGGCGCCAGCTCCCGCGACGTCGGCCACGGACGCGGCCGCGAAGCGCCTCCGCGTCGCGGGAATCAGCGCGTAGGCCGTGACCAGGTCGGGCCCCAGGCCCCAGGCCTCGAGCGCGGCATCAAGGGTCGTCTCCTGCCCCGCGCCGCGCACCCCGATGATGGACGCCGCGGGCCCCACGCTCCAGGCCTCGGGGACACCGGAGATGGCCACCGCGGGCGCCTCGCCGCGCGCGGCGGCGCTGGAGACGGACGCCTTCAGCCTCGCGCTCCACGCCTCGGGGAAGGGCGCGTCGGGCCCCAGGCCCCACTCGTCAATCCAGGACGTCTCCAGCGTGTCGCGAGCCCGCGGCGGCGCGGCGGGCCTCGGGGACGCCGGGACGCTCGCGTCGCCGCGCGGCGCCTCGGAGGTGACAGACGACAGGTGGCGTTGCGGCACGTCACTCCTCCTTCAATGGCAGGCGGATGAGCAGCGGCTGGGGCTCGGCGGCGAGCACCTCCTGCCCCAGCTCGAGCAGCTCCCCCCTGGCGCGCACTTCCAGCCGCCCCAGCGTGGCCACGGGGGGCACGCGGGGGAACCGGAAGCAGCCCTTGGCGTCCGTGCGCGTGGTGAGCTTCAACGTCGGCAGCTCCACCAGCGCGCCGGGAATCGGCACGTCCCCCGGCCCGACGACACAGCCCAGCAGCGCTTCGGCGGGGGTGGGCGTTGGCTGGGGCGCGGCGGGAAAGAGCACCCGGTGGATGACCGGCATGGCGCGCTCCCGCCGCACCGGCACGCGCAGGCGGAAGCAGGGCCGCGGCGCGGTCCTCAGCCCGGCCCACACCGTGGTGGGCACCGGCGTGAGCTCCACCTCGAAGTCCGCCTCCTCCATGGCCGCGAAGACGAGCTCCCCCAGGAGCCGGTGCGCCCGCTCCGGAGACTCCGCCCCCGCGGTGATGAGGTAGCAGACCGAAATCTGCAGCGGCGCGCGCCCCGCCCCACCGCTCCGGAGCGGGGGCGCGGGCCCCAGCTCCAGCAGGTACAGACAGACGCCTCGCTCGAGCGATTCGCGGTCCGGCACGCCCAGGAACACCGGGACATCGCCAGCAATGCGGCCCACCCACGCCTTCAATCGTTGATCGACTTCGTCGATCATCCGGACCCCCCGTCCTGGGCCGGTCGACCCGGGCCACCCGCAGCCCCGGTGCTTTCCGGGCTTGCAACGTGTCATCGGCCTCCGGGTGCAGGTATTGACCGGCGGGGTGGCGGGACGTCCGGCCTTCAACACCGGTGCGCCGCGCGCCCACACACCGGGTCCGGAGCAGGGCCACACAGCGCGTCAACGGCCTCTCAACCCCTGGAAACCTCAGGGGAAAAGAAGGTGCACAACTCGTGAACGACCGTGGCGGATAATTCCATGACGCGCCACCCCCACGCGCACCGGGATTCCTCCACCATGGCCACGAAAGTCAGCGACAGCCCGCGTCCCCTCCCCTCGATTCCCTCGCGCGCCGCCGTGGCGAAGGAGGCCCGGACCGCCGAGGCCCCGGCGAAGCCCACGGGCGCGCCCGCTGGCTGGAACGCGGACCGCTTCGAAGCAGCGGCCCAGGCGCCCCGGCCGCTCGTGTGCACCGTGCCCACGCCGCCGCCCTCCGCGCCGGTGGAGCCGGAGCCCGAGGTGGACACCGTGGCGGTGGACTCGGACCCGATGACGCACATCGCGTACCTGGCCTCGGATGAGCTGGAGGGCCGTGACAGCCCGTCAGCGGGGCTGGATGCCGCGTCCCGGTACGTGCAGCAGCACGTGCAGAAGTACGGCCTCGTGGGCCCCAACACGAGCAACCCGGACAACCCCTTCGAGCAGCGCTTCGACGTGTACTCGTTCGCGGGCAGGCCGGGCGTGCGCGGCGAGCCGGAGGGCCACGTCCACACGCCGGACACCTACGGGCACGCGCCGTTCGAAAGCGGCTTCTACCTCGAGGACGCCATGCCCCGGGAGACGCTCGCGCTGCTCAACCAGAAGTACGAGCAGGCGATGAACGCGCGGGGCCTGCCCCTGGCGCCGCCGCGCGAGGGGGCGCAGCGGAGCGTGGAGGAGCTGCGCCAGCTCGCCTCCGCGTCCGGTCAGGCCGTCAACACCATGGCCCTGCTGGAGGGCTCGGGGCCGAACAAGGACGAGGTCATCGTGGTGATGGCCCACCTGGACCACGACGGCGTGGACCGGCGCGGCAACGTGCTCAACGGCGCGGACGACAACGCCTCCGGCAGCGCGGTGCTGATGGCGGCGGTGCCGGAGCTGGCGGAGGCGGCGAAGCGCGGCGAACTGGACCGCTCCGTGCTCTTCCTGTGGACGGGCGCCGAGGAGAAGGGCCTGGTGGGCTCGCAGTACTTCGTGGACCACCCGATTCCGGGCCTGGGCACGGAGGAGATTGCCGGCGTCATCAACGTGGACATGGTGGGCCGCTGGGATGACCAGCGCCTGTCCGTGGTGGACACCAACTCCCGGGGGCAGCCCAACTACTTCCGGGAGGTGCTGGCGCAGGCGAACGCGCAGCTCGACGACCCGTTCGACCGCATCAACCAGGACATCAACGTGTTCCGCGACCGCCAGGACGGCGCCTCCTTCGGGCGCAAGGGCGAGGACGTCCTCTTCATGTTCGAGGGCCTGTCCAACCCCAACGGCGGCGGCGACCTCATCCCCGAGTATCACCGGGCCGACGACGACATCGACCTCATCCTCCGCGACAACGGCGGCGAGAAGCCGCGCCGCATCAAGGATTTGATGGTCAACGTCATCGAGCTCGCCGCCAATCGGACGGCGGAGCCCTGAATTACCGGCGGCCCCTGGCCGCCAATGTCGGATACCAGCGCGGAAGCGGCGGTTTCCCGCCGTCATTTTCCCCGACGCCGCTTCTTTTTCCGCCCGGTCGCGCGAATGATGGCCACCGGGCCGGAACACGCTGGAACACGACATGACGATGGCGACATCCTCGACGAGACGACGAAGGACCCTCCGCCTGGGGCGGCACGGCGCGGCGCTCACGTGCGCCCTGGGGCTGGGGGCCGCGACGCCGGCCCTGGCCGACAGTTCGGACACCCCACACCGCTTCGGGCTGATGCTGGACGCGGGCGCGCCACACGGCGTGGGCCTCTCCGCGGTGCTGCGGCCGCTGCCGTGGCTGCGCCTGCAGGCGGGCCCCACCACCAACACGCTCAGCTTCGGCTTGCGCGGGGGCGTGAGCATCCTGCCGATGCAGTCCTTCATCGCGCCGTCCTTCAACGTGGAGGCGGGGCACTACTTCGGCTCGGACTACAACGAGGTGGTGGACTGGCTGGGCGCCAGCCCCAGCCGCGCCAGCGAGGCCATCCGTGACGTGACGTACAACTACGTCACCGGCACCGTGGGCCTGGAGGTGGGCTCGGCCAGCCGCTTCAACTTCTTCCTGCACCTGGGCCTCAGCTACGTGGACCTGGGCGTGGATGACGCGAGCGCCCTGCTCCAGGACGCCACGGACGACCCGGACGTCACGGCGAGGAACCTGTCCGTGCGCGCCACCATGCCCTCCGTGAAGCTGGGCTTCATCCTCTACTTCTTCTGAGCCGGGAGCCTTCCAACCATGCGAACGACTTCCTTCCGCACCCTGCTGCTCTCCGGCCTCGCGCTGCTCACCACCGGCTGCGAGTCCCTCTTCTTCATCGAGGCCGAGGCCGAGGAGATCTGCAAGACGGAGCGCGACCTGTCCTTCCCCGCCGCGCTGCCGCTCACCGTCAACGTGGAGCGCAGCTTCACCTTCCCGCTGGGCGACATCGCCGACCCGCTGCCCGAGGAGACGGACGTGGAGACGGAGCTGCGGCTGCGCCTCTTCGAGGTGACGGCCGACACGGACCTGAGCGTCATCGAGCGCGCCAGCGTCTCCGTGCGCCAGCCGGGCTCCAGCGGGACGCACGTCATCGGTGAGTACACGCGCACCAGCACCGCGCCCACGCAGACGATTCAGCTCACCAGCACCGGCGCGGTGGACCTGCTGGACCTGGCGCGGGAGCCGGAGCTCGAGTTCATCTTCGAGGCCCGGGGCGCGCTGCCCACCGAGGACTGGAGCGCCACGGTGCGCGCCTGCGCGGGCGTGAAGGCCCAGGCGAACTACTTCGACCTGGTGTTCTGAGGCCGGAGCCGCGGCGAGCGGTGCCCGGAAGCCGCCGCGGGCTTCCGGGCCTCCACGGGCACCGGCGCGGGCTTCCCGGACGCGGGGGGCTGCACGTTGAGGAACTCGCGCCGCGTGCCCATGACCAGGTCGAAGAAGGGGTGCGTCACGCACCAGTTCGCGTTCTGGTCCCTGCCCATGTGGTGGTCGTAGTGCCACGGCAGGTGCTCGCGCGCCCACTTCGGGTCCAGGTGCGCGCGCCGGTGGACGAAGTAGTAGTTCGCCGCGCAGGCCCACACCGTCCCCACGAAGAAGGGCGCCACCGGCAACAGCGGCGCATGGGCCAGCGCCAGCGCCGCCAGCCCCACCAGCTCCTTCGTCTGCGCCGACCAGGTCCACAGCGAGCGCATGTACTGGTCATCCACCATCTCGTTGCGCCGCGACTTCTGGTGGTGCTCGTGCCAGTGGAAGCTCCAGAAGCTCTTCCGGTTCTTCCCCAGACCGTGCAGGACGGACCGGTGAAGGACCCACTCACCGAAATTGGAGTAAACCCAGCCCAGGGGGATGCCGATCATGGTCGCCTCCGGCGAAGCGCCCGGCCGACGCTCCGCTGCCGATAATGACTATCTGGTCACTCTTTTTCTACCGCGCAATGAACGGGAGTGCACGGCGATGGCGAGCCGGAGTGGCACGCGGGCGGGGGACGCCCAGGAGACGGACAAGCCGCCTGCCCGGGCGGGTGGCCGCCGCGAGGCGCACCGCCGGGAGCGGGCGCAGTCCCTGGAGGACGCGGCGCTGAAGCTGTTCCTGGAGCGGGGCCTGGATGGCGTCACCATTGACGACATCACCCAGGCGGCCGGCGTGGCCAAGGGGACGTTCTACCGGTACTTCGACGACAAGGCCGCGCTGGTGGACGCCCTGCTGGAGCCGGTGCGCCGCGAGCTGCTGGCCGGGCTGGAGACGTGCGGCCACGCCCTGGCGGACGCGCGCAACGTGGAGGCCATGTTCGACGCGTACCGGGCGGTGGCGGCGGTGATTGCCAGCGCGCTCCTCCAGTACCCGGGCGTGGTGCGCCTGTACCTCCAGGAGTGCCGGGGGCCGGCGGTGGGGGCGCGGACGAAGGTGGCGGAGCTGGCGCGGCTGGTGGCGCGTCACGCGGTGGACATCACCCAGAAGGCGCACACCAGCGGGCTGCTGCGGCCCATCCGCCCCGCGGTGAGCGGCCTGGCGGTGGTGGGCGCCGTGGAGCGGCTGCTGCTGGCGGTGCTGAGCGAGGAGGACATCGGCAATCCGCTGGAGCTGCCGGACGCGCTCACCACGCTGGTGCTGGACGGGCTGCGCCTGCCCCCGGAGGGCCGTCCGGGGCGCCGGAAGCTGGACGGCGGCCCCAAGCGCCCCTAAGGGTGGAGGGGTGGGACGCAAGCGGGCGGCACGGCGGCGTGCGGGGATGACGGTGCCCGGCTGGGCGTGGTGGCTGCCGTGCGTGCTGGCACCGGTGGTGCTGCTCAACGTCGCGGTGGCCTGGTTCGGTGGCAGCTTCGTGTCGCCGCTGTCGTTCTCCTTCCTGGAGGCCAAGGCGGGCGCGCTGCGCGCGTACCTGACGCACCGGCCGTCGTGCCTGGTGAACGGGCACGAACCGCTGGAGCCCATCATCGACGCGGCCGAGCGCCGGCATCGCCTTCCGGCGGGACTGCTTCGCGCGCTGGTGCAGGTGGAGTCGGAGACGCGCGTGCACCGCATCTCTCCGGCGGGGGCCATGGGGCCGGGGCAGTTGATGCCGGGCACCGCCGCCATGCTGGGCGTGGAGGACCCGTTCGACCCGGCGCCCGCGATTGACGGCAGCGCGCGCTACCTGGCCGGGCAGCTCCGGCGCTTCGGGGACGTGCGGCTCGCGGTGGCCGCGTACAACGCGGGCCCCGGCTCCGTGAATGGCCGCGTGCCGCGCAATGGGGAGACGGAGTTCTACGTGCCCAAGGTGATGGCGGCGTGGGAGCGGACGCGCCCGCCTCCGCCGCCCCGGAAGGCGCCGCGCGCCGCGAAGCCCACGGTGAAGGCCAGGCCCACCGCTCCGGTCCGTGCGAAGGCGCCGGCCTCCGCGAAGAAGGAGCCGGGTTCCGCGGCGAAGGCGCCGGCCTCCGCGACAAGGGCGCCGCGGAAGCCCGCGGGCCTCACGGCGAAGGGACAGAGCTGAGCCGCGACGCGGTACGGCGCTGCGCCGGCGCGTCCGGCACGCAGGCCATGCGCAGGGGCAGGCGCAGCCGCTCCACGACGACGGTGCCGCCGCTCAGCGACACGTCCGCCTCGATGCGCGGCGTGTTCAGGTCACCGTCGTGGGCATACGGCGGCCCCACCGTGGACTGCGCCACGTTGATGACGCCATCCGCCGCCCCGCGCGGCAGGGTGCCCGTGACGAAGTCCGAGGCGTGAATCATCTGTTGCCTCGGGACAGCGCGCGAGCCGCCGCCGGATCCAACCACACCTCGACGTCCGGGTGGAGTTGGAGGAAGGAGGCGGGACAGCGGGGAGACACGGGCCCCTCCACCATGCCGCGCACCGCCTCCGCCTTCGCCTCACCGAAGGCCAGCAGCAGCGCCTGCCGGGCCTGGAGGATGCTGGCCATGCCCAGCGTGAGCGCCTCCATGGGCACGCTCGAGGCGTCCTCCCCGAAGAGGATGAGGTTGGCCTCGCGCGTCTGGCGGCTCAGCCGCGTCCGGTGACAGCGCGCCCGAAGCCCCTCCGCCGGCTCGTTGAAGGCCAGGTGCCCGTTGGCGCCCAGCCCCAACAGCACCAGGTCCAGCCCCCCCGCTTCGGCGAGCCGGGCCTCGTAGCGCGCGCACTCCGCCTCCGGGTCCTCCGCCGTCCCATCCAGGAAGTGGATGTGGGTGGGCTCCAGGTTGACGTGCTGGAAGAGGTGCCGGTCCATGTAGGCGCGGAAGCTGCCAGCGTCATCCGCCGCCACCCCCAGGAACTCATCCAGGTTGAAGGTGCGGACCTGGGTCCAATCCAAACCGCCGCGTCTGAACAATTCCACCAGCGCCCGGTACACATTGAGCGGCGTGCGCCCGGTGGGGAGCCCCAGCACCAGGGAGGGACGGGCCTCCACCGCCCGCGCGATTCGCCGGGCACACGCGGCGGCGGCCTCCCGTTCAGAATCGAAGACGCGAATGTTCACGGATGTCTCATTCCTCCCAGACCGGGCCCGAAACCTAGGCATCCACCAGGGCCCCTTCCAGGGCGTGTGAAACATGCCAGAGTCAGGGGCATGGACCCCTTTGTCAGTCTCGACGCGACCGCCCAGGCGGAACTCGTGCGCCGCCGGGAGGCCACGCCGCTCGAGCTCGTGGACGCGGCCATCGCTCGCATCGAACGCCACAATCCGACACTCAATGCGGTGGTCCAGACACATTTCGACCAGGCGCGCGAGCGCGCCCGGGGCCTGCTGCCCACGGGGCCGTTCACCGGCGTTCCCTTCCTGCTCAAGGACCTGCTCACGGCGCAGGAAGGCCATCCGCTCACCCACGGCTCGCGCTTCGGGAAGGACCACGTCCCGGACCAGGACAGCGAGCTGGTGAAGCGCCTCCGGCGCAGCGGCCTGGTGGTGCTGGGCAAGACGAACACCCCGGAGATGGGGCTGCTGCCCACGACGGAGAGCGAGTTCCTGGGCCCCTGCCGCAACCCCTGGGACACCACGCGCTCGCCGGGTGGCGCCAGCGGTGGCGCCGCGGCGGCGGTGGCCAGCGGCATGGTGCCCTTCGCGCACGCCACGGACAGCGGCGGCTCCATCCGCATCCCCGCCGCGGCGTGTGGCCTCTTCGGGCTCAAGCCCACCCGGGGCCGCAACCCGCTGGGCGGCGACATCGCGGACGCCTACCACTGGCTCATCACCGAGCACGCCCTCACCCGCTCCGTGCGGGACAGCGCGGCGCTGCTCGACGTCACCTGCGGCGCTGACGCGGGCACGCCGTACCAGGCGCCCGCCAAGGCCCGGCCCTACGTCCAGGAGGTCAACACGCCCCCGGGCCGCCTGCGCATCCGCATCGCCCTGCGCAACCCCATGGGCGCCACCGTCCACCCGGAGTGCCTGGCCGCTGTCCACGGCGCGGCCCGGCTCCTGGAGGACCTGGGCCACTTCGTGGACGAGGGCAGCCTGGAGGTGCCCGGCGATGACGCGGTGGGACAACACTTCATCACGGTGTGGACCGCGGGCGTCGTCTACGGCATCGACGCGTTGGCCGAGCGCATCGGGCGCAGCCCGGAGGCGTCGCACTTCGAGCCCTTCACCTGGGCCCTCTACCAATACGGCCTGGACCAGGGCCTGTCCGCCTACCTGCTGGCCAGCACGGAGTTGCAGCGCTACAGCCGCGCCGCCCTGCGCCACTTCGAGGACGTGGACGCCTGGCTGATGCCCACCCTCAACGAGCCCGCCCCGCGGCTGGGCACCTTCTCCGCGCCGCCCGGCGAGCCCATGGCGCCCCTGCTCCGGGCGGCGGCCTATGCCTCCTACTGCCCGCTGGCCAACACGGCGGGGCTGCCCGCCATGAGCGTGCCGCTCCACTGGAGCTCGGACGGCCTGCCCGTGGGTGTCCAGTTCATGGGGCGCCTCGGAGACGAGGCCACCTTGTTCCGGCTCGCCGCGCAGTTGGAGGCGGCCTGCCCCTGGGCCGGGCGCCGCCCGGCGGTGTTCGGCTAGGCGGTTGGAAGGTCCCCGGCTGAGCGCTCGGGCAAACTTGGACATCGCGTCTGGCGCCGGGCGCGATAGAACGTTTCTCCATGAAAGTCGCCGTGCTCACCGGCGGGGGCGACTGCCCCGGCCTGAACGCCGTCATCCGCGCCGTCGTCCGCCGCGCCAACGCCCACGGCTTCGAGATGATGGGCCTCCGAGATGGCTGGAAGGGGTTGCTGGAGGACAACCACTTCCGCCTCACGCGTGAAACCACGTCAGGCATCCTCCACCGGGGCGGCACCATCCTCGGCACCTCGCGCGTCAACCCGTTCAAGGTCGAAAACGGGCTGGAGCGCGTCAAGCGCGCCATTGAACGCAACGGCATCCACGCCGTCATCGCCATTGGCGGCGAGGGCACGCTGTCGGCCGCCACGCGCATGTCGCAGGAAGGGCTGCGCATCGTCGGGGTGCCGAAGACCATCGACAACGACATCAACGCCACGGACTTCACCTTCGGCTTCGACACGGCCGTCGCCATCGCCACCGAGGCCATTGACCGGCTGCACTCCACCGCGGAGTCGCACAAGCGCGTCATCGTCTGCGAGGTGATGGGCCGGCACGTGGGCTGGATTGCCACCTACGCGGGCATCGCCGGCGGCGCGGACGTCATCCTCGTCCCGGAGATTCCCGCGGACCTGGAGAAGGTGGCCGAGCACATCCAGCGCCGCCACGCGGGCGGGCGCACCTTCTCCATCGTCGTGGTGGCGGAGGGCACGCGCATCAAGCTGTCCGCGGACCAGCAGGAGCAGCTCGTCACCAGCGGCGCGCTGGACGAGGCGGGCAGGCCGCGGCTCGGCGGCGTGGGCACCATCCTGGCGCACGAAATCGAGCGGCGCACCGGCTTCGAGACGCGCGTCTCCGTGCTGGGCCACATCCAGCGCGGCGGCGCGCCCACGCCCCATGACCGCGTGCTGGCCACCCGCTACGGCGTCCACGCCTGCGACATGGTGGCCCGCGGCGAGTTCGGGAAGATGGCCGCGCTGCGAGGCAACGACATCATCAGCGTGGACCTGGCCGACGCCACCCGCGAGCTGAAGCGCGTCCCGCAGGAGTTCTTCGAGGTCGCCCAGGTCTTCTTCGGCTGACGCGTCGCGACATCAAGGAGCGCGGATGAAGCCCGGGTCCGCGCTCCGTTAGCATCGGTACCTCCACTCACCGTCCATAAGGAAGGGTGCCGATGCTGCCAGGCCGCATGATGGATTTCCCGCTCACGCTGAGCCACCTCCTGGAGCGCGCGCGGACCTTCTTCCCGGGCTCGGAAATCGTCAGCCGAAACCCGGACAAGTCGCTGCACCGCTACACGTACGCGGACTTCCATGAGCGCACGTGCCGGCTGGCCAACGCGCTCACGCGCCTGGGCGTGAAGGCCGGGGACCGGGTGGCCACGCTGAGCTGGAACCACTACCGGCACCTGGAGGTGTACTACGGCGTGCCCTGCATGGGCGCGGTGGTGCACACGCTCAACCTGCGCCTGCACCCCAACGATTTGGGCTACATCGCGCGGCACGCGGAGGACTCCGTGGTGGTGGTGGACCGCTCGCTGCTGCCGCTGTTCGAGAAGTTCAAGGACGCGGTGCCGAGCATCCGCCACGTCATCGTGGTGCCGGACGCGGGCCCCGCGCCGGAGGGGACGCTGGACTACGAGGCGCTGCTGGCGGCCGAGTCCCCCCACTTCGACTTTCCCCAGCTCGATGAGAACTCCGCGTCGATGCTCTGCTACACGTCGGGCACCACGGGCAATCCGAAGGGCGTGCTCTACAGCCACCGCTCCACGGTGCTCCACGCCCTGGCGTGTTGCATGACGGATGTGACGGGCATGCGCGAGGTGGACGCGGTGATGCCGGTGGTGCCCATGTTCCACGCCGCGGCGTGGGGCCTGGCCTTCGACGCCGTCCTCACCGGCGCGAAGCTGGTGTTCCCCGGGCCGCACCTGGACCCCGCCTCGCTGCTGGACCTGATGGCGGCGGAGAAAGTCACGATGGCGGGCGGCGTGCCCACCATCTGGATTGGCATCCTGGCGCTGCTGGACCAGTCGCCGGGCAGGTGGGACCTGAGCAGCATGCGGTCCATGCTGATTGGTGGCTCGGCGGCGCCGCCGTCGCTGATTGAGGGCTTCCAGAAGCGGCACGGACTGGAGGTGGTCCACGCGTGGGGCATGACGGAGATGAGCCCCGTCGGCACGATGGCGAAGCTCAAGGGGCCCATGCGGCAGGCGGCGCCGGAGACGCAGTCCGCGGCGCGCGCGTCCCAGGGCTTCGCGCTGCCCTTCGTGGAGACGCGTGTCGCCAGCGACGACGGCACGCTGCTGCCCTGGGACGGGGAGACCATGGGCGAGCTGGAGGTCCGCGGCCCCTGGGTCGCGTCGTCCTACTTCAGCGACGAGGGCGCGGACCGCTTCACGCAGGACGGCTGGTTCAAGACGGGCGACGTGGTGACCATCGACCCGCAGGGCTACGTGCGCATCTGCGACCGCAGCAAGGACGTCATCAAGTCAGGCGGTGAGTGGATCTCCTCCGTGGCGCTGGAGAACGCGCTGATGGCCCACCCCGCGGTGCTGGAGGCGGCCGTGTTCGCCGCGAAGCATCCGAAGTGGGACGAGCGCCCGCTGGCCGCGGTGGCCCTGAAGGAAGGCCAGCAGGTCACCAAGGACGAGCTGACCGCGCACCTGGCCGGCCAGTTCGCGAAGATGTGGCTGCCGGATGACTACGTCTTCGTGCCGCAGGTGCCGCGCACGTCCACCGGCAAGTTCCTCAAGACGAAGCTGCGTGAGGAGTACGGCGACCACCTGCTGAAGAACCTGAAGCCGGACGCGGCGACGTAGAACGTCGTTACGCACGACGGCGGCTCACCGTCCCGTGCGCGGTCCCCTGGAGCCATGCGCCGCTTCAGGGGCTTCGAAGGCGGCGGTCCGGTGTCCGACGGAGAGGCGGGCCCAGCCGCCCCCTGCGCATGGGCCTCCGGGAGCGGCCGTCCTCCGCGCATCCGGCGAGGACGCGCGGAGGAAGCTGCTCCTCGGTGCCGGCTAGTTGCCGCCGAAGCAGATGCCGTCGCAGGTGGGCTCCACCTGCCCGTCGGGCCGCAGGAAGCGGTCCACCTGCTCACGGCCGTTGGCATCCCGGCGCACGCCCTCGTGCACGGCGTTGTCCTCGGCGGGCAGGTCCGCGAACGTTCCGGGCAGCGGCGCCGGCAGGCCGTAGTCGAACTGCACCAGCGCCGAGCCCGCCACTGTCCCCTCCTCCGCGGGCAACATGGGCACCCGCCAGGTAGAGGGCAGTTGCTGCGTCAGGCCCATGGCGCGGGCGTGCAGCGCGGTGGCCACGTTGGGCACCTGCGCGTCCCCCAGCCCGTACTGCACCAGCACCCGGCGCGACGCGGGCGCCCCGGGATAGAGGTCCCCGAGCACATGCGGCGCATACGTGAGCGGGTCGATGCGGTCGAAGGACGTCTGCGTCAGCGCCGCGAACTTCTGCTGCTCCAACGCGTCCGGCACCGTCTGGGCAATGGCCTCCAGGAACATGCCGAAGGGCCGGGCGCGGAACATCATCAGGGAGAAGTCCGCCCCGCCCACGCTGAACACCGCGCGTGAGACGTGCGGCGACAGCGCGACGTAGGTCCCGCCCAGGATGTGGCCCTGGCTGATTCCGTAGAAGTACGTCTGCTCAGGGTCGTACACGCGCACGCCGCCGTCCTGGAGCTCCGGCAGCTCCGCCAGGGTCGTCCGCGCCGCGTACGTCACGGCGAGCTGATTCACCATGCCCTGGTGGACGCGGTCGGTGAAGCGCAGCGTCTGGCCGGGATTCCCCGCCATCGCCTGAAGCACGCCCGGCGCGTCCGTCTGCGACATGCCCCACCAGTCCACCGTCAACACCACCATCCGCGTGGCCTGGATGAAGGGCCGGACGAAGGAGCCATCCGCCTCCGCCTGCCGCCCGAAGAAGCCGTGGCCGTACTGGAGGAAGCGCACCGGCGCCACGGCCTGGCCCCAGACGCTGCGGGGAATCTGGAGCGTGAAGGGCACCTCCGCGTCGCCATTGCGGCGCACGCGGCCTTCCTCGTCACGCGTGAGCAGCGCACCAGGCTGGTCGCTCTCCAGGAAGAGCGGAACCCGCAGGGTGCCACGGATGCGCCGGGCGACGTTGGCGTCCACGTCATCCTGGACCTCCGTCACCGTGACGACGGGAGGCGTGGCCTCCATCGCCTCCATCGCGAGCCGCCGCACCTGCAGCATGTCCCGCGTGACGACCTCCTCCGACTCGGTGGTGAAGTCCCACGCGAGCTGCAGCTCCGCGCGCGGTACGCCGGCCGCCTCCAGCGCCGGGAAGATGTCCGCTTCGTACCGGGCGGCCAGCGGCGCCAGCAGCGGGTCTCCGGCCGCCTGGCCATCCCGGATGCGCCGGAAGCCCTCGGGCACCGGCACGAGCGTGCCGTCCTTCGCCGTCAACTCGCGCAGGGCGATGATGTAGCGGGACGCGTTGCGCAGCCGAATCGCGGGCCGCAGCAGCAGCGCCCGGCGCGCGTCATCGGGTGCCCGCGGATCCAACTCCGCGAAGTGCAGCACGCCCTCACCTCGCTCCACGTCGAGGAACACGGTGTTCCCGTTCGTCGCGGCGGTGGGGCTCGTCACGGAGGGCAGGCGCGCGTCGTCCACACCGCCCGGGAAGAGCGCGAGCACCTGCGTGCCGTGCGAATAGCCATCCGCCGGGTGGAGGTCCGTGAAGTCGAACGCGGTGCCATCCCGCGCCTTCAGCTTCGCCGCGTCGGTGAGCCGCACCCGGTGGCCGGACGGCAGCGCCGCGTCCTCCTGGAGGAAGTAGTCGGAGGGGTACGGCAGGAGGCAGTCATGCTCGGAGGCCAGCGGGTTGCAGCCCGCGGGCACCACCAGGGGTGGCAACTCCTCGCCCGCGTCGGGCAACCCCGCGTCCGGTGGCGCGCCTTCGTCCGAATCGCCGCAGGCGGGGGCCACCGCCAGCAGCCATGCCGTCAACAGCCCAGCGCCATACCGCTTCATCCGCAACATCATGTCGTCGCTCCTGGTGAACTTCGCGGAAGGAGTTCAGCTACCCGGGGCGATGAAAGCGGACGGCATCCCTCCGAGAAAGGTCGCGCGCGTCATGGGCGGATGGAGGCGGCGCGGCGCTCGACCGGCGGTGGACACTCCGCGCGGGAGGGTCTCGGTCAGGCGCCAACTTCTCGCAACGCGGTTTAAGGTGCGGGCACCATGCCGTCCGTCAAGCAACTGCGCCCGTTCGCCCTGGCAACCCTGGAGGCCTTCATTGAAGCCTCGGGCCGTGTCGTGCTGGTCCAGCAGCCTCCCGAGCCCGTGTTCCAACAAGTCGCCCTGCGGCTCGGCGCGGCACGCACCGTGGGCATGGCGCACCGGACACGGCTCGTGGACCGGCTGTTCGTCATGCTGCGCGGGTTCGATGCCCTGGAGGTCCACTTCCTGAGACCGGAGGCGGAGAGCCAGGAGTTCTCCGTGGGCCGCGTTGAAGGCTGCTCCCTGGTGGTGCCGGACCCGTCCGTGTCCAAGCACCACGCCACGCTGCGGTGGCACGCCCAGGCCGGTGACTGCTCGGTGCGGGACGTGGGCTCCATGAATGGCACCTGGGTCAACGCCTCGGCGCTGGGGCCGGAACAGGAGCAGATGCTCAACGACGGCGATGCCCTGGCTTTTGGCGACGCCCAGTTCCTCTACCTGCGCACGGAAACGCTCCACGCCCATCTGCGCATGGCCAGTCCCGGCCGGGACTGAGGCGCGCCGGAACGGAACGTCCATTCCGCCAGGAGGGAGCCTGCCCCGTGAGCGCCAAGGCCACCCGGGCCGGAACGTCCATTCCGGGCGGAGGGGCGCGCCCCCAAGGCTCGGGTCTTTGGGACGGAACGTTCATTCCAGCCCTGGACGCCCAACCCCTTCGAAGTCGGAAGCCCGGAAATCGAGCGCGCATCCCACGAGGGAGTGGCGCTCCCGGGACACAGCCCCGCTGGAAGGAACGTTCATTCCAAGGAGGGAGACCGCACCACCAGGTGGGAGCACCCTCGCGGGACGGCGGATCCATTTCGAGCAAGGAGGCAGAGCGCTCTCCTCCGGGCCCCCGCGGAATGAACGTTCCCTCCACCCGGAAGGAAGCCGGCCGCGGCCCCCACCGGCCATGCCGAGGAGGAAGACCGTGCCCCATGTCGGTCCCCGCGGAATGAACGTTCCCTCCACCCAGGAGGAAGCAAGCAGCGGGTCCCGCCGGTCACGCCAAGGTGGAGGGCCGCTCCCCATGGAGGCCCGGTGGAATGAACGTTCCCTCCACCCAGGTGGAAGCCGGCAGCGGCCCCCGCCGGTCAGGCCAAGGCGGAGGGTCTCTCCCCATGGAGGCCCGGTGGAATGAACGTTCCCTCCACCCAGGAGGCCGGTCGGCAGCGGGTCCCGCCGGTTACGCCAAGGTGGAGGGCCGCTCCCCATGGAGACCCGGTGGAATGAACGTTCCCTCCACCTAGAAGGCCGGTCGGCGGCGAGCTCCGGACTGGCGTGGAATGAGACACCTCCTTCCCGCGTAGAGGGGCCATCCCCGGAAAGCAGCCCGGCAGCGGGCCTCTCCTCCGCCTGATTCCCCACGCGCCCGCCAGATGATGCCCCTGCCCCTGTCCTCCAGCCACTTCCTGCGGCGCATGTCGCCCGCCCCGGCTATGACTGCTCCCTTTCACGCCAAGGGAGCACCGTAAATGGGCAGGCTGCTGTTCCTCCTCCTCTTCAACGTGGGCGCGTGGGCGGTGCTCCGCTCGCTGTGGCCTGGCCTGCTCCGCAAGTGGCGCCTCGGTGTCTTCGCGCTGGGAACCTTTCTGTCCCTGGTCGCGTGGCTCTACTCGGCCATCGCCGGACGACACGCACAACTCCCCGTAGGAGACGCGGCCCTGCGCGTCTTCTCCGTGGGCTGGTCCGTCGCCATCATCATGGTGGTGCTCATCGGCGGGCCCCTCCTCCTGCTGCGCAGGTGGCTGGAACATCCCGCTCGCCGGGAGCCCCCGCTGACCACGACTCCGACCCAATCCGCTCCGGTGAACCTGGCGCGCCGCAACCTGCTGACGAACGCGGGGCGCGCGGTGCCGCTGCTCGCGGCCGGAACCAGCTCGGTGGGGCTCGCCAATGGGTACTCACAGTTCTCGGTCCGCGAGGTCGAAATCAGGCTGCCCCGGCTGCCTCCGGCGCTGGACGGCTTCCGCATCGGCCAGATTACGGACGTCCACGTCGGCACCTTCATCGACACGCAGTACCTGCAAGCCGCCGTGCGGGCGATGAACGACGCCAAGGTGGACCTCCAGGTGATGACGGGGGACCTCATCGACGACCTGGACCAGCTCGACGGCACCATGGCGGCGCTGTCGGAGTGCCAGGCGCGTCACGGCATGCTCGCCATCCTCGGCAACCATGAGCACTGGCGGGGCCTGGGAGCCATCCGCCGGGCCTATGCCGACGTGGAGGCGAACGGCGGGCCCGTGCGCCTGCTGGTGGACGCGTCCCACGCCTTCGAGCACGCCGGGCAGCGCGTGCGCGTGGTGGGCGTGGACTACCCCATGTCCGGCCGGAGCCACCGCGTGAAGGCGGAGCGCATGCACCAGTCCGCGGAGGCGGGATTCCGCGACGTCGCGCCCGAAGAGGTGGTGCTCTGCCTGACGCACCACCCGGACTTCTTCCCCCTCGCGGCCGAGCGCGGCGCCCGGCTGACGCTGGCCGGCCACACCCACGGCGGACAGGTGGCGTTCCTGGGCGTGCCGGCCTTCTGGTTCGCCTTCAAGTACATGCTCGGCCGCTACCGCCAGGGTGACCATCAGCTCTACGTGTCGGGCGGAACGGGGCACTGGCTGCCCTTCCGCATCGGCGTGCCCACCGAGGTGACGGTCCTCACCCTTCGCGCGGAGGGAGCGCCGGCTGCTGGCCGTACGTCTTGAACTTCTCCAGGACGCGCGCCATCTCCGCGCCGTCCAGCAGCACCGGCTCGCCGACCTGGAGCGCTCGCCAGTACATGGCGGCCAGCGTCTCCACCTCGACGGCCAGCTTGAAGGCCGAGGCCAGGTCCTTGCCCAGCGCCACCATGCCGTGGTTCGCCATCAGGCACGCCTTGCGCCCGTCCAACGCGGCCAGCACGTTGGCGGCGAGCTCCGCCGTGCCGAACGTGGCATAGGGCGCGCAGCGCACGTCCGTGCCACCCGCCGCGGACACCATGTAGTGGAAGGCGGGGATGTCCCGGTGCAGGCACGCCAGCGTGGTGCAGAACATGGAGTGCGCGTGCAGCACCGCGCCCACCTCTGGCCGCGCGGCCAGGAGGTCCCGGTGGAGCTGCCACTCCGAGGACGGGCTCCGGCGCCCCTCGTGGCGGCCGTCGAAGCGCATGAGCACCAGGTCCTCCGGCACCAACGCGTCGTAGTCCATGCCGGTGGGTGTCAGCAGGAAGCCGCCCTCCACGCGCACGCTCAGGTTGCCAGAGGTGCCCTGGTTGAGCGCGGACGCGTTCATCCGCCGCGCGGTGGCAATCATCGACTCGCGCAGGGCGAGGTGCTCCCCCGCGCGGCTCATTCCGCCTGCCCCCGCCGCTCCGGGAAGAGCGACAGCAGGCCTTCGCGCGAGGCCGCGCAGACACCGCGCTCGGTGATGAGCGCCGTCACCAGCCGCGCGGGCGTCACGTCGAAGGCGTAGTTCGCGGCGGGGCTCCCCTCGGGCGTAATCCGCACCGTGGCCACCTCGCCGGAGGCCAGCCGCCCGGTGACGTCACTCAGCTCCGCGCCGTCGCGCTGCTCGATGGGGATTTCGCGCACGCCGTCCCGCAGCGTCCAGTCGATGGTGGGCGACGGCAACGCCACGTAGAAGGGCACGCCGTTGTCCTTCGCCGCCAGCGCCTTCAGGTAGGTGCCAATCTTGTTCGCCACGTCGCCCTGGGCCGTGGTGCGGTCCGTGCCGACGATGCACAGGTCCACCTGCCCGTGCTGCATCAGGTGGCCGCCCACGTTGTCCGCGATGACGGTGTGCGGGACGCCATGCTGGCCCAGCTCCCACGCCGTGAGCTGCGCGCCCTGGTTGCGGGGACGCGTCTCATCCACCCAGACATGCACGGGGATGCCTGCGTCGTGCGCCTGGTAGATGGGCGACAGCGCCGTGCCGAAGTCCACCGTGGCCAGCCAGCCGGCGTTGCAGTGCGTGAGCACGTCGAGCCGGCCCTGGCGGCCCTTGCGCGCCCAGGCCTCCTCCAGGAGCTTCAGCCCATGCGCGCCGATGGCGCGGTTGATGGCCACGTCCTCGTCGCTGATGGCCTCGGCGCGGCGGAGGGCCGCGGCCACGCGCTCGGACGGGGGCAGCGGCGCCAGCACCTGGCGCATATCCTCCAGGGCCCAGTGCAGATTCACCGCGGTGGGACGGGTGCCTCGCAGCACCGTGAGGGCCTGCTCCAGCGCGCCGTCGGAGGCGTCCGCGCGCAGGGCCAGCCAGACGCCATACGCCGCGGTGGCGCCGATGAGCGGCGCGCCCCGCACCTGCATGCTCCGGATGGCATGGGCAGCATCCTCCAGCGTCGCCAGCCGCACGGTGACGAGCGCGTGCGGCAGCCGCGTCTGGTCAATGACCTCCGCGGCCCGCGCATCCGCCGCCAGCCAGATGGAGCGCATCGGCTTGCCGTGGACCTTCATCGGCGCAGCACCCGGCCCGCCACCGCGGACAGCTTCTCCACCATCGCCGGGTCCCAGGCCGAGGGCGCGGTGATGATGGCGTGGTCCAGCGCCTTCTGGCAGCCCTGCCCGCAGGGACCGGCGTGCCCGCCGAGCAGCGGCACCACGTTCTTCACCAGCCCCTTCGCCTTGCCCGCGTTGCCCAGCAGCACGGACACCACCTGGTCCACGGTGACGGCGTCATGGTCCGGATGCCAGCAGTCGAAGTCGGTGACCATGGCCACCGTCGCGTAGCAGAGCTCCGCCTCCCTCGCGAGCTTGGCCTCCGGCATGTTCGTCATGCCGATGACGTCACAGCCCCAGCTCCGGTACAGGTGGCTCTCCGCGATGGAGGAGAACTGCGGCCCCTCCATGGCCAGGTACGTGCCGCCCCGGCGGGCGACGACGCCCAGGCCCTCGCACGCGGAAATCACCGCGTCTCCCAGCCGCGAACATACCGGCTTCGCCATGGAGACATGGGCCACCAGGCCCGTGCCGAAGAAGCTCTTCTCCCGGGCGAAGGTCCGGTCGATGAACTGGTCCACGACGACGAAGGTGCCCGGCGGGTACTCCTCGCGCAGGCCGCCCACCGCGGACAGAGACAGCAGGTCCGTCACCCCGCTGCGCTTGAGCGCGTCGATGTTCGCGCGGAAGTTGATGTCCGTTGGCGCCAGCCGGTGTCCCCGGCCGTGACGCGGGAGGAAGACGACCCGGTGGCCCGCGAGCGTGCCGAAGCACAGCTCGTCCGAAGGCTCGCCGAACGGAGACGGCACCCGCCTCCATTCGACGTCCGTCAGGCCATCCATCTGGTACAGGCCACTGCCACCAATGATGCCGATGACGGGCGCGGTGGGGTTGGACATGCGGCGGGCTCCCGGTGGACGCCGACGCGAGGACCGCGCCAGCGCCCGGGAGCGTAGGAGCCGCGATGGTCCGCGGCAAGCCGGAGCGCCGCGGGGGCCTACGGCGCCGTGATGGCGGACAGCTTGCCGAGCTCGTCCGGCGACAGGGTGAGCGTGGCGGATTCGAACAGCGCCCCCAGTTGCACCTCGGTCCGCGCGCTGGCGATGGGCGCCCCGACGACGCGCTGGGCGCGCAGCCACGTCAGCGAGACGGCGGTGACGGAGACACGGTGCGCGCGCGCGACCTCATCCAGGGCGCCGAGCAGGGCCACGTTCCGGGGCTCCGCCAGGTATCGCTCCGCCGAGCCCGCGCGCGACGACTCCACCTTCTCGCCCGGCCGGTACTTGCCGGTGAGGAAGCCCGATGCCAGCGACCAGTACGGCAGCTCCTTCAGCCCCTCCTTCTCCAGCAGCGGCACGAGCGTGCGCTCCAGGCCGCGCGCCACCAGGTTCCAGTGGTCCTGCGACACCTCGAAGGCGCGGAGTCCGTTGCCACGGGAGAACGCCAGCGCCGACGCGAGCCGCTCCGGCGTGAAGTTGGAGGCCCCCAGGGCGCGCACCTTGCCTTCCTTCACCAGGGCGTCGAAGGCGGTGAGGTACTCGGACTGCTCCACCTTCGCGTCGTCCTCGTGCGCGTAGTAGAGGTCCACGTAGTCCGTCTGGAGGCGCTTCAGCGAGCCTTCGATGGCGGCGCGGATGTTCGCGGCGGACAGGCCCGGCTGCGCCTTCCACTTCGCGACCTTCGTCGCGACCACCACCTTGCTCCGGTTGCCCCGGGAGGCCAGCCACTCGCCGATGATTTTCTCGGAGTCTCCGCCCGTCGCGCCAGGCGCCCAGTCCGAGTACACGTCCGCCGTGTCCAGCGCGGTGCCGCCACGGTCGACGAACGCATCGAGGATGCGGAACGCGTCATCGCGCCCCACGGTCCAGCCAAAGACATTCCCACCCAGGATGAAGGGACCGAATGACAGGGACATCGCTGCTTCCTTTACGGTTGAGTCCCCTTCGACGCCGGGCCCGAGCGGCGCCACGCGTCGATGGAGAGATGGTCGAGGTATACGGTGGCGATAAGCACGGCGTAGAAGGCCAGGTAGCGCCTCTGGATGCTCGCCGCGTTCCAGTGCTGCGCGCTGCAGGCACCTCCCATCAGCAGGAGCATCAGGAGCGTGCCAGCCACCAACAGGTCGCGGCCCCGGACGCCCCCCCGGAGCAACGCGCCTCCGCCACGGGAATCGCGAGGCTCGTCGCATGGACGAGCGAGGGTGGCAGCGGGCCCTGCCCGAACGAGTCACGCATGCCCGCCGCGAAGCCCGGCAGGTCGGGCAGCCGGACCAGCCCAGCCAGGGGCGCTCGATGTTCCACCGGCCCTCCCCTGAAGCCAGACACCCCCGAGCCGCTGTCTCGCCGGAGACAATGACAGACATCGCCAACTCCATCAGGCGCGACGGCTCAGGGGTTGCCGAGCGCGAAGGACGCCATCCGGTGTCTGTAAATCCTGCCAGGGTCCTCCAGGACATCGTTGTGCCCCGCTCCCGCCACCGTCTCCACCACCGCCTGGGGAAAGAGCGAGCCCAACCGGCGGCCCATGGCGACGGGGATGAGGTCGTCCTCCTCGCCGTGGATGATGAGCACGGGGAGCTTCACGGCGGCGGCCTTGGACGCGGTGTCGAACCGGTCCCTCGCCAGCCAGCGGACGGGGAGGAAGGGAAAGGCCGTGGCGCCAAGGTCCGGGATGGACGTGTACGGACTCACGAGCATGACCCGGGAGCCGTGCCCGCGCCGGGCCATCTCCACCGCCACGCCCGTCCCCAGGCTCCGGCCGCTCAGCACCGTCTGGTGGGGCGTCACCCCCTTCGCGCGCAGCCAGGCGAGCGCCGCCTCCGCCGCGGCATAGATGCCCTGCTCCGTGGGGCTCCCCGGTGATGCGCCATAGCCCGGGTACTCGACGGTGAGGAAGCCCAGCCCCCTGGCCTGCATCAGGCTGCCCAGGCCGACCTGCGTCAGCAGCTCCTCCCCGTTGCCATGGAAGTGCACCACCGTGGGCGCCCCCGGCGGCGCCGGGAGGTGGAACAGGTCCACGTAGAGGCCGCCCTCCAGCGGGAGGCGGCTGAAGCCGTCCGCCTCCGCGAGCGGCGTGCTCCTGGGCGCCGGATAGAGAATGGAGCGCTGCAGGGCGAAGACCGCGACGCACAGCAGGAGGTACATCGAACCGAAGGTGGCCAGGATGAGGATGAGCATGCGACGCAGCCGAGGCATCTCCACAGTCTGCCTCACTTCGCAACGCGGCGCGACGACGGGCGGCGTCATGCCTGGAGTGGGCAATACCTGTCATCCGCCCGCCGCACAGGCAGAAGCGCTGGCCCTTTTCCCAGGAGCGATGCAACGATAGGCATATCAAGGGCTATCACAGACACGCCGCTGAACGACTCGAACACCTCGGGCCCAGGCCTGGATTGGAGAAGGCGTGACGTCTCAATGGGCGCTGGGCCATGCCCTGGAGGAGCGGCTGTCTTCGCTCCGGCTGCAGGGTGTCCCGACCGAGGTCGATGAGGCGCGCGCGCGGCGCCGGCTGGAGCGCTGGCGCAAGCAAGAACCCCTCACGCGGGACGTCCTCTGGGACCAGCGACTCCGCGCTGCCGGGCTGACGGAAGCGGAGTTGCACGCACTGCTGGGGGAATCCTCCCAGGCGCTGCATGCGCGGATGGGCGCGCCGCCGTCGTGGCAACGCGTCATCGAGCGGGCCTACGCGCAGGCGACGGCGCCGCGCTTCTCCTGGCCAGAGCCCACGCCACCGGGCTCCGCCCTGCTCGGGCTGGTCGAGCCCCTCGTCCACGAGGCCCATGCGCGGCTCATCGTCGCCCTGGACACCTGCCTGCGTGAAGCGCCCGAGGCACCGTTTGAACCGGAGCGCACGGCCCGCATGCTGCTCGGGCCGCTTCCACGGCAGTTGATGCCCTTGCTGGGGCGGACGCTCGCGGTGGAGCTGCGCATCGCCCAGCTCGAAGGGCGGCTCCAGGGAGACACCTCCGAGGCGCGCTTCCAGGACTTCGCCCACCAGCTCCGGCGGCGGGACGTGGCGCTCGACGTCCTCTCTCGCTACCCGGTGATGGCGCGTCAGGCGGTCGAGCTGATTGCGGGGTGGGAAGCCGCGGGCGTGGAGCTGATGCAGCGGCTGGCGCGGGACGCCGCCGCGCTATGGCGCCGCTTCCACAGCGGCGTCTCTCCTGGCCTCCTGGTGGAGGCCCAGGGTGGCCTCTCGGACCCGCACCGAGGCGGACGCACCGTCTTCCTGCTCCGCTTCGCCTCGGGCCTGCGGCTCGTGTACAAGCCGCGCCCGCTCGCGGCGGAGGCCGCCTTCCAGCAGCTCGTCTCCTGGTTGAATGCGCGGGGCCTCACGCCGCCGCTGCGCACGGTGGAGTTCCTCTCCTCGGAGGGCTACGGGTGGATGGAGTTCGTGGAGGCCGCGCCCTGCCAGTCGGCGGACGAGGTGCGGCGCTTCCACCTGCGGCAGGGCGCGCTGGTCGCCCTGCTCTACGCGCTGGACGTCACCGACATCCACTATGAGAACCTCATCGCGGCGGGCGAGCACCCCGTCCTCGTGGACCTGGAGACGCTCTTCCATCCCCACACGCTCGCCGCTTCCCTCCAGAACCTGGAGACGCAGCCCGGCGCGGTGCTGAACGGCACGGTGCTCAAGAGCGGGCTGCTGCCCCAGCCCGCCTGGCGCTCGAAAGATGGCACGGAGGTGGACTTCAGCGCCCTGGGCGCCGGCGAGGGCCAGCTCACGCCACTGGGGTACCTGGTGGCGACGGCGCATGGCACGGACGAGCTCCGCTTCGAACGGCGGCGGATGGAGATTCCAGGCGCGGCGAACCGCCCTCGATTGGAAGGGCAGGACCTCTCCGTCACCGTCCAGGCGGACGCGCTCGCGCAGGGGTTCTCCACCCTGTACCGGCTGCTCATCGAACACCGTGACGCGCTGCTCGCCCCAGAGGGGCCGCTCGCGGCGTTCGAAGACGCGCCCGTGCGGGTGCTGTTCCGCGGCACGGCCAGCTATGACGCCCTGCTGCACGAAAGCATGCACCCGCACGCGATGGGCGATGCGCTGGACCGGCAGCGCTTCTTCGACCACCTCTGGCTCGCAGTGAAGGAGCGCCCCTACCTGGCGGCCCTCATCCCCCTGGAGCAGGAGGAGCTGCAGCGCGGCGACATCCCCCGCTTCACCACGCTGCCCGGCTCGAAGGACCTGTGGTCGGGCGCGGGCCGTCACCTCCCCGGCTTCTTCGACATGTCCGGCCTCGAGCGCGCGCGACAGCGCCTGGTCGGCCTGTCACCGGATGACCATGCGCGGCAGCTCGCGTTGCTGCGCAGCGCGCTGGACCGGGTCCGGCTGGCGGCTCGCCCGGGCGCGCGTCCCCGGTATCCGTTCCACGAACCGCCCGAGCCCGCGCAGCCGGACGCGCTGCTGGCGGCCGCGCGGCGCGTGGGAGAGCGACTGGTGGCGCTGTCCTTCACCGGCGCAGGACAGGCGCACTGGCTGTCGCTCGAACAGTCCGCCACGAAGGAGTGGCGGCTCGCCCAGGCGGGGACGGACCTCTACCAGGGGCTTTCAGGCATCGCGCTGGTGCTGGCGCAGCTCGGCGCCCTGACAGGGGAAGCACGCTTCACCCAGGCGGCCCGGGGCGCGCTGCGCCACTTGACGTGGCGCCTGGAGAAGGCGCCCGCCCACGTGAGCGGCGTGGGCCTCCTGAACGGCTGGGGCGGCATCCTCTACGCCCTGACGCACCTGGGAGCCCTCTGGGGCGAGCGCGCGCTGTTCGAGACGGCCGAGTCCTTCGTGGACGCCGTGGCGCCGCGCGTGGAGCAGGACGTGCACCTGGACCTGGGCGGGGGATGCGCGGGCGCCCTGCTCGGGCTGCTGACGCTCACGGGACGGCACCCTTCCGAGCGAGCGTCACGGCTCGCGCGAGCCTGTGGAGAGAAGCTGCTCCTGACGGCCACGCCCCAGCCCCAGGGCCTGGGCTGGCCTTCCCCCGCGACAGGAGGAAGGGCCCTGTGCGGGTTGGCGCACGGAGGGGCGGGCATCGCGCTGGCGTTGCTGCGGCTGGCCTCCGCCACGGGCGAGGCCCGCTTCCACGCCGCGGCCCTGGAGACCCTGGCCTACGAGCGTGGCCAGTTCTCGCCCGAGGCCGGTGACTGGCCCGACCTGCGCGCCGACGCGGGCATGCACGGCGGGGATGGGCCGGCCTTCATGTGCGGCTGGTGCAATGGCGCGCCCGGTATCGGGCTGGGGCGCATCTCCAGCCTGCCGCTGCTCGATGACGCGCGGGTGCGTGGGGAAATCACGGCGGCGGTCAACGCCACGCTCGCGGGAGGCCTGGGCTACAACCATGGCCTGTGTCATGGCGACCTGGGCAACGTGCTCTTCCTGCTGGAGGCCGCACGCGCGCTGCACGATGACACGCTGCTGCGGCGCACCTATCAGCTCGCGGGAGGCATCCTCCAAAGCATCGAGTCGCATGGCCATCTGCATGGCCTGCCCGACAGCATCGAGACGCCCGGGCTGATGGTGGGGCTCGCGGGCATCGCCCACGGCCTGGCGCGGCTCGCGGCACCGGAGCGGGTGCCGGACGTGCTCTCCGTCGCCCCGCCCATCCCGTGAAGCGGCTTCGTTTCTCGACGAACTCCGGCACCGCGAGGGTTGGCGGTCCGTTGGCAGTCCCCCCTTCAACCCAAGAGGAGCAGCACCATGAGCCACAGCGACAAGAACCACATCCTCCGCGCCTGGCGTGACGCTGACTACTACGACAGCCTGTCCGACGCGGAGCGCGCCGCGCTTCCGGCCAGCCCCGCGTCCGTCATGGAGCTGGAGGACGCCACGCTGGCCTTCATCACCGGCGGCGACACCGAGAGCACCTGCCCCGCCACGCCCACGCCCAACGAGCTCACCTGCCTCTATACGAACTGCGGCCGCATCGCCTGCTGCCGCTGAACGACGGGCCGTGAGCTGACGCCGACACAGCGTGGCGGCTCGGCCTGGAGCCTTGGACGCGCAGCCATGGGGAGCGGCGGCGGAAGGCCGCTCCCCTGTCCGGCCAGCGCACCGCGAGGGGTGTGCGACGCCGCTATCCGAACAGGCCCAGCTCCGGAGGCGGCGTGAAGCCAGGGAACACCTTGTCCAGCGCCACACCGGGCCGACGGACGCGCAGGACCTCCGCCAGCGGGGCGCGCACGTCCGTCCAGGCGGGCACGTCGCGGCCGTCCTGCAAGCGGTCCGTCTCCAGCGGCTCGAAGCGCCCGTACACCTTGCCGCCCTTCACACCTCCGCCCAGCACGAACATCGCGCTGCCCACGCCGTGGTCGGTGCCACGGCTGCCATTCTCCCGAACCGTGCGGCCGAACTCCGTGAGCACCACCACCGTCACCTGCTCCAACCGGGGCCCCAGGTCCTTCGCGAAGGCCGCGAGCGCACCTCCCAACTCCCGACAGCGGTTGGCGAACGCCCCTGTCGCGGCGCCCTGGGCGGCGTGGGTGTCCCAGCCCCCCAACTCCGTCGCCGCCACCTCCAGGCCCACCTCGCCGTGGATGAGCCGCGCGAGGTCTCGCAGCCGCGGCCCGAGCTGCCCCTTCGGATAGTCCACCTGCGCGCGGGAGGACAGCTTCGCCAGCCGGTCCTCGTCCAACAGGGACATCGCCTCGAACGCGCCCTGCCCCGTGGTCCGCAGCGCCTGGTCCACCGCGCCCGCGTAGAGCGCGCTGAAGCCGCGAGTGGCGCCCTCGCCCCGTCGGCCACCTCGCAGCCGGAACTCCTCCAGCCGCCCCATGGCCACCGCTCCAGCGTCTCCGAACAGCGCCCGGGGCAGCGTGGGTTGCAACGCCACGGCGCGCAGCGCGGCGCCCTCCTCCTCGTCCAGCGAGCGGTTGAGCCAGCCATCCGGCGTCGCCTTGCGCCCCGGCGTTCCGGACTCCACGAAGTCCTGCGCGTCGAAGTGAGAGCGGACCGGCTCCGGCAACCCCACGCCGTGCAGCACGGCCAACTGGCCCTCACGCCACAGCGGCATCAGCGCAGCCAACCCCGGATGCAGGCCAAAGGGCCCCGCCAGCTTCAGCGCGGCCTCCGGTCCCTGCCCCTTCAACGCCAGCGAGGGACGCGCCCGGTGGTACGCGGCATCCTCCACGGGAGGCACCAGCGAGAGCCCATCCGCGCCGCCGCGCAGGAAGACTGTCACCAGCGTGCCCCGCGCGGCCCTCCGCGGGCTGGACGCGAGCACCCTGCCCAGAAAGCCTGGCGCCAGCGAGAGCCCCGCCGCCGTCGCCCCCAAGGCACGCAGAAGCTGTCGACGAGTGAGCGGTGGGTTCATCGCGGCTCCCCGGAGGTGTGGAGGCACGGGTCCAGCCATGTGCCGGCCCGCTCATTCAACACCGCGTCGCGAAATGAGCACGGCAATAAGTGCAATCCTGACACCAGACAATGGCGCCCAGGAGCGCGCCACTCCAACACGCTGCGCCAGCCCGCGCTGTTCATTGCTTCTGGAACTCCGGCGAGCCCAACAACAACCCGGCGATGAGCGTGACGTCCACGGGGCGCGCCTCGCCCACGGCGCTGGCGGCATCGGCGCGCTTCGACAATGCGTCGAGGATGGTGGCCCGCGTCTCCTCCGACGGCGGCGCACCCAGCAGCGCCTGCCCCAGCGCGTCCACCCAGGCGCGCGCGGTGGGCTCGGCTGGCGTGGCCAGCGCCTTCAACGCCACCTGCGTCCCCGGCATCCGTCCGGACACCAGCTCCAGGCTGAAGTTGAGCCGGGCCACCAGGGAGCCGCTGTTCACCCACGGCGCCGCGTGCTCTGGAAAGCCGGTGGGCGCCGGGGCCCGGAAGAGCGGCTCGCCCATCTTCGCCAGGGATTGCACCAGTCGCGGACGCACCGTCACCTCGGCGCCGGTGGCCCGCAGCGCGGACACCACGAACTCGAAGGGCGTCTTCACCTTCGCGGCCCGCGCCTCGGGCGCCCAGAACTCCGGCGAGTCGAAGAGCGCGCGGTACACCGTGGGCAGGTCTCCCTCCGAGTCGAGGAACACCTTCGCAACCCGCTCCACCAGCGCGGGCGGCGGCGAGTCCGACACGAAGCGCCGCGCCAGCTTGCTGGCGACGTGGCGCGCGGTGGCGGGGTGCCGCGCCAGCAGGTCCAGCACCTGCTCCCCATCCGCCGTGCTCCGCCGCCCGCGGACGCGCTGTCCCAGCACCTGCTTGTCGTCCGCGTCATGCGCCCGGCGGCGGAAGAAGAACCCGGGCGCCTTGCGCGGCTGACGGATGCTCCAGCCCGTGAAGCAGCGGGCCACCTCGCGCACGTCCTGCTGCGTGTAGCCGCCCTCCACGCCCAGCGTGTGCAGCTCCAATAGCTCCCGCGCGTAGTTCTCGTTGAGGCCGGGCTTCGGCTCGGCGGGCTCCGGCGCTTCGTCCTCCTCGGCCAGCGCCTCGCGCGACAGGCGCTCCGGCATGCCGTCACGGACGCTGCGCCAGTTGTCCAGGTAGAAGAGCATCGCCGGGTGGCGCGCCGTGGCGCCGAGCAGCTCCCGGAAGCTGCCGAAGACATTCGGCCGGATGGCGTCGCGCTCGTACGCAGTCACCATCCACCGCGCCGCGCCTTTGTCCGCGGACACGTTGAAGTGGTTGAACCAGAAGTCCACCAGCACCTCTTCGAGCTGGTTGGGACTCTCCACCGCGCGCAGCAGCTTCGCCGCGGACTGCTCCAGGCCGATGCGGGCGGGGCGCCGCGGCTCACGCCCGTCCAGCAGGGCCTGCTCCCGCTGGCGCTTCGGCGGGTACTCCCGCACCAGCTCCGCCATGGACATCGTCAGCGAGGGCAGCGCCTGGAGCTTCGCCTCCAGCTCGGGCGGCAGCGGCGCGCCTGGGCGGGAGAGCTGCGAGGCCACCCACCCCTCCACGCCCTGGCGCCGCAGGTCCTCCAGGGAGCGCGCCGAGGGCCCGAAGGCCAGCCGCCGCAGGACGTGGACCGCGCGGGCCTCGTCGAAGGCGGCCCTGGCCGCGACAGGCGCGGGAGGCACCACGGCCGGGGCGTGTGGCTTGCTCGCACATGAGAGCACGAGCACCGCCAGGAATCCGACAGGCAGAAGTCGCATCACGAAGGAGAAACCCCACACGCCTCCCAAGGTTACGCCGCGCCGAGGTCAGGCCGCTTCGATTTCCATGCGGTACCCCACCCCGCGCACCGTCTGGATGGCGAAGCGGGAGGTGCTGTTCCAACCCAGCTTCTTCTTCAGGCTGGAGACGAAGTTGTCCACGGTGTGCGGGTCCACCACGACGTCGCGGCCCCACACCGCGTCCAGGATTTCGTCGCGGCGCAGCACCCGCTCGCGCTCACGCACCAGGAACGCGAGCAGGTCGAACTCCGTCCGTGTCAGCTCCACCGGCGCGCCCGCGGGCGTCTCCACCTTGCGGCGGTCCAGGTCCATCCGGTAGCCCGCGAAGCGCAGGCCCTTCACCGGCGCCGCGCCGGAGCGCCGCACCAGGGCCCCCACCCGCGCCAGCAGCTCGCGCAGCCGGTAGGGCTTGCCCAGGTAGTCCTGCGCGCCGGACTCGAAGCCCCGCACCACGTCATCCTCCAGGGTGCGCGCGGTGAGCATCAACACGGGCGTCGTCACGCCCTCCTCGCGCAGCGCGCGGCACAGCGTGTAGCCGTCACCGTCCGGCAGCATGACGTCCAGCAGGATGAGCTGGAACTCGCGCCGGCCCAGGTGCTCGCGCGCCTCGCGCACGCAGGTGGCCTCCTCCACCGCGTAGCCGCCCTGGTTCTCCAGGTTGTCTCGCAGCGCGAGCCGCAGGTTGGCGTCGTCCTCCACCAGGAGGAGGGCCGGAACGGAGGAGGTCATGTCGTCACCGTGTGAGGAAAGCGAAGCTCGAAGGTGGTGCCTTCCGGGCTGGAGGCGGCCACGCGCAGGGTGCCGCCGTGCACGCGCATGATGCGGCGGCACAGGGCCAGCCCCAGGCCGCTGCCCGGCGCGTCGTGGCCCTGGCCGGGCAGGCGCACGAACTCCTCGAAGGCGCGCTCCCACTGCGCCTGGGGGATGCCCACGCCATTGTCGGAGAAGCGCACGCGGCCATCCGGCAGGGCCTCGATGCGCAGGCGCACCGGGCTGCGGGTGTTGTACGCGCAGGCGTTGCGCGCCAGGTTGGAGAGCAGCAGGCGCAAGAGCTGTCCATCCGCGCGCAGGGAGCAGTCCCCCACGTCCGCCGCCAACTCCACGGGCACCTTGGACCAGGACTCCAAATCCCGGCGCAGCAGGGCCACCAGCTCGTCCAGGCGCACCGGCTCCAGCTTCGGCGCCCAGCGCCCCTTGTCGATGCGGTTGAAGGACAGCAGGTTCTCCACCAGGAAGCCCAGGCCGTCCGCCTCCCGGACGATGCGCGCCGGGTAGTCCCGCGCGTCCGTGCCCTCCGCCAGCCGCCACTCCAGCGTCTCCGCCAGCAGCCGGATGGAGGCCAGCGGCGTGCGCAGTTCGTGCGACACCGTGGCCACGAAGTCGCTCTTCAGCTCCAGGAAGCGCAGCTTGCGTTGCTGCGCCACGAAGGCCAGCGCGGCGATGCCCAGCGCCAGCACCGCGCACGCGGCCACCATGCCCGTCTTCAGCCGGTAGCGCGCCTCCAGCGCGCCCTGGGCCCGCGCCCACTCCGGCGTGTCCACCGAGAGCGGCAGGGCCTCCAGCGGCAGCACCTCCGCGTCCGCCAGCAAGCGCACCTGCCCGTCCGCTTCGAGCAGGCCGCGCTCGCGCATCTCCCGCGTGAGCGACTGGAGCAGCGCGCCCGCGTCCACCGCCACGCCCCGCACGTGGTTGCCGCCGCGCGGCTCCAGGTACCACCCCGCGCGCACCAGCGAGGGGCCCGGGAGCGCCCTGGGCAGCGGCAGCGGCTCGGGCGCCAGCTCGGCGGCGCGGGCCTCGAAGTCCGTCACCGGCACGCCCGCCTTCGAGGAGAGCGCCACGATTCGCTCGCGCAGGAAGTCGAAGTCCTCCTTCGTGAAGCGCGCGCGGCGCAGCAGGAGCAGCCGCTGGAGGCCGTCCAGCCGCCCGCTGCGGCCATCCGCCAGCCCGTCCCGCACCAGCGCGTGCATCAACTGGGGCACGGGGTCCCCCCGCTCCACCAGCGACTCCAGCACCACCAGGAAGCCCGGCACGTCGCGCGTGGAGGCCAGCACGTACTGCGAGCGGTGCTGGAGCAGCGCCATCAGCGCCACGGTGGACGCGCGGCGGTCGCCGCGGGACAGGGCCCGGTCCACCTCGCGAATCAGCGCGAGCCGCTCCGCCCAGGGGTCCTCCACCTCGTCCGCCCGCTCCGTGCCGGCGCGCAGGCCCGCGTAGCGCGCCTTCGCGGGCGTGTCCTCGCCCGTGTCGTGGAGGGCCAGCCGGGGCAGGAGTTGCGTGCCGCGCTCGCGCAGGTAGAGGCCCGTCGCCGGGGCGAGCGGGTCCAACGCGGCGGCCTCCAGGGCGGGGCGCGCCGCCTCCAGCCTGTCTCGCAGGGACTGCGCCAGGGAGGCGCGGGCGTACTGCTCCAGGGCCTCCCGGCGGGAGTCGAGCGAGGCCTGCGCGTCATCCCGCTCGGCGGCGAAGATGCGCTGGAGCGAGCCCAGGCCCCAGGCCAGCCCGATGAAGCCCAGGAGGAGCGCGATGAGGGTGGGCAGCAGCCGGCGGAGCATCGCAGCGGCTCAATTCCCCAGCGGGGGCACGTCGTCGAAGTCCGAGCTTCCCGTGGGCGCCAGCCGCTCGAAGCGGTCCTTGCGCGTGTCCAGCGCCTGCGCCTTGCGGATGAGCGCCCCCAGCTCCACCACGTCCTCGCGGCCTCGCAGCGGCTCGCCGATGCCCTCCCACAGCGTCAGCAGCCGGGGCCAGTCCAGCGCGCGCGTCCAGAAGGAGCCCCGCAGCTTCTCCGCGAAGGCGGCGGCCACGTAGGCCAGGCGCGTGGACGCGGCGGCCCGGGCGTAGTCGGAGCGCAACATGCTGGAGGGCATCAGCATCTGCACCCGGCGCCAGAGGGTGGAGGTGCCCTGCTCGTAGCGCACCCGGAGCTTCCCGAAGGCGATGGAGGGCGCCTGCAGCTTCACCTCGTGGATGGTGGTGACGCTCTGTCCGGCGGCCAGCGGGAACCGCTCCGTCTCATCGCCCGGGTCCAGCGGCTCCGGGTTCGGCGTCAGGTACTCGTAGCCCAGCAGCCGGTAGCGGGCGACGGCCCGCTGGTTGAACTCCACCTGGACCCCCACCTCGCGGACGGCCTCGCGCGCCTTCACGGTGATTCGCACCACGTGGTAGCCCTTGCGGCCAGGTGAGGGGAAGCCTTCGACGTAGAGCTGGAAGGGGCCGTTCGACTCGCCCTCGTCCCCGGTGGTGAAGCTGTTGATGAAGGCCTCCGTGCGCACCGCGCCCTCCGCGGGGAGGACGTCCCGGGACAGGTAGTCCCGCGCCACGGCGTAGGGGCGGGTGTCCACGGCCACGGGGAACTCCGAGACGCGCGACTCCTCCGTGTCGATGGTGGGGTTCACCCCGAAGCCCCGCGTCTCGACGCCGGAGCCCGGCTTGCCCGATGACGCGCGGTAGACGGTCTGCCACGCCCCATCCGGCACGAGCACGGGAAGGTGCTGCAAGGTCCAGCCGGGTGCCCGCTCCCGGTCATTGTCCAGCGGCGTGGGCGCCAGCACGGCGGGGCGTGCCTGCGCCGCGGCGGAGAGCGCCACGTCCACGCGGGCCTCCTGCCCGGCCTTCACCGTGACGTCCGTCCGGCTGAGCGCCTGGAACGCCTCCTTCTCGAAGCGGAGCGCGTAGACGCCCTCGGCGAGCTGGGGAAAGCGGAAGCCCCCCTGCGCGTCCGTCACCGTGGAGCGGGGCTCCGTCAGCCCGGGCGACGTCGCGGTGACGCGCACCTCGGCGAGGGGGCGCTTGTCGCTGGCGCGCACGACGGTGCCAGCGAGGCTCCCAGCCGCCAGCGCGGGCGCGGACAGCAGCAGGAGGAAGAGATAGAGGGTGGGCTTCATCGTGGGTGCCATCCCGGGCCACGCACGCCGTGACCACCCTTGGGGAGGTGCCCGCAGCGTGCCGCAGGCGGGCCCTCCGTTCATCATGGTTTCATCATGTCATGGGGGAGAGAAGGGCACGTCCAGCACGGGGCGCTTCCTCGCGTCCGGCAAATCGTAGTGCCACCACTCCATCCGGTTGCGCTTGAAGCCCGCACCCTCCATGGCCTCGCGCAGGATTTCACGGTGCTTGCGCGACGCCTCGGTGCCGCCCGTGTACCCGTGGTGCGCGGCGCGGGTGAAGGTGTCGAAGGGGGTGGGCATCTCCACCGCCTTGCCATCCAGCGTCGTCAGCGTGAGGTCCACCGCCCCGCCCCGGTTGTGGTTGGAGCCGGTGCGCGGGTTGGCGACGTAGCCGGGCACCGGCATGATCTCCCACATCTGGTACTGCACCGCGCGCGGCCGGTAGCAGTCGTACACCTTCAGCCGGTAGCCCTGGGCGCGCAGCACGTCCGCGGCCTTCTTCAGGCGCTGGGCGGACTCCGGCAGCAGCAGGCAGCGCGCCGTGTCCGGGTACACCTTCTTCTTGAGGAAGTTGTCCGCCGTGGCGTAGCGCAGGTCCACGCCCAGGTCCTTCACCACCGTGGTGGCGTCCACCAGGGGTGAGGCGGCCTTCGGCGTCCCCGCGTCCTCGGCCCACGCGGCCCCGGACGACAGGCCCAGCGCCAGCACCACGCCCCAGCGCGCGCGCGGCGTCACGCGGACTCCGTGTAGCGCGTGGGGTCCGGGACGCCTGCTTCCTCGAAGCCCTTCTTGCGCAGCACGCAGCTGTCACAGCGCCCGCACGCGCGGCCCTGGGCGTCCGGGTCGTAGCAGGAGTGCGTCAGCCCGTAGTCCACGCCCAGCTTCACGCCCTCGCGGATGATGTCCGCCTTCGTCAGGCCGGACAGCGGCGCGTGCACGGTGAAGCGCGCGCCCTCCACGCCCGCCTTGGTGGCCAGGTTGGCCATGGACTCGAAGGCGCGGATGAACTCCGGGCGGCAGTCCGGGTAGCCGCTGTAGTCCACCGCGTTGACGCCGATGTAGAGGTCCGTGCTGCCCACCACCTCCGCCAGTCCCAGCGCCAGCGAGAGGAACAGCGCGTTGCGCGCCGGCACGTACGTCACGGGGATGCCGTGGCTCAGCTCGTCCGCGGGCCGGTCCTTGGGCACCTCGATGTCCGCCGTCAGCGCGGAGCCGCCCACCTGCCGCAGGTCGATGGACACCACCCGGAAGTCCGTCACGCCCATGGCCGCGGCGACCTGCTTCGCCTGCTCCAGCTCCACCGCGTGCCGCTGCCCGTAGGCCACCGCCAGACAGACGGGCTCGAAGCCCTTCGCCTTGGCCATGGCCAGGCACGTCGTCGAATCCAGCCCGCCCGAAATCAACACCACCGCGCGCTTCACCATCAATCCCTCCGCTCTCCCTGCACGGTGTACACCGTGGTGCAGGTGCTCGGCTGGCAATTGCAGTTGCGGGTGCCCGGCAGGAAGACGTCCGTGAGGGAGCCGCACGCCAGTGACACGTCGTAGCCGTTCTCCGTGGGGCCGGGCACCGAGCCGTCGGGGACGCCGCCGTCGAACTGGCGGCAGTCGCGGTTGAGGGTGCGCGCCTGGCTGTCGCTGAAGAGCGTCACCTTCAGCGTCTCCTCGATGGCGGAGTCCTCGCAGCCGGTGCCACACGTCGCGCGCGGCGCGTTGGCCCTCAGCGTGGAGGTGGCCACCTGCCCGTCATAGCCCGCGTCCCGCGAGTAGCCCTGCACGGTGAAGAAGCCCGTGCCCGCGTCCGTGTCTCGCGAGAAGGTGCCCTCGAAGAGGAACACCCCGGCGTCGTTGAGCTGCGCGAAGTCCGGCACCGACGCGTCGCACGTGGTGCGCGCGGCGTCCAGCCGGGCCTCGAAGCGGAACGAGCCGAGCACCTGGTCGCCCGGGTACACGGGTTCGGAGTAGCAGGCCATCGCCACGGCGACGGCCGTGGCGGGCAGGGCGGCGAGAGCGAGTCGCTTCAGGTGCATGGCGCCGCCACGCTACACGTTCAGACGTCGCCCAGCACGCAAAGGGCCAGCGCCCGGAAGGTGTCGCCGCGAGCGAGCACGGCGCCTACATCCACCTGCGACGGGTCCCCTCCGCGCACCTCCGCGTCGAGCCGCGCCAGGACACGCCCCGCCGCCAGCGAGGCCGGCACGGCGCGGAAGGCCGCCACCGCCGCGGCTTCAAGCCCCGGCACGGCGCCGGGACGGGCCAGCTTGACGCCGTCCTCCCCCAGCGCCAGCGCCAGCGCGCACAGGTAGGCCAGCTCGGAGGCGCCGAAGCAGGACAGCGCGCCCGCGCCCAGCACCAGCACCTCGCCGTTGGCCAGGTACGCCTCCACGCCGCCCACCGGGTCCACCACGAGCTGCAGCGAGCCCGCGCCCAGCGAGGCGAGGACGGGACGCAGCGCGGCGGCGAGCCGGGGCAGGCGCTCGGCCGTCACCGGCACCGCGTCCGCGGGCACCGGGTGCTCGAAGCCCGACGGCAGCGGCAGCGGCAGCGCGGACACCGGGGCCTGAGGCGCCGCCGCGTCGCTGGAGGCCAGGGCCGCGCCCACGCCGTCCGCGCGCTGCGAGTCCTCCGTCCGGCCCAGGGCCAGCAGGGCCTCCGCGTAGAGCGTCCATCCGTCCACGTCCAACGGCCGCTCGCGCAGCAGGTGCGGCCAGAGGCGGACCGCCAGGGCGACGCCTTCGGGCACCGCGGAGAGGTGCTCGGCGGCCAGGCGGGTGACTTCCGGGGACAGGTGGCCCGCGTCGAAGAGGCGCGCGGCGAGCCGGGCGCCGGGCGACACGAGCTGCGCGTCCAGGTAGCCGCGGAGGATGGCCTCCAGCACGGCGGGCTCGTCGGTGAGCCGCTCGCGCAGGCGCAGCGCCTCGCCCGTGAGGCCCCGCTCCTCCGCCAGCCGCGCGCGGCGGGCCAGCCGGTCGTCCGTCTCCGGGAGCTGTTCGAGCTGCGCGGCGGCGTCCGCCACCATGCCCAGGGCCTCGTAGGCGTCCGCCAGCCGCTCGCGGTAGATGATGGCCGCGTCGGCGCCGGCCGCCTGCTCCAGCCGCTCCACCAGCGAGACGAAGACGGCGGGCTCCTCGCCCAGGTCCACCAGCGACAGCAGGTGCCGCAGGGAGTGGAGCTGCGCGGGGTCATCCTTCAGGGCCTGCTCGAAGGCCTCGCGCGCCTCGGGGAGCTGCTCCAGCGGGCTGAGCAGCAGCTCGCCCCGCTCCAGGTGCAGGACGGCGCGCGCCTCCGCCTCCGTCTCCACCTCGGCGAGCTGCACCAGCGTGCGCACGCAGGCCTCGTAGCGGCCCAGCTCCAGCTCCAGCGCGTGGCGCTCGCGCAAGAGCGCCTTGCGCCGCGAGGGCCAGCCGTCCGCCGCCATGGCCAGGGCTTCCACCCGCGCCGGGCCCGGCTGCGCGTGCACCTGCGCCAGCACCGCCTCCGCCAGCGGCTCCGGGAGCTTCTCCAGCGAGGGCAGCAGCAGCGTCAGACGGGCCGCGAAGCCCGGCTCGGGCGCCAGCTCCTCCAGCGCGCGCAGGCGCGGCAGCACCGGGGCCGCCGCAGAGCGGAGCACCTCGTCCCGCAGCGCCACCGCGAACGCGGCGTCACGCGCGGCGGACAGGCCCGCCAGCTCCAGCAAGCCCTCCGCGTCGTCCTCCGCGCGCAGGCCATCCGCCAGGGCGGCGGCGTGCGCCGGGTCGGCGTCCGCGAGCGCGGCCAGGGCCCACAGCGCCTCGCGCGTGCGCGCCTGGTCGCCCGCCTGCGCGGCCATGGCCAGCGCGTCCGTCAGCTCCCCCGCGGCCATGGCGGGCGCGAAGCCCACCTCCAGCGCGCGGGCGAAGGCGCCCAGCCGGCCGAAGCGCTCGGCCAGCTCCGCGGGCGCGAGCATGTCCGGCGCCTCGGTGGCGATGCGCTCGAACACCTCCAGCGCCTCGCCGTGCTCGCCCGCCTTCTCCCAGAGGCCCGCGGCCTCCAGCAGCAGCGGGGGCCGCTCCTCCGGCGCCGCCAGCCGCGCGGCCTGGAGCAGCGCCCGCGCCGCGCGAGGCGCCTCGCCCGACGCGCGGTACAGGTGCGCCACGCGCAGCGCGGCGTCGACGTCCGGCTCCACCGCGGCGGCGTCCTTGGCCGCCTTCAGCGCCGCGGGCAGCTTCCCGGCGGCCTCGAAGCCCCGCGCGGCGGCCAGCAGCAGCACCTGACGCTCGCGGCCGGAGACCAGCTCCGCGCGCGCCACCTGCACCTCGGCGCGGCGCTCGGGGGCGTCCTTCAGCAGCGGCTCCAGGGCCTCCAGCGCGTCCGCGTAGCCCGCGCCCGAGGCGCCCCGCGCGGCCACTTCCTCCAGCGCCTCACGGGCCAGGTCCTCGCGGCCCGCGTCGCGCGCGAGCCCGGCCAGCTCCAGCCGCAGCACCGCGGCCTCGTCGGCGTCCTCCACGCGCGGCACCAGCCGCTCCAGCGCCTCCAGCAATCGCGTGGACTCGCCGCGCTGGCGCAGGCCGGCCACCAGGGCCTGGAGGGCCGTGAAGTCTTCCGGCGCGGCCTCCGCGGCGCGCTGGGTCAGCGTCCAGGCCGCGTCTTCATCCGCCAGCGAGCTGGAGGCCACCGACGCGGCGGCCAGCAGCAGCTCCGCGGCGCGACGCCCACCAGCCGCCTCCGCGCCCGAGGCGTACACGTCCAGCAGGTCGCCATGGCGTCCCAGGGCGTGCAGGCCCACCACGGCCCGGTCGATGACGGACGCGTCCGCGGGCCGCAGGCGCGCCAGCGGCAGCAGCGCGTCGATGGCGTCCTTCGGGTCGTCGAAGAGGTCCGCCGCGCGGCGGTACAGCACCTCGGCGGTGGCGGAGTCCTCCGCCCGGCGCGCGAGCTGGAGCGACGCCCGGTAGAGGCCCGGCGCGTTGCCCGTGCGCGAGTGGACCTCGGCCAGCAGCGACAGCGCCTCCTGGCCGCGCTCACCCTCCGGCTCCAGGACCACCACGGACTCGAAGGCGTCCGCCGCGTCGTGGAACGCGCCCGCGCCCAGCGAGGCGTGCCCCAGCCGCAGCCAGGTCCGCGTGCGCACCGGCACCGGCAGCGCGTCCCCGCCCACGTCCAGCAGGCGGCGGTCATAGGGCCGCGCGGCGACGGGGCCTCCGCCCTTCGCGGCCAGCTCGGCGCGCGCGGCCAGGGCGTCCACGTCATCCCCCGCCAGGGAGAGGTATTCGTCGAAGGCCTCGGCGGCCAGCAGCGCCTCGCCCGCGTCCAGCAGGCGGGTGGCGCGCTCGCGCAGCAGCGGCAACGCGTCCGCCGTGGACAGCGCCGCGGCCCGCTGGGACAGCAGGTCCGCCAGCCGGCGCACGTCACCGGCCGCGCGCTCGCGCACGCGCTCGAAGGCCTCCGCGCTCGCGGGGCTCAGCTCGAAGGCCTGGTCCTCGCACAGCAGCGCCCGCTCCCGGGCACCCGCGGCGCGGAAGGCCCTGGCGGCGGCCAGGTAGCTCTCCGCGGCGCCCGCGGCCTCCTGGCGCTGGGCCCGGCGCAGCATCAGCTCGGCCAGCGCCTGGTGGTCCTCGGCCTCCTCCAGGAAGGCCAGGTGCCGGGCGAAGACGGGCTCGCGGAACGGGTCCGCCTCCAGCAGCACCGCGTCGAACTCCGCGGCGTCGGCGTGGCGGTTCACCTCGTGCAGCAGCTCCGCCGCCTGCGCGGTGAGCTCCAGGTCGTCCGGGCGCGCGCCACGCGCCGCGATGAAGGCCGCGGCGGCGGCGTCGGGGCGCCCCGCCCTGTCGCGGTACAGCACGGCGGCGCGCAGGAACAGCTCCGCGCGGCGGCCCGCGTCGGGCTCGCCTTCGGCGCACTCCTCGTACCAGGCCGCCAGCTCCGCCAGCCGGCCGTCGCTCTCCAGGAGCTTCTCCAGCAGGCCCTCGGCCTCCGTCAGCGCCCGGTCCTTGCGCAGCGCCGAGCGCAGCAGCTCCTCGGCCTTCGCCGCGTCCGACAGCACGCCCAGGTTCAGCCGCGCCAGCCGCAGCAGCACCGCGGCGGCCTCGCCTGGGGCGTCCAGCAGCGGCAGCGCGCGCTCCAGCCAGCGCGCCTCGGCCACGGCGTCGTCGCGGCGCTCGGCCATCGCGGCGCCCAGCTTCGCGGTGCCCAGGTCCACGGCCAGGCCGAAGGCGCGCTCCAGCGCGGCCTCCGCGCCCGCCGAGTCCAGCTTCACGTCGCGCAGCAGCTTCGCCCGGTAGCGCTCGCACGCGGCGGCCTCGGACTGCTGCCCCCGGGCCTCCAGCAAGTCCCTCGCGTCCGCCAGGGCCCGCAGCGCGTCGTCCGCGCGGCCCAGGTCCACCGCGAGCCGGGCCTCTTCCTGATAGGCCTCCAGCGCCGCGTCCGGGTCCTCCGCCTGGAGGCTGAGGGTGGCCACCTGGCGCAGCTCGGCGAGCAACTCCAGCGTGCGGCCCGCCTCCCGGTGCAGCGCCGCCAGCCGGCGACGCAGCGGCAGCGGCTCGGACGCCATCGACGCCGCGCGAGACAGCAGCGAGGCCGCCACGCCCGCGTCCGCGAGCACCTCGCGGGCCCGCGCCGACAGCTCGACGAGCCGCTGCACGGTGTCCTCGGAGGGCGCCAGCGCGTGCGCGTGGGTGACGCGCACCTCGAAGGCGCCGCGCGGGTCGTCCTTCTCCAGCAGCGCGGCCAGGCGCAGCACGGCGGCCTCGCACAGGGGCCGCTCGGCGAGCAGCTTCCGGTATGCGGCCACCGCGCGCTTCGTCTCACCGGCCTGCTCGGCCAGCTCCGCCAGCCGCAGCCACGTGGACTCGGCGGCCTCGGGCGCGCTCCGGAAGTCCGCCGCGGCGGCGAGCGCGTCCTGGAGCGGCAGCGCCTCGATGACCGCGCCGCGCAGGTAGAGCAGCTCCGCCAGCGACGCCAGCTCGGCCCCCTGCGCGGGGACCAGCGCGTGGGCCTTGCGCGCCAGCTTCAGCGCCTTGTCCAGGTCGTGCGCGCCCTGCGCGTAGCCCGCGCCCTCGCGCAGCAGCCCGGCGGCGTCCTGGGGCGTGGCGCTCTCCGCCGCCGTCTCCAGCAGCGCGGCGGCCTCGCGCAGCTCACCGCGCTCCGCCACCAGCGACACGAGGCGGCGGCGAACGGCGGCGTCGGACGGAGACAGGCGCAGCGCCTGCCGCAGCGCGGCCTCGGCGGGCACCGGCTGCGACAGCCGGTCCAGGTGGAGGTTGGCCAGCTCGGCGTACATCGCGGCCGCCTCGGCGGGCGGCACGTGCGGCGCCTCGGCCGCGAGCAGCTCCGCCAGCGCGGCCCAGTCCTCGCGCGTCCGCAGCACGCGCTGGAGCGCGGCGGTGGCCTGCGCGTGCCGGGGCGCCAGCGCGAGCGCCGACTCCAGGCTCTGTCCCGCCTCCTCCAGGTGGCCGCTGGACTCCAGCAGCGCGGCGCGGGCCAGCAGCGCCTCCACGCGGCGCGGCGTGGGGCCCTGGAGGGACGCCTCGGCGAGCGCGGCGGCCTCCTCCTCCGGCTTGCCGTCCCGGTGGGCCAGCTCGGCCAGGGAGAAGAAGGCGTCACAGCGCTCCGCCGCGGACAGCTCCAGGCCAATGGCCGCGCCCAGGGCCTCGCGCGCGAGGACGCGCGCGTCCTTCTCCACCAGCGTGGCGGACAGGGACAGCAGGCGCTCGCGGGCGCGGGCCGCGAGGTTGGCGTCGGCGGACACGGCGCGGCGCCACACGTCCAGCTCCGCGGCCTCGTCCCCGGACTCGCGCGCCAGCTCGGTCAGCGCCAGCAGCAGCGGCGCGGGACGGCGAGTGCCCTTCGCCGCCTCCGAGAAGTCGTCGCGCGCGGCGGCCACCCGGCCCGCGGCGCGGTGGAGCACGGCGCGCCGGGCCAGCAGCTCCGCGCGCGCCTCGCCCGAGGCGGCGGCCACGAGCGTGCTCAGCAGCTCCAGCCGCTCCGTCTCCTCCTCGTGCGTGCCGGTGCCGGGCGGGGGCAGCAAATCCAGCAGCGCCTGGGCCGCCCAGGTGTCGTGCGGCTCCTCCAGGCGCAGGCTGCGCAGCGCGTCCACCGCGGCGGTGGCGCGTCCCAGGCCCAGCGACAGCTCCGCCAGCTCGCGGCGCGCGGCGCGGCGCGGCTCGCCCGACAAGCGCGGCCACAGCTCCACCAGCAGGTCCGCCAGGGCCTCACGGGCGCCGGCCTTGCGGTGCAGCGCGGCCAGCTCCACCCGCGCGTCCAAGTCCTCCGGCGCGCGGGCGCTGTACTCGGCCAACAGACGGCGGGCCGCGTCCGTGCGGCTCGCGCGCACCGCGGCGGTGGCGGCCTTGCGCGTCAGGGTGACGCGCTCGCTCTCGCGCGGGGCATCGCCGTCCGCGGGGGGCAGCGCCAGCACCGCCTCGAAGTCCTCCAGCGCGGCGCGGGCATCCGTGGGCAGCCGCAGCTCGCCCCGGCGCTGGCGCGCGGGCGCGTAGCTCGCGTCACGCTCCAGCGCGTCGGCGAGGAAGGCCTCCTCGCGGCTGGTGCCCGCCGCGAGCAGCGAGGCGCGGAACAGCAGCTTCGCGCCAGCCCGGGCGTCGGGCACCAGCGCGGCGCGGCGCGCGTACAGGCGCGCGGCCTCCAGCTTCTCACCGCGCTCCAGCTCCAGCTCGGCCAGCGACTCCAGCACCTCGACGGCCAGCGGGCCCTCGGGGCTCGCCTCCAGCGCGGCCGTCAGGCGCATCAGCGCGGCGGCGTTCTCCCCCCGCGCCAGCAGCGCGCGGGCGCTCTGGAGGAACAGCGGCGCGGCCTCCTCGGCGCGGTCGGCGCCCATCAGCGCCTGGGCGCGGCTGGCCCACAGCTCGGCCAGGGCCTGCGCCTCGCCGGCCTCCGTGTAGAGCGCCTCCAGGCGCGCGGCCAGCGCATCATCCAGCCGGCGCAGCGGGAAGGCCTGCGCATACGCGGCGATGGCGCCCTCGCGGTCGCCCAGCATCTCGCACGCGCGGCCCAGCCGGGAGCGCACGTCCGCAAGCTTCTCCGGCGCCGCCGTGCGCGGCAGCGTGGACAGCAAGGTCTCCAGCGCGCGCCGGGCATGCTCCGGGCGCTCGCAGCGCAGTGACAGGTCCGCCAGGTCCAGCAGCACCGCGGCGTCCGGCGCCAGCCGCGCGGCCTTCTCCAGCGCCACCAGCGCGTCACCCACGCGGCCCAGCCGGGCCTCCAGCACCCCGGCCAGCTCGCGCAGCGCCGCCGCGGCCAGCCGTTTGTCACCCTGCGCCTCGGCCACCCGCGCGCGCACCTCCAGCGCGTCGGCCAGGCCCGCCATGTCGGCGCGCTTGCGCTGCAGGCCGCACAGCTCGCCCAGCGCGGGCAGGTCATCCGGCTCGGCGCGCAGCACCTCCTGGAGCGCGTGGACGGCCAGGTCCAAATCGAAGGCCAGGTCGCGCGCGGCCACCGCGAGCCGGCGGTACTTCTGCGCGCGCTCCTTCAGGTCCGTGGACAGCCGCGCCAGCGAGGACAGGCACCGCGTCAGCAGCGCGCCGTCGCGCCGGGCCTCGGCCAGCGCCAGCAGCGACTCCAGCGCGGGCCGGTGGTCGCCGTCCGCCTCCAGCGCCAGCAGCAGCAACCGCTCCGCCTTCTCCGGCTGCTGCAGCTTGCCCCGGTACAGCTCGCCCGCCTCGGCCCAGGCCGCCGCGCGCTTGCCCGGCGCGTCCTGGAGCGCCGCGGCCTTCTCCAGCGCCTCCGCCAGCTCCTGCGAGCGGCCGGTGGCGCGGAAGTACGGAATCAGCTCCTCCAGCGCCACCGCGTCGCGCGGGTCCAGCGCCAGCGCGGACTCCAGGTGCTCCCGCGCGCGCGCCGGGTCCCCCAGCCGCGTGCGGTACAGCCGCGCCAGGGCGTGGTGGCTGGCGTGCGCGGCGTCGCGCACCCCCTCCGAGCGCGGCGCCGGCCCCGCCAGCTCCAGCGCCTGCTGGTAGCCCGCGAGCGCCTCCTGCAACCGGCCCAGGCCCTCCGCCACGCGCGCGGCGGCGAACAGCGGCTCCGGCTCGCCGGGCAGGAGCGACACGGCCTCGCGGAAGCGCAAGAGCGCGTTCTCCGGCTGCTTCAGGCCCTCGTCCCACACGCGGCCGGCCATCAGGTCGGCGTGGCCCACCCGGTCCAGCTCGTGGCGGCCCATGGCCACCTCGCGCAGGCGGTCCAGGGCCTTCAGCGCGCGCAGGTGCTCCCCGCCGCGGTGGCACAGCTCGCCCAGGAGCAGCAGCGCGTCCGGGTGGTCCGGCGCCAGCCGCAGCGCGGCCTCGCAGTGCAGGCGCGCGCCGGCGATGTCGTCCTCCGTCTGCGCGCACAGCCGGGCCAGGTGCACGTGCGCATCGGCGGCCTCGGCCGGGTCGCGAGCGAGCGCCGCCAACCGGCGGTAGGCCCGCACCGCGCCGGCCCTGTCCCGCGCCTGGTCGGACGCGCGCGCCAGCGCCTTGAGGGACGGCAGGTGGTCGGGCTTGAGGCCCAGCAGCTCGTGCAGCGCCTTCACCGCCACCTGCGGCGCGGTGTCGCGCGAGCAGCGGGCGGCGGCCTCGGCGGCGAAGAAGGCCGCGGCCTCCTCCGAGGTCCGGCGCGCCAGCGCGCACAGCGCCAGGTAGCGCTCGGCGGCGCGGGCCCCCTCGCCCCGGCGCTCGCGCACCACGGCCTCGCCCCAGAGCGCCGCGGGGCTGCGGTCCCTGCGGCGTTGCAGCGTCGCCGCCACGTCCAGGGCCAGGTCGTGCGCCTGCGGGTCCGCCACCATCAGCGACAGCAGCCGCTCGGCGGCGAAGGGGTGCGCGTCCTGCGCGTCCCCCGCCTGGAGGTACGCCTGGCGCGCGTCGGCCAGCCGGCCCTGCGCGATGAGCCCCTCCGCGTCCGCGAAGGCGCGCGCGCCCTCCAGCGCCAGCAGCAGCTCCTCGTCCGGCGGCGACGGCGGCGGCAGGCCGCCCGCGGAGAAGCGCAGGCGCAGGCCCGTGCTGGAGACCTCCGCCGCCGACAGGCGCGCGGTGTCCAGCGTCGGCATCTTGTAGCCGCGGCTCACCGCCGCGAGCTGGCACAGCGCGGGCAGCACGCGCGTGGAGAACCCCGTGGCCCCGCGCACCTCCACGTCCGGCACCAGCGCCAGCGCGCCCACGGCCGCGGACAACAGCCCCGGCACCTGCACCGACGGCGTGGAGGAGAAGCCGTAGAGGCGCACGTCATAGAGGTAGACGGCGAGCCGCTCCCCGTCCGCGTCGAAGGCCACCTTGAAGGTGAAGGGCGTGTGCTCGGGCGCCGGCAGCCGGCCCTGGCCTTCCAGGTAGCCGGGCCGGAAGTGCAGGCGCAGCTCCTCGATGCCGGCCAGCCGCCCCGCCAGCTCCGCCACCCGGCGCGTCACCAGGTCCGCGTCGATGGACAGCTCGAGGAAGCCGAAGTGCAGCTTCTTGCGCTGGTACCGCGTGGCCCCGGCGCTGACGTTGAAGGGGAAGCTGACGTCTGGAATCTGGAGCGCGAAGTCGGAGATGCGCAGGCCCGGCAGGACCTCCAGCGCCGGGAAGCCCACGAACGCCCTGCGGTCCAGCAGGCGCAGTTCGGGGGCGGCGGCGCGTGCATCGAGCGCCGTGGCGGGCTTGGGAGAGTCGCTTTCGGTGGCCATCGCGGGAGCTGGGACGTTAGCACGGGGTCCAAGCCCTCGAAATTTCTGGCAAACCCCCGCTTGTAGGGCAAGCAACGAGACGTGATGGCTCCCCGGCTCCCGCGTGAAGGAACGGGCTGCACCCTGGCGCGAAGTCGGACAAGATGCGCCCCGCGTGTTGGCCCCCGACTCCCTCGTCCTCGACGGTCGCTTCCGGGTTCTCCGTCCGCTGGGCTCAGGCGGGATGGGAGAGGTCTACCTTGGCGAACAGGTCTCCTTGGGCCGCAAGGTGGCCATCAAGGTCCTCCACCATGACCTCCACGCCCAGGCGGGCATGGCGGAGCGCTTCAAGCGCGAGGCGCGCCTGCTCTCCGCCGTGGAGCACCCGGCCGTGGTGCGCATCGTCGACTTCGGCGAGTCTGGCGACCACGCCTGCCTCGTCATGGAGTTCGTCGAGGGTGAGAGTCTGTATGACGTGCTCACCCCGGGCCCCATGCCGCCGGGCCGCGCGCTGCCGCTGCTCCAGCAGCTGGCGGAGGGCCTGGCCGCCATCCATGACAAGAGCATCATCCACCGCGACCTGAAGCCGGAGAACGTCTTCATCTCCAAGAGCGCCCGGGGCGAGCAGGCCCGGCTGCTGGACTTCGGCATCGCCCGGCTGGTGGAGCCGGACGCCGCCAGCAGCGTCAGCCAGATTGGCGTGGTGCTGGGCACGCCGGAGTACCTGTCCCCCGAGCAGGCCGTGGGCGCGAAGGTGGACACGCGCAGCGACCTGTACTCGTTCGGCGTGCTGACCTACCGCGTGCTGTCCGGGCGGCTCCCGTTCGACGGGCCCCTGCCGCGCAACTTCCTGTCGCAGCACGCGTCCGCCGCGCCGCTCCCGCTGGACCGGGCGGCCCCCACGCTGTCGCGCTACGTGGGTCTGCTGTCGCTGGTGATGCGCCTTTTGGAGAAGGACCCGGGCAAGCGCCCCCAGAATGCGCACGAGCTGGCGGACGCGCTGGCCGCGGCGCACTCCGCCCTCTCCGCCTTCACGCCCGGCCTGGGCACCCCCGCCTACGTCCCGCCGCCGGGCAACGGCGCCACGCCCTCCTCCGGCACCGCCGTGTTCGGCGCCGGCGGCCCCACGGGGAGCAGCGCCGGCCCCACGGGCACCGCGGCCTTCGCGGGAGGCGCCCCGGCGCCGCAGCCGGGCAGCGGCACCGCGGCGTTCGGCGCGGCCTCCAGCGGCGGCTCGGCCTCGGGCGCCGTGCCGGTGGCCTCCCCGCGCACGGGGACGGCGGCCTTCGGGATGAAGCCCTCCGGCAGCATGGCCGCGGTGACGGGCGGCGGCGCGTCGGTGGTGAAGCCGCAGAACCTCACGGTGATGCTCACCGACATCCAGGGCTTCACCGAGCGCACCAGCCGGCAGACGCACGAAGAGAACGCGCGGATGCTGGAGACGCACGACAAGCTGCTGATGCCCCTGGTGAAGGAGCACGACGGGCGGCTGGTCCAGAAGCGCGGAGACGCGCTGCTGGTGGTGTTCCGCTCCCCCACCTCGGCGGTGCTGTGCGGCATGGCCATGCAGGACCGGCTGTGGCGCCACAACCAGACGGTGCCGGAGCTGGACCGCCTCAACGTGCGCGTCTGCCTGCACGCCGGTGAGGTGCTCGCCACGACCGACACCGTGCTGGGCGAGCCCATGGAGGTCGTCGAGGCCGTGGAGCACGTCGCCAGCGCGGGCGAGGTCACCTTCACCGAAGCGGTGAACCTGGCGCGCAACCGCGCGGAGGTCACCGCCGAGCCCTGCGGCACCATCGCCCTGCCCGGCCGCGACGAGCAACTCCAGCTCTACCGCTGCGAGCGCGCCGCGGAGGGCCCGCCCTTTGGTGACCGGTTCGCCTCGCAAGGCGGCCGGGCCAGCGCGCTCGCGCCCCTGCTGGCGAAGCTCCAGACGGTGAAGCTGCCCACGGGATGGGGGGAGCTGCTGCGGCACCGGCGGCGAGAGGCGGCGCTGGTCGCCGGCGCGGTGGTGCTCCTGGCCGCTGGCGCCGCGTGGCTGGGCCAGCGCAACGACGCCGGCGCGCGGGCCTTCGCGCTGCTGGAGGATGGGAAGCTGGACGAGGCCCTGGCGCTGATGGACGGCGCCACCGACGAGGAGAAGGAGCTGCCCTCGCTGCGGCGCGCGCGCGTGGCGGCGCACCATTCCAAGGGGCACCACATCAGCGAGCGGACCGCGCTCAACCACCTGAAGGAGGAGGAGCTCGAGGACCTGGAGCCGCTCATCCTCGACGGGCTGGCGGAGGACTACGGCAAGGAGCAGCTCACCGTCCTTGAGAGGTCCCTGGCCCGCATCCCGAAGGACCGCGTGCGCGCCCACTACGAGGACCTGGCCGAGGAGGCGTACTCCCTGCGCCAGTGGGGCGCGCTGCGCTACCTGGAGTTCGCCAAGGCCGCGGACGGGGTGGACCTGGTCCGGGCGTACAGCGAGGCGCTGAATGCGTCGGACTGCGACATCCGCACCCAGGCCGCCAACCGGCTGGCGGGACTGGGGGACGCGGATGCCATCCCCGCCCTGGAGCGCGTCACCGGGCTGCCCAGGGAGAAGGGCGTGTTCGGGAGCAAGGACTGCGGCCACGAGGCAGCCGCGGCGGCCATCAAGTCGCTCAAGAAGAAGCACGACTGACGCCCGCGCCCGCCGGCTCAGTCATCCCGCCGCGCGTGCCCCTTCTTCTTGCCGTGCCCGCGCCCGCGCCGGTCGTCGTCATCGTCCCAGTCATGACGGCGGGCCTTCACCTTCTCGTCCGCCCGCAAGAGCCTGCGCGAGTACGCATCGAAGTCCAGGTGCAGGTGGCCCCTCGCCCCGCGAGCGAAGGCGTGGAACTTCACCCGCCACACGTCCCGCCCCTTGCGGTCCGCGTCCTTCAGGCGGCACTCGTAGCCACGCGAGCGGCACTGGCTGAAGCCCAGGTTCACCGCTTCCTTGTACGTCATCGCCACCGGACGCTGCGGCGGTGGCGGTGGACGCCGCGGAGGCGAGCGGGTGTGCATGACACAACCCGAAGCGAGCATCAGGCAGCCAAGAACAAGGGCGAGTCGCATGCCACCCATGACGCATCAGCGCGCCGCATCTTCAAAGCCACGCGGGGTGTGGGCCAATTACTGGAAAGTTACAGCCCCTCCGGCGAAGCGAAGGCCGCGAACAGCTCTCCCGTGAGATAGGCCCGCGAGCCCTTCGCGGCGGGGCGGAGGTAGTCATTGACCACCGGCCCGCCCTGCTCCAGTTGGTGCCTCGACGGGAAGGACAGGTTCAACCTGCCACGCGCCACGCCCTTGCCGCCACGGTGGATGAAGGTGACGGTGCCATGCGCATCCACCCCCTCCACCACGCCGATGTGGGTCATCCCGTCATTGCGGCGGCCGTCGCGGTTGCGGTCATACGTCTCCCGGAAGAAGACGAGGTCGCCAGGGCGCGGCGACTGGTGGTGGACGGAGCCGACCTCCACCGCGCGACGGAAGATGGCGGAGACGGCGTTCTCTCCCGCGCGGAAGCCGTGCGCCACCAGGTCGATACCGGCGGAGTGGTACGCCAGGCGCACGAAGCCGGAGCAATCATCCGGAACGCCGCGGCTGACTCGGCGCAGGCTCCGCATGCCCACGAGCTGGAGGGAGCGCTGGACGATGGAGCGCGACATCCGAGTGGGCGTGAGCACCACGTCCCAGAACCGGCCCGTGGTGCTGGCGGGCCCCGTCACCTGCTCGGCCGCTCGCAGCGTCGCCTCCAGCACGCCCGCGCTCACCCAGTGCGTGGGTGACGCCGGGTCGGCCCCCCGCTCCACCGTCGTCACCGGCACCGACGCCGCGAGTCCTCCTGGCGCGGACACCGTCACCTCCTCCGAGGCGGCGACGGGCTCCGGAGGGCGCGGCTTCACGGTGGCACACCCCACGAGCACGCAGAAGGGGAAGACGGCCAGGAATGGAAGGCGGAGCGACATGAGGGGCCGCATTCAAGACCACCTCCCAGGCCCTCCGCCAAGAACTCCCGGTGTCAGCCTCAGCCCTCCCAGGTCGCGAGCAACGCGCGCACCCGTGCATACCTCTGCATCAACGTGGCGCGGTGAGCACTGAGCAGCACCATGGTGCCGATGACGAGCAGGCCCAGCATGAACAACGACGCGGCGGCGACGCGGTGGTCCCGCATGCCGAAGCGCACCAGGTTGGCCGCGATGCACGTCACCAGGAAGCCGGTGCCCAGGTACACGTAGGAGCGGATGCGCAGGGCGATGCCGCAGACCACCCCCACCACGCAGAGCAGCACGCAGAGCAGCATGGAGCGCCCATCGCTGAACATGAGCGGCCTCCACGCGGCGGCGATGTAGATGCCCGTGACGGCCAGCGCGCGCAACTGCGTGTAGATTTCCGGAGCGAGCGCCTCGCGGAACACGCGCAGCAGCGCGAGCAGGGACAGCCCCGCGGGGATGATGAAGTACACCAACTCCCCCTCTCCGCTCGCCCGCCAGCCCATGAACAGGGCGGCGTTGAAGGCGACCGCGGAGACCAGCGACGGCAGGCCCCGGCGGTCAGGCTGCGCGCCAAGCGCGGCGAAGTGCGCGGCGTGCCCCACCAGCAGCGCCGCCATGTGGGCCGGCTCGCCCCAGGGCGCGGAGAGCAGGCCCGTCAGTGGGAAGAGGTAGGCCCCCGACAACATCGGCCCGCGGAGACTCGCCAGGCCCGCGCCTTCTCGCTGCGCGAAGAAGTAGAGGCCAGTGAACAGCGCGCCACCCACCAGGGCCGCCAGGCTGTCGCCAGGCCCCGGGAGCGCGCCCATGCCCAGCACCCGCACGCCGAGGTAGCCCAGCGCGAGCACCCCCTGCGCCAGGTAGCCGGACGCGGACTCCCGGGACTTCACGGCACGACGCACCAGCGCGAAGAACAGCACGCCCAGCGCCACGCTCGACACCACGCCCTCGCGGAGCGCGTCGGCGGAGGCCCCGATGAGCGGCAAGCCCAGCAGGACCTCGGTGAGCGCGACGAGCGCGAAGCTGTGCCCCACCTCCCGGCGCAGCGACTCGCGGGCCACGAAGAGCACCAGCGTGGCGAGCAGCGCGCTGGCCGCGCCGAAGTACGGCAGGATGAACTCCGCGCCCCGGCCACTGGAGTACACGGCCCCCAGGTGCATCAGCCAGCCGTGCACGGCGGCCAGCGTGGCCAGCCACCCCACCAGCTCGCGGGAGCGGCGCCGCAGCACCACGCCCCAGGCGGCGCCCAGCGCGAAGAGGATGCTCAGCGGCGTCCCCACATGCTCCAGGTCCCGGATGCCCGCGAGCGCCAGCAGCGCCAACACCCAACCCCCATGGTGCAGCGCCGCGCCCACGTGGAGGCCCCGGGCATCCAGCCACAGGCCGCCGCAACACAGCACGAGCCCCACCCCACTCACGACGGCGGGCGCCCACGGCAGCGGAACCGCGGCGCCCAGCGACACGCCCAGCAGCGCGGTGGCGACCCAGGCGAATCCGCGCTCGCGCGTCACCATGAGCACGCAAGCCGTCAGTCCCATCCCCAGCGCCATCGGAAGCGGCAAGGTGCCCGGTCCCGACAGGAGCAGCCACTCCAACTGCAGCAGCCCCAGGGCGCTGGCGCTCCCCAGCCACAGCGGCTCGCTCCACGGTCCGTCCAGCTCAGGCAACACCTTCGCGAGGCGCTGACGGAGCGCGGTTTGAATCCGCTCGGGCTGGCACACCGCCGCCAGCGACGCGGCGCCGAGCAGCACCAGGACGCACCACAGCCGGGCCTCCTCGTTCGGAGGCAGGATGCCTGCGACGCCGTCCAGGCCCAGCGCCGCGAGCGCCAGCGCCCACACGGCGGGGATGAGCCACATCCGCTGCGACAGCAGGAACGCGGCCAGCACCAGCACGCCGCTCATCATCGCCAGACGGACCGGCGTGAAGTCCTCCACCAGGGCGAACGCGGAGAGGAGCATCGCCAGGCTGACAGCCGTGGGCCGCAGCGCCGGGTCCTCCGGGCTCAGGAAGAAGCGCCACACCTGGGCCGGCCGCCAGTGCTCCACGATGGCCAGGGCGAGCACCAGCAGGATGACGACAGGGCGAACGGCCGGGAAGGCCATGAGCAGCAGCGCGGATGCACCCACTCGCAAGAAGGGACGAGGCCCGGGCATCAGCGCCAGCGAGCCCGCCACGCAGCACGGTCCCAGCGGCGAGGACTCCGCGCGCAGCACGAAGGCCACCACCGGAAATGCCACCAGGGCCAGCCAGCCCTGCATCCACGTGGACACGGCGCGCCGAGGCGCCTCCTCTCGCGAGCCCAGCAGCCCTTCCGCCACCCCGGGAAGATGCGCCACCGCACGGGCGAGCCCCAGCGCCAGCAACGGCAGGGCCACCGCCCACCCCGGCGGCGCATCGAACCCGACCAGCCCGAACGGCACCGCTCCCCCCATCAGCCGCAGGCCACCCAGCGCGAGGGCGCCGAAGGTATAGGGAATCGCCAGGGGCGCGAAGAAGGGCCGGTGGGTGGCCCGCGTCCACAGCAGCGGCAGCGCGACGGTGCCCACGACCACTGGCGGCAGCGCCCGGTGCTTCCATTCCAGGATGGCCAGCATCAGCACCGCCATGGACGCCAGCGTCGACACCCACGCGAAGCGGCGCTCGACCGCGCACACCCGCCGCACCGCGGGAGCGGCCTCGAGCACCGCCAGGATGGCGAGCACCACGGCAAGTCCCAGGAGCGCCTCGGGGCCCACGCGCAGGAAGGCCATGGCGGCATGGACCGCGGCCACCGCGACGCTCACCCACGAGGGCAACGCGCGCACGGTGAGCAGCGCCGCGAGCGCCGCGCCCAGCATCAAGAAGGTGTGTCCTCCCGAGTCGTACGCCGCCAGGGTGTACAGCGGGAACACCAGCGCCACGGCGCCCGCGACGCCGGTGTTGGCACTGCGGCCCCACCGCGCGGCGGCGAGCGACGCCCCCAGGGCCCAACAGACGAACATCGTCATGGACAGGCCGGGCGTCATCCACCCACCCCAGGGCGCGAAGAAGCCCGGGTCGTCCCGCACCAGCACGAGCGCGGCCAGGACGATGCCGAGCGGGCGGACTCGCGGCAGGGCCCTGGATGCCACCGCGACCGCGCTGGCCGCGATGAGAATCACCCCGGCCAGGCCGGGCACCTCGCCGAGCGCGCCTCGAAGCACCGCGAGCACCGCGTAGCCAACGGCGGGACCTCCCAGCCACCGCCACAGCCCGCCTCGCGTGCCCAGGGACGCGAGCGCGAACGCGGCCGCGGACATCGCCAGCGCGACCGAGGCGGTGGAGAACTCTCCGACCAGCCGAGGGAGGACCGACACGGCGAGCACGGAGGCCACCGCCATGAGCGACGCGCGCTGAAGCGCCCAGGCCACCCCCATCGCGGCGGCGCCACACAAGGCCACCCCCACCACGGACACGGCGCCGCCACGGCTGACCATGCCCAGGAGGAACCCCGTCACCGACAGCACGCCCGCGACCACGCCCAGCAGCCAGCGTGTGCGCTCGGTGGACAACGTCCCCACCAGGGCGAGCCCCAGCGCCACCGCCCCCGCGACGATGGACGCCGCGGGCGCCCCCAGCAGCGACCAGGCGTGGAACGGCAGGAGCACCATCAGGGCCGCGCCCATGACCGACAGGAAGAAGCGCTCCACCAGCAGGCCCACCACCAGGCAGAGCAGGGCCAGCGCCAGCACGCTCCAGAAGGCGGGCCGCGCGTCCGGCCCCGTCATCCCCACGAAGACGAAGAGGGGGCTCGCCACCGCGGTGGCACGGAACAGCACCTCCGCCAGGGCTCGCTCGCGGGCCCCGCCCGTGCGCTCTCCACGCCACAGACACGCGACGCCCAGCACCGCGCCCGCGAAGAGGTACGGGAGCGCGGAGAGCGCGCCGAACTGCACTGGAAGCGCGTCCGAGACCTCGTACCCCAGCCGCGCCTTGAGCGCGTCGATGACGCGCTTCACCGGTCCCGGAATGAGCTGGGAGAAGGACGCGTAGGCGAAGTACGTGCTCGCGTACGCCGCGTAGACCCACGGCATGCGCGCGATACCGCCCCGCGCCAACGACAGCAGCGCTCCGGAGGCGACCGCGGCGGTGAGGAAGAACGCGGGCGGCGGAGCCAGGGCGGCCGCCGCCAGACAGAGCGCCTGGAGTGACACCACGACAATGGAGAGCGCGTCCGCGCCACGCTCGGGCGGCAGGACGCGGAAGCGCAGCGACGTGGTGAGCAGGAAAGCGGCGAAGGGCGCGTACGTGCCCACGGAGAGGTCCACACCGGCCCCTTCCAGGGCGACATGGAGGCGCACGAAGTCGAGCGCCAGCAGGTAGAGCGGAGCCCCCAGCGCGAAGACGAGCGTGGTTCCCTGTCGCGCCCGCGGTGCGGGCCGCGAGGACAGGAGGAAGAAGAGCGCACACGGCAGGACGTGGAGCCCCAGCGCGAAGACACCCGCATTCGCTGCGAGCGGCGCCAGCCCCATCACCAGGGTGCTGGCCACGAGCGAAGCCTGGACGATGGGGCGGGAGGTCGCGTCGAAGTGCTCCGTGGGCTTCCGGGCGAGGAAGGCCGACACACCTGCCCAGGCCAGCAGCAAGGGAATGAGCAGCAAGGTGCCGACGCCGCCCAGTTGAAGCGCCTCGCCCAGGCCCATGGGCCCCAGGGCGATGCCCGCCAGCGGAGCCACCGCCGAGCCGATGAGCCCCAGGATGTTCCCGGCGCTGCGCAGGGACTCACGCCGCGCGAGATACGCGCCCCAGATGGAGAAGCCCGCCGAGTAGCCCGCCGTCAGGCCGAACACGGTGAGTGAGCGGACGTTGGAGGACATCCCCGCCCAGCTCTCGAACACGAAGTAGAGGGTGCCCGACAGGATGAGGAAGGCCCCTACGAACCACATGATGCTCTCGTAGAGGAAGGGCCTCCACACGCGGTTCCAGGTGGAGGTCGCCTCGGCGAAGCGGGCGAACGCGCCTTCCGAGGGCGGCGGCTCCGCGTACGGCTCCGCGGGGTTCGGGGGCAACTCCGCATGAGCCTCGGCGCGCCAGTCCCCCTTGGCTCCCGGGCTGACCGCGTGGAACGGAACGTCCATTCCGCCAGCAGGCATGCCGGTGCCAGCAGCCCCCTCGGGCGTCGGGCTGGCCGCGTGGAACGGAACGTCCATTCCGTCGGCAGGCACGCCCGAGCCGCTCCCCCCAGACGTCGGGCTGGTCGCCTGGAACGGAACGTCCATTCCGCCAGCGGGTGCACCGGAGCCGACACCCTCGGACGCCGGGGCAGCCGCGTGGAACGGAACGTCCATTCCACCAGCGGGTGCACCGGAACCGACACCCTCGGACGCCGGGGCAGCCGCGTGGAACGGAACGTCCATTCCACCAGCGGGTGCGCCGGAGCCGACACCCTCGGACGCCGGGGCAGCCGCGTGGAACGGAACGTCCATTCCACCAGCGGGTGCACCGGAACCGACACCCTCGGACGCCGGGGCAGCCGCGTGGAACGGAACGTCCATTCCACCAGCGGGTGCACCGGAGCCGACACCCTCGGACGCCGGGGCAGCCGCGTGGAACGGAACGTCCATTCCACCAGCGGGTGCGCCGGAGCCGGCCGTCCTCCTGAACCTCGGGCTGGCCGCGCGGAATGGAACGTCCGTTCCACCGCAGGACACGCCGGAACTGGTGCCCCCCTCGGACGCTCGGGAGGCCGAATGGAACGGAACGCCCGTTCCACCAACGGGCATGTCGGTGCTGGTCTCCCCCTCGGACGCTCGGGAGGCCGAATGGAACGGAACGTCCATTCCACCGCCGGGCATGCCGGAACTGGTGCCCCCCTCGGGCGCTCGGGAGGCCGAATGGAACGGAACGCCCGTTCCACCAACGGGCATGTCGGTGCTGGTCTCCCCCTCGGACGCACGGGAGGCCGAATGGAACGGAACGTCCATTCCGCCAGCGGGTGCGCCGGAGCTGGTGCCCCCCTCGGACGCACGGGCGGCCGCGTGGAATGGAACGTCCATTCCGCCAGCGGGCGCGCCGAAACCCGCGGTCTCCTGGCTTGGCGCTGCGATGTCAGACTGCTCCTGCGTCGCTTGTGCTTGTGCCACCACCTCCAGGGGCTTCGGCGCCCTCCGCGCGACCAGCGACAGGTCCTCCGTCGCCCCATCCGGTTGAACAACAATTACCTCACGCACCGACACACGGGGCGCGACGTCCTCCTTCCGCTCCGTGTCGAACACCCGTGAAGGCACCGCCGCTGCTTCGGCCCGAGCCGACGCGCCAGCGCGCTCGTCCCCCATCCGCGGCGTCACCACCGCGTGCACCGGCCCACCGGCTGGCAACTCCGTGAGGACCGCCAGCAGGATGCGCGTCTGCCGTTCGTACCGCTCCGAGATGAAGCGCCGGACGTTGGGAGGAACCTCGGAAGGCTCCCACCGTGTCAGCTCATCGAGCAGGAATTGAACATGCGTGAGTTCCGCTTCGATGGCCTCGCGCGGACGCTCCGTCATCCGTGCGCCGCACAGCGCACACCAGAAGTCCTTGCCACGCCGCTCTTCACGGCAGTCCGGGCAGTACATGTCCCCCCTCGTTACAACGAGCATGCCACCTCGCCCGCCCCTCGGAACAGGCACAGCACGGAAGCACGGCGGCGAGCACAGGTGCGCCGAGCTGCCTCCCACCCGTGACACCTGTGCATCCGGCTGCACAAGCCGTGCGTGCGCGGGGACGCACCCGACGTCCGCCATCCCGCCGCTGGTCCTCCTGGCCCGGCTGTGAAACGTTGCGCGCATGAGCACGGAAGAACTGACGCTGCGGCGCATTGAATCGCGGGACGACGCGGCGGTGGCCGGCATCATCCAAACGGTGATGCCGGAGTTCGGCGCGGACGGCCCCGGCTTCGCCATCCACGACCCCGAGGTGTCGGCGATGACCGCCGCCTACAGCCGCCCCCGGCATGCGTACTTCGTCGTGGAGCGGGCGGGACGCGTCATCGGCGGCGGTGGAATCGCCCCGTTGGAAGGTGGAGACGCGGGCGTCTGCGAATTGCGGAAGATGTACTTCCTCCCGGAGGCCCGGGGCCTCGGCCTGGGCGAGCGCCTGCTGCGCCGCTGCCTGGAGTTCGCGCGCGAAGCGGGCTTCCAGCGCTGCTACCTGGAGACGCTGGCCGGAATGCAGCAGGCCCAGAAGCTCTACCGCCGCATGGGCTTCGAGCCGCTGTGCGCGCCCATGGGGAACACGGGCCACTTCGGCTGCGACCACTGGTACGCCCGGGATTTATCATAGACGTGGATGTCCACGCGGATGGCTTCGCGTCCGCAGGCGATGCCCAGCGTCAGGTGCGCCCACGTGGTGGCCATGCTCCAAGGCATCCGGGGCCAATCCTTGCCCAACCTGCGAGACAGACTGACGAGAAGCGCTGTCGAAAGCCTCCTGGGCGCTCGGCTGCCAAGCCCCCGGGAGAGGAGTCCCGCTGGAGTTCTCCAGGCGGACGGGGGGCGCTGCTGCACCTGGCCCCTCCACCCGAATCGAACGCACCATCCTCCCTGGGAATGGAGGGCGAAAGCCCCGCCATCGGTGCCCTGCGCCGGCACATCGAGCGCATCGCCGACCTGGATGTGCCCGACCTCATCCGGGGCGAAACCGGACCTGGCAAGGAACTGGTCGCCCAGGAAACGCTCCAGGTCCTCCGCCAATGCACGCGCCGAGTCGTAACGGGTGTCGAGTTCCTTCTCCAGACACGTGAGGGCAATGGCCTCCAGGTCCGCCGGGCGTCCCGGAGAAAGCAGGCGCGGCGCGCGCGGCTCCTCGGTGGTGGTGCTGTTGAGCACTTCCAGGCCATTGGCCTCAGGGCGGGCGGCCTCCCCGGTGAGGAGGAAGCAGGGGGTGGCCCCCAGGCTGTAGACATCCGCGCGGCGGTCGAGCCCGCTCACCTCTCCGCGAGCCTGTTCCGGGGCATGTCGTGCGGCGTCCCCAAGACTGCGCCGCTGGCCGTGACGGACTCGTCCCATTCACGCGCAAGCCCGAAGTCCATCACAGAAGGCCTGGGAGTCCCGTCGTCGGAGGACTCCACCATGATGTTGGGAGGCTTGATGTCCCGGTGGATGAGCCTGACGCGGTGGGCCGCACGAACACCCTGAGCAGCCTCGCGCATGAGCGACTGGCCTTCGCAGTACTGCATGGCAATGAAGACCTTCCCCCCGGCGTGCCCCACCCCATATACCTTGCAGACGCGCTCGTGCTTCACCTTGGCCTGGGCACGGGCCTCGGGAACGGAGCGGCGGTCATGCGATTCCGAAATCCGGCCCCGTTCCTGACGCAACTTCAGCGGGCTTCGTCTCAGGCGTCGCGCATCCTGAAGCAGGTCCGCCGCCTCCTCCCGGGACAGGAACCCCTCGTCAATCGCGAGCCAGAGTTCCATCTCATCGTCACGATTCATCGATAAGCTTATCAAGGAGAGTGGCGCACAAAGCCAGCGGCTGTCTCAGTTGAAGGGCCCCGCGCTCCCCGGTCGTTCCTATATCACGAGGCCTCTTCTCAGAAGAGACACGGGGTCCGCTTCCGTCCAAGGCGTGCTCGCGACATGTCGTCGGCATGTCGCCGACATGTCGAGACATCCCCTGGGGCACAATCACCCTACCAACGCGTGCGATGGCGGAAAGGCGCTACGCCCCGTGAGAGCAGGGTGAGCAGTCCAATTCGGAAGCAAAGCTCGAATGGGCACGAGAGGTGCAAACACAGACTCGCGCTGGATGATTCCACCCAGCATTGTCGCTCCCTCGCCCCTCTTCAGGTGAAAGCCATGAGAACCCTGTCCGAATCCAGCTCGCGAAACTCCAAACCACGCGGAGGGTGGAACGCACTCCACCAGTCCACGAAGGTCTCCGCCCTGTTGGCGGGAGTCCTCGGGCTGGTGGGGTGCGCGCCCGAGCAGCAAGTCCCGCTCGAGGAAGACGCATCGAGCAGTTCAAGTGCGAGCCTGAGGCTGGGCGGCTCGAGCCTCCTCCACCGCTACAGCTTCACCGCCGGAGGGACTGACTCGGTGAGCGCGGCGCACGCCACGCTCGAGGGAGGTGCCACGACCGCCAATGGCTCGGTGCTCCTGAGCGGAGCGGGGGCCTATGTGAACCTGCCCATCACCGGAACCCTCGCCAGCCTCCACGATGCGACCTTCGAGGCGTGGGTGACGTGGGATTCCGCCTCGGGGCAGATGTGGGCGCGCATCTTCGACTTCAACGATGGCGATTTGGTCAAGTCCCTGTTTCTCACTCCGAGCAATGGCCGCTTCGACTCGGGGCCGAAGACGCATACGCCACGCTTCGGCATCACCACCCAGGCCATCAGTGGAGAGGAGCAGGCCACCAGTGCGGCCATGTTCCCAACGGGCGCGCTCACGCACGTCGCCGTGACCATGGACAGCATCGCGCGGGTCAACCGCCTGTACATCAACGGCATGCAGGTGGCGCAGACCGCCACCCCGACCGCGCTCACTCCGGCGAGCCTGGGCACGCTCGCGAATGCGTGGTTGGGTCGTTCCGCCTATTTCGCGGATCCATTCTTCAAGGGCTCCATCTCCGAGTTCCGCGTTCACGGCGCCGCGCTGTCACCGAATGACGTCACCGGCAGCTACCAGGCCGGCCCCGATGCGGTGTTCACTCCGAGCGTGGAGTACGCGGTCATCGACGGGCGAACGGACGTCGCGGGCATGGCGGCGGACACCACGAGCGTCTACTGGGTCGAGAAGCGAGCCAGCGGCCAGGTGATGAAGGCGTCGCTCACCACGGGGAGAGCACAGGTCCTCGCCTCCAACCGCGACAACCCCGGCGCAGTGACGACGGATGCCACGTCTGTCTACTGGGTCGAGAACGGCACGGCCCTCTTCAAGATGCCCGTCAATGGCGGGAGCATCACCCTCCTGGCCTCGGGGCTCTCGGGGATTGGCCAGCTCGTCACGGATGGCGCGGAACTCTTCTGGACCCAGGGAGGCTCCATCGTCCACATGCCGGTCCAGGGCGGCACGCCCGCCATTCTCTATACGACGGCCCTGGCGGGCCCCCTCGCAGTGGATGGCCATCATCTCTACTGGATGGAGCCGGACGGCACCGTCGTGAAGGCAGCCAGGCCCGGCGGCCCTGCTGCATACCTCTGGGGTGCGTCGAACGCCACCACGGGCATCGCCAGCGACGGAACGGACCTCTTCATCGCGGAGAACAGTAGTCCCTACGACATCCTCCGGGTCCCGGTAGGAGGAGCCCAGTCGGTGCCAACGTTTTCCGTCAGGTACGGCAGCATCACGAGCCTTGCCGTGGGGCCCAACCGCGTCGCCTGGTTCGACCCCAGCCTCGGTGTGATTCTCGCCAAGGACAAGTAGGGCACGCCGCCCCAGGGCCGCCGGGGGGAGGGCAGGTGAAGCCCGCGGCCTTGGACAGGACGTGAACACGGGCATGCCCGGAAGTTGCCGGGGCCGTTCGGCAGACATAGCCGGACGGCCCCCTGCCCTGTCAGCGGCCCCTGGAGCGGCTCAGGGCCGCGCCGCGCCCGCGTCACCACCTTGGAAGCAGGAGGCGAACCATGACGCGGAAGCAGGACGAGGACAGGCGGAAGAGGGACGCCCGGGATGAGCCGGAGCGCCAGCCCCGGAAGGCGGACTCCGGCGACGTGTCGGAGCAGGGCCGCGAGCGACGGGACGACACGGACGTCTACCCCGCGGGCCGGGGGGCGGGCGACTTCGGCACCCACGGTGGCCCCAACAAACATGGCGCGAAGAACGGCGCCTAGCCGGCGAGCGCCGCGGGCGGAGAGTCCGCGGACGGCGCGCGCACCCAAGGGGCCGGGCCGCGTCGTCGAACCACCGGCCCAGCCGGGCAAGGCCCCTTTCGACATCGACCCGGTGCTCGGCCGCATCCGCGAGGCGGTGCGCCACTTCGCGGACGCCGCGATGTTCGCGCTCGCGGCCCGGGGGCATGACAGCCTCTTCGAGCAGCTCGTCGCCTGCATCCTCTCCATCCGCACGCGGGACGAAGTCAGCCTGCCCGCCTCGCTCGCCCTGCTCCAGCGCGCCGCCACGCCGGAGGCCCTGGCGCGCCTGTCGCCAGAGGACATCGACACCATCATCCAGCCCGTCACCTTCCATGAAGCGAAGGCGTGGCAGCTCCACGCCATCGCCACGCGGACGCGGGACGAATTCGGCGGCGAGCTGCCCTGTGACGCCCAGGTGCTCCAGTCCTTCAAGGGCGTGGGCCCCAAGTGCGCGCACCTGGCGCTGGGCATCGCCTGCGGGCATGAAGCCATCAGCGTGGACATCCACGTCCACCGGGTGACGAACCGCTGGGGCTACGTGCGGGCGCGCACGCCGGAGGCCACCCTGGAGGCGCTGGAGGCCGTGCTCCCGCGCGCGTACTGGGTGGAGCTCAACCGCCTGCTGGTGCCCTTCGGCAAGCACGTCTGCACGGGCACGCGGCCCAGGTGCTCCACGTGCCCGGTGCTCCGCTTCTGCCGTCAGGTCGGCGTGACGGACGCGCGCTGACGCTACCGGTCCTGCCCCATGAGCTGCGTCGCCCGCCGGGCCAGCCGCCGCCAGGGGTTGGTGCGGCCTCCATTCTCCAGCGTGATTTCCTTCGAGTGCCGCAGGTCCCTGGCCCAGCACCGCGCCAGCTTGCGGACGAAGGACGCGTCGTGGATGACCAGCGAGCCCTCCTTCAGCTTGTTGAGCGACAGCGAGTCCATGTTGGTGGAGCCCACCACCGCGAGCCAGTCGTCCACGAGCAGCGTCTTGGAATGCATCATCGACGGCTGGTACTCCCAGATGCGCGCGCCCGCGGCGAGCAGCCGCTCATACGTGGAGCGCTGGGACGCCCGCATGATGGGCACGTCATGGTTGGGCCCGGGCCCCAGGATGCGAATCTCCACGCCCTGACGGCACTTCTCCTCCAGTTGCTCCAGAATCGAATTGGGCGGAGAGAAGTACGCGTTGGCAATCCAGATGCGCTCGCGCGCCGCGGCAATCACGATGCGAATCATGCGCTCCGCGTCGGTGAGGCCCAGCTTGCCCGCGCTGTCGATGAAGCCCGCGGCGCAGGGGCCGGAGTCCTCCAGGTCCTCGGGGAACGCGCTCGGCGGAATCAACCCGCCCCCCGCCTCCTGCCAGTGCCGGGAGAACGACAACTGCATGCGGCGCACCTCGGGGCCCTCGACGCGGATGTGCGTGTCGCGCCACTCGTCGGGCTTCAGGCCGTCCCCTTCCCATACCCGCCAGATGCCGAAGCCGCCCGTGTACCCGATGCGCCCGTCGACAATCACGAGCTTCTGGTGGCTGCGCCCCAGCAGACGGCCCAGCACCTTGCCCGCCAGGAGCCGGTAGTAGTGGACCTCCACCCCGGCCTCGGTGAGCACCTGCTCCACCTTCTGGTCGAAGTCCCGGTCGCCGCGAATCTCCTCGCTGCCCACCGGGTCCACCACCACGCGGCAGGCCACGCCGGCCCGCGCGCGCTCCACCAGCGCCTCCACCACGCGGTCCGACAGCTCACAGGGCCGCCAGATGTACACGAGGATGTGGACGCTGCTGCGCGCGGCGCGGATGTCCTCCAGCATGCGCTCGAAGACGGCGCTGTTCTCCAGCAACTCCAGCGAGTGTCCGGGAATCAGCCCCACGCCGGTGGACTGGTACAGCGCGAACGAGAAGGCGTCCGGCCCGGGCGGCAACGCGAAGGGCCCTTGCATCTCATGGCGCGCGCGCTCCGCGCTGCCCGAGTAGCCCAGCGCCCCGGGCTTGGGAATCAGCTCCTCCAGCTCCTGCATTTCATCCATACGGGCAAGCTAGGGATGCCCCCCTCCGCCTGGAATGGCGCGCCTGCCCGCCTGCCTCGAGCGAGCCCGCACGCTTCCCGTTGCCGCGGAGCGCCATGCTGGCCACACTGCGCCCGTCCTTTCGCATCCAGGAGCGCCGACCATGGTGGATGACACCCGACCGACAGCCCACGAGCTGCTGTCCCTTCCTCGACTCGCTCCGCTCGTGCCCATGCTGTACGTGGCCTGGACGGACGGAGAGCTCACGTCGGACGAGCTCCGCGCCATGGGCTCCGCCGCCCGCGCGCAGCCCTGGTTGGATTTGCGCTCCAACACCGTGCTCGCGCGCTGGTTGGACCCGCTGATGCCGCCCAGCCCCGGCGAGCTGGCCCAGGTGCGCGAGCACATCCGCCGCACCGCGGAGCGCCTGTCACACAGCGGACACAAGAACCTGGCCGAGCTGGGCGCGCAGCTCGCCCAGGTGGGCAACGGCGACGAGGGACTCCCCGCGCCCATGCCGGAGCTGACGCGCGCCCTGTCGCAACTGGAGGCGGCCCTGGGCGTGTCCGGCAGCGAGGCGGTGCGCTCGCTCGTCCCGGCCGCGTCCCCCACCCGCTTCGAGCAGCGCGAGCCCACGTCCTTCGACCCCGTGGCGCTGCGCGCCGTGCTGGACCGGACCTACCCGGAGACGCGCGCCCAGGTGCGCCAGTGGCTGGCGGACCCGGCCTACCGCTACACGGACACCCGCGACACCGCGAAGTACCGGGACCAGGTGCTCGCCTGGCTCAAGGCCCTGGCCGACCAGGGCCTGGGCCGCATCGCCTTCCCCCAGGACAACGAGACGGGCTCGGACCTGGGCGCCTTCATCACCGCCTTCGAGACGCTGGCCTATTTCGACCTGAGCCTCGTCGTCAAAGCCGGCGTCCACTTCGGCCTCTTCGGCGCCAGCATCCTCTTCCTCGGCACCCAGAAGCACCACCAGCAGTACCTGCCCCGGGTGGCCTCGCTGGAGCTGCCCGGCTGCTTCGCCATGAGCGAGCTGGGCCACGGCTCCAACGTCCGGGACGTGGAGACGGTGGCCCGCTACGACGCGGAGACCGGCGAGTTCGTGGTGCAAACGCCCTCGGAGACGGCGCGCAAGGAGTGGATTGGCAACGCCGCGCGGCACGGGCGCATCGCCACCGTGTTCGCCCAGTTGGAGGTCGGCGGCCAGGCGCTGGGCGTCCACGCGCTGCTGGTGCCGCTGCGCGACGAGGCCGGGCGCGTGCTGCCCGGCATCCGAATCGAGGACTGCGGCGAGAAGATGGGCCTCAACGGCGTGGACAACGGCCGCATCTGGTTCGACCACGTCCGCGTCCCCCGGGAGAACCTGCTGGACCGCTTCGGCCAGGTGAACGCGCGGGGCGAGTACACCAGCGCCATCACCGGCGACTCCAAGCGCTTCTTCACCATGCTGGGCACGCTGGTGGCGGGCCGGGTGAGCGTGGCCTCCGCGGCGCTGAGCGCCGCCAAGAGCGGCCTCACCATCGCCGTGCGCTACGGCGACCTGCGGCGCCAGTTCGGCCCCGCGGGTGACAAGGAGTTCCGCCTGCTGGACCACCAGGCCCACCAGCGGCGCCTGCTCAAGCCCCTGGCCAAGACGTACGCCATGGACTTCGCGCTCGAGCACCTCGTGGAGCGCTACGTGAAGCGCACCGAGGACGACGCGCGCGAGGTGGAGGCGCTGGCGGCCGGCCTCAAGGCCTACAGCACCTGGCACACCACCGCCGTCCTCCAGGAGGCGCGCGAGGCGTGCGGCGGCCAGGGCTACCTCGAGGCCAACCGGCTGGCGGCGCTGAAGGCGGACACGGACGTGTTCACCACCTTCGAGGGCGACAACACGGTGCTGATGCAACTGGTCGCCAAGGGCCTGCTCACCGGCTACAAGCAGCGCTTCGAGGACGACCGCGTCTTCGCCGTGCTGAAGCTGCTGACGGACCGCGCCACCAGCATGATGGACCGCAACCCCTTCGCCGCCCGGCGCACCGACAGCGACCACCTGCGCGACAACGACTACCACCTGCGCGCGCTGCGCTTCCGCGAGGAGGAGCTGCTGGCCACCGTGTCCAGGCGCATCCGCAAGCGCCTGAGCGCGGGCGTGGAGGCCTTCGAGGCCTTCAACCAGGTCCAGGTCCATCTGCTGGAGCTGGCCCACGCCCACGTGGAGCGGCTGGCGCTGGAGCAGTTCCTCGCGGGCGTGGCCGAGGTGAAGGAGCCCGGCCTGAAGACGGTGCTGGGGCGCCTGTGCGACCTCTACGGCCTGTCCTGCCTGGAGGCCGCCAGCGGCTGGTTCCAGGAGCACGGGTGGCTGGAGGGCACCAAGGCGAAGGCCATCCGCAAGGAGGTGACGCGGCTGTGCGCCGAGCTGCGCCCGGACGCGGTGGCGCTGGTGGACGCGTTTGGAGTACCGGACACCTGCCTCGCCGCGCCCATCGGCCTGGGCCACCTGTCGCCCTGAGGTGAACGTTTGGGCCAGGCAGGCACTGTACGCCTGCCTGCCCATGCGCAGCTTCCGGGTGCCATGACACGACACGTGACGATTCTGCTGTGTGCCCTCGGGTGGCTGTCTGGCTGCGCCACGATGTCCCCCGTGGAGCGCGCGGCCGCCGAGGAGGCCCGGAACAAGCAGCGCGTGCAGCAGCTCACCGAGGAGCTGTACAACCTGCGCAAGCTGGACCGCATCCCGGAGTTCATCGCCGAGGACTTCGTGGACCGCTCCCAGGGCGCGCCCCTCAACGCGGTGGGGCCCGCCTTCATCCGTCAGCAGGCGGAGGCCAGCTTCCAGCGCTTCCCCGAGCTGAAGTTCGACGTCCTCCACCTGGTGGCGGACGGAGACCTGGTGCTCGTGCACTGGAAGGCCACCGGGCCGGACCCCCAGCACGTGGACGACGCCGGCGAGCCCCGGCCCCTCCTGCTGCAAGGGCACTCCCTGTACCGGCTGCGCGACGGCAAGGTGGTGGAGTCCTGGGACATCACCGACCGCCTGTCGCCGTTGCTGCAGCGCGGCTACAAGGTGGTGCCGCCCACCCTGTAGTGCTCAGCCGCCAGGCGCGCGGAACACCGTGCCGTCCTGGCCTTCCACCACCAGGCTGGCGTCATCCGACGGCGACACCCGGAGCGCCGCGCGCGGCAGCCCCTTGCGGTCCCTGAGCACCAGGCCGGGCGAGCCATGCTCGTCCGCGCCCAGGATGGCCCGGGGCCGCCCGTCCCCGTCGGACAGCTCCAGCCGCGACGAGCCGTCCACCTGGAGGCCCACCGCGAACAACTCCCCGCCGCCGGGCTTGGACAGCGTCAGGCGCGGCGCCGCGTCCGAGTACACCATCAGCTCCGCCAGGGACTGGCCCTCCGCCGTGGAGAAGCGCAGCCGGGGCGAGCCGTCCTCGCCCACGCCCAGCAGCGCCCGGGGCCGGCCTTCACCATCCCGCAGCACCAGGCCCGCGTTGCCCTGCGCGTCGGTGTCCAGCGTGGCCCGCGTCTGGCCGCGCGCGTCCGTCAGCACCCACCGGGAGGCCACCAGCGTCCCGGAGGACGGCGCATCGCCCCGCAGCGCCGCCACGCCCAGCCCCAGCCCCGCCAACGCGAGCGCGGCGAACGACACCCCCCGCCACCGCCGGCAACTGCGCTCCAGCCGCGCCAGCCGTGCCTCAAGCGACTCCGAATCCATTCGAACGCCTCCTCGCGAAGAGAAGCTAACGGAACGGGGGCCGCCGCGCGCGCCCGACTGTCCAGCAGTGACGGCCCGCTCACGCCCACCGTGGCTCCTCGGCCACCGCGGCCCTACCTCGCATCCACCACTACCAGGAAGGCCCCATGACTTCACGACTCCGGCTGCCGCTGATACTGGCCCTGCTCTCGCTGACGACCTGCGTGCGCAACCCCGCCACCGGCAAGCGCATGCTGTCGCTCGTCTCCCAGGATGACGAGATTGCCCTGGGCAAGCAGAGCGCGGAGGAGGTGCGCGGGTCCATTGGCCTCATCCAGGAGCCCCAGGTGCAGGAGTACGTCGCCCGGGTGGGCCTGCCCATGGCGAAGGCCTCCGAACGCCCGGAGCTGCCCTGGACGATTCAGGCCGTGGATGACCCGGTGGTGAACGCCTTCGCCCTCCCCGGGGGCCCCGTCTTCGTGACGCGCGGGCTGCTCACCGCCCTCAACTCCGAGGCGGAGCTGGCCTCCGTGCTGGGGCACGAAATCGCCCACATCACCGCGCGGCACTCCGTGGAGCAGCTCTCCCAGGCGCAGCTCGCCCAGGCGGGCCTGCTGCTGGGCAGCGTGCTCAGCGAGGACGTGGCCCGCTTCGGGGGCCTGGCCGCCGCGGGCCTCCAGCTCCTGTTCCTCAAGTACGGCCGCGACGACGAGCGCCAGGCGGACGAGCTGGGCTTCAAGTACATGTTGAACGCCGGCTACGACGTGCGCCAGGCCGCGGACGTCTTCGCCACCCTGGACCGCGTGGGCAAGGCCGCGGGCGGGCAGAGCCTCCCCGCGTGGCTGTCCACCCACCCCGACCCGGGGGACCGCGTGGAGGCCGCGAAGGAGCGCGCCGCGAAGGCCAACGTGGACCTCAGCCAGCTCAAGGACGGCCGCGAGGCGTACCTCGCCATGCTCCAGGGCATGGCCTACGGAAATGACCCGCGCCAGGGCTTCTTCCAGGGCAACGTCTTCATGCACCCGGGCCTGCGCTTCCAGCTCACCTTCCCGCAGGGGTGGAAGACGGCGAACCAGCCGCAGCAGGTGGCCGGCATCAGCCCCCAGGAGGACGCCATCGTCGGCCTGGTGCCCACCGGCAACATCGCCCCACAGGAGGCGATGCAGCGCTTCCTCGCGCAGGAAGGCATCCAGCCGGTGAGCGCGGCCCCCGCGGGCTTCCCGCAGGGCGCCACCTTCTTCCAGGCGCAGACGGAGCAGGGCGCCATCGCGGGCGTCACCGCCTTCGTGTCCCAGGGTGGCACCACGCTCCAGCTCCTGGGCTACACCGGCGCGCAGCAGCTTGGCGCCTACGAGGACGCCTTCCGCGCCGTCTTCTCCAGCTTCGGCGAGCTGACGGATGCCTCGGCGCTGGCCGTGCAGCCCGCGCGGATTGAGCTGGCGAAGGTGCCGTCCCCCATGACGCTGCAGCAGTTCAACGAGCAGAACCCGTCCACCATCTCCGTGGAGGAGCTGGCCCTCATCAACGGCGTACAGCCCGGGGACACCCTGCCCGCGGGCCGGACGGTGAAGCGCGTCACGGGGGGCGTGCGGTCCACGCCCTGAGCCGCGCTCCGGCGCGCCTCGCCGGAGCACGGGACGCCCCTCAGGAGTCGATGTCGCTGTCGCCACGCTCCGGCGCGCGGTAGCTGTCCTCGCTCCGGTCCTGGCGGCGGTCCGTCTCCTCCACGTAGTCGGTGGGGATGATGTCGGGACCGCGGCGGACGGGGCGGCCCGCACCGAACAGGAAGCCCAGCTTGAACTGAGCGAAGCCCCCGTTGAAGCCCGCGATGGCCTCCGAGTCGGTGCTGGTGGAGTTCACCTCGCCCACGACGGGGAAGGAGATGCCCACCTCGGGCATCAGGCGGAACCCCTCCGTCACGCGGAGCGCGTAGCCCACCGAGGCGCCGACGCTGAGGATGTTGACGGCGGCGCCGTCATTGCCCACGTTGCCGGCGACGCGCGTCCAGATGGCGCGAGGCCCCAGCACCAGCTCCGAGCCGCCCTTCGTCTTGAAGCCCACCAGCAGCGGGACGGCGACGTTCAGGTAGCTCGACGAAGCGTCCTCGCCGTCCTCCGACGTCCCCGTGCCGATGGACGCGCCCGAGATGGACGGCGCCAGGGAGATGGCCTTCACCGGGTCATTCGGCTGGGTCAGCAGGAACTTGCTCTGCAACTCCGCCAGCGAGGACCCCAGCCGGACGCCCAGGTCCACGCGCTCCGACACGCCGTAGCGAACCGCCAGGTCGAAGTGGGGCACGTACCCCGAGGCCTCCACGCCCTCATCCCCACCCAGGACCGCCGCGCCCATGACCCCCGGCTCGATACCCACCTGGAAGCGCCCCGCCCCCAAGGTGTCCGCCGTCTGGACGTGGCTCACCGACGCGCAGCCCGTCCCCAGAATCCCAATCAACGCAGATACAGCAGCAACAGAACGACGAAACATGTTCCCCTCCAATGCCTTTCATTCCGCTCCGGAACGCGGCGAGGCATGGACGACGAACGGAATCGAACATTCACACTGAATCGTTCGAAACCCGATTTTCCCCGGCGGGCACGCGCGAGCATCATGCGGCGCATGAGCCACCACGAACGCGAGCGGTTGGCGAAGGCCTACACGGCGACGCGCTACGTCATCCGGCCCCATCCCAGCACGGGAGGTGTCGAGCAGATTCTGCGGGCGGGCGCCCTGCACCCGGCGCTGGACGCAACGCTTGCGGCGCGCGGCCACCGCGAGTGGGCCTTCCTGACGGCGTGGAATCCCGGCTCGCAGTGGCGGAGCGAGGAGGAGAACCGCCGCGCCCAGGAGCGGCTGGAGGCGCAGCTCGTCGCGGGGGGCTGGGTGGTGGCGCCCGCCCTGGGCCAGGCGGAGGATGGGGGTTGGTGCGAGCCGAGCCTCTTCGTCCCGGGCCTCCCGCGCGAGGAGGCCGCGCGCTTCGGCCGCGCCTACGGGCAGGTGGCGGTGCTCGTGGGGCGCGCGAGCGCCCACGCGGAGCTGCTGTTCTGCGAGGAGGCCCACGCTCCGGCGCCGTGACGCCCCGCCCTTCAAACGGCGCGGCGGCCGCTCATGCGGGCGGCGAGCGCGGGCCCCGTGAGCGCACGGCCCGAGCCAGGGCTTCCACCGCGCTGGGGGCGCCCAGGTCAGGGCCGCGAGCGAGGGACTCCTCGCCGCTCAGGGAATGGGCCCCCGGGGCTGACCGGCCGCCGGCACGGGGCCGCTGCCGCCCACCGCCCCGTCCCCTGTGTTCTCCGGGATGACCTCAATCTCGCGGGCATTGACCACCCGGCGCGCCAGCTCGTCGAACTCGACCTCCAGGATGCGGCCCGGCTGGTCCGCGAGCCCGAACCGGATGCGCCAGAAGTTGGGGCGAATCTCCACCGCCTCTCCAGCTTCGGCGAGCACCAGCGCGTTGTTGCGGGCGTATTCCTCGCCGGCCTGCACGACGTCCCGGGCGCCCAGCTCCGTCTGCACGGCGGCCGAGCTGGGGGGCGCGGGGGGACGGCCGGTGGGGCCCGTCGCGCAGGCCATGGAGGCCAGGATGGCGCCGGGCAAGAGGAACCGCGGGACGATGCGAAGTCGGATCGGCGTCATATGCCCATGTTGAGCACGCTTCGTGCCACATGCAGGCAAGGGAGCCGGAAATCGTCCTGCGCTGAACCTGCGTCCGGCGCGGCGCCCGCGTGGCGCCACGCCGCCCCGCACGGAGACGGGGCGGGAAGGCCCCTACTTCGCCGGCGTGGGCGACGGGGCGATGGCGCGCTGCTTCTCCACCACCTCGTCGATGAGGCCGTACTGCCGGGCATCCTCGGCGCTCATGAAGTAGTCGCGCTCGGTGTCCTTCTCGATGCGCTCGATGGTGTGCCCCGTGTGCTTCACGATGAGGCCGTTGATGTAGCTGCGCAGCCGGAGGATTTCCTTGGCCTGGATGTCGATGTCCGTGGCCTGGCCCTGCGCGCCGCCCAGCGGCTGGTGAATCATGATGCGGCTGTTGGGCAGGGCGTAGCGCTTGCCCTTCGCGCCGGCCAGCAGCAGCAGCGCGCCCATGGAGGCCGCCTGCCCCACGCAGATGGTGGACACCGGACACTTCACGTACTGCATGGTGTCGTAGATGGCCAGGCCCGCCGTCACCGAGCCACCGGGCGAGTTGATGTAGAGGTTGATGCCCTTGTCCGGGTCCTCCGACTCCAGGAAGAGGAGCTGGGCGACGATGATGTTGGCCACGTCGTCATTGACGGGCGTGCCCAGCATGATGATGCGGTCCTTGAGGAGCCGGCTGTACAGGTCGTACGCCCGCTCGCCGCGGTGCGTGGTCTCGATGACGAAGGGGACGTTCATGACGCCCCTACCCTAATCGCCCTCGCGCCGCCGCGCCCGCCCCTTCTTCCCGGAGCGTGCGCTGCCCCACGCTTCGCCGCCACCGCCTCCCTGCTCCCCAGGGGGGCCTACCCCTCGTGGCCCGTCATGTCCTCCGGGCGGACCCACTGGTCGAACTGCTCGGGCGTCACCAGGCCCAGCGCCACGGCCGTCTCCTTGAGCGTCGTGCCGTCCCGGTGGGCCGTCTTGGCGATTTTCGCCGCGTTGTCGTAGCCGATGTGGGGGTTGAGCGCCGTGACGAGCATCAGGCTGCGCTCCAGGTTCTCCTGGATGCGGGCCCGGTTGGGTTCAATCCCCACCGCGCAGTGCAGGCGGAAGCTGCGCATGCCGTCCGCCAGCAGCCGGCAGCTCTGGAGCACGTTGTGGGCGATGAGCGGCTTGAAGACGTTGAGCTGGAAGTTGCCGGACGCCCCGCCCACGCTCACGGCGACGTCGTTGCCCATCACCTGGGCGCACAGCATGGTGAGCGCCTCGCTCTGGGTGGGGTTCACCTTGCCCGGCATGATGGAGCTGCCCGGCTCGTTCTCCGGGATGAGGATTTCCGCCAGCCCCGAGCGCGGCCCCGAGGACAGCCAGCGCACGTCGTTGGCCACCTTGAAGAGCACCACCGCCAGCCCCTTGAGCGCCCCGTGCGCCTGCACCAGCGCGTCGTTGGCGGCCAGCGCCTCGAACTTGTTGGGCGCGGTGACGAAGGGGTGGCCGGTGAGCCGGGCCAGCGCCTCCGCCACGCGCTCGGCGTAGCCCCTGGGCGCGTTGAGGCCGGTGCCCACCGCCGTGCCGCCCAGGGCCAGCTCCGAAAGGTGCGGCAGGGTGCGCTCCAGGTGGGCCTTCGCGTGGTCCAACTGGGCCACGAAGCCGCTGAGCTCCTGCCCCAGCGTCAGGGGCGTGGCGTCCTGGAGGTGGGTGCGGCCCACCTTCACCACGTCGTGGAAGGCGCGGGCCTTGTCCGCGAACACGTCGCGCAGCGCCTTCAGCTCCGGGAGGACGTGCCCGGTGATGGCGGCCACGGCGGCCACGCTCATCGCGGTGGGGAAGACGTCGTTGGAGCTCTGCCCCTTGTTGACGTCGTCGTTGGCGTGGACCTTGCGGCCCTCGCCGCGCTCGCCGCCCAGGAGCTCCGAGGCGCGGTTGGCCAGCACCTCGTTCGTGTTCATGTTCGTCTGCGTCCCGCTGCCCGTCTGCCAGACGCTCAGGGGGAACTCCGCGTCGTGCTGGCCCGCCAGCACCTCGTCCGCGGCCCGGATGATGGCCTCCCCCTTCTCCCTGGGCAGCGAGCCGTTCTCCACATTCACCGTCGCGGCGGCCTTCTTCACCAGCACCAGGGCGCGGATGAGGGCCAGCGGCATGCGCTCGGTGGAGATGGCGAAGTTCTGGAGGCTGCGCTGCGTCTGGGCGCCCCACAGCCGGTCGGCGGGGACGTCGATGGGGCCGAAGGTGTCTTTCTCGGTGCGAACGTTCTTCGTGCTCACGCGCGGGCTCCTCGAAAAAAGCGGAGCCCTTCGAATAACAGGCCGGAGTCCCCAGGCAGGGCTCCGGCGTGATTTTCTTCGTTGGACGCTGAGCACTACACCCGGCGTTCGACGCGCGGCGACGAGGCGCTGGCCCCCGCGTTCCCCCAGCCGGCCAGCCAGTCGTACGTGCGCCGCAGCGGCGCGGTGCCCGTCGCCGACGGCGGCGTGAAGGCCCACAGCAGCAGGTACACCAGCAGCGCGGTGCCCCCGGACACCGCCAGCGCCACCACGAAGCCCACGCGCACCAGCGCCGCGTCCACGCCGACCTCCCGCCCCAGCGCCGCGCACACGCCCGTCACCAGGCGCCCGTCCACGCCCCGGTGCATCGGCTCCGCGCGCGCGCCGCAGCGCGGGCACCTCCGGACCTCCAGGCTCACTTCCTCCGTGCAGGTGGCGCAGCGTCTCTTGGCGTCCATCACGTCTCCCTTCTGGGCCCGATCCCACTTGGCGTCCACGGCCCTCATTCCTACCTACGCGCCCTGGCGCGCCCCATTGCATCCGCCTCGGGGGCGATTTGTTGATTTACAGATTTAACTCCTCGGCTGTTGACACAGTTACAGGCAAGCAGGCAAAGATTCACGCAGCACTTCCTTTTTGCACTCTCAGGACTCATTTTCCGAGCCGTCCCAGTAGATTTACAACGCACCAAGCCAAAGGAGCCCCGATGTCGGACCAAGCCCCCGCTGTGAAGCCCCCGGCGTTCGGACCGGGCGTGGTGGTGAAGGGGACCTGGCACCCCGACTACGCCGAGGTCCTCACCCCCGAGGCCCTGGAGTTCGTGGCGAAGCTGGCGCGCACCTTCGGGGAGCGCCGGCTGGCGCTGCTGGAGCGCCGCAAGGCGGTGCAGGCGGCCTGGCGCCAGGGCGAGCGCCCCCACTTCCTGCCGGAGACGAAGGCCATCCGGGAGGGCGACTGGACGGTGGCGCCCCTGCCCGCCGACCTTCAGGACCGCCGCGTGGAAATCACCGGCCCGGTGGACCGGAAGATGGTCATCAACGCGCTGAACTCCGGCGCCAACGTCTTCATGGCGGACTTCGAGGACGCCAACAGCCCCACCTGGGACAACGTGGTGCGCGGGCAAGTCAACCTGCGCGACGCGGTGCGCGGCACCATCTCCTTCACCGCGGAGAACGGGAAGCACTACGCCCTCAACCCGAAGCGCGCCGTGCTCTTCGTGCGGCCCCGCGGCTGGCACCTGCCGGAGCGGCACATCGAAATCGACGGCAAGCCCATCTCCGGCTCGCTGCTCGACTTCGGGCTCTTCTTCTTCCACAACGCCCGTGAGCAGCTCGCGCGCGGCACCGGGCCCTACTTCTACCTGCCGAAGCTGCAGAGCCACCTGGAGGCCCGGCTGTGGAACGACGTGTTCCACCTGGCCCAGGCGGAGCTGGACATCCCGCGCGGCACCATCAAGGCCACCGTCCTCATCGAGACGCTGCCCGCCGCGTTCGAGATGGACGAAATCCTCCATGAGCTGCGCGAGCACTCCGCCGGCCTCAACTGCGGCCGCTGGGACTACATCTTCAGCTTCATCAAGACGCTCCAGTCCGACACCCGCGTGGTGCTGCCCGACCGCGGACAGGTGACGATGGACAAGGCGTTCCTCAACGCCTACTCGCAGCTCCTCATCCAGACCTGCCACCGCCGCAACGCGCACGCCATGGGCGGCATGGCGGCCTTCATCCCCATCAAGGGTGACGCGGCGGCCAACGACGCCGTCATGGACAAGGTCCGCGCGGACAAGCTGCGCGAGGTCAAGAATGGCCATGACGGGACGTGGGTGGCCCACCCCGGCCTCGTGGAAATCGCGCGCGACATCTTCGACTCGCACATGAAGGGCCCCAACCAGCTCTCCAACAAGCGCGAGGACGTGAAGATTGGCGAGGCGGAGCTGCTCAAGGTGCCCTCCGGCACGCGCACCGAGGAGGGCCTGCGCCACAACATCCGCGTGGGCATCCAGTACACCGCCGCGTGGCTGGGCGGCCTGGGCTGCGTGCCCCTCTACAACCTGATGGAGGACGCGGCCACCGCCGAAATCTCCCGCGCCCAGGTGTGGCAGTGGCTCCACCACGGCGCCACGCTGGAGGACGGCCGCGCGGTGACGCCCGCCCTCTTCCGCGACGTGCTGGGCGAGGAGATGGGCCGGCTCGAGAAGGAGGGCGCGAAGGAGCGCTACGGCGCCGCCCACCTGGAGCGCGCCCGCGTCCTCTTCGAGCAGCTCTCCACCGCCGACACCTTCGAGGACTTCCTCACCCTGCCGGCCTACGACGCCCTGGAAGCCCAGCGCTGAACCCTTTCTGAAGCTCGCAGCAGCAACCCACCACCTTTACCGTAGCGAGGAGCCCACGATGTACGACGCCACGCCGACGACCGCCGATGCCTCCCCTCACGCCAAGCTCCACGCGCAGCGTTTCGAGGGCATCAAGCGCAACTACACCCAGAAGGACGTGGAGAAGCTCCGCGGCTCCGTCACCATCAGCTACACGCTGGCGGAGCTGGGCGCCAAGAAGCTCTGGGAGTTGCTCCACACCGAGGACTACATCAACGCGCTCGGCTCGCTCACCGGCAACCAGGCCGTGCAGATGGTGCGCGCGGGCCTGAAGGCCATCTACCTGTCCGGCTGGCAGGTGGCGGCGGACGCCAACTCCGCCGGGCAGATGTACCCGGACCAGAGCCTCTACCCGGTGGACAGCGTCCCCACCGTGGTGCGCAAAATCAACAACGCCCTGCGCCGCGCGGACCAGATTGACCACGCCGAAGGCCGCAAGGACCGCTACTGGTTCGCGCCCATCATCGCCGACGCCGAGGCCGGCTTCGGCGGTCCGCTCAACGCCTTCGAGCTGATGAAGGGCATGATCGAGGCGGGCGCCGCCGGCGTGCACTTCGAGGACCAGCTCGCCAGCGAGAAGAAGTGCGGCCACATGGGCGGCAAGGTGCTGGTGCCCACCAGCCACTTCATCCGCACCCTCTCCGCGGCCCGGCTCGCCGCGGACGTCATGGGCGTGCCCACGCTGCTGGTGGCCCGCACGGACGCGGACAGCGCCAAGCTGCTGATGAGCGACGCGGACGAGTACGACCACGCCTTCATCGACAAGAAGGCCGGCCGCACCGCGGAGGGCTTCTACCGCCTCAACGGCGGCCTGGACTGCGCCATCGCCCGCGGCCTGGCGTACGCGCCGTACGCGGACCTGGTGTGGTGCGAGACGAGCACCCCGGACCTGGCCCAGGCGAAGAAGTTCGCCGAGTCCCTCCGCGCCAAGTACCCGAACAAGCTGCTGGCCTACAACTGCTCGCCGTCCTTCAACTGGAAGAAGAACCTGGACGACGCCACCATCGCCAAGTTCCAGCGCGAGCTGGGCGCCATGGGCTACAAGTTCCAGTTCGTCACCCTGGCCGGCTTCCACGCGCTCAACTTCGGGATGTACGAGCTGGCGCGGAAGTACAAGGACCGCGGCATGGCGGCCTACAGCGAGCTGCAGCAGGCCGAGTTCGCCGCGGAGAAGGACGGCTACACCGCCACCCGCCACCAGCGCGAGGTGGGCACCGGCTACTTCGACCAGGTGGCCGAGGTCATCTCCGGCGGCAACGCCAGCACGCTCGCCCTGACGGAGTCCACCGAGGCCCACCAGTTCTAGGCCCGGGCGCCTCCTGAGGGCCTGGCCAAGGCCGCGGCTGACGGGTTGTACGCCCGTAAGTCCGCGGCCTTGCTGCGTTTTCGCACCTCGCGCGCAACTTCGCCGGGCGGCCGGGCGATAATGGGGCTTCGAGAGGTCCGACACGTGCGTGGTGCGCGTCCCGGGCCGAGACGGAGCCGACATGACGCGCATCAACTCCTTCACCGGTCCCATGATTCAGCCCGCCACCACGCAGGCGCAGACCCGCGCCGCCAGCACGAGCTTTGGCGCGCTGGTGAACCCCATGGCCCCGGCCAACCGGCCGGGAGACCCGCTGATGGTGTCGGGGGGCGCGGTGGTCGCCTCCGCGCTCGCCTCGGTGGGCAGCTCGCCGAACAACGGCCTCCTGAACTCCTACCTGTCCGCCGTGGGCCGCGGGCCCATCTCCGAGGACGGCACGCGGGGCCCGGCGTCCCAGGCCCCCGCCGGCTCGGAGCAGGCGCAGCAGGAGCAGGTCCTCATGGAGCTGGCGGAGATGTCCGCCGCGACGCTGTCCAACTCCATCCTGCACATGGGCAACAAGATGAAGGTGGACCTGGACCGGGAGTAATCCGGCCGGGCCCTCAGCCCTTCTTCTTGTCGCTGTCCGCGTTGTAGGCGTCGCGCTGGCCCCGCTGGAGCTCGGGGCCGTCCCTCCACGGCAGCTCGACGTCGGTGCGCTGGCCGCCGTTCTGCTCGGTGACATCGTTGAGGAACTCGGAGCGGCCCTCGGCGGGGACGCTCTCGCCGTCCTCCTCCGGGTCCTTCTGCTTCTTGGGGTCGAGCGGGATGCCGGCGCCGCGCTTGAGGTAGTCCTTGGGGTCCATGCCCCTCAAGGTGGCGATGATGGCCACCCGCGCGCAGGGAGCGGGCAGCCGGACGGGCCCCTGGTGGCTCAGTTGAGGTACTTGGGCCGGGGCGGCTCGGCCGGCGGCTGCTTCATCCGCTCCAGGCCCTGGCGGGTGAGGACGAAGCGGACCACGCCGGAGCCCCGCTCCGTCTCGATTTCCGCCTCGAAGGCCGGCCCGGCGATGCCGCCGAAGGACACGTCCTTGCGCAGGTTCACCACCCGGCCGCTCACCATGTCCCCGGCCACCTCCTTGGCGCCCTCACCGCGCTGGTGCAGCTCGAAGGCGACCTGGTGCAGCGTCATCGCCAGCGAGGGCGTCAGCGGCTGGTTGCTGAAGAGGACGGAGATGAGGAGCCAGTAGGGAGGTGCCGGGTCGGTGGACATCGCGTCCCCATCCTAAGCGCCTCGTGCGGCGCGGGCCCGTGGAAGTGACGGCCATGCCGCGCGTGCCTAGCGGGTCGGCAGCTCGCGGAAGGTGATGCCCTCCAAGCCCAGGCGCTGGACCGCCTCCTTGAAGCGCTCGGTGCCCACCATCACGGTGGCGAAGTTGCCCACGCGGAAGAGGTCCCGGTCCGTGGGCAGCGAGGCCGCGTCGAGGATGGGGTCGTCTGGCAGCGTCATTCCGAACCGGCCACAGGTGGCACAGGGCGGCTGCTGATCCGGCGGGTAGCAGTCCGGGTGCAGTCGCCCTCCGGGCTCAAGCTGAAGCTCCAAGAGCTCCGGAGGGTCCTTCTGCCGAAAGCGCAGCTCCGTCTTGCAGCCCACGAGACCGCGAACGCCCTCTGCCTGGAGTTGTTCCAGTGCATCCCAGCGAACCACGAGCAGCATGCTCCCCTGCGTCTCGAAGGCGGCGAATCGTCCCGAGGCGGCTCCCACCAAGGGACCGAACGAAGTCCCTGGAGGCAGCGGCGCGCCAGGCGGGGCCAAGGGGCGGACCATTTCACGCAGTCTCACGAACTCCTCGAACGGCTCGGGCCGGGCCTTCAGGAACTCACCCTGCGCAGGCAGCATCGACAGATCGACAGCGGGGTACTGATGGCCCGAAGAGGACCAGGTCACCCCACAGCCAGGACATCCCGCCAACCCAGGCAGCGCCCACTTGTGCGCGGCATGGAAGCTCCCGTTGATTCGGGGCCACGTCGTACTGTCCTGGGAGAGTTCAAACAGGCGAAGGGTCATGTTCCTGGCCTGGAATAGTACGGACGAATCGGCCCACCTATCAGTTGGAAGCGATAGATGAGCGCCCCCGCGTGCTTGAAAATCTCTTCAGGGCTCGCCCCGTTGTTTCGCCGCATGTATGCACGCCACGCTTCGTTCCAAGCGCCGCCAGCGCCTGACCCACCATGAATGCGCCGATGGAGTTCGAGCGGAATCGGCATGGTGTAGTCGTGAATCTTGACGCCCCGCTGCAGGAACCACCCGGCGAGCTCGGGGGCCTGGGGGAAGATGTGGTGCTTCTCCCAGCGCCCGGGCGGTAGCCGATGTGACGGCGGGATGACTCGCTCTGGCGCCCCGTTCCAGTTGGGGAACACCATGACGGCGCCACGAGGTAGCTGCTGCCCGCTACCCCAGCTCCGCCGAGGGCCCCGGCCCGGAGCCGCCGCCGCCGCGGGTGGACGCGCGGGCGGGAAGCGCGCCAGCTCTATCTCCCCGGGCAGGTCCGCGCAGCGGTAGAAACCGCAGGCCTCTCCCAGACACAGCAGGGAGACACACTGGTCCTCGTGAGGAGTCGAGCACTCCAGCTCCGCCTCGTCCCAGGCCTGCTGCATGGGAGGCTTGACCGAGGTGGAACACCCCAGCCACAGCACGGCGAGCACCGGAAGCCATCGGCCCGGAGGGGCTCACCTCCCACGAAACCGGGGCCTCCAGCCCGTCTTCCCCGGACCGCCCGGCCCTACCCGGCGCGGGGACGGCGGCGTGAGGCGATGCCCTCGGCGAGGGCGACCTGCTGCTTCCAATGCCCATACAGGCGGCCCTGGGACGCCAGCCGGTCCAGCTTGCGCTGCGTCGCTTCATCCACCGCCCCGGGCGGCGCATCTCGGAACGGCGTCCCCGGCAGCGGCATGAAGGTATGTCCATGCACGCGAGCCCCCAGCGCCGCCAGTTGCTCCATCAGCGCCACCGTGGCGTCCACGTCGGCGGGCTCCTCCCCGGGCAGTCCCAGGATGAAGTCCACGTTGGGCACGAAGCCGCACTCCACCGCGATGCGGGTGGCGCGCACCACCGTCTCCACGTCGTGCCCCCGGCGCGTGCTCTGGAGGATGCGCTCGGAGCCGGACTGGCCGCCGATGATGAGGTTGTCGTTGTGGACGTAGCGCTTGAGCAGCGCCAGCGCCTCCGGCGTGACGTGCTCGGGGCGGACCTCCGAGGGGAAGGTGCCGTAGTAGATGCGCCCGTCGGGCGCCATGGCCTCCTTCACCGCGGCGAGCAGGGCCTCCACCGCGTCCAGGTTCACCGACTCGTCGGCGGTGCCGTAGGACATGGACGTCGGCGTGATGAAGCGGACGTCGCGCCGGCCCGAGCGCCGCAGCTCCCGCGCCCAGTGCGCCACGTTGGCCACGGAGCGATGCCGGAACCGCGCCTTGCTCATGAACGGCGTCTGGCAGAAGCGGCACGCGTAGATGCAGCCGCGCGTGATTTCGATGGCGCCGTACTGCCCGTTGCGCGCCGCGAAGGGCGGGAAGTCGTCGAGCAGCACGCCCTCACCCCGGCCGTGCTGCACCAGCTTTCCGTCCTTCAGGTACGCGACGCCGTGCGTGTCGCGCGGCTCCTCGCCCCGCAGCACCCGGCCGAGCAGCGCGCGCAGGGAGTGCTCACCCTCGCCCACCGCCACCAGGTCGAAGCCCGCCTGGAGCGTCTGGAGCGTCTCCGCCGTGGCGTGCACGCCACCGGCGATGCACAGCACCTCGCGCCCCTCCAGCCGCTCACGCACCCACGCCAGCTCCTCCGCCGCGGGGGCGAAGCTGGCCGAGTAGAAGGACCACGCGGCCACCACCGTGTCCCCGGCGTCCACGCGCTCGCGAAGCGTGTCCAGCAGCGTCTCGCGGCTGCGCGGGAAGTGGAGCGTCACGTCCGCCAGGGCCGGGTCCGACTCCACGGCCCCCGCCAGCACGGTGAAGGCGTACTTGCCCGGGTACTGGTAGCTCAGGACGAGCGAAACACGGCGGGTCGGCTGCATGCAGGATGGGCTTTATGCCACAGGGCCCGCGGCGCAAGCACCCAGGCAGGCCGCCGGGACACACGCCCCGCGTCAGTCAGGGAGAAGGCACCAGCGAGAGTGCCAGCGCGTTGAAGGCAGGGAACTCCATGACGTCCGGCGGCACCCGCCCGTCCGGCAAGGCCATGCGCACCACCACCAGGTCCTGCTCCGGCACCACCAGCAGGAGCTGCCCGAAGGAGCCTCGCGCCGAGTAGCCCCGGGGCGCCCCCTCCACCTGCGTCCGCAGGGGAACGCGGGCGCTCTTCTCCATCAGCTCCCGGATGCCCGCCATCCCTCCCAGCCGCGCGGAGAGCACCTGCATCAAATCCGCCGAGGCCATCGGCTTGCCCACCACGTCCTCGAGGCGGGACAGCGACGCCTCCGGCATGCCGTTGCGCCGCGCCTCGTTCACCAGGTCCTGGCCGAGCACACGGAGCGACTTGTCGTAGACGAGCCACCACAGCAACCCCGCCGTGGGGTTGTGGGGCTGCGATGGCGCGGCGGTGCACTCCTGAATCCAGGCCTCGCTCAGGATGCGCTTGCCCTGCCAGGTGCCTCGCTGGAGCAGCAACTGGCCCACCTTGGCGAAGTCCACCGGGTGCAGGCGCAGGCCGGACATGCCCAGCGGATTGCCGGCCGGGTCCTTCTGCCAGAACACGTCCCGGATGCCGAGCGGCGCGAAGAGCCGCCGCATCAGGTAGGCGTCCAGCTTCTCGCCCGAGGCGCGCTCCACCACGCCCGCCAGCAGGTTGGTGGCCTTGTTGTTGTAGAAGAACCGGCTGCCCGGCACGTCCACCACGTGGGCGTCCAACGCGTAGCGGACGAAGTCCCGCGACTGGTAGATGTCCATCGCGCTCGCGTTCGCCTCCAGCCCGGAGGTGTGGCTGAGCACGTGCCGCAAGGTGACCTGGCCCTTCAGCCCGGCCTTCCATTCCGGGAAGAAGGTGGAGACGGGCACGTCGGCGGAGGCAAGCTTCCCCTCGTCGATGAGCAGCCCAATGGCCAGCGCCACCACGGCCTTCGTGGCGGACATGGACTCGATGCGCTGCGTCTCGCCGCCGAAGTACCACTCCCCCACCAGCTTGCCGTGACGGAGCACCACCAGGGCCGCCGAGCCCGCGTCCTCGGCCGCCTTCACGAAGGCCGCGAGCGCCGGCTCCGACAGTCCCGCCTCCGCGGCCGTCACCGTCTCCAGACCCGCGCCCACGTTGCCCGCGACGCGCGCCTTCAGCGCGTTCTCCCGGGCCCGCGCCACCAGCGCGTCGTAGCCCGGCATCCGGCGCAGCGGCGCCAGGGACTTGTCGTGCAGCAGGTCGCCCGGCGAGCTCATGCCCCGCTCGACGGCGCGCTCCAGCCAGGTGAAGGCCGCGGCGTCATCCCCCACGCCCAGCGAGGCATAGGCGGCGAACCAGGCCACTTCGTCCGTCTGGTGGCCGCCGTCCCACAGTCGCTGCAGCTCGGAGCGGGCGGCGTCGAAGTGCCCCGCCTCCATCGCCCTGCCTGCCCGCTGGAGTCCCTCGCGGCGTTGAGCCTCTGGGTCGGCAGGCGCCGCCGCGGGAGGCGGCGCCGCGGGAGGCGCCGCCGCGGGAGCCGGAGGCGCGGTGACCGGCTGCGCGTGGGCGCAGGCCAGCAAGGTGCAGAGCGGGAGGAAGAAGCTGGGTCGCATGGGCGCTCCATGGGGCGGTGGCAATGAAGCGCCACGCGTTCGGAACGCTGATATGGCACGGCACGCGCGTCACCGCGAGCCGTCATCCGCGCTCGCCGTGACGCGATGGGTGCGGCAGGCGCGAAGCGGGGGCCCCACGGCCGCGACGCAGGCCCATCGAGCCCGCGCGGCGGTCCGCGCGGACGCAGCTCGACCCGAGGGCGCGCACATGCCCCGCGCATGCGCGCCAACTTGGACGCTCAACGGCTCCGGCGCCGGTAACCCGCCAGGCCCATCAGCCCCAGCAGCGAGAAGGCCGCCACGGAGCCGCCCGTGCTGCTGCACCCCGGCTGCGCCGCCACGCCATCCTCCGACGAAATGCCTCCCGGCGTGGGCACGTTCGGCCCCTGCGGCGTCCCTGAGTCCAGGGAGGACGCCGGGGTCCCCGCGTCCTGCTCCGGCTCCCCGGGCATGCCCGCGTCCCCGGGGTCCACGCCGCCCGCGTCCGCCGCGGTCCCCGCGTCCTCGGGCGGCTCCGGGTCCACGGGGCCACCCCCGGCATCCACCGGGGCGCCCGCGTCCGGCGTTCCAGCGTCCACGGGCGGTGGCGGCGGCTCCACGGGGAGCACGTCCGACAGCTCCGTCGCCTGCATGAAACCGTCGTGGTAGACGACCCCCACGGGCCGCACCGTGTCACTGCGGTAGAGGCCGAGCTTCAGGTAGTTGCGCTGCCCCGAGTACATCGTCATCGCGCCGCGCCTGGGCAGCACCCGCTCCTTGTTGTGCCACAGCTCGACGAAGCCCACCTTCGGGTCCGGCGACCACTTCGCGTGCAGGATGAACTCGTGCCACACGCCCCGGGTGAGCTTCGTGCGCCAGGGAATCTCCGCCGTTCCGGGGAGCGACAGCCGAATCTCCTCCCCCTTCACGTAGAACTCCACCGGCGGGGAGCCGCAGCACCCGTCATGGTGCCACTGGGTGAAGAGCTGCCAGGTGTCCGCGCTGGGGAAGTCGTTCGCGAACATCACCTTCCAGCGGTAGTAGTACTCCGAGCCCACCGCCTCCCGGCTCATGTACACGAGCTCATTGCGGTTGCCGCTGGCGTTGATGGGGTCATCCCCCTGATACACCGTGGCCTTCAGCGCGTATTGGCCCTCGGCCACCGGGGACGTCACCACCTGGAGCCGGTTCGCATTCACCATCTGCGTGCTGGAGTACTGCGAGCGGTCACCCGTCTCGAAGTCCCCCCGCCACACCACGCCTGCCGAAGCGAGCCCGGGGACACACCACACCGCAAGCCATACGGGGACAAAGGCTCTCAAAGACATCCTCGCGAAGGTCTGGAATGCAACGACTGACACACCGTATCGCAAACCATTCCCTGCTTCATTCCCCGGGCAGAACCTTCCCACTGGCCTGGCAACCCGGCGGCCAGCCATGCAAGCCCCTGGATGTTTCACGTTGTGTTTCACGACGGGCGCGGGCGCCTGACACACTCCGGCCGTCCTTGCAAGCCACTCGCAACACGTCGCGTCATCAACACGGCGAACAACCTTCAAGCTGACTGGCGGCAGGTGTGGGGTATGGTCTCTCCTTTCCGGCGCTCCACCACAGGAGCGTCCCGAGTGTCCCCATGCTTGTCCTGCGTGACGTCCAGAAGACCGACCTGCCCGGGCTGAAGCGGCTCGCGGCCGTGCTGAACACGGTGAACCTGCCGAACAACGAAGAAACGCTGTCGGCCATCGTGGACACGTCGGTGAAGAGCTTCGCGGGCAAGGTGAAGAACCCCTTCGAGCGCGAGTACCTCTTCGTGCTGGAGGACGTGCGCAACAGCCTCATCATCGGCACGTCGATGATCATCGCGCAGCACGGCACCTACGAGGCCCCGCACATCTACTACGAGGTGAGCGAGCGCGAGCACTACTCCGCGTCCCTCTCCCGTCACCTTCGCCACAAGGTCCTCTCCATCGCCTACAACTACGAGGGCCCCACGGAGGTGGGCGGGCTCGTCGTGGACCCGCCCTACCGCGCCACGCCGGACAAGCCCGGCAAGCAGCTCTCCTACGGGCGCTTCCTCTTCATCGCCATGCACCGGCGGCTGTTCCGTCCCCGCGTGCTGGCGGAGCTGCTGCCGCCGCTGCTGCCGGACGGCCGCAGCCTGCTGTGGGAGGCCTGCGGCAAGAAGTTCACCGGCCTGACCTACCAGGAGGCGGACCGCCTCAGCCGGCAGAACAAGGAGTTCATCAAGGAGCTCTTCCCCGCCTCGGACATCTACGCGTCGCTCTTCCCCACGCGCGTGCAGAAGGTGCTGGGCGAGGTCGGTCCGCAGACGCGCGGCGTGCAGCGCATGCTGGAGCGCATCGGCTTCAAGTACATGGAGCGCATCGACCCGTTCGACGGCGGCCCCCACTTCGAGGCCGACACCGCCGACATCAGCCTGGTGCGCAAGTACCGGACGCTCAAGGTGGCGGACGGGGACTTCGACCTGCAGGGCGATGACGTCCTCGTCGCGGTGGAGAGCGACGCCGGACGCAACCGCTTCCGCGCCGTGCGGTGCCAGGCGCGCCTGGAGAACACCCAGGCCTTCCTGCCCGCCCGCGCCAAGGAGGTGCTGGACGTCCAGGCTGGCGCGAAGGTGTCCGTCATCCCCTTCGAGTAGCGCGTCGCCTCACGGCCGGCGCACCACCCGGTGCGCCCCGCGCAGCAGCGACAGCCAGCGCGCCCCCGCCTCCAGCGCCGGGCCCTGCGCCTCCGCCAGGGCAATGGGCAGGTGCGTGCGCGGCGTCACCGGGTCCAGGGACGTCGGGTCCAGGTCCAGCGTCCCCCCCGCCGCCAGCGCCACGCGCACCCAGGCGTGAGGCCGCGCCGGTCCGCCGTCCACCACCAGCAGCCCGTGCACCACGGCCACCTTCACGCCTCGCGCGCGGGCCCCCGCGGCGAAGCGCAGCGCGTGCGCCAGGCACCCGCCTGCCTCCCCCTCGCCGCCCTCGCGCCAATCCGCCCCGCCAGGCCGCTTCTCCGGAAAGGCCGCGTGGACCTCGGCCGCCAACGCCCGCGCCGCCGCCGCGTCCCACGGCGTCTGGCCGTCCAGACGCGCCGGCACCGCGAGCGGCGGCTCCAGCGACAGCGCCCCTCCTCGCCCCTCCACCGGCAGCCCGTCCGCGAAGAGCTCCGGCGGCGCGCGCAGCCGCTCCCCGGGCGCGGCCACGGTGAAGCGCGAATCGCCGACCTCCAGCGCCTCCATCCGGCCGTCGGCCCCGTAACGTGCCTGGAAGGCCGCTCCCATCAACGTTCCCTCCGCGCGCTGGCCGTCCACCCGCGTGACGCAGTGCGGGCCCTCGCGCCCCGTCAGCTCCTCCCGCCCCACCACGCAGCCCACGGCGGGCGCTCGTCTCCAGAGCCACAGCGCCTGCGGCACGGCCCGCGAGCCCCGCACCCGGCCCTCACCATCCAACGCCAGGGCCTGCTCCCGGCGGCGCTCTCCAGCCCGCCCTGCGCGGGTGTGCAGGTGCTGGCTGACGTAGGTGAAGCGGCCCGGCTCGAGCTTCAGCGTCACCGTCCCCACCGGCACGCCGCGCCAGGAGAACACATAGCGCGTCACCTCCTCCCGATTCGCTGACGGCGAGCCGGCCCTGTCAGGATTCCCAGACTTCACTGGAAGCGTGAGGAGCAGCAGGGTGAGCAGGGCGGCCACGGCCCCATTGTGCGGCGTTTTGAGGACCCGCGCGAGAAGGCGGAGTAGCGTGCCAGTCCTTCATGGGCGCCAAACGGTACCTGTTCACGTTCGGCCTGGCGGCAGGGCTGGTCTCCGCGCTCCTCCTGGGGGGGCTGCTGCGGGCCGTGTCCGGGGGCCGCTGGCGAATGCCACCTGGGCGGTGGTGCTGCTCGCCACGCCCGCGCTCTACCTGGCAGGCGGCTACCTCGCGTGGTTCCGCTGGGCGGCGCTGCGGCGGAAGGTGCGCCGGCAGGTGATGGCACGGCTGGCGGAGGGTGACCTCACCACCACGGTGGGCCCGCGCTATGAAGGCCACGAGGACGTACGCCGGCTCATCCTGTCCCTGCGGCGCGCGCTGGCCCAGGTGCAACGGGTGACGGCCAACCTGCACCGCACCAGCACGGACGTGAGCGGCCAGGCCCGGATGCTGCTGGAGGCCGCCCGGCGGCAGGGCGGCGCGGTGGAGCGGACCCTGGAAGCCGTCAGCGGCATGGGCGGCAGCCTCCAGGTGGCCGGCAAGCGGGTGCACCAGTTGGAGGTCTTCGCCGTCGACACCACCGGCGCGCTGCTGGAGATGACGGAGCGGCTGGAGCAGGTGGTGGACTCGCTCGCGCAGGTCAACACCTTCGCGCACAACACCACGTCGCTGATGCAGGCCATGGCGGAGCGGATGGCCAACATCGCCGCGTCCGGCGACGAGCTCGGCCGCTTCGCCAGCGAGGCCGAGGACTTCGTCGCCGCGGTCGAGGGCGGAATCGACTCGGTGCGCCGCCGCGCCAACGAGACGAATCAGCTCGCCATCGCCGTCACGGCCACCGCTGAGCGTGGCGAAGTGCTGGTGGGTGACAGCGTCAAGGGCATGTACCGGGTGGAGGAGACAGTCCGGAAGGCCGCCGAGCTGATGGAGATGCTGGGCACGCGCTCGACGGAAATCGGGCGCATCGTCGACGTCATCCAGGAGATTGCGGACCAGACGAACCTGCTGGCCCTCAACGCCGCCATCATCGCCGCCCAGGCGGGCGTGCAGGGGCGCCCCTTCGGCGTGGTGGCCAACGAGATTCGCAACCTGGCTGAACGCACCACGCGCTCCACCCGCGAAATCGGCGCCATGGTGGCGGGCGTGCGTGACGCCGTGCAGACGGCGGTGGCGCTGGTGCAGGAAGGCCGCGAGCGAGCCACCGCCGGAGTGGCCCTGGGCGACCGCGCCGCGGAAGCCCTGGTGGAGATTCGCACCATCACCCAGCGCACCTTCACCGCCGTCGAGGCCACCGTGGCGGAGACGCAGCGGCTGGAGGCCCAGGGCGCCACAGTGGTGGAGGCCAGCCGACGCGTCGCCCTGCGGGTGGAGGACGTCACGCGCATGGCCATCGAGCAGTCCGGCCATGCGCGCGAGCTGCTGCGCCAGACGCAGGAGATGGCCCGCGTGGGACAGGGCGCCTCGCAGAAGGCGGAGGCCCAGGCGCGCACCGGGCGGGACCTCTCCGAATCGGTGGTGCGGCTGAGCGCCGCACTGGAGGAACTGCGCTCCGCCAACGTGGTGCTCACCAAGGCCGATGCGTCCATTCGCGAGGAAGTGGCGCAGGTGCGCGAGGACGCGCGCCGGGTCATCCGAATTGGAGACGACCTGACGCGCACGGTGGACCAGTTGGGCCACGAAGCCGAGGGCCTCGAAGCCGAGGTGTACCACTTCAAGCTCCCAACGCCCCACTCTGGAGGAACGCTGCGCGTAGGGATGCACCAGGCCGCGTCCCTGCGGCACCGGCAGGCGGTGGACCCGCTCTTCAGCGTGGAGAACCAGGTCTCCGAGCTCACCGCGTGCGTGTTCTCCACGCTGGTACGCAGGGAGGACGGTGGGCTGGAGCCCGACCTGGCCGAGCGCTGGGACGCCGACCCTTCCGCGCGCCGCTACCGCTTCTATCTGCGCCGCGGCGTCACCTTCCACGACGGCACGCTGCTCACGGCGGGTGACGTGAAGCGCCACCTGGAGCGCCTGCTGGACCCGGCGCTCCGGTCCCCCGACCGGAGCCTCCTGGAGGACGTGGAGGGCGCATCCGATTACGCCGCGGGCATGGCACGCGACGTCTCGGGCCTGGAGGTCCTGGACGACCACACGCTGGAGATCCGCCTGCGCGAGCCGAAGGCCTTCTTCCTCCAGTTGATGGCGCTCACCGCCACCGCGGTGGCCCGGACAGACGCCAACGGGCGGCTGGTGGGCACCGGGCCGTTCCGGCTCCTCTCCCTGGAACCCGAGCGCGTGGTGTTGGAGCGCAACCCCTCCTACTGGCGCTCCGGAGGGCCGCTGGTCGAGCGGCTGGAATTCCTGCTGACCGGCTCACGCAGGGAAGCGGTGACGCTGCTGAAGCAGGGGGCGGTGGACCTGGTGTCCTTCCTCGACACGGAGCACGTGGAAGTGCCCGGTCTGGAGGCCTTCCAGGTGGCCGCGAGCACCACGCCGTCCACCGCCTTCGTGGTGCTCAACCACCGGGAGCCCCCCTTCGATGACGGACGTGTGCGCCGAGCCCTCCGCGCGGGCATGGACGTCCAGGCGATGGTGGCCCAATTCCACCCGGGCGCGCGCGTGGCGCGCTCGCTGACGCCGCCCGAGCTGTTGGATGACGCGGACATGGGGCCCGCCCCCGTGCCCAACGTCGCCCTCGCCGAGCAACTGCTGCGCGAGGCCGGCCTGCGCCGGCTGCGGCTGACGCTGCACCGTCCCACCGGGCATGACCACTCCGCGGAGGATGCGGTGCTCTTCCGTCCACTGCTTCAGGCAGGGCTGCTGGAGTTGCGCTACGTGGAAATGTCGCGAGAGGAATACACGGCGCAGGTGACAGAGGGACGGCTCCCCGCCTTCCGCAACCGCTGGCTGGCCGACTACCCGGACCCAGACACCTTCCTGAACTTCCTCCTCAACTCCAGCGCCCAGACTGTTTTCCCCATGGGCTACCACAACCCGGAGCTGGACCGGCTCACGGCCGAAGCCCGTGTCTCCATCGACCCCGAGCTGCGGCGCCAGCTCTACCTGCGCGCGGAGAAGTTGTTCCAAGAGGACTGCCCGCTCATCCCGCTGTACCACGACCGCGCCCACGCAGCCGCAACACCCGCTGTGCAGAATTTGCGGCTGCACCAGACACCGCCCCAAGTGCGCTTCGAAGACCTGTGGGTGGACCCGAACGCAGCCACCTGACAAGCGGCGGCCAGGCGCCCCACCAGGGGCCGGGGCCGTCGGAGGTCCCGGCCCGACATGTCGCGCCCCTTGAGCCTCCGTGCCCCAAGGTGGCATCGCGATGCGCAGGCGACACGTCAGTCCGCCTGCGCATCGCCGCGCCTGAGGCATCTGCTCGAAGCGCCGCGCCCACCCATCCCGTCCCCCGATACCGTCCGCACCACAAGAGGAGCCAGGGCCTTCACCAGGAGTGGCACACGTGCACCGAGGCGACGGAGATGGCGTTGTGTTCTGGGGCAGGCATGGAAACCCAGCATCCCGCCGCCCCACACGCTCGCGCTGGCCCGAAGCCGGATGCGCCGCGGGCAAACACCCGGCAACAGCGCCACCGCCGTCGCGCGATTCAAACGAATCACCACACACCCCCACTGCAACAACGCTCACGCACGGACTTGGGAGAACTTCTCGCTGAGGCAGCCCTTCGTCAGGAGGGGGAATGCCGCCACCTCGTGGGTTGTCGGGCGCCTCCGGAGCGAGCGCCCGCCAGAGGGCCTCTCCGGTAATCTGGACGTCTTCTTCACGCATCCCCTCGCCCTGGCCCGCCCGGCGCACGAGCTCCGCGAGGACTCCCCACACCATGCACTCGTGAATCCACGTGCGCCCCTTTGGGAAGGCCCCCTCCCGCTCGCCATGTCCGAGCACCTCCAGCACCTGCGCGCGCGTCCGCCCGTCATGCTCCCCCGGCGTGTCCGCGTCTGGATGGGGGTGGAGGAAGGTGAAGCCCACGAGGTGGGGCTGCAGCAGCGCCCAGGTCGCCAGCTCGCGCCAGAAGGCGAGGAAGACGTCGCGAAACCCCTGCCTCAGCGGGTCGCCGTCCGCCATCTGGTAGGCGACGAAACAGGCATAGGACAGGTCGCGCTCGGTGAGGGCCCGTATCGCCCTCGCGATGCCCTGCTTGCTGCCGTAGTAGCGGTACAGCGAGCCCACCGAGAGCCGCGTGGCACGGGCCAGCTCCGCGGCCCGCACGTTGTCCAGACCCCGCTGGGCCAGCAACTCCGCCGCGTCACACAACCTGGATTCGCGCAACTGCGCCAACGTGTACATCCGCCCTCCCCCGTCCACCCCTGCGCCACGACGCCTTCAGTGACGTTCGTGCGACGATGACCTATCTACAAGGTGGGTCTGACATGGCCGAACGCGCGGAGTGCATCGAGTCCTGATGCCTGAGTCGTCCCCCTTGGCAGCGCTCTCGCACTGGAATGAACGTTCCTTCCAAGACGACAGGCTCCGGCAGCGAGAGCGGGAGCGGCCGGGACTCCAGGCCCGAACGCCCCAGACTCCGGTAGCAAATTCGCTGCGATTGAGACCGCGCCGCGACCGGAACGCGCGACCCCTCCCCCGACGGAGGGCAGGGCAAGGCGCGAGAGGGACTCACTCGACGCGCGATCGTCGTCCGGCTCCGGGGTTGAGTGCGTGCCCCCCTATAGATTCACGACGAGTGCGCCCGTTCTTCCGTGGCGACAGGCGCAATGGGGGCCTCAGTGAGCTGACGCGTAGACGAGCTCAAGGACAGGAACGCGGCCGACGGAGGCTCGAAGCACCAGCATCTGCGAATGAAGATGGCAGCCCACGTCTGCGCCTCCCAACCACGAGTCGGACCTGACTCGCTGTATGGGAAGCCTGGACCCTGCGGACTGGCGGAGCTCCGCTTCGACGACCTGGTCCCGCTCGAGGATGCCCCACTCCCGCCTGGAAGGGCTGCCCTTTGGAAGCTGTTCTCGCGGAATGAACATTCCTTCCACGGCCGTCCTTGAATGAAGGGGAGCGGTCGGTCCGGCGTGAGGCCCCACTCCCACGCTATAGGAATGGCCGCCGAAAGCTGTTTTCGTGAGACGAACGTTCCTTCCACGGCCGTACTTTGATGAAGGGGGAAGTCCATCCAGCGCGTGTCCTCGTCTCACTCCAGGACGAAAGGAACCGCCCTCCCGACGCTGTCCTCATGGAATGAGCGTTCCTTCCACCGCTTCGCGCCAATCGACCGGTGAATGGCTGACGGAGATTCCTTTCGTTGACGTGACGACAGGGCTGGCGGACTGAGACGCGCTCGGAATGAGCGTTCCTTCCACGACCGCACGCCCGAGGCCGGCACGAGCGAGGCATGGCGCCTTGCTGGGGGCGGCTCTTCCAACGGTTGCGGAATATCAAAGGCACGCCACTCACAAACGATGGGACGTGCTTCAGGCTGGGTGAGGACCCGGCCGTGGCCTTACTGGCGACCTTCATGGGCGTCCGCATTCGTGCCCGGATTGGATTTTCGCTGGTGGCTCCGGGTTGGCGGAGAGAGCCCGGGTACTTGACGCGAAAGCTGTCCGTTGGGCGCGGGCCTTACGGCGGCTCGCTGCGGGTGCGTGCCGAGCTGCCATGACGCTGAGGCCAACCACGGTCTTCCACCTTGAAGTCCTTGCCCAAACGGTACACTTCCAAGCGCCACACGCCGTTCCGACTCAAGACGACATACAGGTGCTGCTCCTGGAAGGCGGCACCTGCCACGTATGGACGTTCAGGGAGCGGGCAACTGCCTACGCGTGCGCCTCGCGCAAAGAATTGAATCCAGGTCTGGCGGCCTTCTGGCAGCGCAGCGTCGGCAAGTACCCCCACCGCGTCCCCTTGGAGCAAAGCGGCCTCGTACACCGCCCCCGGGGCCGTGTCGTTCGGAAGCGCATCCACCTCCCACACCACGTGCCCGGACTCCGGATTCATGGCACGGAGCACCACGCGCTCTTCCTGCATCGAGCAGGGGATACCGTCTGTCCGCGCGCACGCACGAGCGAAGAGATGCCCAGGCAGTCCCGCCGGAGGCAGCAACGCGGGCTCCGCGATGGGAATTCGTGCCGCGGCTCCGTCGTCCCCATCCACGACCAGGACTGGCGCACCGCCATCCAAGGGCACCAGGGCGCGGGCCCCCACCAACAGCCGCCCCCCTGCGATTGCCAGGGAGGCGCCCCCATCCGGGATGCCACCGTCCACCATCGCGCTCAACATCAACTCCGTGCCCCCATCCGCAGCAGATGCCGCGTGGAGCCCCTTCGAGCGAGTACCCGCCTTCGCGTCAGGGATGGCAGGGACGTCGTTCGGCTTCGGGTTGCCGCTGCGCGCTCCGGTGAATGCACGGCGTGCGTCTCGTACGGCGTCGCCACCGGCGGCCTCGTCCACTCGTGCCAATCGCCCATCGGCCGTGTAGAGGTAGGCCACGCCCTCGGCGTCCAGTCCCAACCGGGCCTCGCCTCGCCAGGCCTCCACCGGCGATACACCCAACCGCGTGCCCGCATCCGCGCCTCCCGCCAGCCATACCAGCCTCGCCGAATCGGGTGCGGAGCCTCCGTCTTCCACGCTTCCCGCATCCGGCATGCCCCGCCACGCGACATACGCGAGGACGTCCTCCTCGCGTGTGAGCGCGACGTGGCTTGCGACCGATGCGCCCTCGCCCGCTCCCAGCGAGTTCCAGGAGGCATGCCAGAGGCGAGCCCCCGTTCCGCGCGGCGCGTAGGCCTCCATGCCATCTGGTGCATGCACCACCACCCCGGCATCCGATACGGCCAGCAGCGTCCTCGCTCCGCCATCCGGATATGGCGCCGCGTAACGCAGCAGGCCCGAGCGCGTGTACGCGACCAACTGGCAGCCCGCGTCCCCACCACAGACGGAGGTGAAGATGGCGTCTTCCGACACGAGCAACACGGCCCCGCGCCCGTCCTCCACCGGCGCTCCCTCCAGGTCCAGGCTGAGCTCCGGCTCAAGCTCCACAGGGGCCGGACGCTGGCAAACGCCTCCCTGGCAGGTGCCTTCGCCCTGGCACGCCGTGGCGGGAGCACAGACGAAGCCCTCAGGCGGAGTCACCGCCCGGCATGTCCCACTGAAGCAGAGGCGCGCCGTCTGGCAATCCACCGGGCCGCAAGGACTGAAATCGTCAGCATCCACCGCCGTGCAGCCCTCGTCCCGGTCGCACACGCCCACCTTGCAGGGGCTCTCCGGTGCGGGACACGCCGCCTGCGTCGTCACACACCCCTGCGTTGGCGAACACGCATCCACCGTGCACGGATTGTCGTCATCACACGTCCTGGGGCTGCCCACACAGGCTCCCGCCTGACAGCGTCCGTCCACGAGGCAGCGGCTGTCCGGCGTGCACGCGGCACCTTCCTCCAGCGGCGTCTCCACGCACATCCCCGACGCCACGTCGAAGCGGGACTCATGGCAGGGCCGCTCCGGGCACGGCGCGGGCCGGATGCCCATGCCGATGAGGCGGACGGACGCCGTCAGTCCCGCGCCCGACAACACCAGCGTCCCCTCCGAAGGCCCATGGCCCGCGGTGAACACGACCTCCACTTCCGTGGCGCCACCGCCGGGCACAACCGCTTCAGACGTCGCCAGGGCGAAGGGGCCTTGCACGGACGCCGCCACCGTCAGGCTCGTCCGGCCGGTGGCCAGCACCGTCACCGCGCGGCGAGCCTGAGCCCCCTCCAGCACCCGGCCAAAGTCCAGCACGGTGTCCCTGGGGCGGAAGCCCAGGCGCGAGCCTCCCGTTCCCGAATCTCCCGGCTGGCACCCGCCCATGCCGAGCGCGAGCGCCAGCAGCAGGGGACCCCAGGAACGCGTACGCGGATGCATGGCCGCGACTCAAGCGCGCGACCGCGAGCCCCTGCAATGCAACGGCGAGGCGCCGTCCTGGGACGAACTCAGGGCCCCGGCGCGGGGGCACGGCGCCGAGCCAACATCCGGATGCCCACGCCGATGGCCCCGATGACGACCAACCCCACCACCGCGTACTGGTACCGCGCGACGAGCGCCGTCAGCCGCTCCAGGTTGCCGCCCACCGCCGCGCCCAACCCCAACACCAGCCCGGTGTGTGCCATGGCGGACACCGCGCCCAGCGCCAGCGCGTTGAACCGGGGCATGCGCGAGGCCCCCGCGGCGACGAAGATGAGCCCCCGGATGCCCGGCAGGAAACGGTTCACCAGCAGCAGCCATGGCCCATTCACACGCATGCGCGCTTGAACCTGCTCCAGCCGCGCATGGGTGATGCCGAAGAAGCTGCGCTCGGGGTGGGCATCAAAGCGCTTCGCCAACCAGTGGCCCACCGCGTAGTTGATGGCCGCTCCCGCCACGCTGCCCACCGTCACCACCAGGAAGACGAGCATCCACGGCTGCGAACCACGAACCGCGTACACGCCCCCCAGGAGGGTGATGGTGTCCCCGGGAAAGGGCGGCACGACGTACTCCAGCATCGCCGCCACGCCCAGGACCAGCAGGCCCAGGGGCCCCAGGGCCGAGATGAGCTGGTCGATGTATTCCACCATCCGGGCGTGCGACCTCCAGCGAGCCGTGCTCCGTCGGATTTAGGTCGGACGCCGCCAGGACGAAAGGTGCATCCGCACCAGCCCCGCTGACGGTGAACATCCCTCAGGGGACGCGAGTTGCCGGCCAGCGCCGCTTTACGTCGTCGCCGGTGGAGGGGGCTCGGGAGGCCGCGGCATCACCGTGCCCCCGTACTGCGTGGCCGCCAGCGTGCCACACGCCGCCCCGATGTCCTTGCCCCCCGAGTACCGCCGCGCCACCGGCGACTTGAGGATTTGAAGGTGGTCCCTGAACGCGCTCAGCTCCTCGGCCGTGGGCGGCAGGTACTTCCCGGTGGGGTCCGTCACGTCGATGAGGTCCACCTTGATGCGGATGCCCTCGAAGGCGGCCTTCAGCGCCTCGGCGTCCTCACGGCCCATGTTGAAGCCGCTGATGGCCACGTAGGCGATCATCGCCCGCTCGCGCCGCACCTCGCTGTACTCGCGGATGGCGGCGATGAGCTCCGGCAGCGGGTGCGTCTTCTCAATCGGGAGCACCTGGGCGCGCTTCTCCGCGATGGCGCTCGTCACGGAGAAGGCCAGCCGGTAGGGGTGCCCTTCACGAACGTAGCGGCGGATGGCCGGCACATGGCCCGCCGTGGAGAAGGTAATCGCCTCGCCCGCGATGGAGAACCCGGCCGGGTGGCGCAGGATGTCCGCCGCCCGCAGCGTCTCCTTGTAGTTGAGGAGCGGCTCCCCCATCCCCATGAAGACGACCCCGCGCACCGGCCGGTCCGCCTCCGCCCGCACCTGGAGCACCTGGTCCAGAATCTCCCAGGTCTGGAGATTCCTTTTGAAGCCCAACTTCCCCGTCATGCAGAAGTCGCACGCCAGCGCACAGCCCACCTGGCTGGAGACGCAGATGACGTACTTCTCGTCGAAGATGGGGATGCGGACCGCCTCGATGCGCCCGCCCAGCGGCGAGTCGAAGAGGTACTTCACGAAGCCGTCGTCCGCCCGACGGCGCTCGACGATTTCCAGCTTCGGCATCTGCGCGTGGGCCCGCAGGTGGTCACCCACGCGGCGAGGCACCTGCCGGGCCGAGGCGACGTCCTCGACGCCCTGAGCGCCATGGGCGAAGACGGCCGCGAACACCTTGCGGACGGCGGCGGGGGACGGGGAGAGCGGCGCGAGCGCGGCCTCCAGCTCCGGCAACGACAGTGACTTCAGGTTCACGAGGCGGACTTGATTTTGGAGCGAAGGAACTCGGTGAGCTTCTCGGAGACTTCCTTCGGCATCTTCGCCGCCAGCGCCTTCTTGCACAGCCCGGGCGTGGCCCGGTAGGTGCGCAGGAAATCCACACAGGGACTGCACCCTCGCAGGTGCTCACGCAGGTGCTGTGCGTCCTCGGGAGACATCTCTCCATCGAGGAATTCCAGCAGGAGGTTGATGGAGTCTTTGCAGTTGTACATCCGAACCTCGGCTGGCTGCGGCGCGCCCTCGTTCCTCTCGATGATGCCGAGCGCTTCGTCGCGTTTCACAACTCGCGGCTGTCCCGGTTGTAGAAAGCGTCGATGGCTTCACGGAGCGCGAGCCGTGCCCGGTGCAACCGGCTCTTGATGGCGGGGATGGAGTCCCCGGTCGCTTCTGCAATCTGTTCGTAACTGAGGCCCTCCACGTCTTTCAAGAGGAAGACCTCCCGGTACCCCTCGGGCAGGCGGTCCGAGGCCTGCTGGATGGCGGTCCCCAGCTCGGCGTCCAGGGCCTTCTCCTCGGCGTCCCGGCTCCAGTCCGTCTGGGGGTAGTCCGCCAGGGAGCCCCGCTCGGTGAACTCCGGGCCCTGGAGCTCCTGCTCGGCTGCCTGGGCCACGCGCCGGTGGCGCAGGCGCATGAGCGCATGGTTGGCGGCGATGCGGTGCACCCAGGAGCCGAAGGCCGCGTCCCCCCGGAAGTCCTTCAGGTGTTGATAGGCGGACAGGAAGGTGTCCTGGGTGATTTCGGCCGCGTCGGCCTCCGAACGGGTCATCCGGAGCGCCAGGCCATACACCTTGTCCCGGTGGGCATCCACCAGGGCCTCGAAGGCGGAAACGTCCCCATCCTGTGCACGGGAAAGGAGCTCACGGTCCTCTTCCCTGACGGCCTCGTCGGACATGGCGGAGCGCACCCAACCAGCCAGGAAGCCCGCCGTCAAGCGGGCTTGCGGCGCCCCGGCGAAGGCCCCTTGCTGACGCGTTGACTGTCCCGGACCCACCAACGGAAGGGTTCGGCGGCCCACGGCCCGGCGTAGTCCACGCCGATGCGCGGCCCCCGGGACACGCCTGACTCGGGAACAGGCGTCCCGGCGCTCAGGTGCAGCGCCGGCGTGCACAGCCCCCGCCGGTTGTGCGCCCGGGTGAGGCCCAGCGCCTTGCACAGACGCCCCGGCCCGTCCGTGCGCGTCCCCGGGGGCAGCCCCTCCACCGGCTCCACCGCCCGCACCAGCACCGCCGCGCCCACGCCCGGTGCATCCGTCACCACGTTGAAACAGTGGTGCATGCCATAAATCAGATAGACGTACGCCACGGCGGCCGGGCCGAACATGACCTCCGTGCGAGGGGTGAGCCCCTTGGAGGCATGGCACGCCAGGTCATGCGCCCCGATATAGGCCTCCGTCTCCACGATGCGGCCCACCCGGCGCTGCCCGGCCTCCTCCACCACCAGCAGGGTGCCGAGCAGCTCCCGGGCGACCACCAGCGCGGGACGGGCGTAGAAGGACTCCGGCAACCAGTTCACGCGTGGATGTTAACGGCCCTTCCGTTCGGAAAGCGAAGAACCCGGGTGCATCCGGAGAGCGTCAGCAGTTCCCACCGGCGCGGGGCTGGGGCAGATTGCATCGCACCATGTCCACACCCGGCCGGCTCTCCGGTCTTCTGCTCCCGCTCTTCTCCCTCCGCGCCCAGACTGACTTCGGCATTGGCGACTTCGGTGCCCTGGAGGGCCTGTTCACCTGGATGAAGGCCGCTCGCCAGCGGATGCTGATGGTGCTGCCGCTGCTCCCCACCGCGCCTGGCGACCCGAGCCCGTACGCGACGCGCTCGGCCTTCGGCCTCAATCCCCTCTTCATCGACCTGCAGCGGCTGCCGGAGTTCACCGCGGCCGGCGGCGAGGCGGCCCTGTCCGACGCGCAGCGCGCCCAACTGGCCGAGGCCCGGTCGGCGCCGCGCGTGCGCTACGACCTGGTCTTCCCGCTCAAGGACGCCGCCTTCGCGCGCGCCTTCGACGTCTTCGAGCAGCAGCACTGGGCGCCGCGGTCCGAGCGGGCGAAGGCCTTCCGCCAGTGGCGCGACGCCCAGGGCGAGTGGCTGGAGAGCTACGCGCTCTTCACCGCCATCAGCGAGCAGGAGGACCGCCGCCCGTGGTGGGAGTGGCCCGAGCCGCTGCGCACCCGTCAGCCCGAGGCCCTGGCCCAGAAGTCCCGGGAGCTGGAGCGCCGCGTGCGCTACCACGCCTGGCTCCAGTGGGTGGCCGAGCAGCAATGGAACGAGGTGCGGACGCAGGCCCGCGCCAAGGACGTCCTCCTGTGCGGCGACGAGCCGTTCATCATTGGCCAGGACAGCGCGGACGTGTGGGCGCACCCGGACATCCTGCGGCGTGACGCCCGCCTGGGCGTGCCCCCGGATGACTTCTCCTCCACGGGCCAGGATTGGGGCCTGCCCTACTTCGACCTGGCGGCCATGGAGAAGGACGACTTCGCCTGGCTGAAGATGCGCGCGAAGAAGGCGGCCAGCTACTATGACTTGCGCCGGGTGGACCACGCGGTGGGGTACTTCCGCCAGTGGATTCGCGACGCGCAGACGCCCACCGGGCGCTTCATCCCCCCGGATGAGGAGAGCCACCGCCGCTTGGGGGAGAAGACCTTCCGCCTGCTCTCCGAGGGCGCCGGCATCGTCGCCGAGGACCTGGGCGTGATTCCGCCCTTCGTGCGCCACATCCTCGCGGAGCTCGAGCTGCCCGGCTACCGGGTGATGCGCTGGGAGCGCGACGACAACCACTACCGCGACCCGCGCCAGTTCCCCGCGGTGTCCCTCGTGACGACCGGCACCCATGACACCGACACCGTGGCCGAGTGGTGGGAGGGCGCGGGCGACCACGAGCGCCACGCGGCGGCGCGCTCCTGGCCGGAGCTCAACGGCGTGGCCATCACCCGCGAGTTCACCCCGGACGTCCACCGGGCCATGCTGGCCTCGGCGCTCAACGCCAACAGCGACTTGTGCGTGTTGCCCTGGCAGGACGTGCTCGGCACGCGGGACCGCATCAACCTGCCCGGCTCCATGAGCGACTCGAACTGGGCGTACCGCATTGAACAGAACGTGAGCGACCTGCTCACGGATTCGCGCACGCGCGAGGCCGCCGAGCGGCTGGCCTGGCTCACCGCGTCCGCGCGGCGCTGAAGACGCCGTCCGCCCGAGGGCTCACAAGCCCCCGGGCGTCCACCGCGCCCCTAATCGATGCACTTCACCTGGGCCGGGAAGCCGTCGAACAGGGCGCAGGTGCGGTTGGAGTTGACGCACTCCAGCCGCTCGCAGACGTCGTCGAAGACGCAGATGGGCGGCGAGCGGCCGAACTCCAGGAAGACCTCGGCGCAGTACTGATACGGGTTCACGCAGCCGAACGAGCCGCAGTAGGGCGCGTCCGAGAAGCCCTCACCTTCCCTGGGGCGCACCGCCTCGTCCTCGGACACACCACACGAGGACGCGCAGACCGCGAGCACGGAGAACACCAGGCTTCTCATTCGCCGGGACAGAGCCATGGAGCCCTATCTTGGGCCAGCCGGGCGCGGCTTGCACGTCCTCGCGCGGGGGCAGTCCGGAACAGCGGACACTGGGAGCCGGCCCGACGTGCCGGTATGCGACAAACGCCTGCCATCCCGGACGGAAGAAGTGTTGGGGCCGCGAGCCTTCCGGCTATGAAACCTCCCGTGGCCGCCGCCCTGCTCAGACACCTCCGCCTCGCCACTCCGCTCGCGCTGCTGCTCACCGCGGCCTGCGCCACCACCGGTACGCCGCCCTCCGGCCCCAAGGTCACCGACCTGGAAATCCAGGGAACGGACCAGGTGAGCGAGGGTGCCATCAAGGACCGCATCCTCACCACGGCGACGCCCTTCTGGGGCTTCTGGCCCTTTGGCGGCCCCAGCTACTTCGACGCCAACGCGTGGCAGGCGGACCTGCGCCGCATCGAGCGGTACTACCAGGCCCAGGGCTATTACCAGGCCCAGGTCGTCAACGCCGACGTGAAGCCGGACGGCGAAGGCGAGGTGGCCATCGACGTCACGGTGCAGGAGGGCGAGCCCACCCGCATCAGCGAAATCCAGGTGACGGGCCTGGACACGCTGCCGGAGGAGGTCCGCGAGGAGCACCGGGAGTACGTGCTGGACGACCTGCCCCTGCGCGAGGGCGACGTCTTCAAGGAAGAGGCCTGGGAGGAGACCAAGGTCCGCGTCCAGGAGCGGCTGCGCGAGCTGGCCTACGCGGAGGCCGAGGTCGACGGCGAGGTCCGGGTGGACGTGGACACCCGCCAGGCGGTGGTGGAGCTGCGCACCCGGCCCGGCATCCGCTACCGCTTCGGCAACACCTTCGTCGCCACGGACGCCAATCCCCAGGTGCCTCCGCGCCGCATCATCGAGCAGGTGACGGGCGCGCTGAAGAAGGGGGACTGGTACAGCGAGACGGCGCTGGCCAACGCGCAGGCGCGCGTCTTCCGCATGGGCGTGTTCGGCGCGGTGAAGGTGAACCGCGGCGCCCCGGACCGCGAGTCCGGCACGGTGCCGGTGGTGGTGGACGTGCGCGAGGCGCCCTTCCGCTCGGTGCGCCTGGGCGGCGGCGTGGGCGTGGACGCGGCCCGGCAGGAGGTCCGCGCGGTGGGCGAGTGGACGCACCGCAACTTCGGCGGCGGGCTGCGCCGCTTCACCGTCCGCGGCCGGCTGGGCTACGCCTTCATCCCCAACGTGCTCGACTTCAACAAGAACGGCCCCGTCTTCGACGTCACCGCCGAGTACGAGCAGCCCCGCTTCCTGTTCCGGGACTTGCGGGCGCAGAACTCGCTCAGCGTGGAGAAGGGCCTGGAGCAGGCCTATGACTTCTGGGGCGGCAGGCTCCAGACGGGCGTCATCTGGCAGCCGCACCCGGACTTCTCCATCTTCCCCTCGTACAACCTCCAGGTGTACCGGCTCAGCGGCCGCGTCAGCGCCGACTCCCGCGTGCCGCCCATCGTGCTGGGCTGCAGCGGGGACCAGGACCAGTGCAACACGGCGCTCAGCTTCCTGGAGCTGGCCTTCACCTGGGACCGGCGCGACGACGTCATCGAGCCGCGAGACGGCTACTACCTCTCCCTCTCCCTCCAGAAGGGCGGCGGCCCGCTCTTCGGCGACTTCAACTACGTCCGCCTGCTGCCCGACCTGCGCTTCTACCGTTCGTTCGGCGAGGACAAGCGGCTCATCCTGGCGGCGAAGGTGCGCGCGGGCACGCTGAACCCCGCGGGCGGCGGCCAGAGCTCCATCGTCACCCGCTTCTTCTCCGGCGGCGGCACCTTCATGCGCGGCTTCAACGGCCAGCGCCTGTCCCCCCTGGCCGCCCTGCAGCGCACGGCGGACGTGGACGGCGACGGCGTCCCCGAAGTCGTCCAGACAGAGGAGTGGGACACCGTGCCCGTGGGTGGCAACAGCCTCTTCGAGACGTCCGTGGAGATGCGCTACCAGTTCACGGAGAGCCTGATGGTGGCGGCCTTCTATGACACGGGCCTGGTGGGCATCGAGGACTTCGCCCATTCGAATCGGCCCAAGCTCTTCGGCCCCCAGCACTACCACGCGGTGGGCATGGGCCTGCGGTATCTGACCGTCGTCGGGCCCATCCGCCTGGACATCGCCCGGCGGCTGAACATCGGCAGGGGATTGCCCGTCTCCACCCCGGGATACATCTATCCCGAGTCCGGAGGCTGCTTCGGCATCGGGAGCCGGTGGAGGCCCACCGGGCCGACGACGCCCAGCGGCGCGTTCGCGGGCGCTCCGGACGGGCAGTGCGCGCTGCACCTGTCGATTGGAGAGGCGTTTTGACGGAACCCACCCCGAGCGCCGCGCCTCCCCCACCCCGCCGGCCAGCGCGCTGGGGCCGCCGTGTCCTGTGGGGGCTGCTGGGCCTGCTGGGCCTCGTCGTGCTGCTCGTGGCGGGCGCGCTCGTGTTCGCCACCACGTCGCGCGGAGAGGCGTGGCTCGTCCAGAAGGCGCTCCCCCTGGCCAACGAGCAGCTCTCCGGCCGGCTGGCGCTGGGGCGCCTGGACCTGTCCCTGGGCGGCGTCATCCTCGAGGACGTGAAGCTGTATGACCCCGAGGGCGAGCTGGTGGCGGAGATTGCCCGGGTGGACGTGCGCGCGCGGCTGGCGGGGCTGGTGCGCCAGCACGTGGACCTCCCGTCCGCGCGCATCGAGCAGCCGCGCCTGTACCTGGCCCAGGACGAGCGCGGGCTGAACCTGCTGCGCGCGCTGGAGCCCCGCACGCCCAGCCCCGAGGAGCCCTCCACGGGCCGTGGCTCGCTGAAGCTGGACTTGCATCAGCTCGTGCTCGAGGACGGCTACGTCGACTTCCGCCAGGCGCTGCCCGAGGGCGGCGATCGGCGGGTGCGGTTGGAGGACCTGGATGCGCGGGGCTCGGCCCGCTACGCCGCCGCGACGCAGGGCGTGGGGGCGAGCCTGGAGGCCACCGCGAGCCTCGCCCGGCCCGTGCCAGGGCCCGTGCGGCTGGCGCTGAAGGCCAGCGGCGAGGAAGGCGCCTTCGAGGGCGACGTGGACCTGGAGGCCGCGGGGCTGGTGCTGGACGCCAGCGGCCGCGCGCAGCTCCCGCCCCAGACGCCGCCGGGCATGCCAGAGGGCCAGCTCCAGGCGGGGTTGACGCTGCGGCGCCTGTCCGCGCCGCCCGAGCTGCTGCGGGCCTTCGTGCCCACCTGGCCCCTGTTGGTACCGGTGTCCGCGGAGGGCACGGCCGGGCTGGACGGCGACGCGGCGCGGGTGGACGTCACCGCGAGGGCCGCCAGCGCCTCGCTCGCGGTCAAGGGCGGCCTGGACCTGGAGCGGCTGCGCACGGACGGCCTGTCCGTGAAGGCGCGCGACGTGGACCTGTCGGAGCTGATGGCGCAGGGCCCCAGGACGCGCATCGCCGCGGACCTGGACGCGAAGGGCGGCGGCACGAGCCTGGAGACGCTGGAGGGCGAGGTGAAGCTCACCGTCTCCCCGTCCGAGTACCTGGGCCAGCCGCTGGGCCCGGTGGAGCTGGAGGCCAGCGCGAAGGAGGGGCGGTACTCGCTGATGCGGCTGCGGATGCTCGCGCCGGGCGTGGCCCTGCAGGCCCGGGGCGACGGCACGGCCGAGTCGGTGAGCCTGGAGGGCGGCCTCACCGCCGGCAACCTCGCGCTGCTGTCGCAGATGCTCTCCAAGCTGATGCCGGGCGTGGTGGCGCCCATGGCGGGCAACGGCACGCTGGACTTCTCCGTGAAGGGCCCGCTGCGCACGCCCGCGGTGAAGGTGGACGGCGGCTTCGCGGCGCTGCGGTACGGCGACGTGGCGGCGCAGGACGTGTCCCTGAAGCTGGAGATGCCGGACGTCAGCCGGCCCCTCACGTCGAACGCCACGCTGGTGGTGTCCCGGCTGAGGGCGGCCGAGCGGAACCTGCGCGACGTCGCCGTCACGCTGGCCACGCGGGAGCGGGCGCTGGACGCCAGCGTGCGCGTCGCCGGAGACGTGGAGCTGGGGCTCACGCTCAACGGCCTGGTGGACGCGGACAACCAGGGCCTGGCCATCCAACAGATGGCGCTGTTCTGGCCGGAGGCCACCTGGACGCTCCAGGCGCCCACGCACCTGGGCTTCGGCGGAGGCACCGTCGAGGTGGCGCCCCCGCTGCGGCTCGCGTCGGAGGGGCAGACGCTGTCCCTCCAGGGCGCGATGCGCGGCCAGCGCGTCACCGCGCGCGTGGAGCTGGGCGCGTTCGACCTGTCGCGGCTGCCCAGGTCCTTCGTCCCGGAGTCCCTGGGCCTGGGCGGCCGGTTGACGGGCCACGCCGCCGTCAGCGGGAGGATGGCGCGGCCCGACGCGGAGGCCGACCTCCGGCTGGCGGACGGTCAGGCGCGCGGCTACGAGGGGCTCCAGGCGGAGCTGAAGGCGCGCTACGTGAAGGACCGCGCCACCGGGACGCTGGCGGCCCGCCTGCCCGTGGCGCGGCTCGCCGCCGAGTTCGACGTCCCGGTGCAGGGCGTGCTCAAGCGCCGGCGCGACGCGATGTCCGTGCACGTGAAGCTGGAGGACCTGGACGTCGCCGGCGCCATGAAGCTCGCGGGCCAGCCGGAGAGCGCCAGCGGCCGGCTGTCCGGAACCCTGAAGGTGGAGGGCCCCGCGCGAGAGCCCCTGCTGGACTTCACCCTGCGCGGGCAGGACGTGCGCTACCAGACGCCGCCGCCGGGCTTCTCCCTGCCCCGGCCGCTGGCCTTCCAGCTCCGCGCCGCCTCGGACCGCGAGGACCGGACGCTGGACGCGCGCCTGGACGTGGAGGGCCTGGGCCCCGAGACGTACGTGGCCGTGCGGACCCCCTTCACGGTGGGCGGGCTGATGGCGAAGCCGCCCACGCCCGACGCGCTCTTCGCCGCGACGCTGGGCGTGGAGGCCCGCGTGACGCGGCTCCCCCTGGATTTGCTGAAGGGCCTGAGCGGCGTGCAGCAGCCGGAGGGCACGGTGACGGCGCAGCTCGACTTCGAGGGCTCGGTGCTGGTGCCGCGGGCGACGCTGCGCGTGCAGGCCAACGCGGCGACGCTGAACGGGCTGCCGCCCATGAACGGACAGCTCGACGTCGTGGGCGGCGACCAGGACGTGAAGCTGACGCTGAACGCGCAGCGCCAGTCCGGCCCGTTGGCGCAGCTCGCCCTCAGGCTGGCCGCGCCGCTGGGCGCGCTCCAGGACCGCGAGGTGTACGGCCACATCCCCTTCGACCTCACCGGCCGCGTGGGCCCGGTGCCGCTGCAGGAGCTGCCCGGCCTGGCCCCCGCGGCGTCGCCGGTGGCGCAGGGCGCGCCGCCGCCGCAGGGCGGCCGGCCCACGGGCATCCAGGGCGTGCTGGCGATGGAGCTGGGCGCCCGGGGCACGCTGGACACGCCGCAACTGGAGCTCACCGCGGGCGTGCAGGACCTGGGCGTGGGCAACACGGGCCTGGGCCAGGTGCGGCTGAACTACACGTACAAGGACACCCGCTCCCGGTTCGACCTGCTGCTCACCGAGCCGGGGGGCGGCACCATGCTGGTGGACGGAGGCCTGGGCCTGGACGTGTCGCTGCCCGCCATCAACCAGGGCCTCAAGACGGACAACGCGCCGGTGGAGGTCGCCCTCAAGGCGCGCAACTTCAACCCGTCCTTCCTGTCGGGCACCGTGGAGATGCTGCGCAGCATCGGCGGCGTGCTCCAGGCGGACGCGAGCGTCACCGGCACCCTGGGCGCGCCTGGCTTCAACGGCAGCCTGGAGTGGAAGGACGGCAAGCTGGGGCTGATGGGCCTGGGCGAGTACCGCGACATCCAGCTCGCCCTGAAGGCCAGCCGGGAGTCCGTCGCCATCACCACGCTGGCGGCCAAGGCGGGCAATGGCTCGATGAACCTCAACTCGCCGCTGACGGCGGTGCGCAACGCCCGGGGCGAGTACGAGCTGTCCAGCCCGGGGACGTCCGACCCGCCGCTGGTGATGCGCGACTTCCCCATCATCGTCGACGACCAGCTCATGGCGCTGGTGAGCCTGCGCGCGAAGGTGGAGGGCACGCTGTCCCAGCGCCTGGTCAACCTGCGCAACGTGGCCATCCCCGAGGCCACCATCGAGCTGCCGGAGGCCAAGCGCAAGGACCTCCAGGCGCTGGAGCGCCCCGGCGACGTGGTGCTGGTGCGCGACGGCGAGCCGCTGGACCCGAAGAAGCGCAAGGAGGAAGCCCAGGCGCGGGCCGCGGAGACTCCCGGCGGGGCCCCCGCGGAGGGCGCGTCCCCAGCGGAGGACGCGGGGAGGGTGGGCGAGGACGAAGCGGCCTCGCCCCCCATGGTGTTCTGGGTGAACGTCAACGCGCCCCGCAACCTCTGGGTGAAGGGCTCCGACATCAACGCGGAGCTGGGGCTGTCGGAGGACTTCCGCGTCGAGTACACGGACGTGGCGCGCCTGTTCGGCGAGGTGCGCGTGCTGCGCGGACGCGTGGACGTGCTGGGCCGCCGCTTCGACATCCAGCGCGACAGCCAGGTGCGCTTCACCGGCCCGGCCGTGACGCCGTACATCAACGTCACCGCCGAGCACCGCAACGAGAGCGCCAAAGTCACCGTGTTCGTCACCATCCGGGGCCAGGGGCGCGAAATCACGCTCAAGCCCACCAGCGACCCGCCGCTGCCGGAGTCTGAAATCTACACGCTGCTGGCCACGGGCCGGCGCACGCTGGAGCGCAGCTCGGGGGCGTCCATGAACGCCAGCGCGCAGGCCGCGTCCGTGGTGGGCTCGCTGGTGGCCAACGAGGCGCGCAAGGCGCTGGCGGCGAAGCTGCCCCTGGACGTGGTGTCCATCGAGGCCGGCGACTCCGGCATCGCGGGCACCAAGCTGGAGGTCGGCACCTACGTGACGGACAAAATCTACGTCGGCTACACCGGCCGGGTGGGCGCCAACCTCCAGCAGGGAGAGAACGCCAACGCGGTGCGCTTCGAGTACCAGTTGGGCACGCGCTGGAGCCTGGAGGGCCAGTACGGCGACGCGCGCTCGGGCGGCCTGGACCTCATCTGGACCAACCAGTACTGAGGCACGGCGGGCTCCCGTCCTTCCGGGCGGGAGCCGCCGCACACCCAGGTCTAGAGGCCGTACATCGCGAAGCAGGAGCCCGCGGGGCCCGCGCCGGAGATGGGCGCGGAGGGCGCGCTGAGCCACGAGCTGTTGGCGCCGCACTGGTGCCACTGTCCGTCGCCGCTGGACTGCACGCAGGTGCGCGCCGGCACGGAGCGGCCCAGCGTGGCGGAGGAGCACCAGCCATAGGACGCGGTGCAGTTGCTGGGCTTGGTGGTGCTGCCGGACGTGAAGGCGCCGGACTGGCACTGCCGCCACATGGCGTCCGACGAGCTCTGCACGCAGCCGAGCTCCGGCACGGTGGTGTCGGCCGTCTCGGAGTAGCAGCCGGAGGCGGCGCCCCAGGCATAGGCCGACTCGTAGCGGTGGTAGACGACGGACACCAGCGACGAGCCGCCCACGTTGGTGCGGCCGCACTGGAGGGCATACGCGCCCACCCAGGGCGTGTACGTGTAGAGCGCCGCCGTGGCCTTGTTGGCGGGCCGCACCGAGCACGGGTCCGACGTGGACTTCAGCACGCCCACGCGCCACCCGGAGACGGTGGGACGGCCCGCGTCCAGGTCCGTCAGGTAGCCGCGCAGCTTCTTGGCGGAGCAGTCAATCTGCTTGCCGAAGCCCACGTATTGCGCGTCACAGCCGCTGGTGTCCGGACAGCCACAGCCGGTGGCCTTGGCCAGGTTGTTGGAGTTGCCGCTCTGGATGAGGCTGGACTCCACCTGGATGCGGGCCAGCATGTACAGCGGGCTGATGCCGAAGGCCTTGGAGCGCTCGACGATGAGCGCGGCGGCCGTCTTGTTGCCGAAGGCCGGATCCCGGTAGTTCGCCAGGTACGAGCCATTCTGCTGCAGGAAGGCCTGCACCTGCGCGGTGGTAATCCACTGGCTGCCGGTGATGTCGGTGTCCTCCAGCAGCCGGTGCATGTCGTACTTCGTGGTGGCCTCCAGCAGCACCTGCCCCGTCAACTCGTCGATGACGGGCGCGTCTTCCGCTTCAATCGGACCACAGCCCGCCGCCACCAGCGCGGGCACCAGGAACAACCACAATCGCGTCTTCATCGCGTCCTCGGGGGATTGGGCCGCGGACCCGGGGAGCGGTGCGCACCGTCCAAGGGACCCGGCCAGGGGGAGGCCGAGGCTCCAGCCGCGTGAAACATTATTCAAGAATTTCTTATCTTTAATGCCTGACGGATTATTAATGCCCCGCTGAATCCGTCACCCAGGCCACACAGACAGTGCGCGCGCGTGAGGAGTAGCGTGCGGCACATGAGGCACATCCCCGCTCCAACGAGGCCGAGGCGACTTCTCTCCCTGACACTGGGACTGCTGCTGATGGCGGGCTGCGCCAGCTCGGATGACGGTGGCGACCCCAAGCCCTCGGGCGACGCGGGCACGGGCGACGCGGGCACGGGCGACGCGGGCACGGGCGTCCCGGATGGCGGCGGGGGCCCGGGGCCCTCCGGCTGCCTCAACGAGGCCTTCCTGGCGTCCCTGGGGGAGCGCCGGCTGCTCGTGGGCGCGCAGATGCAGGACGACACCGCGGCCAGCGCGCCGTTCGACATCCACGCCCTCTACATCGCCGGGGGCCTGTTCGACTCGCCCAACGTCTGCACGTCCTGCACGTCGGGGTGCAGCGCGTCGGGCACGTCATGCCAGGGCGGGGGCTGCGCGTGGTGGGGCTGCTGGCAGGACACGACGCTGCCGCCCGGGGACTACGTGCGGGGCTTCGTCTCCCGGGCCCAGGGGCGCGGCCAGCTCCCGCTCATCACCTACTACCAGCAGCTGCTGGGCAGCGGGCTGGGTGAGGGCGAGCAGCAACTGAGCGCGCTCAATGACGTCTCGTTCATGCGGCGCTACCTCGCGGACTGGCGCTTCGTGGTGCAGCAGGTGGGCGACGCGCAGGCGCTGCTGCACCTCGAGCCCGACTTGTGGGGCTACGTGCAGTTCTTCCACGGCGACGCGCGCGGCGTCCCCGCCCAGGTGGCGAGCGCCAACGCCACGGACTGCGCGGGCATGGAGAACAACGCCGCGGGCCTGCAGCGCTGCATGATTGCCATGGCGCGCAAGTACGCGCCCAACGCGAAGGTGGGTGTGCACGCCAGTCCCTGGGCGACGCGGCTGGACGTGTACCTGAACACCCACGCGTCCTTCGACGTGGCCGGCGAGGCGCGCAAGGTGGCTGACTTCCTGCTGCAGGCGGGCGCGGGGGACGCGGACTTCGTCGTGGTGGAGGCGTCCGACCGCGACGCGGGCTTCTACGAGTCCCAGGGCGAGCACGCGTGGTGGGACGCGACCAACGCCACCCGGCCCAACTTCCACCAGGCCTTCGCCTGGGCAAAGGCGGTTTCCGAGCGGATGAACAAGCCGAACCTGTGGTGGCAGCTCCCCGTGGGGAACATGGACCTGCCGGACACGAACATGCACTGGCGGGACAACCGCGTGGACTACTTCTTCTCCCACCCGGATGAAGTGGCCGCCGCGCACGCGGTGGGCTTCTCCTTCGGCGCGGGTGAGGGGCGGCAGACGACGCCGGAGACGGACAACGGCCACCTCGTGGGCCGGGTGCGCGCCTACGCGGAGTCGGGCGGACAGGCGCCGTGCATCCCCACCCTGGCGCCTTGAGCGGCCGGCCCCTCCCTGCTTCGGCGTGACGCATCGTCCAGGCTAGGCTCGCGGCGTGCCCCCAAGCCCGCCGCTCCTGGATGACATGCTGCTCTTCACGGAGGTGGTGGCGGCCGGCGGCATCACCGCCGCGGCGGAGCGGCTGGGCCTGCGCAAATCCACGGTGAGCCGCCGCCTCGCCGCGCTGGAGGAGCGGCTCGGCGTCCGGCTCGTCGAGCGCAACACGCGCGGACTCCGGCTCACGGAGGTGGGCCGCGACTACCACGCCCACTGCGCGCGGCTGGTCGCGGAGGCCCGCGAGGTGAACCGCGCGCTCGGCGAGACACGCGTCACGCCGCAGGGCACGCTGCGCATCGCCACCCTCTCCCTGCTGGGCGAGCTGCTCACGCCGCTCCTGGCCGAGCTGCTCCTGCGCCATCCGCTGCTCCGCGTGGAGGTCTCGCTGGCGGAGGCGCACGTGGACCTCATCTCCGAGGAGTACGACCTGGCGCTGCGCACGGGCCCGCTGGCGGACTCCGCCATGGTGGCCCGCCGGCTCGGCCGCCTCCGCACCGGCTACTACGCCAGCCCCGCCTACCTCGCGCGGCAGGGGACGCCCCGGACCGCGTCGGAGCTGCGAGGCCATGCCTGCGTCCTGCTCGCCGCGCCCGGCACCGACGAGGTCTGGTTCTTCGGCGAGGGGCGCGGCGCGAAGAGCGTCCCGGTGACGGGCCGGCTGCGCGTCCCCAGCGTGCGGGCGGGACAGGCCGCGGCGCGCGCGGGCCTGGGCGTGGTGCGGCTGCCCGCCTCGCTCGTCGCCGACGACGTGCGCGGCGGACTGCTCATTCCGGTGCTGGAGGCGGAGACGCCACCGGGCATCCCCATCTTCGCCGTCTATCCCAGCCGGCGGCAGCTCCCGCCCAAGGTGCGTGCCTTCCTGTCGCTGCTCGGCGAGCGCGGCGCCGCCCTCCCCTGGGACGGCGCCCCCGAGCCCGCGCCCGGCCGGAGCCGTTAGGGGCCCTTCGCGCAACACAGCGTTCCCGCGGGGGCGCTCGCCCGCCCCATGCGCGGGCGCTACATCTGGGCCACACCCAGACCGGGCCCACACGCCCGGCCGCGACAGGAGGACACACCATGACGACAGACGTCATCCCGCTCGACGACGCGCGCTTTCAACGGGAGGTGCTGGAGTCCCCAGCGCCCGTGCTGGTGGACTTCACGGCCACCTGGTGCCCGCCGTGCCGTGCCCTCGCGCCCGTGCTCGACGCCATCGCCGCCGACTACCGGGGCCGGCTGAAGGTGGCCAGCCTGGACGTGGACGCCAACCCGGAGTCCGCCATGCGCTACGGCATCCGCTCCGTCCCGGCGCTGCTCCTCTTCAAGCAGGGCCAGGTCGTCCAGCAGCTCCTGGGCGCCCGGCCCCGGGCGAGGCTGGAGCAGGAGCTGCGGCCCCACCTCGGGTGACTCGGAAGGCCGCCCCTTCGCCGCGCTCAGCGCTTCGCGGCGACGCGCCACAGGGTGTTGCTGGCGTCGTCCGCGACGAGCAGCGCGCCCTCCGGCAGCACGGTGACGCCCACCGGCCGGCCATGGACGCGGGCCGAGGCCTCATCGGCGATGAAGCCGGTGAGGAAGTCCTCCGGCGGGCCGCTGGGCCGACCGTCCCGGAAGGGCACGAAGACGACCTTGTAGCCGGACAGCTCCCGCCGGTTCCAGGAGCCGTGCTGCCCGATGAAGGCCCCGCCGTGGTACCGGCTGGGGAAGGCCTGGCCCTCGTAGAAGGCCAGTCCCAGGGAGGACGTGTGCGAGCCCAGGGCCACGTCCGGCACGCGCGTCCGCTTCACCAGGTCCGGGCGCTGACCCGCCATGCGCGGGTCCTCGTGCGCGCCGAAGTACGCGTAGGGCCAGCCGTAGAAGGCCCCCTCCTCCACGTGCGTGAGGTAGTCCGGCACCAGGTCCTCGCCCAGGTTGTCGCGCTCGTTGACCACCGTCCACAGCGTGCGCGTCCCCGGCGCCCAGGCCATGCCCACGGGGTTGCGCAGGCCGCTGGCGAAGATGCGCTCGCCGCCGCCGTCCGGGTTGATTTCGAGGATGTTGGCGCGGCGCTCCTCTTCCTTCAGGCCGTATTCGGCGTTGTTGCTCGCCGAGCCCACCGACACGTAGAGCTTCGAGCCGTCCGCGTTGGCCAGCAGGTTGCGCGTCCAGTGGTTGTTGTAGCCGCCCGCGGGCAGGTCCAGCACCTTCTGCCCCGGCGCGCGCAGCGTCGTCGCCCCCGCCTCGTAGGGGAAGCGCCAGACGCCGTCGGTGTTCGCCACGTAGAGCTGGTCGCCCAGCAGCGCCATGCCCAGCGGCTGATTCAGCCCCTCCAGGAAGACTTCGCGCACCTCCGGGCGGCCGTCCTGGTCCGCGTCGCGCAGCAGGGTGATGCGGTTGGCGCTGGTGCCGATGTTCTGCGAGCGGACCTTGCCCGTCTCGATGGCCTCCGCGCGGTCCTCCTCGTCCTTGAACAGGGAGGCGGCCTCGGCCACCAGCACGTCGCCGTTGGGCAGCACGTAGGTCCACCGGGGGTTGTCGAAGCCATCCGCGTACCGCGTCACCTCGAAGCCCTCGGGGGCCACGGGACGCGCGCCCTCCGGCCAGCCGATGACGTGGCTGTAGCGCTTCACGTCGAAGCCCGGGTCCGGAGGGGGCAGCGCCGGGGAAGGGACCTCGGGCTCGGGAGCGGCCGAGGGCGCACGGTGCGCGCAGTCCACCAGGAACACCATCGCCACCGCGCCGAAGGAGACTCGGGAGAGCACGTTCATGCGCCTTCTTTACGGAGGCGCCACCGCGAGGGAGCCCCCGCGTCCTCCCCGGCCCGCCACGGATGTTGAATGGTGAGAGCCACGCGCCCCGGCTGCCCGGTGCCCGACACCGGGGCCGCGCCGGGTCGTTCGCCACCCGCCCATATTCTACCCACCGATAATTTTAGGCCCGTGTTGCAAACACTACACTCCTCGTGTATCCACGTATTCGCCCTGTGCATCGCGCGGGGCGCGGGTCGCCCCACATCTCGATCCCCCCTTCTCGTTCGGGGCGACTCGTACCCACCGCGGACAGTCGCCCTCACCCGTGCCAGCCCCTTCCTGTCCGGGGCGGCCCGCACCTTCCCCTGACGCTTCGCCTCAACGGTCCAGTCGGCGCCGGGCCCGGGCGCGCGCGGCGTCCAGCGCGGAGTCCACGCCGCCCTCGGCCGGCTTCGCTGGGGGTGCCGCCGTGTCGCTTTCGGGCGCGGGACGCTCGGCCGTCGTCCGAGGTGCCTGGACGGGGGGCGCCGCCGGGGACGCGGCCGAGGCCACGGACGTCGCCGGGGCTCGCGGCGAACGCAGCCGAGGCGCGGAGAGGAAGCGCCTCGCGGCCACCTCCGCCAGCAGCACGGCCAGCGCCAGGGCCACCAGCCACGGTGACAGGGCCACGCGGCCCAGGGACTCTGGGGCCTCCAGGAAGAGGCCCGTCATGGACAGGCGCTCCACGCCGCCGCCCACGGCCGCGAGGGCGCGCAGCAGCTCCAGTCCCGCCTTCGCCGAGCCGGGCTCGAACTCCGGCGCGTAGGGCAGCGTGACGGGCGGCGCGCGCAGCACCTTCGCCCCCAGCCGCACCACCGGGTGCCAGGTGCCGCTGCCCTCCAGCGGATACTCGGCGACGAGCCGGTCCTCGTCCTCCCACCGCATCGGGCGCTCCACGGGCGAGGCGCGGCCGTCGCCGGGCAGGAGCACCATCGTCGGCGCGGCGCCGGGGAGCGGCTCGCCCGGAGGCAGGTCCAGCGTCACGCGGAGCAGGTGTCCCCGCCGCTCGGTGCGCACCACCGCGTCCGCGACGGGGGCCGCGCCGGCCAGCGTCCAGCGCACCATCCCCTCCAGCGTCGCGCGCAGGGACGCCCACGTCCGCAGCTCGCCGGTGTAGGGCCCGTCCACCTCCGCGGTGAAGGCCACCGTGCGGCCCGCGCCCCGCGGCCACATCGCCAGGATGGGCGCCCCGTGGGTGTCCAGGGTGCGCAGCGCCACGTTGGCGCGGGGCTTGAGGTAGGTGAGGTTGTAGCCGCCCACCTGGGGGAGCCCCTGCGCGGACAGCGGGCCGAGCAACGGCAGGTCCGGCGCGCCCTCCAGCGAGGCGGGCTCGTCCACGAAGGTGGCGCGCGCCACGGTGAGCGTCTCCTGGCTGAAGATGCGCGGCAGGCTCATCGCGTCCTCGGCGAAGTAGACGCGCCCGCCGCCCCGGCTCGCGACCTCGCGGAGCAGGTCCGCGTCCGGGTCCGAGGGCAGGCCGAGCCCGATGACGGACACCGTCACGTCCTGCTCGCGCAGGGTGGCCAGCGTGCGCTGGTAGTCATCGGGCGCCTCGGAGTCCGAGGCGTCGGAGAACAACAGGACGTGCCGCGTGGGCTTCTCGCTGCGGAGAATCTCCGCGCGCCCGGTGCGCAGCGCCTCGCCCACGTAGATGCCCCCGCCGCCGCTGAAGCCGCGCGCGACGTCGCCCAGGGGCAGCCCCTCCTCCACCGGGCTGAGCGGGAAGATTTCATGGGACGCCGTGTCCACCATGTGCACGGAGACCTCGTCCTTGGGGTTGAGCAGCGTCAGCGCGGCCACCACGCCCTCGGCGGCCAGCTCCATCTTCGTGCGCCCATCCGGGACGGTGACGCCCATGGAGCAGGAGGCATCCATCAGCACGCTCAGGGCCAGGGAGGCGCGGCGCTGCTCCTCGCGCATCTCCAGGGACACGGGCAACAGCGGCTCCACCGGGGAGCGGCGGAAGCCGCCCTCGCCGAAGCTGCTGCGTCCGCCCGTCATCACCAGCCCGCCGCCGGCCTCCTCGACATAGGCCGCCAGCGCGTTGAGCCCCGGCTCGCCGAGCGCGCTGGCGTCCACGTTCTCCAGCACCACGGCGCCCACGCCGTCCAGGTCATCCAGCGTGAGGCGGAACGGCGCGCGCACGTCGAGTTGCAGCCCGGACGCCGCGAGTGACTGCGCGAGCGTGCCCCCGGACTGGTTCGTGAGCAGCAGCACCCGCGGCGGGCCCTCCACGCGCAGCACGGCGACGCCCCGGTCGTTCTCCACCACGCCGTCACCAGGGGCGGCTACGAAGAGCTGGTAGCGGACCAGGCCGGGCGCCTCAATCAGGTCGCGCAGGGGGAGCACGTTGGGGCCGGGCTGGAAGTCGTAGGGCCCCTGGAGCAGCACGCGGCCGTTGCGCTCCAGGCGGACGGTGCCGGTGACGGCGGCGGAGGCGTGCACCACGGCGGAGAACTGGAAGGGCTCGCGTTCGGAGACGGCGGCGGGGACGTCCACCGAGACGACGGCCACGTCGAGCGGCGGCTCGGGGCGGGCGAGGTGACGCCAGTCCACGGCCAGGCCGCGCGCCGCGAGCCTCCGCGCGGCCCCCCGGGCATCCACACCGGTGGCCCGGCCATCGGACAGCACCAGGACGCGGCCGGTGCGCTCGTCGGGGATGAGGGCGCCCGCGGCGTCCAGCGCGGCGGACAGGTCGGACGCCTCCTCGTCCACGGCGCGCGTGAAGCCGCCGAAGCCGCCGCGGCTGGACAGGGGCTGCTCGACGCGCGGCTCCCGGCCGAAGGTGACGACGCCCACGCGGTCTCCGGGACGGCGCTGCGACTCCAACAGGGTGATGAGCTCCTGCGCCGTGCGGTCCACGTCGCGAGGCATGGACGCGGAGCGGTCCACCACCACGACGACGTCGCTGCCCGCATCGGCCAACCGCAGCTCGGGGCCGGAGAGCGCGCCGACGACGAGCACCAGCAGCGCGGCGCGCAGCCACATGGGCGGGCCCGGGCGCTGGCCATACCTCCAGAGGAAGAGGCCCAGCGGCAGCAACAGCACCCACGCCTGGGGGAGGGAGAAGCTCATTCGCGGCTCCAGCGCTTGGAAGCCTCGGCGACCTCAAGAGACCTGGAGGCAAAGCTCCGCTCGGCCGGCGCCGTCAGCGAACGCTCCGGCCGTGTCCATGACGGGTTCATGTCGTCCCTCCCGCACGCCCGGCTTTCGGAGAGGCCGCCGGCGTCTCCCGCCGCGTGAGATAGAAGTCCGCCACCAGCGCGGCGAGCAGCAGCACCAGCGGCCAGCGGGCCCGCCCCGGCGCGTTGCCTGCCGCGTCGTCGTCCCCCGCCTCGCGCGCGGGCACGTCCGCACGTCCGCGCCCTCGCAGGTCCGACTCACGGGCGTCCAGGGCCAGCACCTGCGCCGTGTCCACCACGTCCCCGTCGCGCTCCAGCGCATACGTCCCAGGTCCGCCCGGCGGCGGCAGCCTCACCTCCCCCGCGCCGAACACCGGCCGGCTGCCCCCGGCCCCACGAGCGCGTACCGCGCGCCCGCGAGCGTCACCACCGGCAACGGCTCGCCCAGCATCAACTGCCGCCGGGGAAAGCCCTCCCGCGTGCGCCGGGCCTCGCGCACCAGGTTGCTCAGCAACACCGGCCACGCCGACACCCGCTGCACGTTGGAGCGCGACAGGTCCACGTTGAGGTGCACGCGCCCGTCCGCCTCCTCGGACAGCAGCACCGCGTCTCCCGCGCTCACCAGCGGCTTTCCCGGCGGATTGTCCCCCGCCGTCCACCGCACGCCCGAAAGCTGCACGTCGTCCAACAGCGGGTGCCCCTTCTCCGAGAAGAACGGCCCCACGAACGTGCGCGGCTTCCCGCCCGCGCCCACCGTCACGCGCGCATCCGACCCCGGCGGCCCCAGCAGCAGCACCGTGTCCGCGCTGCCCGCCTCCAGTTCGCGTGACACCTCCGGCGACACCGCGAGGAACCGCTCCACCGCCGCCCGCTCGGGAGCGCCCAGCCCTCGCGCCAGCGCCACGGCGATGGGCCGCCCGGGCGCGGGAGGCAGCCGCGCCCGGCCATCCTCCAAGAGCGCGTCATCCGGAAGCGACACCTCCACGTCCCCCGCACCCTGGAAGGTGAGCCGGAGCGTCGCGGTGCCGTCCTCCGGAAGATGCACCCGCTCCACCCGCTCGGTGCCCGCCTTCGCGCCGGCCCCCGGCAGCGCGCTCAGCCGGACCTCCACCTCCTCCGGCCCCTCGCCGAAGCGCGCCACCCGCAGCGTCACCGTGGCCGTGGAGCCCTCATCGCGCCGCTGCGCGGAGACCAGCGCCACGTTGCCCCGCGCCGCGCCCAGCGCCGTCCAGCGCACGGACGCGGGCACCAGGGCCGGGGTCTCCGGCGGGACGTCCGTGAAGAACGCCACGCGCCGCCCCGCGCCCGCCAGCTCCTGCGCCCAGATGAGCGTGGGCAGCGGGTCATGGTCCGCGCCCTGCGCCTGGAAGGACTCCAGCGCCGCCAGGGCCCGGGAGGGCTCCGCCTCCGGTCCCGCGAGCATGCGCGGCGTCCCCCCGCTGGCCAGCAGCGTCACCTGCGTGGCCGCCTCCGACTCCACGCGCGCGGCCGCCTCACGCCGCACCGCCTCCAGCACCGTCACGCCCTCCGGTCCGCGCGCGGACATGGACAGGCTCCCATCCACCACCAGCACCAGGTGCCGGGTCCGCGCCGCGTCCCCCCACCGCACGTCCGCCAGGAAGAGCGCCGCGGCCACCACCGCCAGCGCCTCCAGGAGCAGCGAGGCCTCCCGCGTGAAGCGCTCCCACCGGGGCCCCGCCTCGGCGCGAGGGCTGGGCCTGCGCCACAGGAACAGCGCGCTCACCACCACCGGCTTCTGCCGGCGCCGCAGGAAGTACGCCGCCACCAGCGGGATGAGCGCGCCCAGGGCCAGGAGCCCCCACGGGAAGCCGAAGCTCACGCGTCACCTCCCGCGGCAAGCGGCCGGCGAACGGCGGCGGCGTCCCACCGGCGGCGCCTCATGACGCCCCCGCCGCGAGGAACAGGGGCCGCAGCGGCCCCGCCACCAGCGCGGCCAGCCCCTCCTGGGCCCGCGCGGTGAGCAGCGCGCCCCGGGCCCGCAGGGCCGCGCCCCGCAGGCCCCGCTGGTGCTCCGCGAAGCGCCGCGCGTACCCGGCCAGCACCTCGTCCGTCAGCAACTCCTCCAGCGCCGCGCCGCTCTCCGAATCCACCAGCCGGGCCCCCTCCCCGCCACCGGGGTCCAGGTCCTCCGCGTCCAGCACCTGCGCCAGGAAGAGCCCGGACGCGCCACGCCCCAGCCGCGCGCACAGCGCCGGCAGGTCCGCCTCGAAGAGGAAGTCACTCACCACCACCCGCAGCCCACACGGCCGCAGCGGCGGCAGGCGCCCCAGCGCCTCCGGCAGGCCCTCCCGCGCGTCGAAGTCCGCCGCCGCCAGGGCCGTCCTGCACGCTGGCCCCTGGACCCGCTCGGGCCGGGCGCCGGCCACCAGCAGCGTGGGCGTCAGGCCCTGCCGCGCCGCGACCTCCGCCGTCAGGAGCGCCACCTCGCGCGCGCACGCGGCCTTGCGCGAGGACAGCGCCATGGAGCGCGAGCCATCCAGCACCACCTCCACGCGCGGCGACACCTCGTCCTGGCGGACGCGCAGCACCAGCTCGCCCGTGCGCGCCACCGCGTTCCAGTCCACCTGCCGCAGGTCATCCCCGGGCTGGTACGCGCGGAAGTCATGCAGCTCCAACGCGCTGCCCGCGGACGTGGCGCGCACCTCGCCCACGAGGCCCCGGTGGGGCCCCCGGGGCAGCGCCAGGGCCAGCCCCGGCACCAGCCGCGCGACGGCGGACGCGTCCATGCGCTCGCTCACGAGTCGTGGGCCCGCCGCTCACGCTCCACGAGCATCCGGTCCGTCGCGTACGCGGCCAGCAGCGCCACGGCGACGACGAAGCCCAACAAGTCCCAGGACATCTTCGGCCCGCCCGCCCCGTAGTCGTACGACGCGAAGTTCGCGACACCGACCAACGGGTTGAGCAGGTTGATGAGGCCGTCATCCACGTCATGCCCCAGCAGCACGGCCAGCAGCGGCGGCAACGCCGAGGCCAGCGCCACCGAGGCCACGAACAGCAGGCGCACCGCCACGGGCGTGGCCATCTGGTCCGGGCGAAGCCTCCGGCTCAGCCCCACCGCCAACGACAGGAAGAGCACCCCGTACGCGGGCAACACCACGGTGGCCATCTGCAGCGAGCGCCCCTTCAGCGGCAGGTCCGAGGACGCCCACTGCAAGCCCCAGAACAACGCGCCCCAGGCGGCCAGCAGGAACACCATCCAGCGGAAGCCTCGCAGCGCGCCGGGCCGCAGCACGGACCAGGGCCGCGTGGCCGCGCGCAGGGCACGCGCCTGCCCGTCCACGTCCGCCACCACGAACATGCCCACGAAGACGAGGTGGGCCCCGCCCAGGAGCCCGAACAGCTCCGCCACGAGGTGCGCCCGTCCCCCCAGCCACCAGATGGCGGTGCCGGCGGCCATGGCCAGCAGCACCTGCACGCCCAGCGCGCGGCGCGGCCCCCGCGAGTAGTCCTCCGTGGGGAGCGCCAGCCGGGACGCGGCGGCCTCGAAGAGCAGCCAGCCGTCCAGCAGCATCAACATCAGCGCGAAGAGCACCCCATAGGTGAACTCCGTGTCCCGCAGCAGCCGCTCGCCCGACTCGGTCATCGCGTAGGCGCCACCCAGCCCCTGCGCGAGCGCCAGCCCCAACGCGCCCAGCACACCGAAGTGGACGAAGGCGCGGCCCATGCGGCCATCCGCCAGCGTCGCCGCGCACACGCCGGCCACCGTGAGGAACACGAGCCACGCGCCGCCCAGGGCCAGGACGACCAGAATCGTGGACAGGGCGATGCCGTTGAGGAAGTAGCTGAAGAGCAGGAAGGGGCCCACCGCGGAGGCGTACAGGGCCGCCTGCACCAGGAACGACGCCACCTTGCCCCGGAGGATGCGGCGGGAGCCCAGGCCGGTGAGCACCACCAGCACCCAGGTCTCGTCCTCGCGCTCACGCGCCAGGGAGCGGTAGGCGCTGTACGGGATGACGAAGAAGTGGATGAAGCCCAGGCAGAGGAAGAAGGAGAAGAAGTAGCCCCGGCCGTGGTGGGCGTAGCCCTGCCCGCGCGTCTCCACGTACGCGACCAGCGCCACCATCAGGCAGGCCAGCAGCAGCAGGCTGAAGCACACCCAGAAGACGCGCGTGCGCAGGCCCTGGCGGAGGTCCTTCACCACCAGCGGGTTGAGCCGGTCTCCCCAGCGCTGGGAAAGGGACTCCACCGCGGCGAGCCGGCCGCCCGCGGCCGACGGCTCCGGCGCCGGAGGGCTCATCGCCGTATCCACGGGCGCGCTCACGCCACCCTCCCCTTCGTCACCGTCATGAAGGCATCCTCGAGGTTGCGCTCCCGCGCGCTGAAGGCGCACACCGGCAGCCCCGCGGACACCAGCGCCGCCAGCAGCACCGCCGCCGCCGCGTCAATCCGCGCGGGGCCCGCGCCCGGCTCCAGCTCCAGCCGCACCCGCAGCGACTCGCCCTCCCGGGCGACGCGCGTCACGCGAGGCTGCTCCAACAGCAGCCGCTCCGCGCGCTCCCAGTCCGGGGCCCCCGCGTCTCCCACCGCCAGCCGCACCGTCAGCTCGGGCGTCACCGCCGCGCCCGACTCCTGCTGCTGGAGCAGGTCCGCCACCTTGCCGGTGGCCAGCAGGCGCCCCTGTTCAATGATGGCGCAGGTGTCGCAGATCTCCGCCAGCTCCGTGAGGATGTGGCTGGAGATGATGACCGCCTTGCCCTGGTCCGCCAGCGCGCGCAGCAGCTCGCGCAGCTCGATGCGGGCGCGCGGGTCCAGCCCGTCCGCGGGCTCGTCCAGCAGCAGCAGCGACGGGTCGTGCAGCAGCGTGCGCCCCAGCGCCACCCGCTGCCGCATGCCCTTGGACAGCGCGGTCGTGAGCCGGTCCGCCAGCCCGGTGAGGCCGGTGAACGCCATCACCGACTCCACCCGCTGCCGGCGCGCCGCGCCCTTCAACCCGTAGGCGCGGGCGAAGAAGTCCAGGAACTCGAGGACGGTGACGTCGTCGTAGGTGCCATACCGGTCCGGCATGTAGCCGATGAGCGGCCGGACCCGGTCCGGCGCGTCCACCAGCGAGTGCCCGTTGAGCAGCACCTCGCCCGACGTGGGCACGTCCAGCGTGGCCAGGATGCGCAGCGTGGTGCTCTTGCCCGCGCCGTTGGGCCCGATGAAGCCCAGGATGCTGCCGGCCTCCAGGGAGAACGACACGTCATCCACCGCCCGCAGCGGCCCGTAGTCACGCCGCAGCCCCTTGACCTCCAGCAGGCTCATGGCCGCACCTCCTCCGCCTGGCCGCGCACCAGATGGATGCCCGCCTCCAGCTCCACGTCGACGGCGGAGGACGGCGCCAGCCCCAGCCCCCCCAGCCGCACGACGAAGCCGCCGTCTGGAAGCGCGGCGCGGAAGTTCACCTCACCCGCCTCGAATCGCCCGTGGGCCAGCCGCGGCCGCTCCGCGCTCGTCAGCACCTGGTGCAGCGGTGTCTCGACCTCCCTCAAGTGCTCGCCCAGCGGCCCCTCCGCGCCATCCGCCAGCGCGGGCAGCGCATAACGCCGGTGCCCCAACTGGAGGACGCCCCCCTCCATCGGCGCCCCCAGCGCGTTCAGGACGCGGACGGCGTCCCCTTCCTTCCGCATGACGAGGCGCGCGCGCGACGGCAGCACGGCCACCTCGCCCCACTCGCGGTAGGTCCGCGGCGGCAGGAAGCCGTGGGTCACCGTCAGGCCGCCCGTCCAGTCCAGGTCCGCCAGCGCATCATCGTGGCTGTCCGGAGCGAGCAGCGCGCTCGTCACCGGGAAGCGCACCGGTCCGGAGGACACGTTGGCGTACCAGGCGGAGACGCCGAGCGTCACCGCCCGCGAGCGCTCCGAGTCCAACCACGTGAGGCTGTAGCGCGCGGCGTGCACGGCGAAGCCATCCACCAGCACCGACCACGCGATCAGCGCCAGGCAGGTGATGACCGACACCATGGGCACCGCCACCAGCACCGCGACGGGGCCCCGGCGCCGCGCCAGCATCAGCCCGCCCGGCCCCACCGCCAGCACGAAGACGAAGATGAGCAGCAGGAACCGCCCCACCGGGGCCATGGCATTGCCGAGCAGCGGCGGGATGCCGCCCGCGAGCGCGTTGCCCCGCTCCCAGCGAGGCGCCGCCCCCGCGGGCTTCACCACGCCCGGGATGACGTCCCCCAGCAGGCCGTTCACCACCTGCTCGCATTCCCGCGCGGAGCCGCACAGCCGCACGACGCCAAAGCCATACGGGGCGGACGGCTCGGAGGCGTTCCTCGCGAGCAGCGGCAGGCGCTCCAGCACGTCACCCGAAGCGTGCGTCACGACGAGCCGCCCGCCCGACAGGGCGTAGGCCTCCAGCACCGTCCACACATCCGCGGGCAGGGAGGCCCGGTCACCGGGCACCACCACCACGGAGTAGCCCACGTAGGCCGGCAGCTCGCGCGGCGCGTCCTTCGGCTCGATGGCGCGAGCGGAGAACAGCGGGCTGCCGTTCGAATCCACCCGGGGCACGCCGGCCGTGTCGTCGAAGTCCTCGAGCGCCCCCAGCACCAGCACCGAGCCCCCGGAGGAGCTCTCCAGGTAGACATGCTTCGTCAACGGCACCTGGCCGGGCACCTCCACCCGCAGGTTCCCCATCTGGAGCGAGGCGGGGACATGCACCCAGGCGACGAGCCGCTGCCGTGGCGCCACCTCGACGCTGCGCTCGGACGTGCGCGTCCCCGAGGTGCCCTGCCCCACGAAGGCCAGGCGGACCTGGAGGGGCACCGGCCCCGTGTTCTGCAACACGACGTCCAGGGGGGTGTAGCCGCGCGAGGGCCGCAGGGCGCCGCTCCGCAAGGAGACGCGCAGGTCCCCCTGCGTCCGCACCTCGTAGGTGCCGGAGGCGTCCCGGTACCCGTGGCCGGAGGGCGGCTGTTCGGTGACGAGCGAGGTCGCGGAGGCGCGCGCGGCGCCCAGGACGAGCAGGGCCAGCACCACCGTCCACACCCTACGCACGCGGCACCTCGGGAATGGCCTGGAGCAGCGCGCGCACCACCTCCGCCGCGCCGACCTTCTCCAGCGAGGCCTCGTAGGCGAGCACCAGCCGGTGATTGAGCGCGGACGGCGCGGCGGCCACCACGTCGTCGAAGCCCACGTTGGGCCGGCCCCGCAGCAGGGCCAGCGCGCGCCCCGCGGCCGCGAGCGCGAGCGCCGCGCGGGGGCTGGCGCCATAGCGGACGAAGCGGCGCACGGCCTCGGGCGCCGAGGGCTGACGCGGGTCGGTGGCCTCCACCAGCCGGCCGATGAAGTCCGCCACGGGCCCCGGCAGGTGCACGCGGTCCGCGGCGGTGAAGAGGCGGCCCAGGCCCTCCGCGTCCAGCACGGGGGACAGCTCCGGCGGCGCGCCGCGCACGCGCGTGGTGAGCAGCGCGCGCAGCGTCTTCGCCCCCACGGGGGGCACCTGGATGCGGAAGAGGAAGCGGTCGAGCTGTGCCTCGGGCAGCGGATAGGTGCCCTCCAGCTCGATGGGGTTCTGCGTGGCGAGCACGAAGAAGGGGTCCGGCAAGAGGCGCGTCTGGCCCAGCACGGTGACGCCGCGCTCCTGCATGGCCTCCAGCAGCGCGGACTGCGTCTTCGGGCTGGAGCGGTTGATTTCGTCCGCCAGCACCAGGCTGGCGAAGAGCGGGCCCTCGCGGAAGACGAAGTCGCGGCGGCCCTCGCCCTCCAGCACGTAGGTGCCGGTGATGTCGCCGGGCAGCAGGTCCGGGGTGAACTGGATGCGGCGGAAGGGCAGCGACAGCAGCCGCGCCAGCGCCTTGCACAGCTCCGTCTTGCCCAGGCCCGGCAGGCCCTCCAGCAGCACGTGTCCCCGGGCGAGCACGGCCACCACCACCTGCTCGACGACGGACTCCTGGTCCAGCATGACGGTGTTCAGCCCATCCTTGAGCCGTGCCGCCACCTCCGCCGCTCCCTGTGCCTCGGCGGGACTGAGAAGCTCCGCTGCCACGTCATTGCCCCCTTCCAGACGACTCGCCACCAAAGTACCGCCTCACCATGTCCCGGTTGCGGGGAAGCAGCGGCGCCGCGCCGGGCCCCGCCTTCGCATCGCCCCGCGCCTGGGTGCCCTGCGCGCCGCCCGGCCCCGCGGGCCCCGCCTGCCGCCGCGGGTCCGCGGCCCGCAGGCCCCAGAGCTCCTCGCCCTCGTCACCGCCGCGTCCAGGGGGCAGCGGCTCGAAGGCGAGCCGCCCCGGGTCCATCTCCGCCTCGCCGCCAAAGACGAGCGGCTGGCTGCCGCCTCCGCGCGACACGCCCGCGCCCCCGCGGACGTTGCGGCTCGCGTGGCCCTGCTGCCCCTCGCCGGGCCGACCCTCGCCTTCGGCGCCGTCCGCGCCTTCGCGTCCCGACTGTCCCTGCCCCTGTCGCCCCTGCCCCGCTCCGTCCCGGCCAGGGCGTGAGCGCCGCGCCTGGGCCCCGGCGCGGTCGCGGCCACTCGAATCGAAGCGGTTCTCCAGCGACTGACGCCTCCGCTCCAGGGCCTCGCGCAAGCTGGCAATCTGGTCGGGGGAACCGGAGGCCCGCGCGCGAGCCTGGGCTCGCGCCTCACCGGAGCGGGCGCTCCGCGAGCCCCGCGGACCTTCGGCCCCCTGCGCCCCCTCGCCGGCCGCGTCCGCCCGCGCCGAGTCGCCGTTCCCAGCCTCGTTCGACTCACCGCCCTGCTGCCGCGCGCCCTCCCCATCCGCGCCGGCCTCCCGCCCCGTGGCGCCATCCTCCAGCGCCATCAACGCCTGCTCCAGCGCCTCGCGCTCACGCGTGGCCGCCTCCGCGCCCCCCGCGGCGCCCAGGGCGTCCTCCAGCTCCCCTGCGGCCTCCGCGGCCCGGGCCAGTTGCGCGGCGGCCTCCGCGGCCTGCCCGGCGAGCCGCGCCTCCAACGCATCGGCGGCTTCCCAGTCCCCCGCGTCGAAGCGGCCTTCCGCGACCTCCTCGGCCAGGCGCCGCAGCTCGTCCTCGACGGCCGCCTCCAGCACCTCTTCCTGGGCGAGCGCCTCCGCCCGCGCCTCGACGGCGGCCACCTTCGCCGCGGCGGCGGCATTCACGGGGCGGCTCCGCGGCGCGGGCACGGGCAGCAGGAAGCCCACCGCCGCGAACAGCACCGCGCCCGCGAGCGCGCCGCCCGGGCGCAGCCACTTCACCTCGGGGGGCTTCACCGCGCCCGCGAGCTGATTGACGGCCAGCTCCCACTCCCCCACCGGGCGCTCCAGCCGCGTGAGGAGCAGCCCGCCCGCGTTCGCCGACCGGTCCGCGAGCACCGCCGCGTGCTCCAACGACACGCCTCGGGAGCGGGCGCGCCAGAGCCACGCGCCCAGCCCCAGGGCCAGCAGCGGCGGCAGGGCCCACACGAAGGCGCCGCGCAGGAGGAACCGGGCCAGCACGCAGGCCGTGGCGGTGGCCCACGCGGGGACCACGCCCGCCTCCGCCCACGCCACCGCGTTCAGACGCCGCTGCACGCGCCGGATGGGCGCGAGCACCAAGGCCTGGAAGCGGCGTTCTTCACTGGCAGCCATGAAGCGGCGAGTGTCGGCTACTCAGCCCACTCTCCACAAGCGAGGCGGCGCCCAGCCGTCGCGGCCCGCGTGTGAGCGGTCGCATCCCCTCGTGCATCGACGCCTCCTCTCACCGAACCCGGTCACTGCATCCCGCGCGGGAGGTGTCCACGGCGCCCCATGGACGCGAGGCTGCCTCCAGTGCCGGGATGAGCGGCAAAGACGGCCCGGGCCCCGTCCCACGGGACAGGCAGCGCCCGCCGCGGGGCGCCCACGAGGCAGGGCCCTTGCTGGTAGAACACCGCCTCCGGATGCTCCTTGCCCGCCCTCCCGAGCTGGCGCCCCAGGCGCCCTGGCCCGACATGCCGCTGGTGGTGTGGCCCACCGCGCTCGCGATGTGGGGCCCTGGCGACGCGACGACGAAGCACGCCCACCACGCCATGCACCTGGTGCTCCGCCGGCAGGGCCACCTGTCCGTCCGCGCGCAAGGCATGAAGACCGCCGTGCAGGCGGCGGGCGTGCTCGTGGGGCCGGACGTGCCCCACGCGCTCGACGCGCGCGGCGGCGAGGTCCTCATCCTCTTCGTCGAGCCCGAGAGCGACGACGGCGCCAGGCTCCAGGCCGCGCTCGATGGGCCGCTGCGCCTGTTCGACGGCGCGCGGCGCGACGCGCTCCTCGCGGACCTGCCCCCTTCGGGCGCGCTCGCCCACGAGGCGGTCGGCGGGTGGATGGAGGCCACGCTGGCCTCGCTGTCCGGCACGCCCGCCGCGCCCCAGCGCCTCCACCCGCGGGTGCGCAAGCTCCTGCGCCACCTGCGCGCGGCGGCGGCGCCGGAAGACACCTCGCTCGAAGCCCTGGCCCAGGTCGCCGGCCTGTCGCCCAGCAGGCTGATGCACACGTTCACCGAATCCGTTGGCGTCCCGTTGCGGCCCTATCTCCTGTGGCTCCGGCTCCAGCGAGCCGCGGGGGCCATCGCCGCGGGCCGGACCTTGGGAGAGGCCGCGCACGCGGCTGGCTTCTCGGACGCGGCGCACCTGACGCGCACCTTCCGGCGGATGTTCGGCACCACGCCGTCATCGCTCCAGCGCCGGGGCCCACGCGTCCAGGCGCGGGGCCGCGACGGCGCACCCCGCTGAGCCCCCACTCAGGGCCGCGGCCATTCACGGGACAGGCGCCCCTGAAGCGCGGGTGGCCGCCCCTGGCGCCGCTGCTCGTGAGCGCTCCCCGGCCTCAGCCAGCGCGGGAAGGGGCGGCCGCCCGCGCATCCCTCGACATCACCTCCGTCACGGAACACCGAGCACCGCCCCCGCGACATCGCAGCCAGTTCGTTCAAGCGCGAGCCCACCCCGGCGCCCCATCCTGAAGTCACCGCCACGGCGAGCCAGCACCCGCCACGAGCCCTTCAGAGGAGCGCCCCATGTCCTTCGCCATCCTGCTGCTGTCCTTCTTCCTGCTGCTGCACCTTCCCCCGCTGCGGCGCAGGCCCGCGCTGGCCACGCCCGAGGCGCGCGCCGCCGTGGCCGCGGGGCTCTTCTTCATCGGCGCGGGCGTCATGCACTTCGTCATGCCCGCACGCTACGAAGCCATGATTCCGCCCCAGCTCCCCTCCCCCGCCTTCTGGGTCTTCCTCTCCGGCGCGGCGGAGGTCGCGGGGGGACTGGGCCTGCTGCTGCCGCGCACCCGCCGGCTCGCCGCCCTGGGCCTCATCACCCTGCTGCTGGCCATCCTCCCCGCCAACCTCCACGAGGCCCGGGCCAACACCGCGGCCCACGTGCTGCCCTTCCCGGACTGGTACTTCTGGCTGCGCCTCCCCTTCCAGCTCGTCTACGTCGCCTGGGTGGCGTGGGCCGGCGGCCTGTGGCGTCCGCGAAGCCGTGCGCGCCTTCAGGCCCACGGTTAGGCTCGCGCGCACCATGCACTTCCGAAAGCTCGGCCGCAGCGGCCTCGTCGTCAGTGAGATTTCCTACGGCAACTGGCTCACCCACGGCTCCCAGTTGGAGGAGGAGGCCGCGCTCGCCTGCGTGCGCGCGGCCCTGGACGTGGGCATCACCACCTTCGACACCGCGGACGTGTACGCGGGCACCCGCGCCGAGGAGGTGCTCGGCCGCGCCCTGAAGGGCCAGCGCCGCGCCGGCTACGAGCTCTTCACGAAGGTGTACTGGCCCACCGGCCCCGGGAAGAACGACCGCGGCCTGTCGCGCAAGCACATCCTGGAGAGCATCGACGGCTCGCTGCGCCGGCTCCAGACGGACTACGTGGACCTGTACCAGGCCCACCGCTTCGACGTGGAGACCCCGCTGGAGGAGACGATGCTCGCGTTCGCGGACCTCCTCCGTCAGGGCAAGGTGCTGTACATCGGCGTCTCGGAGTGGACGGGCGAGCAGATTCGCCAGGGCGCCGCGCTGGCCCGCGAGCTGCGCGTGCCCTTCATCTCCAACCAGCCGCAGTACTCCATGCTCCACCGCGTCATTGAACCGGAGGTCATCCCCGCCTCCAACGAAGCGGGCCTGGGCCAGATTGTCTGGTCGCCCATCGCCCAGGGCGTCCTCACCGGCAAGTACCTCCCGGGCCAGCAGCCCCCCGCCGGCAGCCGCGCCACGGACGCCAACGGCGCGCGCTACGGCATCGCCCGCTTCATGACGGATGACGTGCTCACCCGCGTGCAGCAGCTCATCCCGCTGGCGAAGGAGGCCGGCCTCTCCATGGCCCAGCTCGCCGTGGCGTGGGTGCTCCAGAATCCGAGCGTCTCGTCCGCCATCGTCGGCGCCTCCCGGCCGGAGCAGGTGCACGACAACGTGAAGGCCGCGGGCGTGAAGCTGCAGCCCGAGCTGCTGCGCCGCATCGACGCAATCCTCGGTCCCGCCATCGAACGGAACCCGGCCCTCACCGAGGTCCCCGCCCGGCGGCCCTGAACCCGCCCCACCCGGGCGGGCGCCTGAGCGTCCGCTTCCGGGAGGGCCCACGGGAAACGCTTTGGAACCTGAACCGTAGGGAGAGGGCGGCCCCCGGACGGCGCCGTTCCATTTGACTTTCCGCGCCAAGGGAACAACAGATGGGCCCGCGAGTTGGCAACCGGGTTGCGCGTACCCCGCGACCCACATTCACTCAGGCTTCCCTCCATGACGCCCTTCTTCTTCCTGGCCCAGACGAGTCACTCCGAGCTTGGGTGGCTCAGCCGCAAACTGCTCGGCGTGACGCTCACCTCCGCCGAGTGGGTGCTCTGGGTGCTCGTCATCCTGTCGGTGCTCTCCATCGCCATCATGCTGGAGCGCACGGTGTACTTCGCCCGCCACCGGCTGGCGGACTCGGAGGCGCTGGCGGTGCGGCTGGCCCGCGGCGAGTACGACGCGGCCCGCAAGGCCATTGAAGGCAAGACGGGCATGGAGGCCGCCGTCATCCGCGAGGCCCTGGCCTCCGCCGACCAGGGCGCGGACACCGTGGAGCAGGTGATTGCCTCCACCCTGTCGCGCGAGCGTCCCCAGTACGAGCGCTTCCTGTCGTACCTGGGCACGCTGGGCAACAACGCGCCGTTCATCGGGCTGTTCGGCACGGTGCTGGGCATCATCAAGGCCTTCAACGACCTGGGACAGATGAACGCCCAGGGCGGCGGCGGGGCCATGCAGCAGACCGTCATGGCCGGCATCTCCGAGGCGCTCGTCGCCACGGCCGTGGGCCTGGCGGTGGCGATTCCGGCGGTGGTGGCCTTCAACGTCTTCAACCGCCAGCTCAAGACGCTCACCAGCCGCGCCAACGCCCTGGGCTACGCCCTGGTGGGCAGCATGCGCGCGGAGCGCCCCGCGCCCGGCACGGCCGCTCGCGCGGCGGAGGCCCGTTAGGCCATGGCGGGTGGCGCGCAGGACAACGACGACGAAATCACGGGCATCAACGTCACCCCGCTGGTGGACGTGGTGCTGGTGCTGCTCATCATCTTCATGGTGACGGCCAACTTCATCGTCCGCGAGACGGTGGAGGTGGACCTGCCTCGCGCCGCCAACGGCGGTGAGACGGTGCAGGGCCTGGTCAACGTGGTGCTGGACAAGGAGGGCAAGTTCTTCTTCGACGGCGCCGAGGTGACGGAGAAGGAGCTGGAGGCGAAGGTCGCCGAGGCGCTGGCGAAGGACAAGGAGACGCGCGCCATCATCAGCGCCGACCAGTCGATTCCCTACGGCCGTGTCATGCGGCTCATCGACGTGGTGAAGGGCCAGGGCATCGCGAAGTTCGCGCTCAACATCGAGAAGGACGTGGCCCCCGCGGCCGCGCCCGCAACGCCCTGAGGCAAGGCACCAGCGCATGAGTCAGGCGGTCCTCGACAACGCTCCGACGCCCCGACGCGACCGCTCGCTGGCCGTGGTGGGCGCCTTCCTGTTCGTGTCGCTGGGGATTCACGTCGGCGGCTTCTGGGCCCTGGGTGAGGGCGTGGACCGCTCGCGTCCCGCCGCGAAGCGCCCGGTGGAGCTGGTGATGGTGGAGGTGCAGAAGCCGCCCCCGCCCCCGCCGCCCGTCGAGGAGCCCAAGCCGGAGCCCCCCAAGCCCCCGCCGCCCAAGCCCAGGGTGGTGAAGCCCCCGCCGGTGAAGGTGGCCGAAGCGCCCAAGCCCGTCCCCCCGCCGCCGGTGGACGCGCCGCCGCCCCCCAACGACACGCCGCCGCCGGAGCCGCAGGCCAAGCCGCCGCCGCTCATCGTCGGCATGACGATGTCCTCCACCACCAGCGCGGGCTCGTTCGCGGCGCCCGTGGGCAACACCGCCTATGGCAGGACGGGCCCCACCGCGAAGGACCCCAAGGACGTGAAGGGGTACAGCGCGCCGAAGTACGCGCCCATCTACCAGGTGGACTCCGAGCCCACCGTGGCCTCCGAGGTGAAGATTCCCTACCCGGAGGAGGCGCGCCGCGCGGGCGTCGAGGGCACCGTCACGCTGTCCATCGCCATCAGCCACGAGGGCAAGGTGACGGCGGTGAAGATTCTCAAGGGGCCCGGCTACGGCCTCAACGAGGCGGCGCGGGACGCCATCCGCCGCTTCCGCTTCAAGCCCGCAATCAAGGGCGGCGAGCCCGTGGCCACGGAGATGAAGTACTCGTACACCTTCCTGCTGGACTGACGTGGGGCGCCTACTGGGCGCCCAGCGCGCGGCGCATGATGTCGCGCAGCGCGCACAGGTCCTCCTCCGGCAGGCCGCAGATGGCCTCCGGCGGCTCGAAGATGCGCTCCAGCAGCCGCTCGCGCAGCGCCGCGCCGTCCTCCGTCAGCACCAGCATCTTCACCCGCCGGTCCTGCTCGGAGCTGCGGCGCACCACCAGCCCGCGCGCCTCCATCCGGTCCACCAGCCCCGTCACGTTGGACGCGTCGCACGACAGGTACGCGGCCAGGGTGCTCATGGCCAGCGGCCCCTCCCCAAGCTGCCGCAGCACGTGCGCCTGCACCGGCGACAACTCAAACTCCGCCGCCAGGGCGGGGAAGTTGCGCATGTGTGTGTGCATCAGCTCGAAGAGGAGCGTCCACGCCTGGCGCGGCAGGTCACCCGCGGGCCCGGCCCGCACATCCTCCGGCTTCGTCTTCCGCTCCAACTGCTCGCCGCTCCCGTTCATATCCCCATGGTAAGTCACCTGAACCACCTAAACAATTGACTTCATCAACTATTGAGAGCTACTACATTCCGGAGCTTCCAAATTCGGACGTCATGGACTATGGCTGCCGACCCGAGGCTGAACCCGTAGCAAGTCCATCCCGGACGCAGTGGCCCCCGCGCCGGCGCGGGCCCTTCAGGAGGTAGAGGCGGTCATGAGTTCATTCCTGGCGTTGTCCCTGGCGGCCACCCTGGCCGCGGCACCGCCCACGCTGACCCTGGAGGACGCGCTCAACCGCGCCCGCAAGGAGAACCTGGACCTCAAGGCGGCGCAGGCCCGGCTCACGCAGGCGGACACCGCGTCGAGGAAGGCCTGGGCCGGCTACCTGCCCAACGTCAGCGTCAACGGCGCCGTCATCCGCAACTCCATCGAAGCGGTGATTCCCGCGGGTCCGCTCGCGCCGGTGGAAATCGTCATCCAGCCGCGGGTGCAGTTGCAGGCCCAGGGGCAGGTGCGGCAGGCCATCATCGCCCCTCAGCTCTGGGCCGGCATCCAGGCCGCCTACAAGGCGGAGCGGGTCGCCGAGCTCAACGTGGAGCAGGCGCGGCGCGAAATCTTCTTCGGCGTGGCGCAGGCGTACTACGGCACCGTCGCGCAGGGGCAGGCCATCGCGGTGCAGGAGCGGCTGGTGGAGCTCAACAGCGCGCGCGCCAAGGACACGAAGGTCCGCTTCGAGGCGGGCACGGTGACGCGCGTGGCGCTGCTGCGCGCCGAGCAGGACCTGGCCCGCGCGGAGCAGGACCTCATCCGCGCGCGCAACGCGGAGGCGGCCGCCAAGCTGGTGCTGGCCACGCTGCTGGCGCTGGACGACCCGAACTTCGACGTGGCCCCGCCGCCCGAGCCCCAGGTGCCGGAGAAGACGGACACCGAGGCGCTCGTCGAGCGCTCGCTCGAGCAGCGCGCGGACGTCGCCGCGGCGCGTGAGTCCGTGGAGCTGGCGCAAATCAACAAGCGCGGCGTGTGGCTCAGCTACCTGCCCAACGTGCAGGTCTCCGGCACCTACAACATCAGCAACGCGGCGGGCCTCGTCGGCTCCAACCGCATCTGGCTCATCACCCTGGGCGCGAGCTGGACGCTGTGGGACGGCGGCCTGCGGGAGGCCAACCTGCAGGAGGCCTCGGGGGTCATCGCGGAGAACCGGGCCCTGCAGCGCAAGGCGGAGCTCACCGCGCGCCAGGAGGTGAACACCGCGCAGCTGGATTTGGAGAGCGCCCTGGCCAACCGCTTCAAGGCCGCGCAGGCCGTGGAGCTGGCGCGTGAGTCCCAGCGCCTCACCGAGGTCGCCTTCAAGGAAGGCGTGGCCACCTACCTGGAGGTCGCGGACGCGAACACCGCGCTGACGTCGGCGGAGATTGGCCTGGTGGGTGAGCGCCTCCAGGCCTCGCTCGCCGCCCTGCGCCTGATGCGCGCGGTGGGGGCGTTCGGCGCCCGCCCGCTGACGGCGGACCTCAAGGTGGAGGAGTCGGAGGCCCCGTTCCTCCAGCCGCTGCCGGAGCAGACGCAGCCGACGCAGCAGCCCCCCCAGGAAGCACCGGCGGACGCGCCCCGGCAGTAGTCATTCCCAGGCGCCGGGCCGCCCGCCAGGGAAGGCGGGCGGCGAGCGCCGGTTGTGAGCCGCCACCGCCAACCCCACCCTCGTGAAGAGGCCACGTGCCTCTTTCCCGAGGAGGACGTCATGGCGGAAGGCCAGTGGGGCAACTGCAAGGGCTGCCGTTACTTCGCCAACCAGAATCCCCAGAGCGCCAGCGAGACGCACCGCTGCATGCAGCCGGAGCTGTCCGAGTTCGAGCTGGAGGTCTCAGGGGAGAGCGGCTGCAACGCCTACGAGGCGCGCACCGGCGTGAGCACTCCGGCGTACGAAGAGCCCGCCCCCTCCCTGCACTGAGCGCGAGCCCGCCCCGGGGCCCTCAGCGGCCCGGGGCCTCGCGGGCGAGCGGCACCACGGCGCCCGTCCTCTTCGGGCCGGCGCCGTAGTAGATGCGCTCCAGCAGCCGCCGCTGGTGCACCAGGGGCGTGTCGAAGCGGTCCAACCGCATCCCCTTGTGGCTGTACGGCGTGTCCGCCACGGTGGCGATGAAGCGCGCGTCGTCCCGCACCTCCCACCACGTCAGGGCCATGGCCGCCCGCGCCGCCACGGGGAGCAGCGGACGCACCAGGGGCTGCTCGGTGCGCAGGAAGGAGAAGACGTGCAGGCGCGTGGTGCGCGCCGTCTCCGGCACGAAGAAGATGTTGGCGCGGGTGATGAAGGGGCGTGGAGCGCCGTCCGGCGCCACCCATTGGATGGTGTACTGGCTGCGCACCGGGTCGAAGCGCGTCACCCAGTCGTTCTGGAAGAAGTCCCCCTCCCGCACGCCCAGCACCTTCATCATGGGCGCGGGCCGCTGCGGGGCGCGGTAATGCACCTCCGTGCGGTCCTCCAGGTTGCGCGCCTCGAACTCCACGCGGCCCGCGTTCGCGTCATCCCAGCCCAGGCGGGTGTGGACGTAGGGCGTGTGCTCGTCCTCGCTGAAGTTGTCGAGCGACACGTGCAGCGGCGCCGCGAAGTGCGTGGAGAACGCGCCGCCGAAGACGTAGCCCTCGTCGCCCATGTCGGGCATCGCCGAAAGCGGGGTGTCCCGCTCGGCCAGCCAGAGGTAGCCGTAGCGCTCCACCACCTGGAAGCCGCGCGCGTCGCAGTGGCGCAGCTCCGGCTGGCTGGGGTTGCTGCCGCGCCCCTGCGCGTCGAAGCGCCAGCCGTGGTACGGGCACTGGAGCCGGCCATCCGCGCGCACCGTGCCCTTGGACAGGGGCGCGAAGCGGTGGGGACAGGCATCCGCGAGCGCCGCGGCCTGCCCGGAGCCATCCCGGAAGAGCGCGTAGGCCCGGCCCGCCACCTCCACGCGGACCGGCTTGCTGCCCAACGCGCGGGCGGAGAGCACCGGGTGGAAGTGACGGATGACCTTGGGGGTAGGCTCCATGAAGGCCCAGTATAGGTCCACGGCTATCCCGCTTTGGAATGGACTCCGAGTTACGCGGGCTGAACTGGAGGGCCGGGCAGCGCGCCTTCCCCCTGGGCTATGATTTCCGCCCCGTGGCCACTCCCTCCACTCCTCGCCGCCGTCTCTCCCTCATCGCCGTGCTGCTGGCCGTGGCCGCGCTGCTGGGCGCGGGAGGCGCGCTCCACGTGCAGGGGTTGCTGCCCGCGCGGGTGCCCTCCGCCAACAGCCCGTTCAGCTACCACGACTATGAGAAGGTGCTGCGGCACGTGCGGCCCGACGGGGACGTGGACTTCGCCTCGGTGGGCCGCGAGCGGAAGACGCTGGACGCCTTCGTCGCCTCGCTGGCGTCGTTCTCCCCGCACAACCGGCCGGACGTCTTCCCCACGCCGGAGGACGCGCTGGCCTACTGGCTCAACACCTACAACGCGCTGGTGCTCCAGCAGGTGGTGGACGGCTACCCGTACCTGGAGACGGTGCAGCAGCCCCTGTTCGGGCGCTTCTTCTGGGGCCGCTCCTGGCCGGTGGGCGGCGAGCGGCTGACGCTGTGGGCGCTGAAGAACCGCGTGCTGCGCCGCGAGTTCGCCGACCCGCGCATCCACCTGGCGCTGTTCCAGGCGGCGCGCGGCGGCCCCAGGCTGGACGGCTCGCACTTCCAGCCGGAGTTCCTGGACTCGCAGCTCAACGAGGCCGGGCGCCGCTTCGTGGGGGACCGGCGCAACGTGCGGCTGGAGCGCGACACCGTCTACCTGGCGTCGCTCTTCGACGAGTACCGCGAGGACTTCCTCGCCGCGCTGCCCGAGGGCCGCGGCGGCAACGTGCTCCAGTTCGTCTGGGCCTTCCTGCCGGACACCTGCGAGGAGCGGCCGGGCTGCGACACCCGCAGTGACTTGGACCGCGCCTGCGGCCCCCGGCTGGACCAGTGCCGCGTCGCCTTCATGGCGCAGGACTGGACGTTGCCAGACGCCGCCGCTCGCGCCGCCCGGCCCTGAGCGCCGGAGGGGGCGCGCGGGTGTCCTCCTTGCGCTGCCGCAGCCACTTCTCCAGCCCCACCACGGGCAGCACCACCGCGCCGACGAGGATGGACAGGCCCACGTCCTTCAGCCCCAGCGGCGCGGTGCCGAACACGCGCTGCATGAAGGGCAGGTACATGAAGGCCACCTGGAGCAGCACCAGCAGGCCCATGCCCACGAACACCGTGCGGTTGCTGAAGAGGCCCACCTTGCGCACCGAGCCCTTCAGGCTGCGGCACATGAACAGGTAGAACATCTGGAAGCTGATGACGGTGTTCACCGCCATCGTCTGCGCCTCCGCCAGCGCGTGCGCTTGCCCGGTGCGAGGAATGTCCCGGCGGAACTCCCACAGGAAGAGGCCGATGGCGCCCGCCGCCATGAGCAGCGCCACCAGGCCGGTGCGCATCAGCACGAAGTGGCTCAGCACCGGGGCCGCCGGGTCCCTGGGGGGCCGGCGCATGACATCCGGCTCGCGCGCCTCGAAGGCCAGGGGCAGCGCCAGCGACACCGTGGCCACCAGGTTTATCCAGAGGAGCTGCGTGGGCAGCATGGCCATGAGCGGCACCAGCCGGCCCTGCACCTCTTGAATGGGGAAGAGGGACACGCCGAACAACAGGATGAGCGCCAGGCCCAGGTTGGTGGGCAGCACGAAGGCCAGGGACTTGATGAGGTTGTCGTAGACGCGCCGCCCCTCCTCCACCGCCGCGACGATGGAGGCGAAGTTGTCGTCCGTCAGCACGATGTCCGCCGCGTCCTTCGCCACCGCCGTGCCGGTGATGCCCATGGCCACGCCGATGTTGGCCTGCTTGAGCGCGGGCGCGTCATTGACGCCGTCCCCCGTCATGGCCACCACGTGCTGCCGGCGCTGGAGCGCGCGCACCAGCCGCAGCTTGTGCTCGGGTGCCACGCGCGCGAAGACGTTGGAGCGGCGGGCCACCTCCTCCAGCGCCGCGTCCTCCGTGGCGGCGAGCTGCGCGCCGGTGACGCCCTTCTCTTCCTCCGGCTTCAGCAACCCGAGCTGCGCGCCGATGGCCACCGCCGTGGCCGGGTGGTCGCCGGTAATCATCTTCACGGTGATGCCCGCCTCGTGGCAGGCGCGCACCGCGGCCATGGCCTCCTCGCGCGGCGGGTCAATCATCCCCTCCAGGCCCAGCAGCCGCAGGCCGCCTTCCACGTCCTCCATGCGCAGCGCGGCGTGGGACACCGACACGTCCCGGCACGCCACCGCGAGCACCCGCATGCCCTGCCGCGCCAGGCCGTCCACCTCCGCCAGCACCGTGTCGGACGTGACGTGATCCTCCAGGGCGCAGCGGCGCAGCACCACCTCCGGCGCGCCCTTGAGCAGGATGCGGCGGCCGCCCTGCCCATCGTCATGGAGGGTGGCCATGAACTGGTTCTCCGACTCGAAGGGGATGGCGTCCACGCGCGGGTGCTCCGCCCGCGCCTCCTCCACGGGCATGCCCGCCTTCTCCGCCGCCACCAGGAGCGCGGCCTCCGTGGGGTCGCCCGTCATGTCCCACTGCCCGTCGCGGTGCTGGAGCGCGGCGTCGTTGCACAGCGCGCCCGCCAGCAGCAGCTCGAGGACCTCTGGCGGCGGCGCGTCCAGGCGCGCGCCGTCCCGGGACAGCTCGCCCTTGGGCGAATAGCCCACGCCGCTGAGCGCGTAGCGCCCGGTGGCGGTCCACAGGGCCCGCACCGTCATCTCGTTGCGGGTGAGGGTGCCCGTCTTGTCCGTGCAGATGACGGTGGTGCTGCCCAGCGTCTCCACCGCGGGCAGCTTGCGGATGACGGCCCGCCGGGCGGCCATGCGTTGCACGCCAATGGCCAGGGCGATGGTGACGATGGCGGGCAGGCCCTCCGGGATGGCGGCGACGGCCAGGGTAATGGCCACCACCACGGCCTCGCTCACCGCGTAGCCGCGCACCAGCCCCACCACCAGCAGCGCGGCGGAAATCACCAGGATGCCCAGGGTGATGTACTTGCCGATGACGGCCAGGGCCTTGGTCAGCGGCGTCTGGAGGTCGGTGGCCTCGCGCAGCAGCGTGGAGATGCGGCCCAGCTCGGTGGCCTGCCCGGTGGCCACCACCACCGCGGTGGCGGAGCCGGACGTCACCAGGGTGCCGCCGAAGAGCAGGCTGGCGCGGTCTCCCAGCTCGGCGTCCTCCGGCACGGGGGCCACGGCCTTCTGCGCGGGGACGGACTCGCCCGTGAGCGCGGCCTCCTCCACCGTGAGGTTGCGCGCGGTGAGCAGGCGCATGTCCGCGGGCACCTTGTCCCCTGGCGCCAGCTCCATGACGTCCCCTGGCACGCCTTGCGCCGCGGGCACCCGCGCCTTGCGGCCCGCGCGAATCACCGTGGCGTTCTCCGGCACCATCCGGCTGAGCGACTCAATGGCCTTGCCCGCCCGGAACTCCTGCACGAAGCCGATGAGGGTGTTGAGCACCACCACCGCGGCCACCACCAGCCCGTCCGTCACCTTCCCCATGATGACGGCCAGCACCGAGGAGGCGATGAGCACCCAGATGAAGGGGCTGTTCACCTGCCGCCACAGCAGCTTCAGCGGGCCATCCCCCCGGGCGCGCTCCAGCACGTTGGGCCCGTGACGCGCCAGGCGCGCCTCCGCCTCCTCGTCCGTCAGCCCCTCCGCCGTGCTCCCGAGCGTCGTCAGCACCTGGTCCGGCGGCAGCGCGTGCCACGGGGGCTTGGCGCTGGCAGGCGGCCTGGCGGGCGCTGGTGCAGCCGGTCGTGCGGGTGCGGAGGGCTGATCTTTCATCCGGTGGCTCCTTCCAACCCAATCTGGCAACGGTCGCGCGCATCTCCACCTGGGCAGGGGGCGGGTGGACAACACACTGCCCTCCAGGGCCATTGTTCCGGACAGCCAGGGAAAGAAAGGCGTCCGCCGAGGATGGACAGGGTCGAACCCCACACGAGCTTCCGCACCATGAGGACGCCTGCCACTGGCACCGCGAGTGCAATCACTTTGCAACGGACAATGGGTCCGGGAGGCGCAAGTGATTGTGAGGCGGTGGAGAGTGGGATTGGGCGTGTTGCCCATCCTGGGGGTGGCGGTGGGGTGTGGCGGCGGTGGGGCGGAGGAGGCCGGAGGCCAACGGGCCCAGGCCGCGGCGGTGGAGGCGCGGGCGCTTCCACCTGGCTGCGAGGACCTGGGCCGTGAATACAACAGCACGGCGCACACGGTGAGCGACACCTACGTCGTCCAGGGCGCGCCGGACACGCCCCACGGCACGTCCCCGGTCCTCATCTCCGATGGAAACCCACGGCAGGAGGCCTACCTGCGCTTCCGGGTGGACAACGCGACGACCGCCACCATCCTCCAGGCGACGTTGAGGCTCTACGCCGTGGACGGCTCGCGCGACGGCCCCGCCGTGTACGCCACCAGCGCGGATTGGGGCATCCACGCCCTGACGTGGAACAACCGGCCCCCTCCCATCGGCGAGCCCCTGGCGAACGTGGGCCCCATCGCCTCTGGCACCTTCGTGGAATACGACGTCACGGCCCACGTGACGGGGAATGGCCTGCACAGCTTCGCGCTCGTGCCCGAGGTGGGCGACGGGACGGACTTCGCGTCGACCCGATTCTCCGTCTACAACCAGCGCCCCGAGCTGCGACTGCGCATGCGAGAAACAGTGCCCCGGTGCCAGTACTGGGGCACGGGTGGCACCGTCACCCAGGTGCTCCGCGGCGGCGAGCACGCCAACGCGCTGGCCACGGACAGCAGCGGCGGCTTCGCCACCTTGAGCACGGTCCACTACGACGACGCACCCTATGGGACGGGGTTGCGGCTGACGCGCTACGACGCGAACGGCTCCTCGGTGTGGACGCGGGACTATCCCCAGCCGGGGAACTGGCTGACGCTCGGAGGGCTCGTGCTCACGCCGCTGGGCAACCTGCTCGTGCACGGCCAATACACGGGCGAGCTGGACTTCGGCGCCGGCCCCATCCCCGGAACAGGCGCGGGCTCGCACGGCTTCTTCGTCGCCAAGTTCAGCCCCACCGGTCAGTTCGTCTGGGCCAGGTCCTTCCGCTCGGTCGTCAACGACCAGGGGACGGTGACCCAGGGACAGCTCCTGGCCAACGGCATCGCCACCGATGCGAACGGAAGCCTCATCCTCACCGGTGAGTTCACGGGCCAGATGGACTTGGGGGGCGGCATCCTGGACGCGGGCCCGTCCACCCATCCGCCCAGCGGATACCGGGGGATGTTCCTCGCGAAGTTCTCCTGGGAAGGGAACCACCTGTGGTCCCACGCCTTCGCCGCGAGCGCGGACGGCGGCACCCAGGGGCTCGCCGTGGCGGCCGACAGCCAGGGCCACGTCCTGGTCGGAGGGAACACCAGCGGCACCAACCCGCTGGGCTCCGCCGCACCGCAGACGCCCTTCATCGCGCGCTTCCTCCCCACCGGTGAACTTCAATGGGCGCGCCGGCTCGACGGGACGACGGGCAGCATCAGGGGCGTGGCGGCGATGCCAGATGACGCCGTGGCGTTCAGTGGGCACGTCCGAGGCACCTTCACCTTCGCGGGCAACGCCCTGACGGCGCCTGTCGACTGGCCGGACATGGTGCTGGGCGTGCTGGAGACCTCCTCGACGGACCGCTGGGGGCGCCTGTATGGCGGCGACGAGGGTGAATACAGCCGCGGCCTCGTCGTGGACGCGCAGGGCAACCTGGTGACGACGGGCCTCTTCAACTCCAGGACCGACCTGGGCGGCGGCACCTTGAATCCCTACGAGGCCGGCGAGGTGAACCCCTATGTCGCCAGCTACGGGCCCGACGGCAGCCACCGCTGGTCTCGCGCCATGGGTGAAGGACTGATTCCAACGCTGCTGGGCCTGACACCTTCGGGGGAGACGTTCTTCGGCGGATACCTCCTGGAGTCGGAGCCCATCCGCGTGGACCAGACGAACTACTCCTCCGATGACGGCTTCACCTTCCTCCTGAGGCTGTCGCCCTGAAGCCCGCCGAGTCCTCCGGGATGAAGAGGCTCACGTCCCGGAGGCCAGGCGAACCCACCGGCGCTCCGCATGAGAGCGCCGGGCGGCGTCCAGCACCCGCTGGTTGAGCCAGCCGTCCTCCAACGTGGCCGCGTCCTCCACCGAGGCGCGGCCTTCGCGCAGGGCCCGCGTCAGCGCCTCCGCCAGCAGCAGGAAGCCGCGCGCCCATTCGTTGTCCGGCAGCCCGGGAGGCAGCGGCGGCTCCTCGGGAAGCGCCACCCGCTCCCAGGCGCGCGTGCCCACCGTGGAGCGCCACAGCTCGCGGCCCTCCACGCGCAGGCCCCCGCGCTCGCACGACACCTCGACGCCGTGGACGGGCTTGCCAGGTGACACCATCGACAGCTCGATGGCGGCGGTCGTCGCGCCGAAGCGGAGCAGCAGCCGCGCTTCGTCGTCGCTCGTCACCGGGCGCGGCTGCCCCGTGCGTGCATCGGGCCGCTCGGGGGTGTGCGTGGCCAGCTCGCCCAGCACCTCGTCGGGCTCCGAGCCCAGCATGAAGCGCAGCGTGTCCACCGCGTGCGAGCCGATGGCGCCCAGCAGGCCGCCTCCTCGCGCAGCGTCCGACCACCAGTCCCACGGCCGCTCCGGCGAGGCGCGGTTGTCGTTGCGGTAATCGACACGCGCGCCGCGCACCGCGCCCAGCTCGCCGGAGCGCAGCAACTCCCGCATCCGCCGCCGCGCGGGCAGGAAGCGCAGCTCATGGTCCAGGAGCGACAGGACGCGCCGCTCACGCGCCGCGCGCCACATGGCCTCTGCCTCCCGCGCGTCCAGCGCGGTGGGCTTCTCGCACAGCACGGCCTTGCCCGCCTCCAGCGCGGCCAGGGTGATGTCCCGGTGCAGCGCTGGCGGCGTGGAGACGAACACGCACTCCACCTCCGGCCGCGCCACCACCTCCCGCCAGTCCGTCGTCACGTGCGGCACCCCCAACTGGCGGCCCGCCTCCTCCACCTTCTCCCGCCGCGCGCTGGCCAGGCTCACCACCTCCACGCCGGGCAGCGCTCGCAGCGCGGGAATCTGCGTGGTGCGCGCGAAGCCCGCGCCAATGACACCCATCCGAACCGTGCGAGCCGTGGACATTTCCGTCTCCCTTGAAGCGATGACGCGTCGCGCAGGCTGAGTTCTGGCAACCCCCATTGCCAAGCCCCCCAAATTCAAAGTATCCAAGAATTCGCAGGAATCACCGACTCAACCCCTCTCCCTGATGACTTCCAGAAACCTTCGTTGGACCGTGGCCGCGGGCGTCCTGCTGGTCGCGGCGGCCGTGGCCTTGCTGTGGCCACGGACCGTCCCCTCCCTCCCCGACGCGTCGCCATCGGTCGAGCCCACCGCATCGGCGGCGTCCAGCGCTCCAGGAGCACCTCGAGCCAGCGCCGCGAGCGCCGCGCCCACGGAGCCCGAGCTCGCGGTGGAGCAGATTCCCATGCCCGGGTGCTGGGACGGCCTGCACGCCTTCGACGCCTCGGTGTCCATGGACACCTTCCGCCAGGCGCTGGTGATGGCCATTGGCAACGGCGACCGGTACCTGGCGGCCTACCTCCAGGAGCGGCTGACGGAGCTGGTGGGCGAAGACGCCTCCCGCGCGCTCCAAGTGCTCGAGTGGGCCAGGAGCGCCAGCGGACCGGAGCTGGGCATCTACATGGAGGCGCTGAAGGCCGCGCCCGCGGTGCATGCGCCGCAGGTGGCGCAGGGCCTGTTGAAGATGGGCGAGGACCCAGGCGCGCCCCTGCAGACGCGCGGCGCCGCGCTGGACGCCCTGGAGACACAGCGGAAGCTGGCGTCTGGCGACATCCAGCGGCTCAAGAAGCTGGCGCTGGACGAGACGCTGGACTCCACCGCGTGGGTGGCCACGCGCACGCTGGGCCGGGTGATGAACGAGGACTTCGACCGCACCGGCAACTACGCGCCCTATTGGAAGGAGCTGCTGGACATCGGCGGCACGTCCGACGACATGGCCGTCCGGCTGCTCGCGCTGGAGATGCCGTCGTATTCGAACCCGCTCATCGGCGGAGAGTCCTTCGACTCGCTCAAGCGCATCCTGGCCAACGACCGCGAGCGGGACGTGCGGGAGATGGCGGCCTTCCGCCTGGGGCTCACGAGCGAGCCGGACCAGGCGCTGGAAATCTTCCGGGCCGCCTTCCAGGCCGAGCATGACCTCTGCGTGCGCTGGGCCATCTTCCGCTTCGCCGTCCGCGCGGGCGGCGAGAAGGCGCTGCCGCTGCTGGAGCAGTTCGCCACCCAGGACCCGCGCTTCACGCAGGACTACCTGGACTTCAAAGCCCTCTACGCGTCGGGCACGGTGGACTTCGCCCGCATCTGGCTGGGCAAGCGCGAGTACCACGACTGCCTGGTCGAAGAAGGAGCGCCGCACTGATGTCCCCCCTGTCGATGAAGCGAGTGGGGCGCGCGGCGCTCCTGGTGGCCCTCTCTTCCCTGCTGCCCGTGACGGCGCGCGCCGAGGCGTCGCTCCGCCCCGCGCAGTGCACCGTGCAGGGCATGTTGGAAGACGTGCGCGCGGCGATGAAGCGCGGCTCTCCCGCGCTGAAGCGCTACGTGAAGATGCGGCTGAAGGAGGCCGCGCTCGCCATGCCCGCGGAGTCCCTGCTGGCGGCGATGAGTGATGAGCAGGACCCGGAGGTGCTGGAGGCCCTGGGCGCGGCGTTGGCCACCAAGGCCAGCAACGCGGAGGACCCGGGCCTCATCCAGCCGCTGCTGGCCCGGGCCACCGGGGATTCGGACCCGGCCTTGCGCGCGGCGGCGGTGCGCGGCCTGCGCGGGGTGCCCTCCGTGGAGTTCATGGAGAAGAACGGCGGCGTGGTGACGTACGAGCAGTTGGTGCGTGACCCCTCTCCCGAGGTGCGCGCGGCGGTGGCGGACAACATCGTCACCGAGAGCGCGGACGTCTACAGCGGCCATGACCGCCGGGTGTCGGAAGCGGCGGTGTCCGCGGCGGCGGCGTCGGAGGACCCGGCGGTGGCGGCGAAGCTGCTGCGCGAGGTCTCCATGGAGGCCGTGGGCCCCGAGGCGGTGGAGCAGGTGACGCGCCAGCTCCGCGCGGAGGACCCGGCGGTGCGCGCGGCGGCGGCCACGGCCCTGGGCGGCGTGCCTGGCGGCGAGGCCGCGGGTGCGCGAGGCTCGCTGGTGGACCTGTTCCGGGAAGACAAGGACCCGGCGGTGCGCAAGGCGGCGCTCCAGGGGATTGCCCGGCTGGGCCAGTCTCACGCGGTGCCCGTGCTGGAGTCGCTGCGCGGCGTGGACCGCGCGATGGATGCGGAGATCGACGCCTGGGTGTCCGTCCTGAAGCTCAACCTCCAGGAGTGGGAGCTGGTGCTGCGGGAGAAGCAGCGCCGCCGGAGGTGACCCCTGCATCACCGCAGTACGCAGCGCTACAACAACGAGGGAGTCTCTTGATGAAGACGATGAAGCTGACCATGGCGGGCCTGGTGCTCGCCGCGGCGGGTTGGGCCACGTCTGTCACGGCCGCCACGGCCGTGGGCCCCATCTGTGACACCGCGGCGCGCGTGGGTTCCACGACGTACTACTCGTGCTCGGGCGGCAGCCACAACGCGCTCGACATGAGCAACGGCACCTGCAGCGTGTGGAACCACCGCGGGATGATCAACGTCAGCCGCCACTACGTGTACTACGGCGGCTGTGCGAACAACTGCAGCGGCGGCACGAGCTGCAACGGCGGCGCGGGCAACTACTACATCACCTCGGGTGGCAGCGGCTGGCAGTTCCGCCAGCTCCACCTGAACTCCAACGTCTCGTCCGGCACCAAGACGTGCGACCGCTGCGCGCTGGGCCTCGTGGGCTCCACGGGCAACTCCACCGGCGCGCACGTCCACGCGGACAACCGCCAGTACGGCACGCGCAAGACGGCCTGGTACACCAACGTCGGTACGACGTGCGGCTCCAGCGCGTACTGCAGCAACCGCGTCGGCACGCCCACGCTGTAGGCACTTCGAATCCTGCTTCACCCACACCCCGCCCCGTCCCGGTGCCGCGATGCACTGGGGCGGGGTTTCTCGTGTCACTCCAGGTGGCTGAGCTCCGCTTCCGCGTGCTGTCGGTACAGGGGTACGACTTCGACAGCGAGAACATCTTCCAAGCATTGCCGGGCGCCAGGCATGTCCCCAGATTCCACGAGGCGATTGGACTCGGAGATGGCGCGCATCAGACGTTGCGAACCTTCTCGGATGCGGCGGCGTACTTCGCGGACCAGCTCGACGCTTCCCGAACGCGTCATCAAGGCACGGTGAACCTCCGCGTCGGGTACGACGACATCGCGCGCGACCCGGCGGAGCAACTCCGACACCTCGGGCGTCAGCTCCAGTTCCTCCCCCCGAACGAGTTGGCGCTCCAGCGCGGCAACCTTGTCCCAATCGTGCGCGTCACGCATCAACGAACCTTGCCCCTTCGCCAGCAGAGATGAAACGGCCATTCACGCTGACCTTCGCAGTTCCGGAAACAGTCGTAGCAGTCGCCCTCCCATCCCTTCTGATTCCTGCAGGCGACATAAGTATCCATGCAGTGCTGCTTCCATCCAGCGTCGGCTGATGCCGCAGCATCCTCTGAAGCTGCTTGCGTCGCTTCGTTGAGGACCCGCGCACCGTTGAGGAGTCCCGCAGCCTCCGCGGCACTGACTCCGCAGCTCTCAGGGCCCCATTTCTTGATACAGCAGACCACAGAGGACTCGCCGGGTTTGCATTCAACGACCGACGCCTGGGCGAGGTACGCCGAGTCCACGACCTCGGGTCGCCCTCCTGCACACCCGGCTGCAAACAAGCCCCCGAGCAGCGCGGAAGTTGGCATGGCCAACATCCGGCCCAGTGTCATGGTTTGGCTCGACATGACGCGAATTCAAACAGAAGAGTCGGCAAACCTGAGTCCGTTTGTGTGCTGGCAGTGAAAGCCAGCAACTCCGGATGGACGACTCGGTCGGCACTGAATGTTCCCCCGCCCACGACTGAACACCCATCCGTCCCCCGAGGCAGTCGGATTGACGGGGCACTGAAGCAGGAAGCACCCTGGACAGGCATCTCTGTCGACGTTCCCCTCGGCCCAGGAGCGTACCTGCCATGCCATCTGCCTCGTCCCTGCGCGGCATCGACCACATCGGCATCACCGTGCCGGACCTCAACGCGGCCACGGCCTTCTTCATCGAAGCCCTTGGCGCGGAAGTCCTCTACGACACCTTGGCGAAAGGCCAGCCCCCGCAGGAAGGCGCAGATTTGCAGCGGCGCCTGCGCTTCCTCCCGGGCTCCAGCATCCGCGCCATGCGCATGCTCCGCCTGGGCAACGGCCCCAGCATCGAGCTGTTCGAATACGCCGCCCCCGAGCAGCGCCCGCCGGCCCGCCCCAATGACCTGGGCCTCCAGCACCTGGCCGTCTACGTGGATGACATGGACACAGCGCTCGCGCGCTTCCAGGCAGCCGGAGGCGAGGTCTTCTCGAGCCCCCACGAGCTGCCCGCGCTGGAGCAAGGCCCGGGCAACGCCTTCTGCTACGCCCGGGCGCCTTGGGGCACCCTCATCGAGTTCATCAGCTACCCGTCGCCCCAACCCTACGAACAACAGACCGCGCTGCGGCGCTGGAAGCCACCGGAGCGCGGCTGAGACACCGTCACAGCGACTCGCGAACCGCCTTCAGCGCGCCGTCGTAGTCGGGCTCGTGCGTCATCTCCGGGACGATCTCCCGGAACACGACCTTGCCCTCCCGGTTCAACACGAAGGTGCTGCGCGCCAGCAGCCCCAGCTCCTTCATGTACAGGCCGTACTTCTCACCGAACTCGCGGTCCTTGTAGTCCGACAGCGTGGTGACGTTCTGGATGCCCTCGGTGCCGATGAAGCGCCCCAGCGCGAAGGGCAAGTCCAACGTGATGAACCACACCTTCACGTCCGGCCCCAGCGCGGTGGCCTCCTTGTTGAACGCGCGGAGCTGCGCCGCGCACACCCGCGTGTCCACGCTGGGCGCCACGCTCAACACCACCACGCTGCCCTTCACGTCCGACAACCGCACCGTGTCGTTGAGCCCCTTGTAGACGGTGAAGTCCGGAGCGGCGTCGCCCACCTTCACCTCGTCCCCCACCAGCGTCACCGGCTGACCCTTGAACGTGACGATTCCCTTGTGCTCGGCCATGGAATGCCTCCTCCTCCGGAAAGGGGCGCGGCCTACTTCACCAGCAACGCCGCGCCAATCAGACCGCTGTCATCTCCCAGCTCCGCGTCCGCGATGAGCAGCCCCTCACGAGACGTCATCGAGGACCACTGGCGGACGCCCTCCTCCGCGCGGCGGCGCAGCCCCGGGCAGTGGCTCAACACCCCGCCGCCCAGCACCAGCCGCGCCGGGTTGAGCATGGTCACCATGTTGGCCACGGACAGGGCAAGGAAGCGCGCCGCCCGCTCATAGACTTCAACCGCCGCCGCGTCCCCCACCTCCGCCGCCTGCTCCAGCGTCACCGGGGTGATGCGCGCCGGGTCACCGCCCGTCAGCCGCGCCACCTCCGGCGAATCGCCGCTGGCCAGCAGCTCGCGCGTCTGCGCGATGAGGTTGTGACCGCCCACGTAGGCCTCCAGGCACCCCAGCTCGCCGCAGCCGCAGCGGCGGCCACCCGGAATCACCTTGATGTGGCCCAGCTCGCCCGCCACGCCGCCGCCGCCGTCCACCAGGTGGCCGCCCGCGATGATGGCGCTGCCCACGCCCGAGCCCACGAACACCACCAGCATGTCCTGCGCGCCCCGGCCCGCGCCCGCGTGCAGCTCGCCCCACGCCGCCGCGGCCAGGTCGTTCACCACGCGCACCGGGTGCCCCAGCCGGTCCGTGAGCAGCGCGCCCAGCGGCACGTTGCGCCAGCCCAGGTTGGGAGCAACCGACAGCACGCCCGAGTCCTTGTGAATCTGCCCGGCGGCCGCCACCCCGCAGGCCCCCAGGGGCACCCCGGCGGCCTTCACCGCGTCCGAGGCCGCCTGGGCAATGGTCTCCACCACCCCCGAGGGGCTGCGCTCCACCAGGGCCACCTTGGCGGCGGCGAGCAACCTGCCCACCCCGTCCACCACCGCGGCGCGGGCGAAGGTCCCCCCCAGGTCGATTCCAAGCGTTGGCATGGGCGCGTCCTCTCTTACGGCTTCAGCTTGGAAACCAACGCGGCCGCCAGGGCTTCCACTTCCTTCTGGCGCGCCTCGTCCTTCAGCTTTCCGTCCGGGGAGAAGGCCTCCCCCGCGCGGGCCATATGCACCTGCGTGGGCAGCACGTGCGCCCCCACGGAGGACATCACCTGCCGCAGGTGCGGCTGCATGCGCGCGGTGCCGAAGCCGCCGGGCGTGGCGCCCATCATCGCCACCCACTTGTCCTGGAAGAGCCGCCCCGGCGGGCGGGACACCCAGTCGATGGCGTTCTTCAGGCCACCGGGGATGGAGGAGTTGTACTCCGGGCTGGCGATGAGCAGGCCCTGGGCCTTGCCCAGCCGCTCGCGCAGCTCCTCCACGGGCGCGGGCAGGGCCTTGGCCTCCACGTCGCCGTCGTAGACGGGGAGCGCCAGCGCCTTCAGGTCCACCACGTCCACCTCCGCGCCCAGCGAGCGGGCGTGGGCGACGGCGATGTCCAGGAGCTTGCGGTTGAAGCTCCCGGTCCGGAGGCTGCCACTGATGGCGAGGATTCGCGGCGTCGTCATGTCAGCCCCCGACCTCGACCTTGACCTTCTCCACCGTGCCCTCGATGAGGGCCTGGATCTCCTTCAGGCGCTCGGGCGTGTTGGCCTCGAAGCGCAGCACCAGGATGGGCTGCGTGTTGGAGGCGCGGATGAGGCCCCAGCCGTCTGGGAAGGTCACGCGCACGCCGTCCACGTCGATGATGTCGTGGCCCGCGTCGCGCAGCGTCTCCGTGGCGCGCTTGACCATCTCGAACTTCTTCTCCTCCTTCGTGTCGAAGCGCAGCTCCGGGCTGGCGTACGTCTTCGGCACGTCGGAGAGCAGCTCCGACAGGGTCGCCTTCTCCTGCGTGAGAATCTCCAGCAGGCGCGCGGTGGAGTAGATGGCGTCGTCGAAGCCGAAGTAGCGGTTCTTGAAGAAGATGTGGCCGCTCATCTCGCCGGCCAGCTCCGCCTGGGTCTCCTTCATCTTCGACTTGATGAGCGAGTGCCCGGCCTTCCACATGACGGGCTTGCCGCCGCGCTTCGCGATGTCGTCGTACAGCGTGTAGCTGCACTTCACCTCGCCGACGATGGCCGCGCCCGGGCTCTCCTTCAGCACGTAGCGGCTGAAGAGCACCATGAGCTGGTCACCCCAGAGGATGTTGCCCTGGTCGTCGATGACGCCGATGCGGTCGCTGTCGCCGTCGTAGGCGATGCCCACCTCGGCCTTCTCGCGCTTCACCGCCGCGATGAGGTCCTCCAGGTTCTCCACCACCGTCGGGTCCGGGTGGTGGTTGGGGAACGTCGCGTCCATCTCACAGAACAGGGGCACCACGTCGAAGCCCATGCTCTCGAAGAGCGGCACCGCGATGGCGCCGCCCGTGCCGTTGCCGGCGTCGATGACGATGCGCATCCCCTTGCGGCCCACCTTCACCGTGCTGCGCACGAAGTGGTTGTAGGGCGTGATGATGTCGTACGGCGTCACCGTGCCCGGCTTGGACGACACCTCGAAGTCCCTGGCCTCGATGAGCTTGCGCAGGGCCTGGATTTCATGGCTGTGGAAGGTCGTCTTCCCCGCGCCAATCTTGAAGCCGTTGTACTCGGGCGGGTTGTGGCTGCCGGTAATCATCGCCAGGCCGTCCACCGGCAGGGTGTTGGCGGCGAAGTAGGTCAGCGGCGTGGGGACCACGCCCACGTCGAACACGTTGAGGCCGGTGGACGTCAGGCCCGCGCAGAGCGAGTCCCGGAAGCGGGTGGAGGACTCGCGGCAGTCGCGGCCCACCGCGATGGAGCGCCCGCCCTGGCGACGGATGATGGTGCCCAGGCCCTTGCCCAGCAGCTCCACCACCTCGGTGGTGAGGTCCTTATCGACCAGGCCTCGGATATCGTATTCGCGGAAGATGTGCGCGTTCATGAAGGTGTCCCCGCCCCCGTGACGACGGAGGGCATGGCAGAGGGCGGCGGACTCTACACGAGCGCGGGCCAGGGGGGCACCCGACCCGAGGGCGCCCCGGGCCCGTTGGAGGGCCAAGGGGCCTAAAGAGGCACCCGCGCTACGGCAGCGAGGCGGGGTGGGCCACCGGAGCCTCGTGGAGCACGGGGGGCAGGGAGGGCACCAGGCCCTGCGCCCGCTGGCGCAGCTCCTGGTAATGCCTCAGCCAGGACACGTTGAGCGGGTCCAACGCCAGCGCGTCCGCGTAGCGGGACAGCGCGGCGCGCAGGGCCCGCTGCACCTCCAGGGCATGTCCCTGGGTGAAGAGCGCCCGGGCCCGCGCCTCCGAGCCCGGCCGGGCCGCCAGGAAGGCGTGCCGCAAGGGCTCCACCTCCTCGTCCGGCAGCCCGGCCTCCACGCAGCGGGCCAGCCCGGACAGGTTGCCCCGCACGGCGTCGAAGCCGGCGCGGCTCAGCGGCTCGCCCAGCGTGCGGCGCGCGGACTCCACCCGCCCCCTCAGCGACTCCAGCGCGCGGCGCTGCGCCGACGGCAGCGCGCGGCCCCGGAAGCCCTCCAGCCGGCGCAGGGCGGCGCTGGCGCGGCGGCGAAGCTCCTCGAAGTCGGCGTCGGGCCGCGCGCCCAGCAGGGCATACGGGTCCTTGGCGGCCTCGGCGGCCCGGGCGAGCAGCCGCGCCAGCTCCCCATCCGGGCGCGGCTCCGGCCGGCGGCCCTCCTCCAGCATCCACGTCACCCACTCGCGCAGCGCCGGGCCGGGCTCGGCGAAGTGGATGAACGCGCCCGCGGCCACGCCCCAGGTCCGGGCCTCGTCCCCCGTGACGTGGCGGACCACGTCGCCCTCACACGTCGTGGCGCGCCCCGCGAAGGACAGCGACACCCCCAGCCGCGCGGCCAGCGGCGGCAGCGCGCCCTCGTCACACGCGGCGAAGAAGCCGTCCACCGACACGTCACTGGCCACCACGCGCGTCCAGCCCTCCGCGAGCCGCACGCGGACATCCAGGCCCGCGGGCGCGGCGACGCGAGGGGCCGGCGCCTCCAGCACCGGCGCCGCGTGGGCCGCCGCCCGCAGCGCCAGGTGCAGCGGCGTGGCGCCGTCCTCCGGAATGGCCTGGCCGAAGATGGTGACGTTGCCTTCCGGCACCCGCATCTCCGGCAGCAGCAGGATGGGCTCCCGCGGCGCGGGCTCGGAGGCCTCGTCCACGTCGTCGAGCGCGAGGTCGATGTCCACCAGCAGCTCCACCTCGTCCACCAGCGCCGACTCGCGCTCCGCCGCGAGGACCCGCGGGTCCATGCAGCGCGCCAGCGCCTCGCGGAACGCGCGGGCATCCGGGAAGCGCTCGGCGGGCCGCGGGGCCAGGGCCCGCAGCAGCACCGCGGACAGCGCGGGCGGCACGCAGGGGTTGAGGCCATGCGGCTCCGGCGGCGCCAGCTCGCCCGCGCGGCCGATGCCGAAGGGCAGCCGCCCCGTGAGCAGCAGGTAGCCCACCACGCCCAGCGCGTACACGTCCGCGCGGCCATCCACGGGCTCCCCCGACCACTGCTCGGGCGCGATGAAGGCCGGCGAGCCCACCACCATGCCGCGCGCCCGCTCCGCGGGGGACAGGCTGGAGCTGAGGATGGCGCTGGCGCCGAAGTCGAGCACCTTCACCCGCCGCTCGCCACGCGCGTCCCGGGTGAGGATGAGGTTGTCCGCGGACAAGTCCCAGTGCATGAGCCCGCGCGCGTGCGCGGCCTCCACGGCCTCCAGCGTCTGCCCCAGCAGCTCCACCGCCTCCACGGGCGTCAGCGGCATGGGGAGCCGGGAGAAGGACTCGCCGTCGGCGTACTCCATCAGCAGGCACGGCAGGCCGCCCGGCCCCGGGCGCGCGTCCAGCACGCGGGCCACGTGCGGGTGGACCAGCTCACGCAGCGCGCTCGCCTCCGCGTAGAAGCGGCGCTGCATGTCCGGCTGCGCCGCCAGGTGCGGGTGCAGCACCTTCACCGCGAAGCGGTGCCCCGTGGGGAGATACTCGGCCAGGTACACCGTGCCCAGCGCCCCCGCGCCCAGCCAGCGCCGGAAGACGAGCGGCCCGTGCCGGTGCCCCTCCAGGCAGCTCGCCGACACCGCGACGCCGTCATGCACCGCCGGGCACGCCGCCCCGGCCGGATGGTCCACGTCACACCGCATGCAGGCCATACCCCATCACCCTCTGCCGCCCCGGAGCGGGGCAGGCGGAGGGGGCCTTGCAACCGGCGTGCAGAGGACCCTTGTCCGCTCATGGACAGAGCAAGCCCCCAGGTGGCCGAGGTCGCCGGTGAATCAGGGGCTCGCGGCCGGTAATTCTTCCAGGGGCGGAGCCGGGCGTTTCTCCAGCGCACCCGCCCCCACCTGGGCACCTACAGGTACTTCGTCAGCTTGCGCGCCTTGAGCGCCTCCACGACCTTGCGCACGTCCTGGCTCTTGTCCTTGGGCACCACCAGCACCGCGTCGCCGGAGTCCACCACCACCATGTCGGTGAGGCCCACCACGGACAGCGGCCGCTTGTCCGCCAGCACCACGCAGTTGTGGCAGTCCACCACCACGGCCAGGTTGCCGGACACCACGTTGCCGTGGGCGTCCGCGGGGCGCACCTCCGGAATCGCCGCGAAGGAGCCCACGTCCGACCAGCCGAAGTCTCCCGGCAGCACCGCGATGTTGGAGGCCTTCTCCATCACCCCGTAGTCGATGGAGGTGGAGGGCAGCTTGGGGAACACCTTCTTCAGCACCGCGCCGAAGGTCCGCTTGCCCGCGGCCTTGCGCAGGGCGTCCAGGCCCTTCTGCATCTCCGGCATGTGCTTCGCGAAGGCCTCCAGGATGACGTCCACGCGGAAGACGAAGATGCCGCCGTTCCACAGGTAGTCCCCGGAGGACACGTAGCCGCGCGCCGTCTCCAGGTCGGGCTTCTCCTTGAAGGCCCGCACCTTGCGTCCGCCGCCCTCCAGCGCGTCGCCGAGCTGGATGTAGCCGTAGCCCGTCTCCGGGCGCGAGGGCTTGATGCCCAGCGTGACGAGGTGCCCCGCCTCCGCCAGGTCCGCCGCGTCCGCGAGCGTGCGCTTGAAGCCGGGCACGTCCGCCACGTGGTGGTCGGAGGGCAGCACCACCATGACGCCCTGGGGGTCCCTGGCGGCCACCTGCACCGCCGCCAGGGCGATGGCGGGCGCGGTGTTGCGGGCCACCGGCTCCACCAGCAGGTTCGCCCTGGGCAGCCCCTTCACCAGCTTCGCCGCGGCCTTCGCGTGCAGCGGGCCACAGACGATGAAGGTGTCCTTCACCGAGGCGAGCCCCTTGAGGCGCGCGGACGTGTCGGTGATGAGCGGCAGCCTGGAGGCCAGCGGCAGGAACTGCTTGGGCCGCGCCTGACGGGACAGCGGCCAGAAGCGGGTGCCGGAGCCACCGGCCATGATGACGGGGTAGAGGGCCATTGCGGGTGTTGCACTCCTAGGGCCCCGGACCCAGCCGGCGGCCATGGCGGCGCACCATACCGTTTCGGCCTCGCCGGGAAAGGGGGACTCGCCCGCCCGCCCTCCAGACGGAGGGGCCATGAAGGGCGGTGAGAGTTTTGACCCGCCACCCAAAAGCCAGTCTCATGCCGCGCTGTTGGACTTCCTCAAGGCCAGATCCACCGGGCTGACGCTCATCCTCACCGTCGCGCTGGCGCTGGGGTTGTCGCTTGCCCCGGTCCCAGACGCCCTCCGGCCCCTCCCGAGTCTCCAGCGAGGTCCCCTGCCAGAGAAGCTGGTGGCGCTCGTCCGGCCGGCCTCGGTGTCGGGCGGGCGCGCCGCGCGTCCGCCCGGCGAGGTGATGACGGCGGGCGCGGACGCCGCCAAACGCCCCCCGGCGGAGACGGAGGAGGTGGAGGACGAGGCCGACGCCGGGGCGCTGGTGGCGGAGCCCCTGCCCGCGGTGCCCACCGCGCCGGGCATCGGGCTGGAAGAGCTGAGCGCCCCCACCCTGGCCCGCGCGAAGGACCTGGAGGCCCTGCGCGAGCGCATGGGCGCCCAGCACGTGGACCTCGAGCTGAACTGCCGCAAGGCGGGGCCGGACGGGCGCTGCGTGGAGGACGGACTGGCGCCCTTCACCCGCGCCCTGGCCGAGCTGCGCGCGGACGCCCGGCGCCTGCCGGTGCGCGTGGTGCACCTGGGTGACTCGCTGGTGGCCTCCGACCACATCACCGACCTGGTGCGCGACCGGCTCCAGGAGCGCTTCGGCGCGGGCGGCAAGGGCTTCCTCTTCATCACCCGCCCCGCCAGCGCGGGCCGCTGGACGCGCTCCGGCCGGGGCTCGGACGGCTGGGAAATCGAGCGGCTGGTGGACACCCGGTGGCCGAGGGACAGGGTGGGCTGGACGGGCGTGGCCTTCAGCTCCGCCAAGGGCTCGCAGAGCACGCGGTATGACGTGGAGGGCTCGCGCGTGGCGGAGCTCTTCTTCCTGGCGCAGCCGGCCAGCGGCTCCGTGCAGTTCTCCGTGGACGGCAAGCCGCTCCAGCGCATCCACACGCGAGGCTTCTCCAAGAGCAAGTCGGAGGCGGCCTTCGCCCGCGTGAAGCTGCCGCGGGGCGCGAAGACGCTGACGCTCAGCACCTCCGGCAAGGTGGAGCTGCACGGCATGACGCTGGAGTCGGGCACGCCGGGCGTCGTCTACGACACGGTGGGCCTGCTGGGCGGCATGGCGGAGGTGTACCTGCGCGCCCAGCCCGCCGCCTTCCGCGCCCAGCTCCGCCAGCGCAAACCGTCCCTGGTGGTGATGATGGTGGGCGGCAACGAGGCCTTCTTCTACTCGCGCGGCCGCACGACGCTGGAAGCGGTGCGGGAGCAGGTCCGGGAGCTGATGTCCCGCGTGCGCGCCAACGTGCCGAACGCGGCGTGCCTGCTGATGGCCCCCATCGACGCGGGCGTGCGCACCATGAGCGGCGAGGTGGTGTCACGCCGGGGCACAAAGGAGATTGGCGACATCTACCGCGAGGAGGCCCGCGCGGCGGGCTGCGCCTTCTGGGACGCCTACGCCGCCATGGGTGGCGAGGGCGCCGCGCTGCGCTGGTTCGAGGAGGGGCTGATGCTGGACGACCTCGTCCACCCGCGCGCCCGGGGCTCGGACCTGCTGGGCCACCTGTTCGACCTGTCCCTCCAGCGCGCCTTCGCGAAGAGCCGGGCGCCGCTGCTGGCCGTGGTGGACCCCATGGGCCTGCAGGACGCGGACACCGCGCTGGTCCGCACCTTCGACAAGCTGAAGCGCCGCGAGGCCGGCGAGCCCGTGCGCGTGGGCGTCGCGCAGCTCGGCGGCTCGCATACCGCGTCCCACTTCTTCACGGACGCGGTGCGAGAGGTGCTGACGAAGCGCTTCGGCGACGCGGGCCGGGGCTTCGTCGCCGCGGGCAAGGCGTCCTCCCGCCTGGAGCCCGCGGGCGTGACGCGGACGCTGGAGGGCGACTGGACCCTCGAGGACGCCCGGAACACGCCCTCCGGTGGCCCCTGGGGCCTGACGGGCATCCGCGCCGTGGGCGGCCCGGGCGCGAAGCTGCGCATCCAGTTCTGCAAGGACTGTCCGGAGGCGAAGGGGACCTCGGGCCGGTTGGATTTGTACTCGCTGGACGCGCCGGACGTGCGCGCGCCGGACATCGCGGTGGACGGCGAGCTGCTGCCGCCGGACGCGCCCCCGCCAGAGCCGTTGACCCAGCCCACCGTGCGCATCCGCTCCTTCCCCGTCACGGGGCACGCGCACACCGTGGAGGTGACGGCGCCCAGGGACGGCAACGTCACGGTGCTGGGCGCGGCCCTGGAGTACGACACGCCGGGCGTGGTGTACGACGCGCTGGGCCTGCCGGGCGCCACGGCCGCCACGCTGGGGGACATGGACGCGGCGGCGGTGGACTCGCAGTTGGCGTCGCGGCGGCCGGACCTGCTGGTGTTCTGGTACGGCACCAACGAGGCGAGCCGGCCGGAGCTGGACGCCTCCGCGCTGCGCCGGGACTACGCCGCGCTCTTGACGCGGCTGCGCAAGGCCACCAACGCGGAGTGCCTGGTGATGGGCCCCACGGACCGGCTGGCGCGGGACGCCAACGGCCGGTGGAGCGAGGCGCCCGCGCTGGCCTCGGTGTTGAACACGCTGCCGCAGGTGGCGAAGGACGCGGGCTGCGCGTACTGGTCACCGCGCGCGGCCATGGGCGGCGAGCGCGCCATGCTGCGCTGGCAGCGCATGCAGCCCGCCCTGGGCCACGCGGACGGCGTCCACCTGACGCCGGAAGGCTACGCACGGCTGGCGGGGGCCTTCTCCCGGGAGCTGCTCACCGCGTACGAGGCCCACAAGAAGGCGGGCCCCACCTCGCGCGTGGAGGACAACTGACGTGCTGTCGCACAGCGTCCAGTACCTCATCTTCGTCATCGCGGTGTTCGCCCTGTACTGGGCGGTGCACCGGCACTACTGGCCACGCATCGGCGTGCTGCTGGTGGCCAGCCTCTTCTTCTACGCGGCCTTCACGCCCTTCCCCATCCTCATCTTCCTGGTGGGCGTCACGGTGGACCACCTGTGCGTGAAGGGCATGGCCCGCGCGCAGTCACTGGGGGTCCGCAAGGCGCTCGTCACGGTGTCCGTCGTCTCCAACCTGGGCCTGCTCGCGGGCTTCAAGTACCTGGAGATGCTGCGGCAGACGCTGCTGTCGCTGCTGGCGCCGTGGGGGATTGAGGTCCGCGCCGAGCCCTTCGACCTGCTGATGCCGGTGGGCCTGTCCTTCTTCGTCTTCCAGGCCATCAGCTACACGGTGGACGTGTACCGGGGGAAGGCGAGCGCGGAGCACTCGTTCATCGAGCACCTGCTGTACCTGCTCTTCTTCCCGCGCGTGGTGAGCGGCCCCATCGTCCGGGCGTCGGAGCTGATGGCGCACTTCCGCCAGACGCCTGGCCTCACGCCCGAGGCCGGCGGCCACGCGCTGTTCCGCATCGCGGTGGGCCTGGTGAAGAAGCTGGTCATCGCGGACGTGCTGGGCGCGGGGCTGGTGGACCCCGTCTTCGCCGCGCCGGAGAAGTACGCCTCCGCGGAGTGCATCGTCGCGGCGGTGGCCTACACCTTCGAGCTCTACTACGACTTCTCGGGGTACTCGGACATCGCCATTGGCGTGGCGGCGCTGTTCGGCTTCACCTTCCCGGAGAACTTCAACCGGCCGTACCTGGCGAAGAACATCGGCGAGTTCTGGAACCGGTGGCACCTGAGCCTGTCCACCTGGCTGCGGGACTACCTGTACCGGCCCCTGGGCGGCAACCGCGTGTCGAAGCCGCGCGTGCTGTTCAACCTGATGACGGTGATGGTGCTGGGCGGCCTGTGGCACGGCGCGGACTGGCGCTTCGCCGTCTGGGGCGCGGTGCACGGCATCGCGCTGTGCATCTCCCGTTGCTGGGAGTGGTCGGTGGGCAAGCCGGAGTCCCCGGGCATCCCCCGCGTGGCGCTGGGCATGCTGACCACGTTCACCATCGTCGTGTTGACGCGCGTGGTGTTCAGGGCCGCGGACATGGCGCACGCGGGTGAGTTCTACGAACGGATGATGGCGGGCGTGCCCGGCATCGCCAACGTGAGCCCGCTGGTGTGGGCCATGCTGGCGGCGGCCGTGTTCTTCCACGCGGTGCCGATGAAGCTCTACACGGTGTCGTCGGACCTCTTCGTCCGCATGCCGGTGCCGGTGCGCGCGGTGGTGCTGGTGGTGCTGGGCCTGGGCATCCGCCACCTGTCCGCCGTGGAGACGCGGCCGTACGTGTATCTGCAGTTCTAGGCGAGCCGCCGGGCCCCGGCTCCCCGGGCCCTCGCCTCCGTCTTGCCGCCGGGGCGGAGTGTTCCCAGTCTCAGGGGGGCGGGCCCGGCCACCGTGCCAGCCCGCCTGGGCGCGCTGGCGCAGGGCCGGTGCCGTGGCGGAGGGACTGCGCATGGCGGGCATCCAGGCGCGCTCCCGCGTGGCCATGGGGCATGGCGTCCCCAGGGACGGCCCTCCGCGAGACGCCGCGCCCATCCAGTGGTGGCTGCGGCATCGGGTGTGGCTCTCGCCCGTGGTGGGCGCGGTGGTGGGGGCCTGCCTGGGCGTGGTGTTCGTGAGCCGGCCCGTGTTCGCGGCGAGCGTCCTGCTCGGCGTCGCCTGGCAGGCCACCGCCACCGAGGCGCGGGACATGCTCTTCACCGTGTTGGGCATCGCGCTGACGTCCCTGAGCATCGTGTTGTCCCTCTCCATGCTCGTGGTGCAGAACGTCTCCGAGCAGTTCACGCCCCGGCTGCTGCGGCATTTCGTGCGCGGCGCGGGCATCCGCGTCGTCATCCCGGTGTTCGTCGCCACGAGCGTCTTCTGCCTCGTGGCCGCCCACGAGTTCGGGCTCGTCGCGGGCGCCGAGCGCGCTCCCCGGCCCGCGCTCGGCCTGGCCATGGTGCTGCTCATTGCATGTGAGGGCGCGCTCGTCTTCCAGGTGCTCCACACCATCCAGACGATGCGCGTGGAGAACATCGTCCAGCAGGTGCGCATGGACACGCTGCGGGTCGCGCACAGGATGGAGCGGCTGCGCTCAGCGGATGTCCAGGCGCCAGCCAGGGCACTGGCGCCCACGGGTGAGGCGTGGCCCCTTCGCGCGCCGCACAACGGCTTCGTCGTCTCCGTGGATGCGCGGGCCCTGCTGGAGGTGGCGACGGCGCGGCGGCTCGTCGTTCACCTGGAGCGGGCCATTGGCGAACCGGTGATTCAAGGCACGGCAGTGGGCTGGTTCGCGCCGGAGGACCGCCTCGCCCCGGCTTCGTGCGAGGAGACCGAGGCCGTCCTGCTCCGGGCCCTCCGAACGAACCGCTGGCGGGACGAGGACGTGGACGTCGCGCTGGGGGTGCGCCAGTTGGTGGACGTGGCCATCAAGGCGCTCTCGCCCGGCATCAACGACCCGTACACCGCCGTGGAGGCGTTGGATCAGCTCATCTTCCTGATGTGCGAGCTGAGCCGGATGCGGCTGGGCCCGCGCGTGGTCCCCGACGCGTCCGGCAAACCACGCGTCTTCCTGCATGCCCCGTCGCTGCGCGACTACCTGGACCTGATTACGGACCAGACGCTTCGCTATGGCGACAGCGAACCGACCGTCGTCATCCGGCTGCTGCGGCTGGCGGGCACCGTGGGGCAATGCGCGCGGAGCGCCGACGCGCGCCAGGCGGCGCTCGGGACGCTGCACCTCATCCTGGCGGCCACGGAGCGGAAGCAGCAGGACGCATCGTGGCTTGGGAGCATCCGCCGTTACGCGGAGTTGATGGCGCAGGCGCTGGAGGGAAGGCCCCTGCCTCCGCTCCCCGCCATCGGGTTCTGAGGACTCACCCGGCGGCACGCTCTCGCAAGAGCGCGAGCAACCCACCCGCCCCCAGGAGCAGGGCGAGCAACGCCAGACAAGCGCGGACCAGGAGCTGCACGGCCCTGTCGAAGGCATGGTCCACCCAGCCCCGGGCAACACGCGGCGAAGAGCAGGACCATCAGGCCCGCGAGCAGGCGCCCTGGGCGAGCGAGAGCGGGGCACATGGGACTGCGGCCGACAGTGCGCCCGCCCCCTCCGTCCGCCAAGCCGCCTGCAAGTCCGGGGGCCCGTTGCATCGCGGACGTCGGCGGATTGCGCGGCGGCTGGGGCGTCCTCAGCGTGTGGCGGGGAACATCGGCACGAGGGGACCTGGTGGTGAGCGACCTGGCGGCGCGAACATGGCGAGCGGTCCGGCGGGGGCCACCGGGCCTGCGCCAGGCGCGCGACTATCAGCGCCGTTGGTTCCGGGAGGACCTGCTCTCCTCACTCACGATTGGCGCGATGCTCATCCCCCAGGGCCTGGCCTATGCGCAGCTCGTGGGCGTGCGCCCCGCGGCGGGGCTCTACGCGGGCGTGGTGGGCATGGTGGCCTACGCGCTGTTCGGGCCCTCGCGGCACCTCATCATCGGTCCGGAGGCCGGTGCCGCCATCCTCAGCGCCGCGGCGCTCGCGCCGATGGCCGCGGGAGCGGACGCCGCCCGCTACGCCTCGTTGGCGGCGCTGCTGGCGCTGCTGGTCGGCGGGCTGAGCCTGCTCGGAGGACTGCTCAAGCTGGGCGCGCTCGCGGACTTCCTGTCCAAGCCCATCCTCATCGGCTACATCAATGGCGCGGCGCTCATCATCATCGGCAGCCAGCTCGCGCGGCTCTTCGGGCTGGAGCGCCACGCCGACACCTTCACGGGGCAGGTCCACGAGGTGGCCACCCACCTCCGCCAGACCCACATCCCGACGCTCCTGCTGGGGCTGGGCGTCATCACCCTGCTCGTGCTGCTGCGGCGGCTGCTCCCCAAGGCGCCCGGTCCGCTCATCCTCGTCGTCCTCACCACGGCGGCGGGGGCGCTGTTCCAACTGGAGCATGGCGGCATCAAGGTCGTGGGCCCCCTCGCCGCCGAGCCTCCCACTCCGAGCCTGCCGTCCCTGCGCTTCGACGACGTGCGGGCGCTGCTCCCCGCCGCCTTCAGCCTGGCGCTCGTCAACTACGCCAGCTCCGTCCTGACGGGCCGGCTCTACGCCGACAGGTTCCGCTACCGGCTGGACAGCAACCAGGAGTTCCTCGGTCAGGCCGCCGCCAACCTCGCCAATGCCTTCAGCCAGGGGTTCCCCGTGACGGGAAGTGACTCGCGCACGGCGGTCAACGTCTCCATGGGTGGGCGGACCCAGTTGGTGGGGGTGCTCGCCTCCGCCGTGGTGCTGGTGTTCGCGTTGTTCCTCACGCCCCTGTTGCGCGACCTGCCCATGGTGACGCTCGGCGCCATCGTCTTCGTGGCCGCGGTGTACCTGCTGCAGGTCCAGGCCATCATCGACCTGTGGCGCGTGCGGCGCGTGGAGGCGGTGCTCGCGTGCGTGACGATGGTGGGGGTGCTGGTGCTGGGCATCCTCCAGGGAATCCTCGTCGCGGTGGCGCTGGCGCTGGCGGACCTCATCCGCCGCGCCGCCCGGCCCCATGACGCGGTGCTGGGCCAGCGCGAGGGCATGCCCGGCTATCACGACATCGAGCGCGCCGAAAACACGGAGACCGTGCCTGGACTCGTCATCTACCGCTTCGATGCGCCGCTGTTCTTCGCCAACGCGAGACATCTGCGGGAGCAGGCCCGGTCCCTGATTTCCAGCGCGGAGGCGCCCGTGCGGTGGTTCATCATCGATACGTCCGCCGTGTTCGACATGGACGTCACCGCGGCGGAGGGCCTGGAGAAGCTGCGGCGCGAGTTCGAGGACGAGGGCGTGGTGCTGGGCATCGCCGAGCCCCGGGCGCCCCTGCGCGTGCTGCTGCGGCGCACCGGGCTGCTGGAGCGCCTGGGCCCGCAGAACGTGCATGCCACCGTGGGAGCGGCCGTGCGCCATTTCCTCAAGGACGCCGGCGCGAGGCACCCGCGTGCCGGTGAGCCTCCGGCGCCCCCTCCCGTGCACTGAGCGGGGCGCGGCAGGACGCTGGAGTGCCCCCTCCTTCCGGACCATGCCCCCACGGCGCCACGTGCACACCTCTCCGTCCAGGAGGCGACACATGGCAAGCAAGGCGAAGCCCACGGGCAATGGAAATGGCAACGGCAAGCAGGCGCGGGGCAAGCCCAACATCCTGGTCATCTGGGGCGATGACATCGGGCTCTGGAATGTCAGCGCCTACAACCAGGGGATGATGGGCTACCGCACGCCCAACATCGACCGCATCGCGAAGGAAGGCGCGATGATGACGGACTGCTACGGCCAGCAGAGCTGCACCGCGGGCCGCGCGGCCTTCATCACCGGAATGAATCCGCTCCGCACGGGGCTCACCACCATCGGCATGCCCGGGGCGAAGTATGGGCTCCAGGACTCCGACCCCACCATCGCGGAGCTGCTCAAGCCGCTGGGCTACACCTGCGGCCACTTCGGAAAGAATCACGTGGGTGACTCCAACCCCTACCTGCCCACCGTCCACGGCTTCGACGAGTTCTACGGCAACCTCTACCACCTCAACGCGGAGAACGAGCCGGAGTGCCCGGACTACCCGAAGGACCCGGCCTTCAAGGCGCGCTTCGGCCCGCGCGGCGTGCTCCACAGTTGGGCCACGGACCGCGATGACCCCACCGATGACGAGCGCTGGGGCGTGGTGGGCAAGCAGCGCATCGAGGACACCGGCCCGCTCACCCGCAAGCGCATGGAGACCGTGGACGGGGAGTTCCTGAAGGGGACGCTGGACTTCATGGAGCGCGCGGTGAAGGACGGCAAGCCGTTCTTCCTCTGGCACAACACCACGCGCACCCACGTCTGGACCTACCTCCAGGAGAAGTACCAGAACGCCACCGGCTACGGCCTCTACGCGGACGCCATGCGGGAGCTGGACGACATCGTCGGCGCGCTGCTGGCCAAGCTGGACGAGCTGGGCATCGCGGACAACACGCTGGTGGTCTTCTCCACCGACAACGGCGTGGAGAAGATGGGCTGGCCGGACGGCGGCAACTGCCCGTTCCGGGGCGAGAAGGGCTCCACCTGGGAGGGCGGCGTGCGCGTGCCCTGCCTGGTACGCTGGCCGGGCGTCGTGGAGGCCGGGCGCGTCATCAACGACATCTTCGCGCATGAGGACTGGATGCCCACGCTGGTCTCCGCGGCGGGCGGCCCCACGGACCTCGTGGAGCAGTGCAGGCGCGGCTACAAGGCGGGAGACAAGACGTTCAAGGTCTACCTGGACGGGTATGACCAGAACGGGCTGCTCTCCGGCAAGGAGGCGGGGCGCCGGCACGAGTTCATCTACGTGCTCGACAGCGGGAACCTCGCGGCCGTCCGTCACGACGACTGGAAGCTCATCTTCAACTACCAGGATGGCGAGGGCCCGGACATGTGGTTCAGCGGCAAGCGCTTCGACCCGACGTGGCCGTACCTCATCAACCTGCGCTCGGACCCGTTCGAGTACGGACCGAATGCCGGACAGTACCTGCGGTGGTACGGGGAGCGCATGTTCACCTTCGTGCCCGCGCAGGCGCTGGTCCAGAAGTTCGCCCAGAGCCTGCTCGACTACCCCCCCAGCCAGGCTCCGGGCAGCCTGAGCATCGGCCCCATCAAGGAGCGGGTGAAGCGGCAGTTGCAGGAGGAGCGCGAGCGCCAGGAGGAGTCCGGCATCGGAGACCAGGTCATGGCGCTGGCCAATGACGTGGAGAAGTTCATCCGCCGCTTCCAGCAGTCCCACGCGTAACCCCGCGCGGCGCCGGGCGGCGGAGCACCAGCCGCCGCCCGTGCCCGCTACACGCGCGCGGGCCCAGACGGCGCCGTGTCGCCGCGGTCCACGCGGCGGCAGCACGTGCGCGTCGCTGTATTCGGGCAGCGGCCGGAAGAAGCGCCACAACGTCGTGGCCGCGAGGATGCCCACGCCGAGCATCAGGAAGCGCAGCAGGCCATAGGCCAGGCGCGTCAGGCCTGCCTCCACGGACTCCGTTGCCAGCTCCAGCGAGCCGAGCGTGACGACCGTCGCGGGCACCAGCAGCTCCACCCCGCCGCCAATGCCTGGAGAGGCCCTTCGATGAAACGTGCGAGCGCGGCGAGCAGCCGGCCCCCTTCGTTCAGCGCTCCACGAACCATGCTCCCTCCTGGCGCGCCGCGCCCCACACTGCCTTCCAGGACGGTGATGCCGGCATCAACGCTCCACAACGCCGACTGGAGGGCGTGGGCAGAGGGCCCGCTGGGCCCGGCCGCCCATGGAACTCCCTGATATTGCTGCACTTCCATGCCCTCCTTGAGGCCAAGGCGAGCGGGCTTCCCGATTTTTTCGCCGCGTGTCGATCCGCCCCGGGTTTATTCGTCGCCCTTTTGAACGAGGCCGCAGCGCCTCCCGAACCGAAAGGAAGCACCGATGCGCGTCATGGTCATTGTGAAGGCGACGAAGAACTCCGAGGCCGGCGTGATGCCCGACGAGAAGCTGATGACCGACATGGGCAATTACAACGAGGAGCTGATGAAGGCTGGCGTGCTCCTGGCTGGTGACGGTCTCCACCCGAGCACCAAGGGCAAGCGCATCCGGTTCGCGGAGGGGAAGAAGCGCGTCATCGACGGTCCGTTCGCGGAGACGAAGGAGCTCATCGCCGGCTATTGGATCTGGCAGGTGAAGTCGATGGACGAAGCCGTGGAGTGGGCGCGCCGCTGCCCGCCCCCCATGCCCGGCGAGGAGTCCGAGCTGGAGATTCGTCCCGTCTTCGAGGCCGAGGACTTCGGCGCCGAGTACACGCCGGAGCTGCGCGCCCAGGAGGACAGGCTGCGCGCGGAGCTGGAGCAGAAGCAGAAGGCGTGAGGCGGCGCGGAGTGAGGCCCGGTGCCGCCGGGCCTCCTCGGGTCGTCAGAGCCGGGTGCTAACGCCTGATGGGTGCTCCCACGGACTCGGAGCACGCGTCAGGGGGACGGCATGACGTTGCGTGGGGCAGTGGCGCTGCTCGTGAGCGTGCTTCTCGTGGGCTGCACGACACCGCGAGTCGTACGCCTGGAGACGGGACAGGGCGAGCCCATCGTCTACATCCCGCCGAAGAACGCGAAGCAGGTCGAGGTGGATGAAGACGCGTTCCGGAATGTGATGACCCGGCTCGTGCTCGACATGCGCTTCTCCCTTCGCGAGGAGGAGACGGGGCGTCCACGAGTCCGGCTCGCCTCGTGGGGTTCAGCGTCCCAGGGGGCCGGGCACGACTATGGCGCCTGGTGCTCCCGCCAGGACAGTCCTGGCGAGTGCCTCACGCTCCTGGAGGGTGGCTTCTCCTTCCTGGATGCCAGGGCCCGTCGGCAGATGGCGCTCGCCTTCGCCTGGGACGGCGTGTGGGAGGGAGTGCAGGACGCGGTGCAGGAGGTCGTCAATCCGCTCGCGCTCAAGGCCATGCTGACGTCGGCCATGGCCGCGTACATGTTCCTTGTCGTCGCGCCGGAGCCCGTCACCAAGGTCGTCGCCGTCGCGCTGACGACCTTTGTCCTCGCCTACCTCGGCGTGGACGCCTTCATGAGCCTCGTGGAGGGCTGGCAGCGCCTGTCCGCGGACACCGAACGAGCCGTGTCGTTCCGGGAACTGGAGGACGCGGGGCACCGCTTCGGCCAGGTCATGGGGGAGAACGGCGCACGCGTCCTCATCCTCGCGCTGACGGCGGCGCTGAGCGGCGGTGCCTCAAGCATGGCCTCCAAGGGGCCCACGCTCCCTGGCTTCGCCAGCGCCGCGCTGGCCGCGGAGACGCAGGCCGGCTTCCGGCTGTCCGCCGCGATGGCGGGGGGCGTGCGCTCCATCTCCGTCGCCGAGGGCGTCATGACCGTGGGCATCGCGCCCCATGCGGTCGCCATGACGGCTCGCGGGCCTGACAAAGAGCCCACACCTGGGGTTGATAGCACTGCATCCGAGCAGTTGCTCCCTAACCAGCAACCCGATTTGCTTCCTGTAGAGCTAGAACGAGCGCGCAAGCTCGGGGTCCGTCCCACTCGCGTGGATTCGGCTGAGTTCGCACGCTATGCCACCGAGGACCGCGTGAAGTGGGTGCTCACTGCAGACGGCCAGCTACAAATCGTCCCGCACACTTGGAGGGGACTGGAGATCTCCCACGCCGTCGCCAGCGGAGGCAAACCCGTGCTCGCGGCAGGGGAAGCAGAGTTGGCCGTCCACGGGTCCACGTATTTTGGTATCCGGATCACGTCTCAGAGTGGCCACTACCTCAAAGGTGCATCAAAGGTCACGAACAGTCGGGTCGTTGAGCTTGGACGAAGAGCCTTCGCTCAATTTGGAATCACCTTTCCTCCCTGATGGAGGGGCCATGGAAGTGAACTCCTCGTTGGTCCAAACCGTCTTGAGGTGGCCGCTACCGCGGTTGAGGGCGTGGCTTGATGGACTTGCCGTCGGTGAGCCCGTCGACGGAAAGGACTTCAACTGGGATGTCTTCGCCTTCACCCTCGCGGCGCGAGCCCAAGAAGAAACGAGCGTGGAATGGGCCCACCTCGCGCTGCTGGTCTACGGCGTCCTCGCACAACGCCGTTCCGACGAAGCGGAATTCTCCATCAGGCTCTCAGAGATGAACCTGCGCGCGTGGATGATTGCGGAGGTCGGCCAGCGTGAGGGCGACTTCGTCCTCGACCCCGCCCCCATCGTCGCGTGGGTCCAGCGCCTGACGACAATGCCGCTGGAAGAGGCCGCCCGATGGGTGGCCCATGAAGACCTTCGCGCCATCCCTATCGAGAAACTCCAAGCCATGCGCAGGCTCAAGCACGCCCTCAAAATCCTGGCCCACGCCCTACCCAGGACGAATGTGGAGCAGAAGCACCCGGAGCTCATCCCCTGGCTCCAGCTCCGAGCTCGCCTCCCCTGACGCGCCGCCCTACCCCGCCCCGCCAGGCACCTGCGTCACGTGGCTCAGGAAGTCGCGAAGAATCCGCGCCGTCGCCCCCCAGATGACGTGCGTCCCGTACGTGTAGAAGTACAGGTCCCGCTCCGCCCCCAGGATTTCCTTCCGCTCCACGCGGAGGATGGACGGGTCCAGCAGGCCGGACAGCGGCACCTCCAGGATGAAGGCCACCTCCTCCGCGCTCGGCTGGTACTTCCCGTCCCCGGGAATCACACCGACAAACGGCCGCACCCGGTACTGCGAAATCGTGGGCACCTCATCCAGCATCCCCAGCACCCGCACGCCGCGCCGGTCGATGCCCAGTTCCTCCTCCGTCTCCCGCAGCGCCGTGTGCAGGGGCGTCGCGTCCTCCGGCTCGCGGCCCCCGCCCGGGAAGCTGTACTGGTCCGCGTGCGTCCGCAGCGTCGCGGGCCGGCGCGTGAAGAGCACGTGGGGCACGCCGTCCCGCTCGAACACCGGCACCAGCACCGAGGCCTCGCGCAGGGTCCACCCCGGCAGGTGCACCTCACGCGCCGGCCGCGCGGACAGCCGTGACTCCAGTGCCTGGAACAGCGCCTCCACACTCACGGCCCACGTCCTCCCACGCTAGTCGGTAATCTGCTTCTCCACCGGCGGCGTCCCCGGCTCGCCCGGGACGTCCACGTTCTCCGTCCCCGACAGCGGGCTGAGCTTCCCCGTCTGGAGCAGCGCCAGCAGCAGCAGGCCCAGCGCTACGCGGTACACCACGAACACCATCGTCGTCCGCGTGCGCAGGAACTTCAGCAGCCACGCGATGGCCACCATGCCCGACGCGAAGGCCACCAGCGTCCCCACCCAGAGCGCCATGGCGGAAGGCCGCGTCTGGGCCTCCAGCAGGTGCTTGAGCTCGAAGACGCCCGCCAGCGTGGTGGCCGGAATGGACAAGAGGAACGAGTAGCGCGCCGCGTCCTCGCGCTTGAGCCCCAGCGACAGGCCGCCCGTCAGCGTGGTGCCGGAGCGGGACGCCCCCGGAATCAGCGCCAGCGCCTGCCACATGCCGATGAGGATGCCGTCCTTCCACCGCATGTCCGACAGCGTCCGCTGGTGCGAGGCCCGCTTCTCCACCACGAGCAGGATGAGCGCCAGCACGATGAGACTGCCGGAGATGACGTAGAGCGAGCGGAACTCGTTCTCGATGAACTTCTTCAGCGTGAGCCCGGCGATGCCCACCGGCAGCGTGCCCACCAGGACGAACCACGCCAGCCGCGCCTCCAGCGTGCCGAAGGGCTCGCGCCGCGCCAGCCCCCGGAAGAAGGCCGCCACCAGCGACACGATGTCCTTGCGGAAGTAGATGAGCACGGCCGCCACCGTGCCCAACTGGATGACCGCCGAGTACGCCGCGCCCGGGTCCTTCCAGCCGAACAGCTCCGGCGCGATGCGCAGGTGCGCCGTGGAGCTGATGGGGAGGAACTCCGTGAGACCCTGGACCAGACCCAGGACGATGGCTTCGAGGAGGCTCATAGGGTGCGGCCACCGGATGTATGCCCGCTCTCCCCGCCCAGCAAGGGTGTTCCGCCGCCTCTGTGCGCATGAGCACCCAAGGCCCGCGCGGGCCGGGTAGGCTCGGACCGCACCATGCCCCCTGCCCCCCTCTGCCCCTGCTCCTCCGGCCTGCGCTACCGCGAGTGCTGCGCGCCCTTCCACCGCGGCGAGGCCGAGCCCCCCGACGCCGAGCGCCTCATGCGCAGCCGCTACAGCGCCTTCGCCCTGCGCGAGGTCGCCTGGCTGTGGAAGTCCCTGCACCCCGACCACCCGGACCGCGCGAAGCCCCAGGAAGCGGTGCTGCGCGAGCTGCGCGCGTTCGCCCAGGCCCACCAGTACCCGAAGCTGGTGGTGATGGACCGCGAGCCCCCGGATGAAACCGGGCTGGCGCAGGTGCTCTTCTTCGCCAAGGTGTTCGAGAAGGGAAAGGACCAATCCTTCGTGGAGCGCTCCGACTTCCGGCATGACGGCACCGGCTGGCGCTACCTGTCCGGCGTGGCGCTGGCGCCCAAGGCGCTCTCCGTCCCGCCGGAGTCCCTCACGCTCGCCACGTTCCCTCGCCAGGTGGGCGTCTGAAAGTGGATGAAGCAGGCTGCCCGCCCGCCCCCGGGGGCGGCAGTCTCCCGTTGAAATGAAGGGGCCCTTCTCGTAGGTTCCCCCGTGACTTCGAGGAGCGCTGCGAGGCCGGCCACGGCCCCAGGCTCGAAGCGGAATCACCCAACGGCGCTCACCTGTACGCGTCTCTTGCGAGGGTGAGCCGTCGGAAGCACCCCACACCGAACTTCCCGCGCCCGGGACGCCGCGCCCGCTGGACCAGGAGCCATTGCCATGACCGCCGCAACCAAGTCCCAGAAGCAGGATTACGCCATCGCCGACCTGTCGCTCGCCGACTGGGGCCGGAAGGAGATCCGCATCGCCGAGAGCGAGATGCCCGCCCTCATGGCCATCCGCGAGGAGTACGCCAAGACGCAGCCCCTCAAGGGCGCGCGCGTGACGGGCTCGTTGCACATGACCATCCAGACGGCCGTGCTGGTGGAGACGCTCCAGGCGCTCGGCGCCCAGGTCCGCTGGGCGTCGTGCAACATCTACTCCACGCAGGACCACGCCGCCGCCGCGCTGGTGCAGACGGGCACCCCGGTGTTCGCGCACAAGGGCGAGTCCCTCAAGGAGTACTGGGACTTCACCCACCGCATCTTCGACTTCGGCCCCGCGGGCAGCGAGCACGAAGGCCCGAACATGATTCTGGACGACGGCGGTGACGCCACGCTGCTCATGCACCTGGGCAAGCGCGCGGAGAAGGACGCCAGCGTCCTGGCCAACCCCCAGAGCGAGGAAGAGCGCGAGCTGTACGCCGCCATCAAGGCGAAGCTGGCCGAGGACGGCACCTGGTACACGCGCAAGAGCGCGAAGATTCTGGGCGTCACGGAAGAGACGACCACGGGCGTGCACCGCCTCCAGGAGATGTCCGCCAAGGGCACGCTCCTGTTCCGCGCCATCAACGTCAACGACAGCGTGACGAAGAGCAAGTTCGACAACCTGTACGGCTGCCGTGAGTCGCTGGTGGACGGCATCAAGCGCGCCACGGACGTGATGGTCGCCGGCAAGATTGCCGTCGTCGCGGGCTACGGCGACGTGGGCAAGGGCTCCGCGCAGGCGCTCCGCGCGCTGTCCGCCCAGGTGTGGGTGACGGAGATCGACCCCATCTGCGCGCTCCAGGCCGCCATGGAGGGCTACCGCGTCGTCACCATGGATTACGCCGCGGACAAGGCGGACATCTTCGTGACGGCCACCGGCAACAAGGGCGTCATCACCCACGACCACATGGCGAAGATGAAGGACCAGGCCATCGTCTGCAACATCGGCCACTTCGACAATGAAATCGAGGTCGCCTCCCTGGAGAAGTACCAGTGGGAGGAGATCAAGCCGCAGGTCGACCACGTCATCTTCCCGGACAACAAGCGCATCATCCTGCTGGCCAAGGGCCGGCTGGTGAACCTGGGCTGCGGCACCGGCCACCCCAGCTACGTGATGTCCAGCTCGTTCGCGAACCAGACCATCGCGCAGATCGAGCTGTACTCGAACAGCGCCAACTACGAGGTCGGCAAGGTGTACGTGCTGCCCAAGCACCTGGACGAGAAGGTCGCCCGCCTCCAGCTCAAGAAGCTCAACGCGCAGCTCACCGAGCTGAGCGAGGAGCAGGCCGCCTACATCGGCGTGAAGCCCTCCGGCCCGTACAAGCCGGACACCTACCGCTACTGAGCGCGCCGCCTCCGGGCTGAAGCACGACGGGCCGCCTCCCTCACTGGGAAGCGGCCCGTTTGCGTCGCGGGCCCTCACGCGCCCGCGGAGCGCCCAGGCGCCAAACACAACGGGCCGCCTCCCCATGAGGGAGACGGCCCGAGTGCTTTCGAGTCCCCGCGCTCCGCTCAGGAGGCGCGAGGCCCGATGCGAGGCGGTTGCCTCAGACGGCCTTCAGGCGACGGCCACCACCCGAGGGGGCCGCGCTCTTGGCGGCGTCCCGCAGCGCGTCCTTCTTCTCCTCCACGCGCTCCCAGGAGAACTCCTTCTCCGTGCGGCCGAAATGGCCGTAGGCGGCGGTCTTCTGGTAGATGGGCCGCAGCAGGTCCAGGTACGCGGTGATTTCGCGCGGGCGCAGACCGAACGTCTTGCGGACGGCCAGGGCGATGCGCTCTTCCGGAACCGTCGCGGTGCCGAAGGTCTCCACCATCACGCTGACGGGCTCGGCCACGCCGATGGCGTAGGACACCTGCACCTCGCAGCGCCGGGCCAGGCCCGCGGCCACCACCGTCTTGGCGATGTGCCGGCCCATGTACGCGGCCGAGCGGTCCACCTTGGACGGGTCCTTGCCGCTGAACGCGCCGCCACCGTGACGGCCCATGCCGCCGTAGGTGTCCACGATGATCTTCCGGCCCGTCAGGCCGGAGTCACCCATGGGGCCACCCACCACGAAGCGGCCGGTGGGGTTGATGAAGAACTTCGTCTTGTTGTCGACGAGCTTCTTGGGCAGCGCCTTCGCGATGACGTCCTCGCGGATGGCCTCCTGGATCTTCTTGTTGGAGACCTCGTCGGAGTGCTGCGTGGACACCACCACCGCGTCGATGCGCGCGGGGCGGCCGTCACGGTACTCCACCGTCACCTGGCTCTTGCCGTCCGGGCGAATCCACGGGTGCTGCTTGCGGCGCGCGTCCGCCAGGCGGCGGGTGATGGCGTGGGCGTAGTGGATGGGGGCCGGCATCAGCTCCGGCGTCTCGTCGCAGGCGAACCCGAACATCATGCCCTGGTCGCCAGCGCCCTGGTCCTTCTTGTTGTCGACACCCCGGGCGATGTCCTGGCTCTGGCCTTCGATGGCCACCATGACGCCGCAGGTGTTGCCGTCGTAGCCCATGGCGCTGTCGGTGTACCCGATGCGGCAGATGGTGCCGCGGACGATCTTCGGGATGTCCACGTAACAGTTCGTCGTCACCTCACCCGCGACGATGGCGAGGCCCGTCTTGACGAGCGTCTCCACGGCGACGCGCGCCTGAGGGTCCTTGGCGATGATGGCATCCAGCACACCGTCGGAGATCTGATCGGCGATCTTGTCCGGGTGGCCTTCAGTGACGGATTCGGACGTGAACAGGAAGTCGGTAGGCATGTCGTCTCAAGGGCTGCGCTGACAGTGCGCAGAGGGCGGACACTAAACGTGGCCTCCTGGGAGAGTCAAACACGCAAGAGGGCCGCATCATTCATCTTTTCGGAATCCGCCAGCACCCGGCAACCAGGCACCATCACCCGCCCGCCCGCCGTTCGCCCCGGCGTGAATTTCGCGAGGCGCCGGGCGTTCCCTTGGGCTAACAGACGTCCGCGCATCCGCTCTGGAGGAACAGCCCGACATGAACGCCCGCTTCCGTACCCTCGCCTTCCTGGCCACCGTCGCCTTCGCCATGCCCGCGCTCGCCGCGAAGGAGGACCCCGTCGCCAAGCCGGTGAAGACCGTGGTGCAGGCCGTGCGCTACGAGCGCGACGCCCTGGCCCTCAAGCACTTCGGCAGCCAGGAGCAGGGCAAGTTCCTGCTCGGCGACAACTGGGGCGAGGGCACCGAGGCGCAGCGCAAGGAGTTCGTCACGCTGTTCCAGGACCTCTTCGCGAACATCGCCTTCCCCCGCGTGCGGGAGAACTTCAAGAACCTGGACACCATCACCTATGAGCCCTCGCAGGTGAAGGGCGCCGAGGCCACCGTGGCCTCCACCGTCTTCATCAAGCACCCGCTGAAGACGCAGGAGATGAAGCTCAAGTACCGGCTGGTGAAGGAGGCCGCCGCCTGGAAGGTCGTGGACGTGACGGTGCTGGGCTCGTCCATGCTCACGGACATCCGGGACACGCAGGTGAAGCCCCTCATGGAGAAGGGCGGCTGGGATTTGCTGCTGGAGCGCATGCGCACCGAGCTGGCGAAGGTGAAGAAGAAGTAGCCCGCCCCTGCCCGGCGGCCGGGCCACCAGGCTCCCCGGCCGCCAGCGCGGTTTCCGCGGCGGCAGCGCATCACGTAGAGTCGCCCTTCCCCCTCGCGCCTGGCCGATGACCGCCCCCGCCCCCGTCCCCGCCCCTCCCCCCAGGCCGCAGCCCTCCGCCCGCGAGGTGGACGCGTTCTGCATGCAGTACGCGCCCCGCGCGCCCGGCCACGCCGCGGTGAGGGACCTGTACCGGCTGCTGTACGACCTCCCCGAGGACGGCCTGGAGCCGCGCCTCCAGTGGGTGGAGCGCTGGATGCTCTGGCTGCGCGAGCGGCTCCCGGCCCACGGGCTGGTGGACGCGGCCGAGCCAGAGGTCTCCGCCGCCGACAGCCGGCTGGCCCTGCTGGTGCGCGTGCTCGAAGGCGAGCCCGCGATGCGCGCCGCCCTCACGCGGCTGGTGGCCGCCGTGTTCGCGGGCAGCCGGGGCCTGAAGCTCTTCGCCCAGGTGGGCCTGCCCGCCGGACAGGGCTTCTTCGCGGAGGCGTCGGACCGGCTCGCCCGCTCGCTGCTGCCCGCGCCCCCCGAGCCCGGCAACCTGGCCGAGCTGCTGCTGCGCCTGTGCCCCGACCCGGACGACGCGGACTGGCTCGCCCGGCTGTCCCCCGTGAAGCTCGCGCGGATTGCCGCGCTGGTGGGCGAGCCCGCATCGTCGGAGCCGCCTCCCGCCGCCCGGCTGCGCGCGGACCTGATGGACGCGCTGCTGCTGCTGGCGGTGCAGGTGGCGTCCCTGGGCATGGCGCAGGACGTGCGCGACCGCAGCCCGGAGACGTCCTTCCGCGCCTCGCCCTTCCTGCGGATGCGGCTGGTCTGCGACTCGGTGCTGGCGCGCGACGCGGCGGCGGACACGCTGCGGGACCTGTCGCAGTGCGTGGCCGACTGCCGCCAGGTGGTGGCCAGCGTGTCACGCCACCTGGAGGACGCGGGCGTCAGCGTGGACCTGGTGTACCGGCTGGAGCGCATCCGCCGGGGCCTGGAGCGCATGGAGGCCATTGCCCGCGTGCTGGGCGCTCCCCGGGGCGAGCCTCGCTGGCGCGAGGCCATGGCGCTGGTGTCGGACCTGCTGCGGCGCGCGCACGCGGACCGCTCCGTGGTGGAGCTGGTGAAGCGCAACATGCGGATGCTGGCGCGCAAGGTCATCGAGCGCGCGGGCCACTCCGGCGAGCACTACATCACCAGCACCCGCGAGGGCTTCCACGCCATGGTGCACTCCGCGGCGGGCGGCGGCCTGGTGACCGCGGTGGCGGTGGCCAACAAGGCGTTCCTGTCGGGCCTGCTGCTGGCGCCCTTCTTCTCCTTCCTGGCGGTGGGCCTCAACTACGCCCTGGCCTTCCTGCTCATCCAGCTCCTGGGCTTCACCCTGGCCACCAAGCAGCCGTCCGTGACGGCGGCCACGCTGGCGGGCGCGGTGGGCGAGGGCGCCCGGGGCGAGCGGCTGGCCAGCCTGGTGGAGCTCATCCCGCGCATCACCCGCTCCCAGCTCGCGGCCTTCGCGGGCAACCTGGGCGTGGTGGCCCCGGCGGCCGTCCTGTTCGCGCTGGGGTACCAGCTCGCCACCGGCCACGCCTTCCTGAGCCCGGCCAAGGCCCAGGCCACGGTGGCCTCGCTGCACCCGTGGAAGAGCGGCACGCTCCTCTTCGCCGCCATGACGGGCGTCATGCTGTGGATGAGCAGCGTGGCGGGCGGGTGGCTGGAGAACTTCGTGGTGTACCGGCGGCTGCCGGAGGCGCTGGCCCACCACCGCGTGCTGCGGCGGCTGCTGGGGGACGCCCGGGCCCGGACGCTGGCGGAGCACTTCCAGCACGCGGCGTCCGGCCTGGGGGCCAACATCACGCTGGGCTTCCTGCTGGCCCTGTTGCCCGTGGTGGGCCGCTTCTTCGGGCTGGCGCTGGATGTGCGCCACGTCACCTTCGTGCTCGGCTCGCTCTCCCTGGCGGGCACGGCGCTGGGCCCCGGGGCGGTGCTGCAGCCGGAGTTCCTGGCCGCCCTGGCGGGCATGGCCCTCACCGGCATCATCAACTTCGCGGTGTCCTTCTCCCTGGCGCTGGGGGTGGCCGTCCGCGCCCGCGACGTCCCGTCCCGCGAGGCCCTGCCCTTCCTGCGCGCCGTGCTCACGCACCTGGTGAAGGACCCGCGCTCGTTCGTTCTACCTCCCAAGGAACCGGAAAACGACGTGCTGCGGGTGTCCGCGCCGCCCGCGCCCTGAGCCCTCTCACGGCGGGCCCGCCATGACGCGGACGCCCGTGGCAGGGCAGCGGCCTGGCGGCCGGGCTTTGCCTTTCGGGCCAGGGCGTTTGCCGGTAGGGTCGCCGCCGCATGAGCGGCGATAGAAATCCGAACTCCCACTCCCGTTTCGCCCAAGCCTTCGCCGGACTGCTGGTCCGCAGGCCCGGGGCCGTCCTCCTGGTGATGCTCGCCCTGCTGGCCGCGTCGCTCTGGGGCACGTCGAAGCTGCACATCAACTCGAACCAGCTCGACCTCATCTCCCAGGACCTGGAGGAGGTGAAGGACGTCAAGCAGGTCATCGACATGGTGGGCGGCAGCGGCTTCCTCATGGTCGCCCTGCGCTCGGAGGACGAGGCCGCGCTCAAGCGCACCGCCGACGACCTCGCGGCCATCATGCAGGCGGACACGGAGAACGTGCGCAACGTCTCCTACAAGCTGCCCGTCGAGTTCATCCAGCAGAACATGGTCCTCTTCGTGAAGACGGAGGACCTGGTCGAGGGCAAGCGCCGCATCATGGCGTTCCTGCGCGACAAGCTGAAGCGCAGCAACCCCTTCTTCATCGACCTGGGGGGCTCCAAGCCCGTCGAGCTGGACATGCAGGACCTGGTCGACAAGTACTCCTCCATTGGCAAGAAGAGCATCCGCGACGACTACAACATCTCCGACGACAAGAAGATGTTGCTGCTGCTCGTCAAGCCGATGTGGGACAACACCGAGATTGGCAAGACGAAGGCGTACCTGGAGCGGCTCAAGGGCCAGCTTGACGCGTACGCCGCGCAGCCGGGCAAGGTGAAGCTGGTGGAGGACTACGAGCGGATGGGCGACGGGAAGACCATCGCCTACGGCTTCACCGGCTCGTACAAGACGACGGTGGATGACTCCTACGCGATTGAAGAGTCGCTGGAGCCGGTGACGCTCATCGCGCTGGCCGCCATCTTCGTCATCACCGTCATCTTCTTCCGCAAGCTGGCGCCCACCTTCCTGGTGGTCACCGGCACGGTGGTGGGCACGATTTATACGCTCGGCTTCACCTACGCGACGGTGGGCGAGCTGAACATGATTACGTCCATCCTGGGCGGCATCCTGCTCGGCTTCGGCATCGACTACGGCATCCACTTCGTCTTCCGCACCCGGCTGGAGCTCGGCGCGGGCAAGCCGTACGACGTGGCCATCCGGGACGCGGTGATGAACGCGGGCCGCCCGGCCGCGGTGGCCGCGGTGGTGACGGCGGGCTCCTTCTTCGTGCTGATGGTCAGCGAGTTCCGCGGCTTCAGCCAGTTCGGCTTCCTGGCCGGCATGGGCACGCTCATCCTGGGCCTGACGCTGTTCTGCTGGAGCGCGTCCATCCTGGCGCTGGCCGGCCGCATCAACCCGGCGCTGCCGCAGAAGCTCATCGGGGTGATGAAGCCGCCGTCCACCAACTCCGCCGTCACCGGCAAGGAGCTGCGCATCCCCCGGCCGAAGCTGGTGCTGGGCGTCAGCACCACCATCGTCGCGCTCATCTGCGCCGCCGCGGTGCCCTGGGCCGGCTCGGAGGAGCCGCCCAAGGGCGTGGAGCTGGGCTTCTTCGAGCGCCTCAAGTACGGCGTCAGCTTCAACTACAACACCCGCGCGCTCATCCCCGACGGCATGTCGTCCGTGCTGCTCCAGGACGAAATCAACGAGCGCTTCAACATCTCCAGCGACCCGATGGCCATCTACACCAAGGACCTGGACGAGGCCGAGGGTGTGTACCGGGAGCTGACGCAGAACGCGCACAAGTACCCCTCCATTGACCAGGTGGTGAGCATCTTCACCTTCGTGCCTCCGGCGGAGACGGCCGCGGCCAACGCCAAGGTGCTGGAGGAGTGGAAGGCGGAGATGAAGCAGTTGGAGGAGGAGGGCTTCTCCGTCGCCGCGCTGCCGCCGGAGATGCAGGCCAACGCGGACTTCTTCAAGAAGGTGCTGGACGCCAGGCCCTTCGACGTCCACGGCGTCCCGGCCAACTACACCGCGCAGTTCCGCAACCTGCCCACCGCCAGGCCGGAGAACCACGGCTACCTCACGTACATCTACGCGAGCGTGGACCTGCTGGACGGCCAGAAGATGCTGAAGTTCTCCGACGAGACGAAGGTCATCAAGGCCACGTACTCGCCGGGCAAGTACGACCAGGACGCGTGGGACCCCAAGGCCCCCACGGTGGAGAAGGAGTTCCGCGCCGCGGGCGCCACGCAGCTCTACGCGCGGCTGGCGCGCATCGTGCTCTGGGACGGCAAGGTCACCGTGGTGCTCACCGCGCTGTGGATCCTGGCCATGCACTTCCTGGACTTCCGCAACGTGAAGCTGGCGCTGGCGTCCGTGATTCCGCTGGGCGTGGGCGTGGCGATGATGCTGGGCATCATGTCGCTGACCGGCCTGCGCCTGAACTTCATGAACATCATCATCCTGCCCATCCTCCTGGGCTTCGGGGTGAGTCACGGCCTCTACCTGCTGCACCGCTTCCTGGAGGGCACCTCGCCGCTGGTGGCGCTGCGCAGCGTGGGCGCGGCCGTCGCGTCCTCCACGCTCACCGCGGTGGTGGCCTTCGCGGCGCTGCTGGCCGCGGCCCACAACGGCCTGCGCTCCATGGGTCTGGTAGCGTGCATTGGCCTCATCACCACGCTGGTGGTGTCCTTCACGGTGCTGGCCGCGGTGATGCAGCTCATGTACGACCGGAAGCAGCGCGAGCCGGGCGCGTCCTCCGGTGAGGGCGGCGCGGCTGGCGGTGGCAACGACTCCGAGCCGAAGGCGGCCTGAGCGGCCCGCCCCGGCCCGTATCTGAAGGAGGCCCCCTTCGCGCGCGAAAGGGGGCCGGGAGAGGGACACCATGAGGAAGCAACTGTGGCCCGTGCTCGGGCTGGGCCTGCTGTCCGCCTGTTCCACGGTGAAGAACCAGCGGCTGCGCGGTGACTACGACACGGTGGACAAGCACCAGGTGAAGCGCCTGGTGGTGGTGGCGCAGCCGCTGCCCGACGGCAAGGTCTCCGTGGGCGAGCTGTGGAGCCTCATCGCCCGCCAGTGGGTGAACCAGAACCGCGACTTCCTGGTGAAGGAGAGCGTGGCGCTGCCCGACGTGCCCACGGACACCACCTTCAAGGCGCTGTGCGTGGAGGGGCTGGAGGGCGTGCTCTGGCTGTCCCCACAGATTCAGCTCCGGGGCAGCGGCGCGGAGGCCGCGGTGAGCGCGAAGCTGGTGCGCTGCCGCGACGGCGAGGAGGTCTGGGCCGCCGAGTCCGCCGGGAGCTGGGGCTCCAAGGACGAGGACTTCGAGCAGCGCGTGGACCAGTACGTCGAGGAGTTCGGCGAGGAGGTGCGGCCCTACGTGGTGCCGTCCAGCAAGCTGCTGACGGCCACGCTGGACACCCTGCCCAATCCCGAACTGACCGAAGCGGACAAGGACGAGAAAATCGAGCTGGGTGAGTAGGCTCCCCGCTCGTGGATGAGCAGACCGTCGCCATGAGATTGGCCCTGGCCGCCCTGCTCGGGGGCGTGCTGGGCCTGGAGCGTGAGGTGAGCGGCCAGGCGGCCGGGCTGCGCACCCACATCCTCGTCTCCCTGGGCGCGTGCTGCTTCACGGTGGCCAGCGTCTTCATCGAGGTGGCGCTGGGCCCCGACACCCCCGAGGGCACCCGGGGTGACATCGGCCGCATCGCCAGCCAGGTGGTGGTGGGCATCGGCTTCCTGGGCGCGGGCGTCATCCTGCGCCACAACGGCCAGGTGAAGGGCCTGACGACGGCGGCCAACCTCTGGCTCACCGCGTCCGTGGGCCTGGCCGCCGGGCTGGGCTTCTACTTCGCCGCCGTCACCACCATGGCCATTGCCCTGCTGTGCCTCGCGGGCCTGCGCCCCCTGGAGCGCGCCATCAAGCGCTACCGGACACGCCAGGGCGCGGCCCGCGAGGTGGATGAGGACGCCGGCGCCTAGGCACGCCCGCTCCCGGACGGACGGCTCGCGCTACGGCTTGCGCCGATAACGCAACTTAGTTACAACAACACCCCGGAAACCATTCACTGCCGTCCTGCGTGACTCCCGCGCGGCGCATCGCCGCCGCATGGCCTCGTCATGCCCGCGCGGCCGGAGCCCACCATGCCCAAGGGAAACCGCACCATCATCCACCTCGTGTCGTCCGCGGGGACCGGCCAGGAGAAGCTCCAGCTCAAGAAGTACGACCCTCGCGTGCGCAAGCACGTGCTGTTCGTGGAGGGCAAGCCGTGATGGCGCTGGCGCCCGCGACGCGGCTGCCCGTCACGGTGCTCTCCGGCTTCCTGGGAGCGGGCAAGACGACGCTGCTCAACCACGTCCTCCAGAACCGGGAGGGCCTGCGGGTGGCGGTCATCGTCAACGACATGAGCGAGGTGAACATCGACGGCCGGCTGGTGAAGGCGGGCGGCGGCGCGCTGAGCCGCGTGGACGAGAAGCTGGTGGAGCTGTCCAACGGCTGCATCTGCTGCACGCTGCGGGAGGACCTGCTGCTGGAGGTCTCCCGGCTCGCCCGGGAAGGCCGCTTCGACTACCTGCTCATCGAATCCACCGGCATCTCCGAGCCGCTGCCCGTCGCGGAGACCTTCACCTTCGCGGACGAGCAGGGCCAGGGCCTGTCGGACGTGGCGCGGCTGGACACGCTCGTCACGGTGGTGGACGCCCTCAACTTCCTGCGGGACTGGAGCGCCGCGGATGACCTCGCCGCGCGCGGGCTGGCCGCCGCGGACGAGGACGAGCGCACCGTGGTGGACCTGCTGGTGGAGCAGGTGGAGTTCGCCGACGTGCTGGTCCTGAACAAGGCGGACCTCGTCCCGGCGGACGCGCTGGCCCGGCTGAAGGACATCCTGCGCAAGCTCAACCCGGAGGCGCACCTCGTCACGGCGGAGCGGGGCCGCGTGCCCCTCTCCACCGTGCTCAACACCGGCCGCTTCGACTTCGAGCGGGCGCGGCGCTCACCGGGCTGGCTCAAGGAGCTGCGGGGTGAACACACGCCGGAGACGGAGGCCTACGGCATCCGCAGCTTCGTCTTCCGCAGCCGCGTGCCCTTCCACCCCGCGCGGCTGTGGGACTTCATCCACGAGAGCTGGCAGGGCGTGCTGCGCTCCAAGGGCTTCTTCTGGCTCGCCACGCGGAGGGACATCGCGGGCGTGTGGGCCCAGGCCGGCGGCGCGTGCAGCTTCGAGCCCGGCGGCGTGTGGTGGGACGCGCTGCCCCGCGCCGAGTGGCCGGACGACGCCCAGGCGCGCGCCGACATCGAGCGCGAGTGCGAGGGCCCGCACGGCGACCGGCGGCAGGAAATCGTCTTCATCACCCAGGACGCGGACCACGAGGAGCTGGCCCGGCTGCTGGAGGCCTGTCTGCTCACGCCCGAGGAGTTGGCGCGTGGGCCCCAACAATGGACGCGGCTGGAGGACCCGTTCCCTGAATGGCAGGTGCAGCGGACGGACGGCCCCGACGAGGCGGAGGAGCACGCCTGATGCAACCCGCCCTCCGTCCCCTCGCGCCGGCCTCCCACGCCTTCGTGTGGACGCCCGAGGAGCTCGCGGGCATCTACCGCGAGGAGGTCAACCTGTGCGTGTGGCGCCGGGGCCTGGACACGCCGCTGGCGCACTGGCTCAGCGACGTGACGGCCACGCGTGAGCTGGACGTCATCGCCCGGGTCCAGGCCGACGCGCCTGACTTGCGGCGCCGGCTGGACGGGTTGCCTCAAGGGCCGCGGTTCGAAGCCTGGCTCGAGGACGTGCACTTCCTGCTGCACCTGTACGCGGACCTGTTCGGCGCGACAGAGCTGGGCGTGCGCCTGCACATCCTGGCCAAGGACATGTGCCCCCGCTTCCACGTGGACCGCGTGGGCGTCCGGCTGCTCTGCACCTACGCGGGGCCCTCCACCGAGTGGCTGGAGAACGTCCACGTGGTGCGCGGCGCACTGGGCGCCACGGGCGACGTGACGCGGCCCGGCGCGCCCGTCCACGCGTTGGAGCGCTTCGACGTGGCGCTCCTCAAGGGCGAGTCCTGGCCCGGCAATCAGGGCAACGGCGCCGTGCACCGCTCCCCCGCCATCGCCGGCAGTGGCCGGCGGCGGCTCTTCCTTTCCATCGAAGCACTCTAGAGGAACGCATCCATGTCGAAGGTCTGCCAGGTCACCGGGAAGCGGCCGCTCGTCGGCAACACCGTGTCCCACGCCAACAACCGGCACAAGCGGCGCTCGCTGCCGAACCTCCAGTGGCACCGCTTCTGGGTGCCCAGCATGAGCCGCTTCGTGAAGCTGCGGGTCAGCGCACACGGCATCCGCATCATCAACCAGCGCGGCATCGACCGCGTGGTGCGGGAGCTGCTCGCGGAGGGAGTGAAGCTCTGATGCGCCGCCGCGATGGACGCCCCACCCACGCCCTCTGGCGCCGGGCCGCCGCGCGGCACCGGCTTCAGGGCCGCGAGTTCGCGCCGCCGCTGCTCGTCGGCGTGACGGAGGACGACGAGGCCGCGGCCCCGGCGCCGCCCTCCCACCTGAACGTCGTGCCCTCCCCTGAACCCCTGAGCGAGTCCGCGCCCTGAGGGGCGGCTCGCAGCGAGAAGGACAGCATCATGGCGAAGAAGAGCAAGGTCGCGCGCAACGAGCAGCGCAAGGCGCTGGTCGCGAAGTACGCGAAGCGCCGCGCGGCGCTGAAAGCGCGCATTCGCGACACCACCCTCTCCCATGAGGAGCGGCGCGCCGCGCAGGACGCGCTGGCGTCCCTGCCCCGGGACTCGAACCCCAACCGCGTGACGAACCGCTGCACGCTGACGGGGAGGCCTCGGGGCAACCTGAGGCGCTTCGGCCTGTCGCGCATCGCGTTCCGCGAGAAGGCGCTCCGGGGCGAGATTCCCGGCGTCGTCAAATCGAGCTGGTGAGCACGGCGGCGGCCACTTCAGTGGCGCGCGTGCCGCCTTGAATCCGAGGAGGGCGCCTCACGGCGAGGCGCCGCTTCGTCGTCCGCGCCCGCCCACTGGTGCGCCGGCCCCTCCGAGGACGGCCGCGCCGGGTGCGGCAGGGACTCCTCGTCCTCCTGCGCCCAGCCCAGGCCGCCCGTCAAATCATGCTGGAGCGGCAGGCCCGCGGTGGTGGCCATCCGCCGCGCGGGCGCCAGGGCCTCCGGCTTCAGGTCCGGCAGGTCCGACAGCTCCTCACGCAGGTAGACGTCCTCGCCGTCGACGTCCGTCACGTCCGAGAAGGACATCCGGCAGTCGCGCGTGAACAGCCGCCCCCTGCCGATGAAGAAGCCCGCCGCGTCCGAGGCGATGATGGTGCCTACCTTCTCACCGTCCCGGTCTCTCGCGGTCATGCCCATCTGGATGTTGGCGGGATTGAACATGCTTGCTCCTGGGGCGAGCCCATGTGCTCGTCCCAGGAAGTTGCACACGGCCGTTCGCGTCCGGAATCCCCTCCAGGTCCGGGAGGCGTGTGGGCAACCCACCGCCACGCGCCCCACCCTCGCGGGCAGGGGGTCAGGCCGTGTTCCGCCCCGAGGGCTCGTGGTCCGCGGGCTCCACGTTCCCTACACCCGGCGCGCCCGGCTCCATCGTCTCACTGAAGCGGCGGTCCATCTCCGTGCGCACGTAGCGCTCGATTTCCTCCGCGGTGGTCAGCTCCATGGCGTTCTGCAGCAAGTCCATGGCGTCCGCGCGGCTCACCCGGCGCAGGAAGCGCTTCACCACCGGAATCTGGCCCGACGTCATGGACAGCTCGTCGAAGCCCAGCGCCAGCAGCACCAGCGTGTAGAGCGGGTCCCCCGCCATCTCCCCACACATGGACACGGGGATGTTGGCGGCCCGGGCCGCGTCGACGATGCCGCGCAGTTGCCGGAGCACGGAGAGGTGGAGGGGCCGGTAGAGGTAGGCCACCTCGCGATTCTGGCGGTCGATGGCCAGCGAGTACTGGATGAGGTCGTTGGTCCCCACCGAGAAGAAGTCCGCCTCCTGGGCCAGCCGGTCGGCGATGGTGGCCGCGCTGGGCGTCTCCACCATGATGCCCACGGGGAAGCGCTTGCCCACGGGCACCCCGGCGCGGCCCAGCTCCGTGCGGCAGGACTCCAGCTCGGCGCGGGCCTCGCGCAGCTCGCTCACGCCGCAGATGAGGGGGAACATCAGCCGCAGGTTGCCGTGCACGCTGGCGCGCAGCAGGGCGCGGAGCTGGGTGCGGAACAGCTCCCGGTTGGACAGGCAGTAGCGGATGGCCCGCAGGCCCATGGCCGGGTTGGGTTCCTTCTCGTGCTTCGTCTTGCCGGGCACCTTGTCGCCGCCCAAATCCAACGTGCGGATGGTGACGGGGCGGCCGCCCATGGCCTCCAGCACCTGGCGGTAGGCGCGGTAGTGCTCCTCCTCGGTGGGCGCCGTCTTCCGGTCCAGGAACATGAACTCGGTGCGGTACAGGCCAATGCCCTCCGCGCCGTGCGCCAGCAGTGACGGGATTTCCTCCAGGAACTCGATGTTGCCGTTGAGGCGAATCTGGAAGCCGTCGGTGCTGATGGCCGGCAAGTCCTTGGTGGCCAGCGCCAGCCGCTCGCTCTCCTGGTGGCGGCGCTGCTCCTCGCGGAAGACGGCGATCTGCTCGTCCGAGGGGTTCACCAGCACCACGCCCCGGATGCCGTCCATGGCCACCAGGTCGCCCGGCGAAATCTGCTCGCTGGCCCGGCCGGCGCCCACCACCGCGGGCGTCTCCCGCGCGCGGGCGACGATGGCGGTGTGGCTCGTCTGGCCGCCCAGGTCCGTCACGAAGCCGGCCACCCGGCCGCTGCGCGCCATCAGCGCCGCGTCCGCGGGGGACAAGTCGTGCGCCACGACGATGGCCTCGGCGGGGACCTCCACCTCCTCGTCCACCACCTGCCCCATCAGGTTGCGGATGATGCGGTCGGCGACGTAGTCCACGTCCGAGCGGCGCTCGCGGAAGTACTCGTCCGGGATGTTGTCGAACAGGTGCTTGATTTTGCGCGCCACGCGCCGGACGGCCCACTCGGCGTTGATGCGGTCCTCGATGATGAGCCGGTTCACCTCGTCCACGAGCATGGGGTCGTGGAGCATCAGCCGGTGCGCCTCGAGGATGAGGGCGTGGTCGCTGCCCTCGGTGCGCGTAATCTGCTCCTTCAGCTCGGCGAGCTGACGGTCGGACAGGTCGATGGCGGTCTTCATCCGCATCCGCTCGGGCTCGACCTCCGCCTCCGCCAGCCGCAGCTTGGGGGTGCGGATGCGCTTGCGGTCCAGGATGAAGGCGTGCCCCACCGCCACGCCGGGCGAGGCGCCGATGCCCGATAACCTCAGAGTGGGGGTGGCCTGGCTGCTCACGGTTCCTTCCGCTCCTGTCCGTCTACCGCGTTGTCCGAACGACTCGTCACTGCGCCTCGCCGAAACGGTCTCCAATGAGCTTCGCCAGCTCCTGGAGGCAGGCGTCCGCGTCGTCGCCCTTGCAGGTGAGCTTCACCTGGGTGCCCTGGGCGGCCGCGAGCATCAGCACGCCCATGATGGATTTGGCATTGGCCCGCTGTCCCTGGGCTTCGATGGTGACCTCGCTCTTGAACCGGTTGGCCACCTTGACCATCTGCGCCGCGGCCCGGGCGTGCAGCCCCAGCGCGTTGATGATCTCGTACGTCCCTTCGACCACGCTTGCCATCGCGACTCCCACTCTCCTTAGAGGAATGCTCCCGCCACGCAGGCCAGGCCCGCCGCGACATAGAGCACCACGTAGTTCGGCACCCGACGGCTGACCAGCACGTAGGACGCCACCCCCAGGGCCAGACAACCGGCCGCCAGCACGGGCGCATACAGCCCGCCCGCGTTGGCCCCGAACGACACCGCCAGCCAGGCGGCCACGCCGCCCGCGCTCGCCGCCGCCACCGCCCGCAGCCGGGCCCCCGCGCGGGGAGGTTGGCGCGGGCCACCGCCTCCACCAGCAGGTCCCCCAGCGTCAGGCCCAGCCAGTACAGGCGCACCCGCAGCAGCAGGTGCACCAGGTTGTAGAGCACCAGGAACAGCGGCACCGCCCACACGCCCAACAGCGGCACCAGCGCGGCGCTCACCGCCCCCGTCGCGGGCTTGAGGGACAGCCAGAAGAAGCCGTCCCCCAGCGCCGCCAGCGGCCCCATGAGCGCGGCCTTGAAGGCCACCACCTTGTCCGGCGTCTCCTCGCCCCGGGCGATGCGCTGCTCGTGGTTGATGACGCCGCCGACAATCGCCGCGGCGACGTAGGGGTGCGTGTTGAAGAAGACCAGGTGCCGGCGCACCGCCTCCTCGCGCGCGGGCCCCGGGGGGTACAGCGCCGCCAGCGCGGGGTACACGGCGTAGGCCAGCCCCAGGTTCTGCATGCCCTTGGGGTTCCACGACGCCTGGAGGAAGAGCGAGCGGAGGAAGACGCGCAGCAGCACGCCGAAGGAGAGCGTGGCCGGGGGCGTGCTCATCGCGCCTCCAGGAGGAGGACGCTCACGACGGAGGCCGTCACCAGCGCCGCGCCCAGCCCCGCGTAGAGCGGCGCGCGGCGCGCGTGGCTGCCCTGCGCCGCGATGGCCGCCGCCACGGACGCCATGGCCGGCCAGGCCCACGCCAGCCCGCGCACCACCACCGGGGGCAGCGCCTGGAGCAGCGGCTCAATGAAGAAGCCCAGCAGCGCGCACAGCGCGGTGAGCGCCCCGTACACCCCGAAGTGGGGCCACATGCCCCACAGGTTCTGCCGCATCGCCCGGGTGAGGTTCCCCGCCTCCGCGGAGGCCAGCGCCACCCGGGCCAGCCGCGCCGTGTAGCCCTCCAGCAGCCGGTCACCCTTGCGGCCCACGCGCCCCAGGCCGATGAAGAGCAGCACGGCGAGCGCCCAGATGGCCGGCGTGGAGCCCGAGCCCGTGGCCGCGGACAGCGTGGCCGCCGCGGCGCTGGTGCCGGTGGCCGCCAGGGTGTCGTTCTCCGGCAGCGCGGCGCCCAGGTTGGCGGTGCCCAGGAAGAACAGCTCCAGGAGCATGCCAATGGCCAGCCCCGAGGCCACGTCATCCAGGATGGCGCCCATGACGGTGGCGGCGACCAGGGGCCGGGACAGCATGGCCTGGAGGAACGCCTTGCGCTCCAGTGCCACCAGTCCGCCCCACAGCCCCGCCAGCGCCACCTGGGTCCAGACGACGCTCACGCGCTCACCCGGCCTTCGCCCACCGCTCGCGGAGGTCCGGCAGGTCCACGGGCTTCTCGGCGGGCACCGCCCGGGCGGCCACCCGGACGCCCTGGTCGGCGAGCTGCTGGAGCGTCGTCAGCTCCGCCTCCGCCAGGAACACGGACGGGGAGACCTGCCTGCGGCCGGTGCCGAAATGCACGTTGCCCAGGTTCAGCTCATCCAGGGCCAGCCCGTGCGCATGCGCGAAGGGCACCGAGGCCACGTCCCGCAGCAGCACCAGGGTGCGCACGCCGTCCTTGGACAGGGCGGCGAAGTCCACCTGGGACAAGGGCAGAATCTGCACCTCGATGGCGCTCTGGACGGCCAGCGCCATGGCGGCGCGGATGAGGGGGCTGGAGGCCGCCTCGTCATCCGCCACGACCACCCGGGCGACTTTGAGGAACGGGAGCCAGGCCTCGACGACCTGACCATGGATGAGGCGGTTGTCGACGCGGACCAGGGTGATCACGGCAGTCTCGAATCGCCGACCCGCGCGGGTCCGTCAAGTTCGCGGCTGCTGGGCCTCGCGAAGCAGGGCGGATGCGCAGGTGATGTTGCGCTGGCCATGGGAAGCCAGCTGGTTGGCCATCTCCGGTAGCGACAACTGCTCCGACCGGAGCGAGTTCGCCTTCAGCAGCATGGGCAGGTTGACGCCCGCAAGGACCTCCACATTCATTCGCTGACACATCATCAGCGATTCCTTACAGGGCGTACCTCCGAAGAGGTCGGCCAGGATGATGACACCAGAGCCCTCATCCACGCGGGCGACCGCTTGCTTCATCTTCGCCCGGAGGTCCTCGACGGGAGTCCCAGGCTCGATGTTGCAAGTAGCCACCGCGGGAAGCTCTCCCACGATCTGCTCCGCGGTGGAGACCAGCTCCTCCGCCAGACGTCCGTGCGCTGCGACGACGAGGCCGACCATGTCCGCTCCTGACCAACCCCCCGAAGCTGCGTCCTACGCCTGAACGCTGCGGCGCGCAACTCCGGCGAAAGTTTCCGCCCTGACCTCTGACCTAAGCTGCCTCTTCCTGTCTCGAAAGCTAAGACGACCACAGCAGCAGTGCCCGAAATTTCGGGTCCGGCCGCGCCCAGGGCTGTCGCCTGCCGGACGGGGAAGCGACACCGCCTCCCCTACACTTTAAGAGATGCGCGCGTCGACAACAGGATGCGGTCGCGCGGAAGCCAATCATTAGGCTCCATATGACCCGCCAGGGAGACAAGCAGGCGGCCGTGAGGTCGTCTTCAACACCGGCTTTCAGCACGGCGGATTACTTGTGGGGACGCGGCGGGCCGGATGGGATGTGCCCGGCGTTGAACGCACCGGCCTGACTCCGGGGCGACGCGAGGACGTCATGGCGAAGACGAAGCTCTTGAAGCAAGGCGATGCGGTACCGGACATCACCCTCACCGGCGCGGGCAATCAGCCGGTGCGGCTGCGCGACCTGGTGGGTCAGAAGGTGTTGGTCGTCTACTTCTACCCGAAGGATGACTCGCCTGGCTGCACGGCGCAGGCGTGCGGGCTGAGGGACCAGTACGAGGACTTCGTCGCGGCCGGCGCGGAGGTGGTGGGCATCAGCGGCGACTCGGTGGGTTCGCACGAGGGCTTCGCCGCGAAGCACCGGCTGCCCTTCAAGCTGCTCAGCGACGCGCGCGGCGAGGCGCGCGAGGCCTTCGGCGTGTCCACGTCGTTCCTCGGCCTGCTGCCCGGGCGTGTCACCTTCGTGGTGGACCGGTCCGGCATCGTCCGCGACAGCTTCGAATCGCAGCTTCGCGTGGGCGAGCACGTCCGGCGCGCGCTGGAGCTGGTGCGCACGCTGGCGCAGGAAGGCACCGCCCCCGCCTCGAAGTAGGCGGCCGCGCCCAGGCGAGCTCCGGGACGGCGCGCCCCGGAGCCCCGCGCGCGGCTGCGAGCGGGTTAGAGTGGGCCCATGTTCATCTCATGCGGTAGGCGATTGGGCGCCGTGGTGCTGGCCCTGGGGATGCTGGGCGGCGCGTGCGCGGCGCGGCAGGACGTGACGTCCGCTCCTGCGACAGCGCAGCCGACGAAGGAGGAGCAGGCGGTGGGGACGACGCTGACGTGCAAGTTGAGCGGCCCGGAGCAGGCGCGCGCGGGCGAACCCGTGGAGCTGACGTTCGAGCTCGGCAATCCCACGGCGCAATCCCTGCGCGTGCTCGCCTGGCACACGCCGCTGGAGGGCGTCCGTAACAAAATCTTCGAGGTGTCCCGCGACGGCGCCCCGCTGGACTACCAGGGGCCCATGGCGAAGCGCGCGCCGCCCGCGGCCGACAGCTACGTCACGCTCTCCCCCGGTACGTCGGTGGAGGGCAAGGTGGACCTCGCTCGCTTCTATGACTTGCAGGCGCCGGGCACGTACCGCATCGCGTTCCGGGGGCCGCTGATGGACGTCGCCCGGGAAGGCGAACCGGTGCCCGCTCCGAATGGCGGCTTCCGCCCGGCGGACGTGCCCTGCCCCGAGGTGCTGGTCACCGTCACGCCCTGACGGCGGGCCCGCGTGTCTCGCCGCGCGAGGTGCCTGGCCCAAGGCGCCTCGCGCGGCCCTCAGCCCACCACCAGCCGCGCGCGCTGCTTCGCGGGGCGGATGCGCGCGGTGGCCCCCGCGCCGAAACGAAGGAAGTCCTCCTCCACCCCGTCGCTGAAGATGACGCCCTCCGACGCCATCCGCGACTCCAGCACCAGCTCGCGCGCCTCCGTCACGTCGCCCATCACCAGGCTGGCGCCCGAGTGGCGGCTGGCGAAGGGCTCGCGCACCACGAAGACCAGGCGCGGGTCCTCCCAGTCCAGGCGCAGGGGCGCCCCCGGCACCCCGCCCGCGTGCGCCGTCACGCCTCGCGCCAGGTTGAAGATGGAGGACAGCCACCCGGTGGCGCCCGCGCCCGTGGACACCACCACGCCGCTGGAGGACTGGGCCTCCTCCTGGTCCCCGGTGCGCAGCCGGTAGCGCGCGGAGACATGGGAGCGCGCCCCGATGAACAAGTCATTGAAGGCCAGCAGCCGCTGCCCGTCCGCCAGCCGCGCCTCCGCCAGCGTCACGCGCCTGAAGGCCGCCGTGTCCTCCAGCACCTTCCGCACCGCGCCGCGCGCGCCCGCCACCGAGCAGGGCAACAGCACCCCGTCGAAGCGCTCCGGGTCCGGGTTCACGCCCACCAGCGGCTGCTCCCCCACGTACTTGGCCACGTTGGCCACCAGCCCGTCCTGCCCCGCGACGACCACCACCTCCTTGCCGGTGAAGAGGAAGGTGGGCACCAGGCTCCGGTCCACCTGCTGCACCGGCAGCCCGAAGGACAGCGACTCCCGCAGCGTGTCCACGTTGCGCCGGTAGGCCTCGTCCTCCCGGGAGAACTCGTCGAAGTCCTGCCCCGCGTGCTCCACGTAGAACTTCGCCTGCTTCTTCGTGTTGAAGCGCTCCACCAGCCCCGCCAGGCGGGTGCGGCGGGTGACGAGCACGATCTTCTCGTACATGGCCCCTCCCCCGCGTCAGCGCTCGCGGCCCTTGCCGCCCTGCGCGGGCGGCTGCGCCCGGCCCGGCCCGCCCACCAGCGACTGCAACAGGTCCGGCGACACGTTGAGCTCGCCAATGCGCTGCGCGTTCTCCGCCATCTCCCGGAACGCCAGGGCGATGTTGAGCGCCGGGTCCCCGCCACTGGCCGACGTGGCCATCAGCGTCTTCCAGTCCACCCCGCGCACGGGCGCCAGCGTCTTCTCCAGCGCGTAGGCGCGGGCGTCCGCGGCCTGCCGCTCATTGTCGCTCCAGCGCGTCATCAGCGCGGCGCGCTGCTCCTCCACGGCGATGTCCGCGGCCATCCTCGCCTCGCGAATCTGGCGCTGCCGCTCCTCCACCGCCAGCTCCGTGGCCAGCTCGCTCTCCTTGATGCGCCGCTCCTGCTCCACCGCGGCGTTGCGGCGCGCGTAGATGGCCTCATCCGCGCCGCGCTGTAGCGCCTCGCGCGCCTCGGCCTCCAGCGCCCGCGCCATCTCCGGCGCCGGCTTCACCGACAGCAGCGAGAAGGCCATCACCTCCACGCCCAGCGCCTTCACCGGCTCCGCGACGGACAGGGCCGCCAGCACCTGCTGCTCGATGGCGTCCGAGCGCACCAGCACCTCGCGCAGCGTCAACCCCTGCACCACCGAGCGCGCCCGCACCTGCGCCACCTGCACCAGCCGCTCCTCCAGCTTCTCCGGGTCATCCGACTGGTAGCGCCCCGTGGGGCCCAGGGAGTAGTCCAGGAGCGAGGCCAGCCGGCGCGGGTCCGTGACACGCCACGTGAGCTGCCCCTGCAGCGTCACCGCCTGGAAGTCCCGCGACACCTCGTTGAACACGAAGGGCACGTCCGCGCTGGACAGGGGCACCGACACCAGCGTCGCCGACGGCTTCCAGTAGAAGAACGAGAGCCCCGCCCCCTCCCGGACCACCTTCCCTCCCTCGAACCGCATCACGTACGTCGTCGGTGCCGCCTTCATGTAGCCGATGACCATGAATCCTCCACCCCACTTCGTGTCTCTCTGACACCTAGTTAGTGTCAAGCGAACACGAATTCAAGTCAATGTGCGGAAGCGACCCGTGAAGGGCCGCGGATGTCCGGTGGCGAATCACGGTTCATCCGCGTTGCGACACAAAGCACACAGGGCTCATGGACGAATGCGCCGGTCGTGCGCAGGGTGGCAGGAACCCGGATCTGGCTTCCGTGATGCCGGGCCACGAGGAAGGGCGCATGGGGGCGACACACGAATGGCATCCGGTCGCGGCGAGATTTTCGCGCGCCGGGCATTCCGCCGCCACACGCCGTCCCTACCTTTCCAGCGCACTTCGGGAGAGCGCATGCGGATCGCGGTGATTTCGGACCTACATCTCGGGCGGCGAGACGCCGCCGACCACTTCGGGCACGACGACTCCGGCTTCCTGCGCTTCCTCCGTTTCTTGGAAGGCAACTTCGAGCGCATCGTGCTGCTGGGGGACATCTACGAGACGCTCACCCCACGCACGCCCGGGCGGAAGGTGGCGGAGCTGATGGCGGCCCGGGCGGCGCATCCGGAAATCGTCCGGCGCTTCGAGCTGCCGCGCTACCACTACATCCACGGCAACCACGACCTGGTGGCCGGCACGGTGCTGGGCGCGCCCGAGCAGCTGATTCTGGAGGCGGACGGGGTGCGCCTGCTCTTCACCCACGGCCACCATCACGACTGGATGATTCGCAAGGCGCGCCTGCTGTCGGAGGCGGCGGTGTGGGCCGGAGCGTGGCTGCGGCGGATGCGGCTGCGGGCGATGTTCCGGTGGTTCCAGGCGTTGGACCTGAAAATCACCAACGCCCTGCCAGACCCGGAGCGTTGCACCTTCCAGCGCTGGGCGGTGGCGCGGGCCAACGCGCACCACGCGGACATCGTCGTCACCGGCCACACCCACCTGGGCCTCAAGGTGGAGCACGGCAGCAAGCTCTTCCTCAACAGCGGGACGTGCTCGGAGGGGCAGTTCTCCTTCCTCAGCCTGGACACGCGCACCGCCAACTACTCGCTGCACACCTCCTGGTAGGCCCCTGGCCCGCGGGCGGCCAGGAAGGCGGCGGGGAGCCCGGTCCGTTGCATCTTCCTCGCCCCTCCTCGCGGTGGGCGCAGTAACATTGGCGGATGTTCAGGCGGCTCACCGAGGCGCTCCGCGTGCTGACGCGACGCTCCCCGAGAAACAGCCCCGGCTCCACGCCTGGAGCCCCGCGGCAACTGCTCCTTTCCGACGTGCCCGCGGACGCGCGGCCCCGGACGAAGCCGGCCGCGCGCCGCGCACCGCCGCGCCCCACCCGCCCCGCGCGCTACTTCGACCTCCACGACGACTTCCGCATCCCCGGCCGGCCCGAGCTGAGCGACCCGGTGGCCGTGGACCCGCGGCAGAAGCTGGACTCCGTGTGGCTGTTCACCTCCGGCGCCCGGGTGCGCGGCGTGGGGAGGCTGCGCCTGAAGGTGACGCCCCCAGGGCCGCCGCTGGACTTCTCGCTCGCGGGCGCCGGGCTCACCCCCATCGTCTCCGCGCGCGTGGCCTCCGTCTTCCGGGAGCTGGCGCCCCACGACGTCCAACTGCTGCCCGTGGAGGTGGAGGACCGCAGCGAGCCTCACTTCATCCTCGTCGCCACCCGGCTGGTGCGCTGCATCGACGACCGGGCCTGCGCGGAGGCCATCCCCTACACCGCGGCGGACGGCCTGCCCGAGCGCGTGGGGCACTACCGCAGCATCAGCGGCCTGCGGGTGGACCCCACCCGGACGAACGGCGCCCGGGTCTTCCGCACCTGGGGCTGGCCGGTGAGCCTCATCGTCTCCGAGGGCATCAAGGAAGCCCTGGAGCACGCCCGCATCACCGGCGCGCGCTTCGCCGAGGTGACGGAGCCGCCTCGCAAGCCCCGCCGGAAGAAGGCCGCCGCGAAGAAGTCCCGGCCGAAGCGGCGCTGACCCGCGCCCCGGAGACCGCAACGGGGCCGCGGGCCCCGTCCGGCTCCGACCTCACCGGGCCGCGCGCCTGGGCGAAGGCCACGCCCTGAGCGCCAGCGGCCTGTAGCCCCCTCCCTCCTCCGCGCCCGCCAGGGCCCGCCTTCCCTCCGGGAGCGCGGGCTGTCTGCCTTTGGAGCAATGCGTCACACGGAATGGCTTGTCACAGACTTGCAATCACCGGAATCCCGCTGGTACTTTCTTCGCCGCTCGAAGTAACTCAACTCGTTCGTGGCCGCTCCAGGCTCCATCAACGCGCCGCGCCACTGAACGACGACGCTCGAAGCACCTCGGTTTCTTCGCCGTAAGAACGAAGTTTTCCAGATGTGGAGGGGAGCGCATGCATCCGAACAAGCGTTTCGCGTGGGCGTGGGTGGCGGCGGGCGTTTTCGCGGTGTCTGGTCTGGTGGTGGGCTGTGATCCGGAAGAGGACCCCACGCCAACGCCTGACGCAGGTCAGCAGAACCCGGACTCAGGCACGCGGCTGGACTCGGGGACCCAGACGGACTCCGGCACGCCGCCACCCGACGCGGGCACGGAGCCCGACGACGCGGGCACCGAGCCGGAAGACGCCGGGACGGAGCCGGAGGACGCGGGCACCGAGGAGGACGCGGGCACCCCGCCGCCCACGCTGCCCCTGGCCGTGGACGGCGCCTGGATTCCCAGCGGCTACATGGGTGATGGCGCGAGCGGCGGCGTGACGTACAGCGGCACGGAGTGCGCGTCGCGGGCCGGCTCGGCCCAGGGCGCCTGCCACCGGTTCACCTGGACGCCCGGCGGGGAGGGCTGGGCGGGCGTCTTCTGGCAGTTCCCCGAGGGGAACTGGGGCAGCATGCCGGGCTTCGCCGTCCCGGATGGCGCCAACTCCGTGTCCTTCTACGCCTGGGGCGCCGAGGGCGGGGAAGTCGTCACGTTCATGACGGGGATGAACGCCGCTGACGGATTCGAGGTGCCGCTGGAGAATGTCGCGCTCACCACCACCCCGACCCAGTACACAATCGACATCAGCCGCGTCCGGTATGGACTGGTGGTGGGTGGCTTCGGGTGGAGCGCAGGTGGTGGCAGGACGACTCCGCTCGTCTTCTTCATCGACGACATCCACTGGCACTGACACCCACCCCCATCCTCGCGGCGGAACGGAGCGAGAGGACGATGCGAGTGGGAACGGCGGTGACGACGGTCGACGCGGCGGGCATGCGCGCGCAGAACAGCAGCCTGCTGCTCAACATGATCTGGCGTGAGCGCCAGATTTCCCGGGCGGAGCTCGCCCGGAGGACGGAGCTGAGCCCGTCCACCGTCTCCGCCATCGTGGCGGACCTGGAGCGCTCCGGCCTGGTGCGCAGCATTGGCGCCGGGGTGTCCCGGGGCGGCCGTCGTCCCACCCTCATCGGCTTCTGCGATGACGCGTTCAGCCTCATTGGCGTGGAGATGGGCGCCACCCACGTGACGGCCGTGCTCACCGACCTGCGCGGCCGGGTGCGCGCCCACCGTCACGCCAACCACGCCGTCCGCGAAGACCCCAAGGGCACGCTCCAGAAGGTGCGCGAGCTGGTCCAGGAGGTCCTGGACGCCGAGCGCGTGCCGCGCCGCTCCGTGGCGGGCATGGGCATCGCCGTGCCCAGCCCCGTGCACCCGTCCGCCCCGGGCAGGCTGTCACCGCTGCTGGTGCCGGCCTGGCGGGACTACGACGTGCAGGAGGCCTTGCGGAGCGCGTTCGGCCTGCCGGTGTTCGTGGACAACGACGCGAACCTGGGCGCGCTGTCGGAGTGCTACTGGGGCGCGGGCGTCAACGGCGAGGACCTGGCGTACATCAAGCTGGCCACGGGCATCGGCTCCGGCCACATCATCCACGGCGACGTCTACCGGGGCGCGGGCGGCACCGCGGGCGAAATCAGCCACATGGCGGTGGACTCCTCCGGGCCGCAGTGCGTGTGCGGCCTGCGCGGCTGCCTCGTCACGCTCATCGGGTCCGCGGCGCTGCTGGAGCGGGCGCGGGAGCTGCTGGGCCGCAAGGACAAGCGCGCCCTCACGGTGCGCGAGTTGGTGGAGGGCGCGCGGGCGGGTGAGCCGGCCGCGCGTCAGGTCATCGACGGGCTCGGGCACTACCTGGGCATCGCCGTGGCCGGCCTGCTGAACCTGCTCAACCCCGCCATCGTCGTGCTCGGCGGCGAAATCTCGCTGGTGGGAGACCTGCTGCTGGACCCGCTCCGCGCCTCGGTGCGCAAGCGGGCGCTGTCCACCTCCATGGCGGAGACGCGCATCGTCACCTCCGCGCTGGGAGACCGCGCCATCGCCGTGGGCGCGGCCACCCTGGTGCTCCAGGCCGCGCTGAGAGACAGGACCCTCTTCCCCCTTCAACACCTAGGCAAATCCGCATGACGCTCCCGCGCCTCCTCCCCGTGGCCCTGGCCCTGACGGGCCTCGCCTGTGACCCGGCCGCCAACCGGGTGAACCGCCCCAACAACCCGACCCCCAGCACCCCCCAGCCCAGCACGGACTGGGCGCTGGTGTGGCAGGACGAGTTCGATGGCGAAGCGGGGACCCCGCCCTCCTCCGAGCGGTGGGTGCACGACGTGGGAGGGCACGGCTGGGGCAACGAGCAGTTGGAGTTCAACACCGACCGCGCGGACAACGCCGCGCACGACGGCGCCGGCCACCTGGTCATCACCGCGCGCCGCGAGCGCTACGGCAACCGCGAGTACACCTCCGCGCGCATCCGCACGCAGGGCCGCTACGAGCCCACCTATGGCCGCGTCGAGGCGCGCATCCAGCTCCCCGTGGGGCGCGGCATCTGGCCCGCCTTCTGGATGCTGGGCGCGAACATCGCCTCCGTGGATTGGCCGGAGTGCGGCGAAATCGACATCATGGAGTACCGGGGCCAGCTCCCCTCCATCGTCCGGGGCTCGCTGCACGGCCCGGGCTACTCCGCCGGCAACAACCTGGGCCAGGAGCACGTCGTCAGCGGGACGAAGCTGAACGAGGGCTTCCACGTCTACGCGGTGGAGTGGGAGCCGGACCGCATCCGCTGGTTCCTCGACGACACCATGTTCTTCGAGGCGACGCCCGCGAAGCTGCCCGCCGGCGCGCGCTGGGTCTTCGACAGCCCCCAGTTCATCATCCTCAACGTCGCCGTGGGCGGCACCTTCGTGGGCCCGGTGGGCCGCGACACCGTGTTCCCCCAGGAGATGAAGGTGGACTACGTCCGCGTCTACGCGAGGCCCACGTGAGGGCCGCGCTCTGGGCGCTGACGCTCCTGCTGGTGGCCTGCAAGGTGGAACCCCGCCCGCGGCCGCCCGGAGTGCTGTTCGTCTCCGTGGAGCAACAGAGCGCCTGGGTGCGCAACTTCAACCCGCTGTTCGCGGGCGCGGGCTCACGCTGGCCCACGCGCGCGGGCGTCTACGAGTGCCTTGAAATCTTCACCCCCGCCAAGGGCCAGTGGACGCCGTGGCTGGCCACCGGCCACGCGTGGTCCGAGGACCGCCGCACGCTGCGCTTCACCCTGCGCCAAGGCGTGCGCTGGTCCGACGGCGAGCCCTTCACCGCGGACGACGTGGCCTTCACCTTCAAGCTGCTCAAGCAGCACGCGGCGCTGGACGCGGGCGGCGTGTGGCGCTTCGTGGAGGACGTGCGCGCGGAGGACCCGCTCACGGTGGCCTTCCAGTTCTCCCGCGTCTACATCCCCGGCTTCGCGGAGCTGGCGCAGCAGCCCATCGTCCCCCGCCACGTCTGGGAGGAGGTGGCGGACCCCGTGACGTTCACCAACCCGCGGCCGGTGGCCACCGGGCCCTTCACGGAGGTGACGGTCTTCCGCAACCAGGTCTACGAGCTGGGCCGCAACCCGCACTACTGGCAGCCCGGCAAGCCCGCCGTCTCCGCGCTGCGCTTCCTGGCCTTCCCCACCAATGACCAGGCCAACCTGGCGCTGGTGGAGGGCGAGGTGGACTGGGCGGGCAACTTCGTCCCCGCGGTGGACCGCACCTTCGTCGCCCGCGACCCGGTACACCACGGCCGCTGGTTCCCGCTCTACGGCAGCACCGTCTTCCTCTACCCCAACACCACCCTGCCGCCGCTGGACGACGTGCGCGTGCGCAAGGCGCTGAGCATGGCGTTGGATCGCGAGCGGCTGGTCGAAATCGCCATGTACGGCTACACCCGGCCGGCGGACGCCACCGCGCTCAACGACGCGTACGCCGCGTGGCGAGACGCGGACGCGGCCCAGGGCGCCTGGGTGAAGCACGACTTGGAGGCGGCGAAGCGGCTGTTGGACGAGGCGGGCCTGAAGGAAGGCCCGGACGGCCTGCGGCGCAAGGCGGACGGCCAGCCGCTGGCGCTGGACATCGAGGTGGTGGGCGGCTGGTCCGACTGGGTGCGCGCCGGCCAGGTGGTGGCGCGCGACTTGCGCAAGCTGGGCGTGCAGGCGCAGCTCCGCACCTACGAGTTCGGCGCGTGGTACGCGCGGCTCCAGAAGGGCGAGTTCCAGCTCGCCATCTCCTGGTCCCTGGACGGCCCGACGCCCTATACCTTCTACAAGTGGCAGCTCTCCCCGCGCACCGTGCGCCCGGTGGGCGAGGTGGCCGCGTCCAACTGGCACCGCTTCGGTGACGCGGAGGCGGATGAATTGCTGTCGCGCTTCGAGCGCGCGGACTCCGAGGCGGAGCAGCGCGCGCTGATGGCGGCGGTGCAGCGGCGCTACTCCGAGCTGGCGCCGTCCATCCCGCTCTTCCCCAACCCGTCCTGGGGCGAGTCCAACTCGCGGCGCTTCACCGGCTTCCCCACCGAGCAGAACCCCTACGCGCGCCTGTCCCCCCATGCCGAGCCCGACAGCCTGCTGGTGCTGACGTCGCTCACCCCCCGGGAGCCCTGAGCGCCATGGCCTACGTCCTGCGGAGGTTGGGCTTCTACCTGCTGGCGGCCTGGGCGTCGCTGACACTCAACTTCGTCATCCCCCGGCTGGCGCCTGGAGATCCGGCGTCCGCCATGTTCGCGCGCTTCGAGGGCCGCGTGCAGCCCGAGGCCATGGTGGCGCTGCGCGCCGCCTTCGGCTTCACGGAGGCGCCCTGGTACGTGCAGTACGCCACGTACCTCAAGCACCTGCTGCGCGGCGACCTGGGCCTGTCCTACGCGTACTACCCGGCGCGCGTGTCGGAGGTGATTGGCACCGGCCTCTTGTGGACGCTGGGGCTGGCCGGGTGCGCGGTCATCATCAGCTTCACGGTGGGCTCCATGCTGGGCGTGTTGGCGGCGTGGAACCGCGGCGGGTGGCTGGACGCGGCGGTGGCCCCGGCGCTCGCCTTCCTGGGGGCCTTCCCCTACTTCTGGCTGGCCATGCTGGCCCTGTACCTCTTCGGGTTCGGGCTGGGCTGGTTCCCGCTGCGGCACGCGTACTCGCACGACCTGGAGCCGGCGCTGTCCCTCACCTTCGCGGCGGACGTGGCGCGGCACGCCTTCCTGCCGGCGGCCTCCATCGTCGTGGCCACGCTGGGCGGGTGGATGCTGAGCATGCGCAACACCATGGTGGCCACGCTGGGCACGGACACGCTCCGGCTGGCGCACGCCAAGGGGCTGCCGCCCCGGCAGGTGATGCTGCGCTACGCCGCGCGCAACGCGCTGCTGCCCAACGTCACCGGCTTCGGCATGGCGCTGGGCTTCGTGCTGAGCGGCTCGCTGCTGACGGAGATTGTCTTCTCGTACCCAGGCACCGGCTACCTGCTGATTCTCGCCGTGCGCAACCAGGACTACCCCCTGATGCAGGGGCTCTTCCTGACCATCACCTTCGCCGTGCTCGCCGCGAACTTCGCCGTGGACCTGCTGTGTCTGTGGCTGGACCCGAGGACTCGCGCCCATGCGTGACTTGCTTCGACGGCTGCTGCGCCAGCGCAAGGCCGCGGTGGGCGGCGGCATCCTGCTGGGCTTCATCGTGCTGGCGCTCATCGGGCCCTGGCTGGTGATGGACCCCACGGAGCTGGTGGGCCGCCCCCACCAGCCGCCCTCTTCCGCGCACTGGTTCGGCACCACGGGCCAGGGGCAGGACGTGCTGGCGCAGACGGTGGTGGGCGCGCGCGAGACGCTGGCCATCGGCTTCGCGGTGGGCGCGCTCGTCACGCTCCTGGGCGCGCTCATCGGCGTGACGTCCGGGTACCTGGGCCGCCGCGTGGACGACGTGCTGACGCTCACCACCAACGTCTTCCTCGTCATCCCCGGCCTGCCGCTGGCCATCGTCCTGGGCGCCTACCTGCCCTCCGGCCCCTTCCGCATGGTGGTGGTGCTGTCGCTGGCCGGCTGGGCGTGGAACGCGCGCGTCTTCCGCGCCGAGGCCCTGGCGCTGCGCAACCGGGACTTCGTCTCCGCCGCGCTGGTGGCCGGCGAGAGCCGCGCGCGAATCGTCGGGCGGGAGCTGCTGCCCAACATGGCGTCGCTGCTGGGCTCGTCGTTCATCGGCAACACGCTGTACGCGGTGGGCGCGCAGGTGGGCCTGGAGTTCCTCGGCCTGGGCGACGTGGGCGCGGTGACGTGGGGCACCAACCTCTACTGGGCCGGCAACGACGCGGCGCTGCTGACGCGCTCCTGGTGGGTCTTCGTCCCCACCGGCCTGTGCATCGCGCTGGTCGGCTTCTCACTGACGCTGCTCAGCTCCGCCATCGACGAGGTGACCAACCCAGCCCTGAAGGCGCCGCCGGTGGCGACCACGGCGGTGCGCTCGACGGGGTCTGCTCTCGCGGACCCGGCGCCGCCGTCCGGCGCGCTGCTGAGCCTCCGCGACGTGTGCATCGAATACGCCACGGAGCGAGGCCCCGCGCGCGTGGTGGACTCGGTGTCCATCGACATCGCGCCGGGTGAGGTGTTCGGACTGGCGGGCGAGTCCGGCAGCGGCAAGTCCACGCTGGGCTATGCGCTGCTGCGCCTGCTGCCCCCGGCCGCCAGCATCACCCATGGGCGCATCCTCCTGGACGGCACGGACGTCACGGCGCTGGATGACGCCGCGCTGCGCGCCTACCGCTGGAGCAAGGTCTCCATGGTGTTCCAGAGCGCGATGAGCGCGCTCAACCCGGTGCTCACGCTGGGGGACCAGTTCCACGACACGCTCGCGGCCCACGGGCGCACCACGCGCGCCGCGTCCCATGCGCGCGCGCGGGAGCTGCTGACCATGGTGGGGCTGGCGCCGCACCTGGTGGACGCGTGGCCGCACCAGCTCTCCGGTGGCATGCGGCAGCGCGTGGGCATCGCCCTGGCGCTGGCCCTGGAGCCGAAGCTGGTGGTGATGGACGAGCCCACCACGGCGCTGGACGTCGTGGTGCAGAAGGAGCTGCTCCAGCGCGTGCTGGAGCTGAAGCAGCGGCTGGGCTTCGCGGTGCTCTTCATCACGCACGACTTGCCGCTGCTGCTCGCGCTGTCGGACCGCGTGGGCGTGCTCCAGGGCGGCAAGCTGGTGGAGGTGGACACCGCCGAGCGCCTGCGCACGGACGCGCGCCACCCGTACACGCGCCTGCTGCTGTCGTCGTTCCCGCACTTGAGCGCGGCGGACGCGCAGGTGCCGCGAGCGGCCTCTGAGCACACGGCAGCCCCGGCGGCCGCCCAGGGAGGTGGACGATGAGCGCTCCGCTGCTGGAGGCCACGGAGCTGCTGCGCACGGTGCCCGTGGGCGGCTTCCTCTCCCGTTCCCGCCGCACCTTGCTCAACCGCGTGTCCTTCACCCTGGAGCGCGGGGAAATCGTCGCGCTGGTGGGCGAGTCTGGCAGCGGCAAGTCCACCCTGGCCCGGGTGCTGGCGCGGCTGGACACGCCGGACGCCGGCGTCCTCCGGCTGGGCGGCGAGGACGTGCTCACCCTGGAGCGCGGCGGCGCGTCGCTCGCGTACCGGGGCCGCGTGCAGATGGTCTTCCAGGACCCCTTCGCCTCGCTCAACCCCGTCCACACCGTGGCCCACCACCTGGAGCGCCCGCTGCTGCGCCATGGCCGGGCCACGCGCGCGGGACTCAAGGACCGCGTCCACGCCCTGCTGGAGTCCGTGGGCCTGACGCCCGCGGAGCAGTTAGCCCGGCGCTACCCGCATGAGCTGTCCGGCGGTCAGCGGCAGCGCGTGGCCGTGGCGCGCGCGCTGGCCGTGGAGCCGGACGTCATCATCGCGGACGAGCCCACCTCCATGCTGGACGTGTCCACGCGCCGGGGCGTGCTCCAGCTCCTGCGCGGCCTGACGCGCGAGCGAGGCATCGGCATCCTCTTCATCACCCACGACCTGGCCAGCGCGCGCCACCTGGCCGACCGCGTCCTGGTGCTGTACGCGGGCAGCGTCGTGGAGTCCGGCAGGACGGCGGACGTGCTCGCCGCGCCCCGGCACCCCTACACCCGGCTGCTCTTGTCCGCCGTGCCGGATGGCGCGGACTTCCTCGACACGCCGCTGCCGGTGAAGCCCGCCACGGGCCCCATGCCGGTGGGCGGCTGCCCCTTCGCGCCCCGCTGCCCCCACGCGGACGCGCGCTGCCACGACACCCTCCCCCCCTCTCACGTCCACGCCGCGGACCACACGGTCCGCTGCCATCTCGAATCCTCGAAAGGAGCCTCCGACAATGCGGCAGTTCCCCAATGACTTCCTGTGGGGTGTGGCCACCTCCTCGTACCAGATTGAGGGCGCCACCCACGCCGACGGCCGCGGTGAGTCCATCTGGGACCGCTTCGCCGCCACCCCCGGCAAAATCAGCGATGGCTCGGACGGGAAGGTCGCGTGCGACCACTACCACCGCTGGCGTGAAGACGTGGAGCTGATGCGCTGGCTGGGCGTGAAGTCCTACCGCTTCTCCGTCGCCTGGCCCCGCGTGCTCCCCACCGGGCGCGGCGCCGTGAATGCCGCGGGCCTGGACTTCTATTCGCGGCTGGTGGACGGGCTGCTCGAAGCGGGCATCGAGCCCTTCGTCACCCTCTACCATTGGGACCTGCCCCAGGTCCTCCAGGACCAGGGCGGCTGGCCCTCGCGCGACACGGGGAACGCCTTCGTCGAGTACGCCGACGTGATGAGCCGCAAGCTGGGCGACCGCGTGAAGCGGTGGATTACCCACAACGAGCCCTGGTGCATCAGCGTGCTGGGCTACGGCAACGGCGAGCACGCCCCCGGCCACAAGAACGGGGGCGAGATGCTGGCCGCCGCGCACCACCTGCTGGTGTCCCACGGCCAGGCGGTGCCCGTCATCCGCGGCAACGTGAAGGACGCCCAGGTGGGCATCACCCTCAACCTGTCACCCGCGGAGCCCGCGTCGCCCAGCGCCGAGGACGCGGAGGCCTGCCGCCGGCATGACGGCAGCTTCAACCGCTGGTTCCTGGACCCGCTGTACGGCCGCGGCTACCCGAAGGACGTGGTGGAGGACTACGTGCGGGACGGGCACCTGGCCTCGGCCACGCTGCCCTTCGTGCGCGACGGCGACCTGGAGACCATTGCCGTCCCCACCGACTTCCTGGGCATCAACTACTACTCGCGCGCCATCATGCGCAGCACCCGCATCCCGGAGTCGCAGAACGCGCCGCGCACGGTGCACCCCGTGGAGGAGCACACCGACATGGGCTGGGAGGTGTACGCCCCCGCCCTCACCCGGCTGCTGGTGCACCTGCACACCCACTACCAGCCCGGCCCCATCCACATCACGGAGAACGGCTGCGCCTACGCCACCGGCCCCAGCGAGGACGGCAAGGTGCATGACGTGAAGCGCGTGGCGTACCTGCGCTCGCACCTGGAGGCGTCGCTGGAGGCCATCCGCCAGGGCGTGCCGCTGGCGGGCTACTTCGCCTGGTCGCTGCTGGACAACTTCGAGTGGGCCTTCGGGTACCAGAAGCGCTTCGGCATCATCTACGTGGACTACGACTCGCAGCGCCGCCTCCCGAAGGACAGCGCCCACCTCTACAAGGCCCTGATCGCCAGGAACGGGCTGGACGTGGAGCTCGCCGCGTGAATCCGCTCGCCCTCATCACCAGCCTGGCGCTCGCACTGACGCAGGTGCCACCGCCCTCCGGCCCGGAGACGGCCGTCCCTCCCGCCCAGTCCCCCACCGTGGCGGGCCCCGAGCCCGCCGAGCCCACCGCCGCCGAGCCCGTCACGGACAAGCCCGTGGAGCAGGAGCCCCCCGCGCCGCCGCCAGACGCGCCGGTGGTGAGGGCGCCGCCCGTCAACGTCAACGCCCAGGCGGCGCAGGCCGTCCGCGTCCACCGCGACGAGCGTGGCTTCAAGCTCCAGGTCAACGGCCGGGACTTCCCCATCCTCGGCATGAACTGGGGCTACACGCCCATTGGGGAGAACTACCGCTACTCGCTGTGGACGCAGAAGGAGGACTTCATCCGCGCGGTGCTGCACCGCGAGATGACGCTGCTGCGCGACATGGGCGTCAACGCCATCCGCCAGTTCGACGACATCCCGCCGCGGTGGGTGACGCACATCCACGAGAACTACGGCATCTACACCGTGGTGAACCCGCTGATGGGCCGCTACGGCACCAACGTGGACGGCGTCATGGTGCCGAACACGGACTACTCCAACCCCAACCACCGCCGGGCGCTGCTCAACGATTTGGCGCAGAAGGTGGAGAAGTACCGGGACGTGCCCGGCGTGCTGATGTGGATGCTGGGCAACGAGAACAACTACGGCCTGCACTGGACCAGCTTCGAAATCGAGGCGCTGCCCGGGCAGGAGGACACCGCCCGCGCCGAGCACCTCTATTCGCTGATGGGCGAGGCCGTGCGGCTCATCAAGCAGCGCGACACGCTGCACCCCGTCTCCATCGCCAACGGTGACCTCCAGTACATCGACCTCATCGCACGGCTGATGCCGGAGCTGGACATCCTGGGCTCCAACGTCTACCGCGGCCCCTCCGCCCGGGACTTGTTCGACGAGGTCCTGCGCAAGCTGGACAAGCCCGTCATGTTCACCGAGTTCGGCGCGGACGCGTACGACGCCAAGGCGGGCCGCGAGGACCACCTGGCGCAGGCCGAGTACCTGCGCAAGCAGTGGGAGGAAATCTACTCCCAGGCCTACGGCCAGGGCCGCGCGCAGAACGCGCTGGGCGGCTTCGTGTTCCAGTGGGTGGACGGCTGGTGGAAGTACAACCAGGAGGCCAACCTCTCCATCCACGACACCACCGCGTCCTGGCCCAACGGCGGCTACCCGTCCGACTTCGTGCCCGGCCAGAACAACATGAACGAGGAGTGGTTCGGCATCTGCGCGCTGGGGCCGGAGGACGAGGCCGGCATCGCGCGCATCCAGCCGCGCACCGCGTACTACGTGCTCCAGGCGGCCTTCCGCATGGACCCGTACGCCCCCACCACGAACCCGGACACCATCCGAGCGCACTTCGCGTCCATCCGCCCCACGGAGCTGTCGCGCGGCTACGAGTCCTCCATGGCCCTGGCCCGCGCGGATGAGCTGAGCGCGGTGCGCGTTTCCAACCTGCGGCTGCTGATGGACAGCTCCCTGTCGCGCGGCAGCATCGCCACGGTGCGGCCCAACCAGGTGTCGGTGGACCACACGGAGTCCATCTTCTTCGACCTGGCGCTCCAGCCCACCTCCGGCGTGTACGGCCGCGCCTCATTCAACGTCGTGGGCAACGTGGCGCAGAACCGCCTCAACAACATCTTCTACGAGAACCGCGGCATCCCCTCCGCGCCAGGAGGCGCCGGCAACCCGGCCGTGGGCGGGCAGGCGCCGGTGCCCGGCGTCGGCGGCATCCCCGGGCAGCAGGGGCAGCCGCTCGGCCTGGACCGGCTCGCGCTGTACCAGGCGGAGTTCAAGCTGGACCGCGCGGACTTCCAGCTCGAGGGCTTCTACCGCACCGCCCACTACCACTGGGGCGAGGAGGGTGACTTCTTCGGCCTCTACCGCGAGGCCAACTACGGCCCCGCGCTGGACATCTACAAGGGCAACGCCCCCTTCGGCGTCGTCTTCACCGGCAAGAACACCCTGGAGGGCCTGAAGATCGCCGTGGGCCCCGAGCTCTACTGGGGCGCCAACCCGTCCATCGTGGCCAAGTACCGGCGGAACGTGGGGCCGGTGACGCTGACGCTGATGCACCAGGAGGACATCGCCCGGGGCGCCACCCAGCTCACCGCCTCCGTCATCCGCGAGCGCGTGGCGCGCAGGTCCACGCTGTCACTCAACTGGGCGAAGGGCCCCATGGCGCTGGAGGTGGGCGGCATCCTCGCGGCCCCGCAGCGCGTGGGCGAGGCGTTCACCTGGTCGCGCCCCACGGACGGCCCCAGCTACCTCAACAGCGGCTACGAGGTGCTGCGGGACGAAATCCGGATGCTCGACACGCTGGGCGCCAAGGCGCGGCTCACCTACGATTTGGGCTCGGTGCGCACCTTCATCCAGGGCTCCTACCGCGGCCTGGTGGCGGACGGCGGCCCGGAGCAGGGCATCCTGCTGACGGGGTGGAGCCTGCGCGAGAGCGGCCGTGGCAACCACTTCGGCGGCCAGGCGGGCGCCGTCATCCAGGTGGGCAGCTCCTTCCAGGTGTCGCCCAACCTGCTGTACCAGAAGCCCCTCATCGGGCCCAACCCGCGCATCGAGGACGGGTACGACGCGGAGACGGGGCGGTACTTCGCCGGCGTGCGGCCGCGCAACGTGCTGGTGGACGCCTTCACCGTGCTGGACAACCGGGAGACGCTGGGCGCGGAGCTGCTGCTCACCTTCGACCCCACGCCCGGCACCTGGTTCTGGCAGTGGGACCGCGACATGCGCGAGGACGCGCCCTTCGCGGCGGGCCTGGACCTGGTGTACCGGCGGCAGCCGACGTCCCGCGACGCGGGCATCGCCATCCTCGCGGACGGCAGCATGGTGGCCTTCGGCAACGCACCGGTCGCCCGGGATGAATGGGAGGCCACGCTGCGGGTGGTGACCAACCCGATGCCGCGGCTGAAGCTCTTCGGCGCCGCCTTCGCCGGCAGCAACCAGTCCTCCGGCGAGGACAACCGGCAGGTGCGGCGCTTCGGCGTGGACGCGTCCGCGCTGTGGGACACGGTGATGCTGACGGCGCAGCTCCACTTCAACAACTGGGGCCCCTACGACTACCACCGCGTCTTCAACCTCACCTATCCCATCCAGCTCGGCGGCGACTTGTCCTATGGCCTCAAGCGCCCGGTGCTGGGCACGGTGACGACGCGCTTCGGCGTGCGCGGCCTGGTGCGCATGCTGGACCAGTACTCGGAGGGCCTGAGCACCATGGCCATTGAAGAAGGACTCGAGGGCCGTGAATACGAACTGGGCGCCTATGCCATCCTGTCTCTCTAGTGGAGGACGTATGAAGACGTGGCTCCTGCTGGCCTGCGCCGGAGTCGTCACCGGTTGCTACGACCCCGCCAGCTTCGTGTATGGCGAATCGCTGGACGGCCTCACGCTCCAGCTCTACAGCGCGGACGTCGGCATCTACCCCGACACGTCCGTGTTGGAGGACCCGAACAACCCCTTCCGCCTCAGCGCCCCGGGGGCGGAGACGAAGTGGGACATCCAGGCCCAGGCCGGCAGCGTGGCCGCGTTCTATTCGTGGGCCACCGTGCTCGCGCGGGAGCCGGGAGGCGAGGCCCAGTTCTACGTGGGCACCAACCTGCTCGGCGTCTACCAGAACGGACAGGCCCCGCAGGAGGTCCTTCCCCAGGTCCGCCAGCAGGCCATCCGCGCGTACCAGAACATGCTGGACCTGTTCCCGGACGCGGTGACGTACGACGCCACCGGCACCTACGCCTACGATCTGGCGACGCCCGCCTACAAGGGCATCGTCGAGATGGGCGGCGTGGTGCAGGGCGGCTGGGTGCTGATGCAGACGGCCAACGGCACGGAACGGGCGGTGCGGCCATGAAGCGCGCGAGCCTCGCGGTGTGCCTGCTCCTGGCGGCCTGCCGTCCCGACCCGGGCGTGCCGGACTACACGGGCCAGTACGACCGGCCGGACGCGGGCCCTGGGCCCGACAACGAGATGCTCCCCGGCCCCTTCCCGTATGAAGCGGGCCAGCGGCGGCTCGCCGTGGGCCTCTACGAGGGAGGCCGCTCCGAGGACGTGGCGGTGGACGGCGTCAACACGCACATCTATCTCTACGAAGGCACCCTCACCCTGGAGCCCTCCACCACGCGCGTCGAGGGCCTGCAGGCCGAGCTGGTGGTCCACGCGGGCAAGACGTGGCTGGGCTTCGGCGTCCACTGGGACACGCCGCGCAACCTGGACGGCTGGAAGACGCTGCACGTGAGCCTCAACTCGGCCGACCCGGGCTTCGCCAACGTGTCCATTGGCATGAACGACGACGACAGCGTCCAGCTCCCCGCGTCACAGTACGGCTACACGAACGACGGGCAGTGGCACCACCTGGCCATCCCCCTGGCGGACTTCGCCGCGGGCGGCGTGCAGCTCAGCGCGGTGCAGGCCCCGTTCGTCTTCATCGCCGGCGCGGGCGCCGCCGCGGACACGCTCCTGCTGGACAATCTGTACTTCACCGCGGACTGAGCTGCCGTGAATCTCGGTCAAGCGGTTTGGGGCGGGGGCTGCATCCAAGCTCCTGCCTCAAGCCTTCTTCCCGACGTCGTGAGCGTCACCGCCTCCCGTCCCTAGCGGCGCCTCCGCTGCTGGGGACGGACGGGCTTCGCCGCCTTCGTCTCTAGCGGCAGCGCCTCCAGCCAGGCCCGCACCGCCTCGGCTTGCGGCGTCCGGCCCGAGGCCATGAAGCGCTCACGCGCCTTCGCCGCCTCGGTCCGCGCCTCCGCGCCCTGCCCTTCCTTCCACAGCGCCCGCGCGAGCGCGAAGCCGGACTCCCCCAGCGAGTCCTCCTGCGCCCCCGTGAAGGCCACCGCCTGGCGCAGCGGCACCAGCGCCTCGCGCGTGCGGCCCAGCCCCAGCAGGGCCTGCCCCACGCCGTCGTAGGAGTACTGGAGGTCCGCGTCGTCGGGCTCCAACTGGGCGCGCTTCACCGCCAGCGCCTCTTCATAGACTTTCAGCGCCTCCTCGTTGCGCCCCAGCGCGAGCAGGCTCATTCCCTCCTCGTCGAGCGCCTCCGCCAGCTTCAGGTGGTTGTTCCCCAACAGCTCTCGGTGCAGCGCCACAGAGGTCCGGGCATGCGCCAGGGCGCGCACGAACTCCCGCTGCTCGCGATGCGCCATGGACACGCCCTGGTGACGCCGGGCCACGTCCAGGTGCCGCGGCCCCACCGCCGCCTCCGTCTGGCGCAGCGCCTCCTCCATCACTCGCGCCGCCTCCGCGAAGGCGCCCACCTCCAGCAGCACGCGCCCCAGGGAGAACGTCACCCGCGCGCGCTTGGGGTGGCCGGACGGCAGCGCGTCCGCCAGCATGGTGTGGGCCTCCTCCAGCAGCGCGCGAGCCTCGTCCACCTTGCCCTGCATCAGCGCGAGGTTGGCCTCGTTCACCAGCAGGTCCCCCTGAAGCACCGCGTCCCCGCCCAGCCGCAGGAGCGTCGCCCTGCCCAGCCGCGCCCATCGCGTGGCGTGCTCGAAGCGCTCGCGCTCCCCCTCCACATAGAGCAACTTGTTGAGGACGGAGACCTCCAGCCGCTCCGCCCGGCCCGCCGTGGCGTCATAGACGGCCTGCTCCAGGAGCCCCGCGCCCTTCTCCTTCTCGCCCAGCACGGCCTGAAGCCAGCCCTGGTGGAAACGCAGCTCCGCCGTCAGCGGCGCGTACCCAGCGGCCAGCACCCGGGCCTCCACCGCGTTCGCCGCCGTCAGCGCCTGGGGATAGCGGCTGGTGTCCACCAGCGCCTTCACCTCCGACAGCGCGCCCTCAAGGGACTCCAGCTCCGCGCGAAGCGTGGGGTCCGCGGGCCGGGGCTGCTGGCTCGCCAGGGCCTCCACGTCCGCGCAGTCCTCGGGCGAGGGCAACGCATACGCCGCGTCCAGCGCCTTCTCCACGCCCGCCGTGTCCACCTGGGCCAGGGCGCCCACCAGCGCGCGCAGGTCCTTGTGCCGCCGCTCCAGGCACACCACGCGCTGGGTGAACAGCGCCTCCGGCTGCACCTCGTGCAGGCGCGTGGCCTCGCACGCCTCGGTGTGCTGCCGCGCCCAACGGCTGGCATAGGCGTCCAGCACCTGCCCCACCCGGCCCGCCATGTCCCCCGCCAGCGGCTTGCCGGTGGCCGTGAAGGCCGCGGACAGCCGCTGCCGCGCCTCGGGCCCCCAACTGTCCGCCAGGAGCCCCTCCGCGCCCGCGCAGACGTTGGACTGGAACCACAGCCCGCCGCCCACCGCGCCCACCAGCGCCGCCGCGGCCACGGCCACGCCTCCCGCCCTGCGGGCCCGCGCGCGCTGCTGCTCCTGGGACAGCGCCTCCAGCAGCGCCTCCATGGAGGCGAAGCGCGCGTCGGGCGCCAGCGACAGGCCCCGCATCACCGCGCGCCGCACCCAGGCGGGGACGCGTGCGTCACCCGGGGGTTCGTGGATGGGCGAGGGCGCCCCGGGCTCCAGCGGCGCCGTCCGCCGTCCGGGAAGCGCACGCAGCGCCTTCGCCGCGCGCGACAGCTCGTCCGGGTCGAAGGGCCGCTGGTTGTAGAGCGCGCGGTACAGCGCCGCGCAGAAGCTGAACTGGTCCGAGCGCGCGTCCAGGGCCTCGCCCCGGAACTGCTCGGGCGACATGAAGGGCGGCGTGCCCAGGACGACGCCGGCCTCGGTGAGCGGCTCGTGCAGCGGGCGCGAAATCTCCTCCGAGGCGCGCACGCGCGCCAGCGTGGGCTGCTCCTCCAGCGGCAGGTCGTCCACGGGCCGGGCCAGGCCGAAGTCGGTGACGTAGACGCGGCCGTCACGCCCCACCAGGACGTTGGCGGGCTTGAAGTCGCGGTGCACCAGCCCCGCCGCGTGCGCGGCCGCCAACCCGCGCCCCGCCTGGAGGTACTTCTCCAGCACCTCGCGCCAGGAGCGGGGCGTCTCCCGCCGCCAGTCCGCCAGCGTGCCGCCCGGCACCAGCTCCATGGTGAAGAAGACCTGCTCGTCCCAGGTCCCCACCTCGTAGATGGGAATCACGTTGGGATGGGACACGCGGGCCATGGCCTGCGCCTCGCGCAGCAAGCGCGCGCGGCCGCCCTCCTCGTCCGCGGAGCGGGCCTCCACGCTCAACAGCTTGAGCGCCACCTTGCGGTCCAGGTCCGGGTCATAGGCCGCGAACACCGCGCCCATGCCGCCCTGCCCCAGCAGCTTCAGCGGGATGAAGCGCCCCACCCGCTGCCCCAGCGGGCTGGGCGCCACCCACGCCCCGGGCGCCTCGCGCGCGGAGGGAGGCTCCGCCGTGCGCGGCGCAGGGCCCCGCGCATCCGCTGACACAACCTGCGTGGACAGCTCCCGCGAATCCTCCGCCCCCGAGCCCCGGTCATCGGTGTTGGCCATGGCGCAATTGTACCGGGAAGCGAGCGACTTCCTGCGCTCATGAAGGATTCACGCGCAACAGCACACACATCCCTCGGATAATGAAAACAGGCGAAGGTCGTTCGGGAGGGTCCGCCGTGACCAAGACTGTCATCAGCATGTTCAACTCAGCGCGTCAGGCCGTGACAGCCTCGAAGTTCGAATCCTTGTCCCAGCCGCTCCAGGCTTCTGTGTTGAAGGCGCCGCCTGGGCCGGTGGAGGCCGCGCTCGCCAGGCCGGTGGGCAGCCCGGCTCCGGCGGTGTGTCGCGCTCCGGAGGGGGACACCTTCCAGGACACGAAGCCCGCGTCCAGGCGCGTGCCCCGGCTGGCGGTGCCGGACGCCACGGGCGTCAGCGAGCTGCCGTACCTGAGAGATTTAGCGCCGGAGAATGAAGCGGCGCAGGCCCAGGCCTACCAGGGCTGGGCGCCCACGGCGTCGGTCATCGCGCAGCGCTCGGACAGGGGCTGCGGTGAGGCGACGCTGGCCTTCCTGAGCCGGGCGAGCCGCAGCGTGACGAAGGGCAGCCTGTGCGAGCAGCAGGAGCGCGAGTCCGTCCGCGCCCGCGCGGCGGCGGTCAGCGGCCCCCGGTCCGCGAACGCGAAGGTGGGCGTGAATCTGGATGACGGCGCCACGCCGGAGGAGATGTCCACCGCGCTGGGAGGGCTGGGCATCGAAATCACGAACGGCTTCGCCGACTTCAACGCGGCCGCGACGAGCCGCGCCCTGAAGGCGGGCCAGTTCGGCATGGCGCTGGTGGACTCCAACGCCATCCTCAACGGCGCGCTCGCGCCCGAGCAGCAGCGGAGCGGGCCGGGACAGCTCCACTGGGTCACCATCGACGGCATCAACAGCAACGGGACGGCTGACACGTCGGACGACCTGTTCCGCGTGAAGGACCCCGTCAACGGTGAGTACTGGGTGTCCGCGCGAGACTTGGAGGGCGCCGTCCAGTCCGCCCAGCAGCACCACGGCAGTGGCGGCATCTTCGCGCTGGAGAACCGGACCGACGTGGGCAGCACCGCGGAGCGCGACGCGCTGGCCCAGCTCAACCGCGAGCGCACCGCGTCCTTCGCGGACAAGAATGGAGGAGGCAGCAAGCGCCTCAGCCTGGGCGAGTCGAGCTGAGGCGCGCGCCGACGCCCACCTCAATAGGTGTAATAGACAGGCGCCGTGGTGCTGGTGAAGAAGTTGTAATACGTGGCCACGTAGTTGGGGTGGTTGCCCACCTCGCCCGGCAGCGGGCCCCCCTTCGTGCCGTAGACGACCAGCGTCGAGCCGCCGTCCGTCTGGTCCAGCGCGCAGGTGTTCACATGGTTCGTCCCGTACATGACGACGATGTCATGCGTGCGGACCATGCCGAGCGTCGCCGGGTCCACGTGGTTCACCTGGCAGCGGTTCATGGAGCTGCCGCTGGGCGTGGGCTTGTACGAGAAGGCCGTGGCCACGCCGTGGCTGTTGGCCAGGAGCGCGAGGTACGGGGTGTTGTAGGAGCGCCCCAGCGTCACGCTGCCCGCGCCGTGGGCGCACGTACCGGACGCCGCGCGCGTCACGACGATGTCCCAGCTCGGGGGCATGGAGCCGGACACTGGCACGGAGGAGAGGGTGTACGTGCAGCCCCCCGTCGTACCGGTGAGGAGCGCGGCCTCCTGCCCCGCCAGCGCCTCCTGCTCCGGGGACACGTCGGGGGCACCACAGGCGGCCAGGGACACGGCGGCACAACACCAGACGGCGGACTTGAAGACTTGCATGTCAGGGCTCCAGGATGGAGAGGATGGGGACTCACCCCCACCTCCCAAAAGCTGACAGAATCCGTGTCCAGGATTCAACTGGAGCCAACCCCAATGCATTCGCGCTGCAATTTGGCGGCGCTATTCCTTTTCGATGTCCCGGTCCCAGAGCTGGACGCGGGTGTCCTCGTCCGTGAGGCGCCGGGTGAGCTCGGCGGCGATGGCGACGGAGCGGTGCTTGCCGCCGGTGCAGCCCAGGGCCACGGTGAGGTACGCCTTCCCCTCCTTCTGGTAGCGGGGGAAGAGGAAGCGGCAGAGGTCCACGACCTTCTCCAGGAACTGCTGCGTCTCCTCGCGCTCCAGCACGTAGGCGGCCACCTTGGGCACCTTGCCCGTGAGCCCCTTCAGCTCCGGGACGAAGTACGGGTTGGGCAGGAAGCGCACGTCCAGGACGAGGTCCGCCTGGGGCGGCACGCCGTAGCGGTAGCCGAAGGACATGATGGACAGGCTGGGCCCGGCCGCGGGCTCCGGGCTGAAGCGCGCCTGCACCATGCGCTTGAGGTCATGCACGTTCAGCGTGGACGAGTCGATGACCTGGTCGGCCAGCTCGCGCAAGTCCCGCAGCGCCTGGCGCTCCGCCTTGATGCCCTCGGCGACGGTGCCGTTGGGCGCCAGCGGGTGACGGCGGCGCGTCTCGCTGAAGCGGCGGATGAGGCTGTCGTCGCTGGAGTCCAGGAACAGCACTTCCACCTGGTGCCCGGCGCGGCGGACCTCGGCGAGGATGCGGGGCGCGTCCTTGAGGAAGACGCCTTCACGGACGTCCACCACCAGCGCCATGCGCTCGAAGTGGCCGCCCCCCGCAAGCTCCGTGAGCTTGGGCAGGAGCAGCACCGGCAGGTTGTCGATGCAGAAGAAGCCCGAATCCTCCAACGCGCGGATGGCGGTGGACTTACCGGACCCGGACATGCCGGTGATGATGACGATTTGTTTCGCGGGGGCGGTCACTCGACCTCTTCTCCCAGGGTGCGGCGCATCGCCCCTTCGGCGATGGCCCGATTGAGCCGCTCGGCGAACTCTCTCGCCGAGTGGTGGCCCTGTAGCTTTAGCAACTGGTTGCGGGCGGCGACCTCGATGATGGTCGCCATGTTGCGGCCCGGACGAACGGGCACCACCGACAGGGGGATGTCCACCCCCACAATCTGCAGGTGCCTGTCCTCCACGCCCAGCCGGTCGTACTCCTGGTGGGGGTCCCACTCCTGGAGCTCGATGACCAGCTCGATTTTCTTCTGTTCGCGGACCGCGGCGACGCCGAACAGGTCCTTGATGTTGATGATGCCCAGGCCGCGAATCTCCATGTGGTGCTTGATGACCGGGTTGCCGGCCCCGTAGACGGCCCCCTTGCGGCGGGTGACGTCCACGATGTCGTCCGCCACCAGGCGGTGGGCCCGCATCACCAGGTCCAGGGCAATCTCGCTCTTGCCGATGCCGCTCTTGCCCAGCAGCAGGATGCCCACGCCGAACACGTCCATCAACACCCCGTGCAGGCTGCTGGACTCGGTGAGGGCCTCCTCCAGGAAGGTCTGCACCCGCATGATGAACTCGCTGGACAGCAGCGGCGTCTTCATCAGCGCCAGCCCCGCGCCTTCACACGCGGAGACGAGGGCCTGGGGAATCTCCAAGTCCTTGGTCACCACCACACACGCGAGCTCCTCCTCCCCGAAGAGCTTCGCCAGGGCCTCGTGCTGCCGCTGCTCCGACAGCGTGGCCAGGTACGAAATCTCCGTGTTGCCGAACACCTGGACGCGGTGCGGGTGGAGGTGCTCGGTGAAGCCCGCAAGCGCCAGCCCCGGCTTCTGGATGCGCGAGGACACCACGGTGCGGGACAGCCCCCCGCCGCCGGCGACGAGCACCAGCCGCATGTCGTAGTCGCGGTCCTCGAGGAGTTGGGAGATGCGGATGGATTTCATCGTCAGGGCGTGGATATCACCGCTGAGGGCCTTTGAGGGGGACGGCCTTCCTTGGGCCGTCAACGACCCGCTCCCCCTGGGAGGCCGCCCGGGGCATGGCCGCCCCACCGGGAGGCCCACCGCGGCTTCCAGCAGCCAACGGAGGGCCCTGAAGGCCATTCCGTGGGGCTCCCACGGCTGGTAAGCCGGAAAACATGTCCGACTGTCTCTTCTGCAAGATTCGCGACGGGCTCATCCCCGCCAAGGTCGTCTACCGCGACGACGTGTGCCTGGCCTTCGAGGACATCAACCCCCAGGCCCCCACCCATGTGCTGTTCATCCCCAACAAGCACATCCCCACGGTGAACGACATCTCGTCGGAGGACCGCGTCCTGGTAGGCCACCTCTTCACCGCGGCCGCCAAGGTGGCCGAGGAGCGCGGCCATGCGGGCCCGGGCAACGGCTACCGGGTGGTGATGAACACCCACGCGCACGCGGGCCAGACGGTGTTCCACATCCACCTGCACCTGCTGGCCGGGCGCCCGCTGGGCTGGCCGCCGGGCTAGCGGGGAGCACCGGACGTCACTCCGCCCCGGGCTGGGCGGACGCGGGGCCGGGCGGGCCCGAGGCGGCCTCCACGTCCCGGACGCTGGCCGCCGGGCCCGTCCCGCGCCGGAGCACGTGCAGCACGCTGCTCTTCTCGTCCGTCCAGGTGAAGTCGGGCTCGTCCCGCAGGCCCAGGCGGCGCACCCGCGCCGAGGCCCGCGTGAAGGTGGGCCCCCAGGAGAACTCGCGGTCCGGGCTCAGCACCATCCAGTTGCTGCGCAGCGCGTCCCCGTGCGTCTCGTTGACGACCAGGGCCGCGTGCAGCCCCAGCGCCCGCGCGTGCGCCAGCGTCAGGGGCACCAGGTCCAGGTGGACGTTGCTGATGTGCAGCGCCAGCACGCCATGGGGCGCCAGGTGCGCGCGGTAGAGCGCCACCGCCTCCTGGGTGAGCAGGTGCACCGGCACCGCGTCCGAGGAGAAGGTGTCCAGCGCCAGCACGTCGAAGCCCTGGGGGCCGCCGGCCTCCAGCTCGCGCTCCAGGGAGATGCGCGCGTCGCCTTCCACCAGCTCCACCCGCGCCGGGGTGTCCCCCAGGAAGGAGAAGTAGCCGCCCTCGCCCCGCGCCAGCGCGAGGACCGCCGGGTCGATTTCATAGAAGCGCCCGGTGTCCTCCGCCTGGAGCAGCGCGGCGCTGGTGCCCACCCCCAGGCCCAGCACGCCCACGCGCAGGCCCGCCGGCAGGCCCACCGCTTCGCGCAGGCGGCGCTGCTCGGCGATGGCCAGCCCCAGGCCCGCCTCCGGCGTGTAGTACGTCGTGGGCACGCCCCGGCGCTCGGGCGCCACGTACTGGAGCCCGTGGGTGATGGCGCCGTGCAGCAGCGTGAAGCGGTGGTCTTCCGGTGAGCCCACGCCCAGCTCCATCACCCGCACCACGCCGAAGAAGTTGCGCGAGGCGAAGCGGGCGCGGCGCTGTTCGCGGGCCATGGTGTACGTCAGGTGCCCGGCCACCAGGAGCAGCATGGCGCCGCGCAGGACACGCTGGAGGCGCTGCGTCCGCGTCGCCTCGCCCTCCTGCCTTGCCATGCCCACCAGCGCCACGGCGCAGCAGGCGCCCAGCGACAGCGGGTACTCCCAGTAGGCGCTGAAGACGGCGGGGGCCAGCACGCTGATGAGCAGCCCGCCCAGCACGCCGCCCGCGGACACCCACAGGTAGAAGGCGCTGAGGTGACGCGGCGGGGGGCGCAGCCGGTACAGCTCGCCGTGGCACACCATGCAGCCCGCGAAGAGCGCCACCGAGTAGGCGCTGAGCTGGAGCGCGAGCGAGGACTGCGGCCCCTGCGCCTGCGCGTGCGCCACCCCCGCCCCCGAGGCGATGAGCAGCACGGCGTAGACGGTCCGCGAGTAGAAGGACTCGCGGGAGAACGCCAGGATGAAGGTGAGCAGGTAGACGGCCAGGGGCAGCACCCAGAGGAAGGGGCCGGCCGCCACGTCCTGGGAGAGCTGGTTCGTCGTGGCCAGCAGCAGCACCGACGCGCACGTGCTCAGCCCCAGCCACGACAGCGTGGCGCGCACGGTGGGCCGGGCGACGGTGGCGTCCGCCGCGTCCCCGGGCCCCTCCGTCAGGGGCGTGGCCGTCACGGGCGCGGCCGTGGTGGCGACGGGGGCCGCGTCCGGCGGCTGCTTCATCACGTCCAGCGCGCACACGGCGCAGGCGGCGGCGAAGAACACGAAGCCCACGCCCCAGGCCCAGGCCTGGGCGCCCCGGCCCACCCACGGCTCCACCAGGAAGGGATAGCCGAGCAGCGCCAGCAGCGAGCCCGTGTTGGACAGCGCGTACAGCGGATACGGCGAGCGGCCCGGCCGCGCGCGGGCGAACCACGACTGGAGCAGCGGGCCCGTGGTGCTCAACACGAAGAAGGGCAGCCCGATGGTGGTGGCCAGCATCGCCAGCAGCCGGGGCACGGCGAGCCCGGTGCCCTCGGGCCGCCACTCCGGCCCGGGCGCCACCGGCGAACCCGACAGCAGCGCCCGCGCCCCCAGCAGCAGCACCGCCACGGCGAGCAGCCCCAGGTGGAGGCGGGCCTGCGTGCGCGGCGCGAGCCTGGAGGCGAGCCCGTGCGCGTAGGCGTATCCGCCCAGCAGCACCGCCTGGAAGAACAACATGCACGCCGTCCACACGCCGGGCGTGCCGCCGTACCACGGCAGCGAGAAGCGCCCCACCAGGGGTTGCACGCCGAACAGGAGGAAGGCGCTGGCGAAGATGGCGACGGCGTAGCGGGACATGTGGGCGGTCCAGGCTTTCCCGACCGACGCGGTCCGGTCAACTGGCCGGCGTCCGGGGTGCGAAGAAGGTTCAGCGCGGCGCGCGCGGCGCGAAGAGGCGGGCGCCGGAGGGAGCGAGCGCGGTCTCCATGGGCAGCCCGTAGAGCGACTCCAGGGAGGCGCGCTCCAGCACCTCGCCCGCGGCCCCCTGCGCGAGCACCCGGCCCTCCCGGAGGAGCAGCACATGGGTGGCGAAGGCGGCGGCGAGGTTCACGTCATGCAGCACCGCCACCGCGCCCAGCCCCGCGTCCACGCGCGCGCGCACGCGGTCGAGCGAGCCCACCTGGTGGGCCACGTCCAGGAAGGCGGTGGGCTCATCCAGCAAGAGCAGCTCGGGCTGCTGCACCAGACCTCGGGCCAGCATCAACATGCGGCGCTCTCCCCCGGAGAGGGCTTCGGCGGGGCGCTCCGCCAGGTGCGCGATGCCGAGCTCCGTCATCACCTCCCGCGCGAGCGAGACGTCACCCGCGGACGGCAGGCCCCAGAGTCCCAGGTGCGGGCTGCGGCCCATCAACACCAGCTCCAGGCCGCTGAAGCCCTCCGCGGACTCGAACGTCTGCGGCACCCAGGCCACCCGCCGCGCGAGCGCCCGAGGCGCCCAGGCCGCGCGCTCCTGGCCCAGCAGGCGGACCTCGCCGCGCCTCCAGGGCCCCAGCCCCAGCACCGCGCGCAGCAGCGTGCTCTTGCCCGTGCCGTTGGGGCCCAGCACCGCCCACAGCTCGCCGGGGCGCACCTGGAACGCCACGTCGTGGAGGATGGGACGCGGCCCATAGCCCGCGACCAGCGCCCGGGTGACGAGCAGCGGCTCCACGGGACTAGTTCAGCTCCTTCTGCTTCTGCAGCAGGTAGCGCTTCATCGCGCGGACCTTGCGCAGGGCCTCCGGATTGTTGGAGGTGCCCGCGGCCTCCACCTCGCTCCGCACCTCCTCGTATCGCGTGCACCAGAGGCCCAGCACCACGCACGAGTGCACCGCGTTGAGCTTGTTGAAGAGGGCGTTCGTCTCGCGCCACTCCTTCTCCAGCGTGGTGAGCTGCCGGGCGCGCGACGAGCGCACCTTGCGGACCTGCGTGGGTGCGCGCCTGGCCGGAGCGACGTTGTTCTGCTGCGCGCCCAGCGGCGCGAGGAAGGAGTCATCGAGCGCTTCGCCACCCGAGGGCGCCGCGCCCGCCGTGGCGCCGGCTCCCGTGGGCGTGGGGGCGGGCTTCGCAGTGGGCGAGGACGAGGCACCCGGCGCAACCTTCGCCGTGGCCCCCGTTTCCGTGGGCGCCTCCGGCGTGGGCTTGCCGGCCTGCGCCGCGTCTTGCGTGGAGGGCGGGCCGTCCGCGGGCGCCTCCCCCGGAGCGGATGGACGCAGGGGCAGCTCGGGCGGAGGCCCTCGTGGCTCCTCCGGCATGAACCGGCTCAGCCACTGGGTGCGCAGCTCCGGGGGCGCCAGGAAGACGGCGCCACCCACCACCAGGCCGACGAACACCAACGCCAGCACGAGCACCATGGGCCCCTTGCGGCGCGCGGGACGCGCGGGGCGCTCGGGCATCGACGTGCGGCGGGTGTCCTCTTTCGCGATGCGGTCGGCCGAGCGCGTCTCGGGACGCACGGGCATCGTCGTGCGCCGTGTCTCCTCGTTGGACACGAGGTTGATGCGGACGTCGTCGTCGCTCTCGTCCTCGTCTTCCTCCGTCTCCACGGAAGCGGGCGCGGGACGCACCGCGGAGACCGACCCCGTCCTGCGGGCGGTGCCGGCCGGCGCCATCCCCGGGGACGACGCGCGGCCACGGTGCGGCCTGGGCCGGGAGACGCCGGACTTCTCTTCCGCCCCACGCTCCGAGCCTTCCACGTCGCGGAGGAGGCCCGCGTCCAGCACCACGCGCGGCTGCGTGTCGTCGTTGCGGGTGACGCGGGGATCCGTGTCGGCGTAGTGCGCGACGCGGGGCTGCGTGTCGGCGTGACGCTCGGGCCGGGATGGACGGTGGATGCGCGGGTGCGTGTCCGCGTTGGCGATGCGCTGCGCGGCGTCCTCGTGCTCCTCGTCCTCCGTGGAGAGCACAGGTGGCTCGGACGCATCCGCGTGGGAGTGCGCGTCACCCGGAGTGAGGCCGGACTCCTCCGGGGACACGCCCAGGGCCGCGCCCTCCGCGCCGGCCTCATCGGACGTGGCTTCGTCCTCTGGGGACAGGGCTCGTCCGCCATGCGCGGGCGTCGCGTCCACGGCGGGCTCGTCCGGCGGGAGCTCCGGCCGCGGTGACGCCGCCGCGGGAATGGCACGAGAGGGCGCTGCCCCCGACGGAGGCGGCGGTGCGCCCAGCGAGGACACGCCCCGCGAGGGCGTCGTGCCCGCGTGGGGAGCGGATACCGCCGCCATCCCCACCGAGCTCGCCCTGGACGCCGGCGCGCCCGATGCCGCGGGCCCCGCCATGGAAGGCGTGGCGCGCGAGGACGCGCCGTCCTGCGAGTCCACCGCGGGCATGCCTGCTGGAGACATCGCGCGCGGGGACGCGCCGTCCTGCGAGTCCACCGCGGGCATGCCTGCTGGAGACATCGCGCGCGAGGACGCGCCATCCTGCGAGTCCACCGCGGGCATGCCTGCTGGAGACATCGCGCGCGGGGACGCACCATCCTGCGAGTCCACCGCGGGCATGCCTGCTGGAGACATCGCGCGCGGGGACGTTCCGTCCCGCGGGTTCACCAACGGCAGGCCCGTTGAGGACAGTGCCCGCGAGGGCCCACCCACCGCGGGCAGCTCCGCCGAGGACAGGCTGCGCGGAGGCGCAACCGCTTGCGGCCCCTCCACGGAGGGCGGGTCCGCTGAAGCCAGGGAGCGAGACGCCGATACCGCGTCCTCCATGCCCACCGGGGAGCCGTGCTCCGGCGCGGGCCCGCGCGAGGACGTCTCCGCCGCCTCCATGTCCCCGGAGGACATGGCACGGGCCGCAGGGGACGACTCCAGGGAGCGGGACGCCGCCGCCAGGGCCTGGGACGGCGTCGCGCCAGGAGGAGGTGGCGGCACGGCGGCCATCACCACCGATGCCGTTCGCGCCGGCGCGCCCGTCGAAAGCGAGGGCACCGCCTGAGAAGGCGTCGCTCCCGGTGGCGGCGGAGCCACGGCGGCCATCACCACCGATGCCGTTCGCGCCGGCGCGCCCGTCGAAAGCGAGGGCACCGCCTGGGAAGGCGTCGCGCCAGGAGGCGGCGGCGGCACGCTGAAGGCCCCCGCGCGCTCCCACGAGGGCGGCGGCTCATCCGGAATCACCGCGTCGGCGGACGCCTCCGGCGGCTCCGCGTCCACTGAATCGTCGGACAGCGGGTCTTCAGGCGCCTCGTCGCCGTCATCCCACCCCGCGCCCTCCAGGAGCTCAACGGAGGGTGTCGAGGCCAGGGCCGGCGCGCGCGGGGACGGCGCCGGCTCGGGCACGTTGACCGCGGGCATCACCACGACGCCGGTGCGCGGCAACACGGCGCCGGACGCCTGGGCCTCGCTCCCCGAGGACGAAGCGCGGGCGCTCGCCGGGGTGAGCGGCGCACGCTGCGGCGCGCTCGAGTCAACGGCCCTGCTCCGCGGGGGCTCGGCCTTCGGATTCGTCGGCTCCCCGCGGACGTTCGGCGCCTCGGAAGACGGCTCGCCCAGGCTCGGCATCGCCAGCTCGGTGGGCCGCAGATGCGAAGGGAGCAGCGCCCGCGCGGCGGCCACGCCGGGAGGAACCGCCTCGGCCGGCATCGACGTCATCTGGATTTCGCGCGTCATCGCGGGCGCGCGCGGAATCGAAGCCCCCGAACCGCCTCCACGAACGAAGGCCTCGGGCCCCACCTCCACCGAAGGGGCCGTGTCCTCGTGGCGCGCGCGGCGAGCCCGCGCCTCCTCCTCCAGCGCCTCGATGGGAACCGCGGGCCGGGTGGACTCGTCCATCGGGACGCCCGGACGCGTCTCGCCATCCGTCACCGGCCCTCCGCCCTCGCGGCTGCGAGGCGTGGGGAAGAACGACAGCGGCTCCACCGGGCCATCCAGGCGGATGGTCTTCGGCGGCAGCGTCGCGTGCGTCATCTTCGGCAGCAGCGGATCATCCGGCATCGACGCGAGCGCCCGGGACTCCTCCGTGGACAGGCGCGGCACGTCCTTGAGGCTCGCCAGCAGCCGGCGCTCGGACTGGAAGTCCGCGGAGAACAGCTCGCGCATGAAGCGGCTGACGCTCTCCGGGCCCGCGCTCGAATCAATCTCCATCAGGCAGGCCTGGAGCCGCCCGCGGAACTCCTCCGCCGTCTGGAAGCGCTGGGACGGGTCCACCGCCAGCGCCTTGGCCACCAGCGCCGTCACCACGGGCGGCGTGAGCGGCTCCACCTCGTCCAGCGGCTTGATGCGCGGGTTGGCCACCAGGGACATGAGCTCGCCCGGGTGCACGCCGTCGAAGGGGTTCTTCCCGCAGATGAGCTCGTAGAGGCACAGCCCCACCGCGTACAAGTCACTGCGGCGGTCCACCGGCTGGTGCCGCGCCTGCTCCGGCGACATGTAGAGGAACTTGCCCAGGATGATGCTGGGGTTCGTCTTCGCGGCCGACAGCCGGCTCTTCGCGAGCCCGAAGTCGATGACCTTCACCTCCCCCTCGTAGGAGATGAGGATGTTCTGCGGCGAGATGTCCCGGTGGACGAGCTTCAGGTCCTCCCCGTCGTCGTCCTTCTTCCGGTGCGCATAGGCGAGCGCGTCCAGCACCCGGCCCATGGTGTAGAGGATGAACGTGACGGGCAGCGGCATCTGCCGGTCGCGCACGCGGGCGGCCACCTTGCGCAGGTCCTTGCCGTCCACGTGCTCGAGCGCCATGTAGGCCTCGCCCTCGTGGAGCCCCATGTCCAGCACCTGGGCGATGGAGCCGTGGCTCAGGCGGACCAGGGTGCGGGCCTCGCCCACGAAGCGCTCGACGAAGTCCGTGTCCGCGGCGAGCTGCGGCAGGATCTTCTTGATGACGCAGAGCTTCTCGAAGCCCTGCGCCCCCTCCAGCCGCGCGAGGTAGATTTCTCCCATGCCCCCCGTCGCCAGGTGCGACAGGAGCGTGTACCGGCCAAAGGGCTGGGGCCGGAAGGGTCTCAACCGGGCGGGTTGGGTCGACGAGTTCATGCGGTGCGGGGGTTCACCACGACGGGGTCCGCATTGAACCCTGTCCCGCTACGTCCCAGCAACCCGTCAACCGGACGCGGGCCACCTCAGCGGATGCCCGGGTTGGTCAGCATGCCTACATCCTCTTCAATCACCTCGAAGGCCGCTACCTTGTCCTTCGGGGGGCGGATGAGGCGCTCGCCCAGCGGCTGGACGTCGAAGCGAGCGCTGACGGTGGCCAGGACCTTGCCGGTGATGAGCACCTGGCCGGGGCTGGCGGTGGCCGCGAGCCAGCCCGCGATGCTCACGCCCTCCCCCACCACGGTGTAGTCCGGGCGCGCCTCGGTGCCGATCATCCCCACCAGGGCCCGGGTGCTGTGCAGGGCGACGCGCAGCTCGCAGCGCTCGTCCAGGGGCCGGCGCGCCATGGCCCGCTCCCACTCGGCCCGCAGCGCCAGGGCGGCCCGGACGGCGCGCACCGAGTCCTCGCCCTTCACGTAGGGGACGCCGAACAGGGCGCGCAGGGACTCGCCCCGGAAGCCCTCCACGGTGGCCTCGAAGCTGTAGACGATGCCGCTCATCCGCGCGTGGAAGTCGTTGAGCATCTGCGTGGCGCGCGCCGCGCCGATGCGCATGCACAGCACGGAGAAGCCCACCAGCTCCGCGTGCAGGATGGTGAGGTTGCGCTCCTCCAGGCCGGGCAGCTTGCCGCCCTGCTTCTGGGCCTCGGCGGCGCGGCGCTCGGCCACGTCCGGCGGGTGGAAGCGCTCCAGGTTGCGCCGCAGCCGCTCCACCACGGGGCTGCCCTCGCGCGGGGAGAACTTCTGCACGCCCGTGGCCACCAGGTGCGCCACCGCGGTGCAGGTGTCCAGCAGCGTCTCCACGCTGGAGTCGCCCTTGGCCGACAGGTTGACGTAGAGCACGCCCGCGTAGGGAGGCTCGGCGCCAATGGGGATGCACAGCACCCGGTCCACGCCGTAGAGGATGACGCTCTCCCGGCCCGCGAAGCGGCGGTCATCGCGCACGTCGCCCACGGCGAGCGCGCGCCCCTGCCGCAGGGCCTCGTCGACGATGGCGTCCGAGACGGGCACCTCGCCCTTGGCCAGCCGGCCCCGGTGGCGCACGGCGGCGGGCACCATGGGGCCCGTGGCGTGCTTGAGCAACACCACCGCCGTGGTCGCGTCCGTGACCTCCAGCAGCCGGTCCATGGTGGCGTCCAGGAAGGACGACAGCGTGGTGGCCGAAGAGAGCGCCTCCGCGGTGCGGAACAGCAGCACCAGCGTCTCCTGGCCCACGCGCGGACTGGCGGCCGGCAACGGCGCGGACGAAGAGAAGCTGTCGTCGAAGGAGACCGGGCCCACGTTGTCCAGGAGCCGCAGCACGTCCGCGTCACGCACGTTCTTCGCCAGGAGGACGGATGGCCCCACGTCCTGGCCGTGGCCGAAGCGCACGACGCCGCCCGCGCCCAGGTCCACCATCTCCGTGGCCGCGTTCTCCACGGTGTTGGGCTGGCGGACGGAGAGCACATTCTCGCCCAGCGCCACCGAGTCTCCGGCGACGAGCTGCCGCGAGCCCTGCAAGGGCGCGCCGTTGATGCGGCTGCCGTTGCGGCTGCCCAGGTCCTCGATGCGCAGCACGTCGCCATCGACGTAGAGCCGCGCATGCCGGCGTGAGACGAGGTCGCCGCCCAGGACGATGTCGTTCTCGTCCGCGCGGCCGAGGCTCGTCACGCCCTCAGGCAGATCGTACGACGTGTCGAAGTAGCCGGGCCCGTTGATGATGATCTGCCACATCGAATGCCCGACATTACACGACTCTCCCGCCTGTTGAGAGAAGGAGACGATGACTCATCGCGGGTACCCACCCACCCGGCCTCAAGGCGAGGCGGCACCCCGCACCGCGTCATTCACCAGGAGTGAGCGCCCGTGCGAACGTCCGCTCAGCGGGGGCGGTGGATGAAGAGGGAGTCGCCTTGACGCACCACGGGGAAGGCCGCGAGCGGCCGGGTCGCGGGGCCGTTCAGCACCTGCCCACCCTGGGTGAAGCGGGAGCCATGGCAGGGGCACTCCATGACGCCGTCCTCTGGCACCCAGCTCACGACGCAATCACCGTGGGTGCAGATGCGCCAGAGCGCCGTGTAACAACCGGGTGACGCGTGGACCACCACCACGTCCAGCAGCGCCCGGGGAACGCGGACTTCCGAAGCGCCGCCGGGGGCCGCCAGCGCGGGATGATCCGCCAGGGAGACCTCCACCCAGTCCGCGCCCGGCGGCCCGGGGACCGGCGGAACCGCACAGGCCGGGCCCGGCCCTCCCGCGTCGGGAGGGTCGAGCACCACGGCCTCCCGCCACCCGTCGCCGCACCCCGCGCCGAACGCCGCCAGGGCACAGGTGCCCTTGAGCAGCGCGTGGAGCGCGGCGCGGCGGTCCACCTCCCCCGTCGTGGACAGGGGACATGGCCGTGGCGGGAGCCGCTTCACGGCGTGCCGCTCCGAAGCGACTCGCCGTTCACCACCGCGACGGCATCCAAATCGAAGCCCCCGGAGGTGCCGCCGTAGCGGTTGTTGCCCGCGTCGACGATGCGCACGTACCGCGCGCGGCGCAGGCCCACCGTCGCCAGGTCGAAGCCGTCACCGCCCGCCACCGCGGGGTCGGTGGCGCTGATGCCGTTGGCCGGGTTGGCATGGACCGGAGTCACCCCCGCGCACCCCGGGTAGCCGCCCTCGGCGTCGGTGGTGGCGCACGGGAACGGGTGCCAATTAACGCCGTCGTCGCTGACGGAGACGATGCCCCGCTCCGAGTACGTCGACCCATCCGCGACGAGGAAGGCGTTCTCGAACACGAGCAGGTCCACGCCCGGCCCATCCACCACCGCGAGGTCGGTGAAGCGCAGGACGATTTCGCCGCCCCGCCCCAGCGAGAGCACGTCCAACGAGCCGTTGTCCGGCCCAAGCCCCGACGGCGGCCCGAGCACGATGTCCGGGAAGCGGTCCTGCCCGAAGCCCGCGGAGTCGCCGGGCTCGAACGAGACGACTTCGTCCGCGTACGGGTCCTCGGGCGGCAGGCCGGCATCGGGCTCCAGCGGTGTGGAGCCATCCGGCTGTCCCGCATCGTCTCGCGCGGGGTCCGTACCAGCGTCGTCGTCGGCGATGGAGGAGCCGTCGCCACACGCGGTGGTGCCCAGGAGCACGGCGAGCGCCGTGCCCCAGGCCAGGCGGTAGAGGCCGCGCAGTCTCACTGGACGGTCCGGATGCGGACCAGCCGCTCGCCGTTCATGTCCTCGATGCCCACCAGCAGGTCAGCGCCCAGGTGGGTCATCTGCGTCACGTAGGTGCACTGGTCCACGAACGACAGCACCGGCGTGCGCTCGCCGATGGTGACCGAGCCAGGGGTGGCGTCCTCGGAGAGGGCGTAGCGGGACACATCCGTGGTGACGAATTCATAGGTCGCGTTGTAGGCGCCGCGCTTGACGACGACGCCATCACCGAAGGTGGCGGCCGCGTTGAAGTTGCTGCCAACTTCGAGCGGGTGCTGCGCGTCCAGGGCGAACGGCGTGCCGGAAGAGAGCGCCGCGCTCACGACGGAGGGCGCCACCGCGTAGGCCACGTTGGTGTAATCCGGCGCAGCGGCGAAGCCGAACACCGAGATACCGTTGTTCGCCACGGCGCTGAAGCCATTGCCACCCGCGGTCTCCGGGAAGCTGGCCACCTGCTCGGAGGCAACGGGGTCCGCGGAGGTCACCAGCGCGTAGATTCCGAAGCCGTCCACGTCGGACAGCCCCATGCTGTTGATGAGGAACGCGGACGTCGCGTCGGCCGTGAACGCGACGGCGGACATGTTGCCCGGCGAGTTGACGTAGCTCGAGTTGCCAGGGGTGGCGATGTCGAAGAGCGAGACCGTGCCCACCGCGCCCGCCTTCGTGTAGCCGGCGAGCAAGCGCTCGGCGTCATACACGAGGAAGCCATTCGGGTAGATGCCTGACGTCGCCCCACGGTCCTCGGGGGCCAGGACGTCGAACAACGACTCGGAGGAAGGCGTCAGGTCCGGCCAGATGCCCAGCGAGTGGATTTCCGCGTGCATGAACCCGCGCACGGCGTAGACGGTGTGCGTGGGGCCCGGCGTGACGGCCACCGCCAGCACGTCGTCCGGCATGGGCGCGGAGCCCGCCGTCTCGAAGCCCGCCTCGAGCTGGAGCGTGCCGAGCACCGGGTCGTGCGCCGCCGACTCACACGGGTGCCCCGTGCCGGCGTCCGGGTCGGTGCCGGCGTCCGGCTCCGTGCCCGCGTCCGGCTCGGTCCCCGCATCCGGCTCCGTCCCCGCGTCGGGCTCGGTGCCCGCGTCCTCCTCGGGGAGCTGCTGGATGGGCCGCGTCTCACACGTCTCCTCGGCGCACGTCCACTGCTGGCCCGCGGGAGCCGGGCCGTTGTCGTTGCGGCAGTCGAAGGCGTCCACGCATTCAGAGCCGCAGCCCGTCGTGGCAACCGCCAGCACCAGGCTGGCCGTGGCGAACATCAGGGACTTCGTGCGGGCTCCTACGCGCTTCACATCGGCGTGCTTCATCGGTGTCCTCACTCCCTCTTCCGCCCCCACGGGCGAATGGGCTTCCAGGAGGACACGGCCGAAGGCAGAGCCCCGGCGGACCGCTCGCGCCGGACAGCACCCGCCCCCGCCGCCTCCCCTCGGAAGCCTCGGTGATGTCCGTGCCAGGGGCACGGGTCTTCGGCAGGTTTTCGGACTCGCAGGCGCGGATGCCCGGAGGCACCCACCTACTTGCCGTCGCTTCCCAGCCCGCTGCGGGCCAGTGCTTCTCGTGACGGCGTTCGTTCCTGCTCACCGCTGCGGGGCAGTCCCGGATTCACACCGGGTTCCCTTGAGTCACCGTGGCTGCACGGGGACACCGAGGACGCCGGCGGGGATATGGCGGGTGCAGGCCATTGTCAATGACTGGCGCCCAGCCGCACCCGCCGGCGCAGCAGCGCGAGGAACAGCGGACCGCCCAGCAGCGCGGTGACGACGCCCACGGGGGGCTCGGCGCCGAAGAGCGGGAAGGCCAGCCGCGCCAGCAGGTCCGACAACACGAGGAAGGCCGCGCCGCCCAGCGCCGACAGCGGCACCAGCAGCCGTTGGTCCGGGCCGATGGCCAGCCGCAGCAGGTGCGGCACGATGAGCCCCACGAAGCCAATCAGCCCCGTGAGCGCCACCGCGCCCGCGACGCTCGCGCTGGAGGCCAGCAGCAACCAACGGCGCGTGGACGCCACCGGCACGCCCAGCGACGCCGCGTCATCGTCGCCCAGCGACAAGAGGTTCAACCGCGCGGAGAGCACCCACATGACGCCAATGGCGCCGGCCTGGAGGAGCGCGGAGAGCGCCAGCGTGGCGCCGCGCTCGTAGCCCAGCGCGCCCGCGAGCCAGTAGAGGATTTCCCCCAGCCGGTCGGGCTCGGACAGCGTCTTCACCAGGGTGATGGCCGCGGAGGCGAAGGCGTTGAACACCACGCCCGTGAGCAGGGCCGCGTACGGGGCGCGCGACGCGGCTCCCCGGCTGGCGGAGAGGACGAAGAGGATGGCGGCCCCCGCGCCCAGGAAGGAGAAGAGCGCGGGCGCGGACAGGCGCGCCAGGGCGCTGCCCATCCCCGGCGCCACATCCGCCACGGTGGCCAGCCCCACGGCGAGCGCCAGCGTCGCCCCCAGCGCGGCGCCTCCGGACACCCCGAGCACGAACGGGTCGGCCAGCGGGTTGCGCAACAGCCCCTGGAGCGTGGCGCCCGAGGCCGCCAGCCCCGCCCCCACGATGCCGCCCAGCAGCGCGCGCGGCAGGCGCAGCGACCAGAAGATGACGGCGTCGGTGGAGGCCGGGTCCGTCAGCGCGGCGGTGAGGGAGATGGACTGCTCACCGAAGCGCACGGCCACGGCCAGGCTGGCCGCCGCCAGCACGAGGAAGCCCCCGAACCACTTCACCGCGCGCGAGGTCCGGAAACCTCCCGCTCCACCAGGTGCACGCAGGGATGTCGCGGGCTCGCTCACGGCGCGCCCTTACCCGTTCCTTCCGGATGCAGCAAACGGAAGAGCTCCTCCAGGCCCCGCCCCAGCGAGGGGCCCGGCTGGAGCAGCGCCAGGGACGGCACGTCCACCCAGCGCGCGCCGGACAGGCCGGGCAGCGCGCGCAGCTTGTCCTTGCCCACGTCCACGTCCGCGGCGTCCACCACCACGGTGGCCCGGGCCCGCACCGCGCGCTCCACCGAGTACACCGGGTACGCGGAGCCCGCGTCCGCCGCCACGTTGAGGCCGCCCGCGTCGCGGACCAGCTCGTCCGCGAAGGAGCCGGGCCCCGCCACCACGAGCGGCTCGAAGCCGTAGACGAACAGCACGCGCGGCGCGGGCAGCGTCCTCGCCGCCTCCCGGATGCGCGCGCGTGTGGCCTCGATGCCGGCCACCACCGCCTCCGCCTCCTTGTCCCGCCCCAGCGCCTTCCCCACCGCGCGCATGGCGGCGAGCACGTCCGGCACGGAGTGCAGCGGCAGGAGCAGCACGGGCACGCCCAGCTCCGCCATCTTCTCCACGGGCCGCTGGTTGCCCGGCCCGGGCTGCACCAGGACCAGGTCCGGCTTGAGCGCGATCACCGCCTCGACGGAGGGGTCCGTGAAGCCGCCCACGCGCGGCAGCTTCGCCACCGCCTTCGCCTCGTCGAAGCGGGACACCCCCACCAGCGTGCTCCCCGCGCCCAGGGACAGCACCATCTCCGACAGCGAGGGCGCCAGCGTCACCACGCGCCGCACCTTGGAAGGCACGGGCGGCCCCAGCGTCCGAGGCCCCGCCGCCTTCTCCGCCGCGCCCGCCGTGACGGACAGCAGGCACAGCACCGTGGCGAGCAGGACGGCCCCGCCGGAGCGAGGACGCGAGGTGTGAATCATGTTCATCGGCATGGCGTGCGCGTCCTCAGTGCAGCGCGGTGACGTCAATGGCATTGGACACGGGCCGGCGCGAATCCACGGGGCACGCCTCCAGCGCGGGGCCCTGCGCCTCTGGTGACGAGGAGCCGCGGCGCTCCACCAGCCGCCCGTCCTCCACCGCCACCACGAACACCCGGCCCGCGTTCGTGTCCGCCAGGTACACCGCGCCCTCCGCCACCGCGAAGCGGCTGGCCACGGAGAGGCGGCACCCCGGCGCGCCCGGCTCACAGCCCGCCGAGAGCACGTAGGCCGCCACGGGCGCGTCGTCCTTCACCAGCACCAGCCCGGAGCCGCGCACCGCGCTGGCGCTGTGTCCGTTGGCTTCGTCGTACTCGGCCTCGCCCAGGCAGGCCACCACGAGCTGGTTCCCCACGGCCTCCACGTACCCCGCGTTGAGGCAGTCCGCGGCGCCCAGGTCGATGGCGCTCACGGCGCCGCTCACCGGGTCGATTTTCGCGAGCATGCCCGGGCCGTTCGGCTTGTAGCCGTCGTACGGGTTCAGGTTGGTGAGGGCCACGTACACGCCTGACGCGCTCGCCACGGCGGAGTACGGCAGCGGCAGCACCGTGCCGCCGTCGAAGGGCTTCAAGTCCAGCCCGGTGAGCGAAATCGTGTCCACCTTGCGCGGCTGCTCGGGGTTGGAGATGTCCACGCGGGCGACGGCATTGCCGAACTGGAACATGGAGCCGCCCGTGCCGAACAAGGGGACGTACAGCGTGGTGCCCCACTTCGCGATTGCCTGCGGGCTGGTGTTGGCCCCCAGGTTCACCTGCGTCACGGAGCGCAGGCCCAGCCCTCCGCCATGGGCGGGCCCCTCCCGCTTGAGCACCTGCAGGGTGTTGTTCACCGAGTCCACGACGTAGACATAAGGCGGGTCCACCAGGATGTCGTTGGGTGAGCCCGCCACCCCGCCCAGCGAGTCCTCCTCCACCACCGTCCCCAGCGCGCCACCGGCCGCCTGGAGCAGCTTGGAGGACGTGGCGTCCGCGGCGAGCACGAAGCCGTCCCAGGACGCGAGCGCCTGCACGCCCGAGCCGAACTGACGCCGGGGCCCCAGCAGGTTCGTCTCCGCCTGGATGCCCACGAGCTGCCCGTTGGTGTAGCAGGCCGCGACCAGGTCGTAGCCACACCGGCCCTGGTGGCACTCCTGCACGTCCGGGCAGAGGTTCCCGCAGGCGCCGCAGTTGCCCTCGTCCACGAGCACGTCCACGCACGAGTCCCCGCACCGCTGGCGCCCCTCCGAGCACGCCTCGCGGCAGACGCCGGTCTCACACACGAGCCCGGCGGCGCACGCGTTTCCACAGGCGCCGCAGTGGGCCGCGTCACTCGCCGTGGCCACACACGCGCCGCCGCAGGACTCCGTCCCCGGGCGGCATCCACAAGCGCCGTCCTGACAGGTCTGCCCGTCACCGCAGGCGTTGCCACAGGCGCCGCAGTTCGCGGCGTCCCCACGCAGGTCCACACACGCCTCGCCGCAGACGGCCAGGCCGGGGGTGCACACCGCGCCCTCCTCCGGGCACCCGGTGAGCAGCAGCGCCGCCACGGCCGCCAGCAGCAGGGGCGGAAGGAAGGGCTCAGGGGACAGGGGACGCGGGCGAGTCATGGGGCTCCCGAGTGGAAGAAGACGGTGACGCGCCAGGCTCGAGCGCCACCGCGAGCGTCACGTAGACGGCGCGCCCCGGCAGCGGGAAGCCCGTGAAGTCGAAGGTCCGGACGTCGAGGAGGTTCTTCAGCTCGACGGACAGCGTGACGTCCGGACCGCGCAGCACGGTGCTGGACGCGCCCGCGCTCACCAGCGTGCGCGACGGCAGGTCCAGCGAGCCGGTGCGGTTGATGCGCTGCGCGGACTGGTAGAGCACCTCGGCGCGCGCGTTGAGCCAGTCCGGCCCCGCGCGCACCCGCCCCACCCACTTGTGCCTGGGCCGGTACGGCAGGTCCTCGCCGAAGAAGCGCGGGTCGCCGTACCGGTTCTCCGTGCGCAGGTACGTGTAGCCGGTGCTGGCCAGCAGCCAGGAGAAGGGCCGCGCCTCGCCCTCCAGCTCCACACCCCACACACGCGCGGTGTCGAAGTTGTACGGGCGCGCCATCAGCGGCGGGTACAGCTCATAGGCGATGAGGTTTTCGTACAGCGCCGCGAAGCCGCCCAGCGTGAAGGCCCAGCGCGGCGCGGCGGCCTCGCTGTCTTCCGTGTCGGAGCGCCACATCACCGCCGCGTCCGCGTACAGGGCGCGCTCGGGCTTCAGCCCCGGGTTGGGCAGCAGCGTGCCCTGGCGGATGTACAGCTCCAGGAAGGACGGCGCGCGGTGGGACTGCCCGGCGTTGGCGCGCAGCCCGAAGCCGCGTCCCAGCTCGACGGAGGCCCCCAGCTTCGGCGACAGCAACCAGTACGGCCCCACCCGCTCCAGCCGCATCGAAGGCACCACGTCCAGCCGGCCGTCGAAGAGCCGCACCTCGTCCATGGCCATGACGCTGGCGCGCCACCACGCGGCGGACTGCGCGTCCCGCGCCTGCGTGACGCGCTCCCCGGACGTCGCCACGGTGACGGTGAGCGACTGGTGCTCGCCCAGCGGCCCTCGGCCCTCCAGCTCCACGCCGCCCACTGAGTGCCGCTGCGCGCCGCCCGCGCCCGGAATGAGGCCCGTCACCTCCAGCCCGTCACGCCGGAAGAAGCCTCGCGCGCTGCCCTGCCCCAGCCCGTCGAGCATGCCCGACCAGCGCAGGCCCAGTGCCAGCCGCCCCAGCGCCTGGTCTCCGGTAGACTGGGGGTTCTGCACGGTGCCGGGAATCGCGCGGTCCTCCAAGGAGAGCTCCGCGAGCGCATCCAGCCGCGAGCCGCCATCCAGCCGGGTCCGGTAGCGCAAGAGCGCGCCGCCGCCCCGCGCGTCGTTGCGCGCACGCCGCTCGGAGACCTGGGGATTGCCGTCCACGGCGGGGAGGTCGTCCACGTCGTAGGCGAAGTCGCCGTCCGAACGGCCCGCGTGCACGAGCAGCAGCGCCTGTCCGCCCAGCAGCGGGCCCGTGGCGGCCACGTGGCCCAAGGCCGTGTTCCAGCTCCCGTAGGTCACCTCGCCGCTGGTGCGGAAGTCCGGCCCCGGCGCGCGGGTGATGATGTTGATGGCGCCGCCCAGCCCGCCCGAGCCATAGCGCGCGCCCGCGCCGCCTCGCAGCACCTCGAAGCGCTCCACCAGCGCGGAGGGGATGAGCGACAGGTCCGACAGGCCGCCCGCGCCGTTGAGCGGGATGCCATCCAGGAACACGAGCACGCCGTTGGACGACGCGCCGCGCACCACCAGGCTCTTGCTCTGGCCGTAGCCTCCGGAGTCCTGCACCGCGAGCCCCACCGAGCCCACGAGCAGCTCCGCGGTGTCGCGCGCCTCGCCCGCCCGCTCCCGCGCATTGATGACGGTGATGGCGCCTGTCGGGTCCCTCCGCTCCGGGGATTCGGGCGGAGGCGGCGTCCTGCCGCGAACCACCGTGGTGCGCGCGGGGGAAGAAGCCGCTTCAGCGTCGGGCGGAGGCGCGGCTTCGGTGGTGCGCGTGGCACCTGGCCCGGGTGCAGAGTCAGCGTCGGGCGGAGGCGCGGCTTCGGTGGTGCGCGTGGCGCCGGGCTCGGCTGCGATGCCGTCACCGCGCGGAGACGCGGCCTCAAGCGCAGCGGCATCCCCATCCCGCGAGCGAGCGTCCTCGGCCGTCGAAGCAGCGGACACGTCCCTCACGGCCCCGCTCGGAGCCGCCGCCTCGGAAGGTCGCGCCCAGACGGGACGTGGGAGGCTGAGCGCCAGGCACACCACAGGCCCGGCGAGGAAGGTCCACCGCATGCTCCGCCTTCCGCTCCCTCCGTCGAAGAGAGAAGGCCAACCGCCCGGGCCCGTGAAAGGCTCGGCCGCACCCCTGGGCAGGTCTCCTGGCTCACGGACTCTGGCGGCTGGCGCACGCTGCGTCATGCCAGAAGGGGACTTCCGCCTTCCCCCGGCGCGGCGCGCGGCCGCGGATGGAGTGGCGACAAGCCGAAGCCCCCGGCCCTGACCTCAGGGCTGCCCGTTCACAGTGGCGGGACCGCGCCGGACTCTCACCGGCTTCCCTCTTGAAAGCCCGACATGGGCACCCAAGGGCGCGCCCTTTGTAGGAGGTCACCTCCGGCGGGTCAAGCTCACCGGGGACGCCCGCGAGGACGCGCTCAAGGCCTGCTCGAAGGCGTACTTCTGGAGGAACACCAGCGCCACGTTCCCCAGCGTGAGCCGGGAGCGGCACAGCAGCGGCGCGGGCCGGCCCGGGAGTATCAGCACGCCGTCCTGGTACGTCCCTCGCTCGCTCTCCAGGTCCGTCACGCTCCACAGCCCGGTGTGCGGCTCCCGACGGAAGCGTGCGTGCAGGCGGGACACCGTGGACTCGGCCAGGACGATGTCGCACTCGGCACCACTTCCCACCGTCACCTCGGCGTCCGCCGGACGAAGCCGCGGGCGCAGCTCCAGCACCACGGTCCGCGACTCCGTGCTCCCAAGAGGTGGACGCGCCGCGCCAACCCGCGTCCGCGGGGACGTGGGCTCCCACAGCAGCACGGGCCAGCTTCCGTCATGGGCCCGCGCGTCGCGGGGGGTTGGCTGGAACACGCGCACCCTCCTGGTCCTCACCGGATGGGAATGGACGCGCGCAACATGGACACGCGGTTGTCACCGCGCCAGTTCTTTCCCACCCGGAGCTGTCGGATTCCGCGGGCGGAGTCGCTCGGGCGACGCGCCTTTCGACTACCACACGTCCGGCGTGCCCGCGTCCTCGCAGCCCACGCCCGAATCCGCGTCCTGGGCGGCCCGCTCACAGTCCAGGAACGCCTCGTAGGCCTCCAGCGCCATCGCGTCATCGGTGGAGAAGGAGCCCGTCCCGCTGTCCGAAATCCGCAGCCTCGCGACTGGGTCCTCCACCGCGCAGCCCCCACCCCAGGCGAGCAGCGCCAGCACGAACAGGTGCCTCGTGTGCAGCGGCTTCATCGGCGTTCACCCCTCATGGGAAGAGCATCATCGTGACGTTCAGCCGGGGACGGACGGCCCAGCCCTCACGGAACGGCTGGAATCCCTGCGCGTCCACGAAGCCCAGGATGGGGCGGCCGAAGACGACGTCCATGGCCAACGAGCCCTCCACGCCGAAGTACCGCGAGAAGCGCCAGCGCAGGGAGGTATCCGGCCCGGTCATGAAGGAAGGAATGTAGCGAGGGCCCGCGACGTCCACGCCGCTCACCAGGGGCACCGCCGTCCGGCCGAAGACGAGGAGCCCCGCCCCCGCGCCGACGGCCCACCGCCATTCACCGGAGCGCAGCACGGGCGTGTCCAACCAGAGGCCCAAGGCAAACTGCTCCAGCTTCACTTCCGTGCGGGCTTCCTCCAGGCGCACCGGGAGCCCCACCATGAACTGGAAGCGGAAGCGCAGCCGGGGCAGCTCCCAGCCGGAGCCAATCACCCCCCCCTGGTAGCCCAGGGAGCCATACCCGTCGAGCGAGGTCAGGGCCCCGGCCAGCAACTGCCACTGCACGGACGGCGATGCCTGGGCCGGTGGAGCGAGCTCCGCCACGGGTGCATCCGCCACCTTCGCCGCAAGCGAGGTGGACCCCGCGAGGAGCCCTCCCAACACGCCGAGTCGCAGCCGCACGGTGCCCGATGCCATGCGGGCAACGCTACCGCCCTGGCCTGGAGGGAGGAAGCCCCTCGCCCGGCCGCTCAACAGGTCGTTGCGACCAGGAACGAACGAAGCCGCCTCCACCTGCGCGCCTGTGCGCGCGTGACTATCGATTCCAGAGGGATGCGGATCCAGATTGGAAAGAGCAGCTCACCCGATTGTGAGGCTGCCGCCCGGGAGGCAGTCACGGACGCCCTGCGAGGAGCAGACGCGCCCACCTTCGCCCTGGTCCTCTGCACGGACCAGTATGACGCGAGGGGCCTGGCGTCGGCGCTCCGGCGGGAAATCGGGGACCTCCCCTGGGCTGGCTGCTGCGCGGCGGGGGTCTTCGCGGGCACCGAGCTGCTGCTCCAGGGAATGGTGGTCGCGCTCTTCCAGGGCCTGGACGTGCGGGTGGGGACAGGAATCGGTGGGCCCGTCAGCCAGGACCCCAGAGCGGCCGGGCGCGACGCGGTGGCACGCGCCGTCGGGAAGCTGCCACCCAAGCCGCCCGGGCGTCGCCGGGCGCTCCTCCTCTTCCCGGACGCGCTGAGCGGGAACCCAACGGAGGTCGTGCGCGGGGCGCAGCAGGAGGCGGGGTCGAGCGTCGTCTGGGCGGGCGGCGGAGCGGGAGGCGACCTCCGGCACCCCACGACGGCGGAGTTCGTGGAGGGGCAGGCGTACCGGGACCAGGCGGTGGTGATTGCCATTGATACCCAGGAGCCGATGGGCGTCGGGATTCAGCACGGCTGGTATCCCTACGGTCCACCGACCCAGGTCACGAAGGCCCGCGACTCGACCGCCATCGAGCTCGACTACGAGCGCGCGTTCGAGGTCTACCGGCGCACGGCCGCGAGCCGCGGCGACGCGCTGGACGAACAGGGCTTCGCCCGCTTCGCGATGACCCACCCGCTGGGGATTCCCCAGGCCAACGGAGAGTTCGTGATTCGCGACCCCATCTCCATCGGCCCCGACGGCTCGGTCCGCTGCGTCGCGGAGATTCCCGATGGCTCACTGGTCCGGGTGATGGAGGGCGCGCGCGTGGACCTGATGAACGCGGCAGCGAGCGCCGCCACCCTGGCTCGGAAGGGGACCGCTGGCGCGCCAGGCGGCGCGGTCGTGTTCGATTGTTTCTCGCGCTACCCCATCCTGGGCGAGGAGATCCGGGACGAGCTTTCACGCATCCAGGGGGCGCTCGGGGAGACCACTCCGCTCGTGGGCTGTCTGACCCTGGGCGAGGTGGGGGCCATGGGGGGGGGCGTTCCGCAGTTCCACAACAAGACGGTGGTGGTGCTCGCCCTTCCGGGGTGATGGGACGAGGTCGGACATGGCGGACCCTTGCGTGGACGCGGACCGGAAGCTCACCGAGGAGCGACTCGCGCTGCTGAGCGTGCTCCAGGAGCTCACCGTCGCGGCGCTCGACCTCTTCCACCCGAACAAATCCGCGGACGCGTTCATGGACCGCATCGCGGAGCGGCTGGGCTGCACGGTGGCCCTCTGGGTCCAGGTGGATGCGCGGGGGCAGGTCGGCCTCCAGGGCGCGAGCGGGCTCTCCGCCGCGTCCCGCCGGCTCCCCATCCCCACCCCTTCCGAGCCCGCCGGGAAGCAGGGGCCCGCCGCGCTGGGGCTGCCCTTCCCGGAGCTGGAGACGCCGGGGCTCGTGCGCTGGTCCTTGCCCATCATGGCCACGGGCGCGGAGCCCAGCGCCAGCGCGCTGCTGCTGTACTTCGACCGGGAGCCGCGCCTGCCACGACAGTACCGAGGCATGGTGGAGCGCCTCGGCGGCGTGCTCCGGACCGTGCTCATGCACCGGCGGCTCTTCACGCGGACGCTGGACAGCGAGCGCGCCCTCCAGCACGAGCGAGACTTCAGCGCGGCGGTGCTGGACACGGCCCGCGCGCTCGTCATCGTCCTGGACGCGGAGGGCCGGATCGTCCGCTTCAACCGCGCCTGCCAGGAGGTGACCGGCTACTCCTTCGAGGAGCTGCGCGGCGCGCGGTTCTGGCAGCAGCTCCAGGCTCCGGAAGAAGCGGCGCGTGTCGAGCGGGACTTCGCCCAGCTCGCCGCGGGCCAGGGGCGGACACAGTACGAGGGTTGCTGGCTCACGCGCGCGGGGGAGCGCCGCCTCATCTCCTGGTCCAGCAACGTCCTCCGCGGCCAGACGGGGGCGGTCGAATTCATCATCGGCACCGGCATCGACATCACCGAGCAACGCCGGGCCGAGCAGGAGCGCGACCAGACCTTCCTGCGCGAGCAGCAGGCGCGGGCCCGGGCCGAGGCGCAGGAGGGGAGGTCCGCGTTCCTGTCAGAAGCCTCCGGCCTGCTCGCCGGCTCGCTCGTCCCCGAGGACGCGCTCCGGGACGTGGCGGCGCTGACCGTCCAACAATTCGCGGACTGGTGCGCGGTGGACCTGCTGGTCGGCGACCATTCCCCTCAGCGAGTCGCGGTGGCCCGCTCCCAGGCCCTGCGGGCCAGGTGGCCCGAGAGGGACGACGCCGCGCCGCCGGACCTCAATGCCACGCACGGCCCGGGGCGGGTGCTCCGCCGCGGTGAGCCGGAGTTCTTCCTCGAGGGCTGCGACGCCGCGGCGCCCGGGTGCGGAGTCCTCGAGTTCCCGTCCTGGCTGTCGGTGCCGCTCCTCGCGCGCGGCCGGACGCTCGGCGCGCTCACCCTCGCCCGGCTGGACGGCGGGAACCGCTATGGCCTGGCCGAGCGCATCCTCGCGCAGGAGCTGGCGCGCCGCGCGGCCATGGCCGTGGACAACGCCCGGCTCTATCAGGAGGCCCAGCAGGCCATCGGCCTTCGCGATGAGTTCCTCTCCGTCGCCTCCCACGAGCTGAAGACCCCGGTCACCTCGCTCCAGCTCTCCATCCAGGGCCTGCTGCGCCGCGCCCGGTCGGGAGCGCTCCGCACCAGCTCGGCGGAGACCGTGGCCCGCTCCGTTGAAGGCATCGAGCGCCAGGCGATGCGCATGGCGAAGCTCGTCAACACGCTGCTCGATGTCTCGCGCATCCATGCCGGGCGGCTCGAACTGGAGCTGGAGGAGGTGGACCTCGCCGCGCTGGTCCGGGACATCGCGGCGCGCTTCGCCCCCGAGCTGGCCCTCTCCGGCGCCGCGCTCCAGGTTCACGCCGACACACCCATGCCAGGACTCTGGGACCGCTCTCGGCTCGACCAGATTGTCACCAACCTGCTCTCGAACGCCATCAAGTACGGCGAGGGCAAGCCCATTGAAATGCAGGTCGGCGGGGACGCCAGGACCGCCCTCCTGGAAGTGAGGGACCAGGGAATCGGCATCCCGGGGGAACGACAGGCGCTGATATTCCGGGCCTTCGAGCGCGCGGTGTCGTCGCGCCACTACGGAGGGCTGGGCCTGGGCCTCCATATCGTCAGCCAGCTCGTTGAACGGCTGGGAGGCGTGGTCCGGGTCCAGAGCGAGGCGGGGCGCGGCGCCACCTTCACGGTCGCGCTCCCACGCGGCGGCCCCGCCGCGCCGCGGCCCGCTCCAGCGGACCTGCCCCTGGACGCGGAGCCCGCATGAGCGCGGCGCCGCGCTCTCGGCCCCTGAGAAGGCGCTGGAGTCCGGCTGTCCGTCCTCGCGGCGGGACGGTTCTCACATCCGCGCACGGTGTGCGGAGCTGACTCCGAGGAGACCACCGCTGGCACGCCGGCTGCTCAAGCCCTCGCCGACCTCAGGCGGTCAAGCCGACGAGGCAGCCGCGCCGTGGTGGCGCGATGCGGAGTGTGGAGGTGGATGATGCTGACGGCGGGTAAGCGACTGGCGGTCTTCTCCATTCGCGAGGGCAAGGGCGGGAGCATCTGGGTGCGGGCGGGGAGCGCGTTCGTGAACAAGGATGGCTCGCTCAACGTGTTGCTGGACGTGCTGCCGCTGGACGGGAAGCTGCACGTGCGCGAGGCGGCGGAGAAGCGCGACACGGCGGGGATGAGCGGGGGCCGCTACGCGGGCGAGCTGGGGCTGGACGCGGCGCCGGTGGGGGGCCACTCGTGAGGGCGCTGTGCGCGGTGGTGGTGGGCCTGCTCTTGTGCGGGCCCGGGGTGGCGGTGGCGGCGAAGACGCGCACGCAGCACACGGGGACGGTCAACCTCAACGAGGCCACCGCGGCGGAGCTGGACTTGCTGCCGGGCGTCGGTGAGAAGGCGGCGCAGCGCATCATCGCGCACCGCCAGAAGCGGCCCTTCAAGCGCGTGGAGGAGCTGGTGCGCGTGAAGGGCTTCGGCAAGAAGAAGTTCCTCAAGCTCAAGGCGCATCTGGCGCTGAGCGGGCCCACGACGCTGCGAGTCGAAACGGTGGCCGCCCCTCCTGAGAGAAAGGAGGTGAGCGCGACGAACGACTGAGCCTGAAGCTCCGGTGAAGGGGGGCCGCCGCCCGGGATTTCTCTCGTGGCCCACGGCGGCGGCCCGGCCCTGGACGGGCCCATGAGGGGCAAACAGGGAAGCGCCCCGTGGGAGCGGTAGCCATCCAGGGGTGGATTGGTACCATCCGCCGCCATGAACCGACGCCTCATGAACCTGCTGACCGCGGTGCCCGTCACGGCCGCGCTGGTTGCTCCGCCCGTGCTCGCCTGCACCAGCATGCTGGTCTCCAAGGGCGCCACGGCGGATGGCGCCACCTTCGTCACCTACGCCGCGGACGCGCACGAGCTGTACGGCGAGCTGTACTACACGCCCGCGCGCCGCCACGCGCCCGGCGCCATGCGCGACATCTTCGAGTGGGACACCGGCAAGTTCCTGGGCCGCATCCCCCAGCCCGCCGCGACATATTCGGTGGTGGGCAACATGAACGAGCACCAGCTCTCCATCGGTGAGTCCACGTTCGGCGGCCGCGAGGAGCTGGCGGGCCCCGCGGGCATCATCGACTACGGCTCGCTCATCTACATCGCGCTGGAGCGCGCGAAGACGGCGCGCGAGGCCATCCAGGTCATGACGACCCTGGTCGGCGTGCACGGCTATGCGTCCAGCGGCGAGTCGTTCTCCATCGCCGACCCGAAGGAGGCCTGGCTGCTGGAGATGATTGGCAAGGGCAAGGGCGAGAAGGGCGCGGTGTGGGTGGCCCGCAAGCTGCCCGACGGCTACCTCTCCGCGCACGCCAACCAGGCGCGCATCGGCACCTTCCCGCTCAACGACAAGCAGACGACGCTCTACTCCCCGGACGTCATCTCCTTTGCCCGGGCGAAGGGCTGGTTCAAGGGCGCGGACAAGGACTTCAACTTCGCGGAGACGTACAACCCCATCGACTTCGGCGGGCAGCGCTTCTCCGAGGCGCGCGTGTGGAGCATCTTCCGCCGCGCGGCCCCGTCGCTGAAGCTGGGCGCGGAGTACGCGGATGGCTCCACGCCGAAGAAGCGGCTGCCGCTGTGGGTGAAGCCGGACAAGAAGCTGTCCGTGCAGGACACCATGGCGCTGATGCGGGACCACTTCGGGGGCACCCCGCTGGACATGACCAAGGACGTGGGCGCGGGGCCCTACGCGGTGCCGTACCGCTGGCGGCCCATGACGTGGGAGGTGGACGGCAAGCAGTACGTCCACGAGCGCGCCATCTCCACGCAGCAGACGGGCTTCTCCTTCGTCGCGCAGATGCGGGACTGGCTGCCGGCGCCCATTGGCGGCGTGCTCTGGTTCGGCGTGGATGACACCTTCACCACCGTCTACACGCCCATGTACGCCGGCATCCGGCAGGTGCCGCGCAACTTCGCGCAGGGCGTGGCCAGCCGCGGTGAGTTCTCCTGGGACTCGTCCTTCTGGGTGTTCAACTGGGTGTCGAACCAGGCCTACGCGCGCTGGAGCGACATGGTGGTGGACGTGCAGCGCGAGCAGGGCGCCCTGGAGGGCCAGTTCCTCGCGGACCAGGCCGACATCGAGAAGCGCGCCCAGGAGCAGTTCAAGCGCAGCCCCGAGGAGGCGCGGCAGTACCTCACCGACTACTCGCTCCAGCAGGGCGAGAAGGTCCACACCCGCTGGCGCAAGCTCGGTGAGACGCTGCTCGTGAAGTACATCGACGGCAACGTGCGCGACGAGCAGGGCAAGGTGAACCACCCCAAGTACCCGGACGCCTGGTACCGGCGCATCGTGCAGGAGAACGGCAAGGTGTTGCAGATGCCCGCGAAGCCCGCCGCCGCCCCGGCGCCCGCCGCGCCCGCGCAGAAGCCCGCGCCCAAGCCCACCGTGGCCCCCGCGCCGTAGCCGTCTCGCCCCGGAGCGGGGAGCCCTCCCCCGCTCCGCGCCACGGCCCGGCAACGCGCCCCGTGCGCCTCAGCCCCCGGCATCCGTCATCGGGCTGATGATTCCTGTTCCCCCCCCCTCTGCGCACAACTCGGCCACATAGGCACCGAGAATGGGAAACAAGCGCACATCAACATCCCGGCACCTACCGGGGTGAGGGGGAACAGAGTCATGGGCCGCATCACGAACAGCACGACGAAGACGACCACCACCCCGCCGCCGCCGCCGCGGACCACCGGCGGGCCGCCGCCGCCCTCGTCCTCGGCGCCGTCCACGGGCATCCCGAAGCCGCCGGATGCCTTCGTGAGCGGCACCCGCACCAACACGCTCCGCCCGCCCAGCCTCACGCCGCCTCCGCCGCCCTCGCTGGGCGGCTTCACGCCGCCTCCGCCGCCCTCGCTGGGCGGCCCCAGGCCGACGGCGCCAGGTGGCGCGAAGGCGCCCGCCACCGTGACGCCGGCGGTGACGCCCGTCCCCGTCGGCCCCGCCGTCCTCCGGGATGACTCCGTCATCGCGCCCTTCGTGGCCCAGGGCGTGCCCCGGGGCGCCATCAAGAACATCAGCGATGAAGGCTTCGCCGCGCTCCAGGGCCTGCAGCGCAGCCAGGGCGACGCCGGCTCCACCGACTTCGCCACCCTCAAGTCAGAGGTCGGCCCCAAGGCGGACCTCATCCGCGCGGTGTTCGCCCAGGGCGGCCCGCACGTGAAGCCGGGTGACGCGGAGCGCGTGAAGCTGGCCAGCGTCTTCAACGAGGGCTTCACCGTGGACACCGCCACGGTGCAGAACTACCGCAAGCAGATGAGCGTGCTCACGGAGGGGAGGTTCGAGCCCTACGTGGAGATGGCGAACACCCACCTGACGCAGAACCAGAAGGACTACCCGAAGACGGCCACCAACGTGGCGGACATCAACACGCTCTCCGACGAGGGCAAGGTGTCCCTCTACAAATACACGCAGGAGAAGTTCAAGCCGTACAACGGCCAGGTCCTCTTCCCGCTGGCAAAGAATGGCGCCGGCCCCACGTCCCAGGCGCTGCGCAACAACCTGGATGGCATTGCCGTCACCCGCGCGGCCCTCAACGAGCTGCCGAAGTTCACCGGCACCGTGTACCGGGGCGACAGCAGGAAGTACTACGACGCCTACACCCAGGACGCCATCATCACCCGGGACGCCTTCACCAGCACGGCGAAGAACCCGGGCGCCAGCTTCGAGGGCGACGCCATCCTCGAAATCCGGACCCGGACGGGCCGCGACATCCAGGGCGCCTCGCTCAAGCCGGGTGAGGAGGAGGTGCTCATCCCGCCCGGCGCCACCTTCAAGGTCCTGGACCGCGACGACACGGGCACCACCCTCCGGCTCACGCTCGAGGAGATTTGAGCGCCCGCTTGCCCTGCGCCCGGGCGTCAGCGCTCCGGGTGCGGGCAGGCCCCCGCCGCCCCACCTTCCTGGACACGCGCGCCACCACAGGCAGGGAGGAGCCTTGTCCACACAGCAGGATGCCATCCAGCACTCGGTCGTCGTGGACGCCCCCGTGGACCAGGCGTTCCAGTTCTTCACCGGCGCGCTCGGGCGCTGGTGGCCCCTGGCCTACACCTTCGCGGGAACGCAATTCCAGACGGCGGAGGTGGAGCCGCGCCCGGGTGGCCGCTGGTTCGAGCGCACCCTGGAGGGCCAGGAGACGTCGTGGGGCGAGGTCCGCGAGTGGGCCCCACCCCGCGCCCTGGTGTTGTCCTTCGCCATCACCCATGATCGCCAGCCGGCGCCTCCCGAGGCGGCCAGCGAGGTCACCTTCCACTTCCAGCCCGAGGGCACCCACCAGACGCGCGTCCAGGTCCAGCACCGTGACTTCCAGCGTCATGGCCCTGAAGGGGGGCCGGTGCTCCGGGAGGGGATGGCTTCACCCCAGGGCTGGCCGCTGATCCTGGCGGAGCTGCGGCGGGCCCTGGCCCACGACGCCGGGCGGGCCGCGGCCCCGTAGCGCCTGTCGGAGCCGGCCTGCCGTCCAGTTCGCGAGCGGTCAACAGCCCATGGTTTTTCAGCAGCAGCCCGGACGGCGACGCGGTAGACCTGCTGCGACTCAAACCTTTGGCTTGAGACACGGAGGCAGCAGGTGACGGCAGAAGAATCCCCGAAGGACCCGGCGGAGCAGACGCAGGAGGCCCACGAAGGTGAGCGGACCTACAAGGGGCCGCCCCTCGGCGAAGTGCTCGAGTTCATGCGTCTGCTCTGGGCCGTGGACCACGGGCTCCAATCCACCTCGAAGCGCATGGAGTCCACGCTGGGACTCACGGGGCCGCAGCGCCTGGTCATCCGCCTGGTGGGACGCTTCCCTGGCATCACGGCGGGCATGCTCGCGCAGATTCTCCACGTCCATCCCAGCACCCTGACGGGCGTCCTCAAGCGCCTGGAGAAGCGGGGGCTGCTGGACCGCAAGTCCGACCCGCTCGACGGGCGCAAGGCGCTGTTCTCCCTGACGGACGAGGGGCGCGCGCTCGACATCCCGGCCGAGGGCACGGTGGAGTCCGCGGTGCAGCGCGTGCTGTCGCGCCTGCCGCGGCCCCGCATCCTCGCGACGCAGGACGTGCTCACCGCGCTGGCCCAGGAGCTGGGCGGCGTCCCCATGCCGGAGGTCGACTTCGACGCGGCCACCGCGCCCAAGCCCGCCGTCCGCTGAGCCGGCGGCCCGCCCGCTCCCTCGCCGTGGGCGAGCCGCCCGCGGTGGACCGCGTTACCTCCCAGACCCTCGCCCTGGCGCTCCTTCCAGCGCCAGACACCTGAGGCCCCTCGAAGGGGCCTCCGGGTCGTTATGGTTCGCCAGGAGCGGGCGGCTGCTAGAAAATCGGGAAATAGGCAGCCTCACCGGGGGTTGCCTCGCCACTGAGCGGACAGGACAGCGTGAACCTCGACACCCCGCAGACTCCAGGCCCCGAGCGCCCGCCCCCGCCCCCTCCTCCGCCTCCCCCCGCCTCACAGGCCCGCCCCGTGCTGGCCGCGCCCGGCGTGGAGGCGCTGCTCGCCACCGTCCGTGGCCGCCAGCGCCGCTACCTGTGGCTCCAGGGCGGCATGCTGGGTGTGGCCGCCGTGGCGCTGCTGCTGGTGGCCGGCGGCTTCCTCGCGCTGGTGGCGCCGCGCGCGGGCTCGAGCCTGCTGTGGCTGGCGCTGCCGGTGGGCGTGGCGGTGGCGTGCGTGTTCGGGCTGTGGCTGGTCCGGCGCCGCGTGGGGGACGACGTCCTCACCGCGCGGCGGGTGGGCGAGAAGCGCCCCGAGCTGTCGCTGGACGTGCTCGCCGCGGTGGAGCTGATGCGCGGCGAGCCGGACGCGCCGGGCAACGGCTCGCCCGCGCTCGCCAGCGCCTTCCTGCGGGAGATGGACGCGCGGGCGCGCGCGGTGGACGTGCGCACGGTGGTGGACAGCCGCCCGGTGCGGCACGTAGCCCTGGGCGCGGGCGGCGCGCTGCTGGCCCTGCTGGTGCTGATGGTGGCGCTGGGTGACCGCTGGTCGGCGGGCCTGGCGCGCATCCGCGAGGTGGCGGCGAGCCCCAAGGCCCAGGCCCAGGTGGAGCCCATCACCGGCGACATCGAGCTGACGTACCGCTACCCCGCGTACACGGGGCTGGCGCCGCGCACGGTGCCCGGGACGAACGGCGAAATCAGCGCGCCGGCGGGGACGGAGATCCTGCTGAAGACGCGCTCGGACCGCCCGGTGGAGCGCGCGGAGGTGGTGGTCAACGGCCAGCCGCTGCCGCTGAAGGTGACGGGCAACCGGGAGCTGGAGGGCAGCTTCGTGGCGAAGCAGTCCGGCCACTACCGCTTCGCCTTCTACGGCGCGCGGGACAAGGCGCTCGCGGTGGGGCCGGACATCGCCCTCACGGTGGAGGCGGACAAGGCGCCCGAGGTCTCACTGCTGACGCCCACGGTGGAGCTGGAGGTGGACCCGGGCGACCAGGTGACGCTCAAGTACGAGGCGTCGGACGACTACGGGCTGTCCGGCATGGCGCTCGTCTTCCGCGCGCCCGGCGCCCAGCAGGAGACGCGCGTGCCGCTGCCGCGCGAGGACGGCCGGCGCCACCGCGGCACGTACGGGTGGAACCTGGGCGGCATCAAGCTCGACCCGGGTGACCGCATCACCTACTACGTGGAGGCGCGGGACAACGACGCGGTGGAGGGCCCCAAGAAGGGCGTCAGCCGCACGCAGGTGCTGCGCGTGTACTCCGCGGCCGAGCACCGCCGCGCCGCGCTGGAGAAGGCGGAGCAGCTCTGGGGCCGCATGGTGGACCACCTGGCGGACCGGCTGGAGGGCCCCGAGCGCGCGAAGCAGAAGGACCCACAGGCCATCACCGCCGGGGCCACGGTGGACACCAGCGGTGAGAGCCTGGTCGCGGACATGCGGACGCTGGCGCAGGAGCTGGCGCGCGAGCGCGACGTGCCCACCGAGCTCGTGTCGGCGCTGAGCAACATCTCCGAATCGCTGGGCAGCCACATCCGCGGCACCGCGGAGCTGCGCCGGCTCTACCTGCGCACCCAGCGCGTCCGCGGCGAGGACTGGGGCACGGGCAACCGGCTCAGCGCCGTCGTCACGGAGGAGATCGCGGAGCTGGAGAAGGACATCCTCTACCTGGAGTCGCTGCTCGACAGGCAGAAGCTGGAGGCGCTCCAGGAGATGGCGAAGCAGCTCTCCAACGAGCGGCGCGAGCTGGCGAACCTCATCGAGCAGTTCAAGTCCAACCCGGACGAGGCGGCGCGCCAGGCGGTGATGGAGCAGATTCAGCAGCTCAAGTCCCGCATCCAGGAGCTGATGCAGCGCATGGCGGAGATGCGCAAGGGCATCCGCGACGAGCACCTCAACGCCGAGGCCCTGTCCGAGATGATGAAGGACCAGGACATGCGCGGCGCGCTCGACGACGTGGAGAAGCTGATGCGCGAGGGCAAGGCGGACGAGGCCCTGGCGAAGCTCCAGGAGCTGGGCATGCAGATGGACGAGATGCTCGAGAACCTGGACCAGGCCAACGACGAGTTCGGCGGCGAGCAGTACCCCGAGCTGGCGGAGAAGTTCGGCGACTTCATGGAGGAGCTCCAGGACACGGTGCAGGAGCAGCAGCGCGTCGCGGACCAGACGCGGCGGCTCCGCGACCAGGCGCGCTCGCAGAACCGCGAGCGGCTGTCGGAGAAGGGCCAGTCCATCAAGGACAGCCTGCTGCGCAAGGTGCAGCAGGCGCAGGAGAGCTACAAGGCGCTGGAGCCCAGCCAGCTCAACAGCCGCGCCGCGCGTCCGCTGGAGGAGGCCCAGGCGGAGCTCGAGAACGTGGAGAGCGCGCTGAAGGTGAATGACTACGACCTGGCGGCGGAGGCGGCGGCGCGCGCGGAGGACGCGGCCCGGCAACTGGCGATGATGGGCGAGCAGCAGCGCCACCTGGACGAGATGTTCGGCAACCCGGAAGAGGTGGTGAAGCAGTCCACGGAGCTGGCGCAGCGCCTGGGCCGCGACGCGCGCAACGTGTCGGAGGTCAACCGGCAGCTCCAGTCGCTCTTCCCGCCGCCGGGCTCGCAGTTGTCGCAGCAGGAGAAGCAGCAGCTCCAGCAGCTCAGCGAGCAGCAGTCGCGGTTGGAGGAGCGCGCGCAGGGCCTGCGCCAGCAGATGGACGAGATGCAGCAGATGGCGCCCATCTTCGGCGAGGAGGCCACGCAGCAGATGGAGGGCGCGGGCCAGCGCATGGGTGAGGCCGCCCGGCGGATGCAGGGCAAGGACCCGGGCCGCGGCTACGGCGAGCAGCAGGCGGCGCTGGAGGGCCTGCGCCAGTTCCAGCAGCAGATGCAGGAAGGCCAGCGCGGCGGCAAGGGCGGGCTCCCGCTGCCCATGGGCATGGGCCGCCGCCAGCAGGGCAACGGGAGAGACCCGAAGCAGAAGGTGGAGCTGCCGGACGAGGACGCCTTCCAGGCGCCGAAGGAGTTCCGCAAGGACCTGCTGGACGCGATGAAGCAGGGGGCTCCGGAGAAGTACCGGGAGCAGGTGAAGCGCTACTACGAGGAGCTGGTGAAGTGAGCCGCCACGCGCTGACGCATTCCTCCGGCCCTCGGGCCCTCCTCGCGGCGCTGGCCGTGGCGCTGTGCTGCGCGCCGGCCGCGTGGGCCCAGGAGTCCTCGCTCAAGGAAGAGGTGAAGGAGCGGCTGAGCCGCGTGGAGACGGAGCTGGACGACTGGGACGTGCCCGGCGCCCGGCGCGAGCTGTCCGAGGTGGAGAAGCTCCTCCCCGCCGACGTGGAGCCGCTGAAGTACTACCAGGGCCGGGTGGCCTTCGAGGAGGGCCGCTACGACGACGCGGTGGCGCTCCTGGAGGGCGCCAACATCGAGGACAAGCCGGGCAGCTACCTGCGCCTGGCCAAGGACACGCGCGACATCACCAAGGCCCACCTGCGCGCGGAGAGCGAGCACTTCATCTTCCAGTACCCCAAGGGGAAGGAAGAGGTGCTGGTGCCCTACGCGCTGGAGACGCTGGAGGCCATCCACCGGGCGATGAAGGAGGACCTCGGCTGGACGCCGCCGGGCGGCAAGATTCGCGTGGAGGTGGTGAGCAACGCGCGCGAGCTGTCCAAGGTCAGCACGCTGACGGAGAAGCAGATTGGCACCACGGGCACCATCGCCATCTGCAAGTTCAACAAGCTGATGGTGACCAGCCCCAAGGCGGTGGCGCGCGGCTACGACTGGCAGGACACGCTGGCGCACGAGTACATCCACCTGGTCATCAGCCAGATGAGCCGCAACACGGTGCCCATCTGGCTGCACGAGGGCCTGGCCAAGTTCCTGGAGTCGCGCTGGCGCGGCAAGGCGGGGCTGGCGATGACGCCCTCCACGCAGGCGCTGCTGGGCAAGCGGGTGAAGGCGGACACGCTCATCCCCTTCGAGAAGATGCACCCGTCGATTGCATTGCTGCCCACCGCGGAGGACGCGGCCACCGCGTTCGCGGAGGTGTTCTACGCCATCGACTACGTGCACGGCGTGAAGGGCACCGCGGGCCTGCGCGCCATCATCCAGGAGCTGAAGGCCGGGCAGAAGGACCGCAAGGCGGTGGAGGTGGCCATGGGCATGCCCTTCACCCTCTTCGAGAAGTCCTGGCTGGCGCACATCAAGAAGCAGCCCTTCCCCACCGAGCTGCTGCCCCGCGAGGACCGCGTGGTGCTGAAGGAGAACGCCAAGGGCAACGTGAAGGACGAGGGCGAGAAGAAGGGGCGCGAAATCTCCTTCGGCGACTTCCAGGAGGTGACGGAGGTGCCCGCGCGCAAGTTCGCGCACCTGGGTGAGCTCTTGCGCGAGCGCAACCGCGTGAAGGCCGCGGCGGAGGAGTACGCCAAGGCGCACGAGCTGGTGGGCGACAAGTACGAGTCGGTGTCCAACAAGTACGCGCTGGCCCTGCTGGAGCTGCGGCGGCTGGACGAAGCGGAGAACGTGCTGCGCGGCAGCCTGCGCGTGCACCCGGGCTCACCGTCCACCAACGTCCACCTGGGCCGCATCCTGCTGTACCGGAAGGACTACCCGAAGGCGAAGACGGCCTACCTGGAGGCGCTGGCCTCGGACCCGTTCGACCCGGAAATCCACCTGGCCCTCACCCGCATCCACGGCTCCCTGGGCGAGACGGCCCTGGCCACCCGCGCGCGGCAGGCGAGCGTCCTGCTCACGGGCCTCAAGCCCGAAGAGGTGGACCGCGTGGCGCAGCAGTTCCTGAAGGACGAGGGCGGCCTGTCGGAGATGAACGTGTCGGGGACGTCGGACGCGCCGCAGCCCGAGAAGCCGACCAATTCCGATGCCGAGGATTGAACATCCTCGCATCGCGGGTTCGTTTCTACTCCGAGCGCATTGTGTCGAAGAGATTTCAAGGACTTCTAATCTTGGATTTGAAGCCTTCTATCCACCGAGCACTGTGGGCCCAGCAGTCACCACGAGCAGACTCCCCAATGGAGGCCGCAGTCGATGGACGAAGGTTAGGGCCCGCTCACAATTTACTTAGCCCTGAGAGGCGTTCCCACCCTCGGAAAATCGGCCTCCAGGCACAGAAATCGGCCAAGTAATTTCTGAACGGTCCCTTAACCCCTGGGCCAACACTTTTGTCGCCCCCTTGGAGTCCCAAACACCAAAGGCACGGGGAAGAACATAGGCTTTAGAATTACAAGGTTGCGTAAGCCATTACGTCGACGCAGCACGAACAGCCTCAGCAACCGTTTTGAGCGGAATAAACATCCGTGACGGCCAGGACTCTGGAACACCAGTCGGCTGAAGCGGGTGAAATCCGTGCTTTTTATAGAATCGAAAGGCGTTCTCGTCCTTCGCATCGGTAATTACACCAGCGCACCCGACGACTGAAGCGCTCAGGCATTTCTCGAAGGCATCGAGAAGCATTCGCGCGCCATGCATCTGCCCCTGTGCCCGCCGATCTACGGCCAACCTTCCCAGGAGAGCTGCGCCAAAGCTTCCTGGTGCATTCTGCCGCAGGTCCCTTGGAAGGCCCGGCCCACGCTCAACCGTAGCCATCGTGAGGGTGTAGTACCCTAACAAACGAGGAGCACCTACCGCCTGCCGAAGGACGTAGGTGCTCCCAAGGTGTCTCTGATGATTTAGCAGCGCGCGGCTGAAGAAAAATGTATCTAGCGGCGCGACTCCGCAGGAGAAATCCGACTCCAGATCCTCGATGCAGATGGGGTTGATGCTAAACAAGTATCCCCCAGTTACATGGATCTACCGCTTCAGCTTGGCGAAAGCCGCCAGCACACTGGGCTCCACGTCGGGGGGATTCTCACATAGTTCCGAGAAACGAGAGTACTGAGTGGAAGACAGTTCCACCCGCTGGGTGACCTCCACCCAGCTGTGCTCGCGCGTCGGAGCACTGCGCTCCCGCTCTCGACTCCGTTCCTTCATTTTGGCCGCTTGTAGCATCGTGTCCTCCGAGACCAGAGCGCTCTTGGATCGGCCTTGCTTTTCACGTACCGGCATGCGTTCGCAGTGGCGGTACGGTGCTAGCACCGTACCGCCATCTTCCCCCAACAGTAAAGCCCCCTTTGCAGTGGGGAACAAACCTCTTGATTACGTGCGCCTCATCGGGCAGGATTGCTAGCAATCCTGCCCGATGAGGCGCACGTACATGACAGGAAGTGCACCCTTGAACGCACTTCCCGGGCTTATTTAGTGCCCACATCCCCCTAAATTTAGGTCGCGTCCTTCTAGACGCCACTCGACGGGCATATTTCGAGTAATAGGAGCGTTCGGCAGGCTGCTTAGGGAGCGAGCCCTCGTCCTTCCCGTTCCTTACGCACATGTCGGGAACAGACGGCCGTTCCACCGTCCACATACAAGCCGTACTCTTCACCAAACTCCATCGAGATTCTTGTGCGTAGCTTCCCGCACGGGAGGCTCGATGGAGGTCGGATCCCTCATCTCGCTTGCCGCCGAGCTCATGGAGTGGGCCGGCGTGGGCAGCATGGTCCTGGGGGCCGTGCTCGCCCTTGTCTTGCTCATGACTCAGGAGCGGCTTCCCTCCGGCGAGGCCTACCGCCGCTTCCGGCTGAACCTGGGCCGCGCCATCCTCCTGGGCCTGGAGTTCCTCGTCGCCGCCGACATCATCCGCACCGTGAGCCAGCGACCCACGCTGAACGGCGTGCTGGTGCTGGGCCTCATCGTCCTCATCCGCACCTTCCTCAGCTTCACCCTCACCGTGGAGCTGGAGGGACGCTGGCCCTGGCAGCATCGTGACGACGTCGCCGGGCCGATTCATCCGCCGCCGTCCTCACATCCCCCGCAGCGCCCGCCGCCCGCACCTGACGCGCCACGTCCGGTGAAGCACTGAACGCAGCGGGTCGGCCAGGTGGGCAGCGGCACCGTCGGCCGCCGCACCCTGCCCTCCCCTCCCGTGAAGTGGCGCACGGACGCGGCCTCCCGCGCCGTGCATCTTCCGCCAACGCCGCTCCAACGTGCGCGCCCGCATCCATCCCCACACAAAGGAGCCGCACGTGATGAAGCATCCCCTTCCGGGGCTCGTCCTCGCCGCCTCGCTGTTCACCCAGAGCGCCTCGTTCGCGCAGTCCGGCATGCCCGACGCCCCTCCGTCCCCGCAGGACACCGTGTCCGTTCAAAAGGGCATGGCCACCTACCGCGGCTACACCGCGCCCACGGACGAGAAGGCGCTGCTCGACCGGCTGCACCTGGCGAACCAGAACGAAATCAAGGCGGGCCAGCTCGCCCAGCAGCGCTCGCAGAACCCCGACGTGAAGGCCTTTGGCGCCATCATGATGAAGGCGCACACCGCGCTGGACCAGAAGCTCACGTCCTACGCGCGCAGCAAGGGCCTGAAGCTGGCGGAGACACCCAAGCCGATGAACGACGCGGAAGAGGCCGCCATGGCCAAGAGCAAGGCCACGATGGAGCAGCTCCAGGTCATCCGCGGCGCGCCCTTCGACTCCGCCTATCTGGCCTCGCAAGTCACAGGACATGACGCCGTCCTGGGCATGGTCCACACCGCCCAGAAGGCCCTGCCCAAGGCCTCTCCCGAGCTCGCCGCCATGCTCGACGACCTCGACAAGCAGGTGCCCGCTCACCGGCATCAGGCCTGGTCCATGCTGGGCAAGCTGGGCGACGAGACAGGCGTGGGCGGCTCCGGGCCGGGGCACGAGCCCCCGCCGAAGCCCTGACCCGAGGCACGGCGCGCTTTCACACGCCGTACACACCCGCCTCCCGACGATGGAGGCGGGCACGCGCACGGGGCATGATGACGCCCATGATGCCTCAAACGCTGCCCCTGCCCCTCCTCGTCACCGTGAGCGCGCTGCTGAGCGGCTGCTTCAGCGACACGGACACCATCTGCGAGAGGCGGAAGGAGTGCTTCTCGGACACGCTCAACGTCCAGTCCTGCGAGGACGACCTCCGCGACTGGATGGAGCGGCAGGACCAGGAGCGCCGCCGGGACACGCTCGCCGACTGCGCGGACTGCGTCGGCAGCAAGACCTGCTCGCAGATTCGCACCGCCTGCATCGGCGCCTGCATGGGCGTCCCCTGAGCCCCAAAGACAACGGGGCCCGCATCTTCACGATGCGAGCCCCGAGTACCGACACCGCGTCACGCGGTGACTACTTGCGCGTCCACTGGTCCAGCCAGCCCAGGACTTCGTCGTGCCACTGCACGCTGTTGGCCGGGCGCAGCACCCAGTGGTTCTCCTCCGGGAAGTAGAGCAGCTTGGAGGGGATGCCCTTGCGCTGGAGCGCCGTGAAGGTGCCCAGGCCCTGCGTCTCCACCACGCGGAAGTCCTGGCCGCCGTGAATGACCATCATCGGCGTCTTCCACTTCGCGACGTGCTCAATCGGGTTGTGCTTGCTGTAGCCCGCCGGGTTCTCCCACGGCGTGCCCTTGTGCTCCCACTCCGGGAACCACAGCTCCTCGGTGTCGAAGTAGCCCATGCGCTCGTCGAGGATGCCGTCGTGGTTGACGAGGCACTTGAAGCCGTCCGGCCAGTTGCCCGCAATCCAGTTGATCATGTACCCGCCGTAGCTCGCGCCCAGCGCGCACATCTTGTCCTTGTTGATGAAGCTGTAGCGCTTGAGCGCCGCGGCCAGGCCCTTCTGCAGGTCCTCGAAGGGCTTGCCACCCCAGTCATCGGAGATGGAGTCGGTGAAGGCCTGCCCGTAGCCGGTGGAGCCGTGGAAGTCGACCATCACGGCCACGTAGCCGCGCCCCGCGTACACCTGCGGGTTCCACCGGTAATGGAAGTGATTGCCGAACGAGCCCTGCGGGCCGCCGTGGATGAGGAACGCCAGCGGGTACTTCTTCTTCGGGTCGAAGTTCACCGGCTTCACGACGTAGGCGTGGACCGTCTCGTTGTTCCAGCCGGGGAACGAGAACTGCTCGAAGGCCCCGAAGCGGATGCGGGCCAGCGCATCCTGGTTCACCTGGGTGATTTGGCGCGAGCCGGAGCCGTCCGCGTTCATCACGTGCAGGTCCGCGGGGGAGTCCAGGTCGTCGTACACGTAGACGATGCGGCCGCCAGCGGCCTGCTGGGGCGCGCCCGCGACGCCTTCCTTCGTGAGCTGGGTGGGCTTGCCCGTGGCCACGTCCAGCGCGAAGACAGGCTGCTGGCCCACGTGCCCGGCGCTGGCGAGGAGCGTCTTGCCGTCCGCGCTCCACGCGAGGCTGCCGACGGAGCGGTCCCAGTCCTGCGTGAGCACGCGCTCCTGGCCGCCGGGCCAGGCGCGGAGGATGACGCGGTAGCGGTCCGCCTCGAAGCCGGGGCGCGACATGGCCAGGTAGGCCAGCGTCTTGCCGTCCGGGCTGAAGACGGGGCTGGTGTCGGTGGCGCGGTTCTTCTCCGTCAGCTTGCGCGGCTTCGTCTTTCCACTGATGGGCGCGACGAAGAGGTCCAGGTCGGTGGACCAGGCCTCGGCGCGGCCCACGTCGCGCGCGGCGAAGACGATGCTCTTGCCGTCCGGCGTGAAGGTGAACTCCTCCGCGCCGCCGAAGGGCTTGGAGGGGCTGTCCGCGTCCATGCCCTTCATCACGTCCACGGCCGCGCCGCCGGCCACGGGCACGACGAAGACGTGCGAGCGGCGGCCGTCCTTCCACGTGTCCCAGTGGCGGACGAAGAGCTTGTCGTAGGTGCGCCCGGTGGCCTTCCGCTTGGAGCGCTCCGCCTCGCGCTGCGTGTTGCACTCCAGCGTGGCGCAGTCCGGGAACACCTCCAGCGCCACGGCCAGCCGCGTGCCGTCCGGGGACAGGCGGAAGGCGCCCACGTCCAGGGGCAGCTTCGTCACCTGCACGGCCTCGCCGCCGTCGGTGGGCAGCCGCCATACCTGCGACGAGCCGCCGCGCGAGGACAGGAAGAAGAGGCTCTTGCCGTCCGGCGCCCAGGTGGGCTCGGAGTCGCCCGCCGGATGCGAGGTGAGCTGGCGCGGCGCCGCGCTGCCGTCGACGCCGACGAGCCACAGGTCGGTGAGCCCCCGGTTGGCCTCCATGTCCGTGGTGCGCAGGACGTAGGCGACCTGCTTCCCGTCGGGGGAGACGCGCGGGCTGCTCAGCCGGCGCAACGTGATCATGTCGTGGTGGGTGAAGGGCTGGGGCCGGGCCGGCGCCGGAGTGGCGCTCAGGGCCAGGGCCGCGAGAAGCGACAGCGGCAAGGGAGTCTCCTGGTTCAGTCGCCCCGCCGCCACCCCACCCGAGGGGTGCGTCACGGGCACGGTTGTCGGGGGTGGACGCTGCCTGCTACGGCCCGCCCTGTCCACCTCCGCGTACCCGGGGTACCACCTGGGCGCACTCCGCCATGACGCGGCGCTTCGACGCGGTTAGACACGGCCCCATGAGCGAGCCCATCACCATCCGCGTCTGGTCTGATTACGTCTGCCCCTGGTGTTACGTGGGCTACGCCGAAGTCCAGAAGCTGAAGCAGGACTACGACGTCCAGATTGACTGGCGGCCCTTCTACCTGCGCCCGGAGACGCCTCCCGAGGGCCTCCCCCTGCCCGATTACGTGCGCGAGAAGATGAAGGACCCGAACAACCCGCTGAAGCTCCGCGCCCAGGCAGCCGGGCTCACGCTGGTGATGCGAGAAGTCACCCCGTCCACCCGGCGCGCCCACGAGGCCACCGAGTACGCCCGCGAGCAGGGCCGCCTGGAGGCCTTCCACGGCGCCCTCCTGCGCCGCTACTGGAGCGAGGGCCAGGACCTCTGGCAGTGGGACACGCTCCGCGGCGCCGCCCAGGAGGCGGGCCTGGCCCCAGACGCGGTGCAGCGCGCCGTCGAGGAGGGCCGCTACACCCAGGTGGTGGAGCAGTCCATCCAGGAGGCGCGGAGCATCGGCGTCAGCGCGGTGCCCACCTTCGTGCTCGGTGAGCGCTTCGGCCTGCAGGGCGCGCAGGAGTACCCGGTGTTCCAGGAGGCCATGCGGCGCCTGGGCGCCACGCCCCGCGCGCGGCCGTGAGCGCCCTCGTCAGAGCCCCGTGAGCAGCACGAGCATCCGGCCGAGCGTCTCGCCGCCTCCGCTCCCCGCCAGCCCCTGGGCCAGCGCGTGGAGCTGGGGCGCCTGCTCGACGTGCTTCGCGATGAGCTGGAAGCACTCCACCGCGGCGGCGTCGAGCCGGGCCCGGGACTCCGCCGTGTCCGCCGCGCCTTCCGTGCAGAGCGCCACCACCGTGGGGTGGCCGAAGAGCGTCCAGCAGAGCACCGCCTCGCGCAGCGCCATGCGGAACACGTAGTCCAGCACATGCGGCGCGTCGGTGAAGGGGTGGCGCAGCCAGTGGTTCACCGCGTGGTGCCGCAGGTACTGCTCCACGCGCTGAGCAAGCCCGGGCGACAGCAGCGCCCGGCGCTCCGCGTAGCGGCGCCACGCGTCGTCGGGAAGCAGGTCCGCGCCGCCGTAGGACTCCAGCACCAGCTCCACCAGCGTGTGGAACCGCTCGCTCCGGACCGCGCCCAGGCGGGACTTCAGCGCCGCGGCGCAGATGCCCACCCACGGGCCTCCCGGCAGTGACAGCGCCGCGAAGCCCTCGTGCAGTGACGTCAGCGTCTCCTGCTGGGAGAAGGCGCGCAGCACCTCTGCCAGCAGGGCCTCCGCGCCCTCGCGCGCGTCACCGCGGAACACCTCCGTGCCCTGGAAGTAGAAGCCGTCCAGCCGGAGCCCGAGCTGCCCCAGCGCGAACAGCCTCGCGGCGAAGGGAAGCTCGCGGCGCTGGAGCACCGACAGCGCGGTGGCTCGCACGGCCTCCGCGTGTCGGGGCCACGCGTCCTCGCCAGCGCCGCTCAAGGCGCGCGCGTTTTCCGGGCGGAGCGCGAGGTCCTCCGCCACGGGCACGGGGTCCACGCCGTCCTCCGCCAGCAGGCACAGGCGGGCCACCTCCGGACACGCGAGCGAGCCCGTGACTTCCAGCCCATGCGCCCAGCGCGTGGCGACCCGGGGAAAGGTGGCGCACGCATCGGGCAGCGCGGCCTCGCCGTAGGCGCGGTGCAGGGAGCACGTCTTGCGCGCATCCAGGAACACGCAGTGCCCGTCCTCGCGCTTCGCGATGACGGCGTCGTCGCCGGGGCTGGCGTCGGGCTCCTTCCGGACGAAGGACTCCACCCGCTCCGCGTCCGGCGTGCCCGCCACCGCCTGCTTCAGGCGCTGGAGGCGCGGCTCGCTGACGAGGACGACGAGCCCCGCGCAGCAGGTGTCCTCGCAGGCCTCCGCGAGGCACCTGAAGCGCGTCATGTACCGGGGCGCGGTGGCCGTCATGGCGGCTTGCTACTTCCGGCCCAGCGCCTTCTTCACGAAGCCCCAGAAGCCACCCGCGCGCTCCTTGAGGTCGGCGCCACGGCGCTCCTCGGCGGCCTTCACGGACTCCTTGCTGACCTGGAGCTGCTTCTGGAGCTCCTCCGGCGAGTAGCGCGTGGCCAGCGTGGCCTTCACTTCCTTGCGCGTGGAGTACTCACGCGCCTCCACGTGCAGCACGCATTCGGAGTCCAGCTTGAGCGTCACCGCCACGCGGACCGAGCCCTTGGGCCCCTTGGGCAGGCCCTCGATGCGCACGGTGCCCAGGTACTCGTTGGCGGAGATGTGGTTGTCCTCGCCCTGGAAGATGGACAGCTCCAGGGCGGCCTCGTTGTCCTTCGTCGTGTTGATGGCGAAGGAGCGCTGCGCGGGCAGCGGGCTGTTGCGCTCGATGACGCGCTTGAAGGCGCCGCCGGGCATGGCCACGCCCACCGTCATCGGCAGCACGTCGATGAGCACCACGCTGCTCACCTTGTCCACGGAGCCGGAGTAGAGCGCCGCGCCCAGGGCCACCGCTTCATCCGCGTTGACGCTGGCCTGCGGCCCCTTGCCGAAGAGCGACTTGAGCTTGTCGCGCACCAGCGGCATGCGGCTCATGCCGCCCACCAGGATGATGTCGTCCACCTCGGCGGCCTTCAGCTTCGCGTCCAGGAGCACGTCGCGCACCACGTCGATGGTGCGGCTGAGCAGCGGCTCGCAGATCTTCTCCAGCTCCTGCCGGTTCATGACGACGCGCAAATCCCGCGGCCTGCCCGCGTCGTCCATCATCAGCATGGGGATGTGGACCTCGAAGGTGTTGCGCTCGGACAGCGCCATCTTCGCGCGCTCGGCCGCGTCGCTCACGCGCGACAGGGCGATGCCGTCTCCCGTGAAGGCGATGCCCTCCTTCTCCTGGAAGCGCGCCAGCAGGAAGTCGACGATGAGGTTGTCGAAGTCGATACCGCCCAGGAAGATGTCGCCGCCGGTGCCGAGCACCTCGAAGACGTTCTTCTCGATTTTCAGGATCGTGGCGTCGAAGGTTCCGCCGCCCAGGTCGTAGACGAGGACCTTCTTGTTGAGGTCGCGGTTGAGGCCGTAGGCGAGCGCCGCGGAGGTGGGCTCGTTGAGGATGCGCTCCACCTTGAGCCCCGCGAGGATGCCGGACTTGCGGACGGCCTCACGCTGCGGCTCGGAGTAGTACGCGGGCACCGTCACCACGGCGCGCTCCACCTTCTGGTTGAGGTGGGCCTCCGCCATCTCCTTGCACTCGCGCAGGATGATGGCCTGCACCTCTTCCAGCGACAGCGCGGTGTCCGCCAGGCGCACGGCGGCGCGGCCGGCGGAGTCGGGGACGATGTCGTAGTGGAAGCGCTCGCGGACCTGATTCACCACGGCGCTGTCATAGGGGCGGCCCACGAGCCGCTTCGCGCCGTAGATGGTGTGCTGCGGGCGCAGCACCAGCTGGTTCTTCGCGCGGTGGCTGACCAGCAGCTTGTTCTGCGCGTTGAGCGAGATGACGGACGGGATGGTGTTGTAGCCCTCGCGCGAGCGCAGCACGATCGGCCGGCCGTTGGAGAGCAGCGCCACGCACGAGTTCGTCGTGCCCAGGTCGATGCCGATGACGGGGCCCGTGCCGCTGAGCGGCCCCGGCGGAGGCAGGAACACCGTCTTCGGCAGGCCGTGCTCATCGAGCCCGGGCGCCTGCGCAAGCGCCTTCGCCGCGGCGGGCGCGAGCACCGTGGGCGACGCCAACGGCTCCGGGGCCCGAGGCGCCTCACGGCGGACCTGGGGGAGCCCCGGCGGGGGCGGCGGTGCCACGGGAGGCGGTGGTGGAGGACGCACGGCCACCGGCGGCTGCACCGGCGCGGGCGGCGCCGCCGGCGCCGCGCGAGGAGGCGGAGGCGCGAGGGGCGGGGCCTCCTCCACGTCCTCGGACAGGTCGAGGTCGAACTCGATGCTGCCGCCTCCGGAGCTTGCCGGAGCGGGCGCTCGCGGCGAAGGCGGAGGAGGCGGCGGCGCCTTGCCCGCGTCACCAGCCAGGGCGATGTCGAACTCGAAGACGCCACCGGCCGACACGGGCGCGGGAGGCGGGGCCGCCGCGGCGCGCGGCGGGGGTGCCACGGGCGGCGCGGGGGGCGCGTCCTCCGTCAGGTCGAAGTCGAACTCGATGCCGCCGCCACCGGCGTGCGACGCGGCGGGCGCGGGCGGCGGGCCCTTGGGAGCCACGGGCGCGCGCGGAGGAGGCGGCGGTGCGGGCGGCGCGGGCTCGACGTCGCTCAGGTCCAGGTCGAACTCGAAGCTGCCACCGCTGGTGGCGGGCGCCGGAGGAGGCGCCACACGCGGCGGAGGCGCGGGCGCACGAGGTGGCTCCGCCACCGCGTCCCCCAGGTCCAGCTCGAACTCCAGGCCCCCGCCGCCGGCCGGCGCGGAGGGCGCCGGCTCCAGCTCCAGGGAGATGCCGACCTCGATGGGCGGCTCGTCGAGCGGCGCGCCCATGGCCACGGGGGCGTCCCCTGACGGGCTCTCGATTTCGAACTCGAAGCCAGGCAGCGGCTCGTCGACCTCCAGGGACGTGGCGGAGGGGGGCGGCGTGCTCGCGATGAGCTCGTCGAGCGGGATGTCCACGTCATTCGCGTCCGTCGGAGGCGGCGGCGAATAGGAGACGGGCACACGGCTGGGGGGCGGCGTCAGCGGCTCGTCCACCACGGGCGGCGCCAGGTCGAACGGCTCGTCCAGAACGGGCGCGGAGGAGCCACCCGTCGGCTCCAGGTCATCGAACAGGGAGTCGAGCGCCATGCCGCCCACGTCCGCGGGACGCGCGGGGGCGGCCACGGGACGAGGCGGCGCGGGCGCCGGACGGGCCTGGACCGGGGGCACGGGCGCCGGACGGGCGGGCGCCACGGCGGGCGCGATGGACGGCGCAATCGCAGGCGCCACGGCGGGCGCGATGGACGGCGCAATCGAAGGTGCCACGGACGGCGCAATCGAGGGCAGGGGCTGGACGGCGGGCCCGTTGGCCTCCGCCACGGCCTTGCGCATCGTCATCATTTCGACGAGCGCGCGGCTCGCCGTATCCAGCTCCTCGAACTGGAGCCCCATGCCCGGTGGCCCCGAGGGGTCTCCGACTTCGCGGACCCAGCGCACCAGGGCGGAGCCGCGCAGCACGCGCACGCCTCCGGCAATCTGCACCTCGAACTTGACGGGGGTCCCCACGGCCTGAGGGGTGCGCGAGCGGATGAACATTCCACCCGGGCTCAGGTTGGTGGCGAACTCCTCCGCGAAGCTCCCCACCGTCTCATGTTTCAGCTTCACCAGCAGGCCAACTGCTTTCCTGTCCGTGGTGCGCCTGCCTTGATCCATGGCGAGGACAATCGCGGTACGCGCCGCGCCGCTCAAGTAGGTTTTGACCCCTCGGTCCCCTGCACGGCGAATGAGCGCCGACAAGTGGGCAATTCACCCACCTGTACCTTCCTGTATTCTCGGTGGCGTCCCTCGGGAGCCCTCATGAGCGCCATCCCTCTCGCAGTGCCCGCCCCCGCCCGCACGGGGTGGCTCGTCGACCGGCGGCAGGACCTGCTTTCCACGGTGGGCGGTTTCAGCGTCAGTCTGGCCCTGGTCGGACTCCATGTCTGGGGCGGCGTCAGCAGCCTGGTGTTGTGGTGGGCCTGGGTGCTGGCGCTGGATGGACCGCACCTGTTCGCCACCGTGTCGCGCACCTACCTGGACGCGCGGGAATGGCAGGGCCGGCGGCGGCTGCTGCTGGGCAGCCTGGCGTGGTTCGGGGCGGGGCCCCTGTCCTTCGGCCTGTCGGTCCTGCTGGGGACGAAGCTGCCCTTCGCGCTCTTCATGACGGCGGCCGCGCTCTGGGCGTACTGGCACGTGGTGCGGCAGCACTACGGCATCATGGCGCTGTACCAACGCAAGGGCGGCGAGTCGCTTCCGCTGGACCGCCGGCTGGACAGCGTCACTCTGTACACGGGGCTGCTGGCGCCCTTCGTCGCGTTCGCGGTGACGCATCCGGGGGCGCGCAAGCAGTTGGGGCTGGTGGGCCCGCCCACCTGGGAGCTGGTGGTGGCCGGGGCCTGCTTCGCGCTGGTGCTGGCGCTGGTGACGCTCCACGCGGGCCGGCAGGTACGGCGCCACCGCGCGGGCCTGAAGGTGAATGGGCCCAAGCTGCTGATGATGGGCGCGGCGATGGCGCTGTCGGCCGTGGTGTTCTGGCCTCCGTTCGCGGCGCGCATGGACTTCATCATGTTCGCCGTGGCGGTGACGGCGTTCCATAACGTGCAGTACCACGGCGTGGTCTGGTTCTATCACCGCAACCGCTACCACGCGGCGGGCGTGGACCCGGCGCCGTTCGGCTGGGCGCCCAGGGTGAGCCAGCGCTTCGTCATCTATGCGGTGTGCGGCGTCGTCTTCACGCTGCTGTACCGGGGCCTGGGCTGCGGCTTCGGCGCACACCCGGGGTGTGGCGGCTTCGACTGGAAGGTGCCGCTGGGCGCGGGGCTGACGCTGCGCAACCTGATGGAGTGCTTCATCTGGGGCTTCGCGCTCCATCATTACTACCTGGATCAAAAAATCTGGCGCGTGAGCCGGGACACCGGGCTGAACCGGGACTTGAAGCTCGGGACGGCCCCGGCCGCCTGACCGCCGGCCCGCCGGGCGCCCAGGAGGTGACATCCGGGCGCCGGAACCCAGGCGCGGGGCGAATCCGGTGATAGCGTGCGCCGCGAATGAAGCGGATTCTCTGGGTCCTGGGTGCAGCCTTCGTGCTGCTGGTGGCGTCCGGCGCGGGCGCCTTCTTCTGGCTTGAGCAGCAGGCGCGCACGGCGGCGGCGCCTCCCGGCGCGGACGTGGTGGAGTTCACCGTGCCCAAGGGCACGTCCGGGCGCGGCCTGGGCACGCTGCTCGAATCACAGGGCCTCATCCGCGACGCGCGGGTGTGGCGCTGGCACCTGTACCGGCGCGGCAAGTTCGCCCCCAAGGCGGGCCGCCACGAGGTCAGCCCGTCCATGACGCTGGCCGAGCTGGCCACCGAGATGGAAGGCAACCCCATCCCCGAGGACGTCCCGTTCGTCGTCGTCGAGGGCTGGCGCCTGCGCGACACCGACGCGGCGCTCGTGGCCGCGGGCCTCATCAAGCCGGGCGCGTACATCGCGGCGGCCAGCAAGCCGAAGAACTTCACCGCGCCCTTCCCCCTGCCCAGCATGGGCACGCTGGAGGGGTACCTCTACCCGGAGACCTACGGCGTGATTCCGGGCAAGTTCGACGTGGAGGCGCTCATCCAGCGTCAGCTTGACGCCTTCGCGCAGCGCTTCTACGCGCCCAACCGGGACGCCCTCTCGAAGAGCGGACGCACGCTGCACGAGGTGGTGGTGATGGCCTCCATGCTGGAGCGCGAGGAGCCGCTCCCCGAGCAGCGCCCCCTGGTCGCCGGCATCCTGTGGAAGCGCGTGGACAAGGGCTACCCGCTCGGCGTGGACGCCACGTCGCGGTACGAGCTGGCGCAATGGAACGACCGCAGGGCCTTCCTCAAGCGCCTGCGAGACCCGCAGGACCCGTACAACACCCGGCACAAGAAGGGCCTGCCGCCCGGCCCCATCGGCGCGCCCACCGTGGCCTCGCTCCAGGCCGCGATGTCGCCCAAGCCGAGCGAGTACTGGTACTACCTGCACGACGCGCAGCGCATCCTCCGCCCGTCGCGCAACGCCGAGGAGCACGAGGCGCTCCGCCGCAAGTACAACGTGTACTGAGGCGCGGGCGCCCCGGGACATGCGGGGCGCTCCGCTCCAGCGGCACGGCGCCGCGCCGGCTCAACGCCCCTTGAAGTGGGGCACTCGTCGCGAGGCCGCCGCGGCCAGTCCCTCGCCCAGGTCCTCGCTGCCGTAGCTCTGCGCCTGGAAGCGCGCCTCTTCCTCCAGCGCGCGATGCAGCGCCGCCCTGTCGAGCCCCAGCCTCGTCTTCAGCGCACGCACCGCGAGCGGCGCGTTCGCGGCGATTTGTCCCGCCAGCTCCCGCGCCCGCGCGAGCACCTGCCCCGCCGGAGCCGCCTCCAACGCCAGCCCCAGCTTCACGGCCTCCTTGCCATCGAAGCGGCGGCCCGTGAGCAACAGCTCGGCCCCCGCCTGTGCCCCCGCGCGGCGCGGCGCCAGGTACGTCGCGCCCATGCCCGGGTGCAGGCCCAGTTGGACGAAGTTGAGCGCCAGCTTCGAGTCCTCGGCCACGAGGCAGAGGTCACACGCCAGCGCCACGCACAGGCCCGCGCCAATCGCGGGCCCGTCCACCGCCGCGATGACGGGCACCGGGAGGTCCAGCACGCTGAGATAGCGCGCGTAGAAGCCGAGCATGAACGTGCGCGCGTCCTCGAAGGACGCCTGACGAAGCCGCTCCAGCATCTTCAGGTCCCCACCGGCGGAGAACGCGCCTCCCGCCCCGGTGAGCACCACCGCCCGGACATCGTCACGCAGCTTCAACTCCGCGACGCGCGCGGACAACGCGTCGCCCAGCTCGGGCGTCATCACGTTGCGGCGGGCAGTGTCATTGAGGGTGAGGGTGGCGACACCACCCTCCACCTCCAGAAGGACCTCGGCAGTGGCAGCGGACATGGCCGCGCACTGTAGCGGCCTCGCGGGCTACGGCACCACGAACCGGAGGAACGCGTCCTGGTTCCAGGTGTCCCCCGCCCCATCGCGCTGCCAGCCGGTGACGGCCACGCCACGGCCAGGCACGTTGGCCACCTCGGCGGTGGTCAGCGAGCACTCGCCGCTGGCGCACGGCTGCGCCTCCAGCGTCTGCTCCCCCTGCCATGTCCCCTCGGCCGAGTAGCGCGTCAGCACGCTGCCACACGTCACCACCACGCTGCCCGAGTCCTCCACCGCGACGGACGCGCCCAGCTCCGTCACCGGGCCGCAGGCGGGCTGCCGCACCCAGCCCGCGCTCCCATCCGCGCCCGCGGTCAGCACGAAGGCGCCCGACGAGCCCAGCGACGCCTCGCCCCACACCAGCAGGCCAATGAAGTCACCCGCCACGACGACAGTGCCATCCGCCGCCACCGTCACCGAGGTGACGCGGCCCTTCGCGCCCGGCAGCTCCTTGCCCCACAGCAGGCGCCCGGACGTGTCGAACGCGAGCACCACGAAGCCGCGCGCCCCAGGCGCGCCGAACGTCTGCCCGTCCACCTCCAGCGCGTCCACGAGCTGCCCGGCGACAATCGCCTGCCCCGTGGGCGCCAGCGCCGCCGCGTGCAGCGCGGTGTCCATGTTCGCGCCCCGCAGGCGCCGCGTCCACGCCACGGAGCCATCCGCGGCGTAGCGCGTGAGCACGGGGTCCTCGGTGAACTCGCCCTCCCACTCCTCGCCCGCGGCCAGCACGCCGCCCCGCGCGTCCGCGGCGATGGAGTAGACCTTCTGCCCCACGCGGTGCTGCCACACCGGGGTGCCGTCTCCAGAGAACTTCACCAGGAAGCCGTCCTGCGCCTCGCCCAGTCCGAAGTCCGCCGAGTAGAGGAACGCGTTGCCGGACAGGAACGTCGCGTCGTCGCTGGCCGCCACGCGCGTGTCGGAGAAGCGGTTGCGCACCCACTCCCGCGACCAGCGCGGCGTCCCATCCGCCGCGTAGCGAGACAGCGTCAGCGCCAGCTTCTCGCCTTCCACCGGCTCCCGGTCTCCGTCCTGGCGCGGCGTGCTGTACACCACCACCGCGACGTCGCCGGAGCGGCTCACCGCCACGCCCGTCCCGACGTCGTCCTGGGGCCCACCCACCACCTGGTTCCAGGGCGAGGCCGCCGCCGGCGCCGGGCGCTGCGGGAGCCCGTCTTCGCCCCGCGGCGCCGTGGGCGTCACGGATACACCCGGTGTGGCTTCGTCATTGTCACGCGGCGCTCCAGCGGGAACCTCCCCGTCCCCGCCGCACCCGCTCCCCACCCACAGCAGGGCGACTGGAAGAAGCCCCGTCCAGAGGTTGCCACGCCCACCACGCCGAAATGACCCCATGACGCTCTCCAAGGAGCCTGCTCCCGTCCACCGGAAGCGAGGCCCTGGGAACCTAAGCAGCGTGTCCAGCCCCCGGCATTCCCCCCCGCCCCGGGGGCACCGCCACATGGCAGGGGGGCGTGCAGGCGATCAGCGCGTCCATGTACCCCAGCGTGCCGGGGTGTACGGCAGCGGAATAGGTCTCCCCCGGAACGGTTGGCAGCGCACGCCGTGGCGCAGGGGTGGCGGAATCCTTTGGTCCCAGCGCCACCCACGAATTAAGAGAACCGTTCCATGGAAAGCGCCGCCCCCGACTCTCTGCCCGTGCCCGACGCCTCGAGCGACGACCTCCGTGCCGTCGAGGAGCTCGCCCAGGCCCGCAACGAAATCGTCGCCCAGATTGAAAAGCGCGTCGTCGGCCAGCGCGAGGTGGTGGAGCACCTGCTCATCTCCCTCTTCAGCCGCGGCCACTGCCTCTTCGTGGGCGTGCCGGGGCTCGCCAAGACGCTGCTCATCTCCACGCTGGCGGACGTCCTCAACCTGTCCTTCAACCGCATCCAGTTCACGCCGGACCTGATGCCGTCGGACATCACCGGCACGGACATCCTGGAGGAGGACCGCACCACCGGCCGGCGCACCTTCCGCTTCCTCCAGGGGCCGCTGTTCGCGAACATCATCCTCGCGGACGAGGTGAACCGCACCCCGCCCAAGACGCAGGCCGCGCTGCTGCAGGCCATGCAGGAGTACCGCGTCACCGCCGGTGGCCGCACGTACCCGCTGGAGCTGCCCTTCCTCGTCTTCGCCACGCAGAACCCCATCGAGCAGGAGGGCACCTACCCGCTGCCCGAGGCGCAGCTCGACCGCTTCATGTTCCTGGTGGACGTGGGCTACCCCACCGCGGACGAGGAGGTGCAGATCGTCAAGAGCACCACCGGCGGGCCGCAGCCGAAGCTGGAGAAGATTCTGTCCCCCGAGCGCATCCTCGCGCTCCAGGAGCTGGTGCGCCGCGTGCCGGTGCCGGACCACGTGGTGCGCTACGCCGTGGAGCTGGTGCGCCACACGCGCCCCAAGGAGCCGGGCGCGCCGGACTTCATCGCGAAGAACGCGTCCTGGGGCGCCGGTCCCCGCGCCAGCCAGTACCTGGTGGTGGCCGCCAAGGCGCGCGCCATCCTCCACGGGCGCTTCGTGGCCACCGTCGAGGACGTGCGCGCGCTGGCCCGTCCGGTGCTGCGCCACCGCGTGCTGCCCAACTTCACCGCGGAGAGCGAGGGCATCACCTCCGTGAAGCTCATCGACCAGCTCCTCACGGTGGTGAAGGGCTAACGCCCGCGCATGCTGCTCGACGCCCAGACACTGGCCCGCCTCCAGGGAGTGAAGCTGCGCGCCCGCGCGGTGATGGAGGGCGTGCTGTCCGGCCTCCACAAGAGCCCCCATCAGGGGCAGAGCGTGGAGTTCGCGGAGCACAAGGAGTACGCCCCCGGCGACGAGCTCCGCCACCTGGACTGGAAGGCCTACGGCAAGTTCGACAAGTACTACGTCAAGCGCTTCGAGCATGAGACGAACCTGCGCGCGGTGATGGTGGTGGATGCGTCCGCCTCCATGGGCTACCGCAGCGGCGCGCTGAGCAAGCTGGACGTGGCCACCACGCTGGCGGGCGCGCTGTGCTACCTGCTGGTGCGCCAGCAGGACGCGGCGGGCCTGGCGCTGATGACGGGCGGCAAGTGGAAGGACGTGCCGCCGCGCGCGTCGGCCGGGCACCTCAACGTGCTGCTGGACACGCTGGAGCGCACCGCGCCCGATGGCGCCACGGACCTGGGCGGCGCGGCGGACCACCTGGCGGAGGTGCTGCCCCGGCGCTCCAGCGTCGTCGTCCTGTCGGACCTGCTGGATGAGAACCAGGACGCGCTGCGCCGCGTGCTCGCGCTGCGGCAGCGGAAGAACGACGTGTCCGTGTTCCACCTGGTGGACCCGGCGGAGCTGACCTTCCCCTTCGACGACCCCACGCTCTTCATGGACATGGAGGGCCAGGGCCGCATCGAGGTGAACCCGCGCGAAATCAAGGAGAGCTACCTGGAGGAGTTCAACGCCTTCCTGGCGAACGTGAAGGCCACGTGCGCCGAGGCGGACGTGGACTACGAGCTGGTGCGCACCGACGACAAGCTGGATGACGTGCTGCTGCGGTACCTGTCGCGGCGCGGGAGGCGCCGGTGACCTTCGGCAACCCGTGGATGCTGCTGGGCGCGCTGGGCGCGCTCATCCCCCTGCTGGTGCACCTGTTCGACCGGCGCCGTCCCCGGCCGCACCCCTTCGGGCCGCTGGCCTTCGTGATGCGCAGCCAGAAGCGCACCGCCAGCCGCCTCAAGCTCAAGCGCCTGCTGCTGTACGCGCTGCGCACGCTCATCCTGCTGGCCATCCCCATGGCCCTGGCCCGCCCGGAGCTGACGCGGGACGCGGCCGCCGCGCAGGTGGTGAAAGGCCCCGCGGCCACGGCCATCATCCTGGACGCGTCGCTGTCCATGCGCTGGTCGGACGGCACGCCGCTCTTCGAGCGCGCCCGCGACGAGGCCCGCGACGCGCTGAAGGACCTGCTGCCGGAAGAGCCCGCCACGGTGCTGGTGTGCACGCAGTCCCCCGCCGCGCCGCCGCCGCCGGGCTTCGACCGCGGCCGCCTGCGCTCGCTGGTGGACGAGGCGAAGGCCACCTCCGGCACCGCGGACCTGTCGCGATGCCTGGACATGGCGGCGCGCGCGCTGGAGGAGAACCCCATGCCGGCCAAGCGGCTGGTGCTGGTCTCCGACATGACGGCCGCGGCCTTCCGCCTGGAGGCCCCGCCGCCCACGGTGAAGGGCCCCACGGGCGCGCCGGTGAAGCCGGAAGTGGTGCTGCGCGACGCGGCCGAGGGCCTCGAGGTGCTGAACAACCGCGCCATCGTGGACCTCAAGGTGGAGCCCGCGCTGCAGGCCGGACCGCGCACGTTCCAGTTCACCTTCACGGTGCGCAACTTCGGCACGGAGGCCGTGAAGGACCTGGAGGCCGCGGTGCGCGTGGGTGAGTCCACGCTGGCCAAGGGCTTCGTGGACCTCCCCCCGGGCGGCACGACGCAGAAGACGCTCACCGTGCGCTTCCCGCAGGGCGGCACGGTGCTGGGGCAGGTGACGCTGGCGCCGGACGCGCTGGTGGACGACGACCGGCGCTCCTTCGTGCTGCCAGTGCCCCGGGCGCTGAAGGCGCTGGTGGTGAATGGCTCGCCCCACGCGACGCGCTACCGGGACGAGGCCTTCTTCGTGGACGCGGCCCTCACCGCGCCGGGCTCGCCGGTGGAGGTGGCCACGCGCGACGCGGAGGTGGGCCTGCGCGAGGACTTCTCCGCCTACGACCTGGTGCTGCTGCTCAACGTGCCCGCGCCGAGCGCCGACGAGGCCCAGAAGCTGGCGGCCTTCGTGGAGCGCGGCGGCGGCCTCTTCATCAGCATGGGCGACCGGGTGAACCCGGACGCGTACAACCAGCGGCTGGGCCCGGTGCTGCCGCGCCCGCTGCGCCTGGTGCGCACCAGCGCGGAGCGCGACGACCCGGACGCGGACGCCAAGAGCGCGCGGCTGGCGCAGGTGTCCGTGGAGCACGTCCTCTTCTCTCCCTTCACGGGGCAGGCGGAGGAAGGGCTCGTGGGGGCGCGCTTCTACAAGTACATGCTGCTGGAGGCGGACTCGCCGGGCGAAAGCGGCGCCAGCCAGGTGCTGGCCACCTACGAGGACGGCGCGCCGGCGGTGGCGGTGGCGCGCAAGGGCAAGGGGCGCGTGGCGCTGCTCACCAGCACGGTGGACCGTGACTGGAGCGACTTCGCCATCCGCACCTCCTTCCTGCCGCTGATGCAGCGCTTCGCCGCGTACCTCACCGGCTCCCTGGACGAGCGCGAGGAGGTGCGCGTGCGCGTGGGCGAGAGCGCCACGCTGCGTCCGGAGGGCGCGCAGAAGGTGTCCGCGGTGCGCGCGCCGGATGGCAGCGACCTCCCCGTGAAGGAGCAGCCGGAGGGCACGCTGGTGGCCGGCCCGGTGATGGAGCCGGGCGTGTACTCGGTGCTGGGCGCGGACGGGAAGGTGCAGTCCGACCTGTCCTTCGCCGCCGTGCTCGAACCGTCCGAGAGCGACCTGGCCCGTGTGCCGGTGGACACCCTCACCGCCTACTTCGGAGAGGAGACGGTGAAGGCGTCCACGGGTGACGCGGACAAGCCGTCCGTGCCGCTGTGGACCTGGCTCATCCTGGCCGCGTGCCTGGCGTTCTTCTTCGAGGGCACGCTGCTGCGCAAGTAGCCAGCATCACTGCGTCAGAGGCCCGAGGCGTGGACCGGGAGGCCTGACAGGCGACGTGAGGCGCGCGCCCCAGGCTCGTGTGGTGGCGGGTGGGGCAGCGAGGCCACCAGGTGGCAATCACCCGCGCCATCACGCGGCGTGCCGTAACGAAGCTGTCGTGGAAGGGGCGTTCAGGTCGAGAGCGGCTGCGCGTGGGCTTCAGCCGCCCCTCTTGTTGCTGAGCACAGTGATAGAATCACGGCAGCAGCCCAAGGGGGGGCAACATGGTGCTGGTCGACATCTGGGAAGAGCACCTCGACGAAGCTTCCTTTCAGTGGGAGCAGTGGGAGCGAGCCCTGGTGGCCCCCGACTTCACGCTGCCGGAGGCCGCGGAGCGCGAGGAGCGCCTGCTGGCCCACCTTGAAGGCCTGGAGGAAGCCGCCGCACTCGACCCGGTGTTGCGCCCAGCCTTCGACTCCGAGGAGCATTCACGCCAGAGCGCGGCAACGTACGCGCTGCTGTCCCTGGGCGGGATGGATGAAGCGCTTGCACGATTCCAGGGTTCGTCGACGGAGGCTCGCGCCGGGCTCCGCCGCGCCTTGGAATTGAGCGAGGCGCCCTGCCTCGGCGCACGGCTGAGGGAGGTGCTGCAGAGCATCGAACCGGACGCGCAGGCCCACGCCCTGGAAGCGCTGGTCTTCCGTCAGGAAGCGCCACCAGGAATGCTGGCCCGCTTCTTCATGCACGATGAGCCCCGAGCGCGAATGGCGGCCCTGCGTGCGGCATGGCCCCTTCCCGAGGATGCCGTGAGCAGGCTGTTGCCGGTGCTCCTGGACTCCGCCCACCCAGGCATCCTCGCGGTCGCGATGGAAGCGGGATTGGCATCAGGCGTGCGGCTGGCCTGGGAGGCGTGTCTCAAGGCGGTGCATCGCCGCGAGCCGGGCATGCCCGAAGTCCTCACGCTCCTCGCGTTCGGCGGAGCAGATGCGGACACGGCCCTGCTGGTGGAGCTGCTGAAGTCACCCGAGCTGCGTCCGGATGTCCTGTGGGCACTGGGTTTCAGTGGACGCGTGACAGCCATGGAAGCCTGCCTGGAATACCTTTCGGAGCCCTCGGTGGCGCGACTGGCCGGCGAGGCCTTCTCAGCCATGACGGGTCTGCGGCTGGAGGGAGCATATGCATTGCCGTCTGGGACGCCTCCCGAACCATCGGATGACCTGGACGCAAGCCTTGTGCCCAGGCCGGAGGATGACCTGCCCTGGCCTCACGTGGCCGCCATCACCGCGTGGTGGAGTGAGGCACGCAAGCGCTTCGACAAGGGGACGCGTTTTCTGCTGGGGCAACCCTTCAGCGGCTCCGTCCTGGTGGACGCGCTGGAAACCAGCCCCATGCGGCGCCGGGACGTTCTCGCGCGAGAGTTGGCCATTCGCACTCGCGGCAAGCACGTCATCCCGACGCGCGCCTTCTCCCGCCGCCAGCGCGTGGCCCTTGCGGAGGCCCGAACGGACTGCGCGCACGTGCGGGGCCTGCCACTCATCCATGCGCTGCGCTGAGGTCAGGAGCGATACACAATGCCCGCCCTCAAGAACTTCACCCCGTTCGCGGCCACGGACTTCCTTTCACTGACGAAGCAGGGCGAGGAGTGCCTCGTCCTCGTCGTCGCGGGCAGCTTCACCCTCCCCCCACCCGGGCGCCTTGCCACCACGCCGTTGTCCCCGTGCGACGAGCAGGTCCCTCCACCGAAGGCCGACGCCTATTGGGGTGAGCCAGAAAAGTCGAGCCTCCGCTACGAGTCCCAAGCCGCATACACCCGGATAGCCACCGACGTGCTGCTACACGGCCGTGCGTGGGCGCCCCGGGGCCGCAAGGTGACACGGACGCAGGTGACGGTGCGGGTGGGCGCCCTGGAGAAGCAGGCCCTCGTTTCGGGCGCACGCGTCTGGTATCGGAGCCTCGTGGGCCTGAGCGCGTCGGACCCGCTGCCCTTCGAGTCCGTACCGCTCCAGTACGAGCACAGCTTCGGCGGCACCTCCGCGACCTGGCGCGAGGCACGAAACCCCGTGGGCGAGGGCCTCTACGAGAGCGCGAAAGACGCCATCGACAAGCCTCTTCCCGCCATCGAGGAACCCCGGCATCCCATCCGCAAGTGGACGGACCGGCCGCCACCGTGTGGCTTTGGTCCGGTGGCGCGACACTGGCAGCCTCGCCTCGGGTGGGCGGGAACGTACAACGCGGCATGGGTGAAGCAGCGGGCCCCGCTCTGGCCCGAGGACTTCGATGAGCGCTTCCTCCAGACGGCCCCCCAGGCGTTGCAGGCCTCGCCTCACCTTCGAGGCGGGGAACGGGTGGTGCTGGATGGCGTCTCACCGGACGGCCCCATCGCATTCACGCTTCCCGCGTTCCGGCTGCTGGCGCGCTGCACCTTTGCCCGGCGCCGTGAGCGCCGGCGCATGACACTCGACATGGTGTTGCTGGAGCCGGAGGAGCGCCGGGTAGTGCTCACCTGGCGCGCGACCTTCCCCGCCCACCGAGAGCTGGCCACGCACGAGGTCAGCTCCGTGCGGCTGCTGGAGCCCTGGGAGGAGGACGTCTCGTGAGCGGCGAGCTGGTCGTAGGCCTCGGCCTGTGTACGCCGGTGGGGACCTCGGCGCGAATGACGCTCGCATCCCTGCGCGCGGGACTCGTGCGCTTCGCCGAGACATCAGTCAAGGACGCCCTGGGCGAGCCCGTACGCGCCTCCCGCTTGAGCCTGCTCACACCATCCCTTTCGAGGACGCGGCGCATGGCGGCCCTGGGACGGCAGGCGCTCTCGGAGCTCCTCCCATTGTCGACGGGCCTGCCCGGTGGTCCCCTGCCGCTGTATCTCGGCTTGCCCGAAGCCGGCATTGGAGCGGAGGTGCAGCAGGAATCGCTGCTGGCGGACTTGCTGGCGGACACGGGAGGAAGCCTACGGGTCGTGAAGACGTACGCGACGGGACGGGCTGCATTCTTCGAGGCCCTCAGCACGGCCCAGGCGGACCTCCGCTCCGGGAAGGCGGGGGCGCTCGCATTGGTGGGGGCCGTGGACTCACTGGGCGACCCGGCATCGCTGGAGGCACTGGTCTCCGCGCGGCTGACGCTGGGTCCCATCAACCGGGACGGGAGGATTCCGGGCGAGGCCGCGGGATTCGTTGCCCTGGCACGCCCGGGCGCGACAACGTCACTGGGACTGGAGCCCTTGGGCGTGCTGCTCGGCACGGAGCTGGGCGTGGAGCCCTCCCCGTTCACCCAGCAGGCCCCCAGCACGGCGGAGGGCCTGACCAGGGTGCTGCGGCAGTTGCGGCAGAACAGGGAGAGCGGGGCACGGAGGGTGGATGGCGTCCTCGCCTGCCAACCGGGAGAATCCTTCTGGGGCACCGAATTTTCCCGGGCATACCTACGCAACACGGCGCTGATGCCCGAGCCTCTGTGCGTGGGATTGGCGGGCGAGGGACTCGGGGATGCAGGAGCGGGCGCGGGCCCCGTCATGGTGGGTGTGGCGCTGCACCGGGCGCGGTGGAAGCAGCATGGTGAGCGCAGGACGCTCATCTACGGAAGCTCCGATGGAGGTCGCATCGGCGCGTGCATCGTGGAGCTGATTCCGAGGAGCTGAGGAGGAGCCATGACCAAGGTCTTCGCCAATGGGCGCTCGATTCTGCACAAGGGGGCCGGGAACACGCATGTTTCGGCGGCACCGGACGTCTGCAAGGTCCCGACACCGGCAGGGCCGGTGCCCACGCCCTTCGTCAACTCCGCCCAGGACTCAATGCTCGCGAAGGGGAGCAAGAAGACGACGATTGAGGGCAACCCCGTCGCATTGACGAACTCCGAGCTGAGCACCAGCTCCGGCGACGAACCAGGCACCGCCGGTGGACTCATCTCCTCCAAGTTCAAAGGGAAGCTGACCTGGGGCAGCGGCAGCATGGACGTGAAGGTGGAGGGCAAGGGCGTGGTGCGCTTCCTTGACCCAACGCTTCACAATGGGAACACCTTCAACACGAGTTTCATGTCCGCAGGGGGCACCGGCCTGGTCTATGGTGACGACCCTGTCGACGGGAACATGCGGTGCCCCAACTGCAAGGATGACAAGGCCGAGCACCGCCTGCCAGAAACCCACCTTTCACTGACACAAGCCAGGAAGCTTCTCCGGGAGCTGCTGAGAGTGACCCGAGAGAAGAAGCATTCGACTCTCAAAACAGACATCGACGAGGATGGCTCAGAAATCCTCAGGGGATACATGATTGGCGTGCTCATCTGCAGGCTCAATCACAAAATCTATGCCGCGATGTCCGGCTCCTACTATCTCGATGGATTTGGCGAAGCCGTCAATCGACTGCAAGCCCAAGATGGGAGATGGACCCTCTGCCAGCCACTTGCCAAGGGCGCGATGACAACCAACCCCAGAGGCGACGAAATCCCCCTGAGTTCGTTCCGCCAGAAGAAGATTGGCAAGAACCTGCCTGGCGTCTGCGCGGGACCACAGCTCGTCCAGAAGGCACTTCGGGAGGGACATATCCCATCTTCCATGTCCGAGCTCTGGTTCCGTCCACGAATCCTGAAGCGCTTCAGACAGCCCGGCGTGACGGTCACAGTCGAGCATCTCCGGAACGGAGAGTACGTCAAGAAGGACTTTCGGCACCGCGAAAGCGTTCCCTCGTGCGACACCTGCAAGGTGGTGTTGACGGAGATGCTCTGCGACATCAACAAGAAGTCATGCTGAGCCCTCTCGCGCCCGTTTGATGCCCCACGCCATGAAAGAACTGCTCGAGTACATCAATGGATTCGAACCCGCCTTTTCCAGACAGGTCCAGGGGGCGACTGCAACGGAGGTCTCCCGGCTCGAGAGCCTGGTCAAGCGGCCTCTTCCCACTCACTACAAGGACTTCCTCCTCGGCATGGGGCGAGGCATGGGAAGCCTTCGCGAGGAAGACACTGACTTCGGCATTGGCCGGGTCCTGAAGTTCTACGAGACGAGCAAGCGGCGTCCTCCTCCGAGGTTCATCTTCATTGGCGCCCAGCTCGTGGACACCTACGGAAGGTTCCTGCTCGACTGCGGACAGGCCGCGGAGCAGGCTGACTGTCCCGTTGTCCAGGCGGACCCTGAAGAGCCGTTCGAGAACGAGGACCATATCGTTCCCCTGTATGGCTCCCTGAAGGACATGCTCTTCCTGCTGGCCTTCAGCAGGAAGCGGATGGCGCTCCTCGAACATCGGCGAAGGTTCCTCCCTTCACTCGTGGGCAGCGGGACAGGGAATGTCCGAATCGTGGACCCCGCCTTGGTGGGAGCCATCGACAAGACGCTTCTTCAGCTCGGCTTCCAGAAGCTGCCCCATACCAGCCCACTGACTCCGCTCTACGAGCGTGGTGACGCGGCCTTCTACGTCGACCGGTCTTCACAGGGAGGAGGGATATCAGCAGAGCTGGCGGCACGAGATGAGAGGGAGTTCGGGAGGCTGGTTGAAGTCATCCAGGACTCCACGACCCTTGTCTAGGGAACCGCCTTTCCGTGGGCGTGTCCTTATCAATGCCTTGTGTCTGCGGACGTGGCGTGGGCGGACGAGACGCCTCTTCGGGTGCTGGACGTGAGGGGCTGGGCCGGCAAGACGCCGAAGGAGGAGCTGGGCGGAACCCTCCTGTGCGCACGGGCCCCTGGCGGCCTCATGGCTACGGTTCCCCAGTCGCGTAAAGGCCTTGGCCGCCTCTGGCGGTGGCCTTGGGCCAGCCCCAACGCGACCGGGGAGCCGCAGGATGGTAGCTAGGCCCGCAGCCGCCGCATCACGACGCCGCCGGCGAGGACGACCGCCGCGGCCGCCGCGAGCCGTGGAAGGCCCCTCCTGAGCTTGTGCTCGGCCACGTCCACGCGGTCCGCGAACAGCAGCATCATCCAGTGCCGCGTCCAGTGGTCCGGGTACTTGTAGGCCAGACGCCGCAGCAGGCCGGAGACGCCCTGGGGCGGCTGGGCCGTGCCGAACACCGGCGGGAACCTCCGCGCGGGCTGCCCGTGCTTGAACACCGTCACGTCCGACTCCTGGGGGGACGGCGGGCCCCGCGCGTCCCCGCGGAGCTGGGGTGACTCCTCCCTCGGGAAGCCGGGGCGGTTCTTCGGGTCGGCGTCCACGCCGTACCCGGGAATGTCTCTCACGTTCGGGTTCATGGTGGGTTCCTTCCGCTCAGGCATGGGCATGCGGGGAGAGGACGCACTTGATGCAGCCGTCCTGTTTCTTGGAGAAGAGGTCGTACGCCTTGGGCGCGTCCTCCAGGCTGAAGCGGTGGGTGATGAGGCCCTTGGCGTCCACGCGCCCCTTGCGGATGTGGTCCAGCAGGTGCGGCATGTAGCGCTTCACGTTGCACTGCCCCAGCCGCAGCGTCTGGTTCTTGTTCATCGCCGTGCCGATATCCACCAGGTTCCACGGCGGCCCGTACACGCCCACCACGGAGATGACGCCGCCCTTGCGCGTGGCGTGCATGCACCAGTTGAGCGCCGTGGTGGCGCCGGCCTCGGCCATCAGCCCCAGGCCCAGCACCCGCTGCAGCATCGAGCCCTCGGCCTCGCAGCCCACCGCCTCGATGCTCACGTCCGCGCCGCGGCCCTCGGTCGTCTCCTTGATGGCGGTGACGATGTCCACGTCCTTGAAGTTCAGCGTCTCCACGTGGGCGAACTTCCGCGCGAAGTCGAGCCGGTAGTCCTGCAGGTCCACCGCGATGACGCGGCCGGCGCCCATCAGCCACGCGCTCTTCATGGCGAAGAGGCCCACCGGGCCCGCGCCGAACACCACCACCGTGTCTCCCGGCTGGATGCCGCCCATCTCCGCGCCCATGTAGCCGGTGGGGAAGATGTCGCTGAGGAAGAGGACGTCCTCCTCGTCCATGTCCTCCGGAATCTTCATGGGCCCCACGTTGGCGAAGGGCACGCGCACGTACTCCGCCTGCCCGCCGTCGTAGCCGCCCGTGGTGTGCGAATAGCCGAACGTGCCGCACGCGATGTCGCTGGAGGGGTTGGAGTTCTCACAGCACGCCGTCAGGCCCTTCTTGCAGTAGAAGCACGCCCCACAGGAGATGTTGAAGGGCACCACCACCCGGTCCCCCCGTTTGAGGTTGGTGACGCCCGGCCCCAGCTCCTCCACGACGCCGGCGAACTCGTGGCCGAACGTGCAGCCCACCCGCGTGTCGGGGATGAGGCCGTGCAACAAGTGCAGGTCCGAGCCACAGATGGCCGTCTTCGTGACCTTGAGCACCACGTCCTGCGGGTGCTCGATTCGTGGGTCCGGCTTGTCCTGGACCCGGACCTTGTAGGGCCCCTGATAGCTGAGTGCGCGCATGCGTGTTCTGCTCCTTTGTGGGTAAAGGAGTGAGGACCGCGCACCGACGTGGCAAGGCGGGGCTGGCGCCCGAGTGCATGCCCCCTGCCCTGGCAGGCCTCCGCGGCAGCGTGGTGCCACGAGGAGGGCCTGGACGTCCGGCCGGCCTGGGCCCGGGAGCCCTTCTCGCCGCGTCGTCCCCCGCTGACGGAGAGAGGCTTTCCGCTACGCTGGAGCGCCCCTCCTCGCTCCGGGAGGGCTCACTTCCGCGGGAGGCGGCGGCAGCGCATGGACATCCAACTGGCGGAGGAGATCCGCAAGCAGGTCGAGGAGGCCTTCCGCAAGCGCGGCCGGGTCAACATCGTCATCACGGGCCGCAGCGGCGTGGGCAAGAGCACGCTGGTCAACGCCGTGTTCCACGGCCGCATCGCGGACACCGGCCAGGGCCGCCCCGTCACGAAGGAGACGCGCGAGTACACGAAGGACGGCATCCCCGTCAGCATCCTCGACACCCGCGGCCTGGAGCTGGGCGCCTTTCAAGAGACGCTGAAGCTGCTGGAGGAGCTGGTGGCCGCGCGCGCCAAGGAGGCGGACGCCACGCGCCACCTGCACTGTGCCTGGCTGTGCATCAGCGAGGACTCGCGCCGCGTGGAGGACGGTGACGTGAAGGCGGCGGAGATGCTCGCGCGGCACATGCCGGTGGTCGTCGTCGTCACGAAGGCGCGCAGCGACCAGGGCTTCCGCGCGGAGGTGCAGCGGCTGCTGCCCCTGGCCCGCAACGTCATGCGCGTTCGCGCGCTCCAGGAGACGGACGACGAGGGCCACACGCTCCAGCCCAAGGGCTTGGTGGAGCTCGTCGAGCTCACCATGGAGCTGGTTCCAGAAGCCCAGCGCAACGCCTTCGCCGCCGCGCAGCGCGTGAGCATCGACCAGAAGCGCAAGCGCGCGCACGGCATCGTCGCCAGCGCTGCGGCCGCCGCGGGCCTCATCGGAGCCGTCCCCATCCCTTTCGCCGACGCCGCCCTGCTCGTCCCCACGCAGGTCGGGATGCTGGCGGGGGTGAGTAGCGTCTTCGGCCTCCCGCTGACGGAGGCCTTCCTCTCCACGCTGGTGGGCGCGGGCATCACCGGCCTGGGCGCCACCTTCACCGGCCAGTCCATCGTGTCCGGACTGCTGAAGCTCGTCCCTGGGCCGGGCACGGCGCTTGGCGCGCTCATCTCCGCCACCACCGCCACCGCGCTCACCACGCTGTTCGGCGAGGCCTACGTCGCCGTCCTCTCCAGGCTGATGGAGAAGCGCCGCGGCGAGCTGCCCACGGAGGACGAGGTCATCCAGGCCTTCCGCCAGGAGATGTCCCTGCGCGGCGCCGCGTAGACGGTGTGTCGGGCGCTACTTCACGCGCTCGATTTTGTACCGGCGGCCCTTGATGCGGCCCTCGCTCAGCCGCTGGAAGGCCACGCGCGACACGCGGCGGGCGACGGCGACGTAGGCCACGTGGTCCTGGATTTCAATCTTGCCCACGTCGGCCGCGTCCAGCCCGCCCGCCTCGCCCGTGAGCGCGCCCAGGATGTCGCCGGGCCGCATCTTGTCCTTGCGTCCGGCGGAGATGTAGAGCGTGTCCCAGTTGGACTCCAATGACACCGCGTTGCGCGGGTCCGCCGAGGGCAGCGCCTCCACGTCACCGCGCGCCAGCTTCACGCCGGTGGCCAGCTCGATGTCGTCCACCTTGCGCCCGTCCCGAGGCGTGACGATGGACACGGCCAGCCCCGCGCGGCCCGCCCGGCCCGTTCGGCCGATGCGGTGTACGTAGGGCTCCGCCTGCATGGGCAAATCGAAGTTGATGACGGCGTCCAGCGCCTCCACGTCGATGCCGCGCCCCGCCACGTCCGTGGCGATGAGCACCCGCGTGCTCTGGTTGCGGAACTTCGCCATCACCCGGTCGCGCTCGAACTGCTCCAAGTCCCCCTGGAGCCCGTCCACGCTGACGCCCGACGCGGAGAGCGCCTTCTTCAGCTCCACGACGGTCGCCTTGAGGTTGCAGAAGACAATGGCGGACGCCGGCTGGTGGTGGCGGAGGATGCGCAGCAGCAGGGCCTGCTTCTCCTCCGGCGCGCAGTCGTAGCGCACCTGCTGGATGTCCGGCCCCGCGGTGGCGGCCTCCACCGTGACGCGCACGGGCTGCCGCTGGAAATCACGGCTCAGCGCCTCGATGTCCGGAGGGAAGGTCGCGGAGAAGAGCACCGTCTGCCGCCGTGGCGGCATGACCCCGAGGATGCGCTCCATGTCCTCGCGGAAGCCCATGTCGAGCATCCGGTCCGCCTCGTCCAGCACCACCGTGGACAACTGCCGCGTCTCCAGCGCCTCGCGGTCCAGCACGTCCAGCACCCGGCCCGGCGTCCCCACCGCCAGGTGCGCCCCCTTCTCCAGCGCGTCCAACTGCGGCCGGATGGGCTGGCCGCCCGCGAGCACCAGCACCTGGAGCCCCGGCAGCCGCCGCCCCAGCCTGCGAATCTCCCCCGCCACCTGCGCGCACAGCTCGCGCGTCGGGCACAGCACCAGCGCCTGCACCTTGCGGTGCTGCAGGTTGACCTTCTGGAGGAGCGGCAACGCGAAGGCCGCCGTCTTGCCGCTGCCCGTCTGCGCCTGACCGACCAGGTCCCGGCCCTGGAGCAGCACCGGGATGCTCTGCGCCTGGATGGGCGTGGCCGTCTTGAAGTCGAGCTCCTCCAGGACCTGGAGCAGGGGGGGAGCCAACGCGAGCGATGAGAAGTCCATTCGAAGCCTCGGGAAGCGGAGGCACGGAAGGAGCCTCGGGTTCTCGCAGGCCCCATGTCACACCCTCCGAAGCCAGGACAAGTGGAGCCGCCCACCCCGCCTGGCCGCCCACACTGGATTGCGCCTCACACTCTCTGCGAAAATCACGTTTTGCCGGAAAGTCTTCCGCCTGGAGCGCTCCATGCCCTGCCGCCGCCTCTCCCTGGCCCTGCCGTCCACCGTCCTCCTCGGCGCGCTCCTGCTGCTGCCTTCGACGGCGGCGGCGCGGACCGCCATCCTCCAGAAGGATGGCCAGTGGCAGCTCCAACAGGCTCGGGGACGCGGCGCCTGCTCGACGCCGCGCACAAGCATGGCCTGAAGGTGCTCGTGGGCCTCTGGATGCGGCACGGCCAGCCCGGCATGGAGGGCGACGACACCTTCGACTACACGCGCGACACCGCTGGCATGAAGCAGCAGCGCGAGGCCACGCTGACGCAGGTGCGCAACCTCAAGGACCACCCCGCCGTCCTGGCCTGGGGTAGGGCCTCAACGTCTACGGCGGCGGCATCCACGTGCTGCCCGCTGAGCTGGCGAAGGCCGGCGTGAAGAAGCCCTGGTTCATCACCGAGTTCGGCGCGCAGGGCGAATGGGACGCGCCCAGGGACGCCCAGCCCGGCCCCACCGCGAACACCTGGCGGGTGCGGATGCCCGCGGTGCGCGGGGCCATCAAGCTCTATGCGCTCGGCAAGGACACCGCCGGGAACCTCGCCGTGGCCACCACCTCCGCCGCCCTCCCCCTGACGGCGTCGGAGCCCACCAGCGGCCCGCCATGAAACCGCTCGCTCGCTGACAGGGCGAGCGGCCAGCGGCGCGCGTGTCAGGAAGTCCTGGTAAGTGGCGGCCTCAACTTTTTCTGGAGAACCCCGCCATGAAGACGTCTGTCTGGAAGTCCCTGGCCCTCGCGCTGCCGCTGCTGGCGGCCTGCGGTGGGGCGCCGCAGCAGGGGGAGACGCCGGCCGACTCCGCTCTGGAGACGCAGCAGGCGCCGCTCACCACGCCCACCGCCACGGTGCGCTTCCTGACGGGCTGGTCGCACTCGCAGCACGGCGCCATCGTCCGCGGCGGCCAGCTCGTCGTGGACTATGAGCTGTACCGGATGACGGACTGTCACCACAGCACCTACGCCGGTCAGCAGGCGTGGGACACGCTGGCCTACGTCCGCTTCCTCCCGGGCGGTCAGCTCTTCAGCGGCAGCGTGAAGCAGGCCACCGGCAGCACCTCGTTCGTGAACAAGCCCTTCGAGGTGACGGTGCCCACGGACGCCACGAGCGTGGAGACGTGGTTCTTCACCTCGGGCCGCACGTGCACCGCGCGCTACGACAGCAACTTCGGTCAGAACTACGTCTTCCCCGTGGAGGCGCAGTCGCCGTCCGCGGTGGCGTGGGCCGGTGACTGGGGCGGCAGCTTCGCGCGTGACTGCGAGCACCGCGCCGGCCTGCCGGACCCCATCATCATCGACAGCTACGTCATGGAGCGCGCCTGCAAGTTCGTGGAGGCGGAGGTGTACGTGCCCGGCGTGACGGATGCCGCCACCGCGCGTCCGGAGCTCATCCAGGCGCAGGTGGAGTTCAGCGTGGACGGCGCCGCCACGCAGTACCGCTGGCTGACCTACCAGTGGCGGGTAGGGAACAACTTCCGGTACCGCTGGAGCCTCGACGCGGAGCCGCTCGCGTATACGCCGTGGAATGCCTATGCATTCGGGTTCCGCTATTCAACGGATGGCCAGAGCTGGTATCGCATCGCGAACGGCGCCGGCCCCACGGGTGGCACCGCGAGGACCGTGCAACGCAATTTCTGAGACGGGCCACCTCCTTCGAATGCCGCTGGAGCCGCGGTGCCTCAGCGGCAGCTCGGAAGAGGCGCTGTGGCAAGAAGTGTTCCCCTGAGAAGGCGAGCGCACTGCTCCCATCATTCCAGCGGGGCCACACCCGGGCCGGGCCCAGGAAAGGGAACGCGAAATGACCGAAGGCACTCCACGCGTGGCGGAACGGATCTCCACGGGCATCCCTGGACTCGACACCGTGCTGCACGGCGGCCTCCGCAAGGCCCGCACCTACATGCTGTTGGGCCTGCCGGGCTCGGGGAAGACCATCTTCGCCAACCAAGTGTGCTTCCACCACGCGAGCCGTCACGGCGGCCGTGTGCTCTACCTGACGCTGCTGGCGGAGTCGCACACGGAGCTGGTGGGCAACCTGTCCTCGCTGTCCTTCTTCGACCCCACGCTGCTGCCCAACGCCATCACCTACCTGAGCGCCTTCACCGTGCTGGAGCAGGGCGGGCTGGACGCGCTGGCGGAGCTCATCCGCAAGGAGACGAAGAACCACCAGGCCACGCTGCTGGTGCTGGATGGGCTGGTGGCCGCGGAGGAGGTGGCGCCGTCGCAGCAGGCCATCAAGAAGTTCATCCACGGCCTCCAGGTGGTGACGGGCCTGATGGGCTGCACCACGCTGATCCTCACCACCGGCCGGGGCCAGGGCCTGCGCGCCGAGCACACCATGGTGGACGGGCTGCTGCTGCTCAAGCAGCGCATGTTCGGCGCGCGCGCCGTGCGCGAGCTGTTCGTGCGCAAGTTCCGCGGCAGTCCCTATCTGCTGGGCAAGCACAGCTTCGACATCACCCAGGACGGCCTCGTCGTCTACCCGCGGCTGGAGGTGCTCGCGGAGTCCGGCCCTCCTCCGGGACCGCCGCTGGAGGCGAAGTGCGCGCTGGGCATCCCTGGCCTGGACACGATGCTGTCTGGCGGCGTGCCCCAGGGCTCGACGACCATCCTGCTGGGGCCGCCCGGCAGCGGGAAGACGCTGCTGGGGCTGAACTTCCTCGCGGAGGGCGCCCGCCGGGGCGAGCGCGTCCACTACTTCGCCTTCTATGACTCCCCCGAGCGCATGGTGGCGCAGGCGGCGGGCATCGGGCTGGACCTGAAGCCCCTCATCGACCGGGGGGACTTCGAGGTCAGCTTCCGGCCGCCCACGGAGAACCTGCTCGACAAGCTCGGCGTGCAGCTCCTGGACGTCATCCGGACGCACGGGGTGCGGCGGCTCTTCCTGGACGGGTATGACGCGCTCCGCAGGGCGGCCATCCGCATGCCGCGCGTGTCCCGCTTCCTGGCCGCGCTGGTCAACGAGTGCCGCATGCGCGGGGTGACGCTGCTCTACTCCGTCGAAGCCGCCGCCGCGTTCGGCCCCGAGGTGGCCTTTCCCATGAAGGGCATCTCCATGGTGGCGGAGAACGTCCTCTTCCTGCGGCAGGCCGAGCTGGACTCCGAGCTGCGCCGCTTCGTCACGGTGCTGAAGCTGCGCAACAGCCCGCATGACGTGGCCCTGCGCGAGCTGCGCATCAGCTCGAATGGGATGGAGGTCACGGGCACCTTCACGGACGTCGAGTCGATGATGACGGGCCTGCCGCGGACGACGGCGCGGTCCGAGCCCCGGCATCCCGGCGGCGGGCATCAGGGGACCTAGGCATGGGCCCCATCCTCATCGTCGATGACGAGTTCGGCATCGTCGAAGCCATGCGCGACCTCCTGAGCGACGAAGGCTACCGGACCGCCATCGCGCTCAACGGGAAGGAGGCCCTGGAGCGGATGGCCGAGGAGCGCCCATGCCTGGTGCTGCTCGACTACATGATGCCGGTGATGAACGGCCCCGCCCTGCTGGAGGCGATGGAGCGCAATCCGCTGCTGCGCGACATCCCGGTGGTGATGATGAGCGCCAGCCCTCCGGACTACTGGAGGAACCTCCGCTGCGCGGCCTTCCTCCCCAAGCCCTTCTCCCTGGACGAGCTGCTGATGGTGGTGAAGCGCTTCGCCCAGGGGGCCATCCTCCAGTAGCGCGCCTCGACGCCCTGCGGCCTGCCGGGCAGCCGACGCTTCCGGGGGAATGGCGTTCCCGCCGCGCACCCGCCCCCTGGCTTCTGACAGACTGCCGGCCGTGACGACCTCCTCCACCCTCTACCGCGACTGCGCCCGCCTCTTCATGGTGGGTTTTCCCGGCACCGACATCGACAGCGAGCTGGCCGCGCTGATGGATGACGGCATCTATGGCGCCATCCTCTTCAAGCGCAACGTGGGCAGCGCCGGGGACACCGCCGCCCTGTGCCACGCGCTGAAGTCCCGCGCGGGCCGCCCCTTCATCCTGTCGGTGGACCAGGAGGGAGGGCGCGTGGCCCGGCTTCGCGGCGCGCCCTTCACCACGCTGCCGCCCATGCGGGAGCTGGGACAACGCGGCGACGCGGCCCAGGTGGAGCGGGTGGGCCGGCTGCTGGCGTACGAGCTGCGCGCGCTGGGCTTCGACTATGACTTCGCGCCGGTGCTGGACGTGGACACCAACCCGGCCAACCCCGTCATTGGAGACCGCAGCTTCAGCCGCGAGGCGGAGGAGGTGGCGCGGCTGGGCGTGGCGCTCGCGCGAGGCCTGGAGGCGGGCGGCGTGGCGTCGTGTGGCAAGCACTTCCCCGGGCACGGCGACACCACCACGGACAGCCACCTGACGCTGCCGCGGCTGCCGCATGATTTGGAGCGCCTGCGCCGCGTGGAGCTGGTGCCCTTCCGCGCCTTCGCCCAGGCGGGGCTCGCGTCCCTGATGACGGCGCACGTCCTCTTCGATGCGCTGGACCCGGGCGTGCCCGCCACCATGAGCCCGCGCGTGCTCCAGGGCGTGCTGCGCGAGGAGCTGGGCTTCGACGGCGTGCTCGTGAGCGATGACTTGGAGATGAAGGCCATCGCCGGCCACTACTCCGTGGAGGAGGCCACGGTGCAGGGCACGCTCGCGGGCGTGGACCTGTTCCTGGTGTGCCACGACGCGGAGGTGCAGCGCCGCGCCATCGAAGCGCTGGTGAAGGCGGTGGAGTCGGGCCGCGTCTCCCGGGAGCGGATTGCCCAGGCCCACCGGCGGCTCGACGCGCTCAGCGCCCGCTTCGCGCACCCGGCGGAGGACCGGCTCGCCGCGCTGGGGAGCCCGGAGCACCAGGCGCTGGCGGAGGGGCTCGTCAGCACCTTCACCGGCCGCGACCCCACCGAGGTGATGCTGGCCTCCCGCTGAAGGGGCGGAGGCCGCGCTCCCGGTGGAAGCCACCGGGAGCGATGGAGGGGCGACACGCGGCCGCCCCGGAATGACTTCAGCGGATGTAGGGGCCGCTGCGGTCCTGCCAGCCCAGCGGGGCGTAGCCGCTGTAGTGGCCGCCGCGCTTGCCGCCCACGGCCGCGCCGTCCTCGCCGCCCAGGCCGTGAGCCGCGGGCGAGTACGCGGCGCCGCCCTCCACGTTGTACCGGTCACCCATCATGTTGCCGGCGTCATCCACGATGGAGCGCCCCTGGGTGCCGTCGTTCTTCGCCGTGCGCGGGTCGATGCTGGAGCCAATCTGCGCGATGGTGCCGTTGTAGCCCCGGTTCGCCGGCAGCGTCCAAGGCGGCAGCGGCTTGTTGGTGTCGCCGCCCTCCATGTTCTTCATCGCGTCGGGCTGGTCGCCGCGCTGGGCCACGAGGCTGCCCCGCGGCTCATCCGGCTGAGTGCCACCGGTCTCCGGCAGGCCCCTGCAGCCCACGGCCAGAACCGCGCCCGCCACCACCGCCGCCGTCGTACCCCACCGCCGAAAATTCCGCTCGCGCATGTCGACTCCTCCGAGTCCCTTCAATCTGATTGCTCGTACTTCCCGAAGATGGGGCACGCCGGGCGTGGAGACCACGGGGTGACTTCCCGCCCGCATGACGACAGACGGCCCGGACTCCCCATATAGCCCCAGCCGGGGGCCGGAGCAGCCTTCTTCCGCGCCGCCTGAAGCCCCCACGCGGAGGGCTTCTTCTTCGTCGAGGAAGCCCACTTCGCGGCCGGGCGCCCTTTCCACCTGCCCTCTGAGCGTTACCGCCTGGAGGCCTTCCTCGCCGCCTTTTTGGCGGCCCCAGGCTTCTTCACCGTGGGCGCCTTCTTCGCGGCGGCCTTCCCCGCAGGTGCCGTCCTGGCCTTGGCGCCCTTTCCCGCCACCTTCCGGGTCGCGGCGGCCTTCCCCGCAGGTGCCGTCCTGGCATTGGCGCCCTTTCCCGCCGCCTTCCGGGGCGTGGCCGCCTTCCCCGCAGGTGCCGTCCTGGCCTTGGCGCTCTTTCCCGCCGCCTTCCGGGGCGTGGCTGCCTTCGGGGACGCGGCGGTCTTCCCCGCGGGGGCCTTCTTCGCGGCGGCCACCTTCTTCCCCGCGGACGGCTTCTTCGCGGCGGGCGCCTTCTTCGCACCCGCATCGGATGCCGACGGAGCTTCGCCCTTGAGCGCGGCCATCACCTCGGCGACGTGGCCATTCACCTTCACCTTGGGCCACACCTGCTTCACCACGCCATCCGGCCCGATGAGGAAGGTGGCGCGGGTGATGCCCAGGAACTTCCGGCCATAGAGCGACTTCTCGCCCCAGACGCCGTAGGCCTCGGACAGCGCGTGGTCCACGTCCGCGAGCAGCGGGAAGGGCAGGTTGAACTTGTTGGCGAACTTCCGGTGGCTCGCGGTGCTGTCGGCGGAGACGCCCAGCACCACCGCGCCCGCGGCCTCCAGCGCCGAGTGCTCGTCGCGGAAGCCACACGCCTCCACCGTGCAGCCGGGCGTGTCGTCCTTCGGATAGAAGTAGAGGACGACACTGCGTCCCGCGAACTGCGCGAGCGAGACCGGAGTTCCGTCCTGGTCGGGGACCTGGAAGGCGGGGGCCTTGTCACCTGCTTGGGGGATGGGCATGCGGGCTCATTAGTCACAAAGCCCGCGCCACTCAACGCCCAGCAGGCGCCGCCCCGCTAAGGCGTGGGTGCCGCGCCAGGCCCGTGCCCCGGCTCCTCGCCGTGGTCGTGGCCATGCTCCCCGGGCGGATGGCTGTGGGCCTCCAGCTTGACCAGCGCCTTGCGGCACTCGGCCAGCGTCTGGCGCAGGGGCTCGCGCGCGGGGCCCTCGGGCGTCTGCCCCAGCCGGATGGCCAGGGCCTCACAGGCGGCGCGCTTGGCGTCCGCTTCAGACGTGCCGGGCCCCGTGGCGCCCGGCGTGGCCAGGGGACGCGCCGGCAGCTTGCCCCGCAGGCGGCGGATGGCGGCGATGCGCTGCTCCGCGGCGGGACGGGCCTTGGAGTCCTGGGGGATGGCCTCGAAGGAGGCGATGACGGGGTCCCAGGCCGCGTCCTGGGGGGACACGCGGCGGTCGATGAGCTCGCGGTAGGACTTCTCCGCGTCCCGGAGCTGGTCGGGCCCCTTGTCGCACCCAGGCGACAAAAGCAGACAGAGCGCGAGCGGCATGACGGCGGACAGCCGTCGGGTGGTCATCCTCATGAAGGGTCGGTTCTCCTCTCCTGCTGGCCTCCCGATTGAAGCACGGCTAGGGTGCCGCGTCGTGCAGCCCATTCTCCTCGCCTTCCTGCTTGGCCTGTCCCAAGGCATGCTCCACGCCGTGGGCCCGGACCACTGCGCCGCCATGGCCACCCTCGGTACCCTGGGGGGAGGCCGGCGCCGCGCCGCCATCGCCACCGCCGTGCGCTTCGCGCTGGGACACGCCGCCATGCTGGGCGGCATCGCCGCGGTCTGCATCCTGGCGGGCGTGGGCCTGTCGGAGACCTTCGAGCGCTGGGCCGAGATTTTCGGCGGCGCCGTGCTGGTGTCCCTCGCGGTGGCCGCCCTGCTCTTCCCCAATAGCGTGAGCCACGGCCACCCGCACCTGCCCGGCCACACCCAGGAGCCGCATCAGCACGTGCACACGGTGAGCACCACCGCTGGCGCGCTGATGGCCGTCAGCGGCGTGCGCTCGCTGCTGCTGGCCCTGCCGCCGCTGCTGGTGGGCGGCAGCATGAGCGTGGCCGCGTGGATGTACCTGCCCGGCTTCGCGCTGGGCATCCTCATCGGCATGGGCGTGGTGGGGCTGCTCTTCGCGGAGGGCATCGCCCGCCTGAACGCGCGAATCACCCTCTGGGTGCAGCGCACGGTGGCCGTGGGCTCCGCCGCGCTGGGCCTGTTCTGGATGGGCTCGCGGCTGGTCGGCGGCTGAGCCCCGCACGCGGTGTCCCCGCCCGGCACGGCGGGGACGGACGGCGCGGCGGTTACCCGCGCTTGTCCAGGATGCCCAGCGACATCATCGCCACCAGGAAGCCGTAGACGACGTGCTCGGGGCGGTTGGCGAAGGCCAGCAGCTCCGCCACGGTGCGGTTGCCGTCAATCTTCGGCAGCAGCTCCGCCTCCCACCGCTCCAGCTCCACTTCATTGAGCTGGTACGCCGGGGCCACGGCGGGGATGAGCCGGTCCTCCGGCTGGAGCAGGCGGCGCAGGCGCTCCGGCTTGTAGAGCTTCTTGATGCCCCGGACGATGAGGTTGGCCGGGTGCACGTCCAGCTTGATGGACTCCGCGCTCGCCTTCTCCCGGAAGCTCAGCACGTACGAGCCCTCATCCCACGCGAAGAGCGAGTAGATGACGGCCTTCACCTGCTGGCCCACGTAGTAGAGGCGCTCGGTGTCCTTGAGCAGCCCGCGCTCCACCAGCACGTCGCCGGTGCGGCGGTTGGACTGCGCGGCCACCGCTGACGCGTCCTGGAGCTGCTCGGGCTTGATTTTGCCCACGCGGACCAGGAACTGGCCGAAGCGGTCCGCCAGCAGGTTGGAGAGGGCGAACACCGGCGTGCCCTTCTCGAAGTAGACGACCTTCTTCACCTTGCCCTTCTGCACGCCCAGTTCGCCCGTCTCCCGGGAGAGGTAGAAGGCGGTGAGGAGCGAGGGCAGGTTGTCCCGGATTTCGCCGCGGCGGCTGCCCGGCGCGCCCGCGGGCGGCGGGTCCGGCGGGCGGCCCGGCGTGGGCGGGCGCACCTGGGTGGACGGCACCTTCTGCATCGGGCTGGCCGTGAGGTTGGCGCCGCGAATCTCCGCCGTGATGTTGCCGCCGCCCGTCACCTTGATGCGGCCGGTCAGCTCCATGGCGTCCTGCGGGCCCTCCTCCTCCACGTCGATGTCCAGCTCCACCTCGAAGGCGTCCTGGAGCGACGCGGCCGCCGGCGCGGACTTCTCCGGAGGCAGCACCTTGGTCATCGCCTCCAGCAGCTTCTGGGCCTCGAAGGGTTTCTCGAAGTAGCCGGCGGCCTGGTACTTGGTGCGCGACTCCACGGCGTGCTTGCCGCCCTTGAAGACGCCGGTGATGAAGAGGAGCGGGAGCTGGGGGTTTTCCTTCCGCAGCGCGTCCGCCAGGTGGTACCCCATCATGTCGGGCAGCAGGATATCGAGCACGGCCGCCGCGGGCGGCTGGGCCTTGGCCAGCTCCACGGCCTGCTTGCCGCGGTTCGCGCCAATGACCTCATAGCCCGCCTCCTCGAAGAGCTGCGTGAGGAGGGACAACAGCTCCTGATTGTCATCGACGACGAGGATTCGGGGTGCCATCGCGGGGCGTACCGTACCAGATGCCAGCCGAAGGGTCAGACAATCTGCCCCCGGGTGCTCCTGGCACCGCGGAGGATGCATCCGCCCCTTCAGGCGGTTAGGGTGACGGCCTCGATGTTCCCCTCCCGTTCCCACCTGCTGGCCTGCCTCCTCCTCCTGCTGCCCCTGGGGGCCGCGGCCCAATCCGACGGAGGGCTCGACGCGGGCCTGCCCGACGCCTCCGTCGGGGAGGGCGGCGCCGACCGCGACAACCCCGAGGGCGACGACAGTACAGGCAGGGTGAATACCTCTTGCCGCAGCACCCGGGATTGCTCACCCCGCTTCACCTGCGACGACGGCCTCTGCCGCTACACTGGCGTGCGCCAGGCGGACCAGCAAGGCTGCGTGCTGGGCGCCCAGGCGGCGCTCGTCGTCGTGGGCCTGGCCGCCGTGGGTGGGTACAGGCGCAGGCGTTAGGAGCACACGCATGAGGCTGGGGCTCAAGGCGGACAACCTGCTGGAGCGCGTGGCGGACTGGCTCAACCTGGCCCCGCAGCCGGTGGCCCAGGCCTTCTTCGGGATGATGGCGTCGCGCACGCTGATGGCCGGCGCGCGGCTGGGCGTCTACGAGGCCCTGACGGATGGCCCGGTGTCCGCGGAGACGCTGGCGGCGAGGCTGAAGTTGTCCCAGGAGGGCACCCGCACGCTGCTGGAGGCGCTGGTCGCCTGCGAGGCCGTGGAGCGGCAGCGCGGTGGCCGCTACCGGCTGGCGCCGCGCGCCCGGCGTTGGTTGGATCCGCGCTCGCCCCGGTACGTGGGGGCCTTCCTGGAGTTCAACTACGCGCAGTGGGACTGGTGGAACGGGCTGGAGGGCGTGGTGCGCAGCGGCGAGGCGGTGGACATCCACGGCTTCGCGCCCGACGACGCGCGCTGGCGCGACTACATCCACGCCATGCATCAGCTCGCGCGGCTGGCGGCCCCGGAGGTGGCGGCGGCCATCCCCCTGCCCCGCGGGGCGAAGCAGGTGTTGGACCTGGGCGGCGCGCACGGCTGGTTCGCCGCCGAGCTGTGTCTGCGCAACCGGGGCCTGAAGGCCACGGTGCTGGACCTGGAAGGCAGCGCCCGCGTGGGCCGGGAGATCATCGCCTCGGCGGGGCTGAGTCACCTGGTCACCCACCGCGAGGGGGACATCCTCACCGCGGAGCTGGGCGGCCCGTACGACGGGGTGATGCTCTTTCAAGTGATGCACCACCTGTCCCCCGCGCAGAACGTGGCCCTGCTGCGGCGGGTGCGCGCCTCGCTGGCGCCCCGGGGGACGCTGGCGGTGCTGGAGTACCTGCGCGAGAGCGCCGACACGCCCACCAGCGCGGCGCCGCTGATCGGCCTGCACTACTTCCTCACCTCCGGCGCGGCCGCCTACACGCCCGCCGAGGTGGAGGGCTTCCTGGACGACGCGGGCTTCCGCATCGAACACAGCCGCCCCATCCGCCACCTGCCCTTGCAGACGCTCCTGGTCGCTCGGATGGACTGAGCCTCCACTCAGCCGCCGTCCCGGCGAGCCTGCCCACGGGGAAGACGTCTGCGCTCCCCTGCCCGCCTCTGGCGGCTTCCGTCGCACCGTTGCCCATGCTTCCCCAAACGCCACTTCCCGAGGACTCTCCGGACGTACCGCTCGCCGTCGACCTGGACGGCACGCTGGTGCGCACGGACACCCTGCACGAGAACCTGCTCGTCCTCTTCAAGCGCGCGCCCTGGCTGCTGCTGCTGGCGCCATTCTGGGTGCTGAAGGGCAAGGCCTTCTTCAAGGCGGAGGTGGCCCGGCGTGCCGCCCTGGACGCGGCCAGCCTCCCCTACCACGAGGAGCTCCTGGCCTGGCTGCGCGAGGAGAAGGCCCGTGGGCGCCGGCTCGTGCTGGCCACCGCGGCGGACCGGCGCATCGCCGACGCGGTGGCGGCGCACCTGGGCCTCTTCTCCGACGTCGTCGCCAGCGAGGCGACGGTGAACCTGTCCGGCGCGCGCAAGCTGGCGAAGCTCAAGGAGCTCCTGGGCACCTTCGACTATGCGGGCAACGACGGGGTGGACCTGCCCCTGTGGCGCGAATGCCGCCGCATCGTCGTGGTCCACGCGCATGCGGGCGTGCTGAAGCAGGCGCGAGGCCTGGGCCGCGACGTCCACCGCGTCTTCGAGCGCCCCGCCACCAGCCTCCGCGTCTGGGTGAAGGCGTTGCGCGTGCACCAATGGGCGAAGAACGCGCTCGTGTTCGTGCCGCTGTTGGCGGCGCACAAGGCCACCGAGCCGTCCAAGCTGCTCCAGGCCCTGCTGGCCTTCGCGGCCTTCAGCCTGTGCGCCTCCAGCGTGTACGTGCTGAACGACCTGCTGGACCTGGACGCCGACCGGCGCCATCCGACGAAGAAGGCGCGCCCCTTCGCGGCCTGCACGCTGCCGGTGAGCACCGGCGTCATGCTGGCTCCCGTGCTGCTGCTGGCCGGCGCCGCGGTGTGCCTGCTGTTGCCACCCGCCTTCGCCGCCCTGCTGGGCACCTACTACGTGCTGACGCTGGCCTATTCGCTGCGGCTGAAGCAGGTGGTGATGCTGGACGTGCTGGTGCTGGCCGGGCTGTACACGGTGCGCATCTTCGGCGGCGCGCTGGCGGTGGACGTGCCCACGTCGAGCTGGCTGATGATGTTCAGCATGTTCCTCTTCCTCTCGCTCGCGCTGGTGAAGCGCCTGAGCGAGGTGCGGCGGCTGCGGTTGTCCAACGAGACGTCCGCGCACGGCCGAGGCTATCTGGCCCAGGACTATGAGCAGCTCGCCAGCCTGGGCGCGGCTTCCGGACAGGTGTCCGTGCTGGTGCTCGCGCTCTACATCACCTCCGATGAGGTGACGGCGTTGTACGCCCACCCCGAGCGGCTGTGGCTCATCTGCCCGGTGATGCTGTACTGGGTGGGCCGGGTGTGGCTGCTGGCCCACCGCGGGCTGGTGAACGAGGACCCGCTCGTCTTCGCCCTGAGGGACCGGGTGAGCTACGCCGTGGGCCTCGTGTGCGCGTTGGTGCTATGGGCCGCCACGTGAGAGGTCTGGCGCGATGAAGGCACGGGAGTCCTGGGGGCGCTACCCCCAAGTCGAACAAGAGACGCACGCCCTGGTGTGGCGCACGGACGCCCTGCCCCAGAAGGGCGGCAGCCTGCTGCCCCACGGCCTGGGGCGCAGCTACGGCGACTCATGCCTCAACGCGGGCGGCACGCTGCTGCTGACCTCGGGGCTGGACCGCTTCATCGCCTTCGACCCGGCCACGGGCGTGGTCCGCTGTGAAGCAGGCGTGTCGCTGGACACGATTCTGCGGCTGGCCGCGCCGCGCGGCTGGTTCCTGCCGGTGACGCCGGGCACCAAGTTCGTGACGGTGGGCGGCGCCATCGCCAACGACGTGCACGGGAAGAACCACCACCGGGGCGGCTCCTTCGGCCGCTACGTGCGCCGCTTCGAGTTGGTGCGCTCGGACGGCAGCCGGCGGGTGTGCGCGCCGGATGAGCACCCGGACTGGTACGGCGCGACGATTGGCGGCCTGGGCCTCACCGGGCTCGTCACGTGGGCCGAAATCCAGCTCAAGCCCATCAGCAACCCGTACGTGCTCCAGGAGACGGTGCCCTTCGGGAACCTGGATGGGTTCCTCGACGTCGCCCGCGCGTCGGAGAAGGACTACGAGTTCACCATGGCCTGGGTGGACTGCCTGGCCCGAGGCAGGAAGCTGGGACGCGGGCTCCTGTACCGGGGCAACTTCGCGCCGCCGCAGTTCGACGGACTGCCGCTGGCCAGGAGCCACCTGTCGCACGGCGTGGGGCTGGCGGTGCCCATGGACATGCCAGCCTTCTGCCTCAACCGGCTGTCGGTGTCCGCCTTCAACTGGCTCTATTACCACCGGCAGAACGGCAAGCCGAAGCAGCGGCTGACGCACTACGACCCGTTCTTCTACCCGCTGGACGCCATCTACGGATGGAATCGCATCTACGGCCGGCGCGGCTTCCTCCAGTTCCAGTGCGTGGTGCCCTATTCGACGGCGCGTGATGCGTTGAAGGAAATCCTGGAGCGCAGCTCGCGCGGCGGGCTGCCCAGCTTCCTGTCGGTGCTGAAGACCTTCGGCGACCTCCCGTCCCCCGGGTGGCTGTCCTTCCCGCGCGAGGGCGTGACGCTGGCCATGGACTTCGCCAACCGCGGCGAGAAGACGTGGAAGCTGGTGGAGGACCTGGACCGGCTCACACGGCAGGCGGGCGGCGCGGTGTATCCGGCGAAGGACGCGCGGATGAGCCCGGAGAGCTTCGCGGCGTACTTCCCGCAGCGTGAGCGCTTCATGCAGTACGTGGACCCGTCGTTCTCCTCGTCGTTCTGGCGGCGGGTGAATCCGGTGTCCCTGCCCTTCTCCCTGGCCGCGGAGCGGGGCGCGACGGCGTCCCCGCCGCCGCGGTCCCTGCTTGCCATCCGCTGACCTTCCTCCCGAGATTCGCCCCCTATGAAGAAAGTGCTCGTCCTCGGCGCCACCAGCGCCATTGCCCAGGCGACGGTGCGGCTGCTCGCCGCGCGCGGGGCCTCGCTGTACCTCACCAGCCGCAACGCGGAGAACCTGGACGCGGTGACGAAGGACGCCGCCACGCGCGGCGCGGCGAAGGTGGCGTCGCAGGTGGTGGACCTGAACGACTTCGACAGCCACGAGGCGCTGGTGGAGGCCGCGTACACGGCGCTGGACGGGCTGGACGGCGTGGTGCTGGCGCACGGCGTGCTGGGAGACCAGGCGGAGGCGCAGCGTTCATGGACGGCGACGGAGGCGGTGCTGCGCACCAACTTCCTGAGCGCGGTGTCGCTGCTGACGGTGCTGGCCAACCGCTTCGAGGCGCAGAAGGCCGGCACGCTGGTGGTGATTTCGTCGGTGGCGGGTGACCGCGGCCGGCAGAGCAACTACGTGTACGGCGCGTCGAAGGGCGCGCTCAACGTCTTCCTCCAGGGCCTGCGCAACCGGCTGGCGAAGTCCAACGTCGCGGTGGTGACGGTGAAGCCGGGCTTCGTCGACACGCCGATGACGGCGCACCTGCCGAAGAACAAGCTGTTCGCCTCGCCGGAGAAGGTGGCGCGCGGGCTGCTGAGCGCCGCGGACTCGCGGAAGAACGAGGTCTACGTGCCCGGCATCTGGGCGCTCATCATGCTCATCATCCGGACGATTCCGGAGACGGTGTTCAAGCGCATGAAGCTGTGAGGGGAGAGGCCTGGGCACCCACCCCGCCTGATAGCGCAGCTCTCATGGGCTGAGCTGCGCTATCAATCCAGCACGGGCACGTCTCGGCCCTCGCCGAAGCCCAGGGCCCAGAAGCGCGGGCGCCTGGGCTCACGGGCCAGCAACCACAGCAGGTGGTACTTCGCCTCGTCCTGGCCATCCAGCGCGAGCGCGAAGGTGCCGTAGTGCATCGCCACCGACGTGGAGGAGCGCAGCACCTTGTGCGCCTGGAGCGCTTCCACCGGCCCCATGTGCACGGGCCGGAAGGCCGTGGGCCGGTAGGCGCCAATGGGCAGGATGGACAGCCGCATGGGCCCGAAGCGCTCGGCCACCATCCCGAAGTGCGGACCGAAGCCCGTGTCCCCAGCGAAGAGCACCGGCCCGCCGGACGTGGAGAGCACGTAGCCCGCCCAGAGCGTCGCCGCGTTGTCGGTGAGCCCGCGGTTGGAGCGGTGCTGCGCCGGCACCGCCGTCACCGTGCGGCCCGGCGCCACCTCGGTGGACTGCCACCAGTCCAGCTCCACCACGTTCTGGAAGCCCTCATCGTCCAGCAGCGCCTTGTTGCCCAGGCCCACGATGAAGCGCGGGTGGTGCGCCTCCTCCAGACGCCGCAGCGTCGGCAGGTCCATGTGGTCGTAGTGGTTGTGGCTCACCACCACCACGTCGATGGGTGGCAGGTCCTCGAAGCGGATGCCCGGAGGCCGCACGCGCTTGGGCCCGATGAAGGGCACCGGGCTCGGCCGGTCCGAATAGATGGGGTCCGTCAGCATGTTGAGGCCGTCCGCCTGGACGAGCACGGTGGCGTGGTTGATGAACGTCACCCGGAGCTGCCCCGACCCCACGCGCTCCGGTGGCGGCTTTCCCGGAGGCAGATCCTCATATGCACGCCAGGGACCGCGAGGCCCCTTGCGCAGCGCCTTGAAGACCTCGTCCGCGCTCAGGCGTTTGACGGGCTCCAGGTTCTCGAACCGCTCACCGTCGAAGTGGTCCGTCACCGGTCCTTGGTGACGGGGACCCGCGAAGAGGCAGCCTCCGAGCCACGGCGCCGTCATCAGCAACACCAACGGCAGCCACTTCGTCACGGGCCGGGAAGGACGGTCCAGGGACATGGGTGCGACGCTCCATCCAGACAGGACAGGGAAGACGCCCGCGCGGCCCGGGCCCTGAGTCCACGTCTCGGCGCGGCAGTGGACCGGGTTTGCGGCCGTCCGGCAACCGGAATGCAATAGCCCCCCGAAGCGCTGCACGACCGGTGTCATCCAACGGCGACTGCGCGAGGACCTCCCGTCCGGCGCTCAGGTCACGATGCCGTGCAGGATTCGCTCGAACAGCCAGGGCGTCTTGCCCAGCAGCCGCACCACGGGGCGGCGCAGCCACGGCCGCCGCGCCAGCATGAGCAACCCTCCCGTCGACCGGGAGTACTTGCGGAAGACACGCTGGAAGCACTGCTCGTAAGGCGCCAGCGACTCCCGCGTGGCGCCCTGGATGAGCGCCTCCGGCAGCAGGTTCCCCAGCGACTCCGCGCACACGAAGGCCAGGGACATGCCCTCTCCGGTAATGGCATCCACGTAGCCCGCCGCGTCGCCCACCAGCGCGAAGCGGTCCGCGATTCTCGCCCGGGACACCCGCGCCAGGGGCCCCGCGCCGCGCGGCTGCGAATCCGTCTCCACGCCCGAAAGCCGCGCCTCCAGCGCAGGGAAGCGGGACAGCAGCGACTCGAAGCTCACGCGTCCCTCCACCACGCCGTCCTCCCAGAGGAAGGCCAGGCCCACGCGCCGCACGCCCGTGGGCGTCACGTAGGCCTCCACGCCCCGCGCGAAGTAGATCTCCACGAAGGGCGTCCACGGCGCGAGGACGAAGTGCCGGCGCAGGCCGAAGCGGCGCGGCCCGGTGGGCTCCACCTCCAAGCCCTCCGCGCGGCGCAGCGGCGAGGCCAGCCCGTCCGCGGCCACCAACATGGCGGCCTCCACGGAGCCCTCCGCCGTCCGCAGGACAACGCCGTTGCCGCTCCGCTGATGGGACAGCACCTGCGTACGCTCACGCAGCTCCACGCCCACCGTGCGTGCCCGGGACACCAGCGCCGACGCCAGCGCCACGCGCCGCACGCCCAACGCGCCCTTGCCTGGGAGCAGCCCCTCCGCCGTGCTGCCATCCTCCTGAACGTAGCGGATGCCCACGAAGGGATGGCTGCCCTGGTCGTCCAGCAATGGCAGGACGCCCAGCCGCTCCATCACCGCCATTCCGGGAGGCAGCAGGCCCTCGCCGCAGGCCTTGTCCACGGGCGCGCGACCGCGCTCCAGCACGACGGTGTTCAACCCGCGCAGCGCGGTGGTGATGGCCACCGCCATCCCCGCGGGCCCGCCTCCCACCACGGCGACGTCATACCGCTTCACGGCGTGGACTCCTTCGGGGCTCGCACTCCCATGACGGCGGGCCTCATACCGGCGCCGGCCTCGCCCGCGCGGACAGCAGCCGCGTGTCCTGCTTCCGGGTGATTCTCGGCGCCGCCGGAACAGGATGACAACGCCTCTCGCGCCGACAGCGACCGCGCGGTGGGCGCCTTCACGCGCCCCCTCGCATGACGCTCGCCGCCAGCGAGCGAGGAGCCCCGCCTCCCACCGCCGCCAGCCTCAGGTGTCGCGCTCCGCGCGAACCATCGCCAGCGCGCTCTTGGCCATCTCCACCGCGAGCCCCACCGCGCCCACCTTCTTCGGCGGCGCCAGCGCTTCCGCCAGATAGCGCCGCAGCGCCTCGGCGCGGCGCAGCTTGCCGCTGGACGTGCGCGGCAACGTCCCCGGCTCCAGCAGCCGCACGGTGTGAGGCCGCACGCCCGTGGCCTCCACCACCACGGTGCGGATGCGCTGCTCGACCACGTCATCCGCCTCGTCCCCTGCGCGCTCAGCCAGGATGAGGAGCGCCTCGTCCTCGCCGCCCTCGGGCGTGAAGCCGAGCGCCACCGCGCAGCCCGTGCGCACGCCCTCCACGTTCTGCAGCGGCTCCTCGAAGGCCTGGGGCGCGTGGTTCGCCCCGCGGATGATGACCACGTCCTTCGCCCGGCCCGTGAGGTACAGCTCACCGTCCGCGAGGAAGCCCAAATCTCCGGTGTCCAGCCACCCGTCCCGCGTCAGCGTCCGGTCCGTGGCCTGCGCGTCCGCGAAGTAGCCGGACATGAGCGACGGCCCCCGCGCGAAGACCCGGCCCACGTGTCGCTCCGCGAGCGGCTCGCCCGCCTCGCCGCGCACCTCCACCTCGAAGCCCGCCACCGGCCTGCCCACGCTCACCAGCTCGCGCGAGCCCTCCGCCACCCGGCCCTCCCGGGCCAGCAGCGCCGCGTCCACCCCCAGCGCGCGAGGCCCCCGGCCCGCCGGCGGGAAGGTGACGGCGAGCGACGCCTCGGACAGCCCGTACACCGGACGCAGCGCCCGCGCGGAGAAGCCCCACCGCTCGAAGCGCCGCGCGAAGCGGCGCAGCGTGTCCGCGGAAACCGGCTCCGCGCCGTTGAGCGCGTGCCGCCACGACGACAGGTCCACGCCCTCCAGCTCCGAGTCCCTCACCCGCTTCAAGCACAGCCCATAGGCGAAGTTGGGCGCGGGCGAGATGTAGGCCCGGTGCCGTGACAGCGCGCGCAGCCACAGCGAGGGCCGCGCGAGGAAGACCTCGGGCGGAATCAGCACCAGGCTGCCCGGGTAGTACAGCGCGGCCAGCAGACAGCCGATGAGCCCCATGTCGTGGTACAGCGGCAGCCAGCTCACGCCCACCCGGGGCACGTCCGGCCCCAGCGGCATCTCCACCTCCAGCGCCGCGACCTGCGCCAGCAGCGCCTCGTGCGTCAGCGTCACCGGCTTCGGGTCCACCGTGGAGCCGGAGGAGAACTGGATGAGCCCCAGCGCGCCGGGCCGCACGGCGGCCTCCAGCACGTCATCGCCCTTGGACACCTCGTCCACCGTGTGACAGCCCAGCCGGGGACGCGCGCGCTCCACGCTGGGCCCCAGCAGCAGCCGCACCCGGCTGTCCGTCAGCACCATCACCGCGCCCGTCACGTGGAGCATCCGCGAGGTGGCGCGGTGGTACTCCTCCAGGCGCCCCAGCCGCACGGGCGGGTACAGCGGCACCGGCACCGCGCCCGCCAGCAACGTGCCGAAGAAGGCGTCCATGAAGGCCGGCGACGTGGGCAGCAGCAAGGCCACCCGGTCGCCCTCGCGCACGCCCAGCCGCGCCAGCCCCGCCGCGGTCCGCTTCGCCCGGCGGTACACCTCCGCCCAGGGCAGGGACACCTCGCGCTCGGCCGCGTCCACGAAGGTGAGGCCCAGCGGGGACGTGGTGCCCGTGGCCGCGAGCGCCGCGTTCACCGTGGCGTGCCTCCGAGCCGGCAGCGCCGGCCCCACCAGCCGCGAGCCCGCGTCCGTCACGGGAGGGCCTCCTCCGCCACGGGCTCCGCCGGCGCCGCGACGCGCCGAGCCACCAGCCTGGCCAGGTCCCCCACCGTGCGCACGCCCTGCGCATCCTCTTCGGACAGCCGGATGCGGAAGCGATTCTCCAGCCCGACCGCCAACACCGTGAGCCCCAGGCTGTCCAACTGGAGGTCGCGCACCAGGTCCTGTCCCGGCTCGACCGCGCCCTTCCACTCCAGCTCGTCGGTGACGATGCGGTGAATCTCCGCCAGGACCTCCAGTTCGGGCTCAGCCACGTGGCACCTCCGGGATGAAGCGGGGACGGTGGGAGAACGCCTGCGCGTATACCTCACCCAGCGCCGCCTCCTCCGCGCGGATTCGCACGTAGAGCAGCGCCGCGTTGCCCACCGAGAAGACAAGGGCCGTCCACCACGCACCATGGATGAGCGGCACGCACGCCAGTTCCAGCACCACCGCGACATAGTTGGGATGGCGCAGGAAGCGATAGGGCCCGCCCGTCACCGGCGCCAGCCCCGGCACCACGATGATGCGCGAGTTCCACCGGTCGCCCAGCGTGGCGATGGCCCAGTACCGCAGCCCCTGCGCCAGCACCGCGCCCGCCAGCGCCGCCCAACCCCACGCGCCCGGGAAGCCGCGCCGCAGCCCGAACACCTCCGCCACGCACGCCACCAGGAACAGCGTGTGGAACACCACCATGAAGCGGTAGTGCCGCTGCCCCGTCTCCACGCCGCCCCGCGCGAAGGCCCGGGCGGCGTTGCGATTGGAGAGCACCAGCTCCACCAGCCGCTCCACGACGAGCGCGGCCATGAAGCCCAGGAAGAGGGCCTGGGTGGAGGTCACCATCGCAGCAGCACCATCTCCGCGCCGAAGCCCGGCCCCATGGCCATCATCACGCCCCAGTCCCCCGGCTGCGCCTGGACCTGCTCCAGCGTCTCGCCCAGCACGAAGAGCACCGACGCGGAGGACAGGTTGCCCACCTCGCGCAGGGAGGCCCACGAGCGCGCGAGCGTCGCGGGCGCCAGCTCCAGCGCCTCCTCGAAGGCCTCCAGCACCTTGGGGCCGCCGGTGTGCGCCACCCAGTGCCGGATGTCCTGGCGCTTCAGGCCGTGCGCCTCGAGGAAGCCGTCCACGTTGCCGCGGATGTGGTCCTTCACCAACCCCGGCACCTTGGCGGACAGCACCACCTTGAAGCCGGTGTCCACCACGTCCCAGCCCATGATGCGCTCGGTGTCCGGGTAGAACACGGAGCGCGACGCCACCACCCGCGGCCCCTGGCCCCCCGGCGCCGCCGCGCCCCGGAGCACCGCGCACGCGGCGCCGTCACCGAAGAGGCCGGAGGCGATGATGTTCGGGATGGACAGGTCCTCGCGCTGCAACGTGAGCGAGCACAGCTCCACGGCGATGACCAGCGCCGTGTGCTCCGGGAAGCCGCGCAGGTAGTCCGCCGCCCGCGCCACGCCCGCCGCGCCCGCCACGCACCCCAACCCGAAGAGCGGCGTGCGCTTGAAGTCCTCACGCAGGCGCAGGCGGTTGGCCAGCCGCGCGTCGATGCTGGGCGTGGCGATGCCCGTCACCGTGACGAAGAAGACGTGGTCCACGTCCCGCGGCGTCAGCTCCGCCGCCTCCAGGGCCTTTCGCGCCACCGTCTCCCCCAGCTCCGTGGCCGAGCGAATCCAGGCGTCATTGCGCTGCTGGAACGTCACCAGTGAGGGGTAGTCCTCCAGGGGCCGCGCCAGGTGCCGTCCGCCCACCTGCACCGCGCGGTGCAGGTCCTCCAACCGCTCCAGGTTGAAGTGCCGCGTGGCCCACAACTCACGGAACGCGGCGATGAGCTGCTCCTGGCTGGCGTAATGCGGCGGCAGCGCCCGCCCCACGGCGCGGATGAAGGGCGAGCGGTCCTGGCCTGAGGCACTGAGCATGGTGTTCCCGGTCATTCGCGGCGGTGGAGAGTGGACGCATAATCGGAGATAGCGTCCAACGCGATACGGGATGTTCCCGCTTCAGCCGCCTTCGTGCACCTCTCGCGCCTGACTGTCACGCGGATGACGCCCACGCCGGCACCGTCGAACAAATCCGCCCGGGCCATGCACAAGCATTGAACGAACCTTGCTCAGCGCCGGACGAAGGCGGCCACCAGCAGCAGGAGCAGGGCCCACGACAACCCGCCCGACGCGGACGAACAGCCACAGCCGCCTTCGTCGGGCGGTGGAGGCTCGCCCGGCCCGGCACCACCGTCCGGGTCACCTCCGGTGCCCGCGTCCACGCCGCCATCCGGCGCACCGATGACGCCACCGTCCGGGTCGCTCCCGGTGCCGGCGTCCGCCCCACCATCGGGGTCGCTCCCGGTCCCACCGTCCGGGTCTGGCGGGGGGGCGCCCACGCAGGTCGCCCCGGAGTCCTCGCCGGAGATGCACAGCCGACCGTAGCGGCCCACGCCTTCGAGCCGTCCATCCACCACCGCGACGATGACGTGTGTCGCGTCCCCGGCGTCCACGCGGGCCGACAGGCTCCCCGCGCCATCCGCGCGCGAGACGCGCAGCACCTGCGTCGGTGTCACCGCGGCCACCAGCAGGTGGACGGCGGGGGAGTCCACCCCCGGGGTGGGTTCAAAGGACGCCGTGACGGAGGGCGCGCCACCCTCCACCTCGAAGTAGCGCGTCGACGCGGCCGCCACCCGCACGGAGGGCTCCGACACCGGCAGCGCGCGAGCGGCGACGGTCAGCGGCGCGTAGCCCGCGCCATGCTCATACCCCGCGCCCCGCGGCCGGCGCGCCCCGGTGGCCAGGTTCCACAGCGCGAACTCGGCGAAGGCGGTGTCGAAGTCGGCGCCCCAGTCGCGTCGCAGCGCCGTCTCCACCAGCACCGGCCAGCGGACCGACGGCGTCACGATGCTCGCCTCCCACAGCGCGCGCACCACGCCATCCCCGAAGCGCTCGCCCAGGAACTGGAAGTAGATGCCCGTGCCATAGCTGAAGGACACCGCGGGCCCTTCCGGGTCCAGCACCAGGGTGCGGTCCGGACGCGACAGGTACGCAGCGGTGAAGCGCTCCAGGTCATCCAGCGCGGGCCGGTAGCGCTCACTGGCCCAGACCGCGGTGCCTTCCGAAGCCACGCTGCCCAGCCCCGGGTGATAGGCGGCCTGCACCGCGTGGAAGAACTCGTGGCTGGCCAGGATGTCCACCGCCTCCTCGTAAGAGGGGTAGCTGTAGCCCGCGAAGTCGTTCTCCTGGAGCATGTGCCCGGTGCACCGCGACGCCTCCTCCAGACAGCCGTCCAGCCGGAAGGCGCCGTCAGCGACTCCGCCGAAGTCCACCAGGTACACGTCGAAGCGGCCGTCGCCGCCGTTGTCGCTCCCCACCCAGCCGTCACCCGGCGGCAGGCGGAAGCCCAGCCCTTCGTAGAAGACGGCGACGCGGTCATACGCGGCCGCCACCGTCTCCACCGCGTCCGGAATACCGCTCCCGTCCGAGTCCGCCGCCGGCACGGCGTTGGAGCCCGACCGGGAGAAGTGGATTCGGAAGAGTCCCCCAGGGGACACCACCGACTCCACCGCCTCGCCCTCGTCGAAGCGCGGCGGCATCGCCGAGGGCGAGGTGGGGCGCGCTCCCGCTTGCATCCCCGCCTCCCACGTCACGAACGCGTCGTGACGCTCGTGCGGTTCACGCGGAGCCTGCTGGACAGGCCCACACCCGAAAGGGAGCAGCAGGAGCAGCGCCCGGAGCCTCATGGCAGGAAGGCCCACTTCACGCGGAGCTGACCCGAGCCGCTCGGCACACCCGACGGCAGCTCGTTGTTCGCGTTGCAGTGCTCCTGCACGGGCACGTCGTAATAGGACGTCACCTCGAACTTCACGTGACGGCCGTCGGCCAGACTGATGATGAAGACCTCCCCCGTCATCCGCACGCAGCCCTCGTAGGCCCAGAAGCTGCTCAGCGCCATCGTCGGGCCGGCGAGGCCCGAGTTATCCGGGAGGAACTCACACGCGTCGGTGAACCAGGCGTCCGACTGGAAGGTCAGGTCCGCGGGCACGGCGTTCACGGTCTCGAAGCGGGTGCCCATGGGCAACCGCGCCACGCCGACGCAGGACGGGCCGGACGTTCCGCCGTTCACCCGGATGTAGTAGCGGCGGAACGCGATGTCCCAGCCCGGGTCACCCAGCGACGTCTGGTCATCGATGCTGACCCGGGACAGGCCCTCGGGCGTGAAGCGGGCGTAGGTGTAGGACTGGTTCACCGAGAGGCCACCCGCGCGGGCGTCGATGTAGGAACGGAACTCGCCCGCGGGCGCCTCCTCCTCGTACATCGGCGACGTCGACGGCGTGGTGAGCAGGTTCAGCCGGTCGATGCTCTGCTCGCTGCAGGGCACGTCGCTCTGGCACAGCGGCTCGGTGCCCGCGTCCGGCTCCGGCTCGGTGCCCGCGTCCGGCTCGGGCTCGGTGCCAGCGTCCGGCTCGGGCTCGGTGCCCGCGTCAGGCTCCGGCTCGGTTCCAGAGTCCGGCGTCGGGTTCGTCCCGGAGTCCGCCGTCTGCCCCGCGTCAGGCACCGGGGTGGGGTCCTCCTCGGACGAACCACAGTTCACCAACAGGGCCAGCGCCATCGCCACGGCGGCCAGCACCCACAGGCCCTGCTTGCCGGCCTTCGTGTGCATCGCTTCTTCGGTGTGAGTCTTCATCAACGGCCCTCTCCCTCGAATGGTGCGGAGCCGGAGACCACCGACGGCCAGGACAGGACGCACACGTCGCTGTGCCATTCCGGCCTCCGCGCGTGGCACCCTAGTTGATAACGATTCTCATATTCAATATTTAGACAGCAGATTCTTCGTCGTTTGGGAGCACCCATGCATGAGGTGCCCGCAGTCCTGGCGAACACCCTGTGCCCTGGTTCGCGAAGCCCACCGCGTCACCCAGGCGGAGTGCCGCCGAGGTGGCCCCGGTCACCGAGGACTGGCCGAGGCTGGTGGGCCTGCCATAGACGGCCGTGGTCCGCCCGGGCACGCGCGGACGCCATGGTCATGTCGCGCGAGGAGCTGCTCGAAAGGCGCGGCTTCGCGAAGCGCGACGTGCGCAGCAAGGCCTACTGGGCGGACGGCAAGCGGGGCCGCTGATCGCGCGGCTCAGGTGCGCTGAGCGAAGGAGCCGTCGCAGTGGGCGCCCCCTCAGCGGGGTCGCCCCAACGGGGCCCTCGCGCCGGGGGGGCGGAGCCGGTTCCGGAGCTCGCTGTTTGGAAATGTCGGGGGTTTTGCGCCGCGAAATGTCCCGACATTTCCGGACAGCGAGCTCCTCAAGTGTGCCCCGGCCCGCCTGGCGTCTCGCCTCATGGCGCCCGTGATTCACGGACGTCGATGCGCGCTCGGCACGTGTGAGCGGCCAGCGCCTCGCAGACGACCCGCTGGCCAGGCTCAAGGAAGCGGCGGCACCTTCACTCAGCAGCCTCCGCCTGTTCGCTTCATCCGCACGCCGCCATGAGTCAGCGCAGCCGGCGGCACGCGGAGGTCTTCACCGCCAGGAACACTCGCGCGCCGGGCGCCACGCCCAGCTCCCGCACGGAGGCGGACGTGAGCCACACCACCCAGCGCACGCCCGCCACCTCCACGGTGGCCGCGTCCTCGCCCTCCGCCACGGGCTCCACCTTCACCACCGTGCCCGTCATGACGTTGCGCGCGGAGACGCCCGTCAGCGGTTGGATGGACAGCAGGATGTCCGCGGCCGGCACGGCATAGGCCGCGCGCGCGCCGGCGCCCAGCGCGGGCGAGTCCGGCACCCACAGCGTCAGCCCGCCCTGCACGCGCAGCCGCAGGCCGCCACCCTCCGGGCGCTCCAGGACGCCTTCGAGGATGTTCTCCTCCCCTTCGGCCTCACCGGCGAGCACGCCTCGCGCCGCGGCGCCCAGGACTTCGGCCGCGGGCCCGGCCGCGCGCACCCGGCCCTGTTCGAGCAGCAGCGCCTCGCGGGCCAGCACGCGCGCTTCCCCCAGTTGGTGCGTGACGTAGAGCATCGGCACGCGGGCCTCGTCGCGCACGCGCAGCAGGTACGGCAGCACGCGCTCCTTCAGCGCGACATCCAGCGCGGCGAGCGGCTCGTCGAGCAGCAACAACGCCGGGTCCGTGGCCAGCGCCCGCGCCAGCGCCACGCGCTGCTTCTCGCCTCCGGACAGCGTGGCCGGGTAGCGGCGCAGCAGCGGCGCCAGCTCCAGGAGCTCCACGGCCTCATCCACGCGCGAGGCGCGCCCCGGCCGCACGCCGAAGCGCACGTTCTGCTCCGCCGTGAGATGCGGGAAGAGCAGCGCGTCCTGGGGCACGTAGCCCATGCGGCGCTGCTCGGGCGGCACGTCGATTCGGGCGGCGCTGTCCAGCAGCACGCGCCCGTCCAGCACCACCCGGCCCCGGGCCCCGGGCCGCAGCCCCGCGAGCACCTCCAGCAGCGACGTCTTCCCAGAGCCCGAGCGCCCCATCACCGCCACGGACGCGCCGTCGAGCCGCGCGTCCACCTCCAGGGTGAAGCGCGCCAGCGGCAACCGGAGGTCCAACGCCAGGCTCACGCGCGCACCCGCTGCCCACGGCGCCGCGTCACCACCTCCGTCGCGAACACCGCCACGAACGCGAGCAGCGCCGCCACGCCCGCCAGCCGCAGCGCCTCCGCGTCCCGCCCGAGCTGCGTGCGCTGGAAGATGGCCAGGGACAGCGTCTGCGTGCGGCCTGGGATGTTGCCCGCCACCAGCACCGTGGCGCCGAACTCCCCCAGCGCGCGGGAGAACGCCAGCAGCGCGCCCACCAGCACGCCGCGCCAGGCCAGCGGCAACGTCACGCGGAAGAAGGCCCGCGCGCGCGAATCGCCCAGCGTGCGCGCCACCGCCACCAGCCGGGGGTCCACCTCCTCGAAGCCCGACCGCGCCGAGCGCACCAGCAGGGGAAACGCCATCACCGCGCTCGCCAGCACCACGGCCTTGGGCGTGAAGACGACCTCCACGCCCCACGCGTCCAGCACGCGGCCCAGCGGGCCGTGACGGCCCAACAGCTCCAACAACACCAGGCCCACCGCCGTGGGGGGCAGCACCAGCGGCAGCGTCAGCACCGTCTCCACCACGCCCTTGCCCGGGCCGTCCCAGCGCGCCAGGGCGTACGCCACCGCGAGCCCCGGCGGCAGGATGAGCAGGGTGGCCAGCGCCGCCACCCCCACCGTGAACACCACCAGCGCCGTGATGCCCTCCATCAGGGGACCCGCGCCCCCGGCACGCCGAAGCCGTGCCGCGCGAAGACCTTCCGGGCCGCGTCCGTCTGGAGGAAGCGCACGAACGCCCGCCCGCCCGCCAGCGCGCCGCCCTTCGTCAGCACCGCCGCCGGGTACACGATGCGCGGCACGTCCTGCTCGGGCACCTGGAAGGCGATGCGCGCGCGCCTCGAGTGCGCCGCGTCCGTGGAATACACCACGCCCGCGTCCACGCGCCCCGTCTCCACCGCCGCCAGCGCGGCGCGCACGTCGAGCGCCGGAACCACCTTCGGCGTCAGCGTCTCCCAGAGCCCCGCCTTCACCAGCCACGCCTTCGCGTACACGCCCGCGGGCACCGCCTCCGGGTCCGCCAGCGACAGCCGCTTCACCCCGCGCAGCCCCTCGGCGGACGACGGCGCCGTCTTCGCGTCCACTGGCACCACCACCACCAGCCGGTTGGACAGCAGGTCCACGCGCGTGGAGGGCGCGACCAGCCCCGCCTTCTCCACCACGTCCATCTGCGCCACGTCGGCGGACAGGAACACGTCCGCGGGCGCTCCCGCCACGGCCTGACGCGCGAGGACACTGGAGGCCCCCAGCGCGAACTCCACCGTGTGGCCCGTGGCCCGGGTGAAGGCCGGCGCCAGCGCCTGGAGCGCGTCCGTGGTGCTCACGGCCGCGAACACCAGCACCTTCTCCGCCCAGGCGGACGAGCCCGCCAACAGCACGAAGACGGCGCAGAGCAGGGACAGATGACGCATGGCGTAGCACCTCGTTTATCAGGACAACCGGCGAGGCATTGTCGTCGGGTCCGAGTCCGTCAGGTCAACGGATTGACCCGCTCATGCGGGGCCGCTATGGGATACTCCGTGTCACGGAAATTCCACAAAGAGGATGAAGACGTTTCCGAGGACCTGGAGAAGCTCCAGAACCTGCTCCTCGCGCTGGGCCGGCGCAGCTCGCTCCGTGACCCCATCGCCAGCATGTGTGAGCAGCTCCAGTTCACGCCCCCCCAGGTCCACGCCATCCTCTGGTTGGGGCAGGACGGCCCGCTCACCATGGGGGAGCTGGCGCGCAGGCTGGGTGTCACGGAGAAGACAGTCACGGGCGTGGTGGACCGGCTGGAGCGGCAGGGGCACCTGCTGCGGGAGCGCAGCGCCACCGACCGCCGCGTCGTCCACTGCCACCTCACGGAGGAGGGGCAGTCGACCTGGGGGCGGCTCAACCGCGTGGTCGTCCATGGAATGCACCAGTTCCTGGGCATCCTGGACGCGGGGGACCGCAAGGCCCTCTTCCGCATCCTGGAGAAGCTGTTGAAGCGCATGGGCGACCCAACCACGCCCGCGCCGCCCGCCCCGCGCGAACGCACGGGCTGAGCAGGCCCTGTCCCGCGCGTCCGCTCCGCGAGCTGCCTGACAGGCCCCATGCCCGGAGGGTCAGGCCCCCGCGCTCCACGCGGCGGTCGCAGCTTGCCAGAGGGGGAGGACGGCGATGATGGGACGCACGCGCGGGGTGGCGTTGGGGGTGCTGCTGGGCCTGGTGGCCTGCCGGAAGGACGCGGAGGAGCCACCTGCTCCCACGGCGCCCCCGGCGGAGCAGCAGGCCCCGGCCCCCAAGCGCTCCACGCTGCCCTCCGGACGCGCCGTCGCGCTCGCCTCCGTCGCCCCGTTGGTGGCGTCCGTGAGCCCGGCCGTCGTCAACGTGGAGGTGCGGCTGGGCGCCCCGACGCCCGGCGAGCTGAACGAGCTGCCCTGGGGTGGTGGCCTCCCCTTCGACGGGCCCCCCTCCCCCTTCGACAGCCCCGCCCCTTTCGGCCCACCCATGCGTGAAGGCATCGGCTCCGGCTTCATCATCGACGCCAAGGGGTTGGTGCTCACCAACCACCACCTGGTGGAAGGCGCGGAGGAGATTCAGGTGCAGCTCGCGGACGGACGCGACCTGGAGGCGCGCGTGCTGGGCTCCGACCCGCTCACCGACGTGGCGGTGCTCCAGCTCGAACGCCCGGACGGCGCGAAGCCGCTCCCCGTGGTGCGGCTGGGGGACTCGGATGCGCTGCGCGTGGGGGACTGGGTGGTGGCTATCGGCAATCCCTATGGCCTGACGTCCAGCACCAGCCTGGGCATCCTCGCCGCGAAGGAGCGCGACATCGAGGCGGGCCCCTTCGACGACTTCCTCCAGACGGACGCCGCCATCAACCCGGGCAACTCCGGCGGCCCGCTGTTCAACCTGAAGGGCGAGGTGGTGGGCATCAACACCGCCATCGCCGGCCAGGGCGCGGGCATTGGCTTCGCGGTGCCCAGCAACCTCGTCAAATCGCTGCTGCCCCAGTTGGAGAAGAAGGGCACCGTCACCCGGGGCTGGCTGGGGCTGCTGGTGCAGGACATGACGCCCGACCTGGGCGAGGCGCTGGGCGTCCCGGTGCGCGAGGGCGCCGTCGTCACCGACGTCACCGAGGAGACCGCGGCCGCCCGGGCTGGCGTGCGGCCGGACGACGTCATCGTCGCCGCGGATGGGCAGCCCATCGACTCGGCGGGGGCGCTCACGCGGCTGGTGGCGCAGAAGGCCCCCGGCACGGAGCTCACGCTGGCCCTCTACCGGGACGCGAAGAAGCGCGACGTGAAGGCGACGCTGGGGGAGCGGCCCGACCTGGAGGGCGTCGCCGTGAAGGCGCCCTCCGTCGGAGGCTCGCAGCGCCCCGCCGAGCATCGGGTGGGCCTGAGCCTGATGGACATGGACCCGGCGCTGGCGGAGGCCCAGGAGCTGCCTCCCGAGGGGGCGCTGGTGACGGAGGTGGCCCCCGCCTCCATGGCCGAGCACGCCGGCCTGCTGCCGGGCATGGTGGTGGTGGAGGTCGCGAACCGGCCCGTGCGCGGCGCGCAGGACGTGGTGACGGCGCTGCGGAAGGCGAAGCCGGGTGAGGCCGTGCTGCTCCGCGTGGCGCTCCCGGGCGGCGCGCTGGAGCTGCACGCGCTCACGGTGCCGGAGGAGTGACGTCCGGCGCGCGGGCCAGCAGCACACGGGGATGCACGAGCAGGGCGATGGCCTCGCGCACCGTCCAGTAGAAGCGGTCCACCGGGTCCAGGTTGCGCTCGGTGTCCAGCGCCGGGCTCGTCTCCACTTCCCAGCCCTGCAGCCGGAAGTGGTTGCGCGCGCGCAGCAGGTGATACGGGTCCGACACCACCACCACGCGCCGCGCGCCCAGGCCTCGCAGCAGCGCCGCGGTGAGCCGGGCATTGTCCTCGGTGGAGTGGCTGTCCTCTTCGAGGATGCACGCCTCCTCCGGGACGCCCATCCGCGTCGCCAGCGCCCGCATGACGCGCGCCTCGGAGGGCGGATTCACGCCCACCCCACCGGAGAAGACGAGCCGGGGCGCCACGCCGCGGTGGTACAGCGCCACCGCGTGCTCGGTGCGAGCGAGCAGCGCCCCGGAAGGAAGGCCGCCCGGCAGCACGCGCGCGCCCAGCACCACCAGCACGTCCGCGGACGTCGCGCGGTCCCGCTGGCCGAAGCGGTCCACCCACCAGGCGAGCCCGAAGACGCCACACGTCAGCACCCCGACGCCGGCCATCAGGAGCCGGGTGAGGCGCGCGGTGCGCGGGGTGAGTGACAAGGGGGCCACCCGCGTCACGGTAGCCCGAAGCCGCTCCGGCGCCACGGCGCAATCCGCGCATCCGCCCCTGGGCGACGCCGCCAGGGCCCGCGCTCCGCCGCGATGGTGGCCGGCGAGCACCGCCGGCGTGGCGAGCCCTGGAAGCGGCGGCGCGTCGCCCGTCTGGACCCGCCGCTTCCGCGCCGCGTCGTGACGGGGCGCGTGTGCGAGCTGACACGCGGGGCCGGGCGCACTGGACGCGGCCCCATGGGGTGCGCTCCAATCAGCCGGGTGATGACTCCCGAAGACGCGACGAAGGCCTTGTCGGACGCGGAGCTGGTGCCCTGCGCGGAGATGGCGCTGATGGACGCGCGGCGGCTGGTGGACGCCTGCCTGGGCGCGGACGTGCCGGCGCTGGTCCACCGCGAGGCGTGCAGCAAGCCGGGCTGCAGCCCGAAGTTCCAGGTGCTGGTGCGCCCCGAGGACGGCCCTCGCGTGGCCGCCCTGCTCCAGCAGCGGTGGATGGACAGCATCGAGCGCGAAGGCCTGGTGCCCATGGGCCGCACCGCCGCCCCGGCCGCGCCCATCGCCGAGGACGGCGAGCCCCCCTGCCCGGCCTGCGGCACCGCCGCGCCGCTGGTGGAAGGCGCCTGTAGCGACTGCGGCCTTCAGCTCGACTGAGGAATCCGCCCCGCGAACCCAGACGCGGAGCTCCCGCTCACCCTCCCGTGGAGGAACGTCGATGGAAGTCAAAGGTGTCGCCTTCCTGGCCCGGCAACAGTTGATGGTGCAGTCCCACGGGGAGGCGGCCTGGAAGGCGTTCCTCACCGAATTCGCGCAGAAGGAGCCCTTCTTCGCCAAGCCGGTGATGCCGGTGTCGCGCATGCCGGCGGAGGCCTTCCTCAAGCTCAACGACGCGCTGCTGGCGCGCTTCTACGACAACAACCCGAGCGCCTGGTGGCAGTTCGGCGTGAAGTCCGCCGAGTACGCCCTGGGCCAGGGCCAGCTCAAGGCGATGTTCAGCCAGGGTGACTTCCGCCGCTTCCTGCTGTTCACCCCCGGCATCTGGAAGGGCTACTTCACCGAAGGCGACCTCAGCGTCATCCCCGGTGAGGGCCACACGGACCTGCGCATCACCCACGTGCCCCGCCCGCACCCCTACTTCGAGCTCTCCGTCATGGGCTTCGCCCACGGCGGCCTGGTGTACCTGGGCGCGCAGGACCTCCAGCACCAGGTGCTCAAGGGCTTCACCCGGAACGACAACGAGGTGCTGTACCGCTTCAACGTGGGCTGAGGCCCGCGCCTCGCTCAGGGCGCGGTGCCGGCGGCGGCCGAGCGCTCCGCCACCACCGGTGCGGCCTCCGGGTTCAACCGGAGGTCCGCCACCACGGGGTAGTGGTCGGACGCGTCCACGCGCAGCACGCGGCTGGACACGGGCGTGAAGGCATCACACGCCAGCACGTAGTCGATGCGCAGCGTGGGCAGGAAGAGCGGCAGCGGATAGGTGCCGCCCACGGTCCCCGTGTCGGCGACGACGTCTTGCAGGCCGCGCCGCAGCAGCCGCGTGGAGCGCGAGTCCGGCCCGTCGTTGAGGTCCCCCATCAACACCTTGGGCCGCGAGTCCCGCGCCAGCAGCCCGGCCACGTAGGCGCTCTGCCGCACGCGCGTGCCCCCATTGAAGGGCCGGCGGATGAGGTGCGTGAGGTAGACGCTCACCTCGCGTCCGTCCACGTCCACCACCGCGTGGGCCAGCGTGCGAGGCTCCGCGCCGCGCGGCACCGGCAGCGGATACTGCGCCAGCGCCTCCAGCGGGAAGCGGGACAGCACGGCGATGCCGTAGGCGCCTCCGAACAGGTCCGTGGTGCGGAAGTGGGCGCGGTACTTCAAGCCGGTGAGGCGGGACAGCTCCTCCGTCTGGTCCAGGCCGCGCGCCCGGGTGGAGCCCACGTCCACCTCCTGCAAGGCGACGACATCCGGCACCGCGGCGCGAATCACGTGGGCCACGCGCTCCAGCCCACGGACCCCGGATTGGATGTTGAACGTCATCACCCGCAGCTCCCCCGGCGCGCGTCGCACGGTGTCGACAGGCGTGGTGGAGGCATGGAGGCCAGGGCCGGTCGCACACGCGAGCGGCCCCATCAGGAACAGGATGGGGAGGAGGCGGCGGAGGCTCATGTCGGGAGGGGCGCGATGTTAGGCCCCGCCCCGCGGCCCTGTCGCCTCGCCCCCACAGGCTCGCATGGTGGGCGGGCGGCCAGGCGGCGGTTCAGGGAGCAGGGCGGCGAGGCCGCGTCCGCCCTCCACCGGGGGGGCCCGACCCGGGAGCCCGCCCGCCTCCGGCCCGCCCCGCCCTTCCCCCTGCTCCAGGCGACGCCCAACCTGTTTCCTCATGGAAACGACACTGGCATCCGATTCGTCTGGCCGGGCTCGCTGGGGCGCGTGGGCGCTGACGGCGATTCCCGCGGCCCTGCTGCCCGTCGGCCTCCTGAGCTACCGGGCCCGGCGACGACGGGCGCGACGCCCAGCGCCCCTGCGCAGCACCCTGGGCCTGGGCCTGGTGTCCCTGGCCATCCTGCGGCTGGCGGGCAACTCCCGGCGGAAGGGACGCGTACCGCCCTTCAGCGCCTTCCTGCCGGAAGAGTTCTCGGCCTCGGTGGCCTCCGGTCACTGACGGCGCGTTCGCACCCCGGAGGCTCGCGTCAACAACAGGGCCCCAGCGTCCTGAAGGACGGAAGGCCTACGGGGCCTGGCGGCGGCGGCGCAGGCGGGTGCCGAGCAGCATCAGGGCCGCGCCCACCAGCGGGACGCCCCCCGCAGCGGCGCAACCGCCGCCTTCGTCGTCCCCACCCTCGTCACCACCACCGCCCGTGCTGCTGCCCACGGTGACCTGGAGCGTGGTGGTCGCGGAGGAGTCACCCTGCTCGGTGCCGTTCTGGTTCACCGAGTTGCCCGCGCCATACAGGGTGACGGTGCCGGGGGTGGACGGGGCCACCAGGGTGAAGTCGAAGCGGGCCTCGCCGTTGGAGAAGGCCCGGATGCCGTTGTGCGTGAGCTCCCCGCTCATCTTGGTGGAACCCGGCCCCGCGTTGAGCGTGCCGCCATTGTCGCTCACCGCGACGTTGAAGCCCGCGCCGGAGGCCGGACCGCCCCGGACGATGAACGTGTAGTTGCCGGTGGCGCCCGGCGCCAGCGTGGTCGGACCTTGGATGGTCACCGTGGGCGACCCGCCGCCGCCGGTGTGGCACGACGCACAGGTGAGGCTCGAACCCTGCTTGCCACTGTGCCCACTCATGCCGACAGAGCTGGCGAACGCAGAACCGGAGACGAGGCACGCCGACACGACGCCGACAACCCCGAGAGATGCAAGGTACGACCGCATGAAGCCTCCAAAAAGAACGACGGGAAGGAGGCACCCTACATAGCGCGCCCCACCCGTCCTTCACAGCCACCCTATTGGCCGCTACTGCGCAGCAATACCGCACAGGCTTCGTCACGGAGCTGGGACAGGGTGAAGCGCGTCCCCACGCCGGAGTGCTCCAGTCCGGCCCCCAGCGAAAGCACCCCGTGCGCCACGGTCCACGCCAGGTTGGCCAGCCGACGCGGCTGGAGCCCCGGGGCCAGGCGACCCGCGCGCGCGTCCGCCTGCAGCCGGGCCTCCAGCACGTCATTGAGCTGTCCACTCAGCGCCAGGATTCGCGACTGGTGGGCCTCCGAGAGCCGCCCCATCAACTGGGGCCACAGATAGACGACGCGGAAACCGTCCAGGTCATCCGTGTACAAATCCACCCGGGCCCGCACCAGCGCGGCCAGGGCCTCCACCCCGCTGGCCGCGGCCGTCACCGCCGCCTCCAGCACCTTCACCTCGCGCGCCAGCCCCTCCACCGCCAACGCGCCGACGAGGTCCTCCTTCGAGCGGAAGTAGTAGAAAAGGGAAGGCTTGCTCAGGTCCGCCTCCGCCGCCACGGCCTCCAGGGTGAGCCCCAACACGCCGCCCCGGACCAACACCGCCCGCGCGGCGACGAGGATGTCTTGACGGCGGCCCTCCTGGCGCCGCGCCTTCCGGGCCTCGCGCTCGGAGCGCCCCGCGGCGGGCGCGGGCGCGGCGGTGGGCGGCGCGCGGCGGCGTCCGGGCGGGGGCTTGCGGCCACCGCCGCTAGAACCGGGCGAAGGCATTCCGCACCGCCTCCTGAGCGCCCTGCTCCACCACGTCACCGTGGCACACCACCACGCGCGCCACGTCCCACGCCTGGGCGCGGGCCAGCGACGCGCGCACGGCCTGCCGGTCCTTGACGACGGAGCGGGCCAGCAGCGAGGGCGCCAGCCGCTGCCACGCGCCGCTCAGCTTCAGGTACACGCGGGTGAACCACGAGCCGGTCCGGTGCACGTTGAACGCCAGGTCCGTGACGAACAGCGTCCGGCTGGGACGGTGGAAGAAGAGCACCTCGTCCACCCTGGGCATCCCCCGGACGAGCACCTGGTCCAGCACGCCGGCCCAACCGGCCTCCGCCGCGTCCCCCAGCGCCACGTCGATGCGCAGGTCCGGCCGTTTGCCCTGGAGCGCCGCGGGCGCGGCGACCTTCGCGTCCGGGTAGGCCGCCGCCCAGTCCCGCACGTGCAGGTGGTGCATCAGGTTGGGCGCCACCAGGAAGCGCACCGGCCCCAGCGCGTCCACCGCCGCCCGCGCCTCTGGACCGAAGCGGACGGGCGAGTGGAGCCACAGCCCCCCATCCGGCAGCCGGACGGCCGTCATCCGCCCCCCCAGGTCCATCGGCCCGACACGGAACTCCACCGACAGCGCGTACACGTCCTCGGCCACCTGGCGAAACATGACTGCCTCCCGGAAGCGGATTCAACCGCCACTCATTATTCTGACCAACGGTCGAAAAATGCAATCCCGTCTTCGAAGGGAGCCGGCGTCCGGACGACGCAGGGGGTGACGGGGCCGTTGATTTCCGGGTGGCCCCGGCGTAGGCAACCGTCCTCTTTCCACGACTTTTGAAGGGTGCTCCGCACATGGCCGAGAAGCTCACGCCCCGCGAGAAGGGCTTTTCCGAGTGGTACGTCGACCTGGTCCAGAAGGCGAAGCTCGCCGACTACTCGGACGTGAAGGGCTGCATGGTCATCCGGCCCAATGGCTATGCGCTGTGGGAGAACATGCAGCGCGTCCTGGACACGAAGTTCAAGGACCTGGGCCACAGGAACGCGTACTTCCCGCTGCTCATCCCGGAGAGCTACCTGAAGAAGGAAGCTGAGCACGTGGAGGGCTTCAACCCGCAGCTCGCCGTCGTCACCCACGCGGGCGGCTCCAAGCTGGAGGAGCCCTACGTCATCCGGCCCACCAGTGAGACCATCATCAACCGCAGCTTCTCCAAGTGGATCCAGAGCTACCGGGACCTCCCGCTGCTCCTGAACCAGTGGGCCAACGTGATGCGCTGGGAGATGCGCACGCGCCTGTTCCTGCGCACCACCGAGTTCCTCTGGCAGGAAGGCCACACCTGCCACGAGACCGAGGAGGACGCGGAGAAGGAGACCCGGCAGATGCTGGAGGTCTACCGGTCCTTCGCCGAGGACTACATGGCGATGCCCGTGCTGACCGGCCAGAAGTCGGAGTCCGAGCGCTTCGCCGGCGCGCTGCGCACCTACAGCATCGAAGCGATGATGCAGGACAAGAAGGCGCTGCAGGCCGGCACCAGCCACAACCTGGGCCAGAACTTCGCCAAGGCCTTCGACACCCAGTTCCAGGGCCGCGACGGCAAGCAGCACTACGTGTGGCAGACGTCCTGGGGCGTGTCCACGCGCCTCATCGGCGGCCTCATCATGACCCACTCGGATGACGCCGGCCTCATCGTCCCGCCGAAGCTGGCGGCCACGCACGTGGTCATCATCCCCATCTTCGGCAAGGCCACCGACGAAGAGAAGACGCAGGTGCTGGAGAAGACGAACGCGCTGGCCGCGGACCTGCGCAAGGCGGGCCTGGGCGTGGTGCTGGACGACGACGTGAACAAGAGCCCGGGCTTCAAGTACAACGAGCACGAGCTCATCGGCACGTGTCTGCGCATCGAGCTGGGGCCCAAGGACCTGGCGAAGAACTCCTGCGTCATGGTCCGCCGCGACGTGCGCCAGAAGGAGTTCGTGTCCCTGGACGAGGCCGTGTCCAAGGCCCAGGCCATGCTGGACGCCATGCAGAAGGACCTGTTCACCAAGGCCAAGGCCTTCCGCGACTCGCACACCTTCGAGGTCAACTCCTACGAGGAGCTGAAGGAGAAGGCGGACCAGGGCTTCCTGCTGGCGCACTGGAACCTGGACCCCAAGGTGGAGGCGCGCATCAAGGAGGAGACGGGCCTGACCACGCGCTGCCGTCCCTTCGACCTGAAGCAGGAGCCGGGCAAGTGCGTCGTCACCGGCGAGCCCTCGCCGGGCCGCATCGTGTTCTCCAAGGCGTACTGAGCCACACCCGCGGCAAGGCCGGCGGTGAGGCCTGACCTCGCCCACCGCCGGGCGCCGCGCTCAGCCCGCCTCGAGCAGCCCCGCCTTGCGCGGCACGAAGGTGGCGACGGGCTCCGCCTTCCCCGCCACCGGCAGGGGCGCCGCCGGCTCGAACTGGAAGGCGCCGCCGCAGCGCTCCTGCGTGGCGCCTGACACGAGCATGGCGACGCCCACCTTCTTGGTGAGCCCCTCGATGCGGCTGGCCAGATTCACGGCGTCGCCAATCACGGTGTACTCGCGCCGCTGCGCGCTGCCCACGTCCCCCACCACCACGCGCCCGGTGTGGATGCCAATGCCGATGCGCAGCGGCTCCTCGCCCCGGCGGGCGCGCTCGGCGTTGAGGGACTCCAGCGCCTCCAGCATGGCCAGCCCGCAGGCCACGGCGGCCTGGGGGTGTCCCGGCAGCTCCAGCGGCGCGCCGAAGTACGCGAGGATGCCGTCGCCAATGAACTTGTCGAGCGTCCCGCCGTGGCGGAACACCACCTCCACCATGCGCGACAGGTACTCGTTGAGCAGTGCGACGACGTGCGGGCTCTCCATGCGCTCGGACATGGAGGTGAAGCCGCGGATGTCGGAGAAGAGGAGCGTCACCTCGCGGTGCTCGCCGCTGCCCGCCTCGGTGCCACGCTCCGCGATTTGACGGGCCACCTCGGGGGAGAAGTAGCGGCCCAGCCGTTCGCGCTGCACCTCCTCCTGCGCCACCTCCTTCACCAGCCCCATCACCTGCCGGCCAATGAAGGACGCCGCCAGCGCCGCCAGCGTCAGCACCAGGACCATGCCGGAGAGGAACGTGTCGGGTGGCAGCCGGGCTTGAAACAGGAGCCAGCCCTCCAGGCCAATGGCCAACGCCGTGGCCAGCGCCACGTAGCGGCGCGACAAGGTCAGCAGCGCCACGATGACCACCAGGGAGATGTACACCCCCAGCGTCAACAGCGCGGTGGTGCCCGGTGACGCCGAGCCCTGGAGGGAGAGCCACTGGAGGAAGCAGACGGCGGGCATGTCGATGAGCGTCACGCCCAGCGCGGGCCTCCGCCCCAACGCCGGCAGGCGCCGCGCCCCCAGCCACAGCCCACAGGCCAGCAGCACGTAGACGGCCAGCGCCCGCGAAGGCACGCGCCAGTCGTCCAGCCAGCCCACCAACAACCAGGTCGCCGTGCCCGCCACGCGGACCCGGTTGAGCCATTCCCCCACCTGCGCTCGCCAACCGTTCAGCCGTTTCTGGAGCGTCTCATCGACGTGGAAGCGCTTCGGCATCGGCCCTGGACGGTAGCCCAGCCGCTTCACCGCCTCCAATCCGGCCTCCGCGCCGGGAAGCCACGGGGGTGTCCCGGCCGTATGCTGAAGAGGCGCCGACGGGTGGTGTCTCCCGTCCACGCCGTCAGGAGCCACGCGCCATGCGCTTGTTCACCGCCGTCACCCTGGGAGCCGACCTCGAAGCGCGCACCGCCCGGGAGCTGCACCGGCTGCGGCCCCTGGCCCCCCAGGCCCGCTGGGTGAAGCGGGAGGGCCTCCACCTCACCCTCGTCTTCCTGGGGGACGTGGAGGACGCACGCCTGCCCTCCCTCCGCGAGGCCCTGGAGCCCCTGGGCGCCCGTCACGCGCCCTTCACGCTGTCCGTGGCCGGTGGTGGCGCTTTCGGCGCGCCGGCCCACCCGCGCGTGCTCTGGGCCGACGTGCGCGGCGCCACGGAGGCGCTGAAGGCCCTGCAGGCGGAAGCCGCCCAGGCGCTCCAGCCGCTCGGCTTCGAGCCCGAGCATCGTGAGTACACCGCGCACCTCACCCTGGCCCGCGCCAGGAACCCGCGGGGCGACGCCGCGCTCCTCGCCTGCGTCCAGGCGCTGAAGGAGTCCTCGCTGGGAGAAGGGCGCGTGGACCGGCTGGTGCTCTTCGAGAGCAAGGGCGGTCACTACCTGCCGCGGGTGGAGGTGCCCCTCACCCTCGAATCGGCGTAGCGGCGCGTCCCGCCTCGGGGCAGGCAGGCAGGCTGGCATCCCGGCTGCATTCCTCCCGCGTGAACGCAGCCAAAGGCCTGAAAGGACATGTCGATGCGATGGTGGGTCATGTGGATGGTGTGGCTGGGCGCCCTCAACGCGGCCGCCGCGCCACGGGAAGGCCTGGAGGCCCGGTTGCAGACGGGGGACATCGTCCTCCACACCTCGCGCTCCTCGCAGTCCCGGGCCATCCAGAAGGCCACCCAGAGCCCCCTGTCCCATGTGGGCATGGTGGAGGTGACCGAGGACGGCGCCTGGGTCGTCGAGGCCGTGCAGCCGGTGCAGCGCATCCGGTTCTCGAAGTGGAAGGCCCGGGGGCTCAAGGGCGGCATCCTCGTCCTTCGGCCCCAGGCGCTGACGGCGGCGCAGCGCCAGCGGGCGGTGACGTCGGCCAAGGCCCACCTGGGCAAGCCCTATGACTGGCGCTTCGGCTGGGGGGATGAGGCGATGTACTGCTCGGAGCTGGTGCGCAAGGCCTACGCCCAGGGCGCGGGCGTGGCGTACGGGAAGATGGAGCGGCTGGACTCGCTCCGCGTGAAGGGCCTGGAGCAGCAGCTCCGCGAACGGTACGGAAAGCGGGTCCCCCTGGATTTGGAGCTGGTGACCCCCGCCAGCATCGCCGCGGATGTACGCCTGGAGGTGGTCCACTCCGACTTCCCGTCCGTGAGGTAGGCGCGGGCGGCGCGCGAGGATGCAGCGGCGGGGCACGGACGCGGTAGGATGGCCGCATGCGACGTGTTCTGGTGCTCCTCCCTCTCCTCGCGTTGGCTGGCTGTAAGAAGGACGAAAGCCCCGGCGCCGCCAAAGTCACCGTGGACTATTCGGGCTTCCTCCCTGGCTGCGTTCAGGTGAGCGCGCGGGACGAAGGCAGCGGCAAGGAGCTCTCCACCACGGTGGCCGGAAAGGGCGAGCGCACGGGCGGCTCGCTGACGGTCGCCGTGATTGCCCCCAGCGGCTGGGGCACGTCCATCCAGGTCGAGGCGCGCGCCTTCGAGCAGGGCTGTGACGCCCCCAATCCCGTGGTGACGCGCTCCTCGCCGGTGACGCTCACGCAGGGCACGTCGGTGCCCGTGACGCTGTCCCTGCAGGCGACGGACGGTGACGGTGACGGTTATGTGTCCGTGCTCACGGGCGGCACGGACTGCAACGACACCAACCCGGGCATCCACCCGGCCGCGACGGAGCTCTGCAACGACGTCGACGACAACTGCAACGACCAGCCGGACACGGTGGAGCTGCGCCTGGGCCAGAGCTGCCAGGAGAGCGAGGGCTGCGAGGGCGTCCGCGCGTGCGGTGGGAATGGCCAGGTCATCTGCAACGTGCCGCTGGCCGTGATGGCCTACCCCGACGTGGACGAGGACGGACACGGCGACCGGAACGCCGCCCCCATCGCCTTCTGCGCGGGTGTCCCGCAGGGCTACGTCGTGAGCCCCGCGGACGACTGCAACGACACCAACGCCAGCATCCGCCCGGGCGCGACGGAGCTGTGCAACGGCGTCGACGACAACTGCAACGACCAGATTGACGAGGCGTTCCCCGAGCTCGACACCGCGTGCAGCGCGGAGGCCCAGTGCGCCGGCGTCTATGTCTGCGACGGCTCGGGCATCGCGACGACCTGCCAGGCCACGCAGACGCCCACCAACTGGTACCTGGATGGTGACGGAGACGGCTTTGGCGATGGCACGGCCGCGTCGTCCTGTGTCTCGCCGGGGGCTGGGTACGTGAATGCCGGCGGCGACTGCAACGACGGCAACCCGTTCACCTACCCTGGCGCGACGGAGATTTGCGACGGCCTGGACAACGACTGCGACACAGCGCCTGAAGGCCCCGGCGTGTGCCCGGGCGAAGCGGGCGCGTGGGTGTCACGCGACGTGGGCGCGAGCAACCAGGAGTGGCGCTCCATCTTCACCGAGCTCCCCGGCGATGTGGTTGCCGTGGGGAATCAGGGTGGCACGGCGGTGCTTACACCGGGTTCATCCACGTTCCAGACCAATGCGCAGAACTGTGGCAACGCCAGCCGAGGCTGGAGCGCCGTCTGGGCGGACATGGCAAACCAGGGCCGCCTCTACATGGGCTCATCGGATGGCCACCTCACCTTCCTGGACAGGACTCAGAACGCCTGCTCCGAGACACACGACATCCTGCGACGGGTGAAAGGGCTTGTCGGATTCCGACACGAAGGGGTCCTGGAGGTTCATGGAGTCACTGAGACCTCCGGCTCGACTGATCAGGGACTGACGTTCAGATGGACGGGAGGTTCCGGCCACAACGCGTTGGTGTTTGGCAGCAACACCGTCAGACATCTATTCGACGTCCATGGCCGCTCACGTGCCGTGCTGTTCGCCGTAGGTGGCACCGAATCGGGAAACAGCAGAGGGCGCATCTACCGGTTCAACCCAACGACGCTGCAGTGGGATTCGGAGGGCCTTGAGAACGTTTCTGACATGGGCCGCTTCCGCGGCGTCTGGGTGGTGAACGACACGCTCGCCTTCGCCGTGGGCGAAAGACAAGCCAGTGCGAACCCCGTGTTTCAGTGGAACGGTGACGAATGGACCCGGATGACCCTTCCCAATACGCCCAATGAATCACTGACCTCCATCGTGGCCTTCGGCGCGAAGTCGATCTACGCGACCGCGCAGAACGGCCGCGTCTACCGCTACGACGGCAGCGAGTGGCAGGTCGTCTTCGAGGTCCCGGGCGCGGTCTTCAACGACATCGCCGGCACCAGCCCCGCGGACCTCTGGGTGGCAGGCAACGACGGCAAGCTCTACCACTGGCCCCAGTAACCCGCCTCACGTCACCCGCCGCGCCACCACGAAGCGGCGGGTGAACGGGAACGGCGTCCCGTACGGCTGCGCGGGGTAGGACTCGCGCAGCAACGGGCGCAGCGTCTCCACGAAGTCGCGCGACGCCTCCGGCCCCAGCGCGGCGAGCACGGGCCGCAGCGTCGTCCCCAGCAGCCACGCCAGCACCGCGTCCTCGCCCGGGAGCACGTGCAGGTACGTCGTCTCCCAGGCCTCCACCGTCAGCCCCAGGCCGAACAGCCAGGACGCATACACGGGCAGGGCCTCCACCGGCCGCCGCCGCACCGGCTTCAGCACGGAAGCGAAGCGCGGCAGGGCCCGGACCTCATCGACGCGCCGGTGCGACGGCGCCTCGAAGTTGGCCGGCACCTGGAAGGCCAGCACGCCACCCGGCGCCAGCTTCGCCACCAGCCGCCCGAGCAGCGCCTCGTGGTCCGGCAGCCAGTGCAGCGCCGCGTTGGAGACGAGCACGTCCAGCAGCGCGGGAGCCCTCCAATCCGCCAGGTCCGCCACCTCGAAGCGCGGGGACGCCAGCGCCGGGCCGCGGCGGGCCGCCTCGACCATCTCCGACGACGCGTCCACCCCATACACCTGGGCGGACGGCCAACGCCGGGCCAGCAGGCGCGTGAGGTCCCCGGTGCCACAGCCCAGGTCCGCGACCTGCGTGGGGGACTCCACGTCCACCCGCGCCAGCAAGTCGAAGAAGGGACGCTTTCGCTCGTCGCGGAAGCGTGAGTACTGCGCCGGGTCCCACATGGCGGCCTCCAGTCACCGGAGAGCCTGACGCCCAGGGTCCTTCAGCGCGGCGTCAGCAGGCCAGGGAACGCACGCCCCAGCCGCTCCGGCCCCCCGGCCACACCGGGGAGCACGGAGCCCGGCGGGCACACCCCCACGAAGGAGACGCGCCCCCGGGACGACAGCGGACTACTTGGCGCGGCGGCGAGCGCCCGCGTCCGGCGCGGTCCCCGCGTCCTCGCCACCCTCCACGGCGGCGCCGGTGCCATCGGCGGTGCCGGCGTCCGTGCCAGCGTCGGCGTCCGTGCCAGCGTCGGCGTCGGCGTCGGCGGACGCGCGCTCAATCTGCGGCGGCGGATTCACCAGCTTGAGCGAGTCCAGGAACTCGTCCGCGCCCGGCGCGCCGATGCCCGCGTTGTAGACGGTGATGAGGTTGTAGACGCGCGGCCCCACCAGGTAGCTGCGGCCCTTCACCTCGCCGGAGGGCGACGCCAGGACGTACGCCTTGCCCGGGTAGCCCTCCAGGGTGATGTCCTCGGAGCTCTTCAGCTCGCCCTGCACCTGCCCGGCGATGCCCTGGATGCCGCCGTTGATGAGCGCCTCGGCGGGGACCGTGGCCACGAAGGCCTCCGGGTAGTCCACCGCGTTGACGATGTAGCTGACGCCACCCTCGTTCGCCGCGTACGTGACGAGCGTCGCCTTGTCCGTGCGCTTCGGCAGCGCGGCCTCGCTGCGCTGCGCCTGCGGCGGGGGACCCGGCAGCTTCACGGTGAAGCCCTCGGGAGCGTCCAGGACGTTGAACGCAACGGCGGGAATCTCCTCCCCACCCTCGTTGGGAACCTCCTCGATGGTGGAGGTGGCTTCCTTCTGCTCCATCTTCTGCTGACCGGCGCACGCGGCGGCAATCAGCGAGATTGTGGCGAGGCTTGCGACAAGGCGGGACAACGGGGACATGGGCACACTTCCTGAGTGTGGTTGAACGCAGCGCGTCGACGGACGCTAGACGAACTTCCTGGTTGCTGACTACCCGACTTTGAAACGGGAGCCAGTTTCATTGCGCGCCGGACTCTACCGGAGCGTCGGCGAGAGGACGTAGCACCCCTGACTATTCGCCAAGATACGCACGCCGGACCTCCGCGCTCTCCAAGAGCGCCTTGCCCGGCCCCGCCATCACGACCTCGCCCGTCTCCAACACATAGCCGTAGTGGGCCGCGTTGAGCGCCAGGTGGGCGTTCTGCTCCACCAGCAGCACGCTCACGCCGGTGGCGTTCACCTCGCGCAGGGTGCGGAAGATGGCCTCCGTCACCTGCGGCGCCAGGCCCAGGGACGGCTCATCCAGCAGGAGGAGCTGCGGCTTGCTGAGCAGCGCGCGGGCAATGGCCAGCATCTGCTGCTCACCGCCCGACAGCGTGCCGGCCATCTGCTTGCGGCGCTCCTTGAGCACCGGGAACAGCGTGAAGCTCTTCTCCAGGTCCGCCTGGATGCCGGAGGTGTCCGTGCGCAGGTACGCGCCCAGCTCCAGGTTCTCCTGGACGGACATGTTGGGGAACACGCCCCGCCCCTCCGGCGCGTGCGCCATGCCGCGCGGCACCAGCTGGTGCGCCTTCATGGACGTGGTGTCGTTCCCGTTGAACAGGATGCGGCCAGCGCTGGGCTTGAGCATCCCGCTCACCGCGCGCAGGGTGCTCGTCTTCCCCGCGCCGTTCGCGCCGATGAGGGCCACCACCTCGCCCTTGCCCACCGTCAGGGACACGCCCCTGAGCGCCTGGATGGCGCCGTAGTGCACCTTGATGCCCTCCACCGACAACAGCGGCGGGAAGGCCTGGCGCTCGCCCAACGTCTTCACCTGCGCCTCGCTCACGCCGCCCCTCCGTGGCTCTCCAGGTAGCTGTCACCCAGGTAGGCTTCGATGACCTTCCGGTCGCTGCGCACCTGCGCCGGCGCGCCCCGGGCAATCGTCTCGCCGTGGTCCAGCACGGTGATGAACTCGCAGATGCCCATGACCAGCTTCATGTCGTGCTCAATCACCAGCACGCCAAGCTGGAAGTCATCCCGCAGCTTGCGGATGAGCACCATCAGGTCCGCCTTCTCGCGGGTGTTCATGCCGGCGGCGGGCTCGTCCAGCAGCAGCACCTTGGGCTGCGTGCCCAGCGCGCGCGCGATCTCCAGGCGGCGCTGCTCGCCGTAGGGCAGGTTGCGCGCCTCCTCGTCGCGGCGGTGCGACAGGCCCATGACCTCCAGCAGGTGCTCCGCCTGCCGCGTCAGCTCCCGCTCCTCCTGCTGGAAGCGCGGGGTGAGCAGCAGCGCCCGCCACCAGTCGCGGTAGTTGGTGAAGGCGCCCTTCACCTTCGCCCCCAGCCCCACGCCCTCCGGGTGCAGCGCGCCCTGCGCCCGGCACGCCACCTTCACGTTGTCCAACGCGGAGAGCGCGCGGAACAGGCGGATGTTCTGGAAGGTGCGCGCCAGCCCCAGGTGGTTGATTTGATGCGGCAGCCAGCCGTTCACCCGCTGCCCGCCCACGCGCACCTCGCCCCGCGTGGGCTGGTACACGCCGGTCAGCACGTTGAACGCCGTGGACTTGCCGGCGCCGTTGGGCCCGATGAGGCCCTGCAGGTCGCCCTGCCGCACGGTGAGGTTGAAGTCCGTCAGCGCCTTGAGGCCGCCGAACTGGATGCTCACCCCGTCCGCCTGGAGCAGCGGCGCTCCGGCCTCCGCCTTCATTGCCTGCACGGCCGCGCTCACGCCAGCCCCCTGCGCTTGCGCGGAATCCACCGCGGCAGCACATCCCAGAGTTCCTTCGTCCCGAACAGCCCCTGGGGCCGCGCCAGCATCAGCACCACCAGCAGCAGGCCGTACACGGGCATGCGAATCTGGTCCACCTTCTGCGCCAGGCTGCCCTCGGCGCCCAGCACGGTGAACAGCGAGCGCAGGCCCTCCGGCAGCAGCGTGAGGAAGGTGGCCGCGACGATGGCGCCCGTCGTGGAGCCCAGGCCGCCCAGCACCACCATCACGACGATCTCCATCGACTTCACGAAGGTGAAGGAGCCGGGGTTGATGATGGGCACGAAGTGCGCGAACAGCGCGCCCGCCACGCCCGCGAAGAACGAGGAGATGACGAAGGCGCGGACCTTGTAGCCCGTGGTGTCCACGCCCATGGCCTCGGCGGCCACCTCGTCCTCGCGGATGGCCCAGAGGCTGCGGCCGTGGCTGGAGCCGGTGATGCGCCGGGCCACCAGCACGGTGAGGAACACCCAGAAGTACACCATGGCCGGCGAGGACGTCTGCGGGATGCCGGACAGGCCCAGCGCCCGGCCGAAGGCGTCCGTGTTCTGCACCACCACGCGGATGATTTCGCCGAAGCCCAGCGTGACGATGGCCAGGTAGTCCCCGCGCAGCCGCAGCGAGGGCAGGCCCACCAGGAAGCCGCACAGCGCCGCGGCCAGGCCGCCCACCAGCAGCGCCACGACGAAGAACACCTGGTCGCTGACCGCCACCGGCAGGAAGGACAGCGCCACGTCCTTGAGGTTCAGCGACAGCACGCCGGAGATGTAGGCCCCCACCGCCATGAAGCCCGCATGGCCAATGGAGAACTGCCCCGTCATCCCGTTCACGATGTTGAGGCTGACCGCCAGGATGATGTTCACCCCCACCACCGACAGCAGGTAGGAGGCGAAGGGCGCGTCGCTCATCAGCCACTGGAACAGCGCCAGCGCCGGCAGCGCCACCAGCACCGGGAGCAGGCCGCGCAGCGACGCGGGGACGGCGGAGCGGGCCTCGGGGGCGGGAATCGCCGGAGTCTCCATCAGACCTTCTCCGCGGCGACGCGGCCGAAGAGGCCGCCCGGCTTCACCAGCAGCACCAGGATGAGGAAGCCGAAGGCCACCGCGTCACGCCAGGTGCTGGCCGCGTAGCCCACCACGAACTCCTCCACCAGCCCCAGCACCAGCCCCCCAATGACGGCGCCCGGCACGTGGCCGATGCCGCCAATCACCGCCGCCACGAAGGCCTTCAGGCCCACGTACAGGCCCATCAGCGGGCTCACCGACGTGTCCTTGATGGCGTAGAGCAGGCCGGCGCCCGCCGCCAGCGCGCTGCTCAGCATGAACGTCAGCGCGATGACGCGGTCGGTGGGGATGCCCATCAGCGCCGCCACGCGGTGGTCCCAGGACACCGCGCGCATCGCCCGGCCGAAGCGGGTGCGGAACACCAGGAACTGCAGGCCCACCATCAGCGCCACGGCGATGCCGAAGCTGATGACCTGCCAGTTCCACACCACCACGTCCCGGTCACCGATGACGAGCCACTCCACCGGCGCAATCACCTCCGGGAAGGCCCGCGGCGCCGCGCCCGGCAGGAAGCCGATGTCCAACTGGAAGCCATAGGACAGCGCGAAGGAGATGCCGATGGCGGTGATGAGCGCGGTGAGGCGCGGCTTCTCCCGCAGGGGGCGGTACGCGAAGCGCTCGATGAAGAACCCGAGCAGCGCGCAGCCCAGCATGGCCACCGCGAAGACGACGGCCACGCCCACGAGCGAGCTGCGCATGTCGCGCCCGAGCGCGAACGCGCTGGCGTAGCCCATGTAGACGCCGACCATCATGACGTCGCCGTGGGCGAAGTTGATGAGCTTCAGGACGCCGTACACCATCGTGTAGCCGAGCGCGACGAGCGCGTAGATGGTGCCGGCGGCCAGGCCGTTGATGAGGTGCTGGAGGAGCTGCGCCATTAGGGATTGATGGTCGTGACGTACTGCGTCTTGCCGTCCTCGACCTTGAGGACGACGGCGGACTTCACGGCGTTGCGCTGGGCATCCAGGGTGACGGTGCCCGCCACGCCCGGGAAGTCCTTCGTCTGCGCGATGGCGTCACGCACGGCCGGGCCGCTCAGGTCCTTGGCGCGCTCCAGGGCCGCCACCGCCACGCGGGCCGAGTCGTAGCCCAGCGCGGCCAGGGCGTCCGGCACCGCGCCGTAGGCGGCCTTGTAGTCCGCGATGAACTTCTGCACGCGGGGGTCCGGGTTGTCCGGCGAGTAGTGGTTGGAGAAGTAGCTGCCCTCGATGGCGCTGGCGCCCAGCTCGAAGAGCTTCTCGGAGTCCCAGCCGTCGCCGCCCATCAGCGGCACCTTCAGGCCCACCTCGCGCGCCTGGCGGGCGATGATGCCCACCTCGCTGTAGTAGCCCGGCACGTAGATGCCCTCCGGCTGCGACTTGCGGATGGCGGTGAGCTGGGCGCGGTAGTCGGTGTCACCCTGGCTGTAGCTCTCCACGGCCGTCACCTTGCCGCCCATCTCCGTGAACTTGCGCGTGAAGACCTCCGCCAGGCCAATGGAGTACGCGCTCTTGTTGTCCTGGAGCACCGCCACGTTGTTCAGCTTCAGGTTCTCCCGCGCGAACTTCGCCATCACGAAGCCCTGGAACGGGTCGATGAAGCAGACGCGGAAGATGTAGTCACCCTTCGCGGTGACGGTGGGGTTGGTGGAGGACGGCGTAATCATGGGCACGCCCGCCGCCTGCGCCTTCTCCGCCATGGCCAGCGAGTTGGACGACGCCACGTCCCCCAGGATGAGCGCGACCTTGTCCTGGGTGATGAGCCGCGTGGCGGCCTGGGCGGCCTCCTCGGGCTTGCTCTGGTTGTCGTAGACGCGAATGGCCAGCTTCTTGCCCTTCACGCCGCCCGCGGCGTTGGCCTCCTTGAGGGCCAGCTCGATGCCGTTGCGGGTGGAGATGCCGAACGTCGCCTGGCCGCCAGTGAGCGAGCCCACCTGCCCGAGCAGGATGGAGTTCGCGTCCACCGGCGCCGCCCCCTGCCCCTGCGGCGCGGCCTGCGGGCCTCCTTCACCGGAAGGAGCAGGCTGCGTCTTCTTCTCGCAAGCGGCCGCCATGACGGCGAGCGCGGCGAGGAGCATCGGGGCAAGTCGTCGCATGCAGGGCTTCCCTTCTCGGAAACTGACACGGCAAAGCCCCGGTTTTCTAGGGGACACCTCTCCATGGGTCAAGCGCGCAGCCGACCCGTGCCCCCATCACGCACCCGCTGTGCGGCGCGTCAGTCAGGAGTGCAGCCCGTCCACCGGGCCGTCGTGAAGCACCTCGCCCCGCTCCTCCACCTCGGCCGTCTCTTTCCGAACGGTGGCGTGGACCTGCCGGAGCACCTCGTCGGTGTACCGGGAAACCGCGACCTCCTGCCAGACATGCACCGTCTTGGAGACCTCCACCCGCTCCTCGCGCAGCGGGATGACGAAGGTGCCCGCCTCGAAGGGCACCAGCCCCTCCAGCACCGGCCGGGCGGACGCCACGGCCTCGGGCGGCAGCGGCCCCTCCGCGGCCACCGCCTGTTCGGACACCCGCTCCACCAGCAGCTCCTCGCGGCGCACCGGCACGGAGAAGTGCCGCACCTCCGTCCGCACCACCTTGTGGATGCGCACCTGCCCGGCCTCGCGCACCACGACGTGGGGATGCGCCTCCTCGCGGGCCAGGGGCACCACGAGCTCGCCGGGCGTCGCGAACTCGGCGGAGAGCACGGCCTCGGGGCGGCGGGCCTCCCCATGCGCCGCGTCCTCCTGCGTGGGGGACACCTCGTCCCGCGTCAACCCCAGGTGCACGTCGTCCCCGCGCACGTCCACCACGTCGCCGTAGCGCGCGGTGAAGGCCTTCCGCCGCAGGAGCCCGCCTTCGATGGTGAAGGACTCCCCGCCACAGCCCACCACGGTGCCCAACCGGGTCCCATCCGCCGTGAAGACCCGCATCCCTTCCCGTACGTCCGTGCGCATCGGAGGACTCCTCTCGTGTGGTGTGGTTCGTGGCTCACGCCCGGGTGGGCAGTCCAGGCTCGCTCCAGGGATGCTCCCGGCCATTCGGCCCGCGCCGGTGTGCTCGCAGCGGGGGAGGCGCCCTGTCCTCTCCCGGCGGCGCGGCGTCCGCGGGCGGAGGCGCGGGCACCAGGGCCAGGGCGGGAGGCGGCCGCGGCCGCGCGAGCCGGCTCGCCACCAGCGCGCCCAGCATGCCGGAGGCGCAGGCCACGCCCACCACGGGGCCGCGCAGGTCCGGCCGCAGCAGCCGGTGGAGGCCGCGCGCCACCAGGTGCGCCCCCACCCCCGCGACCGCGCCGCCCACCCACGAGTCACCCCTGCGCCACGGTGCCCAGGTTCCCTGCCTGCTCCTCATGACGTTCTCCCGTCGGGTGCTCGGGGCTTGGAGGCCCGGGCGCACCTCGCCAGAAGATGGGGTGGGCCGCGGCGCCCTGGGAAGCCCCGGCCGCCGTGCCCCGCTCCGCGCCGCCCGGGCAGCCGAAAGGACAGGCGGGCGTTCGGGCGGGCAGGCGCGTTGCCGAGCCGACTGGCACTGTGTCCTTGGCCCCTGTCACCTGGACGACGCGCTCACACCTTCCAAAGGACCGGGGTGGGAAACCCCAGGGCCTCGCGCACGCACGCGAGGCCTCCACCAGCACCGGGGCCCAGGGTGTGGCCAGCCAGTCCACCCGCCCCGGCCACGAGGAGCCAGCCATGTACCAGCGCAGCGACATCAAGGAAGGGATGGTTGTCCGCAGCATCGACGGCGAGAAGCTCGGCAAGGTCTTCGCGGTCGGCGAAGGGGAGTTCCACATCGAGAAGGGCCTCTTCTTCCCGAAGGACTACCTGGTCCGGTACTCGGAGGTCAGCCGCATCGACGGCTCGGAGATCATCCTCAGCCACGGCAAGGAGGCGCTGAGCCGGCTGACGGATGAGCGCCGCACGGACACCATCGCGGGCACCGGCGGCGGCGCGGGCGTGGGCCCGGGCGCGGTGGGCATGGGCGCCGAACGAGGCGAGGCCCGCACCCGCTCAGGCATGGACGCCACCACGGACACGGTGGGCCGCAAGGAGGCCTACGACACGCGCCTGGGCAGGGACGCCCGCGGCGGCACCGGCCTGGACGCGGACGCCGCGGCCCTGAGAGCGTCGGACACCGGCGTGGGCGCGCGCGGCATCCACGGCCGCGAGGAGGACGTCACCATCCCCCTGCACAAGGAGGAGGTGGACGTGCTCAAGCGGGACGTCCAGGCCGGTGAGGTCCGCGTCCACAAGGACGTGGTGGAGGAGGACCGGGAGCTGGACGTGCCGGTGCGCCGCGAGCGCGTCCGCGTGGAGCGCCGCGACGTCAGCCCGGGACGCCCGGCCATGAACGCCTCCTTCCAGGAGGAGACGGTCGTCGTCCCGCTGCGCGCCGAGGAGGTGGAGGTCCAGAAGCGCGCCGTCGTCGACGAGGAGGTCGTCATCCACAAGGACGAGGTGGACGAGGAGCGCCACATCTCCGAGCACGTGCGCCGGGAAGAGGTGGACGTGCGCACCGAGGGCGAGGAGCGCGCCCGCACGCTGAACGCGCCTTCGGACGACCCGCTCAAGCGCGGGTACTGAGCGCGCCGCGGACCGGCCCCTCCCTCCTCCCGGGAGGGGCCGCGCGTCCGGTCAGGGCGAGGCCTTCAGGTGCCGGGGGCGCATGATGGGTGTCTCGCCCCGGGCCTCCCCTTCCGAGAGGCGTGGCCCCGGGTGCGGGCCGTCCAGCTGCACGAACTCGCGGTGCCGGTCGGCGAAGTGCGCCGCCATCAGCCGCGCCAGCTCCGAGTCGCTCGCCGGACGGCAGGCGTCCGCCAGGCGGTCCGCCATCTCCCGCGCGCTACCGAAGCGCGCCTCCGGACGCTTGGCCAGCGCCGTCTCCAGCACCTTCCACACCGCCCGGGGGATTCGCGAAGGGCGCGGCGGCAGGGCCTCGTCACAGATGGCATGCATGGTGGCCAGCTCATCCGGCTTCTCGAAGGCCCGAGCGCCCGTGAGCGCCTGGTACAGCACCAGCCCCATGGCGAACAGGTCGCTGCGCGCGTCCAGCCTCATGCCCCGCGCCTGCTCGGGAGACATGTACAGCGGCTTGCCCTTCACGATGCCCGGCAGCGTCACCGTGCGCTGGGCGCGGGCCTTGGCCACGCCGAAGTCCAGCACCTTCACCCGCCCGTCGAACCCCACCATGAGGTTGTGCGGAGACAAGTCCCGGTGCACCAGCTCGAGCGGCGCGCCGTCCTCGCCTCGCAGCACGTGCGCCTCGTGCAGCCCCGCCAGGCCCTGACACACCACGCTCACCGCCTGCGCCGTCTCCAGCGGGCCCCGGGCGGCGCGGATGAGCCGCTCCAGGTCCACGCCCCGCACCAGCTCCATGGCGATGTAGTACGCGCCCTCCGCCTCGCCGAAGTCGTAGACGTGGACCAGGTTGGGGTGGGAGAGCCGCAGGCCGATGCGGGCCTCGTCCAGGAACTGCTGGACGATGGAGGGGTCCGAGGACAGGTGCGGGAGGATGCGCTTGAGCGCCACCAGCCGGCCCAGCCCCTCCGGGCCCCGGGTCCGCGCCACCAGCACCTGCGCCATGCCGCCGGTGCCCAGCGGCGTCACCACCTCATAGCGGCCGATGTGGCCCCGTGACGCCGGGGCGGCCTCCGCGGTGAGCGCGTCCAGCCGCGCCAGCGCGCCCTTGCCGTCCGTCAGCGCCAGGAAGCCCAGCACGGCGGTGTCGAGCTGCTCGCCGATGGCCTCCACCAGCTTCATCACCAACCCGCCGCCGCCGTCAAAGTTCCCCTCCACCACCAGCCCCAGGCCGCCCAGGTCCAGGCTGCCCAGCGCCAGGCGCGTGCAGAAGAGCGTCCGCCCGTCCTTCAGCTTGTGGACGCCTGGCCAGCGCACCGCCTCCTGGACGTCCACGCCGGGCTCGCCCAGCACGCGCGTCAGCACCGGGCCGCGCGTCCCCCGCAGGGACACGAAGCCGGCGCGCGCATGCACCAGCCGGGCACACTGCGTGAGGAACACGTCGACCCCGGAGTCCAGGTCCAGGCCGCGCTCCAGGCAGTCCTCCAGGATGACGTCGGCCATCCGGTGCACGGAGACCAGACCCCGGAGAAAAACGACCTCTTCCTCTAATGAGGGGAAATCCACGGGCGCATTCAACACCCGGGACGTCCCTTCCGGAAAGCCGGCGCCGCGCGGGGGACTACACGCGCTCCCGGTCCTTCAACGGCGACACGGCCGAAAGGTGCTCGGGCGTGCCGGAGCGGAGCGCCCGCGGCTGGGGGGCATCGATCAGCCCATGCGCCTCCAGCACGTGCTCCAGGTGCGCCACGCGCTCGCGGAGCATCCGGACGTCCATGCCGCCGTGCTGGGCCTCCTTCAGCCGGATGAAGGCCTCCACCAGGGGCTTGAGGGAGAAGCGGAGGGTGAGCCCGAACAGGGGCACCCCCACCACCATGGCGGTGATGAGGGACACGACGATGCCTTCGGTGACGTCCATGGGATGCGCTCCAGGTGGGGACTGCGCGGCGGACAGTCTACGCCGGAGCGCGGGAACGATTGCGAGCGCTCAGCTCGCCTGCCCCGTGTAGATGGCGTCCGCGATGCGGTAGGCGCTGCCCTCCAGGCGCTGGAAGGACTCCTTGAGGACCGCCACGTCGGAGGTGTTGAGGACCTCCTTGAGGCGCTCCAGGTCCGCCTTGATCTCCTCGCGGTCCTTCTCCGACAGGAGGCTGGCGTACTCCTCCAGGCTCTTCTCCGTCGTGTAGATGAGGCCGTCGGCGTTGTTGCGCAGCTCCGCCAGCTCCTTCTTCTTCTTGTCGTCGGAGGCGTGCGACTGCGCGTCGGAGATCATCGCCTGGATTTCGGCCTCGGACAGGCCGGAGTTGCTCACCACGCGCACCTGCTGGACCTTGCCGGTGCCCAGGTCCTTGGCGCTGACGTGGACGATGCCGTTGGCGTCGATGTCGAACGACACCTCGATCTGCGGCACGCCGCGCGGCGCCGGGGGGATGCCCACCAGCTCGAAGCGCGCCAGCGTCTTGTTGTCCGCCGCCATCTCGCGCTCGCCCTGGAGCACGTGCACGCTCACCAGCGGCTGGTTGTCCACCGCGGTGGAGAACACCTGGCTCTTCTTGCAGGGGATGGTGGTGTTCTTGTCGATGATCTTCGTGAAGACGCCGCCGGCCGTCTCCACGCCGAGCGACAGCGGCGTGACGTCCAGCAGGAGGACGTCCTTCACCTCGCCCTTGAGCACGCCGCCCTGGATGGCCGCGCCCACGGCGACGACCTCGTCCGGGTTGATGCCCTTGTGCGGCTCCCGGCCGAAGAACTCCTTCACCTTCGCCTGCACGCGCGGCATGCGCGTCATGCCGCCCACCAGCAGCACCTGGTTGATCTGCTGCGCGGCGATGCCCGCGTCCTTCAGGGCGATCTTGCACGGCTCGATGGTGCGGTCGATGAGGTCCGTCACCAGCGCCTCGAAGGTGGCGCGGTCCACCGTCTCCGTGAGGTGCTTGGGGCCGGAGGCATCCGCGGTGATGAAGGGCAGGTTCACCTCCGTCTCCGGCGCGCTGGACAGCTCGTGCTTGGCGCGCTCGGCGGCCTCCTTCAGGCGCTGGAGCGCCATGCGGTCCTTGCGCAGGTCCAGGCCGTTGTTGGCCTCCGCGAAGCGCTTGGCCAGGTAGTCGATGAGGCGCTGGTCGAAGTCCTCGCCGCCCAGGAAGGTGTCGCCGTTGGTGCTCTTGACCTCGAACACGCCGGCGTTGAGCTCCAGGATGGAGATATCGAAGGTGCCGCCGCCCAGGTCGTAGACGGCGATGCGCTCGGTGCCGCCCTCCTGGACCTTGTCCAGGCCGTAGGCCAGCGCGGCCGCGGTGGGCTCATTGATGATGCGCAGGACGTTGAGCCCGGCGATGCGGCCGGCGTCCTTGGTGGCCTGGCGCTGGCTGTCGTTGAAGTAGGCGGGGACGGTGATGACGGCCTCGGCCACCTGCTCACCGAGGTAGTCCTCCGCCGTCTGCTTCATCTTCATCAGGACGATGGCGGAGACCTCCGGCGGGCTGTAGCCCTTGCCGCGAATCTCCACCCACGCGTCGCCGTTGGGGCTGGAGGCCACCTTGAACGGGGACACGCCAATGGCCTTCTTGGCCTCGGGCGAGTCGAACTTGCGGCCGATGAGCCGCTTCGCCGCGAAGACGGTGTTCTCCGGGTTGGTGATGGCCTGCCGCTTGGCAATCTGCCCCACCAGGCGCTCGCCGGAGTCCGTGAAGCCCACCATGGAAGGCGTGGTCCGGCTGCCTTCGCTGTTGGGGATGACCACCGGCTCGCCGCCCTCCATGACGGCGACGCACGAGTTGGTCGTCCCAAGGTCGATTCCAATCACCTTGCCCATGTTGGTTACTGACTCCCCCCGGAAGAGTTCTCGGACTGCTCGGGCGCCGCGGGCGCCTCGGTGTCGGACGGCGTAGCGGATTCCGCGGCGGCCGGCGGCTCGGCGGCGGCCGGCGGCTCGGCGGCGGCCGGCGGCTCGGCGGCGGCGACCGGCTCCGCGGGCGCGCGCGCGACGACGACCATGGCCGGACGCACCAGCCGCTCGTTGAGGTAGAAGCCGCGGACGACCTCGTAGGACACGTGGCCGGCGGGGACGTCCGCCGTCTCCACCTGCTGGATGGCCTCGTGGATGCGCGGGTCGAAGGGCTGGCCCTTGGCGCTGAAGCCCTTCACGCCGTGGCGGCCCAGCGCGTCCTCGAAGGACTTGCGCGTCATGGCCACGCCCTTCTCGAAGCTCTCCAGGTCCGGTGATTTGGCCGCCGCGTCGAGCGCGCGGTCCAGGTTGTCCATCACCGGGAGCAGGTCCTTGAGCAGCCGCTCCGCGCCGAAGCGCTGGACCTCCTCCTTCTCCTTCTGCGCGCGCTTGCGGTAGTTCTCCAGGTCCGCGGCGTGACGCACGGTGCGCTCCTGCGCCTCCTTCGCGCGCTCGTGGGCCTCGCGCAGGCGCTCCATCGTCTCGCGGCCCTTGGCCTGGCTGAACTCGAGCTGGGCCTTGAGGGACTCCACCTCCTGGCGGAGCGCGGCCACGTCGTCGGACGGGGGCGCCTCGGCGGCGGGCGGTGGTGGGGAAGTAGTGTCTGCGGGGGACGGGGACGCGTCGGCCTCCACCGGGGCGGACGGGCCTGGCGCCCCCACCTCGATGACGGTCACCTCGTCCTCTTCGTCCATGTGACGCTCGACGCTGCGAACCGCCGCGTCGATGACGTCCTGCCCGATGTCTGTCTGGATTCTGCTCTTGTCGTTCGAGCCGGCCACGGCGCGCACTATCTCACGCACCGCGGGTCCCTCCAAATGGCGAGAAGGACAAAGGAAACCGGCCTGCCCCCAGGCAGGCGGGCTTCACGTCCAGCGGAACTTCACGCTCCGGCGGTGTTCTTGGAGGCGGGCTTCTTCGGGCGGCCAATCGTCTTCTTGGAACCCGAAACAGCCTTCTTGGCCGTCTTGGTGGCGGCGCCCTTGGCCGCGGCGGCGGGCTTCTTGCGGCCAATGGACTTGCCCCCGGCCTTCTTCGCGGCGGGGCGCGAGGCGCTGGCCTTGGGGGCCCTGGCCTCGGCCGCGGGCTCGGACGCCGGCTGGGCGGGGCGCGAGGGAGCGGCCTGCTTGTCGCCCTCCTCGTTCGTGAAGGCGCGCTCGACGGCGCCCTCGACCTGACGCACCGCGACTTCAATCTTCTCCGCGGCCACCTTGCTGGAGGCGGCGGCCCAGGTGCGGAGCTGCTCCAGGCCCTCCTTCACCTTGGCCTGGTTCTGGGGGTCCTTCACTTCCTTGAGGAGGCGCTGCGCCTCGCCGCGCAGGTCGTCGGTGGTGCGCTTGAGCTCGTCACCGGTGCGCTTGAGGAAGTCCATCAACTGCTTGTCCCACTTGTTGGCCATCTGCCGTGTCCTCCATGGGGCGGACCGCCCCCCCAATCCTCCACCATTCCACTCTACGTCTCCCCAGAAGCGCAAAGCCTTCCGGTGGTTCCCTGACTTGAAACACGCATGAGGGCGGTGGCCATTGCCTCGTGCATGCGGAAGTCGGCCAGGGGTAGAGTGCGCCCTTCGCGGGCTGTGTGCTTCGACGCCCGCGCTGGAGCCCGCCCGATATGTCGTTGATCCGAATGGCGGGGATGCTCGCCGTCCTCACCCTGCTGTGCGCCTGCGATGGACGTGGTTCGTCGACGGGTCCGACCCTGCCCGCGGTCGAGCTGTCCCCCACGACGGTGGGGCTCGACTACGAGGCCCGGTTCACCGCGTCCGGAGGCGAGCCTCCGCTGCGCTACTCGGTGTCTCCGCCTCCGCCGGGGTTCTCGTTCTACACGGGGGAAGGCCGGCTGCTGGGGCCCGGCACCGAGCCCGGTGACTACTCGCTCACGGTGACGGTGCGGGACGCGAACGGCCTGGAGAACGTCCGCACGTACACGCTGAAGCTCTGGGAGCGCCCCGAGGTCACCAGCGCCGCGCTGCCCGCGGCCACGGCGGGTGGCAGCTATGAGCACGTCCTGGCCGCCACGGGCGGGCGCCCGCCGCTGGAGTGGACGGTGGTGGAGGGTTCGCTGCCCACCGGCATCTCGCTCACCCCCGAGGGCATCCTGAATGGCCAGCCCCAGGGCGAGGGGACCTACCCGCTCACCCTGCGCGTCCAGGACGCCCACGGCGCCGAGGCCCAGGTGCAGCTCGGGCTCCAGGTGCTGGCGCCGGGACAGAACCCGGATGGAGGCCCGCCGGACGGGACCTTCCCGCTGTCGGTGGGGAACTGGAACATCGAGTGGTTCGGGGACCCGCTCAACGGCCCCGCCAACGACGACCTGCAGGTGACCAATGCCCAGGCTGTTCTCGCTGACGCGGGCGTGGACTTCTGGGGCCTGGCGGAGATCGTCAGCACGGCGCGGTTCAACGAGCTGAAGGCGCGGCTCCCTGGCTACGACGGCTTCCTCGCGGATGACAGCACGCGGGTGTCTTCGGGCACGTCGTATTACGACGCCGACGGCCAGAAGCTCGGCGTGCTGTTCAAGTCGGACGTGGTGGAGGTGCTGCAAGCGAATGTGGTGATGCTGAGCTCCAGCTACGATTTCGGTGGGCGTCCCCCGCTCCGGGTGGACCTGCGCATCCGCCGCGAGGATGGCAGCAGCGTGGACGTGACGGCGCTGATGCTCCACATGAAGGCCTATACGGGCGAGCAGGACTATGCGCGGCGGCAGTCCGCGGCCAGGGCGCTCAAGGACTACCTGGACCAGCGCCTGCCCACGCAGCGGGTCATGGTGATTGGCGACTGGAATGACGACGTGGACGTGTCCACCGCGACCAATCCGGCCACGGGCGGGAAGTTCGAGTCGCCGTACCAGAACTTCGTCAGCGACACGGCCAACTACGCGTTCACCACCGAGGCCCTGTCGCGAGCGGGCATCGGCAGCACCGCGAGCCGGAGCTCGTTCATCGACCACCAGCTCGTCTCGAATGAGCTGTGGGAGAGCTACATCCCCAACTCGACGCGGGTGATTCGGCCGGAGATCTCCGGCTACCGGAACAACACCTCCGACCACTACCCCATCGTCAGCCGCTACAACTTCGGCCAGCCGAGCACGGGCGGACCGGGGGATGGCGGGACGCAGCTCCCGGTGTTCATCAACGAGTACCTGCCGCAGACGCACAACGTCCCGGGGACGTCGACGCCGGACTATGACCAGCAGTTCGTCGAGCTGGTGAACACGGGCACCACGGCCGTGGACCTGGGCGGCTGGAAGATTCACGACGCCAACTCGTATGCGGGGAGCGACCCCGTGCGGCATGTGTTTCCGAGCGGGACGATGATTCAGCCGGGCAAGGCGTATGTCGTGTACTCGGGCCCGACGGCGGTGCCCACGGGCGTGACGAACGCCACGGCCGCGTCGGGAGGCGGGCTGTACTTCAACCGGGGCGTCAACGACGGCAGCAGCGGCGACACCGTGTACCTGGTGCGGCCGGACAACACCGTGCAGGACAGCGCGGGGTATCAGGACACGACTGTGGGTGTTTCCTACAACCGGAGCCCGGACGGGAGTTCCACCGGGACGTGGGTGCCGCATACGCAGTTGTCCGTCGGTGCTGAGGCTTCGCCTGGGTTGCGGGCCATCGGCGCGGAGTTTTGAGCTAAGGGCTTGATCAGAAATTACTTATCCATCCGGGGCTTGAGGACGTAGTTCCAGTCACCATGGAAGGTCGCGCGGACGAGGTGGAGTTCGTGCATGGCCTCCGGAGAGACGCTGACTCCTGTGCGGTAGCGCCGTCGGTCCAACCGTGCTTTCACCTTCAAGCCCTTGGTGTTGGTCGTGGTGCCGATGAGGTTCACCACCGTCTCGTAGTCCTCCAGGGGGCGGCCTCTCCAATTCAGGCTGATGTGGCTGAAGAGGCGATGCTCCACCTTGTTCCACTTGCTCGTACCGGGCGGGAAATGACAGACGCTGATGCAAAGCCCCGTCGCGTCCGCCAGCCGCTGCAGTTCGGCCTTCCAGACCCGGCTTCGCGCGCTGTTGCTGCCGCCCGAGTCCGCCGTCACCAGGAGTTCCTTCGCCTCGGGGTAGCGCGCATGGCCCATTTTGCGCCACCACGCGCCGAGGCTGTTGACGGCGAAGACGGGCGTGTCGTGGTCCACCCCCACCGACACCCAGGCGCTGTTGTCCCCGATGTCGTACACACCGTAGGGAATCGCCTTGCCCACCGCCGTGCCTGGGAAGTCATGCGTCAGGCTCAGCACCGGCGCCCCCGCCGGCTGCCATTCACGGCCTCCATTCTTGAACGCCCCCACCAACTCCTTCTTCTTCGTGTCCACCGAAACGGCGGGCTGTCCCCGAGCCTGGAACTCCTGCACCTGAGCGTTGATGTGCTCGAACTGGGCGTTGCGGTCCGGGTGCGACTCTCCCTCCAACGACTTGGAGATTGCCTGCAAGCTGTAGCCCTGGCTCTTGAGCAACTCGCCCACCTTCTGGGGGCTCACTTTGTAGCCGTGCTTCTCCAACTCCGCAGCCAGCATCCTCGTGCTCTTGCACGTCCAGCGCAGCGGCGACTCCGGGTCGCCCCGAGTCACCGGGTCCACCAGCGACTCCAGGGTTTCCGTCAACCCCGGCTGGGCCACCTCCACTGGCGGGCGCCCAGCGCCCTTGCGCCGCACCCGCACCAGTTCTCCTTCAGGCCTCTTCCCGCTCACCTCGTCGCGCCCCGCGCGCACCGTCATGCGCGCTAGGCCCGTCGCCCGGGCGACCGCTGTGACGCCGCCTCGTCCCAACGCGAGCGTCTCGGCGCCTGCCCAGCGGCGCGTCACCCGCTCATCCATGACGTCCCGGCGTGCCTGGTAGCGCTCCGCCACGGCCTTTTCCGCGTCCATACCCGGCCAACATGCTCGGTTGCTCGACCATTCCTCTATTGGGCTAACTAATATCCGGACAGGCCCTAACATGCACGGGAGAGGGGGCGGGCACCCGGAGGCAGGTCCCCATCTCCCTCCCCCTGCAAGGAAGTTTACGTCACATGACCTCCGAGCACATCCCCCTGCACGAGCCCCCCCGTCCCGTCCCCTGATAAGACCAACTCGGCGGTCATCCCAGCCTCAAGCTCCTGAAAGCAGCGGCCGTAAGCTCGTATCTGCTCGACACGAATCGAGACTGGCCGGTCCCCCGAACGAATGGACGGAGCATAGCCTTCGGGTGTTCGCACGGGCGTCAGCTTGAAAGCGACGGAGAAAATGTCGCCAACGCGAATGGCTCCCCGGTGAATTCGCCCGGCGGCACAGACACTACCAGCGTGGGGAATAACTATCTCAACGCCAAACTCAAAGTACCTGCTCGTCATGGACCTTTCACCTTCTTCGTTGCCTCCCGGACGAATGCCCGAACTTGATCCGCCGTAAGTTGCGGAGCGTTCCTTAGTGCATCACTTAGCGCCGCTTTGTCCGGCACCCGTCCCGGAACTTCCGCTCCTAGTCCGCGCAAGAGAGCCCGTGCCTCCTCGACTGTGAGCGTGACCCCTGCCCGCCGCGCAAAGTCCAACGGGGCGACATTAACTGCGACCTCCTTTTCAAGTGCCGCCAGATAGTTGCCTGCGGAAATCTCAATTCCGGCCAAATCGGCAGGAGACGCGACATGCACAACCCCCTTTCCAAAGTTGGAGCTTTCGGTAGCAAAAATGGTAGCGACAGCAGGATCTGTTGAAGCTGGCGTGATTCCGATGCGCTGCAACGCATCATTACCTGCATACCCTTCCGAAGTTCCACGGAACAGGAACGTTCCTGAGGACTTCCCCAATAGGGGACTCGCAGCAACAGGCGCATACCCACCTGCAGGAGCCATCACGCTCCCACCATTGATCGTCTCTGCTGCCCCCTGCTGGAAGCCACTAGCCACTCCAGCAGCAACGTCATCCGCCGTGCCGACCCCAAGAGTCTTGAAGGGGTTTGAAGACGCTAGGAGGGCCCTTCCGGACTGTGTTGTCGCCACGCGGGCAACCAGCTTTGTGCCTGCCGCCCCAACCGCCTCCACCGCCTCCTTTATAAGCGGCACCTTCGCAAGAGCCGGTGCAACCTTGCCGGCAATGGGCCCCAGAACTGCTCCATAGGCTGCGCCGCTCTTCTGCTGTGAGGCGAACTCCGACCAACTCTCGCGCTCCCCCATGAAAGTCAGGGCATTGAACCCCGCTCCAGCGAGGGCGCCTGATCCCATCGTCGCGGCCAAACCACCGCTTGCGATGGTGAGGTCAATCGAAGCACCAATCTCCATGCCACCGATGATGTTCTGTCCCCAGAGGGAGAGATAGTCAGTCGTATCTCTGATTCGGCCATTGACGAGGTCCTTGCCCATCCCAAGGCCCATCTGGGCTGCGCCCCAGAAGAACCCCCCAACCGCACCGACAGCCGTCGCCGAGTGCCCATCCTCGTCGTAGTAGGCGAGCGGATTCCCATGCGCATACACATACCGGTGCAAGCTCGGAGCATCGTCCAGTTGGCCACCGTACGAGTCCCGTGAGATAAACCGCCCCAAGTCGCCGTCGTAGTAGCGGGCCCTCGCATAAGTCAATCCCGTCTCCACGTCGTACTGGTGCCCCGTGAACCCCAACTTGAAGTCACTGACGCCTGGGGCCGAACCACCACGGTAGTTCCCCCACGCATCATACTCTCGTGCAGAGGTAACCTGACCAGTCGCGGACAGAGCATCTGTCACGCTTCCAAGTGCATCTATTCCCAAGAAACTGAGGGCAGCCGATGCCACGTCGCTTACGGCAAGCGGACCTTCGCCATAGTGATAACGACGCTGCGTAGGCTGGTGGCTTTGGCTACCATCTGCTTCCTGCAGGACAAAGACGCCATCAAGCACATACCCCACATGCTCTGAGGTCGTCCGCCTTTCCGTCCGCTGGAGATTGGCATCGTAGTCGTAACGACCAACCTCCACACCGTTGTCATAAACCGCCGTCAGCGTGTTGCGAATATCCCAGGCGAAGACGCGGGTAGAGCCCTGCGCCGTCTTCCCCACAATATTCCCTGCGAGATCATAGCTCAGCGAAACGTGTTTCGAAATATCCTTGAAATCACGAATATTTCGAAGCCAATCCACGCGATTAAAAATACCGACAACATCATACGTAACTTCGTGGGCCAGAACCGTATTGTATGAATCGGGACCGAGCCCCGGGACAGCAAGACTCGGCGCACGCCGCTCACCTGTTCTATTCCCCACAGCATCCCACCGATAGAGCGAAGCCTGTCCATCTGGGGATTTAACGCCGGTGAGACGGTTCAGAACATCATATCCATACTCGGTAAACTCCGGGCTCCCAAGCTCCTGAGTCGAAGGGCTCGTGCGCACCGCGGTCTGAACCAGGCGGTTCCCATTATCATCATACACATACGCATGACGACTGACCATACCTCCGATACTCTGGCACGAATCATTCACGCCTCCTCTGCCGACAACAATCTGCGAGAGGCGCCCTGCTGCGTCGTAGCAACGGCCTTCAAATATTCCATTGGGCCATGTAACCCCCTTCAGGAGCGAATCGGGCCAGTATCGATACTCCACGACGCCTTCAGGTAACGTCGCTTGCGTAAGCCGTCCCAAAGCATCGTACATGTACGTAGTCGCGACACCGTCCGAGTCTTCGACTCGCGTACGGCTCCCCAATGCATCGTACCTGTATGAGACTTGCTTCCCGTCATACTCACGCAAACGCGTCTTCAGCCGGTCGAGCGCGTCGAACGTAGAGGTAACAACCTCCAGGCGGACACCATTGGCGGTCTGCTTTGACTGTGACTCGCCGGTCAGATTCCCATTTGGATCATAAGTAAGGACCTCAGAATCAACAGAAGGGAATTCACGCGGGGTCGCATGTTGCGAGTACGTGCGGCTTGCCAACCGGTCAAGGAGACCATGGGAGAACTCGACTCGTTGCCCCTTCGGATCTACACGGGAGGCTTCGTTCCGGTTGCCATCGTACGCATGGCGCCAGGTCAAAGTCCCCGTGTTACTGGTGGGCGTCGCACCACTCTCGAATAGCGGGACACTCGACCGCTGCGCCGAAGTCAGCCGTGAGTGAGCATCGAGATGCTGGTGCTCAACTGAACGCAAGTTTCGGGCGTCGTACTCATACGTCGTGAGATTTCCGTTCGCATCCTGCTTCGCCACCATATTACGGGCGGCATCGTAGACGTACGTGTAGAGCCCATTCGCGGCATCCGTAACGGATACGAGTTTGCCTTCCTCCTCGTACGCGTATCTCGTTACGTGCGTCCCCCCACAGGCATTCGCCTCCAACTGGGACAATGACATTCCGCTTGCAGCACCGTGCGCAAGCGCAGACTGTCCTAGTGGTTGCTTGGTACAAACCTTATTACCAACGGCATCGTACGCCCAGGCCGTAACCTGATTCAGTGCATTCTCTTCACGAACACGCCGGCCCAAATCATCATAGGTGTAGCGGAGATCAAATGCGCTTCCTGTGACTCGTGGCCCCTTTGTCTGCGTCAACTGACCGGCAGCATCATACTGGAACGTCGTCTTCGCGGAGGCGAGTGTGCCAGCAGCCAAAACCTCTTCAATGAGGCGTCCGGCTCCATCGTAGAGTCGTTCGGTCGCATGACCATTCGCATCAACGAATCGAATGGGATGTCCCGCCGCATCATACTCCCAGGACTCCTCCGCAACGTCTGCATCCTGCCCTCGGACGCTGCGGGTCTTCCGCCCCAGCCCGTCATGGAGCAATACGGTGGGGACTCCGCGCCTGTTCAAGTGGGTCTGCTCGCGGGCTGCATCCTCGTACTCCCAGGTCTGCGAGTACGTCGACGCACTGCTGGTCGAGGTAAAATCCGACTGACTCAGGACTCGCCCAGCACCATCAAACGAGAAGCGAGTAATGTACCCCTTCGCATCTTCAGTCTGACGCTTATGAAGAGCGTCAAACCTGGATTTCGTCACATACCCAAGTGCATCGACGCGGCGAACCTCTCGGCCAAGGCCATCCCGGTAGATCGTTGTGAGGTTCCCACGTGCATCCAACACTTCCTCTCGCGTCAGCGCGTCTACATCCCGGGCATCAATATACGCACGCTGTCCCACGACAAGGGCTTGTCCTCCCTGGGACAAACTTTCCACCAACACCTCATTACGAGGTCGGCCCAGTGCATCGTAGGTGAACCGTCTCGTGATTCCGCGACCGTCCACAGACTGGATGGGGTTTCCTTCGCCATCGTAAGCCTTGCTTGAGGAAACACCCATGGGGTGATGCACCGCCACCTGCCGTCCTAACGCATCGTGCACCGTTTCAGTGCGTCGCGCCAGCGCATCGACTCGGGCAGCCACCCGACTGAATGCGTCATACTCCACGGTACTTGTCAGAGCGAGAGCAGGCCCAATGCGCGCATCATCTGGTTGGCGGGGCAGCGGGCCGGTCGGCGCGTCCTCGACCACCTTGAAAACACGCCCCAAGCCGTCCAAATGGCTCGCTTGGAGCAGCCCCCGAGCGTTCTGGGTCCATGTAACGTGCGCAACGTCATCATGGACGGTTTGCGTTGTGTAAACAACGTTGCCTGTTTCCGTCGCGGCACTCTCTGTGGTCGACAGTGTTCGGCCAAGGCCATCATATGTCGTGCTCAGCATCCGCTGCAGCACACCTCCGGCCTCCCAACGTACCTCTGTGACGTTACCTCTCCCGTCATAGCTACGACGTTCCACCCGACCGAGCGAGTCCGTCAGGGCAACGGCTCGTCCAAGCAAGTCGTACGCAGTGGTGCTCGCGTGCCCATTCCCATCCACGTGGCGAACCTTCCGCCCGGCCAAATCGTACCTAGACTCCTGAATGTAACGCAGCGGCAGGGCAGTATCGGACACCCCCGGCACCTCGGGGCTATGCTCTTCCACGACTCGGTACAACGAGTCCAATCGATATGTCCGGTCAAACCCAGACAAATCCAAATGCCAGACCTTGTTACCGGCAGCGTCATACCTGGTTGTCGAGAGGACGTAGCTCTTCCCCACCTCATCAGGGCTTCCCCCCTGTGAAATGAAGCGGGGACCGTCCGCCACCGAGACCGTCACCTCCACGGGCCGATCCGCGAAATCGTAGGCTGTGGTGGTAAGTACGCCGCGGCGGTCAATGACCGTCGTGCGATTACCCGCCTCGTCATAGCCGTAACGGGTCTCCAATGGAGCGGCGAGTCCACCTCCTGACTCTACGATGCGCGCCAATCGTCCAGCGGCGTCCAGGTAGTAGTCTCTGACGAAATCCACTCCCTGCTCTTCACGCTTGAGCTGCCCGCCCGCGTAATACTGCACCGTCCGCGACACCCCTGGCTCCCCAAAGTTCCACTGGTCCTCCTGCGTCAGCCGGTCCAGCGCGTCCCACTGTAGAGTCCGATGCCGGCCAAGACCATCCTGCTCAACTTCCAGTCGCCCCCGTTCATCGAAGGTGGACTGCACGGTGATGACAGACGTATCGCCCACCTGCAGTGTCCTTGAGCGCAACTGCCCGTACCGGTCATATTCCGTTACCTGCTCCTCATGACCGTCCGCGCCGACGGTCGCGGCCAAATCTCCTGGCAGAGCATTCGTCGGGCACTCAGCGCCCTCAATCCCGCAATAACGCCAACTCAACACAACGTCCTGCGGCGACGTCGCCAAGGATGCCACCACCTCGTCGCAAGGCGCAGTCGAAGTCAGCGCCGGACGAGACACCCGGTTCGCGTAGCGGCGCGTCTCAAGCAACCGCCCTGTCCCCGCAGGAACAACCTGTTCAGGAGAATCCCCCATCGAGTCGATTCTGGAGACGGTTGCAAAACCTTCCGCATCCACATGACATACCTGAACGTTGAATCCCGGGTCGTATCCCCATTTCTCCACAACCTCTTCGACGGGCAGGCCCTGAGCGTCCACAACCTGGAGCGTAGGGGCGATAAGCCCAGCCCCCGGCAGCACCGTGCCCTCGATACGACGTTCAATCAAATTTCCAAGCTCATCATAGACAAAGTGCGTCACTCGCCCGCGCTCATCTGCTTCTGTTTCACGGGCCCGGTGAGTTGCGCTCCATAGCGCACTAGACGTCGCAAAGACGCCAGTGGTCAACGGACGCACCGTCTCAACAACGGCCCCTGTCGCATTCATCCGGTAGCTTGACGCAGGCACACCTGGCCGAGGCCCATGGACCGTCGTAGTGTAGGTTGTCAGAGCTTCCCCGAGAATCGTGCGCGGCTCTGGCGCGATACTATACGTGAACGTGGTGATCCCCTCTCGAACAGGCGACGTTTCGAGAACCTCGATCACCTCCTTCACTCTCTCGTCTTTATTCATCAGCAGCAGGTAATCGTCCTCACCCGCCACCACATCCGTGCTGCTGTAATACGCATATCGAGTTACCTCGCCATCGGGTCCCGTATGTTGAGACATACGACTCCGGCCTGCCTCGGAAGTGCCCTGCTCGTAGGCAAAGGACTCAGTCCGAACAGGAGTTTCCTCAGAACAGGTACCGTCGTAGCGAGAAACGGACGCCAATCTGCCTTGCTCATTATAATCGTACCGGACGCAGGTCTGTAGAAACTCCACCTCATTGGCATCTGCCGTTCGAGAATGATGCAACCCCACACTGACGACTCTCTCTCGCCCTGCTATTCGCTGATACCCTAGCCAGAGAGACCGCCCGCTCGCCAGATCGAATACCCGCGACAGTGTCCCCTCTCCAGAGAAGTTGTTGTAATCCAACCTCAGCGAGTGCCCAGTCGGAGCAACCACCGACGTAAGCCGATACTGCTCGGCGAAGCTGAATGGGTCCCTCAGGCCGTAGTGATACTCCACCCCGCTCTTCGCCCTGAAAACATACTTTCGATCGGATCCGGAGCCCTCCGCACGGAACGTTCCGTGGTATCCCGGTTGCGGAGTACACCCCGTGCCGTCACCGGTGCATCTGAATGCCTGTGCGCCACCCTCTCCACTGGTGACGAGGAAACGGAAGTTTCCAAGAGGCCTAACGACCCCATTATAGGCATGCGTCCAACCCAGCCCCAACACACCGTCTTCTGATTCACCGCTGGCATAGGTACGCGACCATGTCAGCCCCAGGCCGCGACTTGGAGACTCCAGATCCACGGCCTGCTTCACCAAATGACCATCCACCAAGCTGACCCCCTTGATGAACGTATGGCCCACAGGCAGCCGCCCTTCTGACATAACCGAGGTCTTGAGTGGCACTTCACGGGTCACTGTCCGACCATTGGCATTCGCAGGAGTAAATGAGATACCAATAGTTTCAACGCCCGCAGTCCCCGGTGAAAGGTCCACCACCGCGTATCCATTCCACTCCACCACGATGGGCAATCCGCTGATCGGGGTGACTTGCGTGACGGCATTACTAGCGTTGACCTGCACAGCGGATCTGGAGATCTCTTCCCCGCCGCGCAACACGCGCAGTACTCCATCAGAATTGACAAGCGCAACAAGCTGGGCGGAATAAGCCACAGGCACCTGGGCATCCTCAGGTGGAGGCTGCCCCGGAACAGGATTCCGCGCAGAAACAAAATCCCACGCTGGCAACACCCAACGCGCGACCAGCGGGAGGCCCCTCAACTCAAGCTCTGGTTCTGGAACAGTGACCCAGAACTCCTTGACGGCCTGAAGCACCTTTGTGGCGGAAGTTGGGCCATAATCCTTCGCGTACAGTTCGAACCGAACACTCCCGCCCCGAGTAGAGGAGTTTAGGCTCAATAGGTGACGAATGCTGGCGGTTGCTTGAATTTCCGCATCACCATCCGAGTCAAGAGGCAGTTGCTCAAATCCCATTACAATGGCGTCGCCAGGTTCGTTTGGCTGAACCATCATTCGAACATAGAGCTTGTCCGAGCTGCTGTTGTTTACTGTAAATCCCAACGCTTGGTCGGACGCATCCGCATCCCCCTCAGAAGCTACGATTCTGCCATCCGGAAGTCTCTTCACAAGGTGTAAGGAAGGAACGACAGAACGACTGGGGGCAAACATCTGCCGATGACAGTAAACAGGAGTGACACGCCCATCCTCATACACACGGCAACTTACAAGGTAATTCTGATACGATTCAGGATTCGCCGCCGAAGGCGTCACCAAAGCCTTTACGCGATGAACAACAGATAGCGCATCATCAAGGGGCTCAACTCCTACCAAAACGGGCTCTTCCACATAGTCATCCAGCAGATTTTGACTGATTCCACCTGGTCCATAACCCGCATACGTCTCAATCCGGACCTCGGCAACCAGCAACCCCGGCTCATTGCCATTCAGCGGACTCCAACCGGTGGCGCCTTGTGCCCAGTGTAGAATCTGAATCTTTGAGACCCGCGAAGAGCGCGTCCCATAGACAGTAGCAAACGGATCATAAGGCGGAGCACGCAAAACATATCTATTCGTAGACGCGGTTGCACTCACGTCAAAGTCTCGAGTGAGCCCCCCCAATGCAGCCGTAACTCGATAAGTCCCCGATGTTGGTCCAGGAATATAGCTCACACTCTGAAACCCAGAGGTCAGCGACCAGCCAGTTATTGTCATCAACTGGAGCGGACTCGAATAATCGAGGACTTGGGGAGTGTCGACCATGCCAGACGTAAAGAACCGTCCTGTCGGGTTCAACTGCGTCCAAACCACGGGCTGATTTGCCAGGTTATTTCCATACTGGTCTACGACCCGAACATTCAGGCTCCCCATCATCTGCAAGCCAGGCTCGGTCGGCGTAGTATCAAAACTTGGACGAAGGTCCGCAGGGACATCCGGTAATCCAATCAGTACGAATGGCTGAATCAGCCCAAACACCTGAGTTCCGTTTGATGTCTCCGCTGTCACTAAATTGTAGCCCAGGTGCTGGGCAGCGTGCGTGCCCATCCTTTGAACAGGTGACCTCGCGATATTCGTATCGGGAACCACCCGCACCGACGCGTGCCCGTTATCGTCTGTAACTGCCTGCAACTCACTCTGGGTTCCCCCCGGGCCGGACTGTGGCAGAAACGTCAACTGAGCATTCCCCGCGCGCTTGAACGTTACAGTCGCACCGACAACAGGGTCGCCAGAGAGAGTCGACACTCGCACTGACACCGGCAAAGCGAGCGGCTGACCGACCACGCCTTCCTGCAGGTCAGTTGCCACAACTTTTTCGATTCGAGCAACTTGCGTCACATCGTCTACCGCAAACCCAGCGTCCCAACTCGAAACCTTCGATTGCAACCGAGTGATGCTCTCGTGCGGTGAAGCACCCCAAGCCAGTTGCCATGCCCGTGAGTAGCTACCGCCAGAAAGTGATTCAATTGCCTTCAATTGAAGCGCAATTGCCTCCAAAATTTCGTCTTTGTAGGCCTGGGATGAGTCCCCCAGGAAAGCGCCTGCGCTTACTTGCTCCATGACATTCCGGAGAGCGGCGTGGGCGCGCTCCAGGGCGAGTGTTTCTGTCGCATCAGGCCATGGCGCATGTAGAAAACGCTGCCACCAAGACGGCCGAGCGCCAAGAACTGCATGGGCCTTCGCCAGGCTCTCTACCAAGCGAACCTGGTCCGCATCCCGTCTTGACTCCCACTCGGCGCGTGCTGCCTCAAAAGCCGCTGTCCAGTCCTCAGCCAGGTTTTCTTCCAACAAAGGAGGTTGGCGGCACATCGAGTCAGCCGACAGCCCCGCTTCGAGCTGCTGCTCGGGCAGCCATTTCCAAACGCCCCCATCCGCACGTGCCACCAGCGACCCTAACAGCGCTAGCAGCAACATCCCCGTCTGACCTGACCGCATCGCACGCCCCAAGGCTCGCATTGACATCTCCCCTTGCGGAGTTCACTACCTGCCCACTCTGACAACTGTCAATTCCTGGACCATCATGGTTTCGTCACGACGCCTACGTCCCTACCTGGGTCAGCAGCGCATCAACGACAGGGCATGCCGGTCAGCTGGGTCAGAACCCCATCGAGAGAGGGGGCTGACCGATGCTGCAGTAAGAAGGTCGGCAACACAGACAGTGCGTCAGAAACCAATACCAGTGTGAGTCCTGCCCCCCCACCTGGGTCCCGAAACAACCCACTTGAGACCTTGCTGGCCACCCGAATGAGCCCGCCCCATGTCGCCCCCCCCTCACGCTGTACCGCCCAGTCGGCCTCAAGGAGGCGGAGCTCATCCTCGACAGTGGCTGCGCGGCCTTCCCGCCCCGGCTCCCAGACCAGCCCATCTTCTACCCGGTGATGAACGCCGAGTACGCACGGCAGATTGCCCGGGACTGGAACACGCCGGACGCGGGCTCCGGATACGCGGGATTCGTCACGGCCTTCGACGTGGACGCGGCCCCATCTACTTCACGGAGGCCTGGTACGGCCCGGAGTACCGCGGCCCTGACACTGCACTGGGTCCACTGGAGCGCCAGCTCCTGGCCCTGTACCCCAAGGACCGTGACGCCCTGCCCCCGCTCCGGGCCAACACCGCCGACTGTCTCTTCAACGCCGCCTGGTGGTCCGCCACCCCACCGTCAGCCCAGGGACTGGGCCCGTCCAACCACCGGGCCCTGCTCGACCGCCTCCGCCAATCCTGGGTAGCCCTGCACCCTACATGGCCCCTTCCGGCGCCGGGTGGGAATCCTCGAACGGGCCCACAATGAAAATGCGCCCCATGCGTTATTAGGCGCGACCCATTTTGCGACCCCGCTCCGTATCCCATTTTGAAGGGATGACGGACGGCCGGGCATTGGGCTCGAGCCGGCTCGCGATGAGGGACGGAGCTACCGTGCTGCCTGGAAACGACCGGTCCGTCTTGGAGGCTTTCCGCCGGGGGGAGACGTCCGTCCTCACGCAGGTGTACCGGACCTATTCGCCCGAGGTGCTCCGCTACCTCTCGCGAAAGTTCGCGGTGGGCGCGGAGGGGGGGACGCGCACCGTCGCGTTGTCCGCGCTGGACCTGGACGCCGCGCATCAAGAGACCTTCGTCCGGGCCTTCCGGCCCAACATGCGGCAGGCCTATGACGGGGTTCGCCCCTACCTGGGCTTCCTCCTCACGGTGGCGCGCTCCACGGCCATCGACCTCATGCGCGCGTCGGGACGCGTGTCCCGCGAGGCCGTCCCCATGGACGACGCGCCCGAGCTGACGCACCTGCCCACCGAGGCCAGGACGCCCGAGGAAGAAGCCCTCAGCGCCGAGGTGCGCGACCTGGTCCGCGCCTTCCTCGACACACTCACGGACGAAGGCCGCGCCCTGGCGCAGCTCCGCTTCGTCGAAGGGCTCTCGCAGGAATCCGCCGCCCTGCAGCTCCAGCTCACCCGAGGCGAGGTCCGGGTGCGCGAGCGGCGGCTGCGGACGCAGTTCACGGAGCATCTGAAGGAATCGGGCTGGCTGGACGCATCGGCCGAGCCCGGGCGGATGGAGCTGGGAGTCCTCCTGGCCTCGCTCGCCTTGTGCGCAATCGGGAGCATGCCCTCATGAGGTGGTACGAGAGACATATCGACGCCAGCCTGACCCGGTGGTCGTTGGGGGACCTGTCCTCCCACCAGGCCGCCCGCCTGCTGCGCCACGCCCACGACTGCCGCCGCTGCGGCCCCCGCTACGAGCGCTGGGCCCAGGCCCACCGCGCCCTCGAAGGCAATGACCTCCACGCCCCGTCCTCCGTGGAGCTCAAAGCCTTGTCAGACGGAGGCCTGGAGGCCGCCCTCGCCGCCGCCGCGCCAGAGCAGACGCTCTCCCGGTGGCCCTCCCTGGCCCTCCTCGGCGGCGCGCTGGCCGCGGTCTTCCTCGCCGTCGTGCTCGTCCCCTCCGCCTCGAACACGCTCGGAGAGTTCACCTCCCGCGGCGAAGGCACCACGCCCCCCAGCGTCGCCCTGCGCATCTTCTGCGCCACCCCCGGCCAGGCTCTGCGGGAGCTGCACGCCGGAGACGCCTGCCGCGCCGGCGCCATGCTCGCCTTCGCCGCCGGGGGCAAGGCGCCCTTCACCCACGTCGCGGTCCAGGTCCGCGGCGCCAAGAAGGCGGAGGTGACGGCCGGTCCCTTCGCCCTGTCTGGAAGCCTGGGCAAGGAAGCCCCCCTCGAGCTGACCGTGGCCATGCCCGAGACGGCCGGCACCGTCGAAGTCGTCGCCGTCTTCGCGGGCAGCCCGGCCGAGTCCCTGGCGACCCTGCGCGGCGAGCCCACCGAGGGCACGGTGGTGCTCAGGCAGTCAGTGAGGGTAGAGGAAGGGCCATGAAAAAGCTGGGAGTGCTCCTCGGCGCCGCGGCACTGCTGCTGGCCCGTGGTGCCTCGGCCGAAGCCGTGGTCCGCCGTGCCCTGGTCATTGCCCATAACGGGAGCGACGACCCGTCGCTCCCGTCGCTGCGTTTCGCGGACGATGACGGCGTGCTGTGGGCGGAGACGCTTCAGCGCCTGGGCGTGGAGACGACGCTGCTGGTGGACCCGGACGAAGCGACGCGCGCCACGGCCCGGCCGGTGCTCGCGGGCGCCCGGCCCCCAACCCCCGACGAGGTGAAGCGCGAGGTGGCCCGCCTCCGCGCGGCCAACCTCGTTGACCATGAATTGGGACGACAGACAGACGTGCTGCTCGTCTACGTGGGCCACGGAAACACAGACGAAGCAGGGCGCGCGTACTTCACGCTCGACGGGGGACGGCTCGACAAGGCCAGCCTCTACGCGGACGTGGTGGACCCGCTCGGCGCCAGCTACGTCCACCTCATCGTGGACGCGTGCCGCGCCTCCGGCGTCGTGGGAAGCCGCGGCGGCCAGACGGACGCGGCGGTGCTCGCGGAGCTGCGCGGCATGCTCGCCCGCGAGCAGCTCGCCACCCGGCCCACGGTGGGCGCCGTGTTCGCGGAGAGCGACGACGGCGAGACGCACGAGTGGTCCCGCATCCGCGCCGGCGTCTTCAGCCACGTGGCCCGCTCTGGCCTCATGGGCGCCGCGGACATCAACGGCGACGGCCAGGTGGAGTACAGCGAGCTGGGCGCCTTCGTCACCGCGTCGCTCCAGGGCGTGAAGGGCCTCCCCGCGCGCCTGTCCCTCCACGCCTTCGCACCCACCCGCGAGCCCCGGCGTCCGCTGGTGGGCCCCGCGCCGAAGGGGCCCAGCCTCCCGCTGCCCTCGGGCCTCGAGCACTCGCGCATCTCCGTGGAGGACTCGGACGGACGGCGCCTGGCCGACGTGCGCCGCTCCGAGGACCAGTACGTGCTGCTGCGCCTCCCCGAGCGCGACGTGTATTGGATTCGCACGCCCACGCAGGAGGCCCGCATCACCCTGGCCGAGCTGTCCACCGGCGTCATCGACCTGGGCGACCGCGAGCTCCAGGAGCGCGGCCCCGCCGAGGAGGCCCTGCGCAAGGGCTTGTTCGCGGTGCCGCTCGACAAGGCCTTCTACGAAAGCTACGTGGCGGCAACGGGGCTCGCGCACGTGGGCGTATCCCAGGCCTTCCCGCCGGGCGCGGGCGGCGCCTTCCCGCGCTTCATGACGCGGCGGCCCCACGCAATGGAAGGCTGGGACCTGGGCTGGACGGGACAGCAGGCCCCGCTCGGGATGGACACGCTGGCCACCGGCCCCACGGTGACGTGGCGGCGCGAGGCGCCCCTGCCGTCGCTCTACTACGGCGCGCGCGCCAGCTATGGCCTGACGCCGCTGGCCACCGACGGCATCCGCACGCACCGGGGCGCGCTGCTGGGACTCCTGGGCGCGCAGGCTCCGAAGCGCCTGCGCGTGCCGCTGTTCCTGGAGGCGGGCGCGGGCTGGGGCTTCCTGGGCATCACCCGCGGACAGGTGCGCATGGGCGACCCCACCGTGTTCTCCACGTACACGGCGGCGGGGGTGACGGGAAGTCTGGCGGGTGTGCGGCTGCGGCTGGCGGCCACGTTCACCTACGACCGCGTCACCCTCGACAACAGCAATCACTGGGACCGCGCCTTCGGCTTCGAGCTGGCGCTGCGACGCTGAGGGACCTGTTCATGAGACGCATGTGGATGGCGGTGCTCGTGCTCGCCACGGGGTGTGACGGCATCGACCTGGAGCAGCTCGTCCGGCAGCACCCGCCGCTCACCCGGCTGGACCCCGAGCCCGCGGGCGCCAACTGCGTCCATGGGGGCCACTTCGTCCGCACCGGCCTGGACCGGAATGACAACGGCGCGCTCGACGACGACGAGGTGACACGCGCCGAGTACGCGTGTGTCACCTCCATCCCCGGCGTGCTGGTGCGCGTGCAGGACGAGCCCGCGGGCGCGAACTGCACCGAGGGCGGCAAGGTGTACCGCGCGGGCCAGGACACCAATGGCAACGGCGAGCTGGACGACAGCGAGGTCAGCCGCCAGGTCTACGGCTGCGCCAGCTCCGGGGCCGTGGTCACCCGCGTGCGCCCCCGGGAGCCGTTCATCTTCCCCTGCGGCGAACAGGGCGCCGTCGTGGAGGCGGGCCAGGACCAGGACGGCGACGGCGTGCTGGATGACGCAGAGGTCCGGGCCACGGCCAACCTCTGCGTCCTCCCCTCCGAGGTCCTGCTGCGCCAGTCACCCGCGCCCGCGGGCGCCGCGTGCCCCACGCCCAGCACCCAGGTGGACGTGGGCACCGACGCGGACGCGGACGGCGTGTTCGAGGGCGAAGAGGTGATGTCCTCCATGTTCGTGTGCCAGCCCCTGCACACGCTGGACGGCAACTACCACGTGCGCAACGCGGTGGACCTGGTGGCGCTGGAGGGCATCTCCCGCATTCGCGGCAACCTCCTCTTCGCCGCCGGGACCGCCACGGAGGCCGTCCTCCCGGACCTGATGCTGGTCGAAGGCGCGCTGGAGGTCATCGAGACGTCGCTCGAACGCCTGGAGCTGCCCTCGCTGCGCCTCGTGAGAGGGCCGCTGCTGGTCTCCCAGAACGCCGCATTGAGCACGCTGTCCCTGGGCAACGGCAGCCACGCCCCGCTCTGGGTCCGGGGAGATTTCAGCCTGGTCTCCAATCCCTTGCTCTCCACGCTCGCGGGGGTCAGCGCGGTCTCCCCGGCGAACAGCCTCTTCCTGAAGGACAACGACGCCCTCGACGGGGGGTACTTCACCTATGTCGCCGGGCACCCCGGCGACATCACCGTGGAAGACAACGCGGCGCTCTCCACCCTCCCCTTCCGGCACCTCGAGTGGCTGGGCGGCTCCCTGACAATCCGTGGGAACTCCGCCCTGGGCTCCCTGAGCGGGACGGTGCTGCAGACGGTCGTCGGGGACCTGGTCATCGAAGACAACGCGGCCCTCTCCGGGTTGTGGGGTATGCCGGCGCTGACGTCCATTGGCGGCGCGCTCAGCGTGAGTGACAACGGCAACCTGCGCTCGGTGGAGGGAATGGACGCGCTCACCCAGGTGGGGACGCTCGAAGTCAACCGGAACGCGGTGTTGGAGGCGGCGGGGGCCTTCCCCAAGCTGGAGCGCGTCACCTCCGGCATGCATTTTCGTGGCAACGCCCTGCTGAAGGACCTGTGGGGGCTGGAGCGGGTGCGGAACACCGGCGTCCTGTACATCGGCGAGAACCCGCGGCTCTCCCGGCTGATGGGCTTGGACCGGCTGCGCACGCTGACCACCCTGACCGTGGAGAACAACGCGAGCCTCACCGACCTGTCGGACCTCGTCCTCCTCCACTCGGTGGAGGACCTGATGGTGCTCTCCAACGAGAACCTGCAGCGCCTGGACCTGAACGCCCTGGAGGACGTCGGCCGCTACTTCGTCGTCACGGAGAACCCCCGGCTGCCCACCTGTCTGGCCGTGTCGCTCGCCACGCGCGTGGGGCCGGGCGAAACGCCGGAGATTCGTGGCAATGACAGCTCGGCCGTCTGCGAGTGACCTCCCCCCGCGGCGACTCCCGTCATGAGGAAAAGAGACGCACCCATGCGATGGACCTGGATGACGGTGCTGGTGCTGCTCACGGGCTGTGACGGCATCGACCTGCGGAAGCTCGTCACGCAGCACGACGCCCGCACGCGGGTGGACGCGGAGTCGGCCGGGGAGCACTGCCCGCTCGGCGGCAGGGCCTTCCTCGCGGGGCTGGACCTGAACGACAACGGCGCGCTCGACGACGCCGAGGTGACGAGCACCGAGTACGTCTGCACCACGCCCACGCCCGGGGTGCTGGTGCACATGCAGGCCGTGGCCCCCGGCGAGCAGTGCCCTCACGGTGGGCACGTGTCACGCGCGGGCCAGGACACCAATGGCAACGACGTCCTGGAGGACGGCGAAGTCACCCGCGAGGTGTACGGCTGCGCCGACCCCGCCCCCGGCGGCGTGCTTCACCGCACCCAACATCAGCCCCCCGGGGGCCACATTCCTCCGTGGCTCTGTAGCTGGGGCCGCACCTGGGTGGAGGCCGGCACGGATACGAACGGGAACGGGCTGCTCGACGACGACGAGGTCCGCGCGATGGAGCACGTCTGCATCGAGCCGGCGCGGCTCGTCGTCGCGCAGGCCCCCGAGCGCGCTGGCACGACCTGCCCGAAGGGAGGCACTCGCGTCCAGGCGGGCGTGGATGAGGATGGCAATGGCTCGCTCGAGGGCCTCGAGGTCCACGGGACACTCTACGTCTGCGAGGCCCTGCTCACGCTCCACGGCGACTACACCGTGCGCTCTGCCTCGGACCTGGCGGCGCTCCAGCATGTCTCCCGCATCCAGGGCTCGCTCCGGATTGACGACGCGTCCATCACCGAGCTGAGCCTGCCAGCGCTGTCCGTGGTGGACCACACCCTGCGCCTCTGGAACAACCAGCTCCTGACCCGGGTGGACCTGCCGGCCCTGCGCTTCGTGGGCGACGACTTCGACGTGTCGGCCAACCCCGCGCTGAGCACCCTGCTGGCCGGCGGCGCCAACCATCTCCGGCTGCTCGTGGGGCGGGGCGTCGTCGTGAGCAACAACGACCAGCTCCGCAGCCTGAGCGGGCTGCTGAGCGTGTCGCCCCGGGTGAACCTGCTCCTGACGGACAACGATGCGCTGGAGTTCCATCCCGGCGAGGAGTCGCCGCTCGTCAGCGTCGACAACCTCATGGGCTCGCTCATCGTCCAAGGGAATGCCGCGCTGCAGGCGCTTCCACTCTCGAACCTCTTCCATGTCGGCGGAGACGTCAGCATCGCCAACAACCAGGCCCTGCGCTCCTTGAGCGGGCTCAGTCCGGAGAGCATCGGCGAATCGCTCGACATCATTGGCAACGAAGCCCTCCGGGAGCTCGCGAGCCTCACCGAGCTTCGCCACCTGACCGAATTGAGGGTGAGCGGGAACCCCGCCTTGACGACCCTGGAGGGCTTGAGCGCCCTGAGCAGCCTCCAGTCCCTCCAGGTGTCAGACAACGTGAGCCTCGCCCGGTTGGAGCTGACCTCCCTGCATCAGGTCGCCCAGGCCTTCGCGGTCACGGGCAACGCCGGACTTCCGTCATGCCTCGCGACCTCGCTCGCGGACGCCGTCTACACGGGCGACGCCGGGCAGCTCGCCATCAGCGGCAACGATGACGCCGCCACCTGCGGTGAATGACGCTCCGAAAGGCTCCTTGAGATGCGATGGATGTGGATGTGCGCGCTGGTCCTGGCCACCGGGTGTGACGGCATCGACCTGCGCAAGCTCGTCACCCAGCACGAGGCGCGCACGCGGGTGGTCACCGAGCCCGCGGGCCCGAACTGCGAGCACGGCGGCAAGGCCGTGCTGTCCGGGCTGGACCTGGACGAGGACGGGGTGCTCGGCGACGCCGAGGTGACGGGCACCGAGTACGTCTGCGCCACCCTCGCGCCGGGCGTGCTGGTGCGCACCCGGCAGCTCCCTCCCGGCGAGCCCTGCGCCCTGGGCGGACAGCTCACCCTGGCGGGGACGGACCTGGATGGAGACGGCGTCCTCTCGGATGACGAGGTGACTCGCGAGGTCCACGGCTGCCTGGAGCCCGCGCCGGTCCTCGCCCAGGTGCGCCCGCTGCTGACCCCTCCCTTCGTCTGCCGGTACGACAACGCGCTCATGGAGGCCGGCGTGGACCTCAATGGGAACGGCGTGCTCGACGACGACGAGCTCCGCGCGGCCGCGCGCCTCTGCGCGGACCCCGCCGTGACGCTGCTGCGCCAGCGGCCCGAGCCCGAGGGGCCGGACTGCACCGCTGGAGGCACCCGGGTGGAGGCGGGCGTGGACGACAACCGGAACACGGCGCTCGACGACGCCGAGGTCCGCGCGACGGCCTATGTGTGCCAGCGCTCCGCGACCCATGACGGGACGTACGCCGTGGAGAACGCGGCCGACCTGGAGGCGCTGAAGGCCCTCACCAGCATCCGCGGCGACCTCTCCATCGAGAACACGGAGGTCACCGCGGTGGTGCTGCCCGGCCTCGTGTCGGTGGAAGGCTCGCTGTCCATCCACGGCAACCCTGGGCTGATGCAGGTGAACCTCCCGGGTCTTCGCTACGTCGGGGAGACGCTGAGCATCCGGGACAGCGCCCAGCTCAACGAGCTCCGCATCGGCCCCCAGACGCTGGAGGCGCTCCCGCCCGTTCGCGTCCACAGCCTGGCGCTCGCCTCGCTCCCCGCCGTGTCGTCCCTGAGCGGCCTGGCCGCCGTGACGCCCCGCTTCGACCTCTCCTTGTTGAACACCGGCGTGCTGTGGAGTCCGGGCACGTTCCCCCACGTCCAGGCGCTGGCGGGCTCGCTCACCGTCCACGCGAACCCCGCCCTGGAGCTGCTGCCGCTGTCCGCCCTGGCCCAGGTGGACGGGAGCATCGTGATTTCAGGCAACCCGATGCTCCAGTCCCTGGAGGGCCTGGGGCCGCTGACGATGGTTGGCGGCGGGCTCGACATCTCCAGCAACAACGCCCTCACCCACCTCTCCGGGCTGGAGCAGCTTTCGGCCGTGAAGCGCGTCATCACCGTCATGAACAACGCCCGGCTGCTGGACGTCCGCTTCGACGGGCTCAGGGAAGCGGGCTCGCTCATCGTCGCGGGCAACGCGGTGCTGGAGCAGGTGGGCCCCATGCCGTCGCTGTTCCGGGTTCAGGGCGACGTCTCCCTGGCAGAGAACCCGCGCCTGCTGCGCGCGACGGAGCTGCCAGCGCTCCAGAGCATGGGCGGCGCCCTGTTCGTCACCCTCAACCCGCTGCTGACGGACCTGTCCGGCTTCCAGCAGGTGACGTGGATGAGCGGGTTGTACGTCACGGGCAACGAGGCGCTGGAGGACCTGGGCACGTTGGGTTCGCTCCACACCGTGGGCACCCTGGAGGTGCGGGAGAACGCGGCGATGACGGCGCTGCACCTGGACGCCCTGGCGCGCGTGCGCGACGCGTTCATCGTCACCGACAACCCCCGGCTCCCCTCGTGCTGGGCGACGATGCTCGCGGACGACGTCTACACCGGGCCGCCGGAGGAGCGCCGCATCTGGAACAACGACAGCGTCACGCCTTGCCAGCTCTAGGCCGGCTGGCCGCTCACGTCCGGGGACGGCGCTTGCCCGTGCGGGAAGCGCGGTCCTACAGTGCCGGCCTCCCCCCAGGCCGCCATGACGACCCGAGTCCACACGCATCGAGCGAAGCCGCTGCACCGGCGCCTGCCCCGACTCCGTCCCTCCCCGCCGCCGCGCCTTCACCGTCCGCGAGCCGGTGGGCCCCTGGGCCGCGGCGCTGGGTGGCCTGGCCTGGCTCCTCTGGCTCGGCGGCGCCAGGGCCATTCCCCCCACGCGCCTCGACTGGGCGATGCGCGAGGACTGGGCGGGCACCACCTTCGGCTGGCTGTTCTACCGCAACGCTCCCTGGGGCCTGCCGCTCACCCGCTCGCCCAACCAGCTCTTCCCGCACGGGACGTCCGTGGCCCTCACGGACGCCAACCCGCTGCTGGCGGTGCTGTTCAAGCTCTTCAACCCGCTGCTGCCCGCGGACTTCCAGTACCACGGCCTCTGGCTGGCGCTGGGCTTCGCGCTCATGGGCTGGTTCGGCGCGAAGCTGGTCTCCGTGGTGTCGCCACGTCCCACGCACCAGTGGCTGGGCGGGCTCCTGTTCGCCATGGCACCGCCCCTGGCGGCGCGGCTGGGGCACCTGCTGCTGTGCGCGCACTGGATGCTGGTGGCCATGATGTGGCTGCACCTGCGCGACACGCCGGACGCCCGCGCGGCGAAGCGGAGCCTCCTGTGGGCCGCCGCGCTGAACGCCGTGGCCGCGAGCACGCATCCGTACCTGGTGGCCATGCTCGCGCCGCTGGCCATGGCGCTGACGGTGCGGCTGGCCCTGGGCCGCGTCATCACCTGGGGCCGCGCGCTGCTGGCCTCGGCGGGCTTCGTCGTGCTGGACCTGCTCCTCTTCGCCCTCTTCGGCTACTTCGCTGGCGGCAGCCTGGGCGCGGAGGGCTTCGGCCAGTTCTCCGCCGACCTGACCACGCTGTTCAACCCCACGGACTGGTCGCGGCTCCTGCCCTCGCTGCCCGTGGCGCGGCGGCAGGGCGAGGGCTTCGGCTATGTGGGCGCGGGGGCGCTGCTGCTCGGGGTGCTCGCCGTCGCGGGCGCGGCGCTCCGCTTCCGTTCCCTGCGCGATGTGCCCTGGAAGCGGGGGCTGCCCTTCGCCGTCGCGGTGCTGCTGCTGGCCGTCTACGCGCTGTCGTCCCGCGTGACGTGGACGGGCCGGCTGGTGGTGGACCTGGGCGGCCTGTACGAGCCCTTCTCGCGGCTGACGTCCGCCTTCCGCGCGTCCGGGCGCTTCATCTGGCCGCTGTGCTACGCGGTGATGGGCGGCGCCCTGCTCCTGTGGCTGCGGCAGTGGCGCGAGCGGGCCTGGGTGGGCACGGCGGTGCTCGCGCTGGTGGTCGCCGTGCAGGCCTATGACTTGCGCCAGGACAAGAGCGAGCTGCGCCGGCGGCCGGACGGCTTCCGGCGGCTCCAGGCCCCGGAGTGGGCGGCGCTGAAGGGCCACTATCGACACCTGGCCCTCTTCCCGCCGCAGGTGCAGTGGGTGTGCCCCTACAACGAGCCCCTGGTCAACGCGGCGGGGTACCTGGCCTACCGGCTGGGCCTCACCTTCAACAGCGGCTACGCCAGCCGGACCCCGCCGTCCATCGCCGAGGAGTGCAACGCCACCATGCGCCCGGGCGGCGTGGACGCGGACACCGTGTACGTCGTGGTGCGCCCGCAGGTGGGCGCCTTCGTCCGGGCGGGCGCGCGCTGTGGCGTGCTGGAGGGGCTGGCGGTGTGCGTGGCCGGGCAGCGGGAGGACGCCTTTGCCCAGGCGCTGACACGGCAGCCGCTGCGATAGCGCGGGGCGCCGCCGAATCCGGTGGACTCCCTGGCGGGGACAGGCAGCATCCCGGCGTATGGGAAGTGAGGACATCGTCGCGGCGTTGCGCCATGTACCCCTGTTCGCCCGGCTCACCGGAGAGCAGCTCCGCTGGATGGCGGACCATGGGCGTCAGCTCCACTTCCCCGCGGGCACCCGCATCGCGGAACAAGGCGCCGCCGCGGATGGCCTGTCCGTCATCCTGGAGGGCCGCACGCAGTGGAGCCGCCGCACGGGCGCGGAGAGCACGCCCACCTTCACGCTGGAGGCCGGCGACCTCTTCGGCGAGCTCATCCTCTTCCTCAACGCGCCCTACCCCCACAGCGGCGACGCGCTGACGGACGTGCGCTTGTTCCGGGTGGAGCCGGCCACCTTCTGGGAGCTGCTGCGGCTGGCGCCCGGGCTCAGCCGGGGGCTGATGGAGCTGGCGTCGCAGCGCTCCCAACAGCAGCAGGCGCAGGACGTCCGCCCGCTGGGGGACCTGCTCCCCGCGGGCCGCCTGGCGGCGGAGCTGAGCGCCGAATTGGGCAGCCCCGCCGCGGCGGCCCGACGCAGCTCGGCGCGGCTGAGCGAGCTGATGGCCGCGGTGTCCGCGCGCGCCATGGCCCTGGGCGAGCACGGCCTGTCCCTGCCCCAGCGCGGCGTCCTGCTGGCCCTGCCTCGGGAAGCAGCGGAGCGCGGGCGGACCTCTCCGCCGCTGGAGCCCCTGGCTCGCGCCGAGCGCGAGGAGGCGCTGGGCTCGTGGCTGGAGGCGCGGGGCGTGCGGGATGCGTGGGACGCCGCGCCCGCGCTGGTGGCGTCCGGCCTGGACGTCGCGTGGCTGGAGTCGGTGGCGACGCGCGTGGGCGCCGCGCTGCTGGGGGACGTGCTCGCGTGGCTGGTGCTGGCGGTGAGCTGTGACGTGCTCATGGCGGAGGTGGAGCGCGGCACCACGCGCGTGTCCGCGCTGGCCGAAGGCGTGAAGGCCTATGCCTTCATGGACCCGGTGCCGCGCGAGGACGTGGACCTCCACGAAGGGCTGGAGAACGCGCTGGGCGTGCTGGGCCACCGGCTGCGCGGCGAGCACCTCACGGTGGAGCGCGAATTCGACCCCAGCCTGCCCCGGCTGAAGGCGGAGGGCGCCGCGCTCGATGAGCTGTGGACGCAGCTCGTCCTCAACGCGCTGGAGGCCCTGGGCGAGCGCGGCGGACGCGTGCGGCTGCGCACGTGGCAGGAGGCCGCGCACGTGGTCGTCGAGGTCTCCGACGACGGGCCCGGCATCCCCAAGGAGCTGCTGCCGCGCGTCTTCGAGCCCTTCTTCAGCACGAAGCCCCACGCGGCGGGCCTGGGCCTGGACGTCTGCCGGCGCATCGTCGAGCGCCATGGCGGTGAGCTGTGCGTGCGCGCCGAGCAGGGCGGCACCCGCATCCAGGTCCGGCTGCCGGTGTAGCTCGCGCCGCGTCGTGCCGCGCGGAGTTCAGCCCTTCGGGCCGAGCGCCGCCACCGCCGCGGCCATCACCTGCTTCACCGGGACGCCCGCGGCCTCCGCCACCTGGCGGCAGTCCTCGAACTCCGGGTGGGCGTTGAGCACCGCGCCCTGGCGCAGCCCGCGCTTCACGCGGACCTTGCCCCACGGCGTCTCCACCTCCACCCAGTCGCGCGCCAGCGCCTGACGCTCCACGCGGTGGTAGCGCACGCCCAGCGTGGTGGACTCGCGCAGCACCACGTCCACGATGGCCTCGCGCGCGCCGCCCTCCACCAGCGCGCCCAGCAGGTGCCCCGGCCGGCTCTTCTTCATCACCACCGGCGTCACCCACGCGTCCAGCGCGCCCACCGCGAGCAGCCGCTCCAGCAGGTGCCCCAGGAGCTGCGGCGTGGCGTCATCCAGGTTGGCCTCCACCACCCAGAGCCCTTCGTTGCCGGCCTGCTCCATCCGCCCCAGGGACGCGCGCAGCACGTTGGGCCGGTCCTTGAAGTCCTTCGTTCCGACGCCGTAGCCCACCTTCTCCACGATGAAGTCCGGCGGGTGGCCGATGTGCGCCAGCACCTTGAGCAGCGCCGCGCCCGTGGGCGTCGTCAGCTCGCCCACGCCCTCGAAGCGCACCGGCACGTCCCGCAGCAACTCCAGCGTGGCGGGCACGGGGATGGGCATGGCGCCATGGGCCACGCGGATGGTGCCGCTGCCCAGCGGCGGCGGCGCCGCGTGGACCTCCGGGTCGCCCAGCAGCTCCAGCACCACCGCCGCGCCGCAGATGTCCACGATGGAGTCCACCGCGCCCACCTCATGGAAGTGGATGTCGTCAATGGACACGCCGTGGACCTTGGCCTCCGCCTCGCCGATGGCGCGGAACACCGCCAGCGCCCGCTCCTTCGCGCGCGGGGGCAGCGTGTCCGCCTCCTCGATGAGGCGCCGGATGTCCGCGTAGGCGCGGTGCGGGTGGGCCTCGCGCGCGTCCAGCACGACGTCCAGGTGCGTGCCGCTGATGGCGTGGCGCGCCGCGCGGCTCACCGCCAGCTTCCAGCCCGGGACGCGCAGGCCCGACAAGGCGCGCTCCAGCTCCGCCGCGGAGACGCCCAGGTCCAGGCCCGCCGCCAGGAACATGTCCCCGGCGATGCCGCCCACCGGCTCCAGGTAGAGGATGCGTCGCATGGTGCTCACCTGCGCCCCTTCGTGCGGGAGATGAGCGCCGCGTAGAAGCCGCCCCCGAAGCCGTTGTCGATGTTCACCGTGGCCACGTTGGAGGCGCACGAGTTCACCATCGCCAGCAGCGCGGACACGCCCTTGAAGTTGGCGCCGTAGCCCACCGACGTCGGCACCGCGACGACGGGGATGCCCACCAGCCCGCCCAGCGCGCTGGCCAGCGCGCCCTCCATGCCCGCCACCACCACGGCGACATGGCACTCCTGGATTTCCGCCCGGCGCCGCAGCAGCCGGTGGATGCCGGCCACGCCCACGTCGTAGACGCGCCGCACCTCGGCGCCCATGGCCTCGGCCGTCGTGGCCGCCTCCTCCGCCACGGGGATGTCGCTGGTGCCCGCCGTCACCACGGCCACGCGGCCCGCGCGCACCTTGCCCTGCTTGAGATGGAAGATGCGCGCCACCGGGTGGTACTGCCCCTTGGGGAAGCGCGCCACCAGGGCCTCCGCCTTGTCCGGCTGCAGCCGCGTCACCAGCACCGTCTGCTTGCGCTCCACCAGCGCGCCGACGATGCCCAGGAGCTGCTCCACCGTCTTGGGCTCGCCCAGCACCACCTCCGGGAAGCCGAAGCGCAGGTTGCGGTGGGTGTCGAGCGTCGCGTACCCCAGCTCGGCGAAGGGCAGGTCCTTCAACCTGCCCACCGCGTCGTCCACGGAGACGCGGCCGGACTTCACGCTCGCCAGGAGCTGCTTCAGCGCCTTCTCATCCATGGGCGCCCGTCTACCGCGATTCGGGCTACACGCCCAGCCGCGCCAGCAGGTCGCGGATGCTGTCCCGCGCCAGGACGAGCAGAAGCTGTCCACCCACCGGCGGCGCCGCGGCCGCGAGGAAGCGGGCCTCCAGCACCACCACGCTGCTGGCGTCGCCCTCCACCCGGCCCACCGCGTCGGACACCACGCCCCGCGCGGCGCCTCGGCGCACCGTGGGCACGGTGGGCACCAGCTTCCAGCCCGTCAGCCGGCCCATGGCGGACAGGCAGGCGCTGGCGACGATGTTCGCCGTCTCCGCCACCACGCTGTCCCGCTCCGCCTGATGGATGGCGGCCTGCCCTTCCAGGAGCAGCGCCTCCAAGGCGGCGCTGTCGTCCTTGTGCAGCACCAGCAACAGGGCCCCCCGCAGCCCGCCCTGGATGCCGAGCGACCCGGACACCACCGGCGCGTCGCCGCCCAGCAGCGCGGCGGCGTCCGAGGGCACGGTCAGCAGCACGCGGGGGATGGAGAGGTCTACCTTGCGCCCCCCCATCAACCGGGAGAGCGCGTTGGCCGCGTGGCCACAACCGATGTTGGCCACCTCGCGCAGGGCGTCGAGTTGCGCGTCGCTGGGCAGGGGCTGGCTCACGCGGACAGTAACCTCGGCACGTCCAGGATGAACACCGGACGTCCACTTCCCAGAATGGTGACGCCGGACAGGCCGGGCAGCAAGTCCAGTGGCCGCGACAGCGGCTTGAGCACCACTTCCTCCTGCCCCAACAGCCGGTCCACCGCCAGCGCCACCCGGCCGGAGTCCCCGTCCATCACCACGAAGGGCCGCGTCCCCAGCCTGAGGGGCGCGGGCACCCCCACCAACGCATCCAGCGAGTGGACCGGCAGCAGCGAATTACCGTGAGGCAGCAGGGCCGTCTCGCGGCTGCGGCTGAGGGACCCGCCATCCGCCTCTGTCGCACCCACCACCTTGGCGATGGGCAGGCCGAAGACCTCCTCGCCCACCTCCACCAGGAGCAGGTGCACCACCGCGACGGTCAGCGGGAGGCGCAGCGTGAAGCGGGTGCCCCGGCCGCGCTCGCTGTCGATTTCGAGCGTGCCGCCGACGTTCTCCACCACGCGCTTCACCGCGTCCATGCCCACGCCGCGGCCGGAGATGTCGGTGATGTCCTTGGCGGTGGACACGCCCGGGAGGCACGACAGCATGAAGGCCTCGCGGTCCGTCATGCGCGCCGCGGCCTCCGCCGACAGCAGGCCCCGGGACACGGCGGCGTTCTTCAGCTTCGCGGGGTCCATGCCGCGGCCGTCGTCCTCCAGCTCGATGATGACGCGGTCCCTGGCGCGCTTCACCGCCACCAGCACCCGGCCCCGCGCGCCCTTCTTGGCGGCGACCCGGTCCTCCGGTGACTCCAGGCCGTGGTCGATGCAGTTGCGCAGCAGGTGGAGCAGCGGGTCCGCCAGCTCCTCGAGGATGGCCCGGTCCAGCTCGATTTCCGCGCCGGTGATGACCAGGTCGACCTCGCGCTCCTTGCGGCGGGCGATGTCCCGCGCCGCCCGGGGCAGCCGGTCGGTGATGAGGGACAGCGGCGTCATGCGCGCCGTCATCACCTTGTCATGCAGGTCCTTCACCAGCGTGTGCAGCCGGTAGACGCCCTCTTCCAGCGCGGGGCGCGTGTTCTCCGGCAGCACCTTGCCCACCTCGCGCAGGCGGGCCGTGGCGAGCATCAGCTCGCCCACCGTGTCGAGGAAGTAGTCCAGGAGCTCCGTGCGCACGCGCACCGTGCGCGACGCCGTGTCCGCGGGCGCGCGGGCGCCGTCGGGCACGGGCACCAGGGTGGGCGGCACCACGGGCGCGGCCACCGCGGGCTTCACCGAGACGACCTCCACCTCGGCCACGTTCTTCAGCGCCGCGTGGATGCCCGCTTCCCCCGCCGGCGTCTCCAGCTCCAACTGGATGTTGCCGTCGGGGATGCGGCCGGCCTTCAGCTCCTCCAGCGCGGGGCGGAGGTCCACCAGCGTGCCCAGGTTGGTGAGCCGCTTGTGGACGAGGAAGGCGCGCACGCCGGGCACCTGGCAGGTGGGCGCGATGCGCAGCCGCACCGCCCAGCGCTGGGCCAGCGTGTCCGGAATGGGCGCGCTGGCCGCGGACTTCAAGGCGTTGGCCAGGTCGGGCGGAGGCGGGGCCTCGGCGCCCGGCGCGTCCGTGGCCCGGCGCGAGGGCAGCGGCACCACCACGCCTCCGGAGGAGGGGGTGACATTCGGGGCCGGGGCGGCGCTCACGCCCGTGGCGCCGGCGTCAGCGCCCATGGCACCGCCGGGGCCCGCGCCGCCACTGCCTGTCGAGCCCGCACCGGCGTCAGCGACAGTGGCACCGCCGGGGCCAGCGCCGCCACTGCCTGTCGAGCCCGCACCGGCGTCAGCGCCCATGGCACCGCCGGGGCCCGCGCCGCCACTGGCTGTCGGGCCCGCACCGGCACCGCCGGGCGCCGCGCCGCCCGTGGGGCCTCCAGCCCCGCCGCCATCGCTCGCGCTGGCTCCGCCGCCCGAGCCTCCCGGGCCGGGACCGTTCGAGTCCGGCCCACCCGTGGAGGAAGAGCCCGAGCCGCCACCAGCGCCGCTTCCCGGAGAACCGCCGCCCGCGGGGCCTGCGCCTCCGCCGCCCGAATCAGGGCCTCCCGAGGAGCCCGCGCCGCCGCTCCCCGTCCCACCCGAATCCGAGCCGCCGCCCTCCGGCTTCAGCGCGGTCACCTTGGCGACGCGCGTGGCGGCCGGGGCGTGGCCCGTCATGGTGGTGACGCGCTGGCTGAGCTGCGTCAGGAGCGCTGCGGCGTCATCCGGCGGCTTGCCCTCCGCCACCGCGCGCACTTGCGCGAGCATGGTGTCGGCGGCGGTGAGGAGCAGGTCCACCAGGTCGCGGTCCAGGCGGCCGCGGTCCTGACGGACGGCGTCCACGAGGTCCTCCACCCGGTGCGCCACGATGGCGATGGGCTCGAAGCCCATGGACGACGCCATGCCCTTCACCGAGTGGGCATGGCGGAACATCGAATCCACCGCGCTGGACGAGCCCTCGCGCTCCAGCTCCACGAGGTCGCGCCCCAACGCCTCCAGGTGGTCGGTCGCCTCGGAGATGAAGAGCCCGAGGTAGCGGGACATGTCCATCGTCATGGACCCGGCCTCGTGTCAGGAAGGGTGGACGGTGCGCGCGGGGGCGCAGCCGCTCACGTCTCGCCCAGGACCTTCTTCACGACGGCCAGCACGTCCTCGGCCCGGAACGGCTTGACGATGAAGTCCGAGGCGCCCGCCTCGATGGCCTCCATCACCAGGCTCTCCTGCCCGAGCGCGGAGCACATGATGACCACCGCGCTGCTGTCCGCCTTGATGATTTCCCGCGTGGCCTCGATGCCGCTCTTGAAGGGCATGACGATGTCCATCGTCGTGAGGTCGGGCTTGAGCTCCTTGTACTTCTCCACGGCCTCCAGGCCGTTGGCCGCTTCACCGACGACCTCGAACCCCCCAGACGCAAAGATGTCCTTGATCATGTTGCGCATGAAGATGGCATCGTCGACGACCAGGACCCGCTTAGCCATGTGAAGAACTCCGCCTCCGAATCGCCTGAGGAGCGCGGACACTAGCATCCACGCTTTCCAGGGGGCTACTCACTTGGAATGGGTGAACAAGGCAACCACCGCGGCGTCCAACCCTTCCGGGTCCAGGACCGTCACTCCCAGGCCACCCAGCCTGGCGACGCCCCGGATGGCCGGCGTCATCTTCCCTGGCGCCGTGCTCACCCGCTCCACCGCTTCGATGCCGTCTACGTCTGTAACCAACAGTCCCAGGTCCCTCCGCCCACGGTCCAGTAGAACCACCCGTCCGGGCGGGGTAGGACCCTCGGGAAGACTCAGGAGCTGGCGCAGCTCTACCACCGTCACGACCCGGCCGCGCAGATTCATTACACCTGTAATGGCCGAGGGGGCGCGCGGCACGCGGGTGAAGCGCTCGGGAGGCACGACGACCTCCCGGACCGCCGAGAGCGGCAGCCCGTAACGCTCCTTCTCCACCCGGAAGATGACGTGCCGCACAGGAGTAACGTTCTATCCGCTCTGGAATGACCGGCCTGCTTCGTTACCGCTTCGACCGGGACGAACGCGCCGCGCCCCGCTTCGACGAGGGCGCCTTCGCGCCAGCCCGCACCGTGGGACCTTCGCGCGCCGGGGCCCGCTTCGCCACGGATTTCTTCCCGCCCGCCGCCGCCGTGCCCGCTGTGGGCTTCTTCCCACCCGCCGCCACACCCGCCCGGCCACCAGCCCCCGGCTTCCCCGCCGAGGACGACTTCGCGCTGGCCGCCGACTTCGCCGCAACGGGCTTCTTCGCACCGGCCCCGGACTTCGCCGCAACGGGCTTCTTCGCACCGGCCCCGGACTTCGCCGCAGCGGCCTTCTTCGCACCGGCCCCGGACTTCGCCGCAACGGGCTTCTTCGCGCGCGCCGCCGGCTTCGCCGCGCGCACAGGCGCCAAGCCGCTCGCCGCCAGCATCGCCTTGAGCACCTTCTGCGGCGCCACGGCGCGGAAGCTCTCGTGAATCCACTGGGCCAGCAGCCCGACGGGGACCTCGCTGCCGGGCTTGAAGCGGGCGGACACCCAGCCGCTCTTGCCCAGGCCGTAGCCGGTGGGCTCGGTGAAGGGCAGCGTGAGCGCGGCCTCGTTGGACTCCGGGAGCTTGGTGGTGACGCCCAGCCCGTCGTTGTCCAGCGCGAGGATGACGAACATCTTCCCCTTCACCTTGGCCGTGCGGTGGCCCCAGGGGAACTCCTCGGTGACCTCGGGGAGCGCGAGCATCACCTCGCGCAGGTAGTCCTCCGCGGCCTTCAGCTTCGGGTCGACCTTGTCCGCGGGCGGCTGGCTCATGAGCCCAGGCGGAAGCTGCGCACGACGCTCTGCAGCTCGACGGAGAGGTTGGTCAGCTCGCTGGCCAGCGACGTCATCCGGGACACGGCGGCCGTCTGCTCCTGGATGACGGCCTGGATGGCCTCGGTGGAGGACGCGTTGTTGCGCGCCACCAGCTTGATCTCCTCGATGGCCTTCACCATCTCCTCGCTGCCCTTGAGCTGCTCGCGGGCGCTCTCCGAGATGAGGTGCACCTTCTCGGAGCCCTTGCGGATGGTGTCGGTGATGGCGCCCATGGAGCGCACGATGTTGGTCAGGTCCTCGCGCCCCTCCGCCAGCTCCGCGATGCCTTCCTTCATGGCGCTCACCACGGAGGTGGACTGACCGGAGATGTCGCGCGCCAGCTTGGAGATCTGCTCGGCGGAGCGGCCCGCGCTCTCGGCCAGCTTGCGCACTTCATCGGCGACCACCGCGAAGCCGCGGCCGTACTCACCCGCGCGCGCTGCTTCAATCGTCGCGTTGAGCGCCAGCAGGTTCGTCTGCTGCGCCACCTGGGTGATCGCGTCGACGATCTTGGAGATTTCCTGCGTCTTCTCGCCGAAGGCGAACACCTGCTGGCTGGCGGACTCGATGCGGTTGAAGACCTTCTTCACCTTCTCGCCGGCCAGCCGCGCCGCCTTGGAGCCGTCCTCCGCCGCGCTGCTCGTCTCCGCCGTCGTCCGCGCCGCGTCCTCGGCGCTGGCCGTGGTGCGCTGGATGCTGCCGGCCATCTCGGTGATGACCTTGGACGCCTTGGACACGAGCTGCGACTGCGACTCCGCGCCGCCGGCGATCTTCTCCATCGACGAGCCCACCTCCTCGGTGGAGCCGTTGACGTTCTCCGCGGACCGCTGGAGGTCGATGGCCGTGTCGGCCACGCTCTTGGCCGTCTCCTGAATCTTGCCCACCAGCTCGCGCAGGTTCTCCTGCATGCGGGTGATGGCGCCCGTCAGCTCGTCGATTTCGTCGCGCGTGCTGCCGCCCTCGGCGGCCACCGGCTTGGACAGGTCGCCCTGCGAGATTTCATACGCGGAGCGGCTGAGCACCTTCACGCGGGTGACCCGCGCCAGCAGCGACGGCAGCAGCGCGGCGGCGGCGCCGGTGATGAAGATGGCCACGCCGATGCGGACCACGTCCTTCCACACCGCGGGCCCGGGCCTGAGCTGGTGGAAGAGGATGTCCGACGTGTACATCCACACCGTCAACAGCAGGCCCAGCACCACGTAGCCGTTGAGAATCTTCCGGTGCAGGGAGACCTCGCGGGTCGCGCGAGGGCTGTCCACGGCGCGCAGCAGTCGCTGCAGGGGCTCGCGGCGGGGAGTGTGTCCGGGGACTGTGTCGTCGCGGAGGGGACGGCGCACGGGTTGCTTTCGGGGGATGAGAAGCGTCTCGGGTTTAGCCTTGCTGCTCCGCAGGGTCAATCCATCGCCCGAGGTCGGAAGTGGTCGAAGCCCTCTGGCGGTGGGAGAACGCGGCCTGTCCTGTCCCGGCTCACCCACCCGCGCCCCTCTGTGAAGTGGCCGATGCGGGTGATGGCGTGTCCCCCTGTAGCGCACGCGCGCTCGAATGCCCGGCTGCGTCCCGGGGGAACGGCCAGCAGCAGCTCGTAGTCCTCGCCCCCCGCCAGCGCGCCCTGGGGCCCCAGGGCCTTGCGCACCGCGGCCGACAGCGGCAGCCGCTCCAGCGCCAGCTCCGCGCGCACGCCCGATGCGGTGCAGAGATGACCCATGTCCTGTGCAAGCCCGTCGGAAACATCCAGCGCGGCGGATGCATGGCGCGCGGCGATGAGGCCCAGCGCCACGCGCGGCTCGGGGCGGCGCTGGCGGCGCACGGCGGCGCCCCGGCGCAGCCCCGCGCGCAGGTGCGCAAGGCCCAGGCGCGCGTCGCCCAGCGTCCCGGACACATAGAGGAGGTCCCCGGGCCGCGCCCCCGCGCGGGTGAGCGGGGCGCGGGACAGCTCGCCCGCGGCGGTGATGGTGACGGACAGCTCCCGCGCGGAGGTGAAGTTGCCGCCCACCAGTGAAATCCGGTGTTCGACCGCCAGCGCCGCCATGCCCCGCGCCAGGCCCGTCAGCTCCCGCGGGGGGTAGTCCCTGGGCAGCGCGAGCGCGCAGACGAACCAGCGCGGCGCGGCCCCCATGGACGCCAGGTCCGACAGGTTCACCGCCAGCGCCTTGTGGCCGATGTCCGCGGGCGAGAACGCCGCGCGGGTGAAGTGCACGTCCTCCACCACCGCGTCCGTGGTGACGCACTGCGCCCCCCGCTGCGGGGCGAGCACCGCGCAGTCATCCCCCGGCCCCACCGGCACGCGCGCGGCCGGGAAGTGCGCGAGGAACCGGCGGATGAAGTCGAACTCACCAGACATGGACGTGGAGGAAAGACCAGACGGCCTGTCAGGGCAATGACACTTTTTGGCACCTTGGACAGACGCGACATTCTCACCGCATTCCAAGACAAAGTAGAGATTACGGAATCCATCTCCTCGGGGGGAGTCCATGTCGAAGATTGGGGAACGGCTGCCATCCATCACCACGCCCAAGCCGAAGGCCGAGCAGGCCGGCACGGGCACAAAGGCAGTCAGCGCCCGGGAGCTGGTGGAGCTGCTCGGCTCGGTCCTTCCGACGCAGAGCGCCACAAAGGCAGGCCCGGCGAGCACCTATGCCACCCAGGCGACCCGGGCCTCCGCCTCCGCGCAGCAGGCGGCCTCCGCGAAGGAGATCCTCCCCTCCTCCCTGGGCGTGCTCCGGGATGAGCGCATGGCGCGCTGCATTGATGAAGCCTTCCGGGAAATCTTCGAGGGAGACCGCTGGCCCAGCGGACAGGAGCGCTCCAAATGGATGGACTTCGCCAAGGCGCTGCGGGCCAAGGACCCGAAGGTCACCGCCGAGCAGGTCCGCTCCGCCATCGCCAACGAATTGCGCTTGCAGCGTGACGGCCTGGACTCGGCCTCGCCTGAGAACATCGACCGGTTCATCCAGGATGCAGTGAAGTGGGTGTCCCAGTGCTACGAGGGCCAGGTGCGCAACGCCTCTCCCGCGGAGCTGCGGCAGTGGCGCGACTTCGCCGCGAAGCTCCAGCAGGAGAAGCCGGAGCTGACGCCCGAGCAAATCAAGTACGCCATCACCGACGCCGTGCGTGCCCAGATGACGGGGACGGACAAGGCGTCGCCGGCGAACATCGACCGCTTCATCCAGGACGCGGTGAAGTGGGTGTCCCAGTGCTACGAGGGCCAGGAGCGCAACGCCTCGCCCGCGGAGCTGCGGCAGTGGCGTGACTTCGCCGCGAAGCTCCAGCAGGAGAAGCCGGAGCTGACGCCCGAGCAGCTCAAGTACGCCATCACCGACGCCATCCGCGCGAAGATGACGGGGACGGACTCCGCGGCGCCCACGAACATCGACGCCTTCATCCAGGACGCGGTGAAGTGGGTGTCCCAGTGCTACGAGGGCCGGGAGCGCGGCGCCACCGCCGCCGAGCTGCGGCAGTGGCGCGACTTCGCCGCGAAGCAGCTGGCGGAGAAGCCGGACATGACGCCGGAGCAGCTCAAGTACGCCATCAGCGACGCGGTGCGCGCCCAGCTGACGGGCATGGACAACACGGGCAGCGTCAACATCGACCGCTTCATCCAGGAAGCCGTCCAGTGGGTGTCCCAGTGCTACGAGGGCCAGGTGCGTGACGCCTCGCCCGAGGAGCTGCGGCGCTGGCGCGAGTTCGCCGCGAAGAAGAAGGAAGAGAAGCCGGACCTCACGCCGGAGGAGCTCAAGTACGCCATCACCGACGCGATTCGCGGCGAGGTGACGGGCACCAGCGCGCCCGCCGAGCAGAACATCGACCGCTACATCAAGGAGGCCTATGCCTGGGTGTTCCAGGTCTACCGGGGCGTGCCCGAGAGCACCCCGCGCGAGCCGTCCGCGCGCGAGCTGCACGAGTGGCGGCAGTACGCCCGCTCGAAGATGAACGAGAAGCCGGACATGACGAGCGAGGACCTCAAGTACCTGCTGCTCGAAGGCGTGCGCACGGCCCTGGCCAATCAGTGACATGGGGCCTTCCCGCGATCGCCCTCACAGCGAGCGCAGGAAGGCCACCAAGGCCTCGCGCTCCGCCTTGTCCAAGGCCTTGAAGCGCTCGCGCGACCTGGCGCCCTCGCCGCCGTGCCAGAGGATGGCCTCCTCGAAGCCGCGGGCGCGGCCGTCGTGGAGCATCCGCACCTGGCGGTTCACCGTCTCCAGCAGGCCCAGGCCCCACAGGGGCGGCGTGCGCCACTCGAAGCCACTGGCCTCGCCGTCGGGGCGGCCGTCCGCCAGCTCCGGCCCCATGTCATGCAGCAGCAGGTCCGTGTAGGGGCGGACGCGCTGGTGTGACAGCTCGGGGATGTCCTCCACGGTGCCGGTGGTGAACTCCGCGTGGTGGCACGCCGCGCAGCCCGTCTTCTGGAAGAGCGCGCGGCCCTTCACCACCATGGGCGCCTCGACGTCCCTGCGAGCGGGCGGCGCAATCAGGCGCAGGTAGAGGAGCGTCTGCGCCAACTGCTGCTCCGACAAGGAGGGGCCACGGGTGGCCGGCGGCGTCTGGCAGGGCGCCTGCGCTGGCGTGCAGTTGCGCTCGGGGTAGAGCGCGGAGGTGAGCCCCAGGTCCTCGGAGAAGGCGCTGGCCACCTGCTGCTCCAGTGTGGGCTGGTTGGCCTTCCAGCCATAGCGGCCCACCCGGACCGCGCCGTCTCGCGCGCTCTTCACCCGGTTCGGCCGGCCGGAGATGCCGTCCCGATCGCGGTCCTTCTCATCCGCCAGCGCCAGGATGGCCTCATCGGGAATGGCCTCCAGCAAGCCGAGCCCGAACACCGGCGCCGGGATGCGAGGCGAGAGCATCACCTCGGGCGACAGTTGCCCGTAGCCCAGGCGGGCAATGTCGTACCGCGGCTGCCGCAGCGTGTACGGCGTGCCGTCCGCGTACCTTCCCTTCACCTCCGAGTAGGAGACCTGGACCACGCCCTCCGCGGCGACGCCGGGGATGGCGCGGTCATGAAGCTGGCCGCCGTAGACGGGCTCATGGCGGCCGGAGGGTGAATCCTTCGACGGCACGCTCAAGCGGGCGAGCAGCGGCGCCTCGGGGCCGAGCTCACGCAAGGGCCGCCCACGGCCATCCTTGAAGTGGCAGGCGCCACAGCCCGTGGCGTTTGAGAAGGGGCCGGCCGCCACGTCCGCGAAAGCGGACCAGTCCCGCATGAACACCGCCTTGCCGTCGAGCATCAGCGTCCAGCGCGCCGGGTCCAGGTTGCCCAGCGCCCGGCCATAGGCATTCGGCGTGACGTCGAACACCGTCGTGGCCCCGCCCGAGAGGGCTTCGCCAGCGCGCGGCGCGGCCTGAGCTGGACCGGTGGCGAGCAGGATGGCCCCCAACCACCCGAGCGCGTTCGCGCCGAGCAGGCGCCTGTGATGATGGAACATGGCTCGCCTCTGGAAGAACGGCCGGAAGCGGAGGACACACCCACTTCCAGCCGGGGGGACACTTCAAGGACTACCGCTCAGCGGGCGTGACGCTCTCGCTGACAATCTGCGTCAGGTTCGCCGTGGTCTGCAGGTGGATTTCGTCGAAGCCGAGGTAGGGGTAGTTCGTCGGGCCATGGACCTCCTCGCTCAGGACCAGGCGGTCCGCCGGAATGATGCTGCCGTCCTCGAGCGCCACATACGAATGCGGCAGGTCGATGGTCCACTGACACTGGCCCCGGTTCGTCACGAAGAACTGATAGTCACACGGCACATTGCAGTAGTTGCAGTCCCAGTAGCCCGCGTTCGCGCACTGGTCCATGCACGCATGCCAGCTCTGGCTGGGCATCCGGCAGGCGGGCGGCGTCGGCCCAGGATTGATGGGCCCGACAGGCGTGGTGACGCCCGTGGTCCCGTTCGCGAGCCGCATCGCCGCGTGCTGCAACTGCCCCTGGTAATAGATGAGCGCCGAGTGCGTGGAGGCCTCGCCCGCTCCCGTGAAGGTGGCGGCGTACGAGACCCGCCCGTCCTCGGTCATGATGGACGCCGTACTGGTCGTGGAGCCCTCCGAGACGGAGGAGAGCAGCATCCTCCCGCTTTCGGGCGTGTCGCTCTCACTGAAGACGCCCGCGCCCCAATGCCTGGCCAGCCCCGTGTGGATGACCACGCCCGACTCACCGCTCGTGTCGCCCGTCTCGATTCGGACGCCTTCGTCACCCACGCTGATGTGGGCATCACCGACGCCACAGTGATTCAGCCCCTTGAACTCCACACATTCCTGCGCCTGGGCCTGCGCCAGGGGAAACGCGAGCGTGAACACAGCGGCCAACAACGGGTTGCCCAGACTCCGAAGCAAACGCATCCGACAGCTCCTGACCCTTCATGGGAAATCCATGAATCAGGTTTTTCCACTTCAATGCGCATGCCAGGGTTTCCCATCCTCTGAGAAACCATTGAATTGTGACACGAATTGCAACAACTCCATTGCGCCCAGTGACTCCCGAAGTCTCACGCATCGCGGCGGCGTCCAGGCGACGCGACGCATGCAATGCCTTGCATTCAGAGCGTGCGCAGGAAGGCCACCAAGGCCTCACGCTCCGCCTTGTCCAGGGCCTTGAAGCGCTCACGCGCCTGGGTGCCCTCGCCGCCGTGCCAGAGGATGGCCTCCTCGAAGCTGCGGGCCCGGCCGTCGTGGAGCATGCGCACCTGCCGGTTCACCGTCTCCAAGAGGCCCAGCCCCCACAGGGGCGGCGTGCGCCACTCGGCGCCGCTCGCCTCGCCGTCGGGGCGGCCGTCCGCCAGCTCCGGCCCCATGTCATGCAGCAGCAGGTCCGTATAGGGGCGGATGCGCTGGTTGGACAGCTCGGGGACGTCCTCGACGGTGCCCGTGGTGAACTCCCGCTGGTGGCACGCCGGGCAGCCCGCCTGCTGGAAGAGGACCTGCCCCTTCATCACGGTGGGGTCCAACACGTCGCGGCGCGCGGGCACGCCGATGAGCCGCAGGTACAGCGTGGTGCGCTCCAGGACGTGACGCGATAGCGCGGGGCCCTTCGCGGCCACCCGCGTCAGACAGCCTTTCTGTTTCGCCGTGCAGTTGCTCTCCGGGTAGAGCGGGGACGTCAGCCCCAGGTCCTCGGAGAAGGCGCTGGCCACCTGCTGCTCCAGCGTGGGCTGGTTGGCCTTCCACCCGAAGCGGCCCAGCTCCGCCTTGCCCGAGTCCGCGTTGACGACGCGGTTCGGACGGCCGGAGATGCCATCCCCATCACGGTCGTCCGCGTCCGCCAGAGCGAGGATGGCCTCGTCGGGGATGGCCGCCAGCAGCCCCAACCCGAAGAGCTGCGAGGGGATGCGCGGGGAGAGCATCACCCCGGGAGCCAGCTTCCCGTAGCCCAGCCGGGTGATGCGGTGGCGCGGCTTGCGCAGCGTGTACGGCGTGCCGTCCGCGTAGGTGCCCTTCACGTCCGCATAGGTGGTCAGGAGCGTGCCCTCGGCGGGGACGTCCTGGGTGCCCCGGTCATTGAGCTGCACGCCGTAGACGGGCTCGTGGCGCCCCGCCGGTGAATCCTTCGCGGGCACGCTCAACCGGACGAGCAGCGGCGCCTCCGGCCCCACGTCGGGGAGCGGACGCCCCCGGCCGTCCTTGAAGTGACATGAGCCACACCCGGTGGCGTTCGTCAGCGGACCGGCCAGCCCTGCTTCATGCGCGGCCCAGTCCCGCATGAAGAGCACCTTGCCCTCGCGCATCTGGAACCAGCGCGAGCGCGCCAGGTTCCCCAGCGCGCGGCCGTAGGCATTGTGCGAGGCGTCGAACACCGTCGTGCCGCCGCCCGCCAGGGCCTCGTCGTCCGGCGCCCGCGCGGCCTCCGGAACGGGCGCGTCAGGCGCCGGTGAGGCGGCCTCCTCCTGCCTGGGAGTCCCCGCCGTCAGCAGCAGGGCCGTCATCCACCACGATGCCTTCATGGGACGCTCTTCGGGAGTGAGGACCGGAAAGGAAAGCCAACGGCCCGGAGCGCGCCACGGCTGCGCCCGCCCCAGGCTGGAACAGCACGGCGACTACTTGCTGGCCGGGGCGACGGACTCGCCGGTGATGACCGTCGTGCGCGCGGTGGTCTGCACGTCGATGCGGTTGAAGTTCAGGTACGGGTAGTTCGACGGGCCGGAGACCTCCTCCTGCATCACGATCTGGTCGGCCTGGACGACCTGGCCGTTGGGCAGACGGACGGCGGGCTCCGCCACGGCGTGCTGCCAGAAGCAGGCGCTGTTGTACGAGGCATTGCCGAAGCCCGTGGAGATGGGGCACAGCGTGTAGCAGTAGTTGCAGTTGGCGTAGCCGTTCGACCAGCAGGCCTGCTCGCACTGGAGCACCGTCTGCCCGCGCGGGCGGCAGTTCGGCGTCCAGCCCGGGTTGGGGACCATGAGGCCCACGGCGCCCGTATCACCGCTGCGGATGCCACCGACGGCGGCCTGGAGACGGCCGTTGCGGTACGCGAGCACCGAGTAGGTGGTCGCGTCACCGGAGCCGGTGAACGTCGCGGAGTACGTGGTGGACTCCGCCGTCGCGTTGACGGTGGAGGTGCTGACCGGGACCTGCTCCGCGTAGGCGGTGAAGGCGTTGCGCTGCGCGCCGTCCGACACGGCCTCGGACGTCCAGGCCGCCGCGGGCGGCATGTGGATGGCGACGCCGCCCTTGCCCGACGTGTCCGCGTTGTCGATGCGGACGCCGCGCTCCGAGCCCGTCACCTTGGCGGCGCCGACGGCGCAGTGCTGCAGCCCCTGGAACTCCACACAGTTGTCAGCAGCGGCCGCCTGGCTGAGCGGGAAGGCGAGCGAGAACACAGCGGCCCAGAGGGCGGTTCCAACGCGACGGGACGAGCGCATGAATGACTCCTGATGACCCAGGGGGAATCCCTGAAATCAGGAAATTCAAATTCAAGCGGCATGCCATTTTTTACCGCACTCTCATGACGCAATGGGCTGTGACAGGAATCATCACAGCCCAGACGGGTCATGTGACTGTCTTTGCTACAAGAACACCCCGGGGTCGAACTCGTCCACGTTGACGGGGAGCATGCGGGGCAGGGGCCGGTTGAACACGCGGGCATTCAACTCCAAATCCAGAATCTTGAGCCCGGAGGGGACGAGCTCCCGGAAGCGCTGGCTGACGTATTCACGCAGGCCGAGCACCGCGACCTGACGCTTCTCCTCCAGCATGGGCTTGAGGGCCTCGGCGAAGTCCGCGCCGTCGTGGCTGGCGAGCACCACCGCCGCGCCGGGGCGCTGGGTGCGGATGTTCTCCAGCAGCTTGAGGATGCCCAGGTCCACCACCTTCTGGTCGGGGCGGCCGTAGAGCAGGGCCACCTCGCAGCCGGCGGACTTGAGCGCGCGCACGAAGCCAATCATGACGTCTGGCAACTGCTCGCCCCGGGCGTTGAGCACCACCACGCAGCGCACGGGCGCCGGGAAGTTCGTCTCACAGAAGGACACCAGCCGGTCGAACTGGACGCGGTCCTGGGACTCGGGCTTGCGCCCCACCACGTTGGAGACGGCCCAGTCGATGTTCTCTGCGTCGATGAGTACGTAGGAGGCTGCGGGGGGGCGTCCGGAGAGCATGCGCGCGAGGATACGCGGGAGCCCTTCCGCCCGGGGAACTCAGTTCAGTCCCCCCGCTCGCCCGTGTGCGTCAGAAGCGGTCGTGCCCGGAAGAGGACGGCATGGGCGCCAGCGCGGACAGCCCGCCGTGCTCCGTCAGGGGCGGCTGGAGCGGCAGCACCACCGTGAAGCGCGAGCCCCGGCCGAACTCGCTCTCCACGGACACGCGGCCGCCGTGGCCCTCCACCAGGCTCTTCACGATGGCCAGGCCCAGCCCCGCGCCGCCGTGCTCGCGGGTGGAGCTGCCATCCACCTGGTAGAAGCTCTGGAAGATGTGCTCGAACTGGTCCTCGCGGATGCCCACGCCGGTGTCTTCCACGCTCACCCGGTAGCCCGGCGCGCCCAGCTCCTTCTGCGAGGACGCCTCCGACAGCACCACCGACACCCGGCCTCCGGACGAGGTGAACTTCACCGCGTTGGCGAGCAGGTTCACCACCACCTGGCGCAGCTTGTCCGCGTCCGCGGCCAGGCGCGGCTGGGGCAGCGGCGGCAGGCGCACCTCCAGCTCCACGCCCTTGCGCTGCGCCTGGGGCGCCACGCTGGACACCGCCGTCTGGATGACGCTGCCCAGGTCCACCGGGCCCATCACCAGCCGCAGCCGGCCCGCCTCAATCTGGCTCAGGTCCAGGATGGAGGAGATGAGGTTGAGCAGCGACTCGCCCTTCTCCACGATGGTGCGGACGTAGAGGAGCTGCTCCGGGTTGAGCGCGCCGGCCAGGCCCTCCGCCAGCATCTCCGAGTAGCCGATGATGGAGGCCAGCGGCGTGCGCAGCTCGTGGCTCACCGTGCCCAGGAAGGTGGACTTCAGCCGGTCCAGCTCCTTGAGGCGGGTGTTGGCCTGCGCGAGCCGGGCGTTGTTGGCCTCCAAGTCCCGGTGCGTCTCCAGCATCGCCTCGATGTGGAGCTGCGTCGTCAGGTAGGCGCGCTGCCCGCTGGCCACCAGCGCGGCGAGCACCTGCCCGAAGTGGACCAGCACCTGCGCGGCGGTGCGCTCGGGCACGCGGCGCACGCGGCCCACCAGCTCGTGCGCCCGGGACAGGTCCACCCCGGTGATGTCCGTCAGCGAATGTGGGAAGTCCGCCAGCTCCTCCGGCGTGAAGGGGCCCATGATGACGCGCCCCAGACTGTCCCCCTCCCAGCGCACCGGCATCACCAGGTAGCGCAGGCCGGTGAAGCAGGGCAGCGCGATGATGCCCGCCGCCTCCGCGCCGTCTCCCCGCGCGGGCCGGGCGCCCTGCACCGGGGCCACCGGGCCGTCCTTCACCCGGGCCACCGTGGCGGTGCAGCGCGAGCGCCCGTCGGGGAAGCCGAACACGTACGAGCAGAAGTCGCCGTGGCCCACCTTCACGTCGGCCAGCTTGTCGCCCGCGGTGTCCAGCACCTTGATGCCCACGCGGTACAGCTCGCTGAAGCTGCGCACCACCTCCACGAAGGAGGGCAGGTCCAGCATGTCCGCCAGCGACAGCCGCCGCTGGAGCACCGATTCGCGGCGCGCGGCGCCCACGCCGTCCGGCGTCCCGTTGCCCGGCGCGCCGCTCATCGCCCGTCCCCGCTGCGCGCTTCACCGGCCGCGCGCCCGTACATGGCCGCCAGCGCCGTGCCCGTGAGGTCCATGCGGCGGAAGATCTGCCCCAGGAACTCCTCCTCCGTCAGGCGCAGGTTGCGGGCCAGATGGGCGCGCGTGTCGAGCCGCCGGTAGGCCGCCTGCGCCACCGCGTGGAAGGTCTCCAGCACGCCCTCACCCCGCAGCGCCACGGCGCCCACCACGGCCTCGCCGCCGCGGCGGCGCGACTCCTCGATTTCGGCCTCCGTCCGGGCGTCCGGCAGGTCCTTCTTGTTGAACTGGATGACCACCGGGACCTGGCTGGGGTCCAGGTTGTTCTCCCGCATGTCCTCCTGGAGGTTGCGCCAGTAGGCGTTGTTGTCCGCCGTGGCGCTGCGCCGGCAGTCCGCGATGAAGGCCACCGCGTCCGCCCCCTGGAGGACGATGCGCCGGGTGGCGTTGTGGATGACCTGGCCCGGCACGGTGAAGAGCTTCACCTTCACCTTGAAGCCCGAGGACGTGGAGAAGAAGACGGGGAGCAGGTCGAAGAAGAGGGTCCGGTCGTCGTGGGTCTCCACGGTGAGCAGTCGCCCCCGCACCTCCGGGGACGCCTTCGCATGGAGGTGGCGCAGATTCGTCGTCTTCCCGCTGAGACCGGGCCCGTAGTAGACGATCTTGAGCGTCAGCTCTCGCTGGGCGTGGTTGAGTTGCAAGGTGGGGGCTCTGGCTGACGGTCGAACCCAGGAGTTTGACTCCTCCGCGCCCGACTGCGGGTTTTTATAGTGGGAAGCGGCCCGGCACGGAAGGCCGGCGGGGAAGCAGGCGTGGTAGCGGGGCTCATTCCTGGAATGGGCTGAACGCATGGCCCGTTGGACGGAATCCTGCTGCGCTCCTCCGAGGAGGAGGGCGTCTCCTCACTTGATGGGACAATGTGCGCGGAATCACTGCGTGCACCGGCGGCGCCGGAGCGGTTAGGATCGCAACTCGACGGAGGAGCAAGGCGATGACGATGAAGCAGGTGGACGCAGGCGTGGAGGTGGCCCCAGCACCGGTCCTGGATGTGGCTGGCCTCCCCAACGACCTGATGGCGGCGGTGAAGTTCAGCCTGCCCACCGACGAGGACATGACGGCGGTGGCGGCCATGCGCGCCAGCTCCGAGCCCTGGAAGACGCGGGGTGAGACGCAGGAAGACAGCCTCACGGCCCTGACGCAGCTCAAGCCCTTCATCCACGTGGCGAAGCTGCAGAGCCAGCTTGTCGGCTATGTCACGGTGGAGCGGGACGGCCCGGTTCCGGGCGCGGCGTACCTGCGCAACATCGTGGTGAAGCCGGAGCTGCGCCGCAAGGGGCTGGGCAACGTCCTGCTGGAGCAGGCGCTGAAGGCGGCCCGGGACATGTACCGGAAGACCATCGCCCTGCGGGTGGACCCGTCCAACTCGCCCGCGGTGAGCTTCTACCGCAAGGAAGGCTTCACCACCGTGGCCACGGTGGTCTCCAAGAAGTCCGGGAAGCTCCGCCTCCTGATGTCCCGCGAGCTCTAGGCCCGCCGGCCGTGTTGCCTCCGGGCGGGAGGCCTCCCTCCCGCCCGCCGCTCCGCGCGGACCCCGGTGGGTCCCGGAGCCCCCCTCCCCTGACGACCCTTGTCACCCAGGTGACGGCCTTGCGCCGGACACGAACGATTTTCGTCTCCGCGGAAGCAGGCGAGCAGTCCGGGGACAAGGGGTGGCCGCATTCGCGGGAATGTCGTCTATCCTGCGGCTCCCCCGCGCCCGCGCGCCGTCGCGGACTGAGCCGACATCCCGCATGAAATCGCTCGCAGAACTGTTGCGGCACCTGTCGCGTCCGGGTGTCACCGAGTTGACCCTGGCGACCGGCCGCCCACCGATGATCCGCGGCGCCAACGGCTATGAGCCGGTGGACCCCACCGCCGCGACGGCCGAGGACATCACCCGCGCCCTCCAGGCGATGGTGGGCGTGGCCCGGGCCTCCACCGTGACGGAGACGCCGGTGCAGTGGTCCGTCAACGCCACGGGCCTGGGCGCGCTGTCCATCGCCGCCATGCGGCGGGGGGACCTCATCCACCTGCGCCTCAGCAAGGCCGCCGACGCGGGCGCCGCCGCCCAGGCCGCCGCCGCCACCGCGAGGCCCGCCGCCGCCCAGGCCGCCAGCGCGCCCGCCGCGCGTCCCGTGGCGTCCGCGCCCGCCGCCGCTTCCCGGACGCCCGAGCCCGCGTCTGCGTACAGCGCGCATGCTCCCGCCTCCGCGCACCGGGCGCCCGAGCCCGCGTCTGCGTACGGCGCGCATGCTCCCGCCTCCGCGCACCGGGCGCCCGAGCCCGCGTCGGCGTACGGCGCGCCCGCCTCCGCGCACCGAGCGCCCGAGCCCGCGTCTGCGTACGGCGCGCCCGCCTCCGCCTCGGCGTACCGGGGGACGGAGCCAGCCCCGGCCTCCAGCCCGTCCGCCGCGCCGTCCCGCGCCTTCGCCGGGGCGGGGCGCGAGCTGGCGGCGCTGCTCGAGGAAGGGCGCAGGAGCCTGGCCAGCGACGTGCACATCATCGCGGAGCGCCCGCCCCTCTTCCGCGTCGCCGGGGAGCTGACGCCCCAGGGCCCGGTGCTGGACGCGGCGATGGTGGAGAAGCTGCTCCTGCCGGTGGTGCCGGACCGGCTGAGGCTGGTGCTGGAGCGAGAGGGGAGCTGCGACTTCTCGCTGGAGACGCCGGAGATGGGGCGCTTCCGGGTCAACGTGGGCCGCCAGCGCACCGGCCTCAAGGGCACCTTCCGGCTGATTGCACGGGAAGTGCCCACGCTGGCGTCGCTGGGGCTGCCCGCGGACATCGCCAAGGCCACGCACCACCACCAGGGCCTCATCGTCATCACCGGCCCGTCCGGCCACGGCAAGACGAGCACGCTGGCGGCCCTGGTGGACCTCATCAACCGCGAGACGTCCCACCACGTGCTCACCGTGGAGGACCCGGTGGAGTACGTCCACCCGCGCAAGCGCGCGCTCATCAGCCAGCGCGAGGTGGGCTCGCACACCAAGACGTTCGCCAGCGCGCTCAAGGGCAGCCTGCGCGAGGACCCGGACGTCATCGTGGTGGGCGAGCTGCGCGACACGGAGACGGTGCGCATGGCGCTGTCCGCCGCGGAGACGGGCCACCTGCTCATCAGCACCATGAACACGCCGAGCGCGGCGAAGACCATCGACCGGCTCATCGACCTCTTCCCGCCGGGAGACCAGCAGCAGGTGCGCCTGTCGCTGTCCAGCGGCCTGCGCCTCATCGTCAGCCAGCGGCTGATGCAGGGCACGGACGGCAAGCTGGTGGCCGCGGCGGAGGTGCTGCCGGGCTCGGTGTCGCTGGGCAACCTCATCCGCGACAACAAGACGTTCCAGATTCCGTCGCTCCAGCAGCGCGGCAAGAGCCTGGGCATCGTCCGCTTCGAGGACTCGCTGGCGGACCTGGTGCGCGCCGGCAAGGTGAAGCTGGAGGTCGCCAAGGGCTTCGCGGACAACCCGGACGAGCTGGAGGCCGTGGTGACGGGCAAGCGGGCCGGCGCCACCGTGGCCGCGCCGGAGTCGCAGCAGGACAGCGCGAGGCTCCTGAGCAAGATGGGTTCACTGATGGGAAGGAAGGGCTCCTGAGATGACGACGCCCCGTCTGTCCGTCCTGTTCGACGCGCTGCTGGAGCAGAAGGGCAGCGACCTGCACATGAGCATCGGCTACCCGCCCATGGGCCGCATCCGCGGCGAGCTGGTGCCCCTGCGCGAGCAGCCGCTCTCCCCCCAGGAGATGCGAGCCCTGCTCTTCGAAATCTGCTCGCCGGAGCAGCAGCGGCAGATTGTCGAGGACCTGGACCTGGACTTCGCCTACAGCTACGGGACGAAGGCCCGCTTCCGCGCCAACTACTTCAACAAGATGACGGGCCTGGCGGCCGTCTTCCGCACCATCCCCAGCAAGGTGCTGTCGCTGGAGGACCTGAAGACGCCGGAGGTGGTGCGCAAGCTGGCGGAGCGCCGCAGCGGGCTCGTGCTCGTCACGGGCCCCACGGGCAGCGGCAAGTCCACCACGCTGGCCGCGATGATCAACTACATCAACAAGACGCGGCCGGCGCACGTGCTCACCATCGAGGACCCGGTGGAGTTCGTGCACGAGTCCATGCGCGCGCAGGTGACGCACCGGGAGGTGGGGCCGCACGCGTCCAGCTTCGCCACCGCCATCCGCTCCGCGGGCCGCGAGGACCCCAACGTCATCCTCATTGGCGAGCTGCGCACCAACGAGACGATGAAGCTGGCGCTCCAGCTCGCGAGCTTCGGCGTGCTGGTGTTCGCCACGGTGCACACCAACAGCGCGCCGGCCACCATCGACCGCATCATCAACGCCTTCCCCGCCGACGAGCAGCAGCAGGTGCGCGGCATGCTGGCGGAGAGCCTGGCGGGCATCGTGGCCCAGCAGCTCATCAAGACGGCGGACGGCAAGGGCCGCGTGGCCGCGCTGGAAATCCTGGTGGGCGGGCCCGCCATCGCCTCCATGATTCGCGAGGGCAAGGTGTTCCAGATTGCCTCCAAGATGCAGGCGGGCCAGGGCCAGGGCATGCAGACGCTGGACATGCACCTGGAGCGGCTGGTGAAGGACGACGTGATTACGCCCGAGGCCGCGCTGGAGAAGGCACAGGACAAGGAGAACCTGGCCAAGGTCATCTCCCGCCTCAAGCCGGACTGGCAGGTGCCGGAGTCCCTGAAGTCGCTGGGCTGAGGCCGCGGGCGCGAGAACCCGAAGGGAGCACGAGCGTGTCGATGAAGAAGCCGGCGGTGGGCAGCGTGGGCTGGATGGACCTCACGGTGAAGGACGCCGTGGCGGTGCGGGACTTCTACAAGGACGTGGTGGGGTGGACGGCCACCGGCGTTGACATGGGCGGCTACGAGGACTTCGTCATGATGCCCCCGAGCGGCGGAGAGACGCCCGCCGGAGGCATCTGCCACGCGCGGGGGCCCAACGCGGACATGCCCTCCGGGTGGATGGTCTACATCACCGTGGCGGACCTGGAGCAGAGCCTGGAGCGCGTCACCGCGATGGGCGGCAAGGTGCGCGGCGGGATTCGCGGCTCCGAGAAGGCGGGGCGCTTCTGCGTCATCGAGGACCCGTCCGGCACGCTGTGCGCGCTCTACCAGTCAGGGAGCGACTGACGGGCCGCACGCGCCTCCCCGGGTTGCTTCCGGGCGTCAGAGCCGGGTGGTAGAGCCGACTCCGTCATGGACGAAGCGCGGGGAGGACAGGACAGGAAGAAGGAGCGCGGGCCCAAGCGGCCCCGGAAGGTGTCCCCCACCTATCTGGAGAACGCGGCGCTCCACTACCTGAAGCGGTACGCGGCGACGAAGCGCCAGCTCCAGCGCGTGCTGCTGCGCCGGGTGGACCGCTCCCTCAAGTTCCACGGCGGTGAGCGCGGCGAGGCGCTCGCCTGGGTGGACGCGCTGCTCGCCAAGCTGGTGCGCAACGGCCTGCTCAACGACGAGGCCTACGCGCAGATGAAGGCGAACTCGCTGCGCGCCTCGGGCCGCAGCACGCGGGTGATTGCCCAGAAGCTGCGCCTCAAGGGGGTGCCCGCGGAGCTCGTGGCGCGGAAGGTCGCCGACGCCACCCAGGAGGTCTCCGAGGAAGAAGCCGCGCGCATCTGGGCGCGCAAGAAGCGGCTGGGCCCCTTCCGCAAGCAGCCCGGCACCCGGGAGGAGCACCGGAGGAAGGACCTCGCGGCGCTGGCCCGGGCGGGGTTCTCCTTCGGCATCGCGAAGAAGGTCATCGACTCCAGCCCGGCCTGACGCGGCGACGTGAAGCCGCGGTGGCCCGCCCCGGCTGGCGCGGGCCACCGCGAGCGCACGCTCAGTCGTCGGTGGCGTCTTCGATTTCGTCCCCGGCCTCCTCGGCCGTGTCCTTGATTTCGTCGCCCGCGTCTTCCGCGGCGTCCTCGGTCTTCTCCGCGGCGCGCTCGACGTCGTTCTCCGCGCTCTCCCGCGTGTTGCGGTGGCAACCCGTGCCAACCACCAGGACGCCCAGCGCCGCGGCCAACAGCATGTTCTTCAGCATGCGTTCATCCCTCCCTGAAAGTGCGGCGGAAGATAGCCACGGCCGCGCTGGCGCCAAGGAGGGGGGGTGCGCAATGTCAGGACACGCACATGAAGGTGGGCCCGCTACCGGGCGCGCCAGGCCTTCATGCGGGCGTCGCTCGCCTCGCCGCGCCGCAGGGCCTCCAGCCCCGTGGGGAGGTGCACCGGCGCGTCCGCCCACTCCGACAGGCGCCCGAGCAGGAAGCTGCGCTGCGGCTCCGGCAGCGCGCCCAGCGTCCCGAAGAAGCCGATGCTGTCATCGGCGATGACGCGGTAGGCGTCGTTGCTCGGCGTGACGTTGAAGGCGCTGGCGGTCCAGGGGCTCAGGCCGCCGTAGATGAGCAGCACGCGCTTCGCCTCGAAGCGGGTCCACGCCTCCAGCAGGCCCGCCGTCCAGGGCTCGTAGGACTTGCGCACGCCCGCGGGCGGGAAGCGCGTGGGGACGTGCTCACCGGCGTAGCGCAGCAGGGGCCGCAGGTGCACCTCCGGGTAGCCCGGGCCGCCGAGCTGCGTGGCGCCCTGGTAGTAGAGGGGCGCCGACTCCTCCAGCGCCTGGTCGGAGAAGGTGAACTCCAGCGTGGAGACGTAGCTGAAGAAGGCGAAGAGCTCCTCCGCGCTCGCCTCCGGCGAGGGCAGCCCGTCACACGTCCCCGCCATGCCGTAGTACTGCCAGAAGATGAAGGGCACCTCGATGACGGCGAACTCGAGGGCGCGGTCCTTCCCCAGCGTGTTGAAGGTGAAGCCCTGGGCGTCATAGCCGTCCATGAAGGGCAGCAGCTCGTCGCGGCGGGTCAGCGCGGCGTACTGGAGGGACGCGAGCTGCTGGCGGCAGGCCGCGTCGCCCACCTTCGTGAGGAGGAAGCGCCCGTGGCGCGCGTCATGGAGGCCCCGGTTGTGCTGCGCCGAGTAGGTCACCGTGGCGTGGACGTCGTTCGGGAAGAAGAAGCGGTGGGCCAGGGCGGCGGTGCCCCCCTTGAAGACGCCCGTGGACAGCCAGCGCCCGCCGTACAGCGGCTTGAAGGCCTCCACCAGCCGGTGCGCATCCGCCGCCGCCTGCCACACCGTCAGCTTCCGCCAGTCCATGGCGGCCGGCTTCGACGCGCCGTAGAAGCGGTGCTCCACGGTGAGCTGGTTGCCCTGGAGCAGGTCCGTGGGCTCGGCGGGGATGGGCTCCTCGAAGATGGCGGTGCCCTCCGTGTCCAGCACCATGGGCGCGGACGCCGAGCGGTGCATCAGCGTCACCCGCTGCTGGAAGCGCGTGCCCCAGGGACGCAGGTGGTCCACGGGCTGCTCGTAGTCCATGGTGAAGAAGCGGAAGCCGCTGACCTCGACGTCGCTCAGCACCGTGAGGCCGGGGATGGACTCCAGGTGGGTGCGGATGTCCGCGCTCGACAGGTCCACGGAGACGGGCGCGGGCGCGGTCCCCTGCTCCAGGGACTCCAGCCCCTCCGTCGTCGAGCCACCACAGGCGAACAGCCACGCGACGAGCAGCCCGCCTACCGCGAACCGCGCCCCGCTCCGTATCTGCCTGCTTCGCATGGTGTCGTCCCTTCGGTGCCGTTGAAGCCCGCGAGGATAGCAGGCCAGGGCTTGCTCCAGGCATGGGTGAATTGACGCACCCCGCCTGCACACCGGCACACCAGTCCCCCACAACGGGCGGTGACGCGGACTATTTCCAGGACGCCGGCGGCGCCTGCTCCAGCAGGTCCTCTCGCATCACCGAGAAGACGGCCTGCCCACATCGGCCCCGCATGTCCGCCGTGGCGCGCGCCACCCGGACGACATAGCGCACACCGTCCAGGGTCAGCCGTGCCGGCGCTCCGACAGGGGCCGCCACCAGGCTCCCCGGGCCCGGCGTGTGTTTCGCGGCGCGCACCTGGAGCTGGGCGCCCAGTTCGTGCGAGCCCTCCGCCAGCTCGCAGCCCGCGTCCTCCCAGCGGACGCGCAGCTCCGGGACGAGTCCTTCGGGGAGCAGCACGTCTCCCGCGGTGGTGGTGGGGGCGTTCGGCACCGTGAGCAGCAGCAGCCGGCCCTGTGCGTCCCGCAGGGTGTCCCCCGACAGCAACACGGGGAGCTCGCCATCCTCCTTCGTCGGACAGGGCGCGGACTCGCGATGGCTGGTCCATTGAACGACCCGTCCCTCCAGGTCCGCCAGCACGTCCGGCACCTGGAGGGTGTAGCTCACGCCGCCGCGCACCCGCCCCGCGTCGTACTCCAGCACCGAGGCCCACCGGTCCTCGTGGCGGTAGGCGCCGCGCAACTGGCGGGCGATGGTGAAGCGGCGCTCCAGCCGCGTGCCCGCGCGCTGCTGGGCGGCGTCCTCGGGCACTTCCTTGAACGCCACGTCCACCTGGGCCGCGCGCCAGACGTCGGCGCACCGGCCTTCGCGCTGGAGTGCTGCGAGGTCGCGCCCGGCGTCGGGGATGGGCTCGGAGCACTTCACCTGGCAGCCCGTCAGGCTGGCCAGGAAGAGCCCCACGGCACCGCGCGCCCAGCCCATCCGGGCATGACTCCGCCCCGGACGAGGCCGCCTGCTCATGGGCACTCGGCGTACAGCGTCGTGCCATCGGGCGACACGAGGAAGGACTCGCCCTCCACCTGCCCTCGCGCCCGCAGCCGCTCCCGCTTGCGCTCCACCGACCGGCGCCGCGCCGCCACGGACGGCTCCGCGTGCGGCACGTGCGGCTGGAAGCGCGCCGGCCCGCCCTTGTCGTCCGGCGCGTACCTCGCCAGCCACGCGCGGTGGGCGCCGTCATCCGCGTCACCGTCGTCCAGGAAGTCGAGCTCCACCGTGCCCCACTCGTTCACGTCGCAGTCACAGGAGCCACAGCCGGGGAAGCCGCACCCCAGGAAGCCGTCCCGGCAGGAGACACACCTGCTCTTGGGGGAGGTGCCGCAGGCCGCGCACGCGTTGGCGCCGAACGAATACGTGTGCCAGCCCGGCGAGCCCACGCCGAGCATCTGGTAGCGGTAGTTCATCACGCTGGCGTGCACCACGCTGGTCTGCCCCGGCACCTCGTTGCCGTTGTGGTCCAGCGCCAGATTGTGCCCCAGCTCGTGGATGAAGGTGCCGCGCTGCTCCTGGAGGCTCGGGCTGCTCCAGCAGCCCAGGCTGACGATGAGGTCATTGCCCAGCACCTCCGCCCTGCCGGACGAGCACGACGTGCCGCTGCCCTGCCGGTACGCCCACAGCGCATAGTGGAAGTAGGGCCGCCGCTCCGGATTCCCGGAGGAGAAGCCGCTCTGCTTCAAGGCGTAGAAGTCCACGCCGCCCGAGCACGCGCCGAAGCACACCACTTCATGCCAGGGCAGCGCGCTGTCGATGAAGGCATGCAGCCGCACGCCCGAGTCCCGCGCGAACACCGCCGCCGCGTCCGCCACCAGCCCGGCATACGGCTTCCGCGTGAGATAGGGATTGGTGGGGTGCTCCATCCAATCCACCTCCACGTAGAGGTCCTTCACGGTGGGGCTGCCCCACTCGGAGAAGGAGAAGCCGTCGTTGCCGAACAGCTCCAGCGTGTCCGGAATCCCGTCCCCGTCCGAGTCCTTCGAGTCCGGGTTCATCCCCACCAGCGGCTCCAGGGCGTTGGAGATGCCGTCTTCGTCCTCGTCGTTGTCGCTGAAGATGGTGGACCACAGCGCCTCGTCGTGGACGAAGCTGGCCGTGCCCGTGCTCCCGGGGAAGCGGCCCACCACCGCGCGCTGGGCGCCCGCGTTCTGCGTGCTCGCCGCGACGGCCAGCGGATAGGCGCGAGGCCCGCTGTCGTCGTCGTGTTGCAGGTACTCCGTGTTGGAGCGCAGCAGGAAGACCAGGTGGTCTCCCGCGCCCGGCGTCGTGGACGTGGCCCTGAAGGTGTCCCGGGCGTTCCAGGCGAAGCTGAGCGGCACGCCGCCGAAGGGCTGGTTGCTCAGGACGAGCATGCCGTTGCGATACAGGCTGGCGGTGCCGCCTCGCCCGTCCGCGTACGCGCGCACCCAGACGCGGTAGAGGCCGGAGTCCGGCGCGGTGAACGTCACGCAGGAGCGCGCCGCCCCCGCGCAGTCGTCCCCCACGGCCACCTGGCTCCAGACGCCGCCGCGCTCCCTGAGCACGTGCAGGACGGTGTCGGGCGCGGTGCCCGTCAAATCCCGCGTCTCGTAGGTGTAGGTCTGCCCCGCGTCCAGCCAGGTGGCGAGCCAGATGAAGCTGCCCCAGTCGCGCGAAGCCACGTAGTGCGGCCCGGCCAGCGCCAGCGCGGGCGCCAGCAGCGCCAGCGTGAAGAGCCCTCTCAGGGGTGCCTTCATCGCGTCGCCTCCGCGTGGAAGAAGGACTCCTTGAAGGCGTCATGCTGCCGCGCCTGCTCCTCCGGCGGGAGTGAACGCCACTTCTCGCGCTCCACGCTGAGCGCGTGTTGGTAGCGCGCGTCGACGTCTCTCGCGTGGAGGTCCGCGGCCGAGGGCTCCGGCGGTGGGGCCAGCTTCGCCACCAGGTTCAGCGCCGCCAGGTAGCGCCGCTCCTTCTCCGCGCGCTCGCCGGGCGCCGCGTCCATGAAGGCGCGCTCCGTGCGCGCCACCAGCGCCGCCAGGTCGTCCACCGGCTCCTCGCGGAGCACGGCCAGCTCGTCCGGCGTCAGGGGTACCAGCGCGCGCGCCGCGAACCGCTCCCACTCCGGGACTTCAGCCTGGTCGCGCGCCACCTGCACCAGGGAGCCGGTGTCAGCCTTCGCCGGCTCGACGTGGAAGCGCGGCTCGGCGGCGACCTTGGGCGGAGAGGCGCGCGTCCGGGCGGCTTCGAGCGATGCGCCTCCATTGCCAAGCGCCCACCGGGGGACCAGCAAGGAAGTCCCGGCTCCAACCAGCAGGACGCCCAGCACCACCGCCGCGACCTCTCCTCGTGCGCGCATGCGAACTCCCCCTCTCGCTCGCGCGCAGCTCTAGCTCCATTTTCCGGTGACGGCAAACCCACCCCGCCTGGGGCCTGCACACCATGCGGAAGTGTCACGCCCCGGACGCATCGCGAGGCGGCTTCACCGCGCCACGGCATGCGCGTGGGCCTCACGCCCTGCGTGCCGAAGTGTCATGCCCCAGATGTCCGAGGGGGACGCTAGGCCTGGGGAATCGGCCGGCCCGGGCCATGGAACACCACGACGGGCGCGGGCAAGGTGAGCGATTCACCCTCTGGCGTCGTGCCCGTGGCGCCCTGGGCGAGCGGACGTCCGCCGGACAGCCACGCGCGCGCCCGCGACACCAGCCACTGCGCCCCACGAAGCGCGTCGCGGACCAGCAGCAGCGGCGCGTCGCGCGTCAGCAGCGCGGGAGAGGTCGCCCTGCCCGTGGCGTCGGGCTGCCCCACGCCCAGCTCGTAGACCAGCTTCCCGCCCAGCGTCGCCGTGTAGAGCGCCAGTCCACAGGCGCCCAGGCCCAACACCACGGTGGCCGCGGTGGGCTCGCGCCGCAACCGCCACACCGTCACGCCCAGGGCGCCCAGCAGCACGGTGGCATTGCCCATGCCATGCACGAACGTCATGTCCCGGGCACGAGGCGCCTCCAGCCGCACCTCCTGGCTGGCCGCCAGCCCCGTCACCCCCGCGAAGATTCCTCCCACGGTGCCAACCACCCAGATGCGGCGTGCCACCCGGGCCCAGGCGCTGTCACCCGTCGACACGGAGATGAGGTCCGCCACCGCCGCGGTGGGCAGCAGGGCCAGTGGCATGTGCACCAGCGCCGGGTGCAATTCGTGCAGCGTCATCTGCTTCTTCATCGCGCGGCCTCCTGACCTCGTCTTCGAAGGTTAGGCACCCCGAGGACCCATGGCAGGCACGCCTGCCTGCCCGCCCTGGAAGGCGCAGGCCGCGTTCAATCCTGGGCGAAGCGTTCAGCAGGCGATTTCGAGCGGGATGACACGCTCTGGCTGGGTGAGCACCTCGCAGCCCTCGGCCGTCACCAGGAGGGTGTGCTCGAACTGGGCGGAGAGGCTGCCGTCCTCCGTCACCACCGTCCAGCCATCCGCCAGGATGCGGATGTCCGGCCGGCCCAGGTTCACCATGGGCTCCACGGTGAAGACCATGCCCGAGCGCAGCTTGATGCCCGAGCCCCGCTTGCCGGTATGGGGAACGGTGGGCGGCCCGTGCATCTGGTGGCCAATGCCATGCCCGCCGAACTCCTCCACCACGCTACAGCCCTCCTTCTTCGCCAGCTCCTCGATGGCCGCGCCAATGTCCCCCAGCCGCGCGCCATGGCGGACGACGGCGATGCCCGCGTCGCGGCACCGGCGCGCCACGTCCACGATGTGACGGGCATCGTCGGACACCTCGCCCACGAGGAACGTGGCGGAGGTGTCTCCGTGGAAGCCATCCAGGAACGTCGTCACGTCCACGTTGATGATGTCCCCGCGGGCCACCCGCTCGGCGGGGCTCGGAATGCCGTGGCAGATGACGTGGTTGCGGCTGGTGCAGACGGTGGCCGGGAAGCCCTTGTACCCTAGCTGGCTGGGCTTGCCGCCCCGGCGCGCCGTGTCCTCACGAACCCACTGGTCGATGTCTCCCGTGGACACACCGGGGGTCAGCTTCGAGGCGACGAAGGCCAGCGTACCCGCGGCGGCCTGGCTCGCGCGGCGCAGGCGCTCGACCTCCGCGCCCTTGAAGAGAGGGATGCTCATGGCCGCCAAGGTGGGGTGCCAGGGGGCCCACCGTCCAATGCTGTTTCGGTATGGCCCGCGGGGGCGTGTACCCGCCATGGGCCGCGCGCTAGAGTGGCGGACGTGAGCCTCACGCACATCCAGTCCTTCGTCGCCGTTGCCGAGGAGTGCAACGTGAGCCGGGCCGCGCGCCGCCTGCACCTGACGCAGCCGCCGCTCACCCGCCACATCCAGGCGCTCGAGGACGAGCTGGGGGCCCGCCTCTTCGAGCGGACCCGGGGTGGCATGCGCCTGCTCCCCGCGGGCGAGGCCTTCCTGTGCCACGCGCGTCGCATCCTGGCGGAGGTGGACGCCGCCCTGCTCACCGTGCGGGACGTGGCGGGCAGCCGCACCGGCGGATGACCCGCGCCTCACGCGCCGGGCCCCTGGCGTGCGTTCAACACCGGACGGACAGGGGCGCGCCGAGGCCGGCCTCGCGCGCGCCCTGGCCCCATCCGCCTGCCGCCCCGGCCGGGGGCTGCTAGAGCGAGCAACGATGCCCGCCCTCCCCGTACGTCATCGGAGTCAAAGCCCGCGCCGCTCGCGCGCCTTCGCGTTGCTCGCAGCCCTGCCCTGGGGCGTCGCGACAGCTACCGCGGCGGAGGCACGGACGCATGCGCCTGCGACGCTCGCGAATGCCTCCGACGCACCGCTGCCACCACCAGCGAGCCACGCGTCCGAAGAGGCCTCGGATGCGCGGCGCACGGCACGCGCGGCGGCGGGATATCAGCCGGAGCACTCCACTGGAGCGTGGGCACAGGCTCCCGCCCACGCGCAAGGCACCGCGGTGCCGGGCGGCAGCGCGGACGTCCCGAAGGCATCCCGCGACAGCGCGCGTGGTCCGGTGGAGGCGGGAGACACCGCCGACGCCACGAACGTTCCGGGCCCCAGCGCGCGCGGTCCGGAGGAAGCGAGAGACACCGCGGACGCCGCTGCTCCGGAAGCGACTCCCTCCGGTGCCTCACAAACCGTTGTCACCGGCTCCCGCCGTCCCCGGCCCGCGCGAGACGTGCCCGCCACCACCACGGTCCTCCCCCGGACGGAGATCGACCGGAGCCCCACGCTGACGCAGGACTCGCTCGTCCGCACCGTCCCGTCCGCGGCCACCTTCCGGCGCACGCCCAGCCTCGTCTCCGACCCGACGGCGCAGGGGCTCAACCTGCGCGGGCTCGCGCCTTCGGGCGTGGCGCGCAGCCTCGTGCTGCTCGACGGCATCCCCGTCAACGACCCGTTCGGCGGCTGGATTTTCTGGCGCTCGCTGCCGCGGCTCGGGCTGGAGCGCATCGAGGTCGTCCCCAGCGGCGGCTCCGCCCTCTACGGCAGCGGCGCGCTCGGCGGCGTCGTGCAGCTCGTGTCCCGTTCCATCACCGGGCTCCAGGTGGACGCGGACGCCGCCTACGGCAATGCCCACACCGGCCTGCTCGCCGCGCGCGCGGCGGAGGCGTGGGGCCCCGTGCGCGCCTCGCTGGAGGCGGAGTACCTCTCCAGCGACGGCTACCCCATCGTCAGCCCCGCCCAGCGCGGCGCCATCGACGGGGACACGCCCAGCCGCCACGCCGTCCTCAACGCGCGCGTCGAGGCGGATGCCACCGACGCGCTCACCCTCTCCGCTCGCGCGGGCCTGTTCCGCGAGGACCAGAACGGCGGCACCCGCCTCACCACCGCGCGCGTGGAGCTGGCCCACTTCGGCGCGGGCGCGCGGCTGCGCACCGCGGACAGCGGCACCTTCACGCTGGACCTCTTCGGCCGCGTGCAGCGCTTCGAGCAGGACCGCGCGCGCATCGCCGAGGGCCGCGCCTCCGAGACGCTGGCCGCCAGCCAGGACGTGCCGGCCGATGACCAGGGCCTCTCCCTCGTCTGGACCGGCCCGTCCTGGTCAGCCCTGGGCACGCACGTCCTCACCGCGGGCCTGGACGCGCGGCGCATGGCGGGCACGTCCCGGGAGCAAATCTTCCCTCCGTCTCCCACGGAGACCTCCCTCCGCTGGCGCGACACCGGAGGCACCCAGGTGTCCGGCGGCGTCTTCATCGAGGACCTCTACACGCCCTCGCCCCTCCTGGAGCTCAGCGCCGCGCTCCGGATGGACGTGTGGCGGAACACGGACGGCGCGCAGCGCCTGGAGCGCGGCAACGGCGCCGTGGACACCACGCGCTTCGACGACCGCACCGAGCAGCAGCTCAGCCCGCGCCTGGGCCTGCGGCTGCGTCCCCTGGAGTGGCTCACCCTGCGAGGCTCCGCCTATCGCGCCTTCCGCGCGCCCACGCTCAACGAGCTGTACCGCCCCTTCCAGGTGGGCACCATCCTCACCGCGGCCAACGCCGACCTGGGCGCGGAGCGGCTGTGGGGCGCCGAGGCCGGCCTGGAAGCCGAGTCCACCTCGCTGGGCCTCACCACGCGCGTGACGGGCTTCTGGAACGTGCTCGACGACCCCATCACCAATGTCACCCTGGAGCAGCCGCTGCCGGACGGCGCCGCGCGCCAGCGGGAGAACCTGGGACAGGCGCGCGTGCGCGGCGTGGAGGCCAGCGTGGACTGGAGGCTGTCGCGGCGGTGGACGGCGCTGCTCGCGTACACCTTCGTGGACCCCGTCGTGACGCGCTCCCCCGGACAACCCGGGCTGGTGGGCAAGCAGCTCGCGCAGGACCCCAGGCACCGGGGCACGGCCATCGTCACCTTCCATGACCCGGACCTCGTGACGGCCACGGTGCAGCTCCGCGTGACGGGCTCGCAGTTCGAGGACGACCTCAACGCGCGCCCCATGGGCGGCTACGCCGTGGTGGACGTCTCCGCCAGCCGCCGCCTCTTCTGGAAGCTGCACGTCTTCGGCGCGGTGGAGAACCTCTTCGACCGCGAGTACCTCGCGGGCCGCGCCGGGGTGGACACGCTGGGCCCGCCCCTGCTGGCGCGCATCGGCCTGCGGCTGCGCGACGCGCCCTGAGGCTCAGCGGATGGTGCGCACCGGCCGCACCGGGCCGTTGAACCAGCGGCTGAGCGACACCACGTCCTGCATGCGGCGCGCGGGCGGGAGGCTGTCCAGGAAGACGCGGCCATACGCCTTCGTCACGATGCGCCGGTCCAGCATCGCGACGATGCCCCGGTCCGCCTGCGTGCGGATGAGCCGGCCGAAGCCCTGCCGCAGCGCCAGCGCCGCGTGCGGGAGCTGGTACAGCTCGAAGGGCTCCTCGCCCCGCTCCTGGAGCTGCTTGATGCGCGCGGCCACCAGCGGGTCCCCCGGCGACGCGAAGGGCAGCCGGTCGATGATGACCAGGCTCAGCGCGTCACCCGGCACGTCGACGCCTTCCCAGAAGCTGTGCGCCGCGAAGAGCACGCTGGGCGTCTCGCGGAAGGCCTCCAGGAGCTGCTGCTTGGGGCGCTCGCCCTGGAGCAGCGCCTGGTAGGGGAGCCGGGGCGCCACCAGCTCGTAGGCCCGCACCATGTTGCGCAGGGACGTGAAGAGCACGAAGGCGCGCCCGCCCGTCACCTCGCAGAGCCGCTCAATCTCCTCCGCCGCCTCCTCGATGAAGCCCGGGGCGGACGGGTCCGGCAGGTGCGTGGGCAGGTACAGCGCCGCCTGCGACGGGTAGTCGAAGGGGCTGGGCACCGCCAGCGTCCGCACCTTCGTCACCGGCTGGCCGTCCTCGCCGTACAGGCCCATGCGGTTGGCGAAGAAGTCGAAGCGGCTGTCCGCCGCCAGCGTCGCGGACGTGTACACCACCGTGTCCAGCGCGCCATACATCCGCTCGCGCAGCTCCTTCGCCACGTCGATGGGACTGGCGCGCAGGAACAGGCCCTTGCCGCGCTGCTCCGCCCAGTAGACGTGGTCCGAGGACTCGGCCTTCTCCAGGAAGGAGAGCTGCTCCTCCAGCTCGTCCGCGCGGCGGGTGATGGCGGCCAGCTCCGGCTCGCGCTCGCCCACGGTGAAGGCGGACAGCGCGGCCAGCGCGTCACGCACGCCCGAAAGCGGCGTGGACAGCTTCGCCATGACCTCCGAGCGCAGCGCCACCGAGGACTCCTGGCCGGACAGCCCCAGCGCCCGGGGCGCCTGCGCGAAGAGCGCGTCCGCCCCCGCGCGCAGCCGGGCCGCCAGCGCGCGCAGCATGGCGTGGCGGGCGTCCTCCTCCTTCAGCGACGCCACCGCGTCCCGCGCCAGCTCCTCCAGCCGGTAGTTGGACACGCTGCAGCCGAAGTGGCCGCTGGCCGCGTCCTCCAGCGCGTGGGCCTCGTCGAAGATGACGGCCTCGTACCAGGGCAGCACGCCTTCGCTGCGCTTGCCGGAGCTGCGCAGCGCCAGGTCCGCGAAGAAGAGGTGGTGGTTGACCACCAGCAGGTCCGCCTGCTCCGCGCGCTTGCGCATGCGCGTGACGAAGCACGTCTCGTACTGCGGGCACTTCGTCCCCACGCACGTCTCGGACGTGGTGGACAGGCGCGGCCAGGCGCTGAAGGACTCCGGCAGGTCCAGCTCGCTGCGGTCGCCGGTGTCCGTCTCCTCCGCCCACGCCTTCAGCCTGGACCAGTAGCGCGCCTCCTCGCGCGAGCCGAACTGCGGCTCCTTGGAGAAGGCGTCATACCGGTGCAGGCACAGGTAGTTGCCGCGGCCCTTGAGGTAGGCGGCCTCGAAGCGCAGGCCCATCTTCTCCCGCATCAACGGCAGGTCCTTGAAGAAGATCTGGTCCTGCAAGGTCTTCGTCGCCGTGGACACCACCACCCGGCGCCCCGACAACAGCGCGGGCACCAGGTAGGCGAGCGTCTTGCCCGTGCCCGTGCCCGCCTCGGCCAGCAAATAGCTGCGCTCCGCGAAGGCCCGCTCCACGGCGCGCGCCATCTGAAGCTGCTCCGGGCGGTGCTCGTACGCGGGCAGCGCGACCTCGAGCGCGCCTCCCGGACCGAGCAGGCTGTCGACGGACGGAGGGATGGAGACGGAGAGCGACATCGGCACCGGGGGGGAGACGGGATGCGGCCGGACAAAATAGCAGCGACCGCCGCTTCAAGCGCGTTTCCGGCCACGTCCGCGGCGCCTGGGCGGGGCGGCTGCCTGCCCCTTGGCCAGCGAGCCACACCCGCCGCGGCGGGCCGGCCGCTGGACAGCCCGGCGCTCAGTACCCCGCGGACAGGCTGCGCAGGTGCTGGAAGACGAGCACGGCCAGCACCAGCACCACGATGAACCCCACGCCCAGCGCCACCTTCTTCATGCGGTCGAGGGGGCCGTGGGCCCCCACCGGCTCCAGCGATGACGGCACCCCCAGGGTGGCCCGGCGGACCACCTCGTCCCGGCCCCGCTGCGCGACCGTGTCCCCGGGCGCGCGCGCCAGCCGGACGCGGTACAGCCGCCCCACCATGGCCAGCTCGCCCCGGCCCACCGCCAGCGTCATCAGCCGGTCATGGGCGTCCCAGTCCTCCCAGCGCGCCGCCAACTTCCGCCACGCGTCCGCCAGGACGTCCGACAGCGGTGGCTCGCCCGGCAGGTAGTTGACGTAGACGAGCCCGCACTGCGCGCAGGACAGGGCCTCCTCGCGCCGCGGCCCCACGCACTTGGGGCAGACGCCGGGCGGCGGCTCGAAGAGCGCTTCGTCCGTCAGCGGCGCCGCCGGCGGCCCGGCGTCCAGACGCACCACGCGCAGGGCCGGCGTGGCCGCGCGCGCGACGGGCTCGCCCGAGTCTCCGGGCAGCGGCATGGGCGCGGGGACGGCGGGCGGCGCGCTCACGGGCTCGAAGGCGGGCGCCATCCCAGCGCCAACGTCCGCGCGAGGCGCGGCGGAAGGCGGCCCCACGCGGCTGTCCGCGCCGCAGCGGCCACACGTCACCACGAGCCCCCCGGCCTCCGTCCGGAAGGTCTGCAGCGGCACGAGCCGCTCACACGCGTCGCAGAGGAACTTCATGTCATCACCTGGCGCAGGGGAATGGGCATGGCGCAGCCGATGAGTGCCAGCAGGCACAGCGCGCAGATCCACTTCCGCAGCGGGCTGAGCGGCGCCTGGGGTTCCACCACCTCCGGATGGCCGAAGCCTACCAGCTTGCTCGTCACCAGCAGCCATAAGCCCCAGGACGCGGTGACGAAAACGGTGAGCACCAACAACACCAGCGCCACCGCGCGGCCCACCCAGTGCGCGTGGCGGCCCCACAGCGCATAGGCCAGGTGCCCGCCGTCGAGTTGCCCCACCGGCATCAGGTTCAGCAACGTGACGAGCAGCCCGAACCAGCCGGCGATGACCACCGGGTGCACCAGCACGTCCTTGCCCTCCGGGAGCGGCCCCAGGGCCAGGCGCGTCAGGCCCTGCATCAGCAGGCTGTCACCGAAGAGCGTCTGCACGCCGTTGAAGGGCGTCTCCGGCGCGGGCGGCGCGTTGGTGATGCGGTCCATCACCCAGGCGAAGACGTCCTGGATGATGACCCACAGCGAGCCGTCCCCCGGGAAGGTGGTGGCCGGGATGTCCGGCGCGTCCACCACCGTGGAGTGGGCCAGCCCCCAGAAGAGGATGGGCAGCGCCACCACCAGCCCCGCCAGCGGCCCCGCCGCGCCAATGTCCACCAGCGCGTTGCGGTTGGGGATGCGGTCGCGAATCCGGATGACGGCGCCCAGCGTGCCCACGCCCAGCACCGGCAGCGGGATGAAATAGGGCAGGGAGGTTTCAACCCGGTGCCAGCGCGCGAGCAGGTAGTGCCCCATCTCATGGGTGCCCAGGATGGCCAGCAGCGACAGGCTGAACGACAGCGCGCGGAAGGCCGCCTCGGAGGACACCTCTCCCAGGGAGTAGGGCCGCTGGAAGTGGAAGTAGAGCAGGTACGAGGTGAAGGTGGTGCCCACCGTCAGCACCAGGAGCAACAGGTGCACCCAGTAGCGCGGCGCGGGGCGGGCAGCGGAGACGGTGTCCATGAAGGGAGCCTCGAGGTTGGCTAGCAAGGGGAGGTGTGCATTGCAACGCGCCGCTGCCCGCCCTGACTGACACCGAGTGTCCCGGACGGACCTTGACATGGAGTCGACATCTGCTACGACCCCGCCCGCTTGAAGGTTTCAAGAGCACGGCCGGTCGCTCTCCAAGGCGTCCGGCCACCACCCAAGCGTCCAGTTCAAGAGGGGAAAAGTCATGAAGAAGCTCGTCCTGTCCGCCGTTGCCGCCAGCAGCATGGTCGCCTGCACCAGCGTTGAGAGCGCCGTTGTCTCCGGTACGGAGATCGCCTCCAACGGTGAGGCCATCGCCGTCGTTCAGGCCAACGCCCTGGGCCTGACCGCCATCTTCCACATCGTCGACATCGTCCAGAGCGACCTCGACACCGTCATCAACAAGCTGCTCGTCACCGAGGCCAAGGCCATGGGCGCCAACAAGGTGGAGCTGCTGACCGCGGGCACCACCGCGCGTCACGGCATCTACGCGCTGACGGGCACCATCATCGGCGTGACCAGCTCCAGCGCCGTGGGCGTGGCGGTCAAGTAGTCCACACCGCGCAAGCCGCGCGGTCCACGCGGAAGGCCCCCTGGCGACAGGCGGGCCTTCTTGCTTTTGTGCCTCCCCATGAGCAAGCGCTTCCTCCTGCTGTGCGCCCTGACGGCCCTCACCGGCTGCTCCAAGAAGAGCGGCGATGACGCGGCCGCGCCGCTGCCCGAAGTCAAGGCCGGGCTCGCCGCGCGCGAGGCGAAGCTGAAGAGCTACCGCATCGCCGGCACCGTGCAGGACACGGGGCTGGAGCCGGTGACGTTCACCTTCGAATACCGCGCGCCCCAGCGCCTGCGCGGCTCGCTGGGCCCGCCCGCCTCGCGCACCTTCGCCTGGGACGGCACGCACTTCTTCCAGCAGCTCGACGGCGAGAGGCGCTTCAGCACCTTCACCTCGGAGCTGCCGCCGGCGAAGCTCGCCGGCTTCCTGGCGGAGACCTTCCACCCCTTCATGCCGGAGGGCTTCCGCGCGCCGCTGCTCCTGAGCCACGCGGCGGTCCGCCGCGCCACGCACCCGCTGGCGCCGCGGGCCGTGGAGCTGGTGCAGACGCTGGAGGGCGAAGCGGCGGGCCTGGAGATGGTCTACGTGCTGCGCTGGCCCCAGCTCGACTTCCTGGGCCGGCGCACCGGCGCCCCCGGCGGCGCGGCGGCCGAGGAGCGCGTGGAGGAGGAGCACTGCGACGAGGCCCTGGCGCTGTGCGTGCCCAGGCGAATCAGCCGGTGGCAGGGCGGCAAGCGCGTGGGCGAAACGGTGCTGACGCGCGTGGAGCTCAACGCGGCCCTGCCCAACGACGGCTTCACGCTCACCGCCCCCGAAGGCTACGACGTGCAGACGCGGACACTGGTGGAGTCCGCACCCACGCCGCCGCCCGCGGGCGGTTGACCGCCACCCCCGGCATCCCCACCTTCGGGGCCGAGGGCCAAGGCAAATGGTGGAAAACGTCATCTTCGACGTGGATGGAACCCTGGTGGATTCGGTGGACGAGCACGCCGAGGCATGGCGGCGCGCATTCCTGCACTTCGGCCGGGACATCCCGTTCACGCATGTGCGCAGCCAGATTGGCAAGGGCGCCGACCAGCTCATCCCCGTCTTCTTCAACGACGAGGAGGTGGAGCGCTTCGGCAAGGAGCTGGACGACTACCGCGGCAAGCTGTTCCTGGACGAGTTCCTCCCCAAGGTGCGCCCCTTCCCGCGGGTGCGGGAGCTGTTCCAGCGGCTGCGCGCGGGCGGCGTCCGCATCGTGCTGGCCTCCAGCGCGAAGGAGCAGGAGCTGAAGCACTACGTGAAGCTGTGCGGCATCGACGGCTTGTTCGAAGCGAAGACGAGCGCGGACGCGGTGGACAAGAGCAAGCCCCACCCGGACATCTTCGAGGCCGCCCTGGCGCGGCTGGGCAAGCCGCCACAGGACGTGACGGTCGTCGTGGGCGACACGCCCTATGACGCGCTCGCCGCCAACAAGTTGGGCCTGCCCTCCGTGGGCGTGCTGGCCGGCGGGTTTCCTCCGGATGACCTGCGCGCCGCGGGCTGCCGCGCGCTGGTGAAGGACCCGGCGGCGCTGCTCGCGCGCTACGAGGCGTCCCGGCGCGAGTGGCCCTGGAACGAGTCCGACACGAGCCAGGTGGCCAAGGACGACGAGCGGCGCTGACGCGGCCGCCCCGCCCTTCCCCACCCCCACGAGGGATGGGGAAGCGGCGGTGAATCAGCTCCGCGAACGGCCGCGGCCGCGCGGGCTCCGGCTGCCGGCGCCGCGCCGCGCGGTGCTCCGGGACGTGGTGCTGGAGCGCTTCGCGGGGGTGGTGCGCCGGGCGGTGGCGCGCCGCGCCGCGGTCTTCCGCGTGGTGGACTTCGAGCCCGAGCGCGTGGCGCGGGTGGGCTTGCGGGTGCGGCCCGTCGTGGTGGTGGAGCGGCGAGTCCCCGCGCGCTTCGCGGCGGTGGCCTTGCCTCCCTTGCGGCCCGCCTTGCGCGCGTTCTTCCGCGCCGCGGGGCGGCTGCGTGCGACCTTGGCCTTGCTGCCCGAGCCGCCCTTCTTCATCCCACCGCCGGTGAGCTTGTTCACGGTGGCCCAGGCCCGAGCCTCGGCCGTTTCATCGGACGCGCCGCGCTTCTCGTAGCCCTCTTCGATGTGCTCGGCCATCCGCTTCTGCTTCGCCGTGTACTTCGCCTTGCTTCCTCGTGCCATGCGACTTGCTCTCCAGGCGTGGCTGACACCTGCATGGGGCCAGCACCAGCGCAGAGGTGGGCAGTCACCCACCCATCCGGAAGCGTCTGGCCGGATGGACCTGTTCACCCCGCGACGCACGCATGGACGCCGGCGCGGCATCCGACACCGGGAATGCACCGGGGCACGACGTGAGCCACGGCGCCGTCCGCTGGCCGGACGGTGCGTGCGTGCACAGATTGGCGTGCGACACGAAAGAGGAGGCACCCCTGGAACCCGCCCTCATCAAGCCGCCGCGCCGGCCCGTCCTGGATGACGGCCCCGCGGTGTTGGTGGTCAACACGCGCTCGCGTTCGGGGCGAGAGGCGTTCGAGGCCGCCAGGGAAACGCTCGTGGCGCGGGGCGTCTCCATCACCGAATGCCACGCCCTGTCCCGGGCGGAGCGGCTGGACGCGGTGGTGCAGCGGATGGTGGCGCAGGGCACCCGCCGCCTCATCGTGGGAGGAGGCGACGGCACCCTGAGCCGCGCGGTGGCCCGGCTGCTGGGCCGCGACGTGACGCTGGGCGTGCTCCCCCTGGGCACCGGCAACGACTTCGCGCGCTCGCTGGGAATCCCGGCCGACATCGAGGCCGCGTGTGACGTCATCGCCCAGGGCTACACGGCCCGCGTGGACGTGGGCCTGGCCAATGGGCGCCCCTTCCTCAACGCGGCCAGCCTGGGGCTGGCCACCGGCATCGCCAGGCGGCTGACGAAGCGGCTGAAGCAGCGCGCTGGGAAGCTGGCCTACCCCGTGGCGGCCGCCGCGGAGGTGAAGGACCTGCGCCCCTTCCACATCCGGCTGAAGGCGGACGACCAGGAGCTGGCGCTGGACGTGCTCCAGCTCGTGGTGGGCAACGGCCTCTACCATGGGGCCGGCAACATGGTGGCCCCCGACGCCCGGCTGGATGACCGGCGGCTGGACGTCTACGCCATCGCGGCGCCCTCCGCGGCGTCCGGGAACGAGGGCACCGGCCTGGGGCAGCTCCGGGACATCGCCACGCTGATGCGGGTGGCCCTGTCCCTGCGCAGCGGCGAGCACGTGGACCACCCCTCCGTCACCGCTCTGCGCGCCGCGCGGCTCTACGTGGAGGCGGAGCCCATCCAGGAGGTGAACGCGGATGGGGAGCTGGTGGGCAAGACGCCCATGCGCTTCGAGGTGGCCCCCGCCGCCCTGCGCGTCTACGCCCCCGCGCCCTCCTGAAGTTTCGATTTCACTGCGAGGCTGGCCTACACTGTAGGCCGCCGCGTCGGTGCCGGCAGGACGCGGGGAGGCCGCGCCCGTGCGTCATCGAATTCCCCTCCTGATTGCCTCATGCCTGGCCATCGCGGCCGTGCTGCTCCTGTGGTTCCGCATGCCCGTCCCCGCGGCGCCGCCCGCCGCGCGTCCCGGCGCCGCGGCGCTGTCCGCCCCCGTGCCTGTCACCCACGCGCCGGCCCGGGACAGCACGCCGCCCACGCCGCCGCTGGACGAGGCCCCGGCCGCCGAGCTGGGCGCCTTCGTGGTGCGGGTGGTGGATACGCGAGGCCCGGTGGAGGGCGCGCGGGTGCGGGCCTACCTGCGCGTGGGCGCGGACGGCACCGGCGCCACGCCCTGGCGCCGCGCGGGTGAGGGCGCCACGGCGGAAGGAGGCGTCCTGCGCCTCCCCGCGGGCCCGGGCGACTACCTGTTGTCCGCGCGGGCGCCGGGCCACGGGCCGGTGCGGCTGGAGGCCACCCGGCCGCTGGGTGAAGCGGAGACGGCCGTCGAGCTGCGCCTGTCCGAAGGCGTGACGCTGCGCGGCCGCACCGTGGTGGAGGGGCGCGAGGAGCCGGTGCCGCTCGCGGCGCTGACGCTGCGGCCCTACCCCGGGACGCCCACCGCCTGGGCGGTCCCCACCGGCCTGCCCGAGGAAGCCGCGGAGACGACGAGCGACGCGCGGGGGCACTTCACCTTCACGCGGCTCGCGCCCGGGCGCTACGCGCTCACCGCCGAGGCGCCGGGCTTCAGCCGCCGCACGCTGCGCCTGCTCCAGGTGCCACGGGCCAGCGACGTCGTGGTGGGCCTGTGGGGCGCGAGCACCCTGGAGGGCTTCGTCGTCGACGCCAGGGGACAGCCCGTGGCCAACGCGGAGGTGACGGCGGCGGGCGGCAGCTCGCCCGTGCGCGCCACCACGGGAGAAGGGGGCGGCTTCGCGCTGGAGGTCAACGCCGGGACGTGGTTCGTGTCCGCGCGCCACGGAGACCAACCAGGCCGCGTGCCCGGGCCGCTCTCCGTCGCGCCGGGCGAGACGCTGCGGGGGCTCGTGGTGACGCTGGGCGCCGCCAGCGGCCTGGCGGGCAGCGTGTCCTCCGTGGACGGCGCGCCGGTGGGCGGCGCGGTGCTGGTGGCGGCTCCCGCGGGCGGCGAGGGCGAGCTGGGCCGGGCCGCGTCCCATGCGGACGGGACCTGGCGGATGGACCTCCCCGCGGGCGACTACGACGTGACGGTGCGCGCGGAGGGGATGACGGGCCGCGTGGTGGAGGCCGTGGTGGTGGACGTGGGCGCCTACACGCCCGTGGACGTGCGGCTGGAGCCGGCGACGGCGGCGCTGGAGGGCCTGGTGGTGGACGCGGAGGGCCAGCCCCTGGAGGGCGCCCAGGTGCGCGCCTCGCCGGAGTCCTTCTCGGGCGTGGCCCGCACGGCCCTCACCGACGCCCAGGGCGCCTGGCGGCTGGAGGGGCTGGAGGCGGGGCGCACGTCGGTGGGCGCCCGGCGCGAGGGCTCGAAGCGGTGGACGTCCCGCCTGGAGACGCTGAAGGCCGGGGCCGTCACCCGCGTGGACTTCACCCTGGCGGACTCCGGCTCCGTGTGGGGCCAGGTGACGCGCGCGTCGGGCGGGCCGCTGACCGAGCCCGCGCTGGTCCACGCCGTGCCCCGAGGGGGCTCGGGCGCGGCCTCCACGGAGACGGACGCGCGGGGCCGATTCCAGTTGGAGCTGCCCGCGGGCGTGTACCAGCTCGTCGCGCTGCCCCCCCAGACGCCCGCCATCTACTTCCACCTGGAGAGCGACCCCTTCGTCACGGTGCCTTCGGGCAGCGCCGTGCGGCAGGACCTGACGCTGAAGGACGACCCCGTGTTGTCCGGCGTGGTGCTGGAGCCCTCGGGAGTGCCCAGCCCGCTGGCCATCGTGGCCGCCATCCAGGGCGGGGACTTCCCCGTGACGCGCAAGGAGCGCGCGGACGAGGCGGGCCAGTTCACCCTGCCGCCGCGTCCCCGGGGCGCCCAGCCCCTGGCGCTGGTGGCCCACAACGCGGGGCGCGTGGGGCGGCTGTCCGGCGCGCACGAGGACCAGGCGCCGCTCACGGTGCGGCTGGAGCCCGCGGCCACCCTGCGCGGGCGCGTGGTGGCGGGCAGCGGCGCGCCGCCGGACGGCTTCGTCCTGGAGCTGCACGAGGCCAACGGCGAGGCCCTGCCCTGGGCGGGCGCGTGGCCCACCACGCGGCGCTTCGCCGGCAGCACCTTCCTGCTGCCGGACGCGCCCGGCCAGGCGCTGAAGGTGACGGTGCGCACCGAGGACGGCCGCACGGGCGAGGCCCAGGTGTCGCTGCGGCCGGGAGGCTCGGCGGACGTGGAGGTGCCGCTCACCGGGGGCGTGGCGTCCATCTCCGGGCGCGCGGTGTGGAGCCGGGGCGGCGGGCCGGCGCCGGGCGTGGCCGTCTTCCTGGACAAGGCCGTGGGCGGGCGCCCGGAGGCCTTCACCGGCCAGGACGGGCGCTTCCGGCTCGGCGACGTGCGCCCGGGCATCCACACCGTGCGGCTGCTGCCGCCGGAGGGCCGCGTGGAGACGCGCACCGTGAAGGTGGCCGAGGCGGAGGCCGCCGACGTGGGCGACGTGACGGTGTCCCCGCGCCGGGCCACGCCGGGCACGCTGGGCGCGGGCTTCAGCGAGGACCGGGGCCACGTCGCCTTCGCGTGGCTGACGCCGGACGGGCCGGCGGCGCGCGCGGGCGTCAACGTGGGAGACCGGCTGGTGGCGGTGGACGGCCAGGTGGTGCGCGACAGCACCGAGGCGGAGTCCCGCACCCGGGGCGCGCCCGGCACGCCGGTGCGGCTCCACGTCCGGCGCGCGGGCGGGGAGCAGGAGGTGCTCGTCACCCGCGCGGAGTGACGGGCCCGGGCGCTACACCTTGTCCAGCACGCGCGACAGCACCTGCGCGGTGAAGTTCACCAGCGGAATCACGCGCCGGTAGTCCATGCGCGTGGGGCCGATGACGCCCACCGTGCCCAGCACCTGCTCCTGGTTGCCGTAGGGGCTGGCGATGACGGTGACGTCGCCGGCGGCGGAGAAGTCGCTCTCCGCGCCAATGAAAATCTGCATCTCGTTGGCCACCTGCACCCGGTCCAACAGCGACAGCAGCTTGTGCTTCTCGTCCAGGGCCTTGAAGAGCGCGCGCATGCGCTCCACGTCCGCGAACTCCGGCTGCTCCAGGAAGGAGCCCGTGCCCTGGATGAGCACCCGCTCCGTGGCGGCCAGGTCCGTGGCCGCCACGCCCAGCTTCAGCGCCTTGGCCGTCAGCGCGTTGTAGAGCGCCTGCTCCTGGTCCATCTCCGCGCGGATGCGCTCCCGCGCCGACTCCAGCGGCACCTCCCGCAGCAGCTCCGACAGGTAGTTGCTCGCCTTGAGCAGCTCGTCGGAGGTGATGGGGAACTCCACCGTAATCGCCTTGTTGACCACCTGGCCGCTCTGCCCCACCAGGATGGCCAGCACCCGGTCCTCGCGCAGGCGGACGAACTCGATGCGCCGGAACACCGCCGCCTCCGGCCGCGGCGTCACCACCACGCCCGCGTGGCGCGTCAGGGAATGGAGGATGCGGCTGGCCTCGCCCAGCATCTCCGCCAGGTCCGCCTCGTGCGCGAGCCCCGCGTGGATGAACTCCCTGTCGCGCGGCGTCGGGTCCTTCAGCTTCACCAGCGTGTCCACGTAGAAGCGGTAGCCCTGGTCGGTGGGGACGCGCCCGGCCGACGTGTGGGGCTTCTCCAGAAAGCCCAGCTCCTCCAGGTCCGCCAGCACGTTGCGCATGGTGGCCGAGGACACCTCGAACCCCGACCTGCGGGTGAGCTGCTGACTGCCTACCGGCCCGCCCGTGGAGATGTACTCCTGCACGACGGCCCGGAGAACTTCCTTCTCACGTTCACCCAGCTCTTCGGACATCCCTGGCGCTCACTCCGGAGCCACCGGCGCGGCGGCACCCTCCGCGCCCTGGCTCCATGGGAAAGTCTAAGAAAGCGGCCGCGGGCATTCAATCCGGGAGCCGCCCTGGCCCTACGTGCAGGACGGCGCGTCATTCCCAACGCGGACCTTCCAGCCAGCCGGACGGCCGCCCCACCGCACGGGCCCGGTGCCGGCCACTGTACTTCCCCGGCAGGGGCCCGGCTGTGAGGTGTGGCAATGCCCACATGGCCGGCGGGATTCGCCAGCGCTACAAGCCGCGCCGTGCTCGCTCCGCGTGCCGAGTCCCTCCCTGCTCCACAGCCAGCCCCCGTCAGCCTGCCCACCGGAGACGTCGCTCCCGGGGGCGCCCAGCGCGGGTGGCTCGTCGCCAGCCTCCTGTCCCTGTACGTTATTTGGGGCTCCACCTATCTGGCCATCCGGTGGGCGCTGGAAGGTGGCCTGCCCCCCTTCCAGATGTCGGGGGCGCGCTTCGTCTGCGCGGGAGCGCTGCTCTTCGGCGTCCTGTGGCTGAAGGGCGCGCCGGTGCCCACCGGGCGCCAGTGGGCCGCCAGCACCGTGGTGGGGGTGCTGCTGCTGGGCATGGGCAACGGCGGGCTCGTCTTCGCGCAGCAATGGGTCGCCTCGGGCGTGGCCGCGCTGGTGGTGGGCAGCCTCCCCCTGTGGACGGCGCTCTTCGGGGGGCTCTTCGGGCAGTGGCCTGGACGCGCGGAGCGCTGGGGCCTGGCCATTGGCTTTGGCGGCATCATCCTGCTCAACCTGGGCAGTGACATGGGCGGCCGGCTGCTGCCGACGCTGGCGCTGCTGGCGGCGCCCATGAGCTGGGCGTTTGGCTCCGTGTGGAGCCGCCGGCTGCCCATGCCCCAGGGGCTGATGTCCACCGCGGCGCAGATGCTGTGCGGCGGCGCCGTCATCCTGACCTTCAGCCTGGTGATTGGGGAGCGCCCCACGGCCATGCCCACGCCGAAGGCGGTGGCCGCGTTCTTCTACCTGGTCATCTTCGGCTCGCTGGTGGGCTACAGCGCCTACGGCTACCTGCTGCGCAACGCGCGCCCGTCGCTGGCCACCAGCTACGCCTACGTCAACCCGGTGCTGGCGGTGTTCCTGGGCGGCCTGCTGGCGGGCGAGACGATGTCGCCCACGGCCTGGCTGGCCATGGGCGCCATCCTGGGCGCGGTGGTGCTGCTGACGCGCAAGAAGTGACGCGGCTTCCGTTGACGAGCGCTCATTGGTTCGGACGGTAGATGCTCAACGAGCCGCCTTTCGACACAGCGATGACCGGGTGGCCCGCCGCATCCAACGCCAGGGAGGTTGGCACGGCGCCCGAATAATCCCGGACGCGCTCCTTCCGATGAAGCTCACGGGGGTACCAGTTCGCATAGAGGCTTGATGACGAACGGCCTCCGATGAACGTCGTCAACACCCGGCCATGGCCATCCACGGCAACCGTCGGCCAGCGCCGTTTCTCGCCGTCAAGTCCCTCCTCCCAGGAGGTCGCGACTTCGAGGTTCCATGCCGAACCGGACCAGCGAGCCACCACCATCCCGTCATGGTACTCCGAGCCATGCATCTCCCCCCAGACAGCCACGGGGCGACCATCCGGCAGCGTGGCCAGGGCGGGCTGGGTGACTCGATAGCGGTCTGGGAAGTAGCGGTCGTGAAGGAGCCGCTCTCCGAGCGCGGTCCAGCCAGCGCCATTCCAGTGACGGACATGCAGTCCCGCCAATACGTCCGCGGACTCGGCTTCGGCCCACGCCACGAAAATCCCGCCGGAGCCATCCACACTCAACGCGGGCGCATCCGTGGAGACCGTTGAGCCGGGCCCCGTGCCTACCCGCTGGATGTCTCCCAGGGCGAGCCACTGCCCCTCCGTCCAACGTCGCACGCGAACGCCGTCGGAGGCACTCCAGGCCACCACCGGACGGCCCTCGCTGTCCATGGCGAGGGCGACATCATACGGCGCCGCGTCCTCAGCCAGGTTCAGGCGCGCCCCGAGCGGCATCCAGGCCGGGGGCCTCCATTGAAAGACATGGAGCGCGGCACCGGCGCTCGCGGAGTCACGTTGCAGGAAGGCCACCACCGGGTGGCCGTCCGAGCCCAGCGCGAGCTGCGGCCGCGAGACGGTCGCTTCCTCGCGCGCCCCCGGAGCCGCGAACGGCGCGCCCAGGACAGCCCAGACGTTGCCCTCCAAGCGCCCGACGACGATGCGGGCTCCGTCTGTCTCGTTCCGCTCCGTCATGCCATGGCTGTCGGCGACCGCGACCACCAGGGCCCCACCGGACTCCACGGCCAGCGCCGGCCGCCCCGCGACCGAGGCACCCTCCCGTACCCCTGGCGTACGCTCGAAGGAAAAGGCGGGCTCCGACTTGAACGAGGGGACCCTCCAGGACCAGTGGATGCGCGGTCCTGGATAGGGATTGAACTGGGCGGGATTTCCAGCCAGGTCCGTGATGTCCTCGCAGGACATTGAAGCCGAGCCTTCCGACGGCAACAAATAGGGCTGAATCATCGTCGTGGACAAACTCAAGCGGTCGTCGGACAGCGTCATCCGGGAGGACCACTCCTGGTAATCGACCTGGATGCTGGCCATCGGCGCTTCGGCGCTCTTGAGCCGGATGGGCTCCGAGAACGTCACCCGCAGGGTCGCCGTCTCGCTGAAGAGCGTCTCGAAGGCATTGGGAGAACTCGAGCTGACGGTGGGCCCCGTGCGGTCCACCGTCACGGGATGCGCGTCACTCTTGAAGGTATGCCCCTTCCACTCCGCGCGAGCCTGAAGGTGGTGAACGCCCTCCCCTGAGCCGTCCCCTCATTCGAATCAAATGAAGCCGAATGCCTCGCGGAAGACGGCCTGCTCGCGGATGAGCTCGGCGAATTTCTCCATGAGGGGGCGGAGCCACTCCTCTCGCATGTTGGCGAGGGCGCCGTAGTAGATGATGCCTTGCCGAAAGAGAGAGTACTCGCGCGTCTTACGGGTGTCGGCGCGGAACTTCCTGTCGAGCCCCGTCGCTTCGCCCGCAGCGCCGAGCAGCGTCAGCAGCGCCATGGCGAAGGCGGACAGCAGCAACAGTCTGTCGCGGCGCTCGCAGGTGCCGATAGCGATGGCGGACAGGCCCATGCCGAAGCGCAAGTCCTTGATGTCCCGGTGCGTCTCCTCGCAGGTGAATCGACGTCCGTAGGCCTTCACCAACTCGGTGGCAGTGGCTTCCTTGCTGCTGGCCGCCAGAAACCAGGCCTCTTTCATTCCCTTCTGGTGCACGCAGACGACGGCACCCACGCCGAAACGGGCCTGGGTGACGCGCGCTCCGCGCAGCAACTTCGGACGGCCCGTCGGGGGCACCCACTCCTTCGCCTTGTGCACCTCCCCTCCGGCACTTTCGACGTGCACGACGCCACGAAAGCGAATGACGTAGCCGAAGCTGAGTCTGTCCAGCAATTCATACAGGGCGACGTCTCCGAATCCTCGGTCCGCGAGCACCGTCACCTCCACGTCGGAGGGCAGCACCTGGTGCAACCGCTCCAGCAACGCGTCCTCATGGGCATTGCGCTGCCCGGCCAACTCGCTCTTGGGCACCGTCTTCCACAGCAACGGCGTGGCGCGGCCGTGGCGGGTGACAAGCTGGATGGCGACCGTGGTGTGGTCGTCCGACTCGAAGTCCGTCCAGTCAATGGTGACTGTCACCGCTTTGCGCTCGGCCACCACGAAGGGCACCCACTGCGCGAACAGTCGCCACACGTCGACGCCAGAGTTGGACAGCAGTCGGTCCACCTGCTTGATGGCGTGCTTGCCTTCCAACCCCCGCGCCTGGGAGAGCGCCAGTCCGATGGCCCTCACCGAGAGGCTGGCGGCGTGCACGGCGCCCAAGGTGGCATTGGACAGCGACAGCACACGCTTGGCATGGGTGTCCGGGCCGACGGCTTCCTCAATGAACCGATGCACCTCGGCGTGCGTTATGGATTTCGACATGCTCCGCACGATGCAGGACAACCTCTGGCGCCGAAAAGCGCGCGCCTCACTGCCGCTTCCCGCGCTGCTCCGGCACCAGCCAACCGCTGGGGACGGCCCTTGACGCTCGGCTCAAATGAGGGGACGACTCAGCGCCCTCCCTGAACACGGTTGTGTCCCAGGTGAACTGGAAGGGAGGCAGCAGCGTGGCCAGCGGCTCTCCACTCCGGAGGAGTTCAATCTTGTCCGGAGTACCGCCCTGCGTCTGCACTGTGACGAGGAGCGAACCGTTCACATATTCCATGCCTCGCGAGTTGTTGATTTCCAGGTGCAGTGGGTCAACGGGAGGAGGCGTCCGAGGAGTCCCGTCGGAGAGTTCGCCGCACCCCAACAGGGGCAGCGTGGCGAAGAGCAATGCGGAACGCGCGGAAGGACACGAGAAAGAGCGAGGCATCACGGCTCCAGGCATGACGTGCTTCATTTGGACACGTGAGCCCGTCCGGCTGGGAACCTGCCATGTCAGAAGTTCCAGCCAAGTCCGATGCCGGCGCTCGCGAGCGCCCTCAGCGCATTCCCCTGGGGCAATGGCATCACGGCGCCGCCCACGGAGCCGGTGACGACCAGCGACACCCGTTCAACGCCCAGCCACGCCGAAGCGCTCACGCCACCGTACGGCGCCGTCCCCGTGCTGGACGTGCCCGCCTCGCGCTGGCGGAAGTACAAGGCGCCCAGCTCCGGACCGAGCGTCAGCGCGCTCCACTGTCCCTGGAATCTGCGCCCCATGCCCAGCCGCAGGGACCACTCCGTCTGCCGGAGCCCGCCGCTCACGACGGACTTGCTGGCGCGCCCGGCGACGGTGCCCCACACCACGTCCAGGAGGCCCGGCTGGATGGGCGCGTTGAACAAGGCCTGGAGCTGCCCCCCGACGCTCGAACCGAAGTTGCTGGCGGTCCGCGTCGCGAAGGCGCCGCCCAGGTGCAGCGCGCCCCGCCAACCCGAAGCGCCCTTCGCCTGCATCGCCACCAACGTCCCCTCGCGAAGCAGCGACTCATCCACCAGCACGTGCCCCTTCTCCGGCACCGCGACGCGCAGCTCCAGCCACGAGGCCTCCCGCCGCGAGCGCAGCCGGTAGCCCCCGGGCGGCAGGGCCAGCATCACCGGGCCACTCCCCTTGGAGAACACGCCCATCACCATGCCGTCCTGCTCCGACGCCACCACCCACTCGCCCGGCTCGGGCACGGTGATGAGCAGCCGGCTGGGCGCGAGCACGGGCTCGGTGAGCACCAGCTCCCCCTGCCCCTTCAAGTCGAAGTGGAAGTTCGGGTGCTGCGTCCCCGCGCGGGTGAGCAGCGTGGACTCCACCGTGCGCCCATACGCGTAGGCATAGGACTCCTGGAGCGTGACGCGCCCGTCCCGGTTGAGGTCTCCCGCGCCACGCAGCCCCGCCAGCAGGTGGTGCGTGAAGAAGGAGCCCTGGAGGTCATCGGCCTCCTGCGAGGCCTCGTCCGCGCTGGACGACGTGACGATGACGCGCCCCTTGATGGCGGGCGTGGCCCACTGCACCAGCCGCTCCTCCACCGGCTCCAGCCCCTTGACGCGGGTGGCGGCGCCGGAGCGGCACGAGTCAATGAACATCACCGCCACGCCCACCGGCGACGCCTCCATGAACGACACCAGCTCCTTCACGGGAAGGCGCGTCCCGGAGAGGTGCAGGGCCTCACCGTCAGCGTGGCTCGACACGTAGACGAGGAGCTGGTCACCCGGCGTGGCATCCCGCGCCATGCGCTCCCGCAGCGTCCCGAGCGCCGCCTTCACCCGGCTCGCGTCCGCGCCCAGGACGACCTGGGCGTCCTCCGGGAGCAGACCGCCCGCGTCCCGGAACAGGGTGAACATGCGGCGCGCGTCCGCGTCCGCGAAGCGCAGGGGCTCATCGGCGGACAGCCCCTGGTTGGCGCCGATGAGCAGCGCGTAGCGCCTGGGAGGCGGCGCGTCGTCGGCGGGGGACTGTGACAACAGCGCGGCGGTCAGCAGCGAGAGCAGCATCATGGGCTGGAGCTCACGGGGACGGCGAGACGGTGGTGGTGCGCCGCGCCGTCAACGGGCATGGGCGGCTGACAATCCGAGGGCAACTGCTGAGCGGCGCACGCGGCGGCGCGAATCGCCAGGGCCGCGCGGCCCGGCTCGACGGGAAGCGGCGCATCGGAGAAGAACGCATCCAGCACGAAATCACCGGGCGTGACGATGAACGTGGGCGGCATCGTCAGCGTGGCCGGGTCTCCCGACTGCGTGCCCCGCGAGGGCCACAGCAGCGATACCTTGCCCGCCGCGTCCGTGGCGAACACCAGCACGTACCGATAGGGCGCTGTCTTCAGCGAGAGCGTCACCACGTCCCCGGGCGACAGCGGCGCATCCACGGCGCCATCCGACTGCCGCACCACGGACACGAAGGGGCCGCCCTTGACGCGGACGCCCTCCGGCGGCTCCCGCAGCACCACCACCGACGCCAACCCCAGGACCGCGAGCAGCGGAACCGCCCACCGCCAGGTCCTCGGAGGCGCGCGCATCGGCGCGGCCTCGGCACGCGGGGCGAACACCCGCGCCCACGCGAACGCCCGTGACACTCCCGCGGGTGCAGGGGCCTCACGCCGCGCCAGCACGCGCGTCTTCCTCCACGCGAACTCCGGGGCCTCGCGTGCCGCGCCCGCCGCCTCGCGCAGCCGCTCCAGCTTCGCCTGACACTGCTCGCACGACGCCAGATGCGTGGGAGGTGGCGCGTCCCCCACCACCAGCTCGTCCAACGCGAGCCTCGACAGGTGCCCGCTCATGACCGGGGCTCCAGCGCCAGCTCCCGCGCGCGGACCCGGACCTTCTCCAGCTCGCGCCCCACCGTCTTGCGCGACAGGCCCACCACCTCCACGATTTCCTCCTGGGTGAGCGCGTCCACGAAGTGGAGCGTCGCAATCTGGAGGGCGCGGTCATCCAGCTCGCGGGCCAGCACCCGCAGCAGGTTGCGCGCCTCCACCTCCTGCGGGTCCGCCCCCGCCTCCTCTGCTTCGGCGAGCGCCTGGGCGGGGACGTCCTTCAACGCCCGGCTCCGCAGCATGTTGAGGCAGACATGGGTGGTGACCCGGAAGATGTAGGTCATGGGGCGTGCCTCCGCGCGGAACGCCCCGCCCGCCTGGAGGAGCCGGCAGAAGACCTCCTGCACGGCATCCCAGGCGTCCGAGTCGCGGCCGAGCAGGGTCCTGGCCCTCCCGTGGACGGTGGGCGCGTACTTTTCATAGAGGTCGGCGAGCTCCGAGGCGCCTAGTCCCCGGGCCATTGATTCTCCACGCGCATTGGACACGCGACCGTGCCAGCGTGGGAACCGCGCCCCTAGAAAAAACGCGGACCCGCTCAGTTCGTGGAGCGCGTGTCCGCGTCCGGATGCACGGTGCCGGGGGGCGCCTCCGTCTCCCGCGGCAGCCACACGTGGAACGTGGAACCCTCCCCCGCCACGCCCGGTGACTCCACCCAGATGCGGCCGCCGTGCTGCTCCACGATGCCCTGGCTGATGGTGAGCCCCAGGCCCAGGCCGCCGTACTTGCTGCCGTGCGCGCGGCCGAAGCGCTCGAAGATGAGCGCCTGCTTCTCCTTGGGGATGCCCACACCGGTGTCCGTCACCGACAGGTGGACGCCCTCGTCGCGCTCGCCCTGCACCCGCACCCACACCGGCCCGCCCTCGGGCGAGTAGCGCAGCGCGTTGGACAGGAGGTTGGTGAGCACCTGGTCCAGGCGGCCCCGGTCCCACGTGCCCTCGAGCTGCTCGGAGGCCTCGACGTGGATTTCATGGCCCTGCGACAGCACCGCCATGCGGTCCCGCGTCTCGTGGACCAGGTGGCTCAGGTCGAAGCGCTCCAGCTCCAGGGACAGGCGCCCGGCCTGGAGGCGGCTGATGTCCAGCAGGTCCTCCACCAGCTTGGCCATGCGGTCGATCTGCCGGTTGATGATTTTGAGCGACTTGCCCGGCCCGGTCTCCGTCTCGCCGCCCAGCTTCAAGAGCGCCAGGTGCGCGTGGCCCTTGGCCGCGGCCAGCGGCGTGCGCAGCTCGTGGCTGGCCGCCGCGAGGAAGGCGTCCTTCGCCTCGCTGGCCAGCCGCAGCGCCGTCTCCGCGCGCTGGCGCTCGGTGATGTCGCGCGCCACGGAGATGAAGCGCCCGGGGCCGCCGTCCGCCGCCACGTACTGGAGCACCACCTCCACCGGCACCTCGGAGCCGTCCCGCCGGCGGTGGCTGGTGGAGTACGTCTGGCTGGGCAGCGTGCCGCTCACCAGCGGCGCCAGCAGCTTGCGGAAGCCCGCCTCGTCGAAGGCGCCCTCCACCTCCAGCACCGACAGCCCCACCAGCTCCTCGGCGCTGCCGGCGAGCTGCTTGGCCGCGCCCGCGTTGGCGTAGGTGAGCGTCAGCGAGTCCGGGGAGAACATGAGGACGCAGTCCAGCGTCGCGTCCAGCGTCGCCTTGAAGCGGCCCTGCGCCTCCTCCGCCCGGCGCTTGTCGTCGATGTCCGTGGCCACGGCAATCCAGCCAACCAGCAGGCCATTCTCGTCGCGCTCCGGCACCGCGCGCGCCAGGTGCCAGCGGTACACGCCGTCGAAGCGGCGCAGGCGGAACTCGCGCTCCACGCGCTGCCCCAGGCGGATGGCCTGCCCCCACGCGGCGCGCATGGCCTCGCGGTCCGAGGGGTGGACGAACTCCAGGAAGGTGTTGAGCGACAGCGGCTGCTCCGCCTGGATGCCGGTGTAGTCGCGCGCGGCGCGGTTGGCATAGGTGAAGCTGCCATCCGAGCGCGCCGCCCACATCACCTCCGGCAGGGACTCCGTGAGCCGCAGGTGGCGCAGCTCGCTCTGCCGCTCCAGCGCCTCGCGCTCGCGCTCGCGCAGCAGCGCCGCCTGCCGCTGAATCTGCTGCTCCTTGAGGAACAGGTCCACGAAGACGCTGACCTTGGAGCGGAGGATTTCCGGGTCGAAGGGCTTGAGCAGGTAGTCCACCGCGCCGTGCGCGTAGCCCTTGAACACGTGGGCCGCGTCGCGGCTGAGCGCGGTGAGGAAGATGATGGGGATGGTGCGCGTGCGCTCGCGCTGCTTGATGAGGGTGGCCGTCTGGAAGCCGTCCAGCCCGGGCATCTGAACGTCCATCAAGATGACGGCGAAGTCGCGCTGAAGCAGGAACTTCAGCGCCTCCTCACCGCTGGTGGCCTTCACCAGCTCCTGCCCGAGCGGCTCGAGGATGGCCTCGAGCGCGAGCAGGTTGGACGGATGGTCGTCCACCATCAGGATGCTCGCCCGGGGCTGGGAAGGCCCCTCCTGGTTGCGGTCCGCGGAGATGTGTTCGCTAGGCGTCATTGAAGTCGGCGGAGGAAGCTGCCCCATTCCCACCTTTTCTCAAGGGAGAAGAGGCTAGGCGGCCCCTCGTCCGGACCCAAGCCCGGAAGAGGGGCGCCGTACGGTAACCATCACTCAGTGAATCAAGCCGTCACCCACAGACGGATGAGCTCCAGGAGCTTGTCGGTGTCCACCGGCTTGGGCAGGTAGTCGCTCGCGCCGGCCGCCATGCACTTCTCGCGGTCATCCTTCAGCGCCTTGGCCGTCACCGCGATGATGGGGAGGCTGGAGTACTTGAGGTCCTTGCGGATGGCACGCATGGTCTCATAGCCGTCCATCTCCGGCATCATCACGTCCATGAGGACGATGTCGACGTCGCGGTGCTGCTCGAGCATTTCGATGGCCGCGCGCCCGTTCTCCGCGAACACCACCTGCATGCCGTGGTTCTCCAGCACGCTGGTGAGCGCGAAGATGTTGCGCATGTCGTCATCCACGACGAGGACCTTCTTGGAGGACAGCTCCGTGTCCTTGTCGCTGCGCTGCGCCAGGGCGGCGCGGGCGCGGGGCGGCAGGTTCTGGTCCAGCCGGTGGAGGAACAGCGCCGTGTCGCTGAGGAGCTGCTCCGGGCTCTTGGTGCCGCTCTTGAGGATGACGCTGCCGGTGTAGCGGCGCAGCCGGGCCTCGTCCTTGGGCGTCAGCTCCTTGCCGGTGTAGATGACGATGGGCAGGTCGCGGAAGCGGTTCTGCGTCTTGACCTCCTCCACCAGCCGGATGCCGTCGGTGTCGGGCAGCATCAGGTCGATGACGACGCAGTCGAACTCGCCCGCCTCCAGGCTCTGGAGCACCTCCTCGCCGGTGGCCACGGCCGTCACCACGACGTCGCCGCCCTCGCTGAGCAGCTTCACCAGGCTGTCGCGCTGGACGTCGTCGTCCTCCACCAGCAGCAGCCGGCGCTCCTTGCGCTCCAGGAAGCTGGCCAACTGGTTGAACACCCGCTCCAGGCCCTCCTTGCTGACGGGCTTGGTGAGGTAGCCGAAGGCGCCCTGCGAGTTGCCCTGGTGCTTGTCCATGACGCTGATGACGTGCACCGGGATGTGGCGCGTGCGCGGGCTGCGCTTGAGCCGGTCCAGCACGCTCCAGCCGTCCACCACGGGGAGCTGGATGTCCAGGGTGATGGCGTGCGGCTGGAACTCGTTGGCCATGGACAGGCCGGTGTCGCCGCGCGTGGCCACCAGGGCCTTGAAGCCCTTCTCCCGCGCCATCTGCACCATGATGCGGGCGAACTTCACGTCGTCCTCGATGAGGAGCAGGACGCGGTCTCCCTCGCGGATGTGGTCGCGGTCATCCTCCACGGCCACGGGCGTCAGCAGCGACTCGATGGGCGGCGGCAGCGCCGCGTCCAGCACGTGGCCGCTGTCCGCCGCCGGCGGCGCGGGAGGCGGCTCCGCCAGATGCGGCTCCGGCGCCGGAGGCGACGCCAGCCGGGGCGGCGGCTCGTACAAGGGCACGATGGACGGCAGGCCCTCCTCCTCCGGGCTGAGGTACTCCGGCGGCAGGTAGAGGGTGAAGGTGCTGCCGCGGCCAGGCTCGCTGGCCACCTGGATTTCGCCGCCCAGCAGCTTGGCGATTTCGCGGCTGATGGACAGGCCCAGGCCGGTGCCGCCGTACTTGCGCGCGGTGGAGCCATCCGCCTGCTGGAAGGCCTCGAAGATGAGGCGCTGCTTGTCCCGCGCGATGCCGATGCCCGTGTCCACCACCGAGAAGCCGAGCACGTACCGCGAGCGCCGCAGGACCTCGTGGTCGAAGTGCGTGCCCGGCTCGGCCAGCTTCACCTTGAGCTGCACGCTGCCCTCGTCGGTGAACTTGAAGGCGTTGGACAGCAGGTTCTTGAGCACCTGCTGGAGCCGCTGCGGGTCGGTGCGGATGTGGCGCGGCGCGCCGGGGCCCACCTCCACGGCGAAGTCCAGGCCCTTCTGCTCCGCCACGGGCAGGAAGCTGCGCTCGATGAACTGGTTGAGCTCGGTGAGGACGATGTCCCTCGGCTCCACCTGCATCTTCCCGGCCTCCACCTTGGACAGGTCCAGGATTTCGTTGATGAGGCTGAGCAGGTCTCCGCCGGACGCGTAGATGGTGTTCGCGTACTCCACCTGCTTGGTGCTGAGGTTGCCGTCCTTGTTGTCCGACAGCAGCTTGGCCAGGATGAGCAGCGAGTTGAGCGGCGTGCGCAGCTCGTGGCTCATGTTGGCCAGGAACTCGCTCTTGTACTTGGAGATGACGGTGAGCTGCTCGGCCTTCTCCTCCAGGCTGACGCGGGCGCGCTCCACCTCGTTGTTCTTCTCCTCGACGCGGCGGTTCTGCTCCTCCAGCAGCGTGGCCTTCTCCTCCAGCTCGATGTTGCTGCGCTTGAGGGCCTCCTGCTGCTGGGTCAGCTCATTGGACTGGCTCTGGAGCTCCTGCGTCAGGTCCTGCGATTGGAGCAGGAGCTGCTCGGTGCGCATGTTGGCGATGATCATGTTCAGCACCACGCCGATGCTCTCCGTGAGCTGATCCAGGAAGATTTGATGGATGGCGCTGAAGGGGTGGAACGAGGCCAGCTCGATGACGGCCCGCACCTCGCCCTCGAAGAGGACGGGCAGGACGATGATGTTGAGCGGCGCGGCCTCGCCCAGGCCGGAGGAGATGGTGATGTAGTCCGGAGGCACCTGCGTGAGCAGGATGGTCTTCCGCTCCAGGGCGCACTGGCCCACCACGCCCTCACCGAAGCGGAACCGGTTGGCGATGTGCTTGCGCTCCCGGTACGCGTAGGTGCTGGTGAGCTTGAGCAGCGGCGTACCCGCCTCGTTTCCGTCCACCAGGAAGAAGGCGCCGTGGTGGGCGGAGACCAGCGGCGTCAGCTCGCTCATGATGAGGCGGCTGACGGCGTCCAGGCTCTTCTGGCCCTGCATCATGCCGCTGAACTTCGCCAGGTTCGTCTTGAGCCAGTCCTGCTCCTGGTTCTTCTGCGTCGTCTCACGCAGGTTGACGATCATCTGGTTGATGTTGTCCTTCAGCGCGGCGACCTCGCCCTCGGCCACGACGGTGATGCTGCGCGTGAGGTCCCCCTTCGTCACCGCGGTGGCCACGTCGGAGATGGCGCGGAGCTGGCTCGTCAGGGTGCCGGCGAGCTGGTTCACGTTGTCCGTGAGCTGCCGCCACGTGCCGCGCGCGCCGGGCACGCGGGCCTGGCCGCCCAGCTTCCCTTCAATGCCCACCTCGCGGGCCACCGTCGTCACCTGGTCGGCGAAGGTGCCCAGCGTGTCCGTCATGTTGTTGATGGTCTCCGCCAGCGCGGCGACCTCGCCCTTCGCCTCCACCGCCAGCTTCTGCGTCAGGTCGCCGTTGGCCACCGCCGTCACGACCTTCACGATGCCGCGCACCTGCGTGGTGAGGTTGGAGGCCATGAAGTTCACGTTGTCCGTGAGGTCCTTCCACGTGCCCGCCACCCCCGGCACGCGGGCCTGGCCGCCCAGCTTCCCTTCGACGCCCACCTCGCGGGCCACCGAGGACACCTGGTCCGCGAAGGTGCCCAGCGTGTCCGTCATGTTGTTGATGGTCTCCGCCAGCGCGGCGACCTCGCCCTTCGCCTCCACCGCCAGCTTCTGCTTCAGGTCGCCGTTGGCCACCGCCGTCACGACCTTCACGATGCCGCGCACCTGCGTGGTGAGGTTGCGGGCCATGAAGTTCACGTTGTCCGTGAGGTCCTTCCAAACGCCGGACACGCCGCGCACCTCCGCCTGACCGCCCAGCTTGCCCTCGGTGCCGACCTCGCGCGCGACGCGCGTCACCTCCGCGGAGAAGCTGTTGAGCTGGTCCACCATGATGTTGATGGTGTCCTTCAGCTCCAGGATTTCGCCCTTGGCGTCGACGGTGATCTTCTTGGACAGGTCGCCGTTGGCCACCGCCGTCGTCACCAGCGCGATGTTGCGCACCTGCGCGGTGAGGTTGGAGGCCATGCTGTTCACGTTGTCCGTGAGGTCCTTCCACGTGCCCGCGACGCCGGGCACCGCGGCCTGACCGCCCAGCTTTCCGTCCGTCCCCACCTCCTTCGCGACGCGGGTCACCTCGGCGGCGAAGGCGCGGAGCTGGTCCACCATGGTGTTGATGGTGCTCTTCAGCTCCAGGATTTCGCCCCGGGCCTCCACGGAGATTTTCTGGGACAGGTCGCCGTTGGCCACCGCCGTCGTCACCTTGGCGATGTTTCGCACCTGGTCCGTGAGGTTGCCGGCCAGCACATTCACGTTGTCCGTGAGGTCCTTCCACGTGCCCGCGACGCCGGGCACCGCGGCCTGACCGCCCAGCTTGCCCTCGGTGCCGACCTCCTTGGCGACGCGGGTCACCTCGGAGGCGAAGGCGCGGAGCTGGTCCACCATGGTGTTGATGGTGTTCTTCAGCTCCAGCACCTCGCCCTTCACGGAGACGGTGATCTTCTGGGACAGGTCGCCGTTGGCCACTGCCGTCGTCACCTTGGCGATGTTTCGCACCTGGTCCGTGAGGTTGCCGGCCAGCACATTCACGTTGTCCGTGAGGTCCTTCCACACGCCGGACAGGTCCTTCACGTCGGCCTGGCCGCCCAGCTTTCCTTCGGTGCCGACCTCCTTGGCGACGCGCGTCACCTCGGCGGCGAAGGCGCGGAGCTGGTCCACCATGGTGTTGATGGTGCTCTTGAGCTCCAGCACCTCGCCCTTGGCGTCGACCGTGATTTTCTTGGACAGGTCACCGTTGGCGACGGCCGTCGTCACCTCGGCGATGTTGCGCACCTGCGCCGTGAGGTTGTTGGCGAGCAGGTTCACGTTGTTGGTGAGGTCCTTCCACGTGCCCGCCACGCCCGGCACCTCCGCCTGGGCGCCCAGCTTGCCCTCCACGCCCACCGTGCGCGCCACGTCCGTCACCTGCTGCGCGAAGATGGACAGCGTCTGCGTCATCGCGTTGATGGTGTCCGCGAGCGCGGCAATCTCACCCTTCGCGTCCAACGTGAGCGTCTGGTTCAGGTCGCCGTTGGCCACCGCCGTCACCACGCGCACGATGCCGCGCACCTGCGTGGTGAGGTTGACGGCCATGAAGTTCACGTTGTCCGTGAGGTCCTTCCACACGCCGGACACGCCGCGCACCTCCGCCTGGCCGCCCAGCTTGCCCTCGGTGCCGACCTCCTTGGCGACGCGCGTCACCTCGGCGGCGAACGAGTTGAGCTGATCCACCATGGTGTTGATGGTGCTCTTGAGCTCCAGCACCTCGCCCCTGGCGTCGACGGTAATCTTGCGCGACAGGTCCCCCCGGGCGACGGCCGTCGTCACCTCGGCGATGTTGCGGACCTGGTCGGTGAGGTTGTTGGCGAGCAGGTTCACGTTGTTGGTGAGGTCCTTCCACGTGCCCGCCACGCCCGGCACCACCGCCTGGGCGCCCAGCTTGCCCTCCACGCCCACCGTGCGCGCCACGTCCGTCACCTGCTGCGCGAAGATGGACAGCGTCTGCGTCATCGCGTTGATGGTGTCCGCCAGCTCGGCCACCTCGCCCTTGGCCTCCATCTTCAGGCGCTGGGTGAGGTCGCCGTTGGCCACCGCCGTCACCACCTTGGCGATACCGCGCACCTGCGTGGTGAGGTTGACGGCCATCACATTCACGTTGTCCGTGAGGTCCTTCCAGGTGCCGGACACGCCGCGCACCTCCGCCTGGCCGCCCAGCTTGCCGTGGGTGCCGACCTCACGCGCCACGCGCGTCACCTCCGAGGCGAAGCTGTTGAGCTGGTCCACCATCGTGTTGATGGTGTTCTTCAGCTCCAGGATTTCGCCGCGCGCGTCGACGGTGATTTTCTTCGACAGGTCGCCGTTGGCCACCGACGTGGTCACCAGCGCGATGTTTCGCACCTGCGTGGTGAGGTTGGAGGCCATGTAGTTCACGTTGTCCGTGAGGTCCTTCCACACGCCGCCCACGCCCTTCACGTCTGCCTGGCCACCCAGCTTGCCGTCGGTGCCCACCTCGCGGGCCACGCGCGTCACCTCGGAGGCGAAGGCGCGGAGCTGGTCCACCATGGTGTTGATGGTGTCCTTCAGCTCCAGCACCTCGCCGCGCACGTCGACGGTGATCTTCTTGGACAGGTCACCCTTGGCGACGGCCGTCGTCACCTCGCCGATGTTGCGCACCTGGGCCGTGAGGTTGCTGGCCATCAGGTTCACGTTGTCCGTGAGGTCCTTCCACGTACCGGCCGCGCCGGGCACCTGGGCCTGGGCGCCCAGCTTGCCCTCCACACCCACCGTGCGCGCGACGCTGGTCACCTGCTGCGCGAAGACATTGAGGGTGTCCGTCATCGCGTTGAGCGTGGCGCCCAGCGCGGCAATCTCACCCTGCGACGGCACCATCAGCTTCTGCGTCAGGTCGCCGCCGGCGACGGCCGTCACCACCTTCACGATGCCGCGCACCTGCGTGGTGAGGTTGGAGGCCATGAAGTTCACGTTGTCCGTGAGGTCCTTCCAGGTGCCGGACACGCCGGGCACCGCGGCCTGGCCGCCCAGCTTCCCTTCGGTGCCGACTTCACGCGCCACGCGCGTCACTTCCGAGGCGAAGCTGTTGAGCTGGTCCACCATGGTGTTGATGGTGCTCTTGAGCTCGAAGACCTCGCCGCGGGCGTCCACGGTGATCTTCTTCGACAGGTCGCCCTTGGCCACGGCGGTGGACACCTCGGCGATGTTGCGCACCTGGGCCGTGAGGTTGTTGGCCATCAGGTTCACGTTGTCCGTGAGGTCCTTCCACACGCCGGACACGCCGCGCACCTCCGCCTGACCGCCCAGCTTGCCGTCGCTGCCCACCTCCTTGGCGACGCGCGTCACCTCGGCGGCGAAGCTGTTGAGCTGGTCCAGCATCGCGTTGACGGTGGTGCCGATGCGGAGGAACTCGCCCTTGACGGGCTGGCCATCAATCTCCAGCGCCATCTTCTGGGTGAGGTCACCCTGCGCCACGGCCACCAGCACGCGCGCCACCTCCGTGGTGGGCTGCACCAGGTCGCCGATGAGCGAGTTGATGGAGTGGGTGCTGTGGGCCCAGTCGCCGCGCACGTCGCCCAGCGTCACGCGCTCGCCCATGCGGCCCTCCCGGCCGACCACGCGCTCCACGCGGACCACTTCCTGCGTCAGGGTGGCGTTGAGCGACACCACGGCGTTGAAGGCGTCGGCGATCTCCTCCAGCACGGGATCAGCGTCGTCGACGGGCAGGCGCACGGAGAAGTCCCCGCTCTGCACCGAGCGGAGCGCGGCGAGCAGGGGGTGCAGCGGGTGGCCGCCGCGCCCCCGGCCACGTGAGGCGGGCGCCGCGCCGCCGCGGCCGTTGCGGCGGGCCGGCCTGGGCGGCGCCACCTCGGCGTCCGCTGGCGCGGTGGAGCGGGTCCGTCCCCGGTCGCCGCGCAAGCGGTTGACCGAGGCGCGCTCGGTGGAGGCCACGGCGCGAGTGGGCTCCTCCGAGCGGGAAGCGCCGTTCCCCGAAGGCTTGCGCGCGGCGGCGCGCTTGCGGCCATTGGACTGGGACTGGGGAACCTTTGTGTCGTCCACGCAAGAAACCTCTGATCGGGATGAACGCTGCTGACTGCGCTGAAGCGGCGCCCGGACTGGCATGAATCTCCAGGGAGTTCGCGGACTTGTCGATTCAATGCCGGCCGCGCGAACCCCTGAGCGTTCACCAATGAACGCGGGGGTTCAGGAGGCCCGGACACCCCGTGAAAGGCACGAGACGGCGCGCCTCCTTCCAACATCTCAGGGGGCGGGGGCCGTGCACGGAAATCCGTCACAGCCATGCACATAGAGGGGCCGCCCGAGGAGCCTCCAGGCAGGCGCTCCAGACGGGCGCTTCGCTGGCTCGTAGCGGGCGGTCTGGAGATCCAACGCGTAGGCCAGCCCGGCGTCCTGCGCGCAGGCGACGAGGACCCGCTCGGGGCGCTCGAGCCACCACAGGCCCGCCACGCCACACGGAGGCTCCACGGGGAGCGGCGTGAGGGTGCGTGCCTCGTAGAACCGGAGCGACGGGCCGTCGAGCACGGCGGCGAAGGCCCCCTCCGCCCCCACCGAGAGCCGCGCTTCGGGTCCGGGCACTGGCACCTGGCCCAGCACCGCCCCGTCGGACGCCACCGAGACGAGCTGCCCCTCCGCGTCCAGCGCCAGCACCCCGCTCCCGTGGCTGACGAGCGACACCGGGAAGAAGTCGCCCACGCGCTTCGCGGTGCCTGCGTCGTCCCGCCACAGCTTCCCGGCCTGCGACCACCAGAGGCGGTTCTCCGCGTCGAAGGTGACGGCGCGCACCCCCGCCAGGGGCATGCGCCGCGAGCCGCCCGCCCGCGTGCAGACCGCCATGGCCTGGGAGCCATAGATGGCCGCGCGCGAGGCATCCGGAGAGACGGCCCACCCCAGCAGCGGGCCTTGCAGCAGGCGGGAGAGGCAGTGGTTCAGGGCGCCGAAGTGCGGGTCCGAGGCGGGCGCGGAGATGAGGTACGGCAGGCTGGTGGTGGCCACGTAGACGAGCAACCCGAGCGCGGCCGAGGTGGCCACCGTGAGAGGCCAGGGCCCCACGCGGCGCTGACGGGCCTCCTTCGCGGAAGCACGCGCCGCCTTGCCTCCTGACACCGGACTCTCCCGTCCACTCACACGGCGGCTCCTCACGGCGGCGCGGCTGGTTCCGCCAGGCGGCGGCCCGGCGCCACGTCCCCATTCGCTTCCCACGACAGCACAGAACGGGGCCGAAGGGGGGCCGTGCCATGATGTTCTGGAGGAGAGGCAACGGCCGGATGGAGGGGAAGAAGGCGCCGCGACTCGTTGGAGCCCTGCTGCCCACGCTGCTGGCGTCCAGCGCGACGGCGAATCCTGGGAGTGCCGCTCTGGGCACCGTCACCGATGCCCGATCCGGACAACCCGTCGCGGACGTCGTCGTGACCGCGAGCGCGGGGGCCCGTGAGCACACCGCGGTGACGGGGCACGACGGCGGATACCGGCTCGCCGGACTGCCTCCCGGTGGCTACACGCTGCGGCTTCGAACGCGAGCTCTTCGAGCCCCACACCGTCTCCCCTCCATCCGCGAGGGACGCTCACCGCGCGTCAACGTCGCGGCTGGGACGCCACGCGATTCGCATGCCGCGCGGGCCCCTCCCCTGACCACCCGTGAGGCTCGCTGTTCGGAAATGTCGGGGGTTTTCGGTACAGCGAGCTCCGAACCTCTGTCCGGGACCGCCCCCCACGCACACGTCGGTCCGCTTTGGTGGCGCAGTCGTTCGCGGCTGCCATCGTTGGCGTGAAGGTTGCTGAAGCCCCCCGGCCATGCGCTGGAAACGACTCCTCAAGGTGACAGTGTGGTTGCTGAGCCTCGGGTTTGTGGCGCTGCTGGCCGGCGTGGAGTGCGTCTACCGGGCCGCACTCGCCCAGGTGCGCGCCTTTCCCCAGAAGGTGACGACGCCCGCCTTGCCGGAGTCATGGAACCGGGTGGCGTGGGCGCACCGCGAGAAGACCGCGACGCCACAGGTGCAGCCCGCCTGGCCCACCACCATCGTCTTCACGATGGCCAAGCTCGTGCTCCGCAGGCATCAACCACAGAGCGCGAGTCACGACCTGTCTCCCCAGGGGTTCAGGCTCGCCACTCACGTGGCCCGCCAGTGGTCGCGCCTCCTGGCGAATGAACACAAGAGATTGCCGCGACTCGGGGAGCTGGCCCTGACCATCTGGCTCACGCGAAACTGGAGCGCGGAGGAGTTGCTCGCCTTCGAGGCGCACCACATCTGGTTTGGACGAGACCTGTTCGGTGTGTCCGCCGCGGCGCCTGCGCTGCTGCACAAGGACGTGGCTCGGCTCGACCTCGCAGACGCAGCGTTCCTCCTCGTCGTCTCGGCGAAAGCCTGGGATGTGGAATGTGCACCAGACCGGCTCCGGCGTCGGCGCGACACCCTGCTGGAAGAACTGCGCGCGGTGGGCGTGGTGACGCAGATGGAATTGGAGTCGGCACGCTCGGCGCCCTGGCCCCTGGCCGCCACGGCCAGCGCCGCGTCATGTCCCGACTACTGATGAAGGGGTCTTGGAGAGGTAGCCGGTGGCGGCTGCCCGACGCCAACGCTCCCAACGCGCGACCATCCTCCTGACTGTCCGCCTGTCCTGGCGCTTGCCGCCTCGCCCTTGGGCCACACCTTTTCCAGGCAAAGGGAAAGGAACCGACCATGCGACGCGCCATCACCCATGCCGCTCTGACCTTCAGCCTGCTCACGTCAGCGGCCGGGGTCGCCCAGTCAACGAGCGGTGGCTCGGCTGGCGGGGCAGCGTCTGGCGGAGCCCCGGGCCCCGTCCAGCCGCAGGAGTACTACGAGCCGGGCAACTTCACGCAGCCACCGCTGCTTGCACCGGGCACCTCGGGGGGAACCCCAATGGGGACGATTGAGACCAACACCGGCGCCGAGCCCGCCGCCGCGCCTCCCGCTGGCGCGACACGAGGGAGCCTCCTGGAGGCAGGGACCGGCGGCAGCGGTCAGGCCGGAGCGCCCGCGACCGGCGCCGGCGGCACCGGGAGGCCTGGAATGAACGTTCCGTCCACGGGCACGGCCAGGACGGGGGCGTCGGACGTGAGTGGCACCGGCGGCACCGGGGAGGCTGGAATGAACGTTCCGTCCACGGGCACGGCCGGGACGGGGGCGTCGGACGTGAGTGGCACCGGCAGGTCTGGCGTGACGGATACGAACGTGGGCACGGGCGGCGGCAGTGGAACGACGACCGGGGCGGGAACAGGTCGCACGGCCACCAGCGGCGCATCGGTCGGCTCGATCACCAGCGGCACAGGCTCCGGGGCTTCCGCGGAGGCCCCGGCGGAGGGCTCCTCGCGTCCCGAGGACCTCCAACAAGAGGTCGCGCGCCTCCGCGACCAGGTCCAGCGGCTCGAAGCAGAGGTCAACACCTTGCGCCGCGAGGACACGGGCACTGGCGGCTCGGGGACGCAGACAGCGCCGCCTGACGCGGACACGGACTCCACGGTGCTGGCCAGCGTCGTCATGCAAGGCCAGGTGGCCTCCGTCGGAAAGGACCACGTCGTGGTCCGCGACGCGGAGTCCGGAGACACCTTCAACCTCCTCGTGACCAACACCACGCGCATCAGCGCCAACGGCAAGCGCGTCCCACCTCAGCAACTCGCCGAGGGCACGCCGGTGCAGGCCGCGTTCAACTACATCGCGGATGGCGACACCTACGCCACGCAGATTCGGACCTACCCGAACCGCAGGCGCTGAGTCCCCGCATCCACCGTCCAGGAGCCGGGGTCAGCTCCCTTGCCGCTCCTGGACGAAGCGCTCGATGCGGGCAACGGCCAACGCCATCTTCTGCCGAGCCGAGCTGTTCGCCGAATGCACCTGGACCCGTGGCGGCACGAAGCCACGGGTCGCCACGGCCTCCTCCAGCCACAGCAGGACGTCATACCCGGTGCCATGCGCGTCGTCGCCCAGGTCATGGTCCAGGCTCAGCTCCGTCACCTGCCCCGCCTCGAGCAGCGCGATGGCCTCTTCGGGCCACCACACCCGGACCCAACCCTCGGGCGTGGCGCGTTCGTCGTCCAGATAGACCTTCATCGCATCCGCGCCTCCACCGCGGCGCCCCAGGGACGAGCCTGGGGCGCCGCGACTGAAATCCACCGGAACGACGCGGCTCGCGCAACAGCTACGCCGGCCCCTCGAGGCAAGCCATCGCCCGGCCGATGTACTCAAAGAGCTTCGGGTCCAGCCCGTGCCGCGCCGCGACCTCGGGCTCCTGCTGGTGGGTCGCGTTCAGCGCCCGCTCGATACCCGGGTCACCGCCCGTGAAGGCCGTCAAGAGCTCACGCCAGCGCACGGCCAGCGCACGCACCGGCTCGCTCGTGGGGTCCGTGCCCTTGTCCATCTCCGCGCGGACCCGAGCGATGAGCTGGGGCCATTCGGCCTCGACCGCGCGAAGGGCCTCCTCGCCCAGGGCCTCGCGACGAGCCTTCAACTGCTGGAGCTGCTCCGGCGTGTAGTGCTTCTCGGACATGCTTCGCACCTCATCTCGCCACGGCATTGTGGCGTGACGAGCTGGGTACCGCCTCACGCGACGTGAGGCGCAAGAGGCATGTCGCGCGCGAAGCCGCGCCTCAGCGCTCCCCGTCGGACGCGCCGTCCGCAAGCTTCCGCAGCTTCGCGGCGAACGGACTCTCCTCACCGGCGCGGAGCGAGCCGCCCGCCATCCGCTGCCGCCGCGCCATCGCGAGCCCACCCTCCGCGGGCCCCTCCAGCGCCTCCTTCTCGAAGCGGTCCTGCCCACCCAGCGCGCGGCCCACGGGGCGGGAGGCGATGACACGGCGGTTCGTATCCACGGTCATGACGGCCCTTTCGAAGCAGCGGCCGATGTTATCCCACCGGCGCCCCGCTCGCAGCCCCCGGCCCGCCCGACGAAGCCGCGCCCCACACGCGCTCCGGGTCCTCCAAGGCCGCGCCGATGTCACGCAGGACGCGCGCGACGTCCTCCACGCCGATGAGCCGGGCATCCCACGTACAGGTGAGCGTCATCACCTGTCCGGGCACCAGCTCGCCCGCCTCCAGCACCGGCTCGGTCCGCACCGCGCCCGGGGCCAGCAGCAAGGGCACCCGCGTGTACGGCACCAGGGCCACGTAGCCACGCTCCAGCCCCAGCGAGCCCAGGCTCGTCACCGCCACGGAGCCGAACGGATCCCACGGCATCCCTACCCAGCGCAGGTCCACGTTCAACGTGAACCAGACGAAGGACAGCAGCCGCAGCGCCAGCCCCATGAGGAAGCCGGGGATGCGAGACGAGCGCCGCTTGCCCCGCTCGATGACGGCGTCCCGGCGCGCACGGACCGCGTCGATGCGCGAGGCCATCCGCTCCGCGAACGCCCCCAGCGGCAGCGTGTCCGCGCGATGCACGGTGGCTGTCGTCAGGTCCGCGCGGCCCGTCGCGCCCGGCTGCACCACCAGCACGCAGACGCCCACGTCCTTGCGCCGCCAGGGCCGGTTCCACCGCATCAGGACATTCGCCTCCGGGTGGCGCCGCAGCGCGTCCGCGGCCGCCTTGGCCACCAGGTGCGTCACCGTGAGGCGCTGCCCCGTCCGGACGCGGAAGGCGTCGAGAAAGGCCATGGCCCGCTCCATGCGCAGCTCGACGGCCGCGTAGGCGCTGGGGTCTCCCGGCGAGCGCCACGTCCCCAGGGCGAGCTTGCGGAAGGCACCGGCAGGTGGTGCGGGCTGAAGGTCGAGGTGCACGGGCAGCATCCGGCTTCGCATGGAGCCCGTCCCCCTGCAACCGGGGCCCTGCGCCTGCCCCGCCGCCCTGTTAGACAGGGGGCTCCCCCTTTCGAGGCCCCGACATGACGCCCTTCGCCCTGGCCCTGTCTCTCGCCCTCCATGCCGCGCCGGCCTCCCAAGCGGCGCCCCGGACCATGCCCAAGACCGCCACTCCCGCCGCCAATGACTTGCAGACGTCCACCCGCGCCTGGCACGAGCAGCGCATCCAGCGGCTCCAGGCGGAGGACGGTTGGCTCACCCTCGTGGGCCTGTTCTGGCTCAAGGAAGGCGAGCAGACCGCGGGCTCCGCGCCCGAGAACGACCTGGACTTCCCGGAGGGCACGCCCGCGAAGCTGGGCACCTTCACGCGGCAGGGCACCACCGCCCGCTTCCAGCCCGCGCCCGGCGTCACCCTCACCCGCGACGGCCAGCCCTTCACGGGCGGCGCGCTTCAGTCGGACGCGCAGGGCGCGCCGGACGTGCTCAAGCTCGGCACCGTCAGCTTCCAGCTCATCCTCCGCGGCGACAAGCTGGGGGTCCGCGTGCGGGACTCCAGCGCACCAGCGCGCAAGCAGTTCCACGGCATCCCCACGTATCAGGCGAGCCCCGCCTGGCGCGTCGAGGCGCGCTTCGAGCCCGCGCAGACGCCTCGCATGGTGAGCGTCCCCAACGTGCTGGGGACTCTCGAGGAAATGAAGGCGCCCGGCACGCTCGTCTTCACGATGAATGGCAAGGAGCACCGGCTGACGCCCGTGGAGGATGGCGCGGACGGGCTCTTCATCATCTTCGCGGATGAGACGAACCGGGACGCGACCTACGGCGCGGGCCGCTTCCTCTCCGCGGAGAAGCCGAAGGACGGGCGCGTCGTGCTCGACTTCAACCGCGCCTACAACCCGCCCTGCGCGTTCACGAAGTTCGCCACCTGCCCGCTGCCTCCGCGTCAAAACCGGCTCGCCACGCGCGTGGAGGCGGGTGAGAAGCGCTACGCGGACCACTGACGCCTGCAGCCACGTGCCGCCGCCCGGGCCTGGCGCCAGGAGCGGGCGAGCGGTCCGCCCCGCGGAGCATCCGTCCCGAGACGCTCCATGCCCGCGAGGCTGGAGCGGGCGAGCGCTCCGCCCCGCGGAGCATCCGTCCCGAGACGCTCCATGTCCGCGAGGCTGGAGCGGGCGAGCGGTCCGCCCCGCGGAGCATCCGTCCCGAGACGTTCCATGTCCGCGAGGCTGGAGCGGGCGAGCGGTCCGCCCCGCGGAGCATCCGTCCCGAGACGCTCCATGTCCGCGAGGCTGGAGCGGGCGAGCGCTCCGCCGACCGCACGTCCGTCCCCGGACGCGCCCTCTCCGCGAGGCTGGCGCGGGCGAGCGCCCCCCACGGCGCGTCCGTCCCTGGACGCTCCGTGCCCATGAGGCTGGCGCATCCGCGCGCGCGCGGACATTAATCCGTCCATGCGCACCTCTCTCCCGCTGCTCTCGGCCCTCGTGGTGCTCACCGTCTCCGCCTCCGCCTGCCGCAGGAGCCAGGCGCAAGGCACCGCCTCCCCCAAGGACTGCATCCTCGTGGAGGACGGCTGGGGCGCCGACGGCGCCGTACCCTTCGACGTCGAGGTGGTGGCGCGCGGACTGGAGACGCCGTGGGGCATCGCGTGGCTGCCCGGCGGTGACGCGCTCGTCACCGAGCGCCCGGGCCGCATCCGCCTGCTCAAGGCGGGCGCCCTCCAGCCCCAGCCCGTGGCGACGGTGCCGGTGGCGGACGCCGCGGAGGGAGGCCTGCTCGGCATCGCGGCCCACCCGGACTTCGCGCAGAACCGCCAGTTCTACATCTACGTCACCACCGACGCGGGCGGCACCGAGGAGAACCGCATCGAGCGGTGGACGCTGTCGGATGACCACACCTCCGCGGCGCGCGACCGCGTCATCTTCGGCGGCATCGCCTCCGCCACGTACCATGACGGCGGGCGCCTGCGCTTCGGCGCGGACGGCATGTTGTACGCGGGCACCGGCGACGCGAGAGACCCGGACCGCTCGCAGAACGCGAACGACCCGGCCGGCAAGCTGCTGCGCCTCACGCCGGACGGCGCGGTGCCGCAGGACAACCCCATCCCCGGCTCGCCCGCGTTCCTCACGGGCATCCGCAACCTCCAGGCCTTCGACTGGCGGGACGCCTCCACGCTGTACGTGGTGGACCACGGCCCCAGCGGGGAGACGCTGCGCCGGGGCCATGACGAGGTGAGCGTCGCCCGGCGCGGGGACAACCTGGGCTGGCCCGGCATCTACTCGTGCGAGACGCGCCAGGGGCAAATCACCCCGTCCATCACCTACGAGGACGCCCTGCCACCGGGCGGCGCAGCCATCTACACCGGCACGGCCATCCCCGAATGGAAGGGCTCGCTGCTCATCGGCACGCTGGGCTCGCGCCACCTCCAGCGCGTGGAGTTCGCGCCCGACTCGAACCGCGTGGCGAAGCATGAAGTGTATCTGCGCGACACGCACGGCCGGCTGCGCGAGGTCATCATGGGGCCGGACGGCCACCTCTACGTCACCACCAGCAACTGCGACGGGCGCGGCGACTGCGGGCCGGACAAGGACCTCATCCTCCGCCTGAAGCGCTGAGCCCGGCCCCAGCGCTCCAGCGCAGCTGGAGCGCGCGCCAGGCGTCAGAGCATCATCCCGCCCGAGGCCTCGATGCGCTGGCCCGTCACCCACGCGCCCTCCGGGGACAACAGCATGGCGACGGCGTCACCGATGTCGTCCGCCTCGCCCACGCGGCCGAACGCAATCTGGGCGGCCAGCATCTTGTTCAGCGCCGCGTTGTCGCGCACGACGCCGCCCCCGAAGTCCGTCGCCGTCGCTCCGGGCGCGAGCACGTTGACGGAGATGCGCCGGGGCCCCAGCTCCTTCGCCAGGTACCGGGTGAGCGCCTCCACGCCCGCCTTCATCGTCGCGTAGGTGGCGTAGCCGGGGAAGGTGAAGCGCGCGAGCCCGCTGGAGACGTTCAGGATGCGCCCGCCATCCGCCAGCACCGGCAGCAGCCGCTGGGTGAGGAAGAAGGTCCCCTTGAGGTGGACGTTCATCAACGCGTCGAACTGGGCCTCGGTCGTCTCCGCGAAGCTGGCGTGGATGCCCATGCCCGCGTTGTTCACCAGGAAGTCCAGGCGCTCGCGCCCGAAGTGACGGCCCAGCTCCGCGCGCACCGCCTCCACGAAGGCGCCGAAGCCGCGCGTGTCTCCCACGTCGAGCGGGAGCGCCACCGCCTTGCCGCCCGCCGCTTCAATCTGCTTCACGACGTCGGCCGCTTCATCCGCGCCGGTGCGGTACGTCAGGATGACGCCGGTGCCCCGGGCCGCCAGCTTGAGCGCCATGTTCTTCCCCAGTCCACGGCTTCCCCCCGTGATGAGCGCCACGGGCATGTTCTTCGAGGTGGGCATGTCCATTCCTTTCAGGTGGCGCGGCGATGCGCCGCACCTGTCCATGAATAGTGAGCCGTGCCCTGGTTGAGAAAGAGGCCGCGGTCCGACACACTGTTTCGATTGGAGAAACAATGAGCCTGGACCTCGACTCGCTGAAGATATTCGTGAAGGTGGCCGAGCTGGGCCACTTCACCCGCGCGGGCGAGCAGCTCGGCATGCCCAAGGCGCGGGTGTCCTTGCGGCTGAAGGCGCTGGAGGCGGAGCTGGGCTGCCAGCTCATCCAGCGCTCGACGCGCGTCGTGCGGCTCACCCCGGAGGGAGAGGAGCTGCTCCCCCGGGCCCGGCGGCTGCTGCAGGAGGCGGACGAGCTGAGCGCGCTGTTCCAGGCGGCCCGTGGCCTGCGGGGGCGCGTGCGCGTCGACCTGCCCGTCAACATCGCGCGCGAGCTCATCCTCCCACGCCTGCCGGAGCTGCTCGCGCGGCATCCCCACCTGGAGGTCCTCATCAACACGACGGACCGGCGCACCGAGCCCTTTCGCGAGGGCTTCGACTGCGTGCTGCGCGTGGGCTCGCAGGGGGCCCCGGGGCTCGTGGGGCGCAAGCTCGGCGTCCTGCGGATGATGAACTACGCCAGCCCCGCGTACCTGCGGAAGTACGGCATGCCGCGCACGCTGGAGGATTTGAACCGGCACTTCGTCGTCCACTACTCGCCGGGGCTCGGCGCCGAGCCGCCCTCCTTCGAGTACCCCCACGAAGGCGGCTACCGCGAGTGGCCCATGCGCAACAGGGTGACGGTCAGCAGCGTCGACGCCTACGTCGCGGCCTGCCGGGCGGGGCTCGGCATCATCCAGATTCCCAGGCGCAAGTCGCGCCCCGGCGTGGGTGAAGGCGAGCTCGTCGAGGTGCTGCCGGAGCTCACCTGCATGCCCATGCCCGTCTCACTGCTGCACACCTACGGCCGGAGCGTGCCCCGCCGGGTGCGCGTGGTGATGAGCTGGCTCGCCGAGCAGCTCACGGACTCCTTCGAGCCGCACCCGGAGGGCTGACGCCCTCCGGCGAGCCTCAGGCGCCAAGCTGCTTCAGCAGTTGCTCCGCCTGCGCGCGCACGTCGTCGGCGCCCAGCGCGAGCGCCTGTCGCGCGTGGTGCGCGGCGGCCACCTTGTCCGAGGGGGCGTTCCCCAGCGCCATGTTGAGGTGCGTGCCGGCGTCATTCGGGTGCGCGGCCAACACCGGCGCCAGCAGCGCCGGGACACGCGCGTGTCCGTTCTCCTGCATCAGCACCACGGCCAGGTCATTGGTGGGACCGGGGTCCGTCGGCACCGACGCCGACGCCGCTTCCAGCAGCTTCAAGGCGGAGTCGCGCTCGCCCAGCGCGAGGTGCATCTGCGCCAGCGCGTGCTGGGCCTGCCAGCTCCCGGGGGCCTGGCGCAGCACCTCGGCGAAGAGCTCCTTGGCCTCGGCGAAGGAGCCCGCGCTCATCAGCGCCAGGCCGTGCAGGTAGATGTAGTTGAGGCTGGAGGGCTCCAGTTGGCGCAGCTCCTGCGCCACGCGCCTGGCGCCATCCGAGCTGCCGCCGGAGAGGTACAGCTTGAAGAGGTCCTCCAGCACCGCGCGCTGGAGCCCGCCCTGGGCCTTCTCCAGGGCCTGCGTGGCCGCCTGGATGGCCAACCCGAGCTGGCCACAGGCGGCATGCGCTCGCGACAGCATCAGCAGCGGCATGGGCTGCTGGGGAGCCCCCTGGGCGGCGCGCAGGAAGTGGGACACCGCGCCGTCGGGCTCGCCCTGCTGGAGGCGGATGCGCCCCAGCTCGAAGTGGGCGTGGGTGCTGTCGGGTGACACCTGGAGCACGGACTCGAAGGCGGCGCGCGCGCCCATCAAGTCGCCCCGCTCGAACAGCAGCGCGCCCAGGTTGAAGCGCTCGAAGTAGCCGGCGGTGGGCGCGGCGGCCAGGGCCCGCAGGGACTCCAGCGCCTCGGGGTGGCCCGCCTGGGCACGGAGCATGGCGAGGTGCGCCTGCGCCTCCGTGTGGTCCGGCTTCACCTTCAACAGGCGAAGCACCGCGGCCTCCGCGTCCGCCGCGGCGCCGGTGCTCAGGTGCACACGCACGAGGCCCAGGAGGCAGTCCACGTCGCCTGGGTCGATGGAGAGCCCCATCTGAAAGCTCTTCACCGCGTCCTGGGGCCGTCCCATCTGGAGGGAGCGCCCCCCTTCCCGTGCATGCGTCGATGACATGCGTCAGGGTCTACCACGGGGTACGAAGTCCCGGCAGTTCACGAGCGGCGGGCGCCCGTGGAACGCGCCTGCCAGCCCGGGCCCTCGCCCACACTGCCAGCGGCATCCGCCTCCGCCTCGAAGTGCGAGCGATGGAGGCCCCGGGGACCCACCCCGCGCGAGGCCACCCACCTCAGGTGGGCAGCGGCTGGCCCAGGCCCTTGCGCAGGGCCTCGTCGATGAGGTCGTGCACCTTCACCTCCGCCTCCCTCACGCGCGCCTGATGCTGCTCGCTCAACCGGACCTGCTCCTCGTGCAGGGCGTGCTGCTTCTCGCTGAGCTGGCCCTGCTCCTTGCTCAAGGCGCCCTGCTTCTCGGCGAGCCCCGCCATCTGCTTCTCCAGGGCCGCCATCTCCTGCTCCAGCGTGCGGTCCTGCTTCTTCAGCTCGGCGCGGCGGCGCTCGCGCTCGGTCTCCGACAAGGAATCCAGCCGCGTCTCCTCCAGGTGGAGCCCGGCTTGCCGATAGGCCAGGTCCCCGAGCTTGCGGCCCAGACCGCCCTGCTCATGGCCCAGGGTGGCCTGCTTCTGGCCGAGCGCGGCCTGCTGCTTGCCCAGGGCGGCCTGCTTCTCCCCCAGCGCGCTTTGCGCCTTGCCCAGCTCGCGCGTGCTGGAGAGGGCTTCACGCACGGCCTTCAGCGTGGCGGGGTCGCGGATGATGAACGCCTCGTCCTTGCGGCGGACAAAGAGAATCTCCTTGTTCTTCTGCTTGAAGGTGCGCGCCAGCTCAAGGTCGACCGTGGTGCCGTTCATCATCGCCGACCCATCCGCCAGCAGCACGTAGCCGCGGTCCGGGTCCCCCATCGGTGGCGCGGGCGGAGCCGGCGGCGGAGGAGGAGGAACCGCGGCGAGGTGAGGGCCGGCGCCCAGGACGTGCCGGTGCGAGGCGACCGCGATGCGGGGGGCCGGAGGCGTCGGCGGCAGCGGAGGCAGCGGCGAGGCAGCGCCGAGCTCAGCGGGTGTATTGGGCGGCGTCGGCGCGGCGGGCGGCGTTGGCGGCGGCATCGCGGGCGAAGCGCTCGCAACGCCCTGGGGATGGAACACGACCACGCCCCGCTTCACCACGACGCGCTCGTTCCTGGTCTCCGTGACGCGCTCGCCCTGAGCCGGAGACGGCGCGGGCTTCGCGGCTGGAGACGTCGTGGCCGTGCCCCGCGAAGGCGCGGGCTTCGCGGCCGGAGACGCCGTTGCCGTGCCTGGCGAAGGCGCGGGCTTTTCGGCTGGAGACGCCATGGCCGTGCCCCGCGAAGGCGCGGGCTTCGCGGCCGGAGACGCCGTGGCCGTGCCCCGCGAAGGCGCGGGCTTCGCGACAGGAGACGCCGTGGCCGCGCCCAACGAAGGCGCTGGCTTCGAAGCCTGAGCCGCCGCGGGCGCCGAGGCAGGCGACTCAGGCGCCTGCCCGGACGCGGCGCCCGCTTCCCGCGCGACGACCTGGAAGGGCACCAGCGCCGCGACGCCCATGGCGGAGAGCGCCACCTTCAACACGCGCCGGATTCGAGGGGAAACGGCATCAACATGCTCCAGCATGCTCAACCTCCTGTGCAACGCATCAACGTGAGATGACGCACCAAGCGCCGCGGCCGAGCCGGGAGCCCTTGCGATTCCAAAGGCGAGAATCAGCTCGCCGTAGTCCGCGGGCTCCGCGTCCGTGAGCCGGATGGCCTCGGCGTCACACGCCTCCTCGCGAGCCAGCGCGTACTCGCGGGCAGCCCGCCGCGCGAGCGGGTGGAAGAAGAAGAGCGACTCCATCAGCGCGGGCACCCAGCCAAGCCACAAGTCCCCCCGGCGCAGGTGCGCCAGTTCGTGCGCCAGCGCCATGCGCAGCGCCGCCATGGGCAGCAACCGCACGGCCTTCGCGGGCAGGACCACCACCGGCGACAGCAACCCCGTGGCCAGCGGACTGGCCACCGTCTCGGAGACCAGGAGCATTGGCGCGCGTCGCAGCCCCGCGGCCGCCGACAACGCCCGCACCTCCGCCTCCAGCGCTGGGTGCACCAGCGGACGCGCCGCCCGGCGCAGACGACGCACCGCGAGCCCGCTCTTCACCTGGCCTCGCATCTGCCACAGCACCCCGGCGCCCCACACCATCAGGAGGAGCCACGCCAAGGCGCGCCCCCATGAGAGGGAAACGCCGGGCTCGCCCTCCGCGTGCGCGGCACCGCCCCCGTCCCCCTGGCGCCCGGCCTCACGCGGCGCAGTCACAGGGAGCCCGCCGGCCCCCACCATCCAGGAGGAAGGCCCGGGCCCCGCCGCCACGAGGCTCACCACCTCGCCATGGCGCGCGGCCTCGCGCCGCGTGGACACGGCCACCTGGAGCCCATCAGGCGCAACGCCGTTCGCCGCCCACCGCGGAGGAGACACCGCCCCTTGCGTCGCGCCAGCCTCCACGCCCTCCCGTGTCGAGCCTTGCGCCTGGAAGGCCGTCACCTTCGCGCCAGCCACGGGCCGCCACGCGGAAGCCCCGCTCCACCACGCCTCCACCCGCGCCACGCTGGACGCCACCGACGCGGGCAGCACCGGCAGCGCGAGCGTGGGCAGCCATCCCAGCGCCACCACGAACTTGAGCGCCACCAACCACCAGAGCCCGGCGCGCAGCGACGCCGGCAACCGGGGCCACGCGCGGGACACCGCCCACACCAACGCGGCGCACAGCGCCCCCTGCCACGACGCCCGCCACAAGCCCGAGGACATCCAGTCGGTGAACATGCGACTACCCCTTCCGCTTCTGCGAGCGCAGCCGCGCCACGACGTCCTGGAGCTGCGCCAGCTCCTCGTCGGACACATCCTCGGCCTCGGACAGGTACGCGGCGAACGGTGACACCGAGCCCGACAGCGAGCGCTGCACGAAGTCGCCCACCACGTCCCTGAGCAATTCGGCGGCCGGCACCGGCGAGGCGTACTGGAACACGCCCTCCACCTTGCGCCGCGTCAGGTAGCCCTTCAGCCGCAGGCGCTCCATCACCGTGAGGATGGTGGAGCGCGCCAGCCCCTGGGCCTCGCCAAAGCGCTCGGCCACCTCACCCACGGTCGCCGGGCCGTGCTCCGCCACGTACCGCAGCACCAACAGCTCCTGCTCTCCCACCGGCTTCTTCATGCGCCTTCCCGTGACGACAACTGTAGTCACGAAGAAGGTACGGCTGACTACAACCGTAGTCAAGCAGGGCGAAAAGAGAGCGGCGTCAGGCCGACGAAGGCCCGGCCGCCGCTCGGAGCGCGGGACTCAGCGCTGGAAGTCCACGCCCACGCCAGCCCCAGCGGTGACGCCTCGCACGAGCGTGCCGTCCGGTTGTGGGAAATGGACGGTGCCGCCGGAGCCCCAGGCGTAGAAGTGATTGAGGATGCGCTGGCGCAGCTCCACCCCCGCGGAATAGCGGGGCCGGTCTCCCAGGCCCGTCAGCACCACCCGGGCCAGCGCCCGCGTCTTGCCGCCGGGGAGCTCGAAGCCCGCGGACACATCCGCGTCCGTCCTGCCGAAGCCGAAGTACTGCGCGGCCACGCTGCCCAGCAGGAGCAGCTCGTTGGGGTTGCCCTTCGCGACGCTCACCTCCGCGTAGCCCGCGAAGCCCGACGGCAGCACCTCCTCCGCGATGGGCGTCTCCGACAGGCCGACGCCGGAGAAGCGGCCCAGCTCGTAGTCGGGGCCGAACATGCCGAAGCGGAAGCGGCCTCCCTGCTTGCGGCCCTGGACGGTGACGCTCAACTGCGTGCCGCTGGCCATCTGCCCTTCGAAGGCCACGCCCAGCAGGCCGCCGAAGGCCGGCGTGTGGGCCTGCGTGAAGCGCGCGCCGCCGCCCAGCAGGGCCCACGCGCGCAGGCGCTCGCCCTTGTACAGCGCGATGTCTCCGCCCACCGAGGCCAGGGTGAGGTCGGGCGTCCTGCCGCCCGCGCGGCCCGCGTCGTGCGCCGCGGACAAGCGGAGGAGATACCGGTCGAAGTGCTTCGCGTCGTCGTTGGCCATGCGCCCGAGGTCCAGCAGCGCCTCGCCCGCGAAGATGCGCGCGGCGAGCACGTCACTGGCCAGGAGCTCCGCGCGGACCGCGCCCTTCACGAGCGTCAGCGAGCCGCCCGCGGGGTGGTAGTCCGGCGTCAGCGTGTTGCTGTAGCGGCCCACGAGATAGCCGCGGCCCAGCGTCTCCTCGGAGAAGGGCTCGACGCGGAGGAAGACGGGGCGCCCCTCCTGCCCGATGCGCAGCATGCGCACCACCTGGCCGAAGTCGCTCAGCTCGTCCCAGTCCTCGCGGCGCAGACCGCCGCTGTAGTCGTCCTCGCGCGTGGGCGCTTCATCCACCATCCGCAGCCGCAGGTTGGCGCCCAGCCGCAGCACGAAGGTCTCCCCGTGCGTCAGGCCCAGCGAGGGATGGATGCGCGCGAAGAAGTCCTGGCCACCGTCGCGGGGCCCGGAGGGGAGGCTCAGGCCGCCGGCCTCCAGTTGGCCGCTGAAGCCAAAGCCCGCACCGCCCGGGTGCGTGCTCCCCGGAGGCGCGGGCTCGTCCAGCCGCGCGGCGGAGACAGGGCCTCCCTCCCGCGCGGGCGCGGAGACCTCCTCCTCCGAAGGGACCTCCTCCACGGTGGAGCTGCCGTCGTACTGCGTGGACACCAGGGCGAGGAGAGCGAAGAGGGGGGCGCCAGTCATCGTCCCCCGACTCTACCTGCCCCCGGCGCCAGACGAAGCACGCGACCGCATCCGCGTGTGGGAGACACTGCGGACCGTCGGCACACGCGCCCCCGCTGGACGTCAGCGGCGACGCGCGACCTTCACGCCGCGTCAACGGTTGCTGTCGAGCTCGACGTCGCTGGACTCCACTTCCTGGGTCTCCACCTCGTCGGCGTCGAGCTCCTCGACCTCGGACTTGCCGTCCACGGGCTCCTTCTGGATGTTGCCCGAGCCGCCCACGCCGTCCTTGCGAGCCTCCTCGCTCTGCTGGCCCCCCAGGAGCGGCCCATCCTGCACGTCGTACTTCTCGCCCTCCGGCGTCGTCACCGAGGTGCCCGCGCCCATGCCGGGGCCGCTGCCGCCGGTGGCCTCGCCGTCGTAGACGGTGGGCGCGTCCTGCCGGTCACGCCGCTCGTTGTCCGTCACGTCCGCGGCCTCGCCCGCGCTGCGGTCATCCCAGTCGGAGTTGGTGTCCACGGACCCGGGCGCCGTCGTCTCCGTCCCCGAGCCGCCGATGGCGCGGTCATCCGCGCGCGTGTTCGCCGAGTTGCTCGAACAACCCCAGAAAGCCAGTGCCGCCACCGCGGCCATGAGCGGAAGCTTCATGGTGAATCCCCCTTGCGTGAGAGAAGTTGTGCTCTCGACAAGGTGGCGTCCCCGGCGGCAGGAACAACCCGCCGGCCATGCCCGTGTCCCCGGGCCCGCCCCAAGGCAGGCGGGCGCTCAGGCCCCTGGCGCGCCGCCGCCTCCGCGCGCGGCTAGCCGTCGTCCTGCGCGCAGGGGAGGATGGCGCGGTGCGGGCGCTCGGTGCCCGTGCCCACCAGCCAGCGCGACAGCAGGCGGACCCCGGACGCGAACAGCCCGTCCTCGGCGCGGTGGAGCACCTCGAAGAGGGACTCGTCCAGCACCGACGCCTCCGGGTCGATGATGAGCTCCTCGGGCTCCAGCGACTTGAGCAGCGGGCTCTGGTCGAACACCGTCGACATGGGGTGGGCGCGCAGGCGCTGCAGCCCCATGACGGCCAGGCCGTCCAGCCAGTCCACCAGCCCGCCGTCCGCCGCCGCCAGCAGGCGCAGGGCCGCCAGTCCCTCCAGCCCCGCGTGCTCGGCCATCAGCGACACGCGGACGCGGCGGATGGCGCGCTGGGTCGCATCATTGGGCGCCTCCGCCTCCCAGCTCAGGTTCAGCTCCGAGTCCAACCCGAGGCTGCGGTTGGTGGTGTTCGCCGAGCCCAGCGTGAGGAAGCGGTCATCCACCACCATCACCTTCGAGTGGATGTACGTGTAGACGTCCTCGCCGGTGCGCGCGTCGTGCCCCGCGGAGCAGTACACGCCAAAGGAGTGCCCCGTCTCGTGCGCCACGCGCTCCAGCGCGCGCAAGAGCCGCACCTGGGCAATGCCCATGGCGAGCTGCTCCCGCAGCGCCTCCGGCTGCTGGGGCAACACCAGGACAATCTGGAGCCGCCCCCGCCCCGCGGCCCGCATGCGCTTCACCAGCGCCTGGAAGATGGCCCGCGAGGAGAAGTACTGGTTCTCGATGTAGATGAAGCGCTCGGCCGCGTCGATGGCGTCCAGGTACAGCGCGGCCACCTCCTGCACCGCCGGCTGCGGCGGCAGGAGCGTCTTGCCGAAGGTGCGGCTGATGGCCACCGGCCCCGGCGGCGCCGGCAGGCTGGGCGTGAAGTCCACGTCGTCCCGGGACACCTTGGGCAGCCGCAGCTCGCCGCCGCCCGAGTGCGCCCAGCGCGCCTCGAACAGCTCCGCCAGGCGGTCCACCACCGGCCCCGTCAACACCGACTGCACGTCATGGTAGGGGCCGTGCGGGTCCCTCCCGCTGTCACAGCGCAGCTCCGAGCGCACCGGGTGGTCGCGGTCATCCCACCGGCAATCACAGACATCCATGCCGCCGGTGAAGGCCACCGCGCCGTCAATGACGACCAGCTTCTGGTGGTGCGCGCCATACAGCGGACTGGAGGCGTCGAAGCGGAAGTGCACCTGCCCGTTCGCCGTCCAGTTGAAGATGAGCCGCTGCATCCACTCGCGCTCCATGGCGAGCAGCAGGCTGAAGTCCCACGCCAGCACGTAGACGCGCAGCTCCGGGTTGGCCCGGCACAGCTCGTCCAGCATCGGGAGCAGCCGCGCCTCGCCGCGCGCCTCGCCCAGGTCCTCGCCCCGGAGCAGGGCCACGTCGCTGTCGAACTGCCAGCCCGTAATCGCGATGTATCCGCGGGCCTTCTGCGCGGCCCGGTACAGCTCGCGGTAGTAGGCGCGCGCGTCCACCAGCACGCCCGCGTCGCTCGCCTCCTCCACCGTCCAGCAATTCCGCCCGGGACTGATGATGCGTCTCACAGGTGCGTCCCTTCCCGTCCCCCGCCTCGGCCGCCCTCACCTGGCGCCCCCGCCAGGCCGTCCTGCTCCGCGCACGCCCCGGACTGGCGTGTCAGCCGACGAAGACGATGTGCTTGCCCGTGGCGACCGTCATGTCCTTGGAGGACATCACCTGCGCCACCTTCTTCACCTCGCCGCCCACCGTGTCGAAGGCCGCCGCGATGAGGTCACCCAGCGTCACCTGCACCTGGCGGGCGCTCCGGCCAGCCCCCTTCACCGCGCTCGCCGTCTTCACCTTCACCTGCTGGGCCTTACGACGGATGACCTGTCCACGCTTCTGAGTCTTCGCCATGATTTCGTCTCCAAGGGTGAAGGGTTTGCTTGTCCTGCGCCCGACCCGCCCGCCGCCGCCGTCCTGCACGCCCACTCCCTTCAGCAACCCGCGTGCCGTCCGCCAACCCCTTGATTTCCCGAAGGCCGGCTGCCTGCCCCCCCGCCCCGGGGACTGGACTTCTGACTTTTTTTCAGCCCTGCGCGGGCGGGCCCCGACGGAAGTTCTTCCAGGGGCGCCCACGCCGGCCTTCCCGCCGGCGGCGCCCCGCCCGGGGCAGGTTGCCCCGCTGGGGCATCCCGCCCCACCCCACCGTGGCCGCCTGCTCCCGCGCGCCGCGGGGGCTCGCGCCTACTCACAGCGAAGCCCAGGTCACCCGCCGCCATACCGACCGCGCGGGTCGTTCTTGCGCCACGGGGAATCCCATATCGAATCTTCCGGAAAATTACAGACATGTAAGTCTATTTGAAATTACAGGGAAAAGCCGCTTCAATACGTGTCACATCCCACGAGGGGCGTTACCCGTATGGAATTGAAGACTCCCATCAGCGCCACCTCACCCACGCTTCAGCCCATGTCGTTCCAGGGCATCGAAGTCATCGGCCAGTCGATTCTCGCCATCGTCAACGGCATGGAGCTCGCCCAGTCCCGCGCGCTGCGCATCCTGGGGGAGAACGGCATCGCGCCGCTGAAGGCGGATGTCTGGTACCCCATGCCCGCCCTGCTGAAGTCGTTCCAGCTCGTGTTCGACAAGATTGGCCCCAGCACGGTGAGAACGATTGGCCGGAAGATTCCGGACAGCGCGCACTTCCCGCCGGACATCGACACGCTGGAGAAGGGCCTGCGCGCGGTGGACCTGGCGTACCGGATGAACCACCGCGGCAAGGGCGCCATCGGCGGCTACCGCTTCGAGCCGGTGGACCGGCGAAACGCACGCATGGTGTGTGACAATCCCTATCCGTGTGATTTGGACCTGGGGCTCATCGAGGCCATTGGCGACCGGTTCCGCCCCAAGGATTCGCTCTGGGTGCGTATTGAACATGAGGCCAGGAGTTGCCGGCGGCGCGGCGACAGTGCCTGCACCTACAGCATCAACTGGTAGCGGAGTTCCGCCAGAGGGCCGGCGGCGGCGCATCACCTCACACCCGTGGGAGGGCCATCATGAAGGAAGTGCTCCAACACATCGCCGTGCGCGAGGCGCGCTTCGCAGCGCACCCCTTCTTCTCCGACATGCGGATGGACCGGCCCATCGACCAGGTGATGGCCTTCGCGCCCCGCCTGACGTTCTGGGTGATGACGTTCCAGGACGTGCTGCGCCTCAACGCCCACTTCATCCAGGACGCGCACCTCAAGGCCCTGGCCACGCGGCACCACGCGGAGGAGGGCGGGCATGACCAGTGGTTCGAGGACGACATCTCCGCGCTCACCGGCGGCTCGCTGAGCATCGGCGCCATGTACGGCCGCGCGCACGCGAAGACGCGCGACGCGGCCTACGCCATCATCAGCGAGGTGTACCGCCCGGTGGATGACCGGCTGCGCATCGTGCTGCTGTGGGCGCTGGAGTCCACCAGCCACGTCTTCTTCAGCCGCACCGCCATCATCACCGCGGCGCAAGGCGCGGACGAGCGGCTGAAGTACTTCTCCGACCACCACATGCAGGCCGAGGCGCAGCACGCCATGTTCGAACAGGAGCTGGCGGCGGAGCTGGAGGCCATGCAGCTCTCCCCGCAGGTGCGCGCGGAGGCCCTGGCCATGGTGGACCGCATCTACGCCGCGTTCGACACCATGTTCGACGGGCTGCGCGTCAACCTGGAGCGGGAGCACGCCGAGCCCCCCGCGTCTGGCCACCCGGCGCGGGCCGCCAACGAAGAGGTCCTCCCCCTGGAATTGGAAGAGGACCTGGAGGTCATCGTGCTGGAGGCGGATGAAGAGGCCCGCGCCGCCTGAGGGCGGCGGCTGGGAGCAGCGACTACCGCGCGGGAGGGGAGAGCACGAGGATGAGCTCCCCGCCCACGTACTTGCCGGCCTTCTGGTAGACGGCGCCCTGGCGGCCCAGCTCCACGTCCAGCGTGGGCTGCCGGGGGATGGCCACGCGCACCGTGGCCGTGCCTTCCTTGATGCCCTGGAGCTGCAACGTCGCGTTGGCGCCGTTGGGCAGCTTCACCTCGGAGGGGCTCTTCGCGCTCACCGTCAGCACCTCATTCGAGAGGCGCTTGAAGGAGGTGAAGCTGAAGTTCTGCTTCTGGAACTGCTCCTTCATCTTCTGCAGCTCGGGCGGGTCGACCTCGGTGCCCTTCTTCGAGGCGAGCACCACTTCGACCTGGACCTGGACCTTCGCGTCCTGCGCGCTGGCGGCCAGGGGCAGCAACATGCCCAGCCCCAGCACCGCCCACAGCATCCGGCCCGACGACAAATGTCTTCTCACAAGGAACCTCCCGACGGCCTGGGGGCGTCAGGGGCCGGGCGCGCGGGCACGTTGCGCCCGCTTGCGTCCGGCTGGCCGACGCCGGTTGGGTCCTGCCGCTCACCCTTCTCCGCGCCGGGGGCCAGGACGTCCGAGTCCTCGTCCACCAGCCAGATGATGGTGCCCCCATTGTCCGTCTCCATCACCACCGGCGCCACCTCGGCGTTGCGGTAGGGCTGGATGGACTTCACCGTCATGCGCTCGGCGGCGTACCCCTCCGGCGCCTTGTCACCCGTCAGGAGGGGCACCCCCACCAGTACCAGCACGGCCGCGGTGGCCAGCGACGAAATCATCGCGGTGCGCTGGTAGAGGAACATTTCGGACACTGCCAGCTTCAGCCGCTCCATGAGGGGCGGCTTGTCCGGCGTCACCCGCGCCATGACGCGCTGGGTGAAGTCCTTGAAGTCCACGTCGTCCAGGGCCATGTCCAGGCCCACCCGCAGCAGGCCGGACTCGGCGCGCAGGTCCGCCGCCCGCCCGGTGCAGTCCCGGCAGGCAGACAGGTGACGCTCCACGTTGACGCGCTCGCCGGAGCTCAGCTCTCCGTCGACGTACGGGGACAACAGCGGTACGAAACGCTCACACGCGGGATTTCCGGCCATGGGCTCCACCTGCTCGCTGGAATGGGCTGCGAAAATTGGGACGGGCCGTTCCCTCAGATATTCGAGGGCCGCTCACTCACTGCCCACGCCGCTCTTCGCTTCGTCCAACTCCAGGTATTCACTGAGGATTTTCTGGACCTTGGCCCGGGCATGGAACAGCCGGCTCATCACCGTGCCCTTGGGAATGTCCAGGGTGCGAGCCAGGTCGTCGTAGGACATGCCCTCGATTTCCCGCAGCAGGAGGATGGCGCGGTGCTTCTCCGGCACCGTGGCCAGGGCCTCCTGGATCTTCTCCGCCAGCTCGCGGCGCAGGGCGCTCTTCTGGGGGTTGGTGCCCAGCCGGCTGCCCAGGGCGCCGATGCGGGCCTCGGACAGGTCCACGGCCTGGCTCTCGTCGAACTCCACGGCCTCGCCGCCCCCGCCACGCTTGCGGATGACGTCGATGCAGATGTTGACGGTGATGCGGTAGAGCCAGGTGTAGAAGGACGAGTCGCCCTTGAAGTGGTCCAGGTACTTGTAGACCTTGACGAACGCCTCCTGGGAGACGTCCATCGCTTCCTCCTTGTCCTTCAGCATGCCCAGGGCAACGGCGTACACCTTGCGCTGGTAACGCTCGACGAGGAGTTTGAAAGCGCGCTGGTCGCCGCTCCGGACGCGCTTGACGAGAGTGAGGTCGTCGGTTGCCAAGTAGGTGCGGCAACCTAGCACAAGCGGGTGCAATCCAAGGAGTTTCGCACCGCCGGACGCGCCGCCGCCGGGAGGAGCGGCCTAGAGGCTGACGAGCGCCGCCACCCCCAGCGCGATTCCCAGCAGGGCCAGCAGTGCGCCCAGGGTCAGCCGGTCCCACTGCGCCTGGGCCACCGCCCCGTCCTCCGGGCCCGAGCGGAACCGGTGCAGCACGTTCCACAGCATCCGCGCCCCCAGCCGGCGCTCCGTCCCCCGCTCGCGCCGCCCGTCCTGGTCCCGCGATTCGTCCTCCGCCGGAGGGGCCTCGTCGCGCGGCCTTGAGGTGGGCACGGGGACACCGCTCAGCGTCGCGGCCGTATGAACCCCCACCGCCTGGGCGAGCGACGGCTCGGCGCTCCGGGCGGCGGCCTCCTCGGAGTGGCGCACCTCCGGGGGCGGCTCCAGCCGCACCTCCGCGGCGCGCGTGCGGGCTTCGGCGGGGGTGCGGGCCTCCATCACCCACAGCCCCCGCGTCACGCCGTCCTCGCCGGTGTGCGTGTCCCGCAGCCCGGCGAAGCCCTGTCCCTCCAGGGCCTCGCGGAAGGCCTCGCGCGCCTCGGGCTCCGGCGGGTGCCGCGCGGCGGCGGCGGCGTAGGCCGTGTAGAACGCCCACAGCCGCGTGGCCCGCTCCGAGCCAGACACCCGCGGCGGCGCCAGGTGCGAGGCCAGCAGCGCCGCGTCCGACGCGAAGCGCTGCCCCAGCGCCTCCTGACCCGGGGTGTCCTCCAGGCCGGGCGGCACCAGCTCCGCCACCGGCTTCACCGGAGGCCGCTCCTGGCCCCCCACGGGTGGGTGCAGGGGCGGCGGAAGCTGGGGCCGGAAGTTGTCGTTCGGCCGGGGCTGGACCGCGGGGCGCCCCCACTCCGGGTTCCGGGGCCCCGGCGTGTCCGGGCCCTCGGGGCGCCTGGCGCCGCCGCCTCCCTCCAGCGAGCGGAGGGCGCGGTCAATCACGGCGGGGATGCGGAAGGAGGGCATGGGCAATGCCTCGCGCTGGCTTTGGGGTCCCGAGCTGCTGCGTCCGAGCCTAACCCGCGCCACCGCCTCGCGCCGTCACCGCACATGTCGAGGAGAGGCCGCCCGGCCCCTGGATTGTCGGCCACAAGCCAGGCCGGGTTGCGAGGGTGGGGCTATTCGCCCTCGTTCTGGACTTCAATGGGCGTCGTCATGCCGTTCGCGTCCAGCCGCACGCGGTAGAGGGAGTTCAGCCCGTCGCCGTCGAAGTCACCGCGCGCGAGGCAGGACACCTCCGGCTCGCCCACGGGGCTCTCCTGCACCACCACCTGGTACTGGAAGTTCACCTTCCCGTCCGGTTCGAAGCCGATGCGGTGGAAGGCCTCGTCCTTGGGGAAGGCCACGGCCCTGCCGCCGCGCGGAATCCCCTTCGGCGTGGGGCCGGCGGTGACGTAGACGCCGTGCGCATCGCGGTGGGCCTGGACGGCGTCACACAGCGCGAGCACGTTGACGCGGGCCTCGGAGTCGCTGGGGGGCGCCGCCCGGGTGGCGGGGCGCCGCTCCGAACACTGCGTCACCAGCAGGTGGCCCGTGGTCACCGCGAGCACGACGACGACCAGGAGGGGATGGGACCGCCTCCGGCTCGGCGCGCTCCAGTCCTCACCATCATCCGCCATCTCAACCTCCCCTCGCCCAGTCTCGCGGCTGGCGCAGCACCTCCACCAGCCGGGCCTCCGGCGTGCCGGGCTCCGGGTGATGGTCATAGCGCCAGCGGACCTGCGGCGGCAGCGACATGAGGATGGACTCGGTGCGCCCGCGCGTCTCCAGGCCGAAGACGGTGCCCCTGTCATAGACGAGGTTGAACTCCACGTAGCGCCCGCGCCGCACCTCCTGCCAGAAGCGCTGCGCGTCCGTCACCGGCGTGGCCTTGCGGCGCTCGGCGATGGGCAGGTACGCGTCCAGGAAGGCCCGGCCGCAGTCCCGGACGAAGGCGAACTCCTTCTCCAGGTCCCCGCCCATGTTCTCGAAGAAGATGCCGCCCACCCCGCGCGTCTCCTCGCGGTGGCGCAGGTAGAAGTACTTGTCACACGCGGCCTTGAAGCGCGGGTAGTAGTCCGCGTCGTGCGCGTCGCAGGCGGCCCGGTGCACGCGGTGGAAGTGCGCCGCGTCCTCTTCGTAGAGGTAGTACGGCGTCAGGTCCGCGCCGCCGCCGAACCACGCCTTCCCGCCCTGGTGGATGAAGCGGTAGTTGGCGTGCACGGTGGGCACGTGCGGGTTGCGCGGGTGCAGCACCAGGGACAGGCCCCCCGCCCAGAAGTGGCGGCCCTCGCCCTGGAGCTTCTGCGCGAACTGCTCCTCCAGCTCGCCGTACACCACGGACGTGTTGACGCCGGCCTTCTCCAGCACGGCGCCGTCCTCCAGCACCCGGCTGCGCCCACCGCCGCCGCCCGGACGGGTCCAGGAGTCCTCACGGAAGCGCGCCGAACCGTCCAGCCGCTCCAGGCCGCCGCAGATGTCGTCCTGCAGCGACTGGATGAAGACCGTCATCCGCTCCTTGAGGCTCTCCACGTCCACCGTCTTCATGCGCGCTCCCGGGGGCTGGGCGCGAAGGGGCGCCCGCCTCTGGCCTACACCAACTTCCCGGCCCCGGGGAGAACTCCCGCGCGCTACTGCTGCATCGAGTATTCGTCCGGCGCCTCGAAGTCCACGGGCGGGACGGCCGGCGCCATCTGCCCCGCGACGTCGAAGGCCTGGATGCGGGCGCGGTAGCTGCGGCCGTCCTCCATGGCGAAGGTGCCGCTGCACGCCTCATGGCCGATGAAGGCCGTGTTGTTGCTCACCGGCACCACGTACTGCTGCACGCTGGGCCCGGGGCGGCGCGGCTCCAGCTTCACCACCAGGTACGCCGGGCTGGCCTCCTTCAGCGACAGGTTGAGGCGCACGAAGCGGGCGGTGCCCTGCGCGCTGCGGCGCATGAAGCCCTCGGAGACGGCGGGGCGCTTGAGCCAGCGCGGGGCCTGCTTGTCCTGCCCCTTGCCGGTGAGCCACTCGGGCAGCATGGTGCCCCGGCCGTTGAGGAGCGCCACGTTGGGCAGCGACTCGTCCAGGCGCAGCGTGTAGCGCTTGTCCGCCTCCATGGCGCCCGCGGGCTTGAGGATGACGGTGACGCGGCCCAGGCTGCTCTCCCAGCCGCGCTTCACCGCCACCTCGACGATGTGGCTGTCCGACACCAGGCGCAGCTTCTTCCCCACCAGCGCGGCGACCTGGGGGCGCGCCGTCCCAACGCCCTCCAGCAGGAAGCGGGAGTTGGTGGGGATGATGGCGCCCGGTGTGGGAAAGAGCTGCACGCCATCCCCCAGGCACTGGGCCGCGGCGGAGGACGCAGAGAGCGATACGAGCAAGGGAACCAGGAGTCTCAGCACCATGGCGCCAAGTCTGCGCGCCACGGGGCTCGAAGGCCAGCGAAGCACCCGGAGAAACACCCGACGTGTGGGTTTTTCACAGCGGGGCCGCCGCCCTCAGTGCATGCCGCCGTCTTCCTCGGGAATCGCGATGGGGCCGAACTTCGCCTCGTAGCGCTGGATGTTGTCCTGCATGGCCGCCACCAGGCGCTTCATGTGCTTGGGGTTGGTGATGATGCGCGAGCGCACCCGGGCCTTGGGCTGCTGGGGCTGGACATAGATGAAGTCCAGGGTGAACTCGGTGTCGGAGTGGTTCACCAGGGCCATGTTGACGTACTGACCATTGGCCACGTCATCGTCCATCTGAATCTGCAACTGCATGTCCGGGGGCTTCGAAGTGTCCGCCATGAGGCAGGGGGCATAGCGCCTGCGCCCACGCGTGGCCAGTGTCACGGCGTGAGCCCGACCTCGGAAGCCGCCCCCATGGACCCGCTGAAGACGGCGCCCTTCGAGCTGGGCCGGGGCGAGGACGCGTGCCTGCTCCTGCACGGCTTCACGGGGAGCCCCTGGGACGTGCGTCCCCTGGGCGAGTCCCTGGCGGCCCGGGGCCTGCGCGTGGTGGCGCCGCGCCTGCCCGGACATGGCACCACCCCCCAGGCCCTGCTGGAGGTCACCTGGCGTGACTGGCTGACCGCGGCGGAGCAGGCCCTGCACGCGCTGCGGGGGCACCGGAGCGTGTTCGTGGCGGGCCTGTCCATGGGCGCGCTGCTGGCGCTCGAGCTGGCCGCGCGGCACCCGGAGGCGGTGCGCGCGCTGACGCTGGTGGCGCCGGCGGTGCGCTTCCGCGGGCCGCGCATGTTCCTGGTCCGGCAGCTCGCGCGCACGCCCGTGCTGGAGTGGACCCACCCGTGGGTGGCGAAGACGGGCACGGACATCTCGGACCCGGAGGCGCTGGCCCAGGCGCCGGTGCTGCCCGCCTTCCCCGTGGCGCGGCTGCGGGACTTGTGCGCGCTCCAGGCGCTGGCCATCCGGGACGCGGCGCGCGTGCGCTGCCCCACCCTGGTGGCGGTGGCGGAGCAGGACCACGTGGTGGACCCGGAGGGCGGGCGGTGGCTCGCACGCCGCCTCGGCGCGGCCCCGTCGGTGCGCGTCCTGTCGCTGCGGCAGGGCTTCCACGTCATCCCCCGGGACACGGCGGGGCCGCTGCTGGCGGCGGAGGTGGGCGACTTCCTGGCGCAGCAGCGGAGCGCCTCGTGGTGGGAGGCCGCGTCCCCCGCCGCCGGCGCCTGAGTGGGGTGCGGGCATGCGCTGAAGGCGAGCGACGGACAGGGCATCCGTGTATGGAGAAGCCCCCATGTCCCCGCCCGACTCCCCGCCCCTGGTCGAACTGCGCGACGTCACGAAGGCCTACGCCGAAGGCGACACCACGCGCGAGGTGCTCTCCGGCGTGCGGCTCTCCCTGCGCCGGGGCGAGTTCGTGGTGCTGCTGGGGCGCAGCGGATCGGGCAAGTCCACGCTGCTCAACCTCATCAGCGGCATCGACCTGGCCAGCCAGGGCGAGGTCCGCGTGGACGGCCGCGACCTGGGACGGCTCGACGAGCGCGAGCGCACGCTGCTGCGGCGCGAGCGCATCGGCTTCATCTTTCAGGCCTTCAACCTGCTCCCCACGCTGACGGTGGAGGAGAACGTGCGGCTGCCGCTGGAGCTCAACGGCCACGGCGGCGCGGAGGCCAGCGCCCGCGCGCGGGCGCTGCTGGAGCAGGTGGGCCTGGGCGCCCGGGCCCGCAGCTTCCCGGACCGGCTGTCCGGCGGCGAGCAGCAGCGCGTGGCGGTGGCCCGCGCGCTGGCCCATGAGCCGCCGCTGCTGCTGGCGGACGAGCCCACCGGCAACCTCGACGAGGGCACGGGGCGGCAGGTGCTGGATTTGCTGGAGGCGCTGACGCGCAAGGGCAACACCTGCGCGCTCGTCGTCACCCACGAGCCCGGCCTGGTGGCCCGCGCCCACCGCGTCCTGAAGATGGAGGACGGCCGGCTGGTGGAGGTGGAGCACACGCCCGCCCACGCCGTGGCCCTGAAGGAGGCGCTGTGAAGGGGCTGCTGGTCCGCTCCAGCCTGCGTCACCTGGGCCGCCACCCGTGGCTGACGGCCCTGTCGCTGCTGGGCATCGCGCTGGGCGTGGCGGTGGTGGTGTCCATCGACCTGGCCAGCGGCAGCGCCCTGCGCGCCTTCGAGCGCTCCACGGACGCGGTGGCCGGGCGCGCCACGCACCAGCTCGTGGGCGGCGCCACGGGCGTGCCGGAGTCGGTGTACCAGGCGCTGCGCGTGCGCCCCGGCGCCCCCGTGGCCGCGCCCGTGGTGGAGGGCTACGTCCAGGCGGCGGTGGGCGACAAGCGCACCCTCACCGTGCTGGGCGTGGACCCCTTCGCGGAAGCGCCGTTCCGCGACTACGCCCGAGGCGAAGCGGTGGGCAACGTGAGCGCGCTGCTCACCGAGCCGGGCGCGGTGATGCTGAGCGCCCGCGCCGCGCGCGCCCTGGGCCTGTCCACCGGCGACGCGCTGCCCGTGCGCCTGGAGGGCCTGGAGAAGTCGCTGCGCGTGGTGGGCCTGCTGGAGCCCGGAGACGAGGACACCGCGCGGGCCCTGGAGGCGCTGGTGCTCATGGACGTGTCCAGCGCGCAGGAGCTGCTGGGGCACACCGGCCGGCTGTCGCGCGTGGACCTGCGGCTGACGGGCGGCGCTGAACAGGAGCAGGCGCTGGCGGCCACGCTGCCGCCAGGGCTGGAGCTGGTGCGCGCCGCCGCGCGGGCGGGCACGGTGGAGCAGATGACGCGGGCCTTCCGCACCAACCTCACCGCGCTGTCGCTGCTGGCGCTCGTGGTGGGGATGTTCCTCATCTACAACACCATGACGTTCTCCGTGGTGCAGCGGCGCGGGCTGCTGGGCCGCCTGCGCGCGGTGGGCATCACCCGCCGCGAGCTGTTCGCCCTGGTGCTGGGTGAGGCGGCCGTGCTGGGCGCGGTGGGGACCGTGGCGGGCCTGCTGTTGGGCGTGCTGCTGGCGCGCGGGCTGGTGGAGCTCGTCACCCAGACGCTCAATGACTTGTACTTCGTGGTGAGCGTGCGGCGGCTGGCGCTGGAGCCCTTCACCCTGTTCAAGGGCCTGGCGTTGGGGCTGGGCGCCACGCTGCTGGCCGCGCTGGTGCCCGCGTGGGAGGCGGCGCGCTCGCCGCCGGTGACGACGATGCGCAGGTCCACGTTGGAGGACGTGTCGCGCGGGCGGGCCCCTCGGCTCGCCGTGCTGGGGCTCGGGGTGCTGGCCGCCGGCGCCGCGCTGCTGCGCTGGCCCACCCAGGCGCTGCTGCCCGCGTATGGCGGCCTCTTCTCGGTGCTGCTGGGCGCGGCGCTGCTGGTGCCCTGGGCCACGCAGACGGTGGCCGCGCTGGCGGCGCGGCCCTTGGGCCTGGCCTTCGGCCTGCTGGGACGCATGGCCGCGCGCGGCGTGCACACCAGCCTCAGCCGCACGGCCGTGGCGCTGGCGGCGCTGATGGTGGCGGTGGCCACCACGGTGGGCGTGGGCCTCATGGTGTCCAGCTTCCGCGGCACGGTGGTGTCGTGGCTGGACACCTCGCTCCAGGCGGACGTGTTCATCTCCCCGCCCTCGCTGGTGGCGCGGCGCGGAGGCGCCACGCTGCTGCCCGGGCTGGCGGAGACGCTGCGGAGCACGCCGGGCGTCGCCGGCAGCAGCACCCTGCGCGTGGCGAGCGTGCGCGTGGACGGCGTGCCCACGGACCTGATGGCCGTTGACTTCTCGCGCACGCCAGTGCGGCCCTACACCTTCAAGCAGGGCGACGCCGCCACGGCGTGGCGCGAGCTGGAGTCGTCCCCGGACACGATTCTCGTCTCGGAGCCCTTCAGCTTCCACCGCGGCGTGGACGTGGGCGACACCGTGCGGCTGGCCACGGACCAGGGCCCGCGAGACTTGCGCGTGGTGGGCGTGTACTTCGACTACGGCTCCGACGTGGGCACGCTGCTGATGCCGCGCGCCACCTACGAGCGCTGGTTCGACGACCGGGGCGTCAGCGGCGTGGCGCTGTACGCGGCGCCCGGCCAGGACGTGGACGCGCTGGTGGCCTCGGTGCGCGAGCGCGCCGGAGACCGCCAGGCGCTGCTGGTGCGCGCCAACCGCTCGCTGCGGCAGGCGTCGCTGGAGGTCTTCGACCGCACCTTCACGATTACGCAGGTGCTGCGGCTGCTCGCCATCGGCGTGGCCTTCGTGGGCGTGCTGAGCGCGCTGATGGCGCTGCAACTGGAGCGGGCGCGGGAGTTCGCCGTGCTGCGCGCCACCGGGCTGACGCCGGAGCAGCTGTGGGGCCTGGTGTCGCTCCAGACGGGGCTCCTGGGGCTGCTGGCGGGGCTGTTCTCCGTGCCGCTGGGCGTGGGGCTGGCCTACGTGCTGGTGCACGTCATCAACCAGCGCTCCTTCGGGTGGACGCTGCAGCTCGCGCTGACGCCGGCGACGCTGGTGCAGGCCGTGGTGCTGGCGCTGGTGGCCTCGGCGCTGGCGGGCCTCTACCCCGCGTGGAAGATGGCGCGCGCCAACCCCGCGCTGGCGCTGCGGGAGGAGTGACACATGAGCAACGGCCGGGGACTCCTCGTGGGAACGGCGGTGGTGCTGGTGGGCCTTGCGGCCGCGGTGGTGGCCCTCACGCGCGAGCAGCCCCTGCCCGCGCCGCGCCAGGGCGGCACGCTGACGGTGGCCAGCGCCATGAGCGGCGGCACGGAGGGCTACGCGCGCGCGGTGGCGCCTCGCGACTTCAACTTCCCCGAGGACCACGGCCCGCATCCGGAGTACCGCACGGAGTGGTGGTACTGGACGGGAAATCTGGAAGCGGAGGACGGGCGCGCCTTCGGCTACCAGTTCACCCTGTTCCGCAACGCGCTGGCCCCCGAAACGGAGGGCGCGCCGCGTGACTCCGCCTGGGGCGCGCGGCAGGTGTACATGGGCCACTTCACGGTGACGGACGTGGCCGGTGGCACCTTCCACGCCTCGGAGCGCTTCAGCCGCGTGGCGCTGGGCCTGGCGGGCGCCACGGCGCGGCCCTTCAAGGTGTGGCTGGAGGACTGGGAGACGGCCAGCGTGGGCGCGTCCACCTGGCCCATGCGGCTGCGCGCGCGGTCGGACACGGTGGCGCTGGAGCTGCTGCTGGCGCCGGGCAAGCCGCCGGTGCTCCATGGCGAGCGGGGCTTGAGTCAGAAGAGCGCGGAGCGCGGCAACGCGTCCTACTACTACTCCATGACGCGCATGCCCTCGCGCGGCACGGTGAAGGTGGACGGGCGCACGTACACGGTGCGGGGCCAGAGCTGGATGGACCGCGAGTGGAGCACCAGCGCGCTCGGCCCGGACCAGGTGGGCTGGGACTGGTTCTCGCTCCAGCTCTCCGACGGCAGCGAGCTGATGTACTACCAGCTCCGCCACCGGGACGGCGCGCCGGACGCGTTCAGCTCCGGCCTGTGGGTGCCACCGGAAGGCGCGGGCGAGCCGGTGCACGTCGGCCGCGACGCCATGCGACTCACGGTGCTGGACACCTGGAAGAGCCCGCGCAGCGGCGGGGAGTACCCCTCACGTTGGCGCATGCAGGTGGACGCGCTGGGTCTGGACCTCACGGTGACGCCGCGCGTGGCGGACCAGGAGCTCCCCGTCACCGTGCGCTACTGGGAAGGCACGGTGGGCCTGGAGGGGACGCGCGCGGGCCAGCCCGTCTCGGGGCGTGGCTACGTGGAGCTGACGGGCTACGCGGACACGCCGGGGCCCCGGCGCCGGGAGTCCCGGACACGCGGGACACCGGATGTGGAAACCACGCAGCACCCCCGGTAGCCACGGGCGCCCGCGTGACACCCCGAATCTCGAACCCGGGGGCACCACGTTCGCCAACTCCAGACAGCAGGGCTCACCGGATGGCCAGGGCAAACGCTTTGCAGCCCGCCTGGATTGCCCAAACGTCCTCCGCAGTGGCACGAAGCAAGCTGGGGTCATCACCGGCGCGTGCCCGGTGGGAAAGGAAGCGGACCGTGCAAAGGCTACGAGCAGGCTTTCTGATTCGGGGCGTGGACGGCAGGCTGCGACACGGCAAGGCGCTCTTCTCGGGCCTAGCGTACTCCCTGAGGCACGACGGTACCCTGGATGGGCTGATGGCCGTCTCGGAGGGCGTCATCACCGGCCCCTCCAGCGACTGGCTCCCGCTGTCCGAAGGGGGGCTGCGCGTGAACAGCGCGCTGCTGGAGCTGCCCGAGGACTACGGTCCCCGCCTCTTCCAGGGCCGGCCCTTCACGGGCGTCGCCTATGCCTTCACCCGCAGCGGCTACTGCACCTCCGAAATCGAATACGCGGGCGGCTTCGCCACCGAGGTGGCCGAGCGGCGCTGGTACATCTCCGGACAGCCCAAGATGCGCGTGGACGGCGGTGAATACACGTCGTGGTTCCCGGACGGGCGCATCCAGCGCCGGGGCTCGAAGGGCGAGCTGGTGTACGGCCTCAACACCCGGGACGACGGCCACCTGCGCGAGCTGGTGCTGCGGGACGCGAGCCTCCTGGACATGGAGATGCTCAGCGCGCTGACGCCCACCGAGGACTTCCAGATGCTCGGCGGCGCCGTGGACACGGCCATGCTGCACACGCTGCGGGAGCAGACGGACATCGGCGCCGTGCCCAAGCTCCGGCTGGTGCAGACGCGCGTGAGCGCGGCGGGCGTTGAAATCCTGGCCGCCTTCAAGAACCTCCGGGAGGTGTGGTTCGACGGCAACCCCGGCCTGGGGCTCCAGGAGGCGCGGAAGCTCGAGCGGCTCCGTCCCGGCTGCGTGGCGCACCACGTGGACCCGGACGCGCTCCCGCATCTGCGCAGGCCGCGCGCCCTGGCCTCCGCGGACAGCGGACACGGGGCCCGCTCCCGAGGGTGAGGCGTCCGGCTTCTCCCCGAGGGCAGCGCGGAGCCCACTCGGCCGCCCCGGCCACCCACCCGCGGCGCACGGCCCGCCACGCACCCCCTGGCACCCTGCTTGCCTCTGGAGTCATGGACGCGAAGTGACGCGTTCAAGGACAGACGCCGGAGGCGGACGCAGGTATGAGAAGACTTGAACGGGGCAAGTGGTGGGTGGGCCTGCTCGGCCTGGCGTTGTTGATGAGCTGTCACGGCGGAGACCAGCTCCAGGCGCCGCCATCCACGGACGATGGGATTGGCGACGAAGACGAGCCACCACCGCCCGAGCAGCCCGGGGACCCACCGCCGGTGGGCGGGGAGGTCCCGGACTCGGGGACGCCAGTGGACCCGCCACCGCCGCCCGACGCGGGCCTGCCCGACGGCGGCCCCGTGGGCGACGGCACGCCCATTCCTCCGGACAGCGCGAGCTGGCGCTTCTGGGGTCCGGACGAAGGCGGCCCCCGCGAGGTGCTGGGCGTCACCCAGGACGAGGGCGGCAACCTCTGGGTCGCGGGCGGCGAGGACGGCCTGTGCCTGCTGCGTCCGGACGCCACCCGCCTGCGCTGCTACACGATGGCGGACGGGCTGAAGCCCTGGGCCCCGTGGAAGGGCAAGGACCCGGCGCCCGAGGCCCGCTACCTGAAGGTCCTCTCGGTGACGGGCGGCCCGGCGGGCACGGTGTTCGTCGGCTACGAGGGCCGGGCCAACTGCGAGAGCGAGTTCTACAAGGCCCCGGGCGTGTTCGAGGACCCCGCCATCTTCAAGAGCGGTGACGCGGACCGGGTGGAGCTCCAGGCGGACGGGACGCTGCGCGTGGTGCACTACGACATCCACTCGCCCGCGCACTCGGTGCCCGGCTATGGCCACCGGGAGAAGCTCTGCACGGTGAACCGCATCATCTGGGACAAGGCGCGCGACAGCCTGTGGTTCGCGTCCAACCACGGCCTGGCGTGGGGCGAGCCCGACTACCAGGGCGGCGAGGCGTGCTCCAACCCGGAGGTCGTCGCCGCCAACGAATGGGTCTACGCGGGCGGCGAGAAGCGCCAGCGCTGCAAGTTCGGCGTCATGGAGCACGTCCACCCGGCCATCGCCATGGGCGACAGCACCACCAGCGAGGACAGCCGGCTCGCCGGAGACGTCTGGGGCGTGGCGGTGCGGCCCGACGGCGACGTCTGGCTGGGCACGCACATCCGGACCACGCGGTTCAAGATCATGACCAACGCCGTGGGCCACGAAGGCACCGGCGCCCCGTGGAACTTCGAGGCGGCGCGCAAGCAGAGCGAGGAGAAGAAGCACGTCGCCAACCGCATCGACCTGTGGCCGGACGCCGTGGCCGAACCGCAGTTCCCCACCCACGCGCAGCGCAAGGACGACCTGGTGAGCGAGCTGGTGCTGATGCCGGACGGCACCCTCTGGGTGTCCAGCTTCGCGTGGGGCCTGGCGAAGCTGAACGACGCGGGCATGGTGACGGGCTACCTGCTGGAGGGCGAAGGCGACCGCAACATCACCTCGCTGGAGCGGGACCCGCGCGACGGCAGCCTCTGGATTGGCCACCGCTGGGGCAAGGGCCTGCGGCGCATGCACCGCGAGGGGGAGTTCGTCGTCCACAACCCGGCGCTCGGTGGGCGGGCGGCCCTGCCCGTCTGGGACATCCAGGCGGTGGGCGGCGGGGACGGCCGCAAGGTGCTGGTGGCCTTCAGCGCCCAGCGGGACGCGGCGGGCGCCATCGTCCGGCCCGGCGCCATCGGCGTCTACAGCGGCAAGTAGGCGGACCGCCTGGCTGCCTCCCGTGCCAGCCAGGGGCGCGGGAGGCACTTCCTCCGGCCAGGGCTGCCCCGGGCGACAGGAAGCGTCAACTTGAGGTCACTCCGCTCCCGCGGGGCGTCCCCGCCCTGCCGGGGGCATTCAACGCATTGACGGTCAGAGGAGCCACCATGTCGCTACTGGACAACATCTTGGGGAATCGTCGCAGCTCGGGCTTCGGTGGATGGAGCCGTGGCCGCGGCCGGTATGGGTCCGGCCGCCGGGGCCTCGGCGGCTACGGCCGGGGCCGGTCGTCTGGCGGCCTGTTGGGCGGCTCGCTGGGCCGCATGGCCCTGGGCGGGCTGGCCGCGTTCGGCCTCCGCAAGGTGCTCGGCAACCGGCGCCAACACGGCTACTAGCGGCGGCGCCGGGCAGGAAGCACGCCTGCCCGGCCCCTCCCCTGGAGTAGGGTCCCTCCCCGTTGGCATCCACCATAGGGAGGGCACACCCCATGCCGAAGGCGAAGTACGTCCTGGCCCTGGACCAGGGCACCACTGGAACGCACGTCTCCATCCTCGACACGAAGCTGCGGGTGGTGGGCCGCTCCTACAAGGAGTTCACCCAGTACTTTCCCAAGCCCTCCTGGGTGGAGCATGACCTGGAGGAAATCTGGGCCAGCAGCGAATGGTGTATCGCCCGGGCGCTGAAGAACGCCGGCCTGCGCGGGGGTGACATCGCCGCCATCGGCATCACCAACCAGCGCGAGACGACGGGCCTGTGGATGCGCGGCAGCGGCCAGCCGCTGTCCCACGCCATCGTCTGGCAGGACCGCCGCACCGCCGACCAGTGCCGCCGGCTCAAGGAGCAGGGCGTGGAGCCGCGCGTGCGCGAGGTGACGGGCCTGGTCGTGGACCCGTACTTCTCCGGCACCAAGCTCACGTGGATGTTCGACCACCTGAAGGGCGCGCGCGCCAAGGCGGAGAAGGGCGACGTGTGCTTCGGCACCATCGACACCTGGCTCGTCTACAAGCTCACCGGCGGCGCGGCGCACGTCACCGACGTGTCCAACGCCAGCCGCACCCTGCTGATGGACCTGACGACGCTCCAGTGGAGCGACGAGATGCGCGCCCTGCTGTCCGTGCCGGCCGCGTGCCTGCCGCAGATTCGCGGCTCCGCGGAGGTGTACGGCACCACGCGCGGCATGCGCAGCCTGCCGGACGGCATCCCCGTGGCGGGCATGGCGGGGGACCAGCAGTCCGCCCTCTTCGGCCAGGCCTGCTTCGAGCCCGGCGAGTCCAAGTGCACCTACGGCACCGGCGCCTTCCTGCTGATGAACACCGGCACGGAGCCGGTGCGCTCGTCGGCGGGCCTGCTCACCACCGTGGCGTGGCGGCTGGGCGGCACCGGCACCACCACATACGCGCTGGAGGGCAGCAGCTTCATCGCCGGCGCGGCGGTGCAGTGGATGCGGGATGGCCTCAAGGTCATCAAGCGCGCGCCGGACATCGAGGCGCTGGCCGCCAGCGTGAAGGACTCCGGGGACGTCGTCTTCGTGCCCGCGCTGGCCGGCCTGGGCGCGCCGCACTGGCGCCCGGAGGCGCGCGGCCTCTTCGCCGGCATCGACCGCTCCACCACCGTGGCCCACATGGCGCGCGCGGTGCTGGAGGGCATCGCGCTGCAGATTCACGACCTGGCGGAGGCCATGCGCCGCGACAGCGGGCGGGACATCCCCGTCTTCAAGGCGGACGGCGGCGCGGCGGCCAACAACCTCCTGATGCAGTTCCAGGCGGACGTGCTGGGCGTGCCGCTGGTGCGCCCGCGCAACCTGGAGACCACGAGCCTGGGCGCGGCCTTCCTGGGCGGCCTGGGCGCGGGCATCTGGGACAGCCCGGACGCCATCCGCCGCGCGTGGAAGGCGGACAAGACGTTCAAGCCGAAGATGAAGGCGGACGCCCGCGAGCGGCACCTGGCCAAGTGGAAGCGGGCCGTGGAGCGCGCGTGAGGCGGGCGCCCCAGGCCCTCCGGCTGCTGGCGGCGCTGCTGGCGCTGGGCACGGGCGTGGGGTGTCCCCCGAGGGGCCCCTGCACGGAGCCCCCGCCACCGCCCCTCTTCGAGGGCGCGATGTTCGCCGTGGGCCAGCCGCTGGAGCTCACCATCGACGGTGTCTTCAGCAGCTGCGCCACCGCGCAGGAGGACCGGGCGCAATCCGTCACCGTGGAGGTGAAGGACCCGCTGAACCGCGTGGTCCCCGCCACCGCGGAGCTGACGGCGAGGGGCGGGTCCGCCATCGTGCGCTTCACCCCGGAGCAGACGGGGCGCTACCACCTCGTCGTCTCCTTCGCGCCGGTGGGCAGCGTCCGGCAGTCCGTCCTCCACGTGATGGAGGACCAGCGCGCCAAGGCCCCCCTGGCGGAGTTCTCCACCGTGGTGGAGTGCCTCTCCGTGGACCGGACCGCGTCGGGGACGTGGCTGTGCGGCAGCCAGGCGCTGCGCGGACCGGACGCGGAGCCGCAACCCCTGGGTGACTACTTCGCGCCCACCGTCGTGGCCGGAGACGTGGTGTGGGTGACGGACAGCGTGCAGGTCCGCCGCCATGTCGACGAGGGCGACGGCCCGCTGCGCCTCTCCGCCTCCGCGCCCTTCCCCGCCACGGGCGCGCCCGCCAACGCGCCGCCCCACTCGCGGCTCGCCACCCCGGACGAGCTGCTGCTGCTGGATGAAGGCCACCTGCACCGCTATGCCTACTCGGAGGCCGAGGGGCTGCGCGCCATGGGCTCCGTCGCCGTCGCGGACACGGAGTACGCCACCTTCGAGGACCAGGTCTCCTCCCTGCTGGTGCGCGCGGGCTCGCGGGTGCTGGTGGCGCGCCTCACCGCGCTCCCGCCCCCCGAAGAGGGCCTGGTGGCCGAAGCCTGCCCCTTCCAGGTGAACGCCGCGGGCGCGCCGGAGGCCGTCCCGGACGAGCCGTGCCACCGCGTCCCGGGCGTGCTCGCGGGGCTCGAGGAGGGCGTGCTGTGGACGCACGTCACGCGGGACGCCGGGCACAGCGAGCTGCTCCGGTACTCGGCGGCCAGCGGGCGCCTGGTCCTGGAAGGCGTCCTGCCGGTGGACGCCCCCTTCCAGTCGCAGACGCTCCGCATCCGTCAAGGCCCCGGACTCCCGCTGGTCTTCTCGACCCACCGCGCCGAGAACCGCTACGCGGCGCCCCAGTGGCGCGCGGACACAGGCACCGTCGTCCCGGTGATTCAGCCCGCCCCCAGCGACCGCCAACCGCCCCGCGTCGGGGGGCGATACATGTGGCTGGAACACTGGAACACGCTTTATGGCGTGACAGTGTATTCGCACCCGTCCACCCCTTGACGATGGACGGCGGGTGTCTTCCCTCGGGCCCGGGAGCGGGTAGAAAGGCGGCCATGGCTTCCAGACCCACGCTGCTCGCACCCGAGGCGCTCCAGTCCTTCCTCTCGCAGCACCCCGAGTGGAAGCACGAGGACGGGATGATTCGCCGCACCTATGAAGCCCCCACCTTCCTGGCGGGCATCGCCTTCGTGGAGCAGGTGGCCCAGGCGGCGGAGAAGGCGGACCACCACCCGGACATCGACATCCGCTGGCGCAAGGTGACGCTGGCGCTCGTCACGCATGACGCCGGGGGCCTCACCGACCGGGACACCGCGCTGGCCGCCGAGGCGGACCGGCTCTTCACGGAGGCCACGCGCGCGCGGTGAGTGCTTCCGGGTGGGTGGCGCGTCCGGAGGGACGCGGTGGCGGGGGGTGGAAGGCGCTCGGGTGCGCGCTGATGCTGTGCACAGCCTCCGCGGCGCGGGCGCAGGAGACGCCTCCGCCGCTGGAGCCGCGTCCGGAGCGGCTGTACCTCAACCCCGGCGCGCTGCTGGGCTCCGCGCGCATGGTCGCCATGGGCGGCGCGTACGTGGGCATCGCCGAGGGCGCCGCGGGGCTGCCCAGCAACCTGGCCTCGCTGGCGCACCGGGGGCCGGCCCTGGAGAAGGACTGGGATTTGGGCGTCACCCTGTCCTGGCTGGATTTGCCCTTCACCGGCTCGCGCAAGCGGGACGTGGACAACGACGGCAAGCCCGACGAGTCCCACGACAGCCGGCAGCTCCTGGGCGGCCTGCTGCTCCAGTACAAGCGCTTCGGCATCGGCTTCGCGATGCGCAACAGCGTGGTGTCCTACTGCGCCACGGCCGCGTGCGCGGGGCCGAGCGAGCGCATCCGCGTGTCACTCACCCAGTCCGTGCTGGCGGGGGCCATGTCCTTCGGCCAGGACGACTTCATCCTGGCGCTGGGCATCTACGCGGCGCAGGCCTCCTTCCGCATGGATTCTGGCGGCACGGACCTGCGCTACGGCGACACCGGCGTGGCGGTGGACATCCTGTACCGGCCCCATGGGCGCCCGTGGCGCATGGGCGTGTCGGTGCGGCCCGAGGTGGTGGGCCACTGGCGGCGCGAGGAGGACCAGGTCCCGGAGCTGGCGGGGCGCACGCTCTTCGGCGCGGTGGTGTCGCCCGCCGTGCTGTCGGTGGGCGCGAGCTGGCGCTTCGGCGAGGGCGCGGAGCGCTACAACCGGCTGTCCCCCGCGGCGCGGCGGCAGCTCCTGGTGGAGGGTGACGCGCTGCCGGTGCCAGAGCAGGAGCCCCTGGAGGCGCCCGCCGGGCGGTGGCTCATCAGCGCCCAGGTGGACCTCATCTCCAGCGTGGACAACGCGGTGCCCGCGCGCGTCTTCGCGTCCACGGCGGACGAGGCCCGGGTGGGCAAGGGCACCGCCTTCGCGCCGCGCATCGGCGTGGAGCATGACACGGTGCCGGGCATGATTCGGCTGCGGGCCGGCGCGTACGCGGAGCCGTCCCCCTTCGACAACCGCCCCGCCCGGCCCCACGTCACCGGCGGCTTCGAGGTGTTCGTCTTCCGCTACTGGGAGGACTGGGCCGTGACGGCCTCCTTCGACCTGGCGCGCCGCTACACCAACGTGGGCCTCTCCGTGGGCTTCTGGCGCTGAGCCGCGAGGGCACCCGGCGCCACGGCCACGGCACTCCAGGCCCCTGACGGGGAACCGGCGGTGCCACCCACGGGGGGACAGTTCCCACCGTCAGCGCGGCCGCCGCGCGCATCCGGGCGGCCAGGCAGGCAGACGCCCCGGTGGGTGTTGCTGACACAGTCACGCATGCCGACCCTCCCCTGGGCGGAGCGGGGGGACTTCATGCACCTTGGGTGGAGATGGGTCCGGACCGTCGTGAGCGCGGCGGTGCTGGGTGGGGCGGGGCTGGGATTGGGCTGTGGGGGTGGAGGCTCCAGCGGGCTCCCCGACGAGGAGGTCTGTACGGAGGACTGTGGCGCGCCTCCTGGGGAGGCGCCGACGAACCCGGAGACACCACCGGGAGGACAGCCGCCCGGCGTGCCACCGCCGCCACCGCGCCCCCCCCCACCGCCCGTGGGACCGGGCGGGACGGTGTGGCTGCAACGCGAGGGCACGCCCCAGGACGACCTGGCGCTGGGCGCGGCGGTGGATGCCAGTGGCGACATCCTCACGTTGTCGCTTCACGACCTCGACGACCTGGACAGCCTCCAGCCCACGGACAACCGGGCGAAGCTGGTGCTGACGCGGCGCGCGCCCACGGGGGAGACGCGCTGGCAGAAGGCCTTCGACGTGCGGGCCGCGGAGGCGCCGCCAGAGCTGCGCGCGTTCGTCCGGGGGCGCATCGCCGCGGACCCGGCGGGCGGCACCGTCCTGGCGGGGACCGCGCAGGGCATCGTGGACTTCCTCACCCACAAGCTGGGGGACGGCACCTTCGTGGTCCGGATGGACGCGGACGGCAACGTCCTGTGGACGAACACACCCTCCGGCGCCGGGCTCACGGTGGCCGACGTGGCGGTGGATGCCCAGGGGCGGACGCTGGTCGCCTTCAACGCGCCAGGCGGCACGGACTTCGGCAACGGCGTCAGCGGCTCCGGCGCGGTGGTGGTGACGTACACGCGCGACGGGCTGGCCGAGTCCGCCCTGCCGGTGGGCGGTGGTGGCCAGGTGGAGCTCACCTCGCTGGCGGTGGACGGTGCCGGCCGCATGGCGGTGGGCGGCCGTTACGAGGACTCGGCGCGCTTCGGTGGCCAGCAGGTGGGCGCCGCCGAGGGCGGCAGTCCCTTCATCGCGCTCTATCAACAGGGCGCGCTGACCTGGACCAAGGCGATGGGCCGGGCGCAGGGCACCGTGCGCGACGTGGGGATGGATGGCGAGGGCACGGTGGTGGCCACGGGCCCCTTCCTGGGCACCGTGGGCTGGGGCGACGTGCAGGTGCCGGGGCACGCGTTCCGGGAGACGCCCTTCCTCGTCTCCGCCAGGGCGGACGGCCAGGAGACGTGGGCCAAGGGCCTGGGAGACGGGGTCCAGGTGGACGCGCTGGCGCTGGCGCCTTCCGGTGAGGTGGTGGCGGGGGGCTTCACCTACAACCGCATCGAGGACGGGGTGGCGGGCCAGGACGGCATGGGCTCGGCGCAGCCGGTGGCCCTGCGCTACGACGCGGCCGGGACGTGGCTCCTCACGACGATGTACCTGTCGGCCCCGCCCCAGCCGCGGGGCGAGCTGTATGGCCTGGATGGCCTTCCCTCCATGGGCGTGCTGCCCGACGGAGACTTCTTCCTCTTCGGCCACTCGGACCGGGAGACCGACTTCGGCACCGGGCGCCAGAGCACCTCGCGCGGCGATGTCTTCCTGCTGCGCATGAAGCGCTGAGCCCTGAAAATGCCAAGGGCCATGGGAGCACAGCCCCCATGGCCCCTTGGTGCATGCCGTCGGAGCTCAGCGGCGCGTCGTGGTGCGCCGGGTGGACGACTTCCGGGCGCCACCGCGCGTGGTGGTGCTCCGCTTCGTCGCGGTGCCGCGCGTGCCCGGCTTGCGGGCAGTCCGTCCCGCCGTCCCCGTCTTCCGCGTGGTGGCCTTGCGCGCGCCACGGCCGGTGGCCCGGGTGGCGGACTTGCGCGTGGTGGACTTGCGGGTGGCCGTCTTGCCACGCGCCGGCGTCTTGGCGCGCGTGGTTCCGCGCTTGGTGGTGGCCTTGCGCGCGGACTTGCGCGTGCCGGCCGCGCGGGAAGCGCTCTTGCGCTTGGTGGCGGCGCGGCGCCGCGGCGTGGGCGGCAGGCCCGCCTCCGCCGGGGTCAGGGAGACATCGTCGGTCTGCTGCGGATTGACGGACTCGTTCGTCATTCAGTCGGCTCCGGTTGGGGAAGACTGCAGGCGATGCATGAGCAGGGTACGCCCATGCACGCCAGGACGTGTGCGGCGAAGGCACGCAGATGAACGACAGCGGACGAATGAGGTAGACCGCGCGCGGGCCTCCTGCCCTGCAGGGCAGGTTCCGCGCTGTGTCCTCGTCAGCCCGCGCCCTTGAGGAACGCGGCGAGCTTCTCGTACGCGTCCGCGAGCGGCGGGATGGGCGCGCTCTCGTTCGCCTGATGCGCCTGGGCCGTCTCACCGGGCCCGAAGTTGATGGCGTCCACGCCCCACTCGCCGAAGCGGGCCACGTCCGTCCACGCCTGCTTGGAGGCCGCGGGCAGGCCGGTGAGGGCCATCAGCTTCTGGAACAGCGGGTTGCCCGCCACCACGGGCCCGCTGGGCGACGCGTCGGTGAACTCCACCTCGGCGCGCCCGGCGACGAGCGCGTGCACGTCCGCCTTGGCCTGCGCGATGCTCTTGCCCGGCGCGAAGCGGTAGTTGAGGTTGAGCTCGAAGGCCTCGGGGATGACGTTGCGCGCGCGGCCGCCCTTGGCGAGCGTGGCGTTGATGACCTCGTAGAAGGGGAAGCCGGCGACGTTGACCTCCACGCGCTGGCGCCCGAGCAACTCCGCGAGGAGCGGGCCCGCCTTGTGGATGGCGTTCTCCCCCTGCCACGGCCGCGCCGAGTGCGCGCTGCGCCCGGTGAACCGCACCGTCACCTGCATGGAGCCGACGCAGCCCACCTGCACCACGCTGTCCGTGGGCTCCATGGCGATGCCGAACTTCACCTTCGCCAAATCGGGCCGCTTGTCGAACAGCGGGATGAGGCCGCTCTCCGCGTAGGCACCCTCCTCGCGCTCGTAGAAGAGGAAGGCCAGGTTCACCGGCAGGGTGTCCCGGCGCAGGTCCTCCGCGAGCGCCATCATCACCGCCAGCCCGCCCTTCATGTCCGAGGCGCCCAGCCCGAAGACGCGCTCGCCCTCGATGCGCGCCTCGCGGCCCGCGTCGCTGGGGTGCGCGGGCACCGTGTCCAGGTGCCCGATGAGGGCCACCGTGGGGCGCGGGTCCTCCAGCCGTCCGAGCAGCAACGTGTGCCCGACCCGGAACACCTCCTCCGGCTTGAAGTGATGGAGCGCCCAGCGCTCGACGTGGTCGGCGATGGGCCCCTCCTGGGTGATGGGGCTGGAGATGCGGCACAGCTCGAGCGTGGTGCGAGCCAGCCGCGTGGCGAGGTCGATGGAAGCCATACGCCTTCCACCATAACGCCGGGGCTCAGCCGTCCGCGAACGCTTCCTCGAAGCTCGTGGCGCCCTCCAGGATGGAGGCACACAGACACGCCGGGCCTTCAGGCAGCGCCGTGAAGCCATGCGCGCTGCCGTCCGTCTTCTCCAGCGCCTCGCCGGGCCAGACCTCGTGTCCGTCGTCCTCGCGGAAGCCGCCCTCCAGCACCAGGTTCCATTCGCGGCCATGGTGGGTGTGCCGGGGGTAGCGCACGCCGGGCTGGAGCCGGAGGATGGCGGCCATCGTCCCTTCCCGCGCGGGGCCCGGCTCCACCGGCATCAACTCCGAGCCCTCCACCGGCCCGGGCATCCACGCGGACGGGTCGCTCACCGCCTCCAGCAGCGCCAGCGCCCGCTCGCGCGGCAGGTCGAAGAAGGCCGCCACCCGGTCCGCGAAGCGGGCGAGCCGGCCGGGGCCCTCCATCTGGTCCATCAGCCGCGCCAGCACGGCGGGGGGTGGGACCACCAAGGACGCCAGCGCCGCATGGGTGGACACCAGCCGGTCCGCCATCGCCCGGCACCTCGCGCACGCCGCGAGGTGCTGTTCGACGGACGCCTGGGCCGGGGCCTCCAGCATCCCCAGGGCCCACTCGGGCAGGATGTCGTCCAGATGGTGCGCCATCGTCACGTTCCGTCCCGTCCCGTCACATGGCCTCTACGGCGCGCGCGGGCTGCTGGATTTCAGCCGCTACACCGCCACCGCGAAGTCGCGCAGCGCGGCGTTGAGGCTGGTCTTCTGGTCGGTGGACTTCGTCCGCTGACCGATGATGAGCGCGCATGGCACCATGTACTTGCCGGCCGGGAACTGCTTCTCACGCATGCCGGGAATCACCACGCTGCGAGCGGGGACGCGGCCCTTGTAGACGCGCTCCTCCGGCCCGGTGACGTCGATGATTTGCGTGGACGCGGTGAGCACCACGTTGGCGCCCAGCACCGCCTCCTCCTCCACCACGACTCCTTCCACGACGATGGAGCGGCTGCCCAGGAAGGCGCCGTCCTCGATGATGACGGGCGAAGCGGAGGGCGGCTCCAGCACGCCGCCCAGCCCCACGCCGCCGGACAGGTGGACGTGCTTGCCCACCTGCGCGCAGCTCCCCACCGTGGCCCACGTGTCCACCATGGTGCCCGCGCCCACGCGCGCGCCGATGTTCACATAGCCCGGCATCACCACCGCGCCCTTCTCCACGAAGGCGCCGTAGCGCACCGTGCCCGGCGGCACCACGCGCACACCCGCGGCGTCCAGGCCCTTCTTCAGCGGCACCTTGTCGTAGAACTCGAAGGGGCCCACCTCCATCACCTGCATCTCCGACACCGCGAAGAACAGGAGGATGGCCTCCTTCACCCAGGCGTTGACCTTCCAGCCGTCCGCGCCCTTCTCCGCCACGCGGAGCTCGCCCGCGTCCAGCCGCGCCAGCGTCTCGCGCACGGCGGCCACGTGGGCCGCGTCCTTCAACAACGTCCGGTCCGCGAACGCGGCGGACACCCTCTGGGACAACTCTTCGATGGGGGCCATGGCGCCTCCTTGAAGCACAAATCCACGCGCCGCGCCGCACCTGGTTGAGGGGCTCAGGCGGGAGGAGCCGCCTCGTTCACCACCTCCGAGTCGTCAGCCCCTTCCGCCCTGCCGTCGAGCTCGGCCAGCGGCCGGGTCTGGGTGGGAATCTCCGCGTGTGCCCCCTTGTCGGCCGCCACCACCCGGCCCGGCGCCTGGCCTTCCAGGAGCACCGTATCCCTGGAGACGTGGCGCACGCGGGACAGCGGGAACTCCGTCCACTCCCGGCTGAAGGGCCAGCGGCGCGCGTAGAGGTGCTCCTGACCGATGAGGGCCACGTAGCCCAGCATCGCCCCGCTTTCGTCCCGGACCCGCAGACCGCTGGTGAGGGAGCGCCGCTCGAAGGGCGACGCGACTGTCGGCCACGCCATGGGTGACACCTCCTGACCCCGCAAGCTGGGTGCGCCCTGGCTCGTCCGGGAGCGGTCTTCCAGGGACGGATTCCCGCTCGGCCGCCTGCTCCGCGTCACCCTCGAATTTTCCTGGCTTCCTGAGACTTTCAGCAACCTCCTGGTCGGCGAGCTGACAATCGTGAGCCGCTTGTCTTATCCCTCGTCCCTCAGCGGCCCGGCGGTGGCGTCCTATGACAACCCCTTCCTCGGCGCCCTTGCCAGGGAGAGACCGTCTCGGTTGGTTTCACCGCGGAGGTGGCGCCCACGTCGTTGATGGCGAGGTCAAGGCACCGAGCGCGCTCCAATCGCCGGGAAGCGCTCGTAGACGCGCCCAAGCGCGTCCAGGTGGGCGGGGTTGTCGTAATCGAGCGGCGCATCGGTGAGCTGAACCACCCACCCCCCCGTCGCGGTACGCCGTGAGCGCGAGAGCAGGTCCACATCGCGGGCCGGGTCCGGAAATCCAATGGCTTGTGCGGCAGCGACCGACCAGTAGTTCAGCCATCCCAGCCAATGAGGAATCTCCGGTGAGCTGATGTTTTCTGGGGGCTCGAGCATGGGGAGTCCGCGCGGTGACCGCTCCGGGCCACGAGGTGAGCGGCGGATCTGCTGAGCGACTTCCGAGCCGTAACCCTCCGGCGACACGTGTCCCCAGAACGCGCTCGCGCCTTCGGCAACGCCCTCCAGCACACTTGATGCTGCCGCGATGACCTTCGCGTCGAGCGGCAAGTCCGCATGCACATCAAGCAGCGGCTGGCCTCCAGGTGCCTGGCTCGCGGGTGTTTTCAAGCCGGTAATCGTCACGGGATAGCGCTCGTCACCGTTGCATAGCAGCGGAAACACTCCGCGTGCTGCCGCCTCAGTGAGCCAGGCGTCGCGCTGCGGCAACTTGATGAGGCGCCCTCTCTTGTCGACTTCCCACTCCAGGCGCAGACCTGGAAGAGCCCGCTCAACCCCGTGGACGACGACGAGCGTGCGGCCATCATCGCCCACGAGTGCGGGCGCGTAGACTGCGACATGGAGGCGAGCTTGCATCATCAACGTTTACACCCTGTCACGACGATAATGGACTCAAGGCCGGGAGCCAATTCGAGCAAGGCCTTTTTGTGCGCGGCGCTGCTCACCCCAAAAACAAAGCCATATCCACAGGCTGCGGCAATCCCGCGTTCTTCCCTCATTTCTTCGACGTGGTCGCGTGCCACCTGGTCCCGCAGAAAGAGCGAGTACGTATCGAACTGATCCGTCTTGATCTCCCACAGCACGCGAGCGCCAACTTGCAACGCGTCGAAGCGCTTGCCGTCAACCAGCACGTCCATACCAGGATAGCGGTTGGGCGGAACCCTATCGGCACATGCGTCATGCGCGACATCTCCACCTCGATGCTTCACCGGGATGGCCTCGCACCTGCGGTTGCGCTCTCGGTCCAGGGACTCGGGCGGCCCTGGAGGAAACCAGTCCTGACCTGCTGGCTCGGGCTTGAGCTTTCGATTCGCGGAGGGGACCTGCGGGGCGGGCTCCGCCTGGAGCGAGGGCGATACTTCCTCCGGAGTCTCCCCGCTCAACTCGGACGCATCCAGCGCGTCCTTGATGACGACTCCCACCACCACCACGCCCACAACGATGACTGCGCCAATAGCGATTTCGGGGGCAGCCAAGACGCACAAGCCGATTCCCAGGGCCGACGCGCCCGCCGAGGCAACCGCGCACCTTCCCGTCGGGTCGCTGAACCGGATTCGGTCATGGTCGAGGGCATGAAAGCACCGCTCCGCCACCACGGACCAGGGATGGGCAGCCTCGCGGACGGCGCACCGTCCCTCGTCTGTCCACGGCAACGTTGCCGCGCGCTGAAGGTTGGCGACCCTCGGGCTCCGAGACATGCGCTCCCCTGGGCTCGGCGCAGACGTCGCGCACGCCGAGAGGACGAGCAGAACCGCGACGCAGGCAAGGAGGCGCACGGCCACTCCCTTTCAGTCGCCCCCGTCAGGTGAAGGGCAAGGTTGGCTACATCACGTGAGTGGCGCCGTTCACGTCCTCATCGAATGGCATGTCAGTAGATACCCTTTACGGGAATATTGAGGAGCGGGTCCCACCCCTCGACGTCGGGCCCAACGGGCGCATCCCTCCCTCTGACGCCATAAGTGACCGACACATAAATCAATGGAGGACGGCCTTCCTTGATTTCATACTGAGCGCAGCAGAGCTGTAGCCACGCGGCACCGAGCCGCCAGTCATGGCAGCGCCGATGCATCCCCCCGTACAGTGGGATGTGCGGCTTCAGACTCCGTGGCGCGCCGAAGTCCCGCTCCAGGTACCGACGGACGCTCCCCAGCGCCTCCGAACAACTCCCCTCCCGGAACGTGGCAGTCGCGTCGACGCGATGGAGCTCACCTTTATCCGTGAACGAGGATATGAGATGGGCCTCGTAGTTCCCCAGGGAGACCTTGTTCCCGAGCCTCCCAACCTCTTCGCGAGTCATCGCAGGGTGCAGTCGCGCAAAGACAGACTTTTCCGCCGCCACCAAGGTCGTGACCATCAGAAGAGCAGCAACGCCAAGGATTCTCGTGGCACAGCGCCGTGCAGACATCGAAGCCTCTTGCCCGCATAGGTCGAACCTCATCCGCGCGACGCGGGCGCGTCGCAAGGTCGGACCGCCCCTCACTCGCGCCCAGCATCGCACGAAACGACAGCGGCAATCTGCCCGCTACCGCCCCAGCACCTTCGCCACCGCGTCCACCACCTCGTGGTCCGTGGGAAATGCGAGTGATGCCTTCCGGATGACGACCTTGCCATCCACGGCGACCTCGTAGCTGCCCGAAGGGCCTGGCAACAACACCGCCTCGACATCCAGCTCATCCTTCAACGCGGCCGCCGCACGGGCGGCCCGAGGCCTGTAGCCTCAAGCGGTACAGTAGGTAATCGTCACCTTCGGGTCGGCCATGGCCATCCTCCTCACGTGAGCAGGGCACACAGAATGCGCGCCCCATGAACCAGACATAGTGCGCGCCAACACCACACGCCACCCCGCCTGCTCACCCGCCCCCTTTTATCAAGGCTTCTCCGCACATCCGGTAACGGACGAAGGGGTTATTCCGCCCTCTCACCGACGCGGCTACGGTCCCCATGCCATGACGGACTTCCGAGCGCGAATCGCCGCCGCCTACGACGCTGACGCCTTCCGCCGGGAGTCCCACCGACTGATGGACACGCTCTCCGACTACCTCGCGCGCACCACCCGCGCCGAAGGCCCCGTGCTCCCCTGGGCCGCCCCCGCCGTGAATGTGGACCGCTTCGCCGCGGCCTTCCCCGAAGCGCCCACGGGTGACTTCGCGGACCTCATCGCCCGCGTCCTCTCCGGCTCCAACCACCTGCACCACCCGCGCTACATGGGCCACCAGGTGACGGCGCCCGTGCCGCTGGCCGCGCTGTGCGACCTGGTCTCCTCCCTGCTCAACAACGGCATGGCCGTGTACGAGATGGGCCCCGTCTCCACCGCCATGGAGCGCAACGTCCTGCGCTGGATGGCCGCGCGGCTCGGCCTGCCCGAGACCACGGACGGCGTCCTCACCTCCGGAGGCTCGGCGGGCAACCTCACCGCCCTGCTCGCCGCGCGGCAGGCCAAGGCCGGCTTCGACGCCTGGAACGGCGGCGCCCACGCCGGCCCGCCTCTCACCGTGCTCGCCGCCCAGACGGCGCACTACAGCCTGGGCCGCGCCACCCGCATCATGGGCCTGGGCGAAGGCGGCGTGACGCCCGTCCCGGTGGACGACCACTTCCGCCTGCGCCCCGAGGCGCTCGACGCCGCGCTCAACAGCGCCACGCGCGCCGGGCGCAAGCCCATCGCCGTGGTGGCCAGCGCCGGCGCCACCGCCACCGGCGCCTTCGACCCGCTGGAGCCCGTGGCCGACTTCTGCGAACGCCACGGCCTCTGGCTCCACGTCGACGGCGCGCACGGCGCCTCCGCCGTCCTCAGCCCCGCCCACCGGCACCTCGTGCGCGGCATCGACCGGGCGGACTCCGTGGTGTGGGACGCCCACAAGGGCCTGCTGATGCCCGCGCTGGTGACGGCCGTCCTCTTCCGCGACGGCGCCCGCTCCTTCGAGTCCTTCTCCCAGGAGGCCAGCTACCTCTTCCACGGCGACGCCGAGCGCCCCTGGAGCGACGTGGGCCTGCGCACCCTGGAGTGCACCAAGGAGATGATGGCCCTCAAGGTGTACGCCTGCCTCGCCGTGCTGGGCACCCGCCTCTTCTCCGACACGGTGACGGAGGCCTACGAGCAGACGCGCCGCTTCGCCCAGCGCCTCGCAGACGCGGGCGACTTCGAGGTCGCCGTGCCTCCGGAATGCAACATCCTCTGCTTCCGCCACACGCCCGCGCACGTGCCCATGGAAGAATGGGACGCCCTCCAGACGAAGCTGCGCGAGCGGCTCGTCACGCGCGGGGACTTCTACCTGGTCCAGACGAAGCTGCCCCGAGGCGTCCACCTGCGCGTCACCCTCATCAACCCGCTCACCACCGACGCGGACCTGGACGCCCTCATGGACGCGCTCCGGGCCGCGGCGCGCCGCTGAACGCGGCGCCGCACCCCACGCACACCTTCCGTGTCAGAAGGTCGCCCCATGACGCAAAATGCGGTACAGCCGCAAAACGCCATGCTCGTCTCACTCGTCATCCCCGTCTACAACGAGATTCCCACCCTCGCCGAACTGCTGCGCCGCTGCGTCGCCGTCGACTTCCCGAAGGAGCTCGTCCTCATCGACGACTGCTCGAAGGACGGCAGCCGCGAGTTCCTGCGCCAGCTCCAGGAGCAGGGGGTGTCGCTGCTGGGCGGCACGCCGCGCAACCGCAACGAGGTGCGCGTCCTCTTCCAGGAGAAGAACCAGGGCAAGGGCGCGGCGCTGCGGCGCGGCTTCACCGAGGCCACCGGCGACATCATCATCGTCCAGGACGCGGACCTGGAATACGACCCGCGCGACATCCCCAACGTCATCCAGCCCATCATCGACGGGGACGCGGACGTCGTCTTCGGCAGCCGCTTCACCGGCACGCCCCGGCGCGTCCTCTATTACTGGCACACCGTGCTGAACAACGTGCTCACCACGCTGTCCAACATGACCAGCGGGTTGAACCTCACCGACATGGAGACCTGCTACAAGGCCTTCCGCGCCGAGGTGCTGCGCTCCGTGCAGGTGGAGGAGGACCGCTTCGGCTTCGAGCCGGAGATCACCGCCAAGGTGGCCCGCGGCCGCTGGCGCGTCTTCGAGGTGCCCATCAGCTACCACGGGCGCACCTACGAAGAGGGCAAGAAGATTGGCTGGAAGGATGGCGTACGCGCCCTCTACGCCATCGCCAAGTACAGCGTGAAGCGCTAGGCCCCCGGGCCCGTCACACCTGGGCGCCCGTCGGCTCGGGCGCCGCCACCGGCAGCGGCGCGCCCGTCAGCAGGCTCTTGGCCGCCTCCACCGCGTCGTGCGTGCCCGTCAGCGCCAGCACGTCACCGGGCCGCAGCACCTCCTGCGCGGACGGCACGGACACGCTCGCGTCGCCCCGCCGGATGGCCAGCACCGTGGCCCCCGTGAGGCCGCGCAGGTTCACCTCCGCCAGCGTCTTGCCCGCCGCGGGGCTGGAGGCCTCCAGCCGCACCGGCACGGGCTCGCCCAGGCCCGGGAGCACCTTGGAGACGTGGTCCAGCGCCTGCTCGTCCGCGCCGGGCTCCCGCGAGTGGGACTGCGCCGCCAGCGCCTCCACGATGACCTGCGCGCCCGCGCGGACGTGGCCGTGCAGGTTGGTGGCGCCCCGCCAGAACGTCACGCCCAGCGCGCCAATCAGCGCCAGCACCACGACGGGGCCCATGGCGCCCCGGAGGAAGGGCTGCGTAATCGCGACGACGGGCACGCTCACCAGCAGGATGATGCAGAGCTGCAGCGTCACCAGCAGCACGCGCCGCGGCGCCGCCGCCAGGTCCACCCGCCCGTCCTTGCGCCCGGGCAGCGCCGCCTCCGCCAGCTCCTCGCCCAGCCGGCGCGCCACCTGCACCACGCCCACCAGGAACGGGATGGAGAGCAGCATCGCGCCGCCAATGATGATGTAGCGCGAAAGCTGGTCGTCGATGCCGAGCTGCGCCTCGATGATGGACGCCAGCCGGCCCGCCATCAGCGAGGTGCCAATCACCAGGACGATGATGAGCACCGCGTCCAGGAGCAGCAGCCTCGCCAGCCGGCGCACCCCCGCGCCGAAGGTCTGCCGCCGGGGCGCGTCGCGCAGCCGCTCCACCCAGGTGCCGTACAAGGTCACGAAGGTCTGCAGCGGCTTGGGCAGCTTGCGGTCCACGTAGCTGGCCACCGGCCCGGAGACGCGAATCAGCAGCGGCGTGGTGAGCGTCGTAATCGCGGAGACGGCCACCGCCACCGGGTAGATGAAGTTGCCCGTGGCCTTCAGCGACAGGCCCAGGCCCGCGATGATGAAGGAGAACTCGCCAATCTGCGCCAGGCTCATGCCCGCCTGCACGGAGGTGCGGGTGCTGTTGCCGGTGAGGAAGGCGCCCAGCGCCACGCTGAGAATCTTGCCGGTGATGACGACGACGGTGAGCACCAGGATGGCCGCCCAGTGCTCCGCCACCAGCTCCGGGTTGATGAGCATGCCCACCGACACGAAGAAGATGGCCGCGAAGATGTCCTTCACCGGCTGCACCAGGTGCTCCACCACCTTCTCCTCGCCGGACTCCGCCACCAACGAGCCCGCGAGGAAGGCGCCCAGCGCCACCGAGTACCCGAAGGCCTGCGCCAGCAGCGCCACCGCGAAGCAGATGCCCACGCTGGCCACCAGCGTCGTCTCCGGCCGGTTGAGCTTCACCACGTAGCGCACCGCGCGAGGGATGATGAACAGGCCCACCACCACCAGGCCCACCAGGAAGGCCACCAGGCGGCCGGTGGTGATGGACAGCTCGCCCAGCGACAGGCCGGTGCCGGAGGAGACGGCCGTCAGCGTGGCCATGAGGAGGACGGCGATGAGGTCCTCCACGATGAGCACGCCCACCACCAGCTCCCGCAGCCGGCCCCGGATGTTCTGCTCGTCGAAGGCCTTGGCGATGATGGTGGTGCTGGAGATGGCGATGAGCGCGCCCGTGAAGAGGCTCTCCACGGTGGTCCACCCGAAGGCGCGCCCCACCACGAAGCCCAGCCATATCATGATGCTGCACTGGATGACGGCGGTGACCCCCGCCGTGGGCCCCACGGAGAACAGCTTGCGGAGGCTGAACTCCAACCCCAGCGAGAACATCAGGAGGATGACGCCCAGCTCGGAGAGCGTCGTCACCACCTCCGGGTTGGCGACCAGCGGAATCGGCAGGTACGGGCCGACCACGAGGCCGGCCAGGATGTAGCCCAGCACCACGGGCTGGCGCAGCTTCTGGAAGAGGACCGTCGTCACGGCCGCGACGCACAGGACGACGGCAATGGCTTGGAGGACCTCGTGGGCTCCATGCATCGGGACACCTCGAAAAAACCAGCGGAAGAGAGAGGTTCAGACCAGCCCGGCGGCGTGCGCCAGACCGCGCATCATGCGGAACGAAACGGCAGGGAGCAGGCGCGTCACCCGCCGGGCCGAATCGAAGCGCCGTCTTCAGCCGCGCGCGGGAGGCCCGCGCAACGACTGGGTGACGAGCGTCGGCCGGTCACCGGCGTCGCCTCCCGGCACCGCCAGGGCCGCGGAGCGCAGCAGCCGGACGGCGTCGGTGGCAACGGCCCGCCGCCGTTCTCGAGCCTGACGGTGCGCCTCCTGGAAGCCCGGCTGGAAGGACTCGCGCCCCCGGCCCAGCGACGGCTTCGTCTTCGCCGCCGCCGGAGCGCTCATCACCGCGGCCCAGGTGTCAACGCCCACCCCGGCCAGGCGCCCCCGGCGCCACTGCCCGGTGCGCTTGCCCACGAAGGCCACGCCGCCCCGGTCCACCCACGCGCCGGTGCCCTCGCTGGCGCGGAGCGTCACGGGCAGCTCGGCCGCCACTGTCAGCCCCAGGACGTTGATCCACGGGATGGAAGCAAGCACCGTGCCCAGGGCAATGGCCAGCAGCAGCCCGTGCGCGCGTCGCCCGGGGCGGGACAGCGGAGATGTCGGGCCGGCGGAGCGCATCCGCATCTCCTGTATTACGCGGGTGCCACCCAGTAAAGCGCTCCCCCGCGGCGGGAAAACGCCCATCCAGGGCCTGGCGGCCTGCTTTCTGCCGCGCCGACGAAACTCTTCTGCTTATTTCCCGAGAATCCCCGCAGCCCTCACACCGTACCCCCTCTTCCCAAGGGGCAGGCGCCGTCCATGCCTGCTTTCAGGACGAGACATCGGTGAGGGCCGCCAGGAGGCCGCCTTCGGGGCCCCTTCCGGCACCACCCCCCCGTAGCGCGCACGCGCCGCGTCCCGCCCCCGCGAGACGACCCACGGCCGTGAGCACCTGGAGAAGGAAGCCCCCATGGGAATCGGAAAGCTGATTGGTGGAGCGGCGGACGCGGCGAAGCGGGCCGCTGAGGCCGCGGCGAAGCGGGCGGCGGAGGCGGCCCGGCGCGCGGCGGAGGCGGCGGCACGCAAGGCCGCGGAGGCCGCGGAGGCGGCGGCGGCCAAGGCGGCGGAGGCCAAGGAGAAGGTCTCCAACGTGGCCCAGGAGCGGACCCGGGACGTCTTCGAGGGCGCCAAGGACAAGGCCGCTGACGCGGTGGGCGGCGTGGCCAACGCCACCCGGAACGCCGTCGAGGACACCAAGGACAAGGTCGGCCAGGTCGCTGGCGGCGTGGTCAACACCACGCGGAACGCCGTCGAAGACACCAAGGACAAGGTCGGCCAGGTCGCTGGCGGCGTGGTCAACACCACCCGGAACGTCGTCGAAGGAACGAAGGACCGGGTGCAGGACGCGGCCGGCAACGTGCGCAACGCCGCTGGCGACGTGTTCGAGGCGGGCCAGCGCACGCTGAGCGCCACCGGCACCGCGGCGGCCGTCACGGCGAACGGGCTGGGGAACGTCCTCCAGGACGCGGCGCAGCGCGCGGGCCCGGTGCTCGACAAGGCCACCGACATCGCCGCGGACGGCCTGGACCACGCGGGCCGGGCCATCCAGGACGCGCCCACGCTCAACCCCCTGCAGGGCATTGGCAACGACATCATCGGAGGGGCGCTCCAGGGCGCGGCCGACGTGGTGAGAGACCCGGTGGACACCGCCCGGGCCATTGGCGACGCGGTCAACCTCAACCGGCAGGTGGACCAGCTCAAGCCGGGTGAGAGCACCTCCATCAGCCTCTACGCCGAGGCCAACGGCGCCACGCTGGCCGGCAAGGTGAAGGGCACCCTGGGCGTCAGCCGCAGCGAGGAGGAGGGCGGCGGCTACACGGTGTCCGTCACCGGCGAGGTGGGCGCGGGCGTGGCGGCCAAGCTGGGCGCCAAGGGCGCGGCGGACGTGGGCGCCGAGGCCTTCGGCACCGCGGGGGCCACGGTGGAGTTCCAGTTCGACACCGCCGAGGAGGCCAAGCGCGCCACCCGCATCATCGCGGCCTCCACCGCCACCGCGGGCGCCGCCGCGAGCAATCCCGTGCTGGGCGCCGGCGTGAATCAGGTCCTCGGGGACCCGATGTCGGACCTGGCCGGCCTGACGGAGAACATGAGCGCCGTGGAGTTCAAGCTGGGCGCCGAGGCCAGCGTCAACGCGGAGCTGGGCATGAAGGGCCTGCCGGAGGTCCTCAGCGCGGGCGCCGGGGCCGGCGCCGGGGTCAACCAGAGCACCACCGCCCGCATCGAGCTGGAGAACGGCAAGCCCCAGAAGCTGACCCTCAAGCAGAGCCTGGAAATCAACGGCAACGCCAGCGCGTCCGCCGGCGTGGGCATCCCCGGCGGGGACGTGTCCCTGCCCACCAACGCGTCCGCGGGCGTCTCCGGTTCGCTCGGGGTGGAGCTGGAGCAGAGCGTGGAGCTGCCGGAGGGCTTCAACCCCGCCGACTTCCTCCGGGACCCGAAGGGCACCGCCCGGGAGCTCGGCGCCAGCGTCCGTGACACCCACGAGGCCAAGCTGACGCTGACCGACTCGCGGCAGGCCAACGCCTCCGCGCTGGGCCTGGGCGGCGCCACCGGCCGCGAGGTGAAGGCGGAGATCAGCGGCAACATCAACGACATCGCCACCAGCGGCGCCTTCGGCAGCATCGCCCGGGGCGACGTGGGCCAGGCGCTGGAGCAGCTCAAGGACAAGGTCGACATCAAGGCCACCGTCCAGGACAAGCACAAGGTGACGGGCGACCTGGGCGTGGGCATCCACGCGGGCGTGGGCGGCGGCGAGGTGGGCCTGTCCACCGAGCGCACCTACGCGGGCGAGGAGCAGGACCTCACCGCGGCCCAGCTCGCCGAGCTGTACCTCACGCAGCGCTGGTCGGCCGGCATCCCGGGCTGACCTCGGCACCGCCGGGAGTCCGCCCGCTCCGGGCGGCTCCCAGGCGTGTGGGCCCGTGTCGTCCGGGCCCGTCCCCTGCGCCAGGAGACAGGCACTTCGTCCGCCATGGCACACCCGCGGCGGGCGGGCGCACCGGCCCCTCCGGGCGGGAGTGTCCCTTTTGCGGGGCGGACTTAGCTTTCCGAAGTGCTTTCAAGATTCCTCGTCTATGGGTGTGTGGGTTGGGTGCTGGAGGTGATGTTCACCGGCGCGGGCGCCGCGCTGAAGAAGGACCGGAACGCCACCGCGCGCACCTACCTGTGGATGCACCCCATCTACGGAGGCACGGCCCTGGCGCTGGAGGAGGTCTCCGCCCGGCTCAAGCCCCTGCCCCGGCCGCTGCGGGCGCTGGCCTACACGGGGTTCATCTTCGGCGCGGAGTACGGCACGGGCTGGCTGCTCAAGCGCCTGCTCGGCCGCTGCCCGTGGGACTACGCGCCGCACAGGTGGAGCGTGCACGGCCTCATCCGCCTGGATTACGCCCCGGCCTGGTACCTTACCGCCCTGCTGTTCGAGCCCGTGCGTGACACGCTGCTCCACGTCACCAGCGAGGCCCTGCGCCAGACGCCGGAGTACCGCGACGCCGAGGCCCAGGGGACGCTGCCGCCCGCCGCGCTCCCCGAGGAGAAACCGCTGGAGGCGGGCCTGGTGGCCGCGCGCTTCGAAGCCGCGCAGTCCGAGCCCACACCCGTTCCCTGAAAGCCAGGGAGGCGGCTGCGTCCGCTGGCCGACTGCCCCCCAGGCGGATGTGAAAGCCACTACCGGCTTTTCTTCCTCCGTGCTGCGTCGCGTAGTACCTTGGCCCGCGCCTGGCCCCGCTGTGACGGGGAAATTCCGCCGACCCCCCGAAAGTTCCCGCCCCCGTATGTTTGACTGGCTTCACACCCTCTTCTCGCGTGACCTCGCCATCGACCTCGGCACGGCGAACACGCTCATCTACATCCGCGGCCAGGGCATCGTCTCCAACGAGCCCTCGGTGGTGGCCGTCCAGCAGGACGCGCGCGGGGGCAAGAAGGTCCTCGCGGTGGGCAAGGAGGCCAAGGAAATGCTCGGGCGCACCCCGGGCAACATCGTGGCCATCCGGCCGATGAAGGACGGCGTCATCGCGGACTTCGAAATCACGGCCGCGATGCTGCGCTACTTCATCCAGAGCGCGCACAACCGCAAGACGCTGGTGAATCCGCGCATCATCATCGGCATCCCCTCCGGCATCACCGAGGTGGAGCGCCGCGCCGTGCGCGAGGCGGCGGCCAACGCGGGCGCCCGCGAGGTCTACCTCATCGAGCAGCCCATGGCGGCGGCCATTGGCGCGGGCCTCCCGGTGACGGAGCCCAGCGGCAACATGATAGTGGACATCGGCGGTGGCACGTCCGACGTCGCGGTCATCAGCCTGGCCGGCATCGTGTTCGCCAAGAGCGTGCGCATCGGCGGCGACAAGCTGGACGAGGCCATCATCCAGTACGTGAAGCGCAAGTACAACCTGCTCATCGGCGAGCGCACGGCGGAGCTCATCAAGATGGGCATTGGCACCGCGTACCCGACGGACGAGGTCATGACCATGGAGATCAAGGGTCGCGACCTGGTGGCCGGCGTGCCGCGCACGCTGACGGTGTCCAGCGACGAGGTGCGTGACGCGCTGGCGGAGCCCGTCAACGGCATCGTCGAGGCCGTGAAGCTGACGCTGGAGCGCACCCCGCCCGAGCTCGCCGGTGACATCGCCGACCGCGGCATCGTCCTGGCCGGTGGCGGCGCGCTGCTGAAGAACCTGGACACGCTGCTGCGCGAGGAGACGGGCCTCCCGGTGTTCCTCGCCGAGGACCCGCTGTCCGCCGTCGTGATTGGCGCGGGCAAGGCGCTGGAGTCGCTCGACATCCTCCGGCAGGTCTGCCAGCCGGGCTGAACGCCTCCGGGCTTCGGCTCCCACGGCGCCACCTCTCCGGAGGCTGGCGCCGTTTCGCGTTTCAGGGGCGGCGGTGCTTCGCGTAGAGGCCGTCCCGCCACGCCAGCAGGTCCGGGAAGCGGGCGGCGAGCGCCGCGTCGCTCCACACCGCTCGCGTGCCCGGCTTCAGCGGCAGGTAGCCGTCATCCACCGCCCGCACGAACTGGAGCATCAGCGCGGCGGTGACGTCCGCGTAGCTGAAGCGGGACAGCAGGTAGGGCCGGCCGCCCAGGGCTTCCCGCAGGCGCTCCAGCGCGGGGACGACCTTCTCCTGGAGGAAGGCGTCGATGTCCGTGGGCGTCTGGTGCTTGCGGGCCACGAAGCGCGCGCCCAGCTTCGCGGAGGGCGCCAGCAGCGACCGGAGCCCCACGGGCAGGAAGGCGGGGAGGCTGTCCGCCTGCGCCTGGCGGCTCTCCAGCAGCGCCGCCACCACCTTGGCGCGCGCCGCGGAGAGCACCTGGTCGCTCTCTTCCTCCCAGCGCTGAATCACCGGGAGGTCCGCCGCGGGGAAGAGCGGCGCCCCCTGCCCCAGCTCCTCCGCGCGCCGCGCGATGACGAACGAGCCGGCGAAGGGCTCCCCATCATCGATGAGCAGCGGCACTGCGGGCTTCACGCCCCGCGGCGTGCGCCAGCGCAGCAGCGGCTCACCGATGAGCGGCAGGTGCTCGCGGTAGCGGTAGGCGACGCCGTGGTGGTCCAACGCCCAGCGGGCCTTCTCCGTCCAGGGCGAATAGCTGATTCCATGGAGTGTGCGCATGCCGCCCGGGACAGTACGCCCGACGACGGGCGTGACTCCAGGGCCGCTGACGAATCAAACCCTCACAGCGCCGCCCGGGTCCGGCGTTATGTCTTCCGCCAACGCATGTCATTCAAGCCGTGATGACCAGTTTGCCAAACGGACCACGGTCCAGGTGTTCGAGCGCCGTGGGCAACGCATCGAGCGGATAGACAGTGTCGACCACGGGCTTCAATGCCAGCCGGTCCACCGCGCGCACCAGGTTCTCCAGCCCGCGTCGGTGTCCGACGAAGATGCCCTGGATGACGCCGGAGGACATGAACAAGGGCTGCACCGGGAAGCGGCTCTCGAAGCCCTCGAACACGCCGATGAGCGACACGCGCCCATCCGACGCGAGCGCCTTCACCGAGCGGCCCAGGTTGTCCCCACCCACCAACTCCAGGATGTGGTCGGCCCCCGCGCCTCGCGTCAGCTCGAGCACCGCCGTGTGCCACTCCGGCGTGTGGCGACGATGGATGCCGTGCGCGGCGCCCAGGGCCTTCACGCGGGCCAGCTTGTCCTCGTCCCCGGACAGCACGATGACCTCCGCGCCCAGGGCGGCGCCGACCTGCACGGCGAACAGAGACACGCCTCCCGTGCCCTGCGTCACCACCGTCTGTCCCGGACGCAGCCCGCCCAGCTCCACCAGGGACGTCCACGCGGTGAGGCCGGCGCACGGCAGCGTGCTCGCCCGCACGTCATCCAGCGTCGTGGGCGCAGCCACGAGCCACTGCTCCGGCATGACGACGTACTCGGCCAGCACGCCCGGCGCGTTGCCGCCCAGGCTGCGCACCGCCCCACGCGGCGCGGGCCCCTCCACCCAGTCCGTCTGGAAGTTGGCGATGACGCGCGCCCCCTCCTTGAAGCGATGCACGCCCGCGCCCGTCGCCACCACCACGCCCGCCATGTCCGAAGCCGGCGTGAAGGGCTGATGCGCCGTCGCGGAGCCGCCCCCATCGAGCATCAGCTTCTCGCGGTAGTTGAGGGAAACGGCAGACACGCGAATCAACACCTCGCCGACGCCCGGAGCGGGAATCGCCACCTCCGCCAGCTCCAGGTGCGCCCGTCCCGCCTGCTTCGCCTGCCAACGCTTCATGGTTCCGCCCATGTTTCGCTCCGTGTCCTGCGTGAAAGTGACGCGGGAGCTATACGGACGAAGCAACGTCGCCAGTGGCGACACTTTGTCGAGTCACTGGCGACACGCAGGCACCAATGGGAGCAGCGTCATGATGGACCGGATGGGGGGCGTCTTCGCCTTCGTGCAGGCCGTGGAGGCGGGAAGCTTCGCGCTCGCGGCGGAGCGCATGGGGCTCTCACGTTCGGCCGTGGGGAAGAGCATCGCGCGGCTGGAGGAGCGGCTGGAGACGCGGCTGTTCCAGCGCACCACGCGCCGGCAGCGCCTCACCGAGGACGGCCAGGCCTTCTACGAGCGCTGCGTGCGCGCACTGGCGGAGCTGGAGGCCGCGGAGACGGCCTTGGACTCCGGCCGGCGCGCCCCCACGGGCCGGCTGCGCGTCAGCGCGCCCATGATGTTCGGCCGCCACTGCGCCGCGCCGCTGCTGCGCGAGCTGGTCCTCCAACATCCCGGGCTGGAGCTGGAGATGGCCTTCAGCGACCGGATGGTCGACCTGGTCGAGGAAGGCTTCGACCTGGCCCTCCGCGTCGCACCGCTGGCGGACCACGCGGGGCTGACGGCACGCCGGCTGGGCGTGCAGACGATGTCCGTCTGCGCCGCGCCCGGCTACCTGAAGCGCCGCGGCCGCCCGAAGACGCTCGAGGACCTGGGACAGCACGACGCCGTCGTCTATGGCCGCAACGGCGTCAACAAACCCTGGCGCTTCCCGGACGGCCAAGGCGGCGAGCAGCGCGTCGTCGTCCAGGCGCGGCTGCGCTTCGATGACGTGGAGACCATCATGGACGCCGCCGTGCAGGGGGCCGGGCTGGCGTGGCTCCCCCGCTGGCTCATCGCGGAGCACCTGCGCGGCGGAACGCTCGTCGAGGTGCTGGAGAAGCAGCGCCCCTATGACAATGAAATCTACGCCGTGTGGCCCCAGAGCAAGCACCTGACCTCGAAGGTGCGCGCGGCCATCGACCTCCTCGTCGCGCGCATCCCCGAACGGCTGGCGCCCCCTCACCGCTGAGCGGCCCCGCGCCGCGCGTCACCGCCGGGGCGAGACATTCCTCCGGATCCACTGGTCCGTGGCCTCGACATCCAGGCTCGCCGCGCCGGGTGCCGGCACCCCATCAACGCAGGGCACGGCCGGGGGGCGGCACGGCAATCAACGCACCGAGCCGGACAATCGATGCCGGTGGAGTAGCCAGGGCGCGCCAGAGCAACACCTTATCCGGGAGGCATCACCCACCTGCCCGGGTGGGACACACCTAGCCAAGGATACGAGCCATGGAACGAGTGGCAGCAGACCGAACCCGAGGAGGGCTCGCCAAGGCGATGGCCGTCCTGGCCATCATCGGCGCCATCAACTGGGGCCTGATTGGCTTCTTCAATTGGAACCTCGTGAACGCCCTGTTCGGCGGTGAGACACGAACGGCGATGAGCGCGCTCAGCCGCCTCATCTACTCCATCGTGGGCCTGTCGGGCGTCGCGCTGGCACTCACCTTCCCCTGGAAGAAGAGCCTGGGCGCCACGACGACCACCACCACCCCCAGAACGGACGTGGGGTTCCACCGCAGAACCGAAGTGCGTCCCTGACGCTGGCGGGCCCGCCGCCCTCACGGCCCCCGCGTCCACCGCCAGTGAGAGGTTCGGCGCCCCGCGACGCAGCGGTTTGCGCCTCGGCCCGACAGGACAGGGCCGGGGCCTCCGCGCGAGGAAGCGGTCACCATGCCCGGACTGCCCGGGAGCGAATCCCTTCAGGACGCCTTCATCCAGGGAGGCGTCAGCCCGCACCATCGGGCACCGCCACGGCGGACAGTGGCACCCGCTTACCAGCGGGCCCCGCTCTCCCTAATCGTCCGGCTGGCGCATCACGAGGAGCCCTTGCGGCGCGCGGGTATCTGGCGCAGGAAAAGCACCCCTCGTGATTGTCCGCCCTCACCTCAGCTCGCTCCGGCTCCTCTTCGCCGTGCGTGGGACCATCCTCCCGCGCGTCCTGCCCCACGTCCTGGGCATCGCGGCGCTCTCCGCGCTCGTCGTCTGGGCGTACCGGCAGGGCTACCTGCACCTCCAGATTTCCTCACCGGCGCCGCTGTCCCTGCTGGGCCTCACCCTCTCCATCTTCCTGGGGTTCCGGATCAACGCCAGCTACGACCGCTGGTGGGAGGCCCGGAAGCAATGGGGCGCGCTCATCGTCGAGCTGCGCGCCTTCTCCCATGAGGCCCTCGCGCTGCTGGGTGACGACGGCGGCGTGTCGCTGGCGGTGCGCCGGCTGGTGAAGCGGAACATCGCCTTCGCCCACGCGCTGGCCGCGCACCTGCGCGGGTACGACGCCCGGGAGGACCTCACCCGCCTGCTGCCAGAGCCGGAGGCCGCGCGCGTCCTGGCCAGCCCGAACCGGCCCAACGCCCTGCTGCGCGAGCAGGAGCGCGAGCTGGCCGCGCTCCTCCGGGAGAAGCAGCTCACCGACATCACCTGGAGCGAGCTGCGCACGCGCGTCCAGGCGTTGCTGCATGTGCTCGGCGCCTGCGAGCGCATCCGCTTCACGCCCCTGCCCTTCACGTACACGGTCCTGCTGCACCGCACCGCCTACCTGTTCTGCCTGCTGCTGCCCTTTGGCCTCGCGGAGGCGCTGGGCTGGTTCACGCCCGTGCTGGCCGCGATGGTTGCCTACACCTTCTTCGGGCTCGACCGGCTGAGCGACGAGTTGGAGGAGCCCTTCGGGACGGAGCCCAACGACCTGGCCCTGCTGGCGATGGCCCGCACCGTGGAGATGAACCTGCTGGAGGCGCTGGGCGAACCACAGCCCGAGCCCCTGAAGCCGCGCGACTTCATCCTCTCCTGACCGGCCGCACCCAGTGGGCGTGGACGCACTTCAGGCCACCGCCTACTTCGTCTGGAGCACGGACAGCACGTTGCCCGAAGGGTCCTTGAACCAGGCGATGGGCGGCCCCATGCCACCGCGGACGATGCCCTTCTCGTTCGCGTCGAAGCCGTCGTAGCGCTCGAAGCGCACGCCGCGCCGGGTGAGCTCGTCCACCGCCTGGTCGATGTCGTCCACGGGGAAGTTGAGAATCGTGAACGTCGCCGGGGTGTGGTTCTCCTTGGGATAGACGAGGATGTCCCGGCCGCCGGCGAGGTGCAGCGTCAACATGCCGTCCGACTCGGACGTCTTCAGGCCCAGTGTCTCGCCGTAGAACTTCCGGGCCGCCGCCACGTCGCGCACCGAGAAGCCGCTGAACGCCTGCGTGTTTCCGAACATGCCTGTCTCCCTGAAGGGTCCGCGGGTCTGGGACCTCCGCATCAGGTGGACACGGTCCGCGCCACGCGCAACGAAGGGGCCCTCCGGGAATACCCCATCACATCGGGTGGAACTGCTCGATGGTGATTTCCTCCACCAGCGCATCCTGCGGGGCACCGAAGCTGGTGAGCGTGGTGTACCAGCGCGTCGTCGTGCCCTCCCGGGTGAAGGTCAGCGGCACCAGCACGGAGCCCGCGTTGGCGGGACGCAGGGCCGTCAGCGCCTCGACCCCCGGCTGCGCCAGCACGCGCGCCAGGACGGTCGCCACGGGGGAGCGGGGGCCCCGCATGCGCGTGCCCTCCCGCAGCCGGTGAAGCAGATACCCGGCAATCTCCTCCCAGTTGCCAATGGCCGAGCGCACGGGCCCTGGCACGAAGACCAGGTCCATGAGGTTCACCTTCCCCAGGACCTCGCGCCCCTGCCCGAGCAGCGCGAGCGCCCCGGAGTTCGCTTCGAGCACCGTCGAGGTCGAATCCACGACGATGGCGGGATACGGCTCATGCGAGGAGAGAATCAGGCCCGCGGCCCGGCGAATCTCCGCCAGTTCCTCGCTGTGCCACCCACGCTCCCCGAACTGCGGCGCGAACCCCGCCGCCACCAGCAGGGCGTTGCGGTCCCTCAAGCCCAGGCCCAGGGCCTCCGCCAACCGCAGCACCAGCTCCGGGCTGGCACCGGAGCGGCCCGACTCCAGGAACGACAGGTGGCGCGCCGACACCTGCGCCTCCAGCGCCAGGGCCAGTTGGCTCTTGCCGCGCAGCGTTCTCCATTCCTTGAGCAGGGGTCCAATCATCGCCGTGTCCCTTTCGCGCCCAGACTGTGCCCCAGGCCGCGACGCGCGACGATGACCTTCGAGGTAATTGAGAACATTCCCTGCCAGGAACACTGTGCTCCCGTTCCCACCCACCCGGAGAGCCCAGATGACGACCTCGCTTCTTCGCAACCCCCGCTTCGTCTACCGCTTCGACGCCGTCGCCTCGCTGACGCTGGGCGTGGCCCTGATGCTGCTTTCGCCCACCCTCACCCAGCTCGCGGGCTGGACGCTGCCGTCCAGCTTCCTGTTTGGCGTGGGCGTCTTCCTGCTGCCCTGGGCGGCCTTCAACCTGTGGGTCGGGCTCAAGCAGCCCGTCCTGGGCGCGGCCCTGGTGCACGTCCTGGTGGACGGCGCCTGGGTGCTGGGCAGCGCGCTCCTCATCGTGATGCACGCCCAGGAGCTCACGACGCTGGGCGTCGCGCTGCTGGGCGGGCAGGCCTTCGCCGTGGCGGGCGTGCTGGCGCTCAAGGCGGTGGGGCTCACGTCGCTCCGCGCGGCGGCGTGAGGACCGCCGGGCCGCATCAGCCGGAGATGACCTTGAGGCCGGGCTTCCCGTCCTCCTGGGCGGCGGCTTCTGGAGACGGTGCTTCGTCACGCACCGTCTTGGACAGCTCCAGGCTCCGGGTCATCAGGGCCTTCAGTGCCCAGACCTGGGGCACCGACTCGATGAAGACGCGGCTGGTGCCCAGCCCCGCGGGCGCGGCCTCCACGTCGAAGCCCGCCGCGATGGCGCGGGCCTCCTCCACCGGCACCCAGGTGATGATGCTCTTGCGCTTGCCATTGCTGAAGAAGCGCGCGAACCACTTCGTGGGCCGCTTGAAGGACACGTTGAAGTAGGACGCCGTGTCCCGGAAGAGGATGTCCTCGGCGGCGGCGCCGTGCTTGACGCAGATGTCCCGCACCACGCCGAAGAACTCCAGCTCCGCCTCGGTGGTCTCCACGGCGGCGCGGCCCTTCTCATCAGGCGCTGCGCGACCCTCCGCTTCAAAGGGCCTGGCGGAGTCCGCCTTCACCACGTTCGCCCCGTCCTGCGCCACCGCGGGCTCCGCGCCTTCGTTGAGGCGCTGGATGCGCTCCTTGAGCTTGTTCAGGAAGTCATCGCCCATGACCCGGAGCAGCGTCGGTTCGATGGCCTCCTTCGCCACGTCCGCGAGCCGCTCCATCACCGCGGTGGTCCGCTTGCCCTTGTAGATGTCCTCCGTGAGCCACTTGAGGAAGGCCTCGTGCTCACCGGGCGCCTTCAAGGCCGCCGCGAGCTTGTCAATCATGCCCTGCCGGTAGCGGCTGTTCTCCGCGTCCGTAATCAGCGTCGTCGCGTTGAAGGCTTCGCGGCTGAACTTGGACAGGAACTTGGCCACCTTCGCCCAGTCCGCCTTCGTGTCCTCCAGGGAGAACGTGAAGAAGGGCTCCGGGTCCATGACGTTGGGGTTCTCCAGGTCCCCGAAGAAGAGGTAGTGGCATCCGTCCGTGATGATGCCGAAGTGCAGCTCCGGCAGTTGCGCCAGGTAGCGCGCGAGCTGCTGCGCGCGGGCCTTGAGGTCGGTGCCCAGGGGCTTCGTTTCAATGACGATGAGGGGCTTGGTGCCCGTCTGGTCGAAGATGGCGAAGTCCATCCGGTCCGGCAGCTTCTTGCCGTCGCCCTGGACGAAGTCCGCCGTGTACTCCAGGCGGACCTCACGCGGGACGCTCGGGTCGTAGCCAAGGCTCCGGATGAACGGGACGACCAGCGCGATCTTCGCGGTCTCCTCGTTGGAGATGAACGCCTTGTTGTCCTGATAGCGTTTGACCAGCTCCAGCAGATGATTCGCGTCCATGGCAAGGCCCCCTGCCCGGTCATGCGAGGCACCCGGGCGCGAAGGTGATTTCAAGGCGAGGAGCCCCTGGCAGCCATCCCTCCCGGGGGTGAGACCCGCCCTCTTGACTCCGCGGGCACTTCGAGGAACGCGCGGGTGGCTGTTTGGCATGTCATGCCCCCGGGGGCCGCGCATGGCCATCCTCCCGGCATGGACATCGAGGTGACGGCCGCGCTGGGCCTGCGGCACGCAGTCGAGTTCGCGGTCCAGCACCTCGTCGTGCTCATGGGCTTCGTCCTCGGCCTCGCGGTGGAGGCGAGCGCCGTGAGGCACGCCATGCGCCTGCCCGCCTACGCGCGGGGGCTTCCCACCGTGTTGCTGGGTGTCCCGCTGCTTGCCTTCGTGCTGATGCACGTCCTTCCGTTGCCGCCACTGGCGGCGAGCATCATCCTGCTGATGGCCGTCAGCCCTGGCGTGCCCACCGTCGCCGTCGCGGCCTACCGGCAGCGCGGAGACCTGAGCCTCACGGTGGCGCTGTCCCTCACGCTGTCACTGGCCGCCATCCTGCTGCTGCCCCTGTCACTCCGGCTGCTCGGCGACTTCTTTCCGGAGGTGTTCAAGGCGCCGCCCACGCGCCGGCTCCTCGAGAAGGTCATGATGCCCTTCCTGGTGCCGCTCGTCGCGGGATGGACCTTGCGCGCGTGGCGTCCGGCCCTGGCCAGGCGCCTGCTGAGGCCCATGCTGTGGCTCTTCAAGACGGTGTTCGCCTGCGCCGTGCTCGCGCTCCTGGTCATCAGTGGCCCGAGGCTGCACGACGTGACGGGCTGGATGCTGCTGGGCATGCTGGTGATGACGCTGGGCTCCGCGCTGATGGGCCATCTGGCGGGCGGCCCCTCGCCCGAGGACCGGACCGCGCTCGCGCTCGCCGCCGTCTTCGGAAATCCCTCCATCGCGCTCGCCGTCGCGAGCGCCAACGACCAGGGCCGGAGGCTGCTCCCCTTCATGTGCGTCTACCTGGTGCTACGCACCCTGGCGCTCGTGCCCTACTTCGCCTGGAACAAGCGCCGCCTCCGCCAGGGCGAGGAGGCGCCCCGGCGAGGCCCCTCGCGCCACGGCCGGGCCTAGCAACCCTGGAGCGTCGTCCGCTTCGACGCCGCCAGCAACAGCCGCTGCTCCGCGGCTGCAATCACCCGCTGCGTCGCGAGCACCGCCGCCGGGTCCACGGAGATGGACGTAATCCCCGCCCGCACCAGGTGCTCCGCGAAGTCCGGCCGGTTCGACGGCGCCTGCCCGCACAGCGACGACGTCAGGCCCGCTTCCTCACAGCCACGGATGATGTCGCCAATGGCGGCCAGCACCGCGGCGTCGGCCTCGTCGAACAGCTCGGCGCACGACTCCGAGTCCCGGTCCACGCCCAGCATGAGCTGCGTCAAATCATTCGAGCCGATGGACACGCCATCAATCCCACACTTCGCGTAGTCGTGAAGGCGGTAGACGATGGAGGGCACCTCCGCCATCACCCACTTCTTCAAGCCTCGCTGTCGGCCCAGCGGGCTGCGGGCGATGAGCTCCAGGCACGCCTCCAGCTCCCAGCGCGTGCGCACGAAGGGCAGCATCACCTGGAGGTTGGGCGTCTGCTCGCGCACGCGTGCGAGCACCTCCAGCTCCAGGTTGAACACGTCGGGCTCGCGCAGGTAGCGGTAGGCGCCTCGGAAGCCAATCATCGGGTTGGATTCCTGGGGCTCGAAGGCGGCGCCGCCCTCCAGGCCGCGGAACTCGTTGGTCCGGAAGTCCGTCGTCCGGTAGACCACGGGGCGCGGATGGAAGGCGCGCGTCGTCTGGAGCAGGGAGCGCGCCATGCGCTCCACGAACTCATCGCTCCGGCCCTCGGCAATCAGCTTGCGTGGGTGCACGCCGCCCAGGGCCTCGGTGAGCATGAACTCGGCGCGCAGCAGCCCCACGCCGTCCACCGGGAGCGCCGCGGCCTCGCGGGCCTGCGCGGGCAGGGCCAGGTTCACGTACAGGCGCGTGGCGAGCACTGGCGCCGACACCGCCATGGGCGCGTGCGCCGCCGCCTCCGCTCGCCGAGGCGCTGGCGCCTCCTGCCCCTCCCGGACTTCTCCCGTCGAGCCGTCCACCGTCACGGCCTCACCGTTCCGCAGCGCGCGGGTGGCGGTGCGCGTCCCCACCACGCAAGGCTTGCGCAGCTCGCGGCTGACGATGGCGGCGTGACACGTCATGCCGCCCCGGTCCGTCACGATGGCGGACGCGCGCCGCATGGTGGGGACCCAGTCCGGTGACGTCATCTCGGCCACCAGCACCTCGCCCGGCTGGAGCTGGCGGCCCTCCGAGGGAGCCCCCAGCACCCGCACCGGGCCCGAGGCCACACCGGGGGACGCCCCCAGGCCTCGCACCAGCGGCTGGGGCGCGCGCCCCTCGTCCGAGGCCACGCCAGACAGTGCCTCCTGGCCTTGAGGAGGCGGCTGGCTCGGACGCCCCGCGTCCGAAGTCCCTCGCATCCGCCCGGAGCCCGAAGCCACACCAGAAGGTGTCTCCTGGCCCTGCACCAGCGGCGTGCCCGCTTGCTTCTTCCTGGATGCCGGCCTCCGCGCAGCGCTCACGCCCTGAGCTCGCGACGTCTCCTCTCGCGCGGGCGCGGCCGGGCTCTCGGCTTGCCGCAGCGTCGTGATGGGCCGCGTCTGCACCAGGAACAGCCGCCCGCCTTCCTCGGCCCACTCGATGTCCTGAGGCGCTCCGTAGTGCTGCTCCACGCGCAATCCCAGCCGTGCCAGCTCCAGCAGCGCCTCGTCGCTCAACACGCGTTGATTCGCCTGCTCCGGCCCCAGCGTCTCGGTCCGCGTGTGCCCTTCGGCGTCACGCACCAACCGGAAGGTCTTCTCCCCCACCCGGACCTCGCGCACGCGAGGCCCCTTCTTGGTGACGCAGTAGGTGTCCGGCTCCACCTGCCCGCCCACCACCACCTCGCCCAGCCCCCAGGCGGCCTCGATGATGATGCGGTCGGGGTCCCCTGAAGCCGGGTCCGCGGTGAACATCACCCCCGCCCGAGCCGAAGCCACCATGGCCTGGACCACCACGGCGATGGCGGGCTCCTCGGTGAGCCCTTCCGCCTTGCGGTAGGCCACCACGCGCTCGCCATAGGCGGAGGCCCAGCACGCCCGGAGCGCGTCCAGCAGCGCATCGTCGCCCAAGACATGGGTGAAGGACTCATGCATGCCCGCGAAGGACGTCTCCGCCGTGTCCTCGGAGGTCGCCGAGGAGCGCACGGCCACGTCCCGGTCCGCGCCGAGCTGACGGTAGGCGTCCAGGATGACGGCACGCAGCCGCTCCGGCACGGGCGCCCCTCGCACCTCTTCGCGGAGCTGCCGCGTGATGCTGGCGAGCGACGCGGGGTCATCCGGGTCCACCTGCATCCACAGCTCACGCAACCGGGCCCGCACCGGCGCCATGGCCTCCTGGAAGGCGGCGGCGGTGATGACGAAGCCAGGAGGAACGGGCAGCCCCGCCCGCGTCATCTCCCCCAGGTTCGCGCCCTTGCCCCCCGCAAGCGCCACGTCCTCCCGCGACAGCTCGCTGAACCAGACCAGACGAGGCGCGGCGGCCACCTCCGGCTGCTCGGCGTGTCGTGGCTTCTCCGTGTCGGGTGAGACGTTCATGGTACCGCCCCCTGAAGCAAGCGCCTGACGGCGCGGACGCGGTGCACCAGCGCTCGCGTGCGAGGACCCCGTCCGGCGCGACTCACCGAGGACGATGCGGCCGGTGCGCGGCGATGACACCTGCCCAGGCCAGGAGCGCGCGCGCACGGCCAGCCGTCACAGGCGGGTGCGCCCGAGCATGCGCCCGGCACGGGGAACGCCGCCCCCCCATCCCCGCTCCACGCGGGTGACGCATCCCAGCACCGTGCCGAGACTTCACCAGGAGACGCTCACGAATCACGGGGAGAGAGCATGCGAGCCAATGTCTTTCGGGGGGTGAATCGCTTTGGCATCGAAGAGGTGGAGCGCCCTCGGGCGGGCGCCGGAGAAGCCATCATCCGGATGACGCTGACCACCGTCTGCGGCACGGACCTGCACATCGTCCGCGGCGAGTATCCGGTGCGCGCCGGGCTCGTCATCGGCCATGAGCCGGTGGGCGTCATCGAGGAACTGGGTCCTGGCGTGACGGACTACCGGCCCGGCCAGCGCGTCCTCGTGGGCGCCATCACCCCGTGCGGACAATGCAGGGCCTGTCTGTCCGGTCACCTGTCGCAGTGCGGCCACGGCGCGGGCTGGGAGGCCCTGGGAGGCTGGCGCATGGGCAACACCCAGGATGGCGCTCAGGCCGAATACATCCGCATCCCCTCCGCGCAGGCCAACCTGGCGCCCATTCCGGATGAGCTCACGGACGAGCAGGTCGTCCTCCTGTCGGACATCGCTTCCACGGGCTTCAGCGGCGCGGAGTCGGGCGGTGTGCGCATCGGTGATGCCGTGGTCGTCTTCGCCCAGGGCCCCATCGGCCTGTGTGCCTCCATTGGCGCGCGGCTGATGGGCGCGTCGCTCGTGGTGGGCGTGGATGGCGATGAGTCCCGGCTGAAGATGGCCCAGCGGATGGGCGTGGACGTGGTGCTCGACTACCGGCAGCAGGACATCGTGGCGGAGGTGAAGCGCCTCACCGGTGGCGGCGCCGACGTGGCCATCGAAGCCCTGGGCACCCAGCAGACCTTCGAATCCGCGCTGCGCTGCCTGCGGCCCGCGGGCACGCTGTCCAGCCTGGGGGTGTACGCTGGCAAGCTCCAGCTCCCCTACGACGCCTTCTCCGCCGGCCTGGGGGACCACCGCGTCGTCACCACCCTGTGCCCGGGAGGCAAGGAGCGCATGCGCCGCCTCATGGACGTGGTGCTTCGCAAGCGCGTCGACCTGTCGCCGCTCATCACCCACCGCTTCAAGCTCGCGGACATCCAGGAGGCCTACGCGCTCTTCGGCGAGCGCCGCGACGGCGTCTTCAAGGTCGCCATCCAGCCCTGACCCGGAGGGTCTCCCGCACCGCGGCGTCCCTGGGCACAGACATGGCCCAGCAGGTCGCCGCGCCGCCGTCGAATCCTACAGACGTGGTGCGTCTCACGCTGGATGCGCTGGAGGCCGGCGAGGAGGAAGTGCTCGCCGACGAGGCCAGCCGCATGGTCAAACAAGGCCTGTCCTCCGGTGGCTATCTGGGCGCGCGGAGCGCGTGAGGTGACGTCCCATGGGTGACGCAGCCAGCAGCGACACGGTTCCGGTCCAGGATGCAGCGCCAGGGTTCCCCGCGTCCCCGCCCACCTCACGTCAGGACGCGATGCTCCGGGGGCCCCTCCTGAAGCCCCTGCTCCAGCTCGCCCTGCCCACCACGGTGGTGCTGATTGCCCAGTCGTTGGTGGGCGTGGCGGAGAACTGGTACGCGAGCTTCCTGGGCACCGACGCGCTGGCGGGCGTCTCCCTCGTCTTCCCCGTCGTGATGTTGATGACGATGATGTCCAACGGCGGCATCGGCAGCGGCGTGGCCTCCGCGGTGGCGCGCGCCCTGGGCGCCAACCGGCGGGATGACGCGGACGCCCTGGTCTGGCACGCCGTGGTCCTGGCGCTGGGCATCGGGCTGGCCTTCAGCGTCCTCGCCTGGATGACGGGCCCCGCGCTGTACACGCTGCTGGGTGGACGCGAGGGCGCGTTGGACGCCGCGCTCCAGTACTCGAACTACGTGTTCGCGGGCTCGATTCCCTTCTGGCTGGTGAACCTGCTCGCGGCGGCGCTGCGTGGCGCGGGCGAGGTGCGCGTCCCGGCGCTGGTGACGCTGGTGGGCGCCGCCGTCTTCCTCGTCGTGACGCCAGCGGTCATCTTCGGCTTCGGCCCGGTGCCCGCGCTGGGGCTGGCGGGCGCGGGGCTCGCGATGACGCTGTTCTACGTGGGCGCCGCGATCTGGCTGCTGCGGTACATGGCCTCCGGGCGGGCAACGGTCCGCCTCGCGAAGGGGCCGGTGGAGGCGCGGCTGCTCCGCGACATCCTGCGCGTGGGCCTGCTGACGGCGGTGAGCTCGCTTCAGCCCAACCTGATGGTGATGGTCATCACCGGCGCCGTGGGCCTGTTCGGCGTGGAGGCGCTGGCCGGCTATGGCATGGCCTCGCGGCTGGACTACCTCATCATCCCCATTCTCTTCGGCCTGGGCACGGCCGTGCTGACGCTGGTGGGCACCAACGTGGGGGCGGGGCAGTACGAGCGCGCCCGCCGCATCGCGTGGCTGGGCGGCGGGCTGGGCTTCGTGGCCGCGGGCGCCATTGGCCTCGCCGCGGCCCTGGCGCCAGAGGTCTGGCTCCACGCCTTCAGCCGCGAGCCCGCCGTCGTGGCCCCTGGCCTGGACTACCTGCGCATCGTGGCGCCGTTCTACGGCCTGCTGGGCCTGGGCTTCGTGCTCGCCTTCGCCGCGCAGGGCGCGGGCCGCGTGCTGTGGCCCTTCCTGGCGGGAACCTCCCGCCTGGTCATCAGCGCGGGCGCCGGTTGGTTCGTCGCCGCGAGGCTCGACGCGGGGCTCTCCGCCCTGTTCGCCATGGTGGCCGCCGGCCTCGTCGCCTACGCCGGCGTCACCGTCGTGGCCGTGCTCGCGGGCGCCATCTTCCGCCGGGAGACGGCGCCGCGCGGCACCTGATGAGCGCACGGAGGCCGGCACACGCGCCCCGCCCGTGCCGCGGCTCCCCTCGCGTCCTCCTGAAATTCCGGGCTTGACCTCTGGACCACTCTGGAGTTATTGAAATTGATACTGATTATCAACTTCATCTCCAGTCCAAACACCAGGAGATGGCCGGAGGAGCACGACGTGGCACGCGACTTGGGACCGCGGGGAAAGATGTGTCGTCGGCTGGGGATTCCGCTTTCGCGCATCACCGCGAAGGACCCGGACAAGGACCCGGTGCTGCGCCGGCCGTATCCTCCCGGCCAGCACGGCGCCACCGCGCGCACCAGCGTCAGTGACTTCGCGCGTCGTCTGCGGGAGAAGCAGAAGCTGAAGCTGTACTACGGGCTGCTGGAGAAGCAGTGCCGTGCGGCCTTCCAGGAGGCCCGCGGGGCGCCGGGCAACACCGGCACGGTGCTGCTGCAGCTCCTGGAGAGCCGGCTGGACTCGCTGGTGCTGCGCGCGGGCCTTGCCACCAGCATCCGTCAGGCGCGGCAGTTCGTGCGCCATGGCTACCTCCAGGTGGACGGCAAGCGGGCGGACATCCCCAGCTTCCGCGTCAAGCCTGGCAGCGAGGTCCGCTTCCACGCGGCGCACCTGAAGCTCGCCGTGGTGCAGGAGTCCTTCAGCCGGATGAAGTCGCGCTCCGTGCCCGCCTACGTCCAGGTGCTGGGCGAGGGCGAGGGACTGCGCTACGTGCGCCTGCCCGAGCGCGAGGAAATCCCGGTGGACGTGAACGAGCCGTTCATCGTGGAGTACTACGCGCAGCGGAGCTGAAGCCGCGGTGTGCCCCCGTCTGCCCGGGCGTGTCCTGCCCGGGCAGACGCCACGGCGTGGCGGTGGTGGCGAGGAACCCACGCATCCGCGCCACGACCTCCGCGCGGTTCGTCAGCCAGATGTAGTGTCCCGCGCCTTCCAGCTCCAGGTGCGTCCAGCCCGGGTGGCTTCGCAGCGCGGCCGCCAGGTCCGTCTCGTGCTGCCGGATGTAGGGAAGGAAGTCGCGGGCCTTCTCCCGGAACTCCAGCGGCAGGGCCTCGGCCGCGGCCAGGGCTTCGACCCACGCCGTGAAGCCCTGCCCGTCCGACAGGGACAACACAGGCCCCCGCACCTTCGTGAGGTCCATGATGGCCGCGCCCCGGACGGACTGCTCCGTGGCGCCCGGATGGCGGCGCTCGCGCAGGTAGGCGCCGGTCGCGGCGTCGAACTCATACGCCTGTTCGACCTCGTGCGCGGGGAGACCGCCGCCCAGGTCCCGCGCCAGTTGCTCCGCCACCGCCTGCCGTGAAGGGAGGCCGTCGAGCACGGAGAACGGCAGCGGCGGCAGGGGCGCTCCCTCCAGGAACGCGGCAATCTCTCCCCGGCTGTCGGTGGCGTCCAGGTAGACGAGCGCCTCCACGCGCTCGGGGTGGTGCAGCGCCAGCCACGTCAGCTCGTCCCCCGCCAGGGAGTGGCCCGCGAACGACGCCTTCGACACGCCCAGCGCGTCGAGCGCGCCCAGGACATCCATGGCCAGCGTGGCGGTGTCATAGCCGGTGTCGGGCCAGGCCGAGGCGCCGTAGCCACGGCGGGTCAGCGCGTAGACGTGGTGCGTGTCGCGAAACTCCAGCGCCAGGTCGTCATAGATGTGGGCCGTGCTGCCCATGCCCGCCAGGAACACGAGCGCGGGCCCTTCACCGCCAAAGTCGAGCACCTCCAGCTCGACGCCCGGCACGGCCTCCACGCGCGACACCCGGTGCAGGGAAGACGGGTCATCGGGCGTGGGGCCCGGAGGCGAGGAGTCACAAGCAGCCAGCAACACCAGAGCGGCGCCAAGGAGCGTTGTTCGCATGTGATTGGGAATTCTGGCGGGCGCGTCCACCCAGCACCAGCGCCCGCGAGGGATGCCCCGCGCGTGGCCCGCACGGGCATTCCGGCACCTCTGCCCCGCAGGGCGCGGTCGGAGGCCAGCAGGTCGATGGGCTCCATCAACGCCTGGCCCAGCGCCGTCGACGTGTCGTCAGCCCGGAGGCGCGTGGTGTATCTCAAGGTCACACGGGCTCGTCATTCGACCCTCCGCCCGGGAGGCACAGCACGTCACGCGCATCACGCGGTCCCTGCCGCGACCGGCGCAAGTAAGCCTTGCCCCCCACAACCGTCACCAGGGCGAGGCCAAGCCAATGCAACGGGAGGACGAAGGAAGATGAAGGCCGGCCCTCCATCACTTCACAGTGAGAGACGAGCGAGTCCTTCGCCACCAGCCATGAAGCGATGAACACCATGGGCCCCACCACGGAGAGCGACATCACGCCCCACGCGACGGCCTCCAGCGCCTGCGGCAGACGGCCAACGCCATGCGTCGGCTCCGGCCGCAGGACATCCCCTGGTTGACGCGGGCCCCACAGCAACCGGTACCCCGCCCCCAACCCCGCGGACACCGCCAGCGCGAGCACCCACCACAGGCTGGACTCCCACCAGAGGAACGGTGACGGCTCGTCGTGGAAGTTCATCCGCGGACCTCCCGCCAGGGGCCAGTGCCTCGAGGGCAAGAAGCGCAACACGCATCCTGATGCGAGCTCACGGAGCAGGCAGCTCGCGCGGGTGGTACTCCATCCCGAACTGGTCCGCGCCAGGGGCCGCCACGAAGGGGAGCTTGCACAAGCGCTTCGCGGCGAACCCCTCCTGGATGAGCGAAGGGAACGAGCGCGCCAGCTTCACCAGCCTCGGGGGCGCCGCCGAAGTGCGGTGGTCCAGCGCATAGAGGGCGCACTCGTCTCCCTCCGTGGGCTCCGACGGCAGGAGGAGCAGCTCCGCGCTGCGGTTGCTGATGACGCGCGGGATGGGCGCTCCGCCCAGGACGACGTACCCGATTTGAATGGCCTTCTCCGTCACGGCCTGGCGGCCGCCTCCGCTGGCATCCTTCACCACGGAGAGCCGGGCGCGGAGGTCCCTGGGCACGTCGAAGAAGCCCTTCACGGGCCAGGGGACCCAGAACTCGAGCAGGTCCCCCAGGCGCCCGGGCCCCAGCTCGGTGCAGAAGCGACGGTAGCTCGCGGGGAAGCGCACCTTCAGCCGCGCCTCCGCCTTGTCGATGTCCTCTTCGGAAGGAAGCCGCGCGGGCGCCCCCAGCACGGCGATGCCCTGTTGCTCCAGCCAGTCATGCCAGGGGGGCATGCCCACGCCTCCGTTCCAGCGGCTGGGAGCCGCGTCTCGCGCGGACTATAGCCGTGGGTCCACGGGCTCGCTCTCCAGGGCCAGGACGCCGAAGACACACTCGTGCACGCGGCGCAGGGGCTCGCCCCTCGCGAAGCGCTCCAGGCCTTCGACGCCGAGCGCGAACTCCCGCAGCGCCAGCGAGCGCTTCGTGGACAGGCCTCGCCGGCGCAGCCGCTCCAGGTGCTCGGGCGCGGTGTACTCCGGTCCGTAGATGATGCGCAGGTACTCCGGCCCGCGCGACTTGATGGCCGGCTGGAGCAGCCCCTTGCGCCCCCGCACCGCGAAGTCGAGCGGCTTCACCACCATGCCCTCCCCGCCTCGCGCCGTGAGCGCCTCCCACCACCGCACGCCCTCCGCCACCGCGGCGTCATCCTCCAGGTCCACCACGCGGAAGGGCGTGGCCACCAGCAGCGCGGGGTCCGCCCGACACACCCGGGCGAGCGCCTCCATGTGCCACACGTGGTCCTTGTCCACGTGGGCCGCGCCCTCCGTCGCCAGCAGATGGAACGGCGCGAACCGCACGTCCTCCAACGAGTGCACCGGCCAGCAGTAGCGCCGGTAGGCCTCCACGTACCGCTCCACGCTCCGCGCCTTCTCGCCGAACCGGGCCGCCAGCTCGCCCACCTCCACCCCGCGCGCCACCGCCTGCCCGAGCACGGACACCACGTCTCCCAGCGCCGCGCGTGAAGCCGCGCCCACCGAGGCGTATTGGTCTCGCAGCAGCTCCTGGGCCTTGAAGGACCAGGGCATCAGCTCCCCGTCCAGGCAGGCCCAGTCCGTCTGGTGCGCCTCCCAGAAGCCCGACGCGGTGAGCGCCGCGCGCACCTTCCCGAGGAACGCCGCCTCGAGCCCTTCGTCCGAGAAGAAGCGGCGGCCCGTGCGCGTGTAGCAGACACCCAACTCACCCGTCGTGACGCCGAAGCGCCGGAGCGCCGCGGCCTCGTCGCGGGCGATGACCACCACCGCGCGCGACCCCATGTGCTTCTCCTCGCACACGACCTTCGTCACGCCCTCCTTGCGGTAGTAGGCGAGCGCCTCCGCCGGATGTTCGAGGTAGCCCGGCGACGGGCTCGTCTCCGAAGGAGACATCGTCGGAGGCAGGTAGATGAGCCACTTCGGGTCGATGGCGAACCGGCTCATCGCCTCCAGCGCCGCCGTGGCGTTCTCCCCGCGCACCGTCACGTTCTGGCTCAGCCGCGTCGTCACCACGCGCTTGCCCAGCACGTCCTCGATGTCCAGCAGGTCGTCGTGGACCTGCTGCGCGCTGAGCCCATCCCCTGGCGCGACCGCACCGCCCAGCGGCCGGATGGACTCCGCGTAGGCCCGCGCCGCGGGCACCGAGACGAGCTCACGCTCCGGGTAGCGCAGCGCCGTCAGCTTGCCGCCGTACACGCAGCCCGTGTCCACGCAGAGCGTGTTGTTGAGCCAGTCCGCCTCCAGCACCGGCGTGTGGCCGTACACCACCGCCGCCTTGCCCCGGTACTCCGCCGCCCAGTTGAAGCGCACGGGCAGCCCGAACTCGTCCGTCTCGCCCGTCGTCTCGCCGTAGAGGGCGAACTCGCGCACCCGGCCAGAGCCCCGCCCCTGCATGGACGCCTTCATGCCGGCGTGCGCCACCACCAGCCGCCCGTCATCCAGGACGTAGTGCGAGACGAGCCCGTCGATGAAGTCCGTCACCGCCTTGTGGAACTCGGGTGGCTCGCGCTCGAGCTGCTCCAGCGACTGAGCCAGCCCGTGCGACACGTTCACGTTCTTCCCGCGCAGCTTGCGCATCAGCTTCACTTCGTGATTCCCCGGGACGCACAGCGCGCTGCCCGCCGCCACCATGCCCATCACCAGCCGGAGCACCCCGGGCGTGTCCGGCCCCCGGTCCACCAGGTCGCCCACGAAGATGGCCTTGCGGCCCTCGGGCGGGCGCACGTCGAACCCTGGCGTGCCGTCCGCGCGCGGGCGCACCTCGTAGCCCAGCTTGTCCAGCAGCGCCTCCAGCTCCTCCCGGCAGCCGTGGACGTCGCCGATGATGTCGAAGGGCCCGTGCTCGTGCTTGCGGTTGTTCCACAGCGGCTGACGCACGAACTCGACCGCGTCCAGCACCTCCGGCTTCAGCACGTGGACATGGCGGAACCCCTCGCGCTCCAGGCCCCGCAGCGAGCGGTGCAGTTGCTGGAGCTGGTTGCGCACCACGTGCGTGCCGAAGTCGCGCCCGGGCCGCTGGCGGTTGCGCTCGTGGCAGGTCCGCTCGGGGACGTCGAGCACCACCGCCACCGGCAGCACGTGGTACTCGCGCGCCAGCTCCACCAGGGGCTTGCGCGCCTCCGGCTGCACGCTGGTCGCGTCAATGACGGTGAGCAGGCCCCGGGCGAGCCGCTTCGCCGCGACGAAGCGCAGCGTCTCGAAGGCGTCCTTCGTCGCCTCCATGCTGTTCTCGTCATCGGAGACGATGCCCCGGCAGGCGTCCGACGACAGCACCTCCGTCGGCTTGAAGTGCCGGCGCGCGAAGGTGGACTTGCCCGCGCCGGAGGGACCGATGAGCACCACCAGGGAGAGTTCAGGAACCGTGAGCTTCATCGCGCGAACACCGCCATCTGCGTCGGCGCACCGACGTCCGGGTCCAGGGGACCCACGGGGAGGAAACGAACGCTGTAGCCAAACCGCTCGCAGATGCTCGGGCCCAGGCCTCGAACTCGGCCCGGGTCCACTCGAAGCGGTGGTCGCGGTGGCGGAAGGTGCCCGCGGGGAGCGACTCGAAGCGCACGTTGTATTCGGCGTTGGGCGTGGTGAGCGCCACCACGTTGGGCCGGGCGGACTCGAAGAGGACGCGCTCGAAGGCCGCGAGCCGCGGCGGGTCCAGGTGCTCGATGACCTCGATGACGGAGGCGGCCTCGTACCCCGCCAGCCGCGCGTCCCGGTACATGAGGGAGCCGTGCAGCAGGCGGATGCGGCGGCGCTGAAGCTCCGGCATCGTGTCCAGGTGCAGCCGCTCCGAGGCGACCTCCAGCGAGCGGAAGGACACGTCCATGCCGAGGATGTCGGTGAACTGCCGCTCCTTGAGCAGGGCCCGGAGCAGCTTGCCCTCGCCGCAGCCCAGGTCCACCACGCGCGTGGCGCCGCTCTCCTTGAGGACGGCGACCACCGCCTGGAGCCGCTGCTCGTTGAGGCTCAGCCGTGATTCGAGCGCCGCCTCCTCCTGGTTGCGCGCCTGGGCGCCCTCTTCCGGTTCGGGGACCTCGTCACCAGAGAGCCGCTCCAGCGCCTCGCGCGCCAGGCTCTTGCGGTGGCGCAGGTAGCGCCGGGTGATGATGTCCCGCTCCGGGTGCGCCGCCAGCCAGCCTTCGCCGTGCCGCAGGAGCTTCTCCACCTCCTCGTCGCCCACCCAGTAGTGCTTGTCGTCGTCCAGCACGGGGATGAGCACGTAGAGGTGCGTGAGCAGGTCACTCAGGCGCGTGTGGGCCTCCAGCGTGACGGTGTAGTAGCGGCTGGGGCCCCAGTCCGGCACCGCGGCGTCCAGCGCGTGCCGGGTGGCGGTGACGGTGTAGCCCAGCGGCTCGAAGAGCTTGCGCAGGAAGGGCTCGCCGCCGCGGCAGGGCAGCACGGAGAGGCGGGCCACGAGCGGAATCGGCTGCCCGGCCAGCTCCGGTCGCTCCTTGCTGCTGCCGGACATCGCGTTGCGGAAGGTGCGCGCCAGCGCGACGCTCAGGAATGACGAGGCCACATAGGGCCGGTCATTCACGTACTGCTCCAGCATTCCACCCTCTCCCGAGGGCCCGCGGCGGCCCCTCACGAGCCCGACGGGGTCGACGTCCAGCAGCAGCGCCGCCGTGGTGCGCGCCTCCGTCGCCTCTGGATAGAAGACGTGGGCGTGTCCGAAGGACAGCTCGAAGGATTGCGGACGGTGCGGGTTCTTGTGGAGCAGGTACCCGAGGTCGGTCGCGGGATGATGCGTCGTCGAGAGCGTCAGCAGCATGGCCTTCCCAGCTTCGGTTCCACGGCGTCAGGGTGATTCCCCATGGCGCGGAACAGTAGCGCGGTGAAGACCTGGGCAGCCGGGCGAGCCTGACAGCAGGGGGCCGCCCAGCCGGGTGCCTCCAAGCGGCTTCACGGCCCGCGAAGCCACGCGGGCCCTGGTACGACATCGGGCCGGCGCGGGTCCTTGGATGAGCTCGCCCGGCGCGGCCAGGTCAGCCGCGCCACCCTCGAAGCTGGCGGGAGAAGCGCTGGCGCGCTGATGCTCGGGCTCGAACACCACGCGTGTCAGCAGGGGGCACGCTGCTGACGCTGGACACGCGCACCGGCGACCGTCCACGTCCGCCTTCGTCAGCGTCACGGCACGCCCAATCGCGTCCTCCACCATGGCGGAGCCCCCACAAGCGTGACCCGCTTGATTGCCTGAAGGACTCGCCGACGCCGCTTCACCGACAGTGAGCCCGTGACTTCGGGGAGGAGGACATCCGGGCAGAAGAGCAGATTGTTCCCCGTCGCCAGTTCGAGCAGCCCCCCCAGCCTGAAGAAGGTCCGGAAGTGTCCTGATAGGGCGACCTTCCCGTAGACTGGAGCCCTCGCCGCTCGGGAAAGCGTCTCATGGCAACTCGTCTGGGCATCACGCTCCTGCTCCTCGTCCTGGTCAATGCGTGCGCCACGCCGCGTGTCATCCGCCTCGACACGGGGCAGGGCGCTCCCCTGGAGTACAGGCCGTCCTCCACGAACAAGTCCGTGAAGGTGGACGCAGACGCATTCGAGGGGGCGCTCGCACGGCTGGTGTTGGAGGTGCCCCTGTCGCTCCGTGCTCCTCAGGAAGGTTTGCTGGTGCGCGCCTCACACCCGGGTCGCAGTGCGGATACCCGATGGAAGCGCCTGATGCGCAAGAGCTTCAGCGGCCTCTGCCAGCCGGGCCTGCGCGGGGACAACTGCCTCTCCCTGCTCGACATCGGGCCTGGCCTGAGCGAGTGGGACAAACTGGGGGTCGCCCTGGGGCTGTCGCTGGAGCCCCTCAAGGAGAGCATCGCCCGGGCGGTGGAGAAGACCCTGGCGCCCCAGCTCTACTACACCGTCATCGCCACGGGGCTCGTCACCTGGGCCGTCCTGGCGGCGAATCCCGAGCCGGTGTTCACCAAGGCGGCGGCCATCGTCTCGGCGGTCCTGCTCATCTACCTGGGAGTGGAAACGTTCCTGGAGGTGGTGGACGCGAGCCGGGAATTGAAGCGGGCCACCGGCCGGGCCACGACGTGGATTGAATTGGAGCAGGCGGGTCATCGCTTCGCGAACCGGGTGGGGCCGGAGGTGGCGCGCGTCTTCATCCTCGCGGTCACCGTGGTAGTGAGTCAGGGCATGACCGGAGGCGCCGCGTGGCTGGCCTCGCGGCTGGCGATGCTGCCCAGCTACATGGAGGCAGCGGCAGTCGGGGCCTCACGGGTGGGCGTCAGCCTTGCGAACGTGGGGCAGGTGCGTGGGGTAGCCGTTGAAGGGAGCACCGTCATCGTCTCCCTCCCCGCCACGGCGGTCGCCATGACGGCCCGAGGCGTGAGAGGTGCAGCGGGAGTCAGTCCTGCCGGCTTCAGGTCCTGGGGCTCGTTCGGCGGCCTCAAGAGTGCTTTGGGGGCAGCCGGCCCGGGGAGACAGTGGCACCACATCGTCGAGCAGACCAAGGGCAACGTGAAGAGGTTTGGAACTCATTCCCTTCACAACACCGAGAACGTGATTGCCCTCGACGAAAGGATTCATCGGCAAATCAGCGCGTATTACTCGTCGAAAGATCCTCTTTTCTCAGGTGGACAAACCGTGCGGCAGTGGCTGAGTGGTCAGTCCTTCCAGGCCCAACGCGAGTTCGGCTTGAAGCTCCTTCGGGACTACGGAGTCGCTCCATGAGCATGCGCAACATCCAGGGGGCGAGCATCGATGAACTCGTCCAAGAGTACGAGCAGGCGGCGGTAGCCTACGGACAGGCGCTGGCCGCTGCGAATCATCGTGCTGCCAACCGGGCCCACGACAGGATTGCAAGCGCCTACCGTGAACTCCGGAGTCGAGCGGCGGCCCCCCATCTCCTCCCGCTGTTGAAGAGCGAGGACGAGAATGTCCGCTCCTGTGCTGCTGCACACGCGCTTGAGTTCGCTCCAGTTCAGGGAGAACCTGTTCTGTTGGAGTTTGCTGCCCACCCAGGGCGTATCCGGACACGAGCGGAGTACGCGCTCAAGGCGTGGCGCGAGGGCACGCTCACGTTCCCGTGAGCGATATGGGTTGGCCGAATAGGGGAATGGGCGGGTAATCAGACATGTCAGCCGGGGATGGACGCTGAAAAGGCGGTGGCGGAGCGCGACCAGGGCACTCCGGGACGTCGTCATGGATGAGCGGGTGCCCCGCCGCTGGGGAGGCGCCGAGGCGCTCGCGCTGGGACGAGGCGGCGTCACAGCGGTCGCTCGTGCGGCGGGCCTGGCGCGCACGACGGTGCGCGCGGGGCACGACGAGGCTGGCCGCGGAGTTGGAGAAGCACGGCTACAATCGGAGACAACAGCACCTGGGTGTCGGTGGGGGTGGACCACGACACGCCCGTCTTCGCCGTCAACGCGAGAAGCCGAGTCTGGAAGGCCGAGTCGCAGCAACTGACGGACGCGATGGGGCTTCGCATCAGCGTCTGCCACTTCCTGCCCGGTACGAGCAAATGGCACAAGGTGGAGCATCGCCTCCCCAGCCACATCCGCATGAACTGGAGAGGCCGCCCACTGGAGGACTCAGTCCATCAACTGCCGCGACAAGTAGACGTGGTGCAGCGCCCACCGGCGCGCGTTGAGCAGCGGGTCCGAGTCGTTGGAGTGCCCGCCGTCCGTGTTCTCGTAATAGAGGTACGGCAGCCCCATGGCCGCCAGGCGCGCCGCGAACTTCCGCGCGTGGCCCGGGTGGACGCGGTCATCCTTGGTGTTGGTGGTGATGTATGGCGCGGGGTAGCGCACGCCCTCGCGCAGGTTCTGGTAGGCGGAGTACTTCGAGATGAACGCCGCGTCCCCGGGCACCTCCGGGTTGCCGTACTCGCCCACCCACGACGCGCCCGCCGGCAGCTTGTGGTAGCGCATCATGTCGATGAGCGGGCTCTCGATGACGGCCGCGTTGAACAGGTCCGGGCGCTGCGTCATCGCCACGCTGGTGAGGACGCCGCCGTTGGAGCGGCCATAGATGCCCATGCGGCGCGGGGCGCTGACCTTCCTCTTCACCAGGTCCTCCATCACCGCCGCGAAGTCGTCGAACGCGCGCTGACGGTGCTCGCGCAGGGCCGCCTGGTGCCAGCGCGGACCGAACTCGCCGCCGCCCCGGATGTTGGCGACGACGTAGGCCCCGCCGCGCGCCATCCACAGCCTGCCCTCCTCCGGCAGGTAGACGGGCGGCTTGGACACCTGGAAGCCGCCATAGCCATACACCAGCGTCGGAATCGTCCCGTCGAGCTTCCGCGCCTTGGGCCGCACCAGGAAATAGGGAATCCGGGTGCCGTCCTTCGACTTCGTCCAGTACTGGTCCACCCGGAGCTTCGAGGCATCGAAGCGCGCGGGCAGCGACTTCACCTTCTTCACCGTGCCCGCCTTCGCGTCCGCCAGCCACAGCGCCGTCGGCTCGAGGAAGCCCTGGGACTTCACGAAGAAGCGCTCATGCGAGGACGACGTCGCGGCGATGGCGACCGAGGCGTTCTTCGGCAGGGCCAGGCGCTTGCGGCGCCAGCGCCCCTTCGCCGGCGTGTAGACGTCCAGCGCGCCCTTCACGTCCTCATAGAGGCTCACCAGCACCCGGCTCCGCGTCGCCGCCACGGCTTCGATGGCCTGACGCGCCCCCGGCTGGAACAGCAGCGTGGGCTTCGCCTTCGCCGGGTCCGCCTTCAGCGCGTCCAGCGGGTACGCCAGCAGCGCGCCCTGCTTGAAGCCGCCCCAGTCCTCCTCGATCGTGAAGACGACCTGCCCCTCCACGAAGGCCTGGAGCGAGGACTTCCGGGGCAGCGGGAGCCGGACGGGCGCCGCGTCGCCCAGCAGGTAGTGCTCCGATTCGAAGAAGGTCACCGCGCGGTTGACCACCACGCCCCGGAGCGCGCCCTCCGAGTCCCGCAGCGGGAAGGCAGACGCGGAGACGTCGGTGCGCTCGCCCCGGAACACCTCCTGCGCCTCCGACAGCGGCGTGCCACGCTTCCACCGCTTGAGCACGAAGGGGTAGCCCGACTCCGTGAGGGTGCCCCCGCCCCAGTCACGCCCCACCAGCAGCGTGTCCGCGTCCAGCCACGACGCGGACAGCTTGCCCTCGGGCACCTGGAAGCCGCCCTCCACGAAGGCCTTGGCGGTGGCGTCGAACTCGCGCAGCTCGACGGCGTCCTTGCCGCCGTTCGACAGGGAGATGAGGCAGCGCTGGTCCGCGGGCGGCAGGCAGTTGCGGCCCTTCCAGACCCAGTTGGCCTTCTCCGCCTTCGCCAGCGCGTCCACGTCCAGCACCGTCTGCCACGGCGTCTGGGCGCCCACGTAGCCCTCCAGCGAGGCGTGCCGCCAGAGGCCCCGGGGGTTGCCCCGGTCCTGCCAGAAGTTGTCCACCCCGCCGGCCCGGAAGCGGGGGCTGGGGATGCGGTCGGTGGAGGTGAGCAGCTCCAGCGCCTGCGCGTGGAAGGTCTCGAAGCGCGGGTCCTTCTCCAGCACCGCGAGCGTGCGCGCGTTCTGGGCACGCACCCACTCGAGCGCCTTCTCCCCGTGGACCTCCTCCAGCCACAGGAAGGGGTCCTGTGTGTCCTCGGCCATCGCCACGGAGGTGGTGAGCAGCCCGGTCAGCAACGACGCCACGTACGCCCTTCTCATGTCCTCATCTCCTGGTGCCCGAGGTGGCCCACCAACAGGCCGAGCCCCCTCCCATTCCCCGACCCTGGCGTCTGTGCCAGGAGCGCCCCGCGAGCGCCCGTCATGGGTGCGTCGCATCGGGGCTGGCGGTGATGGCCCGCGAGGGAGTATGGCTCCCGCCACGTACGTCCCCCCGGAGCGGCCGGCTCCGTGCGCGATGACGTCAGGAGTGGAAGCAGGTGGAGACGACAGGACCCAGCGACAAGGGGGAGCGGCTGTGGCCGTGGGTGGGCGCCGCGCTCGGTGTGCTGTGGTTCCTCGCGGCGGGCGGCGGTCCGACGCTCGACCCCACCCATCTGGACTGGATGGGCGTGGGAGACCCGGCGCAGCACGTGCTCGGGTGGCTGCACTTCCGTGACGCGCCGTGGGGCTTCCCGCTGGGCCGCCCCCCCAGCTTGATGCACCCGCACGTCATGACGGTGGGCTTCTCGGACGCGAACCCCTGGGTGTCGCTCCTGCTCAAGCCCTTCGCTGGCTGGCTGCCACGGGACTTCCAGTTCGTCGGCCCGTGGCTGGCCTCGTGCCTGGCGCTCCAGGGCTGGATGGCCGTGAAGCTGCTGGGCCTCTTCACGCGCAGTCCCCCGCAGCGGCTGCTGGGCGCGGCGCTGTTCGTGTCGGCGCCCATCCTCCTCTACCGCTCCGGGCACGACACGCTCTGCGCGCACTGGCTGCTGACCGCGATGCTGTGGCTGAACCTGCGCCCGCGGGACGACGCCCGGGCCGCGTGGCGCGCGCTGCGGTGGACGCTGCTCGTCAACCTGCTCGCCGCGGGGACGCATCCGTACCTGACGGTGATGGTGTTCGCGCTCGGCGTGGCCCTGCTCGTCCAGGTGCACCGGGAAGGGCACCTGTCCAAGGGCGCGACGGCCGGCGCGTTCGCGGGCCTGGGCCTGACGGTGGCCATCCCCTTCCTCGCCTTCGGCTACATCGGCCAGGGCGTGAGCACGGGCGCGAGCGGCTTCGGCTTCTACAGCGCGGACCTGCTCACCTTCATCAACCCGCTGGGCTGGTCCCGCTGGCTGCCCGCGCTGCCCATCACCCCTGGCCAGTATGAGGGCTTCGGCTACCTGGGCACGGGCGCGCTCGTGCTCGGCGTCGCGGGCGTGCTGGGGTGGCTGACGGGTGGCAGGCCGCGCGACTGGCGCCAGGTGAAGCCCGTGCTGCCGCTGCTCCTGGTGGCGTTCGCGCTGGCGGTGCTCGGCTTCTCGTCGACGATGACGGCGGCGGGCCGCACGGTGCTGACGATGCGCAAGCTGATGGAGCCCGTCATGCCGATGCTCGGGGCCTTCCGCGCGTCCGGCCGCTTCATCTGGCCCTTCTATTACCTGCTGCTGACGGGCGTGCTCGCGCTCGTGCTGTGGCGCTGGCGCCAGCGGCCCCGCGTGGCCACCGCCCTGCTGCTGGGCGCGGTGCTGCTCCAGCTCGCGGACTCTCCGGACGTGTGGGCCCGGGCGCGCTTCGTCGGCGCGCCCTGGCCGCGGCTGAAGGCCCCCGAATGGGAGCAGGTGGACGCCAGCTACCGCTTCGTCACCCTGGTGCCCCCCGTCATCCACGGCTCGCAGAGGCCGTGCGTGGAGAACACCTTCCCGGAAGGGACCTACGTGCGCTTCGGCGACCTCGCCTACCGCAAGGGCCTGACGACCAACAGCGGCTACTCCGCCCGGCTCGACGAGCCGCGCGTCGCGGAGGTCTGCGCCGCGCTCCTGGACGACGTGGAGCACGGGCGCCTGGCGGAGGACACCCTCTACGTGGTCGACACCGCGAAGCTGCCCCTCTTCCAGCGCCTGGGCGACCGCGTCACCTGCGGCGTGCTGGACGGCTACACCGTGTGCGTTCCCGCCCGGGACACCGGCTTGCGCGAGGCCCTGCGGCGCGCGCCGCCGGCGGCGTTCACCCCGGAGCCGCCCGCCTCGGCGGACACCCCTCCCTGAGCCCCCCCATGAGCTTCCAGCCTCCCGTCATCCCCGCTTCCGAAGTCCCCTCGGCCCTGGGCGCGCGGGGCTACGCCGTGCTCACGCGTGAAGGCCTCTGCGAGCTCGCGGGGATTGAGTCCCCAGCGCTAGAGGGCCTGCGGGCGTCCTGGAACGACCTGCCCCAGGATGGCTTCCTCCGGGATGGTGGGCGCTACCGCTCGCGGCGGCACGCCTGCTTCGTCGTGGATGGCGCCTCGGTGACGCAGGTGCCCCACCGCGCGCACTGGCAGCCGGTGGAGTACAACGCGCTGCACGGCGGCCTGGAGCGCTGGTTCGAGCCCGTGCAGCCGGACATCGTGTCGCAGCCGGTGTGGGCGGGGCTGATTCGGGGCCTCGCCGCGTGCTGCTCCCAGCTCAAGGGCGAGCGCCCCTGGTACGTGGAGGCCCACCAGTTCCGCATCGACACCACCGACGGAATCGGCCGGCCGACACCGGAGGGCGCGCACCGGGACGGCGTGGACTTCGTGGCGGTGCTGCTCGTGGGCCGCGAGGGCATCAAGGGCGGTGAGACGCGCGTCTTCGAGGCCCAGGGCCCCAACGGCCTGCGCTTCACGCTGACGGAGCCCTGGTCCGCGCTGCTGCTGGATGACGCCCGCGTGATTCACGAGAGCACGCCCATCCAACCGCTGGAAGGCCCGGGGCACCGGGACACCCTGGTGCTCACGTTCCGTGCAGGGGGATTCCAGGGCCCCGCGTAGCGCCCGGCGGGGTTGTGCTCGCTCCAGGACACTCCCGCGTCCGTCCGCGCGCCTGCCTGACACACGCGCGAACTCCGGCGGGGGGCCTGCGTTGCCAGTCCGCGAGCGCGTCATTAGACGCATCGCGCGAGGCAACCTCATCCACCTTGGAGCATCCCTCACATGATTGTCGGCCGGAGGCTGTCCTGGCACATCATCCTGCGCTACGTCGGCAGGGGCGTGGCGATCCACGTCCTCTTCGCGTTGACGGTCATCGTGGGCTACCGCGTGTTCGACGCCGAGTGGCTGTCCGTCCCCGCCATGCCCGTGTCGGTGCTCGCGGCGGCGCTGGGCGTGCTGCTCGCCTTCCGCAATGGCTCCGCGTACGACCGCTGGTGGGAAGCGCGGTCGCTCTGGGGTGGCGTGGTGAACTGGTCGCGCACCTTCGCGCGGCAGGTGTTGACGCTGCTGCCGCGTCCCGAGCGCGGGGCGGCTGACAGCCTGCAGGAGCTGGCGCCGCCGTCATCGCCCCTGCTGCGCACGGCGGCGGAGCGCTCCAAGCCGCTGCTGACGGTGTCGGGGACGCGGGCGAGCGACGGCGCGGTCCGCGACCAGTTCGGCCAGGCGCGCGTGCACCCGGAGCAGGGCAGTCCCCGGGAGAAGCTCGCCAGCATGCACACCGCCCCCCAGGCGGAGGGCGAGGCCCGCGGCGTCACCGGCGGCCTGGTGACCGACATCACCGAGGACGCACGCGAGCTGGTGTACGCGCAGATTGGCTTCGTGAACGCCATGCGCTGCCACCTGCGGCGGCAGGACCCGCTGCCGGAAATCGTCCCCTTCTTCCGGCCCGCCGTCATCGAGGCGCTGCGCGAGGAGCAGAACGTGCCCTCCGCGCTGCTGCTGTGGATGGGCACGCGCCTGCGCCGCATCTACGGCCAGGTGTCCAACACGCAGCAGGTGCTGTTCCTGCACGTGACGATGGACCGCACGCTGTCCGAGCTGACGAACGTGCTGGGCGCATGCGAGCGCATCAAGAACACGCCCCTGCCCCGCCAGTACGACATCCTGCTGCTGGCCATGACACGGGCCTACCTGGTGCTGCTCCCCCTGGGTGTGGTGACGGAGCTGGGCTGGCTCACCCCCATCGTCACCGCCGTCATCGCGTTCCTCTTCATCGGGCTGGACGCCGTGGGCCGGGACATCGAGGAGCCCTTCGAGGACGACGTCAGCGACACGCCCATGACGGCGCTCTGCCGGACCATTGAAATCAACCTGCGGCAGATGCTGGGAGAAACGGAGCTCCCCCCTCCCGTTCAGCCGCGGAATGGGCTTCTCTATTAAGGTCGTGACGACCGCCGGCCGCATCCCGCTGTTCGAGAACGTGCGAGGCATCCTCATCCTCCTGGTGGTGATGGGGCATGCGATGGAGCCCCTGCTCGGCCGTGAGCCGCTGGCGAAGGCGCTCTATTCGGGCCTGTACCTCTTCCACATCCCCGCCTTCGCGTTCCTCTCCGGGCACCTGTCCCGCGCGGAGGCAGGGCCCCGGGCATTGGGCGCCATCGCCTGGGGGCAGCTCGCGCCGCTGGCCGTGTTCCAGGTGCTGTACGTCACCTTCGACGCGTGGGTGCTCGGCCGCGGGTGGAGCGCGCACTGGCTGGCGCAGCCGTACTGGCTGCTGTGGTTCCTGCTGAGCCTGGGGTGCTGGCGGCTCGCGCTGCCGCTGCTCCTCCGGCTGCCCCGGCCGCTGATGTGGGCCGTGGGGCTCTCGCTCGCCGCGGGCCTGCTGCCCTGGGTGGGATATCTGCTCGGGCTGTCGCGGACCTTCGTGTTCCTGCCCTGCTTCGTCGCGGGTTACCTGACGCGCCGGGAGTGGCTGCTGGCGCCGCAGGCCACGCGGGGGTGGCGCGTGGCGCTCGCGGCGACGCTGGCCGTGGGCCTGGGAGCATGTGTCGCGGCGGTGGCCGTGGGCGCGCTGCCCGCGCCGGGCACGCAGTGGCTGTATGGGAGCAGTGGCTACGCCGTGCTTGGCGTCACCGCGCTCACCGGCATGGCGGCACGCCTGTCGCTCTTCATCGGCGCGATGGCGGCGACCTGGGCGCTCTTCACGCTCAGCCCACGGAGGGAGAGCGCGCTGACGCGGTTTGGAGGCCGGAGCCTGGCGCCCTTCCTGCTGCACGGCTTCATCGTGCGCGCCGCCGAGCACGCGGGCGCGTACATGTTCCTCCAGGGCCCGGCAGGCGTCGGGCTCGCGCTGGGGGCGGGGGCGCTGCTCGCGGTGCTGCTGGGCCAGCCCTCCGTGGTGCAGGCCACACGCCCGCTGTGGGAGCCGCGACGGCTCTTCCAGCGGACGCGTGACGCCGTGCCGGGCCTGGGCCGCTGAGCGCGCCTACTTCTTCCCGTACTCCAGCTTCACGCCCTTGCGCTTGGCGTAGATGTACGCCTCCATGGCGCGCATCCGCGGGTCGCCGTCCGCCAGCGGCCTGCCGCGCACCGGGTTCTCGATGCACCAGTTGATCATGTCGCGCAGCAGCGCCACGCGGCCAAGCTGCACCTGGTACTTCGGATACGTCTCCGGGTGCGTGTTGGACGCGTCCGGGTGGCACATGTCACAGGAGATGCCCACCGTGCCGCCAATGGCCGCCGCGTCGTGGAAGACGCGGTGGCCTTCATCCACGAACTGCTGCGTGGAGGCGGCCCAGATGGCCTCGTCCCGGTCGGAGAACGCGCCGTAGGTGTGGCCGTCCTGGATGGGCGCGGACAGCTCCTTCTTCACCTCCGCGCCGCCGCTCTCCGGCGTCACGCCGCCCGGGCGCACCGTCTGGCTGGACGCGGGCGCGGGCGGGCGCGGCTGCTGGGTGCGCGGCGTGGTGGCGCCCGGCGCGGGCGCCTGCGCCACCAGGGGCACTGCATCCCAGTGGGCGTCGGGGTTCTTCCGCAGCCACTCCTCCATCAGCGCGCCCGACACGTGCTGGGCCTGCGCGCGCGTCAGCGACTGGCCGGCCTTGACGCCCTTCACCTCCATGGACGTCTCGCCGTCACACAGCCCCACCACGAGGTTGCCGTCCTTCGACACCGGCAGCTCGTGCTTCTTCACCTCGGGCGGCTGGGCGGCGGCCGCGTTCGGCGGCGTCGCGGGGCCGGTGGCCAGCGCCGCGCCTCCCACGAACGACAGCAGGGCGCCCGTTCCCACAAGCAGCTTCATTCGGAAGGTCATGGTGTCCCCTCGCGCTTAGTAGCTCGGCAGCCTGGTCCGGGGTGGCACGTCCTGCTTCCCACCCGACGCGAGGTAGCTCGCGCGCACGGAGATGGGGTTGCGCTCCCAGAGGTTGTACAGCTTGTCCACCATCCCCGACGCCAGCACGTCCATCCGCCCGTCTCCGCAGCCGTCGAACTGGCTGAAGGGGTCCGCGCGGTTCATCTGCACCGTCAGCCTCGGCAGGCCCTCCGGCGCGTAGGGCCAGGGCCACGCGGTGGACAACATGCCGTGGAAGCTCATGTTGCCAATGCGGTTGCTGAGGAGCTGGTGCGTGTGGCCGTGAATCACCGTCACTGTCTGGAACGGCTTGAACAAGGCCTGCACCTCGTCCGCGTCGTCCGTCCAGAAGTTCCAGGGCCGGTAGTACTTGTAGAGCGGGGAGTGGCTGAAGACGATGATGGGCGTCGCCTTGTTGGTCACCTTCGCCAGGTCCTGACGCAGCCACTCGCGCTGCGGCGCGCCGACCTCGAAGCGGGACTGGATGCCGTTGTCCAGGCCGGCGACAATCTGCATCCGCTCCTCGGGCGTGAGCTTGCGCTCCGTCCAGAAGTCCTTCTCCAGGATGGAGTTGAGCACCACGAAGTGGACGCCCTTGTGGTCGAACGAATAGTTCGGCGGGCCGAACAGGTCCGTCCACAGCTCGCCCATGTCGAGGAACCAGTCGTGCTCGCCCACCATCATCCGGATGGGCGCCTTCACGGCCTTCAGAATCTCCGCGCCCAGCTTCAGCTCGCCCGGCTTGCCCAATTGCGCCAGGTCCCCGCCGAAGAGGACGAAGTCCGGCTGCGGGTCCAGCGCGTTCACGTCATCCACGGCCTTGAGGATGGCGCGCACGAAGCGGTCATTGAGCTTCTTCTCGTACAGGTGCGTGTCGGAGATGTACGCGAAGGAGAAGCGCGGCTTCGTCCCCTGCGCCTCCGCCACGTTGACCAGTTGGAAGCTGTGCGGCGTGCGCAGGCCCAGGCCCGCGGCGATGCCGGCGGAGATGCCGGCCACGCGGAGGAAGGCGCGGCGGTCCAGCTTCTTGAGGTCCTCGAAGAAGGCGTCGCGCTCGGCGTGGTGCTTCGTCTCGATGCTGCGGAACTTGTTCCCCATGGCGGCGTCTCCTAGGGCCTGGACGTCGAGGCGGGCTTCACGAGCGTCTCGGTGCCGTACACACCGATGTCCGCCGGGTTCTTCACCGACAGGTCCGGGTTGGGGGCCAGGTCTCCCAGGTTCCCCGACTTCCCCATGGCCACCGCGGTGTCGCGCTCCGGGCGCTTGTGCTTCAAGCGGCGCTGGCGGGCCTGCTCCTTCGCCGCGTACTTCGCGAACCGCGCGTCGGTGAGGGTGAAGAGGAAGGCCACCACGTCGTCGATCTCCGCCTCTGTCAGTCCCAGCCGTTGCATGCCGCCGTCCAGGTACGGGTTGGGCACGCCGCCCTTGTTGTAGTGGTCCATGACGTCCCACAGCGTCGTCAGGGTGCCGTCGTGCATGTACGGGCCGGTGATGGCGATGTTGCGCAGGGTGGGCGTCTTGAAGGCGCCCACGTCGTTCTCCTGCTTCGTCACCAGGAAGCGGCCCAGCTCGGAGAAGCGCGTCTCCAGCGCCAGCTCGTCAATCTGCTGCGCGTCGCCGGTGCGGACCACCTTCAGGGCCTCGCGGGCCAGCTTCACGAAGTCCTGCTTGTGCGCCGCGATGCCGATGTTGTGGAACTTCTGGTCGCTGAACAGCGGCGACACCACGTTGCCCGCGTGGCAGGTGTTGCAGCGGGCCTTGCCGTTGAACAGCGCCCAGCCCCGGCGCTCCGCGGCGGTGAAGGCCCTGGAATCTCCGGTGATGAAGCGGTCGAACTTCGCGTCGCCGGAGTAGAGGGTGCGCTCGAAGGCGGCGATGGCGGCCGCCAGGTCGTCGAAGTTCACCTCGCGGCCAAAGACGTTCTGGAAGTCCCGCACGTACTCCGGGATGGCCTTCACCTTGGCCACCACCGCCGCCTCGTCGGGCATGCCCATCTCCCGCGGGTTGAGGATGGGCAGCTTCGCCTGGTCCTCCAGCGTGGACGCGCGGCCGTCCCAGAACTGGGAGGCATTGAAGAGCGCGTTGAGGAGGGTGGGGCTGTTGCGCGTCACCTTCTGCCCCTTCACGCCTTCCGACACCGGCTTCGCGTCCGTGAAGCCGAAGCGCGCGTCATGGCAGGTGGAGCAGGACACGGTGTTGTCCACCGACAGGCGCTGGTCGTTGAAGAGCTTCTCCCCCAGCAGCACCCGCTCCGGCGTGGGCGCGAGGTCGGCGGGGACGGAGAGCTTCCACAGGACCTGGGACACGCCCGGCGGCAGGTCGTCCGGCAGGGACACCGCTCTCCGCTCGGCCGGCTGGGCCTGCCCGGCTTGGGCGAACAGCAGGACGGCGAGCGACAGTGCAACGCCACACGGCGGGCGCATGGTCTCCCCTCCCCACCAGCCACGTTCCACGCCGCGAGGAAGTCGCGCCGCCCGGCCGGGGTCAGTTCTTTCCTGAAAACATCATTGTCCCCGACCCGCGGTCCAGGGTGCGTTCGCGAGACTGTCCATCAATGGAGCAAAGGCAGACACCGTGCGTGGGCTACCGAACATCCCGGCCGCGCGCATCTTTCGCCAAAGGAGGGCGTCATGTGGGACCCGGGTGAGCTGCGCGAGGGCATGGCCGTGAGGGACGAGCACGGGCGGAGGCTCGGCACGGTGGTGCATATCGGTGACACGCACTTCGAGCTGGAGCAGGGCTGGCCGCCCAGCCGCGACTTCATGGTGAGCTTCCACCTGGTGGCGCGGGTGGACCAGGGCGAGGTGTTCCTCCACCCCGGCCATGGCGCCACCGTCCCCACGGAGGACGAGCCGACCGACAGCGGCGCGTACATCTGAAGGCTAGCGTCCGGGCAGGCGCAGGTCCCGGGAGACGAAGAGCAGCGCGGACGCGGTCGCCGGCGCGAGCACGGCCACCGCGATGATGGCCCAGTCCAGCGTGCTGCTGGCGAGCGGTACGTTGTAGGTGACGGCCTGGACGAACGTCAGACACGCGTCCGCCGCCGTCAGGCCGCCCAGCACCGTGGCCAGCGAGTCCCGCCAGCGGCGCACCAGCGAGAAGAGGCCCACCGTCAGGCCCACGTCGAACAGCACCCACGCCCACTGCACCTGGACGGACGGGAACCAGCGCGCCGTGGACGGCAGCGCCAGCAGCGCGGTCCACGGGACGAGCAGCACGGCGAGCGTATGCACCAGCAGGCGGGGACGCCGCAGCAGCGTGGCGACGCCGAAGCGCAGCAGGCTGCCTTGCGCGAAGGCCCGCAGGGCGTCGTACACCGCCGCCAGCCCGCCGCGGGGCGAGGGGTGGGACAGGTGGATGGGCACCCAGGCGTCGGGGCGGAACTTCGCCTTGAAGGTGCGCAGGCCCTCGAAGTCGAAGAGCGGCCGGCCGCACGCGCGCGCCAGCCGCAGCCAGGGCCGCACCGGCCCCGCCAGCGGCGCCAGGCCCAACGTCACGTAGCGGCGCCCGGAGCTGGCCGCCGCGCGCATGGCCGCGTCCACCAGCGACTCCGCGGTGCCGTTGGGCGCCTCCGGGTCCCTCAGCAGGTCCTGGAGGAACCAGCCCTCGCGCGCGTACACGGGGGACACCGACAGGAAGCCCACCACCGCGCCGTCCACCTCCGCGACGAAGGCGTGCCGCTCGCTCGCGAAGGCGTGGGGGCGGAGCTGGACCAGGAAGCCCATGGGCGCCATGCGGCGGGACGCCAGCCAGCGCGCCTTCAGCAGCTCCACCGCCCGCCGCGTGGGGTGGCGCGGGTCCCCCAGCTCCGAGCCGGGCACCTCGCGCACCGTCACGCCCCGCGCCCGGGCGCGGCGGAGCTGTTCGCGCAGGCTGCGGCTGCTTCGCACGACGTCACTCCAGCGGACCGGGTCCCAGACAGGCTGCTCGCCGATGGACAGCGACGGCATGGGCACGCGCTCCAGGAAGCGCGGCTCGGTGGCGAAGAAGCACACGCGCCGGCCCACGGCCCTCGCGGCCACGCGGAAGCCCTCCGTCACCTGCGCCAGGCGCTCCGGCGCGGCGATGGGCGCCCCGGCCGCCACCCACGCGCCGCCCGTGTCCACGTAGGCCACGCACGCGTCGCCCGCCGGGTCGAACCAGTAGCGAAAACCGGGCTGAAGCACCTGGAACGAGGTGGCATTCCAGCCATACCGGCGCAGCAGCTCCAGCACCTGCGCGCGCGGCGCCGGGTCCGCCGGGGCCTGCTCTTGAAGACGTCCTTCCACGCGCGACAGAAGGTATGTGCCATCCCCCGGGGTCCGCAAACGGGAACACGGCCTGGCCTGTCATGGGCCGCGCGCGCTCACCCAGCCCTCCCCCGGGCCGGGCGGCGCGCCGGAGGCCGGCGGCCTGTAGCCAGTGGCGGGCACGGGTGGGAAGCTTCCGGCTGGACGGATTCGCCCTTGCCCTTCGCCTACTACGACACCCTCACCCCCGCCCAGCAGCGCGTCTACCGGATGAGTGACTCGGTGAGCGCGCTCCGGCTCCGCGAGCCCCGGACGCTGGAGCCCCTGGTGTCCGCGCTGCGCGAGGCCCTGGCGACGGGCCGCCAGGCGGACACCGAGCGCGCCACCGCCCGGCTGAGCGACGCCCTCTGCGAGCGGCTGGACGTGTTCCCACCCCGGCTGGAGGTGCTGGAGGTCCGCCCGTCCTCGACGACGGGCGAGCTGCACGGCATGTACACCCTGGAGCGGGGCCGCCGCCCCCACATCCAGCTCTGGATGCGGACGGCGAAGCACGCGCGGGTGGTGGCCTTCCGCACCTTCCTGCGCACCCTGCTGCACGAGCTGGGGCACCACCTGGACTTCCTGGTGCTGGAGCTGCCCGCCTCCTTCCACACGGAGGGCTTCTTCCAGCGGGAAGCCAGCCTCTTCCACCAGCTCGTGCCCCGCCCGGCCCGGCCACGGCGTTCCAGGGCCGGCAAGGGTGTGGCGGAGGACACCCCTGACATAAGTCCAGGCAGGCGGCGGCGCCGAGGCTAGATTCCGCATCCCTATGGCGCACCCGACCGAAGACAAGAACTTCCGCCTGCCGACCTCCATCCGTCCCCGCCGCTACGCGGCCACTCTGACCCTGGACCTGGACGCGAAGTCCTTCTCCGGGCAGCAGACCATCGACCTGGACGTGTCGGCGCCGTCGAACGAGCTCATCCTGCACGGCATCGCGCTGGCGCTGAGCGACGTGACGTTCCGCGCCGGGGGCCAGTCCCGCAAGCCGGCCTCCATCCAGCCCGTGGCGGTGAGCGAGACGGTGGTGCTCCGCTTCGATGAAGCGCTGCCCGCGGGCGCCGCGTCGCTGGACGTCACGTGGACGGGGCGCTTCACCGAGGGGCTGCGCGGCCTGTACCAGGCGGGCAAGGTGGCGGCCACCCAGTTCGAGGCCGCCGACGCGCGCCGCCTCTTCCCCTGCTTCGACGAGCCCGCCTTCAAGGCGCGCTGGGCCCTCACCGTGCGCGTGCCGCGGGGCCTCACCGTGCTGGGCAACGGCCCGGTGGTGAAGGAGACGCAGGAGGGCCCCCTGCGCGCGGTGACGTTCCAGGAGACGGAGGTGCTCAGCAGCTACCTCATCGCCCTGGTGGTGGGCCCGCTGGTGGGCACGGACGCGCAGGACGTGCAGGGCGTGCCGGTGCGGACCTGGGCGCTGCCGGAGAAGGCGCACCTGACGCGCTTCGGCCAGGACGCGGCGCTGGCCGTGCTGCCCAGGCTCCAGGACTACTTCGGGCTGCCGTATGCCTTCACCAAGGTGGACCAGGTGGGCATCCCCGACTTCGAGGCGGGCGCCATGGAGAACGCCGGCCTGATTACCTACCGCGAGGTGGCGCTGCTGCTGGACCCGGCCACCGCGCCGCTGTCGGTGAAGAAGCGCGTGGCGGAGGTGGTGACGCACGAGCTGGCGCACCAGTGGTTCGGCAACTGGGTCACCATGGTGTGGTGGGACGACCTGTGGCTCAACGAGGCCTTCGCCACGTGGATGGCCTTCAAGATTGTTGACCAGTGGCGCCCCGAGTGGCGCATGTGGCTGGACTTCGACGCGCACCGCGCCAGCGCGCTGCACCTGGACGCGCTCAAGTCCACGCACCCCATCCACGGTGAGGTGCGCAACGCGGGCGAGGCCGGAGAGAGCTTCGACGCGATTACGTACGAGAAGGGCGGCGCGGTGCTGCGGATGATTGAAGGCTTCCTCGGGGAGGGCCCCTTCCGCGAGGGCATCCGCCAGTACATGCGCAAGCACGCGCGCGCCAACGCGGTGAAGGAGGACTTGTGGAACGCGCTGGGCGAGGCCGCCGGGCAGCCGGTGGAGGAGCTGGCCACGGCGTGGGTGGGCCAGAGCGGCTTCCCGCTGGTGACGGCGAAGCTGGACGGGCGCGGCCTGTCGCTGTCGCAGCGGCGCTTCTACACCGAGCCCGGCGTGCGGAGCGGTGAGACGTGGCCGGTGCCGGTGGTGCTGCGCTACGAGGACGCCACCGGCGCGCGCGAGCAGCGCGTGCTGCTGCGCGACGCGCAGGCCACGGTGAAGCTGGAGGGTGAGGGCGAGGTGAAGTGGCTGACGGCCAACGCGGGCTCCACCGGCTTCTACCGGGTGGCCTACGACAAGCCGGGCATGGAGAAGCTGGCGGCGAACCTGAAGGCGCTGGCGCCCTCCGAGCGCATCTCCCTGCTGGCGGACCAGTGGGCGCTGGTGCGTGCGGGGGAGGCGTCGGTGGCGGACCTGCTGGACCTGGCGGGCCGCTTCGGCGACGAGGAGGACGACTCCGTCCTGGACGAGCTGGTGGGCCGGCTGGCCTACATCGAGAGCCGCCTGACGGACGGCGAGGACCAGGTGCGCTTCCGCGCCTGGATTGAGGAGCTGCTGGGCCCCGGGCTGAAGAAGCTGGGCTGGCAGCCGGTGCAAGGCGAGGCGGACCGGGTGCGGCTGCGGCGCGCGTCGCTGGTGCGCGCGGTGGGCGGCATCGCGCGCGGCCAGGACGCGCTCGCCGAGGCCCGGCCCCGCGTGGGGCGCATGCTCCAGGGCGAGCGGGACGCGCTGGAGCCCAACCTGCTGGACGCCGCGGTGGGCATGGTGGCGCGCGCGGGCGACGCGGCGCTCTTCGACACCATCCTCCAGAAGATTCCGTCCGAGCCCGACCCCGCCACCCAGCGCCGCTACCTGCTGGCCCTCACCGCCTTCGAGGCGCCGGAGCTCACCGAGCGCGCGCGGGGGCTGCTCTACACGGACACGGTGAAGACGCAGGACGTGTCCAGCTTCGTCGCGGGCCTGCTGGGCAACCGCGTGGGCCGCGACGCGTGGTGGGCGCAGATGCGCACGCAGTGGAAGGACGTGGTGGCCCGCACCGGCGGCGCGCCCATGCTGCTGCGCCGCATCGTGGAGGCCATGGGCCTGCTGCGCACGCGCGAGCACCTGGAGCAGATGCAGGCCCTGCTGAAGGCGCACCCCATCCCGGAGGCGCAGCAGGCCACGGCGCAGACGCTGGAGCGGCTGTCGCAGGACGTGGCGCTGCGTGAGCGCTGCACGTCCGAGGTCTCCGCGTGGCTGAAGCGCCAGCCGTGAAGACGACGCTGACGGAGGCGAGCCTCTCGGGAGTCCGGGAGGCCCTGCGCCAGGCCAACGCGGGGTTGGAGCGCGCCTACCCGGGCGACTCCACCCAGCGGCAGCCGGTGCACGTGGTGTACGGCGGCGCGCACCTCTTCCGGGCGGAGACGGCCCGGAAGCTGGGCGGCATCGCGCTGAACACGCTCAAGGAGTACGCGCCGGACGCGCCCGTGCTGGCCCACGGCCTGGGGCTGCCCCAGCGCGGCCGCTTCGCCCAGCGCGTCTACGCGCGCGTGGTGGCCAAGCTGGAGCGCGAGCCGGTGGAGGACTTGCGCATCGACTTCGAGGACGGCTACGGGCACCGCTCCGACGCGGAGGAGGATGGGCACGCTGTGTCCGCGGCGGAGGAGCTGGCGCGCGGACTTGCGCTGGAGCTGCTGCCGCCCTTCATCGGCGTCCGGGTGAAGTCCTTCACCGAGGAGCTGTTCGACCGCGCCACGCGCACGTTGGACCTGTTCCTCACCACGCTGCTGGAGCGCACGGGCGGGAAGCTGCCGCCCGGCTTCGTCGTCACGCTGCCCAAGGTGTCGCTGCCGGAGCAGGTGGCGGCGCTCGCCCGCGTCCTGGAGGTGCTGGAGACGCGGCACGGGCTGTCAACGGGCGCGGTGGGCATCGAGCTGATGGTGGAGACGCCCCAGTCCCTCTTCGACCAGCAGGGCCGGCTGCACCTGCCCACGCTGGTGGCCGCGAGCGCGGGCCGCTGCACCAGCGTCCACCTGGGCATCTACGACTACACCGCCGCGCTGGGCGTCAGCGCGCACGCGCAGACGATGCTGCACCCCACCTGTGACTTCCTCAGGGACTTGGCGCAGGTGTCGCTCGCGGGCACGGGCATCCGGCTGGCGGACGGCGCCACCAACGTCATGCCGGTGCCGCCGCACAAGGCGAAGCCGGACGAGCCGCTGCTGCCCACCGAGCGCCGGGAGAACCTGGAGGCCATCCACCGCGTCTGGCAGTTGTCGTACCGGCACATCCGCCACTCGCTGGAGCGGGGTTGGTACCAGGGTTGGGACTTGCACCCCGCCCAGCTCCCCGTGCGCTACGCGGCGGTGTACGCGTTCTTCCTGGAGGGGCTGGACGCGGCCTCGCGCAGGCTCCGGGCCTTCATGGAGAAGGCCGCGCAGGCCACGCTGGTGGGAGACGTCTTCGACGACGCGGCCACCGGCCAGGGCCTGCTCAACTTCTTCCTGCGCGGGCTGAGCTGCGGCGCGCTCACCGAGGACGAGGTGCTGGCCGCGGGCCTCACGCTGGAGGAGCTGCGCAGCCGCTCCTTCCGGGACATCGTGGCGTCACGCCGCGGCCGGGCGGCGGCCGGGTAGGGCCTTCGTCATGCGGCGCTTCGCTCTGCTGCTGTGCCTGGGCTCCGCCTGTGCCGGACCGTCCGTGACGACGGTCCGGCCGGAGCCGCCCGTGTCCCAACCGCCGCCCCCGCGAAGCCACCCGCGCCGGCTGGCCCCTTCGCGCGTGAGCTGGCGCCGCTGCCCAGGCAGCGCGTGACCTCCAAGGAGGGCATCTTCACGGCCGAGGTCGAAGCAGCGGCGGCGCCCAGGCTGACGCGGCACGAAGGCTCCACGCGGCTGGAGCTTCCCCTGGGCACGGAGGCGCCGTTGAGCTGCTTCGTGTACGAGCGCCCCATCGACGCGGCGGGCGCGGTGCTCGCGGTGGCGAAGGCGGCGCAGGGCCACAAGGGCGTCACGGTGCTGAGCCTCGCGCCCACGGACGTCCAGGTCGTCGCGGGCGCGCCCGTCATGTTCGTGGACATGGATTACGAAGTGGCCACGTCCGGTGACAGCGTGAGCGCGGGCCGGCTGAAGCTGATGGTGCGCGCGAGCCCCGAGCTGCCCCTGCTCTGCGCGCATGACCAGCCCGGCTACGCGCGCACCTTCCAGCGCATCACCACGGACCTGGCCGCCACGCTCCAGGTGCCGGGCAAACCCCGGGCGCCCGCGCCCCTGGCGGAGCTGCGGGTGCTGAAGCTGGAGGGCCGGCTCGCGGGCTTCGACTGGCGCACCGGGCGGAGCCTGGACGGCGGCGCGCAGCGCACGGAGGTCTCCACGAGCCTGCTGCTGCCGGGGGCCTCGAATGGACCACGCGCGGAGGACCGCACCGTCACCACCGTGACGGATGACAAGGGCGAGCTGCTGGAGCAGCGCCATGCGTTTGCGGAGAACGGCCAGCTCACGCTCCAGGTGACGCTCCGGCGAGAGCGGCCGTCCAAGCCCCCGCGTGTGACGCCCCTCATCACGTACCGCTATGAGGGACGGCAGGGCACACGGCCGCTGAAGGGAACGTTCACCTCGCGGACAGGAATCGCCACCGAGGCGATGGTCCGCACCGGCGTGCGCGAAGGGCTGCTCACGGGCGAAGCGTCCGAGGTGCTCTTCGACGTCTACCGTCCGGCGGAGTCGTCCTCCGCGCCCACGGAGGTGGTGCTGCGCCGGACACCCGCCGCCGGGCCGCGAGCCCTGACCCTCACCACGGGGGCAATCATCGAGGAGGCCCGAGCCAATGCGAGCGGCGCCCTCGAGTGGACCGAGCGCACCCTCCCGGAGGGCCGGCTCACGTCCGAGCTCGTCCACGCCGTCCCGACGCCCTGAGCGCGGCACCTCACCACAGCATGTCCTGGTCCTCGGTGACGCCGGGGACGTCGTTCAGCTCCAGCGTCCGGCTGCCCAGGCGCACCGTGCCGTTGAAGAGGCCCACGGGCTGCGCGAAGTGGCTCACCACCAGGCGCAGGTTCCGCTCCTCGCGGTGCACATGGAAGGGCTGGACGCGCAGGTCCACCGCGCCATCCACCGTCACCAGCCGCCATGGCGCCATCAGGTCCTTCGCGTCGTACTCGAAGCGGGCGCGCGCCAGCGGGTACAGCTTGTCCCCCAGCCACAGCGCGTTCTCATTGGCGTCCGTGTTGCCCTCGTTGAAGCCCTCCACGAGGTTGATGCCCACCGGCGTGCCGTCCGCCAGCCGCCCCGCCGCGAAGGCCCAGCGCCACGCGGTGTGCCGCGCCAGGTAGCCCTGCGTGTAGTCCATGCCGCCCACGCCGCCGTCCATCCGGAAGCGCTTGCCGCCCGCCTCCAGGCTGCCGAAGGTGAGCAGGCCGTTGCTCTTCATGGTGACGTTCACCAGCCCGTCACCCTCCACCGGCGCCACCACGGTGAGCGCGGGCGGCCCGCCGGCCACCATCATGTCGCCTTCCCACTGGAAGGACTGGAGGCTCCCGGTGCGCAGCCGGCTGACGTCCACCGCCACGCGGTAGCGCTCGTCGTCCTCGCCGCGCTGCACCGACAGCCGCCCGCCCAGCGTGCGGAAGGAGGCCTTGAGGCCCTGACCGGGCTTGTCCCCCAGCTCCACCATGGGCCCCGGCGCGCCGAGGAAGCTCACGTCACACAGCGGCTTGCGCTCGCGCAAATCCAGCGCCACCGCGAAGGCGCTCGACGTGTAGCCCAGGTCCACCACCGCGAAGAGCGCCGCGACCTCCGGCGTGGCGGCGAAGGTGTAGTGCCAGCGCTTGCGCTTCAGCAAGCGCGTGGCGCGGCCCGGGGCCCACTGCCCCTGCAGGCGCGGCAGGTCCACCTCGGGCAGCTCACCCTGGTAGGTACCGAATCGGGGCTCCCCCCCGGAGGTGGCCACGGAGGCTGGCGCGGGGGGGAACAAGGCGTCTCGCTCTGGCTTCATCTGGCCCCATTGGAAGGCAAAGGCGCGTGGCTGTCATGTCAGGCCACCGTCCAGGTGCCACCCGCCGACAGTGACACCTGGGAGGTTGTGCGGAGCGTAACGCAACAGCCGCGCGCCAGGGAGCCCGTCAGCCCCGGCCGAAGACGATGCGCTCCTGGGTCAACAGACGGCTGGTGACCGCCAGCGACAGCACCGTGACGACGAGGCTCGACGCGGCGGCGATGAGGTAGGGCAACGCCCCCATCGGCTCGCCGCGCATCACCTCGCCCGCCAGCACCTCCTGGCCCAGCACCGGCACCGCGAACATCCACAGCTTCGGCTGGAGCGGCGACAGCGCCAGCACCATGCCCGGCATCATGGGCACCACCATCAGGAGCGACAGGTACGTCTGCGCCTCCTTGAAGGAGCGTGCATAGGTGGACACCCAGAGCTGCACGGCCGACACGGCCAGGGCCAGCGGCAGCACCGCGGCGGCCATGCCCAGGGCGGCGGGCGCGTCGAAGCGGGCCTTCACGCCCAGGTCCTCCAGCGGCACGCGCCGCACCACCAGCAGGTAGCCCACCAGCGTAATCACCACCGCCGCGACGGCCATCACCACGGTGGCCAGCCACTTGCCCGTCACCACCGCGCTCCGGGGCGCCGGGTTGAGCAGCAGGGGCTCCAGCGAGCCGCGCTCGCGCTCACCCGCCATGGCGTCGCTGGCCACCTGCATGCCGCCCGCGAAGGCCGCGATGACCAGGAAGAGCGGCACCATGTTGAGCAGACCCGCCGCGGTGCGCTCCGGCGTGGACAGGTCCGCCTCCTGCACCCTCACGGGGATGGCCAGGTCCGGAGACACGCCGCGCGCGTAGAGGCGCTGGTTGCCCAGGAGGTGCGCGTACGCCTCCAGGAGCCGCCGCGCGCGCAGCACCGACTGGCGCGCGGACTGGCGCGAGCTGTCCACCACGAGCTGCACCTCGGCGGTGCGCCCGGCCGAATACGCTTCGGCGTAGTCGTCCGGCACCACCAGCACCGCGTCCAGCGAGCCCGCCCGGATGCGCGCCTCGTAGTCCTCCGGCGCCTCCTCCAACTGCGCCCCGTAGCGCTCCAGGAAGGCCATCAGGCTGGGGGCGTGCTCCCGCCCCACCACCGGCAGCGCCAGCGGCCGGTCCTGGCGGTACCAGGAGGCCAGCATGTTGAACATCACCATGAACACGACGGGGCCAATCAGCGGCCACGCCAGCGACGTGAGCACCGAGCGCCGGTCGCGCAGGTGGTCCTTCAGCTCCTTGCGGAAGACGGAGAAGGACAACCCGCTCATTGCATCAACCCCTGGTCCGTGCCGATGGTGGCCACGAAGGCCTCCTCCAGGCTGTCCTTGCCGGTGCTCGCGCGCAGCGCGTCCGGCGTGCCGTCCGCCACCACCCGCCCGTGCGCCACCACCACGATGCGGTCACACAGCGCCGCCACCTCCTGCATGACGTGGCTGGAGAACACCACGCAGCGGCCCTCGTCCTTCAAGCGCCGCAGCAGGGTGCGCACCGCGCGGGTGCTCATGACGTCCAGCCCGTTGGTGGGCTCGTCCAGCAGCACGTTCCGAGGTCCGTGCACCAGCGCGCGCGCCATGGCCACCTTCACGCGCTGCCCCTGGCTGAAGCCCTCCGTGCGGCGGTCCGCGATGTCCCGCATGTCCAGCAGGTCCAGCAGCTCGTCCACGCGCTGGTCCAGCGCGGCGCCGGACAGGCCGTGCAGCTCGCCGTAGTAGCGCGCGTGCTCGCGGGCGGTGAGGCGCGGGTAGAGGCCGCGCGCGTCCGGCAGCACGCCCAGCGCCCGCCGGGCCTCCTCGGGCCGCTGCACCACGTCCACGCCGTCCACCAGCGCGGTGCCCCGGTCCGGGCGCACCAGCGTGTAGAGCATGCGCATCGTCGTCGTCTTGCCGGCGCCGTTGGGCCCCAGCAGGCCGGTGATGACGCCGTCCTCCGCCGTGAAGGACACGTCCTCCACCGCCGTCACCTTCTTGCCGAAGCGCTTGTGCAGGTTCCTGGCTTCAATCATGTCGCGCGTTTCCTCAGGGCACCGGGCCGGCGAAGGAGGTGAAGAAGGGAGGCCGCGTGAGCTTGTCGCCGCACGTGGACGACAGCCCCTCCACGCTCCCCTGCGTCAGCACGTCGTGCATCAGCGTGCGCGCGCAGTCCGCGCCCACCGTGTTGTGGCCCGTGCCGGGCACCACCACGTGCAGGCTGTTGGAGAGCGTGCGCTTCGCCTCCTCCGCCCACGCGGGAGGCGTCACCGGGTCCAGCTCGCCCGACAGCAGCAGCGTGGGCACCGACGACGTCACCGGCTCGCGGTAGCCCGGGGGCAGCGCCGCCTTCGGCCACTCCGAGCAGATGGAGAGCACCTCGCGGCCCATGGCCGAGCCGAACCAGGTGCCCCGCGCCTCGCGCACCACCGCCGCCTCGTCGAAGAAGGGCGCGTCCTCCGCGCAGACGACGGCGAAGTAGAGGCCCTGGCTCACCGTGCGGCCCAGGTTCTCCGTCAGGCCCACGCTGAGCGCGACGAAGGGAGACCAGTCTCCCCGCGTGGCCCGGTCCAGCATCAGCGGCACCAGCGAGGACATCTCCGGGTTGTAGAGCTGCGCGAAGAGCTGCGACATGAAGGTGCGGCGCGAGAAGGCGACCTCCTCCACCACGCCGGTGCGCGGGTGCGCCACCTTGGCGCGCGCGGGCGCGGCCTCCAGCGACGTCAGCAGCGCCTCCGTGCGGGCCCGCAGGTCCGGGTAGGCCTTGGCGCACGCCGCGTCCGCCTCGCAGTTGGCCAGCAGCCGGTCCAGCGCCTGCTGCGCGTCGCGAGGCGCGTACAGCGGCAGGTACAGCCCCATGGGCGCCACGCCGTCCAGGATGGCGGTCCGCACGCGCTCCGGGTGCCGCCGCATGTACACCAGCGCCGCGCGCGTGCCGTAGGACACGCCCCAGAGGTTGAGCTTCTCGTAGCCCAGCGCCTCGCGGACCTCGTCCAGGTCATCCATGGCGTTGGGCGTGGTGTAGTGGCGCACGTCCGCGGCCCAGCCCTCGTGGCACCTGCGCAGCTCCTCCACCGCCTTGCCTTCATCCAACTGCGCGGACAGCTTGTCGTCCGGCGAGTCCGGCTTGCAATCCAGCGGGTTCGAATCCCCCGTGCCCCGCTGGTCCACCAACACGATGTCCCGCTTGCGGCGGATGCGCTCCACCGCCATCAACACCTGCGTCGCGCGCGACGCCGCCTGGCCGGGCCCACCCGCCAGCAGCACCAGCGGGTCAGGCTGCGGCTGCGCCGCCAGCGCCGGCACCACCACCACGCGCAGGGGAAGCTTGCGGCCCGTGCGAGCCGCCCGGTCCTCGAAGACCTCGTAGGTCCCGCACTGGGCCTGCGTGGCCAGGCCCTCCAGCCGGCAGGGCTTCAGCGACAGCGTCCGCCGCTCGGCCGGGTCCTGCCCGCCCTTCGAACAGGAGACCGACGCCGCGGCCAGCAGCCCCAGGGCCAGCAGCGCGCGCCAGGGAGGAAGATGAGCGGAGATGTGTGCACGAACCCCGGACACGGGCGCCTCCAACGGGATACGGGAGGCTCCCCACATACCACCTCCGGAAGCGCTGCATTGAATCCCGCGCCGGGGAGGGGCGTCCGGTGATACGCCCATGCCCACCATGAAACGTGCCCTCCTCGTCCTGGCCGTCCTGGGACTCACCACCCTCAGTGGCTGCGCCGCCCTCCAGAACATGCTGAAGGGGGCCTTCAAGAAGCCCACCCTCTCCTTCAAGACGGCCCGGCTCGCGGACGCGTCGCTGTCCGACGCCACCGTCAACCTGGTCTACGAGCTGAACAACCCCAACGGCTTCGGGTTGAACCTGGCCAACGTGGACTACGCCTTCTTCGTGGAGGGCAAGCAGGTGGTGGCCGGCAAGCCGCGCCAGGGGCTGGCGCTCAAGGCCAACGGCAAGAGCGAGCTCATCTTCCCCGCCAACGTGAAGTTCGCGGACATCGTCCCGGTGCTGGAGACCTTCCTCAAGAAGGACAAGGCCGCGTTCAAGGCGCAGGGCACCGTGGGCGTGAAGACGCCCATTGGCGTGCTGAGCTTCCCGCTGGAGAAGGAGGGCTCCTTCGAGGTCCCCAAGATTCCGCAGGTGTCCTTCCAAGCGCCGCGCATCAAGAACATCACCCTGTCCGGCGCCACCGTGGAGTTCCCGCTCTCCATCACCAACCGCAACAGCTTCCCGCTGCCCGTGTCCGGCATCACCGGCGCGCTGAAGGTGGCGGGCGCGGATGTGGGCACGCTGTCCACCGGAAACCTGGGCAAGCTGGACGGCAGCGGGACGAAGCAGGTCACCCTGCCGCTCACCATCAACTTCGCCCGCGCGGCGAACGCGGCCCTGGCCCTGCGCTCGGGCGGCAATGCGCAGGTCCGCCTGGACGGCAAGCTCACCTCGGAATCCCAGAGCGTTCCCCTGAGTCTCAATCAGCTCCTCAATTTCGTTAAGTGACGCCTGCCTGCACTGCGGGCAGGGGCGCTGAACACAGGGTTGTCCCAGGGCGCCCCAGACGTTACGGTGGGGCGTCCTTGCCGCTTTCCAAGGTCCAGACACACATGCGCCGCATCCTCTTCAAGTCGAAAATCCACCGCGCGACCGTCACCCAGGCTGACCTGGATTACGAAGGGTCCGTCACCATTGATCGCGACCTGCTCCGCGCCGCGGACATCGTGGAGAACGAGAAGGTCGCGGTCTGGAACATCACCCAGGGCACGCGCCTGGAGACCTACGCGCTGGAGGGTGAGGCCGGCAGCGGCGTCATCTGCATCAACGGCGCGGCGGCGCACCTGAACAAGCCGGGCGACCTGGTCATCCTCGCCACCTTCGCGGAGGTGGAGGAGGCCGAGGTGGCGAGTTGGAAGCCCACCGTGGTGTTCGTGGACAAGGACAACCGCGTGGTCCCCGGACAGACGAAGGAGATTCCGGGCCCTCAGCGCCGCACGGCCTGAGCCCTCCCGCTTTGCCCATCGACCGCCTTTTGCCATGCTCCTCCCTTTCTTAAAGGGTGGGGTCATGGGCCCCGCAGGAGTCGATACGATGAGGCGGTCGTGGGTGAGCGCGGGCGCGCTCTCGCTGGTGCTGACAGGGTGTACGGGGACGGGCGCCTTCCGTCCGGATCCGAACAACGATGACCCGCTCTACGGGGTCATCCCCGTCGTGCACGCCCCCGCCCAGAACCGCTGTGAAGCCCTGGGCGAGTCCTCCGCGCGCGGCTCGTGCGACGACGCCCTGTACCTGGCCACCGAGTACACCCGCCGGCTGTCGGTGGGCGACGAGGTCTGCTTGGAAGGCGGCTATGGCGAGGAGCCCGGCTATGCGTGCAAGGCGCGCGCGGCCATCATCGACACCTCCCCCAACCGGGTGAAGCTGGAGGTGCGCGGGCCGAAGCCGGATTCACGCTGGTTCAACGTGGAGATGCGGCACGCCTGGTACGAGGAAGGCGCGCTGGTGGACCTCTACCTGTCCGAGCGGGGTTATTAGGGCATGGGCATCTACGACAGCGTGGCCGAGCGGCTGGCCTTCATGAAGAAGATGACGCCGGCGGAGCTGAAGAAGCTCGGCTCGGCCCGGCTGTCGGACATCGTCCTGCAGGAGGTGGCGCGCTCGCGCGTGCGCATCGCCACGCTGGAGAAGCGCTACCCGCAGGCGTCGCCGCGGGAGCTGGCCCAGCGCATCGTGGACGAGAAGAAGAACCTCGCCAGCATGGTGGGCGGGGTGAGCGGCGTGTTCGGCCTGGTGGCGTTGCCGGCGGACCTGCTGTTCATGGCGTACCTGCAAATCCTCCTGCTCACGGACGTGGCCACGCTCTACAAGGTGAACCTCAAGACGGAGCGGGCGCGCGGGGAGATGCTGGATTTGTTCGGCTACGCCAACGGCCTGGGCCCGCTGCCTCGCGCGGGGCCCAAGGTGCTGGGGAAGCTGGCCGCCATGCTGCTGGAGAAGGGCGGCATGCACACGCTGGGGCGGGCCATGCCGCTGGTGGCCGCGCCCGTCACGGCCTACTTCAACAACCAGCACATCCAGATGGTGGGTGAGCAGGCCGTGCGCTTCTACGAGGGCTTCGACAAGGCCCACGCCAAGGCGAAGGCCCAGCGCAAGAAGGCCAGCGGCGCCTGAGCCTCCGCGCTTTTCGTTCCAAGGGTCCGATATGCGCTCCACGCCGGGTCGTTGATGGCCCAGGCGGGGCCTTTGCCCCCTTGAAAACGGGCGGTCATCCATTCCCCCGGGCCGGAGGGACGATGACGTCCGAGAGACGGAGGCGACCAGGATGTCCGAGCTCTCAGCGGAAGTGCGGGTTCAGGTGGCGCGGCTGAGGAATCTGCTCATCGACGTAGCACGCTGCGGTGCGCTGGGCAGTCCCCTGGGCGCCCTGCCGCATACGGAGCTGGACCACATGGAGGTCCAGGCCATCTGGTGGCTGAAGGCGGAGAGCCTCCTTCCCGTGAACATCCTCGCGGAGCGGCTGGGCGGCATCGCCCCGCCCCGGCTGAGCCGGCTGTTGGACCGGCTGGAGTCCGCGCAGCTCGTCCAGCGCGAGCGCTCCGTGCGGCATGATCGCCGCCGCGTGCGCGTGCGGCTCACGGAGCAGGGGCGCGCCATGGCGGAGCAGGCGGACTCCGTGGTCCAGGAGCGCATGGCCCGGCTGCTGATGCCGCTGGAGGGGGAGCAGCGCAGCGCGCTGATGGACCTGCTCGAGGGCTGGGTGGAGGCGCTGGGCGGGAAGAACCGCGCGGCGGACGTTGCCGCCGAAGAGGGCGAGACGGACGCCCCGGTGGCCGAGGAGTTGGAACCCACCGCGGCGCCGAGGCGCACTCGCGCGGGGATGATGGACATCACGGCCAGCGCGGCGTGAGCCACGCTCCCACCGTGAGCGGGCTTGGCCTGAGCTACGCCCGCTCCATGCCCCAAGCAGGGCAGTCCTGAGCGTCCCGGCACCGTAGTGCCTGGTTGGGGCCGTTCTGCGATTCAGGTTGAACTTGCAGCCAGCTTAACGGCCTCGGTTCGAGTGATTCATTACTTGGAAGCAGACCATCGCTCCGGAAACACGTCCACGGGTCCGACCTCGCCGGTCACACTGCTCACCGCCACCCTCGCGAAGACGATCGCATCTTCTGGACGCTCACCTGGAAGATAGAGCTCGAAGAGCCGGTCGGCGCCAGAGAACTGAACCCCAATGGTCAGGTTCTCGCGGTGGTGTTCCTGAATCGCGGGGCACCGCATCAGGGCCTCTCGCGTAGCAACGCGCGCCTTCTCCCTGAGAACCTCAAGCTTCATTGTCATGGCAACCAGGCTCCGAGGCTATCACCTGCTCGCGAGAACAAGCTTTGGCTTCCGACCGAGTTCAAGCTAGCGCTCTGTGAGCCCCCATTTGGCCAGGTCCTCCAGCTTCTCAGGCCCGGCGCCCGTGCGCCCCTCGCGCTTCGATACTTCCCACATGTGCAGGTCCGCGTCGGAGATGGACGTCACACCCACGCGGGCCTCGCCCTGGAAGGGCACGTCCCCTCGCAGCACCACGCGCAGCCGGAGCCCCTCCGCGCGCACGGGCTCCGGCGCCATGGGCGGCGGCGGGCTCACGGGAGGCGGGGCTTCCACGCGTTCAGCGGGCGCGCGGGGCGGCGCGTCGGGCATGGCGGCGTCCTCCGGCCACAGCCACCACAGCGCGAGCGCCGCCAATACCAGCGCGGCCGCTCCCCCAATTCGGCTAACCAATATCCGGACAAGCCCTTGCCCCCGGGCGCCCACTGTTGAGAGGTCACCCGCCCGTCCGCGTCATAAGCCAGCGCATACCGCAGAAGGTTCCCAGGCGATGTCGCCCCCCACTCCGCCAGTCGGTCCACCGTTGGCGCCGACGCCACTTCAAACGCATAGGCTGTACCATCCGCGGACATGCTGGTGCGGTTTCCTCGACTGTCATACCCGAAGCTCCGGCTCGCATACGCGCCGCCCGTCGCTGCCAGGAACTCCTCGGCTCCCCTGCCAGGGGGAGACCGTCTCGGTTGGTTTCACCGAGGAGCTTCCCTCTTTCCCGCTCGTCCCTCATCACCATCTACACACTTATAGGGACACGACCCATCTACACACTTATAGGGACACGACCTCCCTCAAAATAGCGTGAGCGGCAACAGTCAGCAGCGTGCGACCTCTACGAGCACACCTGTAGGCGCAAGGGCATCCCCAAGAGCATCAACCTCCACTCCTGAGTCGTCCCCTCATTTGAGCCGAGCGTCAAGGGCCGTCCCCAGCGGTTGGCTGGTGCCGGAGCAGCGCGGGAAGCGGCAGTGAGGCGCGCGCTTTTCGGCGCCAGAGGTTGTCCTGCATCGTGCGGAGCATGTCGAAATCCATAACGCACGCCGAGGTGCATCGGTTCATTGAGGAAGCCGTCGGCCCGGACACCCATGCTAAGCGTGTGCTGTCGCTGTCCAATGCCACCTTGGGCGCCGTGCACGCCGCCAGCCTCTCGGTGAGGGCCATCGGACTGGCGCTCTCCCAGGCGCGGGGGTTGGAAGGCAAGCACGCCATCAAGCAGGTGGACCGACTGCTGTCCAACTCTGGCGTCGACGTGTGGCGACTGTTCGCGCAGTGGGTGCCCTTCGTGGTGGCCGAGCGCAAAGCGGTGACAGTCACCATTGACTGGACGGACTTCGAGTCGGACGACCACACCACGGTCGCCATCCAGCTTGTCACCCGCCACGGCCGCGCCACGCCGTTGCTGTGGAAGACGGTGCCCAAGAGCGAGTTGGCCGGGCAGCGCAATGCCCATGAGGACGCGTTGCTGGAGCGATTGCACCAGGTGCTGCCCTCCGACGTGGAGGTGACGGTGCTCGCGGACCGAGGATTCGGAGACGTCGCCCTGTATGAATTGCTGGACAGACTCAGCTTCGGCTACGTCATTCGCTTTCGTGGCGTCGTGCACGTCGAAAGTGCCGGAGGGGAGGTGCACAAGGCGAAGGAGTGGGTGCCCCCGACGGGCCGTCCGAAGTTGCTGCGCGGAGCGCGCGTCACCCAGGCCCGTTTCGGCGTGGGTGCCGTCGTCTGCGTGCACCAGAAGGGAATGAAAGAGGCCTGGTTTCTGGCGGCCAGCAGCAAGGAAGCCACTGCCACCGAGTTGGTGAAGGCCTACGGACGTCGCTTCACCTGCGAGGAGACGCACCGGGACATCAAGGACTTGCGCTTCGGCATGGGCCTGTCCGCCATCGCTATCGGCACCTGCGAGCGCCGCGACAGACTGTTGCTGCTGTCCGCCTTCGCCATGGCGCTGCTGACGCTGCTCGGCGCTGCGGGCGAAGCGACGGGGCTCGACAGGAAGTTCCGCGCCGACACCCGTAAGACGCGCGAGTACTCTCTCTTTCGGCAAGGCATCATCTACTACGGCGCCCTCGCCAACATGCGAGAGGAGTGGCTCCGCCCCCTCATGGAGAAATTCGCCGAGCTCATCCGCGAGCAGGCCGTCTTCCGCGAGGCATTCGGCTTCATTTGATTCGAATGAGGGGACGGCTCAGCCTCCACTCTTGTTCCTTGTGCCGCCTCGGCAGGAATTCTACGCAGCAAGTCTCCTACCTCCGCAAGACTCAGGCCGAGTCGATCACGCATAGCGCGCATTGCTTCGACCCTGTTTGGCCCCAACCCAACAATCACTAGCCTCCATTCTCCATACTCCTTGTAAAACAGGGGTCTCACATCATCAGGGATGCCCTTCTCATCGGCTTCGAATGCATCCCCGCAGAAGTCACACTCGAATGAAGTTGAGAAGCGAACGCCCTCACGCGTCCCTCTAGCAACATAGACAACGCGCCCTGGAGACCGGCAGCGATGGCACTGGCTGGACGTCTCAACCGATTCGCGCACCACGTCAAAGCCCTCGCATACGCATATAACTATTCACGACATTGGGAAACTTCTGGTCGAGCACTGGATTCTTGTGATGCCCATATACACCTCGCACAAACCATCGATGATGCAGCTCTTCATGAACGAGCGTATCGATCAATTCGCGCTGAGACTTAAACGCCCCTCTTCCAATTTGAACTCCTTTCCCCTAGCCATCATCGCCAACGCGGCCTGACACACGGGCCCCAGACACTGTTCATGGCCATCGCCGCGAGCAACAGCCCTCCTGACGCCTAAAGCTGCACGCGCACTTCACCTCCACGCCCGCAGGCCTCGGAGACCTCGCCTGTCCATGGCGCGTACCCCTCTGCCTCCACTTCCAGGTGCAAGCCGAAGGGCCTCACGCGTCCCAGCCGCCAACGTCCCTCCGCATCCGTCAGTCCCCAGGCGGGAGGCAGTGAGCTCACGTCGCTCGACGCCGTGACTCGCGCGCCGAACACCGGCTTGCGCCCGGCCGTGACGAGCACCTCGCAGTCGCTCCCCTCCACATCCACCTGGAAGGTGACGATGCCGTCCGCGTTGCCCTCGCCCACGTCCGCGGCGGTGCTGGCGTAGACCTCGTGAACGGAGAAGGACACCAGCACGCGGTAACGCCCCGGCTCCAGGATGGACACAGCCATGCCATCCTCCTCCGGGATGAACGCTCCGGCGGAGGCCAGTTCCCAACGAGCCCCCTCCCCCCACCGCTGGAGGACGTAAACGGGATAGGGCTTCTGCGTCCGCGCCTCCATCTGCGCCCGCATGGCGCCATCCATGCGCAGCACGAGCCACCGGTAGGCCGGCACGCGCCACGTCACCTCGGCGTCCCGCACGCCGGGCTTGGGCATGAACTGGAAGGACTGTTCCGTCGCGGCCACCGGACGCCGGGAAAGCGGCGACGCCACTTCGACACGGAAATGGGAGGGCTCCCACGACGGCAGCCCCGACACGACGAAGCGCCCATCCGTTGCGAGCGGCACCTCCACGTCCCCCGGCCCCAGGAGCCGCGCGCCTTCCGGCGGAATGAACGTTCCCTCCAACTCCACCTTCCCCCGCAGCGTCACCGTCTGCCCCACCCCCTCCGGGAACAGCTCGTCCACGTCCAACACCACCGGCTCCACACGCCCCTCGCGCAGAGGCACCTCCACCCTCTTGCTGACCCGCCCCGCCGTGCTCTGAAGCTGCAACAACACCGCGGAATCAGGGGGCAGCGGCAGCAGCTCCAGCGGCTCGCCCACGGGGAGCGGAAGCACCGCTTCATCCGAGAGCGCTGACGCGAGGTCCGGCGCGACATGCCGAACGACGGGCAGCAACTCGCTCGCGCGCTCAGCGTCACGCACGTCTTGAGCTACGCCGCGCACCACACGAAGCGAGAACGGGCCATGCTCGGGCCGGCCCCCCATGAGCCGCACTCGCACGCCCGTGGGCGCGCGCGCGGACAGGACGGCCTCCACGACACCCGTGAAGTCCTCCGATTCGGGCACCACGTCTCCCAGCCAGAACGTTCCATCCGGCGCCCAGGCCACCACCCGGTAGAGCGGCGCCACGGGCACGGGCACCGGCCCCAACGTCCCTCCCGTCACGGACGGCGTCACCTCCACGGGCCGCCACTCCGACACGTTGGCCAGGTCCTCCAGCTTCTCGGGCCCGGCGCCCGAGCGCCCCTCGCGCTTCGACACCTCCCACATGTGTCGGTCCGCGTCGGAGATGGACGTCACGCCAACACGGGCCTCGCCCTCGAAGGGCACGTCCCCTCGCAGCACCACGCGCAGCCGGAGCCCCTCCGCGCGCACGGGCGCCGGCGCCATGCGCGGCGGCAGGCTCACGGGAGGCGGGGCTTCCACGCGTTCAGCGGGCGCGCGGGGCGGCGCGTCGGGCGCGGCGGCGTCCTCCGGCCACAGCCACCACAGCGCGAGCGCCGCCACTACCAGCGCGGCCGCTCCCCCACCCCAGGCGCGATGTCTCAAGGCCTCCCTCAATCCGTATCGCTGTTGGAATACAGCGTCAGGTAGATGGGCGCGTGGTCCGACAGGCGGGTGACGAAGTCCCGCGTGTTCGCGATGTAGTCGCGCCCCGCCGCGGAGAACTCCGTCACGTAGGCGGGCTGCATCCAGAAGTGGTCATAGGCATTCACGTACCCCCCACTGAGGTTGATGGTGGTGGCCACGTTCAGCTTGCATTCCACCTTCGGAGACAGCGCCACCAGGTTCGCCCACGACGCCGACGTGCACGCCATGTTGTGGTCCCCCACCAGGATGACGTCCTGGTCGGTGCTGCTGGCGTCCTGCACCGACTTGAACACCGCGCCGAACTGCTTCACCTCGGCGTCGCGGTCGGACAGGTTGCCCCAGACGGTGTGCCAGTTGATGAACGTGTAGTCCGCCCCCGTGGGCGTGTGACGCACGCGGACGATTTGCGGCTCGCGCTCGAACTTGTCCCCCGTGTCGGCATACACGCTGGATGACAGCAGTGACACGGTGTCCTCCCGGTACAACACCGCGTAGATTTCCTTGTACGACGAGCGCCCGATGAGCGGCGTCTGCGCGTAACGCCACCTCACGCCGGACACCGCGTTGAGCTCCGCCACGATGGCCGGAACCACGCTGGTGTTCATCACCTCCTGCAAGAACACCAGGTCACAGCCGTTGTTGGAGTTGCTGTTCGCGCCGTACTGCCGCCAGAGCTGCTCCGCATCCTCGCGATACGTCCGCTCCGCGGTCCACCCCTCGTGACGCAGGTTCCAGCTCACCACGCGCAGGTACGAGCCCGCCTGGGCCAGCGTGGGAACCGCCAGGACGACCAGCACCACCACGCGCAGCAAGAAGGACGGCAATCCCATGGAGTGACCTCGGCGTGAGAGGAGCGGCCCTGGAGAGCGGCCGCACGCGCGAATCCGGCGCGCGCAACGGTCCTAGTGGATGAGGTTCATGCCCGGCAACCCACTTTCCTGAAACGCGAGAAATAGAGGTCTTGCAGGACCCACACCCTGACGCTCGCGCCCGCCCACCCGGCGAACGCGCTCCTTCCACCCCACAAATGCAACTTGATTACATATGAATCAGGATGGCAGATTATCGCGGGCGTTCCTGGAATGGGGACCTGGCGGGGACGGCGGAGCTTTGTCCTGTCGCGAAGGAGGACGCGTCATCGTGAGCCGACTCATCTGGAGCATGGGATTCATGGGATTGGCGCTGGCCTGCGCCCTGGCGTCCTGGCTTCACCGGCCGGTGGAGCTTCCACCCCGGGCCGAGGAAGCCGCGCCGCCCGAGCCACACGTCCAGGCCCTGACGCCTCGGCCAATCCCTGTCACGCCCCGACCCTCCAAGCCGGCCCTCCAGGCGCAGCCGGAGGTCCGTCCCGGCGTGGCCCTCACCTCGGGACCCGACGCGGAGCGGCCCGCGCGCTCCCGGCGCACGCCTCCCGCCCAGCGCCTGCGATTGGTGACGGCCCTGCGCGGCACGTACACCGCGCCTGATGACCGCCGGGACGCGGTGCTGGCGGAGCTGACGGCCTCGGGCGAGAGCCACGCCCCCTGGACGGAGCAGGCCCGGGCCGCGCTGGCGCAGTGGCATGCCCAGGTGGAGGCCGACGTGCTGCCCGTCCAGGCCGAGCCACCGCGCTGCTTCGCGGCGGGCTGCGTCGCGCGCGTCACCTTCCCGGACGGCGACTCGTTCCAGGAGTCCTTCCGCCGCACCGCCGACCTCCAGCTCGGCGAGGGCACCACGCACATGCAGCTTCCGCCCGAGCGCCGGGCCTCGGGCGAGGTCGTCGCCGCGTGGCTCGTCCTGCGCCCCGCCACCCCGTGACGCCACACCCCTGTCACCCCGCAGTACCTCTCCAAGGAGCACCCAACCATGAAGCTGGAAATCCCCTTCAAGCAGTCCCTGCTCGCCGCCAGCGTGGCCGCCCTGCTCGCCGGCTGCGGCACCCCCGTCGAGGAGGAGGCCCCCGTCACGCCGGAGGCCGCCGCGCTGGAGAGCAGCGAGGAGGCCCTGTTCAACGCCCTCCCCGCCTGCGAGGAGCCCGAGGAGCTGGAGCACGTCGTGGAGCACGCCTGCTACCACGCCGAATACGGCCCCTTCGAGCCCGTCACCGCCGCCGCCCTGGGCACGCCCGTCCTGGTGGACGTCAGCCAGGCCCACACCGCCTACCAGGTCAGCCTGCCGAAGCGCTCGCCGTTCAACTACGCCGGCCGCGTCTCGTTCCTCCCGGACGAGTCGGGTGAGTTCGCCTTCATCCTGTCGCGTCAGCGCGGCCTGCGCATCTTCGAGGCCGCCACCGGCACCGAGGTGGCGCGCGAGTGCCGCTACACCGTCCCCACCGAGGTCTGCGGCAGCCTGAAGACGGCCTACATCGCGGACCTGGAGGCCGACACCGAGTACTACCTGGAGTTCCGCTCCATCCTCCCCTCCAACGCCGCCTTCACCCTCATCATCGAGGAGGCCGGTCACCACCACTGACCTGACGGGCGACGCGCTTTCCAGGCCCACGGCGGGAGCTTCCTCCTCCCGCCGTGGGCCTTCGTCCATGCACACCTGAACATCAAATGCACTTGAGTTGCATTTGAATCCAGGAGACATATATGAAGCACCTCATGCGCCCGACCCTCCGAGTCCTCCTCCTGGCCGCGTGTGCCGCGGCGGCCGCCGCCTGTGGCGGTGACGAAGACCCCAAGCCCGTCGAACAGGGCGACCCCTGCGAGCCCAACGGCCACATCCACCGGGAGCCCACCGGGGACTGGTGCCACTGCAACAAGGGCTACCTGGCCGCCGAGGATGGCCTGGCCTGCGTGCCGGACCCGGACTACGTCCCCAGCGAAGGCTTCGACTTCGGCGACAACGGAGAGCACGCCTGCTGGCACGTGACGAACGGCCCCTTCGTCACCGTCAACGCCACCGCGGCCCGCCACCCGCGCGTGGACGACTTCCACACCTACTACACGGTGAAGCTCCTCCCGGAGAACGGCCAGTACGTGGGGACCTTCAGCTACAAGGCCTTCACCACCGGGAACTTCGTCGTCTACCTGAGCAGCCCGGACGTGCCCGTCACCCTCACCGAGACGGCGGTCAGCACCACCGTGCCGCAGGCCGGCGCCCAGGCCACCGGCGGCTCCTGCGACGCGCTGAAGCACATGGTCGGCTACGAGCTGACGGACCGCGTCCAGTACACCCTCCAGCTCGGCCCCACGTCCCTGCCCGAGCTCAACATGGTCATCGAGCACGTCGAGTAACGCCTCCAGGACGGGCCGACCTTCCACGTTATTGCAACTAAGTTGCGTTTACGTCATGACTGGCGACTGCCGGTGCTCGCGGGTTCGAGCCCGGCTCACGAAAGGAAGCCTCATCATGAAGCGGACTCTTTGCAGTGCCCTCCTCGGCCTGTCGCTGGCGGCTTGCGGCCCCATGGACGAAGCAGCACCGGACCTCACGTCGGAGCAGGAGCAGCCCCTGGAGGCCACCTGCACCAGCGTGGACAACACGGCCATGACGACGCATGCGTGCGCCCACGCGTCCAATCCGGGCGACAACGTGAACGTGAATGGCACCAGCGGCGCCCCCAACATCAGCACCCAGCACAAGCACTACACCGTGGCGCTGTCCGGCAGCGGCACGGGCACGGTGACGTACATCCCGGTGGCCCGGACGTCCACGACCTCCGCCGTGGAGTCCGTCGCGTTCTACACCACGCAGAACGTCACCATCACCGCGGTGGACACGAGCGTCACGCCCAACGTCACGCTGACGGCGCTGGTCAGCACCGACGGCATCACCGAGGGCACCTGCGCCCTGCACCACGCGCGGGTGTTCGACCTCCAGGTCGGCCACACGTACGAGCTGAACATCGCCACGTCCCCCGCCACCACCTCGGTCGGCGTGGTGCCCGAGTACCTGTATGACAACCGCGGCCGCTACTACCGGGACGCGGACGGAGATGGCTACGGCGCCAGCAGCCCGCTCTACCGCTTCGCGTGTGAGGCGCCCGCTGGCTACGTCACCCAGCGCTTCGACTGCGACGACACCAACCCCGCCATCTTCAACTGCTAGCCAGCCCGTCACCCTTCGGGTGCCATGGGCCTCACCGCAGCCCCTCCACCGGGGCGCCCCGCTCACCTCGGGGGGCGCTCCGGCCTTTCTCCCCGCACACCCCACCAAGGCCCTCCGATGCGAACCGCCGCCACCCTCCCCCTGCTCGCCACCTGCGCCCTGCTGGCCCTGGCGGGCTGTGACAACAAAGACCCCGTCCCCCCGGCGCCGCGGCCGGACGCGGGCACCCGCCCTGACGCGGGGACCGGGCAGGACGCTGGCACCGAGCAGGACGCCGGCACCGAACCGGATGGGGGGGCCGTCCAGGGACCCGCGGTCATCAACTCCACGCCGTCGGAAGGAGAGACGAACGTGCTGCCCGTGGAGCTGTTCAAGACGGAGGCGACGACCACCGGCGTGCGCAAGCGCGTCACGCTCATCTTCGATACGCCCATGGACACCACGGCGGCGGAGGTCACGCTCATCGACCGGACGACTCCGACCAACCCCCCACGCACCCTGACGGGCACCTGGCTCGAGTACGGCCTGATGCTGCTGGTCGACATCCCTCGGCCCGAGTCCGACCTGCCCCCGCTCGAGGAGGAGACGGCGTACACCCTGGAGCTCAGCGGGCTGAGGAGCGCGGAGGGCCACCCGGTGGACACCTCCCACGCCGGGCTCGGTGATGGGCGGCTGGACTTCACCACCGGCCGGCGAGACGGCGCCACCGAGCACGCCTGCGCCCACGCGCTGCTGGAGAGCCCGGTGCCCGTCACCGCGAGTGCCTCCCCCACCATCTACCCCGCGACGGACGCCTCCCACGAGTTCTACGCGCTGACGCTCCCCGCCAGCGGCGCGTCCTTCCTGGGCTACACGGAGGTCGTGTCGGGTGAGAGCCGGGATGAGCCCGTCGTCCTGTACCTCAACCACCCCGTCCCGGTGACGGTGCACGACACGACGGAGGGCGAGGACGCCGTCGCCTCCACGCTGGAGCCCGCCCGCCCCGTGTGCCTGGACGCCATCTCCCACACGCTGAAGTTCACCGCACCCGGTGGCGACCGCTTCCTCCGGCTCACCTTCGGCCCGACGGCGCTGGAGACGTTCACCTTCGTCTTCGAACGCTACTGAGGCAGGGCCCGGAGACGGGAGTCGGGAGGAGGGACATGGCGGGGCGAGGTTCGATGAAACCATGGCCCCGCCCGCCGCGCTCACTCCACCCGCTTGCGGCGGCGTGACACGATGCGGCTCAACGCCACCTCGGTGATGCCCAGGTAGGCCGCCACGTCCCGCTGAGGGACACGGCCCTGCAGGTGGGCATGCCCCTGCCAGAAGCGCTCCAGGCGCTCCTCCGCGGACAGGTCCAGGAACTCCTGCTCGCGGCGCTCCTTCAGGATGTAGTGCTGCTCCGCCACCCGGCGGGCGAGCTGGGCCCAGCAGGAATGTCCGGCCTCCAACGCCCGCAGGTCCCGCGCCAGGAACACCAGCACCTGGCTGGGCTCCAACGCCTCGATGGCCGTCATGGACGGCAGGCCCTGCAACATCTCCGCGTAGGCGCCAATCAGCTCGCCCTCGGCGCGGAAGGCCTTGATGGACTCCTCCCCCTTCGGGGACACGCGCACCGCACGGAAGACGCCCTGGAGCACCAGCGCGAAGCGGTCCGCCGGGTCGCCGGGCCGCAGGAAGAGCGCCCGCTTCTCCAGCGACTGCTCGCGCGTCAGCGCCTCCGCCTTCAGCCATTCACTGGCGGGGAGCGGGGTCAGCGCGGTGATGTGCTCGAAGAGCTGGGGGTATCTCACTCGGAGGCGCCTGGGGTTAACCCAGGTTAAGGCGGCCTCCCCGCTGGCGCCATACACCGGCGGCATGAGCATCAACGTCTATGCCATCGCGACGCCCTTCGTCATCGTCCTGGCGCTGGGGGAGTTCGCCTACTGCGTCATCCGGCGCAACGGGTACTACGCCTTCCAGGACTCCATCGCGAGCATGGGCACCGCGGTGCTCAACCAGTGCGTCAACGTGGCGGTGGCGCTGCTGGTGCTCCCGCTCTTCATCCAGCTCGGGCAACTCGCGCCCTGGCGGCTCGGCGCGTCCTCGCCGCTGGAGCTGGTGGCGCTCTTCCTGGGCGTGGACTTCCTCTTCTACTGGTTCCATCGCTTCGGCCACCGCACCAACATCGGCTGGGCCGCGCATTCGCCGCACCACTCCACCGAGGAGCTCAACTACGCGGTGGCCCTGCGCGCCAGCGTGACGCAGCGCCTCTTCTCGTTCCTCTTCTACTGGCCGCTGGTGCTGGTGGGCTTCCCGCCCGAGGCCGTGCTGGCCATGGTGGCCTTCCACCTGGTGCTCCAGTTCATCCCCCACACGCGCGTCATCCCCAAGCTGCCCCGGTGGATTGAGTCCTGGCTCAACACGCCGTCACACCACCGCGTCCACCACGCGCGCAATGACGTCTACATCGACAAGAACTACGCGGGCTTCCTCATCATCTGGGACAAGCTCTTCGGCACCTTCGAGGAGGAGAAGGAGGCGTGCTCCTACGGCCTCACCTCCCCGCCCAACACCTGGGACCCCACGGTCATCAACTTCCAGGCGTGGGCGAAGCTCGTCGGCGACGCGCTGGCCACCAAGAGCCATTGGGACCGGCTGCGCATCTGGGTGATGCCCACCGGCTGGCGGCCCGCGGACCTGCCTCCGCGTCCCTCCGTGGGCTGGCAGAAGGACGGCGTGGAGCTGAAGTTCCAATCCACCGAGCTGCCCGGCACCCGGGCCTACCTCGTGTTCCAACTGCTGGCGGCCATGCCCTTCATGCTGCTGGTGAGCCACCATGCCTCGCCGCTGTCCGGCTGGCAGAAGCTGGTGCTCAGCCTGCTCTTCTGGGCCATGGCCACCGCGTGGAGCGGGATGCTGGAGTCGCGGCGCTGGAGTCTGCCGCTGGAGCTGGGGCGGGTGCTCGCCATGGGTGTGGCGGTGACGTGGTGGCTGCTGCGGTCGCCAGCGCCCCAGAGCTGGAGCGCGCTGTGCGCGGGGTGGTTGCTCGCGTCGCTCGTCTGGCTGCTGGTGGTGCGCACCGCGGCGCACACCGCCACGCCCATGCCGCAGGGCACCCGCTGAGTTCGCGTCAGGCGGGCTCCCACGTCCCCGCGAAGGCCGTGTAGCGGCGCACGTTGAGCGTCAGCGCCCGGTACACCTGTGTCTCGGGCGTCAGCTCCGCCGGCTCGCCGCTGGCGGGCACCGTCACGCGGTCGAAGTGCGCGCCCTCGAACCAGCGGTGCGGCTGCACCTCCACGATGAAGCGGCCGCCCTCGTCGAGCTCCACCGCGATGGGCACGAAGTCCACGCGTTGCAGCTCCACGGGCGGCGGGAAGTCCAGGGCCACGCGGAACGGGACCTGCGCCTCCTCCCGGGACGCGGTCCCCTCCAGAATCATGGACCGGCCGCCCAGCACCGCGCCCTCCGCGCCCAGGGCCCGGGACGGCGGCTGGAGCAGCAGCGAGAAGGAGCGCGCCAGTCCGGCGATGCCCGGCGAGCGCCCCAGCTCCCGCACCTCGCCCGCCTCCGCCAGCAGGTCGAACACCACCTCGCGGTCCCACTCTCCCAGCACCGTGCCGCCGGAGAAGAAGTGCCCGTCGTGGGCGTGCGCGCTGGGCAGCAGCCACTGTCCCAGCCGCCGCAGGACGCGCGGCGCCGAGGCGGTGGGCTCCAGCGGCGAGGCGTTCTCGAAGATGTAGATGGGCCCCAGCACCATCAGCCCGGACGACAGGCGGACGCGCCAGCCGGTGTCGGTGGTGAACTCGCCGAGCGCGTCCTCCCCCGGCGCCCTCGCGGTGCGCAGGCCCATGCGGAAGGTGACGCTGCGGCCTCCCGTGCCGGAGAGGCCACAGGCGGACGCGCCTCCCACGAGCGCGGTGCCCAGCATCAGACTGAAGGCGCGACGGGTGGTACGCAACGGGGACGTCATGGCGAGTCCTCCTGGAGGTCCAGGTGCAGGGTCAGCGTGCCCATGAAGGTGCGGGGCGCGCCCGCGGTGAAGTGACGCGTGGCCATCAGCGATGGCGGCGCGTCCGGGCCGCGGAAGTTGGAGACGAAGTTGAACTCCGACTCGCGCCAGCGCGTGTCGAGCAGGTTCTCCACCGACAGGCCCAGCTCCACGGCCTTCCATCGGGCCCGCGTGCCCACGTCGAACAGGAAGACGGGCGCGCTGTAGCGGTCCAGCGGCAGGGGCCGGGGGCCGATGGCGCTGTGGCCCAGGGCCACGTTCCAATCCACCAGTTGGCCCGCGACGCGGGTGGTGCCGCGCAGCGACGCGTCCACCCGGCCCAGCAGCTCCGGGATGTAGGGCATCACCGCCCCGTCCCACAGCTTCCACGCCGAGGCGCCGGGCACCGGCAGCGTGGCGCGGGCCCAGGCCAGCGAGGCCTGGACGTCCACGCGGTTCCGCAACGTCCCGCGCGCGCTGACGAAGGCGCCCAGCCGTTGCGAGGCGCCCACGGGCTGGTTGCGGCCCACCGCCTCGTCGAAGACGAAGTCCTGCGACACGCGCGTGGCGAAGAAGGCGCCGCGCGCCTCCAGCGACAGGGGCCCGTCCATCCGCCAGCCGAGCCCCGTCTCGCCCGAGGCCACGCGGGCGTAGGGCGCCAGCTCGGCGTCGGACAGCGCGGCGGCGTCACTGGAGCGCGCGCCCAGGCCCGCGCTGGTGAGCCAGGTGAGCCGGGGCGTCAGGCGAACCTCGGCGGAGGCGCGGGGGCTGGCGAAGAAGCCGTAGGCCTCCAGCGACTCGTCGGGCAGCCGGGGGCCGTCGCGGTCCTCGACGGGCCGGTTGTGGTCATCCACGCCGAAGAGGAAGGTGTCCAGGCGCACGCCGCCGCGCAGGGTGAGCCACGACAGGGGGGCGACTCGCAACGAGGCATAGGCGCCCAGGTTCGTGGTGCGCACCTGGTTGTCGAAGACGGTGGCGTAGGGCACGCCGCCGCGGTCCCGCAGCCGGCGCGAGCGCGTGCGCACGTCGTCGTAGCGGGCCACATAGCCGAGCTCCAGGGGCTGCGGCTGTCCCAGCAGCGTGAGCCCCGGCGTGTAGCGGCCTCGCAGGCCCACGGTGGAGCCGCGGTAATAGCCCTCCGTGTTGTCACCGCGCTGGGTTTCGCCGTCCGGCGGGGTGGTGTCCTGGAGGAAGCCCGTGAAGTTGTCGCGGATGCGCGTCTGCCGCAGGATGACGTAGCCCTGCTGGACGAAGCGCCCACCGTTCTTCAGCCGTGACTGGAGCTCGGCGGAGAGGATGTGGCGCTGCCCCGCGCCGCCCTGGTTGGGGTCATAGGAGCAGAAGAACTGCGAGTCCGCGTCCGTGGCGCACGGCAACCGGGTGTCCACGACGTCCGTCTCCCGCACCACGCCCGCGGAGGCGAAGCGCGAGCCATAGCTGGTGCCGAACAGGCGCAGCCGCGACTCGTCGCCCACGCGCAGCTCCACCTGCGCCATGGCCCCCGCGTTCGAATAGGAGCGGTTGGGGCCGAAGCCGTGCCCCTGCCGCAGCAGCAGCCCCACGAAGGTGGCGTCACTGGCCTCCGGCGGGCCCCACAGCAGCGACAGCCGGCGCGCGGCGAAGCTGCCCGTGGCGAGGGACGCGGTGAGGCCTCGCCGCGCCAGCCCGAGCTGATACTCCACGGTGCCCGCCACGCCGAAGTCGCCCTGGGACGGGTCATAGGGCCCCTCGGTGACGCGCAGGGACTCCACCAACTCCGGGATGATGAAGTACGTGTCCGCGTAGCCGTGGCCGTGCGCGTGGGACACCTCGTTGAGCGGGACGCCGTTGAGGCGCAGCTCCACGTCCTTGCCTTCGCCCGCGTCGAAGCCTCGGATGTAGATGCTCTCCGCGTGGCCCTCGCCGCCGTGGTTGGCCAGCATGACGCCGGGCGCCAGCAACATCAGGTCCGACGCGGAGCGGCGCGGCACGTCCGCGAGCTGTCCCACCGGAATATGGAAGTCGCTCACCGCCACCGGCGGCGGCGCATGAGCGGCGCCGCGGACCGTGGTGGAGAAGGACGGCGGCGCTTGCGCGTCCTGCCCGGTGGCGCCCGACGCCTCCGTGCCAGCCGGCGCCGGCCCACCTGGGACGCCCTGATGCTGCGCCCCGGCCTGGGTGGCTCCACCGAGGGCTCGCGCGTCTCCCGCTCCGTGCCCCACTGCCGCGCCCGGAGGCTCGGCGCCATCCGCCACCGGCTCGATGTGGTGACCATGCACCGGGGGCACGAAGGTGACGGGCACGTCCACCCGCACGTCGATGGCCTCCGTGCCGCGCCGGGCCGGCTGGAAGCGCCAGCGCAGCGCGGCATTCATCGCGGCGCGATCAAACGCAACGCCAGCGGACTGCCGCACCTCCACCTGGGACACCTCGCCCGCCCGGTCGATGGTGAGCCGCAGAAGGACGGTGGCGGGGACCTCGGGCGGAGGCACGTCCGCGGGCAACACGGGCCCCGGCGCCTCCAACGGAACGGGTGGAGTCACAGGCAATTCGCCCGTGGCGCTCAACACACAGAGCACCAGAGTCGGAATCCACACGGCTGACGACCTCTCTCGGTTCCGGCGCGACCCACCCGACGGCGGGCATCATGCATCCGGGTTGCATCCACACCCCAGATACACCACAGCTCCAATTGACTCGCAACCATGTTGCAATTAACTACCCATTGCATGAATACGCAGCGGCGACAGTCCCGGAAGTGGTGGTGCGCGGCCCTGGTGGCCTGGGGCCTGGCGGGCACGGCCTGTGACAACGTGGCCACGGGCGACGTCCAGGTCACGATGAGCGGCGGTGATGGCACGCAGCGTGGACTTCCGGACACGCTCTTCCAGGACGGCTGGTCCATCCAGTTCACCCGCTACCTGGTGTCCCTGGGCGACGTCACCCTCACCTCCGCGTCCGGGGAGACGCACACCAGCAGCCGCCATGTGCTGGTGGACGTGCAGAAGGGCGACATCCCCCTGGTGGACTTGACGGGGGTTCCGGCGGGCCGCTGGGACGTGGGCTTCCGGGTGAGCCCTCCCGAGGCGCGCACCGAGCTGGCGGACGGACAGGTCTCCGCGGAGGACCTGGCGATGATGCGCGAGCGCGGCTTCAGCTACTACGTGGAGGGCCACGCGACGAAGCAGAACGAGCCCGTGCTGCGCTTCCGCATGGGCTTCCCCGTCAACGCGCTGATGAACAACTGCATCAACGGCGCGGACGGCACGCAGGGCATCGTCGTGCCCGAGGGCTCCATCGCCCGGCCCGAGGTCACCATCCACGCCGAGCACATGTTCTACGACAGGCTGGGCACGCACCGGGGCGTGCAGCTCCGCTTCGAGGCCATCGCGGCCACCGCGGGCGAGGACCACGTCGTCACCCCCGAGGGGCTCGCCACGCAGGCGCTCACCGACCTCCGGGACCGCGACGGCAACGAGCTGCGCGACGCCCAGGGCCAGCCCGTCATCTACCAGCCCGGCGCGTATGACGTCCGCACGCTCCAGGAGTTCATCACCCAGAGCGTGGTGGACCAGGCCCACCTCAACGGCGGCGGCGTCTGCACCGTGGTGAAGTGACGGCGGCTCAGGCCGACATGGGCGCGGGGGCCCCGTCCGCCTCGCTGGCATGGCTGACGGGCGGCCGTGCGTCCGCCCGCCGGGGCAGGCAGAGGCGGAAGGTGGTGCCGCCGGCTTCCGAGGAGCGCACCGTCAGCCGCCCCCGATGCGCCTCGACGACGGCGCGGGCGATGTAGAGCCCCAGCCCCAGGCTCGTCCGGGCCTGCGCCCGCGAGGCGTCCCCCCGGCGGAAGGGCTCGAACAGGTGTGGCAGCAGCTCCCGGCGGATGGGCGCGCCCTCGTTGTGGACCTCCAGGAAGACGACGTCCGGCTTCTCCCAGGTGGAGAGGCGGACGTCGGACGACTCCGGGCTGTACTTCAGGGCGTTGTCCAGCAGGTTGGCCACCACCTGGGCCATGCGCTCCAGGTCCCAGACGCCGTGCAGGCTGTCGCGCGAGAAGTCGCACCGGATGAGGCGGCCCGGGCGGGCCACCTGCAGCTCGTCCGCCACTTCGCGGCACACCTCGTTGAGGTCGCCCGCCCGGGGCATGACGGGCATGCCGTCCCCCAGGCGAGAGCGGGTGAAGTCCGTGAGCAGGTCCACGATGTGCTGGATGCGCTCTCCCGAACGCGCCACGCGCTCGAAGGCCTTCTGCTGCGCGGGCTCCAGCGCCCCGCTGGAGAGCTGGCTCTTGGCCGTCGTCAGCACGACGGACAGGGGCGTGCGGAGGTCATGGCCGACGATGCCCATGAGCTGCTGCTCCAGCTCGGAGGCGCGCTGCGCCGCCTCCTCGGCCCGGCGCCGCTCCACGAGCTCCACCGCCTGCCGCTTCACCTGCTCACCGCGCACGTACAGGTCCACGAAGACCTGCACCTTGGTGCGCAGGATGTCCGGGTCCACGGGCTTGAGCAGGTAGTCCACCGCGCCCTGGGCGTAGCCCTTCGTGATGAAGGCCGCCTCGCGGTGGAGCGCGGTGATGAAGAGGATGGGCAGGTAGCGCGTCCGCTCGCGCGCCCGGATGAGGCGCGCGGTCTCCAGCCCGTCCAGCCCCGGCATCTGCACGTCCATCAGGATGCAGGCGAACTCTCCGCGCAGCAGCTCGCGCAGCGCCTCCTCGCCGGAGCGGGCCAGCACCAGCTCCTGGCCGAGCGGCTCCAGGATGGCCTCCAGGGACAGCAGGTTGGCGGGCGTGTCATCCACCAGGAGGATGCGCGCGCGCGGCGTGTCATCCCCGGGTGGGTCTCGGAAAGCGGAGTGCGGCATCGAATCCTGGTGTGGGGCGGGAATGGAGCGGCCTCCGCCGGCCGGCCCGTCCGGGCCTGACCGCTGCGTGCCACGTCTCCACAACAGCCCCCGGGACGGCCACGTTCCAGCACGTCAGGCCGAAGCGGCGCGGCGGGCGGCCGGCGGCGAACACGCCACCGGCCCCCTCCTCCTGATGTCTGGGAGACGGCCCTCAGGCTTGCGGTGGCTCACCGCGCCTGGCGGCGACTTCCTTGCGGACCTGCTCCATGTCCAGCGCCCGCACCTGCTTGAGCAGGTCCTCCAGCGCGGCGGCCGGCAGGGCCCCTGGCTGCTCGAACAGGAGAATCCCGTCACGGAACACCATGAGCGTGGGGATGGAGCGAATCTCGAACGCCCCGGACAGCTCCTGCTGGGCATCCGTATCAATCTTCCCGAAGACGATGTCCGGATGTTTGTTCGAGGTCTGCTCGAAGATGGGCGCGAAGGCACGGCAGGGGCCGCACCACGACGCCCACCAGTCCAGGATGACGATGCCCTCCTTGGACACCGTCTCCTTGAAGTTGTCCTTGGTGATTTCGACCGCCGCCATCAGGTCCTCGCTTTCAGCGAACGTCCAGGAGCTCCACCTCGAACAGCAGGGTGGAGTTGGGGGGAATAACGGGCGGGAACCCGCGCGCGCCATAGCCCATCTCCGGGGGGATGGTGAGCTTGCGCACGCCGCCCACCTTCATGCCGGCCACGCCCTTGTCCCAGCCCTCGATGACCTGCCCGGCGCCCAGGCGGAACGTGAAGCCCTGGCCCCGGTCCCGGCTGCTGTCGAACTTGGAGCCGCTGGTCAGCGTCCCCACGTAGTGCACGGTGACGGACTTACCGGACGTCGCCTCGGCGCCGGTGCCCACCTTCACGTCTTCCACATTCAAACCCATCCAACACTCCTCTGCCTGCGTGAAAGGACGGCACCTTAGCGCGCCCGCAGCGCCCGTGCCCCCCTTGAAAGCACGGCGGCGCGGGCCCGTCCGTTATCGGGCACCGCGCCGCCGCTTCCAGGTTGAGTCACCAGGGGCTTCGGGTCCGCGTCAGAAGGTACCGCCGATGCTGACCGTGCCCTGGTAGCTGCCGCCTCCCTCGAAGTCACCGCCGGCGGGGTCGATGCCCGGGGCGAAGTCCTTGTCGAAGAGGAAGTTGTAGTTGGCGCGCGCGTCCACGACGAAGTGGCCCACGTGGCCTCGCAGCCCCAGCCCCGCGGGCACGTTGCCCACGGTGTCATCGCGGTACCCCAGGGACTCGCCGCCCCGGAAGTTGTAGTCGTTGATACCGATGCCGCCCAGCAGGTACGGCTGCCACGCCGTGGGCGCGATGCCCAGCGTCAGGACGGCCTGACCGCCGTTACGGACCAGGTCCGGACCGCTCGCGCCCGTCTCCGCGTTGCGGATGTTGTTCAGCGCGCCGGTGTAGCCCAGCTCGAGCCCCAGCACCTTGGACGGCTTGATGGCCGCGCGAACACCCGCCGTGGCGCCAGGGCTGAGCTGCGGAGCCAGCGCGCCGGTGTAACCCTCCACACCACCGCCCAGCATCACGGAGAGGCCCTTCATCTTGTTCTTGTCCTCACGCTTCTCCACCTCCAGCGGCTCGGCGCGCTCGGCCGACGGCTGGAAGCTGGAGGGCGGCGGCGTCGTGGCGATGCCGCTGCCGCCCGTGGCGTCCTCCGGAGGCGGGTACGCGGACTCCGGCTCCGGGTAGACAGGCTGCGTGGAGGGCTGCCCGCTGCCGCCCGTGCCCATCGGCGGCGCCGGCGGCACCACGAGCTGCTCGCTGTCATGCGTGCCCTGGGGCGCGGCGGGAGGCGGCGTCATGGACTCCTGGCCGCTGCCTCCCATGCCCTGCTGTCCGCTGCCTCCCATGCCCTGCTGCTGCCCCACGGGCTCGCAGCGGACGGGCACGTTCATGTACACCTCGCCCTGGGCGCCCGAGGGCTGCTGGCCGCTGCCGCCCATGGCCGCGTCGTCCATGCCCTGCGTGCCACTGCCACCAGTGCCCATGCCGCCCTGCTGACCGGAGACGTCGGGGACGGGCTCGGTCTCCAGGATGATGACGTCATCCTCCTGGAGCATGTCGTCCCCCATCAGGTCATCCTCCTGCGACTGGGCCACCATCGTCCCTTGCTCGCTCTGGCTGGTGCTGGCCTGCGGTGGCGGGCAGTCGCCGTCATCGGCAACGGCGACGCCTCCGTACATGAGCGCCGCGACGGCGCCCGCCAGAATCTTCGCTTTCATCCATGCCTCCATCGTCGAGTGGCAGACATGAAGGTTGTTTCCCGCGCGACATCCGGCAAGGCGCGGCAACGGCGCTCACCCCCGGGGGTAACTGCCCGGGGAGCAGCCCACCGGGCGTGGTGGGCTGCCCACACCTGTGCGATGCGGGCAGCGGATGACCGCGTGCTACCCCTGCCGCATCCACTCCGCGCCGGTGACGACGGGGAGCTGCAGCGCGCGCTCGCGGTCCAGGTCCAGGTTGCCGATGTGGAGCGACAGCGGAGACTGCACCCACTTGTAGATGGACTGCTGGAAGAGGCGGACGAACTTCTCCACGTAGCCGCCGAGCCGGGCCGCCTCCACCTCCGGGAACATGGCGGTGAGCGCCTGGAGGATTTCAGCGGGCGTCAGCTTCTCACTGCCGTACAGGTAGAAGCAGGCGTCCAGGATGGGAAAGGGCATCAGCTCGTCCTCGCCCACCTGGTCATGCGCCAGCTCCGGCCCCGCCGGCCTGGCCAGCACCCTGCGGATGCCTTCGTACCCCGTGGTGTCCTGGAGGTAGTCGAGCAGGTACATCACCACCGTCTTCGGGACGTTGGCGATGACGGCCAGCGCGCCCATGAGGTCGCCACCGATGGTGGTGTAGCCCACGGACTTCTCGCTCATGTTGCCCGTCTGCAGGAAGAGCCCGCCGCAGGAGTTGCTCCAGTTCCACATGCGCTGGGCGCGCAGGCGGGCCTGGATGTTCTGCTCCGTAATCGGCGTGACGTCCTTGCCGCCCAGCATCGTCCTGGCAACGTCGCGCTCGCGCTCGAAGGCCTCGTCGATGGAGACCACCTGGAAGGCCACGCCCAGCTCGCGCGCAATCGTCTCCGCCGCCTCGCGCGTGGCGTCGCTGGAGTAGCGGCTGGGCATGTAGAACGCCTGGATGAGCGAGCCGGGGTCCTCCGGCCGCGCGCGCTTCGCGTAGCGGTGCGCGATGAGCAGCGTCAGCAGGGAATCCCGCCCGCCCGACAGCGCGATGCCCAGCACCTTGAAGGCGCGCGTCTTCTCGAAGTAGTCGCCCACGCCCAGGGCGAGCGCGTCCAGGATGTCCTCGCACAGCGCGTCCCGCGCGGTGCGGCGCGTGTCCGGGGACGGCAGGAAGAAGCTGCGGTGCGCGGGCACCGGGTACTTCAGCGACTCGCGCCGCGTCCGCACCGCCTGGGTGCAGTCCAGCACCGGCACGGCCTGGCCACCGCTGGCGAGCCACGACTCGCGGTCCACGCGCCAGGTGGTGGCCTCCGCCCGCAGGCGCAGGGTGCGGTCCAGGTCCACCACCGCGGACGCGTAGCCTTCCTGGAAGCGCGGCGTCTCCATGATGTGGCGGCCGTTCTGGTTGAGGAAGCCGCCGCCGTCGAAGATGAGGCCGTCGTTGCTGCCCACCGCGTTGCAGTAGGCGATGGTGCACTGGTGGTCCGCCGCGCGGGTGGCGATGAGCTCGCGCCGCGTCTCCACGAAGCCCAGCCGGAAGGGGGACGCGGACAGGTTCACGACCAGCTCCGCGCCGGAGTACGCGCGCCGCCGCATGGGGCCGTCCGGGCTCCAGATGTCCTCGCACACCTCCGGGGCCACCACGCCGAAGTCGAAGCGGAACAGGTAGTCCCCCAGCGGCACGCCCCGGTGGACCTCCGCCATGCCCGGCTGGCCCCGGCCGAAGGTGCGCGCCTCGTAGAAGACGCTGTAGGTGGGCAGCTTCTCCTTCGGCACCAGGCCCAGGATGCGGCCGCCGGCCACCACCGCCGCGCAGTTGAGGCGCAGGCCCTGGTGCGCCACGCCCACGCCCACCACGAAGACGGTGGACAGCGACGCCGTCTCACGCGCGAAGCGCTCCAGCTCCGGCCACTGGCGGTCCATGAAGCCCTGCCACTGCACCATGTCCTCCGCCGGGTAGCCGGCGATGACCTGCTCCTGGAAGACGCCCAGCGTGACGCCCTCCGCCGCCATCTTCCCCGCCAACGCCAGCGCCCTGTCCGTGTTCCGGGTGAAGGCCCCCACGGTGGTGTTCACACTGGCAAGCCCGAGCTTCACGAGCCGCATGGTTGTTGCTCCCGTCCCTTTCGATGACGCGTCCGGCGCGCAGCAATGCGCGGCCCGCCGGACAAGGCAAGCGCAACCCGCTCAGTTCAAGGGGCCGGTGGGCCGCAGGGGCTGGAGCCTGCCGATGAGCGCCCCCACGTCCTCCAGCACGCCCTCCAGGCGCTTGCGCACGTCCAGCTCCGCCAGCAGCGCCTGCCGCCGCTCGGGCTCTGGGATGACGGCGGAGGCCACCACGTCCGCGAGCATGCCGCCCTGGGCCCGCGCGGCCACCGGCAGCAGGTTCTCCGCGAAGGACGGCGGGACACGGCCGGCCAGCTCGAAGACGGCCTGCCGGAGCTGCTCCTCCTCCGGGCCCTCGTAGGGCACGTCCGGCAGCGCCTCCGCGAGCACCTCGCGGTAGGCCTTCTCCGTCGTCAGCTCGGACGTCATGCGGACGCGGCTCACGCCCTGCAGGAGGATGTTGTAGCGCCCCTCCTCCACCTGTTCGTCCCAGACGATGACGCCCGCGCACATCATGGGCAGCATGGGCGGCTTGCCCCCGTAGTTGCCTTCCCAGCCCGGCTCCAACTGGGACAGCGCCAGGACGCGGTCCCCCGCCAGCGCGTCCCGGACCAGCGCCCGGTAGCGCGGCTCGAAGATGTGCAGCGGGATGACGGTGTGCGGGAACAGCACCGCCGACGGGAGGGGGAAGACCTTCAGCGCGCTGGCGGCACGCTCGATGCGTTCTTGAGCGGTCATGGGGGGCACCTTGGAGTGATAAGCCCGGCTCCCCCCAGCCGCATTCCTAACGATTCCGGGAATGATACGCCCGGGCCCCACCATGCGCGGGAGAAGCCGCGCCAGTCCCGCGTGACAGCGCATGGTGTCGGAATGGAAACACCGCCGCGGGTGCCCCAGAACGCCCGGACCTCCTCGGGCTGGAGGCCCTCCCTGGCGGAGCCAGGCCCCTCCCCGAGGCGGCGGCTGGAACACCCCTTGAACCCATTGATTCAATCCCCCGGTTCCGCGGGTCGCGGTGTCGAGGGTGGGGGCGTAGGATGCCGCGGGTGCTGCGAACCCATCCGGTGGACGTCCTCTTCGCGGGCCTGTCCCGCCGCGCCCGGCTCTTCTCCCAGGGCTGGGGGGATGAGGCGTTCCTCGAAGAGGTCGCCGCGGCCGCGCCGTTCCAGGAGCGGCCTTTGCCCATCGCGCCGGAATGGAGCGCGCCCCGGCTCCAGCGCGGCCTGCGGGTCCGGGATGGGACCTTCCCCTCGCCGCTGGCACGGCTCGACGTGGCGGCGCGCACGGCCCATGTGCGGTGGCTGAGCGCGGGGCAGGGGCCCTCGCGCGGGGCCTGTGTCGTGCTCGCCGCGTCCCGCGAGGAAGGCTTCTCGCTGCGGGAGCGCATGTACGCGCCGCTGGCGCGGGAAGGGCTGGACCTGTTCCTGCTGGAGAACCCCTATTACGGCCTGCGCCGGCCCGTGGGGCAGAAGGGCGGCGCGCTGCGCACCGTCAGTGACCACGTCTTGATGAACCTGGGCATGGTCGACGAGGCCCGCGCCCTGCTCGCGTGGCTGCGCGGCGAAGGGCACGCGCGCCTGGGCGTGGCGGGCTACAGCATGGGCGGCTACATGGCGGCGCTGACGGCGGCCGTCGTGCCGGAGCCGCTCGCGGTGGCGGCGCTCGCGGCCGGTGCGTCGCCCGTCCCGGTCTTCACGCAGGGGCTCTTGTCCTGGTCCATCGCCTTCGCGCTGCTGGATGGCCCCCGGCGCGACGCGGAGCAGGCCCGGCTCCGGCTGGGCAGGATTTTCGACCTGGCGAACCTCACGCGCTTCCCGCCGCCCCGGCAGCCGGAGGCCGCCGTCCTCGTGGCCTGCCGGCGTGACGGGTTCGTGCCCGGCGACGAAACGCTGGCGCTGCACGCGCACTGGCCCCGGAGCGAGCTGCGCTGGGTGGACGCCGGGCACGTCACCGCGCTCTTCACCGAGCGCGCCGCGCTGTGCGCCGCCATCCGGGATTCACTGGCGCGGGTGGACGCCGCCGCGTGAGCGCGCGCCCCGGAGCGAGGGCTGCCGCGGTGCTACATGACTCTGGGATTCACTGGCGCGGGTGGATGGCTCAGCGTGAGCGCACGCCCCGGAGCGAGGGCTGCCGCGGTGCTGCATGGCTCCGGGATTCACGGGCGCGGGTGGACGCCGCGGCGTGAGCGCGCGCCTCAGTGACGCGCGCCGCCGACGGCCGCCGCGGGTGACGCGTCTGCCCCGCTCGGCTCCGCTCCCGCCGCCAGGGCCGCGTCCACCGTGCCCATGAGCACGTCCGGGCGGACCGGCTTCTCCAGCACCCGCAGGGGCACGGAGTCGATGAACGCGCGGGACTCCGGCGTATAGGCCCCGCCGGAGATGAACACCACCCGCGCGGCCTGGTCCGGCGCATGGGCGCACAGGTGCTGGTAGACGGCGGCGCCGTCCGTCTCCGGCATCTGCAAGTCACACAGGATGACGTCGAAGCGGTGGCCCGCGTCCACCAGCGCCAGCGCCTCGCCGCCGCGCGTGGTGGTGACCACGTCATGGAAGGGCTCCAGCAGCAGCCGCATGGACTGCGCGAGGCGCGGCTCGTCGTCCACCACCAGCACCCGGCCGCGCCGGGCCCCGGGCGGCGGCTGCGGCGGGCTGACGCGCGGCAACGGCCGAGGCGGCGCGGGCGCCTGCACCCGCGCGGGCGGCAGCAGCACGCTGAAGACGGAGCCCCGGCCGGGCTCACTGCGGACCTCCAGCTCGCCCCCATGCGCGCGGACAATCTGCTGGCAGATGGCGAGCCCCAGCCCGGTGCCCTCCCCGCTGGACTTGGTGGTGTAGAAGGCCTCGAAGATGCGCGGCAGCACGTGCGCGGGAATCCCCGCGCCGCTGTCCACCACGTCCACGCGGGCCCGCCCGGAGGCATCCGTGCTGGTGCGCACGCGCACCTCGTTCAGCGACGGGTTGCCTTCCGGGATGGCCTGCATCGCGTTCACCAGCAGGTTCAGCAGCACCTGCCCCAGCCGGGCCTCGCTGCCCGACACGCGCGGCACCGGCCCGAACTCCTCCACCAGCCGGGCGCGGCCGCGCAGCGCATGGCTGATGATGCGCACCGCGGGCGGCACCAGCGCGTTGAGGTCCACCAGCCCCCGGTCCTGGTTCTCCTGCCGGCTGAACACCTGGAGGTCCCGGACGATGAGGCGGATGCGCTCGGCGCCCTCCAGCGCGCCCCGCACGCTGGACATCGCCTCGCGCATGCCCGTCATCCCGCCCTGCGTCAGGCCACGCTCGGCGGCCTCCAGGTTCAGCACCAGGTAGGCCAGCGGGTTGTTGATTTCGTGCCCCACGCCGGCCGCGAGCGTCCCCACCGCGGCCACGCGCTCGGCGGCCACCAGGCGGGCCTGGAGCTCCTTGGTGGCGGAGATGTCGCGGTGGGTGGCCACGAAGTGGGTGGTGTCCTCGCCCGTGGCGCGCACCGGGGACAGCAGCACCTCGCTCCACACGAGGTCGCCCTCCTTGCGCGTCAACTGCACCTCCGCGAACACCGGCTCGCCCGCGAGCAGCGACTGCCGCGTGCGCTGGCGGAACTCCGGCCCCTGCGCCCCGTAGAGCGCGCACGGGTCCTGCCCCACCAGCTCCTCCAGCCGGTACCCCAGCAGCGAGCACAGGGCCTGGTTGGCGAACACGGTGCGCAGCGCGCCCCCACCGCGGACCTCGGCGATGAGGACGCCTTCGTGCACGCTGCGCACGGTGGTGCCCAGGAGCTGGAGCTGACCGATGGCGCGCTGCCGCTCGGTGCTCGCCGCCGCCAGCAGCAGCCCCGTGACGGCGTTGGTGGCGATGAAGAGCTGCAACACCAACAGGTCCTGCGTCAGGTCATCCGTGGCGAAGGGCCCGTGCCCCCGCGCGGTGCCCACGATGGAGGCGGCCGAGATGCACAGCGTGGCCGCCGCCGCGCCCCGGGGACCGAAGCGCAGCGCCGCCCAGGCGGACATGGGGAAGAGGAGGAAGGTCGCCGCGTGCGCCGCGCTGTGCGGCAGCTCGGGCATGAAGAAGATGGCGCCCCCCAGCACGGTGGTGAGGCTCGCCAGCACCACCGCCTCTCCGCCCCGCCGTGGCCACGCCCAGCGCCGGAACAACATCAGCGGCGGCGCCACCACCAGCACACCCATCAAGTCCCCCACCCACCACACGCGCAGGCCCGCCGCCAGGGAGCTCCAGGGAACCCGCCCGCCCAGCACGAGGCTCGCGGTGCCCACGACGGCGCTCACGCCCAGGCACAGGGCGCCCGCTCCCGCGCACAGCGCGACGACGTCGCGGATGCGCTCCAGCCCCTTGTCGAAGCCCACCCACCGCAGCAGGCCCAGGCCGAGCACCGCCGCCAGCGTGTTGCCCACCCCCACGCCAAGCGCGGCCGCGGCGGAGGCGCCCGACAGGAACGCCATGAGGGACGCGCCCACGAAGACGCCGGGCCAGCGCGACACCCCCAGCACCCCCAGCGCCGCCAGCGCCACGCCCGCGGGAGGCCAGGCCGGGCTGATGTTGCCCACGCTGACCACCTTCTGGCCCAGGGCGCCCGCCAGGAGATACACGACGGCCAGGCCCAGCATCTCCAGCAGATGCCGGCCTTGGACTCCACGTACGGTGGCTCGGAGCAGCCCGAAGATGACCCATCCCCCCGACACCCGCCCGCCGACCCGGCGGGTATCTGAGGGCCATGCTAGCCGGGGCACCCGCGGTAATGCACCTGCCCCCGGGTTGGCGGGAGGGCAAGCGTCCAGGAGCCGATAGGCGAAGTGCAATGGTTTCGGAACTGGCCCGTAGGAGAGGACAAGGGGGTCACCCGCACCATGTCGCGTCCCGCAATCGCAGCCCTGCTGTCTTTCCTCATCCCCGGCGTGGGGCAGATCTACAACGGGGACCTGCTCCGAGGCCTGTTCTGGCTCATCATCACCCCGGGCTTCTGGATTGGCACCGGTGGGTGTCTGGGCTGGGTGTGCCACATCGTCGCCGCTGTCACCGCGCACAACCGCGCCGAGGACAAGGAGAAGTTCAGGGTCACGGTCGTGTAACGCGGCCCCGGCGTCATCCCCCGGTGACGGCGACGCGCTCCCAGCCAGGCGGATAGTGGGTCACCACCCCATCCGCGTCGACGTCCACCTCCGCGACGAAGCGGCCGCCGTTGCTCTCGTAGCGGTAGCGCGTCTCGGCCAGCCGCGTGTAGCGCTGGGGCAGCACCTCCAGCGCGAGGCTCGGGATGCGAAGCCACGCGGCGCGCACGTCCGCCGCCTGTCCCACGGCCAGCCCGAGCCGGCGGATGGGCAGCGTGTTGGTGGACGGCGTGCACGCCACGTCGATGTCCGGGCAGCCCCGGAGGTGGGCCACCTCTTCGTCGCCCTTCCACCAGCGCCGCTCCCCGTCCACGCGGAGCTGGAGCCGGGCCTCGCCGTCTCCGTTGCGCCGCAGCACGTGGACCGTCTGCGTCTCCCACGCCGCGTTGGTGGTGACGGTGTACTCCACGAAGTGCGGCAGCCCGCCATCCACGAACACCACCGAGCCCGCGAGCACCCAGCCCTCTGGACGCGCTCGCAGCTCGAAGTACTCACTGCCGGGAGACAGCAACCGCCGCCAGACCAACGCGCGAATCCCGTGATGCGATACCTCGGCGTTCATGGGCCTTCCCTCCTGTTCAAAGCGTCAGGGCCTGGCGTCCCGCAGCGCGGACAGCAACTCCGCCGCGGTGGCGGCCACCGCGCGAGCGCCATGGGCTCGCAGCTCGTGCACCTCCCGGAAGCCCCAGGCCACGCCCACGGCGTACATCCCCGCCGCGCGCGCCGTGTCCATGTCGATGGACGAGTCCCCCACGAAGGCGCAGGCCGAGGGCGGCACGCCCAGCTCCGAGGCCAGCGCCAGGGCCGCCGCCGGGTCCGGCTTGCGCGGCAGCTCCGGCCGCTCGCCGTACACGGCCGCGAAGGGCACCCGCGGCAACAGACGCGCGACCAGCCGCTTCACGAAGCCGTCCGACTTGTTGCTGAGCACCGCCAGCCGCGCGCCCTGCTCCGCCAGCGCGGCCAGCAGCTCCGGGATGCCCGGATAGTGGACGGTGCGGTCGAAGAGGTGGTCGTCGTAGTAGGCCTTGTAGGTGGCCAGCACCGGCTCGATGAGCGCGTCCTGGCCCGCGGGCACCGCGCGGCGAATCAACTCCCGGACACCGCTGCCCACGAAGCGCAGGTAGGCGGACTCCGGGTGGGTGGGCAGGCCGTGGTGGGCCAGCGCGTGGTTCGTCGCGTCGGCGATGTCCCCCAGCGAGTCCACCAGGGTCCCATCCAAGTCGAAGATGACGGCACGGAGCAGCATGAGCAGGGGTCCTTCTTCCCGGAACGAAAACGCCCTGGCCACGAGGACCAGGGCGTCGCGGGGCTGAGCGCCCTCTTCTCACCTGGAAGCTACGGGGTGGCCTTGGCGCTGGCTTCCTTCTCAGCGTCACCGCCACCGGCCGTAATCACCGCGAAGTTGATGTTGTTGTAGCCCGCCGTGGCGCAGCTGAACATCACCCGCTTGATGATGGAGTACTCCACGTCCTTGTGGGCCTGGATGTTGATGTCGCCCTTGAAGGTGTTGGCCGTGTCCTGCGCCATGGAGTGGAGGTCCTCGTACTGCTTCTTCATGTCGCGGAGCTTCTCCTCCAGCGACGGGATGTTGAGGTACTCGTCCTTGGTGAAGTCCTCCACCCGGCCAATGATGGTGCCGGAGACGCTGATCTGCTCGCCGGAGACCATCACCACGGGGTGCATCTCCACTTCCTGGACGTTGACCGCCTCGGGAAGCTCGATGTCCTTGGTCATCATCAGCACCTCGCCCGTCGCGGAGAAGTTCGCGATGAGGAAGAGCACGATGATGATGAACATGTCGACCAGCGGGGTGATGAGCAGGTCGGAGTAACCGCTCTTCTTCGCGGTCGCGCCGTGCCCGAACACCTTGGAGTGCTGGAGCCGCTTGCCGTATCGCTTGCCTGGAACCTGAATGGCCATGACGTGTCGTGTGCTCCGTGAGCGGCTAGCCCATCGCCGCGGACACCGACACCTGGGGCAGCCCCGCGCCGATGCACTCGTCGATGATGCGGACCAGGTCCTCGTAGCGGACCTTGTCTTCAGGCTGCAGGGTGATGGCGGACTGGTCCGGAAGCTGCGCCTTCAGTTCCTTGAAGCGCGCCACCAGCTTGGACAGGTCCGTCTTGCCCTTCGCGTCCTTGGTGAGGGGAATCGGCTCGAAGGCGCTCTGGTCCGCGGACAGCCGCAGCTCCGTGGGCGTGATGAGCAGGTTGAGTTGGACCGTCTTGGTCTGCTCCTCCTGCTGCTGCTCCTCCTCCGTGGAGGGGCCACCCGCCTGCGAAACCTGGAGCCGGCCAATCTGGGTCCAGACCGCCGTCATGATGAGGAAGCTGATGGTCACCGCCATCAGGTCGATGAAAGCCGTGAGGTTGATAGAGGTGTCGAGCGACTTCTTGCCGCCTTTCCCTCCACCTGTGTCCATTCCGCCGGCCATGGCGTTCTTCTCCTTCGGCCGCGCTCACTGAGCGCCGGTGAGACTGATGGGAGCGCGCCGCGCGTCCCCACACCCGTGGGGACAGGACAGCGCGCCCGGACTCCGGGTTCCCGAAGGACTTCCTACTCGTCGTCGCGGGCCGACGTGGGGACGTTCAGGTTCTTGAACTTGTCCTTGTTGGCCACGATGAGGTTGAGGACGGAGACGCTGGTCTCGTTGATGTCGTTGATGAGGCTCTGCGTGCGGCCCGTCAGCACGGAGAAGGCGATCAGCGCCGGGATGGCCGTGAGCAGACCGAAGCCGGTGCAGTTCATGGCCTCGGAGATACCGTTGGCGAGAATGGTCGCCTTGTCGGCCGGGTTCACGTTGGCCACGGCCTCGAAGCAGGCGATGAGACCGGACACCGTCCCGAGCAGCCCGGCGAGCATCGCCGCGTTGCCGAGCATGGCCAGGTAGCCGGTGCGGGCTTCAATCTTCGGCGTCTCGCGGAGGCTGGCCTCGTCGAGCGCGGCCTGGACCTCGTCGTTGCCCTTCGGAACGTTCATCAGGCCGGCCTTGATGACGTTGGTCAGCGGCGTGGACTTCTGGCCGGCCACGTAGTTGATGGCCTTGTCCAGGTCACCGGCGTAGATGTGCTTCTTCAGGCCGCGCAGGAAGGCTTCCTTGTTGATGGAGGCCTTGCCGAAAAGGATGATGCTGCGCTCGACCATGATGGCGAGTGCCACGATGAGGCAGGCGGCAATGGGGTACATACCCCACTGGCCGGCCTCCCAGCGCATGGCGACTTCTTCGAAGAAGCCCCGCTGAGGGCCGCCGACATTCGCCAGCACGGTCAGGTTCGTCACAGACGCCAGGTTCATCGAGTGTTGCCTCCACAGGCAGCTTGGCCCGCTCCAGCGGACCTTCCAGACCTGACGTCCCCCCGAGCGGACGGTCCACCCGGTTGGGCGGCAGGAATGGATGTTGAAAACGGTGTGCCGACTTTAGGAATGGGCGTCTGGGGTGTCAAGGCAGGCCCAGCGCCGTTAAGTGCTGAAATCTCACAGGAATTTTGCGCTCAGCCCCCTCTTGCCAGGCCGGACTCCAGGCAGCATTGCGGGCATTTTGGGGGGTATTCCCAAGTGCCTCCGGATGTGACACCGCGCTTGCTTCCTGGGTTTCGTCGCGCGTGTTAAGGCCGGAGTCATGGCGAGGAAGCGCATTGGCGAGCTCCTGTTGGAGCAGCGGGCGATCAGCGTCGCCCAGCTCGAGGCGGGGCTCGCGGCTCACCGGAAATCAGGACAGCGGCTGGGGGCCACCCTCATCGCGCAGGGGGCGATCACGGAAGCGACGCTCGCGGGCGCGCTGAGCCAGGCCCTGGGCATGCAGCGGGTGGACCTCTCCGCCACCACGCCGGAGTGGGCGGCGGTGCACATGCTGCGCGCGCGCTTCTGCGAGCAGCACGACCTGTTCCCCATCGCGCTGGAGAGCGTGGGCGGCCGCAAGCAGCTCGTGGTGGCGATGAGTGATCCGCTCAACGTGACGGCGGTGGAGGAGATTGAGTTCACCACCGGCCTCAAGGTCAGCCCGCGCGTGGCGCCGCTGTCCACCGTGCGCGGCGCCATCCTCCGCTACTACCACAAGGTGCCCGTGGCGGCGCCCTCCGCCACCCGCCCCGTGGCGCCCGCCAGGCCCGCCGCGAAGCCGGTGAAGGCCGCGCCCCCCGCCGCGGCACCTCCGCCCGAGGACGACGAGGAGGTCATCATCGGCGAGGAGCTGCCGCCCGGCGAGGCGACGCAGCGCACGTCCCTGGCGGAGCTGATCCGCGCGCGTGAGGAGCAGAGCAGGCAGAAGCGCGGACAGGGCGGCGCCGCGAAGCCCAAGGCCGCCGCGGCGAACGCGGGCGGCGTGCTGGACGACCTGGACTACCTCTTCGGCCAGGCGCGCGAGGACCCTGACCGCATCGAGGAGCTGGAGCGGAAGTTCTGGGCGCTGATGCGCATCATGGCGCGCAAGGGCCTGCTGACGAACGAGGAGTTCACCCGCGAGCTGGACGACGAGGACAAGGCCAGCGGGGAGTCGTGAGCGCGCGCCGGGCCGGGAAGCGTCCGGCCCATGGCGTGCGCCGCACCTCCTGGAGCGCCGGAAAGCGGTCGCCGCTCCATCGGAGCAAGTCGCCCCGTGCGCGCGAGGCACCTGCCTGCATGCCCGGCGAGCCCGGGGCCGTGACACTTCAACGGAAACCACTTCGGGGCCTCGCGCGTACTCACCGAAGCTCCCCGCGCGCGCGGGGACTTCCGGAGACCGCGTCCATGACCACCGCCCCCCCATCCCTGGCCCGCCGGTTCCTTCCGCTGGCCCTCGCGGCGCTGGCCGCGCTGTCCGCGTGCACCCAGGCCCACGGCGCCGCGCCCGCCTCGCCCGCCCCCACCATCCAGGACAGCCGCCGCTACGAGAAGCCCTCGGACGCCGAGCTGCGGCGCACGCTGTCCCCGCTGGCCTACGAGGTGACGCAGCAGGGCGCCACGGAGCCCGCCTTCCGCAACCCGCTGTGGAACCACCACGAAGAGGGCCTCTACGTGGACGTGGTGAGCGGCGAGCCCCTCTTCTCCTCGCGCGACAAGTTCGACTCCGGCACCGGCTGGCCCAGCTTCACGCGCCCCGTGGACGGCGCCCGCGTCGTCGAGAAGAAGGACACCACGCAGGGCATGGAGCGCGTGGAGGTGCGCTCGAAGGCCGCCGGCTCGCACCTGGGCCACGTCTTCGGGGACGGGCCCGGGCCCACGAAGCTGCGCTACTGCATCAACTCCGCGGCCCTGCGCTTCGTGTCCGTGAATGACCTGGCCAAGGAAGGCTATGGGGCGTGGCTGCCGCTCTTCGGCCGCCCTGCCCCGGCCGCCGCGGCGAAGCGGCCGGACGCGTCTCCCTTCACGGAGACGGCGCTGCTGGCGGGCGGGTGCTTCTGGGGCATGGAGGACCTGCTGCGCAAGATTCCGGGCGTCGTGCGGACAGAGGTCGGCTACACCGGCGGCTCCAGCGCGTTCGCGAAGCCCACGTACCGCGACGTGAGCTCGGGCAAGACGGGCCACGCCGAGGCCGTGCGCGTGGTGTTCGACCCCACCCGGCTGACGTACGAGACGCTGCTGGAGCAGTGGTTCTTCCGCATGCACGACCCGACGACGCTCAACCGCCAGGGCAACGACGTGGGCACGCAGTACCGCTCCGCCATCTTCTACCTGTCCGACGCCCAGAAGCGCGTGGCCGAGGCCGTGAAGGCGCGGGTGGACGCGTCCAGGAAGTGGCCCCGCCCCGTCGTGACGCAGGTTGTCCCCGCCACTGCCTTCACCCCCGCCGAGGACTATCACCAGGACTACCTGGTGAAGAACCCGGGCGGCTACACCTGCCACTACCTGCGCGACTGACGCGCGGCCTCAGCCCTGCTGGAGCGGCAGGCGGACGATGAAGGTGGTGCCCTCGCCCAGGGTGCTCTCCACCGTCATCCGGCCCCCGTGGTTCTCCACGATGCCCTGGCAGATGGAGAGGCCCAGGCCGGTGCCCTTGCCTTCCGGCTTGGTGGTGAAGAAGGGCTCGAAGATGCGCTGCAGGTGCTTGGGGTCGATGCCCGTGCCCGTGTCGCGCACCTTCACCACCGCGTCCTGGCCGTCACGCCCCGTGGCCAGGATGACGGAGCCGCCCGGCGGCATGGCGTGGCACGCGTTGGTGATGAGGTTGACGAACACCTGCACCAGGTTGGCGCGCACCGCGGACAGCGGCGGCAGCTCGGCGTACTCGCGCTGCACGCTGACGCGCGCCTGGGACACCACGTGCTCACAGAAGCCCACCGCCATGTCCACGACGGCGTTGAGCTGCACCCGCTCCGGCCGGTCCTGCGCCGGGCGCGCGTAGCTGACCAAATCTCGGGTGAAGCGCAGGATGCGGTGGCTGCTCTCCAGGATTTTGCGCAGCTTCTCCTGGTCCGCCGGGTTGGCCCCCGGCGTCATCCGCGAGCGCTGCAGCAGCGCGTCCGCGTACGTGGCCACCGCCGTCATCGGGTTGTTGATTTCGTGCACCACGCTGGCGGCGAGCTGCCCGATGGAGGCCAGCTTCTCCGCGTGGATGATGCGCTTCTCCAGCTCCTTCACCACCGTGATGTCCTGCCCGATGGCGATGACGCCCTCCACCTCCCCGTGCTGGGAGAGCTTGGAGGACGTGGCGAAGGAGACGCGCACCTCCGCGCCGTTGCGCGTCAGCAGCCGCGTCTCGAAGCTGTTCACCGGCTCGCCGCGAATCGCCGCGCCAATGACCTGGTTGAGCCGCAGGTGCTCGCTCTCCGGGATGAGCCAGAAGAAGTCCCGGCCCAGCACCTCCTCCTTGCCGAAGCCGGTGAGCGCGCTCAGCGCCTGGTTGAAGACGACGACCTGCTTGTCCCGGTTCGCCACCAGGATGAGGGCGTTGGCCTTCTCCAGCAGGTCCTCCAGGTACTTGCGGACGAACGTCAGCTCGTCGATGAGCTTCGCGTTCTTCACCGCCACCGCCACCTGGTTCGCGAGCTGGAGCAGCACCCGCTCGTCGTGCGGCACGTCGGAGACGAAGCCCGCCGGGTACTCCATGTTGATGGCGCCGAAGAGCTGCCCGCTGGCCACCAGCGGCGCGCTCACACCGTGGGTGCTGTCCTGGAACAGCAGGGGGACTTCGCTCAGCACCGCCACGCGGTCCCCGGGCAGCGACGCGCGGTCCAGGCTCGTCTTCTCCACCGCGCGCTCCATCAGCACCAGCGGCTCGTGCGCGCCCTCCTTCAGCCGGCCCTCCGCGTAGAGCGACGTGAGGCCCCCCGTGCGCGCGTCGGTGATGCGGATGCAGAACGAGCGCCCGGGGAACAGCTCCTTCACGCCGCGCGCCACCGCGGCGACCAGCTCCTCCTCGCCGCCGGCCTCGGCCACGCTGCGGCCCAGGTCCAGCAACACGCCCTCGGTGCGCGCCTGCTCCAGCAGCGCCCGCTCCGCCACCACCAGCCGGTTGCGGGACAGCTCCGGCTCGTTGCGCGCGCGGACGGCCACCACGTCCCCCCGGCGGGACAGCGTCAGCACCACGCCGGGCAGGTCGGGCAGCAGCTCCACGTCACAGCTCGCGCCATCCGCGGGCACGCTGGCGCCGGCCAGGGTGCGCGCCACCTCCTCCACGGAGGCGTGCTGGTCCGCGCAGAAGCGGCGGAAGGCGGCGTTGACGGACACCAGCCGCAGGGCCGGGTCACACATGGCCGCGGGGGCGTCCAGCGCCTCGAAGAGGGCCTGGAAGGACTCCGGGGCAGGGCCGCCGCCGGCGATTCGCACGGCTCGGGTCTCAGTCTTCATGGGAGGTGGCCTTGTCCAGGTCGAGAATCTGTTGCGCCCCCATGTAGGACTTCGTCTCGTAGCGGGTAATCTTCCCAATCTTCCGGACGATCTCCGCCATGCGCTCCGCCTCGCGGTAGATGATGTCCACCGGCTTCCAGGCGAAGTCGTCTTCCTTCAGCTTCCGCTTCAGCAGCTCGGCGTAGCCCATCACCGAGGTGAGCGGCTGGTTCAGCTCGTGCGCGGCGGTGCCGGCGAGCGCGACGATGACCGCGCTCTTCTCGCTCTCCTCCAGCCGCGTCTCCACGTCGGACAGCTTGCGCTCCAACTGCATGCGCGCGCGCATGTCCGTGAAGATGCCCACGCTGAACACCTCGCGCCCCCCTTCGTAGACGATGGAGGCCGTCATGTTCACCGGCACCCGCTCACCGGAGCGGTGGACCAGCTCCTCCCGGATGAGGGACAGCCGGCCCTTGCCGCCGTGCTCGGGGGCGCGAATCATGGCCATCACCCGCTTCGCCACGCCCGGCGGGTAGAGCTGGTGGACGGTGAAGCTGCCGCCCAGCGCCTCCTGCGCGGTGTAGCCGCACAGCGCCTCCGCGCCCTTGTTGAAGAGGATGATGCGCCCCTTCAGGTCGGCCGCGATGATGGCGTCCACCGACGAGTCGATGAGCCGCTCCAGGAAGTCCTTCGTCTGGAGCAGCTCCTCCTCCAGCTTCCGCGCGTCCGTGACGTCGCGGAAGGAGAGGATGGTGGCCGCCTCCTCGTCGCGCAGCGGCGCCGCGGACATGGACAGCGTCAGGCGGCGGCCCGTGCGGGTGCACACCTGCACGTCCGCGCCGGAGCGGGCCTCGCCGCGCGCGGCGGTGGTCACCAGCTCCATCAGCACGTTCTCATCCACCGGCTGGGTGACCTGGTGCAGGTGGCGGCCGCGCGCGTCCGGCGCCTCCACGTCCAGCATGGCCGCGCCGGAGGGGTTCAGCGACAGCACGCAGGCCTTGTCGTCCAGGATGGCCACGCCCTCGCTGACGTGCGCGAAGAAGAGCTGGTACGGCTTGAACGACGCCGCCTGCTCCTCCGCGGCCAGGCGGGCCGTCTTCTCCGCCTCCGTCTGCCCTCGCACCAACTGGAGCACGGACGCGTTGCGCAGGGCCACCGCGGTGGCGTGCGCCACGGTGGTGAGGAAATCAATCTCCCGCGGCGTGAAGGTGCGCCGCCGGCCCGCGGCGCGCAGCAGCAGCACGCCGCGCACCTGCCCGCGGATGGGCAGCGGCAGCGCGGCGATGGCGTGGATGCCCCGCGCGGCCACCGCGCGCCGCTCCACGTCCCCCAGCAGCGGGTGGGTGGAGGCCTCCTGCATCACCACCGGCTTGCCCGTGCGCATCACCTCCCGAATCTCCGGGTAGCGCGACAGGTCGATGCGCAGATCCTTGAGCGTGGGGTCGTCGCTGGCTGCGACGATGATGCCTTCGTCCGCGCTGCGCCCGAGCATCACCAGCGTGGCGCGCGCGATGTCCAGCTTCTCCGCCAGCCGCCGGGTGACGCCGTGCAGCAGCGCCTCCACGTCGGACGTCTCCGCGTAGTCCGCGGTCAGCTCCAGCAGGAGCGCCAGGTCCTCCTGGCTGCGCGCCTGCTCCTCGCGCTCCACGTGGCGCTCGGCGGCGCACTGGAGCCGCCAGGCCAGTTCGTGCAGGGCCACCGGTGCGGTGACGACGTCCGCGGGCTTGAGGGACTGGGCGGTGGCGAAGGCGCCCTCCCCTGGCGCCACCAACACCACCAGGGTGAGGTGCGCGGCCAGGGCGGCGTCGAGCAGGGCCTCACCCGCGGCGAGCCCTCCCGGCGCGGTGAGGTCCACCAGCGCGAGGGAGGCCTCCTCGAGGCCGTCCACCACCCGCAGCCCCGCACGCGTGGCCGCCGCGGCCAGCAGCTCCCGCGCGGGTGAGTCCGGGGGCACCAGGGCGATGCCGGATACGAATTCCAACGAGGACGGCACGTGGAGAGTGGGGTCCAGGGCAGAGGGGCCCCCACTCTACACGCCCTGGCGGCTCAGGGGCAGTCCGACTCGAAGGCGCCCTGGTCCGGGCCTGGCCCGCACCACGTCAACCCCAGCGACAGCCCCGCGTTGAGGGCGGGCGAACCCGACCCCAGGCGGAAGTCCCCGGTGTCGATATTGACGAAGCCGGGGGCCTTCTCCTGGGAGCGGCCGTCCAGCCCGCTCTGCGAGCGCCACTGCGAGAAGCCCATGTCCACGCCGTTGAGGCGGTAGACGGCCGAGCCCGCGTTGCGGAAGTAGAGGTTCGCGTCCACCACCGCCCCCGAGCGCCCGGGGCCGCCGCGCACCGCCACGCCGCAGCCGGAGAAGACGTTGTTGCGCACGTCCAGGCTGGCGCTGGCCCCGGTGTCGCCGTGGCCGAAGGTGAGGCAGGGCCCGGGCATGTTCCAGACGGTGTTGTGGTGCACCTTCACGTTCGACGTGGTGTCCACGCGGATGCCGCTGCCCTCCTCGCCGCCGCCCAGCCCGTCCCGCACCAGGTTGCGGCGGACGACGATGTTGGTGGGCGGCGCGCCCTGGCGCACCCCGCCGATGCTGATGGCGCGGCCGTTGTTGTAGAAGACGTTGTCCTCCAGCGTGACGTCCCGGGCGGACAGGTGCACCACCACGCCCTCGCCGCGCGAGGTGGACGACGACTCGTGGCCCCAGATGATGTTGCCGCGCAGCGTGACGCGGGTGCACGTCTTCACGTCCACGCCGTTCTCCCGGTTCTCGTGCAGCTCGTTGTCCTCCACCAGGAGGTTGTCGAAGGGCGTGCCGGAGATGGTGGCGCCGCCCTCGGGCCCGATGCACTGCACCGCGTCCCCGGAGTTGTGGTGGATGTCATTGCCGCGCACCACCACGTTGCGCGCCGTCGTCTGGACGATGACGCCGTGGCTGTCGTCCCCGTCGCGGTTGAAGTGGGAGATGGTGTTGCCCTCGATGAGGACGTCGCTGGCCTTCTCGCACACGTTGACACCCGCGCCCGCGGTGCCGTTCTTCACCGTGGAGTTCCGCAGCACGCCGTGGTGGGAGCCCACGCCGCGGAACAGCACCGCGAAGGAGGCGCTGCCCGCCACGTCGATGGTGAGCCCCTCGATGCTCCAGTACGCGCCGCGCACGTCCACCAGGGCGGAGCCGCTCCCGGACGGCTTCACCACCGGCTTCGCTCCCGGCGCGGCCCGCAGCGTGAGCAGCTTGTTCGCCGAGCCGCCCTTCTCCTCCAGCTTGAGGCGCTCGGCGTAGTTGCCCGTCTTCAGGAAGATGGCCTCGCCCGGACGCACCAGCTCCAGCGCGCGCGTCACGGTGCGCAGCGGCGCCGTCTCCGTGGCGGAGGCGCTGTCGCTGCCGTTGGGCGCCACCCAGAGGACGCGCGTGTACTGGGGCTCGGGCTCCGGCTCGGGTTCGGGTTCCGGCTGCGGCTCGGGGGGCGGCGGCTCCGGGTTCGGGGAGGGAATGTCGACGATGACGGGCGGCGGCTCCGACGGGTCCGGCGTGTCGTCTTCGTCATCCGTGGAGGGCGTGCCGGGCACGGACGGGTTGCCCGTCGACGGCGTTTCGCTGGAGCCCGGTGGCGCACCACTTTCCTGGGTGAGCTCCACCTTGCCATTGCAGGCCAATAAGGACAGCAGGGCAGCGGAGCAGAGGGCCGTGGACCACGGCGAGCGGTTGCGCATCCTGGCGGACTCCTGGTGTGGGTCGCGGCGCGGGAGGCGCTCGCGAGGACGGCCGCCAATTCCGGGCCCCGCGCTGTTCATTCCCTCCGGGCGCGGCAACCCCTGCCTGCCGGGACGCAGAGGGAGGAGACAGGAAACGCGGTTTCGCGGGGTTGGAGTGGATGCTTCGGCTCACCGACAGGTGGGCCTTCGCGGGGAGCTGAAGTGTGATGTGTGCAACGCGCTGGGGGAATTATTCCCGGGCTTTTTCACACGGAGCGAAGGGCCGGGCCGGGCGCCCCCGGGCGAGTGGGCGCGCGGCGGGGCGAGACATTCCGGTGTCTCAGGGAGGCAGGGCGTAGCTTGACGTCGGGAGGAGCGCGCGAGATATGAGCCGCCTTCCACCCGCTGTCAGGAGACACCTTGAACATCTTCAAGGAATTCACCTTCGAGGCCGCGCACCGGCTTCCCAACGTGCCGCCCGGCCACAAGTGCAGCCGGCTGCACGGCCACAGCTACCGGGTGGAGATCCACGTCAGCGGCCCAGTGGGCGAGCAGTCCGGGTGGGTGATGGACTTCTCCGACCTCAAGGAGGCCTTCGAGCCCCTGCGGCTGAAGCTGGACCACTACTACCTCAATGAGATTGAGGGCCTGGAGAACCCCACCAGCGAGAATCTGTCGCGGTGGATCTGGAAGCGCCTGCGTCCGGGCCTGCCCCTGCTCAGCCGGGTGGTGGTCCGTGAGACATGCACCAGTGGGTGCGTCTATCAGGGTGAGGACGACTGAGCCGGTCCCTCGCGGGGCTGGCTCCTCGAGGGGACCGCCATGAACGTTCTGATTACCGGAGCCACCGCGGGGTTCGGGCTGGCCATCGCCCGCCGCTTCATCCAGGACGGCGCGCGGGTCATCGCCTCCGGGCGGCGCACCGAGCGGCTGGAGGCGCTGCGCGCGGAGCTGGGCGAGCGGGTGCATCCCCTGACGCTCGACATCACGGACCGTGAGGCCGTGGAGCGGGCCATCCGCTCGCTGCCGGCGGACTTCGCGGAGGTGGATGTCCTGGTCAACAACGCGGGCCTGGCGCTGGGGTTGGACCCGGCGCAGACGGCGCGCGTGGAGGACTGGGACACGATGGTGGACACCAACGTGAAGGGCCTCCTGTACTGCACGCACGCGGTGCTGCCCGGCATGGTGGCGCGCAACCGGGGCCACATCGTCAACATGGGCTCAGTGGCCGCGGAGTGGCCCTACCCCGGCGGCAACGTGTACGGCGCCACCAAGGCCTTCGTGCACCAGTTCAGCCTCAACCTCCGCGCGGACCTGCATGGCACCGCCGTGCGCGTGACGGACATCGAGCCCGGCCTGGTGGGCGGCACGGAGTTCTCCAACGTCCGCTTCAGGGGCGACGACACGCGCGCCGCCTCCGTCTACGCCAACACCCAGGCGCTGACGCCCGAGGACATCGCGGACGCGGTGCACTGGGTGGCCACGCGGCCGGCACACGTGAACATCAACGTCATGTCGTTGATGCCGGTGTCGCAGTCCTTCGGGCCCCTGCCGGTGAAGCGGCAGGGCTGAGGCGGGAGGACGTCCGGGGTTTCCCACACCCTGGAGGATGTCAGAGGTATGGCGCATGCTCGACACATGAGCGAAGCCATCCACGGACGAGAAGGGGCGCGACTTGCGAGGCCCCAGGCATGGCCGCATCCTGGGGATATGGGTGACGAGCCACCGCCGGAGCAGATTTACGAAGCGTTGGAGCGCCTCCCTCTAAATGTCGTCGGGGAAATCATCGACGGTGAGCTGCACGTCAGCCCCCGTCCGGGGACGCTTCACGGCAGGGCTGCCATCCGACTCGGCCAGCAACTGGCACCGTTCGACCCGGAACTCGGGGCGGAAGGCCCGGGCGGCTGGGTCATCCTCCCCAAGCCGGAGTTGCACCTCGGCTGCAACGTGCTCGTGCCAGACCTCTCCGGGTGGCGGCGCGAACGCATGCCGGAGATTCCGGACGTGGTCGGCGTGGAACTCGCCCCCGACTGGCTCTGCGAGGTCCTGTCCCCCTCCACCGCAGCCCTGGACCGCTCGCGGAAGATGACGCACTACGCCCGCGAGGGCGTGAACCATCTGTGGCTCGTGGACCCGCGCATCCAGCTCCTCGAAATCTACCGGCGTGAGGGCGAGCGCTGGCAGCGACTGGGCGCCCACACCGGCGACGCCACCGTTCATGCCGAACCCTTCGAGGCACAAAAGTTGAATCTCGGTTCACTTTGGCAGCGCTGAGCCCCGGCCGTGGCGTCCCCAACGCCGCGTGTTGGGATAACCTGCCCTCCCATGAGTCATCCGGAACGACCGCCGCCGTCCCAGGGGCTCCTCGCCCGCGGCCTGAAGCTGCTGGGCCACCTCACCCATCCGGACACCCGCACCGGCAAGGTGTTCACCCGCGCCGAGCAGGGGCTCACCCGCGCCGCCGCCAAGGTGACGGAGAGCCCCACGTACCTGCGCGTGAGCGGCACCCTGATGCGTCAGGGCTTCAACGCCCGCATCCGCCGCAACGGCCTGGTGGAAGGCGCGCTGCGCACCCTGCGCCTGCCCACCACCTCCGAGGTGGAGAACCTGCGCGACCAGCTCCGCCGGATGAATGACCAGGTGGAGGCGCTCGGCACCCAGTTGGAGTTGGTGGTGGACCTGCTCCACCGTCAGGAGGCCGCGCCGCAGGAGCCCGAGTCCCCCGAGCCCACGTCCAAGGAGCGCGCGCCCTCCAAGCGCCGCCGCTGACATGCCCGCGTCCACGCCCCAGCGTCTTCGCTCCTTCGTCACCGGCCAGGTCGAATTGACTCGCGCCGTCGCGCACGCGCTCAAGTCGCGGCCCTTCAATCCGTACCCGTACCTCAAGCCCTTCATCGAGAGGGCCTCGGGCGTCCGCGAGTCGCCCATCAGCGCCACGCCGCACACCGTCGTGTACACGCGCGGCAGCATGCGGCTGCTGCGCTACGCGGCCCCGCGCCGCCGCCACCGCACGCCCATCCTCTTCGTCTATTCGCTCATCAACCGCTGGTACATCCTCGACTTCCTGCCGGGGCGCAGCCTCATCGAGCACCTCACCCGCGAGGGCTACGACGTCTACGCCATCGACTGGGGTGTGCCGGGGCAGGACGAGGAGCGGCTCACCTGGGATGACCTGCTCGGCGGGCTCATCCAGACGGCGGTGCGCTGGACGCTGCGCGTGAGCAAGAGCCGGGACTTGACGCTCTACGGCTACTGCATGGGCGGCACCATGGCCCTGGCGTACACGGCCCTGTACCCCGAGGGCGTCCGCAACCTGGTGGCGCAGGCCACGCCGGTGGACTTCAGCAAGGGCGGCCTCTACACGCTGTGGACCTCCGCCAACCACTTCGACGTGGACTCGCTGGTGGACGCCTACGGCAACGTGCCCACGCCGGTGCTGGAGAGCGGCTTCCTCATGGCCGCGCCGGTGCAGCGCCTCACCCGCTGGCTGGAGGTGTGCCGCCGCATCGACGACCCGGAGTTCGTCACCACCTTCCTCGCCATGGAGCGCTGGGGCTCGGACCCCGTGCCCTTCCCGGGCGAGGTGTACCGGCAGTACATCAAGGACTGCTACCAGCAGAACCTCTTCCCCCAGGGCCTCATGGAAGTGGGCGGCGAGCGCGTGGACCTGGGCCGCATCCAGTGCGCCATCCTCAACGTCATCGCCGAACACGACACCATCGCGCTGCCCGCGATGAGCGAGCCGCTGAACACCCTGGTCGGCTCGAAGGACTGTGAGACGCGGCGCTACCCGGTGGGCCACATCGGCCTGTCCGCCTCCAGCAAGGGGGCGACGAAGGTGTGGCCCTCCATTTCCGCGTGGATTGGCGCGCGCTCGAAGCCGATGGAGCCATGAACGTCTCGTCCGACACCGAAGCCATGGGCGTGCAGGTCCGCGAAGGCAGCATCCACCTGAGGGACGGCCGGCGGCTCGCCTACGTCGAATCCGGCGACCTGAGCGGCCTGCCCGTGTTCTTCATCCACGGCAACCCGGGCTCGCGCCACATGCGTCACCCGGATGACCGGCTCACCCACGCGCTGGGCGTGCGCCTCATCGCGCCGGACCGGCCGGGCTATGGCCTGTCGGACTACCAGCCCGGGCGCACGCTGCTCGACTTCCCGGAGGACTTGGAGCAGCTCGCCAACGCGCTGAAGATTGACCGCTTCGCCCTCTTCGGCGTGTCCGCCGGTGGGCCCTACGTGGCCGCGTCCGCGTGGAAGCTGGGGGAGCGCCTCACCCGCGCGGCGCTCGTCTCCGGCGCGGCGCCCCTGGCCCGTCCGGGCGCCATGGCGGGTGTGAACCGGGACTACCGCAACGCGTACACCATGGCCGCGTGGCCGGAGTGGGTGCTGCACCCGCTGATGGCCATGCATGACCGGCAGGTGCGCGCCAACCCCGCGCGGGCGCTGGCGGGCCTGCGCGCCCAGGCGTCGGCGGATGACCGCGCGGTGCTCGCCGACCCGCGCATCGCCGCGCAGGTCCAGGGCTGGCGCTACGAGGCCACGCGCAAGGGCGTGGCGGGCATGCGCCGCGAGGCCCACATCCTCGCGCAGCCGTGGAACGTCCCCCTGGAGGAGATTCGGACGGAGGTGGACCTCTGGTACTGGGAGGGCGACAGCATCGTCCCGACGCAGATGGGGCAGTACCTCGCGAACCGCATTCCGCGCGCCGTGCCCCGCTTCTTCCCCGGCGGTGGGCACTTCTCCATCTTCACCCACTGGACGGACATCCTCACGCCGCTGGTCCAGCAGGGACGCTGAGACGAAGCCCCGCGCTCAGGCGGCGCGGGACTGTTCCGCGGGGGTGGCTGGCGGCGCGGGCGGGGCAAGGGGCTCGCCGTTCTCCCCCAGCACCACGGGGGCGATGCCCAGCTTCCGCTCGACGAAGGCGTGGCCCAGGTAGATGAAGGGCGTCAGGCCCACCGCGACCAGCAGCTTCACCACGTAGGACGTGTAGATGATGCTGACGATGGTGGAGTTGGGCAGCACGCCCGTCCACGCCACGTACTGCACCACCACCGTGTCGATGAGCTGCGACACCAACGTGGAGCCCGTCGCCCGCACCCACAGGAGCCGGTTGCGCGTCAGCCGCTTGAGCCCGTTGAAGATGGCGATGTCGCAGAACTGGCCCACCAGGTACGCAATCATGGACGCGACGAGGATGCGCTGGGAGCCGCCGAAGACGTTGTTGAACGCGTTCTCCACCGTGCCCGTGTAGTCGTTGGCGCGCGTCAGCGGGGCCCACGGCACCTGCACGGCGATGCCAATCACGATGAAGGCGAAGATGGCCATGAAGAAGCCCACCCACGTCACGAAGCGGGCCGCCTTCTTCCCGTAGAACTCGTTCAGGATGTCGGTGAGGAGGAACGTCACCGGGAAGGGCAGCATGCCAATGGACATCACCGCCACCACCGGCCCCACCTTCGCCTCGAACAGCTTCACGCCGATGATGTCGCCCACCACCAGCGAGGTGACGAACACCCCCGCCAACACCACGAAGAGCTGAAGCCGTCTGTCGAGGAGCATCCCGTCGTCCTTGTGAACCGAGGCCGCGTCATACCGCGCCTCACTCCCGGAGCAGTAGCCCCCCGTCCAGCACCAGCTCGGAGCCGGAGAGCCACGACGCGCCCAGCAGGTAGCGCACCGCCCCGGCCACGTCCTCGGGACGCCCGAGCCGGCCGAGCGGATGCAGCGCCCGCAGGCCCGCGAGCTGGGCCTCCTGCCGCCGCGCGTGCTCGGGCCCCGGCAGCGCCCCTTCACCGGGCGCCAGGCGCACCTCGCGCACCATGTCCGTCTCCACCACGCCCGGCAGCACCGCGCTGGCGCGCACGCCCTTCGCCGCCCCGGCCAACGCCAGCACCTTCATCACCTGGAGGAGCCCCGCCTTCGCCGCGCTGTACACCGCGCTGGTGACCACGGGCCGCGTGGCCAGCGTGGACGCGATGAACACCTGCGCCCCACCCGGCGCCAGGACCTCCAGCGCCTGCTCGCCCAGCCGCAGCGGCGCGACGAGGTTGATTTCGAGCTGCGCCCGCAGCGCGTCCTCGCCAATGTGGCCCGGGAGCTGGTGCACCACCTGGCCCGCGCTGTGGACGAAGCCGTCCAGGCCCCCCAGCATCGTGGCCGCACGGCGCAGCAGGCCCTCGCGGGCCTCCGGCGAGGCCAGGTCGCACGGCAGCGCGAAGGCCTGCCCTGGCCAGGCCGCCATCAGCGACTCCAGCACCTCCGCGCGCCGGCCCGACACCACCACCTGCCCGCCCGCGCGAAGCAGGGCCTCCGCCACCGCGCGGCCAATGCCCGTCCCACCACCGGTGACGAGCACCTTGCGCGTGCCCACCTCATTCATGAAGGGCGCTCCCTGAAGACCCCCGCCATGGCGCTCCCGTTGGGCACGCCCCCCGGCGCCCTCCCCTCCTCACGGCTGGTGCTCCGCGGGGGAGCCCGGCGCCGCGGGCTCATCCAGCGGGTAATAGGAGTGGCCGGTGACGGGCAACAGCCCCTCCGGCGGCGGCTCGGTCTCCACCTCGTCCGACGGGATGAAGCCCGGCCTGTCCACGCAGAGCACCGTCTGCTCCGTGGCGGAGGGGTTGTCGTAGCGGTGCAGGAAGCCGCGCGGCCAGTGGAAGGCCATGCCCCGCGCCACCGGCTTGAACTGGAGGAGCAGCCCCGAGCCCAACACCAGCTCGCTCTCCTCCATCCGCTGGTGCACGTGCGTGGGGATGCAGCCACCCGGCTTCACCCGCAGCCGGTAGACGCCGTAGCCCGCGCCCTCGTGGATGATGTCCACGCGGCCAAAGCCCTTCTCCTCCCGCGCGTACACCATCTCCGCGGCGGTGCGGTGAATCTGGAGCGACGGCACCGCCAGCCCCCCCAGCGCCTGCGGCTTCGTCACCCGCACCGTGGCCGCGTGGACCTGCGCGCGCGGGACGTCGTCGGTGGGCGGCGCCAGCACGTAGCGGCACACCGTCTCCACGGCGGACTCCAGCAGCTCGAAGCGGCACGCCTCCAGGAGGAAGCGCAGCTCCCCCGCGAGCCGGCCGTAGTTCACCGTGTGCGCCAGCTTGCCGCCCACCGCGGCGGCGCGGGTGTCCAGGAACAGGGCCACGTCCAACCGCAGCGGCTGGGCCGCGACGCGCTCGCGGTTGAAGATGCCCACGATGCAGTCCACCGTGAGGCCCCGCAGCTCGATGACGTCCAGCGGCTGGCCCTCCGGCGTCGTGACGACGGGGGGATGGAATGCGTGCTCCGCGCTCATAGCTGTGCGCTCCTCCCGCCGTCGACGGCGATGACCTGCCCGGTGATGTACGGCGCCTCGCGGGCGAGGAAGACGACGGTGCGGGCGACGTCCTCGACGCTGCCCTCGCGCCCCATGGGGATGCGGCGCAGCACCGCGTCGCGGGCCTCGGCGTCGAAGCTCTCGGGGAAGGCCACCGTGCCGGGCGACACGGCGTTGACCCGGATGTGCGGGGCCAGCTCCACCGCCAGCGCGCGGGTGAGCATGATGAGGCCCGCCTTGCTCACCGAATAGTGCGCGTAGTGGCTCACCGGCCGCTCCCCGCCGACGTCGGTGAGGTGCACCACCAGCGGGTCCTTGCCGGCGCGCAGCGCGGGGAGCAGGGCCTGGGTGAGGAAGAAGGGCGCGTCCAGGTTCACCGCCATCATGGCGCGGTACTGGTCGCGGGAGATGTCGGCGAAGTCGGAGCGCTCGTAGAGGCCGGCGTTGTGGACCACCACGTCCAGCGCGGGCCAGGCCTCACGCACCTGCGCGGCCAGGGACTCCACCGCCTCCGGGCGGCTCAGGTCGGCGGCGTGCAGGGTGACGCGACGGCCGAGGCCTCGGAGCTCCTCCGCCAGCGCCTCCAGCGGTTCGAGCGAGCGGTTCGCATGGAGCGCCAGGTCATAGCCGGCGCGTCCGAGCGCCCGGGCCACCGCGCCGCCGATGCGGATGCCAGCCCCGGTGATGAATGCGGTCGCCATGGAGCGCATTCACTAACAGGCCCAGCGGGGAAAGCCACTTCGGACCTGCTGCCGCGAGGCGCGCCGGGCTCCCCCGAACCCGGCGCGCCCGCGGCGCGGTCCCCCAAACCTTCGAACCTCAGCGGATGGCGCTGGCGACGTGGACGCGGCCCGGCGCGAAGGCCACCCACACCCACTCCTGGACCGGCTCGTAGCGGGCCGGAATCCAGCGCTGCTCGTAGAAGCCCCCGGTGCACCGGGTCACCCGCGCGCGGCGGTTGCCACGCTCACGGCACACCTCGGGGACCCACACGCGCTCGTAGCGGCCCTGCACCCAGCGATTCACGGTCTGCAGTTCGTAGCGGCCCCGAGCGTGCCGCGGCGGCAGCGGCGCGGGCCCCGGGTGGCGGCGGGCGTCGACGTGGACACCGAAGTTGCCGCCGCGGTTGTCATGCCGGTGCTGCTGGGAGAACCGCCCCTTCTCGTTGCTGTCGTCCTTCGCGTGCGCGGCCGTGGAGCCGAGGAGCATCATTCCGAAGGCCAGCACCGCGAAACCCGTCTTGAGCGCCATTGTCGTCCTCCTCCATCGTCCTGCGTCGTCCTGCTTGAACCTTCTGACGGGGCCCCCCGCGGAACATTCAATGGCCAATACCGGCCGCATTTTCAGAGGGGAGCGCCGGTGTGGGTGCGGTACACCCGGAGCCACCATGTTCCACCGCAAGGGGCCCACCCTCCGGGAGCTGGCCGCGCAGGCCCTCACCTCCGTCGAGCACGGCTACGACCTGCTCGCGCCCAAGTTCGAGTACACGCCCTTCCGCACGCCGGACGCGGTGCTGGAGGCAGCCATCGCCCAGGTGGGCGCGCCCGGCAGCGTGGGCAGCGCGCTGGACGTGTGCTGCGGCACCGGCGCGGCCATGCGCCTCCTGCGTCCGCTCGCGCGGGAGCGCGTCGTGGGCTTCGACCTCAGCCAGGGCATGCTCGACGAGGCCCGCCTGCGACTCGCGGAGGCGCCCGGCACCGCGGCCCTGGAGTTCGTCCGGGGTGACGCGCTGGCGCTCCCCTTCGAAGGCGGGTTCGACGTCGTCACCAGCTTCGGCGCCTTCGGCCACATCCTCGAAGAGGACGAGCCCCGGCTCGTGCGCGGCATCGCCCGCGCGCTGCGCCCCGGGGGCCGCTTCGTCTTCGTCACCGCGCACCCGCCGTCGAAGCTGCGGCCTGGCTACTGGCTGGCCAAGGGCTTCAACGCGGCCATGCGCGCGCGCAACGCGCTGTGGAAGCCGCCCTTCGTCATGTACTACCTGACGTTCCTGGTGCCCCGGGCCCGCGCGCTGCTCGAAGCGGAGGGCTTCACCGTGGAGGTGCGCGACGGCCTCATGCCGGAGCCCTTCACCGTGCTGAGCACCGTCATCGCCACGAAGCGCTGAGCGCGACTCACGGGGCCGTGTAGTCCACGGACGTCACCGTGTATTCCACGGCGCCGCGCGGGCGCTCCACCACGACGGACTCGCCCACTTCCTTTCCCAGCAGCGCCCGGGCCAGGGGCGACTCCACGCTCAGCCGCCCCGCCTTCACGTCGGATTCATCCGGCCCGACGATGCGGTAGCGCGCCAGGCCGCCGTCCTCGTCCTCCAGGGCCACCCACGCGCCGAAGAAGACACGGCCCACCTGCGCGGCGTCGGGCTCCACCACGCGCACCTCCTCCAGCACCGCCGCCAGCTCCTGTGCGCGCCGCTCGCGCTCCTTGCGGCGCACGCCCGCCTCCAGCTCCGTCAGCTCGCCCGCCATGGGGTCCGGCCCCTGCGCCGCCGCCAGCTCCTCCTGGAGCGCCCGGTAGCCCTCTGGCGTGATGTAGCGCTTCTCACCCGAGGACGCGCGAGGGCGGACGGGCAGCACGCCCTCATCGCCCGAGTCCTCCTTCGTGAATGCCTTCGACATGCCAACCCTCTGTCACGAAGCGGGCACGACCGCCGGTTCAAGTGTGCGCGCGCGGAGCCGGCCGTTAAGCTGCGCCCCCTTCCATTACCTCGCAAGGGTGAAGCCATGACAGGACGGACGCAGCTCATCGGCAAGCAGGGCCAGGCACTGGCGGGCTATCTGAGCGAAGCCCCGAAGGGCGACGCGCCCGGAGCGGTGGTGCTCATCCATGAGTACTGGGGGCTCAACGGGCACACGCGCGACGTGGCGGACCGGCTGGCGCGCGAGGGCTTCACCGTCTTCGCGGTGGACCTCTACGACGGCCGCGTGACGAAGGACGCCACCGAGGCCAACGCCATGCTGAAGGCGCTGGACTGGGGCAAGGCCACGGCGGACCTGCGCGCCGCGGTGGAGGCCCTGCGCGCGCGCAAGCCAGGGACCAAGGTGGCCATCATGGGCTTCTGCATGGGCGGCGCGCTGACGCTGCTGGCCGCCGCGAACGACCCGGGGCTGGACGCCGCCGTGCCCTTCTATGGCATCCCCCCGGAGGAGGCCGCCGACGTGTCGCGCATCCGCGCGCCCGTGCTGGGACACTTCGCGAAGAATGACGACTGGTGCTCGCCCGCGCGGGTGGATGCGCTGGAGCAGAAGCTGAAGGGCGGCGGCGTGCCCACGGAGATTCACCGCTACGACGCGCAGCACGCCTTCTTCAATGACACGCGTCCGGAGGTCTACTCGCAGGACAACGCCGCGAAGGCGTGGCAGCGCACCGTGGACTTCCTCCACGCGAAGCTCGGCTGAGCCTCGCGCGGAAGAAGGAGCGCACTCAGTTGCCGCTCTCGGGCGCCGCGGCGGGAGCCTCCGTCGCCGGCGTCTCCGGCGTGGCGGGGGCCTCGGGCGCCTCAGGCGTGGCGGGCGTCTCCGGCGTGGCGGGCGCATCCGGCGTGGCGGGCGTCTCCGTCGCGGCGGCGGCGTCCGTGGCCGGCACCACCTGCAGGCGGTAGCCACGCACGCCCGCGGGCAGCACCACCTCCACAAGCGGGTTCTCCTTCAGCAGCGCCGGCGTCACCTCGAAGGACACCCGGCCGTCCTCGTCCGTGACGTAGGACTCGCGCGAACGGTAGTCCTCACCCCACAGCACCTTGGCGCCCTTCACGGGCTGGTTGGTGTCCGAGTCCAGGACGACCAGGTCCACCGGCGTGCCCGCCGTGACTGACGAGCCCGCGGGCTGGACGACGTCGCGATAGAACGGGCGCTGCACGACGCAGGCGGCCAGCAGGGAGGAGGAGGCGAGGGCAAGGGTCAGCAGTTTGCGGCGAAAGCTCATGGAAGATTCCGTACGGGCAGGGATGGGGGTGCAGCCGGGCGCGGCAGCATAGCCGGAGGCCACCGTCCGCCAAGTCCGGCGCGCATCTTCGGGCCCCCCGCCTCCGGTATCCAGGGACTCCGCGAGTATTCCGGAGGGGGAATTCCAGGGCCCGGCAGGTGGCCCGCCCCTCGATGCGGCCAGCGGCCCTTCCGCACACCCGCTGGCGTCACAACCTCATGAACGTCAGGCACACGTTGATTTGCCCTCCCAGGGAGGTTTCCAGGCATGCCCGAGCACATCATGACGCAGGACCCGGAGAAGGCCCTCGCCGGGCCCAAGCCGCGCTACGAATACGTCCGCCGGGAGATTCCCGCGGACCTGACGTTCAAGCCCGACAGCATCAACCCCGTCCACAACCGGTTCATCGTGAGCACGCTGGTGATGGCGCTCACCAGCCTGGCCCTCTTCTTCGCGCCCATGTTCAACGGGCTCCTGGCCGGCGCCTTCGGCGGCTTCCATGCGCGGAGGATGCCGCGCGCGCTCGCCGCGGCCGCCCTCTCCGCCGTGGCGGTGCCCACCACCCTCGCCTTCCTGCTCTTCATCGGGACGGCGACGCAGAGCCATCTCTTCTACGGCCTGGGCTTCTGGGGCTACACGGCGCTCTACGTCATCGGCCTCTTCATCGGCGCGGTGACGGGCGCCATCAGCCACCCCTTCTGGACCACCTACCGGGTGGGCACGCCCGCCTCCGTCAGCGCACCTCGAACCCGAGCGCCAGACGCCGCTCCGCCGAGCCGGCCAGCCAGGTAGTGGGCGACAGGGCTTCCCAGTGGGGCGAGGGCGCCACCCACCCCTCCCACCGGACCTGCGCGCGGGGCGTGAGCAGCACACCGAAGGGCCCCGCGCGCCCCAGCCACACCTCGAGCTGGAGCGCCGCGCCCGCCTCGTGGGTGAGGTGCGTGTCGCCCACGCGCCAGGTGGGCGCGTAGGCCGCCTCCAGCCGCACCGCGTTGGCGCCCGAGCCGAACAGCCCCATCCGGTGCGCCAGCGACAGGCGCGGCCCCGCGGCGGGCGTCAGGACGTCCTGGTTCCAATGCACCGCGGCCAGGCCGCCCAGCCCCACCGTGGTGAAGCGCGAGAAGCGCGCGTCCTCGTCCAGCACCATCAACGCCTCCGCATTCACCGACGCGCGATAGCGCAGCAGGCGCGCGTCGCTCGACGCCACGCGGGCCTCGGCGCCCCAGCCGAGCGAGTCCCAGACCGAGTCCCGGAACTGCGGCAGCTCGCGCAGCAGCGTGCGGTAGCCCAACAGCGTCAGGTCCGAGGCCACCACCTTGGGCAGCCCCCAGCGCGGGGCGAGCAGCACCTCGCCGTCGAGCACCCGCAGCTCACTGCTCGACCGGAAGCCATGGAGCCGCGCGTCGCCCAGGGCCTCGGCCATGCCCGCCGTGCGCAGCCCCACCAGGGGCCGGGCCTCCGCGCCTTCGGGGAAGTCCATCCCCAGGGCCAGCATGACGCGCCCCGCGCCAGACTCTCGCAGGGCCCCCTGGGCCCAGGCCGTCTCCTCCTCCACCTTGCGGCGCCGGTCCTCGCGCAGGAAGGCCACCGGGTCCACGGCCGCCAGCACGCCGTCGTTGAGCTCGCCCTGCACGTCGGTGGCCCGGTGGAAGGTGGCCTCGGTGCGCTCGGCCCACACCAGCGTCCGCAGCTCCTCGGGCGTGGGCGGACGGCGCTCCGCGGAGGCCAGCGCGTCCTTCAGCAGGGTGGCGCGGTCCAGCACCGCGAGCCGCCGCTGGAGCGCGTCCTCGGACTCGAAGATGCGCTGGCGCTCGGCCGTGCCCGCCTTCGCGGAGCCCGCCACCGGCACCTTCACCGCGAGCAACCGCTCGCGCTCGATTCGCAGGCGCTCGCCGTCGGCCCGGTCCACCGCGGCGCGCTCCAGCCGCACCGCGTGCGCCACGTAGGCGTGCAGGTGCGCGCGGACCCGGTCGCGGGACGCCGTCTTCGCCGAGTGCATCAGCGCGGCCACCACGCCGGGCAGGTCGTCATACACCTCCGCGCGGGCCTCCGGCTCCGGCGACTCCAGCCGCGCATGCACGTCCCGCAGACGCGCGAGCTCGTCGGCGCCGACATGTCCGGCCAGCGCGTCCAGCGCCTCCTCCCGCGCCGCGTGCGCGCGCACCGCGCGGTCCCCCGTGGACTCGAAGGAGTCCGGGATGTGCTCCAGGAGCGGGAACGCCTCGCCGCCCGGCCCCTCCACCGTCACCCTGGCCAGTGTGTCCAGCGTGGCGGTGGGCAGCACCCAGAGCGCGCCGGGCGGACGCACCTGCCGCCCGCCCTCCAGCGCGCCATTGAGCAGGAAGAGGAGCGCGCTCGCGCAGTTGTCCGTGAAGAAGTAGTAGCCCAGGTACCCACGGCGCTCCAGCTCCCACACCCGCTCCAGCATCCGCGCCTCCTCGCCGCGCTCCAGGCGCAGGCGGAAGCGGCGGATGGAGCGCTGCTCCAGCTCCAGCGCCTCGTGGGACAGGTCGCCCATCGTCCCCGTGAGGAACACGGTGTCATAGGCCCCCGTCATGCCCTTCACGACGTAGCCCAGGCCCTTGGACTCCATGCCCGTCAGCGCCACCAACTGCACCACCTTCTCGAAGGTGGGGCCTCGCGGCACCTCGCCTTCGCGCCACACCGGGCGCAGCAGCAGGTGGCCGAAGAGGGACTCCGGCTGACGGCCGGTGGAGGCCACCAGCAACACCTCGAAGTGTGACAGGGACTCCAGCTCCGCCCACGCGTCGAAGGCGGGACAGTCCCCGCGCGGCGGCAGCGTGCCCAGGCCCGACGCCGCCACCTGCGCCGCCAGCGCGCGGGCCTTGGAGAACTCCTGGCAGCGGACGTGGTCATCCACCGGCAGCGCGTCCGCGCGCAGGGACTCCACGGGGACGAACAGCTCCTCCGCGAAGGTCACCAGGTCCAATGAAGCACTGCGCTGGCCCAGGGCGCGGCTGAAGGCGCCGGCGTAGCGGAGGCGGACCTCCTCCTTCCACACCAGCAGGCGCTCGAAGGGCTTGAGCCAGCCCGACAGCCGGCGCCAGTCCTGCGTGTCGCTCCAGCCCTTCGCGTCGTCCCAGCGCTGCACCACCGCGTGCACCACCGCGCGGCGGCGCCACAGCCGCTCCGCCTCCGCGTCCGTCAGCCGGGACAGGCGCAGCGTGGCCCGGCGCTCGTCCGACGGGGTGTATCGGTAGAGATGGAAGCGCGCGCGGCCCTCCGTCCAGTCAGGCCGCTCGGGCGAGCCATCCCCCAGGCCCAGGGGCGCCGCGTCCGGGTGCAGCACCAGCTCCAAGGGACCACCGGGCGGCTGACGCATCGCCGGAGGCAGGGACGCCAGCCCCGCCTCCACCTCCGTGACGAGGGACGCGTCCGCCGCGGCGGCGCCCCGCAGCACCACGCCGGACCGCGCGAGCGCCTGGACGCGCGCGGACAAGGTGTCCCCGGCCGCCGCTGGCAGCGCGAGGACGAGCGCCAGCAGGCCCCACGCGCGCATCAGGGCGTCACCGCCGCGGTGCCCTCCTGGGCCGGTGCCGCGAGGAACGCGCGGCGGTCCTCCTCCAGCAGGGGCTCGGCCCGCGCCAGCTCGCCCACCCGCTCCAGCCACGCGAGCGCCCGGTCCGGCGTGAGGGTGCGCTCTTCCGCCAGGGCGAGCAGCTCCTTCCGGTTCGCGCGCAGCACGCGTCCGAAGAGGCCCAGGTGCTCCCGGCGGATGCGCGCCGCCGCGGCCAGGTCCTCCACCGTCGGCCCCGCGCCCAGGGCCAGGTCCTCGCGGAGCTGGTGCGTGCGCGCGCGCAGGTACACCTGGGCCGCGCGGCCCGCCTCCTTCGGCGACACGCCCCGGCGCCGCTCCGCCGCGGCATACGCCTGCCAGATGATGATGCCGAGCCCCACCACCAACGCGGCCACCGTCACCGCGGACGCCACGTTGTTGTTGTTCGTCTGGCTGCTGTTGTCGCTGTGCGAGCGTGAGGCCTCGCCGTCCGCCTTCTCGGTGCCAGCGGAGCCCTCGCTCGAGCCACCTTCCTCCGAGGTCTCGGAGGCCAGCTCCGAGGACTCGTTGTCGCTCGAGTTGGAGTGGCTCGCGCCTTCCTCGCTGGAGCCGCTCGACTCCGACTGGCTGGAGTGCTCGCTGGAGCCGCTCGACTCCTCGCTGGAGCCACTCGACTCCGAGTGGGTCGAGCTCTCCTCGCCCGAGCCGCTCGACTCCGACTGGCTCGAGCCCTCTTCGCTGGACGCGCCCGACTCGGAGCCCTCCGACGAGGCGCCGGACTCAGAGCCCTCCGACGAGGCGCCGGACTCAGAGCCCTCCGACGAGGCGCCGGACCCGGAGCCCTCCGACGAGGCGCCCGACTCGGAGCCCTCCGAGGCGCTCATGCCCCCTCCCGGCCCCAGGGCACCGGGCGCCCTGCACCCGGAGACCGTCATCACCACCGCCATGCACAGCGCCCGCTTCACGGACTTCTTCGTCTTCATCAAACGCATTCCCAGGTGTCCATCCGTTCCCCCGCGAGCCGGCCATCGCACGGTGCCTTCCCTCGATTGAAACCCTAGCCAGCGGCGTGCCGGGCGGAAGCATGGTGCGATTCCGGGCCTTTGAGCACGACACCATGCGGCATACCGCGAAGCCCACGAACCGAAGGTGCGTTACGCGCTACGCGCCCGGTGAGCACCTTCCCAGGGAACGCCCACGCGGAGTGTGGTCATGACCCTGGGACTCGCGACTCTCGGACTCTTCACGGCGCTGCTCTCCATGGCGGCCATCTTCCCCGTCCACGAGCCGAAGTGGTTCGGCTTCGGCCTCCTGGCGGCGGCGCTCTGCGCCCTGGGCGGCGCCTTCAGCGGGCCCCACCTGCGCACGGCCATGCCCTGGGGCGTGGGCACGGGGCTCGCCATCTGGGCGCTGGTGGGCCTGGGCACCGGGGGCATCAGCGCCTGGCTGGGCTGGGCCGCCCTGGGGCTGGGGCTGGCCTTCCTCACGCTGGGCCTGCTCCATTTCATGCGCAGGGTGGTGTCCCCCAGGCGCCTGCCGCGCTTCCTGCACACCTCATGAGGTCGGGTCCACTGGCAAAGGCAACCATCCTCGCGGGTTGGCGCCGAGGCGTCAGGCGAGCGGAAAAGGAGCGGCGCACCGGGCACCCGAAACCTGAGCGCCCGGCGCGCGCTCACAGTTCACCGCGGCGGCCCTCCCCCCCGGGGGCCGACATGAGAGTGTTCCGCCACTGCCCTATTTCCTGCTATCGGGGAAATCCCCGGGTCATTTAAAACCCAGAACGTTTGAAAGCCAAGAAGCCCCTCTGGGGGCCTTTCTAAACGTTCAAGACGCAGGTCGCCGGCAGTCAAGGACTGGGCGCAATCCCTGACGGGCGTATACTTCACCCACCGTGATTCGTTTGAATTCCGAGGAGCAAGGCCTGCTGGCGGACCTTGAGGCAATGCTCGTGGAGGCCGAGCCTGGGACAGAATCCCTGCCCCCGGTGCTTGGCGCTCTCCGAGAGGCATTGCGGGCCGAGCGCGCCGTGGCCTACGGCGTGGACGTGGGCCCGGAGCGCTACCACGCGAGCTACTCCTACTGTGCGGGCTTCCCGTTCCCCGCCGCGACGGTGCATGCGGCCATCGAGGGCCAGGTGTCCGCCTGGGGTGACCCTTGGGGTTGGTTCAATCCCGCCCGGCCGGAGCCCGCCCAGCGCAACCGCGCGCTGCACTTCCGCTCACTGGTGGAGACGGAAGCGGCCCAGCAGTTGCCGCTGCATGACTTGTCGGCCAGCGAGGTGGGGCGCCGGCTGGGCATGAGCGAGGACTCGCTGGAGAGCACCCGGGAGCGCATCAGCGCCCGCGCCGGCGCGATGTTCCGGCAGCTCGGCGTGGAGAACATGCAGTGGCTTCGCACGCTCGTCTGTGAGGGGCCGGTGCTGCTCGGCTGGGTGGGCCTGGCCCGCGCGGAGCCCTTCACCGAGCGCGAGCAGCGCCTGCTGCAAGCCTTGACGCCCGCGCTCCAGCGGCGGCTGACCATGGAGACGCGGCTGCGTGAATCGGGCCTGATGTCCACCGCGCTGCAGGTCGCCATGGAGGCGCTGGGTCGCGCCGCCTGGATTGTCAGCTCCAGTGGCCGCGTGGTGCACGCCAACAACGCCGGCAAGGCGCGGCTGGAGCGGCATGACCCGGAGCTGATGGAGGCCCTGCGCCGCGGCGCCCAGGGCATCCCCTGCTCGGGTCCGCTGACCATGACGCCGCTGGTCACCACGGGCCTGCCCCCGCACTACCTGGCCATCGACACCGGCACCGCGTCCAGCGCCGCCGCGCGCGTGCAGGCCCTGTCGGCGCGCTGGTCGCTCACCGCGCGCGAGTCCGAGGTGCTGACGCACATCATCCAGGGCGAGACGAACAAGTCCATCGCGGGCCGGCTGGGCTGCGCCGAGCGCACGGTGGAGGTCCACGTCACGCACCTGCTGAGCAAGGCGCAGGTGGAGAGCCGCTCGGCGCTCATCGCCCGGTTCTTCCAGAGCTCGTGAGCGAGGCCGCGCGCATCATCCAGGCCGCGCTCGCGCGCGCGGCCGAGGCCGCGGCGGGGCCACCGGGCTCCGTCCCGGCGCAGGACGGTGTCTGGCGGCGGCGCCTCGTCATCGGGGACCCGCAGGCCGACCTGGCCCAGGTCCTGGCCATCCTGGCGCACCACGGACTGCTGGCCGCCGACGGCCTGCTTCACTCCGACGTGCAGCTCATCTCCGTGGGAGACCACTTCGACTGGGGCAAGCCTCCCGAGCGGGAGTCCGCCGCCGCCAGCGGGCTGGCGCTGGTGGCGTGGCTGGCCGCCCACCCGGCGAACCAGGCGGTGATGCTGCTGGGCAACCATGACCTGGGACGCGCGGGGGAGCTGGCCGGCTTCACGGACGCGCGCTTCGCCGAGGCCCAGGCCGAAGCGGACCGCATCTATCCGGGCGGGGACGCGGACGACGCCGCGGAGCAGGCCTACCTCGCGCGCTGGCCGCAGGTGCCCTCCGCGGAGCTGGTGGCGCGTGACTTCGGCAACTTCCGCGAGGTGCAGCGTGCCTGGGTGGAGCACCTGCTGCGGGTGCGGCGCTTCCGCGTGGCCCACGCCGCCGCCTCCGACGTGCTGGTGCTGCACGCGGGCGTCACGCGGGAGGACCTGGACGTGACGCGGCTGCCTGACGCCCACCGCGCGGACGCGTGGCGGGTGGCGGCGGCGTTGAACGCGGCCCTGGACGCAGCGGTGGCGGCGTGGACGCGGGGCCCGCTGCGCATCCCTGGCTTGCACCACCCGGGCAACGCGGCCCAGGGCGAGGGCACGGGCGTCTTCTACCAGCGCCCCAGCCTGCTCCCCGAGGACGCGGAGCGGGTGCGCGGCACGCCCCGGCGCCGCTTCGACCCGAGGCGACTGCCGCCGGGCCTGACGCAGGTGGTGGGCCACACGCGCGACAAGCGAAGCCGCGCCATGCTGGGGCTGTCTCCCACCGGCGCCCGTGACGGCGTGCTGCGGCACCTCGTCACGGACGGGACGCGCGTGGACTACGCCCACGGCGCGCCGCCTCCACCAACCCCCGGCGCCGCGGTGCTGGTGTTCACCGACGGGGCCATGCGCGAGTGCCCGGCCCCGGACTACGAGCTCCTCGACCTGGACACCCGCGCGGCGGCTATTGCGCCGAGGCCTGAAGGCCGCTGAGCTTCTTCTCCAGCCCGGCCACCATGCGCGGCGACACCTGCGAGGCGGGCAGCGACTTCGCGAAAGTGATGGCCTCCTCCAGCGTCTTCACCGCGCCCGCCGTGTCCTCGCGCGCGACGAGGATGTCCGCGCGGCCCGACAGCACCGACAGCCGCCGCGCGCCCTGGACACGCGCCAGCGCCCGGTCACTGGCGGCGAGCGCGTCATCCAGCCGGCCGACGAGCCGGTACAACGTCGAGAGCCGCGCGGGCGGGTTGTAGTCCTGGGGCAGGTCCTTCTCGCTCTGCTCGATGGCGGGAATCGCCCGGGCGGGCGTCTGCAGCTTCATGGCCGCCAGCATGCGGTGCGAGTCGAACACCGTCCGCGCCTGGGGGTTGGGCGCCTTCGCGGCCTCCGCCTCCAGGAACGCCAGCCACTCCTCCGACAGGGCCTTCACGGCCGCCGCGTCCTTCGCCACCTCGCGCGCCTGCACCCGCACCTCGTACAGGCCGGAGCGGTCATCCGCGCTCATCTCGATGGCCGGGGGCGCCAGGGCCTCGGCCACCCTGGCCTCCAGCCCTTCGCGCAGCGCCGCGCCCGCCGCGTGGTCCTCCGGCAGCGACAGCACGCAGTACATGCCCAGCAGGGCGCCGTTGGCCCAGGACAGCGAGCGGGGCGTCCTGGGGAGCTCCTCCAGCGCCTTGCGCGCGCACGCCTCGTGCTGCTTCGCGCCGTACATCGCCGTCAGCAGCGACTCCACCGCGCGGCCCCGGCGGGACCAGTCCGCGGGCGCCTCGGCCAGGGCCTCCGCGAGCGTCTCCGCGGCCTCGGCGGAGCGGCCCTCCGCGTAGAGCGCGTCCCCGCGGGCCAGCAGGGCCTCGGCGCCGGTGATGCCGCCCTTGTAGGCGCGCTCCCCGTCCTCGAAGAGCTTCTCCAACTGCGCCACGGTGGCGCTGCCGGCGAAGCGCAGCAGGGCCTTCTCCTGGCGCGGGTCGATGACGTACAGCGTGGGCCAGAACTCCACCGGGTACTGCTCCTGGAACGCCGCGTTGGACGTCAGGTCGGTGTTCACCTCCAGCCAGACGAAGCGGTCCGCGTGCCGGGCCAGCGCCGCGTCGGACAGGACGTAGGCCTTCATCGACCGGCAGGTGTGACACCAGGGCGCCCAGACGTCGACGAAGAGGGGGACGCCCTTCGCCCGCGCCTCGGCGAGCGCGCGGGCGTAGTCATCCTGGATGAAGGGCAGCGGCGTCTTGGCGTGGGACGCGTCGGCCGCGGGGACGTTCGTGTTCGCGGCGGTGCAGGCGACGGGCCCCGATGACAGGAGCAGGCAGGCGGCGAGAAGGCGCAGGCGCATGGGGGCACCCTAGCGCGCGCAGGCCGCTCTGTCCCCGGCCGACACCTGGCGGGACAAGTGCCTGGGCACGAGGCCTTTCGCGTGCTGTGGTGCGTGGACTTCTGGTGATGAGAGACCCGTACACCCTGCGCACCTGCCTCGCGTCCGCCCTGGACGCCCTGCCCGCTCCCGAGCGCTTCCCGGACGCCTCGGACGCCGAGCTCGCGCGCCGTCTGGCCGAGCGCCTGCGCCGCGACCTGCTGCCTCGCCTGGGCTCCGCCGACGCGCCCCTGCTGCTGGTGGCCATCGCCGGCCCCAACAACGTGGGCAAGTCCACGCTCTTCAACGCGCTGGTGGGCGCGTCGCTGTCTCCCGCGAGGCCGGAGGGCGGGCTCACCAAGCAGTGTCTGGCGGCGGCCCATGAGGAGACGTGGACCGGGCCCCTGAAGGACTTCCTGACGCGGCGCTATGACATCGTGCCGGTGGCCTCCGGTGACGTGGCGCCGGTGGACCAGTCCGGGCCTCCCGGCCGGCTGTACCTGGCCCTGTCGGACGCGGTGCCCCGCGGGTTGCTCGTCATGGACACGCCGGACTTCGACAGCGTGTACCGGGACAACCGCGAGCGCGCGGAGGCGCTGCTCGTCACCGTGGACGTGCTGGTGTTCGTGGTGAGCCGGCAGACGTACCAGAACGCGGCGCTGGTGGACTTCCTGCGCGCGGCCGTGGGGCATGGGCGGCCGTACCTGCTCGTCTACAACGAGGCCACGCGGGAGGAGGTGGCCCGGGGCCACCTGGACAAGCTCGCCGAGGACGTGGGCCACCCCGCACTGGCGCGCTACCTGGCGCCGCACCAGCCCGACGTGGAGGCGGGGCTCAAGCCGCTGGCCACGGAGCCGCTGGACGGGAAGCCCGCGCTGGCCGCGCTGCTGGGGCAGGCCGAGCACGCGCGCGAGCTGAAGGCCCGGGCGCTGGAGGCGTCGCTCGCGGACGCGCGCGCGGAGATGGAGGCCGTGTCGCGCGCGGCCACGATGGCGGCCCAGGAGCCCGACCGGCTCCGCAAGCGCCTGCGGCACGAGCTGGACGTGGTGGGCGCGCACGCGGCCTTGAAGGCCGTGCCCGCCGACGTGCTGATTGACGCCTTCCGTGACGAGCTGGATGCGCGCAGCCAGTTCCACAAGTGGGTGCGCCTGCCCTTCCGGGGCCTGGCCACCGCGCTCACCTTCGTCTCGCGCAAGGTGCGCCAGTCCTTCACCGCGCCCGAGGCTCCGGGCACGGACACGCCGAGCCACGCGGTGGACGAGACGCTTAAGGACGGGGTGCGGCGGCTGGTGGATGCCTTCGCGCCGGAGGTGGCGGCGTGGCGCGCGGACGCGCAGACGCGGACGAAGCTGGAGGAGGCGTTCGGCCCGGTGACGCTGACGAAGCTGGAGGAGCCGCTGGGCTTCGAGCCCCTTCACGCGCACGCGGCGGACCGGGCCACGCTGTATGCGTACTGCCGGGAGCTGGTCGCCGCGGAGCTCCAGGGCGGCATGCGGGAGGAGATTCTCCAGGCGCTGACGACACTGGTGTACTCGGTGCCTTCGGGCGCCGCGGCGGCGGTGACGGTGGCCACGGGCGGCCTGGGCCACGACGCGGTCGTGTGGGCGGGCACCCTGCTGTCCACGCCCCTGATGGAGCGCTTCGTGGACCTGCTGGGGGCCCAGGTGCGGGCTCGCGTCACCAGGAAGTGGGCGGATGCCCACGGCGCCACCCTGTCCAAGGCCCTGGAGGCCCGGTACTTCTCCGACGTGCTGAAGCAGCTCGATGGGCTGGCGAGCGATTGGGGCCACACGGCGGCCCGCTTGGACGAGGCCCGGGCGGGCCTGTCCTGACGGGCCGTGTGGCCGCGGTGTACTCAGCGGCGCTGACACCCTGCATCAGTCCGGGTGACGTCTTGGGGGGAGAACGGGCCGCCAGGCTGGCCGTCACTCCGTCCGTGCGCGCCCGGCGGCAATGCGTCATGCTGCGCGCCTCATGAATGGCTCGGACCCAGCCGGACTGGGCTCGCCACCTCTCGTCCTTTCCTTCCGCCACCTGCTGACCGAGGCCGTCGGCACGTTCCTGGACGAGGCGCGCATGTCCTGTGAGCAGACGGCGGACGCCATCGGCGAGCTCATCGTCACCCTGTCGCGCTACCGCGAGGAGGGCGCCCCGCTGTTCCCCATGGCCTTCGTGGGCGACGACCTGGGGCGGATGCTCGAACACCTGGGCGGGCACGACCCGATTGCCATCGGCATTGGCCCCCGCTCACGCGCCACCATCCAGCGCGCGCTCAAGCAGTGCGCGCCCCTGGGCCAGGGCCGCTGGTGGGCGCTGTACCTGCTGCGTGTCCCGGAGGGCTTCGCCTACGGCGTCTTCCGGACGGACCCCTTCCCCCTGGCGGAGTCGCCGCTGGAGCGCCTGCGCCGCGTGGAGGACAAGGGCGTGGGGGTGATTGGCGTGCTTCAGCTCGCCGACAACATCCTGGAGCTGCGGTCGGGCGGCGGGTTGTGCCGGCACGTGTACCTGTCTGGCGCGCGGGTGGAGTCAGCCTCTCCGCCGGAGGTGATGGATGAGCTGGCGGACGCGGTGACGGACGGCGTCTCCACGAACAGCCGCGAGCGCGCACGGGGGTTCTTCCGCCGGGTGCTCTTCGAGGTGATGCAGGGCTCGCATGGCGCGCTCGTGGCGGTGCTGCCCCGGGAGCGCGCGGGCTCCACGCTGTTCGTGGACGGCATCATCCTGCCTCGACCGCTGGACATCGTGGCGTTGCTGGAGCGCTACCACGTGGACCCCACGGACAGCGCGGGCACCGCCGTGCGCGCCGCCGCGCAGTTGCTGCGAGGCATGATGGCCACCGACGGCATCACCGTGCTCCGCGCGGATGGCTGCATCGTGGGCTACAACATCTTCGTGCGGCACCCGGAGACCCTGGCCAGCCAGCCGTCTGTCGTTGGCGGCGCCCGGCGGCGGACCTACGACGTGCTGTGCGCGGCCCTGGGCACGGAGCTCACCGCCGCGTTCATCCGCTCCCAGGATGGGGACGTGAGCTGCAAGCGGGGTTAAGCTCTCCGGGCCGAGGAGGTGCTGTTGCGAATCGAAACGCTCTCAACGGATGAGCTGCGAGGCGCCAGGCTCGCGGACGTCGTGGCGATGCTGGTCGCTCGGAATCCCGACGCCTTCAATGCGCGGCTCGCAGGTACCGACGCAGAAGGCTTGGCGGCGCTGCGGCGTGGCTTTGAAGCCGCCTTCGGATGGGCGCCTCCCGCCGAGTTCGATGACTGGCTCGCCATCGAGGCAGCCTTGGGCATCGACGCGGGCGAAGAGGACTACTGGGGCGCTGGCGACCGCTCCCTCCTTCTGGACTTCTTCAACCCAGAGTCCCACCAAGCCACTGAAGCGCTCGCGTCTGGCGCCTTCCTCGCCCAGAACGCGGAGGGACTCCTCGCGGGACTCTTTCCATTGAGCGAGGATGCGTCGGGGGACCGCGCACTCGCCAGCCTCCTGCCGGACTCCTTGGGACTGCTCCGAGTACACAGCTTTCGCCATGAACGCGGGGACCTCGGCGAAGCGCAGTGCCTCAAGTCGTTCGTCGTCAACCAATGGAGTTCCGAAGACGCCTCTGAAGCAGGCTCGCCCCCCGGTGATGTCGGACTCGTCCGCTACGAATATCTGATGGAACTCACCGCCATGCTCGACATGGCGATGGCTACGGAGCGCCAAGCACAACCGTCCCTCGAACTTCCGGACAGTGCGCAGCTCTACCTTCGATCACGCTGGCTCATGCGGATGGTGTGGGGGCAGCCGTCAGAGCTTCTATCGGAGCTTCTTGCGCAAGCACCTGGACTCTCCGAATGGGATGCGGAGCGCACCTTGTGGCGTAGGCATCCCGTACTGACGAACTACTGGATGGTGGCCCACTCCTTCCTTGGGAACGACTCAGCGTGCGCAGAGACCGTCGCCGTGGGACTCCAAGCATCTGGGCTCCTGACCCGGCGCCTTGCAGAGCACATCCGGCAGTTGCTCGCCGCTCCTGAGGATACCCACCTCGGAAGATTGGAACCCGCGACGTTCAAGGAGCTTCGGCGCATCACACGTGCCTCGGCCCGGAGTGACCAACTTTCCGTTTGAGCCCACAGTCCGAAGCGCATTCACCAGGATGCCCCTCGGCGACATCAGCGCGGCGGAGTACGAGGCGCCGACCGAGGCTTGAACTCGCATCAGAACAGGGACGCAGAGGACCCGCATTTCGAATTAATCCGACTAGCAACGTCCCGCTGAATCTCCGCCGTTGAACGACCTTCAGAAGACCTGGGACGTCGTAGCGGGAAGCCGCACGTTGCGGGAATTGCGGTTGTGGACGATATCCCTCATTCTAGAGGGGCTTTGAAATCGCCCGTGTCCCGCATCGCGCGTACCGCGCTCACTGTCCTGGCGGTGTGCCTCGCGGCCTCGACCGCCTGGGGCCAGAAGCTGCCCGATGTCGTCATCCAAGGCCCTCCTATCGCTGATCCCCTCACCGGTGATGGGCAGGGCCTGTGCGTGGCGTCCAATGTATGGACGCGCCCCTTGAATGAATTCCCGCAGTCACGCGGGACATACATCGACATCATCAACGGGTACCTTGAGGAACCGGCCAACAGGCAGAGCCGTGTCACCACGGTGCTTCAGACTCCGTTCGACCTTTCGAACAACCTTAACGACGGTCGCACACTGAGCTACGGCGACTTCGTCAACCAGGTCGTGGAACCGGGCTGCTCCGCAGGTGGCTGCACCTTCAACGTCATCCAAAATAACAACGGACGCACCACCGCCTTCACGTCCCGGTTCCGAGGATACATCAACATTACCGCGGACTTGGTGGGGCGGCCCATTCACTTTGGCCTCTATGCGGATGACGGAGTCAGCTTCGTCATCTACGACCGCAGCCAAGCATATCAGGTCATCAACCGACCTCCGCTGATTGGCTTCGCGACATGGCGTACAACGAACAACGTCACATTCCCCCAGCCGGGCCTCTACGCAGTGGAAATCCTCTACGCCCAAATCGGAGAGCATGCCGCGCTGGAGCTGTCTATGCGGACAAGCCCCTTCGACGACTTCGAACGCCCAGCGAACGAGCCTGAAGTCGTCAATCTTTTCGACGAGGGCTTCCAACTCCTCCGCCCCGCACAGTTCTTCCAGACGGAGAACGGCCTCCTCTCAGTCCCAGACCAGCCCGACCGCTGCGAGCAGTGCAACCGCGGCAACGCGAACGCTCCCGGTAATGGAGGCTGTGCTCCTTCCTTCCGCTGCAACGCGGCGGCGCTCTGCGCCCCCTGCAACTCCTCGTTCTTCTGCGGCGACTCCTGCTCCCCGTGCGGCGAGTCCACGCCTCACTGCGCGAACCTCAACGGCCGCACCCAGTGCGTTCAGTGTGTCGAAGATGGCCAGTGCCCCAATGGCCGCTGCGACCTCGAGACCAACACGTGCACCGGTTGCAACGAGGACACCGACTGCCCCACCGGCGCTTGCGACCTCGAGACGAACACCTGCGTCGAGTGCAACGACGACAGCCAGTGCAGCAACGGCGAGGTCTGCGCCACCGACCTCCACGAGTGCCGCGAGTGCACGCAGGACTCCCACTGCCCACAGGGCGAGTCCTGCTCCAACAACACGTGCTCGCCGTGCGGCACCAACGATTCGTGCGCGGGCAACTCCTGCAACTGCTGTCCCAACGGCACGCAGTGCGCGGCGCTGACGCCCGGCGCCCAGCCAACGTGCGTGGAGTGCACCACCAGCAGCCAGTGCGCCGAAGGCCAGCAGTGCGACACCACCAACGGCCGCTGCGTGGACAGCGTGCCCTCCTGCAACACGGCCGACAGCTGCGGCCCCGGCTGCGTGAAGTGCCCCGGCGAGCGCCCCTACTGCCTCGACGGCGAGGTCTGCGTCCAGTGCCGCAACGACCTGGAATGTGGTGACGGCGAGTTCTGCCTCAGCGGCGAGTGCGCCTCGTGCACCACGGACAAGCACTGCGGCCCTCGCTGTGGCGCCTGCGGCGGCGACACCCCATTCTGCCTCTCCAACGGCACCGTGCAGGGCAGCACCTGTGTCGGCTGTGTCGACGACTCAGACTGCGGCAGCGGCGTGTGCGACCCCACCACGCGCACCTGTGAGAACAGCGGCGCCTGCGCGGTGACGTGCGAGCCGGGCACCGTCTGCAACGGCACCGCCTGCGTCGAATGCTTCGCCGATGCCCACTGCCCCTGCGGTGGCACCTGCGACGTCGCGACGAACTCCTGCACCACGTCCTGCACCGACAGCGGAGACTGCCTGGGCGTGGAGCACTGCTCCGCGAAAACACTGGAGTGCGAGCGCGGACGCCGCAAGCCGGGCACGGAGCCCCAGGGCGGCGCCTTCTGCTGCGGCACCACCGCCGAAGCCACGCCCGCCGGAAGCGCTGGCTTCCTGGCCCTCCTCACCGTGGGCTTCGTGCTCCTCCGCACCCGGCGCACCGCCCGATGAAGCCCTCGCACCTGTTCCTCCTCGTGGCGCTGGGGTTGTCCACCGCCGCCACCGCGCAGCCGGATGCGCGCTTCAACGTGCAGCTCTTCCGCCCGTCCGGCGCGCCCCAGGATCTGGTGGTGGTGCAGCAGTCGCGTCCGCTGTCGCACCTGTCCGTCTCCGTCGGCCCGTACTTCAGCTACTCGCTCAACCCCCTGTCGCTGATTCCCGAGGGGGGCGACCTGAGCAAGATCAGCCTGGTCGGCAACCGCCTCCAGTTGGACGTCATGGCCACCGTCGGCCTCTTCGACTGGGCCGAAGTCGGCGTGGACATGCCGCTCATCCTCGCCCAGGGCGGCGACAACCTGGAGGTCATCGGCACCGAGGGGAGCGTGGAGAGCTTCGTCTTCGGCGACCTCCGGCTCACCGGCAAGGTGGCCATCCCCGGCCTGCGCCGTCCCGCCGAGGGCAAGGGCTGGGGCGGCGCGGTGACGCTCAACGTGAGCTTCCCCACCGGCGCCCAGGAGGCCTTCGCCGGGGACGGCGAGCTGACCTGGGCCCCGGGCCTGGTGCTGGACTACCGCTTCGAGAACGGCATCCTCCTGGCGCTCAATGGCGGCTTCTGGAAGCGCCCGGACCGCGTCTTCAGCGGCGTGTCCGTGGGCGACATGGCGCCCTTCGGCGTGGGCGCGGAGGTCCCCATCCTGCGTGGCAGCGGACTCACCGCCGTGGGCATGGTGCATGGCGCGGTGGGCCTGACGAAGCAGCCCGATGAGCCCCGGCAGATTCCCGCGGAGGCGCTCTTCGGCCTGCGCTGGTACAGCTCCACCGGCCTCAACTTCACGTTCGGCGGTGGCATGGGCTGCGGCTGCTCCATCGCCTCGCCCACGCTGAGCTTCTTCACGTCCATCCTGTGGATTCCAGCGAAGACACGCGAGTGGGAGGCCCTGGAGCGCTTCAAGGAGCCGCCCCAGCCGCTGCCGCCCCCGCCGCCGCCCGTCGACCCGGATGGCGACGGCGTCATCGGCGAATCCGACGCGTGCCCCGACGTGCCCGGCCCCGTGGCCAACATGGGCTGCCCGGACACCGACAAGGACGGTGACGGCGTCGTCGACCGGCTCGACCGCTGCCCGGACCAGCCCGCGGGCAGCCGCGGCAAGGATGGATGCCCGCTCGCCCGCCGCGACGGCAACCGGATTGTCATCCTGGAGCAGCTCAACTTCGCCACCGACCAGGACATCATCCTCTCCGAGTCCTTCCCCATCCTGGAGGAGGTCGCCCGGGTGATGAACGAGAACCCGGAAATCGACCGGATGCACGTGGAGGGTCACACCGACTCGCGCGCGACCGATGCGTACAACCTGGACCTGTCGCGCCGCCGCGCCTCCAGCGTCATGCGCTTCCTGGTGGAGAGTGGCGTGGCCGCCGAGCGCCTGTGCTCGCAGGGCTTTGGCCGCTCGCGGCCGGTGGCGGACAACGCAACGGAAGAGGGCATGGCGCTCAACCGCCGCGTCGACTTCACCATCCAGCCGCCCAGCGACGGCCCCCGCCCACCCTGCCCCGAGGACGCGGGCGCGAAGAAGCGCAAGCGCCCCATCAAGAAGGCGCCCAAGGCGAAGTCGAAGGCCCCCGCCTCGGCGCCCAAGCCGTAGGCCGAGCGCACCAGCACCGACGCCGCGAAGCGACGCAGGCTCCGCGGCGGCGCACCCAACCCGCGGCACGCTCACAGGCACCGTCGCCACGAGCCGCGCCGGGCACCTCGGCAGCGCGTCATCCTCGCGGCAAAGCACGCGCGGACCGCCGCCGCGCCTCAACGCGAACATCCCCTACGGAACGACGAACTCCGCCGCTGACCGACGCCGCCCGGCGACCACGGACACCACGGCGCGCCCGGACCCCACCGCCGTCACCCGGCCTTCGGGCGACACGGACACCACGGCCGGGTCCGACGTGAAGAACTCCAGCGGCACCGTGTCCAGCACCACGCCGCTGCGATTGAACGCTCGCGCCTGGAGCTGCACGGACTGCCCCTTGCGCTGGAAGGCGTGGTGGGTGAGGTTGAGGCCCAGCCGCGCGAAGTCCGCTGGCACCACCTGCACCGCGATGTACCGGCTGAGGTGCCCCAACGTCGCGCTCAGGACCGTCTTGCCCGGGCGCACCGCCACCAACTGCCCGTCCTCCACGCGCGCCACCGTCTCATCGGACGTGCGGAACGTGGGCGTGGCGTCCTGCAACGAGGAACCCTGCTCGTTCCTCGCCACCACGCGCAGCTTGATGACCCGCCCCACCTCCAGGAAGTCCGAGCCCGGGGCACGAACGTCCAACGAGTTGAGGATGGTCAGCTCCAGCGGCAACGCCGCGCGGACCTTGCCCCCCGTCGCGCCGATGGTCGTCTTCCCCGACTTGCGCACCGTCAGGATGCCTTCCTGGACCTGCGCCACGTCCGGCGCGGAGCTCGTCCACCGCAGCTTCGCGTTGGACATGGGCTTGCCCTCCGCGTCGAAGACCTCGTACGCCAGCTTCACGGTCTGCCCTGGCGTGCGGAGGTACTTCGTCTCCAGCGGCTCCAGCTTCATGGTGGTGGGCGTGGGCCCGCAGGCGCTCGAGAGCCCGATGGCGGCGACAAGGAGGAGGCAAAAAGGAATACGCGGCGTCTTCACGGCGTCACGACGGCGGAGATGGGTGGGGGTTCCGTGCATTGTAGCCCCACCCCACTGTCGCGGTGGGAAAAGGGCCCCAGGACGTTCAGGGCCGCACGCCTGCCCCCTCCCGCCTCACGCCCTGGCCTGCCACTGCAAGGCGGGGATGCGGCCCTGGGGCCGAGGCCCGGGCGCCAGCGACAGGGGCGGTACGTAGAGCCCCAACGCTTCACGCCGCCACCAACTGCCCGTGCGGCGCCGCTCGGCCAGGTCCGTCATCCGGTAGTCGTACAGCACCGCGCGCACCATCCGGGGCGGCCGCTCCGGGAAGGGGTTGTCCGCCAGCAGGCCCAGCACGTCCGGCGAGCCCTCCAGCAGCCGCGCCAGGAACGCGACGAACCAGCCCGGAGGCGACCCCAGCGCGGCGAACCACATCTGCCAGTCCAGCCGGGGTTGGTGGGGGGCCACCTGCCGCGGGGGCCGTGCCGGGTCCCCGACCTTGTAGCGGAAGGCGTATTCCTTCCAATGCTCGCCGTCGTCGGAGCCCTCCACCCGGATTTCCGGCCGCTGCACCGTCATCACGCTGAAGAGGCCATAGGGGTTCACCGAACGCAGGGGCCGCGCGCGGGACTCCAGCCACGTCATCATCGAGCCGACGCGCTCGGGCTGATGCCGCTGCCACCCGCTGAAGCGACGAAGCACCTCGGACGCGCCCAGCACCAGCAGCGGCGAGGCCACCAGCGCGGACACCCCGGTGCGCCACCAGGGCCGAGGCCGGGCCGCAGGGCCCTCCTTCAGCGGCAGCGCCCGCCGCAGCGCCGCGTCGTCCAGGAGCCACAGCCCCAACACGCAGGACTGCACGTTGAAGATTCCATAGTTGCCCGTGGCGAAGATGGCGGCCTGCAAGCCGCTCAGGCTCCAGAAGGCGAACTGCCGCAAGCGGCGGGGTCCAAAGGCCAGGAACGGAACGACGGTCTCCAGCCACAGCACCCCCGCGGTCGAGGCCCGCTGGAGCCGCCGGGGCAGGTGATGCGCGTACCAGCCCCCCCGCGTGGGCAGCGGCGCCGTCTCGTAGTAGTGCTCGCAGGCGGACAGCTCGCGCCAGGTGGTGTCCCCCGACTGGAGCTTGCTGAGCCCCGAGCCGAAGTAGAGCCGGAACACGAGCAGCCGGAAGAGGAACACATCCAACGCGGAGGGCTCGTCACGGCCCAGCCCGGGCCGGAGCCCGCCAGGGGCGGTGAGCACCGCCAGGAGCCCCAGCTCCAGCAGCAGCACGTCCCACTGGAACGACAGGAACTCACGCCCCACGGCCACGTAGGACAGGTACAGCGCCCACAGCAGCGACACGCTGGGCCGGGGCGCCACGTTGAAGAGCAGCGCCAGGGACAGCACCTGCCCCGCGCGGCACCCGCGCACCAGCGCCGCGTCCGACGCGTCCAGCCAGAACAGGGAGGGGATGCGCCGCCACCGCGCCAGGGCCGAGGGCTCCTCGCGGCGCTCCGCGGCCAGGCGCTCCGCCACGGGCCGGAGGCCTTGCGTCCCATACAGCCCCCGCACCTGACGCCCCAGCGAGGTGAAGGCGATGAGGAACGTGCCGCCCAGCAGCCGCAGGAAACCCCAGCGCACCCACCGGTACTCATGGGGCACCACGGCGCGCCCGAAGAGCCAGCGGTCCACCCCCGCCGCCCGTCCTCGGTGCCGGGCCACCACCGCGTAGACCCCCTGGGCCAGGTGCAGCACGCCGGGCAACAAGCCCAGCCGCGCCGCCACCCGCGTCCCCCGGCGAGGTGACGCGGCGAGCGCGCGGAACAGCGCCTCCGCGCCGCGCGACACGCGGCCAGAGGGCTCCACCAACTGCATGGCCTTGCGCATGTCCACCTTGGGGATGCCCAGCAGCCAGCGGCGCCAGCCCCTGCCCGGCCGGTAGCTGACGCGCCCCTGCGTCCGCCACTGCCAGCGCGCGGCCCAGCGCCGGCAGAACGCACAATCCCCGTCATAGAGGACCAGGGGCCGGGCCAGCACACCGCGGGTGATTCGCGCCATCGCCATCATGAGGAAAGGGTGTGCTGTGTCCGCGGCACCGTCCCACGTCCTCGGGCGCCCGCCATGGAAGCAGCAGGGCATCCGAGCCATGGGCCCCCCTCCCGCCCACGTGACACCTCATGGGGGTGCCTAGCTTTGTCCGCATGAGCGAGCCCAAGGGGAAGGCGAAGCGGACAAGCGAGGTGGTACCCGGCATCCACCATTGGACCCTCTCCGATGACCGCATCGGCGGCGCGCGCAGTGACGCCTACGCCGTGGTGGACGTGGACGGCGCCGTCGTCCTCATCGACCCGCTGCCCATCGACGAGGCGGCGCTGCGCGCGCTGGGGAACGTCTCCGCCATCATCCTGACCGCGGGCAATCACCAGCGCTCCGCGTGGCGGCTGCGCAAGGCCTTCAAGGTGCCCGTCTGGGCCCCCGAAGGCGCCCTGACGCTGGAGGAGCAGCCCGACTTCTTCTACGTGTCGGGGGACACGCTGCCCGCCGGGCTCATCTCCTTCCACACGCCCGGGCCCACCGAGGCCATGTACACGCTGTGGATGCAGCAACACCCGCGCGGCGTGGCGTTCCTCTCCGACCTGCTCACGCACGAGCCCGGCGAGACGCCGGAGTTCGTCCCCAGCGAGTACCAGGATGAACCGCTGCGCACCCGGCACAGCGTCCAGCGCATCCTGGACCACCTCCCGGTGGAGACGCTGTGCTTCTCCCATGGGGAGCCCATCGTCCGCGACGGCGCCAGCGCGTTGCGCCGCGCGCTGGAGGAGGACATGGAGTCTCCCGCCGCGCCCGCGCCGTGAGCCCAAGGCCGCTGCGTCAGCGCGGGAGGAGGCCCTGGCGCCGCCCGCCGTACCAGCGCCCTGAACCCGCGTCAGCCGAGCGGCCCTTCGCGCACCAGCACCTGGCCCGCCTCCAGGCCGGGGGGCACCAGGTGCAGCACCTCCCCCGCCTCCGCGCGGTCGAGCAACTCGCTCAGCGCGGGGAGGTCCGTGACGGACACGCGAAGCGAGGGCGCCCATGACAGACGGCGCGCCATCGCGTCGCCCAGCCGCGCCGGGTCCGTCAGCTCCGATTCGTAGACGAACGAGCGCTCCCCATACTCATGGCCCCCGGGCACCCGCCCCACGAGGCGCAGCGGGCCCAGCCTGGAGTGAACGCGGACACTGGGGTTGTCCCACTGGGCCACGCCCCGCAGCCGCCGCGCGCGCAGCATCCGCAACGTGAGCAGCTTCACCCACGGCGACGCCCCCGTCCCCGGCAGCACGCTCAACAGGGACACGCCGATGAACAGCCCCGGCGTCACCGAAGGCGCCGCGTAGTAGGCCGCGCCGATGGCGGGGGCCTCGTCGGCCAGGCCCAGGCGCTCACGCACGGGAGCGGCCAGCATCCGCGCCGGACAACGCAGCAGCCCGATGGCGCCGGGCAACAGATACAGGTCCGACAGCACCCAGCGCGGCACGCCGATGCCAGCAAAGGCGAGCTGGTTCAGCGTCAGGTACTGCATCGCCAGGTCCGCGTTCCGCTCGGCGGGCAGGAACGTCATGGGCACCCCCAGCGGCGCCAGGTCCAACGCGCCCGCGTGCTCGCCCGAGCCCAACGCCACCATCGACGCGCCGGGATGCGCCGCGAGGAAGGCCTCCGCCTGCCGAGACAGCGAGCCCGCGTCACCCATCGGCATCGATGTCCCTGGCGACCGCCGCCAACCGGAACGCCTCTGGAATCGACAACGTCGCCGCGTCCACCTCCGCGCGCGACACGAGACAGCGTGATGAACCACCGCCCTTCTCACACAGCTCGCGCATGGTGAGCGGCACCACGCGCAGGCCCAGCGCCTCCAGCCGCTCCCGCACCTGGGAGGGCACCACCGAGGGCGCCAGCACGTCGCGTCCCACCGGCAGCCCGTTCGTGGCGTAGCCGCGAATCTCCTCCTCCGTCACGAGGAGCAGCCGGTGCTCGCCGAAGCGCTCGCGCAGGAGCGTGTAGGACTCCGGGGCCATCACGTCCGGGCACACCATCAGCCGGTCCACCGCGGGCAGCGGGAGCACCGCCATGTTGCCGTGGAAGGCGGGCTCGCGGACCTGCACGCGCAGCACCTCGCCCGGGAAGTAGGGCGCCGCGGCCTCCAGGCCGTCCCGCGTCGTGCGGCCGCCCCAGAACAGCAGCGTGACGCCGTCGAAGGTGGCCACGTCGCCATGGGCCTCCCAGATGCCCACGCCCGGGTCCACCACCTCCAGGCCCAGGGCGCGGGCCAGGGGCGCCCAGTGCTCGCGCTCCGTCTGCCGGTGCGCGCTCATCATCCGGGGCAGCAGGAACAGCGGCGCGGCGCCCGGGCGGGGCACCACCTGCCCACACTCGGCGGCGTAGGGCATCCCCGTCAGGAGCTCGGAGGGAGACGGCAGCGCCACCACCGTGCCCCCGCGCGCTTCGATGCCCCGCGCCAGCGCCAGCCATTCCCGGCGGGCCTGGAGCGCGTCCACCTGGGGTGCCTCGCGGCTGCGGAAGTTGCTCCGGCCGCGCAGGGCCCACGTGCGTCCCGGCGGCGACATGAGGAAGAGGTCCATGGTGAGACTGCTTCTACTCCTCCCAGCACACCGGCTGCCATCCAGCCCGTGCGGCAGGCCCGGAACGCCTCCAGGCGCCGGACCTGTCCGGTAGGGCACGGGAGCCCCCGCGCGAGCCAGCCGCCGGAAACTGCACGTTGGCACACCCTCCGCGCATCTTCTTCGTAGTCACCCGGACGAAGCCGGGACAGGCTCCCCCCACGTGGACGAGACGAGCCTGCCCGAACCCGATGCCCTGCGTTCCCTGCTGAAGACGGCCCTGGAGCTGCCCGCGCTCCGGCCCCATGCCGCGCGCCTGGAGCGGCTGGTGGACGACTACGCGCGAGGCGTGGCGCGCAAGGACGCGCCGCTGAGCGTGGCGCTGGTGGGGGCCACCGGCGCGGGCAAGTCCACCCTCCTCAACGCGCTGGCGGGGCAGGCCCTGTCGCGCGAAGGCGTCAACCGGCCCACCAGCACGGCTGCCACGGTGTTCGCGCCGGAGGGCACGCCCACGGACGCGCTGGCGGGCTCCGGCGCGCGGGTCATCACCTATGCGCCCGGTCCCCAGGGCCTGTGGGGCGGACAGGTCTTCATCGACACGCCGGACCTCAACAGCGTGGCCACCACCCACCGCGAGGTGGCCCGCGCGGCGCTGGAGCGCGCGGACGTGGCGCTCGTCGTCATGCACCGGGGCAGCGTGGCGGAGGCGTCCCAGGTGGAGTTCCTGACGGAGTTCGCCCGCCGGCGCGCGCTCGTCTTCATCCTCAACTTCGCGGACGAGCTGTCCCCGGAGTCGCGCGACACGCTCAAGGCCCAGGTGCGCCGCGTGGCCTCCGAGCAGTACGGCCTGGCCCAGGAGGACGTGCCCGTCTTCGCCATCAGCGCCCTGGCGGCGAAGGACGGCCGCGACGTGTCCGGTGAGTTCGGCGCCCTGCTCTTCCACCTGCGCGGGCTGGCCACGCAGGCGGTGGCGGCGCGCGTGCGCAAGACGAACGCGCTGGGCGCGCTCGAAGAAGTCCACACGCGCGTGGAGGCCGCGCTGAAGGAGACGGACGCGCTGCGGTCGCGCACGCGCGCCGCGCTGGACTCGGGGTTGGAGAAGGCGGCGGAGGGCCTGCGCGCGGACTTCGACGGGCGGCTGCGGCTGGCGCATGGCCACCTGGCGGCGGAGGTGCGGCGTCAGGCGGGAGGCCGCTTCTGGGGGCCCGCGGCCTGGGGCCTGCGGCTGTCACTGTGGGGCGCCAGCGGACTGGGCGCGGCGGCGCTGGTGGGGCGCAGCAGCCTGCCCGCGGGGCTGGCGGTGGCGGCGGCCTCCACGGTGGTGGACGTGGTGCGCGGACACACGCGCGCGCGGGCCGCGGAGTCCGCGGTGGTGGAGCCCTTCGAGGACGACTTCAGCGCCCAGGCCGCGGCGCGCACCGCGCTGGCGGAGGTGCGCAGCGTGGCGCGCTCGAGCGGCCTGGAGCCCGCGCTGCTCGGCGTCCCGGACGTGGACACGCTCCTGGAAGACGTGCGGATGGCGAGAGCGGGCGCCTGGCGCTACACCGCCACCACCGGCGTGGCGGAGGCGGTGGCCGGCTGGTGGCGCACCGCGCGCTGGCTGGTGCTGCCGCTCATCAACCTGCCGCTGCTGGCCCTGCTGGGCCACGTGGGCTACCGCGTGGTGCGCGCCTACGTGGAAGGCCCCCTGCTGCCGTTGGACTACTTCGTCAACGCGGGGGCCCTCTTCATGCTGCTCGCCGGAGCGGGCGCGCTGCTGGCTTCAGCGAGTCTCGCTGGGGCCGCTCGCCGTGCGGGCACCGCCGGCCGGGCGCGCTTCGTTGAGGCCCTGGCCACCCTGGGCGGGCGGCTGGGAGAGGCCGTCGAGGATGCTCTGCGCCCCGGGCGGGAGGCCGCGCAGCGCCTGCTGGCGCTCCGGTGACATGGACACCACCGGCTGGCCCGGGGTGTGGGCGCCGCCGTTGCTGGCCATGAGCGCCTGCGTGCCGTTGTCCTTGCACAGGGGCGCGGCCACGCGCGTGTCGCGCACCGGGTCCCCGTAGCCGGCGATGCGCGCCGGCACGGACGGGTTGTTCCAACCCTTGCCGCCTTCACGCGCCACCTTGAAGTGCAGGTGCGCGCCACAGGCCCAGCCCGTGGAGCCGGAGAAGCCGATGAGCTGGCCCTCCTTCACCACGTCACCCGGCTTCACCACCACCGCGCTGAAGTGGAGGTACTGCGTCTCCAGTCCGTCCGCGTGGGAGATGACGACGTAGTTGGCATAGGGCGCGAACTTCTCGTCGCAGCCACCCTTGGTGCTGTCACCACGCGCCAGGCGCACCGTGCCGTCGCGCGCGGCGACGATGGGCGTGCCATCCGGCATGCGGAAATCCCACGCATGCGTGTCGTTGTGTTGGTGACTTCCCGTGTCATGTCCCTGGCTCACCGTGTGGATGCGACCACAGGCGAAGGGGACGCCTACTTCAGGCGTTTCGCCCACATTCGTGGGAGCAGAGGAAGGAACCGCGGGGGCCGAAGCCAGGAGAGAACCAAGGAGGAGGGCTGAGAGGTTCATATCGGGGCGGGGCGGAAACGAGGGCAAGTGGCGCGGGTATTTCCCTGCGGATTTTCACCGCGCCTGTCTGCTGCACGACGTGGAGGGCTTCGGCACGCCCACCCTCCCGAGGAGATTCATACCCGAGTCCCAGGCGAACGCCGCGCACACGCCAGTCAGCCCCATGGCCGCCCGGCCGCTGGGGAAGCAGGCCTGGAGCGGACTTCGAGGCGCCACTTCCCTTTTGGCGGCCTCATGTACGTGCACGGGTGATGACGCACGCCACTGTGGGGTTCACTCGCCCCCGGCCCAACAAAGTGACTGGTCACTCACTAAGTTCGGCATTACCCTGCCGTTGAATGGCCTCGAAGAACACTCCCTCGGACGGGCCGAGCCGCCCTGTCCGCCGCACGCAGCAGGAGCGCCGTGAGACGACGCGCCGCAAGCTCCTGGACGCCACCATCGAGACGTTGGTGGAGCAGGGCTACGCCCGCCTGACGACGGTGGAGGTGTCGAAGCGCGCGGGCCTGTCCCAGGGTGCGCTCTTCACCCACTTCGATACGAAGGAGGAGCTGCTCGCCGCGGCGGTGGAGCACCTCTTCCCACGCCTCATCCAGGACTACCTGGCGGGCGTGGGGGCCCGGCCCTCGGGCAGGGACCGCATCGCGGCGGCGGTGGACATGTTGTGGGCCGCCTTCCAGCGCCCGGAGCTGCAGGCCGCCATCGAGCTGTACGTGGCGGCGCGCACGGACGCGGAGCTGCGCGTGGCGCTGGCGGCGGTGGACGGGCCGCACCGGGAGAACCTGCACCGCGTGGCGCGCGAGCTGTTCCCCGAGGCCTCCGAGCACCCGGACTTCGACTCCATCGTGGAGCTGGCACTGGACGCGGTGCAGGGCGCCGCGGTGGGAGGCAGCGCGCGGCCGAACGACCCGGCGCACCGGCGCATGCTGGATGCGCTCACGAACTTCATGCGCAACGCCTTCCTTCCCGCCTTGGCGCGGCCTCGCCGCCGCGCCCGCTCCTGAGCTTCGCCGACACGGAGGGTCCCACCATGGACGCACCCCACATCCCCGACCTCATCACCCTCGCGATTCCCGTGTTCGCCCTCACGGTGGTCGCCGAGGCGCTCTGGGTGAAGAAGCTGCGGGACGAGGGCCGTCCCGTGGCGGGCCACACCCTGAAGGACACGGCGGCCAGCCTCTCCATGGGGCTGGGCAACGTGGCCATCAACGTCCTGTGGAAGGGCGTGGCCTTCGCTGGCTACCTGGCGCTCTACCAGCTCACGCCGCTGCGCATGGGCTTCGGCGTGCTGGCGTGGGTGCTGCTCTTCCTCGCGGACGACCTCTGCTACTACGCCTTCCACCGCGTCCACCATGAGAGCCGCTTCTTCTGGGCGTCCCACGTGGTGCACCACTCCAGCCAGCACTACAACCTGTCCACGGCGCTGCGGCAGACGTGGACGCCGCCCACCAGCTTCGTCTTCTGGGCACCGCTGGCGCTGCTCGGGTTCCACCCGGTGATGATTGTCGCGCAGCAGTCCGTCAGCCTGCTCTACCAGTACTGGATTCACACCGAGGCCATTGGCCGGCTGCCGCGCCCGCTGGAGTGGGTGCTCAACACGCCGTCGCACCACCGCGTGCACCACGCGTCCAACCCGCGCTACCTGGACAAGAACTACGCGGGCATCCTCATCATCTGGGACCGGCTCTTCGGCACCTTCGAGCCGGAGGGCGAGAAGCCCGTGTACGGCCTGACGAAGAACCTGGAGACGTACAACCCCGTGCGCATCGCCTTCCACGAGTTCGCGGCCATCGCGCGTGACGCGGCGAAGCCCGGCTCGCTGAAGCAGCGCCTGAGCTACGTCTTCCGCAACCCGGCCTGGAAGCCCGAGCCCTCCAAGGTGCCTCAGCCGTCCGGAGCGCAACCGCCGCCCGAGGCGGCCCGCCCCTCCGTGTGAGGTGTTGAGCACCCGGCCGCTCGCGGCCGCGTGGACGCGCATCGACACCGTCGTCCGGCTTCCCACCCGCACACGGAGGCGCTAAGCCACCCGGCACGTTTCGCGACGCGAGCACTGCCAGGAGGAGCCATGACCGAGCGAGAACTGTGGGAGCGGTACCAGCGTTATCTGTGCGTCGTCCCGGCCTTGGACTTCACGCTCGATGTCTCGCGCATGCGCTTCCCGGCGGACTACCTGGAGCGGATGCGGCCCCGCGTGGTGGAGGCCTTCGACGCGATGGAGGCCCTGGAGCAGGGCGCCATCTCCAACCCGGACGAGCAGCGCAAGGTGGGCCACTACTGGCTGCGCGCGCCGGAGCGGGCCCCCGAGCCCGCGCTCCAGAAGGAAGTCACCGACACGGTGGCCGCCATCCACGCCTTCGCGAAGGACGTGCATGAGGGCAAGGTGAAGCCGCAGAAGGCGCAGCGCTTCACGCACGTGCTGATCGTGGGCATTGGCGGCTCGGCGCTGGGGCCGCAGCTCGTGGCGGACGCGCTGGGCACGGCCAAGGACCCGATGCAGGTGTCCTTCTTCGACAACACGGACCCGGACGGCTTCGACCGCGTGCTGGCGCAGCTCGGCGGCCGGCTGGCGGAGACGCTCACGCTGGTCATCAGCAAGTCGGGCGGCACCAAGGAGACGCGAAACGGCATGCTGGAGGCCGAGCGCGGCTACTCGGCCCAGGGCCTGGACTTCAGCAAGCACGCCGTGGCCGTCACCGGCGCGGGCAGCGAGCTGGACAGCCACGCGAAGAAGCAGGGCTGGCTGCGCACCTTCCCCATGTGGGACTGGGTTGGCGGCCGCACGTCGGTGACGTCGGCGGTGGGCCTGCTGCCCGCGCGGCTCCAGGGGCTGGACATCGACGCGCTGCTGAAGGGCGCGCGCGACATGGACGCGGCGACGCGGGAGCGGGACGCGCTGAAGAACCCGGCCGCGCTGCTGGCGCTCATGTGGCACTACGCCGGTGACGGCCGGGGCCACAAGGACATGGTCATCCTGCCGTACAAGGACCGGCTCCTGCTGATGTCGCGCTACCTCCAGCAGCTCGTCATGGAGTCGCTGGGCAAGGAGACGGACCTGGACGGCCAGGTGGTGAACCAGGGCATCGCCGTCTACGGCAACAAGGGCTCCACGGACCAGCACGCCTACGTGCAGCAACTCCGCGAGGGCGTGCTCAACTTCTTCGTCACCTTCATCGAGGTGCTGAAGGACCGCGAGGGCGGCTCGCAAGAGGTGGAGCCCGGCGTCACCAGCGGCGACTACCTGCTGGGCTTCCTGCTGGGCACGCGGCGCGCGCTCTACGAGAAGGACCGCGAGTCGCTCACCCTCACCGTGCCGGACGTGAGCGCGCGCACGCTGGGCGCGCTGATTGCCCTCTACGAGCGCGCCGTGGGCTTCTACGCCACGCTGGTGCACATCAACGCGTACCACCAGCCAGGCGTGGAGGCGGGCAAGAAGGCCGCGGGTGTGGTGCTGGCGCTCCAGGGCAAGTTGACGGCGCGCCTGCGCGAGGCCCGCGCGGAGGCTCGCACCGCCGAGCAGCTCGCGGCCGACATCGGCATGCCGGACGAGGTGGAGACGGTGTTCAAGGTGCTCCAGCACCTGGCCGCCAACCCGGACCGCGGCGTCGAGCGCACCCCGGGCGCCACGCCGACGCAGGCGCGCTTCCGGGCGAAGTAGACGTGTCCACGGAGGCCGCGGCCGAAGCCCTCGGCCGTGGCACCGGGCACTGGAGGTCTCCGAGGCGGCGCCTTCGAGGGACTGTGGCACGTCGCCGTCAGGCCCTCGCGCCCAGGACTCAACGCCCGCGCTCCATGAGTCCCCCGCACCAGGAACAGGCGCTGTAGAACCTCCCCCATGGACCTGGAGCTCAGAGGAAAGACGGCCCTCGTCACCGGCAGCAGCCGGGGCATCGGCAAGGCCATCGCGGCGGTGCTGACTCGCGAGGGCGTGCGGGTGTGCCTCAGCGCTCGCGGCGCGGAGGCCCTGGAGGCCACCGCGTCCGAGCTTCGCGCCGAGGGCGCGGACGTCACCACGGTGGTGACGGACGTGGCCACCCAGGCCGGCGCCGTGGAGGCGGTGGACGCGGCGGTGCGCGCGTTCGGGCGGCTGGACCTCCTGGTCAACAACGTGGGCGGCAGCGGCGGCGCGGGCGCCTTCCACTCCGCCACCGCCGAGCAATGGACGGCCGTGCTGGACCGCAACCTCCTGTCCGCCGTGTGGTGCAGCCAGCGCGCCGTGGAGGCCATGCGCCAGCAGGGCGGCGGCTGCATCATCCACATCAACTCCATCTACGGCCGCGAGTACGCCACCAGCGCGCCCTACACCACCGCCAAGGCCGGCATCACCGCGCTCACCAAGGAGATGGCGGTGGACCTGGCGCAGTACCGCATCCGCGTCAACGGCGTGGCCCCCGGCTCCATCCTCTTCCCCGGGGGGAGCTGGGACAAACGCCAGAAGGCGGACCCGGACAAGGTGGCGAAGCTGGTGCGCGACGAGCTGCCCTGGGGCCGGTTCGGCGCCCCGGAGGAGGTCGCGGACGTGGTGGCCTTCCTCTGCTCGGAGCGCGCACGCTGGGTGACAGGCGCCACCCTCCCCGTGGACGGGGGCCAGGGCCGTGCCTTCTGAGCCGGTTGGCCCCGCGGGTCCGTGCTATGCAGGGGCCCTCCGCATGAGACTCGACCCGTGCTGAAGCTCTACAAGAAGGAAGGCGACCGGCTCCGCTACTGGGAGGCCTGGGTGCATGACGGCGCACTCACCGTGCACCAGGGCCTGGTCGGCGAAACCGGCGAGGACCAGCAGCTCCCCCTCCCCCCGGATGAAGACCCGGACATGGTCATCGCCGAGGCCGCCGGCCCGCTGGTGGACCAGGGCTATGACGAGCCCGAGCCCTCCGCGATGACGACGTTCATCGTCCAGTACACCATCGAGGGCAAGGGCACCGGCCACGACGTGGAGAAGCGCGTCGCCGTGGAGGAGCTGCTCACGGACGCGCTCGGGTGGACGGGCAACGGCGAGGTCGAAGGCGGCGAGCTGCAGGAGCAGCAGCTCCGCGTCTACTGCCGGGTGATGGACGCCGACGCGGCCGTGCGCACCGCCGTGGAGGCGCTGGACGCCGAGGACCTGCTCGAAGGCGCCACCCTGCTCGTCGGCAAGGACGACGAAGAGCCGCGGGCCGTCTGGCCCACGCAGCCCTGAGACACGCGGCTGGCGCGCCCTCCGCGGTGAAGGCGGGATTCTACGACGGGTGTAGAGAATTCCGCCTTCCGCGCGTGGACAGGACGCCTGCCACGACGCAAAGTGCCGACAAGTTGAAAATGATTAGCAAATTCATATCCATCTCCCGCTGATTCCCGGTGCGTGTCGAGCGCCAGGAAGCCCAGGAGACGGGTCTTGTCTTGCTGATGTCCGTCACGTCGCGGCTCCCGCGGCGCGGCGGAGCCTTGTCCGTTCAAACCCGCGGGCGTCCCTGGCGCTGGCGGGAGGGGGGAGTTCCGAAGCCCAGCCATCCACATTGAGGAGAAGGACCTTGCGCGCCGTTCATCGTGAAGACGTTTCCCCCCGCACCACTCGTGGCCCTCGGCTGTCCGTGAGCTGGAAGTGGATGGGTCCGGCCCTGCTGCTGACCATGACGCCCGCCTGGGCGCAGGACGCGGCCACGCCGCCGCCTCCGCCGGATTCGGCGGCCGCCGAGCACCAGGCCGAGCTGGAGTCCAACGTCTTCCAGATGGCCCCGGTGGTGGTGACGGCGACGCGCACCGAGCAGGACGTCACCTCCGCCCCCGCCTCCGTCACCGTGGTGACGCAGGAGGACCTGAAGCGGGCTCCCGTGGGTGACTTGACGGACGCCATCCGCCTGGCGCCCGGCATCAGCCTGACGGCCGGCAGCCAGGGCCGCCGCGGCATCAGCATCCGCGGCATGGATTCGAGCTACACGCTCATCCTCGTCGACGGCAAGCGCGTGAACTCGCTGGAGGCGGTGTTCCGCCACAACGACTTCGACATCGGCCTCATCCCCACGGAGGGCATCGAGCGCATCGAGGTCGTCCGCGGCGCCATGTCCTCGCTCTACGGCTCCGAGGCGCTGGGCGGAGTCATCAACATCATCACCAAGCCGATTGCCCCCAAGTGGACGGGCGGCATCGACGTGAAGGCGCAGACGCCCACCGTGGGCGCCAACGGCGAGGAGCTCCGCTCCAGCGTCTTCCTCAGCGGTCCGCTCATCCAGGACACGCTGTCCATGAAGATGACCGGCGGCTTCAACCACCGCCAGGCGTGGAACGGCGCGCGCGACCCGGGCTCGCCCGTGCTCAACGCGGACGGTGCGCCAGTGACGCGGGAAGACGGCAGCGTCGTCAACTACGGCGACCTGGCCACGCTGGAAGGCCGCAACGACCACAACGGCCGGCTGTCGCTGAACTGGACGCCCACCGCGCAGCAGACCATCACCGCCGAGTACGGCCGCGCGTACCAGAACCGCATCGGCGAGTACTACATTGGCGGCTCCTACGGTGACGCGGACGCGGTGGTCCACCGCAACGACGCGGTGCTGGGCCACAAGGGCAAGTGGGACTGGGGCAACTCCGAGGTCCGAGGCTACTGGGAAGGATTGGAGAGCGGCGTCGACGGCCTCACCCAGGACAACATCGTGGCGGAGGCGAACGCCACCGCGTACCTGGGCATCAACACGCTGACGGTGGGCGGCGAGGCGCGGTGGATTGACCTCAAGTCGGACGAGTTCACCAGCGGCGCCGCCAGCGTGCACCAGCAGGCCCTCTACGCGCAGGACGAGCTGGCGCTGATGGACAAGCTGACGCTGCTGCTGGGCGCGCGCTTGGACAACCACGAGAACTTCGGCCTCCACCTCACGCCGCGCGCGTACGTCGTCTACTCGCCCATCAACCCGCTCACGCTGAAGGCGGGTGTGGGCACGGGCTTCAAGGCGCCCACGCTGCGTCAGATGAGCACCGAGTCCCTGGTGACGAGCTGCCGTGGCCGCTGCGGCATCATCGGCAACCCGGACCTGGCCCCGGAGAAGAGCACCAACTTCGAGGTGTCCGCCAACTGGACCCAGTCCTCGTGGTCGCTGACGGCGACGGTGTTCCAGAACAACATCCGCAACCTCATCGACACGCCGCGTGGCACGGGCGTGGAGCCGGTGGGCACCGACCCGGAGACGGGCCTGCCCCTGTACGTGCCCCGCAACGTCAACCGCGCGCGGCTGCGCGGCGTCGAGGCGACGGCGAGCAAGGCCTTCGGCAACGTGGTGCGCCTGAGCGCGAACTACACCTTCCTGGAGAGCCGGGACCTGGAGAACGACGTGCAGCTCGCCTACCGGCCCAAGCACACCCTCAACGGCCAGATTGACGTGACGCCGGTGGACAAGCTGAAGGCCTTCGTGCGCGGCCAGTACATTGGCCCGCAGCTCAGCGGCACGGAAGAGGTGGAGGCGTATGCCCTCTTCGACGCGGGCGCCAGCTACGACATCAGCAAGAACTTTGGCGTGAACGCGGGCGTGCTCAACATCGCCAACACCCGCACCGAGGACGAGGAAGGATACGTGTTCCAGGAGCGCGGCCGCACCCTCTACGCCGGTGTGAACGCGCGCTTCTAAGGCGTCGCTTCATCCGAGCAACATTCGAGGCCGTGCGTGTCCCTCTTCACGAAGGGCTCGCACGGCCTCTTCGCGTTTTAGAGGCCCCGAGCCTGCATGGGGCGTGAGCACGAGTTCCAGGTGCCCCAAAGCCCCCTCAGGTCTCGAAATAGGGCTGAAGAAGGGTGCCGTCCGGAAGCCGTTCGAGGCAAACCCGCTCAGAGGACCCTATGAGTGGGCCGCAGCCGAAGCCCTGCCGGCAGTCCGCATCGGTGGTGCAAACACGCTCACAAGAGCGAAGCACTCTTTCGCCAAGATTGGCCTCCATGCACTGCAGAGGCGCTTCGCAGGTACCGAAGAGCCCACACTCGTAATGGAGCCCGTATTCGCGCGAGTAGTACGGCCCCCCGCCTTGGCGTTGACAAGCCGCGCTCATGAGCGCGGCGAAGACCCCAACAGCAACAAACCAGCGCTTCATGCCCAGTACCTCATTCCAAGGGGGCCGCCGATGTTCAGCCCCAACCCAGCGCTCGGCCTGCGGACTCGACCATCACTCGCGCTCCGTGAACTCGCTGCACCGGCAGGACAACCGGACCCCACAGAGTTAGCGATCCTCTCCGAAGGGGACGACCATCCCTATCTGCATGCTCTCGTAGGGGTCGCCGGACGGAATGAGCCCGCCAATCGAGCAGCGTCCCATCATCGGAGGAGACATCGCGAAGGCGCAGTCGCCGAACTCGTTCGTCCCTAGGAATCGGACGGGCGCGAGCGGCGGCAACGGCGCTTGCTTGTCGTCCATCGGGAAGACGGGCTCTACACCGCCATCGGCAAACAACCGGACCGTCCGGTCGGGCTCGCAGGCGAAGAGCGCCTGTGTTCTTGTGCAGTCACAGGCTCGCTCGCGACCACACACGTCCATCATCTCGCCACAGCGCACCAAACCGCTCCGCGAGCTGCCACCGGGCCCCCACCACCGTTCATCGTACAAGCACGCTCCCACATCGAGCGCGACGACGTCCTCACTGCATTGACGACCGTCCGGCAATTCAACGCGAGTAAAGGTCGTCGATTCCACGGGGCGCAGAACGGTCGCGACACAGCCACCAACGAGCCCCAGGATGATGGTTGCTCCGATGTATCGGCCGTTCATGGACACCGCGCCTCCGGTTCAACAGGATGCCCGTAACCGATGACGCGGTGCACTCAAATCGCAACTCGGCTCAATCACGTTCTCCGGTCGGTCGCGGTATTCGCCACGTCGAAGATGGGTCCATGTCCAGGCGACGGCACGGGCCGGAAGACGCGGAACAGCAGCACCAGCGAGGGCACCACGACGGCCGTGCCCACGCCCAGCGCCACCAGGAGCAACCGCTGCGCGCCAGGGCTCGCCGCCGCGCCTTGCAGCGTGACGTCTGGCACAACCAGGTACGGCTGCTGCGCAGCCGCCCACCCCAGCACGATGAGCCCCGCCTGCACGGCCGCGGCGACGCGTGCCCATTGGAAGCGGCGCGTCCACAGGAGCGCGAAGGCCGCCACCGCCGCCACCGCCGTGCCCGCATGCAGAGCCAGAGCGAAGGGCGAACGCAACAGTCCCTCCCACACGCGCGGCGCGCCGTCCCGGGCCAGCAGCAACACCGCCAGCGCCGAAACGAACACCGCCACGCCCGCCCCCATCGCCCGGCGACGGAAGTCCTCGCGCAGCTCGGACGCGGGGGCCTCGTGCGTAAGGTACACCGCCGCCAGGAAGGCGAAGAGACACAGCGCCAGCACGCCCACCGCCCACGAGAAGGGCGTGAGCCACGAGGAGAAGAAGCCGCTCACCACCACCCGGCCCTCCACGCGGATGGTGCCGCCCACCACCGCGCCCACGCACATGCCCAGCAACACCGGCGCGATGACACTGGCCCCGCTGAAGACGAGCCCCCACTGCCGCTGCACCGCGTCCCCGCGCGTGTCGTACGCCCGGAAGGTGAAGGCCGCGCCCCGGAACACGATGCCCAGCAGCAGCAACGTCAGCGGGACGTGCAGCGCCACGCTCAGCACCGCGAAGGCACGCGGGAAGCCGGCGAACAGCAGCACCACCCCGACGATGAGCCAGATGTGATTCACCTCCCACACCGGGCCGATGGCGCGAGCGATGAGCGCGCGCTGCTCCGCCTTGCGCGGCCCGAAGGCGAGCAAATCCCACACACCTCCGCCAAAGTCCGCGCCGCCAAAGAGGGCATAGAGGACGAAGGTCCCCGCCACCGCGAAGCCCAGAATCGCGTCAATGGACATGGGTCACTCCTGTCCGCGCTCCGCCCTGCGAGAGCGGCAGCGCTCCCGCCGCCGTGATGCTCCGCACCGCTTCAGTGGGCATGGGCCGCCCCTCCAGTGCGCCACCTTCCCGGCGGGGCAGCGTCCCCGTCACCGTGAAGCTCCGCATCGCGTCAGTGGACATGGGCCTCACCTCCCAGCAGACCGCTGTCGCGCGCCGGCAGCGTGCCCGCCACCTGCCGCACCAGCAGGAGCACCACCGTCACGCCGAGGAACACGTACACGGCGGTGAAGGTCCAAAAGGGCGCGGCCAGATGCGGCACCGGCGTCACCGCGTCCGCCGTGCGCATCACCCCGCGCAGAATCCACGGCTGCCTCCCCCACTCCGTGACGAGCCAGCCCGCCTCCATGGCCACCACACCCAGCGGGCCCGACAGCAGCCACGCCCACATCAGCTTCCGCCCATGGGGCCATGCCTTCTTCCGCCACCGCCACACCAGCGTCACCAGCGCCAGCAGCGCCATGGCGCTCCCGGTGCCCACCATGAGCTGGAAGGCCACGTGGACCTTCGCCACCGGCGGCCACTCGTCGCGAGGGAAGGCGTTGAGCCCCTTCACCTCCGCGTCCGGGTCCGCGAAGGCCAGAATCGACAGACCCTTGGGGATGTCCACCGCGTAGGGCACCTCGCCCGTCTCCACATCGGGCAGCCCACCCAGCCGCAGCGGCGCGCCGCGCTCCGTCTCGAACTGGCCCTCCATCGCGGCCAGCTTCACCGGCTGCGCCTTCGCCACGTGCTTGGCGGACAAGTCCCCCACCACCGGCTGGAGCAGCGCGGTGACACACGCCAGCGGCAGCGCCACCGACAGCGCCTTGCGATGGAAGGCCGCGCCCGGATGGCGCAGCAGCACGAAGGCGTGGATGCCCGCCATGGCGAAGGCGCTCGCCTGGTAGCAGGAGAGCAGCACGTGCGCCGTCTGGTACTGCCAGCCCGGACTGAACATGGCCACCAGCGGCGCCACGTCCATGGGCCCGGACGCCGACGGCGTGAAGCCCGACGGGTGGTTCATGAACGTGTTCACCAGCGTGACGAAGAAGGCGCTCGCCGCGCCGCTTATCGCCACCATCACGCCGGAGAACAGGTGCAGCCCCGGCGACACCCGCTCCCGCCCGTACAGGTAGATGCCCAGGAAGATGGCCTCGGTGAAGAAGGCCACGCCCTCCAGGCTGAAGGGCAGCCCAATCACCTCGCCGTACTGCCCCATGAACTCCGGCCACAGCAGGCCCAGCTCGAAGGACAGCACCGTCCCGCTCACCGCGCCCACCGCGAAGAGGATGGCCGTCCCCTTCGCCAGCTTCTGACTCAGCTTCTGGTAGTCCGCGTCACCGGTGCGCCGGTGCTTCCAGTCACTGAGCACCATGAGGACGGGGAGCGCCACCCCCGCCGCCGCGAAGACGATGTGGAACGCGAGCGACAAGCCCATTTGAGCCCGCGCATAGAGCAGGTCCGTCATGGGCATCAGAATGGTTTATGTCTGATTTTGTCGCAATTACGTGTTCTTATCAATCCTCACAGAGGAAGGCGGCGCCTTTCGCGCGGGAACCAGCGTCACCACCGCGTTTCGTGCGACAGCGGTGGCCAGCGCGCTGGCGAAGATGAGCACGAGCTTGCGTCCCAGCTCCGCGCCCAGCGGGCGCTGCTCCGCGGTGGAGGCCACGCGGTCCGGGTGTTCCCAGGCGCGCGCCAGGGCCTTGCGGCGCTTGCGGCGCAGAATCTCGTCCCGGTGGCGCGCGCGGTACACGGCATACGCGACGCCCAGGCCCACCACCGTCAGCAGCGCGGCGCCAGCGGTCATCAGCTCGTTGCGGTGCTGCATGGCGTGGTAGCGCACGTCGAGCGCGCGCTCACGCCGCCGGTCCAGCTCCGCCAGCGTCAGCAGCAGCTCGTCGCGGATGCGGTCCGCGGTCTCCTCTACCTGTTTGCGGTCCCCCATGCCCCGGGTGATGCGGTGGTCCTCGTGCCGCTCGATTGCCGAGGGCACGCCTTCTTCGCGGCCGTTGCCGTTCATTGCAGCGTCTCCCGCGTGAGGTGGTAGTCCGTCTTCAAGCGCTCCTGCGTGTGCGGCAGGGGCTTCTTGGGCACGCGCTTGCTGCCCAGGAAGAGCAGGCCGCCGGCGATGGCCAGCAGCACCACGCCCACCACCAGCACCCCCACCGCCTGCCCCAGGGGCAGGGCCAGTCCCAACGCGACGAAGAGGACGGCCAGCGCGGTGAGCGCCAGCACCGCGCCCGCTCCCAGGAGGATGCCCGCGGTGCGCGCGGCCTTCAGCTCCTCACGCAGCTCCTTCTTGGCGTGCATCACCTCGGCGCGCACCAACAGGCGCGTCTCCGCCAGGGCGTGCCGGATGAGCTCCGCCGTGGAAAGCGTCTCCAGTTGACTTCGCTCCAGGCGTTCCGATTCGAGGTCCACGACGTGCGCCTCCTGCGATGACTTCGCGGACCACACGTGCGCTCCCATGCCTGCCTGGCATCCTTGCGGCCCGCTCCTTCGCACAAGGTGGGCAGGACGCTCCCTCCAGTGAAGCCCCGGGGGAATGCACGCCTGCGGCTGCCCGCCTGCCCTGCCCTCGCGTTCAGCGGCGGCGGCGGTGCGCCAGGGCGGTGGCCAGCGTCTCGCGGACCTGGTGGGCGCGGAAGAGGCGGTCCGCCGTGTCCATCAGGTTCTCGGAGTACAACACCTGCTTGCGCAGCCGGGCGGGGATGGCGCGCGTGCCCAGGTGGGCGCCCAGCAGCGCGCCCGTCAGCGCGGCGGCCACGTCCGCCTCGCCGCCACAGCGCAGCGTGAGGGCCACCGCCTCCCGGAAGTCGTGCGGCACCTTGAGGATGGCGTACAGCGACGTCAGCAGCACCGGCACCACGTGCGGCGGCAGCCCGTCCACGCCCTTCAGCTCACTGGGGGGCACGCCCACCTTGCGGAGCTGCGACAGCGCGCGCGCGGTGTCCCACGTCAGCAGGCGCGGCAGGTGACGCACCTCCTCCGCCAGGCCCTTGTCGTGCACGGCCGCCGACAGCGCCAGCTCCTCGCAGAAGGCCGCGGGCGTCAGCGGCTCCTCTTCCATGCCCAGCGCCGCCGCCTGCGCGAAGGCCGCCGCGGCCGCCGCGCACACCGGGTCCTTGTGGGTGATGACGGTGAGCACCCCGGCGTCATGCGGCAGGCGCGCGCGGTGGCCGCTCTCCAGGAGGCCCACCACCAGCGCGCGGCTGAGCACCGAGTGGCACCGCGTGCCCAGCGACGCGCCCGCGCTCATCCACGGCACGCCACCCGCCAGCCGCTGCAGCGCGTCCGCCAGGCTCTTGGGCGGCTGGAGGATGATGCCCTCCTGCCACAGCCACGCCAGGTGCGCCGCCGCGCTGCGGCCCTCCACCTTGCCCTCGCGGATGACGCTCTCCGCCGCCGCGAGCAGCAGCTGCGTGTCGTCGCTGAACTGGCCCTTGGCGAACTTGCCGCGCGGGCGGGGCGCGAAGTCCTCGGCGAGGCCGGGCAGCCGCGCGAGGCTCGCCGGTGGAATGCCGCGCAGCGGGAAGCCGAGCGCATCACCGATGGCGAGCCCCACGAACGCCGCATGGAACCTGTCCTGGCGCTCGGCGGGAGTCAGCGGCATGGGGTCGTGGAGATTAACCGAGGCTCAGGCCAGAACGGCCAGCGAGAAAGGAGAGAAACCCGTGAAACATCCGCGAGCCGGTGCGGGAAGAATCATGCCGGGGCTTGACGAGCGCGATACAGCCGTCCTCGAAACTCCGCTCGGATTCTTCACCGTCCACCCTCCATCCCTCGCGCCCCGTGGATCGCAGCGCGGGGTGGGGTGACTACCGCAACCAACACGCGCGCGGCAAGCCTCGGCGGGTGCACGCATTCGCGCACCTGTACACGTGTCCAACTCTCGAAGCTTCGCGCATGGCGCACGAGGGACGCGCAGGTGGCACCAGCGCGCGGGTGTCAGCACACGCGCGCCGTCACTTCATGCGTCATCACGGCCCAGGTTGACGACGGCCTGCAACCGCGCCATCACCGCTTGCGCGCCCTGGTGGAGCCGCGTGCCATCCCAGAGCGCGGGCGTGGTGTGCCCACCCAGCCGGCGCCAGTCCGCTTCAGCCTCGTCGAAGGCCACGTTGCGGAAGCGCACGCGGTCCTCCAACGCGAAGTCGACGATGTAGCACCGGACCTGCGCGGAAGGTGCATCCACGATGCGATGAAACAGCTCCAGCGTGCCGGACATCATGGCGCCGGCGCGGAGAGGAAGTAGTCCGACAGGTTCGGACGCGAGCGCTTGAGCAGGTCCGCCAGCGTGTACCGGTCCAGCACCGCGAGGAACGCCTCACGCGCCTCGTCCAGCACGCCCTTGAGCCCACAGGCGGGAGCGATGGGGCACGCGTTGCGCTCCCGGTCGAAGCACTCCACCAGGTGGAAGTCCGGCTCCGCGGCGCGCAGCACGCTGCCCACCTGGATGTCCGCGGGCGGGCGCGCCAGCACCACGCCGCCGGAGCGGCCCGCTCGTGCATCCACCACCCCCTGCCCCGCCAGCGTCTGCACCACGCGCACCAGGTGGTGCTTGGAGATGCCGTAGGCATCCGCCATCTCCTGGGTGGAGACCGGGCGCCCGGTGCGTGTGGCCAGGTAGAGCAGCACCCGCAGCGAGTAGTCGGCATGGAGGGTGAGATGCACGTCAGCGGGCTCCGGCGTCGGTGGTGCGCTGCGCCAGGGGGGCGCTCGGCAGGAAGGCATCCACGTGGAGGTCCTTCAGCGAGAGCCCGGCGAGGAACAGCTTCTTCCGGAGGGATAGCACCAACGGCCCGTCTCCGCAGAGCCACGCGCGCCAGCCCACGGGCCTGGGGCACTCCGCGCGAATGAGCACATCGAGCGCGCCCTCCGCCACATCCCGGCTGCCGCCCTCCAGCACGCCCGGCCGATAGCGAAGCTGAGGATGGCGCTCCGCCAGGGAGCGAAGGGCGTCGGTGAGGTAGAGCCCCTCGGGCGTCCGCGCGCCGTGGAAGAGCCAGATGGGCCCGGTGTGGCCCGCCTCCAGCGCGTCCCTGATGATGCCATACAGTGGCGCCAGGCCGGTGCCCGTCCCCGCCAGCAGCAGGGGCTGCTCGGGCCGGCCGGGGACGTAGAAGCAGCTTCCCGCCGGCCCCTGGACCTGGAGCCTGTCTCCCGGCCGGGCGTCACGCGCCAGCCAGCCGCTCATCGCCCCTTCCGGATGGAGTCGCACATGCAGCTCCAGTGCGTCCTCGTGAGGCAGGCTGGCCAGCGAGTAGCTGCGCGTCAGCCCGTCCTCCCGCACCAGGGAGATGTATTGCCCCGCGCGGTACGCCACGGGGCGGTCCGTCACCAGCCGCACGCGAAGGACGCTGGCGGACAACGCGTCCAGCGACTGGATGCGCGCGGGGACGCGCAGGGCCTCCGCGTCGGTGACCTCCAGCGCCGCGCCCTCCGGGAGCCGGCAGGCACAGGCGAGGAAGTACCCCTGCGCCCGGAGCGTGTCCTTCAACCCCGCCTGCGCGGCCTCCGGAACCGTCCCCGCCACGGCCCGCATCAGGCAGGACTGGCAGGCCCCCGCGCGGCACGCATGCGGAACGGACACGCCCTGGCGCAGCAGCGCGTCCAACACGCTCTCTCCGAACGACAGCGGATACCAATCCGACGCGTGCTTCACCTTGGCCATGGCGAGCTCCCGGGTTCAGCGGTTGAGGACGTCCGCGCGAGCGCTCTCCGCGATGGCCAGCACCTTCGCCACCAGCGGCGCGGGCACACCCAATTCCTCCAGCGTCCCCTTCAGGTGGCCCGCCACCGCGTCGAAGTGCGAGTCATCCAGCCCGCGCCGCACCAGGTGCGCGTGGCCGGCGCGCATGTCCCTGCCGGAGTAGTGGACCGGCCCCCCCGTCACCATCGTCAGGAACGCCTTCTGCTTCGCCGCCTGGCGCTCCATGTCCACGTCCTCGAAGAAGTGGCTGATGTGCTCGTCCGACAGCACCCTCCGGTAGAAGACCTCCACCGCCGCCGCCATCGCCGGCTCGCCGCCCAACTGCTCGAAGACACTCTTCTCCGCCGCGTTGCTCATGGTGCTCGCTCCTCTCGCCCGGCATGGGCCTTAAGATGCATTCTAAATGCACTTTAAAGCCCGCGCCGTCAAACACAACGTCACCAGCAGTGAAGCTACTGGATGCAACGCCATGGCCTGACGCCTGTCTCGTCAGCTCCGAGGTGGGGATGGGAGGTGAGAGGAGAAACCCGCCCTGGAGGCGCAGCCCTGGGGGCGCCGTCACGGGGACTGAAGCGGACACCGGCTCCACGGGAGGGGAGCCCGGGGGTCACGCCAGCCGCCCGGAGCGCGAGGCGCCCCTGGGCGGTGAAACGTGCTCGCGCGGGGACTACGCGCGCGCGGTGTTGGCGGCGCCGATGCGCGCGGCCTCACGGCGCACCGTGGCCTGCTCCAGCTCGAAGCGCGCGTCCTCGGAGGACAGGCCCTTCAGGCGCTCCTGCGCCTCGGTCATGCGGCGGCGGGCGCCTTCCACGTCGATGCCCGTGACGGGCTCGGCCGCGTCGGCGAGCACCAGCACCTTGTCGTTGCCCACTTCGACGAAGCCACCCGCGACGAAGTAGGACTCGCGCCGGCCGCCCTCAATCAGGGTCAACGCGCCCGGCTCCATCAGCGACAGGAACGGGGTGTGCCCCGGGCGCACGCCGAACAGGCCCCGGCCGCCAGGAACAATCGCCTCGTCGGCCTGCACCGACAGGATGCGCTTCTCGGGGGTGACAATCTCCACAGTCAGCTTGGCCATGAGGCTCCTCGCACAACCCAATCAGAACGTGAGCTTGCGGGTGGTTCCACCCACTGGCTCCAACTCCACCACCCCGGCGTCCGTCAGCCGGGGCCCCTTGCCCGGGATGCCGAGCGTGCCCTCCAGCCACTTGAAGTGGTGGGTGAGCTGGCGCACCTCGGAGAGCTGCCGCGTGTTGAGCCATTCGGTCAGCCGCTTCTCCTGAAGCCGCTGGCCATCCCGCCCGTACTGCGCCGCCACCACCACGCGCGCCCAGGCCGGAGGCCCCTTGGGCTTCTTCGCCTTCGACTTCTTCTTCGGCCGCGGCGCCGGCTTGCCCTTCTCCACCAGTGGCCACACCACCCAGACGCGCTCGCCGTCGTTGGAGACGAAGTAGAAGTCGTCCACCGTGCCCAGGCACTGCGCCAGCGACCACACCGGGCCGCTCTCCTGCGTCACCTCCAGCCGGCACTGGTCCTGCCCCGCCTCCACCATGCGGACGCTGTAGAGCCCGTTGGCGCTCACCCGAGCCCGTCCCCGGCGCTCCTCCGCAAGGGCGGAGGAGGACAGGCACATCAGGACCAGGGCGAGCGCGGCACGGCGCATGGTGACCTCGGCGAGAGAAGGAGCGTCCAGCCTACCTCACACCATCTTCCGCGCGTTCTCGACGACCTCGTCGATGCTGCCCGCCATGTAGAAGGCGCCCTCGGGGATTTCGTCGTGCTTGCCCTCGGCGATCTCCTTGAAGCCCTGGATGGTGTCCTGGAGCTTCACGTAGCGGCCGTCCTTGCCGGTGAAGACCTTGGCCACGAAGAAGGGCTGCGACAGGAACTTCTGGATCTTCCGGGCGCGGGCCACCACCAGCTTGTCGTCCTCGGAGAGCTCGTCCATGCCGAGGATGGCGATGATGTCCTGCAGCTCCTTGTACCGCTGGAGGATGCCCTGGACCTTGCGGGCCACGCCGTAGTGCTCGGCGCCGATGACGGCCGGGTCGAGGATGCGGCTGGTGGAGTCCAGCGGGTCCACGGCGGGGAAGATGGCCAGCTCGGCGATGGAGCGGTTGAGCACCGTGGTCGCGTCGAGGTGGGCGAAGGCCGTCGCGGGCGCCGGGTCCGTGAGGTCGTCGGCGGGGACGTAGATGGCCTGCACGGAGGTGATGGAGCCCTTCGTGGTGGAGGTGATGCGCTCCTGCAGGCCGCCCATCTCCGTGGCCAGCGTGGGCTGGTAACCCACGGCGCTGGGGATGCGGCCCAGGAGGGCGGACACTTCCGAGCCGGCCTGGGTGAAGCGGAAGATGTTGTCCACGAAGAGGAGCACGTCGCGGCCTTCCACGTCGCGGAAGTACTCGGCCATGGTCAGCGCGGACAGGGCCACGCGGGCGCGGGCGCCGGGCGGCTCGTTCATCTGGCCGTACACCAGCACGGCCTGGCTGGCCTCCAGGTTGTCCGTCTGGATGACCTTCGTGTCCTGCATCTCGTGGTAGAGGTCGTTGCCTTCGCGGGTGCGCTCACCGACGCCGGCGAACACGGAGAAGCCGCCGCGCTCCACGGCCACGTTGCGGATGAGCTCCTGCAGGAGCACCGTCTTGCCCACGCCGGCGCCGCCGAAGAGGCCGATCTTCCCGCCGCGGGTGTACGGGGCGAGCAGGTCGATGACCTTGATGCCCGTCTCGAACATCTGCACGCGCACGTCCTGCTCCGTGAAGGGCGGGGGCGCGCGGTGGATGGACCAGTGCTCCTGCGCCTTCACGGGGCCCATCTCGTCCACCGGCTCACCGGTGACGTTCAGGATGCGGCCCAGGGTGGCCTTGCCCACCGGCACCTGGATGGGGGCGCCCGTGTTGGTGACGGGCATGCCGCGGCCCAGGCCCTCGGTGGAGTCCATGGCGATGGTGCGGACGGTGTTCTCGCCCAGGTGCTGCGCCACCTCGAGGGTGAGGTTGTCCGCGGCGGAGCTCAGGTTCGCGTTGGTGACCTTGAGGGCCGTGTAGACCTCGGGGAGACCGCCGGGCGGAAACTCGACGTCGACCACCGGGCCGAGGACCTGGATGATTCTGCCTGCCGTCGGAACTTGAGCGCTCATGGAATCGTCTGCCTCGCACGGGGAGCGGACGGGCGCCGCCACCCTTGAAATTTCGGCCCGGCTGGGAGGGCGGGCCCCCTTTACCGGGGCCCCCCCCGGGGGTCAAGCCTCCCGGGCAACTCACTGGTAAGTCCGGCTTAGCGCAAGCCACATGCCGGGCGCCACCCCCTTACTTCCCATCCGGCTGGGACACCAGGGGCAGCCCGCTGCTCGGGCTGCCGGCCCGGGCGATCAAGCTTCCCCCTGAAACGCGAAGGGCCCACCCCGGTGGACGGAGCGGGCCCAGGCGGGGCGAGAAGCCGGGGGACGTCCTACTTCAGCGCCTCGGCGCCGGAGACGATCTCCATCAGCTCCTTGGTGATGACCGCCTGACGCGTGCGGTTGTAGGTGAGCGTCAGGCTGCCAATCATGTCGGTGGCGTTGGAGGTCGCGTTCTCCATGGCGCTCATGCGGGCGCCGTGCTCGCTGGCCACGCTCTCCAGCAGGGCGCGGTAGAGCTTGATGTTGACGGCCTGGGGCACCAGGCGGTCCAGCACGGCCTGGCGGTCCGGCTCGTACTTGAAGTCCACCAGCGCGGTGGAGCCCGCCGCCGGGGCCTCGCCCGGCGCGCCCAGCGTCTGCAGCGGCAGGAGCTGCGCGACCTTCACCGTCTGGGAGATGGCGGTGACGAACTCGTTGTAGACGATGTGGACCGCGTCCACCTCGCCGTTGAGGTAGCTGGCCACCAGCTCCTCCGCCACGTCCGCGGCGGCGCGGTAGTTCAGGCGCTGGTACAGGCCGCCGAAGTCCTTGCGGATGCTCTGGCCGCGGTTGCGGAAGAAGTCGTTGCCCTTCCGGCCCACGGTGGAGAGGCGGATGCTCTCCAGGTTCGTGTTCTCGTAGAGGAACCGGTTGGCGCGGCGGATGACGTTGGAGTTGAAGCCGCCGGCGAGGCCACGGTCCGACGTGAGCAGCACCAGCTCCACGCGCTTCACCGGGCGGGCCGTGAGCAGCGGGTGGCTGAGGCTCTCATCCCCGGCGCGGGCGGCCAGGTCGGCGATGATCTGGTCCAGCATCGTCGCGTAGGGGCGCGCGGCCAGGATGTTGTCCTGCGCCTTGCGGAGCTTCGCGGCGGAGACCATCTTCATCGCCTTGGTGATCTGCCGCGTGTTCTTCACCGAGCGGATGCGCTTGCGAATGTCGCGAAGGGACGCCATGGACCGGGGAGCTCCTGTGGGGCGTTCGACCCGCGTCGTCCGGAAGGAAGGCGGGGGCAGGGTAAGACGGGGCCCCCTATATAGGCGGGGCGGGAGCCGGTCAACGGATGCCTGCCGCCGCCGGCCAGACGATCGCCCGCCCCGCCCGGGGTGGCAGCCAGCCGAGCCTCCCTGGTAGCCCCTCCCCGCGGTAGGAGACGGACTTACCTTGCCGTCATGGTGGCCCCGACGTCATCCGGTCCGTTGCTCATTGTCGAAGACGACGCGGATATCCGCGCGGCCCTCCAGGACTACCTGGAGATGCACGGCCACGTGGTGCGCGTGGCGAGCAACGGCCGGGAGGCGCTGGAGGCGCTGGCCCACCCTCCCCGTCCCGCGCTCATGGTGCTGGACATGGCCCTGCCCGTCATGGACGGCCACCGGGTGCTGACGACCCGCAAGACCAGTGAAGCCCTGGCCGAGGTTCCGGTCATCATCCTGTCGGCGGGCATGGCGGCCATGAACCCGAGGGACCGGGCCGTCTACGCGTCCATGTACAACGTGGCGGCCTTCTTGAAGAAACCCGTGGAGCCCCGGCAGTTGCTGGAGGCCATCGAGCGGCTCGCGCCAAGGCCGGCAGGTCCCCAGGCGGGCTCGCCGCCTTGATGCAGGGATGTTGCTCTGTGCTTCCAGGTGGAGGGAGGCCGGAACACAATGGCCTCTCTACCGGTGTTCTCGGGGTCCATGAAGCCAGGCGGTGCGAGACGGGTGTGGTTGCGTAGGGGCCTCGCGGTCCTGGCCGCGGGTGGGCTGGGGCTGCTCGCCCTCTCCCACTTCGTCCGGGTCAGCTACGAGGACCGCATCATCCCCCTGGAGCAGGCCCCCGAGGCCCCCGTGGCGCTGGTGTTCGGCGCGGGGCTGGCGCGGGGCGCGGTCCCCTCCCCCGTGCTCGCCCAGCGGCTGGACGCGGCCGTCGCGCTGTGGCGGCAGGGCAAGGTGCAGACGGTGCTCGTCAGCGGGGACCAGACGAAGCCCTTCCACCATGAGACGCGCGCCATGCGGCGCTACCTGGTGGAGCACGGCGTGCCGGAGAGCGCGGTCCAGGGCGATGAAGCGGGGCTGTCCACCTACGATAGCTGCCTGCGGGCCGCCACGGTGTTCGGTGCGAAGCGGGCGGTGCTGGTGACGCAGCGGTTCCACCTGACGCGGGCGCTGTTCATCGCCAACTCGGTGGGCATTGACGCGTGGGGCGTGGCCGCGGACGAGGGACGGCCGACGCCCTGGCGCTACCTGGTGCGCGAGACGCTGTCGCGCGTGCTGGCGCTGGCCATGGTGGTGCTGGAGGTGGAGCCCGCCTACCCCTCTGGCCGCGCCGTGCTCCCGGAGCGCTGAGGCACGGGCAGGCATGGCAGGCAGGCGGGCGGCGCGAATTGCCGCGGCCTCCGCGGGTTCTCATTCTTGAGACGAAGGCAGCCGACCCACCGCGCTTTCCGAGGAGAGGCCATGCGATTCAAGAAGCTGGGGTCAGACGACGTGGGCGAGTCCACCTCGCGGCGTCACATGAATCCGGACACCGGTGAGGATGAAATCAACATCTCCGACCAGGACCTGGCGGCGACTCCGCCCCTGGAGGAGGAGCCGGACTTCCGCGACATCCTCCCGGACGAGATTCATGAGTTCCGCCGTGGTGATGAGGAAGAGGAGCCGCTGGAGTTGACGGCCCAGCCGGGGTACCGCATCCGGCCCATCGACTTCGACAAGCTGCCGCAGGGATAGACGCGAGGTGAGGTCTCGTCGAGGCAAGGCACCGTGGCGCGCCTTGCCTCCGAGTTCCTGACTACCGGCCGCGAGCGCCCTTCTTCGCCGCGGCCTTCTTGGCGGAGGTCTTCTTCGCCACGGACTTCTTGGCCGCGCTCTTCTTGGTGGGAGCCTGCTTCGTGGCGGTCTTCTTCACAGGAGACTTCTTGGCCGCGCCCTTCCGGGCGGGAGCCTGCTTCGCGGCGCCTTTCTGGGGTGCGGACTTCTTCGCAGCGGCCGTCTTGGCAGTGGGCTTCCGCGCAGTGGCCTGCTTCGCCGCGCCCTTTTGAGCAGCGGGTTTCGCAGCGCCTCGCTTGATCGCAGCCTTCGCGGCGCCCTTCCGAGCAGCGGGCTTCGTCGCAGCCTTCGCGGCGCCCTTCCGAGCAGCGGGCTTCGTCGCAGCCTTCGCGGCGCCCTTCCGAGCAGCGGGCTTCGTCGCAGCCTTCGCGGCGCCCTTCTGAGCAGCGGGCTTCGTCGCAGCCTTCGCGGCGCCTTGCCTGGTGGCGGCCGTCGCTGCAGCGGCCTTCGCGGCGCCCTTCCGAGCAGGAGTCGCCTTGGTATCCGCCCGCTGGGCTGTCGCGGTCTTCTCCACGGCCTTCGAGGTGGACGCCGTCGTCGCGGCGGTCTTCGCCGTGCTTCTCGAAGGAGCGGGCTTCTTCGCGGCGGGCGTCTCCGAGACAGCCTCCTCGGCAGGGAGCGCCTGCGCAGGGGTCACCTCAACCGCAGCGGCGGCCTTCTTCACGGCGGTCTTCTTGGGCGCGGCCTCCTGGGCCGAAGCAGCCGCGATGAGGGAAGCCGGGGAGGAAGCCGCCTCCTGCACGGCCTTCCTCAAGACAGCAGAGTCCTCAGCGGCCTTCTTCACGCGCTGGACCTTGCCCGGCTTGCCTCGCGGGAACAGCACGCCAGCGCCGCCGATGGCGAGCGGGATCTGCTGAGCCTGTTGCCCCCGTCCCTTGCCCGACCGGGCCGTGCGAGCACTCGCCCCATCGCCCTCCTGGTACCGCGAGGACGAGGATGAATCGTCGTACTCGTAAGCGAGCTCGCGAATCGCCGCCTCTTCTTCGACGGGCGCCTCTTCAGCCGCCACTTCGTCGGCCAGCTCCGCCTCCTCGAGCTGCTCCGCCTCGTCGGCCTGCGCCGCGGCTTCGGGCGCCTCCTCGCCGGCCTCCGCCGCTTCTTCGAGCGCCTCCTCTTCCTCCTCCCCGTCGGCCTGGACGCCGGACAGCGCTCCCTGGAGGACGGCATTCATCGCGCGGGCGAAGGTGCGCTCCCCGAAGCTCTCCACCTCCGCGGGCGGGACGAGCACGTCGAGCATGTCCTTCAGCGAGCGATACAGCCGCATCTGCCGCTTCTCGCCCTCCCAGGTGCCGTAGACCCAGTCGTCGCCTTCGAGCGCCTCGACCCAGCCCGGCAACGGCCCGCCACCGTCCCCCTGCTCCACCATCGCGGACTTGCGCGAGGCGAAGAGGTGCCGGTGCTGCCCCTTCAAGCCAATGCGCCACAGCCCCGCCGCGGGCAGCCCTTCCAGCTTGAGGCGGGTCTTCTCCAGGACGCTCGGGGCCCCCTCCGCCCCGTGCAGGCGGAAGAGCTGGACCTCACCGTTGAGCTCGCCCCCGTCGAACGCCTGATACAGGGCGCTGAGCTCGTCGGGAAATGGAACGCCGCACTCCGTTTCGGCCCGGCGAATCTCATCGGGAGAGACGCCAGTTGACGATGCCCTGACCGACTTGCGAAGTGCCTCCAACCACTCGTGCATGACCCCTCCACGACATCCAGTCGCACAACCTTACGGCGGCTGTGCGCTCCTGCGCAGTGCGAGCTTTGGCTTTTGATGACACCGCGCCAGAGCTGATCCAAACCGCTCCGGCTGACAGGGCGGTCGTCCCCTCTCGCAGGCATACCTTGAAAACCCGTGGCCCCCGTCCAGCCCATCCCCTCCTCCCGAGAAACAGGGCTCGCGCGCCCGAGCGACGCCCGCGCCCCCCTCCGCGAGGACCCGCGCGACAAGGCCATCCAGGCCCCGCGCTGATCCACCCTCCGGCGGGTGAAACGCCCTGAACCCGGCAACGGCCCGCCCCGCTGGCCGCCCAGGTGCCAGCCGGAGCGGTCGACGGCGACGGACACTCGCGCCCACGAGCCATTCTCCAGACCGTGCTTAGCCTCCGCCAGTTCGTCCCGGACGCACCGCGCGCACAGGCCGCGCGCCGTCCCGGGCTCGGGGTCCGTGGGGAGGATGCATGCGAGGCGTCGCGGGGTGGTGGGTGGCATGCTGGGTGGGCCTGGCCGCTTGCGGTCCAGGTGATGGGCCGGCTCGCGAGGACTTGTCTCTTGAGGCCTCGCCGTCGCCCCCCTGGGGGACGTATCCCCGGGTTCAGCAGGACGTGCCCACCTTCGCCCTGGACGTCGCGCCGGAAGACCTCGCGAAGCTGGAGGCCGACCCGTCATCGGACGACAGGGTTCCCTGCGTGGTGACGCTGGGCGGCGCGCGCGCCACGGGACAGCTCCGGTTCCGGGGCGCCAGCACGCGGGAGCTGCCACAGAAGAGCTACAAAATCGAACTCGACTCCGGCCAGTCCCTGGAGGACCGCGACCACTTCCACCTGCTCGCGAGCTGGTCCGACGGCGGGAAGCTGACGGAGAAGTTCGCGGTGGACCTGTACACCGCGATGAAGCTGCCAGTGCCTGGCGCCCGCTACGCGCGCGTGAGCGTGAATGGCGAACACCAGGGGCTCTACCTGGACATGGAGCACGTGGGAAAGGACTGGCTGCGACACCACGGACACGCGCGTGACGCGGCCATCTACCGCTGCGGCCACCGCAACTGCGAGCTGACGCTGAAGCCCGGCCCCCACCAGGGAGACTTCGACAAGCGCCTCCCCAACGACTCCCCGGGACGCGAGGCGCTCGATGCGCTCCTGGCCTGGGTGAACCGGGGCGATGACGCCACCTTCGACGCCATGCTGGAGCGACACGTGGACGTGGAGGCGTACCTCGGCAACCTGGTGGCGGACGCGCTCATCTCCAACAGCCTCATCGAGGACTCGGGCAGCTTCTGGATTCACGAGCCCCAGACGGACCGGTGGACGTACGTGCCGTGGGATTTGAACAACGCGCGGATGCTCTACTGGCGCACGGCGAACCCCGAGACGCCGCTCCCCGTCGACGCCTCGCCGCAGCCCTTCACGCTGTATGACGCCGCGGTTCAGGACGTCTTCGACCAGCGCGTGCGGACCCGTCCCGAGCAGCGTCCCACGTGGAGCGTGCTCGCGACGCGCGTATGGGAGCGCCCGGCCCTGCGGGCGCGGGTGCTCGAGAAGCTGGACGCCGCGCTCGAAGGCCCCTTCTCCGAGGCGCGGGCCCTGGCGCACATCGACGCCCTGTGGAAGGTCGTGGAGCCCGAGCTGCGTCAGGACGCCTCCGTCTCCGAAGCGCATGCACGCCGCGCCCGGGACGTCCTCCGGGACTACGTGCGCGGACGGCGGGCCTGGTTGCTCGATGCACGGGACGCCCTGCGCGAGCACGGGTCGGGTCCGCTGGTCATCCGCGCCATCGCGCCAGGCGCCACGGGCTTCGTGGAGCTGTACAACCGCGGCGACGTGCCCCTGCGGCTGGAGGACTACGAGGTCACGGTGAACCTGCGCGCGCCCGTGCGCCACAGGCTCCCCGCGGGCGGCCTGGAGCCCGGCGCCGCGGTCCGGCTGGAAGCCAGCGGTGACGCGTCCCGCGGGCCCCTGCACCTGCCCTTCTCCCTGCCTTCGGAGGGAGGCGAAGTGGGGGTGTTCAACGCAACCGGTGGCTCGCGTCCGCGCGTATACGGCCCCACGGATGCGGTCTGGTACGGGCCGCTGCCCGCCGGCACGGTGTACGAGCGTCAGGGCGGTGGCACGGGCGAGGACTTCGCGCCGCGACGCCCGTGAGCAGGTTGAACGCGACACCCGAGCCCGTTAGGCAGGAGGCCATGGCACATCCCGTGAGCTACGAGGGGACGGCGGAGAACTTCGACCAACTGGTCCTGGAGCCCAAGGGCGAGCTGGTGGTCGTCGACTTCTGGGGTGACGGCTGCCCGAACTGCGACATCTACGCGGCGGCCGAACCCGCCCTGCTGGCGGAGCTGGAGGGCGCGCCGATGCGCGTCGTGAAGGTGAACGCGTATCAGTACGAGGACCTGGCCAGGCGCTTCGGCCTCTTCGGCATCCCGACCTTCCTCCTGTTCCGCGAGGGGAAGCTCATCGGGAAGATGAGCCAGTACTATGGGAAAGAGTACTGGCTCGGCGTCATCCGGGACCACCTGCCCGCCGCGTAACGCGCCTCAGCGCTTTGCAACCAACACGCTCCCAGTCTTGCGGAGCACGTTGAACAGCTTGTCCCGGTCCAGCTCCGACTTCGCGAAGGCCTTCGTGACGAAGACCTCCTCGAGCGTCGCGTCGGCCGCGTCGAACTCACCGTTCTCGTAGTGGTGCTTCGCCTTCACCTTGGCCTGGATGTCGTGGTCGTCCGCGATGACCACGTCTGCCTTCAGCACGCCGCCAACCCGGAGCGAGGCGTCGTTGCCATGGCCCCACACCACCTGGGCCACCAGGTCCTTGCCCACGACGACCTCGCTGTCCGTGTCCACGCCGGTGGCGTGAAGCGTGCCCCCGACCACGAGCAGCCCTTCCATCCCCGCGTTGCGCACCACGCCCTCCACCGTGAGGTCTCCCGTCACGAGCAGCGGCCCATCGAGGTGCACGTCGCCCTTCACCACGAGGTCCCCACGCACGAAGCGCGGCGGCTTGGAGAGACGCGGGGCCTTCTCCTCCGCCGGCAGCACGTCCCGCGCGAGCTCCACCACCGCCATGGCCGTCCAGGGGAGCTCGCCCTGGAGCGCGCCCGCGAGCTGGTCCCACGACGTGGCGCCCTGCAGCGCGAGCCCCTTCAGGACCTGTTCGACGCCCTCTACGTTCTTGTCCTCGAAGTACCAGGCCTTGAGCAGCGTCTTGCGCTGACGCTCCAGCGCCTCCAGCAGCGGCCTCACGTCCAACGTGCCCGCCTTCCCCTTGGGGGCCTTGGCGCCCAGAAGCTGGGCAAGGGACGCGTTCTTGTGCTCCAGCGCTTCCTGCACGGGCGTCTGGCCGCTGCCATTCTTGAGCGAGGCATCCGCTCCCGCCTTGAGCAGGACCTCGATGACAGGGCCTCGCTCCTTGAAGCGCGCGTGCTGGTGCAGCGGCGTCCAGCCCTTGCCCGCGTTGGGGTTCGCTCCCGCGTCGATGAGCGCCTGGGCCACGTCGGCCTGACGCGCCTCGAAGAGCGCGGTCCGCCCTGACGCATCGAGCGCATCCACGGGCACGCCGCCTTTCGCCAGCGGCGCGATGCAGGACACGCTGCCGTGCTCGGCCGCGACGTGCAGCGGCGTGGACTTCTTGGAGTCAACCGCCTCGGGGGCGACACCGAGGCGGAGCAACTCCGTCACCAGCGCCGCGTCATCCACCATCGCGGCCAGGTGGAGCGCGCTGTGCTTGCTGGAGGCCCTCGCCTCCAGGCTCGCGCCCAGCGCGACCAGGGCCAGCACGCGGCCCGTGCGACTGTTTCCTTCAAAGCCTGGGCCGAAGAAGGGCTTCGCATCCAGTCCCGCCGCGAGCAGGAGCCCCTCGTCCAGGTCCTTGGCCTTCTTCCCCTTGGGGCGCGCAGCGGGCTTCTGCTTCCGCAGCCACGCGTGAAAGCCCTCGTCGGAGAAAGCGCCCTCCAGCCCCTGGAAGTTGAGCGGGTCACTGTCATCCGTCACGCCCTGCGCGCACATGCCAGGGTGCTCCTCCACCTTGGCGAGCAGCTCCCGGTAGCCCTGCTCCTGCTTGCCCTGCGTCAGCGCACGCCAGGCTTCGAGTCCACGGCGTCCACGTTGGTGGTCCGGGAGTGGCCGCATGCTGTCGGCCTCGTCCAGCGCGGCCTCCACCTCGTCGAGCTGCGCCACGGTCGGCTTGCGCCGCACCAGGTCCTCCGCCCACTGACTCAGCGCCAGTGAACGCGCGCGATGGGCGAGCGTCAGCTTGCTGCTGGGTTTCGTCCCTCGCGTCAGCTCCAGGATTCGGTCGCGCAGCCGCCAATGCTCGGCCTTCAGCGCTCGCTCCCAGCGGTGCGGCTCCATGCGGCGCGTCGGGTCCAGCGCCCAGCTCAACGAGTGGAGTCCCAGCAGGTGCTCGGGCTCCGCATCCACCACCTCGCGGAGCAACGGAATCGCCTGGTCGAGCTGCGGCGGCATCTCGTCCAGCAGGCTGTCCGCCTTCTTCATCAACGCAGCGACATCGACCTTCTTCGGAGCTTGAGCACGCGGCATGGCAAGGGAAGCTGCCATGAGTCAGTGACGTGCGCGCACATGAAACTCGCGGGCCACGAGAACCATCGCCATCCGAGAATTCTCGCGCGCCAAGCAGTGGCATGGCCGCTGCTTGCTCACAGTCCTCGGGACCACACGCACCATCACCTTGAATTCAAGGACGACACTGCCTTACCCGCCACTTGGCCCCCGTGGCGGCGCGGCCTACTCTCATGCACGACCTCATGCCCTTCGAGCCCTACCACGTCGACCCGGATGACCCGCGCGCGCCGCCCCAGGAGGTATGGGACGCGCTCTCTCCCGAAGAGCGCCAGCGCATCATCGACAGCCTTCCATCCAAGCTCGACCTTGCCGAGGCCCGCCTTTCGAAGCTCAGGCGGCAACTCGCCGAGGAGACCCGCCGCCGCGAGGAGGCGGAGCGTCAGCTCGCCGAGGCCCGGGCGGAAATCGAACGGCTGCGCGGTGGACGCGGCTGACGTTCAGTCCTGGTACCCGCGCGCCTGCAGCCGGAACAGGTGCGCGTAGCGGCCGTCCTTCGCCATCAGCTCGTCGTGGCTGCCCAGCTCGTCCACCTGCCCGTTGTGGAGCACGGCAATCTGGTCCGCCATGCGCACCGTGGAGAAGCGGTGCGAAATCACAATCGCGATGCGGTCCGCCGCCAGCGCCTGGAAACGCTCGAACAGCGCGTGCTCCGCCTCCGCGTCGATGCTGGCCGTGGGCTCGTCCAGAATCAGCACCTCCGCGTCGTCACGCATGAAGGCCCGCGCCACCGCCAGCTTCTGCCACTGGCCCGCCGACAGCTCCTGCCCCTTCTCGAACCAGCCGCCCAGCATCGTGTCGTACTGCTGCGGCAAGGCCGTAATCACCCCGCTGGCCCCACCCTCCTCCGCCGCCTTCACGATGCGGCCACGGTCCTCCAGCGCCGGCACGTGCCCCAGGCCGATGTTCTCCGCCACGTTGAACTGGTAGCGCACGAAGTCCTGGAACACCGCCCCGAAGCGGCTGCGCAAATCCTCCACGTCCATGTCCTTCAGGTTGACGCCGCCGTAGAGGATGTCCCCGTCCACCGGCTCGTACAGGCGCAGCAGCAGCTTCACCAGCGTGCTCTTCCCCGCCCCGTTCTCCCCCACCAGCGCCAGCTTCTGACCCGGCTTCAGCGTCAGGGACACGTTCTTCAGCGCCCACGCCTCCTTGCCCGGATAGCGGAAGGACACGTCGCGCAGCTCGATGGCGCTGTCATGGCCTCGCGGCACGGAGCGCGGCGGCGACACGCGCGTCGCCTCGCCGCCGGTGGGGATGTCCAGGTACGCGAACAGGTTGCTCATGAAGAGCGCGTCCTCGTACATGGAGCCCACGCTGGTCAGGATGCCCTGGAACGCCGCCTGCCCCTGACGGAACACGCTCAGGTACAGCACCATGTCGCCCACCGTAATCGCCCCGCTCGCCGCGCGGCCCGCCACCAGCAGGTAGCAGCCGTAGAACGCCCCCAGCGAGAGCACCCCCAGCCCCAGCCCCCACGCCATCCGGCGGTAGGCCAGCGCCCGGTCCTCCGCGAAGAACTTCTGGAAGAGCGTGCGGTACCGCCCCAGCACCAGCGGCCCCAACCCGAAGAGCTTCACCTCCTTCACGTGGCTGTCCCGCGTGAGGATCCACTCCAGGTAGTTCAGCTTGCGCCCCTCCGGCGCGCGCCACGAGTAGAGCCGGAAGCCCGCCATGGCCAGCCGCGCCTCGGCGATGAAGGCCGGCACCGACGCGGCCACCAGCACCACCACGCTCCACGGCGACAGCGCCACCAGCAGCGCGGCGAAGGTGCCCAGGGTGATGGTGTTGCGGACAATGGAGAACGCCTGCGTCACCAGCGACAAGGGCCGGCTGTTCGCCTCGCGCCGCGCGTTCTGCATCTTGTCGTAGGTGGCCGAGTCCTCGAAGTGGCGCAGCTCCAACGCCAACGCCTTCTGGAGGATGCGCTCGTTGAGCAGGTTCCCCAGGTTGGCGCGCAGCAGCTCACGCGTCAGCGTCAGCCCGCGGTCCACCACCGCCGAGCCCAGCATCAGCCCGAACTCCAGCCCCACCAGCCCGTACACCCGCGAGCGGGCCTCCACCGAGCCCTGCGCCGCCGCCACCACCGAGTCCACGATGAGCTTGCCCACCCAGGCGATGGCCGCCGGCAGCAGCGCCGCCACCAGCGTCAGCGCGCCCAGCACCACCGCGCCGCGGGGGCTGGCCTGCCAGAAGAGCCGGAACGTGCCCGGGAGCTGCTTGAAGAGGCTGCCTGCGTTCTGGAAGCGGGCCTTGAGCGACAACGGGACGTCGGTGGCTGTGGCGGCGGGACGAGGAGACACGGTCCGCGTTCATAACGCGGACCGCGCCGCCCCGCTTCACGATGCGGGGAGCAGGTGACGCGACACCAGCACGTCGCAGCCCGCGCGCGCCAACACCCGCTCCGTCAGCGGCGTGCGCGCCTCCACGGCGGACATCGCCAGCGCCAGCAGGTCCGAGCCCCGCTCCGACGCCTCCGCCAGGATGCCCTCGGCCGGCTCGCCGCAGCGCACCCGCACCTCCAGCTCGCGCCCCGCCTCCCGGTAGGGCGCCAGGAAGCGGCCAAGCGCCACCCTCGCCTGGTCCTCACGCTCCTGCCGCAGCATCAACCCCCGCTCCGCCGGCGCGTTGGCGCGGCGCAGCGCCGCCTCCTGCTCGCCGATGTCCGCCACATGCAACACGTCCACTGGCGCCGGCGCGGGGCACAGGCGCAAGGTCAGCTCCAACGCCCTGCGCGACTCGCGCGAGAAGTCCACCGCCACCAGGGGCCTGCCGTAGGGCCGCACCGGGTGCGGCACCACCACCAGCACGGAGACGCCCAGGCGCCGCGCCATCCGCCGCACCGTGGACTCCGCCGCCAGCTCGCGCACCGGGTACGTCACGTGCGGACGGCCCACCACCACCAGCTCCGCGCCCGAGGCCAGCGCCACCGCCGACGCCACCTCCACCGGGTCTCCGTGCCCCAGCTCCTCCCGCACCTCGACGTCCACCCGGTTGCGCAGCCGCCTGCACACGGACGCCACGGCCTTGCGCAGGCAGCGCTCGCCGGACTGCGTCCCACCAGGCCCCCCTTGCCCATCCAGCACAGGGGCCACGTGCAGCACGCAGAAGACACCGCCGTGTCCCAGGGGAAGGCGCAGGGCGCGCGCCAGGGCGAACTCGGAGCGCAGCGTGAAGTCCGTGCCCACCACCACCCGCGACAGGCCCCGCTGCCCCCGGGCGAGCCCCGGAGGGAGGAGCGGCAACGCCGGCCTCGAAAACTGTGACGACCTCATCTCACTCCCTCCTTCCCTTCCGCCAGACCCACCGTGTCAGTGTGCGTGTAGCGATGGCGGTGACGCCTCGCAGCATCCCGGAGGTGTCCGGTCGCTCCGCCGCTCCGTGGGCGGCCGCGTCCTCCGCGCCCCGCTCCACACCCCAAGATTCAGGCGCCGCGCGCCGGGCGCCACCAGGCCCGGCGTGCCGCAAAGGCCTCGGCCGGGCAGGCCTCCCGGACCTGCCCACCTCCACCCAGGGAACACCGCGCGGTGCGCGGGGGTGCGATGGAACGAGTCGTTCGTCTCGCGTGCAACGGCCCCCTGAAAAATCTCCAGCGGCCGGGCCGCCGTACCCCCTGACGGTGGCGGAGGGCAGGCGTCCTCCACGGGGCTTGGCCTGCTTGGCACGTCCGAAGCGCGACAGAAGGTCCGGGCGGAGCACGGCCGGTACTTTGCAGAGGGGTCCGGCGGGCAGCGAAGGGTGCGGTCGGGCGGGGCGGTGGAACGCCGAAGAAGGGGGAAGTGCCATGCGCGGGGTCATCACCGGACGAGAGGTGGTCGCCAACCTGGGGCTCATCTACCGGGAGTTCGGGACGGGCTGCGTGCTGCGCTGCCTGTGGGTCATGCTGAGCGGAAAGTCGACGACGTTCCTCGAGGTGGCCTGTCCTCCGGTGATGAAGCGGTAGCGGAAGCAGCGCGGGCCGCGGAGGAGTGCCCCCGCGGCCCGCGTCACCTCAGGTCATGTCACCGCGCCAGCGTCACTGCGGGACGCTGAGCCGCAGCCGCAGCAGCGTCGGCTCCACCCAGGCGCTCGCCTCGGGGCCACCGGCCTGGGCTTGCGCATCCAGGGACGCGTCGATGGCGACCTTCAGCCGGTCCGCCCGCGACGTCACCGCCGGGTGCAGGTCCTGGAGGATGTCGTGGGCCGGGAGCACGGCGGCGGTGCTGAACAGCGCGTACATGTCCATCACGTCGTTCATCACCGGGACGACCTCCACGTCCTGCAGGGTGTCGTGCCCGGAGAGGACGGCGTCCTCGCCGTACAGCAGGCCGCGCAGGTGCTCGTCGTGCTCCAGCGACAGCGGCAGCGCCAGCGCCGCGTAGGCCTGCCACACCATGCGAGTGCCCGTCATCCGCTTCGCCTGGAGTTGCAGCGCGTCGCCGGCCTGGTTCATCCGCGTCGCGATGGAACCGTAGAACTGGCGCTGCTGGGACTTCAGCTCGTCCACCATCCGGGTGCGGATGGCGCCGCGGAAGGCAGTGGCCATGGCGTAGTCGGACGACGCGATGTTCTGCGAGACGTAGCCCCAGCGCTTCACCATCCACTCCTGGGGATTCTGCGCGTTGTTGGGGTTGTAGGTGGGCCGGTCCTGCCCGCGCACCATGGCGACGAACTCCTGGCCCCCGGTGAAGCGGTGCGCGAACACGCGCTCGGACTTCCACGAACTGGTCGCGCTGTCCCAGGAGGTGTAGCGGACGTACACCGTGGACTCCAGCCGGTACTTCCGCTCGTACAAGCCGCCCAGGCCCGTGAAGACCTCCGAGTAGAGCTGCCAGCTCCCCTCACCACACAGGTCGATGGAGGCGCCGTCCACGTTCATGTTGTCCGCGATGAGCAGCGGGCGGAGCACGTCGTGGTTCCAGCGGGCCGGGTCCACGCCCAGGTAGTCCGCGGCGCCGTCGCCGTTGTAGTCGCCCCACTGGCCGCCGCCGCAGGGGACGATGGGCTTCTCGCCCTGCTTCAGGAAGTGCGTCGCCGGCTCCTGCTCGGGCACGCCCCACAGGTCGATGCCGTACATGCCCCGGCCGGGGTCATTGCGCCACGTGGTCTCCGCGTTTTCGAGGAGCGTCTTCATCCACGCCCAGTCGGCCGTGTAGCGAGTGTGAATCCCGGCGAACAGCGGCTTGCCGATGTTCTTCAGCGCCGTTTCGAGCTTCGTGCCCTGGGCGATGAGCTCGTTGTGACGGGGCGTGAGCATCTGCGCGCCGAGCACGGGCTGCTCCTCGAAGAGCTGCGCGTAGGCCTCAGCGCCCGCCATCCAGTCCTTCGGGCTGGAGATGCGCTCGGGGTGCAGCATGGACAGCCCCAACTGCGCGGGGAACTCGCGCAGGTAGTTGATGTTGTAGGAGAGCTTGTGCGTGGACAGCTCGTCCGCGGGGCTGATGTCCGGGTTGGAGCCGCGTCCATCAATGCCCGCGAGCACCGTGGACACGTGCGCGTCCACCGCGCCCCAGATGGAGAACCGGGATTCCGCGGGAACGAACTCCTCTTCGTAGCGCATGGGGGTGGGGTGGCGCGAGTTCCAGCCCAGGTAGGTCCAGGCCGCGTACTCGAAGGCGTCGTTCTTCGTGTCGGTGAAGTACTCGTACATGTTCTGGTCCACGCGGTTCAGCCCCGCGTGCAGCGCGTACAGCGCCTCCTGGACCTCCTCCACGTTCTGGTTCACCCGGCCCAGCTCCCAGTCCACCAGGGCGAACCGGGAGTGCATGTCGCGGTGGATGTCATTGAGCTTGCGGTCCACCCGGTCGAAGCGGCTGAGCATCCGTCCCTGCAGCTCCACGACGAGCTGATGGAGCTTGCGCAGCTCCGTGAGGATGACCTGCTCGATGGGCGGCTCGGCCGGCTTGCGCAGGATGGAGAAGAGCTGGATGACCGCGCCGACAATCTGGCCGGTGAACACGGCGGCGCCGATGATTTGGAAGCCCTTCACGCCCGCGTCGAGGAAGCCGGCGACCTTCTCCGCGACCTTGATGGAGCTCTCCGCGTACTTCGCCACCGACTCCAGGGTGGTGCCCAGCGCCTTGCTGAACCGCACGATGTCCGAGGCGAGCTGCGTCTGGCCATCAATCTTGAGGATCTCCGCCACCAGCCCCAGGCCGACCGACACGCCCTCCTTCACGCCACCGAGCGTCTCCTTCAACGACGTCCCGCGCGTCTTCGCCGCCGCGATGGCCTCCGCGAGCGCCGTCTCCTCCGGCGTGGCCAGGGTCGTCAGTGACGCCGCCTCGGGCTCGCCGCCGCCTTCATCCAGGGACTGCCCCTGCTGGGCGGGCCGCTTCAGCGCGATGGCGGCGCGGTACGCCTGCTCGGCGGTGTTCAAGTCATGGAGCATGTCCGAGTACTGCTCCACGGCGGCCAGCCCCGCGGTGGACGCGGTGGTCACGAACCCCCGCGCGTCCTCCGGCGTCACCGACAGCCGGCCATCCGGCCCGAGGCGCGGCAGGACGAAGGCCGCCAGGGGCCCCAGCGGCTTGGCGGCGAGCATCTGCGCGGCGGTGTGGCTCGTCTGGAAGCCCACGCCCGCGCCAATCCCTCCGCCATTCACCGCCGCCGCCAGCGCGGCGTTGCCCTGGGCCAGGTCATGCAGCTTGGACCAGGTGTCCTCGGTGAAGGCCTCCACCTCGCCGTAGCGGTCCACGAAGGACTGGGCGTTGGCGAGCCCCCGCTCCAGGTCCAGGCCGTTGTGCATGCTGGCCAGCAGCGCGCGCGCATAGGCCCGCAGCGCGCGGCCCGGCGCCGTCGCGGTGGACAGGTGCGGCTGGGCCCGCGCGAGCATGCGAATCATCGTCCGCACCCGGGGGCCGGAGCCGTCGTTCGCCGGGTCGAAGGGGTAGACGTTCAGCGCGGTGGAGATGGCGTTGAGCCCCGCCGTCAGGTCCGCCTGGGAGAGCGCCGGGTTGTCACGGGCCAGGAAGTACGCCGCGCCCGCCAGCAGGTGCAGCCGCGGGTGCTCGTTGGCCATGGCCGCCGCCGCGTAGACGCGCCGGTTCACCTCCTGCGCGGACAGCGAGGAGAGGCTGTGGCACTCCGAGCAGGTGATGGGCGCGTCATACACGGGCGCGCCGCGGCTCCCCGACGCGGCCCACTGCGCCGCCGCCTGCGCCTGCACCTGCGCCACCGTGGCGGTGGCGGGCGCCTGGCCCTCCCCGAAGCCCGGACCGCAGTCCGCGTCCGGCGCCAGGCCGTGGCTGACGTCGCGGCAGGTGCCGTTGAGCTGCGGGCCGCTGCCAGCGCCGCAGGGGCCAATCATCGCTCCACACTGCGTCGCGCTGGTGACCCAGGCGCCGTCCACCTGACACGTCCGGGGGTTGAGGCAGGCCACCGTGCAGGCCTCCTCCACCGTGCCGCACTGCGGGCCGGTGCCCGTCCCCAGCGCCGTGGGGTAGTTGTAGAAGGTGATGTAGCAGTACTCCTCGCCCACGCCTGGCGCGGCGCCCTTGAAGTCCTCACCGCCCGCGCGGGCGGACTCCGTGCCTCCGCCGCCGGGCTTGCCGCCGATGTACCAGAGCCAGGTGATGCCGCCCCACGTGGACGCGGGCGCGTTCGCCATCATGTGGTTCCGGGCGGGGTTCTCACACGAGAAGTCGTCTCGCGTGCCCAGCGGCAGCACGGCCTCGTGCACGCCCAGCGCGTAGCCGAAGTCTGTGTGCTGGCAGGTGCCGTACGACGTACACGTCTTCGGGCTGGTGTCCGCGCCGCAGGCCACGCTCGAGTGCTGCGCGTGACATTCCAGGCTGTAGGTGAAGCCGCCGGTACACGCCCAGTCGCCCGTCTCGAGGTCCTCCGGCGTGCAGGCCAGGCCGTCCTCGACGGTCCGCGCCGCGACGGGGCCATCGGACGGCGCCGTGGCCCCGGGCGCGGGCTCGCCGCAACCCCAGAGCGCCACCGCGGCCAGCAGGCCGTGGAACCAGCGCGACCGCCCGCGCCTGGCGGACGCGTGCGCGCCAGGCGGGCACACGTCTCCCCTCAACGTCGAAATTCGCGACACATGCATGGAGGATTTCCCCCTCGTTCGGACCTGCGACGGCGAGGATGGCCGTCCAGGAGCGGATACGGAGGGAACGCGAAATCCTGGTCCTCATCCGAAATGAAACGAGCCGCGAGGAGACCTTCCTCGCGGCCCGAATCCCTCACATGCAGGTGCCCGGTGAAGGCCGGGCAGGAGGACGGCTAGGGCTCGTCCCGGCGCGGCTTGTCGGAGTCGACCGCGTCCTTGATGACGCGCTTGGCGTCCTCAATCTTGCCCTTGACGGCGCCCTTGGCGGAGTCACGCTTGCCCTCGGCTTCCAGCTCACGGTCGCCGCTCGCGACGCCGGCCACTTCCTTGACCTTCCCCTTGGCCTTGTCGGTCCACTCGCCCATGACAGGTCTCCTTTCACTCCAGACAGCGCGTTGGAGCCAGAGTGTGGGCATTCCTGGAAGCGCGGACAGGAAGGCCTCGCCCACCTGCCCGCCCCACGGGCGGCCGGGCCAGCGCCGGGCAGGCCGGGCACGACATGTCGGTATTTCCGCGCAGGCTGGATGAGACGGAGCGTGACTGAACATTGACGGCGGGCGTTCCGGGTCGCACGCTGGGGTCAACGCTACCCAGGAGCACCGCTTCCCGATGGCCACCCCCCCGCTTCCGACTCCAGGCGCCCTGCTTCGCCGGCTCTACCTGCTGCGGTCTGTCGTCACGACGGTGGCCTTCACCCCCGCCGTGTACGTCGACATGCAGTTGCTCGACCTCTCGGGTGCGAGGGAGTTCCAGATATTCCTGGGCATCATCACCCCGGTGGTGCTCGGGCTGTGCGCGGTGGTGCAGCCGCTGGTCGTGATGCCGTGGCTGATGAAGCGCGCCATGGCCTCGCAGGGGACGCAGCGGGTGGAGCGGCTGATTCGCATCCCCTCCGCCATCGCCTTCGTGGAGATGATGGTGTCGTGGACGCTGGGCGGCATCCTCTTCAACGGCGGCGCGGTGCTGCTGTTGGACCGGCCGGCGTCGGTGGTGATGGTGGGCGTGGCGGTGGCGGTGAGCGCGGGGCTCTTCAGCAGCCCGCTGGCGTACATGCTTTTCGAGCGGGTGATGCAGCCCACGGTGCTGGACGCCTACCAACGCGCGCCCAGCACGAAGCCCGCGGGTGAGGGCTTCGCGCCGCGTCAGCTCTGGCTGCTGCCGGCGATGGTCGTCTCGGCGCTGCTCATCACCTGTCTGGCCAGCATCGTCACGCTGCACCTGCGCCTGGAGCGCGGCATGGGCGCGCTGGCGGAGGACCTGGCGGCGCAGGGCGACACCGCGGCGGCCGAGCGCGTGCGGGCCACGGTGGGGCCCCTGGAGGCGGAGCTGGTGCGGCCGGTGGTGGTGCTCGGCGGGTATGCCGCGCTGGGCTCCATCCTCACCGCGGCCTGGGCGGCCCGCCGGCTGGCGCGGGGCTCGCGCGCGGTGGGCGCGTCCCTGGAGGCCCTGGTGGAGGGCCGCGCCGCGCCGCCGCAGTGGGTGTCCACCGACGAGGTGGGCGACCTGGCGGCCTCCACGTGGCAGCTCTATCAGCGGCTCCAGGAGATGCCGCGCTCGCTGCGCGCCTCCGCGGGGGACCTGGCCGAGGCGGGCAACCGGCTGTCCCTGGCCAGCTCCCAGCAGAACCAGACGCTGTCGCGACAGGCCGCGGCGCTGCACCAGGCGCGCGCCACCGCGCAGGAAATCCAGCAGGCGTCCCACGTCACGCACTCGCGCGCCACCAGCATCCTCCAGGTGGCCGAGCGCGCCGCCGCCGTGGGCAAGCTGGGCGAGGAGTCGCTGGCCGGCACGGAGAAGGGCCTCACCGTCATCCACGACATCGCGACCGGGCTGCACGAGCAGATGCTGGACCTGGAGCAGCGCGCCCGCGAGGTGGGCCGCGTGTCGGAGGTGGTGAAGTCGCTGGCGGACCAGTCCCACATGCTGGCCATCAACGCGGCGATTGAAGCCACGCGCGCGGGCGAGCACGGCAAGGGCTTTGGCGTGGTGGCGCGGCAGATGCGCGATTTGGCGGACCAGTCCATCCGGGCCACCAACCAGGTGCGCGGGCTGCTGGAGGGCATGGCCACCGCCACCCAGCAGGCCACGGCGATGTCGGACCAGGGCGCGGAGGGCGTGGCCGAGGCGCTGGAGCCGCTGCGCCACAGCGGCGAGCGGCTGCGCGAGCTGGCCGGCCTGTCCAAGGAGTCCGCGGCGGCGGTGCGGCAGATTACGGAGGCCGTGTCGCAGCAGCACGCGGGCGTGGACCAGCTCTTCGCGGCGGTGCGCGAGCTGGACGAGCTGACGACGGACACGCTGCGGCACCTGGACACCACGCAGCAGGCGGCCTCGGCCGTGAGCCACGCGACGGGGCAGGTGTCGCAGTTGGCTGAACGCTACGTCTGACGCGGCGGCGCCACCACCGCCTCAGCCGTCAACCGGCGCGTCGTCCTCCCCACCCGAGGGGAGCAGCGGCGCCAGCCGCCCTTCGGGGCTCAGCACCGGCGCGCGCAGCAGCACGGCGAGCCGCCCCACCAGCACCGCCAGCCGGCCCAGCCGCTCCCGAGGCTCCTCGGCGCCCCCCTCGAAGCTGGCCGCGTCCAGGTAGGCGAGCTGCGCCGAGGCCCGCCCGTGCAGCCCCGCCACCCGCTGCTCCAGCGCCGTCAGCCGCGTGCGCAGCGCGCCCAGGAAGCGTGTTGTCCGTCCCAGGAGCGCGGAGGCCTCGTCGAGCGCCCGCGCGCCTTCTTCCGGAGCACACCCGGCCAGGATGAAGCGCGCCGAGGCCGTCTCGTAGAGCGGCGTCCCGTCCAGCACCACCGGCGGCGCGTCCTCGTCCAGCCAGCCCCGGTCCAGCCACGCCAGCGCGGGCTCCAGCTCGGCGGGCACGGCGACGCCCGCGCCCAGCAGGGGCCACTCCCGCCTCGCCGCGAGGGAGGGAGACTCCTGGAGGAGCGCTCGCAGCGCGTCCAGGGACTCGGCGTCGAGCAGCTCGGCGTCCCGCGCGTGCCCCCAGCGCTCCAGCCGCTCCAGCAGCGCCCCGAAGGGCACCAGCACCTCCGCGTGCACCCGCGCCTGGAGCGCGCCGTAGGCGGCCACGCCGTCACGCACCTGGAGCCGGTCCGCCCGGAGCGCGGCCACGGCCACGCGGTGCCGCGCACGCGCCTCGCCCAGGCGGGCGTCCTCGGGCGTTTCGGCGCGGGGCTCCGACAGCACCTTCCGCACCCCCAGCCCCAGCGCCGTCAGCACCAGGCCACCCACCGCGAATGGGATGAAGAAGGGCATGCCGCGCGACTCCCGTCCTGGAGGAACAGTTGCCAGCTTCGCATCCACCATGCCCGGCGTATACGGGCGGCCCTTCCCCGCCCGCTCGCCCGGCGCGCTGGCCGCTCAGCCCGCGCGAGCCTGGGGCGCGGCTTCCGGCTCCAGCGGCGGCACATACGGCCAGCCCGGCAGCGGCCCCTTGCCCGCCTCGCGCGTCAGGTAGTCCGCGGCGATGTTCGCGCTCTCCATGATGGTCAGCAGGCCGCTCCCCGGATGCGTGCCGCCGCCCACGAAGTAGAGCCCCTCGATGTCGCGGTTCTTCACCTTCGGCCGCAGCGGCCCCAACTGCAGCCACGTGTGCGACAGGTTGAACACCGCGCCCCGGAACACGTTGAAGTCGTCCCGCCACGTCTCCGCGGTGAAGTAGCGCTCCTCGCGGAGGTGCTCGCGCACGCCCTTCAACCCCACCTTCTCCAGCATCGCGGGGATGCGCTCGCGCAGCGCCTGCTCCGTCTTCGCCCAGTCCACCGGGCGCCCCGTGTTCGGCGTGGGCACCAGCACGTACAACGTCGAGTGGCCCGCTGGCGCGCCGGACGGGTCCGTCACCCCCGGGTTGCACACGTAGAAGGGCGGGTCCTCCACGTCCACGTGCCGGTCCTCCAGCGCGTCCCGGTCCGTGCGCCGCGCGGACTCCGACAGGTAGATGAGGTGGTGCGGCAGGTCCGCGTACACCGTGTCCAGGCCGTAGTACGCCATGAAGGTGCTGCACGAATACTTCGCCTTCTCCAGCGCCGCGTCCGTCAGCCGCGAGCCCTCCCGCGCCTCCGCCGGAATCAACGACCGCGCGGCGTAGGCCAGGTCGGCGTTCACCACCACCGCGTCCGCCTCCAGCACCTCGCCGCCCGCGAGCTTCACGCCCACCGCGCGGCCCGCGTCCACGCGCACCTTCTCCACCGGCGTGCCCAGGCGGAAGGTGGCGCCCAAGTCCTCCGCGCAGCGCATCATGCCGCGAGCCAGCGCCCGGAAGCCGCCCTCCACGTGCCACACGCCGAAGGCCAGCTCCAGGAAGGGAATCACGCTGAACACCGACGAGCACGTCGTGGGGTGCAGGCCCAGGTACTTGGACGGGTACGCCAGGGCGTACGTCACCCGGTCGTCGTGGAAGAAGCCGTCCAACTGCCGGTACAGCGTCTGCCACGGCTTGAAGCGCAGCGTGGGCGCCAGCCGCCACGGCGCGTAGTAGCCCAGGTTGTCCGCGGAGGTGCAGATGAACTTCTCGTAGGCGATGCCGTACTTCTCCCGCCCGTCCGCCATCCACTGGCGCAGCGCGGACGCCTGCCGCGGGCCGAACTTCGCCAGCTCCGCCTCCATCCGGTCCAGGTGGCGCGTGGTGTCCAGGTGCGTCCCGTCCCAGAAGTGCACCCGCGTGTTGACGTCCAGCGGGAGCAGCTTCACGTAGTCCTCCAGCCGCCGCCCCGCCCGCCGGAATATCTGCTCCAGCACGCCCGGCAACTGGAGGATGGAGGGCCCGGTGTCCACCGCGTACTCGCCCGCCGCCCCCAGCGTCAGCCCCTTCATCCGGCCCCCGGGCACCGCGTCCTTCTCCACCACGGTGACCTGGAAGCCCTGCCCCGCCAGGTTGATGGCGGCTGACAGGCCTCCCGGTCCGGCTCCCACGACGATGACGTGACGCACGCTGCCTCCCTCGTTCGCCGCGGTGGCCTACCGGATGCCGGGGGCCCGCGGTACCCGGGTGAACGAAATTCCACCCGCTCCTTCCGCTGGCGAACGCGCGAACCGGCCAGGACGTTACAAGCGCACCGCCCGGCACTGGCACCCAGGCGAACACCATTCCAGCCTTCCCGCGCCACCGTGCCACCGCACCTCTCCGCCCACCCGCGGCGCAACGCCGCCGCCTACTGTTCGGTCCTGGTGGGGCTGCTCATCACCGCCGTGTCGGCCGTCTATGTCCGGCAGAGCCTCGACGAGCGCCGCCTGCGCCGCTTCGACGGCGCGGTCCATGACGGAGTGCTGGCCCTCCAGCAGCGCCTGGAGCTGAACCAGGCGCTGCTCCTGGGGGTGCTGGGGCTGTTCACCGGCAGCCACTACGTGGACCGGGAGGAGTTCGACGCCTACATGGAGAGCCTGGAGCTGAACCGCGACTTCCCGGGGCTGCAGGGCATCGGCTTCGCGCGGTGGCTGCGGCCGGAGGACCTGGCCCAGTACGACGAGGAGGTCCGCGACAGGCGGGTGCCGGGCCACACGGTGTGGCCCCCGGGCCCGCGCGAGGCCTACACCGCCATCGTCATGATGAACCCCCTGGACACGCGCACCCAGCGGGGCCTGGGCTTCGACATGCTCACCGAGCCCAGCCGCCGGGCCGCCATGCTGCGCGCCCTGGACACGGGGCAGATGGCCGCCACCCGCAGGGTGCGGCTCATCCCGGAGTGGGAGGACGCCCAGGGCCGCGTGGGCTTCGTCCTCTTCGTCCCCGTCTACAGCCGCCCGAGGGACACCCTGCCCGACGGGGCCCCCACCGAACACCTGCGCGGCTTCGTCTACCTCCCCATCACCATGGAGGACCTGACGGACGAGCTGCACTTCACGGGCTACCCGGAGACCATCGAGCTGGCGGTGTACGACGGCACGGAGGTCCGCGACGACGCGCTCCTCTTCGCGTCCGTCCCGCCCGCGTCGATTCGCGACCCCGCCTTCCAACAGGACGTTCACCTGGGAGTGGCCGGCCAGCGCTGGACGCTGCGCTTCACCGCGCGCCAGGCCTTCGCCGCCACCAGCGCCACCGGGCAGCTCGGCACCGTATTGGGCGCCGGGCTGCTGGTGACGCTGCTGCTGTTCCTCATCACCCGCTCCCAGGTCCGCGCCCGGGCCGCCGCCGAGGCCGCCAACGAGGAGCAACGGCGGCTGACGGGAGAAGCCCGGGCCGCGGTCCAGGTGCGCGACGACTTCCTCAGCATCGCCGCGCACGAGCTGCGCACGCCGCTCACCAACCTCAAGCTCCAGCTCCAGTTGCTGTACCGCCAGCTTCGCGCCGAGGCCCCGCCGGACCTGGAGAAGCTGGCGCAGCGGGTGCAATCGAGTGAGCGGCAGACCTCGCGCCTGGCGAACCTGGTGGACAGCCTGCTGGATGTGTCCCGGCTGGCGCGCGGACGGCTGGAGCTGGACCTGGAGCCCGTGGACCTGGACGAGCTGGTGCGCGAGTGCGTCCGCCGCTTCGAGACGGAAGCCCAGGCAGCGGGCGCCGGGTTGGCGGTGGACTCGCCCGGCCCCGTGGTGGGCCGGTGGGACAGGATGCGGCTGGAGCAGGTGCTCACCAACCTGCTGTCCAACGCGTTCAAGTACGGCCAGGGCGCCCCCGTCGACGTGCGCCTGCGCGGGGACGCCACGCACGCCACCCTGGAGGTGAAGGACCGCGGCATCGGCCTTCCCCCCGAGGACGCGCAGCGCATCTTCGGCCGCTTCGAGCGCGCCGTCTCCAGCCGCCACTACGGCGGGCTGGGCCTGGGGCTCTTCATCACCCGCCAGCTCGTGGAGGCCCTGGGCGGCCGCATCAGCGTGGCCAGCACCCCGGGCCAGGGCGCCACCTTCACCGTCGTGCTGCCGCGAACGGGCCCTCACGTCTGATTCTTGACTTTTCACGAATTCCGCCTAAACAGCTCCTGAAATTGAGAATGCGTATCGTTTTCACCATGACCCCACAGGTCCGCTCCCGGTGAAACGGCGCCCCACTCCACATTCAGGAAGGCCGTCTTCATGAAGCGTTTGTTCAACCGTTCGTCCTCGCGACTCTCCGCCGCGGCGCTCGCGCTGTCCCTGCTGGGAGGCTGTGACGACTCGGGCGATGACTCCACCGGGTCGCTGTATGCCATCACCACGCAGGACCTGAACGCCGACCCGGCGGTGAGCTACGTGGTGGTGACGCGGGACGCGGAGCGGAGCGCGGAGCTGTCGCTGGACGGCGCCATCCCCGTGACGGGCCGCGCGCTGGGCGTGGGCGTCCGCAAGTCGGGCCACGTCTACGTGGTGTCGGACGACAGCCCCACCGTGACGCGCTACTCGCTCACCGAGGCGGGCGGCCTGGAGCAGACGGGCACGGTGAGCTTCGCCAGCCTGGGGGTCATGTCGCTGGGCGAGTACCAGGCGAACTTCCAGTTCGTGTCGGACACGAAGGCGTACTTCTTCGACGGCATCACCGCGCAGGTCGTCATCTGGAACCCCACGGCAATGAGCGTCACCGGCAGCATCCCGCTGGGTGAGCTGGAAATCGAGGGCACGGAGATGGCCTTCTCGGGCTCGGTGCTCTCGCACGACGGGCAGCTCATCGTCCCGGTGGGCTGGCGCCCCGCGGTGGGCGTGGGCATCACCCAGCAGGCGGGCGTGGTCAGCGTGGACACGGCGACGGACACGGCGACCATCGCCACGGACCCGCGCTGCGGCTACACGCATGACCCGGTGCTCGGCCCCGACGGCAAGGTGTACCTCGCGACGGAGGCCTATGGCGCGGCCGTGCGCCGGACGCAGGGCGACGAGGTGCCGGAGCCGTGCCTGCTCCGCTTCGACCCGCGGACGCGCACGTTCGACGCGGACTTCTACCGCCCCCTGTCGGCGCTCGCGGGCGGCGGCACCGCGGGCTCGCTCGTCCCCGGCCCGTCGGGCACGGCGTACCTGCGCGTGCTGGATGAGGGCGTCGCCCCGGTGCTGGAGGGCACGCACCCCCGCGGCGTCGCGAGCGGCGCGGGCTGGCAGTGGTGGCAGCTCGACCTGTCCACGCTGGCGGCGACGCACGCCACCCAGTTCCCGGCCACCTCGGGCAGCAGCTTCCTCTTCCACACCGAGAGCCAGACGCTCTACACGGAGTTCGGCGCGGGCTCCGCGACCACGACGCTGCACGTGCTGGGTGACCACGGCCGGTCCACGCTGACGACGCGGGGCCTGTCCTTCTCGCTGGTCCAGCTCCGCTAGTCCCCGCCGCCCACGGAAGTCCCCGGGGCTCCGCGCACGCCGCGGAGCCCCTGTCGCCGCACCCTCTATTCCACCCTCTCCTGGAGTGTCCATGCGTCTTCCGTTCCGCATCGCGGGCGTCGTCGTCGTGTCTTCGCTGTGGTCCCTGCCTGCCTTCGCCACCAGCACGGGTGTCACCGGGCAGACGGGCAAGGATGGCCCCACGTGCAGCACCTGCCACCAGGGTGGGGAACTGCCCACCGTCGCCATTGAAGGGCCCGCCACGCTCGCGCCGGGCGCCACCGGCCAGTACACCTTCATCATCCGAGGCGGCCCGGCCAGGACGGGCGGCGTGGGCATCGCCGTGGACAGCGCGGCGGCCACCCTCCAGCCCGGCGCGAACACGAAGAAGCTGGGCGTGGAGCTGACCCACACCCAGCCCCAGCCCTTCACGGACAACGAGCTGCGCTTCAACTTCAGCCTCGTCGCGCCCGCGACGGACGTCACCCTCACCCTCTTCGGCGCCGGCAACTCCGCCAACGCGGACTTCCACACCGACGGAGACCGCGCCGCCACCACGAAGCTGAGCGTGAAGGTGGGCCAGGGCACGCCCGACGCGGGCCCGGATGAGGGCGACGACGAAGGCGGAGGCTGCGCCGCCGCGGGCAGCGCGCCGCTGTGGGCGCTCCTGGTGGCCGCATCACCCGTGGCCCTGCCGCGCCGCCGCCGGAGCTGAGGACATCGTTTCCAGCGGGTGGGTGAGGCGCGTGCGACCGGCGAGGTGAAGAGGCGCCTCTTCACCTGACGCCCATCGCCATGTAAACTGCGGAGGTTTACACCCTCAATCGGGAGTCTCCGTGCCCACCCACCCCTCGCAGCTCCGCTCGCACCTGATTACCGAGGAGGAGCGGGCACGCGCGCATCCCGAGCGACGGCCGACCCTCTTCCAGGTCGCGGACACGCGGTACGTCTATGTCCGCACCCTGGACACCCGCCCCAACGGCGAGGTCCTCATGCTGGCCGAGCGGCAGGAGCGCCACGGCCTGAGCGGCCCCGTCCTCATCCGGCGCGTGCGCTCGCCCGCCACGTTCGAGCGCAGACAGCGGCTGGTCGAGGAGGTCCAACTGGCCTACCGGCTGAACCACGCGGCCATCGCCAGGGTCCACCTGTTCACCGTCCAGTCAGGCAAACCCTACGTCATCATGGAGTACGTGGACGGCCCCACCCTGGATGCCGTGCTGAGCTTGATGGCCCTGCGGCGCCAGCCGGTCTCCACCGCCTTCGCCCTGTACGTAGGGGCGGAGGTCGCCGACGCATTGGCCTACGCGCACAGACTGGAGGATGACCAGGGGGCGCGGCTGGGGCTGGTGCACCGGGACGTGAGCCCACGCAACGTGAGCGTGGGGTTGGGTGGGGAGGTGAAGCTGACGCACTTCGGCGCGGCCTATACCCATCTGGCCGGGCGCGAGGAGACCCGGGGTGGCCTGCGCAAGGGAGATGCCGCCTACACTTCTCCGGAGTACCTGAGCTGCCTGCCCCTCACGCCCGCGGCGGACCTCTTCTCACTGGGGCTCGTCCTGCTTGAGCTGGCCACCGGGCGCCACCTCTTCCATGACGCCCTGGAGACGCCGGCAAAGCCGCCTCCCTCGCGGCACCGGGCCCCCGTGGAGGAGGAACCCTCGCTGCCGCTCACACACCTGATGATGCTGATGGACGCCTTCACGCCAGACGACGTGGAGGAGGCAACCAGCGGGCTGCCCGAGGGGTTCCGGGCCGTGCTGGGGAAGGCCCTCCGCAAACCCGCCGCTGAGCGCTACGCCACGGCGGAGGACATGCGCGACGCGCTGCGGGAGTGCCTCGTCCAGGCCCAGGAGTCCATTGGCGGCCGCCCCTATGGCCGAAAGGAAGCCGCCGAGGAGCTCGCGCGCCTCATCACCGACGCCAGCCAGCACCGCGACGAGGCGGAGCCCGGTGACGAGCGGTTCTTCTCCTCGAAGCTGGAGGCGCATGAGCTCGGAGCGGCCCGCTTCGGTGAGACGACCGAGCCCTGACGCCTCCTATCTGCCCAGCGCGCGGGCCATCGTGATGAGCGCCTCCAGTTGCGGCTCGTCCAGCTCGCGCGCCAGCGTCACCAGCCGGCGGAGCAGCGGCGGCTCCTTCTCCAGGTCGCGCCGCGCCTCCTTGCCGGGCCGGGCCAGCCCCAACAGCTCATCCGTGGAGACGCGGAGGACCATGCTGAGGCGGCGCAGCATGCCCGCGCTGGGCACCATCTTCCCCCGCTCCACGCGGCTGTAGACCATGGGGTGCATGTCCACCATGGCCGCCACCTCCACCTGGGTCAATCCCAGACGTGCCCGCGCCTCGCGCGCCGCCTTGCCCACCATCATGCCCAGTTGCTCGTCCATGTGAGGGGAAGCTAGCGCACCCGGCGGGAAGACAAGGCTCTACCTGGGAAGTTCTTGAGGAGATAAACTCGCGCCTCCGCCCATGCCGCCGCGCGCAGCTCATCGAGAGACAGCCCCCATGCGCCCGGGAGGCGAGGCCCCTGTCAGGAGGGACGCGCACCGGAGCGGATGCCCGGGAGGAGGCCCATGATGGCCCGGCGCCTTCGAGGGGACGTGGCCATCGGCACCCAGGTGGGTGGCTTCGTCGTGGAGGCCTTGCTTGGGATGGGAGGCTGCGGCGCCGTCTTCCGGGCCCGGCGGGGCGACGCGCGCTTCGCGTTGAAGCTCCAGTCGCTCGCCGCGCTGGGCGGCTGGGCCCACCGGGAGGTCGACATCCTCCGGCGGCTGGACCACCCCAACGTCGTGCGCTTCCACGCGTGCGGCCTGTGGCGGGACACCGCCCCCGAGTGGTTCTACCTGGCCATGGAGCTGGTGGAGGGGCGGCCCCTGAACCAGTGGGTGGACGAGGAGAACCCCAGTCCTCGGCAGGCGGCGGCGCTGGCGCTGGGGCTGGCCCGGGGGCTCGCGGCGGCGCACGCGGCGGGCGTCCTCCACCGGGACCTCAAGGAGTCCAACATCATGGTGCGCGACGCCACCGGGGCGCCCGTGCTCGTGGACTTCGGCGTGGGCTCCTACCCCGGCGCGCCCCGCCTCACCTGGGGGGTGCTCCCGCCCGGCACGCCGCAGTACCGCAGCCCGGAGGCGCTGGCCTTCCGCAAATCACACGCGGACGTGGAGGGGGCGCACTACGCGCCCACCGCCGCGGATGACCTGTACGCGCTGGGCGTGGTCCTCTACTGGGTGCTGACGGGCCACGCCCCCTTCCCCGCCCCCGGGACTCCCTCGGAGGTGGAGCACGTCATCTCCCAGCCTCCTGAAGCGCCTCGCGCCGTGAACCCGAGGGTGCCGGACGCGCTGGACGCGGTGTGCTCGCGGCTGCTGGAGAAGCAGCCCACGGCGCGCTTCCCCAGCGCCGCCGCCCTGGCCGAGGCCCTGGAGCTGGCGCTGGCCGCCGCGGACGGCGAGTGGGACAGGCCGCTGTGCGCGTCGTGGGAGGAGGCGCCCGCGCCCGCCGTGCCGCCTCCGCCCCAGGGTGGGCTGGAGGCCTGGCTGCACCAGGGTGAGCCCGCCTTGTCTCCGCCCAGGCGTGGCAGACGACCGGGGCGCGCCCGGCCCTCCGCCGGGGGTGGCCGCGCGAGTCCAGGGGACGCACGGGAGGAGGTGGCGCCACGTCCGGGGGGCGCGCGGATTTCGCTGAGAACCCCTCGCGGCTGGAGGCCCGCCGCGCTGGCGCTGACAGTGGGCCTCCTGACCGCGCTGACGCTCGCATGGGCGCTCACGCGACGCGAAGGCGCGCGGCCAGTGGGCAGGGAGCGCCCAGAAATGGCGTCAACCCATGCCTCACCGGAAGCTGTCCGAGCCGCGGCCCCGCCCACATCGGCGGCCCATCTCCCCGCGACCGCTGCCGCTCCCATGGCGCGCGCCCCGAAGGAAGCCTCACCCGTGAAGAAGCCAGACCTCGCTCCCTCCTCTCCGCCCCCGTCACAGCCATCACGCTCGGTGGGCTCGCTGGCCCGGCGCGCCGCCATCACGGCCGCCACATGCACCGCGTTGGCCTGCCAGAGTGGGCCCGAGGTGCGCCCCGCGCCCCCCTCCGAGCCGTGCCCGGAGGGCGCGGTGCAAGCCATGGAGGCGCGAGGTCTCCGCATCGGTGAGCTGGGCAGCGTGCACTTCGCCCGTGGGGAGCCGAAGAACGTCACCGTGCGCGAGGGATGGGTCCGACTCCGCGTCGGGGCCACACCCTATCCCCTGGCGGGTGCGACCCTGAGCGGACGACTCATCGTGAGTGAGCGGGTCTACGGCCGCTTCACGGAGGCAGAGATGAATGGCGAGCGCTTCCCCGTGTGCATCGAGCTGCTCTATCCGGGCGACGACCTGCGCGGCCACCCTCGCGTGGCGGGAAACCATTTCCCCGCGGAGCCCATCATCCGCTCCGCCAGCGGATTGAGGCTGGTGAGGCGCTTCGAGTGACCCCGCGTTCCAACACCTGGGGTCTCCCGTGATGAATGCCTCCGCGGCGGTCCTGCTCGTTCACTCACTCCTCACGACCCAAACCGCCGCGCCCCCGCTGTCCACTGCCGCCCCATGGGCACCGGCAGCGCGGCGCCTCACGGTGGGCCTCCAAGCCCCTCGGTTCGCCGCGCAGCCCCTGGAAGTGCGCATCAGCCCAGGAGTGGGCACGCTGCTGCTCTTCGACACGCCCGTGGCCCGCGCGGAGTTGGAGAACGAGCAGCGCTTCACCCGCGTGCGGTTGGCGGGTGACACCCTGACGCTGATGCCCTCCGCGAGCGTGGAGGACAGCGAGGCGCTGCGGCTGACCGTCCACTTCGCGGATGGCGCCGCGCCCGCGAGCGCGACCTTCCGGTTGGTGCCCCACCCCACCCTGGCCGACCGTCAGGTGGAAATCCACCGACACGCCCGAAGCGCGGACTCACTCCACGCCGAGTTGCTGGAGAAGGAGGGGGAGGTGCGCCGCCTGCGAGAAGAACTGGTACGAATGGAGGCTGCCCGGAGCCTGCCAGATGGCCTCACCGGCATGCTGGCCATCAGGCATCTGGACAAGAATGGCGTGCGGGCGCGTTGGAATGATGAACACCTCCTGCGCCATCCGCGCAACACGCTCAAGGTCAGGACCGCGACGACCTACCGTGCCGCTGCCCGGGTGGCGGTGGCCGTCGAGTGTGAGGAACTGCGGGGGGGCGCGCCATGGGAGGCCCGGGGCGCAACCTTGGTTCCCCGCGAGGGGGCCGCGCTCCGCGTGCTCCGTGTGTGGCAGGAGGCGCCCACCGCCGCGGGCATACCAGGCCAATTCATCGTGGAGGCGGAGGCCACGGACACCATGAGCCCGGGCCCCTACACGCTGACGGTCTGGGCGGAGGGCGACAAGCGCTCCGTCATTCTGGGTAACGTGATGTTTCCGTGAGCGAGGCCGCCGGGCGGTCGTCATTCCATGCACCGCCCGTGTCCTCGCACACGGCACTCCAAACGCGGGTCCAACGTGTCGTGGGTGACAGCACAGGACGACTCTCACAATGCGGACCTTCCCGAGTGGAGGCGCCGCTGCATTCGAAACTACGGCGACTGCAAGGAGGGGCTGTTTGCCGGGCCCTGCTACGACTGCCTTCGCATGTGTGAAGGCCAGCAGGACTGGCCTATTGAAGTGTGCGGCCCCAAGCGGAAGAAGAGGTGATGACCTCATGACCGAGCGCCCTCAATGGAATTCGCTCCGTGCCCTTTCCCACCGCGTGTTGCGGAACGGCGAGCCTCTCGTGCTCACAGAGGAAGTGCGCTCACTGCTGCTGAAGACCGCGCAAGAGGTCGCCATCCGCGATGCTGACGCTGCGTTGGCCACGGATGAGGGCGTCTTGGCGCTGATGCATGAGGCCACACGCCGCATCACGGAGGGCTCGAACAGGCTCACGGATGCGCTGCATGTGATGTGGCAGCACCAGCGTGTTGGCGATTACGACAGCGCGCGGAAGCTCATGCGTGACGTGTTGGCCGTCGAAGTCGTGCCGTACTACCGGGAGCTTGCACAAGGCCAACTCGAAGACATGGACGACGAGGCGTAGCGTCCTCGTCAGGAGCGCTCCCTGGGAGAGGTCCTCCGGGCCCTCTGCGCCGATGTCATCCGGCAGAGCGGGACACGCGTCGAACCGGGGAGCACGCCTGGACTCCATTTGGAGCCCCCCCATGACCGTGGATGCCGTCATCCAGGAGCCCGCGCGCGCCGTCCTGGCACGGGTGCTCAACAGCGCCAACCGGCGCACCGTGTGGCCCCTGCGTGGACGGGGCTCGGAGGCCGGATACCTACTCTCACTCCACCGAGTCTTTCGCCTCGCTGGCGGCACGCCCCCCCCCCACACACACCTGAGCCCAGCGAGAATGCCCCCTCCGAAGCGAAATGCTTCGGGCGGGTGACCGCGCCTCACAGCACGAACCGTCACGTCCGTGGGGCGCAGCCTCGGTCAGGCCCCCGACCCATGACACACCCGCTGCAGCTTTACCTCCGAGCTGTCCGATTTGACGGGGGCAATTAAACTTTGGGTAGGGCACTTCACACCGAGCACCCCGCATGCACTGCGAGTCAGCCCGGACCGGTAGAGTTGCATTGGAGAAAGCAAGCCGGTTTGAATCGCTGCGCGCCACGGGGGCGTCCAGCCTCCATGAGGGTCGGAAAGCCTTACCTATTCACGCTGTCCATCCAGCGCCATGGAGTTGCGTTTCGAAGTGGGGGGAGTCTTCATGAGTCGCCTGTTGCCTTTGCACGTCACCTCCCACGAGGTGGCGTTGGAACCTCTTTGGGAGAGCCGCCAGGGGCACATCATTGGGACGGACGGCGAAGGTCGGCCGGTGGTGGACTTCGACGGCAATCCGGTGGGCCCTCGCGTAGCACGCAAGGCCGTGCGGATGGACGCAGAGGGAATCAAGGCTGCCGTCGAGTCACGGCAACCAGTGGAGATCCGCTTCGAGGAGGGAGACCCGCGGCTCCCCATCATCATGGCGCTGCTGCCCGTTGCGCCGCGGGCCTCACGCCTGGATGCGATTCCGGGCGCGCGGATTGAGACCGCCGAGTCGCCCGCTCACGTCATTCAAGGCCGGGACGGGCTCGTGCTGCGCTGCGGGGACGCTGCCGTCACCCTGCTGCGCAACGGGAAGGTCTCCCTGCAGGGAACGTCCGTCGAGACCTCGGCGGAGGGCGCCGTGCGCATCAAGGGCATGGCGGTTCAGGTCCACACGCCGGGTGTGCCGGACGCCCGAGGGGGCCAGGCCGAAGCAGAAAGCCATCCTGCAGCGGGCCACCGCCCGAGCGACGATGAGGCAGACATCCAGGTCATCCAAGGCAGGGAGCGCCTCGTCCTGCGGTGTGGCAAGGCGCGCCTGACGCTCCTGCGCAGCGGGCGAATCCTGCTGGAGGGGACCTGCGTGGAGACGTGCGCCGAGGGCGTCGTCCGTCTCCAGGGCGGCTCCATCCAAATCAATTAGGGGGCATGCCATGGTGCTGGAGGACGTGCTGGAGGAGCACCTGGACGAGGCGGCCTTCCGGTGGCTGCAATGGGAGCGGGCCCTGGAAGCCCCGGACTTCACCCTCTTGGACGTGGCGAGCCAGGAAGCGCAGTTGGCGGCGCACCTGCATGGACTGGTGCTGGGCGGCGCGGAGGCCGCCGAGTCCTTGCTCTGGCCCGCACTGGACTCCGGAGAAGCAACGCGAATCACCGCTGCCGCGTATGTGCTGCTGGGCCAGGGACACGTCCAGGCCCTCCTCGACTTCATGGCTGGTGGCGCGCCCGAGGCGAGGGCGGCGGTCCGACGCGCGGTGGAGTTGAGCGCCGCCCCCAACCTGGGTGAGCACCTGCTCCCGCTGCTGAAGCGGGAGGACGTCTCCCTGCGGGCCCACCTCTTGGAGGCGCTGGCCTTCCGGTACGAAGCGCCTCCTGATTTGCTTGCGGAGTACTTCCTCCACGATGAGCCGCAGGCGCGAATGGCGGCGTTACGCGCCAGCTCGCCTCTTCGCGAGGACACGGTGCGCCACCTCCTCCCTCGACTCCTCGAGTCCGAGCACCCGGGGATTCGCGCCGCGGCGATGGAGGCCGGCCTCGCTTCGGGCGCGCGCATGGCCTGGGAGGCCTGCCGCCAGGCGGTGCGCGCGTGCAATGCCCACTCGCACCAAGCCATGGTGCTGCTCGCCCTCTTCGGCACCGACGCCGACACGGCCCTGCTGGTGGACATGTTGGAAGGGCGGGACATGCGCCCGCATGTCCTCTGGGCCCTGGGCTTCAGCGGGCGCCTCGGGGCCATGGAGGCCTGCCTCGCGCTGCTGGAGGACCCCCTGGTGGCACGGCTGGCGGGGGAAGCCTTCTCGGCCATGACGGGCCTGCAGTTGGAGGGCCTCCATGCCCTCCCTCCCGGCGAGAGGCCCGAAGGAGCGCCCCTGCCACCCGAACTCCAGGAGGACCTGGACGCCGACCTGGTGCCCAAACCCGAGGATGACCTGCCCTGGCCGTGCATTGGCGCGGTGAGGTACTGGTGGAAGGAGGCTCGGCCTCGCTTCCACGCCGAGCGACGCTATCTGAACGGCCAGCTTCTCGAAGGCCCCGTATTACTGGAGGCCCTCACGCACGGCCCCATGCGGCGCCGGCACGTGCTGGCGCGGGAGTTGGCCATTCGCGGCAAGGGCCAGCACCGCATTCCCACCCGGGCCTTCTCCCCGCGCCAGAGGGCGGCGCTGGCCCAGGCCCGCGTGGCCTGCGAGCAACTGAGACTCTTCCCCCTGGAGCGCACGCTGCGCTGACGCGAGGAGTCGCCATGCAAATCAGCGAGAACAGCACGGGCATGTCCGCGGGCCTCACCGTGGCGACGGACGCCCAGGCGCGCGAGCAGTGCGTCGTCGCCGTCAAGGGCACCTTCCTCATGGACGGCCGCGGCGAGCCCCAACTGGCGGAAGTGCAACGTCCACTGGCGTACTCGGACGAGCACCATGGGGCCCCCGAAACGACGAGCCTCCTCTGGGAGAATGACTTCGCGTTGACGAAGCCCCTGGTGGACCTCCTCGTGCAGGGCCATGCCGTCGCACCGCACGGGCGCGCGACGGAGGCGATGTTGGTGCGCGTGGAGATGCCGGGCCGGCACAAGGACCTCCGCGTCATGGGGGACCGCTACTGGGAAAAGGGGTTGACGGGCGTGAAGCCAACGCCGCCCAAGCCCTTCGTCCGCATGCCCCTTCGCTATGAGCTCGCCTTCGGTGGAGTGGACACCTCCCACCCGGAGCCGAAGCACCACGGCGCGGAGTTGCGCAACCCAGTGGGCAGAGGCTTCCGTCAGAACCCGCGCGCCGCGGATGCGGTGGGGACGCCGCTGCCCAACCTGGAGCACCCCCGGCACGTCCTCGACAGGTGGGAGGGGAAGACGGTGCCGGTGGGCCTGGGGCCCGTGAGCCGTGGCTGGCAGCCGCGCCTGGCCCACGCCGGCACGTACGACGAGCGCTGGCTGGCGGAGGACTACCCCTTCCTTCCCCGGGACTTCAACCCGCGCTACTTCCAGTGCGCGCCCGAGGACCAGCAACTGCCAGCCTTGCGCGGGGGTGAGGTGTTCCGGTGCCTGGGCATGGCCGAATCCGGCCCCTGGACGGTGACGCTGCCGCGCCGCCAGGTGCCTGTGGCCTTCCGCTTCCGCGAGTCCGACGTCCGCGCGGAGGCGCGCCTGGACACGGTGCTGCTCGACGCGGATGCCCGCGAAGTGGTGGTGACGTGGCGGGCCTCCGTGCCGCTGGGAAAGAAGCTCTCCCAACTTCGCGAGGTGCTGGTGGGCCTGCCACGCCCCAGCGTGAAGGAGGGGCCGGTGAGATACCTGCGCGGCAAGCCCTACTTCCGAGGACTGGGGGCACTGGTTTCCTGGAGGCAGCGCACGCGGCGGCCGGGAGGGCCGTCATGAGCGCCACGCCTCTGTACGTCGCCGCCGCGGGCATGGCCTGCCCGCTGGGACTGAGCGCCGAGTCGGCCGGGGCCGCCCTGCGTGCGCGGATGAACCGCTTCAAGAGGAGCCGCTTCCACGACGATGACGGGGCGCCCATTGTCCTCTCCGAGGCCACGACGCTCGCCCCTGAGTCGCGGCGAGAGGAACGCGCCCTGGGCCTGCTGGGCATGGCGGTGGCAAGCGCCGTGCGCGGGCTGGAGGAAGGCGAACTTGCCCACCTGCCCCTGGTGGTGGGCACGTCAGCGCCGGAGCGTCCAGGCGGTGTCCCGGAGGTGTTCCCCCAGGCACTCGAGCACCTTCAGCGAGGACACGGGCTTCGGCCGGAGGGCACCTTGTCCCGAAGCCTGGCCCTGGGGAATACGGCGGGACTCCGGGCGCTGGCCGAAGCCCGGCTCCTGCTGACCCGTCACCCGCGGCTTCCCGGCTGCCTGGTGGCCGCGGTGGACACCTTCATCAACGCCACGAGCCTCGACGGCCTGCTTCGACAGGGGAGGCTGCTGCGCCCGGACAACTCGGACGGAGTGATTCCCGGCGAGGCCGCCGCCTGCCTCCTGGTGACGCGCGGGCCTCCTCGCGACGACGCATGCCCGCTCCGACTGGCGGGCCTCGGCTTCGGCCAGGAGCGGGCCACGCCGGAGTCGGACGAACCGCTGCGCGGGCTGGGGCTGGCGCGGGCCTACCGGGAAGCGCTGGCCGAGGGCGGTGTGGATGTCGCGGACGTGGACTTCCGCGTCGCTGACGCCTCTGGAGAGGGCTATGGCTTCAAGGAGCTCTCCCTGGCCCTCTCTCGGCTGCTGCACACGCGCAGGGAGTCCACGCCCCTGTGGCTCCCGGCGGAGTCCCTGGGGGAGACAGGGGCCGCGTCGGGCCTGGTGGCCCTGGCCTGGGCCTCAATGGCCATGCGCCACGGGTATGCGCCCGGCCCCCGGGCCCTCATCTCCACGTCCGACTCGGCCGGGGGGAGAGCAGCGGCACTCTTGCGCGGTCCTGACACGTACGCTCCACGAGGGATGCCCTGATGAAGGTATTCGCCAATGGCAATGAGGTGGCCTGCGCTGACGGGGATGGGAAGGTGGTGGCGGCCTTCCCGGACGTGTGCATGAGTCCTCCCCCACCGCCAGCGGGGCCGGTACCGGTGCCCTACCCGAACACCTCCTTCTCCCGGGACATGAAGCAGGGCAGCAAGCGCGTCACCATCAACGGCAAGCCCGTCATGCTGAGGGACGAGTCCTATTACGCGACGTCCCCGCTGGGGAATGAGGCCGCCACCCGCAACTTCGGAGCGGGCATCATCTCCCACCAGGTGACAGGGAAGACGCACTTCATCTCCTGGTCGATGGATGTCCAGTTCGAGGGCAAGAATGTCCCGAGGCATATCGACCTCACCACCTCCAACCACGGCAGCAACGCGAACAACGCCGTCCCCACCCCCAACCTCGCGCGGAGCGCCACGAGCAGTCCAGGCCAGGCCGCCTTCACCGCCTGCCCGTGTTGCAACGGGCCGCTGCACGAGAACCAGAAGGACCCGGTGACGGGACAACCCTTTGAGACCATTCCGGAGATGGAGTTCTACGGGCGTATCGCGCGCTACCGGATGGAAAGGCGCGCGGAGATGCTGGGCATCCTCCATCAGGTCGCGGAGGGCAAGCTGCCGATGCCGCCCTGGGCGAACAAGCCCGACGCGAAGTCCGGCCTGCCCGTCAAGGACAACATCATCCGCATGGGGGACGAGTGCGAGCGCGACTTCAAGAAGCTCCAAGAGCTTCGGCAGAAGCACCCCAACTGCCCCAACGTACACAACCCGCCGGACCAGGGGTGCGGTGTTCACTTCAAAGTCCTGGAGCCCGGACTGGCAGGCAACACCAAGGACGGCGGACGCTGGGAGTCAGCCCGAACACAATCAATTGAAGAGTGGCGCCTGAAGGGGCATGCCATTCCCAGGAACGACAAAATAAACCACATGACCCCGGCGGATGCTGGCGGATGCCCTTACTCGGTACAAAACCTCGTTCCCACCAACGTCCTCAAAGGTGACTGCCTGGAAATTGAAGATACCCAGACTCGTCTTCAAAACATGATGCCTCCCAAGAGCACCGAACGTAAGCTGCTATTCCGGTGAGTCCATGCGCCCTTCTTATCTTCGGCACAGCTTTCTTCCTTGGGGACATGGTCTACATTTCGCCAAGCCACCACCGCCCGGCGTCGAGAACCCGCGTCACCTCGCCAGCGATGACCCCTGGCATGTAATTCCTTGCGTCCTGGCAAACCTGCAGCAAGGCAGGTTCGAAGTCTCTCGGATGCTCGTCAGGCTGATGCATCAGGAACGGGATGCGGAGATCTGGAACGTCTGTGCGACCCTCCTATCCTACGCTGCCCCCTACTCCGTCATACGTGAGCTTGAAGCCTCCTCCGAGGAGTTGCTAAAATCTGACGAACATAGTCCATACACCCGACGTTACTTCTGCGAGATCCTTTCACGCTCGGCCGGCGTGTGGGGCGTGCCCCATTTGATCCGCCATTATCGGGAACTGAAGGACCGAAAAGTTGAATCCGAAGTAGAACATTACATTTCACTGATGTTGGAGCCCGAGCCGAGGGCAATCTGGCACGGCCCGCGGATTGTGTGGGAATCAAACGAATTACCTCCCCCCTTCGAGGAATCCACGCCATTGTTCATGAAGGAGGAGTACCTCAACCTGGTCGAAAGAACATTTCAGGAGGTTGTCTCGACCCAGAAGCTCTTTGAGCAAGATGCGCTTTGGGAGGGGGGACGCCTGGATATCAGGGCTGTCGCGCAGCGCCTCCTGACACGGGTACGCGATTGCACACATCCGGACCGCATCGAGGTAGGGCGTATGCTCCTCGAAGGCACCACAGGATTGGATTTCCGCGCGTTCTTTAATGGCTCTGGCCGACTGCAAAGCCTCACTGCGGCTGCAATTACCGAGGAATTCCTCGAACGGGGGGATGCCGACAAGTATCAGCCCGGAGTCCGCTACTTCTTTGGTCATCGAATCCCAGATTGATTGAATGCGCCTGTCCTCGACATCGAATTCCGGAAGCGCGAAACCTTCGCGTCCGCGTGCAAGGCCTACAGCCGCATCCTTGAGGCTGGCCGCAGCCCCCGAGAGCACGTGACCCTCGCAGAGCAGTACGCCGCGTGCGCTGCGCCGGCCGACGAGCGCGTATCGGCGGCCGAGGTGGAGGAGCTCGTCCGCGAGGCCGCGGCGGCGCGGAATAGGTGGGAAGCGCATTCTCGCGCGGTGTGTCCCTGCCGCATGAGACGTGACGTGTGTCGCAACGGAAGGAGGCACTTCCATCAGCCGGTGAGGAGCAGTCGCGTCTTTCGTGTGAATCCTCGCTCCCTCCGCGTCGACTACGACTCCGGCCCGAGAAATGGCAATCGCCCATTGGGGCAACGCCGCTCACGGGCCAATGCCGCCCATGGACGGCTGCGGGTGTCCTCCGGAGCGCCCTCCAGGTCCAGGCCCCCCTCGGTCGTCCCCTGGGGCGGTGATCGAGCGCTCACCCGGCCCGCGCGAGAGCCCCTGCCCAGGCCAGGAGGTGGAGACCTGTCCTATTCCCCCCGGAGCGGGGGCCCGTCCCCCTGCCGCCACTGAAGACTGGTGGACACCGCGACCGGAGAGCGACATCAGTGTTCGACAGTGGCCACGTCCACGTCTATGTCCCATGGCATGAGCCCCGCACCCACGGAGGTGCTGCTGTTCACCCTGAACGGCCAGCGCTACGGACTGCCCGCACCCGACGTGCGCGAGCTGGTACGCGCGGCGCGCCTGACGCCCCTGCCCCGCTCGCCCGCCGTGGTGGAGGGCCTGTTGGACTTGCGGGGCGAGCTGTTGCCGGTGCTGGACCTGCGGCTGCGCTTCCGCCACCCGCCCCGCGCGCTGTCCCCCATGGACCACTTCATCGTGGCCGCCGCGGGCGCCCGGAGCGTCGTGCTGCGGGTGGACCGCGCCGAGGGCCTGCGCGTCCTCACGCCGGACGAGTGGGACCCCACGCCACGCGAGCTGCCCGGCGTGGGCTACGTGGCGGGCGCCGTGAAGCTGAAGGACGGGCTCGTCCTGGTCCATGACCTGCGCACCTTCCTGTCCGAGGCCGAGGCCCTGGAGCTGGACGCCGCCATGGCCACGCCGCTGGAGCCGGAGCCCGCGTGAACTGGGGTCCCTGGAGCCATCCGGGTTACGCGGAGGTGCTGGCGCTGGTGGAGGAGCGCGCCGGGCTGGTGCCGCCGAGCTGCCCCGCCTCCGCGGAGGAGGGCATCGCCCGCGCCATGGCCCGGGCCGGGCTCAAGGACTTCGACGCCTACCGCGCGCGGCTCCTGGAAGCGCCCGCCGCGTTGGATGACCTGCTCATCGAGCTCACCGTCGGGGAGACGTACTTCTTCCGCACGCCCGAGCACTTCGAGCACCTGCGCGGCGTCGTGCTCCCGGAGCTGCGCGAGCGCCATGGCCCGGAGCACACCGCGCGGATGTGGAGCGCCGCGTGCTCGTCCGGCGAGGAGCCCTACTCCATCGCCGCCCTGCTGATGAGCGAGGGCTGGAGCGAGCACATGTCCGTGTACGCCACGGACGTGTCGCGCGGCGCGCTCGCCCGGGCCCGGCAGGCCCACTACGGCGACTGGTCCCTGCGCGGCGGCTGGGCGGACCGGATGCGCGCGCACCTGCGCGCCGAGGGACGCCGGTACGTCCTGTCCCCGGAGGTGCAGAAGCGCGTGCGCTTCAGCTACCTCAACCTCGCGCTCGACACCTGGCCGTCCGCGGACAGCGGCATCTGGAAGCTGGACGTCATCTTCTGCCGCAACGTCCTCATCTACTTCAACCGGCCCACCATCGAGGCCGTCGCGCGCCGCCTCCACGACGCGCTGGATGAGGGGGGCTACCTCTTCACCGGCCCGTCGGATCCGCCGCTCGGCGGGCTGGCGCCGCTGGAGTCCGTCCTCACCGAGTGGGGCGTGTTCTACCGCCGCCCTCTGGCCGGGGCCTCGCTCTCCCTGCCCATCCCGGCCGCGTGGACCGAGCCGCCCACCGTCGCCGCGACGACGGCGCCCACGTGGAGCCCGTCCTCCACGGGCGCGCCCGGCGCTGGGACGGCGGCGCATCCCGGCATCCGGCCCCCGGGACAACCTGGCGGCACGGGGACCATGACGGGGCGCCCCGGCGCCGCGGCCTCCCCGCGCCCAGGCGACGCCGGCGCGGACGCTCCCCCTGGGAAGGCGACGGGCCCCGGCGCGTCCCCGGCCCCCGAGCGCCAGGGGCGCGCCCCCAGCGCCGCGGCCCTGCACGCCGCCCGGCAAGCCCTGTCCCGCGGCCACTGGCGCGAGGCGGCCCAGCACCTGGGCGCGCTGGACCCGGACCCGGACACCGCCGCCACGGCCGTGCGCGCGCTGGCGAACCTGGACGCCGCCGCCGCCGTCTACGCCTGCGCCGAGGCCGCCACCCGGCACCCGCTGGTCGCGGGGCTTCGCTACCTGGAGTCCCTGTTGCTCCTGGGACAGGGGCGGCTCGCGGACGCGGAGCGCGCCGTCCGGCAGGCGCTGTACCTGGAGCCCACACTCGTCGTCGCGTGGCTCATCCTGGGGCGCGTGCTACGCAGGCACGGCGACCCGGCCGGCGCCGTGAAGGCCTGGCGCGAGGCGGAGCACCTGTGCGACGCCCTCCCCCCGGACGCGCCGCTCCCCCACGCGGACGGCGAGAGCGCCAGCAGGCTGGCGGAGGTGGCGCGCGGTGAGCGGTCACGCATGGAGGCAGCCCTGGCTGCCGGTGAGGAGCTGAGCTGATGCCGGGGTCCGGCGGAATCGACTGGGAGGCCACGCGCGCGCGGCTGGCGCGGCTGGCCGACCTGGAGAAGGAACAGGGCGCCCTGTCCCCCGAGGAGGCCACGGCGCTGCTGGAGGCCCGCGCCCGGTCGCTCGCGCGCGAGCCCCGGCCCGAGGTGGAGCCCGGCACCCTGCGCGAGGTGGTCCGCTTCAAGGCCGGCGGCCAGCGCTACGCGTTGGAGTCCCGCTTCGTGCTGGAGGTGGCCCGCGCGCCCGAGCTGGTGGCGCTGCCGGGCGCCCCGCCCGCGCTGCGGGGCCTCACGCTGATGCACGGCGAGGTGCTGCCCGTGGTGGAGCTGGCGCCGCTCTTCGGGCGCCCGCCGTCGGACACCCCGGGGCCGCTGCTCGTCGTGGGAGCGGCGCGCGCGGAGCTGGGCGTGCGCACCGAGGAAGTCGAGGAGGTCACCGTGCTGGCGGGCAGCGAGCTGCTGGAGCCGCCCTCCTCCCTGGACGACGTGGCCGGGCACCTCGTGTCCGCGGCCGACAGGGACGGCACGCTGATACTGGAGGGAGAGGCGCTCCTGGGTGACAGTCGCCTCATGTTCGAATTGTCCGACGAAGGAGCAGTATGAGCATCGGGAACCGCATCGCACTCGGCTTCGGACTGTCGCTGCTGATGTTGCTCATCGTGGCGGGCGTGTCCTTCCAGGGCGCCAACCAGCTCACGACGAGCACCGCGGGGCTGCTGAAGGCCCATGAGAACTTCCGCATCATCCGCGAGGTGCGCGCGCTGCTGATGGACGCCGAGTCCGGCCAGCGCGGCTACATCCTCGCCGGGGAGGAGGCCTACCTGGTGCCCTACCGCGAGGCCGTGGCGACGCTCCGGGACGACATGGCCCGGCTGCGCGAGGCCATGGCGGACCACCCCGCCCAGCGGGCCCGGCTCAACCGGCTGGAGCCCGTGGTGTCGCAGCGCCTGGAGCGGCTGGACGAGGGCATCCGCCTCCGCCGGGAGCAGGGCCTGGAGGCCGGCGCGCGGTACATCCAGGGCGGCCAGGGCAAGGAAATCATGGCCCAGGTGAAGACCATCATCGACGAGATGCTGGTGGCCGAGCAGGAGCGCTGGGACGAGTACTCCGACGCCGCGCGGGAGATGGCCCAGCGCATCCTCTGGGTGCTGGGCATCGGCACGCTGCTGGGCCTGCTCATCGTCGGCGGGGGCAGCTACCTCATCACCCGCGGCATCACCACGCCGCTGCGCGCGCTCATGGTGGGCGCCGAGCAGCTCGGGCGCGGGAAGCTGGAGCACCGCATCGAGGTGAAGGGCCAGGACGAGACGGCCCAGCTCGCGCGCGCGTTCAACGACATGGCGGAGAAGCGCCAGCAGAACGAGGTCCAGCTGGAGAAGGAGTCCGAGCAGCGCGAGCACACGCTCCGCACCGTGGCCGAGTTCGTCAACCAGCTCGCCGGCGCCAGCGCCGAAATCCTCTCCAGCACCACCGAGCAGGTGGCCGGGGCCCAGGAGCAGGGCAGCGCGGTGACGGAGACGGTGAGCACCATCGAGGAAATCACCAAGACGTCCGAGGAGGCCGCCGGCCGCGCCCGCGCGGTGAGCGACTCCGCCCGCCACGCCGAGGAGGTGGGCCGCAGCGGCCGCCGCGCCGTGGAGGAGGCGGTGGGCGCCATGGGCGCGGTGCGCGAGCAGGTGGAGTCCATCGCCTCGCGCATCCTCGCCCTGGCCGAGCAGGCCCAGGCCATTGGCGACATCATCACCACCGTCAACGACATCTCCGAGCAGACGCACATGCTGGCGCTCAACGCCTCCATCGAGGCCAGCCGCGCCGGCGAGCACGGCCGCGGCTTCGCGGTGGTGGCCTCCGAGGTGAAGGCCCTGGCGGACCAGTCCAAGAAGGCCACCGGCCAGGTGCGCCAGATTCTGGGGCAAATCCAGAAGGCCACCCACGGCGCGGTGATGACCACCGAGGAGGGCACCAAGAGCGTGGCCACCGCCACCCGCGTGGTGTCCGAGGCGGGCAGCAACATCCAGACGCTGTCGGACCTGCTGGCCCAGGCCTCGCTGACGGCGGCGCAGATTGCCGCCTCCGCCAACCAGCAGGCCACCGGCATCGGGCAGATTCGCCAGGCCATGCATGACGTGAACCAGGCCACGCAGCAGGCCCTCATCTCGTCGCGGCAGACCGAGCGCGCCATGCAGGACCTCAACGGCATGGGCCAGAAGCTCAAGGGGCTGCTGGGAGAGTACGGGCGCTGATGGACCGCGACCGGTTGGCCCAGGCGCTGCTGGCCACGTTCCTCGAGGAGCTCGAGGGGCACGTCGTCTCGCTCAACCGCGAGCTGCTGGCCCTGGAGCGCGAGACGGCGCCCGCGCGCATCGCGGAGCGCGTGGCGTCCCTGCTGCGCACGCTGCACAGCGTGAAGGGCGCGGCGCGCGCGGCCAGCGCCACCCTGGTGGAGACGGCCTGCCACCGCATGGAGGAGCTGCTGGAGCGCGTGCGGGACACGGGCGCCGGCACGCCCGAGGTCTACGAGCTGTGCTTCACCACCGTGGACGCGCTGGACGACGCGGGCCGGCGCCTGGCCGCGCGGCAGGACCTTGCGGGCTCGCCCCTGGAGACGCTGCTGCCCCAGTTGGAGCGCGCCGCCGGCACCCGGGCCCCCGCGCGCGCCGCGCCCCCGCCGCGCGCGCCGCCGCCGCCGTCCGCGCCGCTCCCACCGACGGCCGCGCCGCTCGTGGACCTGGCGCCACCGCCGGCCCCATCCGCCAGCGCGGAGCCTCCCGCGGGCGGCGCGCCCCCGGGCGCCGAGGCGCTGCCCGTCCGCGTCTCCGCGCAGAAGCTGGACGCCCTGCTGGCGCGCAGCGGCGAGCTGCGCGTGGCGACCTTGCGCCTGGAGGGCCGCGCCGAGGCGCTGGAGTCGGTGCGCGAGACGCTGGCCCAGGCGCGCGAGGCGGTGCTCGGCACCCCGGGCGAGCAGGCGCTGCTGCGCGCGCAGACGGAGCTGGCACGGGTGACGCTGGAGCTGGCCGCGGACCGGCGGACGCTGGGCGGCGTGGCCACCGGGCTGGATGACGAGGTCCGCCGCGCGCGCACCCTGTCCTTCGAGGAAGGCTGCGAGGGCCTGGAGCGCGCCGCCCGCGACGTGGCGCGCAGCCTGGGCCGCCAGGCGCGGCTGGAGATTCAAGGCGGAGCGCTGGAGCTGGACCGCTCGCTGCTCCAGGGCCTGCGTGAGCCGCTGCTGCACCTGGTGCGCAACGCGGTGGCGCACGGCCTGGAGGCGCCCGAGGAGCGCCAGCGCCTGGGCAAGGACGCCGAGGGCCGCGTCACCCTGTCCGCGCGCCTCAAGGGCAGCCGCGTCGAGGTGACGGTGGACGATGACGGACGCGGCCTGGACCTGGACGCGCTGCGACGGCAGGCGCTCGCCCGGGGCCTGCGGGTGCCCGACGACGACGAGGAGGTCGCGCGGCTGGTGTTCCTGCCCGGCCTGTCCACCGCGACGCAGGTGACGCAGGTGGCCGGGCGCGGCGTGGGCCTGGACGTGGTGCGCATGCACGTGGAGGGGCTGCGCGGCGGCGTGGAGGTGACGACGCGGCCGGGCCAGGGCACCTGCTTCACCCTGGACGTGCCCCTCACGCTGAGCACGCTGCGGGTGCTGCTGGTGTCCGCGGGCGGCCAGACGCTGGCGCTGGCCAGTGAGAGCGTGGCGCGGCTGGTGCGCCTGGCGCCCGACGAGGTGCGCGACATGGAGGGCCGCCCCGCGTGGGCGTCCGGTGACGCGCTGGTGCCGCTGGCCTCGCTGGCGGACGTGCTGGGCCTGCCGCCCGGGCCGCCGCGCGCGCGCCGGGGCGCGGTGGTGCTGGCGGCGGGCAGCGCGCGCGCCGTGGTGGTGGTGGACGAGGTGCTGGCCGAACAGGAGGCGCTGGTGCGCTCCCTGGGCCACCGCGTGCGCCGGGCCCGGCACGTGTCGGCGGCGGCGGTGCTGCCGGACGGGCGGCTGTCGCTGCTGCTCAACCCCGTGTCCCTGGTCCGCGCGGCGGGTGGCCGCCCCGCGGCCTCGCTCTTCCCCGCGCCCGCCACCCAGAAGACGCGGCGGCGGGTGGTGCTGGCGGACGACTCGCCCACCACGCGCGCGCTGGAGCAGAGCATCCTGGAGAGCGCGGGCTATGAGGTGGTGCCCTGCGTGGATGGCGCGGACGCGTGGGAGCGGCTCCAGTCCGGCGGCGCGGACGCGCTGGTGCTGGACGTGGAGATGCCGCGCATGGACGGCTTCGCGCTCACCGAGGCCGTGCGCGCCTCGCCGCGCTTCTCCCGCCTGCCGGTGGTGCTCGTCACCGCCCGCGGTAAACCGGAGGACAAGGCGCGCGGGCTGCAGGCCGGCGCCAGTGCCTATCTGGTGAAGAGCGCCTTCGACCCGACGAGCCTGCTGGAGACGCTGAGAAGACTGCTATGAAGAACGACCCGTTGCGCATCCTGGTGGCCGAGGACTCGCCCACCGCCCGGCGCCTGCTGGTGGAAATCCTCCGCGCCGACCCTGGCCTGACGGTGGTGGGCGAGGCGAAGGACGGCGTGGAGGCGGTGGAGCTGGCCCAGCGCCTGCGGCCCAGCCTGGTGACCATGGACATCCAGATGCCGCGCATGGACGGCCTGGAGGCCACCCGCCGCATCATGACGGAGGTGCCCACGCCGGTGGTGGTGGTGTCCACCCTGGTGGAGCGCGACATCCAGACGTCCATGGCCGCGCTGCGCGCCGGCGCGCTCGCCGTGCTCCAGAAGCCCCTGGGCCCGGAGTCACCGGACTTCGACGCGGAGAGCCGCCGCCTGCGCGACACGCTCAAGGCCATGGCCGAGGTGAAGGTGGTGCGCCGCTGGCCGGACCGCGCCACCACGCCCGTGCCCGTGCCCGCCGCCGTCCCCGCGCCCCCCGTGGCGCCCGCGCGCCCCGGCGTGGTGGCCCTGGCCGCGTCCACGGGAGGCCCGGCCGCCCTCTTCCGCCTGCTGTCCGAGCTTCCCGCCAGCTTCCCCGTCCCCGTGCTGGTGGTGCAGCACATCGCCATTGGCTTCAGCCAGGGCCTGGCCCACTGGCTGCGCACCGCGGGCCCCCTGCCCGTGAAGGTGGCGGAGGACGGTGAGCCCCTGCTCCCCGGCCACGTGTACCTGGCGCCGGATGATCGCCACCTCGGCGTGAGGGGCGAAGGCCGGGCGGAGGTCTCCCGGGCCGCGCCGGTGAATGGCTTCCGGCCCTCCGCGACGTGGATGTTCCGCTCGGTGGCCCGCGCCTACGGCCCCGCGTCGCTGGCCGTCATCCTCACCGGCATGGGCCAGGACGGCCTGGAGGGCGTGCGCGAGCTCCACCGCGCCGGGGGCCGCATCCTGGCCCAGGACGAGCAGTCCTCCGTCGTCTACGGCATGCCCGGCGTGGTGGTGGGCGCCAACCTGGCCCACGAGGTCGTCGCCCTGCCCGACCTGGCGAGCCGCCTGGCCGCGGCCTTCCGGAGCAACCCGGGAGTTTGAGTCAACCGCGCCAGAACATTGGATTTTAGAACATCTGGAAGAATCGCGGGGTGCTGGGATGGCCTGCCGTTCGGCCGGTGTCATGATGGGGGTCTCCCTCCAGGCCCGTTCCCCCCATGGCAGCTCGACTCCCCGCATCCCTCGCCTCCGTCTTCGCCGTGCTCCCCGACCCGTCCTACGTCCTGGATGACGCCGGACGGGTGCTGGTGTGCAGCCGGGCGGGGGCCACCACGGTGGGCCGGCTCCCCGAGGAGCTGGTGGGCCGGCACTGGGGGGAGCTGGGCTTCCCGCCCGAGGAGCTGGCGCGGCTGGAGACGGCGCGCGCGCGGGTGATGCTCACCCAGGACACCTGTGAGCTGGAGGCGCCCTGGACCACGCAGGCGGGCCCGCGGCGTCACGCGCTGGTGCTCAGCCCGCTGCCCTCGGAGGACGGCGGCCCCGGGTGCGTGCTGGTGACGGCGCGGCCCCTCACCGACGCGGAGGCCGTGTTCTCCCGCGCCATGGAGCTGGAGCTGGCCGCGCGGGCGGAGGTGGAGCAGGCCGAGCGCCGCCGCTCCTTCCTCTACCAGGCGATGACGACGCTCTTCACCCACCCGCCGGACCCGCAGGGCATGTACACGCTGCTGGCGCACCTGACGGTGCCGGACCTGGCGGACTGGTGCCTGGTGGACGCGCTGGAGCAGGGCCCCTGGGTGACGCGCGTGGCGGTGGCCTGCCTGGACCCGACGCAGCAGGAGCGCTCCGGCGCGCTGCCCACCCGCACCGGCCTGCGGGACGACGCGCCCGTGGGCCTCTTGCGCGTGCTGCGCACCGGGGAGCCGGAGCTGGTGCCCGCGGTGACGGATTCCCTCCTGCGCGCCGCCGCCGCGGAGCCCGCGCACCCCGCGCTGCTGCGGCTGCTCCAGGCGCGCTCGTACATGATTGTCCCCCTGCGCGCGCGCGGCCACACGCTGGGCGCCGTCACCTTCGTGTCCTCCGGCTCCGGGCGGCGCTACGGGCCGGACGACCTGGCGCTGGCGGAGGACCTGTGCCTGCGCGCCAGCCTGGCCATCGACAACGCGCGGCTGGTGGGTGAGTCCCGGCGCGCGGCGCGGGCCCGCGAGGATTTGCTGGCCGTGGTGTCGCACGACTTGAAGAACCCGCTGGGCGTGGTGCAGCTCGGCGCGGCGCTGCTGATGCGCGGCGCGGGCTCCAGGCCGGGCGGTGAGAGCGTGGCCAAGCAGGCCACCCGCATCCAGGACGCCACCGAGCGCATGTCGCGCCTCATCTCGGACCTGCTCGACTGGGGCCGGCTGGAGGCGGGCGGGCTGCCGCTGGAGTGGGGCGAGCACGGCGTGGCGGGGCTGCTCACCGAGGCGCTGGACTCCATCCGGCCGCTGGCGGAGGCCAAGGGCCTGCACCTGTCCGTGGAGTTCCCCGCCGCCGACGTGCGCGTGCGCTGCGACAGGGTCCGGGTGCTCCAGGTGCTGGGCAACCTGCTGGGCAACGCGGTGAAGTTCACCACCGCGGGGGGCCACCTGACGCTGGGCGCGCGGACGCGCGGCGGCGAGGTGTCCATCCACGTGCGCGACACCGGCGCCGGCATCACCCCGGACGCGCTGCCCCACATCTTCGACCGCTACTGGCAGGCCCGCGACGCGGCCAGCCGCGGCACCGGCCTGGGCCTGGCCATCGCCAAGGGGCTGGTGGAGGCCCACGGCGGCGGCATCCGGGCGGAGAGCGTGCTGGGCGAAGGCAGCGTGTTCACCTTCACCCTGCCCTCCGCGTCCGCCTCGGCGTCCCAGCCGGCACACCCGCCGCTCGTCCGCGGCGCCACGGACGCCTGACAGGACGAGGCCGGGCACGCCGACCGCGCCTCGTGAGCCACCGCGCGCCTGGCTTTCTCCATCCTCCCTCGAAAGTGAGCCCTGAAATTCTTGTTTCACCCAGGGTGGCATCCACCCGGGTCGCATTCGTCTGTCACGGGTGCATCGCGGCGGGCGGCGGTCGCCTCCCGTCCAGGCAGCGGTCGCGCCCCACTTTGCGCTGACGCCTGCCTGGCCTCGCGCGGGGCGGAGAGCGGGGTATGGTTCCATTCCCACCGCTGGAACCGAAGAGGCATGCCCCCCACCCCCGCCAAGAAGCGCCAGCGTCCTCTGGCCGAGCCTTCCGCCGAGGCGCCCTCGCCCGCGCTGCTCCAGACGCTCCTGGAAGCCCTCCCGGACGCCTTCTTCCTGCTCGACGCGCGGTGGTGTCTGGCCTACGTGAATCCAGACATGGGCCGGCTGCTGGACGGCGTGGCGCGGCCGCATGACGACGTTCGCCGGGCCTGCCCGGAGCTGCTGGAGCTGGGCCGCTACCTGCGCTTCGAGCAGCCCGTCTCCGAGCAGCCCTCCGTCCGCTACGAGCACGTGTGGCCGGAGGCGGAGACGTGCTTCGACGTGCGCGTGCGCCCGGTGGAGGGCGGCCTGCTGGTGCACTGCCGGGACATCACCGAGGAGCGCAAGGCCCGCGAGGCGCTGCGCCGCAACGGCGAGGTGTTCCGCGCCATCCTGGAAGGCACCACGGACGCCGTCTACACGAAGGACCTGGAGGGCCGCTTCACGATGATGAACGCGGCGGGCGCCAAGGCGGTGGGCTACCGCACCGAGGACGTGGTGGGGCGCACGGACCACGAGCTGTTCGACCCGGCGGTGGCGCGCACCAACGCGGCGAATGACCGCGAGGTGTTCGCCTTCGGCCGCACCGTCACCTACGAGGACGCGCAGCCGGGCGTGGACGGCCCGCGCGTGTGGCTGTCCACCAAGGGCGTGCTGCGCGACGTCGAGGGCAAGGTGTTTGGCCTGTTCGGCATCAGCCGCGACATCACCCAGCGCAAGTGGGCGGAGGAGGAGGCCCGGCGGCACTCCGAGTTCCAGGAGCAGCTCATGGGCATCGTCACCCATGACATCCGCAGCCCGCTGGGCGCCATCATGAACTGGTCGCGCGTGCTGGCCGCCGGCGGCACCGACGAGGACGCCCAGCGCACCAGCCAGCGCATCGCCACCGCGGCGGTGCGAATCGAGCGGCTCACCCGGCTGCTGCTGGACTTCACGCGCACGCGGCTGATGGGCGGCGTGGCCATTGAACCGCGGCCGGTGGACCTGAAGGACCTGGCGGCCAAGGTGGCCCACGAGTTCGGCGTGGCCTTCCCCCAGCGCACCGTGGAGGTGGACCCCAAGGGCAACACCCAGGGCGTGTGGGACCCGGACCGGCTGGCGCAGGTGACGTCCAACCTGGTGGAGAACGCGCTCAAGTACAGCCCGCCGGAGACGCCGGTGCGGCTGACGGTGCGCGGGCTGCGCACGCGGGTGGTGCTGGAGGTGCACAACGCCGGCCGCCCCATCCCGGACAACCTGCTGCCCCACCTCTTCGAGCCCTTCCGCGGCGGGCCCCAGAGCTCGCGCACGCTGAAGATGAGCTACGGGCTGGGGCTCTTCATCGTCCGGGAAATCGTCCAGGCGCACGGCGGCACCATCGAGGTCCGCTCCGACGAGTCGGAGGGCACCACCTTCACCGTGACGCTGCCGCGCCGCTCCATGCCGGCCCGGCCGCCCGTGCCGCCCACCGGCATGCCGCGCCTCTAGTCCAGGTAGCGCCGCAGCAGCGCCATCAGCGCGGCGCCGTCGAAGGGCTTGGCCACGAAGTCGTTGCAGCCGCTGTTGAAGCACGCGCGCACGCTGCGCGCCTCCACGCGGGCGCTGCACAGGATGATGGGCGTGCGCCGCGTCGGCTCGCGGCCCCGCATCATCCGGCACGTCTCCAGCCCGTCCAGGTGCGGCATCAACACGTCCAGGAACACCAGGTCCGGCCGCGCCTGCTCCGCGCGCGCCAGCGCCTCCAGCCCGTCGCGCGCGACGATGGCGTCATGCCCCAGCTCCGCCAGCAGCATCCGCTGGAGCAGCAGCACGGTGTCCGAGTCATCCGCCAGGAGGACCTTCTTGCGCCGGGGCGCGCCGCGCGCCGTCATGGGTGCGCCTCCGCCTGGCACAACTGGCGCAACTGCATGAGGCGCGGCGGGCCCATGCCCAGGAAGCGCACGCCCATGCCGTACGGGTGGGACACGCCGCCCCGGGGCGCGTAGGCGTGGGCCCAGGCCACCACGCCGTGCGCCTCCAGCCGCTCGCCCAGGGTGGGCAGCAGGATGTGCAGCCCCACCGCCGCGCCCGCCTTCGCCGGAACGAGGGTGCGCACGAAGAGGCCGCCCGGACTCAGCGCGCTGGACACGCCGGAGCGCCACTCCGCGCCGCGCGGCCCCGACTCGCCGAAGGACACCGGACAGCAGAAGCGCACCCGCTCCTCCACGCGCAGCGAGGACGCCTCGCGGCCCAGCAGCGCGTGGATGCGGGGCAGCACCGTGGACGGGCGCACCGGCGCCTCCGCGTCCAGCGTGAGCGACGGCACCCCGGCCAGCAGCGGCTGCGGCCGCGGCGGGAACAGGCTCCGCGGCGCCCCCGGCGGGCCCTCCCGCGCCACCACCAGGTGGGGCCGCTCCCCGTGCGACACCACCCGCGCGGCGCCGCCGCCCACCGTGGCGCTGTAGAGGATGCGGTGGCCACACGCCTCCAGCAGGGCGCCCAGCCCGCCCCAGGCCAGAGGTCCGCTGGCGCCGGCCAGCAGCACCAGCCGCGGGCGCTCGCGGGGCGCGCGCGCGGACGGGGCCCCCGCGCCTTCCAGCATCGCCAGCCGCGCGCGCAGCTCATGCGTGCGCAGCGGCGTCAGCAGGCAGTCCTCCACGCCCTCCGCGTCACCCACCTCGAGCACCTCCGCGGGCGTCTCCGGCTCCGCCACCAGGATGAGGGGTGGGCCCTCCGCCCCCAGGCGCAGCCTCAGCGCGCGCAGCCCCATGCCCGTGCCGTCCGCCAACTGCCGCCAGTGCACCAGCACCAGCGACGGCCGCGCGTGCCGCACCTCCAGGAAGGCCGACTCCAGCGAGGGCACCTGCGAGGCCTCGCACCGCAAGGGCCGCAGCGCCCGGGACAACGCCAGCCAGGACTCGCTCGTGGCCCCCACGCACAGCACCCGCGGCGCTGCTTCCACCGGACCCGGTGAAGGACGCACGCGTCCTGGAGCCGTCATCATGCGGAGCCTCCCTGGTCTTCATCCCCCCCGGCCCGCCCAACCGCCCTCATCCCGTGACTCCGAAGTATGAGAAACGGCCACTCGGCGGAAATCCCCCTGGGTCAGATTCCAAAGACAGATGGGGAATAAAAGACATCGCGCACCGACCGGAGGCCCCCCGGGGTCCGCGGCGCCACGCGGCGGCGTCAGACGCGGGCGACGTTGACGCCCGAGTCGACGGCCTGCAGGTCGTCCCCGAAGCGCAGGTCCAGCGCGACACCCGCGGGGGGCTCGTAGGGGGCGCGTCCCACCTGCGCCGTGCCGAAGCGGGGCAGGAAGGGCGCCACCACGTACGAGCGGAAGCACCAGGCGAAGAAGCTCACCGGCTTGAGGGCCGGGTCCATGGCGGCCTCGATTTTCGCGTGCGCCTGGGGCAGCAGGCTCCAGTGCAGGCCCGGCGTCTCATGGTGCACGGCGTGGAGGCCATTGTTGAAGAGGAAGAAGTTGATGAGGCGGCCGGTGAAGCTGCGGCTGTGGTCGTGCTCGCTCCAGGGGTCCGTGTGGACGTGCTGGATGTAGTTGAAGAACATGATGGTCCACAGCGAGAAGAGCGCGGGCACCAGGAAGGCCAGCGCCCAGACGCGCGCGCCGCCCGCCACGCCGTGCATCGCCATGGCCAGCCCCAGCAGCGCCGCGTGCGTGCCGCCCCAGACGGCGTACTGGGTGAGAATCTGGCGGTACAGCGGGCGGTTGCGCTCGCGGGCCTTGTCGATGAACGCCTTGGTCGGCTCCTGCTGCCAGTACGTGGAGACGAAGGGGAAGAGGAAGGCCACCAGGAAGTTGTGCTTCTTGGAGTAGCGCCAGGTGATGGTGGCGTCCCCCGCCTTGTTCACGAACTTGTGGTGGTTGAGGTTGTGCGTCGGAATCCAGACGAAGGTGGGGTAGCCGTAGAAGAGCGACAGCCACATGCCCATGGCCTCGTTCAGCTTCCGGCTGCGGAAGGTGGGGCAGTGGTTGTGGTTGTGCGCGATGACGCCTGCCGACAGCGCCAGGTAACACGCCAGCGGGCAGAGGTAGGGAATCCACGCGGGGGCCACGTACATCGACAGGGCCACCACGGGCATGGCCAGACACCACAGCATCGTCCGGCGGTCAGCGGCGTATCGGAGCATGCCGGCCATCCTGACGCAGCCGGGCCTCCCCTGCCATCCACCCCCCCGGCATTTCGTGGAAGGGTGAAACTCAACGCACATGGCGCCGCAGCAGCCCCAGCATGCCCTCCAGCGGCGCGCTGGCGGTGGCCAGCCCGGCTTCGTTCACGGCGCGCGGCATGCCGTACACCACGCAGGAGGACTCGCTCTCCGTGAGCACGGTGCCTCCGGCCTGGCGGATGGCCCGGGCCCCCGCGACGCCGTCATCCCCCATGCCGGTGAGCACCAGGCCCACCGCGTCCGGGCCCCAGCTCCGCGCGGCGGACTCGAAGAGGACGTCCACGCTGGGGTGGTGCTGCGTGCGCAGCGGCTGCCGGTCCAGCCGCGCGAGCGTCACCGCCCCGTGGCGCTCCAGCTTGAGGTGCTGCCCGGAGCGGGCCAGCACCACCCGGCCGGGCCGCAGCTCCAGCCCGTCCACCGCCTCCAGCACCTCCAGCGCGCAGTGCGCGTTCAGGCGCCGGGCCACCGCCTCCGTGTAGCCCGCGGGGATGTGCAGCGCGAGCGCCACCGGGGCGGGGAAGTCCACGGGCAGCTCCGACAACAGCCGGGTGAGCGCCTGCGGCCCGCCGGTGGACGTGCCCACCACCACCAGGCTCTTCGCCGCCGCGCGGGCCGCCGGCGCGGCGGACGTCTGCGCGGCCGGCGCCGCGGGCTCGGGCAGCGCGCGCGCCACCGCGCCCGCGGCCGTGCGGACCTTCTCCACCAGCTCGCTGCCCAGCTCGTAGAGCCGCTCGGTGGCGAGCGCGGTGGGCTTGTGCACCAGCTCCACCGCGCCGGCCTGGAGCGCGGCCACCGCCAGCTCGCTCTCCTCGCCCGCGCTGCTCACCACCACCACGCGGGGCATGGAGGCGCCGGAGGCGAGCGCGCGCAGCACGCCCAGCCCGTCCAGGCCCGGCATCACCAGGTCCAGCGTGAGCACGTCCGGGGACAGCTCGGCCACCTTCTCCAGGGCATCCAGGCCGTCGCGCGCCACGCCCACCACCTCCAGGCCGTCCGCGCCGGAGAGCACCTGCCGCAACACCTTGCGGGCGAAGGCGGAGTCATCCACCACCAGCACGCGAATGGGAGACACCGCGGTCATGGACCCGCCTTGGTATAGAAGAAGGTGCCGCGCCGCTCCTCGCAGGTGAGCGCGGTGCCGAAGCGCATCAGGGATTCGGAGGTGCCCACCAGCAGGTGCCCCCCTGGCACGAGCGCGCGCGTGAGGGAGGACACCACCTGGCGCGCGGTGTCGTCCTGGAAGTAGATGAGGACGTTGCGGCAGAGGATGGCGTCGAAAGCGCCCAGCTCCGCCACCGCCCGCGCGTCCACCAGGTTGACGCGCCGCCAGTCCACCGCCTCCACCAGCTCCGGGCGCACGTGCGGCCGCCCCGCGCGCGTCTCCAGCCACCGGCCCTCCACGCCCGGCGGCAGCGCGCGCAGGGAGCGCAGGTTGTGCTCCCCGGCGCGGGCCCGCTCCAGCGCCCGGGCGCTCAAGTCACTGGCCACCAGCTCCACGCCTCCGAGCACCCCCGCCTCCGCGAGCAGCATCGCCAGCGTGAGGGGCTCCTCGCCGGTGGAGCAGGCCGCGCTCCACACCCGCGGCCGCCGGCCGGCGCGCACCGCGGGCACCAGCAGGTCCTCGGTCAGCACGCGCAGCGGCAGCGGCTCCCGGAAGAAGTACGTCTCGTGGACCAGCAGCGAGTCCACCAGCGCGTCCAGCGCCTCGGGGCCCGCCGGGTCGTAGCGGAGGTAGTAGTAGTAGTCGAGCAGCGAGTCGAAGCCCGCGTCCAGCGCGCGGGGCACGACCTTGTCGGCGAGCAACTCCCGGTCCTCGGGGGCGTAGTGCAGCCCGGCGCGCTGCTCGATGAGCGCGGCCAGGATGGCGAACACCTGGGGAGACATGGGCAGTGAGAACATGGCGGTGGTTTCAGCGACTCAGCACCAACCGGCATGCCCGCCGGACCTCGGGGTCCTCGTCCTGCGTGGAGGCGCGCTCCAGCGCCTCGTGGGCCTCCAGCGTGCCCAGCGCGGCCACCGCGGGCACCGCGGCGCGCCGGCCCGCGGGACTGGCGGACACCAGCAACTGCAGCAGCGCGGCGCGCGCGTCCGAGCGGCGCATGCGGGCCAGCGCCGCCACCAGCAGCGGCGCCGTCACCTCGTCCGCCGCCTCCAGCGCGGCCAGCAGGCCCGGCAGCCGCCCCTCCAGGGGCAGCGCCAGCGCGCTCACCACCCGCTCGCGCAGCGTCATGTCCCCCAGCAGGGACACCAGGGCCTGCGTGGCCGGCACGCCGGGCCGCGTGGCGATGAAGCCCACCGCGGCGCTGCGCACGCTGTCGTCCCCGTCGCCGGCGGCGTGCAGCAGCGCGGGCAGCGTCTCCGGCGCGTCGTACTCCGCCACCGCGGACAGGGCCACGAGCCGGGTGGCCGCGTCCTCCGACTTCGCCGCCTCCAGCAGCACGGGCAGGGCGTCCGGGCGCCGGCCCACGCCCAGGCCCAGCAGGGCGGCGCGCCGCACGTCCGCGTCCGCGCTGGCCGCCGCGCGCTGGAGCGCCGTCATCGCGCTCTCCGTGTGCATGTGCGCCAGCGCGTCCACCACCGCCACGCGCACCTGGCCCGCGGCGTCGTCCGCCAGCGCGACGATGGCGTCCGCGGCGGCCTCCTCGTTCAGCTTCCCCAGCGCCTGGCACGCGTAGTAGCGCACCCACGGGTCGCGGTCATTGAGGCCGCGCAGCAGCGTGGAGGTGATGCGCGCCTCCTTCTCCGTCTGCCCCAGCGCGCGCATGGCCGCCGCGCGCGTGCGCTCCGACTCGTGGTTGGCCGCCGTCAGCAGCGCGTCCACCGCGCGCGGGTCCTCGATGAAGGGCAGGCCGTAGATGGCCGCGTCGCGCAGGCGCTCGTCGGGGTCCCTCATGGCCTGGAGCAGCACGTCCAGCCCGTTGGCATAACCGAAGTACGAGATGATGCGCAGCGCCGCGCGGCGCAGGCGCACGTCGGGGGAGCGGGCCGCCTGCAGCGCCAGCTTCTCCGTGGTGTCGCTGCCCAGGGACTGGATGGCCCCCACCGCGGCCTGCACCACGCGCAGGTCCTCGTCCACCAGCCGCTCGAACAGGGCCGGCACCGCGGCCGGGCTGCCAATGCGGGACAGCGTGTCCGCCGCCAGCGCGCGCACCGACGCGTCCCGGTCCTCCAGGCACGACATGACGTCCGGCACCGCCGCGGCCCGGCGGCCCACCAGCGGCAACAGCACGCGGCGCCGGGCGCTGTCCCCCTCACGCAATGCCTGGAGAATCTGCGCGTCCGCGTCCGCGCCCAGCTCCGACAGCGCGCCGGCCGCCGCGCGCGCCACCGACGGGTCCGGCCCGTCCAGGAGCTTCAACAGGCCGGAGGCGGCGTCCAGGCCGCCCACCCAGCCCAACAGGCGCGACAGGGCCGTCTTCTCCGTGGTGTCCGCGCTGGAGACGCCCTGCGACAGCCGCCGCCCCAGCACGGCGGACTCCGGGCCCCGCACCGCGGTCTGCACGGTGCGCGACCCGCCGAAGCGCTGCACCTGGGCCTCGTGGATGTCCACCAGCGCCACCGCCGCCGCGCGCACCGACGCGTCGTTGCCCTTGCGCAGCAGCCCCACCAGCGCGGGCACCGCGGCCTCCTGGCCGGTGCGGCCCAGCGCGCGCGCCACCTCCAGGGTGTAGAAGGGGTCCGCCAGCAGGGCCAGCAACGCGGGCACCACCACCGGGTCCCCGCACCGCCCCAGCACGTCGATGGCGGGGAAGATGCGGAAGAAGTTGCCGCTGCCCAGCGCCGCCAGCAGCGCGTCCACCGCCGCGCCGCCGCCCACGCGGCCCAGCGCCTCGATGGCCGCCACGGCCACGTTGTCGTCCGGGTGCACGGTGAGCCGGGACAACAGCGGCACCGAGCGCCGGCTGCGGCGCCGGCCCAGCACCTGGGCCACGTCACAGACGATGGCGGGGTTGCCGTCCTCGCTCAGCGCCTCCAGCGCGCCCTCGACGTCCCCCGTGGACGCCACCAGCGCCTCCACCGCGGCGGCCAGGCGCGCCTCGCTGTCGCGGCGGTGGACCAGCACGTCGCGCAGCGGCGCCACGGCCGGCGTCCCCAGCTTCGCCAGGGCGCCCACCACGGCGCGCCGCACCGCCCAGCTCTGGGCGTCCAGCCCGCCCACCAGCAGCGACAGGCTGGCGGCGCCGCGCCGGGCGAGCTGCTCCACCTCGTCCACCTGCGAGCGGTCCTCCGCCGACAATGTCAGGGGATGCAACGACGTCGAGGATGCCCCCGTCATGCCCGCTGCTCCCGCGGCGTCGGGGCCGCTTCGGGGTTGTCGCTCCCGCCACCCAGCGCGCCGCGCAGCCGCGTCAGGCTCTCCGCCTGCGCGCCCTGCAGCCGCGAGAGCTGGGACAGCCGGCCCGCCACCTCCTGCACCTCGGTGGCGGTGGTGGCCGCCGCGCGGGTCTGCTGCGTGGTGGCGGTGGTGATGTCGCGGGCCCGGAGGCGAAGCTCCTCCACGCTCTTGGCCAGGCCCTCCATCACGGTGGTCGCCTCCGCGCTGGCGCGCGCCACCACGGCCACGCCGGACGCCTGGCGGCCGGCGGCGTGGGTGAGCGAGGTGAGCGCCTCCGCCTGCTCGTCCAGCGCGCGCGCCGTCTGCCGGGCCACGCGCCGGACCTCGTCCGCCTCCCGCACCAGGCCGGTGAGCGCCTTGGCCTGCTCCTCGGTGGCCCGCGTCACGGAGGCGGCCAGCTTCGCCACCTGGCGGCTGGCCGTCTCGCCCTGCTTGAGGGCCCGGGCCTGCTCCGTCATGCCCCGCGCGGACTGGGCCACCTGCTTGCGCGTCTCCTCCATGGCCCGCGTCACCTCCTGGGAGGCCGTGGCCTGCTCGGCCAGCCCCACCAGGGTGCGCTGCGTGGCGGTGGCCGCCTCCTGCGCCAGCGTCCCCACCCCCGCCACGTCCCGGCTCTGCGCCGTCACGGCCGCGCTCACGCCCTGGACCAACTGGCGCATCTGCGAGGTCCCCTTGGCCAGGTCCGCCGCCGCCAGGGCCTGCTCCTGCACGGCGCGCGACACCTTCTGCGCCACCTCCGCGAGCTGCCCGTTGGAGCGCACCACGTCGCGCAGCGCGCGCGCCTGCTCCGCCGTGGCCTGCATCGTCTGCCGCGCCATGCGCCGCATCTCCGCGCCGCCCTGCGCCAGCGACTGGGCCGCCTGCGCCTGCTCCGCCGCGGACGAGGCGATGGCCCGCCCCTGCTCGCTCACCTTCGAGGTGCCCTGCACCAGCGCCTGGGTGGCCTGCACCTGCTCGCCGGAGGCGCGGGACACCTCGCGCACGTTGAGGCCCAGGTCATCCACGCCCTTGAGGATGGTGGACAGCGCGCGCTCGGCGTCCGCCGCCAGCGCCGCGCCCTCGTCCGCCGCCCGCACGCCCTCGCCCGTGGCGGTGGCCGCCTCGCGCGCCGTCGTCTGCAGGCCCCGGACGATTTTCGCCACGTCCGAGCTGGCCGCCGCCGCGCGGTCCGCCAGCGCGCGAATCTCCTCCGCCACCACCGCGAAGCCCCGGCCATGCTCCCCGGCGCGCGCCGCCTCGATGCTGGCGTTGAGGGACAACAGGTTCGTGCGGTCCGCGATGAGGTTGATGGTCTGCACGATGTCGCCAATCTCCTCGGCGCGCCGGCCCATCTCCTTCATCACCCCGGCCGAGCCGGTGATGGACTCGCGGATGCGGCCGAAGCCCGCGATGGAGCGCGTCACCGTGGCGCCGCCCTCGCGCGCCGTGGTGCCCACGCGCTCGGCGGTGGTGCGCGCCTCCTCCATCATCTGCGCCACCCGCCGCGTGGACGACTCGAGCTGCGCGGAGGCGGTGGCGCTGCCGGCCGCCAGGGTGTTGATCTGCTCCGAGGCCTTCGCCACCGTCTGGGCGGAGCGCGCGAGCTCTTCAATGGTGGCCGCGTTGGCATCCACCACCGCCGCGTTCTTCTCCGCCGTGGCGGCCACCTCCTCCACGCTGGCGGCCACCTCCTCCACCGTGGACGCGGTGGTGGCCGAGTGGGACTCCAGCGCGCGGGCGTTCTCCGCCACGCCCTTCACGCTGCGCGCCAGCTCCTCCACCGTGGCCGCCGTATCCTCCACGCTGGAGGCCATGCTCGTGGCGTCCCTGGACACCTCGGCCAGGGAGCGGACCAGCCCCGTCACCGCCTGCGTCACCTGCCCCACGCGCTCGCCCACGCCCTGGGAATCCGTGGACAGCCGGGCAATGCCCTTGGCCATCTCCTCGGCGGTGGCGGCCACCTGCTCCGTGGCGGCGGCGCTGGCCTGGTTGCGCGCGACCAGGTCCGCCACGGTGGCGTTCATCTCCGTCATGGAGGCCAGCAGCTCTTCACTGGACGCGGCCAGCTCCTCCGCGTTGGCGCTCACGCCCTTCACCGAGCGCGACACCTCCTCCAACGCCCCCGCCGTGGTGTCGGACGAGGCCGCCAGGTGCGCGGCGTCCTTGCGCACGCCGGCCACGGAGGCGTTCACCTCCTGCAAGGTGCCCGCGGTGGCCTCGGCCTCCTGGGCCTGGGCGCGCGCGGACTCGCTCACCGTGCGCTGCGAGCGCACCAGCTCCTGGACGGACTGCCCCGTCTCCTCCGCGTACGCGGCCACCAGCTCGATGGCGGCGCGCACCTGCTCCAGGGCCGCGACCTGCTCGTTGCCGCCCGAGGCCAGCCGCGCCGCGAGCCCCTCCACCGACTGCACCAGGCCCACGCCCTCCTGGACGCCGCGCAACGCGTCCTCGGCCAGGGTGCGCGCCTCCACCTGCCCCGCCCCTGCGTTACCGCTGTCCGTCGCCATCCAACGTCTCCTCCCCGATGACCCGAGGGAAATCGATGAGCATCACCAGCCGCGGGCCCACCTGGGCCACGGCCTTCACGAACCCGTGCGCTCCCTCCACGACCAGCGGAGGGGGCGGCTTGAGCTGCTGGGGGTCCAGCTTCAGCACCTCGCGGGCGCTGTCCACCACCAGCCCCACGACCCGGTTGCCGAGCTGCGCCACCACCACCCGGGAGTCCAGCGTGCGCGCCACCGCCGGCAGCCCGAAGCGCAGGCGGGCATCCACCACCGGGATGACGCGCCCGCGCACCTGCACCAGCCCGGCCACGTGCGGCGCGGCGCCCGGCACGGGCGTGGCCCCCGTGAAGGACTCCATCTGGAGCACGTCCGCCGCGGGCAGCACGTACTCCGCTCCGTCCACCTTGAACACCACGTGCAGCACGCTCATATGAGGCGCCCTTCTTCCCGGGCCAGGCCGCCCTGCCGCCGCGGCGAACCCTTTGCGCGCGCGAGCCCCAGCGCAGCCAGGTCCAGCACCAGCGTCGGCTGGCCATCCCCCAGGTCCGTGGCGCCCACCACGCCGGGCACGCGCACCAGGGGGTCCTCCAGCGGGCGCAGGACGATTTCCTGCTGTCCCACCAACCGGTCCACGCCGAACGCGATGAGCTCACCGCGCTGGCGCACGAGGAGCGCCTTGGCCGCCGGGCCCTCACACCCGCCCAGCCCCGCCCGGCCCAGCAGCCGGGCCAGCGTCAGGAGCGGCACCGTGTTGCCCCGGCGCTCCACCAGGCACACGCCCCCCGCGCCCGCCGGCCGCACCACCTGCGCGGCGTCCACCTCGATGAGCTCCTCCACGGAGCCCACCGCGACGGCGTAGCGCAGCCCGGCGCACTCGAAGACGAGCGCGTCCAGCAGCGTAATCGTCAGCGGCACGCGGAGCCGGAAGGTGGTGCCGGCGCCCGGGCGCGTCTCCAGCCCCAGCTCTCCGCCCAACTGGTCCACGATGATGCGGTGGACGATGTCCATGCCCATGCCCCGCCCGCTCGTCGCGTTGGCGGCGTCCCGGGTGGAGAAGCCGGGGCGGCAGAGGACCTCCAGCAGCGCGTCCGGCGAGGCGGGCACCGGCACGCCCGCGCGCGCGGCCACCGCCTGCGCGTCCACGCCGCGGCCGTCATCCGACACCGTGAGGTCCAGGAGCCCTCCGGCCCGGCCATGGCTGGCCACGCGCACCACGCCCTCGTCGGGCTTGCCCGCGGCGCGGCGCGCCTCCGGGAGCTCCAGCGCGTGGTCCACCGCGTTGCGCACCAGGTGCACCAGCGCGGGCAGCAGCCGGTCCGCCACGGCCTTGTCCAGCTCCGCGTCGCCCACGTCCAGCTCCAGCCGCACCGACTTGCCCGTGCTGCGGCGCAGGCCGCGCACCAGCAGCGGCAGCCGCTCCAGCACGTCCCCCACCCGCACCATGCGCAGGCGGAGGATGGCCGCGCGCATGTCGCGGAGCTGGCGCGCGTTCTCCTGGAGGATGGCCTGCAGCTCGCGCGTGGGCGCCCCGGCCGCCGTCAGCGCCGCCACCGCGCGGGCCAGGCGCGAGCGGTTGACGACGAGCGCCGCCAGCCGCTCCAGGGCCTCGTCCAGCCGGGACACCTCCACCCGCAGCGAGCCGCCGCCCCGCCGCGCCTCCTCGGGCTCCTCGTCCGGGGCCGCGAGCTCGGGCAGCGGCTCCGGCGCGCTGGCGGGCGCCGCGGTGAGCGCGCGCACCGACGCGGGCGGGCCTCCCGCCGCCTCCAGCAACGCGGCGTCCGGGGCCTCGGTGAGCAGCAGCAGCACGAAGGTGAGCGCCCCGCCGCCCGCGGCGGGGCCCGACAGGGGCAGCACCTTCACCGTGTCGCCCAGGGCCGCCACGCGCTCGCGCACGCTGTTGATGGTGACGCCGTGGGCCGCGCGGTCCGCGCCGGGGATGAAGTCCAGCCGCACCGCCCGGCGTCCGCCGGTGGCGCCCGTGACGAGCTGCTCGCGCTCCGCGGCGGAGAGCCGGGCGGCCACCGCCTCCTCCAGCGCCAGCGCGGCGGGCGCGGCCCTCGGGGCGCCGCCGCCCGAGCTCCCCTCGGCCTCGAGCGCCTCCAGCCGCGACAGCAGCCCCGGCGGCACCGGCGCGGCCTGCTTGCCCGCGGCGAGCTGGCGCACCCGCTGCTCGATTTCGCGCAGCCCCTCCATCAGCGGCTCCACGCTGGCCTCGGGCAGCCGGCCTCCGGCGCGGTCGGCGTGGCGCAGGCACGTCTCCATCCAATGGGTGATGTCGACGATGGGCTCCACGTCCACCATGGCGGACAGGCCCTTGATGGTGTGCACGGCGCGGAAGAGCTCACGCACGGCGCGCGGGTTCGCGAGCCCCCGCCGGATGCTGGCCTCCATGGCCAGCAACTGACGGTGCCCCGTCCCCAGCAGCTCCTCCGCTTCCGCCAGGTAGGCGGGGAGGAAGTCCGCGAGGTCCACGGACGCGCTCAAGCGCGCCTCCCCTCCAGGAGCCCACGCACCTCCGACAGGATGGCGTCGGGCGTGAAGGGCTTCGTCATGAAGCGGCTCGCGCCCGCGGCCAACGCCCGGGCCCGCGAGGCATCGTCCCCGCGCGTGGTGACGATGATGATGGGCAACTCACGCAGCCGGTCCTGCCCCCGCACGAACTCCACCACCTCGATGCCACCGATGTCCGGCATGTTCAGGTCCAGCACCAGCAAGTCGTAGGGCTGGAGCGACAACCGCTCGATGGCCTCCAGGCCGCTGGAGGCATGCGTGAAGGTGAGGCCCGGATACGGCCGCAGGCACGCGACCACCATGTCGCGCATCACCTTGCTGTCATCGACGACGAGCACCTCAGCCATGGCATCCCCTGGAAACGGCCACCGAACCTAGAGCGATTCCGCGAAGTTGAAAGACATGGCCGGACATGAGGCTGTTACAGCGCACACTGGCGGACAGTCCACAGAGACGACGCGCCTCCTCTGGAACAGAGGGTGCCAGCCAGGACGCGCCCGGGGTGCGGCCAGGCCCTTGACGCCCCGTGCGCCCGCGCCCCTGGAGGGCAGCGGCCCGTCCACTTTGCTGCTGACCCACGGCTTCATCGCCTGGTGCCGTGCGCGCCGCGTTCGCTCGGACAATCAGTCCCTCACCGCGGGCGGGCCCTCGCGGGGCAGGCGGACACGGAAGGTCGCGCCCTCTCCGGGCGCGCTGTCCACGGACACCCCGCCCCCATGCGCCTCCACGATGCGGCGCAGCCGGTACAGCCCCAGGCCCAGCCCGCCGTAGTGCCGCACCGGCACGGCGCGCTCGAAGCGCCGGAAGAGGCTCTCCAGCCGCCCGGGCGCGATGCCGATGCCATGGTCCTTCACCATCAGCGTCGCCACGTCCTGCCCGGCCTCCAGCGCCACCTCCACCGGCTTGCCCGGCCCGAACTTCATCGCGTTGGACAGCAGGTGCGTCATCACCTGGGACAGGCGCGCCGCGTCCCACCGCCCCGGCGTGGGCTCCAGCGGGCCGAGCACCAGCAGGCAGCCCGCGCGCGCCGCCGCCTCCTCCGAACGTGTCACCGCCTCGCGCACCACGCGCGCCAGGTCCACGTCCTCCAGGTGCAGGCGCGGGGCGCCGCCCTGGAGCTGGGACACGTCCAGCAGCGACTCCACCAGGTCCGACAGGCGCTGCACCTGCCGGTCCGCGGAGTCCAGCGCGCGCTCCAGCCGCGCCGTGCCGTGCCCCAGCCCCGCGCGCAGCACGCCCTGGGCGCCCTGCACGCGCAGGCGCAGCGCCGCCAGCGGGGTGCGCAGCTCGTGGGCCGCCACGCTGAGGAAGTCATCGCGCGCGCGCACCGCCTCCTGCGTCTCGCGGTAGAGGCGGAGCTGCTCCGTCACGTCGCCAATGATGCCGGCCATCCGCACCGGGCGGCCTTGCGCGTCCCGCAGGGCCCGGCCCCGGCTCACGCACGAGCGCCAGGTGCCGGTGACGTGCCGCAGCCGCAGGGACACGTCATAGGGCGCGCCCCGCTCCAGGTGCGCGGACAGCGCGGCCATGACGTCTGGCCGGTCCTCCGGGTGAATCAGCTCCAGGAAGGCGGAGAACGTCCCGCCGAAGTCCCCCGGCTCCAGGCCCAGCATCTCCAGCAGCGGCGGGCTACAGTAGAAGGCCTGGCCGCGCAAGTCCCAGTCCCAGATGCCGTCATAGGAGCCGCTCACCACCAGCCGGTACCGCGCCTCGCTCTCCCGCGCGGTGCGCTCGGCCTGCTCCAGCAGCCCCACCCGCCGCTCCAACTGCCGCACCATCCGGTACAGGTGGTCCTCGGTGCTCAGGTCCGTGGGCGGCGCGGTGTGGGAAGGGCCACCGGCGCGCAGCTCGCGCAGCAGCGCGCCCAGCAGCTCGTCCCCCTCCTGCGTCCTGCGCACGAAGCCGTTGGCCCCCACGTTGTGGGCCATGCGCAAATCCAACTCGTCCGGCGCCACGGTGTGCGTGAGGATGACGGGCACCCGGGCCAGCCGCGGGTCCTGCCGCAGCCCCAGGCACAGCTTGAAGCCGTCCATGCCCGGCATCAGCGCGTCCGCCAGCACCACGTCCGGGCCGCGGCGCCGCGCCAGGTCCAGCGCCGTGGCGCCGTCCGCCGCCAGGGACACCTCGAAGCGGAAGGGCGCCAGGTGCAGCTGCGCCAGCTTGCGGGAGACCGGGTCGTCGTCCGCCACCAGCACCCGGGGCCGCCGGGCGTCCAGGCCCCACCCCGCCTCCACCGGGACGGCCTGCCGGGCCCCCTCCACCAACGCCCCCAGCGACAGGGGCCGGCCCAGGTAGCGCTCCACGGGCAGGTCGAGCGGGCGCAGCGCCTCCCGCTCCGCCGGGAAGGCGCTGATTTGGAGCAAGGCCCCCGCGAGCTCCAGGGCGCTCCGCAGCGCCTCCAGGTGCGTCCCGTCCGCCACCAGGTGCCCCGCGCTCGCCACCACCACCTGCACCGACTGCGTCTGCAGCAGCGTCAAGGCGCCCGGCACGTCCGCGGAGACCCAGACCTTCCAGCCCTGACTCTCCAGCGCGAGCACCTGGAGCTCCCGGGTGGCGCCGGGGTCTTCGATGAGCAGGAGGGAGGGCGTCATCACGACGGGTCGAAGGCGGGCGGGCGGCCAGGACGCCCCGGCGCCCTGGATGAAGGAAAGAGTCGCAGTCTGGGCACCGGACGCGATGAGTCAAGCAGTCCGGCAGCAAGTGTTCTCCGGTGCAAATGACCGCCAGTCGGCCGCCTCCGGCCCCTCCATCCCGGAACGCACCTGGGTGGCGGATGCATCCGGAGCGGCATCGGTATCTCGCCGACAGTCGCAGCCGGCCATCCAGGGGCCGGCTGTGGCCAGCCCGCCCCCCCGGAGGTCTTTCCCAGCGACATGCCGCGCGTCTTCTTGGAAATCCCGCTTCTCACCCCGGCCTCTGGACTCCAGGCGGGCCCGCCACCTGGCACGGGGCCCCGGGACAAGGTCCACCCAGGCACGGCGGCAACGGCGATTCTTCTGCATCCGGATTGCATTGGAAACGGATACAACCGTCAGCCGGAAGCCTGTGCGGGGAGTCGGGGGAGACCCGCTGGGATGCGCAACGCGGAGCGCGAGGACTCAACGCTCCGGGTCTCAGCAGGGTGAAAGTGACCGTCAAATCGGTTATCGAAAGGGCATCATGGGAGCAAAGAGAAGCGCCGTGCAGCCGAAGCTCACCGAGTTCCAGGACCGGATCCGCTCCGCGGGCCTGCGCAGCACCGCGCCGCGCGTGGCGGTGCTGCGGGAGCTGGAGGACGCCACCTCGCCAATGAGCCACGCGGACCTGGTGGACGCGCTGGGGGACGAGGGCTACGACCGGGTCACCATCTACCGCAACCTGACGGACCTCACCGAGGCCGGGCTGGTGGTGCGGGCGGACCTGGGCGACCACGTCTGGCGCTTCGAGCTGAAGCGCGCCGGCGAGGCGCACGGCGGCAACCACCCGCACTTCACCTGCACCGACTGCGGCACGGTGGCCTGTCTGCCGGAGGAGTCGGTCCGCATCGCGGCCTCCAAGGGCGTGCCCCGCGCGGTGTCCCAGCGCTCGGTGGAAGTGCAGCTTCGCGGCCTCTGCGACGGCTGCAACTGACCTGTCGCGGCGCCAGGGCGCGCCGCGCCCCTCCCCGGGAAGAGGACTGGAGAGCGGCCTGGCATGCGTCGGGGGCTGAGCATTTCCCCGCCCCCAGGCCCGCCGCGCGCTTCCCCCTTCGAGGGGGCGGACACATCGTGGGGACGGCGCCGCGGGGGAGATTGCCCCGCCTCCGCCGGAGGCTTCGGTGCAACCGCTCCAGACACTGCTGGTCGTCGACGACGACCTCGACATCCGAGACGCGCTCCAGGACGTGTTCGAGCTGGAAGGCTACGCCGTCCTCCTCGCCGCGGACGGGCTGGAGGCCCTCGCGCACCTCCGGCAGGTGGAGTCCATGCCGGACCTCATCCTGTTGGACCTGATGATGCCGCGCATGGACGGCTTCGCCTTCCGCGAGGCGCTGCGGCATGACACCAGCTTCAGCCGCATCCCCGTGCTGGTGGCCAGCGCGGACCTGGACGTGCAGGGCGCGGCGGAGGGCCTGGGCGTCGCCGGCTGGCTGCGCAAGCCGCTGGACCTGAGCGAGCTGCTCAACGCGGTGAAGCGGCTCAGCCATCTCCCCAACTGACGCCGGGCGCCCGCCGGCCTGCCCTCCAATCAGGAGCGAGGCGCGGACACCCGGCCCGGATTGGCGAGCGCGGAAAGCGGCCCCACCCTTGCTTCCAGGAGCCAGTCAATCCAACCGGAACCGAGGGGGAGAGAAACCATGAAGAAGCTCATCGCCACATTCGCGTTGTGCGTGGGAAGCGCCGCTTTCGCGCAGCAGCAGCCGCCGCCGTCGGAGACGCAGGTGCCCCGTCCCGGCACGGAGAAGAGCACCGGCGTGGACGCCACGGAGGTCGGCCCCGCCATTGGCGAGGCGGCCAAGGACGTGACGGGCGTCCAGACGGAGGACGAAGGCACCTTCAAGAGGGACAAGGCCATGAGCCTGCGAGGCACCCTCAAGGACGCCACCGCGGACGGCGTGAGCCTCTCCCGCCCGGGGCTGCCCGACGCGGACCTGGACGTGCGCGACAAGACGGTGCTGATGCTGGACGGCAAGAAGGTCGCCAAGACGGACCAGATTCCGGAGGGCTCCGCGGTGCGCGCCAGGTTCCAGTTGGAGGGCCAGGAGGTCGTCGCGGTGGAGCTGCGCGCCACCAGCCCCAAGGGCGCCCAGAAGCAGCAGCCGGGCACCGGCGGCGCGGGCACGCAGACGCATGAGTCGGTCGACAAGGAGCTGGACGGCACGCCGACGCGGTAGTCCTCGCGACACACGCCTCGCGCGACAGGGCGGGCCCGCTTCCACGCCGGAGGCGGGCCCGTTGTCTTTTTTCACAGCGAGGTCACCGGCTTCCCCTGCCGCGGAAGGCTTTTTCCCACGCTGACCCGCTTTCCCAGGCGGCCAGGCGTCCCCAGCCCGGTACGCGGATTGCTGTGCGTCCCGCGGGAGGAGGATTGCGGTGAATCGACGACTGTGGGGCGGGCTTCTCGGGGCGGTGGTGATGGCGACGTGGGCGTGCGGTGGCTCGAACGAGCCCTCCCCCCCCATGACGGACAACGATATCGACAACGGACCACCGGCGGGGCGGCCCGAGCCGGACGCGGGCACGCAGCCGGACGCGGGCACGCAGCCGGACGCGGGCACGCAGCCGGACGCCGGCACGCGGCCGGACCCGGAGCCCGACGCGGGCACCGAGCCGGACGCCGGCACGGACCCGGAGCCCGACGCGGGCAGCGGCCCGCCCGAGGGCCCATGGCCGACGGACGCGGTGACGAACTACTCGGCGCGCTACAACCTCTCCCGGGCGCAGGCCATGGGCGTGGACGCGGCGCACAACATCTGGCTGCTGGATGGCGACCGGATTGGCGTGCTGCGCGCGGACACACAGCAGGTCGTCTGGACGCGCGCGCCCATTGGCCAGGCGCAAGGCGGCTTCGGTCCGGACCGCGCGGCCACCGGCTCCACCGTCATCTGCGGCGGCAGCGCGGGCCGCGCCTACGTGGGCTACGCCACGACGGACCTGCGCGAGGACCCGGAGTTCCCGGGCCTGCAGCCCAACTACATCGTCAGCCCCAACGAGTGCTACCAGCCGGACCCGGCGCAGCCGTGCTTCCCGTACAGCCACCGCCGGCTCCAGTACTACAAGCAGGGCGACGTGGACGTGGTGAAGCTGAACGCCAGCGGCGACATCGTCCTGGAGGAACACCTGCACCAGTCGGTGCGCAACACGACGGACGACCACGGCAACCCCCGCGTGCAGACGGGCCCGCGCCGGCTGGATGACGTGCACAACCTGGGCATCCGCAACAGCAACGACCACCACTTCGACGAGGACCGCAGCATCCTGAGCTGCATCACGGTGCTGCACGGCCGCGACCAGGGCGACGTCTACGTGGGCTCCAACCACGGCGTCACCCGCATCCGCGGGCTGGAGTACAGCTCCCACCGGCACCCGGTGTGGCTCAACGAGAAGGGCAGCCAGATGGCCGGCTACACCTACGGCCTGGGCATCGCGCAGGACGGGGACGTCCTCATCGCCAACGAGTGGATGTTCGGCATCGTCACGCCCACGCCCCACCACGGCGACTGGGACAACATGGACAAGAACGTCAACCCGATGAAGGTGGAGTCGTCCTACCTGCCGGAGGTCAACGGCCTCAGCGAGTTCGATAGCTGGCGCGGCTTCCAGCAGACCACGGACGGCCGCTACTACCTGGGCAGCAAGGACCACGGCCTGTGGGAGATGAAGATTACCTGGGCCTCCAACCAGGCCCAGACGGGCACGCGGCTGAACGGCGCCAACGCGGAGCAGCGCGCGGCGCTCCAGCGCATCAACGCGCTGGCGGCCACCGGTGACGGCTCGCTCTACATCGGCACCGACCGGGCGGGCCTGTGGCGCCTCACGCCGATGAAGACGCTGGAGAAGGTGTCGGACGTGAGCGGCTCCCGCGTGCGTCAGCTCCTCTACGACCCGCGCGTGACGCCGGCGGCGCTGTACGTGCTCACAGACAGCGGGCTGACCGTGCTGCGCGGTAACTGAGGCCCGCGGGGCCCCTGGCGCGCCGGGGGCCTACCGCGCGCCCGCGGCGGCCTTCCTGGGCGCCGGGGGCCGGGTAGGCAGCCGGAGGATGAAGGTGGAGCCCTTCCCCTGCGCGGAGCGCACGGTGATGCTGCCGCCCATGGCCTCCACGATTTGACGGGTGATGTAGAGCCCCAGGCCCAGGCCGCCGTAGTGCCGCTCCGACACCGCGCGCTCGAACTTGCCGAACAGGCGCGCCATGCCGTCCTCGGAGATGCCGATGCCCTGGTCCTTCACCGCGAGCACCGCGGTGGGGCCCTCGCCCACCAGGGACACCTCCACCGGCCGGCCCTCGCCGTACTTCACGGCGTTGGACAGCAGGTTCACCAGCACCTGCTCCAGGCGCAGCGAATCCCACTCCCCCAGCAGCGGGCCGTCCACGTGCAGCGACAGCGCGCTGCCGGCGCGGTTGAACTCCTCGGAGAAGGCCTCCGCCATCTGCCGCACCAGCTGCGCCAGGTCCAGCTCGCGCGGCTCCAGGGACAGCCGCCCCGCGGCCAGCCGGGACACGTCCAGCAGCGTGTTGACCAGCCCCGCCAGCCGCGACAACTGCCTGTCCAGCACGCGGGCCCGGGGCGCCAGCTCCGCCGGGGGCTCCTGCTGCGAGCCGCCCACCTGGCGCAGCAGCAACTGCAGGTGCAGGCGCAGGCTGGTGAGGGGCGTGCGCAGCTCGTGGGCCGCCACGCTGAGGAACTCGTCCCGGACCCGCACGGCCTCCTGCGTCTCACGCAGGGCCTGCTCGCGCACGGAGCGCTCCCGGGCCGCGCCCGCGTCCCGCTGGGCCTCCACGCGGCGGCGCTCCGTCATGTCCTCCACGTAGATGCACGCGGCGACGACGGCGCCGTCGCGGCGCACGGGGTGGTAGCTGGCGCGGTACACGCGGGTGCGCTCCCCGTCCGCGCCCGGCTCGCGGTGGATGATTTCCACGCCCTCCAGCGCCACGCCCGTCTCCAGCACGCGGCGGACGCGGCGCACCACGTCCGCCGCGGAGGGCTCGGCGCGCAGCACGTCCATCATGGGCTGTCCCAGGTGGGCCTCGCGCGGCACGCCGTGCATGGCGGCCATGGCGTCGCTGACCTCCACGAAGCGCAGCTCGCGGTCGATGACGGCCATGCCCAGCGGCACCGTGGACATGAGCTCCGCCAGCGCCACCGGCCGCGAGTCGCCGTGGGGCGGAGGCGCGGCGCTTCCTCCATCACCTGCTGGAGCTGTCACGTCCGGCCCTGTGTCCCGGGCGGCGGACCCGAGCCTGGGGGTCATCGTCTCCCCCGGTGTAGCAATCCCGACGGTCACCGTCACTGCACGCCCCCCGGACGTCTGTCCAATGGTGGAAGGATGCCTGAGGCCGCTGCGGAATCTTCCTGAAATCGCGCGGGTTTCCCCCTGCACCCGCGCGTCGGCCGCTGCCTGGGCAGGCGTGCGAGAGACACCTGCTTCAACCCACCCCGCATGGCTCTCTAGAATCAACCGAGCCCTCTCGCCGTCCACGGCACGGAAAGGAACGAACACCGCATGCGCCTGAGACGTCTCGCCCGCCGCGCCGCGCCCCTGGCAGCTCCGGCCAACTCCGTCCGGCGGGAGGCCCGGGAGGAGGGGCGCAACGAGCTCCTCGCGCGCAGCGGCGCCGACCCCTTCCGCACGGAGCGGCGGCTGCGGTGGAGAGACCACTTCTCCCTCACGGAGAACGTGCTGATGCTCCAGCACATGCACGCCGGGCATGACGGCCTGCGCGTGGCGCAGCTTTCGGACGTGCACGTGGGGCAGGCGACCTCGGCGGTGCGCATCCGCCGCGCGGTGGAGGCGGTCAACGCGGAGAAGCCGGACCTGGTGTTCCTCACCGGCGACTACGTGACGCACAGCCCCAAGCCGCTGCCGCGCGTGCGCGAGCTGCTGGCCGGCATCGAAGGCCCGGTCTTCGTGGTGATGGGCAACCATGACCACTGGGTGAACGCGCCGTACCTGCGCGAGTCCTTCGAGCGGCTGGGCTACACGGTGCTGCAGAACGAGCACCGGCAGGTGCACGTGAAGGGCGCGCCGGTGACGGTGCTGGGCATCGACGACGGGCTCACCGGCCGGGACGACGTGGAGGCCACCTTCCGGGGCGCGCCGGTGTCGGGCACGCGGCTGGTGCTGGCGCACACGCCGCCCACGGCGGAGAAGCTGCCGGCGCACGCGGGGCTGGTGCAGTTCTCCGGGCACACGCACGGCGGCCAGTTCGTGGTGCGCGGCCTGACGGAGGCCCTCTTCCGCCGCGCGGGCCAGCCCTACATCCGCGGCCACTACCACGTGAATGGCAACCAGTTGTACGTGAACCGGGGCCTGGGCTTCGGCTTCGGCGGCCCCTACCTGCGCCGGGGCAGCGAACCGGAGGTGGCCTTCTTCACGCTGCGCCAGGCCGCCGCCAGCGCGGGGTAGCATGCGCCAGCCTGACTTGCGTGCCTGCCTGTGCATCTCCTAAGCAGGAGGCATGCATTCGAGGCTCCGGTGGCCGGCGTGGCTGTTTCTTGCGTGCCTTGCGTGTGAAAGCGCGCCACCCAAGGCACGCGAAACCGAGCAGTACGGCTTCATCAACCACGACTCGGACTATGTCTGGGCGCGAGGGCCATGGCCCGACGTCGAGCCCTCACGAGACGTGGATGAGGTCATCGACCGCCTCTGTCCGGCCATCATGAAGCTCCCGAACGCGACCGACCGGGATTACGGGCAGGAATACTGCGGCCTCATCTACTCCCGAGGCGACGGCGTCTACCGTGTCAGCCATCCTTCGCCGCTTGGCCGATGGCAGCTACGAAGGGAGTCGAAACGGAAGTCCTGCTTCCCCGTCCGCAAGGTCATCGACCCCGAGGCGCGGACCATCTCCCCTCTCGCGGACTACCACAGTCACCCCTGGCATCCATCGCCCCTGTCCGAACCAGACCGCCGCGCCGCCAATCAACTCTGGGTCATCAAGATTCAGTTCGATTCGGCATGCCACATCCAGAAGCTGGTTCCCCATCTGGATGATGTAGACAGGCCCGGGGAGGTCTACTCGCGCCAGGGGAAGCAGTGGATCCTCGTCGGGCTCATCAAGCCCGAGGACAAGCCGTTTGGATTCATCACCCCCGTGGGACGCAAGGACTGACAGGAGACGCCATGCCGAAGTGGTTGCCGCTGATGTGCCTGTGCATCCTGCCAGCCTGCGCTCTCTTCAAGCGACCTCCGCGCCCCGTACACGCGCCCGCGGAAGAAGCTTCCAGGTTCGAGTTCCCCATGGGCATGCCTGAGGAGGGACGCGTCATCCTTCGGCGACCCCTGGCCCAGGCCGTCCAACTCGCCATGGAGGATTTCCTGCCGTGGGACATGAAGCTTCCACCGGGTGACCGTCCAGGAGGGGAATGCCTCTATCGCCGAGACTCCTACGACGTGACCGCGGCGCCGTACGAGAATGGTGTCATCCTCGTCAGCATCTCCCTGGACCCCGACGCATGTGAACGGAAGGGGGCTCCCCAGGACATGGGGGCGCGGTATGCCATTGACTCGAAGACCTGGCGAATCCTTGCGGTCCAGCACTGAGGCTTCCCATCGCGGCCCGTGGGGCTTCGCTCCCCAAGCGGGGTAGCATGCACCGCATGCGCCAATCCCTGCTCCGCTGTGCCGTGCTCCTGTTGCCGCTCGTGGGCTGCGGCATTCCGTCCCACGTCGACTACGTCAAGATGCCGACCCCGGGGAAGTTCGCCCTCATCAACGTGGACAACCGGCTCGCCTATCTCATCGACCCGCGCACGGAGAGCTGCTTCCTGCTCACGTCGAGCATGGACAATCACGCCATCGTGCACGTCCCCTGCGACAAGCTGAAGAAGAACCTGCCGGAGGCCTCCACCTTCATCACCTGGGTGCCCGACGGCGCGGAGGCCCCGGCCGCCGCCAGCGCCCCCGCGCCCTGAGGCTCAGGGCCGCAGCGGCACGCCCAGCCGCCCGCTCCCCAGCCCCTCCGCCTTCTTGCGCCGCAGGCTGAAGGGCCCGGACCCGAAGTAGACGATGAACAGCGCGCCCCCCGCCATGGAGAGGTTCTTCATGAAGTGGATGAGCTGGTTCTGCGCCTGCACCGGGTCCGGCACCAGCCAGAACCGGTGGACCATGAAGGCCGCGGCCAGCAGGAAGATGGCGATGGCCGCCGCGCCCAGGCGCGCGAACACCCCCAGCAGCACGCTCAGGCCGCCCGCCACCAGCGCCACGCCTGACGCCAGCACCGCCATGCGCGGCTCGGGCACGCCGGACGCCTGGGCCACGCCCGTCAGCGCCTCCAACTGGAAGAAGTGGTTCAGGCCACTGGTGATGAAGATGGCCGAGAAGAGCAGCCGGCCAAGCGGCGCTAACACGCCCATGAATCCTCCCGAATGTCCCTCCTCCCAGCCCCACAACGCTGGCAGGACGTCGTCATTCTCAACGTGGGCATTGATTCCTGCGTGACACCGGCCGCTCGCCTGCCCGCCCGCCTTCCGTGGCCGTGGCCCGCTGCGACAACACGCCACACGCGGGCCTTGGGGCCAACACATAAGGTGCGCGGGCCGTGAAGAACGCCCTGACCCTCACCCTCCTGCTGTCCAGCGCCCTGCTGCTCGCCCCCACCTCGAGCGCCTGGGCCTGCGCCACCTGCGCCTGTGGCGACCCCACGCTCATGTCCATGGGCACCGAGCAGCCGTTCTCCGGCCGCCTGCGCCTGTCCTCCACCCTCCGGGGCTGGGGCCACACGGTGGGCACGGAGGGCGTGGACGCGCTGCGCCTGCGCGAAGCCCGCATGGACCTGGCGGTGGCCTACGCGCCCCTGCCCTGGCTGTTCCTCTCCGCCACCCTGCCCCTGCAGGCCCGCGAGGTGCGGCACGCCAGCCTCGCCCGGGACCGCGGCTGGGGCCTCGGCGACGTGGAGCTCGCCGCGAAGGTGTTCCTCTTCCAGGACAAGGCCTTCTCCGCGGACCACCTGTTCAGCGTGCTGGGCGGCGTGAAGCTCCCCACCGCCCCCGTGCTGCGCGGTCCGGGCGGCGCCCAGCTGACCCTGGACAGTCAGCTCGGCAGCGGCTCGGTGGACCCACTGGCCGGCTTCGCCTATCAGCACTTCCGGGGCAGTTGGTCCTTCCTGGCCAGCGCCACCGGCTTCCTCCCCACGCGCGGCATCCAGGGCTTCCGCGCGGGGGCCTCGCTGCGCACCACGCTGGCCGCGCAGTACCAGCCGGCGGCCCGCTGGGCCCTGCGCCTGGGCTTCGACAGCCGCCTGGAGGCGGCGGCCGACACCGCGGGCGAGCACCAGGGCCACACGGACCACGACCGCCACGAGCACACGGGCGGCTTCATCGGCTACGCGTCCCCCGACGTGCTCTTCACCCCGGCCATGGACGTCGTCGTCGCCGCGGGCGTGCGCGTGCCCGTCATCAACCAACTGCGTGGCCGCGTCTCCCCCACGCCCATCGCGATGCTGTCCGTCGCCTACGACCTCTGAACCATGCGCTCCCTCCTCAAGCCCGCCGCCCTGGGCGCCGCCCTCCTGTCCGTCGCCGGCTGCGGCGGCACCGACGTCCAGGAAGGCCTGACGCTGGACCTCTCGCTCATCACCGCCCGGGCCCGGCCCATCTCGGGTGCCGCCGGCGCGCGCGAGTTCATGAACGACCAGGGCACCCGCGCCGTCCTCACCAGCGGCTTCGTCACGCTGGGCAGCGTGGAGCTGCTCCCCTGCGCGGAGGTGGGCTGGAAGCGCTTCTTGCGCCAGCTCTCACCCGTGGGCACGGCGTGGGCCCACCACACCGCCACCAACCCGCTGCGAATGGACCTCCCGCATGTGGTGAGCCTGGGCACCGCGGATGAGACCCCCATCGCGCTGGGCACGCTGCGCCCGGCGCCGGGCCGCTACTGCCACGCGCGCCTCACCTTCGAACCGGCGAGTCAGGACGCGGAGGGCCTGGCGGCCGCCGCCCAGGGCGACGCGCCCGTGGACATGGTGGGCCGCAGCCTGCACCTGCGCGGCACCCTGGCGACCGGACAGGACGGCGAGCCCCAGCCCTTCGAGGTGAGCTTCCAGACGCGCGCCACGGTGGACGTGCTACTGGAGTGGGTGACGCTGTCGGAGGCGCAGCCCCACGCCGCGCTCGTCTTTGCGCTCTCGTGGGATACGTGGCTGGATGGCGTCAACGCCGAGCAGCCGCCCGCCAACGTGGACCTGGTGGGCAACGTGGCCCGCTCGGTGGTGCCCCCCACCTCCGCCGCACCATGACGCCTCCGCCCCCAGCCGCCCCGCCGCTCCCCGAGCCCGACTCCCGGGCCCGCATCAACCTGGAGTGGCTGCTGCGCCTGCGCTGGGGCCTCCTGCTGGGCCAGACGCTCGTCATTGGCGTGGCGGCCTTCGGGTTGGAGCTGGCGCTGCCGGTGCCGGTGCTGGCCGCGCTGCTGGGGCTGGAGGCGCTGACCAACGTGTCGGTGCGGGCGTGGCTGTCGCGCGGCCTCCGGGTGACGGACGGCACCATCGGCAAGCTGATGCTGTGGGACACGCTGGTGCTCACCGGCCTGCTGGCCCTCAGCGGCGGCACGCACAACCCCTTCACCACGCTCTACCTGGTGAACGTGGCGCTGGGCACGGTGCTGCTGCCCGCGCGGTGGATGTGGGGGCTGCTCGGCTTCACGCTGATGGCCTTCGGCTCGCTGTTCGTGTTGCAGGACGTGGAGCTGCCAGCGGGGCTGTCGCGGCCGGACCACGCGGAGCTGATGCGGCTGCACCTCAACGGCATGTGGGTGGCCTTCGCCGTGGCCGCGGGCTTCATCGTCTACTTCGTCCAGCGCGTCACGCGGGCGCTCGGGGCGCGGGAGCAGGAGCTGGCCCAGGCGCGCGCGCTGCACGCGCGGCGGGAGAAGGTGGCCTCGCTGGCGACGCTGGCCGCGGGCGCCGCGCACGAGCTGTCCACGCCGCTGTCCACCATCGCCGTGGTGGCGAAGGAGGTGGAGCGCGCGCTGGCCACCGCGGGCACCTCCGAGTCGGTCCGCGAGGACCTGCGCCTCATCCGCCAGCAGGTGGACCGCTGCCGCGACGTGCTGGTGCAGATGTCCGCGGACGCCGGGCAGACGACGGGCGAGCCCTTCCACCCGGTGCCCCTGGGCCGGCTGGTGGAGGACATGCTGGCGGAGCTCCCCGGCAGGGAGCGGGTGGACGTCGAGCTGCCTGGCGAGGCCCGTGCGTGGCACGTTCACGGCCCGCCGAGGGCCCTGGCCCGGGTGCTTCGCGGCCTGGTGAAGAACGCGCTCCAGGCGTCGCAGGCGTCACGGCCCGTGGCGCTGCGCGTGCGCGCGCGGGGTGACGGCGCGCTGCTGGAGGTCCAGGACGCGGGCATGGGGATGCCGGCGGACGTGCTGTCCCGGGCCGGAGAGCCCTTCTTCACCACCAAGCCGCCGGGCGAAGGCATGGGCCTGGGGCTGTTCCTGGCGCGCACCTTGGTGGAGCAGCTTGGCGGCTCGCTGGAGCTGCGCTCGGCACCGGGCCAGGGCACCACGGCCAGCCTCGCCCTGCCGGTGACGGAGCCCCGCGCCGCGCCGGAGCGGGCGTCATGAGCCTCGCGAGCGAGGGCACGGAGCAGCGCCCCAGCCTGCTGCTGGTGGACGACGACGCCACCCTGCGCGAGCGCCTGGCCCGCGCCTTCCGCGAGCGCGGCTGGGACGTCACCACCGCCGGGGACTACGACGAGGCGCTGGCCGCCGCGCGCCGCGAGTCCCCTGAATACGCGGTGGTGGACCTGCGCATGCCCGGCCGCAGCGGCCTGGAGGTGGTGAGGGATTTGCTCGCGGTGGACGCCTCCACGCGCGTCATCGTCCTCACGGGCTACGGGAGCATCGCCACCACGGTGGACGCCATCCGGCTGGGCGCGGTGAACTACCTGCCCAAGCCCGCGGACGTGGATGACGTGCTCGCGGCCTTCGCGCGGGCGTCCGGCGAGCCCTCCGTCTCGACCTCCGAGAGCTTCGAGGCGCCGTCCCTGGCCCGCGCGGAGTGGGAGCACATCAACCGCGTGCTGGCGGACTGCGCCGGCAACATCTCCGAGGCGGCGCGCAAGCTGGGCATCCACCGGCGCTCGCTCCAGCGCAAGCTTCAGAAGTACCCGCCTTCCCGCTGACGACTTTGCTAAGGGTGTCTGAATGTCGACCGCACTCCAGACCCGTCCTCCCAGCCACCTGGCTCCCGGCCGCTTCGGCCAGACGCGCTACATGATTCGCCGGAAGTTCTTCAAGCTGTTCGGCGACGCGTTCCACATCTACGACGAGGCGGGCAACCTCGCCTTCTACTCGAAGCTGAAGGCCTTCAAGCTGAAGGAGGACATCCGCATCTACGGTGACGAGGAGATGCGCGAGGAGCTGCTCACCATCAAGGCGCGCGGCATCCTCGACTTCGGCATGACGTACGACGTGACGGACGCCGTCACGGGCGAGCGCCTGGGCGCGATGCGCCGCAAGGGCCTGCGCTCCATCCTCCGCGACCAGTGGCTGGTGCTGGACGCGAATGACCAGGAGGTGGGGAAGATTGAGGAGGACAGCATGATGATGGCGCTGGTGCGCCGCTTCCTGACCGCCCTGATTCCCCAGTCCTTCACCGGGACGATGGGCGACACGCAGGTGCTCTCCTTCCACCAGCGCTTCAACCCGTTCATCCAGAAGATTGATTTGGACTTCTCCTCGGACGTGAACCGCCAGTTGGACCGGCGGCTCGGCATCGCCGCGGCGGTGCTCATGTGCGCCATTGAAGGACGGCAGCAGTAGTCCTCGCAGGGCCGGGTTGGCGAGCGCTGGAGCACCTCCCGGCGCCGCCCCCACCTGACGCGCCCCCCCCAACAGCAGACACTTCTGCCCGCACCGGGAACCCCTAACGCGCTGCGTATTGTGAGCCTTCACCCGGAAGCCTTCTAGTTGCTTGTTGTCATAGTGCCAATAAGCAAATGGAGGGTTGCGCGCATGCGGCTACACTGGAGTCGTCCCCTGGCGGTTTCGAGTACCTTGCTTGGCGCCCTGGTCGCGGCGCAGGCGGCAGCAGCGGAGCCGTTGCCGCTGCTGGACATCGCCCCCATCCGCGCGCCGTTCGCGGCGGCCTGTGCGGGCAAACCGGATTCCACCCCGCTACCCATCGACGCGCGCACCCTGGTGGTGCCCGGCGTCAACAAGCCGGGCGCCGCGGTGCAGTTCAACGCCTACTGGGTGGACCTGCATTCACCGCCGCCGCCCTTCATCTCCAACCTGCCGCCCAATCCGAAGACGTGCGGCGAGTTCCGCGCGAGCGCCCACCGCGGCCGGGTGAACATGGAGACGCGGGCCTACTTCCAGCCCTTCACGACGTCGCTGGCCTACTACAACATGTATCGCCAATGGGGCTATCTCTTCCGCCCCTCGGACTTCGACGAGCAGATCATCAACCGCTACGGGCTCTCCAAGGCGCCCTTCCGCAATCCCTACCCGCTGCCGTGGGAGAACCCCAACCTCACCAACGGCGGCAGCGGCCAGCTCCCGCTGGGCCTGGTGCAGGAGCGCGACAAGCACGGCCGCTTCACGGGGATGATTGCCTCCAGTTGCTCGGGCTGCCACGACTCGAAGCTGGGCAACGACCAGGAGTCGTCCTTCGTCTGGGGACGCTCCACGGACGCCAGCGACCCGGGCCTCATCCAGTCCGACATGTTCCGCTCCACCGTCGTGGGCAACGTGTTCCAGCTCGTCCCCGTGCCCTGGAGCGTGGGCCGCGGCATGAGTGACGCCATCGGCATCGTGGACCTGCTGCCCGCCCTCTTCGACATGGACTCCCTGGCGCTGGCCCCCAGCCTGCTGGAGTACTTCCCCACCCACGCTGGCGGCATGTCCCGCGCGCCCAACTGGTGGTACCGCGCCTTCAAGACGCGCCAGTTCTGGGACGGCGCGCTCACCTCGGACAACGTCCGCTCGGAGATGGCGTTCGGCATCGCCAACATCGGCCGCTCGCCCGCCGAGCGCCGCGCGCTCACCGTGGAGTTCGAGGACAACGACAACTTCTTCCTCTCCCTCTCTCCCCCCGTCTACCCCAAGCCCATCAACACCGCGCTCGCCGAGCAGGGCGCCATCCTCTTCCACGAGCGCGACCTCTGGGCCAACGGCGCCAACCCGGACATCCCCAAGGCGCCCGGCAACGGCTCGTGCGCGAGCTGCCACGGCGTCTACTCGCCGCGCTACGCGGCCAACCCCGCCTACCTGCCGGACCCGCGCCTCAAGGGCATCTCCGGCGTCATCACGCCCATTGAGACCATCCGGACCGACCCGGCCCGCAAGGACTTGATGGCGGACGAGCGCAAGCGCCGGGCCTGGAACACGTCCTTCCTGGCCTACAACGACATGCACCCCGACCACGGGCCCTTCTACGACGACCCCATCATGAGCGCCCTGCGCCGCGTGCCCCGCGCCGCATATGACCGCGGCACGGGCCCCATCTACTCGCCCGAGGGGCCGAACATCTGGATTGAGCCGTTCGGCTACATCGCGCCGCCGCTCTACGGCGCGTGGGCCTCCGCCCCCTACTTCCACAACAGCAGCGTGCCCACCCTGTGGGACGTGCTGAAGCCGTCCGACCGGCCCAAGGTGTGGCAGCGCCAGCAGACGGCGCCCAACAACCTGGGCACCAACGCCGGCTACGCCATGGACTTCGCGGCGTATGACTTCAACAAGCTCGGCTGGAAGGTGACGCGCCTGGCCTGCGGCGACGTGCCCAGCAGGGACCCGTTCATCCCGTGCAGCCAGCACATGGCGACCATCGACGTCGCCTTCGCCAACATCGCCAACCTGGTGGCCAACTACAACTCGCTGGCCTACCAGTCACCGCCGCCCATCACCCAGAAGCAGATTCGCTCCCGCATGATATTCAACTCGCACCTCTACGGGCTCGGCAACGAAGGCCACGACTTCAACCAGTCGCTCACCGACGACGAGCGCTGGGCCATCATCGAATACGTGAAGACGCTCTGAGCCGGCTGCCGCCACGGGACCCGCCGCTCAAACCTGAGAGAGCGGCGGGCCCCAACCAGGACTTCAGCGGCTACGGGCTGAACATGCCGGTGAGCACGCTGGCGCGGCCTCTGGGCAGCGAGCGCATGAACGGGCTCGTCGCGAGGCTCGAGCCGGGCTGGTGCCAGCTCTGAATCTCCGCGAAGTACGTCTGCCCCGCCTGCAGCACGTCCGGAGGCAGGTACACGCTCTGAAGGTCCGTGTGCAGCACCGCCACGCGCGTCGCGGTGGTGGCGCCGTTGCTCACGCCGAGCCGGAAGATGTTCACCACGTAGTTCGTGGCCGTGCCAACCAGCGGCTTCGACCAGCGCAGCGAGGCGTCCGTCCCCACGCCCGTGAGGTCCTGGAACGCGCCACGCGTGTTCACCTTGGGCGCCTGCACCGGCCCGACGAGGGGCTCCACGGGCGCGGCGGAGAACGCGCCCGCCTCCTGGTCCACGCGGATGTCCACGCTCATGGAGAAGGGCGTCGCGGTCCCCAGCGCGTAGCTCTTCGTGAAGCCCGCGGCGGCGAACGCCACCTTCTGCCAGCTCGCCGGGAGCGGGTTGTTGTAGGTCATGTTCCCCGTGACGATGTCCGTCCGCAGGCCGTCCGGATTGAGCTTCACGAGCAACGGCGGCCCGCTGATGGACGCGAGCGCCGAGCCCAGCTCAGCCGGCCGGGCGGACATCCAGATTTCGTTGTACGTGCTGACCGCGCCCGGGTTCACCTGGGTGCGCATGGCTTCGAAGGCCGAGCGCCTCCAGTCCACCGAGAAGGTCCCTGTCGCGGCGGGCTGGGTGAAGGTCCCGCTGACGGACGCGGGCTGGCCCTGCACCTGCGTCACGCTCGCGTCGAGCACCTTGTGCATCCCGCGGTAGGGCACGCCATTGGCGCTCGTCTGCCACCGCATCTGCGCCAGCGAGAACACATCCCCGAGGCTGCTGTCGAGCAGCACCGGGTTGAGCAGGTTGGCGTAATCGAAGCTCAGCCCGGAGAGCGACGTGGCGCCCGTCCAGGGGCGCCCCGTGGCGATGGGGTCCACGTAGCCGAACGCGCCCGCGTTCAACGAATACATGTCCAGGAAGTCCCCCGGCTGCCAGGGAGACATGCCGGTGGCGGAAACCGTCACGGGCGTCGGCTGTGAGACGAAGGTGCCGTCCCGGCCCCACTCCGTGGAGCCCAGGTCGAACGTGCGGCTGGTGCTCACCAGGTAGCGCGAGCCCAGCTTCAGGTAGATGCGGCCGGACGGGACGTTCGGCACGGAGATGGTGCCGTCCGCGGCGCCTGTGCCTGGGTAGGCCGTGAACGTCCCGGTCGACGAGTCCCGCGTGTAGGCCACCACCCAGGTGGAGGACTGATTGTATGGCTTCGTCTCGTTGCCCGACGTGGCGACGAAGGTGACCGGGCTGGTCCCGGTGACCTGGGTGGACAGGCCCTGGGTGCTCTCGGAGGCCGTGTCCGTCGACACGGTGGAGTCCACCGCTTCGGCCTCATCGAGCCCGCCGCAGCCGACCCCTGCCATGCCGACCAGAAGCCCGACCGAAATCAATGACATATTCATTGTAGAGAAATCCCTTTCGCCGACGCCCTGAAGAGCGCCGCGCAGGGAGTTTCATATCGAGTCGGTCTGACTTTTCTGGGAGCGCTTCGGCGTCAAACGCAAGCATGCGCGAGCGGAGCCACGGCCAGCCGCGGGATGGCGAAAGTCGAGTCCGAACGCGGGCGCTGGCCTCCTGGGGAACACGCCAGGAGGCCGCGGCCTCCGCGTCACAGGAAGCGCTTGAAGAGGTCCAGCTTCCCCGCGTAGGGCGGGTAGCGCAGCTTCATGTCCAGCAGGAAGGGCCGCTTCACCACGCCCTTGCGGTGGCTGAAGGCGTCGAAGCTGGCCTGGCCGTGGTAGCCGCCGATGCCGGACTCCCCCACGCCGCCGAAGGGCAGGCCCTTGGCCGCGAAGTGGACGCACACGTCGTTGGCCACCGCGCCGCCGCTGGACGTCTCCGTGAGGACGCGCTCGTTCACCGCCGCGTCCTTGGAGAAGGTGTAGAGCGCCAGCGGCTTGGGCCGCGAGCGCACGAAGCGGATGGCCTCGTCGATGCTCGGGCAGTCCACCAGCGGCAGCAGGGGCCCGAAAATCTCCTCCTGCATCAGCGGGCTGGACAGCGGCGCGTCGGTGATGACGGTGGGCGCGAAGAAGCGGCTGTCCGCGTCGCGCTCGCCGCCGAAGGCCACCGTCCCGTCCCGCGCCAGCTTCGAGACGCGCTCGAAGTGCCGCGCGCTGATGATGCGGCCATAGTCCCGGCTCTCCCGCGCATTGGCGCCGTAGAAGCTGGCGACGGCCTTCTGGACCAGCTCCGTGAAGCGGCCCTTGAGCTCGGGTGGAATGAGCACGTAGTCCGGCGCGATGCACGTCTGCCCGGCGTTGACGTACTTGCCCCAGGCGATGCGGCGCGCGGTGACCTCCAGGTCCACGCTCTTGTCGACGATGCAGGGGCTCTTGCCGCCCAGCTCCAGCACGGTGGGCGTCAGGTGCTTCGCCGCGGCCTCCGCGACCACCCGGCCCACCTGCGGGCCACCGGTGAAGAAGATGAGGTCCCAGCGCTCGTCCAGCAAGGCGCGGCTGGCCTCCGCGCCGCCCTCCACGACGGCGACGACGTCCTCGGGGAAGGCCTCGCGCAGCATCCGCGCGAGCACGGCGGACGTCGCCGGGGACAGCTCGCTGGGCTTCACCACCGCGGTGCAGCCCGCGGCCAGCGCCCCGATGAGCGGGGCAACCGCCAACTGATAGGGATAGTTCCAGGGGGAGATGATGAGCGTCACCCCCAGCGGGTCGGAGTACTGCCAGACGCGCGCGGGCTGGATGACGAGCGGCGCCGAGCCCTTGCGCGGCGCCATCCACGCCTTGACGTTCTTCAGCGCGTCCTTCAGCTCCCCGTAGATGTTGCCCACCTCCGTCAGGTAGGCCTCCTCGGGGCTCTTGGAGAGGTCCGACTGCAGGGCGGCGAGAATCTCCGCCTCGTACTTGCGTGCCACCCGTTCGAGCGCCTGCAACTGCTCCCGGCGCCACGCCAGCGGCAGCGTGGCGCGGGTCTCGAAACGGGCTCGCTGCTTCTCGACGAGCGCCTTCGCGCTGGAGCCCTGCGTCATCGGACCTCTCCTTGTGTGAGCTGCTACTTCAAGAGCTCGCCCTTTTCGGCCTTCTCCACGAGCGAGGCCGGCGGCTCGAAGTGCGCCCCGTAGCGCTGCGCGAGCTCGCGCGCGCGCGCCACGAAGCCCCGCGGCCCGTTGCCGGTCCGCCCCTCGTAGCCGTTGATGAACTGGGCCACGCCGCCCGTCCACGCCGGGAAGCCGATGCCCAGGATGGAGCCGATGTTGGCGTCCGCGGCGGAGCGCAGCACGCCTTCGTCGAAGCAGCGCACCGTGTCGATGGCCTCGGCGAACAGCATCCGGTCCTTCATGTCCTCGAAGGGGATGGTGTGGCCGGGCTTGGTGAAGTGCTGCGCCAGGCCCTTCCACAGCCCCGCGCGCTTGCCATCCTCGTAGTCGTAGAAGCCGCCGCCCGTGGAGCGGCCCTTGCGCTGGTGCTGGTCGATGAGCGCGTCCACCACGGCGTAGCTGCCGTGCTCCGCCCAGGGCTTGCCCTCCGCCAGGGCGGCCGCCTTCGTCTCCTGGCGAATCTTCCGCGGCAGCGTCAGCGTGAGCTCGTCCATCAAGCTGAGCGGGGCGGCGGGGTAGCCCGCCTGGAGGCCCGCCTGCTCGATGGAGGCGGGCGCGATGCCCTCGCCCACCATGGCGATGGCCTCGTTGAGGAAGGTGCCAATGACGCGGCTGGTGAAGAAGCCCCGGCTGTCGTTGACGACGATGGGCGTCTTCCCAATCTGCGCCGCGATGTCGATGGCCTTCGCGAGCGTGGCGTCGCTCGTCTTCTTCCCCGCGATGAGCTCCAGCAGCGGCATCTTGTCCACGGGGGAGAAGAAGTGCATGCCCACGAAGTCCTCCGTGCGCTTCACGCCCTCGGCCAGCACGGTGATGGGCAGCGTGGACGTGTTGGACCCGAGCACCGCGTCCGGCGCGACGACGTCCTGCACCTCCTGGAAGACCTGGTGCTTGAGCTTCACGTCCTCGAACACGGCCTCGATGACCAGGTCACACCCCTTCAGGTCGGCGGCCTTGTCCGTGGGGAGGATGCGCGCCAGCAGCGCGTCCCCCTTCTCCTGGGTGGACTTGCCCCGCTGGACGGCCTTCTCCACCAGCTTCACGGAGTACTGCTTGCCCTTCTCCGCCGACGCCAGGCTCACGTCCTTGAGCACCACGTCGATGCCGGCCTTGGCGCAGACGTAGGCGATGCCCGCGCCCATCATCCCCGCGCCCAGCACGCCCACCTTCTTCGCGGTGTACCGCGGGTAGTCCTTGGGACGGCCGCCACCCGAGTTGATGTGCTGCATGTCGAAGAAGAACGCCTGAATCATGTTCTTCGCGACCTGCCCCGTGACGAGCTCGGTGAAGTAGCGCGACTCCACGGTGAACGCGGTGTCCACGTCCACCTGGGTGCTCTCCACCGCCACCGCCATGATGGCGCGGGGCGCCGGCATGTTCGCGCCCTTGAGCTGCTTGCGCAGGTTGGCGGGGAACGCGGGCAGGTTCGCCGCGAGGCCGGGGTGTGACGGCGTGCCGCCCGGAATCTTGTAGCCCTTCACGTCCCACGGCTGCTGCGCGGTGGGATGCGCCTTCACCCACGCCTTGGCCGCGGGCAGCAGCGCGTCCACGGAGTCCACCACCTCATGCACCAGGCCCACCTCCTTGGCCTCCTGCGGGCGGTAGCGCTGGCCCTGGAGCAGCACCTTCATCAGCGCGTCCACGATGCCCAGCATGCGCACCGTGCGCACCACGCCGCCGCCGCCGGGCAAGAGGCCCAGCGTCACCTCCGGCAGGCCCACCTGGGCGCCCTTCACGTCCGCCACGATGCGGTGGTGGCACGCCAGGGCAATCTCCAGCCCGCCGCCCAGCGCCGCGCCGTTGATGGCCGCGACCACCGGCTTGCCCAGCGTCTCCAGCGCGCGGAGCTGCGCCTTGATTTCCTGTCCCAGCTCGAAGGACTGCCGCGCGTCCTCCTTGCGGACCTTCAGCAGGTCCTTCAAATCACCGCCGGCGAAGAAGGTCTTCTTCGCGGAGGTGAGGACGACGCCTGCGATGCTGTCCTTCTCCTTGACCAGCCGGTCCACCGTCGCGCGCATGGACTTCAAGTACGCGGCGTTCATGGTGTTCGCGGACTGGTTCGGGTCATCCAACGTCAAGACGACGATGCCGTCGGCGTCCTGGTCCCAGCGGATGGTGCTCTGCTCGCTCATGGGGTTTGCTCGAATCCTGTCGAAGTGTTGGAGGAGAAGCTCAGACGCGCTCGATGAGGGTGGCCACGCCCATGCCACCGCCGACGCACAAGGTGATGACCGCGCGGCGCGCCTCGCGGCGCTCCAGCTCGTCCACCATGGTCCCCAGAATCATCGCGCCCGTGGCGCCCAGCGGGTGCCCCATGGCGATGGCGCCGCCGTTCACGTTCAGCTTCTCGTCCGGGATGCTCAGCTCCTTCTGGTACTTGAGCACCACCGAGGCGAAGGCCTCGTTGAGCTCGAACAGGTCGATGTCCTTCACCGACAGGCCCGCCATGGCCAGCAGCTTCTGGGTGGCCGGAATGGGGCCGGTGAGCATGATGGTGGGGTCCGAGCCGGACGTGGCCACCGCGGCGATGCGCGCGCGCGGCGTGAGGCCCAGCGACTTGCCCACCTGCTCCGAACCAATCAGCACCAGCGCCGCGCCGTCCACGATGCCCGACGAGTTGCCCGGCGTGTGGACGTGCTCGATGCGCTCCACGAAGTGGTACTTCTGCAGGGCCACCGCGTCGAAGCCGCCGGCCTCGCCCATGGCGGCGAAGGACGGGTTGAGCTTGCCGAGCGACGCCACGGTGGAGTCCGGGCGCATCAGCTCGTCATGCGCCAGCACGGTGAGGCCGTTCTGGTCCACCACCGGGATGACGGAGTTCTTGAAGTACCCGCCGGCCCACGCCTTGGCCGCCAGCTCCTGGGAGCGCGCCGCGTAGCGGTCCACGTCCTCGCGCGTGAAGCCCTCAATCGTGGCGATGAGGTCCGCGGAGATGCCCTGCGGGACGAAGTAGGTGTCGTAGTTGGTGGCCGGGTCCATGGCCCAGGCGCCGCCGTCCGAGCCCATGGGCACGCGCGACATGCTCTCCACGCCGCCCGCGATGACCAGGTGCTCCCAGCCCGAGCGCACCTGCTGCGCGGCCATGTTCACCGCCGTGAGGCCGGACGCGCAGAAGCGGTTGAGCTGCACGCCGCCCACCGTCTCCGGCAGCCCCGCCGCCAGCACCAGGGTGCGGGCGATGTCGGCGCCCTGGTCCCCCACCGGGGAGACGACGCCGAGCACCACGTCGTCGATGCGCTGGGGGTCCAGGTTCGGGTGACGCTTCTTGAGCGCGTCCACCAGCCCGGTGAGCAGGGAGATGGGCTTGGTGCCGTGCAGCGCGCCTTTCCTGCCCTTGCCGCGAGGGGTCCGGACGGCGTCGAAGATGAATGCTTCCTGGCTCACGAAGAGCCTCCTTGGAACGGGATGTGGGGGGCTACAGGGAACGGGCGACGAGCTCTTTCATGACCTCGTTCGCGCCGGCGAAGATTCGCAGCACACGCGTGTCCGCGAACAGGTGGGCGATGGGGTACTCCTTCATGTACCCGTACCCTCCAAACAACTGCAAGCAACGGTCAGCGACGATGCACGCCTGATCCGACACCCAGTACTTGGCCATGGCCGCCGTCGTCACATCCAACCCGCCCTCCAGGTGCGACACGATGCAGTCGTCGACGAAGGTGCGACACACGCGCCGGAGCGTAGCGACCTCCGCCAGCTCGAAGCGCGTGTTCTGGAGGGCGAAGAGCGGCTTTCCGAACACCTGCCGTTGTTTCGTGTATTCGACCGTCACGTCCATGGCCCGCTCCAGGCTGGCCATCGCGATGAGCGCCACGCTCAGCCGCTCCTGGGGGAGCTGCTGCATCATCTGGACGAAGCCCCGGCCCTCCTCGCCGCCCAGCAGGTTGCTGGCGGGGACCTTCAAATCATCGAAGAAGAGCTCCGTCGTGTCCTGCCCCTTGCCGCCCAGCTTCTCCAGGATGCGCCCGCGCTCGAAGCCCGGCGTGGTGTCGGAGACCTCGGCGCACAGCAGGGAGATGCCCGCATGGCCCTGCGCGTCCCCCGTCCGCACGGCGAGGATGAGGAAGTCACACACGCGGCCATTGGAGATGAACGTCTTGGAGCCGCTCACCCGGTAGAAGTCACCCTCACGCACCGCGCGGGTGGAGATGGCCTGGAGGTCGGAGCCCGTGCCCGGCTCCGTCATGGCGATGGCGCCCACCCACTCCCCGCTGGCGAGCCTGGGCAGCCACTGCTTCTTCTGGGCCTCGGACGCGTAGGCCAGGACGTAGTGCGCGACGATGGAGCAATGCACCGCGAAGCCCATGGACGGGTCGCCCGCGCGGACCTGCTCCTCGGTGAGGACGGCCTCGTGGGCGAAGGTGCCGCCGCCTCCGCCATAGGCCTCCGGGATGGACATGCAGAGCAGCCCCAGCTCACCGGCCCGGCGGTACAGCGCCTTGTCCGGGTGCCCCTGCTCCACGTGCTTGGAGAGGTTCGGGAGGACCTCCTTGGTGAAGTACGTGGCCGCCAGGGCGCGCACCTGCTCCAGCTCGGGCGAGCCCCATCGGGATGATGCCGTCATGTGCGCCTCCTAGAGTCCGAACGTCTTGCCGATGATGTCGCGCTGGATTTCGCTGGTGCCGCCGTAGACGGTGGAGATGACCGTGGCGCGCAGGTGCGACTCCATGTCGAACTCGGTGGCGTAGCCGTAGCCGCCCATCATCTGCACGCCCTCCAGCGCCACGCGCTTGGCCGTCTCCGTCGTCTTCAGCTTCGCCATGGACGCCTCGCGCGGCAGCATCCGCTCCGGGGCCTCGTCCGCCATGGCGGCCACGCGGTAGATGAGCAGCTCACAGCAATCCAGCTCCGTGGCCAGGTCCGCGACGCGGTGCTTGAGCGCCTGGAAGGAGCCAATGGCCTTTCCGAACTGCTTGCGCTCCTTCACGTAGGCCACCGCGTCGTCGAAGGCGCGGCGGCCCCGCCCCAGCATGGTGGCGGCCAGGATGAGGCGCTCGCTGTTGAGCCCGGACATCACCTGCGGCCACGCCTGGTCCACGCGGCCCACCACCGCGCGCTCCGGCAGGAAGCAGTCGGTGAAGTAGACGTCGTTGACGTCCTTGCCGTTGAGCGTGGGGATGCCGCGTATCTCCACGCCCGCCGTGTCCGTGGGGACGCAGAACATGGTGAGCCCCTCGTGCCGCGTGCCCGTCTGGGTGCGCGCCACCAGCAGGAGGTGGTCCGCCAGGTGCGCGTTCGAGCACCACGTCTTCTGCCCATTGATGAGGAACCCCCCGTCCACCCGCTTCGCGCGGCAGGAGATGGCCGCGACGTCGGAGCCCGCGCCGGGCTCGGAGATGGCGATGGCCTCCACGCGGCCCCGGACGATGCCGCCCAGCACCTGCTCGCGCTGGGCGGGCGTCCCGAACTTCACATAGGGCCCGGCGGCCACCGCGGTGGTGACGTAGCCGCCCACCGGCGCGAGCCCATACGCGGTGCGCTCCGCGAAGAGGCACATCTCCGACAGGCCGCCCCCCGAGCCGCCGTCCTCCGGCGCGATTCCCACGCCGAGCCAGCCCAGCTCGGCCATCTGCGCGTAGAGCGCGCGGTGGTGCGTCTCCGCGCCGTGCCGGGTCAGGGCGTCGCGCTGGGCGCGCGTGCCCGTCCTGTCGCGACAGAAGGCGTCAATGGCGTCGGCGAACGACGCTTGCTCCGGGGTCCTGGCGTGCATGGAGGGCTCTGGGGGTGACGCTGCGGTGGAGACGTCAGGCGCCTTCGTAGAAGGCGGCGATGCGCGAGGCGTACTGCTTGAGGAGCACGCGGCGCTTGAGCTTCAGGCTGGGCGTCAGCTCGCCCGTCACCGGCGACCAGCTCTCAGCCACCACGTCGAAGCGCTTCACCTGCTCCGCGCGGGAGAGCCGGACGTTGATGGAGGCCACCAGCGCCTCCAGCTCGGCGCGGATGGCGGGCGCCTGGGTGAGCGCCTCCAGGGAGCGCGCCTCCAGGCCATGCGCCTTCGCCCACACGGGCGCGGCGTCCGGGTCCAGGCTGATGAGCGCCGTCACGTACGGGAGGCTGTCGCCAATGGCGATGGCCTGCCCCACCAGCGGGTGCGCGCGCAGCATCCCCTCGATTTTCGACGGCGCGATGTTCTTGCCGCTGGAGGTGATGAGCAGCTCCTTCTTGCGGTCGGTGATGGAGAGGTAGCCCTCCGCGTCCACCGAGCCGATGTCGCCGGTGGCCAGCCAGCCCTCCGCGTCCACCGCGCTCACAATCTTCCCGTCCGCGGCCAGGTACCCCATGAACAACACCGGCCCCCGGACGAAAATCTCCCCGTCCGCGGCCAGCCGGAGCTGCAAGCCCGGGATGGGCCGCCCCACCGAGCCCACGCGGAAGTCCTCCGGCGTGTTGATGGTCGCGCAGCCGGTGGTCTCGCTCATGCCCCAGACCTCCAGCACCTTGAGGCCGAAGCCGCCCAGGAACTCCAGCACCTCCACGGGGATGGGCGCCGAGCCGCTGCTCGCCCAGGTGAGGGCGTCCAGGCCCAGGGCCGCGCGCAGGGGCTTGAGCACCTGGGCCTCCGCCTCGGCCGCCTTGCGCGCGAGCTCGGGTGACACCTCCCGGCCCGCGCCCTCCAGCCGGAAGACCTCCTGGAGCGCCGCGTGCGCGGCGACGACGGGCGCGCGCCGCGCTGGCTCCATGGCGTCCAGCTTCGCCTTGAGCCCCGCCGCCAGCTTCTCCCAGACGCGCGGCACGCCGAAGAACGCGGGCGGCCGCGCCTTCGCCAGCAGCGGCACCACCCCCGCCGGGTCCGCGCAGATGTAGACGTGCAGCGCCTTGTACAGCGAGCGGTACAACCCCAGCTCGCGCTCGGCGATATGCGCCAGCGGCAGGTAGGCGACGGAGGTGGAGCGCATCGGCGTGGGCACCACCGCGTCCACGGCGATGGCCTCGTAGAAGGCATTGCGGTGGCTCAGCACCACGCCCTTCGGGTCACCGGTGGTGCCCGACGTGTACATCATCGCGATGGGGTCCTCGGGGCGGATGCGCTTCCAGCCGTCCTCGAAGACAGACGCATCCTCCTGGTGCAGCGCGCGGCCCCGGGACTCCACCTCCGCGAAGGAGATGAAGCGCGCGTCCCCCGCGGGAATCGCCGAGGCGTCCACGACGATGACGTGCCGGAGCGCGTCCAGCGATTCGAGCACCGGTTGCCAGCGGGCGAGCTCGGCGGCGCCCTCCAGGACGACGATGCGCGCCTGGCTCTGCTTCGCCACGTAGCCTATCTGCTCGCCGCTCAGCGTCTGGTACGCGGTACAGGAGATGGCGCCCAGGTGCACCGCCGCATAGTCGATGAGCCAGTGCTCCGGGCGGCTGGACATCATGATCATCATCCGCTCGCTCCACCGCAGCCCGAGCGAACCCAGCCCCCGGGAGAGCGCGGCGGTCCGCTCGCGCAGCTGGGCCCAGGTGAGCGTCGTGTCCCCCGCCGTCAACGCGGGCGCGTCCGCGTACGCCTCCGCGTTGCGCTGGAGGAGCAGCGGCAGGGTGATGTTGCTCGCCAGGGATTGGCACTGCGCTTCCAGGTCTGCGAACGACGGACGCATGGGCAGCTCCTCGGTTCACGGGTTCACTGGACTGCAATGACAAACAGCGCGGCGGCGCCCCGCCCCGCGTCAGGGGTCGACGTAGAGGTCGAGCAGGACGTCGGGGCCGCCCCCGTAACCGCTGAAATCGCTGATGCCTTCGGCGCGCAGGACGTCTTCGTCGATGAAGCTCTGTCCCGTGCAATCGCGCGGCGAGCGCTGGAGGAGGGCCACGGCCGCGTCCGCCATGATGTCGGGCGCGCGGGCCCGCTGCATCGACGCGTCCCCCCCGAGCAGGTTCTGCACCGCCACCGTGGCGATGAGCGTCCGGGGCCAGAGCGTGTTCGCCGCGATGCCGGCCTCCGCGAACTCCGCGGCCCAGCCGAGCGTGAGCAGCGTCATCCCGTACTTCGCCATCGTGTACGCCGGGTGCAGCCCCATCCAGCGCGGCGCCAGGTTGATGGGCGGAGAGAGCGACAGGATGTGTGGGCGCGGCGCGCGGCGCAGGTGCGGCAACGCGGCGCGCGTGAGGAGGAAGGTCCCCCGGAGCTGAACCTGCTGCATCAAGTCGAAGCGCTTGAGCGGCAGCTCCTCCGTCTTCAGCGGCGCCAGCGCGCTGGCGTTGTTCACGCAGAAGTCGATGCCGCCAAAGCGCGCCACCGCCTCGTCCACGGCGCGCTGCACGTCCGCTTCCTCGCGCACGTCGCCCACCACCGCCAGCGCCTGGCCACCCGCGTCCTGGATGGCCTGCGCCGCCGTGTGCACGGTGCCGGGCAGCCGGGGGGCAGGTGTGTCTGTCTTTGCCAGCAGCACGACGTTGGCGCCCAGCCGCCCGGCGGCCACGCCCATGGCCAGCCCGATGCCGCGGCTGCCCCCCGACATCAGCAGCGTCCGTCCGGCCAGTGGCCTGGCGGCGGTCATCACGTGTCCTTGCCCTTCCGGGGCCCGGGCTTCGCCGCCGGTCCGGGCCGCGGGTGGAGGTGGGGGAAGACGTCACGGATGATGGTGATGAGCGACTCACTCAGCAGCAGGTGCGCGTCCTCGCGTGACAGCGTGCCGCCGCGAATCCATTCGCGAATGGTGGACTTCACCATGCCGCCGTAGGAGCGCATCATCGCGCGGTGCCGCGCGTCGCTGCCCACCTCCACCTTGAGGCCGAGGAACTCGAGCGTCTTCGCGGCGGCCACGTCGTCCGCCTGGGCGAGGATGCGCTCCACCTCCGGGTCCGCGATGCTCCCCGCGCCCGTGACGGCCACGTACGTCTTGCCATGGGTGGCCACGGTGTCGAGGTACCACTCGACGCTGCGCTCCACGCGTTGCCGCAACGTGCCGGTCGCGCTCACCTTCTCCTCCAGTCCGGGCATGAGCAGCATCCTCTTCACGACCTTCAGGTAGAGGTCGCGCTTCTGGCCGAAGTAGTGGTTGAGCAGCCCCCGGGCCACGCCCGCCTCGCGGGCGATGTCCGTGGTGGAGACCTCCGCGTAGGGACGCTCACCGAACAGCCGCATGGCGCACTCGAGAATCTGCTCCCGGCGCGCGTCGGGCTCCAACCGCTTCCAGCGAGGGGCATCGGACGGGCTCATCGCGTCACCTCCCGCCACGGCAGGAACGGGGGCAGGTCATTCGCGAGGGTCCGGGAGAACCGGGGAGGGCGCTTTTGCATGAAGGCCATGACCCCTTCTAGCGCGTCCGCGCTCCGGCCCAGACTCGCGATGAGCTGACTGTCCAACTGGAACGCGGGCTCCGGGGAGGGCAGCGCGCTCATCTGGTAGAGCGCCTGCCGGATGACGGCCACGGACACGGGGGCCGTGGTCTCCACCAGCTCCCGGGCCAGCGCCTTCGCGGCGTCCAGCACCGCGTCCGGCTCGTGGAGGGAGCGGACCAGGCCCGCGCCCAGCGCCTCGTCGGCGGGAATCAGCCGGCCGCTCACCATCCAGTCGAGCGCGCGGCCCAGGCCGACGAGGCGGGGCAGGAACCAGGTGGAGCCCGCCTCCGGGTAGATGCCGCGCCGGCTGAAGACGAAGCCGAAGCGGCTGTCCTTCGAGGCCAGGCGGAAGTCCGCGGGCAGCAGCATCGTGGAGCCCACGCCCACGGCGGCGCCCCGCACGGCGGCGATGACGGGCTTGCGCATGGCGAACATCCGCCGCGTCACGCGCGTGGCGGGCTCCACCCACGCGCCCTCGGGGACCTCCGTGTTCGTCACCTCCAGCGAGTGGCCGCTCAGGTCCGCGCCCACGCAGAAGTCCCTGCCCGCGCCCGTGAGGATGACGACGCGCACGTCCTCATCCGCGTCGGCCGCGGCGAGCCCCGCGTCGAGCTCGTCCGCCATGGTCACCGTGAAACCATTCCGCGCTTCGGGCCGGTGCAGCTCGAATGTGGCGACCCGGTCCGACACCGACGACCGGATGTGCTGGTAGGTCATGGAGGATGCCCCGTTGCTGCAGTGAGGGTGATGTTGGGCACTTATTGGCGAAGTGTCAATAGTGAGAACCACCTGGATTCCCAAACACTTCCAACGTGTTGCGTCATCCTTTCGCGCTGCGTCGGTGGTGAAGTGCATGTCTTTGCAGTCGCTGTAAAAAGCCGCCATGGCTGATTTTGAGGTTATTCGGGATAGCGCCGATAATGAGCGGTTCCGGAACCCAGGTCGTGGGCCGGAAACCCGTCGTCGTGGAGACACCATGAACCTGTTTTCGAAGACGCTGTTCGTGAGCGCCGCGGCTGTGCTGACACTCGCCCCGATGTCCGCTTCGGCCCTGCCCCCGGATTGCGACGTGCAGTGTGAGGGCACGCCGCCCTGCTGGCTCGTCTGCGCCGTTCCCTGGGGGATGCGGGTCATCACCTGTGAGCAGTGGATCAACGATTACGCGCTGGGTGGCACGTGCACGCCCGACGCGCAGGATCCCTACGAGGAGGAGGAGCTGTCGTCGGTGGAGCCGCGCCAAGGCGACATGCCCGGCATGGCGTCCGCCTGCCACAGCACACCTGAGCTGACGAGCGCGCGGTAGACGTCCCTCTGGCAGTCCCCCTCTCACGCATCCTGGCGTGGGAGGGGGACTGGGCGGAGCGGCCTCCGCCCGCCGCTTTTCTCTCGCCGCCACGTGGACGCACGACGTCCTCTGGAGCGCCCATGAGACCTCGTCTCCTGCCGTGGTGCCCGCTGCTCCTTCTCTGGCTGGGCGCGGCGTGCGCGGCCCAGACGCCGCTGATGCGGGCATGGGACGCGGTGGACACGGCCGCCTGTGCGTCTCCAGGCGACGACCACTGCGTGGTGCTCGGCTGCGAGGAAGGCCTGTGCGGCTTCTTCCCTTGCGAGGACGTGCTCGGCGCCGAAGACACGGCTGACGCGTCCGTGGACAGGGACGCGCCCGTCGCGGGGCAGGTGCTCGCCATGCGTCCGGGCTTCCCCATGGGCCCCGCCAGGCCCGGACGGTGGTGGCGCAGGGCCCCCTGGCTGCGTAACGGCGCCGAACCGGTGATGACGTTCCGCTGGTACCCGGAGCGTCCGCCACTCCGACCACCGCCCGCCCTGCCCGCGCCACGGATGCAGAAGCACCACCTGTTTCCCCAGGCCAGCGACCTGGCGGTGTGGTTCACGGATCGTGGCATCAACATCCACGACTACACGATGCTCATCCCCACCCATGTCCACCGTCGCATCCATGGCGGCGGCGCTTCCGGAGGACTGTGGAATGAAGCGTGGCGCCAGTTCATCGAAACGCGAGGCAACAGGGTGCCCAAGAACGAAATCTTCCGGTATGCCGGTGAGCTCATCTACCGCTTCGAACTCACAGGGCCCGTCAGCCCCTACTTCCGGCGGGTTCCATGACGGTCAACACCGAGACTGGCGTGGGCATCTACAGAGTCGAGGCATCCAGGACATCGAGCTACACGGGTAACCTGCGTGCCACACATCGATGGAGCCTGCCCGGGCTCGCGGACTGTCCTGGTTGCGGCGCGACCTGGGGCGTTGCTGGGCTCCACTATCCCTGCGTGGACCTGTCATCGCTCCCAGCAAGGCATGAGTACGAACAGTCGCGCCCCGAGCCATATGCCGAATGGGCGCGACTGCGCGACCAGGTACGCCCCTTCATTCCTTCTGGGTTCATCTTGCTACCGGGGACCCGGTTCGGCCCGATGGCCGGACGCGCAACCGGCACCTTCGGCCCGCTCCATCTGCAAACCTGGACGCTGAACCTTGGCCGTGACGCCTTCGAACAACTGCAGCAAGCGGGGGTGCAGGGCCTGAGTGGATGTCCCATTCAACTGCGGGGAAGCGGAGAGTCTCCGCCCGAGCGCATCGAGCTGCAACTCACACCATGCGGGCGATTCCACCCGGATTGCCTTCCGCCAGGACGCAAGCCGCCCTGTCCCATGTGCGGCGTCGAGGACTACGACCTCCCCGACCCCTACCACCTCGACGCGGCGTCTCTCCCCACTCAGGTGGACATCTTCCGCCTCGCGGACTGGACAACCATCATCCTGGCCACGCAGCGCTTCGTCGACGCGGTCCAGCACCTGGAGCTCGACGGCGTCACCTTCCGCCCGGTCCAGGTCCGCTGACGCGCGGCTGCACGTCGCTGACAGGCACCCAGAGCGCCGGGCATGCGGGGAAGGCCCGGGGACACCTCACATCTTCAGCCTGGATGCGGCCACCGCCGCGCTCGAACAGGCTGGGACTTCCACGGCATCCTCCCGAGGGGTAGGAGGAAGGCCGCCACCGCGCGCGGCACGGGGGCGCCGCGAGGACGTCAGCGCCTAGCAGGCGCCACAGTCCGCGGCGCAGCTCTCCGGCGTGTTGCTGGTGCCGCAGCTCTCGGAGAGCTGGCACGTCCCGTCACCGCACTTGTAGATGTCCTGCGGACGGATGCGGGTGGTGAGCGGCCGGTACGTCACGCCGTTGTACGTGCAGCGCGCGTAGGACGTCCGCGCGGCATCCAACTGGCAATGCGTCCGGGCAGCCCCCACGTGGGAGATGACCGTCGCGCAGTCCGGGTCCCCGCTCCACGACGACAGGCCGCACGCGCGCACCGTGCTCTCGTCGTAGGCCAGGTAGGGCGCGTCATTCGCCGCGAAGAGCCCCTCGCCATTGAAGAGGTTGCCGAAGAAGACGGCCTCCGGCTGGCCATACGTCTGCAGCTCCTCGGGGGTCGTCGGAATGGCGTTGCCCAGCGCGTCCCGGCCCTGCACGGAGATGTTCAGGTGCACGCCGTACTTGTTCACGTGCGCCGCCAGGCAGCCCGACACGAGCTGCTGCTCGGCCACCGTGGCCGAAGCGCCGCTCGCCCAGCCCGGCGCCAGCCCCAGCGAGCCCTCCCAGGTGTGCGTGGTGCCCGCGTGCGTGTACGCCAGCGCCTGGCCGGAGGCGAGCGCGCACCGCACGATGTACCGCATCACCTCCTCGGACCTGGCGGGGTCCGCGCTGAACCATGTATTGAAACCATTCGTCGACAGGCCATTCGTCGACAGGCCATTCGTCGACAGGCCGTTCGTCGACAAGCCGTTCGTCGACAAGCCGTTCGTCGACAAGCCGTTCGTCGACAGGCCGTTCGTCGACAGGCCGTTGGACGACACCAGGTCGTCCGACCAGGTGCCCAGGGGCTCACCGCCCGCGTCCCCCAGCTCCGCCGGACCACACCCCACGGCGGCGACAAGGAGCAACGCTGGCAGCAGCGCCCACCGGTGCGCGAAACGGCGTCCGGTGTAGGTGACCTTGCTGCTGGAACAGGTCTGCGGGGTGGAGTGGTGAGACATGACGGCCTCCGGTTTTTGGGGGTAGCCGCGTTTCTCGCGGCCAAGACAACCGGTAGTCCTTCTCCCCTCGCGTGACAGGTGCCCTCCCGGGCAGTTCGCGCACGTCGGTCATGCGGCAAACACGTAGTTCGTGCGCCGGCTGACGCTCAGTGCCCATTCCGCCCAGCCGCCAACGTTGCAGTCACACGCGACGCCGCACGCCCGGAGGTGCGGGCACCTGCGCGCGTCGCGCGTCTCGCGGCAGCTTCACCGTGAAGGTCGTCCCCTCTGCCGCGGAGGAGCATACGCACACAGCTCCCCCGTGCGCCTGGACGAGCTGTTTCACGATGAAGAGCCCCAGCCCCAGGCCGCCGGCGCCGCGACGGTGGCCCTTCTCACGCGGAGCGCCCCCCTGGCGGAAGGGGTCGAACAATGTCTCCAGGTGTTGAGAGGGAATGGGCATCCCGGTGTTGTGGACCTCCAGGACCTGGTCTCCGTTGACATCGATACATCTCAACCGGACGGGCGCGTCCGCGGCGCCGTGCTCCAGCGCGTTGCCCACCAGGTTGCTGAGCACCTGCGCCATCCGGTCCGCGTCCCAGACCCCCTCGGACACGCCCTCCACCTCCAGGGCGATGCGCCGGTCCGGGTGCGCGGCGGACAGCTCCTCCACCACCAGCCGGCACACGGTGGCCAGGTTGACGGTCCCCAGGTGCAGGGGAATGCCCCCCGCGAGCCGCGCGCGGGTGAGGTCGAGGATGTCTGAAATCATGGCGCTCATCCGCGCGGCGCTCGCCTCGATTCGCTGGGCACACTGCTGCTGCTGGGCCACCGGCAACGAGCGCTGGGCCATGGCCCTGGCGGACAGGGTGATGGCGTTCAGGGGATTGCGCAGGTCATGCCCGAGGATGCCGATGAACCGCTCCCGGAACTCCGCCTCCTCCATCAGCCGCGCCAGGGCGAGGTGGCGCGCGGTGCCGTCCAGGGCCTCGCGGGCCAGCCGCGCCGTCGCGTGCGCCAGGGCGCCCTCCGCCCGCAGCCGGGCCTCGTGCTCGCGCGCCAGCGCCTCCCGCAGGGCCCGCGCATCCTCCGCCTCGTCGGGCAACAGCCACAGCACGAAGCCGTCCGGCGCGGCCATCCCCACGGCGCGGCAGCGCACCTCCAGGCCCTCACGGCGGATGCGCAGCGCGGCGGACACCGGCTCGCCCGTGTCCACCACGCGCACGCAGTCCTCCAGGCTCAGGCCCCACACGCCCTCCTGCTCCCAGCACGACACGCAGGCGGGCAGGACCCACTCGTGCCCCGCCGCGTCGGCGGCCATGTCGGGCGCGGCCCGCCGCAGGTCGAGCACCTCGCCCGCGCTCCCGCGAACCACCTCGAAGCGCAAGCAGGGCGCGGGGCCTCCCGCGCGCGTCTCCCACGTCCAGGCGGAGCCCCACTTCGGCGACAGACTGACCCCCATCGACATCCCCCCGGCACGCCCCGCGGCCCCGATGCTCGACGCCCGGTCACGGCACGCACACGGCGGCAGAGTGACAAATCCCGGGGCGCGCGAACTTGTCCCTCGGTACACCCACGGCCCTCAGTGCTCATTCTCCGCCAGTGCCCACGCGTCACGCGGCCGCATCCCCGCGCAGGTGTCATCCTTCCGCAATGGGACTGCGCGGAGGGGCCGCCAGCGTGGATGCCAGCGCGGCGGCCTCAGCCCACCGCGCGCGGCAGGCGCACGGTGAAGGTGGTGCCGTGCTCCACGGAGGACACCACCTCCACGCCGCCGCCATGGCCGCGCACGATGTCCTGCACGATGTAGAGCCCCAGCCCGATGCTGCGCGTGGACTGGCCCTCCTTGAGCGCGCCGCGCGTCATCGGCTCGAACAGGCGCGGCAGCAGCTCCCGGGGGATGGGCTCGCCGCCATTGAAGACGGACAACAACGCGGCCTCGCCCTCCAGCCGCGTGCCCACCCGCACCGGGGCATCCGCGGGGCTGTAGGCCAGCGCGTTGCCCAACAGGTTCGTGAGCACCTGGGCGATGCGGTCCGGATCCCACTCTCCCCGGACCTCGTCCTGGAGCTCCACCTCCACGCGGCGCCCGGGGTTGGCCACCAGGAGCTCATCCACCACCTGGTGCACCACCTCCCGCAAGTCGGTGGCCTGGCGGTGCAGCGCGATGCCGCCGCCCAGCCGCGCCTTGGTGAAGTCCAGCAGGTCGCGAATCATCCGGGCCGCGCGCTCGGTGGCCTGTCCAATGCGCCACACCATGCGCTTCTGCGAGTCCGTCAGCTCGCCCTTCTTCTCCAGCAGCCCCGCCGACATGGAGATGGCCGCCAGCGGGTTGCGCAAGTCGTGGGAGACGATGCCCACGAGCTGCTGTTCGAACTCGGCGCGGCGGCGCAGCTCCTCCTGGGAGCGCTGCTGCTCGGCGAACAGGCGCGCGTTCTCAATGGAGAGCGCCGCCTTCGCCGCCAGCTCCTCCACCAGCTCCTGGTCCTCCAGGGTGAAGCCGCGGCCCGCCTGCCCGGTGCGCCCCACCGTCAACGTCCCCACCACCCGGCCCTGCGCGCGCAGCGGCACGCACAGCAGGCCGCGCAGGGCCTCGCCCTGGCCCAGTTCCCGCCGCTGCTCCGGTGACAGCTCGGGGATGAGCAGCGGCCGCCCGCCGCTGAGCACGAAGTCACTCAGGGCCTCGCCGGGCAGCAGCGGCGCCCCCCCTGGCCCGGGCCGGGGTGACTGGCCGCCACCTCCAGCCGCTTGCCGTCGTCGGACAGCAGGCACAGCGTGCACGCGTCCCCCAGGAAGCGGGACACCTGGAGCGCGATGGTGTCCCGCAGCACCGACAGGTCGCGGTTCGTCGCGTCGAAGGCGTCGGACGCCTCCGCGAGCATCTGCAGCCGGGCGGCGGCGGCCCGGGCCTGGGCATGGGCCCTGCGCTCCTCCGCCGTCAGGTGCACCCGGTCCAACGCCTGCGCGCACGCGTGCGCCAGCGCGGTGAAGAAGGCCCGGTCCATCTCCGTGAAGGTGCGGGGCCGCGCGAAGGACAGGCCAATGGCGCCCAGCGCCCGCCCCTTCACCAGCAGGGGCAGCGCGAGCGCCGCCTCCTGGAACATGCGCATGTCCAGGTCCGGGTAGCGCGCGCTCCACTCCTCCGGCGAGCCCACCCAGACGGCCTGCTGCTCGCGCAGCGCGTCCACCAGCGGCATGGACAGGGACACCGGGATGCGCCGCCACCGGCTCAGCACGCTCTCCGGATAGCCAATGGCATCCACGACCTCCAGCGCCTCGCCCGCCGCGTCCAGCAGGTTGACCGAGCCCGCCTTCGCGCCCGCGGCCACCAGCCCCTGCTCGAAGAGCGCGCGGCACACCTGCGGCACCGTGCCCGCCTCCGACAGCCGGGCGGCGAAGTCCCGCAGCCGGTCGATGTAGCCCGCGGCGCGCAGCGCGGCGTCCCGGGCCTCCGCCTCCTTCTGCCGCAGCAGCTCCGCCTGGCGCCGCACCTGCTGCTGCGCGCGGAACAGCTCCACGAAGACGGACACCTTCGAGCGCAGCACCTCCGGCGGGAAGGGCTTCTGGAGGAAGTCCACCGCGCCGGTGGCGTAGCCGGTGACGAGCTCCGCGTCGTCGCGGCCGTAGGCGGTGAGGAAGATGATGGGGACGTTGCGCGTGCGCTCGCGCTGCTTGATGAGCGCCGCCGTCTCGAAGCCGCTCAGCCCCGCCATCCGCACGTCCAGCAGGATGACGGCGTACTCCTCGCGCAGCAGGAAGCGCAGGGCCTGCTCACCCGAACACGCCTTGTCCATGCGCACGCCCAGCGGCTCGAGGATGGCCTCCAGCGACACCAGGTTGGACACATGGTCATCCACCAACAACACGGCGGGCGAATCCGAGCCGGCCCTCGCCTGACGCGGAGGGTCTTCGTCCGCAATCCGCAGATGCGTCAGCGTCAGCCGGCTGGCCGCGGTGGCTGCCCGGCTGAAAGGGATTTCCCCTCGCTGAAACGGCACCATCGTCGGAATCCCGTCCTGCGACATGAAGAAGTCACCTGGTGTGCGGTGGTCAGGAACTCGTCCCGGCGGCCCGGGCTCCAGGGGCGGACCGGCCCCTGGCACTGCTGGCGGCGAGGGATTACACCGCGTGGCGCGGCGTCGTGCCCAGGGCAAGACGGAGGCGCCGCGCGAAGCGTGCGCTATCCATCACTCGCCGTGCTCAATAGCGACCCTTCACGCCCAGGATGGGCAGGGCGATGGGCAGCCCCACCGCGTCCTTGCGCAGCGGACGGCCGGCGCCGCCCTCGTACTCGAACCCCAGCGTCTCCCGGCGGAGGGTGACGTTGAGCATGTCCAGGTACGCCTCCAGGGTGAAGGTGTCGTAGACCCACGATTTGGACAGCCGCACGTCGAAGCGGAGGAAGGCCGGCAGCCGGTCCACGCGATCGCGGTCCGCCCTGACCCACGCGGGCCGGCCCGCGCCGTCCTCGCCCTCGCGGTGCGTCTGGGAGCCCAGGCTGCCGTACTCGGGGCGCCCGGTGTTGAAGTGCAGCACGCCGCCCAGCGTGACGTTGTTGGCGAACTTGTAGCTGAGCACCAGGTTGAGGATGTGCGTCTGGTCGAAGGTGAAGGGCAGGTCCGCCTCCGCCTCGCCCACCCGGTGCCCCTCCGCGTCGTAGCGGTAGAAGCGCGTGCGGCGCGTGCTGCGCTGGAGCGAATACGACAGCCAGCCGAACCAGTTGTCCCCCAGCGGGTGGCGCAGCAGGAGCTCCACGCCGTAGGCCATGCCGTGGCCGCGGAAGTCCGGGAAGTCGATGTCCGAGCGGTCGGGGATGCCGCCATCGCCCAACTGCAGGCCCCGGCGCAGCCCGCCGGGCGCGCCGGGGGCTGGCACGTCGTCGTCCGGCGGGTCCTCGCCGTCCACCAGGCCCTCGTCGGAGAAGGGCGTCAGCTCGATGGTGCGCAGCATGGGGTTGAGATAGACGTCCAGCCCCACCTCCAGGCCGCGCCACGCCTTCCACTCGGCGCCCACGGAGAGCTGCGCCCCCTGTTGGAGCCCCAGCAGCAGGCTCCCCACGTCCACCACGGGCAGGCTGATGAGGGTGGTGGGCGGCTGATGGAAGAGGCCGGCGCCGCCCTTGAGCGTGAGCGCCTCCGACACCTTGTGGCGCACGGTGAGGCGCGGCTCCAGCGCCCGCCGGTCGATGCCGGGCGACAGGTGGTAGCTGTCCACGCGCAGGCCGGGCACCACCGCCCACTTCTCATGGGGCTGCCACACCAGCTCCGTCCACGCGCCCATGAAGGTGCCCAGCGCCACCGGCGCCACCTCCAGGTCCACGTCGGGGCCGCCCTCCTGTTGGAGCAGCTCGACGATGGCGCGCTTGTGCTCCACGTCCGCGCCGGCGCGCAGCGTGGCGCTGGGGGACAGCGTCGCGGTGTAGCCCAGGCGCGCGGACCAGTGCCCCTGGTCGATACGGATTTCGGTGGCCTCATCGGGCGGGCTGCGGCTGACGATGGCGAAGCGGTCCAGCCCCCACGTCCCGCCCACCTCCAGCTCGCCGGGGCCCACCGGGTGCCGGTGGCGCAGGTCCACGCGGTGGAACACGATGGACTGCAGCGCGGTGTCTCCCAGCGCGTCCTGGGCCTCCGCGCCGAAGGTGTCCGACGAGCCAAAGGCGAACAGGCGCAGCGTGCCCTCCCCCAGCCGCTGCTCCACCCGGCCCTGATAATCCCAGAAGTCCAGCACCACCTTGGGGTTCTCCCGTCCGGGCGGTGGGGGTGACTGGAGCTGGTTCGCCGCCAGGGCGATGAGCCAGGGCGTATAGGAGTAGCGGCCCGCCAGGCTGACGTTGGTGCCCGTGTCCTTGAACGGCGTCTCGATGAAGAACCCCGCGTTGATGAGGTCCGCGTAGGCGCTGCCGTGGACCCGGTCATCCCGCGGGCGGCTGAGGCGCCCGTCGATGGCGCCGCCCATCAGCCGCCCGTACCGGGGCGGCGGTGAGCCCGGATAGAAGTCGATGGCGTCGATGAAGTCCGGGTGGATGACGGCCGGCCCGAGGAACAGGTGGAAGAGGATGGGGACGCGGATGCCATCCAGGAAGTAGCCCGTGGCCGCGGGCTGGCTGCCCCGCACCACCGGGTAGGCCACCCCCGACACCATGCTGCCCACGCCGGGCAGCAGCATCACGACGCGGAACGGGTCCCCCATGGTGCCGGGGACCTCGCGCAGCTCCGCGTCATGCAAGGTGACGCGGCTCACCTCCGTGCGCTCGCGGTCCCCCCGGACCACCGTCTCATACGGGTTGATGATGAGCGGCTCCAGCCCGTACACCACCTCCAGCGCCTCGTTCGCCCTCAAGCCCTCGCGGAAGACGGCGGGCTTGTGGCCGGGCGCCAGGACGCGCACCGGGTGGACGCCCGCGGGCCAGCGCGCCTCGAAGCGTCCGTCCACGTCCGTCTGCACCGGCGCGTCCGGCAGCGCGTCCGACACGAGCGTGGCCCCCACCAGCGGACGGCGGTTGCCCTTGGTGCGCACCAGGCCCTTCAGGGTGACCTGGGCGGGGGCCTCGGGACGGTCGGCCACCGCGGGCACGGGCGCCTCGAAGCGGTATTCGAAGAGGATGCGCACGGCCACCGGCCGGCCGTCCACGGTGGCGGGCTGGAAGCGCAGCGACGGCGCCGCGTGCAGCGCCGCCCGGTCCAGGAGCGGATGCAGCCCCCGCGTCAGCGTCGCCCGCTCCACCTCGCCGGCATCATCAAGCAACAGCTCCAGCTCCACCACGCCCGCCACGCCCTCGGACGCCAGCCCGGGCGGATAGGCGGCGGGCGAGTCCGCCACCAGCGTGGGCGGCGCGAAGGCGGCCTGCGCCACGCCCGCGTCGGGCGCGTCCACGCCGACCGTCCAGCCCGCGTCCGCGCGGTGCAACTCCACCTCGGCGTGGGTGGCGGCGTCCTCACCGCCTGGCGTCCCCGCGTCCCGTGCCTGGGCGGCCAGCAGGGGCACGAGCAGCATCACCCCGGCCACCGCCGTGCGCGCTGCGAGCCAGGAGGTGCGCCACCAGGGTCCGCGGTTCATTCCCTCGTCCGATGGGGCGCCGCGCACCCCCGCCCCCCATGAGGCCAGGGAGCCGGCGGAGTGACAAGCGACAAGGCAGGCCTGGAGCTTTCTCGGGTGTACCTCCGCCGGGCGCCCTCACGCAGCGCCGCCGTGGCGAGTCGGTCCACGTCGCGCAGGGCGCCGCTGGCAGCCTCGTCATTGCCCCGAAGGGCGATGCCACTGAGCGGCGCTTCTCTAATCAGGCCGCGCTGTCGCCAGCTTCGTTCACAGGCGGACGGCGCCCGGCCGTACTGGGTTTGGCATGCGTTGTCTCGGCCGCACGCGCTCCGTCAAATGCGCGCCATTGCCACCGCGGATGGGGCAATGACTCTCACGCGCCTGCCACAGGCGAAGCATGAATGTCTTTATTCTCCACGGTCCAGAGGGCGGGCACCATGGTGTTGGTAGACGTGCTGGAGGAGTATCTGGACGCGGCCGAATTCCGCTGGCTGCAGTGGGAGCGGGCCCTGGAGGCGCCGGACTTCACCCTGGAGGAGACGGCGGAGCGTGAGGAGCGGCTGCTGGCGTACCTGGAAGGGCTGGAGGACGCGGACGCCCTGGACACGGTGGTGCGCCCGGCCTTCGACGCGGAGGAGGCGCCGCGCGTTTCGGCCGCGACGCATGCGCTGCTGGCATTGGGCGAGGTGGACGAGGTGCTGGTGCGGCTGCGAGGGGTGGTAGCGCCGGCCCGCGCCGCCATTCTCCGGGCGGTGGAGGTGAGTGAGGCGGCAGGACTGGGCGCGCGCCTGCTGGAGTTGCTGAAGCTGGAGGACGAGGCCCTGCGGGCCGGCGTGTTGGAGGCGCTGGCCTTCCGCCAGGAGGCCCCCACGGAGGTGCTGGCGCGCTTCCTCACCCATGAGGAGCCGCGAGCGCGAATCGCGGCGCTGCGCGCGGGCCTGCCGCTGCCGGAGGAGGCGGTGCGCAGGCACTTGCCCGCACTGCTCGACTCGGCGCACCCCGGCATTCGCGCGGCGGCCATGGAGGCGGGACTGGCCTCCGGCGTGCGCATGGCCTGGGAGTCCTGCCGCAAGGAAGTGCAGGCGCCCCGCGCGCATGCCCGGGAAGCCATGGTGTTGCTGGCGCTGGGCGGTGACGAGGCGGAGGCCACCCTGCTGGTGGACTTGCTGGCGTCCGCCGAGCTCCGCGCAGATGCCCTCTGGGCCCTGGGCTTCAGCGGCCGGGTGGCGGCCATGGAGGCCTGCGTGAGGTACCTCTCGGTGCCCGAGGTGGCACGGCTGGCGGGAGAGGCCTTCTCCGCCATGACGGGCCTGCGCCTGGAGGACGCCTTCGCCCTCTCGCCGGGAGAGACGCCCGGAGGTGCACCAGCACCACCTGAAGAGGAGGAGAGCCTCGACGCCGACTTGACGCCACGCCCCGAGGACGACCTGCCCTGGCCGGACGTGGCGGCCGTGAAGGACTGGTGGGCGCGAAACCAGACGCGCTTCGCGAAGGGCACGCGCTACCTCCTGGGGCAGCCCTTCAGCGGCCCGGTGCTGGTGGAGGCGCTGGCGTCCAGCCCCATGCGCCGCCGGCCCGTCCTGGCGAGGGAGTTGGCCATTCGCACCGGCGGGCAGCACCGCATTCCCACGCGCGCCTTCACCTGGCGCCAACGCGAAGCCCTTGCGAAGGCCGAGGCCGCGGCCTCGCACGTCCGCGCAACGCCCCTGCCCTCCACCCTGCGCTGACGCCCCATGCCCGCCCTGGAGAACCTCACGCCCTTCGCGGCCACCGACTTCCTCTCGTTGACGAAGGAGGGCGCGGAGTGCCTCGTCCTCGTCGTCTCCGGCAGCTTCGCCCTGCCCCCGGCAGGGCGCGCCACGGACACACCCCTGGCGGTATGCGAGGAGCAGCAATCGCCGGCCACCACGGACGCGTATTGGGGCGAGCCGGAGAAGTCGAGCCTGCGCTACGAGTCGCAGTCGGCCTATACCCGGCCCGGCACCGACGTGCTGCTGCACTGCCAGGCCTGGGCGCCCAGGGGCCGCAAGGTGACGCGCACGCAGGTGGCGGTGCGGGTGGGTACGCTGGAGAAACGGGCCACCGTCTTCGGCACTCGCGTGCGGTACCGCGGCCTCATGGGGCTGAGCGCCTCGGACGCACTGCCCTTCGAGTCCCTACCGCTGCGCTACGAGTACGCCTTCGGTGGCACCACGGCCTCGGGCCAGGAGGCGCGAAACCCCGTGGGCCGGGGCTTCTACACCAGCGCGAAGGAGGCGATGGAGAAGCCCCTCCCCTCCATTGAGGCGCCCGAGGCCCTCGTGCGCGGCTGGGCGGACAGGCCCCCACCCCGTGGCTTCGGCCCGGTGGCGCGGCACTGGCAGCCGCGCCTGGGCTGGGCGGGGACGTACGACGCGGACTGGGTGGAAAGGCGCGCGCCCCTCTGGCCCCGGGACTTCGACGAGCGCTTCTTCCACGCCGCCCCGGACGGCCTGCGCGCCTCGACTCACCTCCAGGGCGCAGAAGCGGTGGTGCTGGAAGGCGTCTCGCCCGACGGGCCACTGGCCTTCCACCTCCCCACGCACCGACTCCTGGCCCGCTGCACCTTCGCCGGGCGGCGGGAGAAGCGGCGCATGGTGCTGGACACGGTGCTGCTGGAGCCGGACGAGGGCCGCCTCGTCCTCACCTGGCGGGCGACGTTTCCGGCGCACCGGCGGTTGGCCCTGCATGAGGTGAGTACCGTGCGGTTGTTACTACCTGGAGAGGACGCGCCATGAGCGCGGCGCGGGTGGTGGGACTGGGACTGTGCACGCCGGTGGGCACCTCGACGCACATGACGCTGGCCTCGCTGCGCGCCGGCCTCGTGCGCTTCGCGGAGACGGAGGTACTGGACGAGGTGGCCGAGCCGGTGCGCGCCTCGCGGCTGAGCCTCCTCGACGACGGCCTCACGCGCACCGAGCGCATGGCGGCGCTGGCCCGTCAGGCCCTCAAGGGTGTGCGGCCCCTGCTGGACGCACTCCCTCCGGGGCGCGTGCCGCTGTACCTCGGACTACCCGAGGCGGGGCTGGGCGCCAGCGTGGCGCCGGAAGCACTGGTGGAGGCGCCGCTGGCCGAGACGGCGGGGCGGCTGGAAGTCGTGCAGGTGCACGAGTCCGGACGGGCCGCCTTCTTCGAGGCCCTGGCCTCGGCCCAGAAGGACTTGCACTCCGGCCGCGCGGGGGCGCTGGCCCTGGTGGGCGCGGTGGACTCGCTGGTTGACGACGGCTCGCTGCGGATGCTCATGAAGGCGCGCCTCCACCTGGGGCGCCGGAACCCGGACGGGCGAATCCCTGGCGAGGCCGCAGGCTTCGTCGCCCTGGCCCGACCGGGTGTCTTCAAGTCCCTGAAGCTGGAATCCTCGGGCGTCCTGCTGGGCACGTCGCTCGCCGTGGAGCCGAAGCCCTTTACTCAGCCAGCCCCCAGCCTGGCCGAGGGGCTGACGGAGGCCCTCCGTGCCCTGCGGCATAACGCGGCGACGGGCACGCGGCGCATGGACGCGGTATTCGCCTGCCAGCCCGGAGACGGATTCTGGGCCACTGAGTTCTCCCGCGCCTACCTGCGCAGCGCCGCCCTCATGCCCGAGCCCCTGCGCGTCCTCGTCGCGGGCGAAGGACTGGGGGACGCGGGTGCCGGCGCAGGCCCCGTCATGCTGGGCGTGGCCCTGCACCGAGCGCGCTGGCGCCAGCCCACCGCACGCAGGACGCTCGTCTATGGCAGTGCCGACAGTGGGCGCATCGGAGCCTGCGTCGTGGAGATGATTCGAAGCGCCAGGGAGGAAACATGAGCAAGGTCTACGCCAACGGCCGTTCCATCATTCACAAGGGGAGCGGCAACACGCACACCTCGGCGGCCCCCGACGTCTGCAAGGTGCCGACGCCCGGCGGGCCAGTGCCCGCGCCCTTCGTCAACTCCGCCCAGGACGCAATGCTCACCAAGGGCAGCAAGAGCGTCACCATCAACGGCCACCCTGTGGCGCTGACCAGCTCCGAGCTGAGCGTCAGCTCCGGCGATGAGCCGGGGACGGCGGGCGGCCTCATCTCCTCCAAATTCAAGGGGAAGCTGGCCTGGGGCAGCGGCAGCGTGGACGTGAAGATTGAGGGCAAGGGCGTCGTGCGCTACCTCGACGTCACCCTCCACAACGGCAACTCGTTCAACACCGCGTTCATGTCGAATGGGCACAACGGGACGGGCTTCGCCTACGGCGACGACTTCAAGGGCGCGTGCATCATCTGCCAGAAGGACCCGGACAGCCATGCGGTGATGGAGCTTCCGGAGCAGAGTCTCGCCATCGCTAACGAGATTCTCCAAAAGCTCAAGGCACGCGAGGCCGAGTGGGCCACGGTCCATCAGGGAATCATTACAAAGGAAGCCCAACTCAAGCGCCTTCTCGAGGGCACGAATCCACCGCCAAAACAGGCGACCCTGGATGAGCGAAGGGCCGAAATTCAGAAACTCGAGGTGAAGCGCAAGGGACTTGAGGGCCATCGACGGGCGGACTCTACCGGATACATGTTTGGCGTCATGGTGTGCCGCGACGGCGAGAGGTTCGCGGCGATGTCGGGTGGCGAGGTGCCTCCTGGCTTCATCGCCATCGCCGAGGCTCACGGATGCACCGTTATTGGCGAGGCCGCAACGCTGGAGGACTTCCTTGCCCTCAATCCAAGGTGTGCCGCGGGAGACACTGAGGCCATCAGAAAGCTCACCAAGCGGTGGGACGCTACGGAGACGTCAGTCGCCGATAAAAAAGCAGGATACAACAACAAGCCTGGAACTTGCGCGGGCGCCAAACTCATCGGCAAGAGCGGCCACGTCGCGAATTCCATGACGGAGATGTTCTTCGCCTTTCCCAGCGCCAGGAAGCTGGCCTACCCAGTACTCTATCGCGGCCCCTCCGAATACTCCCCGCCCAAGGTTAGAGCAGTGGGACCTGACGGCATGGGGGCGGGGGCATGGAAGCCTCCAAGTGTCGCGGCGGTCGTCGCTGCCCTCAATGAAGGTAGAAGTGTCGAGGCCGATGGGGAACGCGTTGATATGCGACGCAAGTCGGGTGAGACCGTGCTTTCCTGCCAGTCGTGTCAGGACACACTTTTCATGGTTCGGTGTGACATCGAGGTGCAGAAATGCAGATGACCTGGTCGAAGCTTCTTGAGGCCCCCCCGCCCTTGTCGATGCCGGGCTTGCTTTCGTTCATGGAGCGATGGAAGCCCGGTAGCACCCAGGACTTCAAGCCGGCCACTGCCGACCAGATTGCCGCCCTGGCCAAGCCGCATGGAGGGCTCAATGCGCTGCCTCACGTGTATCGCGAGTTTCTGGAGACGATGGGCGCATCGACTGGCAGCCTGCGGTTGACGTTCGGCACAACCTCTATTTCGGCGCTGCTGGAGGACCGCGAGGACCTGCAACGGGAACGGCCGGATGCTCGCCAGTATCTCAGGTTCACCATTGGCGAGGAGGAGGAGTTCAATAGTACCGGGAGGCGCGACACGGACGATATCTTCGAACTCTTCCGTCCAACACCCGACGGACGGGACGCGGCAATCATCCGCATTCACGAAGAGGACCTGGTCCGTGGAAAGGGGGAGGTAGAGCGACCCTTCCCAACCTTCTCCGACTGGCTGCGAACAATCATTGTATCCAGAATCGTCTTTGATGCCGAACCGGAGAATCAAACGGAGTACTACAGCCTTGGGCGGAAACCTGAGACTCCGGCCAAAACATACGACTTTCTCACGCGCCTGGGATTCTCGCTCACCGAACTCGGGGCCTCGTCAGAGGTGGTTCCTCTGGAGCACACAGAGTATGGCGCGATTGCCCTTATCCGAGCACCTACAGCATCAATTCCGCGTACGGGACTGAGATTGCGTGCGCGTGACAAGGCACAGCAGCGGATTCTGGTGGAAGTCATCAGCGACCACGAGGAGGAGTTGAGCGGTGGTTGACGGGGTTACCATCCACATGGGTCGTGTCCCCATAACTGTGTCATCCGCTTCCGGTTTAGCGGCCGCTCCCGAGGGAAGCTTCGCACCTGCGTCGTTCACGCTCGCGACGTTGCTGGCGTGAACGGGCGGCCACCTCCGCGATGAGGAGGATACGCTCCTCCAATTGCTCCAGCGTCACGCCCCGGCTCATCATCGCATGGGACAGCAGCAATGGGGCGCAGCGGGTCAATGCCAGCACCAGCGCGAGCCGCCCGTCACCTGCTGTTGGCCCGACTCGCCGACCTTGTGCTGCATCGAGAATTCCAGGAGGCGCGAGAGGGCCAGGGCAATCACCTTGGCGTACACCAACGAGAGCACCGCACCAGGCCGCGTGGCGCGCAGCGCCGTCAGTCCCACGCCGGACTTGAGGGCTTTGAAGAGAAGGCGGATGCTCACCGGACAGAAGCTGTCGCCCAGCGCATTCTTTGAGCGAGTTCCGCACCCACACCGCCCGCCCTACCGCTCAGGCAGGATGGCTGCCGCGACCTGGTTCATCAGGTTGAGCTGACTTCGCGACATGCGCCGCAGCGACCGGAGCACCTTCCGCATCTCCGGCAGTTGGTCCCGGTGCCCGGAGTCCCCTTCCCAGAGCGCGGCGCCGACGCTGGCCGCCGTGGCGAGCCCCAGCCCGACGTCCGCCGACAAGCGCAGCGCCAGACACAGGCGGAACAGCGTGGGCACGCTGGGCATCATCTTCCCCCGCTCCATGCGCCCATAGACCTCCGCCGCGATGCCCACACGCTCCGCGACATCCGCCTGCGTGAGCCCCGCGCGCAGCCGAGCCCCGCGCGCAGCCTCCCCCACACTCTCCGCCAGGCGGCTCTCCAGTTGCTCCCGCGACTTCCTGGCGCGATCCGCCGGACTGCGGGGCTGGGACCGGGGCCGCTTGCGGGGAGAGGCAGGACCTTCAAGGTGGGTCTTCACTGCGTCAACCTTGTGAGTACGGGCCGAGCCCACGCCCTGCCCGGGAACAGGTCGCGCTCGGTCACCAGTTTTCCAGTGACTTATAACCCGGCACGTCCTCAGGCGAAATACCGATATGGAAGGTAGTCCCCGCCCCGCACCCTCCGCGAAAATATCGCACCCGGCACCACACGCGAAGGCGCCGCGGGCCCGGCCTCGCGCCGGGCAGACGTCCGAGCAGCGCGGCCCCGCTCGCCCCGGCGCACCGGGTCCATCCCGCCCTGGACGCCATGTCTGTCTTTACTGGCACGGCCAATCCCTCCACCGAAATTCGACGAGCAGGGTTGCCTCGCGAAACCACTCCATGCAATGTGCATCATTACGGCAACACTTCCGCGACCTGTCCGTGCGGCCCCTTCCTCCGGGGCCCGCCGCCAGACGCGTGGGTTTGGGCATGCGCGGCCAGGTTCACGCCGCCCATGTGGGGGCCGGCATCCACCTTGGCGCACAGCGCGTCTGGCTTCGGCCTGACGCCGCCCCCCTTTCTCCTGGAGTCCCTCCGCAATGGAATTGAGATTGCCCCCGCGGCGCCCGCGGGAACCCGTGCCGCCACAGCCCCTGGAAGCGGACGCCGTGCGCGAGCTGCGGCTGCGCTGCGCGCTGGCCACCCCCGGCGACACCGCGCGCGGCATGTTCTTCCGGGGCATCCTGGACACGGTGCGGCGCATTGGCGGCTCCGGCATGGAGCAGCTTTGCCGACAATCCCTGCCAGAGAAGCGCTACGTCGACTTCTTCAGCTATCCCATCTCCCAGTTCCTGCCGCTGGCCTACCAGGCGGCCGGCCTGCTCGCCGGGCACTGTGGCGGCATGGCCGCCGCCCACCGCGTCATGGGCCAGAAGGCCGCGCACGACTTCCTGGAGTCCGTCGCGGGCCGCACCATGCTGATGCTCGCCTACGACGAGCCGCGGCTGCTGCTCGGGCAGCTCCCCGCCGGGTTCCTCGCGGCGGTGAGCTACGGCGAGCGGAGCATGGTGTGGACGGGGCCTCGCGGTGGCCGCTTCGTCATGAAGCGGGACTTCATGCCGGCCGCCTACCACGAGGGCGTGCTGCGCGCCGCCCTGGAGGCTGTGGGCGCGCGCGACCTCGTGGTGCAGGGCCGTGAGCTGGGCCTGCTCGACACGGAGTACGCGCTGTCCTGGCGCTGAAACGAAGCCGCCGCCGGCGGCCCGTCGCTCCAGGGCCCCCGCGGCGGAAGGAGGCCCCGCCCCGCGACAGGCGGGACGGGGCGGCGCTTCAACTCACAGCAGCGAGCAGAGCAGCCCGGGGTACTTCGAGCCCGAGGGGCAGCCGTCACCCTGGCAGTACCGCACGCCCGAGTCGATGGCGGGGTTGCCCAGCAGCGCGGGCACCTTCACGTTGCAGGTGCCGGTGGCGCTGTTGCCGGACGCGTCCTGCACGACATAGGTGAAGTTGTAGACGCGGCCGTTGCCCAGCAGCGCCGACTCGGCGCGCACCATCGCGGACTTGCGGTCCGGGCTCAGCTTGATGTCCTCGCACGCCAGCAGCCGCAGCAGGGACAGGGCGTCATTGGACTCGTCGGAGGTGACGCGGACGATGGTGGCGGACGCATCCAGGTCGAGCGTGCCGCCGCAGTTGTCCACGGCCGGCGCCGCGCAGTCCGCCAGGGACACCAGCACGTAGTCGGAGCCCGCCTCCGGCAGGATGACCAGGCCCTGGTTGGCGCCCGGGGTGGGGGCGCTGGCGTCGACGACCGTCACGTTCGCCGAGCACGCGTTGGTGAGCAGGCCGTCGGAGACCTGGAGCTCCACGGCCGTGGTGCCCAGCCCGTACGGGCCCGCGGGGAGCTGCACCGTGGAGAAGGGCCCCGGGAAGCTGTCCGGGTCGAAGGAGCCGTTGTCGATGCTGGCCACGCCCTGACACGACTCGTTCGCGACGACGGTGACGTCCTGGCAGCTCGCCACCGGCGCCTGGTTGGTGGCACAGGGGATGTCGAAGGTCATGGAGGCGAAGTTGTTCTCCTCGTCGTCCTCCGGGTACGCGGCGTCCTCGTCAGCGACGACGACCACCTCCGTGGTGCCCTCCGGCACCGTGAACGACAGCGAGAAGGGGAACGTCTCCCCCCCCACCAGGAAGGGCACGCTGACGGTGCCCAGCCGCACGCCGCCCGCGCCCGGCGCCCCCGCGTAGACGGCCGCGGTGGAGCCCGCGATGCCGAAGGGCGCCTCGTTCTTGATGCCCGCCGAGAGGGTCAGCGCCGTGGCCTCGCACGAGGCGACCAGGTCCACCACGCTCAGGTCCAGGCCCGTCTCGACGCCCGCCTGGCGCTGAAACGCCATCGTGTCGACATGGGCCGGAGCCTCCTGGGGAACGGCGCCCTCACAGCCCGTCAGAAGAAACAACGCGGTGAGCGTGGGGACGCAATGATTCCGTGACATGTCTGTCTCCTGGCATGCCGGGCGCATGCCTGCACTGCAGAGGGTGGGGTAATGCCTCTCACCGAGGCCACTCGTTTATGTCGGGTCGTTTCCCCGGATACCACGGACTCCCAGTGCATGTGGAGACAATTATTTCCATCAACCTGTATTTACCCCACCCTCCGCCAGGGTGAGCCCTGACACCCGCGCCTCACTTCCTGGTAATCCAGACACCTTGAAACACGCGGCTGTGTATCCGGCGCCCCACACGAGTCAAAACAGACGCATTCCTGAAATAGTCGACATCACCGCCATCCCCCGCATCGTGACGCGGTGGACACCTCGGACGTCCACGGGCGGACGCATCACCGGGGAGCCCTGGCGGACATTGGACTTCAGTACAAGGCTACGGCCTCATGTCCACGCCCAACCTCGTCCTCCTCGTGGAAGACCACGCCGACAGCCGGGAGCTGTTGGAGGAGTTCCTCACCCTGGAGGGCTTCACCGTGGAGACGGCGGGCAACGGGCTCTCCGCCTGGGAGCGCCTGAGCCGGCCGCCCCTGCCGGCCGCGGTGCTGCTGGACCTGATGATGCCGGTGATGAGCGGCTGGGAGCTGATGCGCCACGTGCGCCAGGACGCGCGGCTCAGCGCCCTGCCCGTGGTGGTGGTGTCCGGCGCGGGGAGCTCGCAGCCCCTGCCCGAGGGCATCCGGGCCACGGTGCCCAAGCCCGTGGATTTGTTCGAGCTTCGCGCCACCCTGGACCGCGTGGTGAGCCCCGGCTGAGGGCGGGCGTCAGCCGCCCGTGGGCAGGCGGGGCAGCGCCACCCGGAAGGTGGTGCCCGCCTGGGCGGTGGAGGTCACCTCGATGCGGCCGCCGTGGCCCTTCACCACCTGTTCGACGATGTAGAGCCCGAGCCCCAGGCCGCTGCTGCCGCTGCCTCCGGCCCCCACGATGGCGCCCCGGCGGAAGGGGTCGAAGAGGCGGGGCAGCGTCTCCGGGGCAATGGGCTCCCCGGGGTTGTGGACCTCCAGCACCACCGACGCCCCGCCATCCGACAGCGTGAAGGACACCGGCGCGTCGGCGGGGCTGTATTGGAGCGCGTTGCCGCCCAGGTTGCTGACCACCTGGAGCAGCCGGTCCGCGTCCCACTCGCCCTCGTAGCGCCCCGGCTCCACCCGCAGGGCCAGCTTGCGCTCGGGCCACGCCGCCTCCAGCTCCTCCACGCCCAGCCGGACCACCGAGCGCAGGTCGCTGGCCGCGCGCTGGATGGGAATGCCGCCGCCCAGCCGGCCCCGCGTGAAGTCCAGCAGCTCCGAAATCATGCGCTTCATCCGGTCGCCGGAGCGGGCGATGCGCGTCACCAGCCGCCGCTCACGCTCCGGCAGCGCCTCGCTGTGCAGGAGCTGCGTCGCGGAGAGCTGGATGGCGTTGAGCGGGTTGCGCAGGTCGTGGCTGACAATGGCAATCAGCCGCTCGCCGAAGCGCGCCGCCTGGAGCGCGGCCTCCTGGGCGCGGCGCCGCTCGGAGACATCCACCATGGTGGCCACCGCCGCGATGATGGTGCCCTCCCGGTCCAGGATGGGGGAGCTGGACAGGAGCACGGTGACGTACTGCCCGTCGTCGCGGGGGATGAGCATCTCCTCGCCCTGCACCACCTCGCCGTGGCGGAGGCTGCGCGCCAGCGGCAGCGCCTCCATGGAATAGGGCTTGCCGTCCGGATGCAGCGACACGCCGTAGTCCACCAAGTAGTCCTGCATGGACGAGGAGGGCTGGAAGGGCTTGCCGGTGATGACCTCCACCTGCCGGCTGGCCATCACCAGCCTTCCTGACGGCGCGTCCGCGATGAACACGCCCGCGGGCATCTGGTCCAGCACGGACGCCAGCCGCGCGCGCTCCGCCTCGATGGCGCTCAGCAGCCGCTGCCGGTCCATCTCCACGGCCCGGCGCTGGGTGATGTCCACCACGGTGGCCACCCGCTGCTCCACGCGGCCCGCCGCGTCCTTGAAGGCGGTGATGTGCGTGAAGGCGGGGAAGCGGGTGCCGTCCTTCCGGATGTGGAGTGACTCGTATTCGTGGGACGGCTTGGAGTTCGCGGCCGCCACGTGCCTGGGCAGCACGCCCCGCGCCTCTGGCGCGAAGATGTCCTCCAGCCGCCGCCCCGTCAGCTCCTCCGGCGCGAAGCCGTGCATGCGCGCGAAGGCGGGGTTCACCTCACTCAGCCGCTCCTCGGCCGCGTCCACCACGGCCACGCCCACGCCCAGGCGCTTGAAGACCTGCTCCCAGCGCCGCAGGCCCGCCTCGCTCTTCCGCAGGCGCGCCAGGGACGCCTCCGCCTCGGCGCGCGCCTCGCGCTCGCGGGCATGGGCCTGGGCCTGGAGCAGCAGCGCGGTGGTGCGCGCCGCCATGGCGCGGAACAGGAACTGGTCCTCCTCCGACAGCTCGCGGGTGGCCCGGCTGCCCATCAGCACCACGCCCAGGAGCTGCTCGCCCAGCAGCAGCGGCGCGCCGAGCAGCGCGGACAGGCCCGCGTCACGCAGGGACGGCTCGCTCACCCGCCGGTCCGAGCCGGCGTCGTGCACCAGCAGCGGCTGACGCGTGGCCGCGACGGTGCCCGTGAAGCCCTCGCCCACGGGCACCACGTCTCCCACGGCCATCCCGTTGCCCACCACGCTCTCCACCCGCAGCGCGCCGTCCTCCAGCAGCAGGACGGCCGCCACGTCCACCACGGCCACGGTTTCCCGCAGCACTTGGAGGAGGCGCGGCAGGAGCCCCGCGGCGTCGGCGCTGCCCAGGGCCGCGGTGCTGATGCGGTCCAGCGCCTGCAACGTGCGCTCGCGCGCCAGCGAGTAGCGGCTGACGGAGGCCGCCACCGCCTCATCCATGGCCTCATGGAAGACGCGCTCCGCCTCCGGGAGGTGGATGGCGTTCTCCCGGCGGGTCCACAGGCGCAGCACGCACGCGCGCAGCAGCCGGTACTCCGTCACCACCTGCCGCAGGTCGAAGCCCTCGCCCAGCCGCTCGATGGCGTGCCGGTCCGGAATCTCCCCCAGGCCCGCCTCCACGCTCCCGTGCGCGCCGCGGCGCATCAGCGTGGCGACGACCTCCAGCAGCCGGGGGAGCCCATCCCGCAGCGCGAGCCGCGGCAGCGCCTGGGCCGCGGGGATGCGGCGCACCTCCACCTCCCACGCCGACATGATGGACTCCCGCTGCTGAAGTAGGAATTCGGCCAGGAGGATGGGCACGGTTCAGCGGATGTAGGGCGCATGACGGCTGGGGACAACCCGAAAGCGCGCCGAGTGCCCGGCAGCGGAAATGTTGGAGACCGCGCGGCCGCCTCGGATGGCTGGAGTGCGTGCCGCCGACACTCCTCGAAAACAGCGCTGGAGGCGACCACGGGGGACGTTGTTAGGGTCCCTTCGACATGAGCGGGCGCGCACGGTTGGCCTGGGCGCTGGGGGTGGGGCTGTTGGGCCATGTGCTCAACCGTTTTCCCGTGGAGCTCATCCCAGGCTTCGACATCCTCCTGGGGTTCTTCCTGGTCATCCCCGCGGCCCCGCTGCTGGGCCCCTGGGGCGCGGGGCTGGCCGCCGGCATCGCCGCGTCCGCCACCCTCCAGCTCTGGGGCCATCCGTGGGCCATGGTGGGCGCGATGATGGAGGGCGTCGTGCTGGGCGCGCTCACCCGGCGCTACTGGCCCCTCCAGGCGGACTGCCTCTACTGGCTGGGTGGAATCCCCTACCTCGTCATCAGCTACCGCCTGGGCCTGGGCCCGGAGGTTCCGTCCTCCAGCGCCTTCGCCATCGCCCTCAAGCAGGCCCTCAACAGCCTGGTGCCGGCGCTGCTGACGCAGGTGGCGCTGATGACGCCCGTGGCGCGCGCCCGGCTCTGGCCGCTGCTGCCGCCCGCGATGCGCACCTTCACCCTGTCATCGGCGGTGAGCTCGGCGCTGCTGTTGGCGCTGACGTTGCCGTTGCTGCTGGTGGGGACCCTGGAGGGCCGGGCCCGCTATGCCGCCGAGCGCCGCCGCATGGACGACCGGGGCCTCTTCACCGCCCACCTGCTGGCGGAGACGGTGGACGCCGAGCTGTCCACCGCGCAATCCCAGGCGGCCCTGCTGGCGAGCGTCGTCATGAACAGGTGGGAGCGCGAGGGCGAGCGGCCGCCCCCGGCCTGGTTGGAGCCGCTGCTGCGGGAATGGGTGTATCACTCCGCGTTCGCGCTCAACGGCGGCGTTGGCGACAGCGCCGGCAGCCTGGTGGCCATCTGGCCGCCGCTGGGCGTGGCGTCCCAGCCGCTGGCGGCGTCCAACTTCGCGGACCGCGCCTACTTCCAGGACGTGCGCCGCACGCGCGCGCCCCTGGTGAGCGGCGTCTTCGCGGGCCGCGCCGCCGTGACGGGTCCGGTCATGGTCGCCGTGGCCCCGCTGCTGCGGCAGCAGCGCTTCGAGGGCTTCACGTTGCTCGCCATCAACCTGCCGCGAATGCGGGCCGTGGCCCAGGAGCGCCTGGCCCCGGGCCAGCGCGCGCTGCTGGTGGACCCGTCTGGCACCGTGGCCTTCGACACCGGCGCGGCGGCGGGGCTGGAGCCCGAGTCCCTGGGCGGCACCTCCCTGGGCGAGGTGGTGGCGAAGCTGCCCGCCACTGGGACCGGCACCTATGTCACCGAGCCCCAGGCGCCCAAGCTGCGGCGGACGCTGTCGGCGCGGCACCTGGCGACCGCGTCCCTGCTCAGGCCGGGCTGGCGCATCGTGGTGGAGCACCCGATGCGCTTCATGGACTTCAGCGTCGTGGGGACCTACCGCGCCCTGCTGGCGACGCTGGCTCTCGCGTTGGTGCTGGCCATCCCCATCACCCGCCTGCTGACCCGCATGGTCTCCAGGCCGGTGGAGGCCGTGGCCGAGGCGGCGGGCCGCATGGCCGCGGGCGAACGCGACGTGCGCGTCTTCGGCCCGCGGCACCGCCCGGGCACCGAGGAAGTGGAGAAGCTGGGCCTGGCCTTCGACGAGATGACGGCCCGCCTCCAGCGACACCTGGAGGAGGTGGAGCGCGCCAGCCAGGCCAAGGTGGCCTTCTTCTCCATCGCCAGCCACGAGCTGAAGACGCCCCTGGCCACCCTCAAGCTGCGCTTGCAGCGGCTGCGCCCGGAGAAGACGGTGCGCCAGCAGGACCTGGTCCTCATGGACCGGCAGGTGGACCGGCTGGCGCGGCTGGTCAACCAGCTCCTGGATGTGTCCGAGCTCTCCAGCGGCCGGTTGTCACTGGCGCGGATGCCGCTGGAGCTGTCCACGCTGGTGCGGCGGGTGGCGGAGCGGCGCGCGGCCTCCGCGCCCCAGCACGCACTGAAGCTGTCGCTGGAGCCCGTGGACGGTTGGTGGGACGAGCCCCGGCTGGAGCAGGTCGTCTACAACCTGGTGGACAACGCCATCCGCTACAGCCCGGAAGGGGGCCCGGTGGAGGTGGTGCTCCGGCGCGAAGGAGGCGACGCGGTGCTGGAGGTGAAGGACCGGGGCGTGGGCCTGGGGCCGGGCGGTGGCGAGGCGCTGTTCTCCCGCGCGCTCCGGGGCGGCACGCTGTCCGCCATCAGCCGCGTGGAGGGCCTGGGCGTGGGGCTCTACCTGAGCCGGGAAATCGTCACCCGGCATGGCGGCACCATCCACCTCGCCGCCCGTGAGGGTGGCGGCACCTGCGCCATCGTCCGCCTCCCCCGGAGCGAGGCTCCCCAGGAGGCGTAGTCCTCACGCGGCCTACCGGCCGGCCGGTGGCACCTCGGGCCAGAGCTGAGGCAGGGCTGGCGCGGCCACATGTGTCAGCCGTAACAAGCCGCGCCCCAGGTCGAGCTGGTAGCGGACGCGAAACCCCGAGTCGAGCACCACCAACCCACCCTGGTCCGACCTCAAGGGCCCGTCGAGCGGAAGGCCCGCGGCGAGAGCGCCCAGCTCACACTGGAGCTTCTCTCGCACCGGAGTCGGACAGCCTGCCAGGGTCCGGAGTGCCCGGGGAGCGAGCTGAAGTCGAAGGGCCATGGTCGTCTCAGACTGACGAGCCGTGGCGATGACGACAAGCCGTACCAGGAGTGCATGTTTGACGTCTGTTTCCAGCGCCATGCGGGGGCAACCCCTCACCTCGCTGTGGAGTGCCAGACATCCCGGCGAGGCGGAACGGCGGCCCGCGACGTCGATGGCGCACGTCGCTTCCGTGTCCATGAGGATGTCTCGTGTTTCACAGACATCCCCCTCAGGTGGGTATCAGCGTATCCCAGCGCCCCGGGGAGGCACCCGCCCTCGGGGTGTCCGTCATCGGACGCCGCGTGCGCGCAGTGCTGGCGCGCCCCCACGCGGCGGGGTATCTGTGACGCCTCGCCTCTTGTCGCCACCATGTCCCGGCCGCTCCAGCACCTGCTTCTCGTCGAGGATGAGCCCGCCTGGCGCGAGCGGCTGGACGTCGTCGCTCGCGCGGAGGGCGTGAAGGTCTCCCACGCGGCGGACGGCCAGGAGGCCCTGGAGTGGCTGTGCACGCGGCCACGCGCCAGCCACCCCGACCTCATCCTCCTGGACCTGCTGATGCCCCGCATGGACGGGTGGGAGCTCTACGGCCAGCTCCGGACCAACGCGCGGCTGCGCCACCTGGGCGTGCTGATGTTCTCCGGGGCCCTGAGCGGCCAGGAGCCCCCCTTGGATGGCGTGGTGGGCTACCTGCGCAAACCCCACACCCCCGAGGCCGTGGACGGCGCCCTGCGCGCCCAGCTTCGGGGACTCCCCGCGCTTCCGGAGCGCGCCGCCACCGAGCCCTACGCGCTGCACCTGCCCGAGGACGTCTGCCTCCCCCTGCGCACGCTGCCCGGCCCCCTGGGCCACGCCGTGCGGCTGCACCTGCTGCGCGCGGCGGAGCTGGTCGGCACCGAGCTGCCGCTGGCCTCCACCTGGCTGATGGCGCTCCCGGGGACGCCGCCCTCGCTGCTGGTGACGGTGGACGGCGTCCAGGTGGAGCTGGAGGTGGACGACACGCAGCGCCGGCTCATCGTCCACGACGTCACGCTGTCACCGCACCTGCGCCACGGAACCTGAGGGCTCAAACCACCGGCAGGTGGCGGAGCTCACCGCTCTCCAAATCCAACCAAAGACCCCTGCCGCCCGCGTCGAAGGTCAGCAACAGGCCGTCGGTGAACCGCGCCTCCGGGCGGACGTCTCCTTCGAACGTCAGCACGGCGCGCAAGGTGCCCTGCCTGTCTGTCAATTGAAACCGCCAGTCCGTCCCCAGAGCCAGCAACTCCAGACACCACTCCCGTGAGATGAGGATGCCCTTGCGCCGCTCATCGTCGGGCTTCGTCCAGACCCGGCTGCGGAGTGAGACGGGCTGCATCCAATTCACACGGAACATCAGCGGCGTCACGCCATCGGCCGGGGCCTCGGAGCGAGGGGGGAACTCCATGCTCAGCATGGCCGTCTCCCCATCCGGGACCATGGACTGGGCGACGAGCACGCGGCGCGGGTCCATGACTTCGGGTGGCAGCGCCGACCGGTCTCGCAGCGTGGGCCCGTCCGCGAGCGCGTACGTCCACCTCTCCCGTTTGCCGACACAGAAGCTCATATGCGTGGCATCCGCCGCGAGGCAGATCGCGGCCTGCTCCAAGCCTGGGACGCTCCAGAGCGCGCGGAAGCCGGAGGCGAGCGCATCCACCATCATCACCGTGGTGTCCTGGGACACGAACCAGACGTCACCATCATAGCTTGGCGCCCACGCGGTCAACGCCACGTCGCACCACGGCCTGCTCCTGCGAGCCACCAGGTCCAGCCGGGACAGCCGCCACACGTCGCCCCGCCTCGCGAGCGCCAGCACCCGGTCTCCATGCCGGGAAGGCACCAGGCAGAAGGCCGGGACGTCGAAGTGGGCCACCGTCCCGCCGTCCGCGCGCACCAGCCTCGCTCCCGCCTCGCCCAGCGCGTACAACAGGCGGCCATCCGGCAGCACCACCGCGTCATGAATCGTGAAGGTCCCCGCGTCGGAGGCCCAGACGGTGGCTTCGGCGCGGGGCCGCGCGTGGTCATCGCGCCAGGCGGGGTGAACGCAGTCGCCCAGCGTCGGCAGGTCCGTGCGGAGGGTGCCGTCGGGCGCGGCGGCCAGCAGGCGCTTGATGAGGTCCAGGTCCGAGGTGAAGCGGGCGTTGCCCGCCGCCCTGTCCCTCAACAGCGCGCGCAGCGTGGGCACCACCAGTGCGGTGCGGTTGGCGGAGGGCGCCTCCTCCACCAGCGCCAGACCGAAGACGAAGCGCTCGGAGGCGCGCCCTGGGGCATCGTCCTCGAGCAGCTCGCGCACCCGCTCGCCCGCCGCTGTCAGCCCATCCGGAAACGCCGTGGCCCACATCGCCAGGAGCCGCACGCCCGTCGCGCCCCCACACGCCACGCCTCGCTCCAACCAGGTGCGCGCCGCCTCACGGTTCTGCGCCACCGGCCACACGACCTGGATGGCGCGCGCGTAGTCACCAGCCTCCGCGAGCGTCTCCGCCCACAGCAACCGGAGCGCGCGCGCCTCCGGTGGATTCGAGCGCTCCAGCCGCGCCACCGCGTCCGCGAAGGCGCCGCTGCGCCGGGCGATGGCGACGGCGCGGGCCACGTCCCCGGCCAGGAACCACTGGCGCACCACGATGCCGGGCTCCAGCTTGCGTCCCTCCGCCAGCTCCGCCGCCAGCTTGAAGCGGCCGTGCCGCTCCAGGAAGGACACGGCCTCCTCGACGGCGCCCAGCAGCTCCGCCAGGACGAAGGCGGCTTCATCGAAGCGGCCCTCCCGCTCGAAGCGGCGGAAGGCCTCGCGGTAGCGCTGCTGGAGCGCGGAGTAGAGGTCCGGCCCTCCCGCGAACACGGCGCCAGCGCCGCCACGCGCCTGGGTCTGGAGCGTGAGCTGCTCCCGCGGGCCCGGCAGCCCCAGGGCCTCGCGCGCGCCGTCGCTCATCTCCTTGCTCAGCGGGATGGCGTGCCGCAGCGCCTCGTGCAGGTCGCCCTCCTCGAACATCTCGAAGAGGCGGCGCACGTACTCCGTCTTGCGCTGCCGGACCCACTCGCCGAGCAAGGTGTTGCGCAGCATCCAGTCGGACAGCCTGCCCCAGGGGCTCGGCCCTCGAGGCGCGGCGGGCGCGGACGGTGGCAGGGCACGCGGCGCCGCGTCACGGGCAGAACCCTGGAGCATCGCGGCCAGCCGCGCCAGCCATCCAGCCGACGGCGTCCTCCCCGGCTGCTGCCCGTGCGCTCCAGCCCCCCGGAGCGTGGCCCCGAGCCGCGCCAGCCACCCGGGCCGTCCGCCTCCGGTGCCGCCACTTTCGCGGGAGGCCGTCCCCGGGTTGGAGAAGCGCGCGCGCAGCCGCGTCAACCACCCGGGCCGAATGAGCCTGCCATCAGCGCCTGCGCGCCCCACCGTCCCCTCGGGCGTGAGCTTCGCGCGCAGCCGCGCCCACCAGCCCGGACCGCGGGCCGGCGCGGTGACGGCGCGCCCCTCCATGCGCGCGAGCATGGCCTGGGCCTCGGGTGACGGCTCGGGCACCCCTGGGCCGAAGCGCTCGCGCGACGGCGGCGGCAGGGGCTCCAGGACGGCCACGGGCGGCGGCGGCGCGCCCAGAGTCTCCGGAGCCCGGAGCCGCCACCCGGACACCTCGAGCCAGGCGGACACGTCCACCCGAGGCAGCGCTCCGGCGGAGAAGGTCTGGGCCTGCCCGCCGAGCACCAGCACCACCGTGTCTTCATGGAGGCTCGGGTGCCGGCGCTCCGCCTGGGACAGCGGCGCGGAGGTGAGCACGCCGTGCTCCCGCGTGAGCGGCAACCCGGGCGCGGTGTCACACGCCACCACGCGCGGCGTGGACAACTCCACAAGATATCCACCCGCCACGGCGTGAACGGACACGGTGGGGGACCACATCGCCAGGATGCGGCGGCGCGCCTCCGCCTCGCCGAGCAGCGCCGGGTCGAGCCAGAGGGCCGAGGCCTTGACGGTGCCTCGGTGCACCTGCTGTCGGGGCCGCAGCAGCCCGGCGCGCGCCGTGCTCATACGCCGCCTCCTGTCTGGATGCGGCACAGCACCACGTTGTGCTCCAGGTGATACAGCACCAACTCACCTTCCGTCGTCAGCCACGCGAGCACAGGCACCGCATGACTGGCTTCGGCGTGGACCACGTCCGCGGCGGCCACCACCAGCTTCGACTGATGATGCGCGCCCATGCTCCAGAAGCTCCGCTGGTCTGGTTCGAGCGCCAGCAGCCCCGCCAGCCCTTCCGGCCCCGGAAAGGCCCCGACGCCCACGGCCCGAAAGCCGGGCGGCAACGTCACGACCTCCACCGCCTTCCGATGGTGCAGGCCCCACACACCTGGCTCGTTGTTCACGGCAATCAACCCGGCGTCCGAATGGCCCGGGTGGTGCGACGCACCGAACCAGACGGTGCCGATTCGCGAGTCCTCCAGCGGCACCTGGCTCACCTCATTGGGGCTCACGATGCCCAGCCGTACGCCGCTCCCGGGCCCCACCTGGCCATCGCGCGTGACGACCATGTTGACGCCCCTGACATGAGCAGCGGTCATGACGTCTCGTGCCACCAGCGCGGAGACCACGCGGCGCGTGGCCGGGTCCTCCTCGAAGCAGTAGAGGTTGTCATCCAGTCCCACGAGGAGCACGCACTCCCGGTTGAGGGCATTGAGGTAGGTCGTCAGCCTCCCCAGCCGCTGCCCCGCCTCGGGAACCGGCGGGTGCGACTGCGTGTCGCGCAGGCCCCAGGGAAAGACCGCGCGCGGGTGGTAGATGATGCGGTGTTGCAGTTGTCCCCGAAAGACGTAGTCACCCGCCTTCTTCGCCAGCACGAGCAGGCCGCCCTGACGCCGCCACCCCGCGCCCAGGAAGGTCTCACCGCGCTGCGGTCTCACTCGCTGGGGCCGCGCCACGGTGGCCCGAGGGGAGTTGGGCAGCGCCATGGCGCCCACGCTTCCATCCGAATAGAAGAGCAGCAGCCGGCGGCCATCCGCGGAAAAAGCAAACCGCGACACCCGCGTGCTCTGCGTCGTCTTCACGGGCGCGGCGACGCGGGCACGGAACGGGTCTCTCAACAACCGCACGCTGTCACCGGGCGGCGGCAGGTCGAGCACCACGGAGCGCGGCGCGCGCGATACGGCGCGGACGTCCACCGCGAGCTGACGCACCTCGGGGGCCAGGACCTCCGAGACCTCGATGCGTGAGAACGACTCCGCGCCTGCCAGCCGGGACAGGCGGGGCGCCCCCACGAGCCAGACGTCCATCGTCCTCGCGTCGAGCCCAAGCGCCTCCCGCCAGGCCACGAGACGCTCAGCGGAAGGCGGCGCGGTGTCACGCGCGCCCAGCCAGGCGCCCACCGTGGCGGGCGTCACGTCCGTGAAGGCGCCCCCCTTCGGGTCGGCCTGAAGCACGCCCCAGGTGAAGGGGGCGCCCGCGGCCTGGGCCCTGCGGGCCATGACGATGAGCAACGCGAGGTGCGCGAGGCGGGGCGCGCCGAGCTGGTCAGGCCCCGCGTCGAGCAACGCCACCGTGCGGTGCGCGCGCCGGGGCTCGCGGAACGCGGGCTTGAGAAAGGACAGCTCTCCGAAGGCGGCGCGGCGCACCAGCTCGTCGGGGGCCTCCAGGGCCCACAGCCACTCGCTCACCAGCAGCCGGTCGAAGGCGCCTCTTCGCGACAGGCCGTCGTACCCCTGGGGCTCGCCCCCCTCCCGCTCCGAGGGCGCCCGCAGCGGCCCGAGCGCCGCGGACAACCGGGCGACCAGCGGGCCCAGGTGCAGCGCCGCGTCCAGGGGGAACTTCGAAAGGCTCTCCGCCCAGGGGCGCAGCGCATGCGGCAACGCGGTCATGGCGAGCCCCGGGGCGCGCTCGCGTCCAGCCACGCTTGAAGCGTGACACGGGACACGGACCGCGCGGCCGCCACGCTGACCATGGACAGGGACGCGGGCAGCACCGCCAACAGCGTCCCTCCTCCGTGCGCCTGGGCGAGCAAGGCGCGCTCCAACAGCGGCGCCGCCACATCGGGCGCCAGCGCGCAGGGCACCAGGAGCGAAGGCGCGGCGTCATCGCGTCCCAGGTACACCGCGCCGTCGACCCACGGCAGCGACGCTGAAGCGCCAAGCAGCACGAGCAGGCCCGGCCCCGCGACACCTTCCCAATGGGCGAGGCGTGCGTCGTCCTCCGCGAGGATTCGGCGAGCGAGCGCCACGGCCACGGCGCCTTCCCCGGCGACGGCGAGGGGCTCCAGCGGCTCGGCGCGCGAACGCCACCGCACCGGCACGCGAGCGGCCTCACCGCCACCCGGCGCCAGCGCGCTCACACCGCCACCTCCACCTCGGAGGACCCGGCGCCGGAGGTGAGCACGCCCGCGACCTCCGCGCGCAGCACCTTCAAGTCCTCGGGGAGGGAGTCGGGCGCGAAGCCCGCGTCCATCTCCCGCGCCACGCCCTCCAGCTTGAGCCGCCACGCGGAGAGCGCCTCGGCGTCGTCGTCCCCGGGCCGCTCCGCCAGCAGCGCCTGCCCCGCCGAGGCGATGCGCCGCGCCCGCGCCAGGGGCCCCGCGCTGGCCTCCAGCGCCGCCGCGGGCAGCGCCGCGTTCTCCGCCCCGGCGAGCACGTCCCGCAGCACCTCCCGAGCCAGCGCCTGCGCCTCCTTCGTCGGTACGGCGTACACGAGCGGCCACAGGTCCGCGGTGCCTGGCGTGCGCCGGCCCGCGAGCGCGGCGGCGGCGGCGATGAGCTTCTGCACCTTCACGGCGCGGCGGTCTGAGAGCGCCACCCCGGCGGCGCGCAGCGTGCGCAGCGCATGGGCCAGGTGGGGACGCACGCCGGACAGGTCCGCCTCGCGCGCGGCCTGGGCAATCACATCCAGCGACGCCAACGAGGTGGTCCGCGCCTCCGCCTCGCCCCACAGCGAAGCGCCCCCCGCGAGCAGCTCCTCCAGGCGGGGGTCCGGCACGGGCTCGACGAAGATGCGCGCGAGGAAGCGGTCCGCGAAGGCGGCCAGCGACTCGTCTTCCGGCAGGGCATTGGAGGCGCCCACGCAGACACGCAGGGGGCAGGCCATCCGGGTGTGGCCGCGCCGGAAGGTGCGCTCGTTGAGGAGGCCCAGCAGCGTGTTGAGGATGGCGGTGGAGCCGAGGAACACCTCGTCGAGGAAGGCGACCTCGGCCTCGGGCAGCATGCCCTGGGTCTCCGTTGCGACGATGCCCTCGCGCAGCTTGCGCAGGTCCACGGGGCCGAAGAGCTCCGAGGGCTCGGTGAAGCGGCCCAGGAGGTATTCGAAGTAGGAGCCGCCCAGGACGCGCGCGGTGCGCCGCACGGCCTCGCTCTTCGCGGTGCCCGGCGGGCCGACAACGAGCAGGTGCTCCCCCGCCACGGCGGAGAGCGCGACCAGCTCCACCATCGCCTCGCGTTCGACCAGGCCCCGTCCCGCGCTGGCGAGCGCATCACGAACGGAGGAGGCGGCGGATTCGAAGGAGCTGGCCATGAACACAACCCTAGCCGCCGGACTTGCCCTCCGAAAGCGCGTGCAGCCCCCCTCCCCGCCCCCCTTCCGACAGGGCGGCAGTAGCTGGACTGTCCGCGGGGATGCGCATGACCCCGCCTCGGCGCGCGCGACTGCCGGATTTCATGACACGCAGCGGCGCTGGGAGTCCCCCGGGCCGCCCTCCAGGCATAGACTGCAACGCATGAGAAAGCAGTCGACGTGGGTGGCGGTGGTGGGCGTGCTGTGTGTGGGAACGGAAGCGGTGGCGGCGGGCTGGAATGGCTATGCATCGCTGGGCGCTGGCATCACCCTGGACCACCTGAGCGACTTCCGCACGAAGGGCCCGGCCCTGCACGGGTACCTGGGCCTGGAGACCCCGCCGGGATTGTCGGTGGGCCTGCTCGCGGAGATTTCCGAGACGTGGGGCCAGCAGTTCCCGGACGCGATGCGCGCTGGGCAGTGGGAGCGCGCGCAGCTCGACTACCGGGCGGTGGGCATCGAGGCGCGGCTGCGCTTCTTCCAGGACAAGCCCATCACCCCGTGGGTGGGGGCGCGGCTGTCGAAGAGCTGGGGGAGCACCTTCACACCGGATGACGTGGGGACGTGGCTGCGGGAGAACATCGACACCACGAGCATGGCCTTCCGGGTGGGCGTGGACGGCTGGTTCAGCGACACCTGGGGCATCTCCGTCTCCACGGGCTTCCAGTTCTGCGACGTGAAGCTGACGTCGAACGCGCTCAACCAGTGCGCCAGGCTGATGCAGTCGGTGATTGCCGGGCCGGTGTTGCGCATCTGAGGCAAGGGGCCCGAGCGCCCGTTAGAGTGCGCCCGTCATGAGCGCCTCGACGACATCGCCCTCCGCCGTGGGGCCACGCTGGCTGTATCTGCACGGCTTCGCCTCGGGTCCGGATTCGAAGAAGGGCGTGGCCGTGGCCCGGCACTACGCCGAGCAGGGCATCGCGGTGGAGCGGCTGAACCTGCGCGTCCCGTCCCTGGAGCAGCTCCGGCTGAGCGCCATGCTGGACACGGTGCTGGCGGCGATGGGCGGCCCCGAGGAGCGGGTGGTGCTGCTGGGCTCCAGCCTGGGGGGACTCACGGCGGCCCGGGTGGCGGAGCAGGACGCCCGCGTGTGCGCGCTGGTGCTGCTGGCGCCCGCCTTCCGCGTCGTCCCGCAGCTCCGCAGGCGGATGGGGGACGCGGCGTGGCGACACTGGGAGACGTCGGGCTGGATTGAGACGGACGACTTCGTGACCCAGCGCAAGGTGCGCATCCACTCGGGCTTCATCGCCGACGCGGAGGGGGTGGACGCGCGCACGGGGGGCTGGCCCGACGTGCGGGTGCCGACGCTCATCATCCACGGCCGGCAGGATGACACCTGCGACGTGCGCACCTCGCGCCAGTGGGCGGAGGGCAAGCGCCACGTCCGGATGGTGGAGGTGGACGATGGCCACGAGCTCACGGCGTCACTGCCGACGATTCTGGAGGAGACCGAGGTGTTCCTCCAGCCCTGGGGCGCCCGGGCCGCGCGCGCTCAGAGTTCGATGCCGTAGGCGGCGGCCATCTGCCGGGCGAATTGCATGACGCTGTACGGCGTGTCTCGGCCCAGCGTCACCTGGGTGCGCCGCCCGTCCACCTGCCACGACAGGGTCGTCACCTGCTCGTCATGCGCGGGGGGCCGTGCGGCCTGACGGCCGTTGTCGCTCACCCTCAGCCGGCGCGCCGCGATGAGCAGCGTGGTGAGCCGATGGGCGTCGGTCCCTCGCACGGTCCGCGAGAACATGAAGCGCCCATCCGCGTGGACCTCGAGCCAGAAGTCCCGCGTGCCGGGCATGCCGGGTGTCTTCTGGAGCGTGAGCACGATGTCCTTCGCGGAGAACCGCTCCGGCCGTTCGGGGTGGCTGAGCCCGGAGAGCCCTTCGTTCAACCGCGGTTGAATCAGCGGTGAGTGGCGCAGGAAGTCCTGGAGCGAGCCTTCGACCACGTCGGTGCAGTCCCGCCGCGTCCAGCCGTCGGCGCGCTCGAGGTGATAGAAGACGTTGTCGACGTACCACTGCGTGTCACCGTTCCAGACGACGAGGACGCTCGTGGGCTGGGTCTCCGGCTCGATGAGCGTGGAGAAGAAGCGCCGCTCCTCCGCTGGAGAGCGGAGGTAGCCGGTCAGGTCACGAGGGAGCAGCTCACGGAGCTTGGACGCCCCCACCGCCTGCGCCTTGAAGTACGCGGCCAGCGTGGTCGAGGGCTTCTGCTCGCGGAAGTAGGGCAGGAAGACGAGCTCCAGGGCCAGCGGGTCCACGCCCGCGGGGGGCACGAGCTCGCACCGCTCGATGAATGGCCGGTAGTCCTCCCGCCCCATGCCGTAGCGCTTCCCGTCCGCGCCGATGTGGACGTCGCTCCCCGCCTTCGGGTCGCCACGATCGACTGCGCGGTAGAGTTCGAAGCGTACGGCGGGCACGGGTGGGGACACGGGAGCACCTTTCTTGGGAACCACGGGCGCGGCGCCCAGCAGCGGGCAGACCAGGAGGAGGACGACCACGAGTTGGAGTCGCGTCATGACTCACAGTGAACCATAGCCGTGAATTCCAGGGACAGGCTTCTTGAGGTAGGCGCCCCCTCGCCTCCAGCGCCGAGTCCGCCTGTGGGCGCGTCTGCCTTGGCGAGGCGTTGGACGGCAGGTTCGCCGCCGCGTCCGCCGTCGTCACGGCTCATCAAGTGCGTCGAGCTGAACCTGGGCCAGCTCGCGGTAACTGTTCAGGGGGATGGGCGGTTGAAGAAGGAGCAGGCCAGCAGCCGGCGGGGGGCTTGTCGCTCGCAGACGCGGCGGGGGACATGGGACATGGCCTGTCGTGGCAGAGGTCGCCCCCAAGGATGCGCGCATCGCGGAGCTCGAGCGTCAAGTCGAGGAGCTGACTCGACTGGTGCAGGAGCTGCGGGAGCAGTTGCGTCGCAACTCGGGCAATTCAAATCGGCCGCCATCGAGCGACACGCCGGGGCAGAAGGCCGAGCGGCGCAGGCCGAGCGGGAGTGGGAAGAAGCGCGGTGGTCAGCCTGGACACGAAGGGCTGACACGCGCGCTGGTTGCCGAGGAGAAGGTGAGCGAGTTCAAGCACCTCTTCCCGTCCGCATGTGAGCATCGCTGGGCCCCCTCTCAACCGAAGGCGGCTCGCGGGAGCGTCACGACCCGTCGGTGGAGCTACCGCCGCTCAAGGCCGGAGAAGAATGTGCTCGAATTCCTGACGGCCTGCTGCACCGCCGCACGGACGGGGGCGCCCCCACCCTCGCTCTTCGCCGCGGCCTGAGCGCTACGCGGCCTTCTTTCCCATTGGGAAGTAGCGCGTCGCGTTTCGCTCGCCGGCGCTGCGCACACGGCCCTCCCTCTTCAAGCGCATCATCGGCCGGTGCAGCGCCCGAGACTTCTCGCCCATGCGAGCGGCAAGGACAGCCATCGTCTCGCCGGGGCACGCATGCACCGCTCCGTGTAGCCGCTCCGCGAGGTCGGCGACCGCACTCGAAGACCGCCGGCCTCCCGTCCTTCTGCGCTGCGTTGCGACGCTTGGCGATTGCTTCCAGCTTCGCTGGGGTTCTCCTGTGCATCCACCACGGGCTGCACACGCCGACGACGGCCTCCCCCCTGAACGGTTACGGTATGTCCGGGAGTGGAGACTGCGGGGCAGACTGGCTCACGCCATCGACCTGTCCGCGCGCGTCATCAACCAAGGCGTGGGATTGCCTACAGGGAGCGCCATCGTTAGGCTGACTGGCACTTCCTGCGTGTTCGCAGCCGGTCTCGCCAGCCGGACCCAACTCGGCGTCTGAATTGACCTCGCTTCCCAGTCTGGTGTGGTCCTCGCGCGAGAGCATCCGCGCGCAGTTGATTTCCCTCCTGAACGCGACGCCGCCCGAGAGCCTCGACACGCGGCGGCGCATCGTCTGGATGCTCGGCAGCTTCGGCGGCGTCGAGCAACTCCCGCTCTTCCGCGAGCTCCTGCTCAATCCGAACGAGGACTTCTACCTCCGGGACCTCGCGCTGCGCGCTGGAGCGAAACACGGCCTCGAACTCTCGGAACAGGAGTTCCTCCATCTCGACGCGGAGTCACGCGACCGCAGCGGCCCGGCCTTCGTCGTCCTCCAGTTGCTCTCCTTCGCACGGCTCGCGTCCTTTGGCCCCGCCATGGAGGAGGCCCTCCTTCGACTCTCTCCCGGGCTCCGCGCCTACCTGCTCGTCGCGCAACGTCGAAATCCCAGCGCGCCACAGTCCCCGAAGCGCTCCCGGCCGACAGGCGCACCCGTATCCCGGCTCAACCGAGGCTCCACGCTTCTCCCCATCCTCTCCCGGAGTGTCGTCAATCAGCCGCCCGCCTTCCCGGAGTGGCTCTTCGCGCGCTGGTACCACGCTGACCGTCACCTCCTCCAAGAGGAGCAGGTGGACTCCTGCCAACGGCTCAACCTCTGCGTCGCGCTCGCATGGAGGGAGCGGCCTGAAGTCTGGCCGCTCTTCACGGAGTGGGCCGCCGAGGCCCCTGATTGGGATGAGCTGCGCGTGGACTGGGGCGTCTCCCGTGATGAGCTGGCTCGAATCACACGCACCGCCCCGGGGCTCCATCAGCGCGCCGCGGAGGCCCTGTCGCTCCCCCTGCCCGACTTGATTGCACATTGGGGCGAGGAGCCCCTGCTGCTCCGCATCGAGCGAGCCCTACGCACGGAGAGCATGGCCTCCAGGGTGCCCTGCCTCGTGGTGAAGCACCCGCATGCATACGCCTGGGCCAGGGACCTGCTGTTCGATTGGGACGTGGCTCAGCGCCGAGTGCTGTACCCCTTCCTCTGCGATGCCGTCATGGCCTCGGAGGTCCGGAGCGACTTGCTCGAGCACCTGTCGGACCATGACCGCTCCGCCGCCGTCCGCTGGGCGCTCGCCGCGGGGCGCTATCCCGGAAACACGGCACCCATCAACACGGTCCTCCGGCATGTCGTGGCTCATACGCCGACCGCGGAGGACCGCCCCCTGCTCCTCTCGGCGCTTCACGGCGCGAACGAGCAGATGCGCGGACTCGCGGTCTCCGGTCTGGTCGCGCTCGGCGAATCCGGCCCGGCCTGGACGGACACGCTCCGCGCCCTGGTCCACGAGTCCTCTCCCGACATCCGCATCCCCGCCGCCGCGGGGCTGGTCCAGCAAGGCCAGCGCGAATGGCTGACACTGCTCCGCCATATGGCCACGGAAGCGCCATCCAAAGACGTGAAGGCCAACGCCATCCGGTGGCTCGGCCGGCTGGACGGAGGCACCAGCAGGGACGTGTTCGCGCAGGTGCTCGCCAGCGCCGCCACGTCAGGGGAGGACGCCCTCAAATCCTTCAGCCGCCCATTGGCAGTCGCTCCCGAAGTCGAAGCGGCCCTCGAAGCACTCTCCCACGGAGGAACGGACGAAGACCTCTGCCTCCTGCTGAACGCGGGCCTGCGGCTGGGCTGCCCCCTCCTGTTGGAGGAACTGTGGTCCCACCACCTTGCACGCCCAGAAGACCGTATGAGCCACAACGAACCGGCGGGCGGGTAGCCGCCGACTCGGCAAAGCCAGACACCCGCCCAGGTGTTCACTCCCGGCAGTCCGGCGGACGGCCATGGCACTCCCGTCGCGGCCGTTGACGCCTTGCGATTAAGTTGCGCGCCATGAACCGCGAATACCACCGCTGGTACAGCGAGCGGCTGCACCGCGACATGGAGCTGCTCATCTTCGGCCACTCGGGTGAGCCCGTGCTCCTGCTCCCGACGAGCAAGGGCCGCTTCTTCCAGGCCGAGGACTTCGGCCTCATCGGCGCCATCGCCGACCGCGTCCAGTCCGGCCGCTACATCGTGGTGTGCCCGGACTCGGTGGATGAGGAGTCCTGGTTCAACACCGCCATCCACCCGGCGGAGCGCATCAAGCGCCACCAGCAGTGGGAGGACTATCTCCTCCACGAGGTGGTGCCCCTGCTCAAGAGCCGCGGCACCGCCGGGCGCCTCACGCTGGCCGGGTGCAGCTTCGGGGGCTTCCACTCGTACAACGTCGGCCTGCGCCACCCGCACGTCTTCCGGCGCCTGCTGTCCATGGGCGGCAAGTTCGAGACGAACGAGTTCCTCGACGGCCACCACGACCCGGACGTCTACTTCCACTCGTGCACGGAGTGGCTGCCCAACCTCACGGACCCCGCGCAGCTCGCCGCGCTCCAGCGCGTGGAGATGGTGCTGGCGGTGGGCGAGCACGACTTCTGCCGCCCCTCCAACGAGCACCTCTCCAACCTGCTCTGGAAGAAGGACATCGGCAACCACCTGGCCGTGTGGCAGGGCGGCACGCACGACTGGCCCGTGTGGCGGCAGATGATTCAGCAGTACCTGCCCTGGTAGCCGCCGCGTCCCGCTACGCTTCGACCGGACGCAGCGCCCCCGCGCTCATCCGGTTGAAGCGCCACAGCAGCGCCACGGCCACGGCGATGAGGCCCGCGCACAGCCCCCACCAGATGCCCACCACGCCCAGGCCCAGCTTGAAGCCCAGCAGCAGCGTCAGCGGCAGGCCAATGGCGTAGTGCCCCACCATGTTGGCCAGGAAGGTGAAGCGCGTGTCGCCCGCCCCGCGCAGCACGCCCGCGCCCACGCCCTGCACGCCGTCGAACACCTGGAAGACGGCGCTCACCATCAGCAGCGGCACCACCAGCGGCAGCACGTCCTCGGGGGCGCCCGCCAGCTTCGCCAGGGGCGTGGGGAACAGCGCGAACAGCAGTCCGCCCAGCGCCATGAAGCCCGCGCCCCCCGCGAAGGCCATGAAGCCGCTCAGCCGCGCCTGCCGCCCGTTGCGCGCCCCCACCGCCCAGCCCACCCGGACGCTGCCCGCGTTGCCAATGCCCATGGCCACCGTGAAGGTGACGCTCGCGAAGGAGATGGCGATTTGGTGCGCCCCCACGCTCGCCGGCCCCAGGCCCGCCGCCAGCACCCCCGCCAGCGCGAACACGCCAATCTCCGCGGCGAAGTGGAGCCCGATGGGGATGCCCAGCTTCACCGCCTGGGACAGGTCCGCCCACACGGGCCGCCGCGTGGAGGACTCGGCGCCCGCCAGGGGCCGCGCCCGCACCGCGAACGCCACCACGCCCAGCTGCACCGCGGTGCACAGCGTCGTCGCCAGCGCGGAGCCCGCCACGCCCATGGCGGGGATGGCCCGCAGCGGCCCGAAGGCGGCCGGCAACACCTCACCGCCGAACACCAGCAGCACGTCCGCGGCCAGGTTGAAGAGGTTGGCCGTCACCGTCGCCACCACCAGCGGCCGCGTGTAGGCCGTGGACTGGCAGTACGAGCGCACCATGAGGAAGGCCAGCATCAACGGCATGCTGGGCGCCCGCCACACCAGGTAGTCCTGGGCGCCCGCCACCTCGGCCTCGCCAATGCCGGCAAGCAACAACAGCGGCGGCGTCAGCAACAGCAGCGCCCCCAGCAGCACCCCCGCGAAGAGCGCCATCCAGCCGCCCTGCCAGAGCAGGCCCCGGGCCCGGGTGAAGTGCCGCGCGCCCATGGCCTGGGACATCATCGGGTCGAAGCCCATCATCAGGCCCATGCCGAAGCCGCTGACCGCGAAGAAGAGGCCGTTGCCCAGGCCCACCGCCGCCAGCGAGGCCGTCCCCGCGCGGCCCACCACCAGCGTGTCCACCAGCCCCATGAGCGCCTGCCCGCCCTGGGCGATGGCAATGGGAATCGCCAGCCGGGCCAGCGCCCGAAGCTCGGTGCGGGGGGTATTCACGGAGGATGATGGCAACACGGCGGTGGACATGGGGAGTGCGCCTATAGCGCCTTCCAGAAGGGAATGCGCTGCCCACGTCCGACGCCCCGGCGCCCCTCGCCTGACCGGAGGGCCTGACTTCACCTCCGGGACACGTCCCCCTGGGACACCCGACGTCCCAGGGGGCAGGCCCCCGTCACCCGCGCGTCACGGCGCCCAGGGCCCGGACGGCGCCGGCGGCAGGAAGGGCGCGGTGACCAGCGGCGTCTGGAGGCTGTCCACGTGGGACACGCGAACCCCCGCGTCGGAGATGGTGTAGACGTAGTCGTCCGCCATGATGCTGCGGCGCACCGTGGGCTGCCAGTACCAGCTCCAGTTCCGGAAGTTGAACGCCTGGTACATGTCCCGCATGGAGACGGTGCCCACCGGCGAGAAGCCCGTGGCCGTGTCCACCCGGAAGACGCGCAGCTCGCTGCGGAAGCCGGACCAGTAGTCGTACGCGGTGTAATCCCAGTCCGTGAAGGGCAGCGCCAGCAGCCCCTTGGCGGGGAAGTAGGTGAAGGCCTTGTGCTCGTGCAGCGCCTCGCTGTGGCTGCTCATGGAGCCCAGCTGGTGCGTGAAGGTCTCCCGGGGGTTCGCCAGGTCGCTCACGTCGAAGAGCGACAGCTTCAGGGCGCGGCCCTCCCAGGTGCCGTCCTCGGCGCGGTGCTCGCCGAAGGTGAGCAGGTGCGTGTCCCCCAGCGGGTGGATGTACGTGGAGAAGCCCGGAATCTTCAGCTCGCCCACCTTGCGCGGGTTCGCCGGGTCGCTCAGGTCGAAGGTGAAGAGCGGGTCCACCTGCCGGAAGGTGACCACGTAGCCCCGCGTGCCCATGAAGCGCGCGCTGAAGATGCGCTCGCCCCGGGCCAGGTCCTCGCTGCGGCCCAGCGCCTTCAGGTGCCCGCCCTCCTCGCGGAACGTCACCACGCGGTTGACCGTCTCCGGCGGTGTCCACACGGTGTCGCCTTCGTTGTCCGGGTGCGCCTGGGGCGGCACCTCCACGGTGGTGGCCACGCGCAGGACGCCGTCATGCTCGTCCATGGCGAACTGGTTGATGATGAAGCCCTCCACCGTGCCGCTGCCCACGTAGGCGGCCTGGCCCGGGTCGCTGAGGTCGAACTTGTGGAGGTAGGTGTGCGTCGTCTGGCCCGCCTCCGGCCACCACCACCAGTGGCGAGACGCCACGTAGAGCGAGTCCTGGGACGCGTACACCTCGCCGGGCTGCCCCACCACGCTGGTCCGGCCAGGCGATGAATCACTCGCGTCCAGGTTCAGCGACAGCACCGACACCAGGCCCAGCCCGGTGGGCCCGTTGGCGCGGTAGAACGACGTGCAGTCATACGACAGCGGCTTCACCTCGCCCTCCGCCGTCACGCGCCGGCCCTTCGGCAGCCAGTACTCCAGCGCCTGGGCGCGGATGCGCTGCTCGTTCTGCTGGATGAGCCCGTCGATATACGCGACCAGCCGGTCCCGGTCGTTGAAGAGCCCCGGCGAATACTCGGGATAGAGGCGCACGTCCGCCGGCCAGCGGAACCCGTCCGAGAACACCAGGCGCACCGCGCTGTCCACGCGCCGGGCGCTGAGGTAGCCACCGGGCAGGTAGATTTGCTCCAGCACCCGCGGCGCCTCCAGGTCCGCCACGTCCACCACCGTCACCTTCACGGTGTTGCCGGACGCGTAGCCACAGCCGAGGCCCGCGCAGTCCATGACCGGAACGTCCGCGCCGCCGCGGCCTCCCGCCGTCGTCCCTGGCCGGTCCTCGGCCACCGCCGAGGTGATGACCAGCCGGTTGCGCTCGGCGTCGAGCAGCATCTCGCGCGGCCAGCCCTCCACTTCCAACGCGGCCGTGCGCGTGAGCTGCTCCGCGGGCCACGAGCGGTGGATGTAGAGCCGGGGGCCCGACAGCACGAAGATGCGCGTGCCGTCGTTCTGCACGAAGTCGGCCTCGTGAACGCCGGCCACCTGGTTGTTGGTGCCCGTGTAGTCGGTGGGCCGCTCGCCGCCTCCGGCGTTGTCCTCCTGCGGCATCGGCGCTCCCGTCGTGGGCGGCGACTCCCCTCCCCGGCCATCATCGGCGTAGACGTATTGCTTGTAGGCCTCCAGCGACGCGCGCATCTGCTTCGTCGCGGTGTCCTCGATGTGACGCTCCAGGGCCTCACAGCCAGGGAAGCTCTCCAGCCGGGCCTCCTGCTGCACGGGCTCGTTGTCGACCGGGGACAGCTTCGTGCCGCCCTCATCACACCCCGCCGCGACCACCGCCACCACTCCGGCCCAGCTCCAGCGTTTCCACTGCCGCATTCGACCCTCCCTTTTCACTTCGGCCCCACTGGCGGCCCCCGGGCCTCGCCGGTGCCACGCCAGCGGCGGCCGGGACACCTGCCACCGGCGTGCCAGCGCGGTGTCCACCTGGGAAACCCAGGCCTCGCGGCCTGTTGCGGGCGCCGAGGTCTCTCAGAAACCTGAGGCGCGTGGCGCACCTGGAGCCGGAAAACCGAGGCCCCGCGGCACGAAGCGGACGAACTGCTGGGTGAGCACCGGGTCCAGGTGCTCCAGCCGCAGGCCCATGCCCACCGCGGACCGGAAGACGCCCTGCGGCAGGGGCGGGTTGGACCACGCCACCGTCGCCTCGGCGGTGCAGGGCGCGCGCTGTCCCGCCAGGAGCACCTTCAACGACAGCCGGGTGCCCTCGCGGGCGGGCGTGAGGGTGCGCACGAAGAGCGCCCCCGGCCCCGCGTCATGGCTGAAGCCCGACAGCGTCGCCCCGCTGGAGGGGGTGAACTCCACCACCGTGAAGAAGGGCACGCGCTCGGCGGCGCGCAGCGGCGTATGGCCGGGCACCAGCCGCGCCAGCACGCGCCCGAGCAGCTCGTCCGCGCCCAGGTGGCGCTTCTCCAGCAGCGGCGCGCCGCCCAGCGCCTGCGCCCGGGCGAGCACCTCCTGGGACTCCTCCGCGCGCGACAGCAGCACCAGCGGCTTGCGCGGGTGCGCGTCATGGAGCTTCGTGGCCAGGGCGAGCGCCTCGCGCGGCGTGCGCGACACGTCCACCACGAAGCCGTCCAGCCGCGCGCCGTGTTCGGCCGCCAGGTTCGCCGCGTCCCCCATGTCCCGGGCGTAGAGGACGTGGAGGCCCTCCTGCTCCAGCGAGCCCCCCAGGAAGGTGTGCAGGAAGCGCCCGCCCTCCACCAGCAGCACGCGGCGCCCGCGCGGCGGCCCCTCGCGGGCGCGCTCCCGGGCCTGGCGCACCGCGGCCAGCTTCGCCTCCAGCGCGCCCAGCGCCACCGGCTTGGGCAGGAAGTCATCGGCCCCCGCGCGCCAGCAGTGCATCACCTCGTGCGGCTCGCCGCCGGAGGTGAACATGATGACGGGCACGTTGCGCCCCGCCGGGTGCGCCTTCACCAGCCGGCACACCTCGTCCCCCTGCATGCGCTCCATGCGCAGGTCCAACAGGATGAGCGCGGGGGTGCGCTTCGCCAGCTCGGCCATGCAGGCCTCGCCGCCCTCCAGCGCCACGGCCTCGCAGCCCAGCCGGGTCAGGTGCAGGCGCACCACCTCCCGGGCGGTGCGGGAGTCATCCACCACGAACACGGTGTCACGCGCGTTGGGAGGAGGGCTCATGCGTTCACGGATAGGGGGAAAGGGGTGCCAAGGCCACCGGCGCCCGGGGCCACCGTTGGGGGATGGACGCTCAGGCGCGAGGCTCCTGGCGACCGGACAACAACCGCGTGAGCTGCTTGGCGATGGTGGCGCACTGCGCCGCGTTGCCCGCGTCCAGGGCGCTGCGGCCGCCGTCCAGCAGGCGCTGCACCGTGCCCAGCGTGGCCTGCGCCTCCGGGCTGGGGTTCTCCTGCGCGCTGCGCTGGAGCAGCCGCGCCAGCTTCTCCCCGCGCTCCAGCAGCTTGCGGAACAGCTCCTCCGCGCGCTTCGCGTCCACCACGCCCTGCGAGCGCGCGTAGTGGGCCTGCTCCGCGCCCAGCTTCTCCGCCTCGCCCTGGGGCAAGCCCGCACGGGCCTCCAACCGGACGGCCTCCATGTTGCCGGTGGTCAGGTCGGTGGCCTTGACGGACAGGATGGCCTCGCTGGACAGCTCGAAGACGACCTCCAGCGGCACGTCTCCGCGCGCGCCGACGTGGAGGCGCTTGAGCACCACCTCGCCCAGCTTGTAGTTCTCGTCCTGGAACTCGCTCTCGCCCTGGTACACGGGGATGCGCGCTTCCTGCTGGCCGGAGCTGCCGGGATAGAAGATGTCGCGCGCCACCACGGGCACGCCGGTGTTCTTCGGGATGAGCCGCTTCACGCGCCCGCCCATGACGCCCACGCCCAGGCTCTGGCTGGCCACGTCCAGCAGCAGCGCCTGGCCGGACTGGCGGATGAGCTCGTCGGCCTGCACCGCGGCGCCCAGCGCCACGGCCTCGTCCGGGTGCACGTCCGTGGAGGGGGCGCGGCCGAAGAAGTCCGCCACCAACCGCCGCACCAGCGGCACGCGCGTCATGCCGCCCACCAGCAGCACCACGTCCACCGCGTGGGGGTCCATCTTCGCCTCGCGCATCACCGACTCGCAGACCTCGAGGCAGCGGCGCGACAGCGGCTCGGACAGCGTTTCGAAGAAGGCGCGCGTCAGCACCGTCTCCAGCTCCGCCATCCGCTTGCCCGGCGCCGAGTGGTCCCCCAGCCCGGCGACGTAGATGGACGCCTCTTCCTTCTCGGTGAGCTCGCGCTTGGCCTGCTCGGCGGCCACCTTCAGGCGGCGCAGGCTCTGCGCGTCCTGCGACACCACGTGGCGCAGCTCATCGTCCACCTGCGCCAGCAGCCACTGCACGATGCGCTGGTCGAAGTCCTCGCCGCCCAGCTTCGGGTCGCCGCCGGTGGCGCGCACCTCGAAGACGCCGGACTTCACCTCCAGGATGGACACATCGAAGGTGCCGCCGCCCAGGTCGAACACCAGCGCGTTGCCCTCGAAGCCGCGCGACAGGCCGTACGCCAGCGCCGCGGCGGTGGGCTCGTTCACCAGCCGCACCACGTCCAGGCCGGCGATGTTGGCCGCCTCGCGCGTGGCCTGGCGCTGGTTGTCGTCGAAGTTGGCGGGGACGGTGATGACGCACTTGGTGACGGGCCGGCCGAAGTGCGCCTGCGCGTCCAGGGCCAGCTCGCCCAGAATCATCGCGGACACCTGCGTGACGGGCATCACCCGCCCGGCCAGCCGCACGCGCACGTCACCGGCGGGGCCCGCCACCAGCGGATAGGGCACCAGCGCCTTCGCCTCCTGCACCAGCTCCGGCGTGTAGCGGCGCCCCAGGAAACGCTTGGTGGCCCAGATGACGGAGTCGGGGTGCTCCTCGGCCAGGGCTTGTGCCGCGACGCCCACCACGCGCTCGCCGGCTTTGTTCACGCCCAGGGTGGACGGCGTCAACCGGCCACCCGCGCGCGCGGGAATCAGGCGCGGGCGTCCGTCTTCCACGGTCGCCACGGCGCTGTTGGTAGTACCCAGGTCGATGCCGATGACGGGGTCGTGCATGGGGGGCCGAGAGGACACCACCCTACGGGTGTTCACACCAGCTCGCCAAGCCCCCTTCCCGCGCCTGCCTGCCGATAAGCGTCGCTTTCCCGCGCCTCGCTCCGGGCCAGCGGGCGGGCGCCCGGCGACAGGCCCCCCCGATGCCAGGGACGTTGCCCGGGGAAGGTCCCCGTGCTAAGGGCGCGACCGCCATGGTGAACGTGTCGATCGCCCGCCGCTACGCCCGCGCCCTCCTCGATGTCGCTTCGGAGGCGGGCCGCACTGACGCCGTCGCCGAGCAGCTCACTGCCTTCGCCGACGTCATCGCGAAGAACGCCGAGCTGACCGACGTGCTCGTCAACCCCGCCTACACCCGCGAGCAGCGCCTGCGGGTGGTGGAGTCGGTGATGAAGGCCGTCCCCGGCGGCCTGGAGCCCACGCTGACCAACACCCTCCGCCTGCTGGTGGACCGCAACCGCCTGGGTTACCTGGCGGACATCGCCCGCCTCTTCCGCGACATGGCGGATGCCCGCGCCGGCCGCGTCCGGGGCCACGTCACCAGCGCCGCGCCGCTCCCGGCGGACGCCCTGGCCCAGCTCCAGCAGACCCTGCAGCAGCTCACCCAGCGCAACGTCCTGCTGGAGACGCGCGTGGACCCCAGCCTGCTGGGGGGGGTCTCCGCCCAGGTGGGCAGCATCCTGTACGACGGCAGCATCCGCACCCAGCTCGAAGAGATGCGCCGCGAGCTGAAGCAGCGCTGAGCCTCGCCCGCTCGCCGGGCAACCAACGTTCCAGGTCGTCTGCATCACCCCGCAGTCCAGGGCTAACCTGTATTTCCAGTTGACCCTGACAGCGGTATACTCGCCAGCGGCGCGGGACAGACCCGCGCCGCCTGGACGACCTGACCATGCCGCAGTCCCTACTCCACCGGTATTCCGAAGGGCCGTCCACGCAGGCGGCGCCCGAGGAGGCGCGGCCCTTCCTGGGGGCGCTCCTGGGCGCGGCGGGGTGCGGGGTGGCGCTGCTGGACCGGGAGCTGCGTCCCTTGTGGGTGAACGCCTCCCTGGCGGCGCTGTCCGGCCTGGAGCCGCGCGCGCACGTGGGCCGTCCGCTGACGGAGCTGTGGCCGCAGGTGGCGCAGGCGCTGTCGCCGCTGCTGGCCCGGGCGTTGTCCGGCGAGGACGTGACGGAGGCGCCGGTGCGGGGCGTGCTGGCCCCCGCCGCGGGCGAACGGCACCTGCGGGTGGGCCTGTCCCCCGCGCTGAGTGGCGGCGTGCTGGCCGGGGTGGCGCTGTGGGTGCGAGACGAGACGGAGCGCGTCCTGGAGGAGCAGCGGCTGCGCGCGCGCGAGTCGCACATGCGCAGCCTGGCGGACGTGGCCTGTGACGGGCACTTCCTGCACGACAACGGCATCGTGCTGGACGCCAACCGCGCGCTGACGCAGCTCCTGGGCTACGCGTCGCCGTCGGAGTTGATTGGCCGGCACCTGGCGGACTGCGTGGCCCCGGAGTTCCGCTCGCAGGTGGGGCTGGTGCTGAGCCGCGGGCTGGAGACGCCCTATGAGGTGGTCGTCATGCGCCGCGACGGTCAGCGGCTGCCCATCGAGGTGCTGGGCCGCTACGTGACGTGGGAGGGCCGGCAGGTGCGGCTGGCCGCCGTCTGGGACATCCGCAGCCGCAAGGCCGCCGAGGAGCTCACGGCGAGCGCCGAGCAGTTCCGCCACCAGTTGCTGGGCGTCATGGATTCGGAGATGCGCTCGCCGCTCCAGACGCTGCACCAGGGCACGCGCACCTTGCAGCGGCTGGAGGGGCTGGAGGAGCCCCAGCGCACCCTGGTGGGCCAGGTGGCCAGGGCCGCCCGCCGGATGGAGCGGATGCTCCAGGAGCTGATGGACTTCACCCGCGCGCGGCTGGCGGGGGGCCTGGCGCTGCGGCCGGAGCCCGCCGTCCTCAGCGCGGTGGTGGAGCGCGTGGTGGAGGAGCGGCGCCGCGAGCACCCCCAGCGCGCCATCCGCCTGGAGGCCGAGGGTGACTTGCGCGGCCACTGGGACACCGGGCGGCTGGCGCAGCTCGCGGACCTCCTCCTGGGCAGCGTGCTGCAGCAGGGGACGGACGACGCGCCGGTGACGCTCCGCGCGGCCGGCGCCGTGGGCGGCGTCACCCTGAGCGTGCAGGGCCAGGGGCTCACGGTGGCCGCCGAGGAGCATGCCTCCCTCTTCGAGCCCTTCCGCAAGGAGCGCGGCGGCCAGCCGGAGGGGCTGGGCCTGGGGCTCTACATCGCGCGGCAGATCGCCCTCGCGCACGGCGGGAAGCTGGCGGTGGAGTCCGGCTCGGGGGGGGGCGTGCGCTTCGCGGCCTGGCTGCCCCGCGAGGGGCCCGGGCACTGAGGGCGTCCGGGGCGCCCGGGTTCAACGGCTGCTGATGCGCCAGAGTAGGCGGGCACGGCCTCGCGCCCGCCCCTGGAGCGGCGGGCCCGCGCCGCCTGTCCCACCCCTGAACGGGCGTCCTCCGCCGGCCCCGGGCCGGGTGGCGCGGACCGCATTGCAGCGGGTGGGTGTGCGTGGTAAGGGGCCCCGACTTCAAGGTTTCGGCGGCCTGCCCCACGTCGGCCGCCCCTGCGCAAGGACGCATACGCTCATGGAAATCCGCGCCGACGAGATCAGCAGAATCATCCGGGAGCAGATCAAGGACTACGGGAAGAAGGTCACCGTCGCGGAGACGGGCACCGTGCTGTCCGTGGGTGACGGTATCGCGCGCATCTACGGCCTCGAGGGCGCGCTCGCCGGTGAGCTGGTGGAGTTCGCCAACGGCGTGCAGGGCCTCGTGCTCAACCTGGAGGAGGACAACGTCGGCGTCGCCATCATGGGTGACTTCCAGTCCATCCGCGAGGGCGACACGGTCAAGCGCACCCAGCAGATCGCCTCCGTTCCCGTGGGCAAGGAGCTGCTCGGCCGCGTGGTGGACCCGCTCGGCAAGCCGCTGGACGGCAAGGGCCCCATCACCGCCACGGAGACGCGCCGCCTGGAGGTGAAGGCGCCGGGCATCGTGTCCCGCAAGAGCGTGCACGAGCCCCTGCAGACGGGCATCAAGGCGCTGGACGCGCTGGTGCCGGTGGGCCGCGGTCAGCGCGAGCTCATCATCGGTGACCGCCAGACGGGCAAGACGGCCGTCGCCATCGACACCATCATCAACCAGAAGGGCCTGAACGTTTACTGCATCTACGTGGCCATCGGCCAGAAGCAGTCGACGGTGGCCCAGGTGGTGGAGAAGCTGACCCGCTTCGGCGCCATGGAGTACACCACGGTGGTGGCGTCCAACGCCTCCGACCCGGCCCCCATGCAGTTCTTCGCGCCGTACGCCGGCGTGGCCATGGGCGAGTACTTCCGCGACAACAAGATGCACGCGCTCATCGTGTACGACGACCTGTCCAAGCAGGCCGTGGCGTACCGCCAGCTCTCGCTGCTGCTGCGCCGTCCGCCGGGACGCGAGGCCTACCCCGGCGACGTGTTCTACGTGCACAGCCGCCTGCTGGAGCGCGCCGCCAAGCTGTCCGACGAGGAGGGCGCCGGTTCGCTCACCGCGCTCCCCATCATCGAGACGCAGGCCGGTGACGTGTCGGCGTACATCCCGACGAACGTCATCTCCATCACCGACGGGCAGATCTTCCTCGAGACGGACCTCTTCTTCGCCGGCGTCCGCCCGGCCATCAACGTGGGCCTCTCCGTGTCCCGCGTCGGCTCGGCCGCGCAGATCAAGGCCATGAAGCAGGTGGCCGGCACCATGAAGCTGGAGCTGGCGCAGTACCGCGAGCTGGCCGCCTTCGCCCAGTTCGGCTCCGACCTGGACAAGGCCACCCAGGAGACGCTGGCGCGCGGCGCCCGCATGGTGGAGCTGCTCAAGCAGGGCCAGTACGAGCCCATGCCCGTCGAGAAGCAGGTCATGCAGATCTACGCCGCCACCAACCGCGACGACCCCAAGAAGCGCGGCTGGATTCGCGACATCCCCGTGGCCGACGTGGTCCGCTGGATGCGTGAGTTCCTGGAGTTCGCCGACGGCAAGCACCCGAACGTCGCCAAGGACCTGGCGTCGAAGCGCGAGATGACCGCCGACATCAAGACGGCGCTGAACAAGGCCATCACCGAGTTCAACGAGGTCTTCCAGCCGACGCCGGGCGCCAAGGTCTAATCCCTGGTCCAGGCGTGACGCGCGAGCCCCGCGCTCCCTTCACCGGGAGGCGGGGCTTCGTGTTTCCGGGAGGCGGGGCTTCAGCGCAGGCGGGCCAGCACGCCGTGCAGGCTGCGGTCCACGCCGCCGCGCGCGCCCAGCAGCTCCACCGCCTTCAGCTCGTAGGGCAGCACGTTGTCGCGGGCCACGAGCTGGACGTGCGCGCCCAGCGCGGCGGGCAGCGCCAGGTCCAGCTCGTAGATGTCACCGGCCACCAGCGTCTGTTCCGGCGTGGTGCCCGTGGCGTCCCAGACGCGCTTGAGGGCCTCGAAGTACCGGCCCCGGCGCAGGTAGACGGGGCGGCGCAGCACGCCGTCCAGCGTCTGCGCCTCCGGCACCGCGGTGAAGCGCGCGTCCGACGCGTCCGGCGCGTCCAGCAGGAACTTGCGGGCGTCCCCGGACACCTTCAGCTTCTCGCGGCCCCTGGGCGCGAGCTGGTCCAGCTTCTTCTCCACCAGGTCGGTGTGCGCGTTGGTCACCACCGTCACCGGCAGGCCCGTGGCCACCAGCGCCTCCAGCACCTCCTTCGCCTCCGGCTTGAAGGCGGTGGCCGAGTGCGCGTAGGCCTCGCGGTAGAGCGTCTGCACCACCTCGGAGCGGCGGGCCTCGTCCTGGCCCTTGCCGAAGCGCTGCATGATGCGGTGGGCCGCGCAGGTGGCCGTCAGGTACGGGTCCGCCGTGGCGGGCGCCACCACCCGGCCGCCCAAATCCCACCCCAGCGTGTCCCAACCCGCGCGCAACGCGGCGACCTCCTCCTCCCACGCGGACTCCAGGTCCTCCCCCACCGCCGCCGCCAAGCCCTGACGGAAATGCCGGAGGAAGGGCGCGCTCTCCGCCGCCACGTCCGTGAAGGTTCCGTCGAAGTCCAGCACCACGCACGCAATCGCCATCAGACCACCGGCTCCCGAAGTTGAGGAAAGGGGCCGGATGACGCCTCACCCGCGGCCCCGGAATCAAGCCCGCCCGCATCAGGGCCCCTGCCGCCCCGCCGCCCCCGGGAGCACCACCCCGCCGACGCGCCGTGGGGGCCACGCGCGTGCGCCGTGGCCCAGGTGCCGCCCGCTCCCACGTCCTCCCCTTGAAGCCTACCCCGCGCAAGCCGCTAACCTCGCGGGCATGGAAGCGACGCAGCGAAACGAATCGGCGCCCCCGCGCCGGGCGTGGCTGCCCTGGGGCCTGCTGGTGGGCGCGGTGCTGCTCGCCACGACGGGGGCCTGGGCGGGTACGCGCTCCATCTCCGCCCTGGTGGACCGCAACGACGCGCTGGCGCGCGAGGCGGCCGAGTCCGAGGCCCGCGTCGCGGAGCTCCAGGCCCTGCGCGACGCCATGTCACGCCGGCTGCGCACGCTGGAGCAGCAACACCACGCCGCCTACGCCGCCGCCGTGACGGCCAGCGCCGCGTGCACCACCGCCCTCCAGCCGCCGCCTCCACCTGGCAAGCCCGAGCCCCGGCGCTCCGCCAAGGCCAGGAAGCAGGGCCGGCGCTGACGGCGCGTTGCCCCCGGGTCCACACCGCCGCCGGGAGGTGTGGCCCCCCAGGCAACAGGGCCCACGCCCAACCCCGCGGAATGGCGGCCGGCGGCGCCCGGCCCGCCACGTGCTACCTCCGGAGCCACCGAGTCCCTTTCCGCTCCGAGGTCCACGCTCCATGTCCCCCTTCGCGCTTCGCGACACCCCGCGCTCTCCGCGGGCCGCGCTCCTGCTCCTGACCGCGCTGCTGCTCCCCCTGGCCCCGGCCCGGGCGGAGCCCGGCATCCGCATCCTGAACTCGCTCCGCGCCCAGGAGCTGGCCTTCAACGCGCTCACCACCAACCGCGACGCGCTGGACGCCCTCGTGTCGCAGCCCCTGCACTCCAAGGTGTTCGAGCGCGACGCCCGGCTGCGGCACACGCTGGAGCATCCCCCCGCCCGCAGCGTGATGACGTACCTGACGGAGTGCGCCCTGCCGCCCGGCGACGCGGTGGAGTGGACCAGCCGCGCCGGCGACACGTTCGTCTTCAAGGGCCAGGTGGGGCTGTGCCCGGAGTGGGCCCACGACAAGCCGAGCCCGTCCTGCCTGGGCTACGTGACGGCCTGCCTCCTGGCGCGCAACAACGCCTTCGGGCGCAGGGTGATGGTGTCCATGCGGGGCGAGGACCGCCGCGAGCCCCGGCGCTTCAACCCCTCCGGCGCCGCCCGGGAATGGAGCCCCATGTTCCTGCCCTGCCAGTCCGGTGAGGCGGGCCTCGACGCGGAGTGCGGCTGGCTGGGAGAGAGCGTGGGCACCTGCCGCCGAGGCGAGAAGGTGACGGTGGCAGCTGGCGCGCCCCACCCCGGCACCTGCACCGGCCGGATGGGCAGCATCCACGGAGACCGGGTGCTGCGCGTGTGCGAAGCCCCGGAGGGCTGCGCCTACCACGACCGCCTGGCGGACACGCTCGGGAACACCTGCGGCGGCATCGAGCCCAGCGTCGAGTTCACGTGCCCCGACAGCGGCCAGTACAGCATCATGTCCGCGCCCTTCTACCGCGCGGCGACGCCCGGCTCCTGGGTGGCGCCGGTGGCCACGTCCGGCACCTACCCCGCCGCGCCCTTCGGGGCCTTCACGTTCCGGGAGGGGGCCTTCTACGGGAACATGTTCGACTCGCGCGGCCTGACGGTGGAGGTCCTCCTCAACCCGGACACCTTGCAGCCCAAGCTCGTCGACCTGCGCTTCAAGGGCGTGGTCCATGAGAATGTCCACGCCTGTCACAGCCGGGACTGGGTGGACGGGGACAGCCACCTGCGCTCCCGCATCTGCGCCAACGCGGACATCGGCGGTGCCCGCATCCACGGCTGCATGGCCTACGCGTCGGGCCCCTGCGAGCCGGGCAGCTACAACCCCCTGCCGCCCCGCTGCAAGGTGAGTGACGGCGCCATCGTCGAGGGAGACGGGGACTTCGAGGGCTGCACGGACGCGAGGGGCTACGGCCACGACGAGCCCATCACCGTGTACCTGCGCTCCCCCTGCGAGGGCATCTCCCCCAAGTCACAGAGCGTGTGCGGGCTGAAGTGCGACTACGACAAGTTCCCGTTCAAGTGCGAGGACACGTGCGCGCTGCAGAAGTCCCCGGGGCAGTGCCTCCAGACGGACGCCTGCCTGAAGGACCCGGCCGAGTGCCCATCGCCCAAGGGCAAGTGAGGGGGATTGAATAAAGCGGGCCGCCGGGCGTCCAGGTCTCCGGCGGCCGCATCCCCGGCCCACCTTCAGGAGCTGACCTGTGTTCCCCATCCGGACCGCGCTGTGTGCCCTTCTCGCACTGGGACTGAGCCTGGGTCCGACGGAGGCGGAGGCCCGCTTCGGCAAGCGCTCGCGGCCGTCCCAGAGCGACTCCAATGACCGGGACCGGGATGACAAGAAGGAGCACGGCGCGTCCGCCATCGGCTCGGACGACGATGACGACAGGCCCCGCCGGAGCTCCCGGCGGCGCTCCTCCAGCGGCCGGCGGTACGTGAGCGACGGCGGCGCGTCGTTCAGTTGGTTCTCCTTCCTCTTCGTCACCGGCAACCACCGGCTGAGCGTGGCGCCGGAGCTGCGCGGCGAGCGCCACGCGGCGGCGCTGGCCTTCCGCGTGGGCGCCCAGGGCGGGTCGCTCAGCGAGACGGACGTCAGCGGGAGCGGCTTCAGCGGCGACCTGTTCCTGGGGCTGGAGGGCCGGCGCTTCGGCGTGGACCTGCGGCTGACGGGCCTGGGCCTGCCCACGGATGACGGGACGAGCGGCTCGGACGTCATCACCCTGACGCAGAGCCACCTCACCTGGGCGCTCATCTCCCACGAGCGCGCCCGCCTCCGCGTGGAGGCCGGTGTCAGCACCGCGACCGCGCCGGACATCTCGTTCGTGGGCGCCAGCTTCGCGGCCTCCCTGGAGGCCTGCATCGCGGGCCCCCTGGACCTGGAGGCCCGCCTGCAGGTGACGCCCTTCCCCTACCGGCAGTTGGACGCGAGCGCCGCGCTGGCGGTGCACCTGGGCGCGCTGGTGCTGCGCGGCGGCTACCGCGGCATGGTGCTGGACGACGCCGGCTACACGGACGGCATCGCCAACGTCGACACCTTCCACGGCCCCTTCCTGGGCGTGGGCCTCTCCTACTGAGGTCCGCGGAAGGCCGCTGACGTCCTCACGCCCGCGCCGGCGCGCCACCCGCGCTCACGCGGGCGTCTTCACGGCGGCGCTGTCCGGCGGACAGTGGCGCCGGGCCGCGTCCAGCAGCATCTCCAGGCGCACCGGCTTGCGCAGCACGCCCGCCGCGCCGGTGGGCAGCGGCCCGGCCTCCGCCGTCATCACCACCACCCGCGTCCCGGCGAAGCGCTCATCGGCCCGCAGCCGCTCCAGCAGCCCGCGGCCGTCCACGCGCGGAATCTCCCAGTCGAGCAGCACGAGGCAGGCGGACTCCAACGCCGCGAGCACCCGCAGGGCCTCCACGGCGTTGATGGCCATGGACACCTCGAAGCCCTCGTCGTGCAGCGCCTCCGCCATGGCCCCCCGAACGTCCGGGTCATCCTCCACAATCAGGACCTGCGGTGGCACCACGGGCTGAGTCACACCCGGCACCCTAGTCCCTCCTTCGCCGTGAGGCACGAGCGACTTCGCCGCATTCCGCTCTCTGTCAAAGCATGAGCATCTGCCGGGCCTGTGCATGCAGATATTACAGGCAGGCTACGGGCCTCCGCGCACGCGCCCGCGGCGAGTCACCGCGACGTCGCGCACGCGCGCTCCGGACGCGCCCGCCCCACGAGCATTCACCTGGTGGCACTTGCGACCGCGGCGCGCGGGCGCGGTGTCGGGCGCCGCACAGCACCCGCTAGCGGACGGCGGCCCGCGCCTGGAGGCCCATGGCCGCGAGGGAGGGAAGGCGGTTGAATCCCTCCACCCCCGACCGTCCCACGAGGAGTGGACCTTGCCCGCATCCCAGGCCGTGCTGTGCGCCGCGCTCGCGGCCGGTGTCCTCCTGGGCCCGGCGCCCGCCCAGGCGCGCTTCGGCAAGCGCGAGGCCGCCTCCCAGCAAGGCACGTCCCGCCCGTCGTCGCAGGCCCAGACGTCGCGCGGGGGCGGCGCGCGCGAACACCCGGCCTCCGCCATTGGCCAGCCCCGCGGCAACCGCCGCGCCCACCCGGCCTCCGCCATTGGCCGCGAGCGGCCTCCCCGGCGAGACGATGCCCCCCGCCGGCGGCGCTCGCGCGTGCGCCGGCGCCCCCCCGGCGCCGTCGTCACGGCGGCCGTCATGGGCGCCAGCCGTCCCGGCTACGCCGCCGTGGCCGCCACGCCGCGCTTGAGGCGTGAGCCGGAGGACACCGTGCCGCTGCAGGTGCGCCTGGGCGTGCAGGGCGACCTGCTGGGCGAGGGCGGCGCCATGGGGCTCTTCATGGCCATGGACGGCCGCACCCTGGGCCTGGACGCGCGCCTCACCGGCATGGCGCTGCCCGCGACGGACGGCTCGGACGCCACCGACCGCATCACGCTGATGAGCGCGCATGCCTCGGCGGCGCTGTGGGCGGCGGAGCGGGGCCGGCTGCGGCTGGAGGCTGGCGTCGCCAGCGCGCACGGCCCCAGCATCATCTTCGTGGGCCCCAGCTTCGGCGCGTCCCTGGAGGCCTGCATCGGCCCCTCGCCGATGGACCTCGAGGCTCGCGTGCAGGCGGTGCCCTTCCCACACCGGCAGGTGGACGCGCAGGCGGGCCTGGCCGTGCACGTGGGCTCGCTCCACCTGCGCGGCGGCTGGCGGGCGCTCTACCTCAACGACGCCGGGCACACGAACGGGGAGGAGCAGGTCGAGCGGCTCACCGGCCCGTACGTCGGGCTGGGCCTCACGTTCTGACGGCCGCGGACGGCGCTGGCCGGGGCCCCCTGGCGCGGGCCCCAGCCAGCCGTCCGCCCGCGCTACTCCTCGGACGCCGCGGCCATGGGCGCCGAGCCGCCGCCCAGCTCCGCCACGTTGGACGTCGCGGGCCCGGTGCCCCGCTGCTTGGCGCCGCGCCGCTTCGGCGGAGGCGCCAGCCGAGGCTGCATGCCGAACAGGCGCTCGTACGTCTCCGGCGTGTTGATGTTCACCACCACGCCCGGGTCCTTCACCGCCACGCGGCGCGCCTTCAGCGCCGCCAGGGCGGGCTCGAGCTGCGGGCCCTCCGCGGCGCGCAGCCGCTCCGCCGCGCTCCGCGAGAGCACCAGCGGCCAGCCTGGCGCGCCCTCGAACTCCGGCCGCAGCAGCTCGTCCGCGTCCCCCATCATCTTCAGGAGGGACTTGAGCGTGGTCGCGCGCAGCGCCGGCATGTCCACCGGATGCAGCAGCACCACGTCCGCCCCCGCCTCCAGCGCGGCCTCCAGCCCCGCCTTCACCGATAGGAGTGGCCCTTCCTGCCACCGCTCCGCCTCCACCAATTCCAGCCCCGGGTGCTGCTCGCGCACCGCCTCGGAGTCCTTCCCCACCACGCCAAGCACCATGGAGCCCGCCTTGCCAAAGGTGGATGCCAGGGACTGGAGGAAGCTCTTGCCTCCCTCGTGCTCGATAAGCGCCTTGGGGTGGGCCATCCGCCGGGCCTCACCCGCAGCGAGGATGATCGCCACTGCCTTCATGCCACGCCTCCTCCGCCCCCATGAATTGAACGCCAGCAGGCCCGGGGGCCTTCGCTCAAAGGCTGTGGCGTCCGCGTAGGATTGCAGCCCACCCCCGGGTCCCAGCCGTCAGCCAGCCGCCAGTCACTCCGCACGGGTGTCTGCTGGATGAGCCTCCGGCCAGGCGCTCCGTCCGCTACCCGTCATCCGAAACGCCGCGCCCTGTCGTGGGGCTCCCCGAGCGGCACGGTGGGCCCCAGCGGCACCACGCGCGTGGGGTTCACCGTCGTCTGGCTCCAGTAATAGTGCAGCTTGATGTGGTCCAGCTGCGTCGTCTCCGTGAAGCCGGGCGTCTGGTAGAGGTCCTTCAGGTACCCCCACAGGTTCGGATAGTCCTGGATGCGCCGCAGGTTGCACTTGAAGTGGGCGTGGTACACGAGGTCGAAGCGCACCAGCGTCGTGTAGAGGCACACGTCCGCCTCGGTGAGCGTGGCGCCGCACAGGTAGCGCCGCGTGCCCAGCACCTGCTCCCACGTGTCCAGCGCGGCGAACAGCTCGCGGCACGCGTCCTCGTAGGCCTGCTGGCGGGTGGCGAAGCCGGCGCGGTACACGCCGTTGTTGATGGACGGGTAGAGGGCGTCCAGCGTGGCGTCCACCTGCGCGCGCAGGTGCGGCGGCGCGAGCTGCACGGACGCGTCCCCGTACGCGTCGAACTCCGTGTCCAGCATGCGCAAGAGCTCGCGCGACTCGTTGTTGACCACCGTCTCCCGCTGCCTGTCCCAGAGCACCGGCACCGTGACGCGGCCCGTGTAGTCCGCGCGGGCCTTCACGTAGAGCTCCCGCAGGAACTGGAAGCCGTAGAAGGGCTCCGGATCCGAGCCGGGGTAGCCCTGGAAGGTCCACCCGTCATCGCCCATGCGCGGGTCCACCACCGTCAGGCCGATGGCGCCCTCCAGCTTCTTCAGCTTGCGGATGATGGCCAGCCGGCTGGCCCACGGGCACGCGTAGGAGATGTAGAGGTGGTAGCGCCCCGGCTCGGCGGGCAGGCCGCTGGCGCCATCCGCCGTCACGCGCTCGCGGAACACCGTGGGCGGGCGCTCGAAGCGCCCCTCCGCGTCCGGCGCGTACCAGCCCGCGTGCCACCTGCCCTCAATCAACTGCCCCATCGCGTGCGCCTCCCGGCGTTCAACGTGTCCATCCTCGCCGCCAGGTGCACGCCCCCTGGCGCGGACTTCCGCTCCCAGGCCGGGCGCACCCGACGCGGCGTGCGCGGCGGCGCGCCGCCTTCTGACACCGCTGCAACCTTGCACCGCCAGACACCTGCGCACACCGGGGCGCCTTGAGGCACACCCAGCCCCCCTGGCTACGGTGACGCGCGTTCGGAGTTCACTCGGGAGGTCGCGACATGACGGAGTCCACGCACCATGGCCAGACGCAGCACGGACGACCCTGGGTGCCCTGGCTGGTGACGGCGCTGGTGGTGCTGATGTCGGGCGCCGTGATGTACCTGGCGCACCAGGGGACGAGCCGGGCCGAGGCCCTGGCCGAGCGGTCCCGCCAGGACGCCGTGGACGCCGCCAACCGCGCGCGCGACGCGGAGTCCGCGCGGCTCCAGCTGGAGCAGAAGCTGGCGGCGCTGGAGGCCGAGCGCACCCGGCTGGCCACGGAGAAGGAGCAGCTCAGCACGGAGAAGGACCAGCTCAGCCAGACGGTGCAGGAGCAGGAGGCGGAGCTGGCGAAGCTGAAGGCCACCTACGACGACCTGGAGGACAAGATGAAGGCGGAGATCGCCGAGGGCGCCATCCGCCTGTCCCAGGCGGAGGGCCGCATCCAGGTGGACCTGGTGGACAAGGTGCTGTTCGACTCCGGCGACGCGAGCATCAGCGCGCGCGGCCAGGAGGTGCTGACGCGGCTGGGCAGCGTGCTGGCCAAGGTGGAGGACAAGTCCATCCAGGTGTCGGGCCACACGGATGACTCGCCGCCGACGCAGAAGCTGCAGAGCACCTTCCCGTCCAACTGGGAGCTGTCCGTGGCGCGCGCGGTGAACGTGGTGCGCTTCCTCCAGGAGACCGGCGGCGTGCCCGCGCGCCGGCTGGTGGCGGCGGGCTACGGGCAGATGCGGCCGGTGTCCAGCAACGCCACCCCGCAGGGCCGCGCGCGCAACCGGCGCATCGAGGTGCTCCTCATGCCGGACCTGCCCTCCAAGCGCACGCCGCCCGCGGCGGTGCGGCGCGCGCTGGCGGGAGGAACCACGCCCAAGGCCCAGGCGAAGCCCGCGCGCGGGACGAAGTAGCCCCGCGCGCCAAGGGCCCCGCCTTTCGCTACTGCTTCTTCACCGACTCCAGCAGCTTGCGGAAGGCCTTCTCCGAAGCGGCCACCGTCTTCTCCGGGCCCGTCAGCTTGAAGAAGACGGCGCCCTGGGCGCCCTCGACGATGGCGCCCAGCAGCCGGAAGCCCGGCTTGGGCGTGGAGGGGCCCATCATCGGCCCGCCGCCCGTGTACGTGCCCTTTACGTCCACCGTGGTCAGCGGCATGCCGTTGACCTTCTCCGCCTTCGACTTCGCCTTGCCCTGCGGGATGGGCTTGCCGTCCGCCGTCTGGAACTGCCCCACCCAGCGCTTCACGTTGGCGTCCACGGCGCCGCCCTGGCCCTGGCCGAAGTAGAAGACGGCCAGCTCCGCGCCCTCCGTGTCCCCCTTCGCCGCGGGAATCTTGTACGTCGCCGCGCGCATCGGCCGGGGCCCCTGCACCGCCCACTCCGCCGGCGCCGTCCACGTCAGGCCACCCGCGTCCTCCGCATGCGCCACCACGGCGACGGCCACCACCAGCACACCCAATAGTCGGTTCATGCCCGGCAGCGTAACCGCCCAGGCCCGACTGCGCAGCGTGTCAACGACCGCCCGTCTCACCCCACCGCACGCGCCATCACAACTGACACGACGCGTCAAGCCCGTTGGCTTCCTGCCAACTCAGGGACGTGGTACGCCACGGACGTTTCCAGTCCAGTCATCCCAACCCAGGACTTGGAGGGGGTTGTACCCATGAGAAAGGTGTTGTTCCTCGGGGCTCTTGCCCTGGGCGCCTCGGCCTGTGCGCCCGATATCGCCCAGGACCCGCCGCGGAGCCCCGAAGACTCCGTCGTCGCGGAGTTCGACCCGACCGCGTCTCCGCCCGTCGTCCCGTCGCCCAACGACCTGGCCATCGTCAACGGCCTGGTCAACGCGCCCATCAACCCGCAGGCGTCGGCGGCGGAGCAGGAGTTCACGCGCGACTACGTGAACACGCTCAATGGCTTCCCCACCACCGTCACCGTGACGACGCGCATCCGGGACCTGGACCCGACCACGGTCAACTCGAACACGGTGAAGCTCATCGACGTGTACGCGGGCACGCCGCTGGCCAAGCCGGCCACGCCGACGGCCATCGCGTACCACCCGGATACGCACCTCATCACCATCATCCCGCCGCTGCCCCAGGGCTGGCCCAAGGGCGGCCGCTACGCGGTGGCCATCCTGGGCGGTGAGAACGGCGTGAAGACGACGGCCGGCAAGCCGGTCATCCCCTCCGCCACGTGGGCCTTCGCCAGCTCCCCCCAGTCGCTGGTCACCTGCGAGGACCTGACGGCGTCCAACTGCCAGACGGCCACCGAGCTCATCCCCTCCGCGGAGACGGACCCCGCCGCGCGCCTGGCGGACCAGACGGCCAGCGCCCTGCAGTTGGAGCAGCTGCGCCGCGGCTACGCCCCCATCCTCAACCTGGTGTCCGAGCAGTTCAGCGTGAAGCGCGAGGACATCGTCCTCCTGTGGACCTTCACCATCATGGACCACCCGGAGGCGACGTTCGACCCCGGCAACAGCGTCATCCCCTTCCCCAATGACCTGCTGCGCGTGCCGGCCACGGAGACGACCCCGGCCCACCTGAACCTGCCCGTGCCCCCCGAGGCGGGCCCCGCGCAGGCGCTCATCGCCGGCCTGAACACCCTGGACGGCTGGTCCACCACCGCGCCCATCGTGTCGGAGAACGGCGCGGCCCGCGGCCCCATCGACACCGGCGCCCTGCTGGACGCCAACACGGTGCGCCTGAAGATTGGCTTCGCGCCGGACGACGAGGGCACCCCGGCGGAGGAGAAGACCACCCTGCGCTTCGTCAAGCTGGGCAACCCCGCCGCAGGCACCAACCCCCAGGTGAAGGTGTGCTTCAACTGCGAGCCCGTCGTGGAGGGCCTGACGCCGGCGCCGAACTCGCCGCAGCAGCTCCAGATCGTCCCGGAGGTCCCGCTGGACGAGGCCACCCAGTACGGCGTGGTGATGCTGCGCGGCATGAAGGACACGCTGGGCCGCACCGTGGCGCCCACCGCCGCCCAGGCGCTGATGCGCATGGAGAACCCGCTGGTGGACGCCAACGGCAAGAGCCAGGTGGCCGCGGTGCCTGACGACCTCGCCGCGCAGCTGGAGCCGGCGCGCCTGGGCATGAAGCCCCTGTTCGACGGCCTGGCGGCCGCGGGCATCGCGCGCAAGGACATCAACCTGGCCTGGGCCTTCACCACCCAGAGCACCCGCTCCATCCTGGAGCGGCTGAACGCCATCCCCGCGCAGTTCAACATCCCGGCCGACCCGGTGTACCTGGTGGACCAGACGACCTCCATCAAGGACGCCATGACGGCCCTGACGCTGGACAACGACGCCGTGGGCCGCGCCTTCATCGGCGCGTACCACTCGCCGTTCCTCCTGGATGACGCGCAGGGCACGCTCAACCGCGCCGCGCCGCGCCTCGACCGCGTCCCGTTCATGCTCTTCACGCCGGCCGACGTGGCGCCGGCGGGCGGCTACCCGGTGGTCATCTACGGCCACGGCCTGACGGGCAACCGCACCAACATCATGACGGTGGCCAACAACTTCAACGCGGCGGGCTACGCCGTGGTGGCCATCGACACGGTGTTCCACGGTGAGCGCGCGAGCTGCGCCGCCATCAGCCCGACGACCCCGTTCGCCCTCGACGAGGACCGCGACGGCGTGCCCGACATCGTCTTCGACTCGGCGGACGAGGCCTGCGACGACGGCGACACCTGCGACGTGACGGTGGGCAGCCCCACCTTCGGCCGCTGCGTGTCGGCCAACCGCCCGGCCTGCGACGTGAGCCCGACGGCCGCGCCGCACGGTGACCTGTTCTGCTCCAGCCAGGGCCTGGGTTACTGCGTGGCCGAGCCCGGCAGCGGGACCGGTCAGTGCGCGGGCGGCGACTTCGCCCGTCCCGGCCCCACCCAGCCGCCGTTCATCTCCGGCGCGGGCTTCCTGAACCTGGTCAACCTGTTCGCCACCCGCGACAACTTCCGCCACCACGTGGTGGACTTCGCCCAGCTCGTGCGCGCGCTGGAGACCGACACCCTCAACGGCCGCCTGGCCGCCGCGGGCGCCGGTTCGCTCAACACCAGCCAGTTCAGCTACGTGGGCCAGAGCCTGGGCGGCATCCAGGGCGTGCTGTCCGCCTCCGTGTCCCCCATGGTGGGCCGCACGGCGCTCAACACCGTGGGCGGTGACCTGGTGGACATCCTCCTGAAGGCCACGGACTCGACCTTCGTGCAGTACCGCGCGGGCTTCTTCAACACCCTGACCAACATCGGCCGCGCCCCGGGCACGCCGGAGTTCTACGAGTTCATCACCCTGGCGCGCACCATCCTGGACCCGGCCTCGCCCCGCAACTACGGCAAGTACCTGGAGAACGCGCCGTCCGCTCCCGCCGAGCGCGAGGCGTTCATCCAGTACATCCAGGGCGACATGGTCATCCCCAACACGGTGACGGAGGACCTCATCCGCGCGGCCAACCACCCGCTGGTCAACGCCTCCACGCCCCGCACGGTGCAGACGTACCTGGCGGACGTGCAGGGCCTGCCGGAGGGCGTGCGTCACGCGTTCTTCGGCATCGTGGACCCGTCGCTGAGCCCCGGCTCGGCGACCAGCCAGTTCCTCCGGTCGGTGCGCAACACCGCCCAGAACCAGGTCATCGAGTTCCTGAACACGGGCACCGCTCCCACCCCGTAACGGCAGCTAGAGAGAGAACGAACGCACATGAAGAAGACACTCTCCCTCATCACGTTGCTCGCCGCCGGGACGACCCAGGCCGCGGGCTTCCAGGTCAACACCCAGAGCGCCCGCTCGTCGGGTATGGCCAACGCGGCCGCCGCGTGGCTGGATGACTCGTCCGCCATCTACTCCAACGCCGCCAACATCCTGGGCGTGGAGAAGCTGGACATCACCGCGGGCGTCACCGGCATCCTGCCCAGCCTGCAATTCACCCCGACGGGTGGCCCGGTGCAGGGGCAGAAGACGACGCTGTCCCCGCCGCCGCACGTGTTCGCCGTGTACAAAATCACGGACTCGCTGGCGGCCGGCGTGGGCTTCTACACGCCGTTCGGCGCGAGCAGCCGGTGGGAAGACGGGTTCGTGGGCCGCTTCCGCGCCCAGGAGTCCGGGCTGTCCATCTACAACATCAACCCCACGGTGGCGTACCAGGTCCACGACCGCTTCCGCGTGGGCGTGGGCCTCAACATCGCCCGCGGCACGCTGGAAATTAAGCGCGCCCTGGGCTTCGTCTCCAGCGAGGGCCAGGTGCACCTGGGCGGCGCGGGCTGGGGCTTCGGCTTCAACGCCGGCGTCCAGGCCGTGGTGGTCCCCAAGCTCGTGACGTTGGGCGTGCAGTACCGCAGCCCCATGAGCATGACGTTCAAGGGCGACGCGGACTTCCAGAACGTGCCGCCGGCCTTCCAGGGCCGCCTGCCGGACACGCGCGTGCAGGGTGACGTCAAGCTGCCGCAGTCCGTGGTGGCGGGCATCGCCGTCACGCCGCTGGAGCGCCTGACGCTGGCCTTCGACGCCAACTGGGTGGGCTGGTCCAGCTTCCCGGAGCTGGCCATCGAGTTCCCGGACAACCCGGCCATCAACAACCCGCTGCCGAAGGACTGGCGCTCGACGTGGAACTTCCACCTGGGCGGTGAGTACGGCATCACCGACGCGCTGCAGGTGCGCGCCGGCGTGCTGTGGGACCCGGCGCCCAGCCCGGATGAGACGCTGACGCCGGACCTGCCGGACGCGAACCGCTTCGGCGTGTCGGCGGGCCTGGGCTACAGCTTCGGCGCGGTGCGCGTCGACGCGGCCTACCAGTTCGTCACGCTGCTCGACAAGGACAGCACGGCGCCGGGCATCCCCGGCGTCTACAACGGCACGGCCCAGGTGTTCGGCCTGACGCTCGGCTACTCCATGTAGTCCTCCGGCGCCGTCCGGACCTCACCGCGCCCGGGTCTCCTCACGGAGGCCCGGGCGTCGTGTTTCCGGCCGCCCGGCGCTTCGCCTCGGACGCGCGGGTCGCCGTCGTGCGGCACCCCGCCGGAGGCCAGCGCCCGCGCGGTGCGCTCCGTGCCCATGCGCCCTGGCCGTCCCCGCTGGCTACGCGCTGAGCGCGCGCACGCGCTCGGCGAGCTTCTGCGTGAAGAGGCGGAGGATGCGCAGCGCGGCCGCCTCGTGCGTATCCAGGTAGTGCTGGAAGTCCACGCGCGCCACCCGCAGCGCCCGCACCGCCGTGCACGCGCGCACCTGCGCGGACGTCTCTCCATCCAGGATGAGGGAGACCTCACCGATGAAGGCCCCCGGCCCCAGCGTGTTGAGCAGCCGGGCGCCAGGCTCCGGCCCCCCGAGCACGTCCACCGTCCCCTCCAGCAGCACCAGCAGCCCCGAGCCGGGCGCGCCCTTCTCCAGCACGGTGGCCCCTTGCGCGAACCGCACCGGCTGCGCCACCTGGTAGAGGTCCTTCATGTCCTGCAGGGACAGCTCGCCGAAGAGGGGAATGGCCTTCAGGTATTCGTAGCCGTCCGGCGGCGGGGGCGCGCCGGCGGGCTCCACCGACGGCCCGCCCTTCAGGTTCAGGTGGCGCAGGAGCCGCGTGTGCTCCGCCTGGAGCGCGACGTCGCCCCGGAGCTCCGGCGCCTGGAGCGCGTCCGCCAGCAGCACCAGCGCCCGCCACGACTCCCCCTGCGCGTCCAGCAGCCCGCTCATCCGCAGCACCGCCTCGCGCCGCGCCACCGCGATGTCCGGGGACACGGCGCGCAGGGCCTCCAGCTCCGCGTGCGGGTTGCCCAGCTCGCGGTACACCGCCGCGGCCTCCAGCGGGCGTCGCAGCCGGGTGAGGCAGCGGGCCATGGCCTCGCGCGCCTGCAATGACTGGTACAGCGACAGCGCCCGCTCCAGCGCGCCGCCGCGCTCGAAGGCCGAGGCCGCCTGGGCCGGCTCGCCCGCGCGCAGCCACGCCTCCGCGGCCAGCAGCAGCGCGCCCGCCTGTTCGTGGAGCTGGGCCACCAGGGCGGCGGAGCCGTCCACCTCCAGCACCCGCGCGGCGCCGGCGAAGTCACGCGCCCGCCGCAGCACCTCCACCAGCGTGGCGCGAGCGGGCGCGGACGCGCGCGAGGACTCCGCCAGCACGGCGTCGCGCTGTGACGCCGCCAGGCCCTCATAGGCGCGGACGGCCACGTCCACCGCCCCCTGCGTCACCGCCTCCCAGAGGGGCCGCGTGCCCGAGCTGGCGGGCAGCCCGTCGCCGTGCCCCGGCTCCACCATGGAACGCGTCATGCCGTGAACTCCCCCCGCGCACCGCCGGCCCACCCCCTGGGCTCGCCACGTGCCGGCTCCGGCGCCGTGCGTAGCAGACCCCACGAGGCGAGGCGAGCGTCCTCGCGAGGCAGGCGACTTCCATTTGAAGACGCCACGCGGAGCCGGGCTCAGTCCACCTTCGTCGGGAACGGGTTGCGCTCGGCGAAGCCGCGCTGGTGCCAGTACGGGTAGGTGGGCGTCACCGCGCTGGCCGCGTCGAGCCGGGCCACCTGCTCCGGCGTGAGGCTCCAGCCCACGGCGCCCAGGTTCTGCCGGAGCTGCTCCTCGTTGCGCGCGCCAATGACGAGGGTGGACACGGAGGGGCGCTGGAGCAGCCAGTTGAGGGCGACCTGCGGCACCGTCTTCCCCGTCTCCGCGGCGACGACATCCAGCGCGTCCACCACGCGGTAGAGGTACTCCTCGGAGAGCGGCGGCGCGCCCTGCCTGTTGAGCGCCGCCTGCATGCGCGAGCCCTCGGGCGGGGGCTGCCCGCGGCGATACTTGCCCGTCAGCCGCGCCCAGCCCAGGGGGCTCCACACCACGGTGCCCACCTGCTGGTCCAGGGCCAGGGGCATCAGCTCCCACTCGAACTCCCGGCTCACCAGCGAGTAGTACGCCTGGTGCGCCACGTGCCGCGCCAGCCCGTACTTCTCCGAGGTGGCGAGCGACTTCATCAGGTGCCAGCCGGAGAAGTTCGACGCGCCGATGTAGCGAAGCTTCCCGGCGCGCACGAGGTCGTCGAGCGCCCGCAGGGTTTCTTCGACAGGGGTGAGCGCGTCGAAGCCATGAAGCTGGTAGAGGTCGATGTAGTCGGTGCCCAGCCGCTTCAGGCTGGCCTCCACCGCGCGGGTGATGTGGAAGCGCGACGAGCCCACGTCATTCGGCCCGTCTCCATTGCGGAAGCTCCCCTTCGTGGAGATGAGGACCTTCTCGCGGCGGCCGGCGATGGCCTTGCCCAGAATCTCCTCCGCCGCGCCGCCCGAGTAGATGTCCGCGCTGTCGAACATGTTCAGCCCGGCCTCCAGGCTGATGTCCACCAGGCGCGTGGCCTCCGGGACGCCGCTGTTGCCCCACACCTTGAAGAAGTCCCCCTGGCCTCCAAACGTCCCCGTCCCGAGCGTCAACACCGGGACCTTGAGGCCAGAGCCCCCCAACTGTCGGTATTCCATGGTCATAGCGGGGCATCCAGCTAACGAGCAGGCGCCAGGCGCTCAACGGGAATGCGCGCCCCGGCGCCATTTGCCCCCGCTATGCTCCCGCGGGGCGCACGTTAACGTGGGGGCCGGCACGTTCCCTCGGAGTCCTCTGGATGAAGTCGCGCAGCCCCGGTGCCTGGAGCACCGCCGCGTTCCTCCTGGCCCTGTCGCCGGGAGCGCCGGCCCATGCCCACGCGGGCCTCCCGGAGACGTCCAACGTCACCCTCCGCCGGGGCCACCCCGAGGACTTCTTCTCCGGGACGACCTTCGGCGCGGTCATCTCCCGCGACAGCGGCAAGACGTGGCGCTGGGTGTGTCCGGATGCCATGGGGTACGGCGGCTGGCGCCCGGAGGCCTACGTGTGGCGGGAGACGGGCGACATCCTCGCCGCCACGGGCAGCGCCCTGCTGCACTCCCCGGATGCGGGCTGCACCTGGCGCACCCACCCCTTCTTCAAGGCGACCTGGGTGACGGGCCTGGCGGCCCACCCCACCGACGACCGCGTCTTCCACGCCGTCACCGGGCGGCCCGGCCTCGCCAACGGCGTGTACCGCTCCGATGACGGAGGGGAGACGTGGACCGCCACGCCGCTGCTGCGCACGGGGCTGGAGCTGAACGCGGTGCGCGTGTCCCCGGTGGACCCGCGCCGCCTCTACGTGTCGGGCGTCTCCGACAACGCGCTGGTGGTGCTGCGCAGCGACGACGCGGGCGAGACCTGGCAGGAGTTCCCCCACGCGCTGCCGGAGCTGCTGCGGCCCTACGCGCTGACGGTGGTGGCGGTGGACCCCGTCGACGTGGACGGGGTGTGGGTGCGCGTGTCCGCCCAGGGCTACACGCACCTGCTGCGCAGCGAGGACGGCGGCCGCACGCTGACGCAGGTGACGGTGCTGGACGACACCTTCATCAACATGGACCTGTCCTCCGACGGCGGCACCGCCTGGGTGGGCACCCTCAATTACTTCTTCATGGGCGCCAGCACCGGCCCGCTGGAGAGGCAGCCCTTGCCCACCGGCAACGCGTGCGTGCTGCGCGACGGCGAGACACTCTACGGCTGCGGCTCCACCTGGCTGCATGACTGGGCCCTGGCGCGCAGCACGGACCAGGGCCGCACCTGGGAGCACATCTTCGCGCTGTACGAAATCCAGGGCACGCAGCTCTGCCCTCGCGGCACGCCCGTGCGGGACCTCTGCCCGGCCCGCTGGCCGCAGCTCGCCGAGCAGCTCGGCGCCCCGCTCTACCCGGATGGCGGCGTGGAGGAGCCACCGCGGCCGGACGCGGGCACGCCCGACGCGGGAGGCCCGGACACCGGCGCGCCCGACGCGGGCACCTCGGACGCGGGGGGCGCTCCCGGGGAGCCTCCCGCCGGGCCGAAGTCCGGTGGCTGCGCCGCCGCCGCGGGCCCCGCCCTGCCCCTGCTGTTGCTGCTGTCTTCCCTCCTACCGAGGCGCCGTGGGCCACGGCGTCCGCACCCATAGGCCCCTGATGACCCTCGCGACCCGAAGAAGCCCGTGGGCGCCCTGCGCGGCCGCGCTGCTGGCGCTGGGCACCGCCGCCTGCGACGGCGGCGATGAACCCACGCCGGATGTCTGCGGCGAGCCCCTGTACAGCGGCGACGCCACCGACGAGGCCTGGCGCACCTTCGTCGACGCGCGGAGCCGGGCCACCGACAGCTCGCAGGCGGTGACGCTGGAGTCTCCCGCGCCGGGGCAGACGTACGCGCCGGACGCGGCGCCGCCCACGTGGCGGTGGACCTCGCCGCTGGCGTCGCGGGTTCCATCGCAGGCGCCCGGGAGGCACGACCGGCCGCGCGAGGCGCCGCGCACCCTGCTGGCGTGGCTGGGCAACCTCCTACTGCCGTCCGCACAGGCGCACCTGCCGCCCGTCACCGGGGATTTCCACTGGGTGCAGGTCACCGTGCCCGGACGGCAGTGTCCGGTGGAGTTGCTGACGTCGGACATGCACTGGCAGCTCGACGCGGCGACGTGGGGCACGCTCCGCGCCGCCGCGGGCCAGGACCTCCGCGTCCAGGTGACCAGCGCCTACCTGGTACAGAACCGGTTGCGTGAAGGCCCGTACCGCCTGGAGTCGCCGCGCACCATCCGCCTGGAGGGCGCGCGATGAACCGGACACCGTGGTGGCTGCTGGCGTTGCTGATGGCCGGCTGTGACGAGAACACAGCGCGGGTGGTGGGCGTGGCGCCACCCGACGGGCTCGACTTCGCGCACGAGGAGCCCTGGGTGGAAGGAACCGTCGTTCCACCGCCGGGCCCGGGCGGGCGCATCCTGGTCACCAACAGCCTGGATGACACGCTCAGCCTCGTGGAGCTGGACACCGTGGGCACGCCGGCCTTCCGCGAGCTGGCGCGCGTGCCGGTGGGCCTCAACCCGATGGAGCTGGAGGGGCCGCACCACACCGCCGTGGCCCCCGCGGGTGACTTCTATTACGTCGGCATCTCCAACTACGTGCCCGGCGGTGGCTCGGGGCCGCACGGTGCCCACGGCACGGGCGCGGATGACGGCTACTGCCTGAAGCTGGACGCGCGCGACAACCGGCTCGTGGGCTCGGTGCGCGTGAATCCCAACCCGGGCGACGTCATCGTCAGCGCGGATGGGAACACGCTGTACCAGACGCACTTCGACACGCTGAAGATTTCGGAGATGGCGCGCCAGGGCCGGCCCGAGTCCGACATGAACGCGAACCTGGCCATCCTCGACGCGCGCACCATGACTCGGAAGGCCATGGTGGAGGTGTGCCCCGCGCCGCACGCGGTGCGCCTGTCGGCGGACGAGCGCACGGCGTACATCGCCTGCTGGTCGGATGAAGTGGCCATCGTGGACCTCGCGGAGGCGGGCACGCCGGTGGCGCGGGTGAAGGTGGCGGCGGGCGCGGGCGGCGCGGTGGCGCCCCGGCACCAGCCCTACGCGCTGACGCTGTCCCCCACCACCGGCGAGGTCTGGGTCAGCTCCATGGCCAGCCGGCAGGTGCAGGTGCTCAATCCCCAGACGCGCGCCATGGTGCCCGAGCGCGCCGTGTCCCTCCTGCACGGGCCGCCGATGTTCGGCGCCTTCACCGCGGACGGCCGCACGCTGTACATGCCCTACCAGTTGGTGGACGCGGTGGCCGTCATCGACCCGGAGACGGGCACCGTGCTGCGCGAGGTGCCGCTGGCGGACGCCGGCTGCCTCAACGTGCACCAAATCACGCTGACACCCGACGAGCGCATCGGCCTGGTCGTCTGCGAGGGCGACCACGTGGGGCCGGGCACGTTGCACGCGGTGGACCTGGAGGAAGGCACGGTGGTGGGCACGGTGGAGGTGGGCATCTTCCCGGATTCGGTGAGCATCCTGCGGGGGCAGCCATGAAGCGCGCGGGGTGGTGTGTGGTGGCCCTGGCCGTGGGGCTGGCTGGCTGTGACGACGGCAGCGATGGCCGCGTGCCCGCGGCGGAGTATGGCGAGGTGCTGTTCAACGACTCGCGGCTGTCGGAGAGCAGCTTCAACAGCTTCTCGTGCGCGACGTGCCATTCGACGACGCCCACGCCGCCCTCGGGGCGGATGGACTCCGGCTACACGCTGTATGACGCCGCGTTCCGGGAGAGCTGGTGGGGCGGCTTCGAGACGCGCCTGCTGGACGCGGTGAACTTCTGCTACGTCAACTTCATGCGGGGCGTGACGCCGCTGCCGAAGGACTCGCCGCAGAGCCGGGCGCTGTATGAGTACCTGGTGAGCATCAGCCCGAGCCCGTCCGCGCCGGCCCGGCCCTTCACGGTGGTGAAGGACGTCGTCGACGTCACGCGCGGTGACGTGGCGCGCGGACAGCAGGTCTACGCCGAGGCGTGCCAGAGCTGCCACGGCGCGCCCCACACCGGCGAGGGGCGGCTGACCGAGCTGGCGTCGATTCTCCCGGAGGTGACGGACGACTACGACACGCTCTTCCCCGGTGTGCCCAAGTCGCTGGTCGTCATCGAGAAGGTGCGCCACGGCCAGTTCTTCGGCGTGGGCGGCAACATGCCGCTGTACAGCCTGGAGGCCCTGTCCGACGAGGACCTGGGCGCGCTGCTCGCGTTCATGGGTTTGTGACACGGACCGGCGTGTTCCGGTGGAGCCCACGCGCCACCGGACGTATACCTCGCCCGCGGGCACACACGTGGGAGCGAGCATGGGGTTCTGGGGCAGGCTTTTCGGGAGGAAGACTTCAACGGCCGCCGAGGTTCCTCCCGGCCCCTCCAGCACCTGGGCGGTGGAGCCGCGCGAGGCGCTGATGCGGCAGGTGGAGGCGCTGCTGCGCGCCGACCCGGCGGTGGAGCAGGTGGAGCGGCGCACGCAGGACTACGGGCTGGACATCACCCGCGCTGGCAGCAAGGGCACCTTCTTCCTGGACAACCTCTACGCGGACACGCGGGAGCTGCCGCCCGAGGAGCGCGTGCAGCTCATCCAGCGTTACCTGCGCGCGCTGTGGCAGGAGTCGCCGGATACGCTGCCCTGGGAGCAGGCGCGTGAGCTGCTGCTGCCCGTGCTGCGTGCGTCCACCTTCGGCATGTCGCTGATGAAGAAGGCGGAGGCGGACCGGGAGATGGTGGGCCGGCGGACGCTGCCCTTCCTGCGCGAGCTGCTGGTGCTGGACCTGCCGGAGTCCGCCATGTTCGTCCAGCGCCGGCACCTGGAGACGTGGGGCGTCAGCGAGGACGACGCCTTCACGGCGGCCCACGCGAACCTGGCCCGGCTGCCGGACGAGGGCGTGGAGCTGTACGACGAGGAGCACGGCCCGCTGTGGACGGTGGAGACGCGAGACACCTACGAGACGTCCCGGCTGCTGCGCCCCGGCTTCCTCGCGTCCTTCGCGGGGCGCGTGGAGGGCCGACCCGTGGCCATCCTCCCGGAGCGCTCCACGCTGCTCATCGGCGGTGACGCGCGTCCGGAGTTGGTGGCGCGCCTGAGCGAGAGCGCGGAGCGGGAGTACGCGGCGGCGTCGCGGTGCCTGACGCCCGCGCTGTACACGGTGGATGACGCGGGGCGGGTGGTGCCCTACGTGCATCCCGGGCAGGACGCGCTGGCGCACCGGGTGCGGCTGGCGCATGTGCGGCTGGCCCTGGCGGAGTACAACTCCCAGAAGGAGGCGCTCGACGCGCTCCACCAGGAGCAGGAGCTGGACCTGTTCGTCGCCAGCTACAGCGCCACGGCGCGCAAGCGGGACGAGTTCCCCATCTCCTGGTGTGTCTGGTCGCATGACGTGGACGCCCTGCTGCCCGAGGCGGACATGGTCGCCGTGAGCCCCGAGGCGGGCGGCGAGGACTTCTTCACGGTGCCCTGGCGGGAGGTGCGGCGCATCGCGGGGAGTTGTCTGACGCAGGTGCCGGAGCTGTGGCCGCCGCGCTACCGCACCACGGCGAAGCCGACCCCGGAGGTGGTGGAGCAGCTCCGCGCCGCCCAGGTCACCTTCGAGGACTTCCAGGAGCCCTGAGACGGGAGGACGCAACGATGCTCGCCTGCCTGGATGTGGACTACCGCCCCGAGCTCACCGTGGCGGCGTGCGTGCTGTTCCGGGGCTGGGCGGATGGGGCGGAGGCCTCGCACCTGGTGGAGCGCGGGCCTCCGGCCGAGCCCTACGAGCCGGGGCAGTTCTACCGCCGCGAGCTGCCGCACCTGCTCCGGGTGCTGGCGCGGGTGGAGGTGCCGCTGGAGGCCGTCATCGTGGATGGCTATGCGTGGCTGGGTGAGGACCGGCCCGGGCTGGGCGCGCGCCTGTACGATGCGCTGAACCGGGAGGTGCCCGTCATCGGCGTGGCGAAGACGGCCTATGTGACGACGGGGCCCTCGGTGCCGGTGCTGCGGGGGAAGAGCCTGCGGCCGTTGTTCGTGAGTGGGGCGGGCATCGACTCGGCGGTGGCGGCGGAGCACATCCGGCGGATGCATGGCGCGTCGCGCACGCCCACGATGCTGAACCGGGTGGACCGGCTCTGCCGGGAGTCCTGAAGTCCCGACCCGGGCGGCGGCGGCGATAAACCCCCGACATTTCGGAACAGCGAGCTCCGCCTCTTCGTCCGGGGGGCGAGCATCCTCCTGGAATCCTCGCGCCGGGAGGCTTACCTTTGACGGTAGATGCCCTCGCACCCGAATTCACAGCTCGGCTTGTTCGACACGGCGGCGCCTGATGAGCGCGAGGACGTGGGTGCGGAGGCGCGCGCGGGCACGGGGGCGCGGAGCCGGCTCCCCGCGCGGGAGGAGGCGGCCACGCCGGATACACAGCGTCGGCGTCCCTCCCGGGGGGATTCGCTCCCACCAGATACGGCTCGGCGCGCGAGCACCGCGCCGGAGAGTCGGCGCACCGCGTGGGAGGATGGGCTCCCGCCAGATACGGCTCAGCGCGCGAGCATCGCGCCGGAGAGCCGACTCCCCGCGCGAGAGGAGGCACTCCCGCTGGCGGCGGAGCTGGCGCGGCGGCTGTCGTCGATTCTCGGCGTGCCGGTCCACCTGCGGCTCACGGACAACCGGGCCACGCTGGTGAGCTTCCGCCGGGGTGAGGAGGGGCTGCGGCTGCGCATCCACCACCTCTTCCTGGGAGCACCTGACGCGGTGGTTCAGGCCATGGCGGCGTACGCGGGCCGGGCGGACGCGAGCGCGGGCGAGGTGCTTGAAACCTACGCGCACGCTCACAGCGAGCGGGTCCGCCGGGAGCGTCGGCCTGGCAAGCCTCTGCGCACGCGAGGCCGCTGCTTCGACCTGCAGGCCATCTTCGCCCGGCTCAACGCGAGCTGGTTCGACGAACGGGTGCAGGTCGACGTGGGTTGGGCGCGCAAGCCGGCCGGCACGAAGCGCCGCAGCATCCACGTGGGCGGCTACGACGCGCGGCTGCGGGAGATTCGAATCCATCCGGCGCTGGACCGGCCGCACGTGCCCGCGTTCGTGGTGGACTACCTCGTCTTCCACGCGATGCTGCACGCGGACCTCGACGACGGAACGAGCAACGAGGGCCGCTGCGCGCCCGAGCACACGCCGGCCTTCCGCGAGCGCGAAGTCCTGTTCCCGCTGCGTGACGCGGCCCAGCGCTGGTTGGGCGACAACCACGCGTCCCTGCTGCGCGGCCGATAGCGCGGCGCGATTCGCGCAGGCCTCGCTACTTCTACACGGAGAGAATGACCCACTTCGCCGTATCCACGGCGTAGACGATGGGGATGCCCGCGAGGGGCGGCCCCTCCAGGCCATGGCAAGCATCAGGCCGGGCAGTGAAGCGGACGAAGACCACTACATCGTTACCGGGGACAGCCGTCACGTCATAGGACTGGCGCTGCGAGGCACAAACCTCCGTGGGTGTGGCGTCTCGGCGAGGCTTCGCACCCAACGGAAGGAAGTCCTCCATGGCGAGTGCGACGGCCGCGGCAATCGCCCCTGGTAGGACGTGCTGCCCTTCCGTGGGAAGCACGAGGGGAAATCGGTAGCGCGCGGCTTCTTCAGGTGGCGCCTTCGCAGGCCGAGGCGCAGGCCGGAACAACGCGCACCCAGGGAGCAGCGCCAACCAGATTTGGAATGAACCATCCCTTTCTCATTCAAGTTGTGACCATATGAGCTTCGACCGCATTCAGATCCGCATTTGTGGCCGCCCGCGGATAGCGCACCTCGTGACGCGGCCCAGCGCTGGCTGGGCGACAGGCTGACGCATCACGCGCGCCGGGACAGTAGCGGCCGTGGGCCTCACCGAGGCATGCTCGGGGGGATGCGCTACTTCAACGTGGAAGAAGCCAATCGGCTGGTGCCGCTGTTGACGCGCACCTTCGAGCGGGTCCGCCCGTGGGTGGAGCGCGCCCAGCAGCTCGCGGACGAGCTGGGCGCCGCGCCCGTCCCCAGCGACCCGAGCCTGGCCTCCCTGCGCGAGGAGCGCGACACCCTCCTGGAGCGCATCCGCGGCGAGCTCCTCCAGCTCCAGGAGATGGGCCTCGAAATCAAGGGCGCGGACGGCCTCGTGGACTTCCGCGCCCACCGCGGCGGTGAGCAGGTCTACCTGTGTTGGCGCTTCGGAGACCCCGCCGTCTCCCACTGGCACGCCCTGCTGGACGGCTACGCGGGGCGGCGCCCCATCGAAAGTCCGGACGACTTCGCGCCCACGTACCTCAGCTAGCCCGCCTCGCCGCCCAGGCTCTTCTGCAAGAGCGACATCTTGTTCCGCGCCGACAGCAACTGCTGACGCAGCGAGTCCGCCTGCCGGCCCACGTCGTGGAAGGCCTGCTCGTCCGCGGCGCGCGCCAGTGCGTGGGCTTCGTCCGCGACCAGGGACATCCGCTCCTGGAGCGCCTGGAAGGTCCCCACCAGGGCGGCGTTCTCCTCCGGCGTCTTCGCCGCCTGCCGCTGCTGCGCGAACTGCTGCATCTGCACGTTCAGCTCGGCCGCGTTCCCTCCCAGGGCGCCATAACGCACGAGCAGGTCCTTGAAGATCTCCGTGCGCCGCTGAAGCTCCTGCGCGCGCTGGTGGATGGCCTCGGCCTGGGCCTGCTGCCTGTCGCGCACCTGGGAGATGGCCCCCACCAGCGCCGTCACCCGGCCCCGGAGCTGCTCATCCAGGTCCGCCAGCCCCTGCAACATCGCCGAGGCGCGCTCCAGGTGCTTCTCGGATTGCAGCGGCGCCTGCTCCAGTTGCTCGGCCTGGGCCTCGAAGCGGACCAACTCCGCGTCGAGCGCCCGAGCGGCCGCCACCAACTCCGACTCCTGAGGCTTGTCACGCTTGCTCATCGTCCGAGCACCATGGCACTTCCGGGAGCAAGGCGCCGCTCCGAAGCGAGCGCCCCTGGCAAGGCAGCCGCCACCCCAGGCCGCCTGCCGGCCCGGCCGCCCGGCAACCCCTGGCCGTGAGGCTCGATACGCCCACGGTGTGCTCGCCAGCAGCGTCCGTCATCCCCAACTTTCGGGCATCTGACGTCACGAGGTGCACACATGCCCATGGGTTTCTCCCGCTCCGTGCTCGTTACCGGCGCCACTGGCCATCAAGGCGGTGCCGTCGCGCGGAAGCTCTTGCAGCGCGGCCACCGCGTCACCGCCTTCGTCCACCACCCGGAGTCCCCCGCCGCCCGGGAGCTCGAGTCGCTGGGCGCCGAGTTGGCCGTCGGTGACTACGACGACCTGGACTCCATCGCCCAGGCCGCCCGGGACATGGACACCATGTTCGCCGCCGCGACGCCGTTTGGCCCGGGCGGCGTGCAGGCGGAGGTCCGCCACGGGAAGAACCTGGCGGACGCGGCCCGGCTGGCGCGCGTCCAGCACTACGTCTACTCGTCGGTGGCGGGGGCGGACCGCCTCACGGGCATCCCCCACTTCGACAGCAAGCACCGCATCGAGACGCACGTGCGCACCAGCGGCCTGCCCTACACCCTCCTCGGGCCCACCTTCTTCATGGAGAACTTCACCAGCGGCATGTTCGAGGAGGGGCTGAAGGCGGGCGTGCTCGCCATGGGCCTTTCGCCCACGCGCGGCCTGCAGATGGTGGCCCTGGATGACCTGGCGGCCTTCACCGTGCGCGTCATGGAGGAGCCGGAGCGCTTCGAGGAGCACCGCATCGAGGTGGCCTCCGACGAGGTGACGGGCCAGCAGGCCGCGGGACTCCTGTCCATGGTGAGCGGCCACCGCATCCACTACGAGCAGCTCCCCCTGGACTACATCCGCGAGCGCAGCGAGGACCTGGCCGCCATGTACGAATGGCTGGACCGCAAGGGCTACCAGGCGGACATCCTCACCCTGCGGCACAAGTTCCCGGAGGTCCGCTGGCACACCTTCGAGGACTGGGCGCGCGGCCAGGACTGGAGCGCCCTGACGTCCCCCGCGTGGCCCCACGCCGCCGCGGAGCCCGTGTCCCCTTGAAGGTGGTGCTCCAGGCGCGGCTCGTGGACGCGGAGCGCGGCGAGCCGCTGGGCACGCTCGACATCCCCTTCCAGGTCCGCAAGGACTGACGGCGCGCCCCGGCGTCAGTGCAGCGTCGGCGAGGCTTCCCGGGTGCCCGGGCGAGGGAAGCCCTCCAGCAGGGACGCCTCATCCGACACGCCCAGCTCCCGCCGCAGCGTGGGGCCATCCATGGGCAGCCCGAAGAGCGCGGCCACGGGCACCCAGTCCAGCGCCGCGGCCACCAGGGGCCCCAGGCCCAGCAGCGCCACCGCCGCGCCGCGCGACGTCCCCGACGCCAGCCCCCCCACCACCATCCCAGCGCCCGTCACGATGCGGAGCCACCGCCCCGGCCGCGACGCCAAGAAACCAACGAGCATGTGCACCTCCCAGGGGCGAAGATGGCCACGTCCCTGCGGGCGGCCACCCGCCGTGGTGCCCCGCACGGCTGGAGTGCCGGACAGGCAGGCAGGCACCGGACAGCGCGCCCGACGCGCCCTGGGCCCCCGCACGGAAGGCGGCCTCGCGCCGAGCGCCTGCCCGCCGAGCGCCTCCAGCGGCCTTCAACGGCGCGCCGCGCCGCCCGCCCGCTGCCAGCCCGGGCGGCTCAAGCCAGCTTTCACCCACGGGGCGCCACGGACCGCCCTGGGGGAGGCAACCATGTTCAGTCGTTCGGAAATCCACAAGGGGATGAAGGTGCGCGGCAACGACGGGCACGTGCTCGGCCGCATCATCGAGATGAAGGGGGACGAGCTCATCGTGGAGAAGGGCCTCCTGCGCCGGCATGACTTCGCGGTGGCCCTGGCGGACGTGCGCGAGGTCGTCGGCGGCGAGGTGGTGCTCAACCACGGGCGCGACAGCCTCTTCTCCGCGCCCCGGGAAGTCCCACCCACGAAGCACTGACGCCTCAGGCGCCGCGGCGCGCGTCCGGCGCGCCCTCCGGGGCCAGGGGGGCCACCGGTTCGCCGTCACCGCTCCAGCCCGCGCGGGCCTCCGCCTCGCGGGCCGCGCGCCGCCCCGCCGTCACGTCCACGCGGGACAGCACCGCCGCGCCCGACACGAAGAAGAAGAGGAGGGACAGCACCGCCTGCCGGCTGGAGCCCGTCAGCTCCACCGTGGCCGCGAACACCAGCGGGCCCGCCACCGCGGTGACCTTCTCGAAGACGCTGAAGAGGCCGAAGAACTCCGCCGCCCTGTCCCGGGGCACCATCTGCGCGAAGAGCGAACGGCTCAAGGCCTGGCTGCCGCCCTGCACCATGCCCACCAGCAGCGCGAGCACGAAGAAGTGCAGCGGCGTGCGCATGAAGTAGCCCAGGAACGTCACCCCCACGTACACCGCCAGGGAGAACATCAGCGCGTTCTTCACGCCCACCTTCCCCGCGGCGCGGCCGAACAGCACCGCGCACGGCACGCCCACCACCTGCGTCAGCAGCAGCGTGCCAATCAGCGCGCCCCGGCCAATGCCCAGCTCCGTCCCGTACAGCGTGGACAGGCGGATGATGGTGCCGATGCCGTCGCTGTAGAGCAGATAGGCCACCAGCAGCAGCAGGGCCTCCCGGTGCTGGCGCAGCCCGCCCAGCGTGCGCGCGAGCTGCGCGAAGATGCCGCGCAGGGACAGCGGCGGCCGCGGGGCGCCCACGTCCGGCTTCGGCTCGGGGATGCGCCGGAAGAGCGGCACCGAGAAGACGGCCCACCACACCGCCACGGAGGCGAAGGCCACGCGCGAGGCGGCCCCCGCGTCCGCCAGCCCGAACCACGCCGGCCTCATCAGCAGCACGAGCTGCGCGCCCAGCAGCAGGCCTCCGCCCAGGTAGCCCAGCGCGTAGCCCGCGGTGGACACGCGGTCCAGCTCGTCGTCCCGGGCGATGTGCCGCAACAGCGCGTCCGAGAAGACGATGCTGCCCGTCACGCCCACGTTGCCCAGGCCGAAGAGCAGCAGGCCCCAGGCCCAGTCCCCCGGGCCCACCGTGGCCAGCGCCAGCGTGGACGCCACGCCCAGGCCCGCGAAAGCGCCCAGCATGTGCTTGATGCACCCGGCCCGGTCACTCAGCGCGCCCAGCACCGGCGACAGCACCGCCACCACGCTCAGCGCCACGGCGGTGGCGGTGGCGAAGCGGCTGGTGGCCACCTCGCGCGGCAGGCCCTGCGCCGCCACGGAGGCGTAGTAGAGCGGGAACACCACCGTGACGACGGTGGTGATGTAGGCCGAGTTCGCCCAGTCGTACATCGCCCAGGCGCGCAGCGCGGGCCGCGTCAGGCCGATTCGCGACAGCAGCCCCAGCGCCAGGCGTCTCATGCGTCGAAGTCCACCCCCGCCAGGGCGTCATCACCCTGGGCGGACTGGTAGACGTGCCAGGCGGCCGCCAGGTCCTGGAAGGGCAGGCCCACCGCCGCGAAGACGGTGAGGTCCTCCGGCGACGTGCGCCCGGGCTTCAGGCCGGCCAGCACCTCGCCCAGCTCCGCGTGGATGGCGCCCTCGTCCAGCCCCACCGCGCCCGCGGCGCCGGTGGACACCGCCAGACCCCGGTGGTCCACGATGAACCGCGCCTGGCGCAGCAGCTCCGCGGACAGCTCGGCCTTGCCCGGCTCGTCCGCGCCCAGCGCGATGACGTGGGTGCCCGGCCGCACCATGCCCGGCTGCAGGAAGGCGTGGCGGCTCCAGGTCGCCGTCACCACGAGGTCCGCGTCGGAGACGGCCTCCTCCACCGACTCCGCCATCCGCACCGGCAGGTTCAGCTCCTGGTACATGCGCGTGGCGAAGGCGAGCGAGCGCTCCGGCGCCGTGTCGAACACCCGCACATGCGACAGCGAGCGCACCAGGCGCAGGGACTTGAGCTGCAGCACCGCCTGCCGGCCCGCGCCGATGAGCGCCACGCGGCTGGCGTCCGGCCGCGCCAGCACGTCCGCCGACAGCGCGCCCACCACGCCGGTGCGCACCGCCGTCAGGTGGCCGGAGTCCATCACCGCCAGCACCGCGCCGGTGGCCACGTCATGCAGGTGCACCAGGCCGCGAATCGCCGGGGACTGGCCGGGGAACTTCGCGTGCACCTTCACCGAGTAGGCGGGGACGGAGGGCAGGCTGCCGGGGAAGAGCACCAGCGCGGTGCCCTCGGCGTGCAGGGGCGCGCGGGCGCGCTGCGGCGCCACGGTGCGCGCCAGCGCGTCGGTGCGGAAGGCCTCGCGCATGTCCTCCAGGAGGAGCGGGGCCTGCAGGTTGCGGGAGACGTCGGAGCGGGTCAGCAGGAGCGTGCGCATCTCCCTGACACCCTAACCGAGCCCGTGCGGGCCCACAGCCCCACAGCGCGCGGACGGGTGGGCAAGCGCCCGAAGTTGGACGTCCGGGCGGACGGCGCGCCGGCGTCCCAGCCGGGGTGGCCTCCACCAGGCGCGACGGCGGGACGAGGCACGCGAGCGGCATCGTCACCAGGGTGAAAGTGAACGACGGGGCGAGCCGGGCGGGCCCCGGGCCACGGGAGGCCGGTGATGCTGGAGACGGAATCCCGCGCAGCGGGCGACAAGCAGGCCTCCGGGGCACGGACGCTCAGGGTCTCCGCCTTCCTCCGTGAATATCGGGTGGAGCTGCTGGAGGAATGGCAACGCGCCATGCGCGCCCTCCACCTGGGACGCGAGGCCCAACCCTCCTGGCTGCTGGACCACCTGCCCCAGTTGGTGGACATGCTCGCGGACCTCATCGACCACGGCCCGGACGAGATTCTCACCACGGTACCGGACGAGCACGCCATGTCCCGCCTGGACGCGGGCTTCGACCTGGGGCAGGTGGCGACCGAGTACGCCCTCTTGCGCCAGTGCATCCTCCACAGGCTGGAGGCCGAGTCCGCCCTGCCCGCGCCGGGGGAACTGGAGCGGCTGGAAGGCGCGCTGGACCGGATTGTCACCCGCACGGTGACGTCCTTCTCCCAGGGGCGGCAGCGCATCCTCCAGGCGCTGGACCAGATGACGCAGGCCACGCTGGACAGCCCCTCCATGGCCAGCCTCCCCTCGCGGCTCCTCACCGTGCTGGTGGAGTCCGCGCTGTCGGTGGACGCGGCCGCGCTGCTCCTGCGGGAGGGAGACCGGCTGGTGGTGCGCGCCGCGGTGGGCCTGGGCGCGGACGAGGCGCTCGGCGCCTCCATGGGCCTGGACGAGGGCTTCGTGGGCGAGGTCGTCCGCCAGCGCCGCCCCCTGGCGCTGCGCTCGGCCTCCGCGAGCCCGCGCGAGGCGCTGCCCGCGTTGAGACAGGAGGGCCTGCGCGCCGTCTACGGCGTGCCCCTGCTGGACGGGGACCAGGTCCTGGGCATGGTGTACATGTGCTCGCGCACCGCGTTCATCTTCTCCGAACCGGACGCGCTCCTGCTCCGGACCATGGCGCAGCGGGCCACCGCCTACCTGGTGCAGGCGCGGCTCCAGGCCCTTGAGCGCCAGGCCCACGCGGACGCCCAGCGCTCGCTGGCGCAGTTGGACGCGCTCCTGGCCTCCACGCCCATGGGCATCGCCCAGTTGGACAGAGACCTGCGCTACGTGCGCATCAACCAGGCCATGGCGGACATCAACGGCGCCGCGCCCCAGGCCCACCTGGGCCGCCGCTTCCAGGAGATGGCGGCGGCCACGGCGGTGCACACGTTCGAGCCCATGTTCCGTCGCATGATTGAGACGGGCGAGCCGGTGGACGCCGTCGAGTTCTCCATCCCCGGGAACCCTCGCACCTACCAGGCCAGCTTCCACCCCATCCGCATGCCGGACCACACGGTGCTGGGCTTGAGCTGCACGGTGGTGGACGTCTCCCACCACAAGCGGTCCGAGGCCATGCTCCAGCGGGCGGTGGACTTCCGGGAGCAGCTCATGGCGGTGGTGGGGCACGACTTGCGCAACCCCCTCAACGCCATCAACGCCTCGGCCTTCCAGTTGTCGCGGGCCCAGGACCTGGCGCCGTCCGAGCGCCGCGCCGTGGACCGCATCCGCAAGGCCACCGCGCGCATGGGGCGCATGATTACGGACATCCTCGACTTCGCGCGCACCCGCCTGGGCGGCGGGCTCCCCGTGGCCCTCCAGCCCATGGACATGGCGGAGGTGTGCCAGGCGACGCTGGAGGAGCTCCAGGTCAGCGCCCCGGAGCGCGCCCTGCGCCTCGTGACGAGCGGGGACACGCGGGGGACCTGGGACCCGGACCGCGTCTCCCAGGTGCTGGGCAACCTGGTGACCAACGCCCTCCAGCATGGCCAGGAGGACATGCCCGTGTGCGTCTCGGTGCGCGGGGGAGTGAACGAGGTGGTGCTGGAGGTCCACAACACCGGCGAGCCGATTGCGGGCGAGCTGATGCCGCGCCTCTTCGACCCCTTCAAGAGTCACCCCGTCGGCACGGCGACGCAGGATGTCGCGAGGAAGAAGCGCAGCCTGGGGCTGGGCCTCTACATCGTCAGCCAGATTGTCCGCGCGCACGGGGGCCAGGTGGCGGTGCGCTCCAACCAGGTCGAGGGCACCACCTTCACCGTCCACTGGCCCCGCGCCCCCACGCTGCCCCAGGGCGCATGAAGCAGCGCGGCGAGCCTTGGCGGCCCGCCACCCTCCTGCCCGCACGCCCGCCCCTTCTGGGGGTGAATCGCGCGCGCCAGGTCGCTATTCCTTGGGCATGTTCTTCAATCCGACCAAGAAGCTGAGGCTGCCGACGCCGGCGGAGGCGCTGCCGGGCCGCGCGGAGGAGATTCCCGTCCCGGAGCGGCACGAGGTGCTGGGCACGCCCATCAAGGGCGCCGTCCCGGAAGGCCTGGAGGAGGTCTTCTTCGGCCTGGGGTGTTTCTGGGGCGCGGAGCGGAAGTTCTACCAGACGCCCGGCGTGTACAGCACGGCGGTGGGGTATGCCGGCGGCCTGACGCCCAACCCCACCTACCGCGAGGTGTGCAGCGGACTCACCGGACACAACGAGGTCGTCCGCGTCGTCTTCGACCCGAAGAAGGTGTCCTTCGAGGCGCTGCTGCGCGTCTTCTGGGAGAGCCACGACCCGACGCAGGGCATGCGCCAGGGCAACGACGTGGGCACGCAATACCGCTCCGGCATCTACTACACCAGCGAGGCCCAGCAGCGCGCCGCCGAGGCGAGCCGGGACGCGTACCAGAAGGTGCTCGCGGCCCGGGGCTTCGACAGCATCACCACCGAGCTGCTCCAGGCCCCGCCCTTCTATTACGCCGAGGACTACCACCAGCAGTACCTGGAGAAGAACCCGGGCGGCTACTGCGGCCTGGGGGGCACCGGCGTGAGCTGCCCGGTGGGCGTGGGCGTCAACGCCTGACACCGGACGCCGACGTGCGCGGGCGCGGGGTGAACGACCCGCGCCCGCCTTTCCGGCGCGCAGTGCAATCCAAGACAAAGACAGCGCAAAAGACGCGTGTGACGGGAGCCCCTGGCTCCAAGTCACACGCGATTTCAACGACTTGCTGCGTTGTCCGGCCTTGGTTTGACTTTGTTGTGATGCCGAAGGAATAGAATAGGCGGCAGAAAGGAAAGGACCGCTCGGACGCCGTTCATCGTCGCTGCGTGCTGGTTCACCCCCTCCCCCACTTTCTCCAACGGTCCGCTTTTCCCCATGCGTGTGCCGATTTCCCGTGTGCGAGGCGCGCACGGCCCCTGGCTGTCTTTGGCCCGGGCCTGTGCTGTCCTCGCGGTATGGCTGTGGGTGGCGGTGGGAGCGCGCGCGGAGGCCCAGTCAGGCCCCAACCTCGCGCTCAACCGGCCGGTGGTGACGTCCTCCTCGGAGCCAGGGCTCACCGGCAACTTCGCCGTGGATGGTGACGGAGGGACGCGCTGGGGCAGCGCGTTCGAGGAGGGCCAGTGGCTCTACGTGGACCTGGGCCAGCCCACGGCCATCAGCCGCGTGGTGCTGACGTGGGAGACGGCGTACGGCCGGGGCTACCGCGTCCAGGTCTCCAACGACGAGGCGAGCTGGCAGGACCTCCGGGTCATCACGGATGGCGACGGCGGGGTGGATGACCTCGCGGTGACGGGCAACGGCCGCTACGTCCGCATCCTCGGGACGCAGCGGGGCGCCATCGACTACGGCTATTCCTTGTGGGAGTTCGCGGTGTACGGCGGCGCGCATGCCTCGGGCGACCTGGCCCGCGGCCGGCCCGCGACGGCGTCCAGCGTGGAGGGCGACGCCGCGCACCTGGCGCCGGGTTACGCGGTGGACGGCGACGCGACGACGCGCTGGTCCTCCGACGACACCTCCGACGCCCAGTGGCTCCGCGTGGACCTGGGCTCCACCCAGCAGCTCGGCCGCGTGGTGCTGGACTGGGAGGGCGCCTATGGGAAGCAGTATGTGATTGAGGGCTCCACCAACGACAGCACCTGGACGGCGCTGGCGCCCCCCATCACCGACGGCGCGCCCGGCAGCCGCGGCATCAACGTGTCGGGCAGCGCCCGCTACGTGCGCGTGCGTGGCATCGAGCGCGGCACCGGCTACGGCTACTCGCTGTGGTCCTTCGAGGTCTACGCGCCCGGCGGCGGCCCCCAGGAGCCGCCCCCTCAGACGACGCCGCAGACAGTGAAGCTGATGTTCCCCGAGCTGGCGTACGCGAAAATCAACGTGTCGCCCGCGCCCCTCGGCGTCACGCCCACGCCCGAGGAGGGCAACACCACGCCGTCGGTGCGCAACCCGCCCGGGCCCTTCACCTACGAGCTGACCTTCCCGGCCAACACCGTGGTGACGATGTCGAAGAACCAGTTCTCCCCCACCGCGCCCAACACCGACATCCGGCTGGCCGTCACCACGTCCACCGGCACGGTGCTGCGCGGGCAGACGGTGTCCGCGCTGGCGGTGCAGGGGGCGGAGTGGAAGGTGGAGATCTTCACCATCACCCCCGGCCCGGACGGCAGGGACCGCACCATCATCCCCGACCCCTACCCGAAGCAGCCGCCGCCCGCCGTCGCGGGGGCCTTCCGCGTGGTGGCGCCCGCCAACGAGGCGGTGATGACGAACACGCGCCGGCCCACGCTGCAGTGGGCGCCCGTCACCGGCGCCACCGGCTACACGGTGTTCGTCAACCTGAGCCGCGACGACTACGACTGGATGGCGCCCGGCAGCCTGCTGGACCGCTTCACCCAGGTGGGCACCACCACCGCCACCTCCTTCACGCTGCCGCAGGACCTGCCCGACCGCTGGACGTACAAGTGGTACGTGGTGGCCAACCTGGGCGGTGGCGGCACCAGCCGCTCCGACTTGCGCACCTTCAGCGTCTACCTCCCCGAGGTGGAGACGGCGGACGACGGCGTGGCGCTCATCAACGGCCGGCGTGACTTGAACAAGAACGGCGTCATCGACCCCTACGAGGACTGGGCCAACCCCATCTCCGTGCGCGTCAATGACTTGTTGTCGCGCATGACGCCGCACGAGAAGGCGCTGCAGATGTTCTACGAGGCGCGGACGGTGCCGGAGGCCGGCTTCATGATGGGGCCGCTCAGCCCGTCGGACATCGCGACCTTCCAGCGCGCCTCCGCGCGCACGCGCCTGGGCATCCCGCACGTCGACGCGGGTGACACCATCCACGGCTTCAAGACGAGCTGGCCCACGCAGCCGGCGCTCGCCGCGTCGCGGGACCTGGACACCGTCTACGAGCTGGGGGACATGCAGCGCCGCGAGCAGGTCGCGGTGGGCAGCCGCGGCACGCTGTCGCCGCTGGCCGAGGTGGGCACCAAGGTGCTCTACCCCCGCATCCAGGAAGGCGGCGGCGAGGACGCGGACCTGGCCGCCGGCATGACGCGCGCGCTGGTGGCGGGCCTCCAGGGTGGCCCCGAGGTGAACCCGCACTCCCTCTGGGTGACCACCAAGCACTGGCCGGGCCAGGGCGCGGGCGGCGAGGGCGGCATCACCTACGACGGCACCACCATCCACTACCACATGCGCCCGTGGCACGCGGCCATCGAGGCGGGCACCAGCGGCATCATGCCCGGCTACGCGGGCAGCTGGCTGCTGGGGCCGGAGGGCTGGGGCGCGGGTGACAACCCGGGCATCCTCAACTACCTGCGCAATCAACTCGGCTACACGGGCGTCATCTGCTCGGACTGGCTGCCGTCGGGCGCGTGGTCGCGCTCGGCGATGGCGGGCTCGGATGTCATGGGCGGCGCCAACCCGCAGCAGATGGGGGACTTCGAGAGCGTCGTCACGCCGGCCCGCATCGACGCGGCCGCGCGGAAGATTCTCGACCTGAAGTTCCGCCTGGGCCTCTTCGAGGACCCGTACCGGGGCGGCCCCGCGGGCACGTCCGAGTGGCACACGGCCGACAACAAGGCCCTGGTGCGCCGCGCGGCGCAGAACGCGATGACGCTGCTGAAGAACGACGGCGCGCTGCCGCTGCGGCTGCCCGCGGGCTCGCGCATCGTGGTGGCCGGTCCCCGCGCGGATGACCCGGCCTGCATGGTGACGTGGCGCTCCGACTTCCACGGCACGGAGTTCGGCGACCTCACCATCTACCAGGCCATCCAGCAGCGCGCGGAGCAGGACGGCATCACCGTCTACAAGGACGCGGCGCCCGCGGGCGTCACCGTCAACGCCGCCATCGTCGTGGTGGGCGAGAGCTACTTCACCCACGGCACCGAGTGGGACAAGGAGAAGCCCTACCTGCCGGGCGACCCGATTGGCCCGCCGCACGACGCGCAGTGGGGCGACCAGTACGGCGTCATCACCGGCTTCCGGGCGCGGAACATCCCGGTGACGACGGTGATGATTCTGCCGCGCCCGTACATCCTGACCAACGTGGTGCCACAGACGAACGCGCTGCTGATGGCGTACCGGCCCGGTGACATGGGCGGCGTCGCCGTGGCGGACGTGCTCTTCGGTGACGTGCTGCCACGCGGCCAACTGCCCTGGCAGCTCCCGCGCTCGCTGGACCAGCTTGGCACCGACGTGGAGGACAACCAGTTGGAGCGGTGGGATTTGCCCTTCGACCTGGGCGCCACCGAGGCCCAGCGCGCGGAGATTCGGCAGCGCATCGCCCAGGGCCTGCCCATCTCCCCGATATACGGCAACCCGCTGTACCAGTATGGCGCGGGCATCCAGGGCTTCGGGCTGTCGGACGCCACGCCGCCCACGGCCTTCACGTTGCTGACGCCGGCGCCGGGCTCCACCCTCACCACGCGGCCCACCTTCACCTGGACGCCCAGCAGCGACCCGCAGACGGGCATCCACCGCTATGAGGTCTACCTGGACGGCAGCCCCTTCCCGGTGGCGACGACGAAGACGCCCTCCGCGGCGCTCGCCAACGTGTCCCTGGGCAACGGCGCGCACACCTGGTTCGTGCGGGCGTACAACTGGGCGGGCGGCGTGACGACGTCCGCCACGGCCACCTTCACGCTCAACGACACCGCGCCGCCCGCGGCCTTCACCGCGCTGGTACCGGCGGCCGGGGCTTCCGTGCCGGGCGCGTCCACCACGTTCATCTGGGAGCAGACCACGGACGTGGGCGCGGGCGTGGCGCGGTATGTCCTGGTGGTGGACGGGGCGGACCGCACGCCCGCGGTGACGCCGAGGACTTACGTGGGCACGGGCACCAACCTGGCGCTGGGCCGCAACGTGGCGGCCACCTCGTCCGAGTTCGGCAGCCCCAACGACGCGGTGGACGGCAACGCGGAGACGCGCTGGGCCAGCCGCAACGACGTGGCCAGCCCCGACACGGAGTCCATCACCGTGGACCTGGGCGCGGTGTACTCCCTCAAGCGCGTGGTGCTGAGCTGGGAGGCCGCGTTCGGCCGCCGGTACGTGGTGGAGACGTCCATGGACGGCAGCACGGGCTGGCGGACGCTGTACACGGAGGCGGCCGGCGACGGCGGGGTGGATGACCTCACCGGCCTGAGCGGCGTCGGGCGCTACGTGCGGATGCGCGGCGTGGAGCGCGCGACGGCCTACGGGTACTCGCTGTGGGAGTTCGCGGTGTACGGCGTGGGCACGGAGCAGCTTTCCGTGACGGGGCTGGCCACGGGCAGCCACACGTGGCGGGTGCGCGCGGTGGACGGCGCGGGCAACAGCACCCTGTCCAACGGGCCCATCCCCTTCACCAGATAACGGCGTGCTTCACGGGGGCCACCGCGAAGCGCGGCGGTGGTCCCCTTCGCCGCATTGAAGGTCACAAACCTCGCGGCGGGACCACGATGCCGAAAAGCCGGCCCACGTCACGGTACAACTTGTCGAAAGAGTCCGCGCGTCGTGCGGCGGTCAGGTCGAAGTGACTCGCGAAAGCGGGCTGGTCGAGCGACTCGCTATAGCCATCGGGCATGCGCGCGCCCAACCAGCCCTTGCCATTCCGAATGCGTTCGGGCTCGGGAGGTGCGCTCAAGTCATCTGGAAGGCCTCGGCGACCGCGCAAGGATTCGGCCGCGGCGAGAAACCAGGCTTCGAACTCGCGATGCGCCGCGACCACCGACATGGCGCGATCCGCGCGTTGATTGATGGCCCACCCCAGGAGCCGGGGCCCCAGGGCGCAGGGGAGGTCATCATCCGAGTCGAGCAGCACCAGGATGCGCCCCGCCTCCCCCACCTTTCGTGCGACCAACTCGATGGCCCGCTGAAACTCGGACTCCTTGACGAGCTGGCCTCGAGGAACGCGGTATGGCGGCAGCACGTGAGGCTGGACCGGGGAGTCCAGCGCCTGAAGAATCCGCCGGATGAGGATGGGCAGCGCCTGAACCTCCCCGTGCCCCTCGACAATGAGGCCAAGCTTCATCAGTCCTCCCGCTCCCAAAGCTGCATCTGCTTGGGTTCGGGAACGGCATCCAGATCCGGCACCAACTGGTTGGCCTTCAAGAGTTCGCCTGCCGTGTAGAGCCGGTCACGGATGACGGAACGCGTTGCCTCGTCCACGCGCGCAATCAGGGTCTTCCCCTGCGTCGAGGTCACGGAGATGACCTCCTCCGCGCGAATGCTGGGGTCATCGAGCAGTTCCGGACTGTGGCTGGTCACGATGACCTGTGCATGCTGCGACCCATCCCGCAGAGCATCCCGCAGGATGCCCGCCGCCGCAGGGTGCAACGCAATCTCCGGCTCTTCGATGCCGACCAGGGGGACACGGTGTTCCGCCCTGGCCTGGAAGAGGGCCACGAGGACGCCGAGCGCCCGCAGCGTGCCATCCGACATGTTGATGGCGGGAAAGCGCCAGGGGTCTTTCGCCCCTTCCACGCTCTGTCGGAACTCGAGCGTCTCCATGTGCCCCACGCGCTTGGGGTCTACGCCTTGCAGCGAGGGCACGATACGGCTGAGGTACTCCTCGATTCGCTGCTTCGTCGTGCCGTTGTCCTGCTTCTCCAAGCGCTCCAGGACGCTCGACAGATTGAAGCCGTCCCGCGCGAGGAGCTCGCCTTTGTCGGGAGGTTGCAACGCCCGCAACTGGTCCGGATTCAGGTTGTAGAACCCCATGTTCGACAACAAGTCGAACACCGGGCGGAACTCGGGGAGCCCCGCGGCGTTGACGAGGTAGAGGCGGTCCGTCGAGGCAGGTGGCGCGACCTGGGCCGGCTTGACGACGACGGCGCCCTCTCGAACGCGGTAGCTCGCGCTTCCGACGGCGCACTCCTCGTTCTGGACCACATAGTCGCCATGGGAGCGGGCTCCCACACCGAAAGCGAAGTGGCCGCTCTCCCCGGATGGCAGTTGGAAGTCGATGCGAACGCCAAAGTTGGTGGGGTGACCACTTGAGCGTCGCCGCACCTCGTGGACGCCGCCACGGTCCCTCAACGCATGGTCCAAGGACGTGCGCAACGCGTCCGTGATGAGCCGCAAGGCGTCGAGGAAGTTGCTCTTCCCCGAGCCATTGGGTCCAACGAGAAACGTCAGCGGCCCCAGCTCGACGTCACACGTCTCGATGCTGCGGTAGTTCCGCAGCTTGACCCGCGTCAGGAAGGGGGCCCGGCTCCCTGGCAGGTGGAGGGACCTCTGCCAGGAACGCTCCGAGGAGGACATCGAGGAGATCTCCGTTCGAGAGACGAAACGCCTGGCTCACGCCAGGTTGTGGAACACGCGCTGGACGTCATCGTCCTGCTCCAGCGCGTCCACGAGCTCCAGCACCTCCGTGGCCTTGTCCTCGGGCAGCTCGATGGGGTTCTGCGCCACGTACTCCGAGTCCGCGGACACGGGCACCAGGCCCTTGGCCTCGATGGCGGCCTGGAGCTGGCCGAAGTCGGCGAAGGCGGAGCGGATGATGAGCTGCTGCTCACCCTTCTCCCCCACGCCCTCGCCCATCTCCTGGAGGCCGTGGTCGATGAGCTCCAGCTCCAGCGCGTCCAGGTCCAGGCCCTCCGGGTTCAGCCGGAACACGCCCATGCGCTGGAACATGAAGGCCACGCTGCCGCTGGTGCCCAGATTCCCGCTGTGCTTGTTGAAGTGCATGCGCACGTTGGCCACGGTGCGCACCACGTTGTCCGTGGCCGTCTCCACCAGGAGCGCGATGCCGTGGGGGGCGTAGCCCTCGTAGAGCACGATTTCGTAGTCGGCCGCCGACTGGCCGCTCGCGCGCTTGATGGCCGCGTCGACCTTGTCCTTCGGCATGTTCGCGGCGCGGGCGTTCTGGAGCACCCGGCGCAGCGTGGAGTTCGAATCGGGATTCGGCCCACCCGCCTTCACCGCGATGGCGATGTCCTTGCTGATCCGCGTGAACAACTTCGCCATCTTGTTCCAGCGGGCCATCATCGTGGCCTTGCGTGTCTCGAAAATGCGTCCCATGGGAGGGATGTATAGGTCGGCCACGTTCCGCGTGGCTACTCCCTGGAAGGCCCTCGGCCCCCGGATGTTGACCGGGCAAGGCCGCCCGGGGGCCCGCCTGTCCCGCCCCGCTGGGACGTCCCTCAGCAGCAGCGCCCGCCGCCCCCGCGGTAGCGGGCCTGGAGCCGCTCGTCGAAGAAGCGGGCGTAGCTCATCACCTCCCGGTCCGGGTGGTGGCGGCGCATGTGCTCGACGTAGGTGTCGTAGTCTGGAACACCAATCATCAGCCGGGCCACCTGGACCGCGCGGCGCCAGGCGTGGCCCAGCCCTGCCCACCTGGAGACCATGTCAGCGGGCCTCCGCCGCCGGGAGCGGCACGGCGGGGGACTCCCTCGCGGTGGGCGCCGGCGAGCGCCAGGCGGCTCGCGCGGCGCGCACGCCGAAGAGCACCGTGGCCACCACCAGCACCATGAACACGCCCGTGAGGCCGGCATCCAGGTAGTCGTTGCCGATGATGCGCCGCATCTCCTCCGCAGAGGCCGCCGGCGCCACCACCTTCCCCTGCTCCGCCGCGGCGGAGAACTGGCGCGCGTGGGCCAGGAAGGAGACGCGCGGGTCCGCGCCGAACACCTTCTGCCACCCCGCCGTCAGCGTGCAGAGCACCAGCCACGCCGCGGGCACGGCGGGCACCCACGCGTAGCGCTGCCGCTTCATCTTCACCAGAATCACCGTGGCCAGGGTGAGCGCGATGGCGGCCAGCATCTGGTTGGCGATGCCGAACAGCGGCCACAGCGTGTTGATGCCGCCCAGCGGGTCCACCACGCCCTGGTAGAGGAAGTAGCCCCACGCCGCCACGCAGAGGGCCGTGGCAATCATGTTGGCCGTCCAGGACTCCGTGCGCTTGAGCGGGGCGTACACCAGGCCGGCCAGCTCCTGAATCATGAAGCGGCCCACGCGCGTGCCCGCGTCCACCGTGGTGAGGATGAACAGCGCCTCGAAGAGGATGGCGTAGTGGTACCAGAAGGCCATCATCCCCTCGCCCGCCACCAGGCCGTGGAGGATCTGCGCCATGCCCACCGCCAGCGTCGGCGCGCCGCCCGCGCGGGACAGGATGGTGGACTCACCGATGTCCGCGGCCGTCTGGCTCAGCACCTCCGGGGTGATGACGAAGCCCCACTGGCTGATGGTGCGCGCGGCCTCCTCCACGGTGGTGCCAATCACCGACGGCGGCGCGTTCATGGAGAAGTACACGCCCGGGTCCAGCACGGACGCGGCGATGAGCGCCATGATGGCCACGAAGGACTCCATCAACATGGAGCCGTAGCCCACCACCCGCGCGTCCGCCTCGCTGGCCAGCATCTTCGGCGTGGTGCCGGAGGAGATGAGCGAGTGCCACCCGGACACCGCCCCGCAGGCGATGGTGATGAACAGGAAGGGGAACAGCCCGCCGGAGAACACCGGCCCCGTCCCGTCGATGAAGCGCGTCACCGCCGGCATCCGCAGCTCCGGCGCGGCCAGGATGATGCCCACCGCCAGGAGCAGCACGGTGCCAATCTTCAGGAAGGTGGACAGGTAGTCGCGGGGCGCCAGCAGCAGCCACACCGGCAGCACGGACGCGCAGAAGCCGTAGCCAATGAGCATCCACGCCAGCGCCTTGGCGTCGAAGGTGAAGGCCGCGCCCCACGTCGGGTGCTCGGCGACGTGACCGCCCAGCCAGATGGAGAGCATCAGCAGCACGAAGCCGGCGACGGAGACCTCCAGCACGCGGCCGGGGCGGAGGTAGCGCAGGTAGAGCCCCATCAGCACGGCGATGGGCATGGTCATCGCGACGGTGAAGGTGCCCCAGGGGCTGTGCGCCAGCGCCTTCACGACGACCAGCGCCAGCACGGCGAGGATGATCATCATGATCATCAACACGCCAATCATCGCCGTCACCCCGGCGGCGGGCCCCAGCTCCAGGCGCACCATGTCGCCCAGGGACTTGCCGTCCCGGCGCACGGAGAAGACCAGGATGACGAAGTCCTGCACCGCGCCCGCCAGCACCGCGCCCACCAGAATCCACAGCGTGCCGGGCAGGTAGCCCATCTGCGCGGCCAGCACCGGGCCCACCAGCGGCCCCGCGCCGGCGATGGCGGCGAAGTGGTGGCCGAACAGCACCCACTTGTCCGTGGGCACGTAGTCCAGGCCGTCGTTGCGCAGGTGCGCCGGCGTCGCGCGCGAGGCGTCCACGCCCAGCGCCTTGCGCGCCACGAAGCCGCCGTAGAAGCGGTAGCCGATGAGGTAGACGGAGACGGACGCCACCACCAGCCAGATGGCGTTGATGCGCTCGCCCCGGTGCAGGGCCACCGTGCCCAGGCTCACCGCGCCCGCGGCGGCGAGCAGCACCCAGCCCAACTTCCGCGCGACTCCACCCATGCCGGCCTCCGTGGCCCGCCCCGCCGCGAACGGCGAGGGCCGGACTGTGACGGTCGGCTATAGCCCGGACTGTGCCGCCTGGGTGACGAATGCGTGGGTGAGCGCGTCGTCCGCCAACGCCCTGCGTCATGCGCACGCATCCGCCTCCACGGCGATGAGGCGGAAACGACCCCGTGTCTTCATTTACGAGAAAGACTTTCACGTGGGCACGCACGCTGGCTTCAAAAGGCTTGCATATGAGACTGTTTCTGAATGCACACGCTTTATCTGGTCCTGCTCGCGGTCGCGGTCGCGACGCCGTCCACGCGGGAGCTCCCCGCCGCTCCGTCGCCCTTTGCCCCCGTTCCCCTGCTCGAGTCCGTCATTCCCGACGGGCAGCCGGTCATCTCCCGCAAGGACAAAGACAAGGCGCAGGAGAAGAACAAGAAGGACCGGTCCGGAAAGGCCTTCACGAAGCGGCAGAAGGAAATCGTGAAGGAGCGGAACGCGAAGGAGAACGACGGCAAGGTCCGTTGCGCGAACTGCGACACCGAGACGGTCCCCGGCAAGCGGCATCAGCGAGGCGTGACGCCTCCGTCGAACGAGGCCCACGTCGACCACAAGCGCGCCAGGTCGAGGGGCGGCGCGGGCGAGGTGGAGAATGGACAGGTGCTCTGTCGAAAGTGCAACCTCAAGAAGGGCGCCAGGCACTCTTGCGACGGGAAAGCGAAATGAGCACCGCGGGAAGCGACAACCGGGTCAAGGTCATCTTCGAACTGGAGAGGGACGAGGACGACTACCCCCCCGCGGACTCAGAGGGGCTCTGGGCGCGTCCCCTGGGCGAAGGGCTGTACCAGCTCGACAACGTGCCCTTCTTCGCGAAGGGCGTTGCCTGCGAGGACGTCGTGTCCGCCGAGGACGTGGGCGGAGAGCTCCTCTTCCAGGAGGTGGTCCGGCCCTCGGGACACGCCACCTTGCGCCTCATCGTCCACGACGAGGAGGACGTCCCCGCCGTGAAGGCGCTCCTGGAGGGGCACGGCTGCGCCGTCGAGCGGAGCCATGTCCCCGGGCTCATCTCCGTGGACGTTCCGCCCACGGTTTCGCTCGACACCCTGAAGCCACTCCTGGACGAAGGCGAGGACGCGGAGCGCTGGGGCTACGAAGAGGCGTGCCTGCCCTAACGGGCCATCGTCCGGGCTGTACCGTCTGCCCCAGCCGAGGGTGGCATCACCCCTGCGCGGGCTTCTCCAGGACGAGCCCGAAGTGCGTGTAGCAGGTCGGGTGCAGGTCCAGGATGTTCTCGAAGTGGAAGACGCGGGCCTGAAGCCCCGCCTCGCGCGCGGGCCCGAGGACGCGCGCCTTCAAGGTGCTGGCGTCGTAGAAGCGGCCGTGCCGCTCTCCCCAGCGCGGGAAGAGGTGGATGATGGGCTCCGCGTCGCGGCGGATGTCGTAGCCCCAGGCGGGGTCGCACATCGTGAAGGCGTACTCGCCCAGATACAGCGGGACGATGCAGGCCCTGCCCCCGGGCCGGAGCACGCGCCCCGCCTCCCGGATGAAGCCCGTGTCCGCGCTCCCCTCGAAGTGCTCGAAGGAGCAGTGCAGCGTCATCGCGTCCACCGAGGCATTCTCAAGCGGCAGCTCCGCCGCCGAACCGCCAATCTGGTGGCCATGGATGCCCGGCGGGAAGACCAGGTCCTGCGCGTAGACGTTCCGTGTCCGCCCCAACGCCCGGAGCACCTCCAGGTACGGGCTGCTCGCCGTGGAGGCGATGTCCACGTAGACGGCGTCCTCGCGCGCCATCAGCGGTTCAATCTGCTTCCACGTGAAGAAGTACTGCGGCCGCTTCTCCCAATACGGCTGGAGACCACAGAAGTGCCGGATGACGTCGTTGCGCGCCTGGAGCCCGTCCCAGAAGCGCTCCAGCTCCGCCACATCGAAGCGGTAGGTCTCGACAGGGATGCCCGCCTGGCGCAGGGGCTCTGGCGACTTGAGCTGAGGCCCCGGGCCGTAGCGGCCGAAGCCCGTCAGACTGAGCAGCTTCGACAGCGGCTCCGACGCCTTGTAGGCGGCGCGGTGCCGGACACTCTTCTTCACGCGAGACAGGAGGTTCACGGAGCTCCTCCGGGCGCAGGCCCGAAATTCGCGCGCGATTCTCAGAGAGGCCCCGGGACGCGTCAATGCGCCCCGGAGTCCGCGCCCCCGCCGTGCCCCCAGGCCCGCCCGGCTAGCGGGCCTGCTGCGCCGCGGGCACCGCGCGGTTCATCTGCCCGGAGCCCATGCCCCCGGCAACGGCACGCTCCATGTGCGGGGCGAGCTTCCCGGCGGCCATCAGCCCCGCCATGCGGAAGTCGGAGAGGAGCGACCAGAGCGGGTACTTGAACGACGCGGGCTTGTTCCGCTCGATGACGAAGTGACTGAACCACGCGAAGCCGTACGCGGCGACGAGCGCGGCGGGCACCAGCGCGCCGCGGCCCGTGACGGCGGCCGTCACCCCCAGCCCCACGCCCAGGGTGGTGCCCGTGAAGTGCAGCCAGCGCGTGGAAGGAAGCGCGTGCTCCCGCAGGTAGAACGGCCAGAACTCGGCATAGGTCTCGATGCGGTCGGACATGGTGTGAAGTTAGGGCCCCAGGGCGCCCTCCCGTCAACCCGTCATGCGTCAGAGCGTGTAGGCATGGACAGGCAAGGGTGCTCCCCGCACGCCCACCAGCCGGGCGGGCCGTCCAGCACCCGTCATGTTTTCCAGCGCGGTGCCGCGCTCCTCGGCCCAGGTCTGCCGGAGGACTCCAGGTCATGAAAGACTCTGGAACCATGTCGGAGTGGACGCCCAAGCCGAATCCCGCGGTGGACCTGCGGACGCTGGCCCTCAGCCCGGAGGAGGGCTTCGTGCTCTCCCGCCTGGATGGCGCCACCCCGGCCCGGAGCTTGCCCGCACTGACGGGCCTGCCTCCGGACCGGCTTCGCGCCATCCTCTCCCGGCTCGTCACACAGGGCGCGCTGCTGCCCACGCCCGCCGCGAGCCCGGCGCCGCCGGGTGCTTCGCCGCCCGTGGCCTCCGAGCCCCGGAGGACGCCGCCCACGGCCCCGCCAGCGCCCGAGCCCGCGACGGAACTTCCACTGCTCGACCTGACGCCCCTGGACGCCGAGTCCGCGGTGGACCTGCCGCTGCTCGACCTGACGCCCCTGGACGCCGAGTCCGCGGAAGCCCCGTCCCGACCCGACCTGACGCCGCTGGGCACCGAGCCCCCGGTGGACCTGCCCCTGCTCGACCTGACGCCCCTGGACGCCGAGTCCGCGGAAGCCCCGTCCCGACCCGACCTGACGCCGCTGGGCACCGAGCCCCCGGTGGACCTGCCCCTGCTCGACCTGACGCCCCTGGACGCCGAGTCCGCGGGGTCCGTGCCCGACGTGTCACCCCGGGATGGCGCCCCGGTGGGGCGGGACGCAGCGCCCGCTCCCGCCACGGATGCGGACGCCGACGCCCCGGACGAGCCCGAGGTCGCGCTGGGCAACTATCGCCAGCTCTTCGAGCTGCGCCTGCACCCGCTCCCCGAGGACCAGCGCATCGCCCACGCGCACGCGGCGGAGGACCCTGTCCTGTCCGCGCTGTGCTTCGACCCGGTGCCCGCCGTCATCAAGGCCGTGCTGGAGAACGCGCGCACGGGGCTGGCCCACGCGCGGCTGATAGCGCGCTACCACCGCAACCCCGTGGGCCTGGAGGCGCTGTGCGGCCGGGCGGCTTTCGCGGCGGACACGGGCGTGCGGCGCTGGCTCGTGCGCAACCCGCAGCTCCCCGCCAGCCTCTTCCGGCGGCTGTGGAGCGCGCGCCGGCTCATGGAATTGCACAAGGTGGGCAACGACCGCGACGTCCCGGAGTCCACGCGGCGCGCCGCGCGCGAGGTGCTCCGCCAGCGCTTCGCCAGCGGCCCCGCGGAGGAGAAGGTGGAGCTCATCCTCAACACCGAAGGCCGCGCGCTGGCCGCGCTCATCGGCCTGCCGGTGGATGGAAAGACGGCGTCGCTGCTGTGCGGCCGCACCTACCGCTCGCCCATGCTCATCCAGAACATCGCCCGCTGGAGCGCGGCGCCGCCGGCCCTCATCGCCCACCTGCTGAAGCAGGAGGCGGTGCGGCGTCAGCCCCAACTGCGCATGCTGCTCGCCCGCCACCCCAACGCCCCGGCGGAGGCGAAGCGCACGGCGCCATGAGGCGAGGCCCCCCGAGGCCCGGGCGCCCCCGGGCAGCTCGCTGTTCGGAAATGTCGGGACATTTCACGCCGCAGAACCCCCGACATTCCCAAACAGCGAGCTCCGTGCCCAACTCCCCCCGGCGGCGAGGAGGCTCTTGAGACAGGTGTCGGCGCCTCGGAGCCGCGCGTTCAAGCCCGCCGCGCCGTGAGGATGGGCTGATGGAAGCCCGTCTCCTCCGGCGTGTGCCAGCGCGTGTCCACCAGCCCCGCGCGCGTGAGCGCCCGCTCCAGGTCCACGCGCTGGAGCGCGCGGTACACGCCGGTGTGCTCGGTGGCCTGCCAGCCATTGCCCTCCGGGCGCAGGATGAACTGGTGCACCGTGTACGTCCGCCCGTCCGCGGCCCAGTCCCAGATTTGGAAGAGGATGCGGCGGCCCTCGGGCGCCTCCAACAGCCGCTCTGACGTGAAGCGCGGCTGATGCCGCGCCAACGCATCGGCGTCACGCACGCTCAGCACCACCAGCCCACCCGGCGCCAGCTTCGACGCCATGGCGCGCGCGGCCGCGTCCAGGTCCTCGTCCGTCAGCAGGTGTGTCACGGCGTTGTCCAGCGCCAGCACCACCGGGAAGGTGCCCTCCACCTGCGTGTCCAACGCGCGCATGTCCGCCACGCCCGTGGAGAGGTGCACGCCCATCGCGCGGGCCTCGCGCTCGGCGCGCGCCACGGCGGCGGGGCTCAGGTCCGTGGCGTGGACGGCGTAGCCCCGGCCCGCGAGCCCCAGCGCCTGGGTGCCGATGCCACACGCGCAGTCCAGCACGCGCCGGGGCGGCGGCGCCTCGCAGCGGCGCAGCAGCGCGTCCAGCATGGCGCCCTGCCGCTCCACCGCCTGCGGCCAGTTGGCGAAGAGCAGGTGGTACTCCTCCGCCATGCCCTCGTAGAACCCGAGCGCCAGGTCCGTCATGGTCGGCGCTCCGCCAGGAAACCGCCCCTCACTCACGAGCTGAGGGAGCGCCCCTCGAGCGCCTCGATGGCCGCGCGGACCTCCGCGGGCACGGGGACCTTCTCGTGGGTGGCATAGCGCAGGGTGACAATCGTGCAGCTTCCCCGGGTGTAGATGACGCCGTCGTCCTCGCCGGCCACCGCGTGCTCCAGGGTGATGGAGGACGTGCCGATGCGGGTGGCGCGGCAGCCGGCCACCAGGCGCGTGGGGAAGAGGACGGGGCGCAGGTACTCCGCGTTGGTGGCCTTCAGGATGGGCCCCACGCCGTCCCGGTTCGTCCGGTCACCTGCCGCGCCGGAGGGCCCCGTCAGGCCGATGCGCGCGAAGTAGTGGATGCGGGCGGTCTCGAACCAGGTGAACGTGCGCGTGTTGTTGGCGTGGCCGAAGGCGTCCATCTCCCCCCAGTGGAGGGGAAAGGAGACGACCACCGGGAAGTCCTTGAGCGGCGAGTCCGGCATACCCCCAGGGTGCCCCACCCGGAGGCCCCTGGGAACCGCGAACCGCGCCCGCCTGGGCTCCAGGCGAGGGCCACGGCCGTGGTAATCCAGGTCTGCCATGCGTTCACGATTCCGCACGTCCCCGCCCGCGGCCCCCGGGCTCGGCGCCATCGCCCTTCACGGCCCCATCCCGGAGCAACCTGCGCATGGCCGCTGAGCGCGAACCGCGGGAGTCGCTGGAATCGCCGCGCGAGGACCTCCCCGCGGAGGACCTGCGGCCCTACGCCCTGTCCTCGCGCGAGGGCCTGCCGCTGTCGGACCGGAGCCTGGCGGCGCGGCCCCAGAAGCGGGCGGACATGGTGCGCTGGCTCCACCCCGCGCAGCTCTTGCGCACGGGCCTGGACGCGGTGGTGGCAGCCGTCTTCGGCGCGCGCGCGGACCAGCGGCTCATCGAAGCGGTGGTGCGGCCACAGGTGCCCTACTTCGACTACTCACAGGAGCCGATGCCGGAGGGCGGCTTCTGGCTGGACTATGTGTCGGACACGGGTGACGGCTGGAACTCCACCTACGCCGTGGCGCGGCTGCTGGCGCTGCCGGAGCTAGCGCTGGCCGTGCAGGGTCAGCCCCACGCGGAGTCCCACGACACGCAGCGGGGACGGCTGCTCATCTTCGGCGGGGACGGCGTGTACCCCGGGGCCAGCCGCGAGGTGTACGACGAGCGGCTGGTGCAGCCCTACGAGGCGGCCATGCGGCGCTCGCAGGCCCCCAGCCCGGACCTGTTCGTGATTCCGGGCAACCATGACTGGTACGACGGGCTCGGGGCCTTCTTGCGGTTGTTCTGCGCGAACCGGTGGATTGCCGGCCGGCGCACGCGGCAGAGCCGCAGCTACTTCGCGCTGAAGCTGCCCCAGCGCTGGTGGCTCATCGGCACGGACGTGCAGCTCAACAGCGACATCGACGTGCCGCAGGTGGAGTACTTCCGCGAGGTGGCCAATCACATGGGCCCCGACGACCGCATCATCCTCTGCAACGCGGAGCCGGCGTGGATTCTGGCCGCCACCGAGCGGCGCAAGGGCACCTACCTGGAGAACAACCTGGAGTACCTCCAGGAGAAGGTCTTCGGCCGCCGCATCAACGTCTTCCTCGCGGGCGACCTGCACCACTACCGGCGGCACGAGGACGCGGGCGGTCGGCAGAAAATCACCGCGGGCGGCGGTGGCGCCTTCCTCCACCCCACGCACGCGCCCTCCGCCCACGTCCTGCGGGATGGCTACACGCTGCAGAAGAGCTTCCCGGACGAGTGGACGTCCCGGAGGCTGGCGCGGCAGAACCTGCTCCTCATCCGGCACAGCCCCTGGTTCGGCTTGATGACGGGCGCGCTGTACCTGCTGCTGGCGCTGGCGGCCTACGCGGAGGTGGGCTCGTTCGGGGTGTCGCGGCTCCCCGACGTCATCCTCGCGGTGGCCAACAGCATGGTGGCCCGGCCGTGGACGCTGGTGCTGGGCATGGGCACCATCGCCGGGCTCATCGGGATGGCGGACTCGGCCTTCGGCAAGTGGCGCACGCTGGCGGGCGCGCTCCATGGGCTGGGGCACATCGCCGCGGCCTTCTTCGTGGCCTGGGGCGCCACCTACTTCACGGTGAGCTGCCTGGGCGTCTGCCCCGAGCTCTCCGCGGACGGCATCCACTGCGAAGCCGGCTGGTGGCACCTGGCGGGCAAGTTCCTGCTGTCCTCCAGCCTCACCTTCCTGGGCGGCTTCCTGGTGGGGCCCTTCGTCATGGGCCTGTACCTGTGGTTGAGCGTCAACGGCTTCGGCGCGCACTCCAACGAGGCGTTCATCTCGCTCGCCTCGCCTGACTGGAAGAACTTCCTGCGCATGCGCATTGGCGAGGACGGCCGGCTCACCGTCTTCCCCGTGGGCATCGAGCGCGTGCCCCGCAGGTGGAAGGAGACGCACGCCGGCCCCTACTCGCCCGCGTTCGACCCGGATGACCCGAAGGCCACCGAGCCCGTGCTCATCGAGCCGCCCATCCGTGTGTGAGCCGTGCCCCCACCACGCGTCACTTCGCGCGGTTGAGCCAGCCCCGCGCGTTGGCACGCGAATGGCTCAGGTGGAGCCTCGTCGCATCCTTCCCCCAGGAGCGCCGCCGCGGAGTAGACAGGGGCCATGAGCGTCCCTGTCTTCATCTACCTGACCCCGCCGGAAGGACTCATCCCCCTGCTGACGCCGGAGCGGCTCGCGGCCTTCCGGGAGTGGTTCTCGCGTGAGGTCCACGAGAGCCTGGACGCGGGAGAAACACCGGACGAGGACCAGCAGGCCCTCATCGGCTTCGTGGACCACCTGCTCCAGCAGGGCTCCGAGGCCCTGCGCAAACCGCCCGAGCGCTTCCAGGATTCGGTGCTGGAGCTGCTCGACGAGGTCTCCGACTACTTCACCCGCGAGGAGGCCGGCATCCCCGATGGCATGGAGCTGGCGACGGAGCTCAAGCCCACCGAGCAGGAAGTCCGGGCCTCGGACATCGTCATCGCGGAGACCTGCCCCAAGCGGACGCTGGACCTGTGGCGGCACCTCGTCTGGGGCCGGGCCCCGGACCGCGTCGTCGCGGAGGGCATCGGCCTGCGGCGCAACTTCCCCTCCATGGGCTACTGGACGGCCACCGAGGCCCGGCAGGTGCGCGACGACCTCCGCCAGCACCTGGGCGAGGCCCCCGACTATCAGCCGCTGACGGGCAAGGCCCGCTTCATGACGTCGCTGCGCCGGATGCTGTCGGCGACGGGCCGGGCCGCGCCCCCCACCCCGGCGATTCACGCCATCACCCAGGCGGTGAACCGGGCGTCCCGCGAGGGCGCGGGCCTGCTGTTCGCGCGCTAGGCCAGGCTGCGCGCCAGCGCCCCCAGCGTGGACATGGCCGCCTCGATGCGAGGTGTCCACGGGTGGCCACAGCTCAGCCGGAAGCAGTGGCGGAACGAGTCCATCCGCGCGGAGAAGATGGGCCCAGGGGCGATGCTGATGCCCGCCTCCAGCGCCTTCGCGTTCAGCACCAGCGCGTCCACCTGCTGCGGCAGCTCCACCCAGAGCAGCGCGCCGCCGGAGGGGCGCGTCACGCGCGTGCCCTCGGGGAAGGACTCCGCCACGGCCTCGGCCATGCGCTCCACCTGCGCGGCCAGGCGGCGGCGCAGGGAGCGCAGGTGCCTGTCATAGCCTCCATTCTGGAGGAAGCGCGCAATCGCATACTGGGGCACCGTGGCGGTCGTCACGGAGGTGGAGAACTTGAGCAGCTCCACCCGCTCCCGGAAGCGCCCCGGCGCCACGTAGCCCACGCGGAAGCCCGGCGCGAGCGTCTTCGAGAACGAGCTGCACAAGAGCACGTTGCCCCGCGTGTCGAAAGCCTTGCATGAGCGCGGGCGCTCGGGGCCGAAGTGCAGGTCGCCGTAGATGTCGTCCTCGATGAGCGGCACGTCGTGCGCGTCCAGCAGGTTCACCAGCCGCTGGCGCCGCACGTCGGGCATGCAGCTCCCCACCGGGTTGCTGAAGCTGGGCACCACCAGCACCGCCGCGATGCGCCGCCGCGTCAGCGCCGCCTCCAGCGCCTCCATCTGCATGCCGTTGCGCGGGCAGCAGGGAATCTCCAGCGCGCGCAGCCCCAGCGCTTCAATCGCCTGCAGCGTGCCGTAGTAGGCGGGGGACTCGATGGCGATGGTGTCCCCCGGACGGGCCACCGCGAGCAGGCACAGGTGGATGGCCTCGGACGTGCCGAAGGTGGTGATGAAGTCATCCGCGGACAGCGAGCAGCCCCAGTCCAGGGAGCGGCGCGCGAGCTGCTGGCGCAGCTCCAGGCACCCGGGCAGCACGTCGTACAGGATGCTCCGGTCGCGAGACTCGCGGCTGAGCGCGTTCAGCTCGCGGTACAGCCTGCGCACCGGCAGCAGCTCCGGCGAAGGCGAGGCGGCCCCCAGCTTCACCATGCGGGCGTCCCCCATGGACTGGTAGACGCTCGCGACCAGCCCGCTCACCGTGACGGCGGTGGCGCTGGACGCGGGCCGGGACAGCTCGGGCTCGGCCAACCGGGGGCGCTCACGGCGGCGCACGTAGTGGCCGGACTGCGGCCGCGTCTCGATGAGCCCCAGGGACTCCAGGTGCAGGTAGGCCTGGAGGACGGTGGAGATGCTCACCCGCTCGCGCAGGCTGAGCTGCCGCACCGACGGCAGTCTGTCTCCATGCTGCAAGGTGCCCGAGGAGATGGCGTCCGCGATTCGCTCGGCCACCTGTTCGTAGAGCTTTGCTTTGTGTGCCACCGCGCCCATGGCTCCTCCCGAAGTGAGCCGCATCCACGACGGCCGGCATCGGAGACGAGAACGGGCCCGCTGCCCAGATACAGCTCGCATCAACCGCGACCGGCACAGTTCGTTGGAGCTGAACTGTACCGGTCACAATCCCGCCTGTCTGAATCTGTTCCGCCACCGCGACGGGGCGCATCTTGGACGCCCTGGAGTGGAGGACGCGGCGATGTGGGACTGGATGAGGACGGTGGTGAACGGGCTGCGGTTCGAGGCGGCGCCCGCGCGGAGCGTGGGCCCGGTTCACCTGGCCCAGGGCGGTCTCTGGAGTCAGCACACCCGGAGCGGTCATCCCCTGACGCTGACCTGCCGCGCGGGCCTGCTGTGGCTCACCTGCGAGGGGGACGAGCGGGACTACGTGCTGCACCCTGGCGACACGCTGCGCCTGAAGCGCCCGGGGCACGTGGTGGTGCAGGCGCTGAGGCCCTCGCGCTTCTGCCTGATGGAGCGCGCGCCCGCGCCGTCGCCCTGCACCCCGCCACCGCCAGGGCACGGAGCGCCGGTCCGGTAGCGAGGCGCTCCCGTCGGTCATCTCGTGGAGTGGGCTGTCGATGGGCACCTCCGGCCCGCCGTGCCTCGACCGGTGCACACCGCGGTAGTACCTTGCCGGCATGCTGGTCATCCGACCCTCGCAGATGCATGCCTTCCAGGGGGCAGCCGAAACAGGGCTCCTGGAGGCCTTCGCGGAGCGGGTGCGCGAATTCTGGCCGCACTCGGCCCAGGCGCTGGGCCCCGAGCGGCTCCGGACACGCATCCAGGCCGCCGTCGCGCTCGCCCGGCGCCACGGCATCCACGCCCGGACGGACGTGCTCAGGGTGGTCAACGCGGCCATGGCGCTCGATGACGACTTCACGCCAGCGCCCCGGCTCGACTGGGTCGTCCCCCTCCTGGAGAACGCCTCGCTCCATCCCTCCGACCGGGTGGCGAGGCTGTCCTCCCGCGTCCTCGAACATCTGCAAGGCGTCGAGCCATGAGCCTCCTCGATGACCTGGCGCGGCGCGGGCCGGTGGCCAACCCCTTCTCGCCGGCGCCTCCCCGCGGCAGTCCTCCCCCCAGGGATGACCCGGAGGAGTCCTTCACGCGCATGGAGTCCGCGCTCGACACGGAGCTGGAGGTCCAGGAGGTCGAGTCCGCCATTCTCCCCTGTGAGTCCCCCTGGCTCGACCTGAGCCTGACGGACCCGGAGGGCAGCCCCGCCGCGGGCATGCCCTACACGCTCACCGCCCCGGGGCTCGGCACGTTGACGGGGACCCTGGACGACCAGGGTCGTGCCCACTTCGAGAACCGGGAGCTGGGAGCGGGCCCGTGGAACGTCGAAACCGAGGTCCACTACGACGACGAGGGCGCGCCCACCCGCTATGACCTCACCCTGGTCCGCGCGCCCTCCGAACAGGCGCCCGCGTCCTCGCCCCCGCCAGGCGACCAGGCCCCGCTCTCGCTGACGCGCTTCGAGTTCTCCCCGCCCAACCTCGATGAGCGAGACCGCGGTCAGTAGGTGAAGTCCGCCGTCACCGGGAGGTGGTCGCTGATGCCGCTGGTCTTCCCGAGCCGGATCTTCAAGAAGATGGACTTGGAGTTGAAGACGTTATCGGCGATTGGATCCGTAGGACCCAAGCCCTTCGTAAAGCGGTAGTCCGCCAGGACGCCTGCCACCAGGTCGATGACGTGGGCATTGGCAGCCGCCACGTGCCCCTTGGCGATGATGTTGTCGTAGGCGTGCTCCCGGTATTGGTCCCAGACCGCCCGCCCCTTCTTGAGGCTCGAGCGGACGGCGGACTGGACGAGCGTCATGCTGACCGGAGCGTTCGTGAAGCTCTGGAGGACGCCACGGTCGAGCGAATGACCATCCGCGTCGTCATTGGTGCACTCGGGAGCGGTGGTGGGGTTGGGCACGCCACACAGATTCAGGTCGCCCACATAGACAATCCGGGTCACGGGGTCGGTCCCATCGAACACGTCCTGGGTGAGCAGCTCGCTCACGCCATCGCGCGCCTTGCGGTTGAGATTCGTGCCGCCGTACGTGGGCGAGGGCGCGTGCTGCGCCACCAGATTGAACAGGTGCCCGCTGGAGAGGTCCTTGAACTGGACGAGGAAGGGACAGCTCTCGCGCTCATTGAGGATGCGCCAGTTCAAGGCACCGCCCAGGACATTCGTCAGCAGCTGGGGGTCGTAGCTGTCACCAGGCGCCACGCGGTGCGGACCGGGCATGCCCGCCTGCGCACCCGCGACCAGGACCTGCACGGCATCACCATCCCCGGTCGGAGTCCAGCGCAGCTCATTGCTGGCGGAGTCGACCCAGCTCACGAAGTCATGGTCATGGCCCACCGTGAGGCAGGTCGGCTGTCCCGCCGCGGCGGCCTCAACGAAGTCTTCGGGAGTCGAGCCATCGAGCTCCGCCTGACGGATGGTGTGGGTGGCGCCGTCGACCCAATAGAGCTTGTCGGAGCGGTTGGAGACGGCGAGGCTCGTGGGCTGCCCCGCGTCGGCACTGGCCACGCACGTGGCCGCCACGTAGGTCGCGAGCGGCGCGGCTCGAAGCTCCTGGCGCGAAGCGTCCGCCCAGTAGAGGTCGGTGTCTGAAACCGCGAGCGCGACGGGCGCTCCCGCATCGGCCGCGCTCACGCGAAGGGTGGCGCCGGTGCCATCGAGCGCGGAGCTCCAGATGGCGCCCGTCATGCCGTCCACCCAGAACAGCCCGTTCGTGGAGTGCGCGCACACGGCGCCGCCTATCGCGGGCAGCGCGTCCGGGTGGCTCCCGTCCAGGTTCGCGTGCCGCACCGTGCGCGCCGTCCCCGCATCCACCCAGTAGAGCCGGGCGTTGTCCGTCCCAAGCCACCGGGGCTGGCCCGCGTCAGCGGCCGCGACACACAGCGCCTGGCCCGTTCCATCCGGGTTCGCCCGGTAGATGTCGTTGGCCGGGTTGACCCAGTAGAGCACCCCATTGCCCTCGTGCAGTCCCCGAGGCGCGCCGCCCACCGCGATGATGCTTCCAGGATGGCTCCCATCCAGGTTCGCGCGATGGATGTCGTTGCCGTCGTCCCAGTAGAGGCCGCTGGGCGCCACGAGCAGTCCGGCGGGCCCCCCCGCGGTCGCGACGACCGTCGCCGCGGTGCTGCTGCTCACGTCGTAGCCGCGAATCTCGCCGCTCGCGCCGTCCACCCAGTAGAGCATGTGCAGGTGCGCCCCCAGCGAGCGCGGGGTCCCCGCCACCGCCGTCAGCACCAGGTCCTGAACGGTCATGCTGACGGTATCCAGGGCGCGGATGGACTGCGTCGCGGTGGCCACCCAGGCCAGGTTGCCGCCGATGACCGTGAGGTCCCTGGGCCCTCCTGCCCCCATGGCGGACACCACGTCCGTGACGTTCTGACCGTCCAGGTCCGCCCTCCGGATGCTCCCGCTGGCCCCCTCAATCCAGAAGAGCTGTCCGCCGGCCACGCGCAGGTCCACGGGCTGGCCGGCCGCGGCACCGGCCACACGCAAGGTGGAGGCGCCCGACGGAGCCGCGGTCGACCAGATGGCGTGCGTGCTCGCGTCGACCCAGTACACCTCGCCCACCCCCGGGGCCGGGACGCACTGGGACGGACTCCTCGCCGACAGGCAGGAGAGCACCTGCGTGACGTTGGCCCCGTCGAGGTCGCACCGGGAGAGGCCTTGCGCGCGGTGGTCCATCCAGTAGAGGTGCGGCGTGGCGGGCTCGATGCAGGAGGACTTGGGGTCGATGCCAAAGGAAGCCACCGCGCCTCGTCCCTGGTGGAGCTCGCCCTCCACCAACGAGTGCGGGAGGGTGGTCTGGTCCACCCAATGGAGCGTGCCCTCTCGGGCGGTGAGGGTCTCCCATTCATCGCCCCCTGGCACCCGCGTGTCCGGTCCCACGAAGGCCACGGTGCGCGAGTTGTAGAGCACGCAGACAGCCTCGCCCTTCCCCTTCCGCTGCTTGGCGTAGATGCAGAGGGGGGTGATGGCGCGCCAGAAGCGGCCGTTGTGGCGTGCCCGCAGCTTGGCGAGCAGTTGGACCGCGCCATCCGGCCCCGAGCCTTCCGCCACATCCCCCACGGGCGCGCGCTTGCAGACGGGCTCGATGATGACGAACACGTCGTAGGCGGGGTCGTTCCCGGCCGGATGAAGCAGCTCCAGGACCCGGGTCGTCTCCTCGGCCTTGCTCCAGAGGGATTTGGCGAAGTTGAAGATGTTCCAGCTCAGGATGCGCACGGGCATTTCAGGCGGACTCCGGGTGCCGGGGACGGCGGCTCAAGATGACGACCAGACGAACTGCTGCCCCACGTCGTTGCTGGCGATGAACTTCCAGGTCCCCTCGTAGACATCCACGTTGAGCGAGAACCCCGAGGGAGGCTCCCGCCACCCGAAGGACTCGTGCCCGTGGAGCCTCAGCGCCTGGACGCAGTCCTCCAGGGAGACGGACTCGGAGACAGGCGTCAGCCGCAGCTCGCAGCGGGGCGCGCGGAAGCCTCCCTCGAACGCGACCCCGTCCAGCGTGGTCCGGGCGACGGTGGTGACTTTCAGGAACCGCGCCGCCGGGTCATGGGGCTGGCCGACGACGAACCGGAAGACGACGGGGCTCAGCAGGATGGGCGGCGCCTGCACCTCGAGCCCCTCCGAGAAGAGCGTCACCACCACATCACTCACCGCCTGGGTCGGCAGGTCGATGCCGACGTGCAACTCCGCGAGCCGGAGGTTCACCGCCGCGTCCAGCACGGGCTTCAGCCTGGGGATGCGCTGCGTGGGCCGCAGTCCCCCGAACAGGACGGGCAGGCTGTCCACGCCAATGGGCGGCCACTGGCTGGCGGCCCCCGTGAAGTCATCCTTCTCATCGAGCGCGGGGGGCCACCCCGAATTCCAGCAGAGGACACCCGGGTCTGGAGGAAGGTCGGACCAGAGCGGCACCGCGTCGTCGTAGCGCGTGCCCAGGAACTGCGCGTGCGCGTAGCTGCCCAGCAGACGGGCCTCCGCCTCGCGGGCCCCCTCCTCATTGGGAGCGACCCGCACCTCCAGGTGGAGGTCGCGCAGGGTGATGTCCGGAAACGCGAGCGTGAAGGAAGGCGACGTGAGCCGGACGGCGTGCCTCCCGTGCAACTGCCCCTGGAGCACCAACGGCGTGCCGTGCCGCACCGCGCGCGACAGGTTCGGTCCGAAGCTGAAAGGGAAATAGACCCAGGAGCCGCTGTTGATGCCCATGGTCCCGGTGCTGGCCGGAAAGCTCGAAGAGGCGTGGATGATGAGGGGCTTGCCGAAATGAAGGTGGCCGAGCCCCGTGTGATAGGCCTCCTGGAGCACCATCGAGTCGAAGGTCTGGCGTGAGCGCACGGTGATGAGGTGCTGCAGCTCGCCCTTCTCCGGCCAGAAGGACGCCTGCACCTCATCACCGTTCCGCAGTTGCCCGCGCACCGTCATCAAGCTCGTCAACTTGCTGTAGAACGAGCGGTCGAGGACGACGCCCTCCTTCACCCCCTTGGAGCGCAAGCGGACGCGAAGGCCGTCTGCCCGGACATCCTCCTTCGCGAGCAGCGGGAGCAGGGGCTCGAAGTCCGCGTCCGGGTGACTGTCGGGGCTGAGCGCCCCCAGCACGATGGCGACCGACCCCAGCATCTTGCGCTGCTGCTTCACGTACCTGCCGGAGACGCGCTTGGGCTGGGACATGCTGCTCAACTTCATCCGGGAGAGCTGCAGGTAGGGCAGCTCCACCCGGGCGTTCTGGATGGCCAGGACCTCATCCCCGGTCAGCCGGAAGGCGATGTCACTGACGCCTGGCGCCAGGTCATCCGAGAGGGGAACGAAGCCGGACTTGCTTCGCTCCTGGTTGAGCGCGGTGAAGAGCCGGCGGATGAGCGTGGGCATATGTGTCAGTGCCTGGGAGAAACGCTTCAATAGTCGACGATACGGAGGGGCCTGACAATCGAGGAGCGGGCGGCCTGGCGGGCTCTTGCGCCGATTTCACCTGAATCCCCGCTCTGCCGCGCGCCAGGGCCACGGCGCATCCTTGGGCTCCATCTGCTTCCACCCGAGGTCCCGTCATGACGCATGAACACTCCGCCCACCACCACGTCCCGGTGGGCTTTGGCGCCGACCGCGCGCCCCACTACGACGCCCAGGCCTCCCTCAACCTCGCGGGCGCGCCGGCCATCTACGAGCTCGGCACCAGCGCCCTCACGGCCCGGCTCGACGGGCAGGACGCGGCGTCACTGCTGTTCGTGGGCGTGGGCACGGGCGCGGAGCTGGTGCCCTACAACCGCTTCGGCGTGCCGGGCTGGCGCTTCACGGGCGTGGAGCCCTCGGAGCCCATGCTCGCCGTCGCCCGCAAGCGGCTGGAGGACGAAGGGCTCCTCTCGCGCACCCACCTGCACCACGGCGAGCTGCGCACCCTGCCCGCCAGCGCCCCGTTCGACGGCGCGCAGCTCATGGGCGTCCTCCACCACGTCGAGGGAGAGGAGGCGCGACTGGAGCTGCTGCGGGAGGTGACACGGCGCCTCAAGCCGGGGGCGCCGCTCGTCCTGGGGTGCCGCGTCGGCATCGACCCCGTGCTGACGGACATCGAGTTCCACCGGCTGAAGGCCCTGGGCGTCTCCGCGGAGGCGCTGGAGCGGCGGCGCCAGATGCTCCCCACGCTGAAGCCCATCCCGTCCGACGCCGCGCTGTTCGACATGTTCGCGCGCGCGAACCTGGTGGAGCCCCGCACCCTCTTCATCTCACTCCACTTCAAGGTCTTCCTGGCGCGCTACCAGCCTGACTCTCGAGGATGACCCCGGAGCGCGCGGCCGGAAGCCTCCCGGCCGCGCGCGTCCACGGGCTCACGCCACGGTGAGGATTTCCGCGCCCTGCTCGGTGACGAGCAGGGTGTGCTCGAACTGGGCGCTGCGGCTGCCGTCGGCGGTGACGGCGGTCCACTCGTCATCCCAGGTGCGGTGACCCCAGCCGCCCAGGTTGATCATCGGCTCGACGGTGAAGATCATGCCGGGCTGGATGACGGTGTCGGCCTCCGGCTCGTAGTAGTGCGGAATCTGGAGCGCGGTGTGGAACGTCTCGCCGATGCCGTGGCCACAGTACGCGCGCACCACGCTCATGCCGTTCTGCGTGGCATGCGTCTCGATGGCGCGGCCGATGTCGCTGATGGGCCGGCCCGGCTTCACCGCGGCGATGCCCAACTCCAGGCACTCGCGCGTCACCCGCACCAGGCGCTGGCTCTCCTCGTCCACGTTGCCCACGAAGAGCGTCGCCGAGCAGTCACCGTGCACGCCATCCAGGAAGATGGTGACGTCCAGGTTGACGATGTCGCCATCCTCCAGCGGCCGGCTGTCCGGGATGCCGTGGCAGATGACCTCGTTGACGGAGGTGCAGAGCGACTTCGGATAGCGGTGGTAGTTCAGCGTGCTCGGGTAGCCGCCGCGCTTGATGTAGGCCTCGTGGGTAATCGCATCCAGCTCGTCCGTGGTGATGCCCGGACGCACGTGCGAGGACACCTCCTGGAGCACCTCGGCGGCGGCCTTGCACGCCTTGCGCATGCGGGCGATGACGTCCGGCGTCTTGATGTCCGAGCCCGGGTCCTTGCGCGACGGCCGGCCCGTCAGCGCGTAGTCAGGCCGGGGGATGTGAAGGGGCACCTCGCGGCGGGGGCTGATGACGCCCGGACGGATGCCCTTGCGAGCGCCGGCGTCCGGCCCCTTCTTGCGCGCCTCGGCGGCGTCCGCGCCGCGGTGGCACTTCTTGTACTTGGTGCCGCTGCCACACCAGCAGGCGTCATTGGGGCCCGGAAGCACGGCGGGCGGGGTACGAGGAGGAGCGGCGGTAGTCATGACTCACCTTCTGCGTGGAGTTGCTCGGACTTGCGGGCGCGCATCCAGCGCACCACCTGGGGACGAAGCCAAAGCCGGGGCCGCCCCGTGCCCAGGTCCAGGACGGGCCGGGGCATGTCGGGATAGCGGCGCAGGTAGGTGCTGACGCTGTTGGCGTGGCGCAGGCGCAGCAACCCGGCCACCGCCTGAGCGTCAATCAGGTCTTCGGTCTTCACCATGGGACACATGACGGGCGTGTCTATACCTCTAGACACGCACCCGTGCACGGCTTCTTTCCCGAGGCGGCCCGCGCGATTGCCCGCCAGGTGACGCCGCCCGCCCGGCAGGTGGCCGGGCCTTCAGCGCGCCAGGGCGGCGCACGTCAGGCAGTGCCGGGCCTCCGGGACGGCGCGCAGCCGGTGCCGGCCCATGGCGCCGCCACACCGCGCGCACCGGCCGAACTCCCCGTGGGCGATGCGCGCCAGCGCGTCCTCGATGTCCCGCAGCTCCTGCTCCTCCGCCTGGGTGAAGGACAGGCCCTCCACCCCCGAGGAGGCCCGGGCGCGCAGCCGGTGGCTGCGTTGCCGCAAGGCTTCCTGGGCCTCCCGAGCCAACAGCTCCATGTTCATCTCCCACGGCAGCCACCGCGGACCGGCGGCCCCGTGGGGAGATAATGCTTTCAGGAAGCGTGCCTTGCGGTTCAAGGCACCACGGCCCAGGAAGCGCGCAAGCCTTGCGCTCCCCGGGCGGCGCCCTGCATGGGTTGCGGCGTGTCCCGCGTCACTCCGCCCGCGCGCGCGATTCGGCCCGCGCCCGGGCGCGCTTCTCCACCGCGCGGAAGGTGTCCTCCACCGCGTCCTTCTGGCCCATGCGCGCCAGGAAGCCGGGGATGGAGCCGGCCGGGTCCACCGTGAAGCGGTACACCGCGTGGGACTTCCCCTCGCCCCGGGGCTCCACGCGCCAGCTCCCTTCGTTGAGCCGGATGCGCACCGTCCTGCGCCGCTGGGGGATGGCGTCCGGCTCCGCGCGCCACCGCTGCGCGAACACACCCGAGCCGTCCTCCGCCAGCTTGGACTCCAGCACCACGTTGCAGATGTAGTCACGCGCGGACACCACCGGCAGGTCCAGCCGGGTGTACGTGAGCTGGCCCTCGTCCGGCAGGTCCTTGAGGATGCGGGACTCCTTCACGTACGGCATCCAGTGCCGGTAGGACGCCACGTCCCGCAGCACGGCCTGCACGTCCGCGGCGCTCGCGGCCAGCTCGCCCTCCGCCCAGACGTCCTTGGCCCCGGAGCCCGGGCGGGAGCGGACCTTCACCACGTAGGGCTTCTCCGCCACCGTCTTCCACGCCTCTTCCGCGCGGGCAGTCCCGGCGGCGAGCGTCAACGCACAGGTGGCCAGGGCGGCCCCACTCCACAGCATCTTCATGCAGGCTTCCTTCGCGGCTCGGGCCGGATGTGACGGCGCGTCAGCATCCGACACCCGGGCCCGGCGGCGCATTCACGAAAGCCCAACGGGCCCCCGCCCGCACCGCCCCCGAGCCACCTTCCCAGGTGGCCCGGGGCGGCAGGCCTACGGCACGCGGACGGCCCGCCCACCGAACGCCGGGCTGGCCATGACGTCCATCGCCAGGCGGTCCGCGTAGGGGCGGCCCAGCCGCGCGTAGGCCTCGGCTTCCTGCGCGGTGAGGACCACCCGCACCGTGAACTGGGCGATGCCGCCCACCACCACGTCAAGGAAGAGCGTCCCCTCCGCCGAGCGCGCCAGCCGGTACATCAACGGACTCTGGATGAGGACCTGCTCCTCGCTCACGGAATCTCCGTCACCACCGCCTGCGAGACGGGCGCGTCGATGACCATCAGCTCCGGCACGCCGCCGGAGGTGTAGCCGCCGAACTTGAAGCAGTCCTTGTCCTCCTCGCTGGTGCACGGCCACACGCCCGGGTCGCTGTCCACGGGCAGGCGCACGCACACGCCGGAGGCCGCCAGGTCCAGCGTCATCATCCGCAGCGGGCCCTCGAAGTTCTTCGCCGGCAGCCCCAGCGCCTGGCCAATCACCGCCGGGTCATGCGCGCCGTTCACCATGGACTGCTCCACGGCCGCCTGGATCTTCTCCGACGGCGCCGCGAACAGGTAGCAGCCGCTGTCATTGCAGCGGCCAAAGTTCCGCGCGTTCGGCTTCACCACGAAGTTCTGGTACGCGGCGTCCGTCATCAGCCACGACACCTTCTTGCTGGGGAAGTTCTGCGCCAGGTGCTGCTCCACGCTCCACGGCGCGGCGCGCGCGTCCGCCTCGCGGGAGATTTGCGCCTGCTGCGCGTCACAGGCCTGCGGCTGCGTCGGGGTGGGGGTGACGTCGCCGCCGCCCGTGTGCTTGCAGCCGGACAGCAGGAAGACACCAAGGAGCAGGCTGCGAATCGTCCACGTCATGGGCAGACCTCCAGAGAGGAAAGGTTTGAAAGAGGCGGCGGAACCTACCTCTTGTCGGCCCATGGATAGTCTTCATTTCTGGATTTTGTATCCTCCCCGGCATGAACCAGAACCTCTACGACATCCCTCTCAAGTCCATTGACGGTGCCCCTCAGACGCTGGGCCAGTTCAAGGGCAAGGTGCTGCTGGTGGTCAACGTGGCCTCCAAGTGCGGCCTGACGCCGCAGTACGAAGGCCTGGAGAAGCTCTACGAGCGCAAGCGCGCCGAGGGCCTCGAGGTGCTGGGCTTTCCCGCCAACGACTTCATGGGTCAGGAGCCGGGCAGCGAAGAGGAGATCAAGCAGTTCTGCACGCTGACCTACGACGTGAAGTTCCCGCTGTTCTCCAAGATTTCGGTGGTGGGCGCGGACAAGCACCCGCTCTACCACGCGCTGACGGGCGCCATCCCGGACGCCGTGGGAGAAGGCCCCATGCGCAGCCGGCTCCAGGGCTACGGCATCACCGCCAACCCCGTGCCGGAGGTGCAGTGGAACTTCGAGAAGTTCCTCATTGGACGGGACGGCCGCGTCGCCGCCCGCTTCGCGCCGGACGTGGCCGCGGACGACCCGCGCCTGCTGTCGGCCATTGACGCGGCGCTGGCGAAGCAGGGCTGAGCCGGCCCGGGGCGCCGCTGGACTTGTGCCGTCCAGCGGACGGGCCCTGACGAAAGCAGTGACTTTTCGCGCGCTCCGGGGCAAGCCAGGGGGGCCATGAGCCCGTTCATTCCTGGTCCCCCGCCCGAGCGCGGACTGTTCTGCAACCGCACCCTCAACCTGCGCGCCATCAAGGCGGTGGGTTACGACATGGATTACACGCTCATCCACTACCACGTGGAGGCGTGGGAGCGCCGCGCCTACGAGCACATCCGGGACAGGCTGGTGGAGCAGGGCTGGCCGGTGGCGGACCTGTCCTTCGACCCCGAGCTGTCGATGCGCGGCCTCATCATCGACACGGAGAAGGGCAACCTCCTCAAGGCCAACCGCTTCGGCTTCGTGAAGAAGGCGCTGCACGGCACGCAGGCCATGAGCTTCGAGGCCCAGCGCGACGAGTACGCGCGCACCATCATCGACCTGCACGAGCGGCGCTGGGTGTTCCTCAACACGCTCTTCTCGCTGTCGGAGGCGTGCATCTACGCGCAGCTCGTGGACCGGCTGGACGCCGGCCAGCTCCCGGGGCCCATGGGCTACTCGGACCTCTACGAGCACGTGCGGAAGAACCTGGACGCCACGCACATGCAGGGGAAGCTGAAGGCGGAAATCATCGCCGACCCGGAGCGCTACGTCATCGACGACCCGGAGACGCCGCTGGCGCTGCTGGACCAGCGCAACGCCGGCAAGAAGCTGCTGCTCATCACCAACAGCGAGTGGGCCTACACCGAGCCCATGATGCACTTCGCCTTCGACCGGCACCTGCCGGAGGGCATGACGTGGCGGCAGCTCTTCGACGTGGTGATTGTCTCCGCGCGCAAGCCGGAGTTCTTCACCACGCGCTCGTCGCTCTTCGAGGTGGTGGAGTCCAGCGGCGAGGCGCTGCTGCGGCCGCACTCCGGGCCCTTCAAGCCCGGCACGCCGTACTTCGGCGGCAGCGCGGTGGAGCTGGAGCGCCACCTGGGCATGAGCGGCGACCAGATTCTCTACGTGGGCGACCACATGTTCGGCGACGTCCACGTGACGAAGAACGTGCTGCGCTGGCGCACGGCGCTCATCCTGCGCGAGCTGGAGGACGAGGTGCGCTCCATCGCCTCGTTCCGCGCCACCGAGGCCCGGCTGGCCGAGCGCATGGTGGTGAAGGAGCGGCTGGAGGCGGAGAGCCGCCAGATTCGCCTGGAGCTGCAGCGGCGGCGCTTCCAGTACGGCCCGCGCACGGAGGCGCCGACGGAGGCGGAGCTGGTGGCCCGGCAGGCCACGCTGCGCACCGAGCTGGAGGCCCTGGACGCGGAGCTGGGCCCCCTGGCGCGCGCGGCCACCGAGCTGTCCAACCCCATCTGGGGCCTGCTCACGCGCGCGGGCAACGACAAGAGCCACCTGGCCCGGCAGGTGGAGCGCTACGCGGACATCTACACGTCGCGCGTGTCCAACTTCCTGTTCGCCACGCCCTTCGTCTACCTGCGCAGCCCGCGCGGCAGCCTCCCGCATGACCCCAGCCTGCCCGGCGGCACGCCCGTCTTCGGCGCCAACGAGGCCGGCGCTGGCGGCGCGTCCGGCGCGGACGGCGGGGAGTAGCCGCCGGCCCGGGGGACGCGGCGGCGTGTGGGCCTCTCTGCGCTGTCCGCGTCCTACCAATAGGGGTGGATGCGTAAATCCTCGGACTCATTGAACTTTCGTTCAGTGCCCCTCCGAGGAGAGGGCAGGCAGGCATCCCCCTCCACGGGGCATGTCAGACCGCCCCGGTATGAGTTGCTCCTGTGAGCCACTCGACCACGAACAGCTCTTCGACGCGCGTCCTCGAGCAGCGCAACCTGCTTGGGGGCATGGACCTGGTGCCGGTGCTGGGCGGCAAGGGCCGCAAGCGCGCCCGGCGCTTCCACGTCGCCTCGGAGCGGCGGGTGGGCTTCGCCGCGGCGCTGGCGCTGGTGGTGGAGCATGGCAAGCAGAAGGCGAAGGAGACGGGCGTCACGTACCTGAGCACCTGCCCCCGCTGCGGCCACAAGGGCCCCACGGCGCAGGACTTCGGCTACCGCATCATGCGCGGCGAGCGCCGGCCCCAGTCCTGGTGCCGCGGCTGCCGGGGCCTGCACCTGGAGCCCTCGGAGACGTCGCGCACCCACAACACCGCCCCGAGCGGCACCGACGGCTGGCTCTTCCCGCCGGAGAGCACCACCAGCACCCGCCCGCCCCGGCGTGGCAAGGGCTCGTCGACGCAGTCCCGCTGAGACGCGGCCAGCCCCGACCCATGCGACGTCGGGGCTGACCTGCACCCGGGAGGACCGTCAACCGCCCAGGGCCTTGGCGTGGTGGGCGAAGTGGTCCGCGAGGAACGTGGCGATGAAGTAGTAGCTGTGGTCGTACCCCGCGTGCCGCCGCAGCGTGAGCGGGTGGCCCACGGCCTCGCAAGCGGCGGCCAGCAACTCCGGGCGCAACTGGGTGGCGAGGAACTCGTCGGCCTCGCCCTGGTCCACCAGGAGCGGCAGGCGCTCCTTCGCCGTCTTCACCAGCTCCACGGCGTCCCAGGCCGCCCACGCGCCCCGGTCGTCGCCCAGGTAGGCGGCGAAGGCCTTCTGGCCCCACGGCACCTGTGAGGGGGCCACGATGGGGGAGAAGGCGGACACGCTGCGGTAGCGGCCCGGGTGGCGCAGGGCGGTGACGAGCGCGCCGTGGCCGCCCATGGAATGGCCGAAGAGGCCTCGCGCGTCCGTGGCCGGGAAGTGCTGCTCCACCAGCGCGGGGAGCTCCCGGGCCACGTACTCCTGCATGCGGAAGTGCGGCGCCCAGGGGGCCTGCGTGGCGTCCAGATAGAAGCCCGCCCCCTGCCCCAAGTCGTAGGCGGCGTCATTGGCCACCGCGTCGCCGCGAGGGCTGGTGTCCGGCGCGACGACGATGAAGCCGTGGCGCGCCGCGTGCTCCTGCGCGCCCGCCTTGGTGATGAAGTTCTGCTCGGTGCAGGTCAGGCCGGAGAGCCAGTAGAGCACCGGGCAGCGCTCGCCGCGCAGCGCGGCCTCCGGCAGGTAGATGCCGAACCGCGTCTCGCCGCCCAGCGCGGCGGAGGTGTGCTTCCACACCTCCTGCCGGCCGCCAAAACTCGCGTGGTGTTCGATGCGTTCCATGCTCAGTACCGGACCACGGTGCGGATGGACTTGCCCTCGTGCATCAGGTCGAAGGCCTCGTTGATGTCGGTCAGCGGACGCGTGTGCGTCACGAACGGCGCGAGCTGAATCTTCCCGGACATCGCGTCCTCCACCATGCCGGGGAGCTCCGAGCGGCCCTTCACGCCACCAAAGGCGGTGCCCTTCCAGGTCCGGCCCGTGACGAGCTGGAACGGACGGGTGGAGATCTCCTGCCCCGCGCCGGCCACGCCGATGATGATGGACTGGCCCCAGCCCCGGTGCGCGCACTCGAGCGCGGCGCGCATCACGCCCACGTTGCCGATGCACTCGAAGGAGTGGTCCACGCCCCAGCCCGTCATCTCCACGATGACCTGCTGGATGGGGCGCTCATGCTCCTTGGGGTTGACGAAGTCGGTGGCGCCAAAGGCCTTCGCCAGCTCGAACTTGGCGGGGTTCGTGTCGATGGCGATGATGCGGCCGGCCTTCGCCATCTGGGCGCCCTGGATGACCGCCAGGCCGATGCCGCCCAGACCGAACACCGCCACCGAGTCCCCTTCCTGCACGCGGGCCGTGTTCTTCACCGCGCCCAGGCCCGTCGTCACGCCGCAGCCCAGCAGGCAGACCTGCTCGGGGTTGGCGTTCGGGTTGATGCGCGCCAGCGACACCTCCGCCACCACGGTGTACTCGCTGAAGGTGGAGCACCCCATGTAGTGGTAGACGGGCTGGCCGTTGTACGAGAAGCGCGTGGTGCCGTCCGGCATCACACCCTTGCCCTGGGTGGCACGCACCGCCACGCACAGGTTCGTCTTTCCTGACTTGCAGAACAGACACTGGCCGCACTCCGCCGTGTAGAGCGGGATGACGTGGTCGCCCGGCTTGACGGACGTCACGCCCTCGCCCACCGCCTCCACGATGCCGGCCCCCTCGTGGCCGAGCACCACGGGGAAGAGCCCTTCCGGGTCCTCCCCGGAGAGGGTGAAGGCGTCGGTGTGACAGACGCCCGTGTGGGTGATGCGGACCAGGACCTCGCCCTTCCGCGGAGGCGCGACGTCGAGCTCGACGATGCTCAAGGGCTTTCCGGCTTCAAAGGCGACAGCGGCACGGGACTTCATGAGGATGCTCCTGGGGCTAGGGGATGAAAGCAGGGACTCCCGCTCACTTGAGATAGGTGCGCACCAGCGCCGTCATGTCCCGCACCCGCCGGGCATGGCGTGGGTCCTCGTCGGACGCCGGGCCGAACTCCTCCCGGATGTGTGACTCCAACACCTCGGACATCAGCCCGTTGATGGCGCCTCGGATGGCGGCGAGCTGCTGGAGGACCGTGCCGCATTCGGCCCCCGCCTCCAACGCACGCTCCAGGGCTTCTGTCTGGCCGCGGATACGGCGGACGCGAAGCAGCGCCTTCTTCTTCTCTTCCGGCGAGTGGGGCATGGCGGTGACGGCATACTGGGTGGGAGTATCCTGCCTGGGCGGATGTATACCCCTGGGGGGTATTGGACAAGGAAAGAATGACGGCGTCCTCCGTGCGTGACGGGGAGACAGGGCGCGGCATCTCTTCCTCCCGGCGAGCAGGGAAGCAATGACCTCCGCTGTCCCCCGGAGGGGGATGGAAAAGCCGGGGCGCCGTCCTTACCTCACCCGGAGGGAGGCAACATGGCCGTTCGGACGAAAGTGGCAGGCATCAAGAACAGGCGGCGGGTCGACGCACACGGAGCCCAGCCGAGCGTGCAGGCCAGCAAGGGACGCAAGACGCTGGCCCGGGATGACGCGGCCGCGCTGCGGCGGCAGAAGACGCTGGAGCGCGTGACGCTGGGCCCCGCCGCCGAGGCGCATGAGCCCAAGAGCCATCGGCGCCGCGCGACGACGCTCAAGGGCCGCAAGAAGACCCCCAGTGAGATGAACGTGAAGCACACCGGTGGGCCCAAGAAGCGCCTGCCCCTTCACGGCGGATAGCAGCCTCGCTTCGTGACGCGGCCCCTGCCCGGCACCTCCCGGACAGGGGCCGTGCTCATTCAAGGCCCCGGTGGCCACAGCGCGTTGGAGCCCGGGTCCTCCGCCACGTAGACGGCCCACACCCGCTCGCCCGGGCGGCGCAACAGGTCCGCCGCGTGCGGCGAAGGCATGCTCCCCTCGATGCGCTGACCATGCACCGTGAAGGCGTAGTCGAGCCGCACCACCGCTCCAGCATGGAGCGAAGGCACCGTTTGACGCTCCACCCGCGTGATTTCAGCCGTGGCGGGCAGCCCCCAGACCAGGGCCTTCAACCGGCGCCGCTGCGCACGCCGCAACGCCACCGGCCAGCTCGTGCGCCGGAACAACACCCCCATCCCCATGAAGAGGAGGGACTGCAACAGCAAGGGCCACACGAAGGCCAGCGCCACCGGGAGCATCATCAGCCCCGCGCAGAGCGCCAACGTGCCCCAGACGTAGGGCTTGCGCCGCTGGGGACACAACACGGCCGCGCGCTGCGCCCGCGTCAGGCGGCGCGGTGGCAACGGCGGCGGCGGCCCACGCGCTGCGCTCAGGGCCGCCTCCAGGCCCGCGCCGCACTTCACGCAACGCGCTTCGGCCTCCACGGGGACGGCATGCCCACAGCCCGGACAGACGATGCGGTACTCGCCCACCTCCAACGGGGTGAACACATCGGCCAGGAACGTGGCAGGGCCGCGGTCGCGCATGGTGCCGGCATCGGAGCACCGGGGGCCCTTCCCTCGCAACCGTCCGGGAATGCCACCCCAGGGAGGACCTGGGGCACCGGTGCCCGTCTGCCCCGCCGCTCCCTGGCATCGGCCTGCCAGCATTCCTACCTGTGTCGCTGGGAGGATGCATGCCAGAGAAGAGTCAGACGGAGCGCGTGAAGCGCGCGAAGCGGCAGGGAACGACGCTGGAGCTCAAGCCCACGGACGTGCACCGCGCCGGCACGGACAGCGCGCACCGGGCGAAGAAGAGCGGCAGGCGGGCCCTGGGCAAACAAGCCTTCGCGGACCGCAACGTCAGCCCGCGCCATGCCCCGGGAACGGGCCTCACCGCGAAGAGCCGCAAGCTGCCAGAGCCGGAGCCGGGCCAGAGCAGCACCTCGCGGCGGAAGACGCTGCCGTCCGCGGCCGCGGCGGCCTACCGCAAGGAAGGACGGCCCAAGAAGACCACGGGCCGGGGCGACACCACCCCGCTGAAGGCGGGCAAGGTCTACAAACGCACGGGCGCGCGGAAGACCCGCATCCGCACCTGAGCGCGGCGCGCGGATGAAGCGCGCAGGCGGAGGCCGTCGAGGGAGGAGGGACTGCCGGCCATGCCCAGTCCCTCACCGCGCGAGCGCTTCATCGCAGCCTGGCAAGGGGCGGCTGCGCACCCGCGCCGGGCTACACCAGGGCATCACGCCCGCCCTGTCGGCCATTGCTCCGTGCGATGCAGCCGGAGGGGCCGCCCACCGCGGCGACGCCATCGCTCAGCCCTGTTGAGCTGCGCCGTGAGGCGCGGCGCCCCGAGGGCCTGGGCGCACCGTGGGAGCTTGCTGTTCGGAAATGTCGGGACATTCGCGCCGCACAAAACCCCCGACATTTCCGAACAGCATCCACCGGGCTGGCCCCCGACCCACGAGGAATGAGACGCGGTAGCCCGCGCGTGGCGTAGGCACGGAGGTCGGCGCGTCACGGGTGCGGAGGGGCCCGTCGAACAGTTGGACCCGGAGCCTGGTGAGCCCGCCCGACCGCTGCTGTCGCGCCTCCTTCCTGCCGACCTGGCACTCGCGCAGCGCCTGCTGTCGCTTCTCGTGCCGCTCTGCCGGTCGCGCGTCCAGCCCATGGACGGAACGCCGCGGAGGGTTCGCCCCTGGCGTCGACTCCGTCGCTCAGCGCCTCCGAGCCGCGCGCTGGGGTGACGCCGCCCGCCCACCTCGACCCGAACCCGGCGCCGCCCGTGACGACTCGGCGTCCGGCCTCGCGGGGAGGGCGGCGCTCCGCGGCCTCCGCAGCCCCGCCGCCACGCGTGCGTTGACGGCGCAGGGCCCGAGGCCCCTTCGGAGCCGGAGACGGGCCTCCGCGCGGCCGGTATGGCCCGCCTCAATCCGTGGGGGAGACGCCATTCACCATCGCGACCCGCTTGCGAATCTCCTCATGCAGTTCGCGCAACTGTCCCAGGTTGCGCTGGAGGAGCGCGTCAAGCTGCTCGCCCCGCTGGACATCGCCCTGTGCCAGGGCGTCCTCGCGCTCGCGCGCCAGCCGAACCACGTCTCGCTCCACCAGCGCCGCCAGGCGCGCCGTCTTCTCAATCTCCCACTGAACCGTCTGTGGCGCCTCGGGCTCGATGTCGTCGTTGTCCTGGGGCGGAGGCATGGAGACCTCCGGCTCCGGTCGCTCCGGCGCCATCCGCGCCACGGTGACCTGGGGCTCGTCGCGCAGGGGCGCTACCGCCTGGCGAGCCATGGGAGGCGGCGTGGGCGGAGGCGCCACCCTCGGCTCGGCGAGCACCGTGACTGGCAGGGGCTCGGGGACGGGCACGGGCCACAGCGCCACGGCGCTCAGGGCCCCGGCGAGCACGCCGGCGCCCCCCAGAATCAGACGGTAACGAATCCGCATGGTCCCCTCTCCCAGCGCTCAGAAGCGCACGCGCCAGACACCGCCCTGCCGCTCCACCCGTAGCAACCACGGTGCCGGGCGCTCCCGCCCACCATGCGCCATCCGGGCCCGCACGAGGACAGCCTCGGCGTCGCGCCCATCCACCGCCGATTCGACAATCCCCACCAACGTGAGGCCATGCCCCCGCAGCTCACGCACCGTCTCCACACAGGGCTTCGCGCTTCCTCCCGTGGCCAGCAGCGGCGCCAGCACCTCGCAGTCTCCCGCGGGCAACACCGAGAAGAAGTGACGCACCGCCGCCTCCGCGGCCCGCGTCTTCGACGCCTCGGAGGAACAGCCGAGCACGGCCAGCGTCAGCCACCCCATCCACCGCGCTGGCGTGGACCGTCGTGGCATGGCTCAGTAGCAGTTGGGAGCGAAGAGCTCGTCATCCACGGCGGCGACGAACTGGTCGTTGCACCAGCCGCTCACCAGGATGTGGCCATTGCGCACGCAGCTATCGTGGTTGGTGGCATCCACCGTGTACTGGGTGTCCCCGCCGCAATCGCTGCCGCAGCGGCCAAAGCAGTTGCCCACCACCTTCGGCCGGTGCCAGTGGTCGGGGGACCCGCAGAGCCAGGTGCCCCCTGCCAGGAAGAACTCGTCCCCATTGCACGAGTAGTGGTCCCCCAACTGGGCCAGTTGCTGGTTGCCGGGCCAGTCGAAGCCGCCCCGGTCGCAGTCATGCGCCGCGTGGGCGTACCAGTTGTAGACGCCCCCGCAGCTCCCTGTGTCGCGGCCGTTGCAGCGCGCATAGCTGCACAACATCGTATAGCCGCGGCCCTTCTCCCCCATCACCGCGCGCCGCAGCGCCACGGTGTCCGGGTACTGGGACCACACGCTCACCGCGCGGCGCAGGTACATGGCCTCCGGCGCCGCCGCGTCTCCGGCGGGGAGCGCCGCGTTGAGCTCACGGTAGAGGGCGGTCAGCAGCGCCCGGTCCGCGGCGCCCATCTGCGCGTCCGCGCCGTTCGCCTCCGCGAACCCATCCAGCGTGGACACGCCACTCGCCGGCTCCATCAACCCGGTGAGCGTCAGGCCCCGCAGCCGGACCTCCACCCGGAACACGCCGGGCTCCACCTGGCGCGAGGAGAACGTCACCTGCTCCCCCTGGTGCGCGAAGCTGCCGCGGGAGCCTCGCGGCGAGGCGGCGAGCGACAGCCCCTCCTGCTTCAACGGGACGTCGTCCCCCGTCTTCACGGCGCCACCACAAGCACATGCCACCAGCACGACGGCCCACCACAGCTTCGTGCGCATCAGCGGATTCCCTCGGCCAGGAGCAGGCCGGCCCTGCGCCCCTGACAGGGAGCACGGCCCGGCGACAGGGGATGCTCGCACCGGAGGGATTGGTGGAAAGCGCCCTCCAGTCTCAGACGTCTGTCCGCGCGAAGACAGGCAGCGGGCCCGCGGCGCGCGTCAGGCCGAAGTCGCCTTCGGGCAGGGACTCATGGCCGCCAATCACCAGCAGGCCACCGGGGACCAGGCGCGCCACCAGCCGGGCCAGCACCTCGCGTTGGAGCGGCGGCGCGAAGTAGGTGAAGGCCACGTTGCGGCACAGCACCAGGTGGAATGGCCCGTCCGGCATCCGGGCGCGCAGGTCCTGCTGGAGGAAGTCCAACCCCTCCCGGTACTCCGCCGCCAGGCAGGGCTCGTCACCCGTGCCCGGGAAGGCGCGCTCCGCCCACTCGGGAGGCAGCTCCCTCAGCGCCCCGCGTGGGTAGCAGCCCCGCAGCGCCCGCGCGAGCAGGCCCTCATCGGCGTCGGTGGCCACCAGCGCCAACCGCGCGCCCGGGAAGCGGGGCTGGAGCCCCAGCCGGAAGAGCACCGACAGCGTGTAGGGCTCCTCGCCCGAGGCACAGCCCGCGCTCCACACCCGCAGCGTCGCGTCTCCCTTGGCCAGGAGGGACTGCAGCCGGGCGGGGAGCAGGTCCTGGCGCAGCACCTCGAAGACCCGCGCGTCCCGGTAGAAGCGGGAGATGGTGACGCGGCACAGCGCGTCGAGCACGTCCCACTCCGAGGGCTCGGCCTCCAGCCGGGCGCGATAGGCCCCGGCGTCTGGCAGGCCCAGCGCCTTCAGCCTGCGGCCGATGCGCTTGCACACCTGCCCCCGGACGCGCCGGAAGCCCTCCCAACGCAGGCGCAGGCGGGGCGCCGCCCACTGCAACAGCTCCACGCATTCACGGTCCGTCATCGGCCAGGGCCTCCGCCTGGATGTCCGCATCCCTTGCGCCGAGCGGAAGCGGACGGGATGTGGCATGACGCTCCGACGTTTCCATTGGACTCCGGAGGAACCCACCCTTGAAGAGATTGAGCGCCCTCACCCTCTCCGCGGCACTGGCGTCGGCCGGCTGCACGCACACCCCTGCGGCGCCCGAGCCCGCCGCGCGGCAGTCCCCGGCTCCCGCCCCCGCCGCCCAGGCGCCCAGGCCCGTGCCGCCCCCCGAGGGCGCCAGCGTCCTCTCCGGCACCCTGGCTGACTTCACCGCCGCGTGTGACGCGGACCTGGAGCGCGCCCGCGCGCAGGTGGCGGCCATCAAGGCGCTGGACGCGCGCAAGGACGGCCCGGCGGTGCTCGCCGCCTACGACGAGGCCCAGGGCTCGCTGTTCGCCGCGGCCAACCGCTCCAGCCTCGCGCGCGAGGTGCATCCGGACGCGGCCTTCCGCGACGCCGCGCGCGAGTGCGAGCAGCGCGTGGACTCCGCCAACGTGGCGCTGTCCCAGGACCGCGGCGTCTATGACGTGCTGGCCGCGGTGGACCTGTCCGCCACGGACGCGGCGACCCGGTACTGGCTGGAGCGCGCGCTGCTCGACTTCCGCCGCGCCGGCGTGGACCGCGACGACGCCACCCGCGCCAGGGTGAAGGAGCTCAACGAGGAGCTGCTCAAGCTGGGGCAGAAGTTCAGCAAGAACATCGCCGAGGACGTGCGCAAGGTCACCTTCACGCCCGCCGAGCTGGACGGCCTGCCGGAGGACTACCGCGAGGCGCACCCGCCGGGCGCGGACGGCCTGGTGGTCATCACCACCAACTACCCGGACTACTTCCCCTTCATGACGTACGCGAAGAGCGCGAAGGCGCGCGAGAAGCTGTGGCGCGCCTACCGCCAGCGCGCGTACCCGGCCAACCACAAGGTGCTGTCGCTGCTCATCACCAGGCGCCACGAGCTGGCCACGCTGCTGGGCTACGCGAACTGGGCCGCGTACACCACCGAGACGAAGATGACGCGCACGCAGCAGGCGGCCGCGGACTTCATCGACCGGCTGGGCGCGGCCACCGAGGCCCGCGCGAAGCGGGAGTACGCGCAGCTCCTGGCGCGCAAGCAGCAGGACGTCCAGGGCGCCAAGGTGCTGGAGCCCTGGGACCACGACTTCTACGAGGACCGGCTGCGCGCGGAGCGCTTCAGCTTCGACTCGCAGGCGGTGCGGCCCTTCTTCGAGTACGGCCGGGTGAAGGCGGGGGTGATGGACATCACCTCGCGCATCTGGGGCATCACCTACAAGCCGGTGAAGGACGCCAAGGTCTGGCAGCGGGAGGTGGAGACCTATGACGTGTTCGACGGCGACACGCTGCTGGGCCGCATCTACCTGGACATGCACCCGCGTGACGACAAGTACAAGCACGCGGCGCAGTTCGACCTCGTCGCGGGGCAGGCCGGCAAGCGCTACCCGGAGGCGGCGCTGGTGTGCAACTTCGCGCGCCCCGGCGAGCTGATGACGCACGACGAGGTGGAGACCTTCTTCCACGAGTTCGGCCACCTGCTGCACGCCATCTTCGGCGGCCACTTGAAGTGGGCGGGCATCGCGGGCACGCGCGTGGAGTGGGACTTCGTGGAGACGCCGTCCATGCTGCTCCAGCAGTGGGCCGGCAACCCGGAGGTGCTGAAGGAGTTCGCCAGGCACCACGAGACGAACGAGCCCATCTCCGCGGAGCTGGTGGAGAAGCTGCGCGCGTCGAAGGAGTTCGGCCAGGGCCTGTGGGCGCGGCGCCAGCTCTTCCTGTCCGCGCTGAGCCTGGACTACTACTCGCGCGCGCCCGGCTTCGACACCACGCAGGCCCTGGTGGCGCTGCAGGACAAGCTCAGCCCCTTCAAGCACGAGCACCGGCATGGCACGCACTTCGAGGTCGCCTTCGGGCACCTGGATGGCTACTCGGCCGCGTACTACACGTACCTCTGGTCCTCCGTCATCGCGAAGGACCTGGAGACCGAGTTCCAGCAGAAGGGCTTCCTGGACCGGGAGACGGCGATGAAGTACCGCCGCACCGTGCTGGAGCCCGGCGGCTCCAAGCCCGCGGCCGAGCTGGTGAAGGACTTCCTGGGGCGGGAGTACGGCTTCGACGCGTACCGCGCCTGGCTGGACTCGAAGTAGGCGGCGCGCACGGCGGCCCCGGCCCCGGCTTGAAGCCGGGCCTGGGGTCGCGGCTCACTTGCTGACGAAGGCCTTCTCGATGAGGAAGTCGCCCTGCTCGTGCGAGTCGCCTTCCTGGAAGCCGAAGCCCTCGAGCAGGCTCGCCGTCTCCTTGATCATCTCGTGGCTGCCGCAGATGACGACGCGGTCCGTCTCCGGGTCGAGCGGCTTCGCGCGGAGCATGTCGGTGATGCGGCCCTGGTTGCGGAACGGCTCGCGCGTGACGGTCGGGTGATAGGTCAGCTTCTCCTTCACCAGCTCACCCAGGTACTCGTCGTTCGGGAGCTGCTCCTCGAAGAACTTCGAGAACGACAGGTCGCACACGTTGCGGCAGCCGTGCACCACGGTGATGTGCTCGAAGCGCTCGTAGGTCTCCGGGTCCTTCACCATGCTGAGGAACGGCGCGAGCCCGGTGCCGGTGGCCAGCATCCACAGGTGGCGGCCCGGCCGGAGGTTCGCGATGGTGAGCGTGCCCACCGCCTTCGTGCCCACGAGCACGTTGTCGCCCGGGGTGACCTTCTGCAGGCGAGAGGTGAGCGGACCGTCCGGCAGCTTGATGGAGTAGAACTCCAGCGTGTCGTCGTAGTTCGCGCTCGCCATCGAGTACGCGCGCATCAGCGGACGACCTTCCACCTCCAGGCCCATCATCACGAACTGACCGTTCTGGAACCGGAAGCCGCTGTCACGCGTGCAGACGATGGAGAAGAGGCGGTCAGACCAGTGCTGCACCGACAGAACACGCTGAGTCGTGAAACCCGTCGCCATGGCTCAGCCCTGATTCTTCCCGTGGAAATTGTCGAACGGCACGAAGGACTCCTTGTCTAGGCCACAGCCGCTTGCCGCATTCCGGCCTGACCGTCGCCTGTTTGGCTGATTCGTTGGCGGAATGTCAACCCGTTGGCACGAGGGTGGCTCGCGCCTGGACGGCGGCACACGGGCCAGGCGCCGCGCCGCGCGCCGCGTCTTCAGCGCCGCGCGTATCACTCCGTCCGCCCGCGCCTCCACCGCGCGGGCGCCGCTCGCCTGCCGTGGCCCGCGTCCGCCCGGCCTGCCCACGCCGGGAAACGCGTTACCCACGCGTCCCCATCCCATGCCCCGTGGCTGGCGGGTGGCCAACGCCGGCCTGCCCCCTGGCACGCCCCGGAGGTCCACCAGGCCACGGGCCCTGCTGGAGAGCACCTTGCTACGGCTTCGGCTGTCCCGGCTTCGTAGGGGGCAGTGTGGAGGGGGGTAGCCGACGTGACACCCATGCATCGACGAAGAGGGGGCTGGCTCTTCCTTGCGGGCGCGACTCTCGCCCTGCTGGTGACCAGCTGTACCGATGACGACCCGATGGCCCGGGTCAAACCCGATGAGGAGATTCCAGTGGATCCAACTCCGCCACCGGGGTCACCGCCGCCGGTGGCAGGTGAGTGCGAGAACGTGCCCAGGAAACCTGGACGCGTCACGATGCACCGGCTCAACCGCGCGGAATACAACGCCACCGTGCGGGACCTGCTGGGAGACACCACCCAGCCGGCCAAGGACTTTCCCATCGACGACCACGGCTACGGCTTCGACAACATCGCCGACGTGCTCTCGCTGTCGCCGCTGTTGATGGAGAAGTACTCGGCCGCGGCACAGAAGCTGGTGGAGGACGCCTGGACGCGCGGCGTCTTCAATTCGTGCACGCTGGACCCGGCCAACCCGGCGCCGTGCGCGAACGAAATCCTGTCCGACTTCGCCCGGCGCGCGTGGCGCCGTCCGGTGGAGCAGGCGGAGGTCGACAAGCTGATGAGCTTCGTCACCCTGGCGAGCCAGCACGCGGACCCGCCCGCCGAGGGCGTGAAGCTGGCCCTGCGCTCGGTGCTCATCTCACCGCACTTCCTCTTCCGGGTGGAGAAGAACGCGCCGCCGGGAAGCACCGAGCCGTACACGCTCGACAACTACGAGCTGGCCAGCAGGCTCTCCTACTTCCTGTGGAGCAGCATGCCGGATGACGCGCTGTTCGCCGCCGCGGAGGCAGGGAAGCTGACCGACCCCGTGGAAGTGGAGGCCCAGGTACGGCGCATGCTCGCGGACCCGAAGGCACGCGCGCTGGTGGAGAACTTCGCCGGCCAGTGGCTCTTCACCCGCGCGCTGGGCACCGCGGTGCCGGACGGCACGCTCTATGGCGCGTTCAACGAGGAGCTGCGCGCCGCCATGCGCACGGAGACGGAGCTCTTCTTCGCGGAGTTCATCGCGGGGGACCACAAGCTGAAGGACATCATCGACGCGCCGTTCACCTACGTGAACGACCAGCTCGCCGCCTACTACGGCCTGCCCCCGCCCGGCAGCCCCACGCATGTCCGCGTGGAGCTCACGGGGCACCCGGAGCGCAGCGGCATCTTCGGCAAGGGCTCGCTGCTCACCGTCACCTCCAACCCGGACCGCACCTCGCCGGTGCAGCGCGGCGTCTGGGTGCTGGAGCAACTGCTCTGCTCCGCGCCGCCGCCACCACCACCGGACGTGGAGAACCTGCCGCCGCCCATCACTCCGGACATGACGATGAAGGAGCGCATGGCGCTGCACCGCAGCGCGCCGGCGTGCCAGGGCTGCCACCGGCTGATGGACCCACTGGGGCTGTCGCTGGAGAACTTCGACCCCATTGGCCGCTGGCGGATGCAGGAGGTGAGCGGCGCGCCCGTGGACGCCACGGGTGACATGCCCGACGGCGCCATCCTCAACGGCGTCCGCGACATGCAGACCTACCTGAAGCAAGACCCGAAGCTGACCAACTGCATCACCGAGCACATGCTCACCTATGCCACGGGCCGTGGCATGAACGAGGCCGACCACTGCGCGGTCGTGGACATCGCCAGCCACGCGGAGGCCCGCGGTGGAAGACTGGTCGACTACATCCTCAGCATCGTCTCGAGCAGCCACTTCAGACAGCGCGGCGCGGAGGAGGCGCAGACCCCATGAGCAAGAAATTCAAACTTTCGCGACGGACCGTCTTGCGGGGCTCCGGGGCGCTGATGGCCCTGCCCCTGCTGGAGCAGATGCTGCCTCGCACCGCGCGTGGCGCGCCGGGCGACGTGCCCCGGCGGCTGGCCGTCTTCTACACGCCCAACGGCATCCACATGCCGAAGTGGACGCCCACCACCGAGGGACCGGGCTGGGCGCTGACACCCACGCTGGAGCCCCTGGCGGCGGTGAAGGACGACCTGCTGGTGGTCTCCGGCCTGGCGAACAAGCCCGCCTTTCCCGATGGTGACGGACACCATGCCGCCGCCACCGGCGCGTTCCTGTCCTGCGCCAAGGTCTTCAAGACGGAGGGCACCAACATCCGCGTGGGCATCTCCATGGACCAGGTCATCGCCAACCACATGGCGGCGATGCGGGCCACCCGCTACGGCTCCATGGAGCTGGGCATCGACGCGGGCCGCGGTATCGGCAACTGCGACTCCGGCTACGCGTGCCCGTACGCCAACAACATCGCCTGGTCCGGCCCCCGCACACCGGTGGCCAAGGAGACCAACGCCCAGGCCGCGTTCGACCGGCTCTTCGCGGGGACCATCCCCGGGGAGACGCAGGCGCAAATCGAGAAGCGGCGCGCGTACGGCAAGAGCATCATCGACGTGGTGCGCGACGACGCCAACGCGCTGCAGGGCCAGCTCGGCGCGGCCGACCAGCAGAAGCTGGAGGAGTACTTCACCAGCGTGCGGGAGCTGGAGAAGCAGGTGGACGACGTCTCCGTCCCGTCCGCGACCTGCGCGCCGGCCACGGCGCCCATCCTGACCGAGGACCCGACGGCCAAGACGAAGGCGATGATGGACCTCATCGTCCTCGCCTTCCAGTGCGACGTCACCCGCGTGGCCACCTTCATGCTGGCCAACGCGCGCGCGAACAAGGTCTACCCCTTCCTGGGGCTCAGCGGCGGGCACCACACGTACTCGCACCACCAGAAGGTGCAGTCCAACTACGACGCGCTCGCCACCATCGACAGGTGGGAGGTGACGCTCCTCCAGTACCTGCTGGAGCGCATGAAGTCGGTCATCGAGGTCAACGGCATGTCGCTGCTCGACAACTCCATCGTCTACTTCTCCAGCGAGGTCGGCGACGGGGACTCCCACAACCACGTGGACCTGCCCATCCTCCTCGCGGGCCGGGGCGGCGGCGCGCTCACGCCGGGCCGGCACATCCGCTACCAGGAGGACCCGCTGGCCAACCTGTACATCTACCTGATGCAGGCCATGGGCGTGCCCGACGTCACCACCTTCGGTGACGACGGGACGGGCCCGCTGCCCGGCCTCGTCGTGTAGTCCGGCCACACCCGTGCGCGGCGGGGCAGGCGAGCGAGCGGCCCGCCGCCCGCCGTTCCCGCCGCGCACGCTTCCCATGCATGAGAGCGGGTCCTGGCGCATCATCGCCCCCATGCCTTCCTTCGCGCGCGCTCCCCGTTGGTCCGCCCTGCTCCTGCTGCTGCCGCTGCTCGGCTGCGGAAGCGGCGGCACCCGCCAGGGCCAGAGGCAGACCGCCACCACCCGGCAGGCGGTGACCTCCAGGCAGGCCGCCGCGCCCGCGAAGCAGCAGGCGCAGCCACGCGCCGCCCTTCCGGATGCGCGGGCCTTCGCCCGGGACATGGTGGCCGCGCACAACCTGGCGCGCTCCCAGGCCCGACCCGCGCCCAAGCCCCCGCTGCCGCCGCTCGCCTGGTCCAGCGCCGCCCAGCGCAAGGCCGCGTCCTGGGCGAAGGCCTGCAAGTTCGAGCACAACCCGGACCGGGGCGACTTCGGGGAGAACCTGGCCGCCGCCACGCCCGGCGCGTGGACCACGTCCCAGGTGGTGAAGAGCTGGGCCGACGAGGCCGCGGACTACGACTACCGGCGCAACACCTGCGAGAAGGGCAAGGTGTGCGGGCACTACACCCAGGTGGTGTGGCGCAAGACGGCGTCCGTCGGGTGCGCCACGGTGATGTGCAACAAGAACTCGCCCTTCGGCGCGCAGTTCCCCACCTGGCAGCTCTGGGTGTGCAACTACGCGCCGCCGGGCAACTGGGAGGGTCAGCGGCCCTACTGAGCGCGGACGGCGCGTGCCCTCCGGGGCTGGTGCGTCCATGGCGCGCGACACTCGCGTGGCGAGGAGGTGACGGCCCTCCCGCCCGCGGCGGATACTCCGCGCCATGCCCCGTCCCCTGCTCCGCCGCCCGTGGCCTCTTGGCCTGCTCGTCTCCGCGCTCCTCATCGGCTGTGGCTCCGACACGCCCAGCGACGGTGACGGTGACGGTGACAACCAGCCGCTGACCATGACGCAGTTCGACCGCGACATGCTGGACGCGCACAACGCCGCGCGCAGGAGCGTGGCGACCTCGCCGCCGCTGGATGACCTGACGTGGGACGAAGCGGCGACGCGCACGGCCAGGGCCTACGCCGCCCGGTGTGACTTCACGCACAACGCCAACCGCGGCAGCCTGGGGGAGAACCTGACCGCCGCCTCGTCCAGCGCCCTGGGTGCCCAGGGCGTGGTGCAGGGCTGGATGGACGAGGCCGCGGACTACGACTACGGCAGCAACACCTGCGCGAGCGGCAAGGCCTGCGGGCACTACACCCAGGTGGTGTGGCGCAACACGCGGGCCCTGGGCTGCGCCGTCCAGGAGTGCACGGAGAACTCACCGTTCGGGTCCAGGTTCCCCACCTGGACCCTGTGGGTGTGCAACTACGCGCCGCCGGGCAACTACGTGGGCCAGCGTCCCTACTGACGCAGGTGCTGGTCCAGGAAGGCCGCCACCTGCTGCCAGGCGCCGGCGGCGGCCTGTTCGTCGTAGCGCTCACCGGACGGGTTGGCGAAGGCGTGCTCCGCCTCGAACTCCAGGATGTAGTGCCGCACGCCGGCCTCATCCAGGGCCTGCCGGAACGCCTGCACCGTCGCCTGCGGAATGGACGGGTCCTTCGTGCCGAAGATGCCCAGCACCGGCGCCTGGATGGCGGCGAGCTCCCGGGCGTCCGTCACCGGGTTGCCGTAGTAGAGGACCGCCGCGTCCAGTTCCGGAATGGCCATGGCCGTGCGCAGCGACCAGCCGCCGCCGAAGCACCAGCCGATGCTGCCCGTGCGCGGCGCCCGCACCCGCGCGTCCTGCTGGAGGAAGGCGTGCGCGGCCCGCAGCGTCTCCTGCGCGCGCGCCGGGTCCACGGCCTTCAGGAGCGCCAGCGCCTCCTCGCGCGTGGTGGCCACCTTGCCGCCGTACAGGTCCACCGCCAGCGCCGCGTAGCCCTCCGCCGCCAGCCGGTCCGCCCAGTGCTTGATGTGCGGGTTGAGGCCCCACCACTCGTGGATGACGAGGACGGCGGGCAGCGGCCCCTGGGCGCCCTGGGGCAGGCTCAGGTAGGCCTGGGTGCCGGCCACCTCCACCTCCTCGCCCTGGAGCGAAGGCGGGGCGTCCGACCGCAGCGTGTGCATCGCCTTGAAGGCCTCCTCCGACACGGCCCCCGTGGCGGACGGCTCGCGGAGGACCTCCCGGGCGCGGCCCTGGACGCAGCCACTCAGCAGCAACGCTCCCATCATCAGCAACAGGCCCTGGCGCATGGTGTGTCGACCTCCGTGGGTTGGCCCGCCCCCTCGGCGGGGACGCTGGCGGCCCTGGGACTATCGCGGGCGGGCGCCGGGCGCCACCGCGCCGCGCGCGTCTCCTGGAACGCGAAGAGGGCTGGGAGGGGAGAATCCCTCACCAGCCCCCCGGGCGTGCTGCCTCAGCGACGGGTGACTACTTCTTCTCGGCCGCGGAGGGCTTGCCCGCCGGCGGCTTGCCGCCCATGGCCGGCATCTCCGGCGGCTTGACGATCTCCAGCAGCTCCACCTCGAACACCAGGGCCGCGCCGCCCGGGATGTTCGGCGGGGCGCCGCGGTCACCGTAGGCGATGTCGGACGGGCACACGAGCTTGGCCTTGCCGCCCACCTTCATCTTCTGCACGCCCTCGGTCCAGCACTTGATGACGCCCTGGAGCGGGAACTGCGTGGGCTCGCCGCGCTTGTGCGAGCTGTCGAACTCGGTGCCGTCCGGCAGCGTGCCGCGGTAGTGCACCTTCACGATGTCCGACGCCGCGGGCGTCGCGCCAGTCCCGGCGGTCAGCTCCTTGTAGATGAGGCCGGACTCCGTCTTCACGGCGCCCTCTTCCTTCGCGGCCGTCTCCAGGAACGCCTTGGACTTCTCCTTCTCCGCCTCCGCCTTGCGGGTGCTGCGCGCGCGCGCCAGCTCCTGCAGCTTCGGGCCGTACGTCTCCAGCTCCACCGCCGGCTTCTCGCCCTTCACCTGCGCGGTGATGCCCGCCTTGACGTACTCCAGCTCCTCCGGAGTCATGTCGAACACGCTCACGCTGCGGCCAATGGACAGGCCGAGCGCGTACAGCGTCTTCTGGTCCTCCGTCTGGGGGTTGGCGCTCGCGCCAGGAGCCGTCGCCGCCGGCGTCGCCGCCGCGTCCGTCTTGCCCTGCTGCTGGCAGCCCGCCAGCACCAGCATTCCCGCGACCAGCCACGTCTTCCGCATGTCGTTGCCCTTCCTTGCTTTTTGGAGCGGCAGTGAGACATCGCCGCAGTCAGTTCTGGTGGGCGACTTACTACAGAAATGGCCTGACAGCCGGTTCCACCGCACACCGGAAGCGTCCCTGTCCCTGGGCGACACCCCGCCCGCCTCCAGGGCGACCTCGCGGCCCTCCCCAGCAGGTGGGCCTTTTCACTACCCGCAGTTGGCCTCCAGATAGCCGAGCAGCGGCGCCAGCACGGGGGCGACGCGCTTGTAGGCCGCGGTGTCCTCGGGCACGGAGCGCAGCACGCTGGCCAGCCGCTGCCGGCGGCCGGGGGGCGCCACCTCGGATGAGATGGGCGCCACGTAGGTGTGGATGGTGAAGAGGATGGCGCGCGTGCGGGGCAGCCGGGTGAGCGTCTGGCGCTCCAGGCGGAGGAAGCAGCGCTCGCCCGCGTTGTCCGAGGTGATGCCGTCGAACAGGTGCCGCCACTCCGGCAGCGTGTGCGGCTCCAGGTCCAGCCGCTCGGTGACGCTGATGGCCCAGTTGCAGCGCGTGACGGGGCGCCCGGGCTTCAAGCCGTCCATCAGCTTCAACGTGGAGGGGCCCAGCTTCGCGTTGAACCGGGGCACCGGGTCGTGCACGGCGAGCAGCGGCAGGCCCAGCTTGTCCCCCAGGCACCAGCCGGAGGGGAAGCAGAGCTGGCCGGCCACCAGCGGGAACCCCTCACGCGTGCCGTCCAGCAGCAGCAGGTCCTCCTGCACCTGCCGGCCAAACCAGTCCAACGGCGCCAGCGGCAGGCTCGCCGCGTCGCCCGGCGTGAAGTGCGTCCGGGTGCCCAGCAGGCGGTTGTGCCAGGTCCACCGCGCGTCCTCCACCTCCAGCGTGAAGTGCTCCGGGGATTGACGCGCCATGGCGGGCAGCAGCACCGTCAGCGTCTCCCACTGGAGCGCCTCCGTTCCGGGGCCGCCCTGGAAGCGCGCCGCGTGCCCCGCGGTGAGCAGGGCCTCCTTCAGCGCCACCTCCTCCGCATAGCGCGGCGCGTCTACCTCGATGAGTGTCTCTTCGGGCCTCAGCGCACGCACGCCCAGCGACATTGAAAAGACATCCTGCTCGAAGGGGAAGTAAGGCAGCACCGCGTCGACCTCTCATGAAGGATTGGAGCAATTTATCAACCGTGTTGCAGAACGCATCGCGTCACGGACGGTGTGGATGTTTTTGATGGCTCACCCTTGAGGTTGTTCAACTTCACAGGGAGGATTCGCACGGTCCTGGCTGCGCCCCGAAGCCCCGCGCTCGGGCGCCCGAAGGCGCAGCACTTCCACGGGAGATACCGGATGCATCCTCTGTCGCTGTCGCGCGCGCCTCGTGCCGTGCTCCTGGCCCTCGTGGGTCTGCTTGCCCTCCCCGCCTGTTCGGATGACGGCGATGACCGCCCCGACGCGGGCCAGCCGGACTCCGGAACGCGTCCGGACGCGGGCGCGGGTGACGCCGGCGGTGACGCGGGCACGTCGGACGACGGCGGCACGGAGGGGGACGGCGGCACCGTGGCCTGGCCGCAGGACTTCTCCTGCGAGGGCAAGGAGCAGACGACGCTGACGTTCAACCCGGGCCAGGAGCAGGAGCTCCAGGACGCGGTGAACGACCTGGCGGAGTGCACCACCATCGAGCTGGGCGCCGGCACCTTCCAGTTCGACAACGCCATCACCATCCGCGCCAACGGCATCACCATCCAGGGCGCGGGCAAGGGCACCCAGGGCGAGGCCACCGGCGGCGAGGCCAGCACCGTGCTGGACTTCTCCAACGCCGCGGCGAACACCAACGGCCTGGACGTGGTGAGCAAGCTCTTCACGGTGAGCGACCTGGCCGTCTGGAACGCGAAGAAGGACGGCATGCGCATCGAGTCCTCCAGCAACGTGAACATCCAGCGCGTCCGCACGGAGTGGGCCGCGGAGAACCTGGAGAGCAACGGCAAGTACGGCATCTACCCCGTGAAGTCGACGTACGTGCTCGTGGAGGACTGTGAGGCGTACAACGCCGCCGACGCGGGTATCTACGTCGGGCAGACGCAGCACACCATCGTCCGGCGGAACGTGGCGAAGAAGAACGTGGCGGGCATCGAAATCGAGAACACGAAGTTCGCCCACGTCTCCCACAACGTCGCCCAGGACAACACCACGGGCCTCGTGGTGTTCGACCTGCCGGGCAACCCCATCCGCGGCACGGACGTCTACATCGCCCACAACACCATCACCGGGAACAACCGGCCCAACTTCGCCTCGGTGGAGGCCAGCAGCAGCACCGTGTCCCAGGTCCCCGCCGGCACCGGCACGTTCATCCTGGCGTCGCGCCGGGTGGAGCTGGAGCACAACACCTGGGGCGACAACAACACGGTGGACATCGCCATCCTCAGCGGCCTGGCCATCGAGTCCGACCCCATCCAGTGGGCGGCCGGCTTCTTCAACTACCCCAGCCAGGACATCTTCATCCACGACAACACCTTCACCGGAGGCAGCGGCCGCATGGTGGACAACGGCACGCCGGACCCGGAGCGCCGGCCGCTGGGCGCGCTGGTGGGCGCCGTCTACCAGTACGGCGCCGCGGCCCACGGCGTGACGGGCGTGGAGCACGTGCTGTGGGACGGCATCGACCCGGCGCCTCGCGATGAGAGCCTGGCCAACCCCATCAACATCTGCTTCACCCGCAACACGCTGCCGGAGGGCACGCAGGCCTCTGTGGTGGACTTCGACCTGCAGGCCGTCGGTGGCCACCTCGCGGCGGGCCCCACCCCCGAAAACGTGGCCGCCGCCTGGGGCGAGACGCGCCGCTATGCCCAGGATGCCGAGCCCTACAACTGCGCGGGCTTCACCCCGGCCCTGACCCTCCGCTGAGTGAACCGGTGAAGAACGGACGCATGCACAGGCCGTTCATCCCCGGGCTGGGCCTCGCCGCGGTGCTGGTGACCGCGGCGCTGGCCTCATGCGGAGGTGACGAAGACGGCGTGCCGCCCACGCCGGACGGCGGCTCCGTGGTCGACTCCGGCAACCCGCCCGCGGACAGCGGCACCCCTGACGCGGGTGACGACGCGGGCACGGGCGACGCGGGCGCGGACGACGCCGGCACGGACGCGGGCACGCCCGACGACGCGGGGACGCCGGACGCGGGCCTGCCCGACGGCACCGTGCCCATCCCCAACGCGCTGTCGGGCTTCGGCCTCTTCACCGGGACACCCGCGACGGGCGGGCTCAAGCCGGTGGAGGGGAACATCCCCTACGCGCTGACCACGCCGCTCTTCTCCGACTACTCGGTGAAGTCCCGCACGCTGTACATCCCGCCGGACGCGCAGGCCCGGTACTCGGCCAGCGACGTGCTGGACCTGCCGGTGGGCACCGTCATCACCAAGACGTTCGCCTTCCCCGCGGACCTGCGGGAGCCGGAGGAGGACGTGCGCGTCATCGAGACGCGCGTGCTGGTGCGGCAGCCTGGCGGCTGGGAGGCCTTCCCCTACTTCTGGAACGAGGCCCAGACAGAGGCCACGCTGGCCAACGGCGGCCGCGTCGTCCGCGACGTGCGCTTCATCGGCGAGGACGGCGTGGAGCGGACGCTGGACTACCTGGTCCCCAGCAAGAACCAGTGCCAGAAGTGCCACCACGTCCAGGACGCCCAGGAGAACCAGGTGCTGGTCCCCATTGGGGTGAAGGCCCGTTACCTCAACCAGGACCAGGACTACGGCGACGGGCCCGTCAACCAGCTCCAGCACCTGGCCGACCTGGGCCGACTGACGGGGCTGCCTCCGGTGGACCAGGTGCCCCGCGAGCCGAACGCGTTCAACCCGGAGGAGGCCACGCTGGAGCGGCGCGCGCGCGCCTACCTGGACATCAACTGCGCGCATTGCCACAACCCGAAGGGGACGGCGGGCACCACCAGCCGGCTGTTCCTCAACGTGGACAACACGGATGAGTTCACGTTGGGCGTGTGCAAGCGACCGGGCTCCGCGGGCGGTGGCGTGGGCGGTGAGTTCGACATCGTCCCGGGCGACCACTCGACGTCCATCCTCTGGTACCGCCTGCACACCGAGGAGTCGGGGAAGATGATGCCGGAGCTGGGCCGGGCGCTGCGCCACGACCAGGGCTCACAGCTCATCGCCGACTGGATTGACGCCATGCCGGCGCGGGCCTGCAAGTAGGTCCGTTGTCCGGCGAGCGGCCCCTCCGTGCCCGGTGCGCGGAGGGGCTTCTCGTTTCCGCACCGTGACAGGGCGCGCGCGTGCCGCATAATCCCCGGCGCATGTCGTCCCTGCCCACGCTGCTCCGGGCCGCGGGTGTCACCGCCGCGCTCGTCCTCCTCACCGCCTGCCGCATCGAGTCCGCCGCGCCCTCGGCGGGGCCGGCCCAGGCGCGCGAGGGCGCGCCGTCCGGGGACGTCTGGGTCTACACGTCCATGTACCGGCACGTCCTGGACGCGCTGGAGCCGCTGCTGAAGGCGCGGCTGCCCGGCGTCCAGGTGCGCTGGTACCAGGCGGGCAGCGAGAAGGTGGCCAGCCGGCTGGAGGCGGAGCGCGCCGCCGGGGCCGTGCGCGCGGACCTGCTGGCCACGTCGGACCCGTTCCTCTACGAGCGGCTGGCGCGCGAGGGCGCCCTGCTCCGCTACGCCTCGCCCCATGTGCTTCGGGTGCCTCGCGCCCTGGTGGACCTGGACGCGCGCTACGCGGCGCTGCGGCTGTCCACCATGGTCCTGGTCCACCGGAAGGGCGGGCCCCCGCCGCCCGCCTCCTTCGCGGAGCTGGCCCAGGGGCCGTGGACGGGGCGCGTGGCCATTGGAGACCCGCTGACGTCCGGCACCGCCTTCACCTGGGCCGTGTTCTGCGACGCGAAGCACGGCGAGTCCTTCTTCCCCGGGCTGCGCCAGCGGGGCGCCATCGTCGCGGGTGGCAACGCGGCGGTGCTCCAGAAGGTGGAGAGCGGCGAGGCGGACGCGGGCGTGCTGCTGCTGGAGAACGCGCTCGCGGCCCAGGCGCGCGGCAGTCCCCTTGAGGTGGTGTGGCCCACGGATGGCGCCGTCGTCATCCCCGGGCCCGCGGCGCTCTTCGCGACCACGCCCAACCCCGTGGCGGCCAAGGCGGTGGTGGACGTGCTGCTGTCCCCTGAAGGCCAGCGCATCATCGTAGAGCAGGGCGACATGCACGCGGTGGACCCCAGGCTCGGAGGTCCGAGGGGAGCGGCCGGCGTCTCCGAGCTGCTGGAGCGCGCGCGCCCGTGGACCCCCGAGCTGCTCGAACGCGGGCTCACGCAGGGCGGCGCCGTGAAGGAGCGCTTCCGGCGGGCGTTCTCACAATGAGCGCGGCGGCGTCCAAGGCCCGGTGGCTGGGGCTCGGCGTGTGGCTGCTGCCGGTGCTCTGCTTCTCCGTGCTCCCGGTGGCCGCGCTGCTCTGGCGGGGGCTGGGGCCGGCCGGGGTGGAGGGCCTGGGCTGGCTGCTCGCGGAGGGCGGCGCGCTGGGGAACACGCTGCGCATCGCCACGGGCGCGGCGGCGCTGGCCTTCGCCGCGGGGACACCGCTGGCGCTGGTGCTGTTCCGCACCGACCTGCCCCTGCGAGGGGCCTTCACGGTGCTGTTCACCCTGCCCTCCGCCGTGCCCGCGTTCATCTGGGGCATGGGCTGGCTGTCGCTCGCGAGCCCTCGCGCGGGGTACCTCAACCGGCTCCTGGGCGGTGACACCTTCGACATCTACGGCCCGGTGGGCATCGCCTTCGTGGAGGGCGTGTCGGGCCTCCCGCTGGTGCTCCTGGCGGGCGCGGCGGCCCTGCGGCGCGTGGACCCGGCGGTGGAGGAAGCCGCGCGCGTCTGCGGCGCCTCCACGGTCCGGGCGCTGCTGACGACGACGCTGCCGCTGGCGCTGCCCTCGCTGCTGTCCGGCGCGGTGATGGTGTTCCTCATGGCGGCCTCGTCCTTCGGCGTGCCGTACCTGCTGGGCGTGTCGGCCTCGCCGCCCACGCGGGTGCTCACCACGCGCATCTATGAGCTGGTGTTGATGGGCGGTGAGCAGGGGCTGGCGCGCGCCGCGCTGCTGGCGACCTCGCTGCTGCTGCTGGCGCCCCTGTCGCTGCTGGTGACGTGGGCCCTGGGCCGGGCGGGCCGCGTCCGGCTCAGCGCGGGCAAGGGCCTGTCCTCCCGCCCCTTCCCGCTGGGGCGCGCACGCGGCCTCGTGCTGGGCACGGTGAGCCTGGCCGCGGGGGTGCTGGTGCTGCTGCCCCTGGGCGCCATCCTCCTCACGTCGCTCCAGCGCAGCTTCGGCGCGGCGCTGACGTGGGAGGCGCTGACGCTGGCGCACTGGTCGGGCGTGCTCCTGGAGCCGCGCACGCTGCACGCCCTGGGGCGCAGCGTCCTGCTCGCGGCGGGCGCGGGCCTGCTGGTCTGTGCCCTGGGGCTCGCGGCGGCGGTGCTGCGCCGCGGGCTGCGGCGGCTGGGCCCGGGGGTGGAGGCGCTGGCGGTGTGGCCCTACGCGGTGCCGGGGACGGTGCTGGCCCTGGCGCTGCTGCTCGCGTTCTCCCGGGACTTGCGCTTCATCCTGCTGGACCGCGTCGCCTTCGTGCTCGCGCTGGCGCACACGCCGTGGCTGCTGCTCATCGCCTATGTGGCGAAGTACCTGGCCCTGGGCGCGCGCAACAGCGAGGAGGCGCTCGCGCAGTTGGATGCCTCGCTCGCGGAGGCCGCGCGGGTGAGCGGCGCGGGCCCGTGGCGCGCGTTCGTGGATGCGCCCCTGCCCCTGCTTCGGCCCGCGCTCACCGCGGCCTTCGTGCTGGCGTTCCTCGCGTGCGCGACGGAAATCACGATGTCCGTCCTGCTGGTGCCCGCGGGAACCGACGTGCTCGGGACGCTGCTGTTCGAGCTGCAGAGCTACGCGGACCCCGCCGCCGCCGCGGTGCTGGCGTGTGCCTTCATCGCGCTGGTGGTGGTGGGACAGGCCTTGCTCGCGCTGCTGACGCGGAGGCCCGTGGACACGCGGTGATGGCGGAGACGTCTGGCACCGCCAGGAAGCCAGCGGCCTCCTGGCGATGTCTTCAGACCCTGCTTGCCATTACATGCACGCGCAGTAGAGCCCCCGGATGCAGTGCCCGAAGCCCTCACCACCACAGGTGTAGTCACAGTCCGAGTTCGTCCGACAGACGGCCTGCTTGAGCTCCGGCGCATTGGCCTCGGCGGTGGACGGCATGAACGCCATTCCGAAACCCGCGGCCAGTCCCACGCCCAGCGCCGCCAACATCGCAATTCCGTTCTTCGTCATCGCGTGACTCCTTTCAGGGAACCTCCAGCCTAACTCCAGGCTCAGACACGCGTCAGCCCACCCACACGCGGCGTGCGCCTGCGATGCAGCATCAGTCGTCCTGACACACAGAGACATGAGGTTCCGGCGCCCCCCTTTGAAACGTCAGCGCGGTGACCAGGCGCTCCAGCGGGTTGAAGCCGCGCCTCCCGGACGCGGCCCGATGCCCCGGCGAAGCCACGGCGGCCAGGGTAGGCTCCGTCCCCGCCGCATGAGCGACCTCCGACGCGCCACCCGTGACGACAACGCCGAGCTGCTCGACCTGTTCGGCGCGGTGCCCATGCAGGGCGACCTGGTCCTCTCATCACAGCGCTCGCCCGACTACTTCGGCCTCTACGCCATGCAGCGCGGCGACACGGAGGTCTGGGTCCACGGTGCGGCCGGCGCACTGGACGGCATGGGCACCCTCCACGTGCGCGAGGGCTGGCTGGAGGGCCGCCCGTGCCGCGTGGGCTACCTGGGCGACCTCCGCACCCGCTTCTCCGCGCGCCGGGCTCGCGGCCCCGCGCGCTTCTATGGGCCCCTGCTCGAGGACCGTGCCCAGCGCCTGGGCGTGGACACCTTCCTCACGGCGGTCATGGCCTCCAACGCCGCCGCGCTCCAGTCGCTCGTGCGCCGCAAGCCCGGGCGCGTGAGCCAGCCGCACTACGCCCTGCTCCGCCGCTTCTCCGCCGTGTCCCTCCAGTTCCTGCGCCACCGCCGTCCCCAGCGAGGCGCGTTCGACGTGCGGCGCGCCACGCCCGCGGACCTGCCGGCCATGTCGGCCCTGCTGAACGCCGACCACCGTGCCCGCCCCTTCGGCTACCGCTTCGACACGGGCGAGCTGGCGCACCGGTTCGCCCACTGGCCCGGGCTGCGCATCGAGGACACCTACCTGGCCTTCGACGCGACAGGCGCGCTGGTGGGCTGCACCACGGCGTGGAACCCCGAGGCCGTGAAGCGCTACCGCGTGCACGCCTACCGCGGCGGCATGCGCTGGGTGCGGTGGGGGTGGAACACGCTGGCCACCGCCATGCGCGCGCCGCGCCTGCCCGCGCCGGGCAGCGACTTCCGCTACTTCTACCTCTGCAACACCAGCGTGCGCGGCGAGGACCCGGCCATCCTCCGCGCGCTCGTGGAGCAGGTGTACGCGGACTTCCACGGCCAGGGCTTCCACTTCTTCACGCTGTACCAGGACGAGGCGGACCCGCTGGCGCCCGCGCTGAAGGGCTTCTTCCAGCGGCGGCTCGACTTCCACCTCTACGCCGTGACGCCCGCCTCACGCCCTCGGGACACCTTCCCCGCCGGACGGACGGGCTTCGAAATCTGCCTGCCCTGACGCCCTCACTCCGCCTGGAGCGTGAAGCGCCAGGGCACCTGCGCCAGGCCGGAAGCACCGGCGAGGGTCAGCACATGAACCCCGGAGCGGTCCGCGACGAACCGTCCGCTCCGCAGGTGCGACAGCGCGCCGCCGGGCGCCAGCAGCGACACCTGGAGCGCGCCGGTCTCCAGCTCCAGCCGGTACGCCCGGCCCGCCTCCAACGCGACGGTGAACACATCCGCGTCAATGGCCGTCTGCACCACGCCCGACACCGAGGCCGGCAACGTCAAGGTGACGGCCGTTCCACTGTGGTCGCCGAAGTCATCGATGGCCAATTGCTCCAGCAGCAGGGAGAACGCGTCCGCGCCATTCAAGGGCTGGAACATCATGGTGACGGGCGCCGGGTTCCAGGCGCTGAAGAGGTGACGGCCGCTGCCCAGCTCCAGCATGCCCACCGCGCCGCGCGGGTTGAAGGACAGGTCCGCGAAGGGCGCGTAGGACGCGAGGTAGATGCCGCGCGCCTCGGCCGGGAAGACCACGGCGTCCGTGTCCTGCGGTGTCTCGAAGATGCCCGTGACAGGCGTCCCCGGAGTGATGAGCGTCGCCGTCTGCGGCGAGTCCCCATGGTCATCCACCCCGGCGTCCACCAACGTCAGCACGAAGGAGTGCGCCCAGGGCACCCCGCCTTCCAGGAGGAGGTAATACGTCCCGGTGGCCTCCACCCGGGCCCTCAGCAGGTCCGTGTCCGTCCGGGCCACGTTCTCCCCGTTCGCGTCCACCACCTGGGCCGACCACCGCCCGGCCCCCTCCGTCCGCACGGCGTAGACGTGCCCGGCCGCGCCGGTGAAGGCGAAGACATCCACGTCCTCGCGCGACTGGAGGGTGACGGCCACGGGGACACCGGGCGTCATGGGCGTGGCGGTCCCCAGCGTGTCGCCGTGCTCATCGGGCCCCAGGTCCTCGAAGCGGCAGGCGACGTCCACCGGGAAGTCGCCGTAATCCGCCGCCAGCGTCACGAGCCAGTCCCGCTCGGACGTCGCCCGCAGGCTCACCGTGAGCGGCTCCCCGGACGCGCCCAGTGATTCATCCATCAACTGGCCCGTCGAGGATTGCAGCGTCAGCCGGAGGAAGGGGTTGGGCTCCGTCTGCTCGCAGATGAAGCGGTAGCCATGCCCCACCCGCGAGCGGAAGGCGAACATGTCCGCGTCGAAGGGCGAGGAGAGCCGCACGGGAAACGAGGCGCTGGCGCCAGCCTCCAGGACGGTGGCGTCCTCCGACGTCGCCCCGTGGTCGTCCACGCCCAGCGCCACCAGCTCGTACGTGTAGCGCCCGTGTGAGCGCGCGCTGGAGACCTCGAAGTACCAGGTGCCCGCGGAGAGCGTGGGGAACCACGACACCGCCGCCCCCTCCACGGTGCCAGGCATGTCGTGCGCAGCGCCCCCCACGTCCAGCAAACGCACCCGGCAATCCACCAGGGTCAGCCGCGTGCAGGAGAAGCGGTACATGCCTCCTGTCTCCACGGCGACGGCGAACAAGTCCGTGTCGCGCATGTCCTCGCGCTGGCCCTCGTCGATGCGGCCCTCGCGAGGCGACATGGGGAGCGTCAGCACCGTCGCGCGGTCGGGCGAGCCGCCATGGTCATCCGGCTGCTTGAAGGCGGCGACCGCGCACGCCACGTCCGCGGCCCGCTCCCACGGCCCACAACGGCACATGGGCTGCCCCGCGTTGGAGAAGCAGGTCCCCGCGGTGCACTGCAGTCCCGCGCAGGCCACCGCGTCCCCGGGAATCTCCACGGTGCCGCACGAGGACACGCCCAGGAAGAGGAACAGGGCCAGCGGGAGCGGCCTCGCGGCCCGGGTGGAACGCCGTGCCTGGCCCATGACGCTCCACCCTCCCATTCAAACCACCCGGTGCTTCCATTCCATGCCGAGAGCATAGAACAGGAAGCTGGCGCTCAGGATGCGCAAGGCGAGCACCCGAGAGCGTCGGACGCTGGACAACCCACCTGCGCCGCCGGGCCGTCGGGCGACGCGGCGCGTGGGTGTAGGGTGCCGCGTCAATGGTCATCAGCCTGCCGCACGAAAGTGCGCCTGCGGTGCCTGTCGGGGGGGCCGCGCACTTCAGCCTCTCCAGCAGCGCGCGGGTGCTGGGAACTCTCCACCTGGGTCCGGGAGCGAACATCGCGCAAGGCGCGGTGGTGCGCTCGCATGACGGCGCCGTGCGGTTGGGCGCCGGCTCGGCCGTGATGGAGAACGGGGTCATCATCGGACTGCCACAGCATCCCGTCACGGTGGGAGAGAGGACCTTCCTCGACCACCGCAGCCTGGTGCTGGGCGCGGAGGTCGGCGCGCTCTGCGACGTGGGGGGCGGCTCCATCCTCATGCCGGGCGCGCGCATCGGCACGCGCTGCCTGCTGGGGGAAGGAACGCTCATCCCCGCGGGCACCGTGGTGCCAGACGACTCCGTCGTCGTGGGCCGCCCCGGCCGCATTCTCCGCCGAACCACCGCGGATGACGTGGAACGGCTCCGGAAGCGGCGCGGCGGAAGCCTCGACCTGCCGGGCCAGCCACTCACCGCTTTCTCCGCGAGAGATCGCGCAGAGGACGCTCCCATGGGACAGCTCTATACGTTTCGCGACAAGCACCCACTGGTGCACCCCACCGCCACCCTCTTCTCCTCGGCCGAGGTGACGGGGGACGTCATCATCGGCCCGGGCTGCGTCATTGGCCCCGGGGTCAAGATTCTGGGAGACGGGAATGGCCCGGTGCGCATCGGCGCGGGCGTGCAGGTGCTGGCCAACACCGTGCTGCACCGGTTGTCGGACCACGCGCTGACGCTGGAGGACGGCGTCATCATCGGCCCGGGCTGTACGGTGCATGGCAGCCACGTGGGCGCGAACACCGTGGTGGAGCCGGGCGCCATCCTCTGTGACGGGACGCGGTTGGGGCGCGGCAGCTTCGTGGGCGCGGGCAGCCTGGTGAAGCAGGGCAGCGCCTTCGCGGACGGCGCGCACGTGGAGGGCTTCCCCGCGACGCAGACCGGCACGCTGGCGTCACTGCCGCCGGTCCCCCGCTGGGCGCTGCGGCCCGAGGACCTGCCGGGCCTGCGGCGCATCGGCTGACGCGCGCGGCCCGCTACCGCTGCTTCTCCGCCTGCCGGAGGGCCGCGCTCAACGTCCCCATGGCATGGAACGCCAGTCCCATGCCCCAGCCGATGGCGGGGTACTGCACCCACCAGGCCGGCCCCGAGGCCAGGTCGATGAGGGTGAGACCGCCGATGACGATGGTGTAGCTCGTCGCGTGTGACACGAGGCCCAGGTAGGCCCTGCGCATGCGGCGCTTCGCCTTGTCGCGCCCCGCGCGCGCGGCAATCACGCTCTCCACGGCGGACTCGCTCACGCCCATCTCCCGGGCCATGGCGAGCAGGTCCTCACGCGTGAGCGCGCGGTCCACGTCCTTGCCGGCCAGCGCGCGGGTCGTGGCCTCCCGGATGATTTCCGCGGCCTCGTCCTGGGAGAAGCTTGGAGGTGCGCTGCGCTGCCGTGTGTCCGCCATGGGACGCGGACGCTAGCGCGGTGACTCCGCCACGAAAAGAGCAGGGCGCCCGCCGGCTCCAGTCTCGCTGACGTCTCACCACACGCGGGGCGCGCACGCCGTACGGCGGCACCCACGCGCTCCGTGAGCGACGCGCCGGGACGCGGCGCGCATCCCGGGGCCGTAATGAAGGGGGGTTGAATGACTCCCGGAGCCTCCCGTCAGAAGGAGCAAGACGACGAAGCAGGGCCCCAGCGGCCAGCAACGGGAGGCAGTCATGCGTGGGAAGATGATGCGGGTGCTCGTGGTCATCGCGATGTCCGTCGGAAGCCCGGTCCTCGCGCAGAGCGTGCATGGCGCCTCCGGAATCCAGGCGCCCGGCGGCGTCGCGGCATGGGCACCGGGCGGCAGCGTGGATTCCTCCCGTCAGCGCGCGGAGCACGAGCGGCTGGCGCGCGAGCACCAGGCCCGGCTGGAGCGGGAACGGCAGGAGCGGGAGCGCCAGGCTCGCATCGAACGCGAGCGTCAGGAGCGCCTGGAGCGGGAGCGGCAGGCCCGCATCGAACGCGAGCGCCAGGAGCGGGAACGACAGGCTCGCATCGAACGCGAGCGCCAGGAGCGGGAACGGCAGGCTCGCCTCGAACGCGAGCGCCTGGAGCGGGAGCGCATCGCCCGCCTCGAACGCGAGCGTCAGGAGCGCTTGGAGCGGGAACGGCAGGCCCGCCTCGAACGCGAGCGTCAGGAGCGGGAACGGCAGGCTCGCATCGAACGCGAGCGCCAGGAGCGCGAGCGTTGGAACCGCGACCACCCCATGCGCGGGCGGCGGGGCTGAGCTGGCGCGCGACAGCGACGCGGAAGGCCTCCCTTCCGCGCTCGCCGCTCAGCGTCGAACCTGATAGCGGCGTGCGGATGAAGCGAACAGGCGGAGGCTGTTGAGTGAAGGTGCCGCCGCTTCATTGAGCCTGGCCAGCGAGTCATCCGAGAGGCGCTGGCCGCGCACACGTGCCGAGCGCGCATCGACGTCAGTGAATCACGGGCGCCATGAGGCGGGCCGGGGCGCACTTGAGGAGCTCGCTGTTCGGAAATGTCGGGAGATTTCGCGGCGCAAAACCCCCGACATTCCCAAACAGCGAGCTCCGGGACCGGCTCCGCCCCCCCCCGGCGAGAGGGCCCCGTTGGGGCGACACCGCGGAGGGGGCGCCCACTGCGACGGATCCTTCGCTCAGCGCATCCGAGCCGCGCGATGAGTCAAGCGCGCCGGCCCGCCAGTGATGGCTTCCGTGCGCCGCACTGCCCCCGGGGGTCGTTCCGCGTCGAAAGGGCCCGACAGAATAATGAGGCGCCCACGCACATGGTGAGGACGATGCCTCCACCCGACGCCGCGACTCCCGGGAGCACCCACCGGCAGCCCGCCACCGAGCCTCCTGTCGGTCATTCCCTGGCGCAGGACCACACGGTCCAGTTCTACGAGGATGAGGCGTTCGTCATCGACATCGTCGAGGCCTTCATCACGGGTGGGCTCGAACGAGGCGACCCGCTCATCATCATTGCCCAGGCGAGCCACCGGGAGCAGCTCGTCGCGCGGCTGATGACGGCGGGCGTGGACACCGCGGCGGCCATCAGCCGCGGTCAGCTCACCCTGCTCGATGCCCGAGAGACGCTGGCGCGCTTCATGGTGGGCGGACGCCCGGACTGGGAGCGCTTCCGTCAAATCGTCGGCGCCGTCATCGAGCACACCCTGGCGGCCGCGCGCCCGGGGACCAAGGTGCGCGCCTACGGAGAGATGGTGGACGTCCTCTGCCTGGACGGGATGCCGGACGTCGCGGTGGAGCTGGAGTCGCTGTGGAATGACCTGAGCGTGCTGTATCCCCTGTCCCTCCTGTGCACCTACGCCATCGGCCACTTCGGCCAGGCGGAGCGCGCGCGCCCCTTCATGGACGTCTGCAAGGCGCACGCGCACGTCATCCCCACCGAGCGCTACACCCGGCTCACGGCCCCGGAAGAAAAGCTGCGCGAGGTCAGCCTCCTCCAGCAGCGCGCCCAGGCGCTGGAGGCGGAGGTCCAACAGCGGCAACAGGCCGAGCGGGACCTGCGCGACGCCCTCCATCAGCGGGACGAGTTCCTGGCCCTCGCCAGCCACGAGCTCAAGACGCCCCTGACCGCGCTCCAGCTCCAGCTCCAGTCACTCCCCTCCGCGGCGGCGCGGAAGGATGGCGGTGAACGGCTGCTGGAGCGGCTGGACAAGGCCATCCGCCAAACGGAGCGGCTCGCCACGCACATCGACGGCTTGCTCGACGTCTCCCGCCTGGGGGATGGCCAGGTGCCCTTGATGTTGGAGGCGCACGACCTGTCGCGGCTCGTCCGGGACACGGTCGCTCGCGCCATGACGTCGGCGGCCGAGGCGGACTGTCCCATCCAGTTGAGGGCGGACCTCCCTGTCGAGGGCGTGTGGGACCCGCTGCGGATTCAGCAGGTGGTGGGCAACCTCCTGGTCAACGCCTTCAAGTACGGCAGGGGCCGCCCCGTCGAGGTGCGGGTGGAGGGCGCGCCGGACCACGCGCGCATCACGGTGCGGGACCACGGCATCGGCATTGCCGCCGAGCACCAGGAGCGCATCTTCCACCGCTTCGAGCGCGCCGTTCCGTCCAGCGCCTTTGGCGGCCTGGGCCTGGGGCTCTACGCGGCCCGGCAGGTCGTGGTGGCCCACGGCGGCATCCTCCGCGTGGAGAGCGAGCCAGGCCACGGGGCGGCCTTCATCGTCGAGCTACCCTACCGCCCGCAGTAGCGCGGCGCGCGGCCTCAAATCCAGAAGGCCATGTCGCGCTCGGCGTCCTCTGGCCCCGAGCCCTGACCTCCCTCGCGCAGCCAGCGGCGATACGCCTCGATGTCGGCGTGGTGCAGGTCCGCCTCCGTGCCGGAGTAGACGCCGCCGCCCGGGCCGTCCAGCAAGGCCTCGCGCTGGATGTCCATGATGACCACGTCCTGCGCGATGACCTGCCGCGTGTACCACCGCACCAACGGCCTCAGCGCGCGCCCCACCAGGGCCCCGGGGACGTCCACCGGCAGCCGGTAGCTGATGGCCGTGTAGACGAGGCTGTCCGTGGGCCCCAGCGGCGTACACTGCGAGTTGATGACGAAGCCGTGCTCGCCCCACAGGTAGTCCACGCGCGTGACGTTGGGGACGTAGAACCTGTCCGTGTGGAGCAGCGGCAGGCCGCGCGGATTGAAGAGCCGGCCCAGGCCCGTGACGGTGTCCTGCGCCTGCTTGTACGTCACCAGCACGCTGCCCGCCGTGCGCCGCACCGTGGCGGGCACCCGCTTGCTGGCGGGCCTGCGGAACCAGCCGGGGTGCACGAAGAGCGTGTGCGGGACGTCCATGAAGTTCTCGACGAGGTTCGTCACCCCGTTCGGGAAGCGCGTCACCATGAAGTAGACGTTCCAGCCCGCCTGGCCCCAGTACGGCACGCGGAACGGCGCGGCCCGCGCGGGCGCGGCGCCCCCCAGGTAGACGAAGACGAGGCCGTCCTGCTCCACGGTGGGGAAGCGCGTCAGCCGGCCCAGCGCGCAGGGCTCGGCCGCCAGCCCCTCGCGCGCGCAGCCCTCCGCGTCGAGCAGCTCGCTCCGCTGCGAGGGCCCCAATGACGGGACCTCCACCACGGCGCCCGACGCGTCGTAGACCCAGCCGTGATACGGGCAGCCGATGCGCCCACCGAAGACCGCGCCCCGGGACAGGCGCGCGTTGCGGTGCAGGCACCGGTCCCTGAGCGCGGCGGGCCGCCCGTGCGCGTCACGGAAGAGGACCACCCCCGTGCCGAAGAGGGTCCGCGCCAGCGGCTGGCCTGGCTTCAGCTCGGTGGAGAGACACGCGACGTACCAGAAGTCCTTCAGCGCGCCGCACCGCGCGAGGTCGGCTTCAGCCTCCAGGTCCACGTTGGGGACAGGCGAGGTGTCGCGCGAATGCAGGCGCGGGGGCGGTCTCATGGGGTGACTCCGGAGAAATGGTCCGACCAGCCCGTCAGGCGGTGCAGGTCCGCGGGCTTGATGTCGCCCGCGCGCTGCCCCAGCGCGATGCAGCGGGCCTCGTAGCGGCGAGCCCCCTCCTCCACGCGCACGGCACGCACCGGGCCGAGCTGCCCCAGGGCCCGCGCGTAGCCGTAGTGATGTCCCTCACGGAGGGCGCGCTCCACCGCGTCCGCCGCTTCCGCGAGCCGCGCCTCGGAGGCGTCCGTCTCCAGGAACAGGACGTAGGAAGGCGCGGGGCTCCACTCGGGCGCCAGCATGGAGAAGCCAGGGCGCGTGCCGCCGAAGAGGTCCGGGAGGACGGCGTTGAGCACCGCGCTCACGCGCGTGGCGGCGAGCTTCTCCCCCACGAGGTCAGAGACGGCGTCCGCGCGGCCCACGAAGCGCAGGCAGGGGGTGGCGTGCTGGAAGCCCTCCACGCGGACCAGGTCGCCCAGGCGGTAGCGCAGCAGGCCGCCCGAGGTGGACAGCAGCACCAGGTACGTGCGGCCCTGCTCCAGCTCATGCGCCAGGCGTGGCCGCGCATCGGGCGCCTCGCTGTCGATGAACTCATAGAAGTGGCTGCGCACCGCGAGCACGGGCGCGGGCGCATCGAAGAGGGGCACGGTGACGACGCCTTCCGTCGCCAGCAGGCCCTTGCCCTGGACCTCCACGCCGGGGAAGCGGCGGCACGCGGCGGGCAGCGCCTGGGCCGCCTGGGCGTCCGTCCACATGCTCAGGAGCGACAACCGGGGCCACAGCGCCCGGGCGCTCCAATCGCCGTGGAGGACGGCTCGCAGCAGCGAGGCGCGCTCGGGATGCGGAGAGAAGCGCATCCGGGCCAGCACCGTCCGCTGGGCAGCGACCGCGTCCGTGGAGCCCGTCTCCGGAGGCCGGCAGCGCCCTTGAGCCAGGTCGTCCGCCAGCCGCTCACCGTGCCGCTCCAGCGCGGCCATGAGCAAGGTGAGGAAGCTCGGGTTCCACACGCTGAGGAGCGTCAGGTCCTCGCGGGCGACGAGGTGCCAGAGCGTCACGTAGCGGCACGACTCCACGTCCGGCAGCGCGCCCACCTCACCGGGCACGGCGAAGATGCGCGACAACAACGGGCGCAAGAGACGCGAGAAGTAGGCGCTGTCCTCCGCGCTGCCCACGGGGATGCCGCCCGCCGTGCGCGCCTGCTTCCGCGCCAGGGGGGAGATGGACCAGTAACTGGCGCCCTCGCGCAGCGCGGGACGGCGGTGGAGCAGTTCGAAGAGCATGGGGGCCAGGGCGCGCTGGAACTCGGACAGCAGGCCTCGCGTCATGGGCACCCGCTTGCTGGCCCCGGACGAGCCGCCGGAGAGCTCGAAGCGCAGCACCGGCTCACGCGTGAGCACGCGGGCCTGCCCTGCCGCGATGCGCTCCACGTCGGGCGTCAGCGCGTCCGGTGTCACCCACTGCACCGCGTCCTGGAAGTCTCGCGCGCTCCGGACGCGGCGGAAGCCAGGGATGCGCTCCGCCTGGAGACTGCCCGCGACGGACTGGAGCACCCGCGCCAGGCACGCCGCCTGCGCGGCCTCGGGCTGGCGCAAGGCGCGGTGGAAGCGCAGCGCGGAGGGCGCGAGCACGGCCCGCAGGCCGCTCAGTGGCAGGGAGGGAGCCATCACGCCGGCCTCACGTCCCCGCGCGGACGCCCGCGTGCCGCAGCCCGCGCCGGGCCCAGCCGCGAAGCTGTCCGGCCACGCTCCGGCCCAGCGCCAGGAAGAGGTCCCCCCAGCGAATCTCCACCAGACACACCAACTCCTCGCCCTCTCCGTGACGCGGGTTGCGCTCGGCGAAGAAGGCGATGTCCGGGTGCGTGGCCGCCGCGCGGTCGATGGGCGCGACGCCGTCACGCACGCGGTAGTGCGCGCCCTGGAAGCGGAGCGTGCCTCGCGCCACGTCGTACTGCGCGCCGAACCAGCGGGCGGCCAGCGCGTGCAGGAACTCGGCGCGTCCGGGAGGCGGCGTCCAGTCCCGACGAGGCATCGTCCTGGGGAAGTAGTTCACCGCCAGCAGGTACGTCTTGAAGCCGGCGCTCAAGAGCAGCCAGTGCAACGGCCGCAGGGGATGGCGGAGCTTGCGCGACAGCACGAAGCGCCCGAAGCACACCTGCAACACCTTGTGGCCCCACCAATCAGGGTGGATGACCGTGTCCCCTGAATAGACCACCTGCACCTGTTGCCCGGCGGCGAGCTCCTCGGCGACGCGCAGGGTGCTGAAGCCCACCAGCTCCCCGCCTCGCCGCGTGTGGAGGAGGATGACGTACTGCTTGGCCTCCAGGTCCTCCGCGAAGCGCTCCGGCGACACGCCCGAATAGCAGCGCTGCATCAGCGCCAGCATCTGCCCGCGCTGCGCCTCCGTGAGCGCTTCCCGCCGCACCGTCGAGCCCCTGAGTGGCGACATCATGGCCGTGCCTGCCCTCGCGGCGTCTCCGGGCCGGGAGGCTGCCGCAGCGCGTGCGTGCGGTCCGCCTCCAGCGACACCTCCTGCACCTCCCCGCCATACCAGTGCACCCGCGCCGTCACGGGCCCCGCATACCGGCCCAGCCCGAAGTGCAGCCGCGCATCCGCCGACGCGGAGAAGCCGCCCATCAACCCGACCTCCTGCACCTGCTCCACGCGCCGCCCCGCCTCCTCGTAGGAGACGACCACCCGGGTGCCCACCGCGCTCCGGTGCGTCCGCCCACCGTGGCCCACCAACGTGAGGCCCACGAAGTGCGCGCCCCCACGTCCCTCCGAGCGCAGCGTGTTGCGATACAGCGACACCGGCCCGTGCTGGTTGGTGATGAGCGCGTCCAGGTCGCCGTCCCCATCCAGGTCCGACAGGAGCACGCCCCGCGAGTTGTCCGGGTCATCCAACCCGAGCTCCCGCGCCAGGTCCACGAAGTGCCCGGGCTTCGCGTCGCCCAGGTTGAGGTACGCGCGGCGCGCCTCGTTCGGGTAGATGGTGCGTCCCCGGATGTCGCCCCACTTGTCCGCGTACGTGTGCACCTCCGGGCCGGACTGCATCAGCTTGTGATTCACATACCAGTAGTCCTTGCGCTGGCCGTCGGGGATGCGCCACCGCGCCGCGTCCAGGCGGTCATCCACCATGCCATTGGCCTGCACCAGGTCCGGCCAGCCGTCGTTGTCCAGGTCTCCCGCCGCCGCGCCCCAGCCGAAGCGCCGCTCGTTGAGCGCGCCGCGGAAGGTGGCCTCGTCCCGGAACGCCGGCGTGAAGGCGTCCTCCCCGGGGCCCACCATCCACAGCAGGCTGCCCTCCGCCTGGAGCGAGTGGTGGACGTTGGAGACATACAGGTCCAGCCAGCCGTTGCGGTCGAAGTCCGCCACGGAGGCATTCATCCCCTTGTACGTGTCCTTTCCAATCTCGCCGAAGAGCCGGCCCGCCACGCGGCGGAAGTGCGTGCCGCCCTCGTTGAGGTAGACGTCGTCCGGCCCGAAGTCGTTGGCCACGTACAGGTCCGTCCAGCCGTCGCGGTTGAAGTCCACCGTGCTCACCGCCAGCGACCAGTGCGTCTGCGGCATGCCCATGGCGGCGAGGTCCACCTTCTCGAAGGTGCCGTCTCCCCTGCCGCGATAGAGCGCGTTGAGCCCGCCGTTGGCCGCGTTGTGCCAGCCGTCGTGCATGAAGCGGAACATGCGGCGGTCGTCGGGGTGCTCGGGCTGGGGCAGCCGGAAGAGGTTGAGCGGCACCGGCGGCGTGTAGTCCGGCAGGTGCGTGGTCATCACGTTGAGGACGAAGAGGTCCAGGTGCCCGTCCCGGTCATAGTCCAGGAAGGTGAGGCCCAGGCTCACCGCGTGGTCCGTCACGCCCGCGGCCTCCGTCACGTCCTCGAAGCCCGCCGTGCCCGTCTCGCGCAGCGTGTTGCGCAGCAGGCGGACGGGCCCGAAGGCCACCGCCACCGCGAGGTCCAGGTCGCCGTCACCGTCCCAGTCCACGAAGGTGCCGCCGCCCGGCAGGCCCTCTTCCTTGTACCGCGTGGCGAAGCGCTCCAGCGCGGGCACGGGCACCCGTTCGAAGCGAAGCTCGCCGAGGTTGCGGTAGAGGACCGCGTGGTCCTCGGGACGGCCCAGGGGGTGCGTGAGGAACAGGTCTGGCCGGCCATCGCCGTCGAAGTCCCCAACGGCGACGGCATCCCCCACCGCCACCAGCCACTTCGCGACGTGCCCGAGCCGGGGGTCCAGCTCCTCCAGCGTATGGCCCATGGTGGAGCCCAGCCCTGCGGCGCGCGCGTCCACGCGCTCCATGCGGAAGTCTAGCGGCGTGGCCCTGGCGCCCGGCGTGGCGGCCAGGGTGTAGCCCCCCAGCATGAGGGCCCCGAGTCCCCCCACCACCGCGGCGCGCTTCAGCCAGCCGGAGGACACCAGCGTGCGCAATGACTCGCGCCCCCCGCGCCGCCACGCGGCGCGGGCGTGGAGGAAGAGGAACCGCGCGGCGGCGCACGTGAGGGCCGCATAGAAGAACGTGTAGACGCTCTCCTTGAAGTGCAGCACCAGGTCCACCAGCGTCACCGCCAGCGCCAGCAGTATCTGCCCGCGCCGCGTGCCCGGAGACGTGGCCGGGTCGGTGAGCATGTAGAAGACGAAGATGAAGAACGACGGCGCGCCGAGCGTGCCGAGGAAGAGGACCTCGGGCGGCAGGTGGTGCCGGAGCACGTAGGCGCGCAGCGCCGTCTGCAGCGCGTAGAAGCCGAGGAAGCTGACCACCAGCCACCCGCGCCCCACCCGGAAGAAGAACAGCACCAGCGCCGCCATGAGGATGAAGGCGGAGAGCGCCACCTCCCCGTTGGCCCACTGGTACGCGGGCGCGGCGGTGATGAGCTCCCGCGTGAAGAGCAGCGACAGGGCCACGCCGAACATGGACGGGTTGAAGACGTGGCGGCCCTGGAAGGTGAGCACGTACTTCGAGCCGATGGCGATCCACACCGGGAAGAGGAGCAGCCAGCTCGAATGCGAATAGTTGAGCAGCAGCGCCAGCGAGCAGCAGGAGATGTATGCGCTGAGGGGCACCACCTTCTGCCGCTTCAGCGTCCACCCGAGCGCCATGTCCAGCGCGCTGCCCGTCACCACGATGGTGGCCATCTGCCAGGGGCTGCGGTTGAAGCCGAAGAAGGTGAAGCCGAGCACGCCGTAGAGCGTCAGCAGGAAGGCGAAGGGCAGCCGCGGGTCGTTCCAGCGAGGCCAGACCCAGCCCCAGCGCTCGACGCGGGGCGCCGTGTGCAGGGGGACATACACCTGTGCAGCCGGGCTCACCCCGGGACCAACGCTCATGGAAGCCCGCCTCCCGCCAAGGCGCGTCGCCGCGCGCGAGCGGAGCGTGCCCCGCGGCGCGCGCGCTGTCCAATCAGGTCAGGGGCTTGCGTGAGCCCCTCGTATCCGTGCATCCATGCCATGCGCGGGGCGTTGCAAGCCCCGGGCACAGACAGGTCCCTCCGCGCCGATGCTCTCTCCACACACCCGAGTCCTGCTCGCCGTCCTGGCCGCCCTCTGCGTCGCGGCGGCGGCGGGGTTCCACCATGCACAGAACGTGAAGGGCTCGCGCGGCGGGCGCATCTCCGGCCCCAAGCTGGCGTGGCTGTTCTACGCGGTGTTCCTCTGGTTCCTCGCGTGTCCGCTGGTGGCGCTGGACGTGGCGGTGCCGGAGGAGGCGCGAGGGGTGCTCGGCGCGTTCGCTGCCTTCATGTGGCTGCGGGGCGTGGCGGAGCTGTACCTGCTCTACGGGGTGAAGCGCTGGCGGCCCCCGTACGGCGTGGCCCATGACGTGGCGTGCATCGTGCTGGTGCTCGGCGGCCTGTTCTGGGGCCGGGCGCGGTGGCTGGGCGAGCTCGGCCCCGCTGACCTGTGGGCCCTGGGCTTCCTGGGCTTGGTGCTCGCGAGCCTTTTCGTCGAGGTCGCCTACGCGGCGCTGTTCTTCCACGCCGTGGAGGGCCGCACCACCGGCGAGGACGGCATCTGGTTCGCGGATGAGGCGCAGGCCCGGTTCCGCCGCATCAACCGGCTGACGCTGGCGCTCAACGTGCCCCTGTATGCGGGGCTCGTGGGGTTATTGGGGTTGGGGGCGTGGTAGGCGGAGCGTCGGTACGCACGGAACACCCCCGGGCATGGCTGCTACAGTGCGTATCTCCGCTGGCACAGTCGGACCTCCTGCCCGCCGAGTCGAAAAGCCATGGGACACCCCACCCTCGAGAACAAGACGCCCTTCGCCTTCGACATGATGGGCCTCGCCGACGAGGACGGGAGCTCCCTGCTGCTGCTCGTCGTGAAGGCCACGTATGCCTTCGGGCCCTCCGGACTGAAGCTCGCCGACGAGCAAGTCCCGGTGACGTGGGGCGGTGAGTCCTGGGGCAAGCCCGGCGAGTCCAGCGACAGATACGAACCCGAGAGCGCCTTCATCAAGTTGGCCACGGACGTGGCGCTGATTGGCCATGCCTACCCGCCCCAGAAGGGCGCCACCGAGGCGCTGGTTGCGCTCCAGGTCGGGCCGCTGAAGAAGGCCGTGCGCGTCGTGGGTGACCGGACCTGGTTCAAGAGCATGGGCCGTGTCGCGGCCACCAAACCGCTCCCGTTCGACAAAATCCCGCTCACGTGGGAGCGCGCGTTCGGCGGCTGGGACAAGACAGACGCCGCGAAGCCTGCCTTCGAGCCACGCAACCCCGTAGGGGTGGGCTTTCGCGCCAGCCCTCGCCACTTCGAGGAGGGCCTGAAGCTGCCCAACCTGGAGGACCCCACCACTGAGCCGCTGCGCGACTTCGGCCAGAAGGTGGTGCCCACGGGCTTCGGCTTCACCGCTCCCCACTGGCAGCCACGGGCGAGGTACGGCGGCACCTACGACGACGCCTGGGACAAGACGCGCAAGCCCCTGCTGCCCAAGGACTTCGACCGGCGGTTCTTCAACGCCGCCGCGCCGGGGCTCATCGCTCCCGGATACCTGAAGGGAGACGAGCCGGTCATCATCGCCGGCGCCTCGCCCAAGGGCCGGCTGTCCTTCGCGCTTCCCGGACAGGCCGCTCCGGTCGTCACCGTGGCGCTCGCGGGCGGCGAGGACGCAACGCCTCCGATGCATCTGGACACCGTCGCCCTGGACACGGACGCGGAGCAGGTGACGCTCCTCTGGCGTGGGCACGTCACCCTGGGCGAGGGCCTCCATGATGTGCGGGGTCTGAAGGTCACCGCCCAGGGCGTGGCCGCGCCCAAGGCTGCCTGAACGGGGCCGGCGTAGGGTCATGTATCCGGCGGCGCACCCGGGCTTCGTAGCGGCCCGGCTCGCTCCCCGTGGCCCCGCCGAGGTAATCTGTCCCCTCTGGAGGTGGCTGGCATGCCTGTCAATACCGGTGTGAACAAGATGTCCGTGGTGACGAAGGACAGTGGCGGCGTCACCGTGGCCTTCCCGGACGTGTGCAAGACGCCCAGCCCGGCCGGGCCCGTGCCCATCCCCTACCCCAACGTGGCCCAGTCCTCCGACACCGACAAGGGCACGAAGAAGGTCTCCGTCGCCGGCAACCCGGTGTGCGTCAAGGACTCCAACTTCAAGATGAGCACCGGCGACGAGGCCGGCACCGCGGGCGGCGGCGTGGTCTCCGGCAAGACGAAGGGCAAGGCCGAGTTCGTCAACTTCTCCTTCGACGTGAAGTTCGAAGGGAAGAACGTGGCGCGCGCCTTTGACCTGATGCTCCACAACGACAAGAACACGCCGCCATTCCCTGTCATGCAGGGCCCTGTCATCGCCATGGGTGGCAATGAAGGCAAGCCCAAGTGCCTTGTCTGCGATAAAGAGGTCTGACCCTCCGAGCGGGACCATGGCCAAACGTGATGGGCGGTTGTTGCGTTGGGATATCTACGAGACGCACCTCGACGAGGCCGCGTTCCGGTGGAGCCAGTGGGAGCAGTCCCTCGACGCTCCCGATTTCACCCTGACCGATGTCGCGGAGCTGGAGGAGCAGCTCACGGCCCATCTGGACGGGCTGGTGCTCGGAGGAGCGCCGGTGGCCCAGCGGCTCCTCGAGCCCGCGCTCACGTCTGAAGACCCGGAGCGCATTGTCGCGGCCGCCCTGGCGCTCCTGGGGAGCGCTGGGCCGGCAGGGCCCTCCGCCCTCCTGGCCTCGCTTCCCGAGGCGGAGGAAGCCGTCCTCACGTCGCTCCAGCGCGCCTTCGAGCTCCATTGTCCGCCCGACCTCGGCGCAGGATTGTCGTCCCTGCTGAAGCAGGGCGACACCCGCCCCGAGCTCCAGGCGCTCGCCCTGGACACGCTTGGCGCCCATCGCCTCGCCGATGCGCCGCTGTGCCAGCCATTCGTCGCGCATCCGAATCCCGCTGTCGCCGCCGCGGCGCTGCGAGCCGCCAGCCACAGTGGGGTTCCGATTGAGCCCACTGCGATTCAACGCGCCCTGGAGTCCAATGCACCGCGGCTTCGGGACGCCGCCATCGTCGCGGGCCTTCGGGCCGGGCACCGGAGCGCATGGGCCGCCTGCCAGGCCGCCGCGGAGCCCCAAGGACGTGGAGGCCGCCTGCCCCTGCTCGCGCTGGCCCTGAATGGCGACGAGCGGGACATGAAGGTCCTGCTGGGGCTGCTCTCCGTGGAGCCGCGCCGGCCCGATGTCCTGTGGGCGCTTGGATTCTCTGGGCGCCTGGCCGCCGCTGAGGCCTGTCTGGAGTGGATGCGGGACACGTCCACGGCGCCGCTCGCGGGTGAGGCCTTCAGCGCCATCACGGGGCTCCACCTCGAGGGCCCCTTCGTCAGGCCCCCGGAAGAAGCGGAGGCCGAGGAGCCCGCGCCCATGGAGGACGAGGACCTGGACGCGGACCTCAAGCCGAAGCCCGAGGACGCGCTGCCCATCCCTGACGCGGCGCAGGTCGCTGCCTGGTGGAAGGAGAACCGCCCCCGGTTCGACGCCAGACAGCGGTACCTCGCCGGCCAGCCCCTGACGCCGCAGACCCTCCTCGACGCGCTCACGGCGGCCCCCATGCGCAGGCGGCACGCCCTGGCCCTGGAGCTGGCGTTCCGCAGCCGGGGCGCCATTCACGTGCCGACTCGGCGATGGGTCTCCACGCAACTCCAGGCCTGGACGGAGGCGCGCTCGGCGCCGGCCTCGTCGTACAGCCGCCCGTTCGCGGAGGGGCTGCGCGGTTAAGCAGCGACGACACGCCGGGACAAGCCAATGGCCCACGGCCGGGCCTTCCTGGCGCCAAGCTGCAATCACTGGCATGATGGGCTTTCGATCTCGGGGAGGGAAGCCTGATGGCATCTCATCAAGCAATGCCAGGCACCGTCGCGCTTCGTGCCATGGGCGCGGCAACCTCCCTGGGGGCTGTCGTCCAGGCCGCAGCCGCGGCCCGGGCGGGAGTCAGCCGGGCCCAGGAACTCTCACAGAGCACGTGCCTTGATGAAGTCACGCACGAGCGTGTCGCGCTCGTGGGACACACGGCGGGGCCCCTGACGGAGGGGTTCGAAGGAATCGGCAGGCTGGTGCAGCTTGGCGTCGCGGCGCTCGAGGACCTGGATGCATCCGCTCATGGGGCATGGTGGGGACAACTCGATTGCTTTCTGTGTCTTCCCCGAGGCTTGGGCCTGGGGACGGACCCGCCAAGGGACTCCATGGACGTCGCACGGGCCCTGGCGTCGAGGCTCCAAGCCGAAGCCCGCTTCATCCCCTCGCTGAAAGCCATGCAGCTCTTCCAGGAAGAACGCGGAGGAACCATTCACGCGCTTGAGGAAGCAATGAAGTCGCTCCAGGCGCGACGGTGCGACCAGGCCCTGGTGCTGGCTTGCGATTCGCTCGTGTCTCCGGAGCGCCTTGCGGCTCAGCTTGATGAGCGCCGCCTCAAGACACCCGATCATCCGGTTGGATACATGCCGGGGGAAGGCGCCGTGGCCTTGCTGCTGGAGCGTCGGGACGCAGCTCGGGAGCGAGCACAGCCCCCAATCGCCTACCTCTTCAAGCCGGCAACAGCCCAGGAGCCCCACTGTCGTGATGCGAAGGCTCCACCCGTAGGCCGCGCACTGGAGGAGGTGCTCGCGTTGGCCCTTTCGCAGGCAGCGGCCACGTCGCTTCCCGAGGGAAGCCTCTACCTGGACCTCAACGGAGAGGAATTCCGCGCGCGCGAATGGGGCCAGACGCTGCTTCGGGCGCGGGCTACATGCCGCGTCGATGAATGGCGGGCTGTCATACCCGCCCTGAGCTTTGGCGAACTGGGGGCCGTATCCCCCCTTGTTTCAGTTTGCCTCGCCACGCGGGCCTTTGCCCGCGGCTATGGACGCGGAAGCCATGCATTGATTCTGGTGGCCGGTGATGACGGCCATCGAGCCGGCCTGCTGCTCGAACGAGGCCCCTCGTTCCGGAGTCCGCTGATGATGATTGCAGGAGGAGCGCAATGAGCCTTGCGAAACACATCGCGAAGACGCGCAAGAGGGAAGTCGTCACGGAGCGGGTGAACGGCTTTCAAACCAACTGCACCACGGGCTTCAAGAGGACAGGATACTGGGAGGCACACCACATCGTGTGTGTATCCTCCGTCGGCAAACGAAAGGTGGACTACCCCAAGTCCCCACCAGAGCTCGCTGACTACCTGGAAGCCTGCCTGTGGGTGACGCCGTGGGACATCAACGCAGCTCACAACCTCATCGGACTTCCATCGAATCGCCAGTACCGCGACTCCAATGGAGAGAGTCCAGAGGACCTTCCTTCCCATCAGGTCGACCACAACACCCGGGGCGGATATACAGAAGAGGTATCAAAGTACCTCATGGAGAACGTCTGGTGCTCGCTCACCGAGAAGAAGGAAGTTCATGATGTCGATATCGCAACATTGAAGGCGGAGCTTGAAAGCGCCAGCAGCATGTTCCGTGAACGCCTGGAGTCGCGAGGTGCGCGAAATGGGGGCACGAAGTTCTGCTGGAAGAACCGACATGAGGAGGGATTCGCACGGAAGTGGTACTACCCCTTCTCGATGGGAAAGAAGCCCAGCCACCGTTCTCCTGGCGTTTCGTATTCCCTCCTGGATTCCATCTTCAAGAAGATCAAACTACCTTTCTGAGGCCTGAGGTGAACGTGAGCAGCATGCCTGTCGTCTGGGAGTGGGATGTAGGCGAGCGTTTCTGTGTCCTGGATGGCGTCCAGAATGTCCCGAACGAGTATCAGCTCAGCAAGGGCATCAGCCGTGCCCTGGGCTTTCCGGCCGATGCGAACTTCGCCATGTCCGCCAGGCACCGGAAGTACGTCGCCCTGGCAGACAACATCAGCAATATGAACCGGGCGCTGGTCGTCTCCCGCCGGCTGAAGGAAGTGGTCGAGGCGAAGCATCCACGCGATGTCGAGTTCCTCCCTGTTTCGATTCTCGACCACAAGCAGAAGGTGGCCAGCAGCGATTACTTCATCATCAACCCATTCAAGGTCGTCGACTGCATCGACAAGGACAAATCCAAGTACCGGTGGAACAACATTGATCCGGAAAAGATGAGTTCCTGCACCAGGCTCGTTCTCAAACCGGATGCAATCGATCCCGAACTGCTCCTGTTCCGGCCCCGGCACCTCGAATACTACGTCCTGGTTCATCCAGACCTGGCCGAGGCGCTGGAGGGGGAGGGCTTCACGGGCCTCAGCTTCACGCCGCTCGACGAGTTCGAGTCCTGACCCCGGAGACACGTCTCGATGAGCCTGCATGCCCTGCAACAGCGCATCAAGGAAGAACTCCAGGAGCATCTGGCTGTCATTGCCAACGGCCGCCCCGCGGCGGAGCAGGGGCCCGTCTATGAGGAGGTGGAGCAGTGCTTCCAGGCGACGGCCTGCTGCGCCTTGCTCGTGGCCGCGGACAGGTCGAACTTCCAGAAGCACCTGTGCTGGGCTGCGCTGGCTCGAAGGGACTTCCTGCGTCGCAGCCAAGAAGAGGGGACTCCGAGCGACTTTCGCTGCGCCAGGAGCCGGAGCGAGGCCTTCTTCTGCGCGCTGGCCGCGGGCGACATCGCGCTCGCCATCGAGATCGGCGACCTGTCTCCCGCGACCTGGAGGCCGGATGGGGAGTACAAAGACGACTTCGCGTACCAGTACTTCCTCCATCAGCACCTGAAGCGCGCGGAGCCAGGATATCGAGAGGCCGTTCTCCAGCAGCTTGAGGAAGCCGTCCCAGGAGCCGACCCCAGCCGCTTCGACGTGTGCCGTGCGCTGCACCAGGGAGCTCGAGAGGCGTTCGAGTCGGCCCTGGAGGCGCTCATCGACCGGCACAGCCTGGAAATGGACGGCTTGCGGCCACAATCAGGGGATGTCCCGACATTTGAACCACGAAGCCGCGTCTTCATTGAAGGGCTGGCACTGCTCCGCATCGCGAGCGAAATGGGACTTCACTCCGAAGCCCGCACCTATCGGCTATGCCCATGGACGGTGCGCGAGGGCGCCTTGGAGACCAGACCGGACGACATCTTCGCGGAGATGGCGCACCTGAGTGGACGGCGCCGGTCCTCCGCCCGCTGAGGTACCTCTCCGGCCTCATCGTTGACCAGACTGCGCCAACTCCGTCACCAGGATATTGGTGGGGTCCGATGCTTCGAGTGCGTCTACCATGCGTTCACTGATTACGTATCTCTGCGCGTCCCGCTCAATGCGGAAAAGGTCCGGCGCGTGCCTCAGTTTCCGTGGGTCCAGCACTCGCTCTTCAATCCGCACGATGTCCCGCCCCAGGTATTCAATCTGGCTCTCAGTGAAGTCCAAGCAGTCGACCGCGCCAACCGGGTTGACGAACCCATAGTCGCGAGAGTGAATGCGGCCCTTGTGGTTATAGAGGGTAAAGGGCAGGTATTCGATCTCCACTCCCGGACAAAGCCGCGCAAATATTTCGCGAGTCTTCGCATCGACAAGCAGGAAGCGCTTGATGTTGCCAATCAGCGAGCCAGTAACGATGCCTGGATAAGCATCGCTCATTTGGAGCTTGGCATTCTCTGGGAAGAATGGGGCAGCTTTCTTACCCACGGACAGGTAATAGCTCTCCAGCCCCATGCCTTCCGGCTCACTGTCGATCAGGCAGAGCGAACTGTCGTTGATGTCACCCAAGGTCTCGATCAAGAAGTAGTTCATGGGGAACGGTTCTCCTATGGAACCTCGTGGGTATTCATGTTGAGGGTGCCGTCAAGCCACCTCCAGCCGCTCCACCAGCAGCGCCAGCACCCGGCCCACGATGGCGCGCCGGACCTCGCTCCTGTCCCCGGTGAAGACATGCCGCTCCACCGTGGCCTCTCCACCCCGGCGGAGCACCGCGAGGTAGGCCAGCCCCACGGGCTTCTGCGGCGTGCCGCCTCCGGGCCCCGCGATGCCCGTCTCCACCAGCACCCAGTCCGCCGTGGAGCGCGCCAGCGCGCCATGGGCCATGGCCTCCACCGCCTCCGCGCTGACCGAGCCGTGCGCCTGCAACGACGCCAGCGGGACACCGAGCTGCTCCACCTTGGACTCGTATGAGTAGGGGATGAAGCCACGCTCGACGACGGCGGAAGCGCCTGGGACCTCCGTCAACGTCGCGCCCAGCAGACCGCCCGTGCAGGCCTCCACCAGCGCCAGGCGAACGCCCGCGGCGCGACAACGCTCCAGCGCCTGCCGCGCCAGGTCCTCCAGGGATGCTTCCTTCATGAACCCCACTCCATCGCATCCGTGGCGGACCTGCACGCCCCAGGACGGCTGCGCCATGCGTTCCCGGCACGTCCTTCACGCGGGGCGCCGCACCGCGTCCGCCCCCACCGGTGACAGCTCCACCGTAGCAGTCGAACGAGGCCCCCCGTGGGCGCTCCAGGGACGGGGACACCGTCCACGGCCGCGCAGTCCGTTGACCTCCACACCCTGGCCATACTCCCGGTGCCCTCGGCGGCGGATTCCTTGACCCATCCACGCTCGTGCGCGACAGAGTGCCGCCGTGTCCCGGCGAGCGTGGAAGGTTGGAGTCCTGGCCCTGGTGGCCGCGTTCCTGACGGCCTGTGCGTCCAGACAGACGCCGACGGTCCCCGACAAGGTCGCGAGCCCGGAGGCCGCGGGCCCGGTCGCCGACGGCCCGGTCGCCGAGGCCGAGGCCTATCTACACGCCTGGGCCGCGGGGGACTTCGCCGCCATGCGGCGCGCCGCCCTCAACCCGCCCGCGCACTTCGAGGCGATGCACCGGCAGTTCCGCGACGGGCTGCGCATCGCCTCCTCCCAGTTCGAGCTCGGCCCCTTCCAGCGCGATGGCGACGCCACCGTGGCCACCTACCGCGCCGCGCATCTGCTGCGAGGGCTCGGGGAATGGGAGGTGGAGGGGACGCTGCGCTTCGTCCGCCACCAGGGCCCCTGGCGCCTCCAGTGGACCCCCGCCGTCCTCCACCCCGAGGCCCGCGACGGGGACCGGTTCTCCCGCACCCGCACGGCCCCCCAGCGCGCGGACATCCTCGACGCGCGCGGGGCGCTGCTCACCCCACAAGGCGAGGTCATCACCATCGGCGTCGACCCCTCCCGCGTGCGGAACATGGCGGACGTGGCGGCGGCGCTCCAGTTCCAGACCGGTGTGAGCACCGCGCGGTTCGACGCGGCGATGCGCGCGCCGGGCGCGGCGACGAGCCGCTTCGTGCCCATCGTCGACCTGCCCCCCGAGCACTACCAGCAGGTGCGCCCCGCGCTGGCCCCCGTGCCCGGCATCTTCTTCCGCCGCAAGAGCGCGCGGACCTCGGCCGACGGCTTCGCGTCCCACACCCTGGGCCGCGTGGGCGAGGTGACGGCGGAGCTGCTTCCCCAAATGGGCCCCACCTACCTGCCGGGCGACCTCGTGGGCCTCTCCGGCCTGGAGCGGGCCTACGAGGTCCAGCTCGCGGGGAGCCCCTCCGGCGACGTCCTGCTCATGCGCGCATGGGGCGAGACACAGGTCCTCTTCCACTTCGAGGGCGAGCCCGGCGCGCCCCTGTCCACCACGCTGCGCCGCGAGGTCCAGGCCGCCGCGGAGGCCGCGCTCGAAGGCGTGACCCACCCCGCCGCCCTCGTCGCCGTGGACAGCGCCACGGGCGCCATCCTCGCCGTCGCCAGCCGGCCGCTCTCCCAGCCGCTGCACCGCGCCCTCACGGGCCGCTATCCGCCTGGGTCCACCTTCAAGGTCGTCACCACGGAGGCGCTGCTCGCCCAGGGCATGCGCGTGGACTCCCCTGTCGCCTGCCCTCCCACGGCGATGGTGCGCAGCAAGTCCTTCCGGAACTTCGAAGGTGAATCCCTGGGAGACACCACGCTGCGGCAGGTGTTCGCCCACTCGTGCAACACCGCGTTCGTGACGCTCGCGACGGGGCTTGGCGGTGACGCCCTGAGCGCCGCGGCCCGGCGCTTCGGCTTCGATGTGCCCTACGCCCCCGGGCTCACCTCCGCGGGCGCGTCGTTCCCCGCGCCCGCCGATGCCATCGAGCTGGCGGCCGCCGCCATCGGACAGGGGCGCGTGCTCGCCACGCCCCTGCACATGGCCTCGGTCGCCGCGGCGGCGGAGACCGGAGAATGGCGCGCCCCCTTTCTCGTGGAGGGGCTCGACGGCGGACCGAGCAGCCCGCTCTCGGACGGCGTCCGGGCGCCGCTCACCACGCTGATGCGCGCCGTCGTCACGGAAGGCTCCGGCAAGGCAGGCCGGAGTGTGCCTGGGCTCGCCGGCAAGACGGGCACCGCCGAGTTCGGCACCGTGGCGCCCCTGCCCACCCACGCGTGGTTCATCGGGTTCCGCAAGGGCGTGGGCTTCGCCGTCCTGGTGGAAGGCGGCGGCGTGGGCGGGCGGGTCGCCGCGCCCATCGCCGCGAAGTTCGCTGGCGCGCTGTAACGCGCGCGAGCGTGCGCATCCGCGTCATACGCCACCCACCTTCGTGGCTCCGCTCGGCGCAGCGCCACGACCAGCCCCGCCAAGGCCACGGTGCGCGGCCGCCCACCCGTCGCGCGCCGCCCGACGCTCAGGCCCCGCGGCGGCGCAGCGCCATGGCCAGCCCCGCGAAGGCCACGGTGCGCGGCCGCCCACCCGTCGCGCGCCGCGCGCCGCTCACGCCCCGCGGCGGCGCAGCGCCACGACCAGCCCCGCGAAGGCAACCACCAGCCACAGCGCCACCGCGCCCGGCCCCGTCGCGCTGCAGCCACCCCCGCCGCCGCCCACGTCTCCACCGTTGCCCGGCGGCGTGCCCGCGTCCGGCGTGCCCGTGCCCGCGTCGGGCTGCTGCGTGCCCGCGTCCGGCGTGCCCGTGCCCGCGTCGGGCTGCTTCGTCAGCGTGCGCTCGTCGAAGTACGCGCCACACGCCGGGTCATTCCCCCCGGCCGCGCGGTGCTCCAGCGCCAGCGCGTAGGCGCCCGCGCCAAAGCCCGCCATGGGCGTGTTGTACTTGTAGGTGCCGTTCACCTCGTCATACGTCTCCGCCACGGCCAGGTAGTTCATCAGCGACTGGTCCGTCACCCACTTCAGCACGCGGTCCGCGCGCGCCACGTCACCGCCCATGCGCCTGGCCACCGCGCCGCGCAGGCTGACGATGACCCACTCCGCGCTGTCGTACTCACCGCCCCAGGGGCTCAGGTCCGTGCCACCCGGGTGGTCATACCGGTCATCGTTGCGCTGCCAGCCCGCCCCCGCCGGCGAGGACAGGCGCAGGTCGAGTCCGCGGTAGGTCTCCCGCGCGATCTTCCCCGCCGGGTCGAACAGCTCGAAGGCGAACGCGTCGAACACCGCCGCGTCCCAGTAGCCGCGGCCCGTCTTCAGCTCCTCCAGGTTGGAGGCCAGCGCGAAGTTGCTGTCCGTCAGCGTCTCCGCCATCGCCCGGCGCAGGGACTCGCCCGCCTGGCGGTAGCGCTGCGCGCGCTCCGTGTCCCCCACCCGCTGCGCCAGCTCCGCCGCGTCACACAGGCCGCGCGCCGCCGTCAGGCTGGTGTACGTCCAGGAGCGCTGCCGCCCGTTCCAGTGCGTCTCCCAGATGGACGAGTCCGGCCGGATGAGCCCCGTCACCGGGTCGATGAGCGCCACCAGCGCGTCCCCCACCTTCGTGGACACCGTGGGCCACGTCTCGTCCACCAGCGTGGTGTCTCCCGTCGCCCGCTCGTAGTGCCGCAGCGCCCAGAGGAAGAGCCCGAAGCCGTCGAACTCGATGTTCGGCCCCGCCTCGTTGAAGTCCGTCTCCTCCACGCCGAAGCCGTGGTAGCGCGTGAGGGTGATGATGTACGGCGGCATCGAGTACGGCTCCAGCTCCCGCCAGTGCTGGAATCGGCCGCTGTCCGCGTTGAGGTAGTAGGATAGCGCGTCGCGCGCGTCGCGCTGCATGCCCAGCGTGGCCATGGCCGCCACCGAGTAGGCGCCGTCCCGAATCCAGGCATACGTCCACTGCCCGGGCGGGAGGCTCGCCAGCACCGCGCCGTAGCCCGCGTGACGCACCATGCCCGGCAGCGCCGCCGGCGAGCCATCCGGCGCCTTGAAGCGCGTGCGGCGCGGCTCACCATCCCGCGACAGCGACTCCCGCAGGTACACGTCGCGCGAGCGCACCTGCGCCATGTGCAGCACCACCGCCGAGTGCCGCAGCAGGGACTCCTCGTCCGCGGACATGCCCGCCGGCGCCTTCACCGTGTCCGTCTGGAACGCCGCCCACCGCGCCACCTCCGCGTCCACCAGCGCCTGGGCGCTGGACGTGCCCGCGTAGTCCGCCAGCCACTGCCGCACGGTGGCCCCGGCCTCGGGGTCGCCGTGGTGCGCGAAGGCCACGCCCACCCACCGCTCCGCGCCCGCCGGGAGGTCCCCCAGGTTGAACTGGTACGCCGTCGCCCAGCCCGTCCCCACAGACGGCTGCGCCGTGAAGTCCCGCAGGTCCTGCCCACCGCCGTTGTTCACCACGGTGTAGGCGTTCTGCGCGCCCGTCGCGCTGGACAGCCACGCCGACCTGCGCGCCACCGTGCCCAGCGGCCGCGCCACCACCACGCCCGCGAAGCCCTTCTCCACGAAGTCGTCGCCGCTCAACGACACCGTCTCGCCGTTCTCATCCAGGTCCGCCATCACGCCCGGCCGGCCGAAGCCCAGGTGGAAGTTGTGGAGCGAGAAGGCGCTCACGCCGGTGACGGGCGCCGTGCCGGTGTTGCGCACCCGCAGCGCCATGACGAAGGACGCGTGGGGCAGGCCCTGCGGCGCGAAGACGAACGTCGTCGCCTCCAGCGCCCCCACCCGCTGCACCAGCGTCCCCAGCCCCGTGCCCCCCGTCTTCTCCGCCGCCCACGCCGCGTAGCCGCTGGCGTCCCGGTCCGCCTCCAGCGTGCTGAGCCAGCGCTGCGTGCCCCCGGAGCGCAGGCCGAAGAACGCGTCGTAGAGCACGTCGCGGGCGTGAATCACCTTCGGGTGGCCGTGCTCGAAGACGTCATTGCCCGCCGCGTCGATGACGGGCTCCTCGGTGGCGAACAGGTGCTCGCGGAAGTGCGTCACCTTGCGCTGCTCCACGTCGAGCATCACCGCGCCATGCCCGTTGGACGAAGGCAGGCGCAGGAAGGAGCGTTGGATGGGGACCTCCGCGCGGGCGCTGGCGCCCACGGTGCACAGCAGCGCGAGCAGCCACGCGGGCCGCTGGCCGAGTCGGTGAGACAGGCGGGGGGTGGGAATCATGCGGCGGATTCTGGGGCCCTTCCCGCCCCAGGCCAACGGGTGTGAAACCACCTCTCTTGCCGACCTTCCTGGAAAAGGCTGTTTCAACTCGCGTTTCAGGCCGGACTCTGGCGCCTCCGCGCAACCGCCTGTCGCCACCCGTCTCCCAAGAAATGGGACTCATCACGTCCTGACTGGTGACGCGGCACCGGACCACCCATCGCCGCGCAGGGGACCACATGACTTCGCTCGCCCGGCCCGCGAGGCTGACCTGGAAGAGCTCCGGAACCTTCCTCCGCATCCTCCTGACGCAAGTGCTCTACGTGGCCCCGCTCTTCTGGTTCATGGAGCTGGCGCAGAACGTGGCGTGGCGGTGGATGAACGGGGACTGGGGCTGGGTGTTCCCCAGGTCGCCGTACCACTGGTTCTCCTTCGGGAGCCTCATCCTGTGGGCCGGCTGCGTGGCGCTGCTGTGGGGCCTGCACTACTTCTGGTTCTACCCGCGCAAGGTGAAGGTGTGGCCGCGCCTGGCCATTGGCGCCGCGGTGTGCTGGGTGGGGGAGTGGGTGGGCGGCTACGTCGCGGCCAACGTCTTCGACCACCCGCTCCAGGTGTGGCCCGGCTCACCGCTCGTCTACGTCCACTACAGCGCCCTCTTCTTCTGGGTGAGCAACTGCATCGTCTACCACCTGCTCACCATCGACGTGGTGGACCTCACGCCGGAGTACGACGCGCCTCCGGCCACGCCCCACGCGCAGGTGGCCTGAGCCTCACGCGCCCTGCGGCAGCTTCAAGCGCGCGCGGCAGCCCTTGCCCTCGGGGCGGTTCTCCAGGCGCAGGCTGCCGCCGTGGGCCTCCGCGATTTGCCGGCTGAGCGCCAGGCCAATGCCGCTGCCCTGGGGCCTGGTGGTGAAGAAGGGCACGAAGAGGTTGCCGGTGTCCGGCAGCCCCGGCCCCTCGTCCTCCACCCAGACCTCCACCGCGCCCGGTGACAGCACGGCCCAGGACACCCAGACGTCCCCCGCGCCCTCCGGCGCCGACAGCACCGCGTCCACCGCGTTGCGCACCAGGTTGATGAGGAGCTGCTCCAGCTGGTCCACGTCGGCCCGCACCACCAGGGCGGGCCCCGCGCGCACCCCCACCCTCCGGCGCTTCTCCAGCGCGGCCACCCGCCGCACCCACGCGTCCACCTCCACGCGCCCCAGCGTCGGAGGGGGCAGGCGCGCGAGGCTGGCGTAGGCGGACATGAAGCGCGCCAGGGACTGGGAGCGCCGGGCGACGACGCCCAGCCCGCTCTTCGCGTCCTCCTCCCAGTCCGACGGACGCGGCTGCATCAGCAGCGTGTCGCGCAGCGCCTCCGCGATGGAGCCGATGGGCGCCAGCGAGTTGTTGATTTCGTGGCTCAGCACCCGCACCAGCCGCCGCCAGGCCTCGCGCTCCTGCTCGCGCAGCGCCAGCCGCAGGTCCGCGAGCACCACCAGTTGGTGCGGCAGGCCGCCCTGCCGGAAGGAGCCCCGCCGCAGCTCGTAGGGGCCGCCCTCCTCCGCGAAGGTGCGCGTCAACCTGCGAGGCACCGGCCCCTCCAGCAGGTCCGTCAGGCCCAGGGCCCCCGCGCCCCTGCCCATCAACTGCGAGCGGGGCGCGCCCAGCAGCCGCTCGCCCGCGCGGTTCACCAGGCGCAGCGTGCCCGACACGTCGAAGGCCAGCACGCCGACGTCAATCTCCTCCATCACCTGCTGCAGGAGCGCGTCCGCCTCCACCACCCCCAGCCGCTGCTCGCGCAGGGTGGCCCCCAGCGCGTTCACCTCCAGCAGCACCTCGCCCAGCGCGTCACCGGCCCGCGCGCCACGGCCGCGCACGGAGTAGTCCCCCTCCCGCAGCGCGGCCAGCAGGTTGGCCACCGCGTGCAGCGGCCGCATCACCCGCTCGCGCACCAGCAGCCCCACGCCCAGGAAGGTGCCCACCACCAGGGACGTCAGCGTCCACTGCACCTTGGCGGAGAAGTCCCCCATCCACACCAGCACGAGCGCGGCCACCGAGCCCGGCAGGCCCGTGAGCCACGCGAGCCCCAGCACCTGCAGGTCATGCGGCGGTGGCGGGCGCCCCTCGCTCACCGAGCGCCCTTGATGCCGTAGTACTGGAGCCGCCGGTACAGCGCGCTGCGGGACAACCCCAGCCCCTTCGCCGCCTCGCTCACGTTGCCCTCATGCCGCGCCAGGGAGCGCTCGATGAGGTAGCGCTCCACCTCCTCCAGCGTCATCTCCTCCAGGCGCGCGGTGCCCTCGCGGCCGCCGCGCTTGAGCAGCAGGTCCTCCTGCGTCACCTCGTCCCCCGACGCCATCAGCATCGCGCGCTCCACCGCGTGCTCCAGCTCGCGCACGTTGCCCGGCCACGCGTAGGCCAGCAGCGCCTCCAGGGCCTCGGGCGACAACCGGACGTCGGGCCGGCCATACCGCCGGCCCTGCTCCGCCAGGAAGTGCGCGGCCAGCAGCGGGATGTCCTCGCGCCGCTCGCGCAGGGGCGGGAGCTGCAGCTCCACCGTGTTGAGGCGGTACAGCAGGTCCTCCCGGAAGCGCCCCTCCGTCACCGCGCGCGACAGCTCCACGTTGGTGGCGCTCACCACGCGCACGTCCACCCGCCGCGTCTTCGACGAGCCCACCGGGTGCAGCTCGCCCGTCTGGAGCACGCGCAGCAGCTTGGCCTGCTGCGACAGCGGCATGTTGCCAATCTCGTCCAGGAAGAGCGTGCCGCCGTCCGCCAGCTCGAAGCAGCCGATGCGGTCCGTCTTCGCGTCCGTGAAGGCGCCCTTCACGTGGCCGAACAGCTCGCTCTCGAAGACGCCCTCGGACAAGCCACCGGAGTTCACCGCGACGAAGGGCCGCTCCGAGCGCGTGGAGGCCGCGTGAATCAACCGCGCCACCACCTCCTTGCCCGTGCCGTGCTCGCCCGTCACCAGCACGTTGGCGCCGGACGGCGCCACCCGCTCGATGAGCCGCCGCACCGGCTGCATGGCGCGCGACTCGGACACCATGGCGAACTGGGCGCCCCGCCCCCGGCGCAGGTGCTGGTTCTCCTCCTCCAACCGGCGGCTGCGCTTCAGCGCCCGGCGCAGCTCCAACTGGGTGCGCAGCGTGGCCAGCAGGCGCGTGTTGTCCCAGGGCTTCTGCACATAGTCGCGCGCCCCGGCGCGCATGGCCTCCACCGCGCCCTCCACGCTGCCCCACGCCGTCATCACCACCACGGGGAGGGACGCGTCCAGCGCGCGGATGCGGCCCAGCAGGTCGATGCCCTCCTGCCCGGAGGTGGTGTCGCGCGCGTAGTTCAGGTCCATCAGGACCAGGTCCACGTCCTCGGCCTCCAGCGTGGCGAGCGCGCCGGCCGGCGACTGCGCGGTGACCACGACGAGCCCGTCGCGCTTGAGGAGCAGCCGCAGGGCCTCCAGGACGTCCGCCTGGTCATCCGCGACGAGGACGCAGGGAGGCCGCGCGGCGGCGCTGGGGGGATTCGGGGGAGCAGGCGTGGAGTCGGACACAGGGGGTACCGGGGGTGGAATGTGCCAGAAAGGGCCGGCGGTGGGCGCGGGGAGTGGGGGTGGCCACACGCCAAGGGCCCGCTCGCCCGCTGGGGCGAGCCGGGCCGTGGACGTCTCAAGGGGGGCTCACGCCTGCTGCAGCCAGCCGTCCGCGAGCTGGATGACGCGGTGGCCGTAGGCGGCGTTCGCCTCCGAGTGCGTCACCTGGATGATGGTGGCGCCGTCCCGGTTGAGGCCCTGGAAGACCTCCATGATTTCCTTCGCCTGCTTCGAGTGGAGGTTGCCCGTGGGCTCGTCCGCCAGCAGGACCTTGGGGTTGGCGATGAGCGCCCGGGCGATGCCCACGAGCTGCTGCTGCCCGCCGGAGAGCTGCGAGGGGAAGAGGTCCTTCTTCCCCACGAGCTGGAAGCGGTCCAGCATGTCGCCCACCAGGGCCTCGCGCTCGCCGCGCTTGAGGTCGCGGTAGGACAGCGGCACCTCCAGGTTCTCCGCCACCGTCAGGTTGTCCAGCAGGTGGTACTGCTGGAAGACGAAGCCGATGGTGCGCCGGGCGAGCTCGCCGCGCGCCTTCGGCTTCATCGCGTGCACCGGCTGGCCGTCCAGCAGGTACTCGCCCGTCCAGTCCACGTCCAGCATGCCCAGGATGGACAGCAGCGTGGACTTGCCCGCGCCGGAGGGCCCCATCAGCGTGACGAACTCGCCCGGCTGGATGTCCAGGTCGATGCGGCGCAGCACCCAGGCCCGTCCGCCCGCCAGGGGGTAGGACTTCTCGACGTTCCGCAGGGAGATGAGCGGTGAGGTCATGGCACTCTCGAAGGGTCCGCCCGCCCGCGGGGCCTGGCGGACATCCTGGCGTCCGCTCAGCGGCGCTGCTCGTCCTGGACGACGCGGCCGTCGAAGAGGCTCACCGTGCGCGTGGCCACGCGCGCGTGCGCCGGGTCGTGCGTCACCATGCAGATGGTGGCGCCGCCCTTGTGGAGCTCGGTGAGGAGCTGCATCACCGCCTCGCCGTTCTTCGAATCGAGGTTACCGGTGGGCTCGTCCGCCAGGAGGATGAGCGGGTCGCCCGCCACCGCGCGCGCCACCGCCACGCGCTGCTGCTGACCGCCGGAGAGCTGCCCCGGCATGTGCCGCGCGCGGTGCGCCATGCCCACCTTCTCCAGCGCGCGCTCCACCCGCTGCTTGCGCTCGGCGGCGGGCATGCCCCGGTACGTCAGCGGCAGCTCCACGTTCTCGAACACCGTCAGGTCGCCGATGAGGTTGAAGCTCTGGAAGATGAAGCCGATGTGCCGGTTGCGCACCAGCGCCCGGTCCGCCGCGGACAAGTCCAGCACGCTGCGCCCGTCCAGCATGTAGGCCCCGCGCGTCGCCGTGTCCAACAGCCCCAGCACCGCCAGCAGGGTGGACTTGCCGGAGCCCGACGGGCCGACAATCGCCACCCACTCCCCCTTGCGCACGTTGAGGTGGATGTTGGAGAGCGCGTGCGTCTCCACCTCCTCGGTCTCGAAGACCTTGGTCAGCCCGTCCAGGTGGATGAGCGCCTTGCCGGGCTCCGCGCCCTCCCGCGCCCCAGCGCCCTCGGGGGAAGCCTCTGCCTTCGTCTCGTTCGTCATCATCGCAGCCTCACCCGCTCCACCGCGTCCCACGCGGCCATGTCCGACAGCACCACTTGATCGCCTTCCTGGAGGCCCTGCAACACCTCCACCGCGTTCACCGAACCCCGGCCGAGCTGCACCGGCACGCGGACCGCTTCATCACTGCCCGGCATCAACCGGAAGAGCGCCATGGTGGCGCCCGGCTGCGCGCCCGCCGGGCGCCCCACCGACAGCACGTCACCCAGGCGCTCCAGCTCCACCGTCCCCTCCACCGTCAGGTCCGGCCGGGCGCCCCGGGGCAGCTCGGCGGGCAGCGACACCTCCACCCGCACCGTGCCCTGGCTGGCCGCGGGCGCCACCCGCGCCACCTGGCCCTCCACCACGCCGTTGCGGGTGTCCACCAGCGCCTTCAGCCCCGGCTGGATGTCGCGCGCCTGCGTCTCCGCGATGCGCAGCTCCGCCTTCAGCCGCTCCGGCTTCACCACCTTCGCCAGCAGCACGCCCGGCGTCACCCACTGGCCCAGCTCCAGCGGCAGGTCCTGGAGCACGCCGTCCTCGCCCGCCACCACCTTCATGGACTCCACCTGCGCGCGGCGGAAGCGGGCCACCGCCTCCAGCCGCTCCACCTGCCCCCGCAACGCGGCGAGCTGCTCCTTCATGCTGGAGGCCACGACCTGGAGCTTCCTCTCCTCCAGCGCCAGCCGGCGCTTCAGCTCGGCGGCCTTGTCGCGCGTCTGCCGCACCTCCAGGTCGCCGATGTGCGTCTGCTGGTGGAGGGCCTCGTTGGCCTCGGCGCGGCGCGCCGCGTCGGCGGACTCGCTGATGAGCGACGCCACCAGGGCCTCCTGGGCCAGCCGCTGCGTCTCCAGCTCCATGCGCACCTGGATGAGGTCCGCCTCCACGCTGGCCAACTGGCGCTCGGCCTCCAGTGCCTGGAGCTGCACGTCCGGGTTGGACAGCTCCATCAGGAGCGTGTCCGCCGTCACCGTGGCCCCGGGCCGCACGTGGATGCGCTCCACCCGGCCCGCCGTGTCCGCGGTGAGCCAGCGGATGTACTCCGGCACCAGCGTGCCCGCGCCCTTCACCTGCCGCACCATGGGCCCCCGCTTCACCGTGTCCAGCCACACCGAGGCCCGCTCCACCGTGGGCGCCGCCGGGCGCAGCCGCGACAGCCCCACCGTCACCGCCAGGAGCGCGCACGCGCCACCGACGGCGAGGACCCAGGGCTTGCGACGCGGCTTCTTGGCTTTGGGAATGTCCACGGCCCTGCCCAGAGCGAGGCGCGTGCCAAGGCCCTGTCACATCCCAACCCCCTGGAATTCCTCGGGGTTCGAGGGGCGTCTCCAGGGAGCGTGCCCACTTGCGGAAAGCGCCGTCCCAGAAGCGGACACCGGGCGGCAAGGGGTGGAGGCGCCCGGGGGCGCCGGCGCTAAGGTGCGCGCCCATGCCGGCCTCTCTCCTCGAAGTGTTCCTGGACCACGCGCACCGCGCGCCCGAGCGACCCCTGCTGACGTTCGAGCAGGAGCGCTTCACGTACGGACAGCTCGCCGCGCACGTCACGGCCTTCGCGCGGGGCCTCAAGCAGCGCGGGCTCCAGCCCGGCGAGCGGGTGGCGCTCTTCCTGGAGAACAGCGCCCGCTTCGCCATCGCCTACCTGGGCGTGCAGGCCGCGGGCGGCGTGGTGGTGCTGGTCAACACCGCCTACCGGCAGGTGGAGCTGGCCCACATCCTGTCCGACGCGGAGGTGTGCGGCTGCGTCACCGGCGCGGCGGGCGCCGCGGAGCTGGTGCCGCTGCGGGCCCAGCTCCCCTCGCTCCAGTGGCTCGTCATGGTGGAGCGCCCCGCCGCCGCGCTGCCGGAGCCGCTGGCCGAGGTCCCCTTCGACGCGCTGCTGGCGGAGGGCGCCGCCGCGTCCACGCCGCTGGCGCTGCCGCGTCCGGAGGAGCTGGCGGTGCTGGGCTACACCTCCGGCACCACCGGCCGCTCCAAGGGCGCCATGCTGCTGCACCGCAACCTGCGGGCCAACGTCCAGGCCGTCACCGAGGCGTGGCGCTGGACGGCGCAGGACAGGCTGCTGCTCACGCTGCCCCTGTTCCACACCCACGGCCTGATGGTGGGCCTGCACGGCACGCTGTTCGCCGGCGCCAGCGTGGACCTGCGCCGCCGCTTCAACGCCGCCGAGGCCCTGGCCGCGCTGCGGGACGACCCGTCGCTCACGATGTTCTTCGGCGTGCCCACCCTGTACAGCCGCCTGCTGGAGGAGGCCCGCGCGTCGGGCGTGAAGCCGCGCGCGCTGCGCCTGTGGGTGTCCGGCTCGGCGCCGCTCAGCCCCCAGCTCTTCGCGGACGTCGAGGCGGCGCTGGGCGCCCGCATCCTGGAGCGCTACGGGATGACGGAGACAATCATGAACACCACCAACCCCTTCGAGGGCGAGCGCCGCCCCGGCACCGTGGGCTTCCCCTACCCCGGCCAGGAGGCGCGCGTGGTGGACGTGCGCACGCGCCAGCCGCTGCCGCGCGGCGAGACGGGCGAAATCGAGGTGCGCGGCCCCCACGTCTTCGCCGGCTACTGGCGCCGCCAGGACGCCACCGCCGAGTCCTTCGACGCGGACGGGTGGTTCCGCACGGGCGACTTGGGAGATTTGGACGCGGACGGCTACCTGCGCATCACCGGGCGGGCGCGCGAGCTCATCATCAGCGGCGGCTTCAACGTGTACCCGCGCGAGGTGGAGGAGGTGCTCGCCATGCACCCGGGCGTGGCCGAGGTCGCGGTGCTGGGCCTGCCGGACGCGGACCTGGGCGAGCAGGTGGTGGCCGTGGTGGTGCCGCGCGCGGGGGGGATCCCGCCGGAGGCGCGGGCCCTGGTGGACTGGTGCAAGGACCGGCTCGCCAGCTTCAAGAAGCCGCGCCAGGTCGTCTTCACGGAGGCGCTGCCGCGCAACGCGCTGGGCAAGGTGCAGAAGCACCTCTTGCGCGCCTCGCTGGCGACACCTGGCCCGAGCGAGCCCCGGTGAGCGCCCGGTTCCGAACAGACGCCGCGCTATTGCGTGGCGTGCGCGCCTCGCTGGCCTAGGTTCGCGCCCAGGGCGGAAGGAGCATCGCGTGACGGACACCTCTGAGCGGCCGGACGAACCCGACGCGAGGGTCCCCAGCGGCGTGCCAGGGCTGGATGCGCTCCTGCGCGGCGGCTTCCTTCGCGGGGGCACGTACATCATCACGGGGGCGCCGGGGACGGGGAAGACCATCCTCGGCAACCAGTTCTGCTTCGCCACCGTGGCCCAGGGCGGCCGCGCCATCTACCTCACGGTCCTGGGGGAGTCCCACGCGCGGATGATGCTGCACCTGCGGAGCATGCGCTTCTTCCACAAGGAGGAGGTCGGCCGCGCGCTGAACTACGAGAGCGGCTCCGCCGCCCTCAAGGCGGAGGGGCTGGCGGGCCTGAGCCGGCTCATCTTCCGCGCGGTGCGCGAGCACGGCGCCACCGCGCTGGTGGTGGACGGGCTGGTGGCCATGGAGGAGCGCTCCGAGGATCCGCTGAGCTTCCGGGAGTTCCTCCATGGGCTGTGCGTCCACAACGCGCTGGCGGGCTGCACCACGCTGCTGCTCACCGGGCAGCGCGGCGACCCGACCGACCCCCGCTACGCCCTGGTGGACGGCGTCATCGCCCTGGCCCAGGAGCGCGTCGGCGTGAAGTCGGTGCGCGTGGCCGAGGTGACGAAGTTCCGCGGCGGCCCGCAGGTCCCCGGCCGGCACGGCGCCCAGATTACCGACGACGGCGTGTCCATCCATCCGCGCATCGAGGCCATCCACACGCGGCTGCCGGCGCGGGCGCCCGCGTTGGATGAGCGGCTCACCTTCGGCATCCGCGCGCTGGACGAGATGCTCAACGGCGGGCTGGTGCGGGACTCGTCCACGCTGGTCGCGGGCCCGCCCGGCAGCGGCAAGACGCTGCTGGGCCTGCACTTCCTGGCGGAGGGCGCGCGCCGGGACGAGCGCGGGCTGTACCTCGGCTTCGTGGAGACGCCGGACCGGCTCATCCACAAGGCGGAGCGGCTGGGCCTGGCGCTGGGCACGCACGTGAACGCGGGCCGCGTCCACCTGGTGTCCCGGGTGGCGGCGGAGACGATGCCGGACGCGCTGGCCGAGGAGCTGTTCGGCCTGGTGAAACGACACGGCATCCAGCGGCTGGTGCTGGACGGACTGGAGTCGTTCTGTCAGGAACTCACGGACCCCGAGCGCACGCCCCGCTTCCTCGCCGCCCTCATGCACGAACTGCTCAACCTGGGCGTCACCCCGCTGGCCACCCAGCAGACCCGCGCGCTCGCGGCGCCGGAGGCGGACGCGCGGCTGGGCATGGAGGCGCTCGTCGACAACGTCCTCGTGCTGCGGTTGGTGGCGCTGCGCTCGCGGCACTACCACATGCTCTGCGTGCTGAAGGCCCGGGAGAGCGACCATGACGCGGCCCAGCGCCTGTTCTCCCTGACGCCCCGGGGCATCGAGGTGGCGGCGGACAGCGAGAGCGCCGAGGCCCTCTTCACCGGGCAACCCAAGGCCCGGCCGGCGTCCACGCGGAAGCCGGAACGCAAGGCAGGGAAGAAACCGGCCCGGCGCGGCAAGCCGTCCCGGCGCGGGGGGCGTGGCGAATGAAGCGGCTTCTCATCGTGGACGACGAGCTGGCCATCGTCGAGGCGCTCCAGGACATCCTCTCCGTGGAGGGCTACGACATCGTCACCGCCTTCAACGGCGCGGAGGGCCTGCAGCGCCTGGCGGACGGGAAGCCGGACCTGGTGCTGCTGGACCTGATGATGCCCGTCATGGACGGCCGGGAGATGCTGCGCCGCATGCGCGACGACCCCAGCCTGCGAGGCATCCCCGTGGTGGTGATGAGCGCCGGCCGCATCTCCGACGAGGAGCGCCGCTCCAGCGCGCGCTTCCTCGCCAAGCCCTTCGAGCTGGACGTGCTGCTCGACACCATCGCCGAGCTGCTCGTCGAGCCCCAGCCCACCGCCTAGGCCGGCGTCCCGCGGAAGAGGGTGTCGCGGTAGTACTGCAGCTCCGAGATGCTGGCGCGCACGTCCGCCAGGGCGGTGTGTCCGCTGGGCGCCTTGCGCGGCTCCACCAGATTTGGATACCAGGCGCGCGTCAACACCTTGAGGCTCGTCACGTCCACCATGCGGTAGTGCAGGTAGCGCTCCAGCAGGGGCATGTAGCGAATCAGGAAGCGCCGGTCGGTGTGGATGGAGTTGCCGGCGAGGACGCCCTCCCCCAGGCCGCAGTGCTCGGTGACGAGCGCCATCACGTCCCGCTCCGCCACGCGCAGCGAGGTGGTGGAGGCGCGCACCTTCTCCAGCAGCCCGTTGCGGGTGTGCATCTCCCGGACGACGGGCTCCATGCGCAGCAGCACCTCCTCCGGCTGCCAGATGACGCGCTCAATCTCCGCCAGGGGCCGCAAATCCGGGCCGGTGATGATGACGCCCACCTCGATGATGGAACACGTCTCCGGGTCCAACCCGGTCATCTCCAGGTCCAGCCAGACGAAGCGCTGCTCACTCGAAATCATGCGGCGGACCCTACCAGCCCGGGGGCCTCATTGCTCCACGTCCGTGTGGACATCCACGTCCGAGGCCAGCGTCCGGTGCACCGGGCAGCGGTCCGCGATGGCCACCAGCGCCGCGCGCTGCGCGTCCGTCAGCGGGCCCTCCAGCCTCACCGTGCGCTGCAGCCGGTCCATCCGCCCGTCCTTCGCCTCGCACTCCGCGCACGCCTTCGCGTGCACCTTCTGGTGGCTCAGCCGCACGTGGACGTGCGCCAGCGGCCAGCCCTTGCGCGCCGCGTAGAGGCGCAGCGTCATCGCGGTGCACGCGCCCAGCGCGGCGGTCAGCAGTCCGTAGGGCGTGGGGCCGGTGTCCTCGCCGCCCACCGACAGCGGCTCGTCCGAGCGCAGCCGGTGGGCCCCCACGCGGATGTCCTGGGCGAAGCGGCCCTCGCCCGCCTCGTGGACCTCCACCACGCCCGGCGGCAGGGGCGCCTCGCGCTCCCGCACCGGCGTCACCTGCCGCGCGGCCCAGGCGCCCAGCACGTCGGCGGCGTAGCCCGCGTCCGCGTCGTGGGACAGGAAGTGGTCCGCGCCCTCCAGCAGCATCAGGCTGGCCGGACGGCGGGCCAGGGCCACCCACCGCCGGGCGTGCTCCAGCGGCACGTACCGGTCCTCGGGCGCGTGCAGGGCCAGCACCTCGCCCGGGAAGGCGCTGAGCGCGCGCCGCAGGTGCGCCTCGTCGATGGCCTGGAGGAAGCGGCGCGTGAGGCGCAGCCGGCCCGGCCCGAAGTCGAGCGTCCCCTCCCCCGCCTCCAGCGCGGCGGGCGGCAGCCGTTCATGGACGGGAGCGGCCCCCACCGGCGCGTTCACCAGCGCCAGCGCGGCCACCTCCGGCAACCGGGGCAACGCCGCGGCCGCGGCCGTGCCGCCCAGGCTGTGCCCCACCAGCAGGCGGGCCGGCGGGTAGCGCTCGCGCAGCCACGCCGCCGCGGCCACCACCGCCTCCACCGCGGGCACCGTGTCCGGCCGCACGCCGGAGGCCGCGGGCGCGGTGAAGTCCAGCGACAGCACCGCGAAGCCCCGCGCCACCAGCGCGTGCGCCAGGCGCGAGGGCGCGGGCGAGGCCCCCAGGCACGCGAAGCAGCCCACCCGCACCGCGCTGGCCACGGGCCTGCCCGGCGGCGAATCCAACCGGGCCGTCACCGCCGCTCCGTCCTCGCCCCGCAGCTCCACGTCCCGGGCGCCCATGCCTCACAGCTCCACTTCGCACTCGGCCGTCCAGAGCCCGTCCGCGCCCTGGCACACGCGCGTCCCCACCAGCGACACGCCCCGCACGTCCCGCGCGGAGGGGTGGCGCTCCCGGTCCCACGGTTCACCGAAGGCGTGGCCGAACAGGCGCGTGCCGTCCATGCGCACCGCGAAGCACCGGAAGAGCAGGTGGCGCGACGCCATCTTGTGGACGACGGCGCGCAGCCAGTCCGCCAGCAGCCGGTCCAGCTCCGTCGCCTCGCACACCAGCTCCGCCTCCTCGCGCACCTCCACCGCGTCGCGGTCCACCACCAGCGCGCACAGCGCCACCGCGGCCTGCTCGAAGGCCTCCTCCAGGGAGCGCCCTCGGCCGCGAACCCGGTGCTCCGGGCCCCTCGCGAGGTGCTCCCCCCAAGGCCTCGCCTCGCGCGGCGCTGACGCCTGCCCCGTCTCCATGACGCCTCCTTCGTTGGGATGTCCCGACGCCGCGTTCACGCGCGCGCCTCCACGCCGACGCCCCCGAGGAAGCGGAGGAACCACGCGGCCGCCAGGCGGGCCACCTGCTCCAGCGCGCCGGGCTCCTCGAAGAGGTGCGTGGCCCCGGGGATGATTTGGATGCCCTTCAAGCCCTCCAGCCGCGCGAGCGACGCTTCATTCAGCTCCAGCACGCCCACGTCCTGCCCACCGACGAGCAGCAGCGTGGGGGCCTGCACCCGCGGCAACACCGGCCCGGCCAGGTCGGGCCGCCCGCCGCGCGACACCACGGCGTGGATGAGGTCCGGGTGCAGGGCCGCCGCGACCAGCGCCGCCGCGGCGCCGGTGCTGGAGCCGAAGTAGCCCATGCGCAACGCGGCCAGCTCCGGCTGAGCCACCGCCCACTCCGTCACCGCCGCCAACCTGCGGGCGAGGAACGGGATGTCGAAGCGCAGCTCTCCGGTGCGCGCGTCCTCCCGCTCCTCCGCTTCGCCCAGCAGGTCGAACAGCAGCGTGGCCAGCCCCTGCGCGCGCAGCGCCCGCGCCACCGCGCGGTTGCGGGGACTGAAGCGGCTGCTGCCGCTGCCATGGGCGAAGACGACCAGGCCCCGCGCGCCGTCCGGGATGCCCAGGCTCCCCCCCAGCGTCACGTCACCCACCCGGACGCTCACCTCCCGGACGCCCGGCTCCACCTGTCCTGCCTGCCTCATGTCTTCCGTGCCTCCCTGTCTCGTGTCACATCCAGAAGCCGCCCAGGTCCGTGGACTCCAGCACCTCGCGCGGCTGCACCGGCTCGCGGGCGCGCACGAGCAACTGGCGCAGCTCCACGTCCGGCAACGGCCGGAAATCGTCGTAGGCCTCCGCGACGTCGCGCATGGCGGGCAGGACCTCCAGGCAGTGCACCGCGTCCGCCGCTGGCCGCACCCGGTCCAGCCCGTGCGGGGTGCCCACGGGGACGCCCAGCACCAGCCGGGCCGGGCGCCGCCGCCGCAGTGTCTGGAGCGCGGCCAGGGCCGTGGCGCCCGACACCAGCCCGTCATCCACCAGCAGCACGGTGCAGCCGCCGACCGCCGGCTCCGAGGTGCCCCGCAGCCGCTGGACCTGATTGTCCACTTCCGAAGCCTCCGCCCGCGCCAGGCTCCGCGCCTCCACCTCCGCCAGGCCCAGGGCCTGGAGCGCGTCCCGGTCCAGGGAGATGCCGCCGCCCTCCGACACCGCGCCCAGCACCGGCAGCCGGCCGGGCACGTCGATGCGGCGGGACACCCAGACGTCCAGCGGCGCCTCCAGCGCGTGCGCCACCTCGTACGCCACGCGCAGCCCGCCCCGCGCCAGGCCCAGCACGCGCACCTCGCCACCCCGGTAGGGCAACAGTCGCGCCGCCAGCCGGCGGCCCGCATCTGCTCGGTCCCGAAAGCGCATTGCGTCCTTCCTCCTCCCCACAAGGAAGTCATGGGGCGCGCGGCTGGCGGCGGAGGGCCGGGCGGGGGCCGTCCCGGAGGGATGGTCGCGGGGGGACCGCCGGGAGGGCGCAGTCCGCCCGGCAGGCGCGCTAGGGTGGCCCTCATGGACCCTGTCCTTCTTGTTGGCTCGGCCAGCCCCCACCTGGGACGCGCGCTCGGGCAAGCCCTGGGCGTGGCACCCGCGGACTGCCACTTCGAGCGCTTCCCCGACGGCGAGATGCACGTCGAGGTGCCCGAGCGGGTGCGCGGCCGCACCGTCGTCCTGGTGCAGTCCACCACGCCGCCCGCGGGCGAGCACCTGCTGGAGCTGCTGCTGATGGCGGACGCCTGCTGGCGCATGGGCGCCGCCCGGCTGGAGGCCGTGGTGCCCTACCTGGGCTACGCGCGGCAGGACCGGCGCGCCAGGCCCGGAGAGCCCCTGGGCGGACGGCTGGTGGCCGACCTGCTCTCACAGGGCCGCTTCGCGCGGGTGCTGGTGGTGGACCTGCACAGCCCCGCCCTGGAGGGCTGCTTCGGCGCGCCGCTGGAGCACCTCACCGCGCTGCCGCCGCTGGCGGACGCGCTGCGAGAGCACGTCACGGACACCTCCGTGGTGGTGGCTCCGGACCTGGGCGCGGTGAAGCGCGCGGAGGCCCTGGCCCGGCTGCTGGACCGGCCGTGGGCGGTGATTCACAAGGTGCGGCTGAGCGGCGACGAAGTGCACGCCAGCGGGCTGATGGGCGAGGTGCGCGGACGGCGCCCCATCCTGGTGGACGACATGGTGTCCACCGGCGGAACCCTGGCCGCGGCGGCGGGCACCCTGCGCGACGCAGGCTGTGTGGAGGACTTCACCGTGGCGACGACGCACGCCCTGCTGGTGGGCCCCGCGGTGGAGCGCCTGCGCAACCTGCCCCTCACCCGGCTGGTGAGCACCGATAGCGTGGAGCCCGTCCAGGGCCTGCCCTTCCAGCACCAGGTGGTGACGCTGGCGCCGCTGGTGGCCCGGGCGCTGCGGCCCTGACCGTCAGCGGACACTTCCGGGCGTCCGGGCCCGGAAGGGCGCCACGGAGTGACGGATACCTCGACAGGGCGGACAGCGCCCCCGGGGCCCCCATTCTCCCGCCCCAACGCATGGAGTCGGCTAGGCTCCCCGGCATCATGTCCGACACGCTGCTGACGAAGCTCGACTCGGGGGTCCTCACCCTCACCTTCAACCGGCCCGAGAAGAAGAACGCCTTCACGCATGCCATGTACGAGGCGGCCACCCACGCGCTGAAGGACGCGGAGGGCAACGTGGACGTGCGCGCGGTGCTGCTCACCGGCGCGGGCAACGGCTTCACCGCCGGCAACGACATTGGCGACTTCATGGAGCACCCGCCCGCGGGCGAGGACAGCGCCGTGTTCCGCTTCCTCCGCGCGCTGGTGGACGCGGACAAGCCGGTCCTCGCCGCGGTGGACGGCCCGGCGGTGGGCATTGGCACGACGATGCTGCTGCACTGTGACTACGTGGTGGCCACCGAGCGCGCGCGCTTCCACATGCCCTTCGTCCAGCTCGGGCTGTGCGCGGAGGGCGCCAGCAGCCTGCTCATCCCCCGGACGGCGGGCCTCGCGCTGGCCAGCGAGCTGCTGCTCTTCGGCGAGCCCTTCGACGCGGCCACGGCGCTGCGCGCGGGCATCATCAACAAGGTGGTGCCGGACGCCAGCCTCCAGCAGGTGGCCACCGAGCGCGCCACCACGCTGGCCTCCCGCCCGGCGGAGGCGGTGCGCGTGACGAAGCGGCTGATTCGCGAGCCCCTGCGCGCCCAGATTCGCGAGACGCTGGCCCGCGAGGGCGGCGAGTTCATCCAGCGCCTCCAGTCCGCCGAGGCGCAGGAGGCCTTCATGGCCTTCATGGCCCGCGGCCGGAAGTAGGCCCCGGACACCACCTCCGGGCCCGGCCACCCCGTGAGGGATGCCGGGCCCCGCCCTTCGAGGCGACTACCGCGGCGCCGGAGCCCGCGGCTTGAAGCCGGCCAGGAAGTGCTCGACGTTGGTCCCCTGGTCCTTCTTCAGCGCGATGCACTGGTCGATGATTTCCAGCACCTGCGCCAGCATCCGGGGGCCGCCCGGCGCCTTGGCGCTGCGCTCGGTGAAGAAGTCCGCCATCTCCTGGCGCTTGCCGGCGTCGCAGAAAGCGCGGCCGACGTAGGCCATGCGTCCGGCGGACTCGGCGGGCAGCAGCGCCTCGGGCGAGTCCCCCACCAGCCGCGCGTAGTGCTCCTTCACGAAGTCGAAGGCCACGTCCTGCGTGCGCAGGTTCTGCGAGGCCGCGAACGCCATCCACACCGTCTCACGCGGGTCCATGCCCTTCTCGAACACCAGGGCCAGGTTCTGCTTCACCAGCGCCGGGTCCGTGAAGCTGCTCAGCGCGCCGATGAGGTACTGGCGCGTGCGCCGGTCCTCCTCCGTACGCGCCGCCGCGACGAGCTGCTCCCGGAAGGCCACGTCATTCTGGCTGGCGGCGAGCGCGAGCACCACGTCCACCATCTCCGGCGCCACCGCGCGCTTGTCCGTCATCCACTTCTTCGCCAGCGCGCGCGCCTCCGCGAGCAGCTTGGGGTCCCTGCCGTCGCGGCCCGCCAGCCGCACCAGCCGCGGACGGAGCAGGCGCGTGTCCTCGCTCTCGCCCTTGCGCGGGGTGAAGCCCAGCTTCCGCGCCCGGGCGCCATACGTCTCACGCAGGAAGCGGGCCCGGTCCGCCAGTCGCTCATCCGGCAGCAGCCGGGAGCTGACCAGCTCCAGCAGGTCCAACGAGGCCAGCAGGACGACGCGGTCCGGCTCATTCGCCATGTATTCCGCGAGCTGCAGCACGTCGGAGGCGGCCAGCTTCCCGGACAGGGCCAGCGCGCGCACGTCCGTGAGGAACGTCACATGCTCGGTGCGCGACAACCGAGACCGCCCGAACCTCGACAGCTTCCCCGCCGTCTGGCCATCGAGCTGCATCCGGAAGTAGCCAGCGCCCTCCGCGTTGGGGAACACCCAGGCGGGGCACGTCTTCGCCTCGGTCAGGGGGACGTTCATCCGCTCCCCCTCCAGCAACGCGCAGGTGCGGCCCTCCTTGCCACCCGCTTCGTACTTCACGCACACCGGGACCTTCCACGTCTGCGGCCCCGGCGAACGGGTGCCCAGCTTGAGGTAGCGCTGCTGCTCCAGCACCACCGTCGCGCCCGACTCGTCACACGAGAGCGACGCCTTGACGAGCGGCGCGCCGCTCTGGTCCAGGAAGGTCCCCAGCATGCCCGTCACGTCCTTGCCGGACTCGGCGGACACGGCGTCCAGGAAGTCCTTCGCGGTGGCGTTGCCGCCCGCGTGCTTCTGGAAGTAGCGCTGGATGCCGCGGCGGAAGACGTCCCGGCCCAGCCACTCCTCCGTCATGCTGAGCACCGCGGAGCCCTTGCCGTAGGTGATGCCGTCGAAGGCGTTGTGGATGTCGTTGGCGCTCTCAATCGGCTGGCGGATGCGGCGCGCCGACACGAGGCTGTCCGCGTCCAGGGCCCGCGCGCGGTCATGCACGCGCTCCACGGCCGCGTCCCAGGCGGGGCGCCACGTCTCGACGATGCGCGGGGTCATCCACGAGGCGAAGGCCTCGTTGAGCCACAGGTCATCCCACCACTGCATGGTGACCAGGTTGCCGAACCACTGGTGCGCCAGCTCGTGCACCTGCGTGTCGGAGAAGGCGCGCTGACGGCCCAGCGAGTCCTCCTCCGGCTTCGCCAGGATGAGGCGCGAGTTGAACGTCACCAGGCCCGGGTGCTCCATGGCGCCGCCCAGCAGCGGCACCGCCAGCACGTCCAGCTTCTCGTACGGGTACGGGATGCCGAAGTAGTCCTCCAGCGCGGCGAGGATTTCCGGCGTCACCTGCGCCGCGTAGGTGCCCTCCACGGTGCGGCCGCGCGGGGTGATGATGCGCGTCTTCACCTTCTTCTGGCCCGCGTCCGCGGCCGGGAGGAAGTCGAAGGGCCCCACGCCGAAGGCGATGAGGTAGCTGGGCAGCGGCTGCGTGCGCGCGAAGCGGTAGGTGCGGCCACCGTCCGGGCGCGCCTCCTCCGACTCCTGCGGCGTGTTGGTGACGGCCACCACGCCCGCGGGCACGTGGAAGGTGAGCTGCCACGGCACCTTGAAGCCGGGCTCGTCGAAGGACGGGAAGACGCGGCGGGCGTCCACCGGCTCGAACTGGGTGTAGATGTACCAGTCCCCGCCTTCGTTGACGCGGAAGGCGCCGTCCGTCTCCTTCTCGGACGCGACGCCGTCATAGACGATGCGCAGCGCCGCCGGCCCCGTGGCCAGCGGCTTCGCCACCGGGAAGCCGAGGAAGTCCTCCTCGCCCTTCACCGGCGTGATGTCGAAGGACGCGCCGCCCTGCGTGAGCGTGGCCTTCTTCACGGTGAGGCTCTTGGCGTGCAGCCACACCACGGACGTGGGCTTCGTCACCTCGAGCGCGAGGTCCACCACGCCCTGGAACGCGGACACCTTCGGGTCCAGCGTGAGCTCCACCGTGTAGCCGGTGGGGCGCACCTCCGTGGGCAGGCGCAGCTTCGGTGACCGAGGCGCGGCGGTGGCGGCCTGGGCCGGGGGTGGCTCAGCGGTCGCGGGAGGATTCTTCCGGGCACTGCACGCACTGAGGAGGACGACAGCGGCCAGGGCCGCTGGACGGAGCAGACGGGGCATGGTGGCGCGCAGTGTGGCCCATGCCGGGCGAGCAAGGTAGCGCGCAACAGGCAGGTGTGGCCTTGCCGTCATCCCCACTTCGCGGTGGAGTGCGTCATGTGTCCCAGATTGCGCCTGCCGCCCCGCCCCCTGACTCACCCGCCGTGACGCAGAAGCGACCGTCGGAGCACCTGCGCCGCATCGTCGGAACGCCACCCGGACGGGTGGTGGGCTTCCTCACGCGCTTTGTCTGGGCCTTCCTGACGTGGTTGTCGCCCCAGTCGCGTGACGCGCTCGCTCGCTTCGTGGGCAACCTCGCGTACAGCCTGGGCATCCGTCGTCGCGTGGCGCTGGAAAACCTGGCCATGGCGATGCCGGAGAAGAGTGACGCGGAGCGGCGGGAAATCGCGCGCGGCGCCTACATCAACATGTCGCGCGTGGTGCTGGAGTCGCTGCCCTCCGGCGACCGGCTGCCGCCGGACTGGGCCGAGCAGGGCATTGAAGGCGACGCGGCGTGGCAGGCGCTGAAGGCGCGCGTGGCCACGGGCAAGGGCGCGCTGCTGGTGACGGCGCACTTCGGCAACTGGGAGCTGCTGGGGGACATGCTCATCCGGCATGGCATCCCGCTGGACGCGCTGGTGCGCCCGCTGAAGGGCGCGCTCAACACGCGCATCGCGGAGAACCGCGTGCGCGTGGGCGCTGGCCTCATCTACCCGCGTGGCGCCATCCAGGAAATCATCGACGCGGTGAACCGCGGCGAGTCCCCCTTCATGCTGCTGGACCAGGCGCTGCCCGCGAAGGGGGCCGCCTTCGTGCCCTTCTTCGGCAAGCTGGCCTCCACCACGCCCGCCATGGCGGTGGCGGCGGCGCGCACGGAGGCCCCGGTGTTCGTGGTGATGGGCGTGCGCAACGGCCGAGGCGGCGCGCGCTTCCGCCTGGAGGTGGAGGGTCCCATCCTCCCGCCCGCCCCGGGTGAGTGCGCGGACCCGATTACGGAGCACACCGCGCGCGTGACGGCCGCGCTGGAGCGCTGCATCCGCAAGTACCCGGACCAGTGGATGTGGCTGCACCGCCGCTGGAAGGTGCAGCCTCCGCCGGAGGCCACCCTGCCCGCGGGGACTACGCCACCACCACCCGCTTCAGATGCGCCCCCAGCCGGGTGACGACCTCGTAGTGAATCGTCTGGGCCCAGCCGGCCAGGGACTCGGCGGGCACGGCCTCCTCGCCGTCGCGGCCCAGCAGCGTGGCCGTCACCGGGTGCTCGTCGGACGTGGCGCGCGTCACGTCCACGATGAGGTGGTTCATCATCACCCGCCCCAGCACGGGGCACCGGCCGCCGTTCACCAGCACGTGCGCCTGGCCGGACGCGAGGCGCGGGTAGCCGTCGTAGTAGCCCACCGGCAGCACCGCGATGCGCGTGGGCTCCGGGCACCGGTACGTGCAGCCGTAGCCCACGTAGCTGCCCGCGGGCAGCCACTTCACCACCTGGCTGCGGCACCGCCACGACAGCACCGGCTTGAGCACCGGCACCTCGCCCAGCACCAGCCGCGCCGACAGCCGCGTCTCCGGTGACGGCCACAACCCGTAGAGCGAAATCCCCACGCGCAGCGCCTCGTAGCGCGCGCGCGGCAGCACCAGCGTCGCGGCGCTCGCGGCGATGTGCCGTTGCAGCGGCCGGGCCGGCGCGAGCTGCTCGGCGAGGAACGCCAGCCCCTTCTCGAAGGCGTCCACCTGCGCCAGCGCGTAGCCCTGCTCCGTCACGTCCTCGGTGTTCGCGAAGTGGCTGAGCGCGCCCACCACCTCCAGCACGTCACGCGACGCCGACAGGAAGCGGGACTCGGTAGGCAGCCCGTCCAGCGTGAAGCCCTCGCGCCCCAGGCCCGTGTCGATGTGGACGTGGACCCGCAGGGGGCGCTCCAGCTTCGCCGCGCGCAGCACCGGCACCGCGTCCGCCCAGCCGCGGTCGGCCACCACCACGTCCACGCCCTGGCGCGCCAGCACCACCGCCTCTTCCGGCGCCACCGCGCCCAGGACGAGCACCTGCCGCGGCGCCAGCCCTCGCGCCCGCTCGTACTCCCGCACCTTCAGCGCGTCCTGCGGGGCGATGACATAGAGGAGGTCCACGTCCCCGTGGACCAGCGGCAGCACCTGCGCGAGCCCATGCCCATACGCGTTGCCCTTGAGCACCACCCCCAGCGCGCGTGACGCGCCCCCCTGCCCCTCCAGGGCCCGGAACACGGCGACGTTGTGCCGCAGGGCGGACGCGCTCACCTCCAGCCACGAGGACTGGACCGCGTCCCCGGGGCCACTGCCGATTGACTCCACGTTCACCTCCACCACGCCTCCAGCCATACCAGCAATGCGCGGGCCATGCGCCAGGCGCGGCCCCTCCGCCACACCCGCCCGCGCGCGGAGCAGGCGGACGACAGCGGCACCGGCCTGGGTCCCCGCCGCCTCGTTGCTGGAAGCGCCGCTGGGGAAGCATTGTCCGCCCCGAGCGTTGTGCCGCCCGGAGCGGCTTTTCGGAGGCGGTGCCATCGTTTCACGCGAGTCCCTCATGGACCTTTCCCTGGCACAGGCCTTCGTCGCCGCGCGCGGGGGCCCGGCGACGGCCTCGCCGGAGTCACTGGCCCCGCTCCAGGCGCGGCTGGCCCAGGCCCTGGACACGGCGCGCGCGCCCTGGCCCGGCGTGGCCCTGGAAGGAGCCCGCTTCGCCAGCCACCTCGGCCGGCTGCTCCCGGAGGTGGGCGCGGTGGAGACGCTGAACCTGCCGGACCTCTACCTCGCTCGCGCGGCGGCGGATGGGCTGCCCCCCGCGCTCTCCGCGTTCGAGGCGCGCTACCTCCCCGAAGTGGACGTCGCGGTGGCCCGGCTGAAGCTGCCGCCCACGGGCCTGGACGAGGTGCGCCAGCTCCTGCGGCAGCGCATGCTGGTGGGGAGCGCGGAGACGCCGGCCCGGCTGGCCGCCTATCCCGGCACGGGCCCCCTGAGCGGCTGGGTGCGCGCGGCGGCGCTGTGGCTCGCCCTGGACTGGCAACGGCAGCGCGGCGGGCCGGCGGCGGCGAGCGAGGACGGCGACCTGTCCCTGCTGGTGTCACCCGAGGATGACCCGGAGCTGGCCTATCTCAAGCGCACGTACCGCGCGGAGTTCAGCGACTGCTTCGCCGCCGCGCTCCTCGCGCTGGAGCCGCGACAGCGCAACGTGCTGCGCCTGAAGTACCTGGACGGCCTGAGCATCGACCAGCTCGCCGCGCTGTACGGGGTGCACCGCTCCACCACGGCGCGCTGGGTGCTGGGCGCGCAGGACACCCTGCTCCAGCAGACCCGGCTGCGGCTCACCGAGCGCCTGCGCCTCACGTCCTCGCAGTTGGACAGCGTGCTGCGCCTCATCTCCAGCCAGCTCGACGTGAGCCTCAGCCGCCTGCTGCGCTCGCGCCTGGACGGGTGACGCGCGCGTCCCATGGCCTGCCTGGATGAAAACACCTTCGTGGCGCTGCTGCTGGGAGACCTGCCTCCGCCGCGCGCCGCGGAGGTGGACGCGCACCTGGACACCTGCCCCGCCTGCCGCCGCATGGTGGCCGAGGCCCTGCGGGCCCAGACGCCCGACGACAGCCCGCCCGGCGCGCCCACCGTGGTGACGCCTCCCCGGCCGCCCTCGGGGGAGGGCCCGTCCCTGGAGCGCGGCACGGCGGTGGGCCGCTACCTGGTGCTGGAGCGGCTGGCCTCCGGCGGCATGGGCGTCGTCTACAGCGCGTATGACCCGGAGCTGGACCGGCGCGTGGCGCTCAAGCTGCTGCGCGTGGCGGCCCTGGGCCTGGAGGCGGAGCAGGGCCGCGCGCACCTGCTGCATGAAGCCCAGGCCATGGCCCGCGTCTCCCACCCGCACGTGGTGCCCGTCTACGACGTGGGCACCTTCGGGCCGCAGGTGTTCCTCACCATGGAGCTGGTGGAGGCGCGCACGCTGCGGCCCTGGCTGAAGGCGGAGCCCCGGCCCTGGCGGCAGGTGCTGGCCCTCTTCCTGGACGCGGGCCGGGGCCTGGCGGCGGCGCACGCGGCGGGCGTGGTCCACGGGGACTTCAAGCCAGAGAACCTGCTGGTGGGCCAGGATGGCCGCGTGCGCGTCACCGACTTCGGGCTCGCGCGCAACGCCAACCCGCTGGACGACGTGTCGCCCCTGTCGGGAGGCACGCCCGCGTACATGGCCCCGGAGCAGAGGGAGGCCCCCGCGCCCGCGGATGCCCGCAGCGACCAGTTCGCCTTCTGCGTCACGCTGTACGAAGCCCTCTACGGCGAGCGCCCCTTCGCCGCCACCACCCCGCACGAGCTGCTGACGGAGGTCCGCGCCGGCAAGGTGCGGCCCGCCCCCCGGGGCAGCCACGTCCCGCCGTGGCTGCGGCGCGTGCTGCTGCGCGGGCTGTCCGCCAGCGCGACGGACCGGTATGCGGACCTTGGCGCGCTGCTGACCGCGCTCCAGCATGACCCGGCCTCGCGCTGGAAGCGCTGGCTGCCCGCGGCGGGCGGCGCGGCGCTGCTGCTGACGGCGGTGGGCCTCACCCACGCGGTGCACGCCCACCGGGCCCGGGCCTGCGAGAGCGCCGGCGCGGCCATGGCTTCGGTCTGGAGCCCGGAGGACCAGCAGGCCATCGAATCCGCCTTCCTCGCCACCGGCAAGCCCTTCGCGCCCGCCGCGTGGCTGCGCGTGCGCCGCACGTTGGATGCGTACACCGCGGAGTGGGTGACGATGCGGACCTCCGCCTGCGAGGCCACGCGCGTGCGGGGCGCGCAGACCGAGCAGGTCCTCGCGCGGCGCATGCACTGCCTCGATGGGCGGCTGGCGGAGCTGGCCGCGCTCACGCAGCTCTTCACCCGGGCGGACGCGGGCACCGTGGAGCTGGCCGCGCGCGCGGCGGAGGCCCTGCCACCGCTGGCCCCGTGCTCGGACCTGGCGGCGCTGGCCGCCCGAGCGCCGCGGCCCCTGGACGACGCCGCGACGGCGCGGGCGCGGACGCTGGTGCGGGCGCGGGCCCTGAAGGCCGCCGGCAAGTACACGGAGGCCGTGGCGCTGCTGGAGCCCGTGGTGAAGGCGGCGAAGGACGTGGATGACCGCCACGGCGGCGCGGACGCCCTGCTGCTGCTGGCCCAGTTGCGGGAGGAGACGGGCCAGCCGCGCGAGGCGGAGCGCACCTACTTCGACGCCGTGTGGAGCGCGGAGGCCGGGCGCAACGACGTGGCCGCCGCGCGCGCCTGGACGCGGCTGGTGCATGCCTCCGGCTATGTGCTGGACCAGCACGCGCTGGGACACCGGTGGCGCGAGCGCGCGGAGGCCGCCATCGAGCGGCTGGGCGGAGACGGCGTGCTGCGCGCGCAGCTCCAGGCGCGCGTCGGCGCGCTCCTCTTCGCGCAGGGGCGCTACACGGAGGCGGCCGAGCAGCAGGAGGCCGCCCTCGCGCGGCTGGAGGCCACCTACGGGCCCGACAGCCTGGAGGTCACCGACGTCCGGCTGGAGCTGGGCGCCACGCGCATGGCGCAGCTCCGCGCCGACGAGGCGATGCGGCTCTTCGAGCAGGTGCTGAGCACGCGCCGCGCCGCCCTGGGCCCCAGCCACCCGGACGTGGCGCGCGCCCAACTGGAGCTGGCCTACGCGCACTGGCGCAGGTCGGACGTCGAACAGGTGGAGGCGCTGGCGCGCGGCGCGCTGGAGGTCTTCGAGCGCGCCTTCGGGCCCGAGCACCCCGACGTCGCCTCCGCCATCAATCCCCTGGCCGCCGCCCTCCAGCGCATGGGCCGCTCCGACGAGGCCCTGCGGCTCCAGGAGCGCGCGCTGGACATCATCCTCAAGGTGGAGGGCGCGGACGGCGCGGGCGCGCTCATCACCCTGGGCAACCTGGCCACGCTGATGGCGCGCGCCGGCCGCTCCGAGGAGGCCCTGTCGCGCTTCCGCGCCGTGATTGTCCCCCTGGAGCAGCGGCTGGGGCCCCGGCACCCCTACGTGGCCCAGACGCTCCGGGCCACGGGCCGGCTGCTGATGCTGGACCAGCGCTACACGGAGGCCCTGCCCTACCTCGAGCGCGCCCGCGCCATCCTCGAGGCGCGCGAGGACGACGCCTACGGCTACCGCACCGGCACGCTGATGGACCTGGGCCGCGCGCTGCTGGCGCTGCACCAGCCGCTTCAAGCGGCCGAGCTCCTGGAGCGCGTGCTGGCCAGCGGCGCGAGCGCCACGCAGACGAACGCGGAGCAGGCCCGCGCGCGCTTCCTCCTCGCGCAAGCGCTCTGGGACGCGAAGCGGGACCGGCCTCGCGCGCTGCGGCTGGCGGAGGAAGCCCGTGAGTCATTGGTGACGCTGGGCGCCGCGGGGCAGGAGGCGCTGGAGGAAGTGGATACGTGGCGGGCCCGCCTGCCCAGGCCCACACACATTCCCGCCGCGCGGGCGCCCTGAACGCCTGACATCCGACAGAGGGTTTCCGCGCGGACGCAAAGCGCATTAAAGGAAGAGCGGATGCGAACGCTCTTCATTGGAGACGTGCACGGGTGCGCGGAGGAGCTGGACGCGCTGCTGACGCGGTGCGGCTGGCGGCCGGACGACCGCGTGGTGCTGGTGGGGGACCTGGTGGCGAAGGGCCCGGACTCCGCGGGCGTGGTGCGCCGTGCGCGTGAGCAGGGCTTCCTGGCGGTGCGGGGCAACCATGACGCCCACGTGCTGCGCTGGCACGCCGGCCGGGGGCCACGCGGCAAGAAGCTGAAGCCCGAGCATCAACACGTCCTGGACACGCTGACGCCCGAGGACTGGGCCTGGCTGGAGTCCCAGCCGCTGTACCGCTGCTTCCCGGAGCTGAACGTGGTGGCCGTGCACGGCGGCCTGGTGCCGGGGGTGCCGCTGGAGGCCCAGAAGGAAGACGAGCTGCTCAACCTCCGCAGCATCATGAAGGACGGGACGCCGTCGAAGCGGGTGGACGCGGGCGCGCCGTGGGCCAGCCTGTGGCAGGGGCCGGAGCTGGTCATCTTCGGCCATGACGCCATGCGCGGCCTCCAGCGCTACCCCCACGCGGTGGGGCTCGACTCCGGCTGCGTGTACGGCGGCAAGCTCTCCGCCTACGTGATGCCGGAGGGCCGCCTCGTGTCCGTCCTGGCGAAGCGCGCCTACGTGGACGTGGACGCCTCCTAGCGGGAAGCGTCCACCGCGCGGGCACGCCGTCAGTCCGCCGGGGGCCGCACCACCAGCACGGGCCGGTCCGTGCGCAGCAGCAGCGACTGCGTCACCGAGCCCAGCACCGCGCGCTTCAAGCCGGACCGCCCATGCGTTCCCATGACGATGGCGCTCACGCCCAGCCGCTCCGCCGTCTGCGCGAGCGTGGCCACCACGTCCTTGCCACCGGGGATGACCTCCAGCCGCGCGTGCCGGTCCTTCGCGCCCTTGGGGACGAGCGTCGAGAGCTGCTCGCGCATCCGGGCCTCCTCCTCGAGTGACGGCTTCGACTCGGTGGCATGCACCAGGTGCACGGTGCCGCCCGGGGCCGCCAGCGCGAAGGCATGGGCCACCGCGCGGTTGCCCGTCTCCGAGAAGTCCGTGGCCACCATCACCTCGCGGTACTCCGGCAGCGGCGTCTCCGCGCCCACCGCCATCGCCTGCACGGGCACGCACACCACGGACATGCGCGCCAGCCGCAGCGCATGGCGCGACACGCTCCACAGCCGTCCCAGCGCGCGCCGGTGGTGCGTGCCCACCACCAGCAGGTCCACGCGCTCCTGGTCCGCCAGCTCCACCAGGTGGTCGGCGATGCGCCCCACGCCCGCCTCCACGCGGGAGCGCACGGGTGTCCCGCCCTGCGCCAGCGGGGCCAACAGCTCCGCGCTCTCGCGCTCCAGCGCCTGCTGCAGCTCGGGCGGGGCCTCGCCGTAGGCCAGGGCCTGCCGCATCCCCAGGCGACGGGCCTCCTCCTCGGGCCAGTACACGCGTCCGCCCACCACCTCCACGCGGCCGCCCTTGCTCAGCGTCAACACCCAGTCCCGCGCGGCCTCGAAGGGCAGCGAGCGGTCCACGCCCAGCAAGACCTTGAGGGGCTGCTCCCCCCGAGCCCACGCCTCCAGCGGCGCCGGGTCCCTCAGGGCGAGCAGCGGCACCGTCAGCGACTGCGCCATCCGGTCCACCGTGCCGCCCTCACCGCCGAAGGGCGACTCATCCCCGCCCCGCGACGCCACCACCAGCGAGGCCCCCTGCTCCCGGCAGAACTGGTCCACCATCACCGCGGGCTCGCCCTGGAGGAGCACCGGCTGCACCTTCGCGCCCAGCTTCTCCAGGCGCTTCGTCTCGTCGCTCAGCACCGCCTCGGCGGAGCCCAGCAGGGCCTTGCCGAAGGCGCGCACGGAGTCGGAGTTGAGGACATGGACCAGCCACAGGGACGTGCCGGCCTTGCGGGCCAGCTCCGCGGCCAGCGTGGAGGCGCGGCGCGCGGAATCAGAGAAGTTGGTGGCGCAGACAATGGACATGGCAGCTCCCGGTTCGGATGGGGCGTGGCGTGGGAATCAACGCGCGCGGAGCACCTGCTCGGCGCGCACCTCGTTCAGCAGGGGCTCGCCCCGCTCGAAGGCCTTGATGCTCGCCAGCGTCGTCTCGGCGATGTTGGCGAGCGCCTCATGCGTGAGGAAGGCCTGATGCGACGTGATGAGCACGTTCGGAAAGGTCAGCAGCCGCGCCAGCACGTCGTCCTGGAGCACCTGCCCGGAGAGGTCCTGGAAGAAGACGCCCTCCTCTTCTTCATACACATCCAACCCGGCGCCGCCGACGTGGCCGGCCTTGAGCGCGGCGACCAGGGCCCTGCTGTCGATGAGCGCGCCGCGGCCCGTGTTGATGAGCAGCACGCCGCGCTTCATCCGCGCCAGCGCCGCCGCGTCCACCAGGTGCCGCGTGCCCGGCGTCAGCGGGACGTGCAGGGAGAGGACGTCCGACTCGGCGAAGAGCGTGTCCAGCGCGGCGTAGCGCACGCCCAGCTCGCGCTCGAAGGCCGCGTCCGGCGCCACGTCGTAGCAGAGCACGTCGCAGCCGAAGCCCTTGAAGATGCGCGCCGCCACCCGGCCGATGCGGCCCGTGCCCACGATGCCCACCGTCTTGCCGGCCAGGTCGAAGCCCACCAGCCCGTCGAGCGAGAAGTTCCAGTCCCGCACGCGCGAGAAGGCGCGCGGGATGTGGCGGTTGAGGGACAGCACCAGCGCCACCGCGTGCTCGGCCACCGCGTGCGGTGAGTACTCCGGCACGCGCGTGACGCGCAGGCCCAGCCGCCGCGCCGCCTCCAGGTCCACGTGGTTGTAGCCCGCCGAGCGCGCCGCCACGAGCCGCACCCCGCCTTCGCGCAGCACCTCCAGCGTGGCCGCGTCCACCTTGTCGTTGACGAAGGAGCACACCGCGGGGAACCCCTCCGCCAGCGGCGCCGTCTGGCGCGTCAGGCGCGGCTCGAAGTAGGTGAGCGCATGTCCAAAACGCGCGTTGGCGGCCTCCAGCGCGTCCCGGTCGTATCGGTGTGTGTCGAAGACGGCCACCCGCATGTCTGCTCCCCTGCTCGACGAGTCCGTTCCCGCCGCGTACGGCCAGCGTCAATGCAAGGCCTGCTCCATGCAGCCCCCCCAGCCATCGGAGCTCGACAGCCGCGCAAAAGATGCGCAGCCAGGGGGTGGGAGGCAAAAGCTGCGCGCGCAGCGGACGCCCGCTCGCCAGGCAGCGGGGAGCGCGCGCCAGGGCCAGGGCCTAGCTTGAGTCCGAGGCGCCATCCCCTTCGAGCGGAGCCCCCGAACATGGACTGGCCGGAAGACACCGCGCTGCTGACGGACCTCTACCAACTGACGATGACGGAGGCCTACCTCGAGGAGGGCATGTGGGACGAGGCCGTGTTCAGCCTCTTCGCGCGCAGGCTCCCGCCCCGGCGCAACTACCTGCTGGCGGCGGGGCTCGACGATGCGCTCAAGTACCTGGAGCACCTGCGCTTCGGCGCGGAGGCGCTGGACTGGCTGGCCGCGCAAGGGCGCTTCTCGGACCGGCTGCTCGGCTGGCTCGAACGCTTCCGCTTCAGCGGTGACGTGGACGCCGTCGCGGAGGGCACGCCGGTGTTCCCCGAGGAGCCGCTGCTGGAGGTGCGCGCCCCGCTGCCGGAGGCGCAGCTCGTGGAGACGTACCTCCTCAACCAGGTGCACTTCCAGACGACGGTGGCCTCCAAGGCCGCGCGCGTGGTGACGGCCGCCGCGGGGCGCCACGTCATGGAGTTCGGCCTGCGGCGCCACCACGGCACGGACGCCGGGCTGAAGGTGGCGCGCGCGGCGTACCTGGCGGGCGTGGACTCCACCTCCAACGTGCTGGCGGGGAAGCGGTATGGGATTCCGCTCGCGGGCACCATGGCGCACAGCTACGTGCAGGCGCACGACGACGAGCTGGAGGCCTTCCGCGCCTTCACGCGCGTCCACCCGGACGCCACGCTGCTGGTGGACACCTACGACACGCTGCGCGGCGTGCAGCATGTCATCCGGCTGGCGCGGGAGCTGGGCGAGGACTTCCAGGTGAGCTCCATCCGCCTGGACTCGGGGGACTTGCTCGCGCTGTCGAAGGCGGCGCGGGAGCTGCTCGACGAGGCCGGACTGGAGCAGGTGCGCGTGTACGCGAGCGGCGGGCTGGACGAGGACGCGGTGGCGCGGCTGGTGGCGTACGGGGCCCCCATCGACAGCTTCGGCGTGGGCACGGCCATGGGCGTGTCGTCGGACGCGCCCGCGTTGGACATGGCCTACAAGCTGGTGGCGTACGCGGGGCGTCCCCGGGTGAAGCTGTCCTCGGGGAAGCTGCTGCTCCCGGGCGCGAAGCAGGTCTACCGGCGGGAGGTGGACGGCGTGGCGCGCGGCGACGTGCTCACGTGCAGGGGAGACGTGGCCCCCGGGCGGCCCTTGCTCCAACCCGTGATGCGAGGAGGACAGCGGCTGCCCGGCGCGTCCCCCACGCTCGAGGACCTCCGCGAATACGCGCGCCGCGAAGTGTCACGGCTGCCGCCGGAGATTCGCGCCCTGGCCCCCGCCCGGCCGCCCTACCCCATGGAATTGGGACAGGCGTTGCAGCGGGCCCGCGAGCACGAAGTGGAGCTGTGGTCCGTGGCGACGTGAGCGTGCCTTCTACGCTGGCCGACCAGACGAGGCAGCGTCTCAGCACGGAGGGGTCAAGGGGCTGCGCGTCCGCCGATCTCCGGGAAGCGCTCGTAGGCCCGTTTGAGCGCGTCCAGATGCGCGGGGTTTTCCAGGTCAAGCGGCGCATCCGTGAGCTGCACGACCCACCCGCCCGAGGCCGTGCGCCGCGCGCGTGAGAGCAGGTCCGCATCCCGGGCCGGGTCCGGGAATCCGATGGCCTTCGCGGCAGCGGCAGACCAGTAGTTCAGCCACCCAAGGTAATAGGGAATCTCGGGCGAGCGGAGGTGCTGGAAGAGTTTCAGGGCAGGCAGCCCCCGGCGCGGGGACGGCGGCCCTTGCAGCGTGGGTGCGGTCTGATACGCGATGTCCACCGCGGCGTCGTGCGGCGTCGCACGTCCCCAGAAGGCGCGCGCCCCCTCCGCCACGGATTCAAGCAGAGCCGCCGCTGCGGCGATGACGGGCTCGTCCAGTGGCATTTTCGCGTGGACTTCAAACTGGGGCTGACCGCCTGGGCTCAGGCAACCCGGATTTTCACATCCAGAAACTGTCACGGGATGATTCGCGTCCCCGTTGCACACAATAGGGAATTCCCCGTCCGCAATACTCCCTACCACCCATGCGTCGCGCTGTGGCAATGGGATGGGGCGCCCTCCCGCGGAGAGCCTCCATTCCAGACGCAAGCCAGGGAGCGCCTTTTCCAAGCCATGGATGACGTCGGTCGTGCGCCCGTCTTTGCCCACGAGCGCAGGGGCGTAGGTGATAAGATCGAGAGTTCTTCGCTGAGTCATCGCGTGCATCCCGTGACGACGATATTAAGGAACGGCGCCTCTCGCAGCAGAGCGTCTTTGTGCGCTTGGGTGCTCACCCCGATGACGAAGTCATATCCACAAGCAACGGCGATGGCGTGCTCCTTTCTGACCTGCTTGAGTTCCTTCCTGATCTCTATTTCCCGGACAAAGGCATTGTACCTATCAAACCGATGGGTCTTGATCTCCCACAGCACGCGCCCACCGGCTTGCAGCGCATCGAAGCGTATTCCGCCTACGCTGACGTCCATTCCAGGATAACGGTTCGGCGGAAACATGTCGGCGCACTCGTTGTGCGGGGCGTCCTTGGATGCGCGCGGCACCGGGATGGGCCTGCACTCCGGGCGGCGTTCTCGCTCCAAGGGCTCGGCCGGCACCGGAGGGAACCAGTCCTGCGCTGATGGCTCGGGAGTGGGCTCGCGGCGCACCAGACGTTCCTGTGCATTGGATGGCCGCGTTTGAGCCTCGCGCCTGGCTCGCTCTCGCGAAGCCCGCCGATGTGCATCCAACTCCTCTTTGATGGCGACCGCCACCGCGACCGTGCCTGCGACAATCACGGCCCCAATAACTATCTCGGGTGCTATCAGGATGCAGACACCCAATCCAATCGCCGCAGCGCCCGCGGAGGCGACGGCGCATCTTCCCGTGACATCGCGAAACTCGATCCGGTCATGGTCGAGCGCGTGATAGCACCGCTCCACAAGCACGGCCCATTCGTTGGAAGCCTCCCGCACCACGCATCGTCCCCCGTCCGCCCACGGCAGCGTCGCCGCCCGTTGGAGGTTGGCGACCCTCTGGCTCCGAGCCGCTCGTCCTTGTGGGTTCGAGGACGACGTAGCGCAAGCTGAGAGAAAGAGCAGCAGTGCGACGCAGGCGCGAAGTCGCATGGTCACGTCCTTTCAATCAGGCCAGGGGGCAAGGTGGGCCAGCGCTGGAGGATGCCAGCACGCTCTGACGGATACGGCGCGGCACCGCATACCCCGCGAAGGCCCCTCATCAGCGCGCGCCCTCACGCCGGGCTCGGCTCCGTGGTGATGGCGTCCTCGTGCGGCGCCCCCCATGCGCCCTCCTCCTCACCAGCCAGCGCCTCGCCGGCCTCCCGCAGCGCCGTCTGGATTTCCCGCGTCGCAGTCCGGGCGGTGTAGCTCCCATGCGTCCGCAGCGCCTGGGCCAGGTCGTCCTGGAGCGTCAGCGCGGAGGCATACCGCTCCGACGGCGCGCGCCGCAGCAGTTTGTGGAAGATGGCCCGGACAGGCTCGGACAGCGACCGCGTCGCCGCCACCACGTCCGCGTGGGAGAGGGTGGCCGCCCGTACAATGGTCTCCTCCGGATCCACCCCCGCCCAGGCGCTCCGCGTCCGGTCGATGAGCGCGCGCAGCGCCTCCGCCTCGCCCTCGGGCACCAACGCCCACAAGTCCTGGAGCAACATCCGGTAGGCGCTGAGCAGGTGCGTCCCGGTGGCGAACTCCAGCAACACCAGCCCCAGGGCGAAGAGGTCCGAGCGCCCATCCTCGGGCTGACCCAGCAGCGCCTCGGGCGAGGCCCAGTAGACCTCTCCCCGAGCGCCGGGGCGGCGCGTGGAGCGTGTTCCTGGCAGCCGCGCGGACGCGAGGCCGAAGTCCATCAGCTTCACCTGCCCATCCAGCCCCACGCGGATGCGCCCCGGGTCAATCGCGCGGTGCACGATGCCCAGCGGCGCTCCGGTGGGGCTCCGGCAGGCGTGCGCGTGCGCCAACGCCCCCGCCACCTGGGCGCCCACATACAGCATGAAGGGCTCGGGGAAGGTACGCCCGCGCGCGAAGGCCACTTCGAGCAGGGTGTTGAGCGAGTACCCCGGGACCGCCTCGGTCATCACGAACAGCACACGTCTGGCTTTGTGCATGCCATGGACGCGGGCGATGTTCGGGTGCTTCAGGAAGGACGCCAGCCGGACCTCCTCCTCCAGCCGCTCGCGCGCCTCCTTCATGGGCGCCGAGGCGTTGGACAGGGGCAGCGCCTTGAGGAGGACACGGGCGGCGCGCCCATCCTTCACGCGCTTGTGGGCCAGCAGCAGCCGCTCACCATGAGGCCCCGCGCCCAGGTCCTCCACCAACTCGTACAGGGCCCCCTTGCGAGCGAAGAGCACCGTCCCCTTGGGGAAGGTCTGGGAACGAGAGAAGAGCATGGGCAGTCTCCATCCTGGCGCGGGCATGGAGGCCGCGCGAAGCCAGACGGAAACCTACCCCCAGGTAGGCTATGAGCGGAAGGACGTGTCAGGTTGAGTGGGCTCGTTTTTGCAACTAAACTACAACAGTCACATTGGCCGGCCATTTCAGCGAATCAACGTCAACGGGCTTTACGCTCCACGCGTGGGGAGCGGCGCGCGAGCGTGCGCTTCAGCGCCCAGGCACCTCCCCATTTGGAACAATCGTCTACGCTCCCGAGAGGGCCCGCGGAGCCGGGGACTTCGACAGCGCCCGCCAGGGCATGCACGAGGTGAGCGCCATCGTAGGGGTACCGCGCTCCCGCCGCCGAAGCTCGCCTCGTCGGTGGTCCGTCAGGGCCACTCGCCATAGATGACGCGCGCGTTCTCCTCGCTTCGCATGCGCGCCGCGCCAGGCCGGGAGCCCGGTGCCTTCGGCGCGCCCCCATTGAGTGACAATGACACGCAGATATTGAACTCATTCCCATCTGGCCTCACCGCCCGGTGGTAGCGCCCCACCACGGTGTCGCCCCCCGTCCACAGCCGACCGTAGAGCCGCGTGCCCGGGCTGAGAATGCCCGCCGACTCGACAGTCTGGGAGACAATCTCCCCGTCCCCGACCACGATGAGGCAGCCCCAGCCGTTGAGGTACTCACGGCCAGCGGCCTCGCAGCCATCCCTACCTATATATGGCTGCGTCACGTCCACTTCGATCCCCGACAATCCCTGACCATCAGCGATTCGATGCCGCTTCATGTCTCGGACGGCGGCCTCGGGGCAGCGCTGGGGGGAGGGCCTCACCTGCTGCGCGGGGCACCCCATGAGGGCGGCGGCCAGGGCCGTCGCTCCGGCGCACTTCGCGAGGAAGGCGCGGCTGTGGGGGCTCCCTGGCGACTTCTCGGCGGCGGGTGACGCGGGCAACGGGCGATTGGAGGCGCTCACGGAGGGATTTTCCTTCACGACAGAGGACGACTGGGGCGAAGACGCTACCGCACCGGCAGGGGGCGCGGGTGGGGAAGGGGGCAGCGCGCGGGGCCGCGACGCGGGCTTCGCTCCCGCGGTGGGGGGCCCGCGCTCGCTCCCAGACGCAGCCTTGGGCCCAGCCTCCGCGGGGGCCGTCCGTGCGTCGCCGGGACCAGGAGAGGGGGCAGTCACGTCCTCCGCCTCGGTGCGCGCCTCCTCCAGGGCTGGCGCTGGCCTTGCCTGGGCTGGCGTGGGCGGGGCGGCGCCCCTCGGGGCCAGCGCCTGGGTAGCAGACGTCGCCTCCGTAGGAGGCGCCATGGCGGTGGTGGAGGCCAGCCGCAGGTAGGAGAAGGCACCGACGGCCAGCACCATGACGGCCAGCGCCAGCGCTGCCGCGCGCCGCCGCCCGCGAGCCAGGGCGCCCTCTTCATGGGCCGGAGCGGATTCCCCGGCGGCCGGGGGCGGCTGCACGGCGGCCTCCCACGTCTCCCCACGCCGTTCGCCCAGCGCTTCCAGCGTCTCGCGCATGGCCGCCAGCGCGGGCCGCCGCGCCTCCACGTCGCGCGCCATCCACCGCGCCACCCACGCGCTGAAGTCCTCGGGCACGCGCGGGTTGGCCTCGCGCGCCTCCGGCGGCGGCAGGGAGGCGCTGTTGACGGCGATGCGCGGCGCCGCGCGCGCCTCCGCTGGCGAGGCCGGCTCCGCGTCCGTCAGCGCGTCATAGAGACACACCGCCAGCGAGTAGAGGTCGTCCTCCGCCGGGAAGGCGTAGCGCGCCTCGGGGTCGTGCTGGTGCTCCTTGTAGAAGCGCACCGCCTCCGGCGAGCGGTAGCGCGTGGTGCCCGGCGGCAGCGGCGCGTCCGTCAGCCCATACGCCCCGGAGTATTCGCCCGCCCCCAGGTCGATGAGGACGGGCTCCCCGTCCACCTTGCGCACCATGATGTTGGACAGGGAGATGTCGCGGTGGCGCACGCCCCGGCCGTGCATGTACTCCAGCGCGTGCGCCAGCTTCGCGAAGACGCGCGCCACCTGCTGGAAGGTGGGGCGCTGGCGCTGAATCCACTCCGCCAGCGTCCAGCCGTCCACGTACTCCAGCACCAGGTACCCGCGCTCCTCCGGCGTGCGCGCCCACCCCTTCACCTTGGCGATGTGCGGGTGCTCCAGCCGCAGCAGACACACCAACTCTCTCAAAAGCCTCTCATCCGAGCGGCTGCTGTCCAGGCTGAACTGCCGATGCTTGGACACCTTGATGGCCACGGGCAGCCCGGCCCGCACGCCCCGGTACACGTCACCGTAGGCGCCGCCGCCCTTCCACTCACGAATCCGGCAGCCCTCCAGGCGCGCGCCGGGCTTGAGGAAGCCAAAGAGGTTCAGCGTCGACATGGGCTGGCCTATTTCCCCACGGGAGTTCCGTCCTGGAGCGCCACGCCTGGGATGACCAGGGGAGCGCCCCCGCTGGCCGCTTCTACCACCAGCCGGTACTCCGCTGAGTTCCCAAACGTCTCCTCCCAGCCAAACTCCACCGCGACCCGGCCAACCCCGTTCTTGGAAGGGGCTTCCGCCGCGAACCGCAAGGCGCGCGCCGTCACACGCTTCCCGGTGGCGACGTCCTCCAGCCAGGCGCGGGCCGGACGCCAGGGCTTGCCAGTGTCGTTTCCAACCCGTGCCTTGAAGACCATCCAGTCGCGCGCCTGGAAATACGCGGCGGCCCTCACGCGGACCTGCGCGTCCGCGGCGCGCCCCAGAAGAGGTTCATGGAGCACGACCACCATGACGCCCTGCTCCTCCACCTGTCCGGACAGCACCCAGTCCGCGGGGCCCCTGGCGGCGCAGCGCGCGCGCTGGTCAGCCAGGGCCGCTTCATAGGCGGCGCAGCGCGCCTCCAGCTCCGCCAGCCGGGCGCGCAGCAGCTCCGGCGCGCTGGCCTCCCGGAACACCCGCACCTGCGCGTCCACCACGTCGCCCGGCGTGCTGAGCTGAAAGAGCGGCGCGGCCTGGGCGGACGCGGCGGACAGCGGCACGCGCAGCGTCACCGGCTCGCGCAGCGGCTCCAGCGCCCGGAGCGTGAGCGAGCGCTCGCCCCGGTCGAGGATCTCCACCCGCGTCCCGTCGCTCAGCACGGCGGCGCGCGCGTCGATGGGCATGTCGAAGCTGAGCGTCGTGGGGACCGTGGTGGAGAGACGGACGGCCTCGGCCTTCTCCGCGAGGGCCACGTTGCGCATCTGGAGGCTGGGCGTCAGGGCACCTTCCGCCGCCGCCACCGGGGGAAGGACCAGGAGCGCCAACAAGGAGAGCTGTCGTGACTGGATGCGGAACCCCATGCGGCGACGCTAACAGACCTCCGCTCCGGCTCTGCCACCCTTGCCGCTGTCGTCCAACCAGGCACACCAGACGCAGCAGGGAGTGGACGTTCAGGTCCACGGTGGGCAGCGAGGTGACTAAGTAGCGCCACTCGACGCGTTGGGTGTCGTCGTCCCGCAGGTGCGTCTGGCGGACGCATAGCAGCAGTCAGGCTGCTGCCGCGCGCGCTGGCAGCCATACTCGTGAAGAGGCTCAACACCAAACCTCGTTGAACCTCATTCCTGTTACCCCAATGCGCTCCAACGCTGACGTGAGTTCCTCTAAAACAACAAGAGCGATGGACCATCCCCATGGCCGGAACACCTTCGCCGCGCCTACTTTTCGCTATCAATCCGCATCCCGTACACGTCCCGATACTGGCCGACCTTCTCAGGTCGCCCATCTTCCGGCATCCAAAGCTCGCCCTCCTTGCACGCCGCTCCGTCGTTGCACCGAATGAGCCGAGTCGCCACCAGAACGCAGAACTGTTCGGGCTGGCCCACGATGTCCACCGGGCAGGTCTGCACGTCGTTAGCAGCCCTGGCGTGTACGACCGGGGTCGAGAGACCCGCGAGAGTGAAATCAAACGCCTTTCCAGGAACGTCATTGGGAATCCTCAAACGCCCTGGATTCGGAATCGGTTGTCCCTTCTTGAAGTTCCATGGCTCAGCCACTTCGCGACCTTGCAGGCCCGTGGGGATGCCAAGGGACCACCGCCCCGGCAGGGCCATATCAGCGGAGTGCTCGAAATACCGTTTGGGCATGCGGACCACTCTGGACCGCTGGCCGGAAATCCTGGTGCCGCTCCATCACCTCCGCGTGCGGTCGCGTTCAGAACACCGGAAGTGGACGCCGCCAGGCGCCGAACTGCCGATGCGCTGGCAACCTGCACCAACACCGTGACGTCCTGCATCCAGCGAAACCCCAGCATGCGCGAAGCGGCGAGGGCTCATAGCGGCGTGCGGATGAAGCGAACAGGCGGAGGCTGTTGAGTAAAGGTACCGCCGCTTCCTTGAGCCTGGCCAGCGGGTCGTGTGAGAGGCGCTGGCCGCCCACACGTGCTGAGCGCGCATCGACGTCAGCGAAGCACGGGCGCCATGAGGCGAGACCCCAGGCCGGCCGGGGCGCACTTGAAGAGCTCGCTAGAGAGAAATAGCCTTTTCCTGCCTCGTGGGTCGGGTCCTCCCCGGTGAGGAACTGTTTGGAAATGTCGGGAGTTTTGGCGGCGCAAAACCCCCGACATTCCCGAACAGCGAGCTCCGGGACCGGCTCCGCCCCCCGGCGCGAGGGCTCCGACGGGGCGACACCGAGGAAGGGGTCGCCCACTGCGACGGCTCCTTCGCTCAGCGCATCTGAGCCGCGCGATCAGACAAACGCATGGATGCGCTTCATCGGGCGAGGCGCTACCGGTTGGCTGGTGACTTCGACAGCGCCCGACAGGCCATGCGCGAGGTGCTCACCATCGAAGGGGTGCCGCGCAACCGCGCGACGGCACAAGGCCCACTCAAAGGTCCGACCGACAGGCCATGTAGGCGCGCCTGACGCCGCCTCCTCCTCCCCAGGAAGGCAGCCGAGGAGGTCCAAACAACCCCGTCGCGCCCCCCGGGTACTCCTCGGGTGGCTTCCTCTGAGGCCCAACCATCTGCCATGGTGGAGGGCCGTCTTTTTCGTTGGAGCGCAACATGCGTCACCGTCTGGGCCCCGCCGTCCTCCTGGGCTCGGCGCTGCTTCTGGGCAGCGCCTGCAAGAAGTCAGAGGCCCCCGCGCCCGAGGCCCCCGCCACGTCGCCCACGGAGCCCGCGCCCGCCTACAGCCTGTCCTTCCTCGAAGCCGCGGCGCCCTCGGGCTGTACCTGGATTCGCCATGAGTCGGCGGGCACACGCCAGCCGCTCGCCACCGTGGACGCGGCGTGCGAGCGGCTCAAGCTGGCCTGGGGCCCGCGTGGCAAGCAGGGCCTGATGGTGGACCGGGGCAGCGGCGAGCTGCCCCCGCGCGCCTGGCAGGTGGACTTCGACGCCGGCCGGAGCACCCGGCTGCTGCTGCCCGAGCTCGGCCACACCGACACGCTGGGCTTCGACGAGGAGGGCCACGTCGTGGCGCTGGTGTCGCAGTTGGAGGACCTGCCGCGGAAGATGGAGAGCGGCCGCGAGTACTTCGTCTTCGACGGCAAGCGCTTCCTCCTCCCGGACGCGGACGGCAGCCCGGGCCTGGCGCACGCGTACCGCCACGAGGCCGGCCAGTGGAAGCACCTGGAGACGGTGGCCACGCTGTACGAAATCGACGGCGCCCTGGGCACCGAGGCCCTGACCACGGCGGGCCGGCTGACGTCCTCCACCTTCTCCAGGGACCCGGACCGGCTCGCGACGTCCGAGCTGGAGGAAGGCAACGAGGACGCGGCCCGGCTGGACGCGGTGGTGAAGGACCGGGGCCACACGGCCTACGGCATGTGGGTCTCCATGGAGACACAGCAGGGCCCGCTCTACGCCTGGCGGGCCGCGGGCGAGCTGCCCACGCTGATGCTCCCGCTTCGCTGGGAGGTGAATGACCGGCTGGTGGAGCCGGAGCGGCTGGCGCTCGCGCCCACCTCGGCCGTGGCGCTGCGGATGCGGGGACACCTGCTGCTGGTCGCCGCCGAGCAGGCCGCCCGCGTCTATGACGCGAAGACGAAGAAGCGCGTCGCCGCGCTGGAGAACGTCCAAAGCGCGCGCTTCTGGCCCCAGCAGCGGACCGCCACCGCCGCCGCGCCCACCCGCGCGGTGGCGGCGCCGTAGCGCTGGCGCGCCGCCCTACTTGCCAATGCCGGCGACCGCGCCCACCAGCGCCACCACCGCATAGCCGCCGAAGCACAGACCGAAGGTGAGCAGGGGGACCGCCAGGGCGCCCAGCGCGGCGGCGCCCCAGCTCGTGCGGTGCAGGCTCCGGTACGCGATGACGCGCAGCGCGAGCGCCCACATGGGCGCGATGTACATGCCACAGAAGGGAATCACTCCCAGCAGATAAGGCGCCAGCGACAGGGTGTTGGCGCGGAGGGTGACCTCGAAGGGACGCCCCGTCCGCTGCAACCGGAACACGAGGTGGTCCAGCGCGGCGTTGATGAGCGCGACGAGCATGCCCATGACGGGCGCCGCCACCATCACCACCCCGAACACGCCGGCCGCGACCAGCCGGAACCCGCTCTGGGAGACGTTGTCGATTTCCGTCATCGCCGCCGGGATGGCGAACACGACGGCCAGATAGAAGAGCGCCGTGGTGAAGTAGGCGGCCAGGTTGGACAGCGCCGCGAAGCCCAGGGAGCTGCCCACCGAGCCCTCCGGCCGCGCGCGCTCGAAGGTGGCCGTGGGGCGCAGCGCCACCGCCTGGCACGTCTGAAAGTATGCTCGCAGCGTGCCCAGCTCCTCGCGCCGGTCCCACGGCAGCGCATCCGCGGGAACGCGGTCATGGCACGTGGCGCACAGCGGCTCGTCCCGCGGCCCCTTCCGCAGGCACTGCGCGCACGCGAAGTTGCCACATCGGGCGCACGCCTGGAGGCTGAGCAGCTCCGGGTGGATGGCACACACGGGGTCGGAGGCGCCCGGCGTGGCCGACTGGAGAAGCGACGTGCCGCACCACGCGCAGCTCTGCGCGCCAGGGACGACGAACGCCTGACAACGGGGACACGGGATTCGCATACGTGCCGCCATCCTCGCATGAGAGCCCACCGGGAAACCCGCTCGTCGAATTCGCGCTTTCCCCTGCCCCATCCACGCTTTAGAGAAGGAGCCATGCACCTGCCCGGTCTCGTGTCGCTCCTCCTCCTGTCCGCGCCCGCCCTGGCCGCCGAGCCCGCGGCGCAGCCTCCCGCCCCGACGTCCCAGGCCCAGGACAAGGCGGCCTTCGAAGCCGAGCTCCAGCGCAACCTGGAGGCCATCGACAAGATGGTGGACAGCAACACCCTCCTCCCCTGCGGCAACCCGCCGCTGCGCCCCGTGCGAATCAGCGGGGAGGACCTCCAGTTCGACCCCGAGAAACTCGCCCACCTCTACGAGGACGAGACTACCTACCAGCTCAGGTGCACCTTCAAGCTGGACGGGACCGTCACGGGCTGCCGCATCCTCAGGCCATTGCTGCCCCTGGACGCGGAGAACCGCGCGCGCATCAAGCAGTGGCGCTTCAAGCCGGCCCTCTACAAGGACAAGCCCGTCGCGACGACCTGCACGCTCTTCGGCGCGCTGAAGCCCCGGCCGTCGAACTGAAGCGCGCGGCCGCCGGAGGTCACCTGCTCCGGCGGCGCGGCTCACTTCTCCGCGGGCTCCAGCCCGTGGTCGTCCGGCACCGCGCCACTGGCGCCCGTTGACTCGGGGACGGCGGGCGCCGGCGCGACCACCGGCCTGGGCGCTTCACGCGCCCGCTTCGCCTCACGCAGGGCCGCGGTGGCCGCCGCCTTCCGGCCCAGCGACTTCTCCCGCTTCGCCAGCGCCTCCCAGAGCTCCGGCGCGTCCGGGTGCAACACCACGCCCGCGCGCAGCAGGCCCGCGGCCACCGAGGTGGACGGCACGGTGTAGAGCCGCTTCAGGAAGTTCTTGGGCGCCAGCGCCAGGGCCCCCTGCGGCGTGGACACGGCCTCGCGCAGGTGCGGCAACACCACCGCCTCCGGGTTCGCCGCGAGCAGCGCCTCGGCCAGCGCCCAGCGCGCATCCACTCCGCGGGGCTGGAGCTCCACGGCACGCTCCAGCCAACGCCGCCGGGCCGCCGGCTGCTTGCGCCACGCATGGCCATCCGCGATGCGCAGCAGCTCGTCCGAATAGTCCGGGTGGAAGCCCGGTGACGCGGCCACCGACTCGCGCACCGCGGCCCAGTGCGGCTCCGGGTTCTTCTCCTCGTCCAGGCGCACCCGCCGGAGCGCGGGGAGCTGCGTGCGCTTCCAGGCCGCGGAGAGGCGGAGGACGTCCGCCCGCAGCGGCGCGCCGAAGCGCTCCGGCTCGGGCACCTGCTGGGCGTCACACGCGGCCAGGTAGTCCGAGAAGAAGGCCAGCGGCCCCTCGACGGCATAGGCCTTCAGCCGTTCGGCGCCGTGCAGCTTCTCCAGCGTGCGGGCCATGTGCGCGCCGGCGTGGATGAAGGCGGCGCCCTGGCGCGGCTCATGCCCGCTCCGGACGCGCTCCAGCGCCCCCCGCGCGTCCCGGCCTATCTCCTTCCGGTTCAGCAGCGCGGAGACGCGGGTGAAGGCGCCCGGCAGGTCCGACGCCGGCGGCAGCGCGCCCGGGCCGCGCGTGGCCCACTGGTGGTACGCCAGCCCATAGCTGGCGACGCGGCTCAGCCCTTCGTACACCACCGCGTCCACCGGGTCCGCGACATAGGCCTCGCGGCGCGTGACGGCGTCATCCACCAGGTGCTCCATCAAGCGGATGGACAACCGGCGCATGCGGCGGGCCTCGCCCTCCACGTTGGTCGCCAGGGCAATCACCGTGTCCTCGGCGGGGAGCATCACCAGCATCGTGCTCGTCTCGGGCTGGCCGCCCGCGTGGGCCACCACGTAGTGGCCGCGTACCGGGTAGGTGGCGAAGCCCATGCCGTAGTCGGTGAGGCGCCCGTCGGTGGTGGCCATGGACGTCTGCATCCGGCCCATCGTCTCGCGAGTCACCAGCGTGTGGGCCAGCACCGCGCGGCCGAAGGCCAGCATGTCCCCCACGGTGGCGCGGGTGCCGCCCCCGGCGAAGCGGCTGGACACGTCGAGGAAGCGCGACGGCCTCAGCGCGCCGCCGAGCACCCGGTACCCCTTGGCCTGGTGCGCATCGCGCGTGGCCATGACGTCCAGGTCGGCGTGGTGCATGCCCGCGGGCGCGAAGAGGTGCTCGCGCAGGTAGTCGCGGTAGGACTGGCCGGAGGCCTTCTGCACCGCCGCGCCCAGCAGGTTGTAGCCCCACGTCGTGTACAGGTAGCGGGTGCGCGGCTCGAAGGCGAGCGGCTTGCCCGCGAAGACGGCGATGGCAGCCTTCGTGCTCAGGACCTTCGTGTTGCGGCTGGAGGCAAACCCGTCATAGGTGGGCACGCCACTCACGTGCCCCAGCAAGTCCCGCACGGTGACGGGCCACTGCCTGGCGGGATAGTTCTCCACCAGGGTGGAGATGTCCGCGTCCAGGCTCAGCTTGCCCTGCTCCACCAACTGGAGCACCGCCACCGCGGTGAAGGACTTGGTGACGGACGCCATGCGGTAGGTGGTGCGCGGCGTCGCGGGCAGCTTGCGGGCCACGTCGCGGAGGCCATAGGCACACACCCAGCGCTCCGCGCCGCGCGTCACCCCCACGGACAGCCCCGCGACGGGCCCCTGGGACAGCTCGGCCCGGACGACCGCGTCCAGCGCGCCGCGCACCTCCGCGGAGAAGGCCCGGGGGACCTGCTCCGGGTCCAGCCCGGCGGGCTCGCACGTCATCTCCAGCGCGGGCCGGGGCGCGGCCAGCGACGCGGGCGCCGCGAGCCCCAGGAGCGCCATGGCCCCATACCGCACGAACGCGAGTCTCATGGCGTGACCTCCGCGCTGGGCTGGGCCGCTCCGGGCGTGGGCATCACCGCCGCGACACCGCGCGCGGGCGGCGGCGCCTCCACATAGGCGCGCAGCAGCGCGTCGGTGACCAGGTGGCCCAGCACGTCCAGCCCCGCGCCGCGCGGGTGCACCAGGTCGTCATGCATGAAGCCAGACGCGTGGAAGCGCGCCAGCGCCCCCTCGCCGCCCATGGCGGCGTAGAAGTCGAAGAAGGCGCACCCCTCGGCGAGCGCGACCTCCCGCTCGGCGGCGTTGACCGCCTCCAGCGAGGGACGCTGCGTCAGCGCCTGGGCCTTCGCGCCCGGCCCCTTCACCGCGTCCATGGGGCCCACCAGCAGGCACGCGCTCCCGGGCGCCGCCTCGCGCGCGCGGCGGAGCAGCGCGCTCAAGTCCGCGCGCAGCTTCTCCATGTCCAGGCGCTTCCATTCGATGCGCTTGGACTCGTTGCCGCCCAGGAAGAAGACGAGCAGCCTGGGCGCGCGCTGGGCGAGCTGGGACTTCAGCGCGGCGCCGTCGACGCGCGCATAGAGGCCGGCGTCCGACGAAGGCACCCCCAACATGTCCAGGACGATGCCGGGCCGCGCGTGCTGCAACACCACGCCCTGCACCACCGCGCCCTGGCTCTCGGCCACCACCTCCAGCGTCCGCGCGCCCTCGGGCAGCTCGAAGTGGGTGGCGCGCGAAGCCCCGCTCCCCGTGGGCTCGGTCCTCGCAAGCACCTCGCCGCCGCTGGAGATGCTGAGCGCGCCCGCGTCCGGCACGTCCAGCCACCACAGCGCGCCGCGTGGCTCGCCGTCCAACGTGAAGCGGCTGCGCGCCTTGGCGCGGGTGGCCAGGTGATACACGCCGGTGATGCCAAAGGCATGCGGCGGCGCGCGCAGCTCGCCCAGGGTGCGCGGCTGCCACCCGCTGGCGCTGGCGCTGGTGCGGCCACGCCCGCCATAGGGGGCCATGCGGTCCACCAGCAACAGCCCGCGGCCCGCGCTCCCGAACGCCTCGGACAAGTCGTCACGCAGGACGTCCACGATGCGGTCCCCGGCAATCAACGAGTTGCCGAAGGCCTCGATGACCACGGGCTCCGTCTCCGTGCCCATGGCCAGCCCGTCCAGTGACGCGAAGAAGGGCGCCAGCGCCGTGCGCGCGCAGCCGTTGCCCAGGGGCGCCACGCAGGGGTCTTCCACGTTCGCGCCGGGCGCGCCCAGCTTCTCCGCCAGGGCCCGCAGCTGCGCGGTCCGCGCGGGCCGGGCCGGCAGCTCCCGCCGGAACGCGGGCGCGGGCGGCGGCGGGGGGGGCGGCGCCACGGGGAGCGCGACTGGCTCCGTTCGCTCGGGAGCAGGGGAAGGGGCGGCGCGAGACGAGGACCCGATGTCACAGGCGGTCAACAAGCCACCGAGCAGGACCGGCACCCAGGTCCGCCGGCCGCCCCGCCCGACTTCCAAATGCGTCATGTAGGCGGCAGCGTAGACGAAAGCCCCTGGGTCCGCATGTTCCCGGCGGGTGTCTCCCCGCCTGCTGGAAGAGCGGCCCCGCGGCACGCACTCCGCGTTCCTTGCCGCGGCGAAATGGGTGCCCGTGAGTCAACGCAAGTTGTTGGAGAAACGGCCCGGCGCAAATGCAAGGTCAAGCCCCGAACATCCTCCCTTCACTTGCGACCGGGATACCCCAAATTATCCGCGCCCTCTTATGGAGAAACGGAACAACAGGGTCGCCAACTGGACGCGCCTGCACCGACGGTTCGGCGACCACGTGCGCAAGCTCCGGACGACCCGGGAGCTCACGCAGGAAGCCCTCGCGGAGCGCAGCGACCTGTCCGTGGACGCCATCCGCCGGATTGAACGTGGTTCGTTCTCTCCCTCCCTGGACACCCTCGGGAAGCTCGCCAAGGGGCTCGACGTGTCGCTGAAGACGCTCTTCCAGGGCTTCGAGCGCGAACGCTCCAACGCCGTGGCGGAGATTTGCGACTTCCTCTCCCTGCGCTCGGGCCGCGAGGTGGAGCTGGCCTGGCGCGTCATCCAGGCGATGTTCGAGGAGCGCTGAGGCCCGCCCGGCCCCGTCACGCCCCCATCACCCTGCGTCGGTACACCACGATTCGCGGCCCATGGAGGGCCGCGACGTGGCGGTCCTTCACAGGAGCAATCATGAACACGCTGACGAAGTTCCTCGCCGGTGCCTCCTTTCTCTTCGCGCTCACCTTCGCCCCTGGCGCGCAGGCGCAGGAGTGCTACGCGGTCTGTGACTGCTCGAAGCCGTGCAACACGCCCTGCCAGGATGGCGGCGAGCGCTCGCGGTGCGGCACCTCGGGCTACTCCTGCCTCGGCCAATGCGCGAAGAACGACCCGCAGGCCTCCGTGAGCGACAAGAAGGCGTCCGACGAGGCCGCGCCCGCGTGCGGCCAGCAGCAGACGGACCAGGCCTCGGAAGAAGCCGAGAGCTGAGCCCGGCGGCGGGCTTTCCAGGGGGTCAGGACGTTCCCACCCGGCCTGACCTCCGCGGTCCGACCTCCCCCCCACAGGTCGCTTTGAGGGCGCGCCAACCGGGGTGGTAGCGTGCGGCGCCTGATGACCGCGCTGATGAATCGAGTCGCGAGCCTGCTGTGGACCCTGACGGTCCTCGCGGTGGTGGGTGGCGCCGGCGTGTGGGCCTACCGGCACGCCGCGCTGGACGCCACCACGCTGCTCCAGGAAGGCGGGCGCTACCTCTCCGCCGCGGTGACGCCGCTCCTCGCCGGGAGCGCGGCCCTGGCCTTCGGGCTGAGCCAAGGCTCCGGCGTGGTGGCCCGCCGCGCGCGGCACCGGCCCGCGCCGTCGAAGCCGCTGCCCACCGGCCCCAGCCTCTCCCCGCTGGAGGTCCTCACCCACGACACGGCCACCGCCGTCAGGACGCTGCTGGTGGATTTGGGGCAGCGGCTGCGCCGCATCGCCGCGAAGCCGGACCCGGACATCATCGGCTTCAAGAACCTGCTGATGGACGGCGCCATCCGCCTGGGCGCCAGCGACATCCACATCCACCCCCTGGAGGCGGGCACGCGCATCGCCTTCCGCATGCACGGCGTGCTGGAGGAGGTGCTCTCCTTCCCGCGCGAGCACCACGCGCGGCTCATCAACCGCATCAAGGTGCTCGCGAAGCTGCCGCTGTATGACTTGGACAAGCCCCAGGACGGGCACTTCCCGTGGACCACGCAGGACGGCCCCGCGGACATCCGCGTGTCCATCCTCCCCACCAACCACGGCCCCGCGGTGGCGCTGCGCATCGCCCGCACCGGCGTGCGGCTGCCGCAGCTCCCGGCGCTCGGCTTCCCCGAAGCGCTGCTCACGAAGTACCAGGAGCTGCTCGCGCTGCCGCAGGGCCTCATCCTGGTGGCGGGCGCCACCGGCAGCGGCAAGACGACGTCGCTGTATGCCTCGCTGGGCCACATCCAGCAGTCGCGCGGCGAGCTCACGCGCATCGCCACCATCGAGGACCCCATCGAGTTCGACGTCCCCCTCTTCGCCCAGACGCAGGTCAACGCCGCCCAGGGCTTCACCTTCGCGCAGGGCCTGCGCGCGGTGCTGCGGCAGGACCCCAACGTCATCATGGTGGGCGAGATTCGCGACTCGGAGACGGCGCGCACCGCCATCCAGGCGGGGCTCAGCGGCCACCTGCTGCTCAGCACCATCCACGCCAACTCCGCCGCCGGCGCCTTCAACCGCCTCATCGACATGGGCGTGGAGCCCTTCCTCCTCGCCTCCGCGACGGCCGCCACGCTCTCCCAGCGCCTGGTGCGCAGCCTCTGTCCGCACTGCCGCGCCCCGCAGCCGCTGACGCCCGAGGAGGCGGTGCGGCTGGACGCGGCCGGCATCGCGCGCGGGAACTTCTTCGGGCCCGTGGGCTGCGAGCGCTGCGAGGGCAGCGGCTACCTGGGCCGCACCGCCCTCTACGAGATGCTCGTCATCTCCCAGGCCATCCGCGACGCCGTCAACGCCAAGGTGCCCAGCTCCCGCATCCAGGAGATTGCCGTCCAGGAGGGCATGGTGCCCCTGCTGGCGGCGGGCGTCGAGCGCGCGCGGACCGGCGACACGTCCCTGCGTGAAGTGTTCCGCGTCGTTGGCGGCTGAGCGCTCTTCCAAGGAAGCGACCCACGTGAACACCCCTCCCTTTCCCCGCGACCCGCTCACGGACGCGTCCGCCGAGCCCGACACCTGGTCCCAGTCCCTGATGGGGCGCACCGAGGAGCTGGCCCACCTCCAGGCGCAGACGCCCCGGGAGGCCGAAGCCCCCCGGCGCCCCCGGGCCAGCCCCACCTGGAGGCCGCCCACGCGCCGCGCAGGCGGCACGTCGCCGCCCCGCCACCGCCGCCCCCGCCCAGCCCGCTGGCCGCCGTCCTCCGGCTCGGCGGCGCGGCCGCGGGCCTGCTGGCCGCCAGCCTCCTGGTGCTCCCCGCGCTCCGGGACGCCGGTCAGCCCCCGCTCACGAAGGAGGAGGTGGTCGCCACCCGCCCCGAGACGACGCTGGCCCCCCACTTCGACGCGCCCTCGGAGGTCCGCCCGGGCGAGGTCCGGGAGCAGCGCGCGTCCATCGAAGGCGCCAGCCTGCTCATGGTGGATTCCGAACCTTCCGGGGCGGCGGTGTCCGTGAATGGGCGGGCCGAGGGCACCACCCCGCTGTCCGTCACGCTGGACTGCGTGACAGACGCGCCTGTTACGGTGAAGCTCACGCGGCGGGGCTTCAGCCCCCTGGAACACACGCTCTCATGCCGGCAAGACACCATGACCCAGCTCTTCGGGAAGCTGCGCAAGGGGAAGAGCGGCGCCAAGCCGTGAGCACCACGTCCAACACCGTCCTGGTCGTGGATGACGACGCCGACATCCGCGAGGCCGTGCAGGACATCCTGTCCTTCGAAGGCTACACCGTGGCCCAGGCCGCCAACGGGCAGGAGGCCCTGGCGCTGCTGACCGGGCCGGACGCGCTGCGCCCATGCCTCATCCTGTTGGACCTGATGATGCCCGTCATGGACGGCGAGGAGTTCGTCGGCCGCCTCCAGCAGGAGCAGCGCCTGGCCGAGCTGCCCATCATCCTCGTCACGGCGAGCGGCCGCGCCCAGCTCCCCGGCGTCCGGGCCATCCTCAAGAAGCCCTTCGACATGGACGTGCTGCTGAGCGCGGTGGGCGAGCACCGCCACTGACGGCGCCGCGCCGCGCTCAGGAGCGCCGCGCCCCCGTCAACAGCGCGACCACCTGCGGGTCCAACTGGAAGGACTCGAAGAAGCGGTCCGCGTCCTCGGGCGGCTTGCCCTCCGGGTGCAGCAGGAGCTGCTGGTAGAGCCGGGGCCCCACCAGGAAGAAGCGGCCGCGCAGGTGGCGGGGGCCGGACACGCCCTCCACCTCCCAGCCCGGGAAGCCGCTCAGCTCCAGCGGCTTCGCGGACAGCCCGGTGGCGCCCAGGGCCTCCAGCGCGCCGTGGCTGGCCCGGGCCACCACGTCACGCGGGTCCGCCTGGGACACCGCGGCCGCGGGGAAGTCCGTGTAGGAGACGTAGTAGGCGGTGTCCACCTCCGGCCGCACGGCGATGAAGGTGTGGAGTGTCACCGCGCCGACATCCGTCTCCTGCGACCGGCGCTCCTCGCTCACCGGCCCGGGAAGCGCGACGGAGAAGCCCCCCTCCGTGGACTGGACGACAGGCGCGGCGGCCTGGGGCGCGGGCGGCTCGGGCTTCACGGCGGCGGCCGGCGCCTGCTGGCGGGAGGCACACGCCCCCAGCCCTCCCAGGGCCAGGAGGGCGGCAAGCGGCGCGACTCGGCGCAGGGTCTTCATAAGGGCAGGCGACTCCTGAAGGTTGGGCCCCGAAGGTACGTCGGGCCTTGCCTGAACGCATCCGCCCTCTTCGCGCGGGCGCGCGCCATGCGACGCTTGTCGCGCCCGCCCCGCCCCTCAGTGCAGGGTGTCCGGCGGGGACGCCAGCCCCGAGCCCTCCTCCGCCCGCGAGGCCACCTCCGTCAGGGCCAGCCGCACGCGGAAGACGGAGCCATGGCCGGGCTGGCTCACCACGTCCAGGCTCCCCCCATGGCCCTCCACGATGCGCCGGGCCACCGACAGGCCCAGGCCCACGCCCGGCGCGCGCTGACGGGCATTGCCGGCGCGCTGGAAGGGCGCGAAGAGCAGGCGCTTCTCCTCCTCGGAGATGCCAATGCCCTGGTCCGTCACGCACAGGACAGCGGCGTCCTGCTCCCGGCGCACCGCCACCTCCACGGTGCTGCCCGCCGGCGAGTACTTCAGCGCGTTGCTGATGAGGTTGTGCAGCACCTGCTCCAGCCGGGCCGGGTCGACCCGCACCAGCACGGGCCAGCCCGGCACCTCCAGCCGGAGGACGTGGCCGGTGTCGCCAGAGCGGTAGAGCTCCACCACGTCGCGGGTCAGCTCGCACGCGTCCCGCACCTCCGGGCGCAGCTCCAGCCGGCCCGCCTCGATGCGGGTGGCGTCGAGCAGGTCCCCCACCATCCTATCCAACCGCCCCACCTGCCGGCCCACCAGGGCCAGGGTGCGCTCCATGCGCTCGGGCGTGAGCTGGGCGCGGCCCCGGTCCGACAGGGCCGTGGACAGCTTGAGGGCGGACAGCGGATTGCGCAGCTCGTGCGCCACGCCCGCGAGGAAGGCGAGCTGCTGCTCCTGCTGGTGCGCCAGGCTGTTGGCCATCTCGTTGAACGTGCGCGCCATGTCCCGCAGCTCGGCGGGCCCCGCCTCGGGCGCGCGGGCGCGCTTGCTGCCCTCGCCGAAGCGGCGCATGGCCTGGCTGATGTCCCGCAGCGGCTGGAACGCCACGCGGCGCAGCAGCAGGCTCACGATGAGCACGCCCAGCAGGAGCAGGCCGCACAGCATCACGCCCGCGGAGTCCGCCATGTCGTTCCACCGCTCCGCCTGCAAGCGGGCCAGGCGCGCGCGCTCCACGTTGATGGCGATGACCTGCTCCAGGCCATTCAACGCGTCGTCGAGCGCCGGGCCCGCCTCCCGCTCCGCTCGCCCCGGGTCCCGCTGGGCGGAGACGTAGACGTCGACGTCCGCGCGGACCGCGTCCAACTGCTCGCGCTCCGCCTCCGTCGAGGCGATGCGCCGCAGCTCCCCAATCTGCCGGTACAGCGACGCCTCCAGCTCGAAGCGTGTCAGGCCTCCGGGACCGCGGGGCAGCCGCTCCGGACCTTCATGGACCATCCGGTCATGGGCCAGCATGCCCACCTCCAGCTCCTCGGAGACCCGGATGCCCTCGACGGCGGTGCCCAGCGTCTCGGCGCTGCGGTCCAGCACACTCGTCAGGACGACGAGCAGGGTGGCGGCCATCAGCGTCAGCAGGGCCAGGACCCCCATGGTGGCGGCGAGCCACGCACGCAGGCTCATGGCACGCCCCCGGCCAGGGCGACGGCTGGAGGAGACACCGGGCAGACCAGAAGGGACCTTCACGCACGCTCCTCGCGGGGTTCCGGGGCGCGCGGGCGGCCCCCACTCCTGAGAGGAGGAACACGGCCAGGGCCCTCGGGATTCGCGGACCGGACAGCAGGCGGGCACGCCGCGTCCGTTCCCCGAAAGCGGACGTCACCAGCGAGCGCCAGCCGTGCTAGGGAGGAGCGATACGTGGCCGGCAAGCACCCTGGCCGACGAGCGAGAGGTCTCCATGGACATCATCTCCCAGCCGGTACGCACCCTGAAATTCGATGGCTTCTGGCGCTGGCTCCAGGAGCACACGCACTGCATCCTGCGGTGCGGCTCCGTGGACGCCATGCTGTATGACCACGACGACTTCCACTGGGCCCTCCTGGAGGAGGAGCGCCAGCACATCGTCCAGGTCCTCAAGGGCAAGGTGCTGGTGGGCGAGCTGGTCATCCCCGGCCGCGAGGTGACGGAGGTGAACGTCGCCCCCGACCCGGACACCGGCCCCCAGGGCCACTTCCTGGTGGAGCTGATGGGCGGGCCCAAGGAAGACCCGCAGGCGCTCTACCACTTCATCATGGCGCACGGCATCGACCCGGCGCCGGGCCACAAGGACCTCAAGCACTGAGGACGGTGTCCTCGATGAGCGTCACCGCGTCATCCGTCCCGCTGACGTAGGGGCCCAGGCCTCGCGCGGGCCGGGCGAGCGCGAGCCGGGCGGCGCGGGTCACCAGCGCCTCCACGGTGCCCGCGCGCTCCTCGGCGCGCAGCCGCAGCGACTGCCTGTCGTAGAGCCGGGGCCGCGCGAGCGCCAGGAAGGGCGTCCCCGTGGCCCGGGCCTCCTGCACGGTGTTGTACCCGCCCGCCCCGACGAGCACGTCCACGCCCGGGAGCACCGCCAGCGCGGGCCACACGGGCACCCGCGGGGCCCAGCCCTCCGGCGTGGCCTGCCTCGGGCCGCCGTCCCGCCCGGGCCCGGGAGGCACCAGCCACCGCACCACCGCCCCGCCCGCCAGCCGCGCGTCGAGCCGGGCGGCGATGTGTCCCGCCTCCTCGACCTCCGTGGGCGTGCCGCAGCCCATCACCGCCACCAGGGCGCGGTCATCCTCCGCGGACACGCCCAGGCGCGCGCGGGCCTTGTCACGAGGCAGCAGCTCGCTGGCGCGCAGGAGCAGCCAGGGCGCGGTCCGCACCGCGCGCGCGTGACGGGCGAAGGGCGCGTCCTCGCCGGGGACGAGCAGCAGGTCGAAGGCCTCCACCGCCCGGGCCAGGCCGTACTGCTTCACGTACGTGGGATTCACGTCGCGGTGGATGAGCACCTTCCGCGCGCGCACCGACGACAGCAGCGGCGCCAGCTCGCCACCCAGCCCGCGGGGAAAGGTGTCCACGAGGAACACGTCCGGCCGCACGTCCTCCAGACACCGCGCCACCACCTCGCCCACGGCCTCACGCCCCAGCGCCGGGCTGAGCCGGAGCACCTCGACGCCAGCGCCCAGCACGGCCTCCAGCGGCAGCCCGGCCGCGAAGGGGCTGTTGGTGAGGAGGACGACGGCGTGCCCCCGGCGCGAGGCCGCGCGCGCCAACGCGGAGGCACGGGTCAGATGCCCCATGCCCCCACCCAGCGCGTAGACGAGCCAGCGGCCAGCCATCAGCTCCCGCCCATGTCCTCCTCGAAGGAGGCGTCGTCCTCGCGGCGGAGGCTCTCGCCGTCAGCCTCGGTGAAGTCGTTGGCGTCGTGGGCCCGGCCATGCCCCGAGGTGGCGGCGCCGTAGTACCCGTAGTCCTCGTAGTAATAGCTGGGGTCGTCCTCGTCCACGGCGCCGCGGTCGCCGGTGGAGTCCTCGTGCTCCCGCGCGCACCTCGCGCAGAGCATCTCCGCGCCCACCGGCGTCATGTGCTGTTCGCACAGCGGCATCGCGCACCGCATGCACGTCATGGCGGCGGGGCTCCCACAGCCGTGGGAGAACAGGAAGCCCACGTTCTCCTGGCAGACCAGTCCACTCATGGCCGCGCGGACTCCAGGGACGGCGGCGCCTGGAGGTGGAAGAGCAGCGCCACGCGCAGCGGCAGCTCCAGCGACTCGAAGGCGAGGCACGCGGCGGCCTCCGCCGCCACCAGCGACTTGGTGGCGAGCAGGGTGCGGCCCCGCGCGTCACGCAGGGACACCTTGCCCTCGCGCACCTTCACGCGGGCCACGTCCGCGCCAGCGCCGTCCTGGATGCGGGCGCCGTCATCCTCCGGCCACACCGAATACAGGAGCGCGCCCTTCACGTCGTTGAGGCGCCACCCCGGGCCCTGCCGCGCGAGGGTGAACAGCACCTGCTTCTGCTCGCCATCCCGCACGGTGAGCGCCCCACCCGCGGAGCCGACGACGTACCCCAGCGCCACGTCATCCGGGCCGGAGACCTTCAGCGCCGCGCCCTTCCACTTGTAGCGCGCCAGCTCGCGCGCGTCGCCGTCCACCAGCTTGGCGCCGTCGTCCTTCGGCTTGAGGGAGAAGCGCTCGCGGTCGGCGTCGTCCTTGAACTTGAGCTTGCCCTGGAGCCCCACCGCGTCCGCGGCGGGGGCCGGGGCGGCGGCCTGGACGCGCGTGAATCGCGGCGTCTCCGCGTCACCTGGCTTGCACCCCGCGGCGCCGGTGAGCGCGACGAGTGAACAACAGAGGAAGAAGCGTCCCATGCTCATCATCACGATGCCTTCGCCTGGTTGCCCAGCTCTTTGGAGTAGTGGAGGACGTGGTAGAGGCTGAGCAACATCATCACCACGCTCTTGGCCCCATCCACCGCGTTGTTCTGGATGTTGGGACCGGCATCCCATTCCCTCTCCACGAGGGTGCGCAGGGCCATCCGGTCCTCGCCCACCTGGAGCTTGTCGACGACGACGCCGCCCGGCAGGCGCATGGCGCCGCGGGTCTCAGGCTCCATCCGCGCCAGGTCCGGATACCGCTCCGCCTTCACGCGCAACTGGACCGCGAACAGCGCCCAACTGTCCTTCCGGTACTTCGTCTTGTACTTGCCGCTGATGCTGCGCCGCGTGCGCGACCGCTTCCGGAGCCGCTGCACCGCGGCGATGCGCACGTGGGTGCCGTCCAACAGCCGGGTCTGGAGGGTGAGCCACGGGTCGCTGAAGTCCTCCGCGTTCCAGCCCGTGGACGTCTTGTACTTGCCGAGCCCCTTCTCCGAGCTGTCCACCGGCGTGAGGTCGACCACCAGCTTCACCGGCGCGTCCGGGCCGATGTCACGGCGCAGGCGATGGAGGACCTGGGAGACCAGCGTGTATCGCCGGTTCTCCAGGTCGAGGCGCCGGAAGCGCAGGTACACGATGAGGCACCCCACCGTCCCGGCGAGCAGCACGAGCCCTGTCCACAGGGTGAGCCGCGTCGCGAGCGCGTCCTCGGGGCCCTCATCCAGCGTCAGCCCGTAGACGAAGAGGACGAAGGTGGCGGCCAAGCATAGCAAGGCCGCCTGCCGCCAGTTCTTCCGCGACCGCTCCACGTCCATGTCCAGGAGGCGCAGCCGCTCGAGGTCGTCCCGCAGCTCAGAGATGGGGCCGCTGCATCTGTAGACGCGTTCCTTTCGGAAGCGGTCGATGTTGAAAGCCACGGTGAGTCGCGCCCCCTCGGCGGAACGGAAGAAGGGGGAGCGTAAGGGCCCGTGCGGTGAGGGTCAAACGCCCCCGTTTGCCGGGCCGGCCCAAGGCGCGATAGCAACGCGGCTGTGTCTCCCCCGCCCGGCACCGGCATCGTCTACGCGTCGTTCGACCGCTTCCCCTCGCCCAAGGGCGCCGCGGTGCACATCCGCGCCTTCGTGGAGGCCTTGGGGGCGGCCTTTGGCGGCGTGGACCTGGTGGCGCTCCGGGACAACCCCACCGCGCCCGCCGGGCCGCTCGCCCTCTCGGAGGGCGTGACGTACCACCCGCTGGAGTCACGCGGGAAGGACCTGGTGGCGCAGGCCCTGTCGTTCCGCTCGCACCTGGCGGCGTGGTGGCGGGGACGTCCGCGCGCCGCCGTGGTGCACGTGCGCTCCATCTTCGAAGGCTATCCGGTCGCCTGCCAGAAGGAGGCGCTGACGGACGCGCTCGTCTTCGAGGTGAACGGCCTGCCATCCATCGAGCTGAAGTATCACTACCCGGACGTGGCGGATGACGTGGAGCTGCTGCGCAAGCTGGTGGCGCAGGAGGACGTCTGTCTCTCGCGCGCGGACCTGATCGTGACGCCGAGCGAGGTGACGGCGGAGTACCTCGTGACGGCACGGGGCGTGGAGGCCTCGCGCGTGCAGGTGATTCCCAACGGCGCCGACCTGGAGATGTTCCGGTACGCGCCGCCGCGCCCGCTGGCGCCCGGGCGTCCCGTGCGGCTGCTGTACAGCGGCACGATGACGTCCTGGCAGGGCGTGCACCACGCCATTGACGCGTGCCGGCTGCTGCGAAGGGAGCTGCCCACCGTGCTGACGCTGGTGGGGCCGCTGCGCCGGCACGCGCGCCGGGCGCTGATGGACCGGTGCGGAGACCTGCTGCTGGAGGGCGCAGTGGAGCTGCTGGAGCCCCTGCCCCAGGCGGCGCTGGCGGCGCTGCACCATGCGTGTGACGTGGTGCTCGTGCCCCTGCCCTTCAACGACCGCAACTGCGTGCAGGGCTGCTGCCCCCTGAAGCTGCTGGAGGCCATGGCCACGGGCACGCCCGTGGTGGCCAGCAACCTCCCGGTGGTGAGCACCCTGGCCGCGCCGGATGAGGTGATGTTGATACGGCCGGGCTCGGCGAAGGCCATCGCCGAGGCGGTGAAGGCCCTGTGCGCCGACCCCACCCTGGGCCCCGCGATGAGCGCGAAGGCGCGGGCGCGCGTGGAGCGCGACTTCCCGTGGAGCCGCGCGGGTGAGGCGCTGGTGAGCGCCTACGAGGAACGGCTGGGGATGGCGCGAGCCAGCACGCGGCGAAGCACCTCCGCCTCCGCCTGGGCCTGAAAGCGCTCCTCGATGCGCTGACGGGCGGCGGCGCCCATGGCGACGCGCTGTTCGGGCGGCAGGGAGAGCACGTCCAGACACGCCTGCCCCAGGTGATTGAGCAGGGCCTTGGAGACGATGAAGCCATTGCGGCCGGGGTCCACGGCCTCGGGGATGCCGCCCGCGTCGCTGGCGATGACGGGCCGGGCGCAGGCCATGGCCTCCAGCAAGGCGTTGGGCATGCCCTCCCAGAGGGACGGCTGGAGGTAGACGTCGCACAGGCGCAGGTGCGCGGCGATGGCCTCGGGCGAGTCCAGCGGCCCGGAGATGACGATGCGCGCGGCGTCCTCGGGGTGCTCGGCGCGGAAGGAGACGAGGTGCTCGGCGTCACGCGGCCGCACCTCGCCGATGACGAGCAGGCACGCGGGCCGGACGCGGCGCACCTCGGTGAGGGCGGAGAGCAGGAAGGGCAGGCCCTTCTTGTGGCGGAGCTCCCCTGAGAAGCCGAGCACGGCCTCCTCGGGCGCGATGCCCAGCCGGGCCCGCAGCGCGGGGTCCGCGGGGCCGGGCGAGAAGATGCCGGTGTCCACGGCGTTGGGGATGACCTCCACCGCTTCGTCGCGCCCCAGGAGCATGCACATCTTCCGGCCCAGGTCCGCGGAGGCCGCGGTGAGGACGCGGGCGCGCTGCAGCGTCCACAGCAGGCGCGCGAAGTCCCCCGGGGGGAACATGAGCTGGTCCACGTCATTGCCCCGGGCGCTGACGGTGGAGGCGATGCCCACGGACTCGGCGAAGGCGACGGCGAGGAACCCCGGCGGAGCCAGGTAGTGCCCCCACACCAGGTCATAGCGCTGCTTCGCGTGCAGGTAGCCGAGCACGTCGAGCGTGTGCTGCATGGACAGGTCCATGCTGCCGAACAGCCCCAGCCGGTGGAGCGTCACGCCGCGCGCGAAGGGTGAGACGTCGCCGGCGTCCGCCACCGTCTGGAGCGCTCCGGGCGCCGCCGTGCGCGTCCAGGCGAGCACGTCCACCCGTGCCCCCAGCTTCACCAGTGAGCCCGCGGTGCGCGCGCCACTGCGGGCCAGGCCGCCAATGTCGGGCGGGAAGCGTTCAGCGATGAGGAGGACGCGCGGGCTGTCGGACATGGCCGCGCCACGCTACCTCCTTCACGCGTCACCGCCACCCGCGACCTGTGTCTGGAGCCGGCCCAGCATCCGCACCACCGTCTTGCGTGAGACGCCCAGGAGCGCGGCCACCTCCCCCTGGGTGTGCCCCGCGGCGAAGTGCAGCAGGGCCGCCATGAGCGTCCGGGGTGGCTCGGCGCGGGACATCCACTGCAGGTCTCCCGCGGCATCGAGGCTCTCGGCGCTGCCGCGTCCGCCCCGGGGCACGCCCTGCGGCAGAGCCCCCCATGCCCCCATGAGCCGCTCATGCCTGCGCGACCGGGCCCGGCACCGGTCGAGCGCTTTGTGCGTCACCATCTGGTAGAGCAGCGTAAAGACAGAGGCCTCTCCCCGGTGCAGCCCAGGCTGGGACACCATGGCCAGGAACACCTCCTGCAAGACGTCCTCCGCCTCGTGACGGCAGCCCAGCAGGCGCCACGCACGGTGCCGCAAGGCCTTCGCATGGCGACGATAGAGCACGGCCAGGCCTGCCCTGCCGGCACGCGCAAGACACTCCTGACTCAAGGGCATCCACCCCGGCACGACCAACGACGTGGCAATTCCCCGCGCTCCACTCAAGACATTCGCCGAGTGCTCATATTGATAATTGAAAAAGTCAGGCACAGCAAGCCGGGGCCCCTGCCGCCATGCGTTGTCGCTGTCCCAGGAATTCATGCTCGGACGACAAACCATCGCCTCCGGCTCCACGCACCTCACTCGCATGAAAGCCATTTCAACGGCGACCCAGCCCGAGTGAACATTGACACCCCATCTTCAGACGGAGCCTGACCGGACAGTCATTCCATCCCGAAGAGGCAGGGCACGGGAATGGCTCACAGGGAGTCCCGAATTGAAAAGACAGTCCCCCCCATGTTCCACGGAACGTCTCGTCTGGAGAACGGCGGTCCTCATGCTGGCCCTCTGGGGCTGCGGCGGCCCGCAGGAGACAGCCACGGAGCATGAAGAAGCACTGAGTACATCGAACCAGGGCCTTGCGGCATCCGTCCGAGTCACCCAGGACGTGGCGGCGGGCGCCTATCACAGCCTCTTCCTCAAGAAGAATGGCGAGGTCTGGAGCTGGGGCCAGAACACGGCGGGCCAGCTTGGAACGGGCAGCGTCAGCACCACGCCGCAGTCCCAGCCCGCGCAGGTCATCGGCCTCCCCGCCATCAAGGCCATCGCTGCGGGCATCGCTCACTCACTGGCGCTGGATACGAACGGCGAAGTCTGGGCGTGGGGCCAGAATGCCGCCGGGCAGGCGGGGATTGGCAGCACGGGCGGCACCGTGTTGCAGCCGCAGAAGGTGCCCGCGCTCTCCGGGATTCAGGCCATCGCCGCCAACGGCAGCTACTCGCTCGCGCTGGGTGAGGATGGGAGCCTGTGGGCCTGGGGCCAGAACAGCTCCGGTCAGGTCGGGACGGGGAGCACCAGCGTGTCGGTCCACACGCCCACGCAGGTGCAGGGGCTGCCGGCCATCCGCGCCATCGCGGCGGGCCTGAACCACGTCCTGGCGCTGGATACCGAGGGCCGCGTGTGGGGCTGGGGCGCGAACACGTCCGGCCAGACGGGACGGGGCAGCACCAGCACGACCGTGCTGAGCCCCACACTGGTGACGGGCCTGCCACCGGTCCGAGCGATCGCCGCGGGCGCGGGTCACTCCCTCGCGGTGGATGAAGCCTTCGGCAACGTCTGGGCCTGGGGCCAGAACAACTTCGGGCAGACGGGGACTGGCGCCACGAGCACCACGCCCGTCCTGAACCCCACTGCGGTGGGAGGCATCTTCGCCGTCACGGACATCGCCGCAGGTCACTTCTTCTCCCTGGCCATCGTTGGCGAGGGGCATGCGGTGGCGTGGGGACACAACGTCTTCGGCCAACTGGGGAACGGGAGCACGACGGCCAGCGCCATTCCGGTGAGCGTGACGGGGCTCGGTGACGCGCGCGCCGTCGCGGCCGGCGCGCAGCACGCGCTGGCCATCCGTCCGGGGTGCCCGGTGTGGAGCTGGGGCAACAACGGGCAGGGGCAGCTCGGCACGGGCAGCGTCTCCACCGCGCCCACGTCGACGCCGCTGTCGAGCCTCATCATCAACACGTTCTACTTCGACGGCGACATGGACGGCTTCGGGGATGAGTACATCGCCGAGCAGGCCTGTGAGCCGTCACCCGGGTTCGTGGAGGAGTTGGACTGCGACGACTACTCGATGACCACGTTCCCCGGCGCGCCCGAGATGTGCAACGGCATGGATGAAAACTGTGACGGCACCGTGGACGACGGGAACCCCAGCGGAGGTGACACCTGCTCCACCGGCTTGCTGGGAGTCTGCGCCACGGGCACCACGGCGTGCGTCGAAGGCGCGGTGGCCTGTCAGCAGAACCAGACGGCGTCCGATGAGCTGTGCGATGCCCTCGACAACGACTGCGACGGCGAGGCTGACGAGGACAACCCGGAAGGACTCCAGGAGTGCGCGACCGGGCAGCAAGGTGTGTGCGGTGAAGGCGTGACGTACTGCACCCACGGCGCGGTCGAATGCGTCCAGAAGCAGGGCCCTGCGCCGGAGGTCTGCGATGGCCGGGACAACGACTGCAATGGAGAGCTGGACGAAGGCGTGACGCTGGAGACGTGGTACCGCGACGCGGACGGCGACGGCTTCGGCGATGCGAGCCAGCCGGCGCAGGGCTGTGTGCAGCCGGCTGGCTACGTGACGAACGCGAACGACTGCAACGACGGCAACGCCGCCATCCGGCCTGGTGCGGCGGAGACGTGCGACGGGCTGGACAACGACTGCAATGGATCCGTCGACGAAGGCGTGCTGAGCACCTGGTACCGCGACGCGGACGGCGATGGGTTCGGCAACGGTGCCCAGCCCGCGCAGGCCTGCGCCCAGCCCGAAGGGCACGTCGCGAACGCCAACGACTGCGATGACGCCTCCGCCAACGTCCGTCCGGGTGCTTCGGAGGTCTGTGACAGTGTGGACAACAACTGCAACGGCGCGGTGGACGAGGGCCTGACCTTCCAGGCTTGGTACCGCGACGCTGACGGAGACGGATATGGTGCGCCGACGCAGTCGACGCAGGCCTGTTCGCAGCCCGGCGGCTACGTGTCCAACGCCAGCGACTGCAACGACGCGAGTGCCAGCATTCGTCCTGGCGTCTCGGAGGTTTGCGACAGCGTGGACAACAACTGCAATGGCACCGTCGACGAGGGCGTCGGTTCCACGTGGTACCGAGACGCGGATGGCGACGGGTTCGGCACCCCGAGCCAGCCCACCCAGGCGTGCTCGCAGCCGAGCGGCTACGTAGCCAACAACACCGACTGCAACGACGCCACCTCAGGTGCCCGTCCTGGCGGCACGGAGTCGTGCGACGGCGTGGACAACAACTGCAACGGGTCCATTGATGAAGGCGTGAAATCCACGTGGTACCGTGATGCCGACGGTGACGGCTATGGGAGCACGAGCGCGAGCGCGTCCACCCAGGCATGTTCGAAGCCCAGCGGATACGTCTCCAACGCCACTGACTGCAACGACGCCAGCGCCACCATCCGTCCTGGAGCCTCGGAGGTCTGCGACGGCGCGGACAACAACTGCAACGGCTCCATTGATGAAGGCGTGAAATCCACGTGGTACCGTGATGCCGACGGTGACGGCTATGGGAGCACGAGCGCGAGCGCGTCCACCCAGGCGTGTTCGAAGCCCAGCGGATACGTCTCCAACGCCACTGACTGCAACGACGCCAGCGCCACCATCCGTCCTGGAGCCTCGGAGGTCTGCGACGGCGCGGACAACAACTGCAACGGCTCCATTGATGAAGGCGTGAAATCCACGTGGTACCGTGATGCCGACGGTGACGGCTATGGGAGCACGAGCGCGAGCGCGTCCACCCAGGCGTGTTCGAAGCCCAGCGGATACGTCTCCAACGCCACTGACTGCAACGACGCCAACTCCAGCATTCACCCAAACGCCACAGAGGTCTGTGACGGGGTAGACAACAACTGCAATGGCCCCATTGACGAAGGAGTGCTCACAACATGGTATCGGGACGCGGATGGCGACGGCTTTGGAAATCCAGTCATTTCCACACAGTCTTGCACCCGCCCATCGGGATTCACAGCCTCCAACACTGACTGCAACGACAACTTCAATCTCATACATCCGGACCGACCCGAGCTTTGCTATGACGGGATCGACAACGACTGCAACAGCTTGGTCGACAAGCTATGCGAAATATGCCTCTTCACCGCACAGGCAGCCAGCCACACAGGAAAGCCATCGGAACAAATTGAGGCCTGCAGAATATTATAGCCCCAAGCCGCATATGCCTCGATCTCGTAGCGCCGAAAGTGGCCTTCGCCCAGTCGAAGGCCACCTCCTCTCCGCACTTCACTGTCCAAAGCCTCCCAGCGCGGTCCGGCTGAAGCTCGCGGCACCCTGACTCACTCGCGCGGCGGACTGGCTGAACACCTGGAACGCCGCGCGAATCTCCTGGGCGCTCTGCCCTGGCGTGAGAATCCACTTGTCGTCGATGCCCATCTCCCGGAACACGCGCCGGAAGTCCGTGCTCCCATCGTCAATGCCCATCGCCGCGACGATGTGATTCTCCGCCCGCTTCAAGTCCTTCACCAGCGCCGCCACGTCCTTCGCCTTCGCCTGGGTCGAGTGCTGGTCCGAGCCATCCGTAATCAGCAGCGTCACCGTCCGCACCGGCACGCCGTTGGCGCTGAACTCCTGCGCCTTCGCGAGCACCGTGCCCAGCAGCACCACCGCCTGGTCATACAAAGGCGTGCCGCTGTCCGCCCGGTAGTTCTTGGCATGCATCCGCACCACGTCCTCCACCGGCCGGAACGGGTTCAGCACGAAGCCGTTGAGGTAGCGCGTGTGGAAGAGGACGCCGTCCTTCTGCTTGCTCGCCAGCAGCGCGTCCAGCACCAGGTTGTGCCCGTCACACACCGTCTTCGAGTGCCCGGAGTAGTCGATGCTCCCCGAGTCATCCGGCATCACCGTCACCAGCACCACCTCACTGGACTGCACGTCCTCCACGCAGACGCCGAGCCCCGCCTGAATCTGCGCGCCCAGGTCCACCACCGTCAGCGCCTGCAACCCCGCCGGGCTCAGCACGCCCTCCGCGTGGGCGTCATCGAAGAGCTTCCGGATGCCACCGCCATTCGCCTTGCTGCTCATGTCCCGTGCTCCTTCTCCCTCTCCCGAGGGCAGGGCTCCGCCCGTCCCGCGCGAGCGAGCACAGACGAAGCGATTGCTGTGTGCTTTGAAACGCCGCGCCGCTCAGGCGATGCGCAGGTCCGGCCAGCTCGCCAGCGGGTCCGTGGACTTCACCAGGTGCATGCCCGCGTCCGCGAAGCGCTGGAGCGACGCCTCCGCCTGCGGCGTGAAGTCCGCCGCGAAGCCGCCCTTGCCGTCCGGCACCGTCACCGCCGACATGCAGTCCGTCAGCAGGTACACCTTGCGAGCCAGCGCCGCGTCCTGCGCGACAATCTCCCCGAGCAGGTCGTCGATGGAGCTCTTCACGCAGTGGCTGGCCGCCTGCCCTGCGATCACCACCGCGTCCGCGGTCAGCAGCGTCTTGAGGAACTGGGTGTTGCGCTGCGCCAGCGGCTGGCCGTCATGCCGCCCCAGCACCTCCGGGCGCAGCACCGAGTAGTTCTCCGTCAGCGGATTGCCGCCCTTCACCTCCGCCCACGACTGCACGCCCCGCGCGAACGAGTGGAACAGCCGCGCCTCCTGCACCACGCCCGCCAGCGCGTGTCCGTCACTCCCCAGCAGGCAGTGCGGCGGCCACAGGTACAGCGTGTACTTCCCCGCCCGCTCCAACTCCTCGCAGTAGTACTTCACCTGCTTGAGCAGCCAGGGGTAGTTGCCGCCGCACAGCCACTTCGCCATCGCGGGGTTGGGCCGCGCCTGCCCTCGCTCAATCTGCTCGCGCGTCACCTCGCGGTACGGCGTCAGCGGCTGGTCATCCTGGTCCACCCAGAAGGACGGGAAGAAGATCTGGTACGCGAAGTGGGTATCCAGCGTCGCCGTCACGTTCGTCAGCGCGCCGAGGTTCCGGTAGATGAACTCCGCGATGCGGCGGCTGTCATCCACGGCCCCGCGTCCGCTGCGTCCCGCCACGTAGAGCGAGCCCTCCGGGAAGCAGAAGTCCTTCTGCACGTCGATGAGCAGCAGGTGCAGGTTGAACGTGTCCGTCGCCGACATGGAGACGTCGTTCGCCGCGCGCCAGCCCTGGGCCTCCACCTGGAGCTTCCCCGCGTCAGGGTTGTACCCGAACTGCCCTGCGTGGGCCGCGTCGTAGAATCTCGGAAGCGGAAGCGCCTTCACTTGCGTCTTCATCGTCCTACCTCCTGTGAGGCGTGGAGGCACCCGCTCCACGCGGTTGAGAGAAGTCACTTCAGTTCATTCGCAGCGTGGCGATGTCCCGCTGCCCCACCACCGCCAACCCCTGCCGCACCAGGAAGAGCGAGCTGCCCGCGTCCACGAAGGGCTCCGCGTCGGGGAACTCGCGAACCGCTTCCAGCCGGCCCTGCCGCGGCTCCACGCGCGTGAGCCCGGTATCCGTGGCGCAGAACAACGCCTCGCCCGCCGCGCACCGTCCACGCGGTGCCTGGCCCAGCCAGGAGCCATCTCCCGCCTCCGCCACCGCGCCCGCGCGCACGGCCCCATCGGCGCCCACCACCACACAGTGGTGCAGCGTGCGCCCGCCCACCTCCTCCACCAGGAACAGCCACGCGGAGGTCCCATCGAAGACACAGTCCGCGTCCACCAGCTTCCCCGTGGGCCATGGGAGAGCCAGCCCGTCCTTCAATCCCAGGCGCTCCGCGTCGAAGACTAAGGCGCCGCGAAGTCCTCCCGCGCGGTGGAAGCCCAAGCCGAAGCGAGGCACCACGAAGAGCCGCGTCTGCCCTTCGAGCACGTCGCCGATGCGCTCCGCCCCATGAGCCCCCTCCCGCCACAGCCCGCCCCCCACGGACCAGTACCGGTGCCGCGCGTTGGTGGCGAAGGCCGGCTGGCCCTCTGGCGCATCCACGCCCAGGCGCTCTGGAGTCCTGCCGGGCGCCAGCACCGCCACCTCGCCGCCCCGGCCCACCAACGTCACGTCCCCCTGCAACGCCCAGCGAAGCGACGGGTCCAGCGCCCCGCGCAGCACGACGCGGCCGTCCTCCCGCCGGTACGCGCCCTCCGCGTGGTAGAGCCACCGCAGGGCGCCCTCCTCGTTGCTCGCGTGCACCAACACGCCCCGCGTGGAGAAGAGCCGCGTCGCCGTCACCTGCCCGCGCACCGAGGTCACCGGCGTGGCGGCCGCGGTGGCGTGAGGCCGGCACGTCGCGCACGCCGCGCGCGCATGCTCCAGGCCGCACGAGGCACAGGACGTGAAGCGCAGGCCCTCCAGCAACGGCAGCGGAAAGACGCCGCGCAGGTCCTCCACGAAGACGCGGTGCAGGTGATGCAGCACGTCGTCCGGCAGGGTCGCCAGCGGCAGCGCGGGCTTCGGGTACTGCACCTCCGGATGGAACACGGTGACGCGCTGGAGCACCCTGCCCGCGGGCGTCGTCCTCGCCGCGGGTGTCTTGGGTTTGTGAACGCCGCCGTGCGGTCCCACGCACAGCAGCGACTGCATCACCGCGACGGAATAGGCATACCAATCGCTCTCATTCGACGCGGGCCGATTGGGAACCAGCCCTTGCGTGCCAGCGCTCCCGAGCCGCAGCGGGTCGAGGAAGCGCTCCGTGAACACCGGACAGAGGAACCCACCGAACTGGAAGCTGTCCGCGTCGATGAGGTACGCCTCCGCGGCGCCCACCACGAGCACGTTGAGGTCGTTGAAGTCCCCCACCACCACGCCCGCCCCGTGGACCGCGCTCAGCGTCCGATGCAGGCCGCGCAGCACCTCCACCACCCGCCCGGCCGCGGCGCCCGCCCTGCGGAACGACGGCTCTCCGAAGCGCCGCAGCGGCTCCACGCCGTCCAGCTTGCGCATGGCGTAGCCCAGCACCGTGCGCCCCTGCTTGTCCGTCGCCAGGGCCTGGGGCGACACCACCCGTCCGGGCAACCCCGTCGGGAAGGCGTGCAGCTTGCGCTGATGCTCGTCCAGGCGGACCCGGGCCGCGGCCTGCTCGGTGGGCAGGCCCGTGTAGTCGGGGTGCTCGGGCGGCTTGAACACCTTGAGGGCGCGGCCATCCCCCAGGTCGAACACGTCCGCCTCGCCCCCCTTGCCCAGCGCTCGCGCCGGGTTCAGCCGCACCTTCTTGCCTTCGAGCCAGACGTCCATGACCTCACGCCCTCCCCATGCGGCGGCGCAGCACGACCAACGTGGTGTCGTCCGGTAACAGGCCCGGCGTGCGCACCAGGTGCTGGGAAGCGAAGTCCGCGCGCACGGCTTCGCGGTTGAGCATGGCCAGCCGGCGGCGCAGGGCGTCCGGGTTGGCGAAGTAGCGGTCCTCCGTCCAGAGCCGCGACAGCGGTCCGACGAGCTCGTCCCGCTCCGGCAGCCGCGAGGTGGCCAGCCGCGCCAGGTCCGCCACGCCATCGGTCCCCAGCAGCAGCGCGTGGACCTCGTCGGTGGGAACCAGGGCCTGGACGGTCAGCGGCACCGCGTCCCCGTGCATCAGCGCATAGGCGAGATACGGCGGCGCGTTCCCTGGAAACGGCCCGAGCGGATGCACCTCCCCGTTGAGCGCCCACACGCCATCTCCCGCGGAGAAGACGAGCGTCAGCGCGGGCGTCACCACCGCGCCCACCACGGTGAAGAGGAAGTCCCCCAGCACCTCGCGGCCCAGCGCCCCCCGGAGCTCGCCGAGCAGGGACAACACGTCCGCGCGAAGCCCCGGCAGGAAGGTGGGCGCGTCCACGCGCGCGCCGCTCGCGAGCCGCACCAACGCCGCCTGGGCCAGCCTGCGCGCGCCGAGCTGCGCGCCCATCTCACTGCACGGCTGGCTGCCACAGCCATCCGTCACCACGGCCACCAGGCCGTGCTCGCTGGCCCGGATGCACAGCGCATCCTGGTTGTTGCGTCCGGCGCGGGCATGCTCCCGGCCTGGCACCGAGGCAGCGGCGATGTCGAAGGGCAGCGCGGACATGGCTCTCCCGTGGCCCTGAACGGGCACGTGCGGCGAGACAGACAGCGACACGGCGGCGCGCTTCGGCCCGCGGACACCCCACGGGCAGCGGCCCCTCACGAACCGGGCCAGGCCCATGTTCGTGTCTCAATGACACCAACATAGTGTCCACATGACACGATGTCAATTCAAGCTGGGGTCGCTGCCCTCCAGGACAGGGGGCGCGTCAGGTCAGAGCTCGAAGTTGAAGCCGGCCTTCTCCAACTGCTTGTACTTCTTGTGGTCGAACCGGTAGAGGCGCGCGGCCCGGTGGGAGACGTCCTGCTCCACCTCGTCCAGCTCCTCCAGCAGGTCCATGGCGAGGATCTTCTTGCGGAAGTTCCGCTTGTCGAGCTCCCGCTCCAGGACGACCTCGTACAGCCGCTGGAGCTGCGTCAGCGTGAACTTGGGCGGCAGCAGCTCGAAGCCGATGGGCTGATAGCGGACCTTGCCCTTGAGCCGCTGGAGCGCGGTGCCCAGCACCTCCGCGTGGTCGAAGGCCAGCTTCGGCGTGTCCCAGACGGAGAACCACGCGGCCTCCTTCGCATCCGTTGACGCGTGCGGCACGTGGTCGCTGAGCTTCACCAGGGCGAAGTACGCCACCGTGACGACGCGCCCGCGCGGGTCTCTCCCCGGGGCGCCGAACGTGTAGAGCTGCTCCAGGTGGTTCGGCCGGATGCCCGCCTCTTCCTCCAGCTCCCGGCGCGCGGCGTCGTCGAGCGACTCCTCCATCCGCACGAAGCCGCCCGGCAGCGCCCACCGCCCGGCGAAGGGCTCCACGCCGCGGCGGATGAGCAGGACCTTCAGGTCCTCGTCGTCCAGACCGAAGACGACGCAGTCCACCGTCAGCGCCGGCCTCGGGTACTCATAGGTGTGGCTCACGGGCCCCGGCATAGTGTCCGGGACACACCCGGTCAAGTCGAGGGCGGCGTGGCCTACGGGCGGACCATGCGCGAGAGCTGGCGCCAGTCGACGAGCTGGACGCTCTCCTCGGCCAGGTCGAACTCCAGCGAGCGCCGCATGCCGATGACGTCGCCGCCCATCTGGAAGGGCACTTCGCGGTCGAAGTCCATGCGCAGGCGCTGGACGAACCAGTCATGCATGTGGGGCAGCGGGTGCTCGCCGCGCCAGAGGCGGAACATGTTGCGGGTGGCCTCCAGCACGCTGGCGCCATAGACGCGCACGGACAGCCGGTGGGGCACCGCCTGCGCGAAGGGGAAGGCCTTGAAGCCGAAGCCCCACTCGGGCGTGGTCGCCGCGCCCGCGACGCCCGCGGGCCCGCGGTAGAGGAGCGCGCCATTGTCCCCGTACGGCACGGGCTGCACGGAGCCGCGCGAGTCCACTGTGAGGGCGGGCTCGCCCAGGTTGTAGACGGACACCATGGGGTTGCCCTCGCCGAAGACATGGCGAGGCACCGTCCGGGTGAACATGGCGCCCAGGTAGCCGCGCAGGCCGGCCTGGGTGCTCCGCAACGGCCCGGAGGCGGCGAGCTGGTTCTTGAAGTCCTGAATCATCTCCGCGTCCCAGCCGGTGCCGGCGAAGGGGGCCACCTTGCCCTCCACGCGGACCAGGGCGAAGGGGCGCAGGGGCGGCAGGCGCTCGCCCACCGCGGCAATCTGCTTCAGGGCCTCGGAGGGGCGGGGCGCGCCGGTGACGCGGGCCCAGGCGTTGCCCGTGCCCATGGGAAGCACGCCGATGGCCGGCAGGGCCACGCCCGCCGTGCGCAGCTCGTTGAGCAGCCCGGTAATCGTCCCGTCACCGCCGCCCGCCAGGAGGAGAGAGGGGGGATTGGGGCGGAGCGTCTCCGAAATCCAGGTGCGGGCCTCATCGAGCGAGCGGGTGAGCGCCACGCGAGCCCGGGGCAGGAAGCGCTGGACCAGCCCTCCCATGCCTTCGGAGCCCCGGCGTGCACGCAGGTTGACGAGGACGGCGATGTCATTCATGGCGAGCGGGACTCTCTCCACGCTTTGTCATGGCCCGGTCACGGCGTTGAAACGCGTGACGCGTCGTGACGTTGAAATGACCCTTCAGGCGCCCAGGGCATGGACGAACCGGGCCTTCAGTCCTCGCGGCTCCCGCTTCTGTCCCAGGGTGAACGCCGCCGCGGCCACCCCGCCCGCGAGCAGCAGCCGGCGCAGCCATTGCTTGCCCGCCGCGTGGTAGCCGCCCGAGGTCCCCGTCCCCTCCGCCATGGGACGGAAGAGGGTGCCGGAGGTGTGTCCCTGGCGCTCGTCCTCGAAGTGCTGGGCCTCGGTGACGCCGTTCATGGTCCGCTCGAAGGTGCGCGGCAGCAGGCCGTGCATGGCGGCGAAGCTCCGGGCCGCGGGGCCGACGAAGATTTCGTGCTTGGGGCTGCGGAGGACGCGGAGGATGGCCCGGGCGACGCGCTCCGGCGTGTAGACGGGCTCCACGGGCCGGATGCGCCAGCCGGTGTAGTTGGCGGTGTGCTGCCACAGCGGCGTGTCGATGGCCGCGGGGAGCACGGTGCACACGTCGATGCCGGTGCCGAGCAGCTCCTGGCGGACGGACGCGGAGAAGCCCCGGACGGCGTGCTTCGAGGCCACGTAGGCGCTGACATAGGGCGCGGCGACCGTCCCGAAGGTCGAGGAGACATTGACCAGCGTGCCGTAGCCCTGCCTGCGGAACTGCGCCACGGCGGCCCGGGCGCCGCTGACGGTGCCGAAGAAGTTCGTCTCCATCACCTGGCGGAAGGCGTCGTCTGGGGTCTCCTCGAGGCGGCCCATGAGGTAGACGCCCGCGTTGTTGATCCACGCGTCGAAGTGCCCGAAGGCCGCGCGCGCCTCGTCCGCGAGCCGCTGGACGGCGGCCACGTCGGACACGTCCGTGGGGACGACGAGGGCCCGGACACCGAGCGCCTCGCACTCACGGGCCAGGTCCTCCAGCGGCTCCTCGCGCCGGGCGGCCAGGACGACGTGCGCCCCCTTCTTCGCCAGGGCCAACGCCGTGGCGCGGCCGATGCCGCTGGACGCACCGGTGACGACAACGACTTGGTTCTTCCAGGCTCGCTTCATATCCGCGTTCTCCTCGCCGGGACGAACCCCAGCGCAGGGTCTCCGTCCCCTGGCGAAGATGGCGATTGCGCACAGCAACGCACCGGGTCATCGGATACTCGGCTGGAGGGCAGGCGTTGGGACGCCAGCGAGCCGCGGAGGCAGGCCACCACCGGGGATGGGGGTCCACTGCCGGGACGGAGCCGGGACTCCGAAGCGCGCGTCCACACGGGAGGTGGAGGCGGAGCTGCCCACGGGTAAGGGACGAAGATGGCTCGCCTTTTCGCGGAGCAAGGGTGGGTTGGAGGAAGCGGAGCGGGCTTGGTATGTGCGAGCGACTGTCGGGCAGGAAACGGAACGCAACCTGCACTCGGCCCGCGAGCCATGAACATCCCCGAACGCTTTCTTCCGCCGACCTGGACGGCGGCCGTCGTCCTCCTGGGTGCAGCCGCATGCATCAACGTACCGGCCGTCGCGCCGGCGCAGGCCGAGGTCCGCATCACGTCGCCGGCCGCCACGGCCTACACGAATGGTGTGGTCGAGGTCCGACTCGACGTGGCGGGCCACACGCCGGACCGCGTGGAGCTGCTCAAGGACGGCGAGGTGCTGACGGAGTTGGCGCCGCCGTACGTGTACTCGTGGGACACGGCGGGTGAAGCGGAGGGGACGTACCGGCTGGAGGCACGCGCCGCGCTGGGAGATGTCGCGTACGTGAGCACGAGCCGCGAGGTGGTCGTGGACCGGACGCCGCCGCGGGTGGTGGCACGCGTGCCGGAGCAAGGTGCCCAGGAAGTCTGGGTGCAGAGCCCCATCCGCGCCGAGTTCTCCGAACCCGTGAAGCGGAGCACCGTGACGACGGAGTCCGTGCACCTCACGGTGGGCGACGTGGCGGTGGCGCACACGGTGTCCTTGTCGGAGGACGGGAAGACGGTGGCCGTGACCCCGGTGACGGGGTTCACCGCTCCCAGCACGGTGGGACTGGCGTTCTCCGGGACGGTGACGGACCTGGCCGGGAATGCCGCTGTGAATCTGGGGGAGGCTTGGAGCTGGGTCGTTCCGGAGTTCGTGCCGTATCCGGTGCACGCGGGCTCAACTGGGCCTCATGACATCATCAAGCCATACATCCAGCTAGATGCAAATGGACATCCAGTCGTACTGACCCAGCGTTTCGAAAAGATAGACGAACACAACGTCGTCAATCTATTCGTAAATCGATGGACAGGAAGCCAGTGGGAGCAAATCGGCCCTGGGCTGAAGACAAGCTCAGACGACTTCACAATCAACTCTCCCAACATTCAACTCCTCCAAGACGGGACCCCCATCGTCGCATGGCAAGAGGACCTCGGCGCGGAGTTCAACAACTACGTTCACGTCGCCAGATGGGACGGAACAGCATGGGTCCGCTATGGGGGAGAACGAGGCATCATCCCCGAGCGTCCTCATGCCATCAATGTCGTGCTTCAACTCACCGCTCAAGGGCATCCAGTCGTAGCCATCTCGATGGATCCAGAGAACGCCGAGGGAGCGGCCGTCTACGTCCTCCGATGGAACGGAGAGCAATGGCACCACCTTGGCACCGCGCTCCAAGATGATCCTCCGTTCAGCGCTAGCGCTCCGGCCTTGGCACTGGATGAGAACGACAACCCCTTCGTGGTATTCTCCGTATTTGGCAGCCAGTTCCGCACTCTCGCTTGGCGCTGGTCAGGGACCTCCTGGGAACAACTGGGTGATTTTTCAGCCACAAACACAAACCTGCGTTCCCCGCACAACCACAGACTAGCGATCACCGCAGGCAGCCCGCCCATTGTTGCCTGGGCTGGCATTGAAACAAGTACGTCGCGTGGGGATTTCCATTTAAGCGAATGGAATCAACCCCATTGGAACTCGCTGGACTCTCCACCAAGACAACTGGCGGCGAGCAGCAGAAGCATCTATGGGCTCCACTTCACTCCACAGGCAGGGCTTCTTATGCTGTCAACCGAGTTCACAAACGAAGCTGTGTTGATAAATATCGCCTGCCGCCCAGAGGGGCATTGGGTCCCAATCTGGAGCAAGCGTTATGACAGAAACGCGGGCCAGTATTCCTTAGGCGATCTCATCCTGGCTGCAGACTCCGTCGGGAACATCGCGGTGGCCTCGACGCGCCTTGGAGCCAGTGGTTCCATGGACGTCGTCATCTATCGCCGCAACCGGTAGCCACGAACAAACTGCCCTGCCTACCATCCATATCAAAGAGACTCAAAGATGAGGATCACACCAGTAATCGTGGCTTTACTCCTATCTACCCAGGCCTACGCGGCCTCCCGTCGTGCGGTGGTGGCCAGTGGAGACTGCAAGGACGCGGAGCTGAGCGGGCAAGCCAAGGCGTTCCTGGGCGCCCTCACCTCGCGGCCAGAACAGGACACCCTCAGCGCCAGCCAGTTCAGCGAGCGGCTCTTCCCGCAGTCGACCAAGAGCTACGAGGACCTCCAGCGGCAGCTCGAAGCGGCCCAGGACCAGTTCTACGAAGGCCGTAACGCCAGGACCCTCCAGGCCGTCGACGAGGCGATGCAGCAGATCACCCGGCTCCCCGTGGGCGACGCCCGCTGGAAGCTCTACGTCGAGGCCCAGCTCCTCCACGGCCTCAACTATCGCTCCATGGGCAAGTCCAAGGAGAGCGATGCGGCGTTCCGCAACGTGCTGCGGCTCCAGCCTGAGTACCAGCTCAACCCGGACTACTTCGCCCCATCCGTTCGACAGAACTTCGACAAGCTCCGGAAGGAACTCGCTCAGACGCGCAAGGTGAAGCTGTCCGTGAAGTCCACGCTGCCCGCCGCGGACGTGTACCTGGATGGGCTCAAGCTGGGCCAGACGCCGTTGTCGCTCGATGCCGTCCCAGGCACCTACCACCTCACCCTCGTCAAGGGCACCGCCACGAGCTTCCCACGGCACATCCAGGTCCATGGCGCGGAGACGCCGTTGCTCGTCGACGTGGCCTACGAGGGCTCTGTCTCCGCGAGCCCCTTCCCCTGCCTCGCCACCTCGGGCAGCAACGACGAGCGGACGCTGAGCCATGCGGTCCGGCTGGGCGGCACGCTCGGCGTCGAAGAGGTCATCGTCGTCCGACTTGAGCGCCCGAGCAGCGGCCCCAAGTGGTTCGCGGCAACGGTCCTCAATGTGGAAGGGGGACAGAAGCTCCGCGAGGGCGGCTTCAAGACCCAGGGAACCGACGCTCCGGACGAGGCGCTCGCCGCGCTGGTCGACTTCGTCACCACCGGCCGCTCGCCCTCCGCCCTCGTCGTGATGAACGCCAATGGAAAGGCCCCGTGGGACGCCCCTCTGGGTGCAGGCCGGAACGGCCATGCGTCCGCAGGCGGAATGGACCTGAGCGCCCCCGACCTCATGACAGAGGGCGAGGCCTCCGGTACGCGCTCCACCTCCGGGCTCCGGACGGCCTCATATGTCGCGCTGGGAACCGGCGTGGCCGCGTTCGCTGGCGCGGGCGTCGTCCGGCTCCTGGCCCAGAAGGACGTGAATGCGCTGGAGAAGCGGCTCGACAACGGACGGATTCTGTCCAGCGACAGGGAGGCGATGGGGATTCGCGACGCGCTGGTCCAGAAGAGCAACGTCCTCAATGGGCTGCTCATTGGAGGAAGCGCGGCGGTCGTCACGGGTGCGGTGCTCTACCTCCTGTCTCCGGATTCGAGCTCGACACCGCCCGTCTCGGTCGGGCTCTCCGCGAACAGCCAGGGCGCGGCGGCCTCGCTGTCTGGTTCGTTCTAACGAACGATTCACGAATCCACGGGCATGCATTTCGCGGGAGGAGGACTATCCGGGCCATTCCTCCTCCCGCGCGGGCGAGCAGGCGCATCAACGCGCGCCACCGCGCCACCCCGGCGCGTAGAGTGCCGCACATGATGCGAGCCCTCTTCGTCCTGCTGCTGGCCACGAGCGCCTCCGCGGCCACGCCTCGAACCCTCAGGGTCGACTACTTCCACACGGGGAATGCCACCGAGGAGCGGTTCAGCCTCGACAAGGTCGTCATCGAGCCGCTGCCCTGGCCCGGCCACCCGGAACGCGCCATCGACGAGACGAACCTCGGCAAGTACCTCTTCGAGGTCCGAGACAGGGAGAACAACCGGCTCCTGTTCTCACGAGGCTTCGCGTCCATCTACGGCGAGTGGGAAGTCACGAACGAGGCGCGCAGCAGCAACCGCACCTTCCATGAGTCGCTGCGCTTCCCGGCGCCCGAGCGCCCCGTGCAGGTGCTCCTCAAGAAGCGGGATGCCCGGAACGCCTTCCGCGAGGTGTGGTCGCTGGTCGTGGACCCGAAGGACATGTTCGTCGACCCCTCCTCGCCTCCCGCGCCCGGGCCGCTGCTGAAGCTGCTGGAGAACGGACCGTCCGCGCAGAAGGTCGACCTGCTCATCCTGGGTGACGGCTACACGAAGGCCGAGCACGCCAAGTTCGAGAAGGATGCCCGGCACATGGTGGACATCCTCTTCACCTACGCCCCCTTCAAGGAGCGCAAGTCGGACTTCAACGTCTGGGGGCTCGTCCCCGCCGCGGCCCAGTCCGGCATCTCCCGCCCTTCCACGGGAGTCCACCGGCGCTCGCCTATCGGCGCCACCTACGACGCCTTCGGCAGCGAGCGCTACGTGCTCACCTTCGACAACAAGGCCTTCCGCGAAGCCGCCGCCTTCGCGCCCTACGAATTCGTGGAGATCCTGGTCAACGGCAACACCTACGGAGGCGGCGGCATCTTCGGCCTCTACGGCACGGTCGCCTCGGACAGCCTGTGGGCGCCCTACGTCTTCGTGCATGAGTTCGGGCACCACTTCGCGGGCCTGGCCGACGAGTACTACACCTCTGAATCCGTCTACGCGCCCGCCGCGGACCGCCTGGAGCCCTGGGAGAAGAACGTCACCGCGCTCCACTCACCGGAAGACTTGAAGTGGAAGCACCTGGTCTCCCCCGGAACACCTCTGCCTACCCCGTGGAACAAGGAGGGCTACGAGAAGCACGCCAACGCCGTGCAGAAGCAGCGCGGCCAGATTCGGGCGCAGCGCAAGCCCGAGTCCGACATGGACAAACTCTTCCTGGCCCAGCGGGACTGGGAGGAAAAGTTTCTTTCCTCACAGAAGTACTCAAGCCGCGTCGGCGCCTTCGAAGGGGCCATGTACGAGTCGCGGGGCTACTACCGGCCACAGGTCGACTGCGTGATGTTCACGCGGGATCGCGTCCCATTCTGCTCGGTGTGCCAGAGCGCCATCTCGGAGGTCATCGACCTGTATTCCGGTCCTCCGAGCAGGTCACCTCGGGCCAACCCGTAAACGTCTGAAAATCAGGTTGTCACTTGTGTGAAATGCCGATGTCACCAGGACCGGACAATGGATTGCCCTCCGGTTCAGGTGTAAGGGGGACACAACCTGCTTCCCATGGAGGGGAACTCATGCAGAGACGATTTTGGCTCCCGGCAGTCGTCACGGCCGTGATGGTCACGATGGGCACGGGCTGTGGCGACGAGTGTGTTGACCAGTTCGACTGCCGCAGTGACAACGGCCCGCCGGCCGCCGGCAAGCAGTGGACCTGCAGCTCCGGCAACTGCGAGCAGCGCGACATCGTCCAGGCTCCCGACGCGGGCAGCGAGGACGACGCGGGCACCGAGGACGATGCGGGCACCACCGACCCGGACGCCGGGACGGAGGGCTGCACCAGCAACGCGACCTGCGGCCTGACCGAGACCTGCAACACCGAGACGAGCACCTGCGAGGACTCGGGCTTCGTCACGCCGGTGGCGACGACCAGCACGCAGATCCAGGCGGTCCGGGATGCGGCGGATGGCGCGCTCGACCCCGCGCTGCCCATCGAGGGTGCGTTCGTCACGTTCATCAAGCCCGCGGTGACGGGCAGCAGCGAGCTCCCCGGCTTCTTCGTCCAGGCCGAGGCCCAGGGCCCCGCCCTGTTCGTGAGCGACGCGACGGCGCTGGCCGCGGTCGCCGTGGGTGACCGGGTCAGCTTCTCCGTGGCCTCGAAGGCGACCACCGATGGCCTGCGCTCCGCGTCCGCCGTCACCGGGACCACGGTCATCAGCCAGGGCCACCCGGTTCAGAGCCAGTCGACGGCCACCCCGGCCGGCCTCGCCGTGAACCGCTCCGCGGACACGACGGAGACGCTGGTGACGGGCCTGGACTCCGTGGAGTCCGAGCTCACGTACCTGACGGGCACGATTGCCGCGAACGGCAGTGGCATTGGCGCTGGCTACACCGGCTTCCAGATCACCACCGAGGGTGTCACCGCGGCCGCCGCCTCCTTCCGGCTCCGCGTGCCCGCGACGCTCGCCACCGAGCTCGACATCGCCCAGGGCTGCACGTTCACGCTGAACGCGGGCCCCATCTGGCGGTTCAATGACAACGCCCAGCCGTCCGCGTTCACGGCGTCCGACCTCACCCTGTCGAACTGCGCCGCGCCGGAGTTCGCGTCTGCTTCGGCGACGTCGCTGACGGAGGTCGTCCTGAACTTCAGCCGCAACATCTCCGCGGCGAGCATCACCAACGCGGCGGAGCAGTTCACGCTCACCGAGGGCCTGACGGTCTCCGCGGCGCGCGTTGAAGGCAAGCAGGTCTTCCTGACCACGAGCGAGCAGACCCCCGGCGCCAACTACTCCGTCACCGTCGCGAACACCGTGACGGACCTGGCGGGCGGCACTGTGGCCACCGAGGGCAGCACGCAGGCGTTCCGTGGCTACCGCACGCCCGCGGTGCTCCGCCTGACCGAGGTGCAGCCCAATGCGGCCGGTGCGAAGGACATGGTTGAGCTCCAGGTCATCACCGCGGGGACCACGTCCGGCCTCATCCTGGTCCAGGATAGCGCCACCATCGCCAATGGAAGTGGGCGACTCGCCATCTTCCCGGACGTGGATGTCGCGGTCGACGACATCATCGTGGTGCACCTCAACGCAGGCGGCGACTTCCCTGCCGAAACGCAGTCCAAGGCCGAACATCCGCAGAGCACCAATCCGACGCACTTCGACACGGCCTGGGACTTCGCGGGCAATGGGACCTTCGCCATCACCTACTCCAGCCGGGTCATCCTCGTGCAGGATGCGGCCGGAAACATCCAGGATGCAGTGCCCTTCCGGACGACGGGCACCCCGCCTGGTGCATTCCCCGGTTACCTGGCGGTCATCCAGGCCGCCGGCCATTGGGATCCGGTGGATTGTGATGGTGCCCCCTGCACCAACACGTCCACGCCTTCCGCGGGTGACATCTCCGCTGTCTGGACGGGCATCCCGCGAGACGCGGACGCCACGAGCAACAGTGTCCGCCGCATCAGCGCGGATGACACCAACTCGCTGGTGGACTGGGCGGTGGGCGCTCCGTCGTGGGGCCTGCCCAACTTCTAGTCTGACGGCTTCCTCGTGAAGCCCCGGGCCGCGGCTCCTTGTGAGCCGCGGCCCTTTTCTTTTCTCTGGGTGAAGTAGGACCCTGTGCGCCACAGGCCCGGGTGAATCTACAGTGTCGTCACTTCCTCCGTGGGCCCGACTCCGTCGCGGGCCGGAGTCTTCATGCGCGTCCATCACGCCCTGCTCCCTCTCCTCGCGCTGCTGTTGACCGCATGTCCTGGCGCCTCCTCTCCCGGCACGGACGACACCGCCCCGGAGTTGGCCATCACCACGGGCGCGCTCCCCACCGCGTCCGTCGCGCAGGCCTATCGCAGCTCGCTCAGCGCGACAGGTGGCACGCCTGCCTATTCGTGGCGCGTCGCCCAGGGCGCACTGCCCACCGGGCTCAGCCTCTCCACCCTGGGCGAGCTCACCGGGACGCCCCTGTCCGCGGGCACCGCGTCCTTCGACGCGGAGGTCCGTGACTCGCGCGGACGGACCGCTCGCGCCACCTTCCAGCTCGAGGTGCTCGACGCCGGCCTCCAGGTCGCGACGTCCGCGCTCGCCGATGCCTACGTCGGCGAGGACTACGCCGCGCAGCTCGACGCCTCAGGCGGCACGGCGCCGTACACCTGGGCTCTCGTCGAGGGCACCCTTCCCTCGGGCGTGCGGCTCGACGCGCAGGGCCGCATCACTGGCGTTCCCGCCAGCGCCGGAACCTTCTCCGTCGCCTTCCTGGTGCAGGACGCCGCCGGGCTTTCGAGCCAGCGCGCCCTGTCGCTCTCCGCGTTCACCGCGCCCTCTCTCGTGGGCGGTACGCTCCCCACCGCCGCACTGGGAGCGACCTACGCGACGGAGCTTCACGCCGCCGGTGGGCGCCCGCCGCTCACGCTCCGCATCACCTCCGGCACATTGCCCACGGGCCTCCAACTGGAGGCAAACCACGTGCGAGGAACGCCCAGCACGCCAGGGGACGCGTCCTTCACCGTCGAGGCACGGGACGCCAACGGCCGCGCTGCCTCCGGCACGTTCCAGCTCACCGTCGAGAGCGGCATCACCCTCACGCCTGGCACCCTGCCTGACGCCTATACCGACGCCGCCTATCGCCAGGGCCTCGTCGTGGCCAATGGCCGCGCGCCCTACATCTGGGCAGTCAGCGCGGGTTCGATTCCCGCCGGCATCCGCCTCACCAGCGCGGGCCTGCTCGAAGGCACCGCGTCCACGACGGGCACCTTCTCCTTCTCCATCCAGGTCACCGACGCCGATGCGCGCGTCGCCACCCGGGACCTCACCCTGGCCGTGTACCGGCCTCCGTCGGTGAGCGGCCCGGCGCTTCAGCTTGATGGGTATGTCTCGCAGTCCTTCAGCGCCACGTACACCGCCACCGACGGAAAGGCGCCGTACACGTTCGCGCCAGCAAGCGCCCTTCCCTCGTGGCTGCAGCTCTCGTCCTCTGGAGCGCTTTCGGGCACTCCGCAGGCGCTGGGCACCACCACCGGCCAGGTGGTCGTCACCGACGCGAACGGACGGACGGGCACACGGGCCTTCACCCTCACGGTTCGCGACCGCCCCATCGTCGAGACCCCGTCGCTTCCGGATGCCCACAGGGACGTGCCCTACTCCACCCAGCTCCAAGTCTCCGGAGGGAAGGCGCCGTTCTCCTGGCAGGTCTCCTCGGGTTCACTTCCCGCGGGGCTCACGCTCTCAACGACAGGGACCCTCGGCGGTACCCCCACGGAGGGAGGGGAGTCCACGTTCGTGGTCTCCGCGACGGACGCCGCGGGCCAGTCGGCGTCGCGCGGCCTGACCCTCACCGTGCGCGGCGAGGGCACGCCCCTCACGGTGGGCCACTGGAACCTCGAATGGTTCGGGGCCCCCAACCAGGGCCCGCCGGACTCCACCTCCGAAGGGGGAACGACAGACGACCTTCAGATTGCCCACGCGCGCGACATCCTTCGCGACTCGGGCGCCAACGTGTGGGGGCTCGTGGAGATGGTGGACGCGCAGGACTTCGCCACCCTCAAGGCACAGCTCCCCGGCTTCAATGGCTTCCTCGCCAATGACACGTCCTTCGTCCCCAACGGCACGGCCTACTACGGCAACGGCGAGCAGAAGCCCGGCATCCTCTACGACAGCACCCTCACGCTGCAGGGCGCGCAGCTCATCCTCACCGAGTACGACGCGGACTTCGGAGGCCGCCCGCCCCTGCGCGTGGACTTCACCACGGACCTCCAAGGCGTGAGCACGCCGTTGGTCGTCATCGTCCTGCACATGAAGGCGTTCGACGACATGACCTCCTACGGGCAGCGGCAACGCTCCAGCGCGGCGCTCAAGGCGTACCTGGACACAACCCTGCCGGCCGAACGCGTGCTCGTCATTGGCGACTGGAACGACGACGTCGACGAATCCATCACCCGCGATGGCACCGGCGACAATCTCCCCAGCCCCTTCGCTCCGTTCGTGGCCGACACGCAGCGCTACACCTTCATCACCGAGCCCCTGTCCCTGCTCGGCATGCGCACCACCGTCGGGTATCGCGAGGTCATCGACCACACGCTCGCCTCCAACGAGATGGCCGAGGACTACCTGCCCGGCTCCGTCGAGATCCTTCGTCCGGACGCGTGGCTTCCCAACTACGGCAACATCGTCAGCGACCACTACCCCGTCATCAGCCGCTACGGCCTGGGAGGCACGGGCTCCGGCGGCACGGACCCCGACCCCATGGCGGACCTCATCATCAACGAGGTCCTCCCCAACGAGCCCATCCCGCCCGGGCAGACCGTGGCGGACGTCCATTACGAGTTCATCGAGGTGTACAACGCGGGCTCCACCACCGCGGACCTTTCAGGCTGGAGCTTGTCGGACTCGGCCATGGTGCGGCATGTCTTCGCGCCCGGCCTGACGCTGGCCCCGGGCCGGGTCTTCGTCGTCTTCGGCGGCGTTCGCGGCTTCCAGCCCGGTACCCCCAGCACCGTGGCCGCGTCCTCGGGCGGACTGGGCCTCAACAACGATGGCGACGTCGTCAGGCTCCTCGCTCCCGGTGGAGACACGGTGGATGAGATGTCCTACGGGGGCACCTTCGACGGCATCTCCTTCAACCGGTCGCCAGATGCCACCCCCGGCGCGGCGTTCGACTACCACCACCTGATGCCCCCAGGACTCGACGCCTCCCCGGGACTTCGCGTGAACGGACAGCCGTTCTGACGGACACGCCGTTCGCGCGACCCGCGCATCCGCTGCCGACAGCGCCCTCAGCGGAGCGAGCCGGATGACGACTCCGGCCGCTCCCTGCCCTCGCGCGGCGCGGGTTCCTCCTGTCGAGGGAGTTCGGCGCCTGCCCCGGGCACCCCGTCCACGAGGTGCGCCACCAGCCCTCCGGGACCATCGCCGTAGCTGACGCGGACCTCGTCCCCCTCGCGGTACTCCCGCAGGCCCGTCACGGGTTCGCCCTTCAGGTAGAGGCGGGTCTGCTCATCCACCCCGATGTCGTACGCCATGCCGTCGGTGCCACGGATGAGGAGCTCGTTGTCGCCCACCCACTCCACGCGGCCCTGAAGCTCCCCCATGGGCGCTGGCCGCCCCGAGCCGCCCTGCCCACCACGCAGCGCCCCTCCAGGCAGTGAGGCGGGGCCGCTCCCCGCGCCTTGCATCGCGCCGGCCGCGGGGAGCCGGTCTTGCGAGGCCACGAGCCCCCGGAGAATGTCCGAGCGGCCTTCCCGCTCACTCGCGGACGGTGGGCCCCGGTCCTCGCTCCGCTGGCCGCACCCGAGCCCCACGGCACACAGCCCGGCCGCTACCAGCCCCCAACCGCGCGTTGTCCTCATGCGCTCGTGTCCTCCGCTCGTGGAAGGCATCGCGGCACGGCCCGAGCCGCGCTCGGCGTCGCGTGTCTCCTCCTCAACATGCGGATGGCCCCAGCGGGCGAGAACCCGGAGGCGTTGACCGCCACGCCGTGGCGGCGGCCAGGGGAGCGAGAGAGGGCTCCGCTTCACGGCCGCCCATCGCCCCCTGCGTCGCGGCCTCGGGCGGCAGATGCTCACGAAGAACCGCGCCCAGCGCTCGGCGCCAGTCAGCGGCGGGCTTCACCTCCGCCGTGGGCGCACTGTCACACGACTGCGCGCCATTGCTGCCGTCGGTCAGCGTTACCCACGGTCACCGGCACCGCGCCCCGGCAGCGGCGGGATTCACCGCCGCCGCGGGGCGCCCTCACCTGACCGCGATTACTCGATGACGAAGGTGAGCGTCACCCGCGCCAAGGCACCAGGAAACCCCAAGCAGGACGCGCTGTTACCCGCTGGAGCCTCGATTTCGCTCGGAGACGTCTTACCGTCCAGTCCCATGGTGTTCCCCCGGTGTGCCACCTCGAACCACGATGGAGGGGCACACTGGGGGCACATGGCGGCTCCGTCTCTGACTCGCGGGGCTACCAACTCCGTTCAGGCTTCGTCGTCGGGAAGGAGTCTCCTCAGAAGCTCGTCGTCTGGACCGACCGGGCGCCAACCGGCCACGGGCGGATTGGTGATCAATGCATCTCCGACTCGCCTAGCCCGCCCCTTATGCGTATCTGGGGTGTAGGCGATCCAGCGTCCAAGCGCCTTCGCGACGGAGAATCGATTCGCATCGTCCAGCACGGCAGGCCAACCGTCGGGAAGGCTCTGGGACAACATGCGCACAAGGACATCGCGAACAAAGCGCGTGACCTGCTTGCGCTGCTCCGCCTCATAGAGCAAGGCACTTAGAACCTGTACCCCTGCAACGTCCTCCCGGCCCAGCTCTTCAGCTAGCGCCACTAACGAGGCAGTAGGACGCTCGGTTGCGAAGGCGGTGAGGGAATCGTAGCCGCGCTCGCGAACCCGTTCGTACAGGCGCGCCTTGATGTTGCCCTGCCAAGCTTCTCCGCCGCTCATCGACTTCTCCCGGTGACGAAGTTCATCGGGACTCTGTACTCCTTCATGTTCTCCGCAACGATGTTCAGGACTTGGCGCCTCGTCAATCTCTGGGCAGCCAAGCTTTCCGCTTCACGCAGAGCCTCCATGATCATGCGGTTCCACTCTCCGGGCCATGTGCGTCCTAGCTTCCAGTTCCCCCCACCGTGAATCGCCTCGTGGTGGGCCTGCTCCAGTCGGACACAGAACTGGTCGATGTCCATGTCACCCTTGAAGCCGCGCCGCTCGAACCACTCGCGGTGCTCCTTCGGTAGGACGTGATGCTTCGGTGCACTGGACATGCCTGCACCGGCTCTGCCCGTCACCCGCATACCGCGCACTTCGGGGCTGTCCCCCAGCGCTTCACGCACGCCCTCGGGCAAGTCCTGGTTCGCCTGGGCCATCATCACCTGCCCGCCGTGGATGCGGACTGCGGCGCTCACGGCTGGGAGGGAGAGGACGCCCGCCTGCACGAGCCTTCGCATCATCTCCACCCACTCCGCCGAGACGACGAGCCGCGAGCCCGCCATGACGCCCCCCGAGCTCATGACGAGCCCCATGCCGAGCGTCGTGGAGGCTGCTGGGGGTGGCCGAGGGAGCGACATGTTCAGCGTGGAAATCAGGGCGAGCAGTTCCATCACCTGCGCCGCCACCATGACTTTGCCGCCCACCTCCATGGCCGAGCGCGCCTCCCGACGAATCGTGTCGAACTCGTGGGTCAGCTCCCCCATCAGCACGGGCATCGCGGTCGCCGCCGCCTCGATGCGCTCCGAGTCCCCCGAGGCGAGGTCCGCCAGCGTCGGCGTCATCCTGCTTTGAACTCGATGCAGGTCCGCGAACAGCTTCTCGGAGCCGCACATGGGACAGTCGCGGAGCACGGCGTCAGCGAGTTGCAGGAAATCCACCCACGTGGCCAGCAACAGCGTTCCGAACATCGCGGCCTGGAGCCGGGGCCCTGTCAGTTGGAGGATGCCCAGCTCCATTCCTGAATCCCCCACCTCCGACGCCACTCCCGCCAGCGCCGTGGCACTCCCCAGCGTCCCCCGGAGCCACGTCAGTTGCTTGGAGCCGTGGTCGAGATAGCGCGTGAAGACGCCGTCGAGTCCCCGGCCCCCGAGAGAGGTAGGACGCGACGCAAGTCGAGAGCGCGCGGCTTCGATGCCCTCCAGGGAGCGCTTCACCTCTGCGATGGCGTCGAGGGTTGCCTGACGCACGGCTGCGGCGCTCCGCACTCCACCTCCGACAGCTACGGACGCGGTGCCAGTTGCGTCGTGTCGTGGGCTCAAATTCCGCCACAACCGTTGCTGGGCTTCGGGCCCGGAGATTGAGAATGGAGAAGCGTCCGACACACGTGGAGGCTCATCGTTTGGCGTGTGCTCCCACGCGGAGGACGGGGCCACGCGCGGCGCGGCGTACAGCGTTCCGCCAAGCCCGGAGGCATGCGCCATCGCAGCGCCCCCTGTGGCCAACATCGCCACCACCCACAGCAGGACGTCAGCGCGCATTGTCCACCCCCAGGCCCACCGACGCAAAAGCCCCCGGCCGCAGCGCCCCTTCCACCGTGGGGAAGAGCAGCGTGCCTCCCGTCCCCATCGCGTAGAGCTTCCCTCCCAGGAATCTCCAGCGCACTTCCGCCGCTCCCAGGTAGCGCACCCCGGGTTGCCCCATGCCGACGCCCAGGCCCTTCAACGCCACTTCCAGGCTGCGCTCGAAGAGCTGCACCGCCACGCGCCCGTCCACGTCGAAGCGCCCCCAGGAGAACGCCTCCGCGCCCAGCGACAGCTTCAGGTGCTTGTTGAGGCCCCTGTAGCTGACGGCGTCCCAGCCCACTTCGGCCTCACCGAATGCGGAGTAGCCGTCCGGGAAGCCAGCATTCGCGAGCGGTACGCCCTCCGTGCCCGCGGCTGGAAGCGCGCCAGCTCGTAGTCCGCTCCGAAGAAGCCTTGCCGGAAGCCGCCTTGCTGGCGCCGCGCCTCCAGCCGCAACCGCAGGTGGAGTGTCTCCGTCCGCGTGTCCAGCCCCGCGCCCGCGACAGCCCCCCATGCGCCGCCCTCGCCAGGACGTCCGCCCCACCCAGCAATCACGTGGACCTCATGGTCAGGCCGCAACAACACCCCCGCCGTTGCGTCCAGGTGCGCCAGCGTCACCGAGGCCGCGCGTCCACCTGCCCGTCCCCAGTCATGCACGGCGGACACCGCGAGCGTGTAACGGCCCCGCTGCTTCGGCTGGCCAAAGAGGATGTGCTCCATGTCCAGGGCCACCTCCGCGCCCATCAGCCGCGCGCCCAGCACGTCGGAGGCGAAGGCTTCCGTGTAGAGGGGGCCAGCCTCGCCAGTGAAGATGCCTCCCGCCGGGTGGTAGTCGGGATTCGTGCGGTTGGAGTAGCGGCGGACCAGATGCCCGGAGAGGAGCCGGTGTTCCTCCAGGGGCCCAAACCAGATACCCACGGGCGCGTTGTCCGAGCCGAACTTGAGGCCACGGACGAGCCGCCCCCAGTCCGAGAGGGAGTCCCAGTCCTCACGCCGCACAATCCCCACGCCCTCACCACCGCCCCACATCCGGAAGCGCACGGGCGCCCCCACGTTGACGCCGAATTCGGGGCCACCGTCGATGATGAGCGTGGGCTCCACCTGGATGAAGCCGTCGTCACCACCAGCGCCCGCGCGAGGAAGCAGAGCGAACGCCGTCGCCTCCAGGCGCGTCAGGTAGTGCCACCTGCGCGGGGGCGAAGCCGTTGCGGTGGATGAGGTCTCTTCCTCGGACAAGGGAGGCTCCGAGGCCCATCCCTTCATCGGTAACAGCAACAGCAGCAGCGCGGCCAGACACCTTCGCTTCCTGTGCATACACGCCTCCTAACACTACTGCGTCAGGGGCCCGAGGGGTGGACGGGGAGGCCGAGCAGGCGACGAGAGGTGCGGTGCTGGTTGGCGCGGTGGCAGGTGGGGCAGCGCGGCAACCAGGTGGCAATCACCCGCGCCATCGCGAGTCGTGCGGTGATGAAGCTGTCGTGGAAGTGGCGCTCAGGCCGAGAGGGGCTGCACGTGGGCTTCAGCCGCCCTTCGGGCCGAGGGGGAAAACGCCGCGTGCGTTCGGCCACGAGGAAGGCGTAGCAGCACAGCGCGACGGAGACATGGTGATGCCAGCCCGGGAAGCGGCGGCCTTCGTTTGAGGAAGCCCGTGTCGTCCACAATCCACGCTTCCACCGAATCCCGCCGCGTCATCGCCTCCAGCGCGTACCTCGCCGATTTGCTGGAAGTACTTCTCAAGCCGCTACACCGCAGCCGCGTTCATGAAGGAGTCCATACCTCCTTCGTTAGCTGGCACGACCTGCGGCACACCTATGGCAGCCACCTCGCCATGCGCGGCGTCCCCCTGAAGGTCATCCAGGAGTTGATGGGCCACGCCACCATCGACATGACGATGCGGTACGCCCACCTCTCCCCAGAGACACGCGAGAACGCCGTGCAGCAACTCGAGCAGCCCAGCCCCTTCCAACAGGCCGCTTCGGGTCACACCACCGAAGGGGCACACTGGGGGCACACGCCTGCACCACGGCAATGGAGCACCCCAGCAAGCCTTTGATATTGATGGGCGACTGACGACCTCGACTACTCGATGACGAAGGTGAGCGTCACCCGCGCCTGCACCGTCTGCTCCTCCGGCTGGATGGGCGTGGACATCGCCCGGCCATCCGCCGCGGCCTCCGTCATCGCGAAGCGCGCCGGGTAGAACTGCGGGGGCTCCGCCACCGTGCTCGCGTCGAGCACCGTCCCCAGCTTCGCGTTCAGCGACGCGGCCAGCACCTCCGCCGACTTGCGCGCCCGCGCCACCGCCTGCCGCAGCGCCTCACCCTGCACCGCCTCCTGGCGGCTCAGACCGAAGCGCACCGAGTCCACCCGGTTCGCGCCCGCAGCCAGGGCCTTGTCCAGCAGGGGGCCCACGCGCGACAGGTCCTTCACGTGGACACTCACCAGGTTGCTCACCCGGTAGCCCCGCAGCTTCGGCTCCGTCTGGTTGGGGAGCGGCGGCGCGTAGTCCGGGTACACCGAGTAGTTGCGCGTCTGGATGTCCCGCTTGGCGATGCCCGCGGACGTCAGCGCCGCAATCACCTTCTCCATGCGCTTCGCGTTCTGCTCGCCCGCCGCCTTCACGTTGGGCGCCAGCGTCTCCACCGCCACGTCGATGAAGGCCTCGTCGGGCTGCGCCTTCACCTCGCCCGTGCCCTCCACGCGAATCGTCCGCGCGTTCACCAGGGACTGCGCGCGCGGCGCCGGGACGGGCTGAGGCTGCGCGACGGCCGTCACGCCAGTGAACAACATCGCGGTCAGCAACACGCTACGAACAGGTCGGGCAAACATGGGGCCTCCTCAGGCATGGGCCGCTGCGGGCTCGTACTGCAACGTCCTTACCCCTTGGAACGGCCGCCCTCTGGCGGCATTCACTTTCCCCACGCCATCGCCCGGAGCGCTCCCTCCCCCACGCGGAGAGAAGGAGCGCCAGGCCCGGCGGAGTGTTACGGACTGGCGGCTTCGGCGCCCGTCATCTCGCGCACCACCTGACGGGGGCCCCGGCCCGCGACGGAGCGCACCTTCGTGGTGGCCTTGCGCCGCGCGGCCCGCAGCGCGTCCCGCCCCATGTCCATCACCGCCGACACCGCGCCCGCGACCAGGTTGGCCGGCGGCGTGTCCGGCGCCATCGGGTGCGGCCGCGTGGGCGCCCCCTTCCGCGCCATCTCCAGCACGTCGCCCATCGTCCGGAGCTCCTGCGGACGGAAGACCTTCTTCAGCGCCGGGAAGAGCTGGCCCTCCTCCTGGAGCACGTGCGCGCGCACGTTCTCCATCAGCACCTGCACCTTCGCGTCGAAGCGCTCCGCCTCCGGCGACATGCCATCCAGCTCCGCCAGCAGCCACTTCACCACGTGGTGCTCCTCCAGGAAGCGCAGCACCTCCGGCCCCAGCTCCTCCGAGCGCGAGCGCACCGCCGGGTAGAACACCTGCTCCTCGATGACCGCGTGCACGGACAGCTCGGTGACCAACTGGTCCACCAGCCGGCGCTTCAGCTTGTGGGCGTTGGGGCCCGCCTTCTCGAACTTCCGGAACAACTGCTCCACCGTCTTGTGGTCCGCCTTCAGCAACGCGATGGCATCCATGGATTCACCTCCAAGAGAGTCGTTGGCCGCTCCGGGAGCGTCCCGAGCGCCGCCTCTCTGGCGCAGCGCGGCATGCCCAGCATGGTGGTGATGGCGCCGCATGGATGCCGGGACGACCTGAAGACAGCCGGGCCGGACGGCTGCTCCCCAGGCGGACAAGCGGCGCGCGGACACGGCGCGGACTCAGGGCGGCGCGCGCGCCCCCTCCGCACCGCCTGGGACGTGACGGGCGCCGAGACTCCCGGGCAATCACCCGTGGGCGTTCCGCGGCCCAATGTCCGTGCCACCGTCCCCCGGATGGATGGGGGTGCGTCGCTTTGGAGACTGGGGAAGGGGAGCACCGTGATGAATGACATCCTGCGGGTCCGGGTCGCGCGCATCACTCGCGAGGCCGAGGACATCCTGTCGTACGAGCTGGTCGCGGCGGAGGGCAGCCCCCTGCCCCCCTTCGAGGCCGGTGCCCACCTGGAGGTCCACGTCCCGGGCCCGGGAGACTTCAAGCGCTCGTATTCACTCTGCAACGACCCGGAGGAGGCCCACCGCTACGTCATCGCCGTGGCCCGGGACGCCAGGGGGCGCGGGGGCTCGCGCGCCATGCATGAGCGGGTGCACGAAGGGGACGTGCTGGAGGTGAGGGCGCCCCGCAACAACTTCCCGCTCCTGTTCGCGCGCGGCTACGTGCTCGTGGCGGGGGGCATTGGCATCACGCCCATCCTGTCCATGGCGCGCATGCTCCAGCGCACCAGCGCGGAGTACACGCTGTACTACTGCGCGCGAGCGCCCGGCCGCGCCGCCTTCCACGAGCTGCTCTCCCAGCCGCCCTTCGCCGAGCGCGTGCGCTTCTCCTTCGACGGCGGCGACCCGAGCCAGGGGCTGGACGTGAAGGCCCTGCTGGCCACGCGCCTGCCAGGGGCGCGGCTGTACTGCTGCGGCCCTTCCGGGCTGATGAAGGCCGTGCGCGACGCCGCCACCCTGCACCGCTGGCCCTGGGAGAAGGTGCACTTCGAGTCCTTCACCGCCGAGGGCGCCAGCGCCGCCTCGGGCCGGGAGGAGCAGGGCTTCGAGGTGACCATCCGCAGCACGGGGCAGGTGCTGCAGGTGCCCGCGGGGCAGTCGGTGCTCAACGTGCTGCGCCGCAATGGGGTGCGCATCCCGAGCGACTGCGAGGCAGGCACGTGCGGCACCTGCGTCACGCGCGTCTGCGATGGCCAGCCCGACCACCGCGACACCTTCTTCCAGACGGAGCCCGCGGGTGACCAGCGCATGCTCGTCTGCGTGTCGCGCGCCCGCTCCAAGCGGCTGGTGCTGGACCTCTGACGTGGCCGGGCCGGGCGCTACGCCGCCCGGCCCGACGCCTCGCGGCGGGCACGCGCCACTTCGGACCGGACGAGCTGACGCAGGGCCTCCGGGTCGAAGGGCTTCTCCACGCGCGGGTTGCCCACCCGCTCCAGGAACGTCCGCGCGGTGGCCGTGAAGGCGCCGCCCGTGATGAACACGATGCGCTCGGCCGCTCGCGGGTCCACCCGCGCGAGCGCGTCGTACAGGTCCATCCCCGTCATCTCCGGCATCATCAAGTCACAGAGCACCACGTCGTAACGCGCCTCGGCCCCCGTCAGCAGCTCCAGTGCCCGCCGCGCGCTCACCAGCACCTCCACGTCGTTCTCCCGCGACAGGGTGCGGCGGATGGCGCCGCTCACCAGCGCATCGTCGTCCACCACCAGCACCCGTCCTCGCGCCGCCTCCGGGGCTGGCGTCGCCTGGGGCTCCGGACGGGCGCCGTGCATCGCGGGCGATTCGCCCGAGCCCGTCCCCCCCGAGGACAGGGCCGGCGCCGACGCCGCGGGCCCGTCCTCGGCCCGAGGCCGCGTCCGGACGGGCGTGTCCGCATTGGCGCCGGCCGGGGACGCGCCGCCACGCACCTCGCGGTCCGGGGAGGTGGACGGCGCCTCGCCAGACACCGCGTGGGTGGACGCGGGTGCACCTTCCCCCGCCCCGCCCATGGACGGGCCCGTGTCCGGTGACGGCGACACGCCTCCTGGAGCATTGACGTCCTGCATGACCATCCGCCCCGCGTTCTCCTGGCCCGCCGCCAGGGTGTCGGAACCCGCTGCCTCGCCCGCCGTGCGCTTCGCATGCGGCGGCGGCGCGGACGCCGGCTGCCCAGGGGCCGTGTCCTCCGACGCGGCCCGCAGCGTCACGCGGAACACCGAGCCCCGCCCGGCCTCGCTGTCCACGGCGATGGTGCCGCCCATGGCCGTCAGGTAGGCGTGGCACAGCGACAGCCCCAGCCCCGTGCCCACCCCCACCGGCTTCGTCGTGTAGAAGGGGTCGAAGATGCGGCCGAGCAGCTCGGGCGAAATCCCGCTGCCCGTGTCACGCACCTCCGCCACCACCCGTCCATCCGGCCCCAGGCGCGTGACGAGCCGCACCTCGTTCGACTCCGCGTGCCCCTCCGGCAGGGCCTGCGCCGCGTTGATGAGCAGGTTGAGGAACACCTGCGCCAGGCGCGCCTCGTTCCCCTCCACGCGCGGCACGTCGCCGTAGTCGCGCACCAGCTTCGCGCGGGGGCGCAGCTCGCCCATGGCGATCTTCACCGCCGAGTCGAGCACCGCGTGCAGCGCCACCGGCCCCTGCTTCTCGTCATCCGGCCGGGAGAACATCTTCAGGTCCTGGACGATGCGCCGCACCCGGTCCGCGCCCAGCAGCGCCTCGCGCAGCGCCTGATTGACGTCCTTCAAGCGCGCGCCCACGTCGTCGCGCGTCCCGTCCAGCTCCCGCGCCAGCGCGTCCGCTTCATCGCTGGCGTGCTCCAGGTTCGACACGATGTACGCCAGCGGGTTGTTGATTTCGTGTCCCACGCCCGCCGCGAGCTGCCCCACCGCCGCCAGCCGGCCCGTCTGGACGAGCTGCGCCTGCGCCTGCCGGAGCGTGCGCATGTTCGCCTCCAGCTCCGCGTTGGCCCGCGCCAGCGCCTGCGTCCGGTCCTTCACGCGCTCCGCCAGCCACCGCTCGCGGTCCTTCAACTGCCCCACGCGCAGCAGGTACACGCTGACGCCCAGCACCCCCACGCCCAGCACGCACAGCAGCCAGAAGCCGGTGCGTTGCCACAGCTTCGCCTCCAGCACGACGTCCAGGGACACCGGCTCGGTCCACCCGTCGTCCCGGCCCTTCGCCTGGACCTCGAAGCGATAGCTGCCCGGCCGCAGGCTGTTGTACAGCGCCCGCCGCGCCTCCGCGTGCACCCAGGTGTCGTCGTGGCCCACCAGCCGGTAGCGGAAGGGCAGCCGCGCCGCGTCCACGGGCGTGAAGGCCGTGAAGCGAATCTCCAGCCGCGAGGCCCCCGGCTCCAGCTCCACCGGCCCCTCCACCGGCACCGGCTTGCCCTGCACGCGCACCTCTTCAATCCGCACCTCGGGCGGCTGCCGGCTCGCGCGCACCCGCACCGGGTCCACCACGATGGCGCCGCGCAGGTTGGTGAACCACAGCCGCCCGTCCTGCCCCCGCCACGCCGAAGGCTGCGTGTTGCCGTTGCACTCCGCGCTGCGCATGCCGTCGCGCGTGTCGAAGTCCAGCGTCGTCAGGCGCGGGCGCTCGCCATCCGCCACCGCCTCCAGGTCGCGCCGGGACACCCGGGACACGCCCTTGTTGCTGCTCATCCACAGCGAGCCGTCCCCGTCCGGCACCAGGCTGAACACCGCGTCGTCGTACAGTCCCTGCGCCATGGTCCAGCGCGCCCAGGTGTCATCGCGCCAGCGGCCCAGCCCCGTCTCCGTGCCCACCCACACCGTGCCGTCCGGGTCCGCGTGCAGCGCCAGCACCAAATCACCCGGCAGCCCGTCCTGCTGCGTGAAGCGCTGGAAGCCCTTCTGCTCGCCGTCCCAGCGCGCCAGCCCCGTGTCCGAGCCGAACCACACCCGGCCGCGCGCGTCCTCCACCATGACGATGATGGGGTTGGTGAAGCCCTGCTTCGGGCCGTACACCGTCACGCCGCCAGCGTGCAGCCGCGCCAGCCCCGTCTGCGTGCCCAGCCACGTGTTGCCCCGCGAGTCCACCAGGATGGCCGTCACCACGTCATGCGGCAGCCCCTGCGCGCGCGACACCCGCGTGAAGCGCTGGCCGTCATACCGGTACGCGCCGTTGAGCGTGCCCACCCACAGCGTCCCGTCGGGGGCCTCGTGCATCGCGGGGATGACGCTCTCCGGCAGGCCCTGCTCGGCGCCCACGTGGTGGAACGTCTTGTCCTCGTACCGGAACAGGCCGCTGGTGGTGCCCAGCCACAGCACGCCGCGCCGGTCCTCCAGCACCGCGCTGACCGTCTCGTCGGCCAGGCCTTCCGGGATGCCATACGTGGCGAAGGGGCCGTCGCGCAGGCGCATCAGGCCCGAATAGGTGCCCACCCACAGGTGGCCGTCCCGGTCCTCCAGCAGCGACAGCACCGCGGCCTCCGCCGTCCACGCCATGCCGGGCACCGGCTCGCTGAAGCCCTTCGCGTTGTGCCGCGTCAGGCCGCCGCGCTGCGTGCCCACCCAGAGGTTGCCGTCGCTGTCGGCGGACAAGGCGTTGACGGAGAGGGTCGGCAGGCCCTCGTCGGTCGTGAAGCGCCGGGCCACCACGCCATTCCAGGAGTAGAGGCCCTCGCGCGTCCCCAGCCAGAGCACGCCCGTCGCGTCGCGGCGCAGCGCCATCACGTAGGGCCGGGGCTCCGGCCCGGGGAAGGGGAACGGCGCCGGCTCCAAGCGCCCGTCCACCCAGCGGGCCAGCCCCTCCGGCGTGCCCACCCAGAGCGACGTGCCCTCCCCTGGCGTCAGCGACGTGACGTGGGAGGCGGGCAGGCCATCCGCGACGGTGTACTGGCGCGCCACGCCCTCACCCAACGGCACCTGCCAGAGACCCGCCGACGTCCCCACCCAGAGCACGCCGTCCGCCGCCACCAGCGTCTCCACCCGCGCGGACTCCAGCGACGCGGCGGCGCCCGGGGCCCGCTCGAAGCGGCCCTGGCGGTACGCCACCAGCCCCTGGCCCGTGCCCAGCCACAGCGTGCCGGACGCGTCCTCCGCGAGCGCCTTGATGGTGTGGTTGCGCAGCTCCGGCGCGTTGCGCCGGTCGAACACGGTGAAGCGCGCCCCGTCGAAGCGGGCCAGCCCCTCCCAGGTGCCCAGCCAGAGGTAGCCGTCGCGCGTCTGCACCATGGACAGCAGGCTGTTCTGCGGCAGCCCGTCGTCGCTGCGCCACACGTCCTGGCTGTACTGCGAGACACGGCGCTGCGGGTCCAGGGCCATGCCCGGCGTCGCCAGGAAGAGCCCCGCGAAGAAGAACCACCCGATGAACCCCCGCCTGAGAGCGCGGGCTCGCTGCCCCGGAGTGCGCATGTCGGGCCGCAGTGTCAGGCAGAAACGGCCCAGAGGCCACACGCCCCCGAATTCACCGGAAGTGGAACGTTCAGTGAACGGTCTTGGCGGCAGCGGCGGGGGACCGGCCTCCTCCCCCTGTACAGCCCCACCGACTTCCCCCCGCCGCTGCCGCCGCGTCCGCCACCACCTGTGGAGCCGGAAACCGCACTCCCGGCTCCGCCATGGCCATGGCCATTGCGCGCCCGGCGAGGAGACCCCGATGGTGGAGGAGGCCTCCGACGCGTCGCGCAGAGGTGAAGATGCGAGCCACCGCCCCACCGCGCCACTGCGGGAATGCGACACCCGGGGTGTCCCCTGGTCGAACCCGGTGGAGCCCTGAGGCGCACGTCCTCCCGTCCGGTCTATGCTCCGCGCGCCGAAGAGAGGGTGGATGAGCGACGGGTCGTTGTTTGCGACGGACCAGGTGACCACGCAGGCGCGGTACCAGTGGCACCTGTGGGTGGCGGATGTGCTGGACCTGGGGACCTCCGTCCTCGTGGGCTGGGCCGCGCTGCGTGCCCTGGAGCAGGAGCGCGCGCCCCTGGCGATGCTGCTGGCCATGGCCCTGGCGTGGCTCACCGCCTCCGCCGTGGGCGGGGTGACGGGCCGCACCTTCTGGAGGCAGGTGGCGGGCGTGACGCTGGTGCGAGGGGAGCGCACGGCCGGGCTGCTGCCAGGGCTGGCCCGCGCCTTCACCACGCCGCTGGACCTGCTGCTGAACGTCGTGCTGCTGCGCCGGCCGCTGGACACGCTGCTCGGCCTCCACGCGGCGCCCGTCCCCGCCGGCGTGGGCGCTCGCCTCAAGGGCGTGGCGCTCCAGTCGCCCTGGCTTGGGGTGCTGGCGGGCGCGGTGTGGCTGCTCGTCACGCCCACCCGGGCGGAGATGCTTCAGTACCTGGGCCGGACGCTGACCGGGTGGCACTGCTGCCACGGCACGCGCGAGGTGACGTGGCAGTGCCGCACGTCCCTGGACCGCGCGGTGCGCGACGCGCGCGGCGGAGACGCCCAGGCGAAGACGCTGGTCGCCGACTGCCCCGTGGCGGAGGCGCGGCTCGGGGAGTGAGCGCCCGCGTCCCCCCCGGACGCGGAGCCCCGTCAGCGCACCTTCACCCGCAGCTCGCCCTCCTTGCAGAGGACGCCGATGTAGCCGGAGCCGACGTCGAAGTTCGCGTTGTGCCGGAAGCGGCTCGCCGTCTTGCGCTCCCCGGCCTTGAGCACGCCCAGCCAGGCCGTCTTGCGGATGTCCTTCACCACGTAGCAGTCCGACCAGTCGAAGGACTCGTGGTTCTGGACCTCCACGCCGGGGTCGAGGAGTCCGCCCACCCCGCCCTGCTCGCTCGCGTGGCCCCGCAGCGTGCGCTTCGCGGGGGCCTCGGCCACGATGGCATCCGGCGCACCCGAGTCAGCCTCGGCGGCCTCCGCGGGCGTCTCCTCCTGCGCCGCCGCATCGGAGGCTTCCCCCTGTCCTGGGGCCGCCACGAAGAGGTCCTCCGAGGCGTTGAGCGCGCGGTCGTCCAGCTCGAGGAACGCGCGCAGGGGCCGCAACATCCCGCCGCCCCGGGCCGGACGCACCACCCGGGCCCGGCCCAGCACCTCGCGCTTGCCGTTCTTCAGCGGCCCCAGCACGTCCATCTCCATGCCTGGCAGGAACGCCCGTCCGGCGCCCCGGTCGACATAGGCTCGCCCGTTCGCCTTGCGAATCAGGAGCACCTTCGCGGGCGTGGCGTAGACGACGGCCGGCTCGGCGGGGGCCGCTGGCTTCTTCGGAGGTGTCTTCACCGGCGCCGCGCGAGGCGCCCGGGCCCGCGCTGGCTCCTCCTCGTCGGGCGCCGCGCGCACCGAGGACGGCGCGGCCTCCACCTCGGGCGCCCCCGGCCCGCCCGCGGCGACCACCGCCGGGCTGGCCTCGGCGCCCACGCCCGCGTCCTGCCCGGCAGCCGCCTCGGCGGGCGCCACCGGCGGCGCGGTGGCCACTGCCCTGGCCGGGTCTGGCGGCGCGACCGCTCCGGAGGCGCCGCCCGCCGTGTCCGGGCCCCGCGGCGCCTCCGCCCCAGCGGCAACCACCGGCGCGCCCCCGGACGACTGGACGAACAGCGCGGTGACGGCGGAGGTGGCAATCAGCAGCAACACGACGATGGCGACATAGAGCCCCACCGGCCGCTTCCGGGCGGCCTGCGCCTCCAGCGCGGCCGCGGACGCCGCCGCGGGCGCGACGACGGGCCTCGCCCCGGCGGGGTCGCCGTCCGGCGCCACCCTGACGCTGGACGCGGGCCCGGAGGGCCGCCGCACCGTGGTGGCCCCCGTGCCCAGGTCATCCTCGCCCTCCGCGTAGATGGCGCCGGGACGGGCCACGCCGCCCGACTGGGACGTGGGCCGCCCCGTGGGGCCGCGCATCAGCGTGGGCTCGAAGCCCGCCGCCGGCTGCGGCCCCGTGCCATAGCCGGGCGCGGGCGTGCGGCGGTGGTTGGAGGACGAGGACACCTTGGAGATGAGCTTGCGCTGCGCGTCGAACGCGTCCGGACACAACCCGCGCACGAAGTGCCCCACCTCCTCGGCGCCCATGGCGGCGCCCGAGCGCACCAGCTCCGCGTTCAGCGCGCGCCCCAGCTCGTCCGCCCGCATGTAGCGGCCGTCCGGGCGGGCCTCCAGCGCGCGGCGCACCACGGCGTCCAGCGCGGCGTCCACGTCCGGCCGCAGCTCGCTCAGCGAGGGGACCACCGGCTGCGACATGGCCGCCATCATCTCCCCCACCGTCCCGTGGGGGATGAGGGGCCGGCCCGCCAGCATCTCCCACACCACGACGCCACACGAATAGATGTCGCTGCGGTGGTCCAGGGGCTCGGCGCGCACCTGCTCGGGGGACATGTACCCCAGCTTCCCCATCACCGTGGACGGCAGCGTGTACTTGCTGCGCGCCGCGGACTTGGCGAGGCCGAAGTCGATGACCTTCACCTCGCCCTCGTAGGACACCATGACGTTGTGCGGGGACACGTCGCGGTGGACGATGCCCAGCGGCGAGCCGTCCGGCCCCGCCTTGCGGTGCGCGTAGCCCAGCCCCTCCGCGATGCGCTGGCCCAGGAACAGCGCCACCGGCACCGGCACCGCCACGCCCTGCGCGCGCGCCTGCTCCAGCAGGTAGGCCAGGTCCACGCCGGCCACGTACTCCAGCGCCATGAAGTACGTGCCGTCCGCCTCGCCCATGTCGTACACCTGGGCGATGGAGGAATGCACCAGGTGCACCAGCACCTTGGCCTCGTGGTGGAACCGGTCCAGGAACTGACGGTCCTTCAGGAGCGCCGGCAGTATCGTCTTCACGATGCACGGCTTTTCGAAGCCGGCCGCGCCGCTGATCTTCGCCAGGAACACCTCCCCCATGCCGCCCTGGCCCAGGGGGTGGACGAGCTCATAGCGCCCGAGGAAGCGGGGGGACTCTGTAGGGACGGTACTCATGGCGTCTGGAGGCAGCGAAGCACCCGGAAGCGGACGGAATCAAGCAGCGGGCGACTTCCTTCCCACCGACACCACCGAGGCCTTGGACGCAAAGCCGCCCACCTTGGAGGCCGGGAGCGCGTCTGGCAGTGCGCCCGCTCCGTACCCGTCGGGCAGGGTGGGTGTTCAGGAGCGCGGTGACCGCCGGGTGCGCGCGTGAAGGCAATCCCCACGTGGACGGCCTTCCTCCGCTCAACACACGGGGTGTGAACCGGAGCACCCCGGCCAGGGAGGCGCCCCCCGGGCCGTTGCCACGCTTTCGTGAAGTGCGCTCCCTGGGGGATGCGCGCCTGGGACCTCCTCCGGGCGCCGTTCGGGAAGGAGCGGCTCATGAAGCGGTGGGGACTCATGGGGCTGTTGGCACTCGCGGCCTGTGGGCCGGACGACTCCTCCGACAAGGGAGCACAGAGCCAGGTCTGCCCCAACATCATCGCCGGCTCCCTCTCCGAACCCGTGGAGACGCGGAGCGTCCATTCCCCCCTGGTGGGCGACGACGGCCGGCAGCGGGTCATCATCCGCTACAAGGACGCCCTGGCGGTGCGGGCCGCCTCGCGCGTGGAGCAGGTGGGTGGCCAGGTGACGGCCACCTTCCGCTCCACCCCGGCGGTGGCGGCGCGGCTGACGCCCCAGGAGCAGCGGGCGCTGCTGGCCGGGGACCCCACGGTGGAGCGCATCGAGCTGGACCAGGAGTGGCGCGCGCTGGCCCCCGCCACCGCGCCGGCGTCCTCCTTCCTGAGCTCGGCGCTCCAAGGCGTCACGGCGCGCGAGCTCTCCGCCGGCCTGCGCAAGGTCCAGGCGAACGAGGTGTGGGATTGGGATGGGGACGGGCTGCCGGACCCGGGCCGGCCCACGGGCGCGGGCGTGCGGCTGTGCGTCGTCGACAGCGGCCTGGATTTGGAGCACCCGGAGCTGCGGGACGCCGTGGTCGCCGGACGAGACTTGCTGGAGGATGACGACACGCCCTCCGACTTCAGCAGCGGCCATGGCTGGGGCACCGGCCACGGCACGCACGTGGCGGGCATCATCGCGGCGCGGCCGGGCCAGGGCGGGCTCGGCGCGCCCTACGTGGAGTCCACCGGGGTGATGGGCGTGGCGCCGGGCGTGGAGCTCATCATCGCCCGGGTGCTGGACCTCCACGGCCGCACGCACATGAGCTTCGTCCTGGCGGCGGTGGAGTACTGCGCCGAGCAGGGCGCCAAGGTCATCTCCCTGTCGCTGGGCGGCGGCGCGCCCACCCGGACGGCGTTCGAGGTCTTCGAGGCGGCCCACGCCCAGGGCATCCTGGTGGTGGCCGCGGCGGGCAACAGCGGCAGCCAGGTGGTGGACTACCCGGCGTCGGACCCGCATGTGCTGGCGGTGGGCGCGGTGGACGCGCAGGACCGCCGGGCCTCCTTCTCCTCGGGTGGAAGCCAGCTCGGGCTGATGGCCCCGGGCGTGGACGTGCTGTCCACCTTCCCGCGCGGGCAGGGCGCCTTCTCCACGGTGGACGTGCGCGGCACGCAGCCGCTGTCGCGCTCGCTGCTGTATGGCCCCATCCAGAACAAGTGGGGCAAGCTGGTGGACTGCGGCGGCGGCGAGTCCCTGGACTCGTGCCAGGGCAGCACCTGCAGCGGCTTCGTGGCGTACGTGCGGCAGGGCGAGGTGCCCACCGACATCGCCATGGTCAACGTGATGAAGCAGGGCGCGCGCGCCGTCATCTTCGGCAACTCGCGGCCGGAGGGCGGCGTGGACATCCTGGCCATGCCGCGGCGCGGGCAGTGGGTGCCCGCCGTCACCATCACCCAGGCCGGAGGCACCGTGCTGCACCGGATGCAGGGAGCGCTGGCCCGCCTCAGCATGAGCGCGGCGGACTACGCCTATATGTCCGGCACCTCCATGGCCGCGCCCTACGTGAGCGGCGTGGCCGCGCTGCTCTTCAGCGCCCGTCCCTCCGCCAAGCCGGACCAGGTGAAGCACGCCCTGCTGTCCTCCGCGAAGGACCTGGGCCCCTCCGGCTTCGACGAAGGCCATGGCCACGGGCTGGTGCAGGCCCGGCACGCGCTGGAGGTCCTCACCCAGGTGCCCTGAGGGGTGGGAAGGACGGCCGCACCAGGTGCCCCACGGCCCGCGTGGGCCTGATTGCCAGGCCCTCCCGCGCGAGCCACGTTGCCTTCGGACGCGAACAAAGGAGTCCGTCATGAAGGCACTCGTACGTGGCGCGCTGTGCGCGGCGGCCCTCTGGGGCGGCGCGGCGCTGGCCCAGGCCGCTGACCGGCCCGCCTCGGAGCGGCGCATGCGCTCCGCGGAGACCGTGGATTTCCAGGACGCGGGGCGGAACCAGGCCGACACCGGCATCTACGCCCAGTTGGGCGGCGGCCTGGAGGGCTACACGGGCCAGCTCGCCCCGGAGGTCACTCCCGGCTTCTCCTACGGCGCCGCCCTGGGCTACCGGCCGCATGCGTTCTTCGCCGTCGAGCTGGGCTACAGCGGCGGCATCAGCGACATCGACAGCCGCCTGGGGCTGCTCGATGACGGCGAGGGCGGGCCGGACCTCGTGCGCAACGCCGGCCAGGCCGTCGTGGTGGGCAACTTCACCGACACCCGGCTCCAGCCCTACGTCCTGACGGGCATCGGCCTGGACCGGTACAACGTCCGCAATGACGCCCGGGGCGCGGTGCGCGGCTTCTCGGATGACACCAGCGGCTACGTCCCGGCCGGCGCGGGCCTGCGCTACCAGGTGGGCAAGCTCATCACCGCGGATGCCCGGGTGAACTACAACTTCCTGTTCGACCAGGACTTCGCCCCCGGCGGCCGCGCCCCCGGCGCGCTGGATGGCCGCTACTCGGCGGTGCTGTCGCTGGGTGGGACGTACTGACGGTGGAGGACTGGGCGTCCGGGGGTGCCCCGGGCGCCTCGCCCCGCGGCGTCAGTAGGGCCGGTCGACGTGGAGCCGCGCGGCGGACCACGTCCCCTGGAGCCAGGCGGGGAGCTGCTGCTCCAGCTTCTTCGCCTCCGCCTCGGTGAGCTGCGCGTGGAGCGCGGCGAACACGCCGTGCAGCACCAGCCGCACGTTCTCCGGTTCGGCGTTCAGGTGGTTGGCCACCATCAGGTAGAAATCGTCACGGTCCAGCTTCGCGGGGGCCTCGCCCTGGTGACGGTGACAGCCACGTAGCAATTCGCGCACGTCCGGCGCGAGCTGCTCGCGAAGGTGCGCCACCCACGACCCCGACAGCCGCTCCGTCAGCGCACAGAACACCGCCTCGGCGGCCTTGTCCGCCTCGTAATCCGGAATCTGGGAGGATATTGCGTCCAGAAACGATTTGCGGTCCGTCCCCACGCCCTGCCCTGTCCACGAGGGCGTGCGCTCCTGCTTCTGTATCGACATGGTGTCGTCTCCTCTCCCTGCCCCTTCACCGTGGGGGTGCGCGGGGGCGCTGACAGCAGACCGCGCGGCGGAGGCAGGGCCGCCCGGCCCATGGATTCAATGGACGACAGCAAGTCCAGACATGCCCGGAATCGGGACCTGAATGTCCGCCGTGGGGGCGGGGCCCCGCGACCGGACGCGTCAGGCGTCTGTCTTTGATTCCACCGATGACTCCAACTGATGGCGCTTCACGAGGCGTGCTTGTCTGGAAGCACGCGGCGTCCCGCGCCGCCCTGAACTCCGGGGAATTGTTCAAAGCCCGGCGCTGAAAAGAATGCGCGGGGTGGCTGGAATGAATTCCCATCGCAATTGTCTTGGGCGCGCATCGTAGACCGCCTGCACGGCGGCCTTGCCGCCATCTCAACCACCAAGAATTGAGGATTTCATGTATCGCATTGCCGTAGCCGCCCTGGTCCTTGCCGCTTCCGGTTGCGCCACCACGGGCGGTGGCGGTGGCCGTGAGGGCAACGCCACCATCGCCGGCGTCGTTCGTCTGCCGGAGAGCGGGCTGCGTGCGGAGGACGCGTGCGGGCAGCTCCAGGTCATCGTGGCGTCGCCGGCCGCGCCCACCCAGGGCATGGGCGATTCGATGGTGAAGCCGAGCCGCGGCAACCGCTGCTCGTTCACGGTATCGGGCGTGCCCAGCAACACCGACCTCCAGGTGGGGCTCGCGGTGGGCGGTGGCCTGAAGTGCGAGACGGGCGCCGCGCCGACCGTCACCCCGGAGCCGTCCACGGTGAAGGTCAGCGACTACGGCACCGCCACGCGCGACTTCGCCCTGAGCTGCGGCGCCTGAGCGCCTGAAGCCCGCCGTTGACGCCGCCGCGCCCGCCCTCCCCGGAGGACAGGGCCGGCGGCGTCACGCCATCAGCACGAACTCGTCCTCCGAGCAAGGGGCCTTGTGGATTGATTCGCGTCGAAGGGGACGCGAAGCTGCGGGGGTCCTTCGCAGAAAGACGAGTCGGGTGATGATTTCGTACCGCTTGCGCGCCGTGACGCTCGCCCTGGCCCTGGGCGGGTCGGGCATGGCGTGTGAATCCGAAGAGCCCTTCCCCAACCTCGACGAGTTGGACCAGCTCCGCAGCCTGCACAGCCTGGGGCGGCAGCCCCCGAAGGACGCCACCAACCGGATGGACGGGGTCGCGCGCGCCGAGGCGCTGGGCGACCTGCTCTTCCACGACAGCGGCCTGTCGCGCTGCGGGACGGTGTCCTGCGCGAACTGCCACGGCGGCGAGGGCCTGACGGTGCCCACCGCCAAGGCGGAGGGCTGTGACGGGCACCTGTCCGAGCGCAACCCGCCCACGCTGCTGAACGTGGCCTACAACCGCTGGTTCATGTGGGACGGACGGGCGGACCGGCTCTGGAGCCAGGCCATCCTGCCCATGCTCAACCCGGTGGAGATGAACGCGGACGCCCAGGTGGTGCGGGCGCGCCTCACCGCGGTGGAGACGTACACCGCCGAGTACCAGGCCCTCTTCGGCACGGCGCCCGCGGACGAGACGGACCCGGCGCTGCTGGCCAACGTGGGCAAGCTGCTGGCGGCCTACCAGCGGACGCTGGTGCGCATCGACGCGCCCTTCGACGCGGACGTGCGGCGCTTCATCACGGCGGCGGAGGCCGGCCAGGCGGAGGCGGACCCGGCGTACCTAGGCCTGAAGACGTTCCTGCGCAAGGGCCAGTGCATCGTCTGCCACAAGGGGCCGGCGCTCACCGACGACCTGTTCCACAACATCGGCGTGGGGGACAGCGGCCCGGGCGCGGGCGGCCAGTGGAGCGTGCTGGAGCCGCTGCTGGACTGGGAGTTCAACGCCGCCAGCCGCTACAGCGACGCGCCCACCGGCACCATCGCGGCGCGGCTCCAGACGCTGCGCACCCAGGCGGACCGGGTGACGCTGGAGGGCGCGTTCCGCACGCCGTCGCTGCGCAACGTGGCGCTGACGGCGCCGTACATGCACACCGGCGCGCAGGCCACCCTGGAAGACGTCGTCGACTTCTACAACGAGGGCGGCGACGCGGCCGGCAGCTTCGTGGGCACGAAGACGGTCACCATGGTGCCGCTGGACCTGACGAACGAGGAGAAGCGCGCGCTGGTGACGCTGCTCCAGTCGATGACGGGGGCCGCGCCCCCCTGACGCCGGCGGGGCGCTGGCACGACTTCACGCCGGAAATGTCCCAGGTGGCGAAGATGCCGCCAGGGTCGAGCGCCAGGGCGCTCCAGGGGAAGGGAGCCCTGGTCCTCTCGTCCCCCGCCCTGGCCACGTCGCTGCTGAAGCTCGCCATCGACGGGCCCGGGGACTGGACCGTCTTCACGCTCGCCGCGATGCCGGCGCGCGTGCGGGTGCCCGACGCCGGGCGCGCCCGGAATCTCCAGGCTGCCACGCACGGCGTCTCCATCTTCGCGACCTGCGCGAGCGGGATGAAGCGGCCGGGCACGAGCACACCCATGTGGCGCGCTACCTCGGGACGGCTTGGGAACACCTGGGAGCGCCTTGCGTCACGGAAGCCAGCAACACCCACGTCGAGATGACGTTGGACGAGGATGGAAGGCCCGTCCTCGCCATCGAGCGGCTGAACGACTCTCTTGAGACTGAGTTGCACGTCATCCGCAGGGCAGGCACGGACTGGTTGGCCCTGGGGGCCCGCTATTACAACCACGTCGTCATCGGGTCGTGAGCAGCGCCTCCCCCATGAGACGTTCAGTCTGGTCGTTGCTCGCGACAACGGGCCCTGGTTGGCTTGGAGTGACTCTGGGCCGGGGGTCCAGCACAACAAAGAGTTGCTATCGCAAGCGCCGCGCCACGGGTTGGGAGCCCAAACAGTACATGGGGAACGAACGGTTGTTTGGGTTCCTGCTCGACGAAGACGGAAGCCCCTGGGCCTTGTTGGGTGACGACGTCGTGCGGCCACAGCAGGTCTTGCCGCGAGCGGCCTCGGAGTGAGGCCGCTCGCCATGCGCCACACTCAACGCACCAGGTGGAAGTCCGTCTGACGCTTCCAGGCCCAGTGCACGCGGCCCTCGGCATCGATGGTGATGTCCTCCTCCTGCGCCGAGCGCACCCGCTGGCCGTTCCACTCCGGCACCGCGGACGTGGCCTGGAGCTCGATGGAGTACCACTGGTTCGCAATCACCTTGTGGTCACCATTGCCGGGCACGCCCTCCTGCCGGTCCCACAGGCCCACCATGGGGCCGGCGCCGTGGCCGTGCAGGCCAATGGGGTGCGAATACACGGTGCCGTCGATGCCCTCGGCGCGCATGCGCTCGAGGGAGGCGCGGAGGATGTCGTTGCCCGTGCGGCCGGGGCGCAGCTCCTCGAAGACGATGTCCTGCAGCCGGTTGGACGTCTTCAGCGCGGCCTTCAGTCCTTCGGGGACGTCCGTCTCGCCCTCGCGCAGCACGTAGCCCATGTGCTGGGTGTCCGTGTTGAGGCCCAGCGCGGTGACGCCGTAGTCGCAGTGCAGCACGTCGCCGCGCTGGATGACGGGGTCGTCCCCCAGCTCCTTCTCCGTGACACCCTGACGCTGGAGGTCCACCGAAGGCTGGAACCACGTCTCCAGGCCCAGGTCCGCCAGGCGCTGCCGCATCCACCACTCCACGTCACGGGTGGTGGTGACGCCCGGGGTGATGACCTGGTTGGAGAAGGCCGTCTCGATGATGTTCCATGCCAGCTTCGTCTGCTCCTCGTAGAAGCGGGCCTCGTCCGCGCCGCGCCAGGCGAGCAAGTCCACCGCCAGCCCGTCCACCGAGGTGAAGCGCTTCACCCAGTCCGGCCCGAGCGCCTCCGCCATGCCTTCGTATTCGCCATGGCTGAGGCCGTCCGCGAAGGCGAAGGTGCGCGACACGTTGAGGGCGATGCGCGTGGGCTGGCGCTCCTCCACCACCTGCTTGAGCACCTGCCACTGCTCGGGGCCCCACAGCTCGGCCTCGCGGCTCACACCACCGCCGTCCACCTGCCGCTGCGCGCGGCGCGGCGTGTACAGGCCTCCCTGCGAACCACCGCCCAGCGCGAGCCGCTCCACGCCCTGCTCCGGGCCCCGGTCGAAGAAGACGTAGATGGTCCGGCGGCGCGCGGCGAACGACGTGGGCGAGACGAGCGCCTTGAAGACGGGGTCCTCGTTGTACTCGCGCATGGGGATGACCCACATGTCCACGCCGTACTGGCGCATGAGTTGGGGCAGGGCCTTCTCCACGCGCTCGGCCAGCCACGCCTGCCGGCGCTTCGCCTGCTCACGCAGGGTGCCGAAGGGACGCTCGGGGGCCGGGGACTTCGCCTCGGCCGGGGCGGCGGCCGGTGCCTGCGAAGATGGAGCAACGGTGGCGCAGGAGGTGGAGAGCAGCAGCGGGGCAAGCAACAGGGTCCGGGTGCGCATGGCCGCGCAGTCTGTCATGCGCGGCGACGTGGCGCGCGTGGACTTCGCGCGTCACCCCGCGCACGGACTCCGTGAGGCCGGAGACTCCAGAACGCGCGGAGCAGCCGTCAATTCGCCGGAGTCAGGGCACGCCCATACAGGCCGCGTCATCCACGCCACACGATGCGCGCAGGCGAGCTTCGTCGGGCGCCTGCTGGCAGCCGCTCGCGACAGCCGCGTCGAGCTCATCGATGCGCACGCGCATGCACTGCACACAGCCCGCCTTCGCGCCCGTGTCGGTTCGCGACAGGTCCGGCTCCACCGCCGCGTAGGCGGCGATGACGTCCGCCTCGCACTGCTCGCGTGACACCGTCAGGGCGCCGCACCGCGCCTCATACGCGCAGGCGGACGAGGCCACACGCTCCGACCAGCCCGCGTAAGAGAGCTGCGGCAGCTCGGAGCCCCCACACGCCACGAGCCACGCGCACACCACCAGCGACGCCATCCTCGGATTCATGGCCGCATCTCACCCGGCTCCGGTGCGCGCGTCACCTCCCCTTTCTCCCGCCTGCCCGCTCGCCGTGAAGCCCGGCCCGCCCGCGCCCGACGCGGCCCCGCCCCAACCGGGGGCCTGTCACACCTGGCGCGCGCGCCACATGCGCCCGACGCAGCTCCGCCCCGACCGGGGGCCTGTCACACCCGGTGCGCTCGCCACACGTGCCCATGCGCAGTCAGGCCAGCAAGACTCACGCATCGGCGCCAGCCGCGAGAGCCGCGCACCCCATTCACGGTGACGCCAGCGCCCCACACGCGCCGGCACCAACCGCGTGAGCGTCACCCCCTCACAACGGGGCCAGCGAGCCACACGTCACTCGCCCCGCCCAGCGGCGGAGAGCTCCACCACGGGCTCGCTGCCGCTGGCCCCACGCGCCGCGCACGGCGCCACGTCACAGGCGCCCGGCACATAGCGCTCGCTCTCGGAGAGCATGCCCATGGCCTCGTTGCCACCGCCCATCACCAGCACCGCGCCGTCGCCCAGCGCCAGCGCGCCCAGCTTCTCGCGCGGCTCCTCCAGCGCGGGCGCGGAGGACCAGGTGTCCGTCTTCAGGTCGAAGCGCTCCACCGACGCGAGCGCCCCCGTCGTGTAGTGCTCCCCGCCCATCATCAACACCGACCCATCCGGCAACACCACCGTGGCGTGGTGCTCGCGCGGCACCTGGGGCGCGCCCACCAGCGTCCACGCCCCCGTCTCCGGCGAATACACCTCCGCCGTGGCCGCCGCGCGCGCCGTGGTGCCGCCCACCACCAGCACCCGGCCATCCGGCAGCAACGTCACCGAGTGCGCCAGCCGGTGCGTGCCCGCGGCGCCGCCCACGGGCCCCGCCTTCTCCCAGAGCCCCGTCGCCGGGTCATACAGCTCCGCCTGCAAGCCACTCACGAACAAAGCCTTGCCGTTGGCCAGCACCACCGCCGTCCGCGCGCCACCTCGCGGGAAGCCCGAGGCCGACGCGGCGCTCCAGGTCTCCGTCTCCGGATTGAACAGCTCCGCCGAGCGCAGCGGCCGCTGGTCCACGTCCGTCCCGCCCGCCACGAGCACACGCCCGTCTGGCAGCAACACCGCCGCCGGGTCGTTCCGCCGCTCGGCCATGGGGCGCACCTCCGTCCACGTCCCGGTGGCCGGCGAATACACCTCGGCTTCCGCCAGCGCGCCCATCGCCACGCCGTTGGAGCCGCCCGTCACCAACACACGGCCATCCGCCAGCCGCACCGCGGCGTGGTTGCGCCGGCGCGTGCGCATGGCCCCTGTCTCCTGCCACCGGCCCGTCTGGGGCTCGAAGACCTCGCAGTTCCTCAAGGTGCGGTTCCCATCGTGCCCGCCCGAGGCCAGCACGCGCCCTCCCTCCAGCACCACGAAGGGCAGGAGCTTGCGTGGCGTGGACAGGGACAGCCCCTGTCCCACCGCCCCCGCTCCACCGTCCTCCGCGCGAGGCCCCGCGCTGCACGCGAACGTGAAAACAAAGAAGATGACCGTGACGCACGATGCCGAAAGCCGTTGCATGACCCACCTGGAATGCCCGTCGAAGCGGTCACGTCTAGCCTGACCGTCTGACATTCCAGGGCTGCCCGACCTGAGTGATTCCCGACGCTTACCCGCGACTCAGGGCCTGTCCGACACGCGCTTCAGAGCGGGCCGGAGCGGGCATGCAACGCCATGCGTCACTCGCTCTCTCGCGAATCAAGAGTCCCTGTCGACATTCACGGGCTCGCGCTCCAGGCCGTTGGCGTGGCGGGGTGGGAGCGCGCCGCCGTCGTCATCCACTTCCAGCGCGAGGAGCGGGTGGTCCGCGTTGACGAGATAGACGTCCTCGCCGCGGATGAAGTCCACGTCGGAGAACTCCACCAGGTAGTCGTGGCGGGGGATGGGCAGCAGCCCCCGCTCCAGCTCGAAGTGCGTGTCCCCGATGCCCGTCACGCGCCCGATGACCTCACCTGTCGCCGTCCGCACCGTCATGCCTTCGTGTACAGCGTCCGTCCGAATCATCCCGGCCTCCTCGCGCGCAAGTGCCCGGCCCGCATGGACCTCCCAGACAACAGTGCGAGCGGGCAGGACGGCGCGCACCTGCCGCGAGCCACGCGCTGGAGCGCTCGCGCCTCGGGCCCGCCACCGGACCACCGCACGAGCGCGGAGGCGCCCGTCCCCGGCGCCTGCCAGGAAGACGCGCGGCACCAGGCCGCCAACCCCTGGCCGCTCGGGCAGGCGGCGCGGGCCTGCGCGTGCCTAACGTTCCGGACAGGAGGTTGCATCATGCTGCTGGAACTGTCCGCCGTGGAGGCGCGCGATGTGAAACAGGCGTTGGACACGGCGCTGCGCACGCTCTTGGAAGAGATTTCCCAGACGGACCAACCGCCCTATCGCGACCTGCTGCGCGAACGATACGAGCGGCTGGACCAGCTCAACCGGCGGCTCGACATGACGCTGGAGGGTGACCAGGTCTACGCGTGACGCAAGCCGTCGCGGCCTGATTCCTCTCAGCCCCGGCAAGACACGTTAAGCTTGCCAGATGCGCATTCCGTCTCTCGCCCTCTTCCTGGCCCTCCCAGCCGCCCTGTCATGCTCGGCGACTGGCGCCGCGCCGACCTACCCGACGCCTCACGAGGTCTTCTTCCGCCACCCGGACCGGGTGCAGATATTCCTCGCGGACCATCCCAGCTCATGGGGCGGAGGCAGGTCCACCTGGCCCGAGGACATCGCGGAGGAGGACCTTCCGCACAGCGGCCCCACCTACGTGCTTCCCCGGGAAGGGCCCGAGCTGACCGCCGCGCAACGCAAGCGGCTGGCGGCCACCTACCTGCCCCCCAGCGCGCCCAATCCCTTCCCGCCCAGGAAGTGCATGTTCAACCCGGACATCGCCCTGCGCTACTGGCGCGGCAAGACGTACAGGGACATCGTGGTCTGCCTCGGCTGCATCAAGTTCGCCTTCATGGACGCAGACGGCAAACCCATCCCCAAGGAACACGCCGGCTACCTGGAGGACTACCTGTTCCTGCACGAGCTGGCCAAGGAGGCGTTCCCCGACCAGGACCTGAGTCACGGCCACTTCAAGCGGTAGGCACCGGGCCGCTCACAAGGCCCGCCCCGACTTCGCATCGAAGCGGCGCGACTTCGACGCGTCATACCGCAGCCACACCGGAGCGCCCGTGGGCCCCCGGAAGTCCCCGGCGGCGCGCGCGACCAGGCGCTCGCCCGCCACGTCCACCGTCACCCAGCTCTCCGCGCCCATGGGCTCCACCAGGTAGACGTGGCCCTCCAGCGCCCCGGGGGGCGGCGCGTCCTGGCCCACCTCCAGGTGCTCGGGACGCAGCCCCAGCACCACGTCCGCGTCCGGCAGGCCCAGCGTCCGGGGCTTCACCAGGTTGATGCGCGGCGCGCCGAAGAAGCCCGCCACGAACAGGTTCGCGGGCGCGTCGTACAGCTCGCGCGGCGGGGCCACCTGCTGCACCTCGCCCTGGTGCATCACCACCACGCGGTCCGACAGCGTCATCGCCTCCGCCTGGTCGTGGGTGACGTAGACGAAGGTGGCCTTGAGCTGTTCATGCAGCTTCTTGATTTCGCCGCGCATCTGCGTGCGCAGCGCCGCGTCCAGGTTGGACAGCGGCTCGTCGAAGAGGAACACCTTGGGGCGCCGCACCAGGGCCCGCCCCAGCGCCACGCGCTGCCGCTGGCCGCCGGACAGCGCCTTGGGCTTGCGTGACAGCAGCGCCTCCAGCCCCAGCAGCGACGCCACCTCGCGCACGCGCGCGTCGATGTCCGCCTTCGACAGCCCCGCCACCTTCAACGGGAAGGCGAGGTTCCTGGCCACGTCCAGGTGGGGGTAGAGCGCGTAGCTCTGGAACACCATGGCGATGTCCCGCTCGCGCGGCGACATGCCATTGACCACCGCGCCGTCGATGCGCAGCGTGCCGCCGGACAGCTCCTCCAGCCCGGCGATGAGGTTCAGCGTCGTGGACTTGCCGCAGCCCGACGGGCCCACCAGGGAGATGAACTCGCCGTCCGCGATGTCCAGGCTCACGCCCTTCACCGCGGCCACGCCGCCCCGGTACACCTTGCGCACGTCCTCCAGGGACACTGTCGCCAAACGCGCTGCCTCCCGGGCGCCCGGACGCCCCGTGTGTCACGCCGCCCCACCGGCGGGAAGCCGAAGCATCGCGCGCTCCGCCCGCAGGGCAAGCCCCATGGCGAGGGGCCGCCCGCCTCTGACCGCCATTCCACACCGAGGCAGGAGCCGGGCGGCCCGGCGCCCCGCCTTCCGCTTCTTGGAGGCGGAAGGCGGGGGCGGCGCACTATGTTCGCGCGGCCATGAGCCCCTCGAGCCCCCCGCCCACCCGCAAGCTGGCCATTGAAGTGCGGGACCTCCACAAGTCCTTCGGCGACCAGCAGGCGCTGCGCGGGGTGGACCTGGAGGTGCCGGAGGGCACCACCTGCGTGCTGATGGGCGTGTCCGGCTCCGGCAAGACGGTGCTGATGAAGCACATCATGGGCCTGTTACGGCCGGACCGGGGCACCGTGCAGGTGGAGGGCGAGGACATCGCGAAGATGAACGAGGCCTCGCTCGACCAGATGCGCCGCAAGCAGGGCATCCTCTTCCAGGCCAACGCCCTCTTCGACTCGCTCACCGTGTTCGACAACGTGGCCTTCCCCCTGCGCGAGCGCACCCGCATGCCCGAGGCGGAAATCACCGAGACGGTGAACAAGACGCTGGAGCGCGTGGGCCTGTCCCACGCGACGCAGCGCTTCCCGGGCGAGCTGTCCGGCGGCATGCAGAAGCGCGTGGGCTTCGCGCGCGCCACCATCCTCCAACCGAAGATTCTCCTCTACGACGACCCCACCGCCGGACTGGATCCGCTCACCACCGCGGCGGTGAATGAAATCATCACCACCGGCAAGCAGCAGCTCGGCGCCACCTCGCTGGTGATTACGCCAGACGTGGCCTCCGCCTTCGGCATGGCGGACCACCTGGCCCTGATGCACGAAGGCCGCATCGTGGAGTACGGCCCGCCCGACGCCTTCCGCGAGTCCCAGCACCCCGCCGTGAAGGCCTTCCTCCGCAACTGGCTCCAGCGCCGCGCCCAGAACAAGCGCGCGGCCCAGGCCTGAGGCGGCGGAACGCGCGTTGCAGACAGTCTGGTCCGCCGCGCGCGTGCGGCCCGACGACCACGATGCTCCCCTCCTCCTTCTCGCCCCACGCGGCAGCACGAACACGGCGCGGCCGGTGGGCCACCCTCGCCGCGCTGCTGGCGGCCTGCACGCCCGCGCGGCCGCCGGAGCCGCCACGGGTGGTGCTCTGGGCCTGGGAGCGGCCGGAAGACCTCCGCTTCCTCGCACAGGCCGGGCATCCGGTCAGCGTGGCCTTCCTGCTGGCCACGCTCTCGCTCACGGAGACGGAGGTGCTGGAGCACCCCCGCCGGCAGCCGCTCCACCTTCCTCCCGGGACGCCCCTGAAGGCCACGGTGCGGCTGGAGGCCCAGCCGGGCGCGTCGCTGGCGCGTTACTCGCCCGAGCGCCTGCGCGCGCTGGCGGACCGGCTCGCCACGCTCGCGCGCCGTCCGGAGCTGACGGCGCTCCAGCTCGACTTCGACGCCCGCGCGTCCGAAACCGACGCCTACGTCGCGATGCTCCAGGCGCTCCGTCAGAAGCTGCCGCCATCGGTCTCGCTGTCCATCACCGGCCTCGCCTCGTGGTGCACGCCCGGAAGCTGGCTGACGCGCGCGCCCGTGGACGAGGTGGTGCCCCAGCTCTTCCGCATGGGCCCGGAGGCCCCCACGTGGCGTGCCCGCTTCTCGCGAGGGCTGCCGGCGCCCTGCCGGGGCAGCGTGGGGCTGGCGCTCGATGAGTGGCAGGCCGTGCCTCCTGGCATCACCACCCTCTATGTCTTCAACCCCCGCCCCTGGACGCCCGAGGCCTTCAGTCGCGTGGTCGCGGAGCCCCCTCCATGAAGAAGCTGCTCGTCACCGTCACCAGCAGTCTGGCGTTCCTGCTTGCTCCCACCGAGGCCGAGGCCTGCGGTCCCGGCTACTACGCGCCCCAGTTCGTCACCCGCACCCACCCCGACTGGCCTGTCTCCACCTTCGCGGCCGGGCGGCTGGGTGTGGTGCGCGACTCGCTGCGCCCCGCCTACCTCGTCTTCGCGTACCGGACGATGATGGGCATCCCCACCACGCCCGAGGAGCAACAGCCCCTGGTGACGCGCTGGGAGAGAATGCACGGGGCGCTGGGCGCCCACACGCTGGAGCCAGAACTCAAGCGCTGGCAGGCGGCACGCAAGCAGGCCGCGCCCCAGCTCCCGGAGTCCTCGCCCGAGCTCGTCCGGGAGAAGAACTACGCGCAGAGCCCCCGCATCCAGCGCGATGCGCTGCTGCGCGCCGCGGACACCGCCACCGCGTTGGCCAAGACGTGGAAGAAACACCTCGCGCTGGTGGAGGAGTGGGTGCGCAACCAGGACACCGTCTTCGGCCCCTGCGCCATCCTGCCGGAGCCGGCCCCCACGCTGGATGAAGGCGTGAGCGCCGAGCACCAGGCCCGCCGCCGGGCCGAGCGCGCCTACCAGGAGGCGGCCTCGCGCTTCTACTGCGACGACCACCCCGGGGCCCTCGCCGCGTTCCAGCGCATCGCCGCGTCGAAGGACTCGCCCTACCGGGCCCTGGCCGCGTACCTCGTGGCGCGCACCCACGTCCGGCAGGCGCTGCTGGAGAGGAAGGACGACTTCCTCTTCGAGACGAAGCACGATGCGGTCTTCCTCGCGCGGCTGACCGAAGCGGAGCAAGTCATTGACCGCGTGCTCGCCGACCCGGAGCTGCGCGGCGTCCATGCGCCCACGCGAGGCCTGCGGAGCCTGGTGCGCTACCGGCTGAAGCAGGAGACCTGGCGCTGCGAGCTGATGTCGCACGTGCTCGAGCCCGGGACGGGTTCCGCCCTCGCCGCGGAGCTCGGCGACCTGGACCTGCTGTATCGAGACAGTCCCTGCAAGGAGCTCTCCGCGCCCGCCGAGGCGCTCCAGACGTGGCTTCAGACGATGCAGCACACGCAATACAGCGCGACTCCCGAGGCGACCCGTCTCGCGCAGTACAACACCGCCGTGGCCCGCTGGAAGAAGACGGGCCACCAGCCGTGGCTCGTCGCCGCGCTGCTCAAGGCGGCGCCGGACGCGCCTGGCGTCCCGGAGCTGCTCGCCGCCTCCGCGAAGGTGCCACCCGCCGCACCGGCCGGCGTGACGCTGGCGTACCACGCCGCGCGGCTCCTGCATGCCCGGGGCGAGGTGGAGGCGGCGCGCGCGCGGCTGGACTCGGTGCCCGCCGAGCTGACCCGGGACCTCCCGTCCACGGACAACCTGTTGCGCGAGGAGCGGCTCACGCTGGCCCGCACCGTCGACGAGGCCATGCGGAACGCCCTCAGCACCGTCGCCGACTATGAATCCAGCGAAGGCCTCACCGGCCCCTACACCACGGCGCTGGCCGACCGGCCCCGGATGCTCAGCCCGCGCAGCGTGGAATTGCTGGAGCCTCGGCTCACGGCGAAGCGCATGGGCGAAATCGCGGCGGGAGACACCCTGCCGCCGCCCCTCCGGCGCCAGCTCATGTGGACCGCCTTCGCGCGCGCCACCGTCGCGGGAGACGACGAGACGATTCAGGCCGTGGCCAGGCGCCTGGCGGAGACGGAGCCCAAGGCGAAGGCGGAGCTGCTGGCGCTCGCCGGCAAGCCCACGCCCGAGGAGCGGCAGTTCGAGGCCCAGTTGCTCCTCATGGGACTGCCCGCGGTCTCCGCGCGGCTCCAGTCGGGCGAGGACCGGCTGGCGAACGTCCACCCGAACCTCAACCTCACCATGGACATCTCCTACCAGCGCAACTGGTGGTGCGGCCCCAAGCTGGACGCGAGCGTGCCGTCCACGCACTTCGAGGACACGCCCGACGCGGCTCGGGAGTGGAAGGCCCTCCAGGACGCGGGCAACTCGGTGCCCTACTTCGCCCGCGTCGCCATGGCCTGGGCCCAGGCGCACCCGGAGGACCCGCGCTCGCCCATCGCCCTGTTCCGCGCGGTCCGTGCCAGCAAGCGCGGCTGCGGACAGTCCACGCGCGAGGCGCGGGAGGCCTTCCGCTACCTCCACAAACACTACGGCAAGACAAGCTGGGCGAAGCGGACGCCCTATGTGTATTGACGGCGCGCCCCACGGGCATGGTGTAGCCTGCTGTGCCCAAGGGGAGCAGGGCGCCCAATGCCATCTCAAAGCAGCAGCAAGACCTTTCGCACGGTGACGGTGGTCCTCGCGGCGCTCGCACTTGGCTTCGTGGTGGTGACGTCGACCCGGACCTGCTCCGGGAAACCGAAGCCCAAGCCCTTCATCGGTGGCACCAAGATGAGCACGCTGTACGGCGCGGACGTGGATACGCTCGGGAGTCCTCCCACGGAGGCCCCGCCGCCCGCGCGGTGACGGGCCTGCCTACGACGGGGCCCTCGAATCCATCATCCCGGTTGGGGCCCACCGGGGTGCAGAGGCCGTTCGTCCACACCACGTTGCAGGTCCCCCCGGACAGTCTTGGGCCAGGTTCAGCGCCAGGGTGCTCCGGGCGGCCTGCCGGGCCTCGGGGCAGGTGTAGCCCACCCCCGCCTGGAAGTCGCTGTAGCGCGCGCCGCCGCAGGACTCGCATGTGAGCTGGGATTCGGAGGACACCAGCGCCTCCGTGGGCGGCGCTTCGACACCGCCACACGCGGCCAGGCCCAGGACAAAGACAGACATCACACTCCGCATCAGCTCGGCCATGGCGGGGACGCCAGGATTCCGCGCCCACCGGCGGCAACCGCTACACCGCTTTCGAGGCCCGTGCCTCCGTCTGGGCATCCAGGAAGGTTCCCAGCGTGGCATTGACGAGCGCGGGCTCCTCCACGGTGGAGGAGTGCCCGCCGCGCGGCAGCGTCACCAGGCGTGGCCCTTCGTGGTACTCTGGTCAAGCCCCCAGGACGGATGGGGACCACACCTGGGCACATGAGAGATGTCGTACCGCCGGGTAGAGTTCACGCTGACCGACCTTCTCGCTGAGCTCGTCTCATGGACCTTTACAATCTGACGCCCTTCACAGCGGGACGTTTCATATTCCTTGATGGAACGGGACGCGAATCGTTGTTGGTTGTCGTCAAGGCCACCTTCGCCCTACAGGAAGGCCGAGCCGTCATTGCGACAGCGCAGGCGCCGCTCACCCTGGCGGACGAGTACCGGGGAGAGCCCGCACGGTCGAGTCTGCTGCGCGCTTCCGACCTGGCGCCATTCAAGCCCGCGACGGATGTCCTCCTCGACGGATTCGCCTACACGGGCCGCCGATCCAGGACGGAGGTGCTAGTGGCGCTCCAGGTGGGGACCATCACCAAGGGCGTCCAGGTCTTCGGCGAACGCGTCTGGGATACCTCCTTCGGGATTCCTTCCCTGTCATCCCCCCGCCCCTTCGAACGCATGGAATTGACGTGGGAGCGGGCCTTCGGTGGCACCGACGACAGCCATCCTGAGTACCCGGAGCGATGTGAGGCGAACCCCGTGGGGCGGGGCTTCCGCTCCACGCGCTCCCGCCGAGGACTGGATGGACTGCCCCTGCCCAATCTGGAGGACCCCCGGGCGCCGCTCCGCTCGACACGTGAGCGCCCCCTGCCTTGCGGCTTCGGCCCGCTGCCTCCACATTGGACGCCGCGCGCCCGCCTTGCCGGGACGTATGACGACACATGGCAGAAGGAGCGGCTCCCGCTGCTTCCAGAAGACTTCGATGAGCGCCACCACCTCGTGGCCCCTGCGGACCAGTGGTTGGCCGGGTATGTCCAGGGCGGCGAGCCGGTGAAGGTCGTCGGCGCCACGCCCGAGGGCGTGCTGGAGTTTCCGCTCCCGGCCCTGCTGCCGGAGGTTGTCGTCAAGCTGGGCGCCGCGCGCGAGACGCCGCCGTGCCGCTGCGACACCGTGCACATCGACTGCGAGCGCAAGCTGCTGACGCTCGTGTGGCGCGCGCGGTGTGGCATCCATGGCCGGGTGCCCTCCTTGCATTGGGTCAAGGTACAGCTCGCGCGAGGCGCCCATGTCGCGTGAGCTCATCTGCGTCACGGGACTGGGAATGCGCACCCCCATCGGGCGTCACGCCGCCCAGTCCTGCGCGTCCCTGCGTGCCGGCCTGAAGCGCTTCACCCCCTGGCCTCACTTCGGCGTGGACGGGGCGGGCCAGGAAGGACTCACCGCTTCCTTCACCCGCCCGGACCTGGGGGATCGCTCCTGGGTGGAGAAGCTGCTCGACCTCGTGGAGATGCCCCTGGCCGAGGCCCTGTTCAGCGCCAGGCTGTTCGAACTGGCGCAGGGGGGGCATTCCGGCAGGCGAGTCCGGGTCCACGTCTACCTGGGGACGCCCTACCCTGACCGGCCGGGCGTTTCCCCGGAGGACCTGCAGGAGCTCACCCTCCACCTCGCGGAGGACCTCTTTCCCCAGGCCCCGGAGTCACTCCGGGTACAGCTCGTCTCGCTGGAGCATGTGTCCGGGCTGGCTGGCATCGCCTGGGCCAGCGCCGCCCTACAGGACGGCGCGGCGGACGTCTGCATCGTCGGAGGAGTGGACTCGCTGCTGGACAGCACCTTCTTGCAGGCGCACCTGGAGGCGGAGCGCCTTAAAATCCCGGGCGTCAGCTCCGGAATCATCCCAGGAGAGGCCGCCGCCTTCCTCGTCCTGGAGCGCAAGTCAGACGCCCGCCGTCGCGGAGTGCCCCTGTTGGCGCATGTCGACGCGGTCGCTCTGGAGCAGGAGCCGCCCTGGACACCGGAGGCCCCGGTACGGGGTCAGGCGCTGACCCGGGCCCTGCAAGCGGTGCTGGCGACCGTGGGAGGCGCGGACGGCTTCGGTCACGTCATCAATGACTTGAACGGAGAGCGCTGGCGCTTCCTCGAATGGGCCCTCATCGAGACACGCTGTCTGGGAGGCCTACCCCGGGGCTGGCGCCTTTGGCATCCCGCAGACAGTCTCGGTGACGTGGGCGCCGCCTCGGCATCCGTGGCCGTGGGGCTGGCCCTGCATGCTTTTCAGCGCGGCTACGCACGGTGTCCGCGCATCCTGATTGCGTCCACTTCGGAGCGCGGCGAACGGGCCGCGATCTCTCTTTCTCAGACAGGAGGGCGTTGATGCCTTCAACTGTGGTCGTGAACCACCTGACGGTCGTCCACAAGGACAGTGGGGGCGTCTCCATGGCGTTCCCGGACGTTTGCAAGACGCCCTCGCCCGCCGGCCCCGTTCCCATTCCCTATCCCAACGTGGCGCAGTCGGCGGACACCGCCAGCGGCAGCCGGACCGTCACCGCGGATGGTAATCCCTTCATGCTCAAGTCCTCGCACTTCGCGACGAGCACGGGGGACGAGGCTGGCAGCGCCATGGGCGTGGCCTCGAACAAAATCAAGGGCAAGGCCTACCCGAAGATGTACTCCTTCGACGTGAAGGTCGAGGGGCAGAATGTCTTCCGCCTGTCGGACATCATGTTGCAGAACGGCGGCTCTCCCACCAACACTCCGCCCGCGTCGGAGGTGCAGGCGAACACGCTCGCCAGCGGCGCCAGCGCCAACCAGGTCAAGGACCCGGAGGAGCCGGAAGTGGTGAAGCTGGCGTGGGCCCGCACCGACGCATGCTGCGGGGACGAGGCCACCCTTAACGTCCAGACGAAGAACTGCCCGCCGGAGCAGTCGCTCGCGGTGCGCGTCCACCGCGCGGGCAACCCCAAGTCCGTCGTCGGTACCCTCGAGGCGAAGCTCGCCGGCAACAAGGCCAACCCGCGATGGCTGACGCGACGGGGGGCATTTCAGAAGGAGGTGAAGGTCACCGCCCGACAGGAGCTGTTCAAGGGCCAGCAGTCCTCCAGCAAGGACCTGTTGCTGAAGGCCCCCGAGCCCGTCGCGAAGCAGTTGGTGGGCCCGAAGACCATCCAGACGCCGAAGTTCGTCAAGAAGGTCATCCTGGGCAAGCAGAAGTGGGTCAAGGACACCACGACCTATTACGCCTGGGAGGCCTGCTACGACATCGAGCTGAAGACGGGAGAGCTGGTGGTGACGCGGAAGGTGGACTTCGACCTCCAGCCCGGGGCGCTCAGCACCGCTCAGCGGCGGCGGGCCTGGAAGAAGGAAGTCGAGCGGGTCTGGGACAACCGCTACCGGCTGCACCGTATCAAGTGCAAGCGGGGCAACAGCTGCGCCTGCTCCAGCAAGAATGGCTGCTGCTCGTTCCGCATCCGCATCAAGTGCCGCTGGGGCCAGGGGCACGGCCAGAAGGTGAAGCTCTACGCGGGGGCCAATGACCCGTCACAGTGGGGCAAGCCCGGCAAGTGGTGGTTCTCCCATGACTGGTGGGAGAAGCTCGCGGGCGTTCCGAAGACTGTGCGCGCCCACGAATTCGGCCACCTCATCGGCATGTATGACGAGTATCCGGAAGGGGCCTGCGACCCGGCCCGGAAGTACACCAACATCCCCACCAGCGTCATGGCGAGCGGGGCCCGGGTCCTTCCCCAACACCTGAAGGCGTTCCATGACTGGTTCGACGCGAAGGTCAAGGGACTCATCGGGCCCACCCGCCTGCTGTCGCTCTAGGCGGATGGGCATGACAGGCTACCGGTGGGGAGTCCGCGGCCTGGGCTGGCTGCCACTGACGCTGGGACTCCTGGGCGCCGCGCCCACTGCCACGCGGAGCGAGGTGCGCCCCGTGTCGTCCCAGGGGCGACCTGACGCTGGAAGTCATTCCCAGTGCGAAGGAGACGTGATGAGCAAGGGTTACCTGGTGCTGTTCATGGACCTGCCGAATGGCTCCCTGGGCGCCGCCTTTCCTCCGGCGGGCAAGGGCTCCGTGGACCTGTCGAACAACTTCTTGGGGCGGCAGGAGATTGGCTACTACGAGGCCGAGCTGTCCCCGGGGACGTACGCGCGACTGAAGCAACTGCATGGCGGCATTGACTTCAGCGCCCTGCCGGTGACCACGGAGCTCCCGCCCGACACGAAGACGGTGTCGGTGGGTGAGAGCTCCGACGGAGAGGACATCGACACGCGGACGTTTCCCCTCCACGCCGTCCCGGACGCACTGGAGCCGTTGCTGAACGAGATGCGCAAGGCGGCCGAGCACATGCTGACGCGTCCGCTCCGGGTGCTGAGGGGAGAAGGCGCGCCGACCTCGCCGCGCTTCCCGCTGGAGAAGCCCGTCTCTTTCGAGGTCACGCTGCGCAACGTGGGAACCCAGGCCATCGAAACGGAGAACCCCTTCGTCCCCCATGCCCCGGACCGCACCAACCTCCGGCTGCTCGTGACGAAGGACAAGCAGCCCGGGCAGCTCCGGGAGGGGGACTCCCTGTGGATGGAGCTGGGGATGGAAAACGTGCACCCGCCAGAAGGTCAGAAGCCTCCCGAGGGCCGGCGCCTCACGATGAAGCCGGGCGCGGAGCTCCGCTTCGTGGTCCGCAAGAAGATGCTGAGCGCTCCTGGCCCCTACCGGGCCGCGCTGACCTACTTCACCTCGCGCGGCGAGCGAGGCCTGGAGACGATGGAAGGCCAGCTCACCCTGGACTTGGGCCGCTTCGAGGTGGTCCAGTCCGCGCCGAACGCTCAGCCCTGAGATTTGGTCCATGCTCGCTCGTGGTGAAGAGTGGATGGTCGACCTGCTGGAGGTGCATGTCGACGAGGTGGAGTGGCTGTGGCGGCAGCGGCAGGCTGCCTTGCGCTCCAAGGAGTACGACTTCCGCGCGCTCGTTCAGTTGGATGAGCGCATCACCGCCCATCTCGACGCCCTGGTCCTGGCCGGTGAAGAGGCCTGGGCGCTCCTTCGCACGCGCTTGGTCGATGCCGAGGACGCGTACGCCGCGTTTGGCGCCGCGCACGCCCTCCTCCTGCAGGAGGACGTGGCCGTGGCACGTCAGACGCTGGAGCTGTCCGCCGGGCTGGAAGGCGCCGCCTGGGAGGGCTTCAGGCTCGCCCTCCGCTACGCTCCCCCCGAGCGGCATGTGGACGCCCTGAGGGGCCTCGTGGCGGGCGCGTCGGAACGTCATGCCGCCGCGGCCCTGGAGGCGCTTGCCTTCCATGGGCAGCCCGACCCGGGAGGCCGCCTCCTGGAGCTGCTGGGCTCCGTCGAGCCCGACGTTCGCCGCGCCGCGTGGGGGATCGTCGCGCTGCTGCCACTCCGGTGGCTCGAAGTCCCAGACCAAGCGCGCTTCCGGCAGCGCCTTGCCCAGCGCTTCCCGACTGCACTCGCAGACGCGTCCTTCCAGGTCCGGGACGCTGCCCGGTGGGCCGCCGCCTGGACACGGCAACCGTGGCTGCTCTCCAGCTTGAGGACGCTGGCGAAGACCCCGGCGTCTCCCGACCACGTTCCAGGCTTGAAGCTGCTGGCGGTGCTGGGGGCCCAGGCCGACCTCCCCCTCTTCGAGGAGGCCCTGGGGCGGCGGGAGCTGGGCCCCGAGCGGTTCCTGCTCGCTGGCACCTTCGGCCATCCCGGCCTCATTGAGGAGGTGCTTCGCGCCATGGAGTCCGGCGGGCCCGCGGTAGCGGCGGCCGCCGCCAGCTCGTTCCGGAAGCTGACGGGCCTTGATGTCAACACCGCCCATCGCGTCGCCGTCCTCCCCACCGAGGAACTGGAGGAGGATGCCTCCACGGAGGAGGTGCACATTCCAGATGCGGCCGCGGCTCGCAATCACTGGGGCCGCCTCAAAGGCGCCCTATCCGGGGTGCCCCGCCTCTGCATGGGCGCCGATGCCCTGAAGGGCTGGACGCAAGAGTGGCTGCGAGGGCTGCCCTTGGAAGCGAGGTGGGAGCATGCGCTCCGGGAGCACTTCGAAATGGGACGGGGCGGAGACGTGCTCGCCCTCGAGCGGTTTCCTCAGCTACCGGAGTGAGCGCCAACGCCCGCGCGCGCCGTCGACCGATGCTGTCGCCGCGCATGTTTGTTGATGGCCGGGTGAGCCGGCGGTTTGCTGGCCATCGTCGGCCTCTACGCCTTGGTGGCCATCTGGGAGGCCAATGGTGTCAGTCCCGAGACGTACCTTGTGGACGTCCTGCTGCGCGTGCAGACGAACCCCAACTCGCGCATCGACGACCTGCTGCTCCTCGCGTGGATGCGCCGTCGCGCAAGGCCCTCCCGTCAGCAGGCTCTCGACTGAACGCGCGACCATCGCCGAGCACAGCCCCGTCCGTCTACAACCCACTCGGCACTCCGTCCACCGGACAGCTACGTTCGGCCAGACGAATGATGTCGATGCGGCAAGTTCCGGTGTTGCTCTTGCGCGCCCACCGGCCGCAACCCGCTACACCGCTTTCGAGGCCCGTGCCTCCGTCTGGGCATCCAGGAAGGTTCCCAGCGTGGCATTGACGAGCGCGGGCTCCTCCACGGTGGAGGAGTGCCCGCCGCGCGGCAGCGTCACCAGGCGTGAGCCGGGGATGAGCCGGTGCAGCCGCTCCGCCTTGGCGGGGACGGTGGCGGTGTCCTCGGCGCCCACGACGATGAGCGTGGGCACGCGGATGTGTGGCACCTCGTGGGCCACGCCGCGCCGCTCGATGACGCCGTTGACGGCGCGCCAGATGTCGCGGCGGTTGTCCATGAGGCGCGTGCGCCAGCGGCTGCGCTCCTCGGCCCGGTTGGGGTCCGTCATGAAGCCGCGGCCGAACATGATGCGCATCACCGGGTCCGCCACCGGGCGCAGGCCCGCCAGGCGCGCGGTGAGGTTGAGCAGCGTGTAGCGCGGCACGTTGTGCAGGGGCTCCGGGTCCGCGGACGTCTCCATGAGCACCAGCGAGCGCAGCAGGTCCGGCCGCCGCGCGGCGATGCGCATGCCGACGAAGCCGCCCATGGACAGGCCCACGAAGTGGCAGGGCCCCACGCCCAGCCGCTCGATGAGCGCCACGGCGTCCAGGTACACCGTCTCCATGTCGATACAGCGCACCTGCGGCACGAGGCTCTGCCCCTGCCCCCGGTGGTCATAGGCGATGCAGCGGTAGCGTCCGCTCAGCGCCTCCACCTGCGGGTCGAACAGGCGGCAGCTCCACAACAGCCCATGGCTGAAGACGATGGGCACGCCCGTGCCGCCCGAGTCCTCGAAGTACAGCTCGGTTCTATTGACGGTCAGCATCGGCATGCGTAGCCACCTCCCCGGCGAGCGAGGATAGGCGAGCCCGGCACGGGGACTGCCACGTCCCTTCGCCGGGCCGTTGTCCGGATGACGTCCCGCTGCCCCCGGGGCGGACGCGGCGGGCTACCAGAGGCCCTTGGTTTGAAGCAGCTCGCCCACGTGGCGGGGCTCGGCGCGCCAGGCGGTGAAGAAGTCCCCGGCGGCGTCAGGCGTCAGGTTCTCCCAGACGAGCTGGCCGGTGTCCTCCTCGCGGCGGCAGCGCACGAAGGTGGAGCGGACCTGCTCGGGCGAGTCGAAGCTGAGGCTGTCGAGCAGCTCCGGGTTCTGGCTGGTGAGCAGCGCCTGCCGGGGTTCGAGCTGGTCGAGGAGGGCGCGCACCTGCCGGGGGTGGAAGGCGTGGGCCACCTCGTCCGCGATGACGACGGCGCGGGCATGGGCCAGGTAGTGGAGGAAGGCCACCAGGCGCTTCTGGCCGTAGCCGAGCTGCTTCGCGGAGATGCGCTGGCCCGCGGCGGTGACGAAGCAGAGCTCCAGGTGGCCCAGCGTCAGCGTCTCGTACTTGCCCTGGGGCTGCGTCTCCAGCGGGGACAGGAGCGCCTCGGCGGACGCGAAGCCGAGCAGCCGGGCCGCGTCGCGCAGGAAGGGGACGTTCTCCGAGGCCAGCACGTAGCGGGCGGCGCCCCACTGCGCGGCGGCGACCTTGCGCAGGCCGTCGAGCAGGTCCTCCGACGCCACGCCCGTGCCCGTGGCGAGCACGCCCTCGGCGCGCCGGGACAGCCGCAGCTCGGCCTGCCAGAGCTGGTCGAAGTGGGCGAGCCCTTCATCGAAGCGGCGGAGGTCGGCCTGGGCGGAGACCTCACGCGCCATGGCGAGCATCGGCTCGACGGCGGCGGTGCCCTCGCCCGTCTTCTCCACCCACGCGATGCCGCCCGTCATCAGGACGAGCCAGAGCCGACCACCGACTTCGGGGGCGATGCGCTCATGCACGACGTCGGAGGTGTCGTCCTCGCGGGAGACGCGGAGCTGCGGGCCCTCACGGTGGATGACCAGGGGCCACGCCATGTCACGCGGGGCCACGGTGATGTCCATGGACAGGCCACCCGCGCCGTCCGCGCCCGTGGGCACGTTGCGCACATGCACGGTGATGCGGCCGGTGTCCGCGGCCAGCGCATATTCCAGGTCGAAGGCCTCGTGCCGCAGCGGCGTGAAGTCCGAGCTGACCACGGCGGCGGCGAGGTCCATCAGCGTGGACTTCCCGGTGCCGTTCTCTCCAAGCAGCACGTTGAGGGACGGGCTGAAGAGCAACCGCGTCCCGGGCTTCACGGAGCGGAACTGGCGGACCTGGAGCCACTGGAGCTTGAGCATCAGCCGGGAGACTGGCCCCGGGGGTGCTCCAGCGTCAACTCACGCCGCACGGCGGCATGTTCTCCCGGGGCTCCCAGATGGGCCGGCGCTGGTCCACCCACGCGAACACCTTGTTGGACCAGAAGCTGGCCATGGTCAGCGTCACGCGGCGCCCGGTCTCGACATGGACGATGTCCCACTGGTCCGCGTCATTCCGGGCCCGGGTAGGGAAGCGGCGCGCCCAGCCGCTCCGAGAGCGACCGGAGCACCTCGGCGGTCGCAGGCGGATGGAAGGTCACCTCCAGGCCTCGAGCGGCGCTCCGCTTGTCGAGCGCACGGCGAAACTCCTCCACCCTCATTCCGGCTCCCTCGCAGCATGGGAAGGGCGCAAGGATGCATCATCAACTGGAAGCCCTGCCAGTCCCGCTGTCCACGCCCGCGCAGTCGCACCGCCCTCGGAGGCCGGGCATGACAGCAGCCCTGTCCCACGGGCTGCCTGTCCTGCCCGTCTTCATGCACTGACACGCAGCTCCGTCCCTTTTTCTGTCCACCAGACGCAGGGCAGCCCTGGCGGCCGTGGTGCCAGGGCAACGCGCTTCCTACCTGTGCGCGCGCTCCCATGAATGCCCTGCTGCTCGCAGCCCTGTTGTCCCACTCCAGCCTCCTGCTGGCCCAGACGGGCTCCGGCACCGACGCGGGCGTGGAGCCCCGCGCGCCCGCGCTCTCCCAGGAGACACCCGAGCCGCCCCAGTTCCCCGTCTCCGACCCGCTGCTGGAGCCCGTCGCTCCGGCCGCCCGACAGGTGGCGACCTGGGAGGAGGCGGTGCAACTGCTGCGTCAGCGCTCCACCCGCCTGTACACCGCGCTCGCCCAGGTGGAGGCCGCGGCGGGCGCCCAGCGCATCGCCCTGGCCGCGCTGCTGCCCACGCTCACCGGCACCGTCTCCGTCCAGCACAACGTGCTCAACCCCGACGCGACGCCGCTCCTCGGCGGCGGCGGTGGGGGCGGCGGCGTGGGAGGTGGCATCGGCGGGGGCATTGGCGACGGCGCCGGGGGCGCCCAGACCCCCGCCCTCACCCGCCCGCCCTTCCTGGGACTGCTGAACGCCACCCAGCCCCTGTTCAGCCTCCCCGCCATCATCGCGCTGGGCACCGCGCGCGAGGCCCGGCGCACCGCCAACCTGTCGCTGGCGGAGACGCGGCGCCAGCTCACCAGCGCGCTGGCCCAGTCGCTGGTGCGCGTCTCCGCGCAGGAGCGTCTATCGGAGGTCAACCGCGTCAACCTCCGCACCGCCCTGGAGCGGCAGGCCCTCACCGAGCGCCGCTTCGAGCTGGGCGCGGGCACGCGGCTGGACGTGGTGCGCGTGCAGCAGGACACGGAGACGGCGCGCAACCTCGTCGTCCTGGGGGACGAGGACCTGCGCAAGGCCCGCGAGACGCTGGGACTGGTGCTGGGCATCCCCCAGGGCGTGGGCCTGGCCCGGGGCGTCCAGCTCGAGTCCCTGCTCCAGCACGCGCGCCAGGTCTGCCAGCGCCTGGAGTCGCTCGACCGGCGCGCGGACCTCGCGGTGGCGCGCTCGCGGCGCACGCTGGCGGAACGGCAGGTCTCGCAGGTGAAGTCGCTGTATGCCCCGACGCTGGCGTTGACGAGCACCACCCTGGCCCTCACCGTGGAGGATGGCTTCGTCACCGTGCCGGTGTGGAACATCGGCGCCAGCCTGGTGCTGCCCTTCTGGGACGGCGGCGCGCGCGAGGGCCAGCTCCGGCAGACGCGCGCGAACCTGGAGGTGGCCAGGCAGGGCCTGCTGGAGCTGGAGCGCACGGCCTCGGTGGAGGTGCTGCAGGCCCGGCGCGCCGTGGAGGTAGCGTCCACGGCCGCGCGCATCGCGGGGCGGGGCCGCGCCCTGGCCGAGGAGAACGACCGGCTCACCCGGCGCAGCTTCGAGGTGGGCACGGGCACCAGCCTGGAGCTCATCCAGACGGCGGCGGACCTCCGCCAGGCGGAGCTGGCGCTGGTGCTGCGCGAGTTCGAGCTGGAGCAGGCGCGGGTGGCGGCGTTTCTCGCGGAGGCGGCATGCGACTGGTGAGGGCGTGGCGCCTGGGACTCGCCGGGCTGCTCCTCGCGGGCTGCCACTCGCAGGGCGACCCGGGGCCGCAAGGCGGACAGCAGGCCGCGAGCCAGGCCATGCCCGTGGAGGTGGAGCGCCTGACCCCCGGCGAGGTGCGCGAGGCCAACGAGTACCTGGGCGCGCTCGTCTCCCGCACCAGCATCACCGTCTATCCGCAGGTCGCCGGCTACGTGAAGTCGATTCCGCTCTCGCCAGGGGCCCGCGTCGAGCGAGGCGACGTCCTGCTCGTGGTGGACCCCCGGCAGCAGAGCGCGGGCCTGCGCGCCACCCAGGCGCAGCGGGCCGCCGCCGTGGCCCAGCGGGAGTACGCCCAGCAGACGCGCGAGCGCAGCGAGCAACTGCTGAAGGAAGGCCTCCAGAGCCGCCAGGACTACGACCAGGCGGTGGCGCAGGCGCTGCAAGCCGAGGCCAGCGCGCGCGCCATCGAGGCCCAGGTGCAGGCCCAGGAGGTCCAGCTCGGCTTCTACGAGGTGAGCGCGCCCTTCGCGGGCACCGTGGGGGACTACCCGGTGAACGTGGGCGACTTCGTGACGCCGCAGACGGCGCTCACCACGCTGGACCAGAGCGACACGCTGGAGGTGTCCGTGCAGGTCCCCGTCGAGCGGGCACGCACCGTCCGGGTGGGCACCACGCCGGTGGAGGTGCTGGACTCCGCGGGCCGGCTCGTGGTGTCCGCGCCGGTGTTCTTCGTGGCGCCCATGCCCAACGCCTCCACGCAGTTGGTGGAGGTGCGAAGCGCCTTCGAGAACACCGTGGGCCTGCGCGCCGGGCAGTTGGTGCGCGCCCGGGTCGTCTACGCCACCCGCGAGGCGCTGCGCGTCCCCACCGCCGCCGTCACCCGCATCAGCAGCCAGTCCTTCGTCTTCGTGGCGCGGGACTCGGACGGGGGCACCGTGGCGCAGCGGGCGCCGGTGAGCCTGGGGCTCGTCTCCGGCAATGACTACGAGGTGACGGGCGGCCTGGACGCGGGCACCCGCGTGGTGCTCAGCGGCATCCAGATGCTGCGCGACGGCCAGCCCATCCAGCCCCAGGCGCCTTCACGCAGGCCGGCCCCGGGCGTGGGCGGCAGCGGCTCCGACGGCGGCACGCCACCGGCACGGTGAGAGGGCGCCATGTTCACGGACTTCTTCATCCGCCGTCCCGTCTTCTCCAGCGTGGTGTCCATCATCATCACCCTGGTGGGGGCCATCTCCATCCCCACCCTGCCCGTCGAGCAGTACCCGGACCTGTCCCTGCCGGTGGTGCAGGTGACGGCGACGTACATCGGCGCCTCCGCGGAGACGGTGGAGAGCGCCGTCACCACCGTGCTGGAGCGGCAGCTCAACGGCGTGGAGGGCATGCGCTACATCGCCTCCACCAGCAGCAACACGGGCGTGAGCACCATCACCGTCACGTTCGACCAGGACCGCGACCTGGACATCGCCGCGGTGGACGTCCAGAACCGCGTGGCCACCGCGTCCGCGCAGCTCCCCGCCGCGGTCAACGCGCTGGGCATCACCATCACCAAGGCGCAGACGCAGTTGCTCATCGCCTTCGGCCTGTTCGACGAGGAGAACCGCTACGAGACGGGCTTCCTCAGCAACTACGCGGACGTCTTCATCCGGGACGCCCTGCTGCGGGTGAATGGCGTGGGCGACGTGCGCATCTTCGGCGAGCGGCGCTTCGCCATGCGGCTGTGGCTGGACCCCACGCAGTTGGCGCGGCGCGGGCTGGCCGCCACGGACGTCGTCAATGCCCTGCGCGCGCAGAACGTGCAGGTGGGCGCCGGACAGGTGGGCCAGCCGCCCGCGCCCCCGGGCCAGACGTACCAGTTCACGGTGCGCGTGCTGGGGCAGCTCACCTCGGCGGCGGAGTTCAACGACCTCGTGGTGCAGCCGGGGCCGGACGGCTCGCTGGTGCGGCTGAAGGACGTGGGCCGCGCGGAGCTGGGCGCGGAGAACTACGGACAGCTCCTGCGCTTCAACGGCCGCGAGGCCGTGGGCCTGGGCATCTTCCAGCTCCCCGGCTCCAACGCGCTGGACGTGCGCGAGGGCGTCGTCGCCGAGCTGGAGCGGCTCAAGGGCAACTTCCCGCCGGGCATGCGCTACCAGCGCGCCTTCGACACCACGGCGGCGGTGCAGGCCTCCATCGAGGAGGTGCTGGTGACGCTGGGCGAGGCCATCTTCCTGGTGGTGCTGGTCATCTTCGTCTTCCTGCACGGCTGGCGCAGCGTGCTGGTGGTGGCCACCACGCTGCCCGTGTCCCTGGTGGGCACCTTCCTCTTCGTCAACGCGTTCGGCTTCTCCATCAACACGCTGACGCTCTTCGGCCTCACGCTGGCCACGGGCCTGGTGGTGGATGACGCCATCATCGTCATCGAGAACGTCGAGCGCACCATGGCGCAGGACAACGTGGGCCCCCGCGAGGCCACCCACCGGGGCATGAAGCAGGTGGCCGGCGCGCTGGTGGCCATTGCCCTGGTGCTGTCCGCCGTCTTCGTGCCGGTGTCCTTCTTCCCCGGCACCACCGGCATCATCTACCAGCAGTTCGCGCTCACGCTGGCCTTCTCCATCAGCCTGTCCGCGCTGGTGGCGCTCACGCTGTCCCCCGCGCTGTGCGCCCTCCTGCTGCGCCCCCACGAAGGCCAGAAGTGGAAGGCCTTCCGCATGTTCGACCGGGCGCTCGACGCGTTCCGCGACGCCTACGGGCGGCTGCTGGCGAAGCTCATCGGTCCGCTGCGCTGGCCGGTGGTCCTCGCCTTCGTCCTGTGCCTGGCGGGCACCGTGCTGATGTACCGGCTCACGCCCACCGGCTTCATCCCGGGCGAGGACCAGGGCTATCTCATCGTCGCCGTGCAGGGCCCGGAGGGCACGTCGCTGGACTACACGCGCAACGTGCTGCTCCAGGCGGAGCAGGTGCTGCGGCAGCAGCCGGAGGTGGCGGACATCTTCACCGTGGGCGGCTTCTCGCTGCTGGGCACGGGCGTCAACTACGGCACCCTCTTCGTCAACCTGCACCCGTGGGACGAGCGCAAGCGGCCGGAGCAGAGCGTGGCGGGGCTGGTGGAGCGCCTGCGGCGCCCGCTGACGGCCATTGGCGGCGCGCGCGTGCTGCCCTTCGAGCCCCCCGCCATCCGCGGCGTGGGCAGCGTGGGCGGCTTCGAGTTCGTGCTGGAGGACCAGCAGGGAGGGCGCTCGCTCGCCCAGCTCGCGCGGACGACGGACCTGCTGGTGGGCGCGGCCAGCCAGGACCCGGGCCTGCGCGGCGTCTTCTCCTCCTTCACCGCGAACACGCCGCTGCTGGACGTGCAGGTGGACCGGGAGAAGGCCCTGGCCATGGGCGTGCCGCTGGATGGCGTCTTCTCCACGCTGCAAGTCTACCTGGGCAGCCAGTACGTGAATGACTTCACCTTCGCCAGCCGCGTGTACCGCGTGTACGTGCAGGCGGCCACGCCCTTCCGCAACGAGCCGCGCGACATCGACGCGCTCTATGTCCGCTCCGCGCGGGGGGAGATGGTGCCGCTGGAGTCAGTGGTGAAGGTGACGCCCATCACCAGCGCGCAGAACATCCAGCACTACAACCTGTACCGCTCGGCGACCCTCAACGGGCAGGCCGCGCCGGGCACCAGCTCCGGGCAGGCCCTGGACGCGATGGAGGCGGTGGCGCGCAAGACGCTGCCCGTGGGCTACACCTTCGAATGGACGGGCCTGTCCCAGGAGCAGAAGGAGGCGGGGCGCAGCGTGCTCATCATCTTCGGGCTGGGCATCGTCTTCGTCTTCCTGGTGCTGGCCGCGCAGTACGAGAGCTTCGCCCTGCCCCTGGTCATCCTGCTGGGCGTCCCGGTGGCCATGCTGGGCGCGCTGGGGCTGCAGAACCTGCGCGGCCTCCAGAACGACGTGTTCTGCCAGGTGGGGCTCGTCATGCTGGTGGGGCTGGCCAGCAAGAACGCCATCCTCATCGTCGAGTTCGCCGAGCAGCTCCGCCACGAAGGCCGGAGCGTCGGGGACGCCGCCATCCACGCCGCGCAGACGCGCCTGCGCCCCATCCTGATGACGTCCTTCGCGTTCCTCATGGGCGTGGTGCCGCTGATGCTGGCCTCGGGCGCGGGCGCCTCCGCGCGCAAGTCCCTGGGCACCACCGTGTTCGGCGGGATGCTGCTGTCCACCTTCGTGAACCTCATCTTCATCCCCGTGCTGTACGTGGTGCTGGAGGCCGCCCGGGAACGCGTCCGCCGGCACGGCGGCGTCGGCACGCCGCCGCCCGCCGTCCGCCCACCGGAGCCCCAGGCCCCCTGACACCCTGAGTGCTGGTCAGGAGGCTGGGGCCCCCCTGTATGCCCCGTTGAAGGGGCTTCGTTATCCTGCGGGGTGCCATGTCTCTCCTCCCGTCACACGATGACCCGAGACGCCACCGGCTGTATGCGCTCAAGCGCGCCCCCGGGCTCCGGCACCATGGCAACACCGCCCTGCTGCGCCTGCTGAGCCAGAGCCAGGACGTGGCCTGGGCACGCGGCGCGGTGCTGTGCCGGGAAGGCGAGCCCGCCGAGGGCTTCTTCGTCCTCCTGGAGGGAGAGCTGGAGGTCCTGCGCGGCGGCGAGCCCCTGATGACGCTCCAGCCCTGCGCGCCCCTGGGGCTGGAGGCCCTGTCGAGCGGACGGAGCGCCTTCACGGTCCGCGCGGCGGTGGACTCCACGGGCCTCTTCATCTCGAAGGACGCCGTGGCGGGCCTGCCGCGCGCGGCCCCCGGCGCGCCGGAGCAGCCCCGGGCCCGGGCGGAGGTCATCGCCTTCGAGAGCGACGTCCCCGGCGCGCCCCTGTCCTCGCTCATCGAGCTGGTGGCGAAGGTCATCCACCGCGACTTCGGGGACCGCGTGCTGCTGCTTCGGACCGCGTCTCAGCGTGGGACGGACGTGCTCGTCACGAAGGGCGCGGATGGCGTCTTGCGCGCCACGCTGCCACCGCCCGAGCCCGGCGCGCCGGGGCTGCTGCCGCCATCGCTCCTCCAACGGCTCACGGCCGAGCACGGCCTCCACTACGTGCTGCTCGACGGGTGCGGCGTGGCGGACGCGACGCTGCTGGGGAAGACGGCGCGGCTGGTGCCCACGTTGAGCGCGCGAGCGACGCCGGGCCACCGCGTGCTCCCCACCGTGGTGGTGGACCCGTGCCGCACGCCGCGCGAGTCGGAGCTGAGCGGTCAGGCGCCGCGGCCCCAGTGGCTGCCGCCCTGCCCCTTGCGGCTGGGCATGGAGCGGATGAAGCGGCTGCTCGTGGATGACCGGCCGCTGGAGGCCACCGCGCTGCGCGCCGCCGAAGAGGACGCCCTTTCGCGTTGGGCCCGCGCCCTCACCCACCGGCGCGTGGGACTGGCGCTCAGTGGCGGAGGGGTGTGGGGCTTCTACCACGTCCACCTCCTGCGCTGGCTGGTGGGCCAGGGGGTGCCCATCGACATCATCAGCGGCTCCAGCATGGGCTCGCTGGTGGGGGCGTACTTCTGCGCCAACGCGCTGGACGGGAAGAGCGGGCTGGAGGGGCTGCGGCGGCTGGAGGAGCGGGCCGTGAGCCGTCAGCTCTCCCTGGCCGCCACGGCCGCCATCCTGACGACGTACTCGCTGGAGCGCTTCGTGGAGCAGGACCTGGGCCGCGTCTGTCTGGAGTCGCTGCCCACCCGCTTCCTGCCCGTGACGACGGACCTGACGCGCGGAGACTGTGTGGCGCTGGAGCAGGGCCCCGTGGCCCTGGCGGTGCGCGCCAGCGGCTCGGCGCCCGGCATCTGGGGCCCCACGGTGGTGCCTCCCGCGCGGTATGTGGATGGCGCCTTCACCAGCATGGTGCCCGCCCACGTGCTGCTGGATGCCGGCGCGGACATCATCTTCTCCAGCAACATCTTCCCCTTCGGCGTCCGGCACGCGTCCCCTCCGCGGCAGTCGGGGCTGGGGCGCTTCCTGGCGGGGCTCAACCCGGTGGCGCGCGCGCTGGACCTGGCGGCCAGCGGCGTGCTGCTATTGCACCGCAGTGGCGACGTGGAGAGCCTGCTCGCGGACGTCCGGTACGACATCCATTCCGCGGAGGCGCCGCTGTTGACCGCCATGGAGTTCACCAAGGCCCGCGACATCCTCGGCCGGGCAGCGGCGGATGCGTCGCTCGCGAAGCGGCTGGAGGAGATGAAGCAGCACTGGCTCCAGGTGAAGGCCCGAGGCGCTCGCGCGCACATCCCGCGGGGAGGACAGCAAGCCGCATGATTCCCGTTCGCATCCTGGGCACGGCCAGTGTCCTGCCCGGGCCCGCAGTGACGACCGCGGAGCTGTGCGCGCGCGTGGGACGTGACGCCGCGGAGGTGGAGCACAAGACGGGCATCCGCACCCGTCACTTCGCGCCGCCGGGGACGAAGGCCGCGGACGTGGCGGCGCAGGCGCTGCGCGGCGCGCTGGAGGCGGCGGGGCTGGAGGCCCGGGCGCTGCGCCGCATCCTCTGCGTCAGCTCCATGGGCGGCGACGTCACCACGCCCGCCACCGCCAACCGGGTGGCGGCGGCGCTGGGCCTGTCGGGGAGCTGCGACGCGATGGACCTGAGCAACGCCTGCATGGGCTTCCTGAGCGCCTTCGATCTGGCGGCGCGCTCGGTGGCCACGGGGCTGGGGCCGGTGGGCATCGTGTCGGTTGAGCTGCTGTCGCGCACCACCACGCCCGAGGAGCCCCGGCCCTACCTGGTGCTGGGTGACGCGGCCGCGGCGGCCGTGCTGGGCGCGGGCCGTCCGGGCGAAGGCGTGCTGGGCGTGGCCATGGGCAATGACGGCACGCTGCCCACGGACGTGGTGCTGGAGAACCCGACGGCCACCGGCAAGCTGGAGCGGATGCGCTTCCTGACGCCCAGCAAGGAGATGACACGCGTGGCGCTGGACGCGCTGGTGCGCGCGGCCCACGCGGCGCTGGACGAGGCCGGCGTGGCCCTGCCCGATGTGGAGTGGGTGCTCACGCACCAGCCGAATGGCAGCATGCTGGAGGCCATCCTCCAGGCGCTGGAGGTGTCACCGGAGCGGAGCGTGCGCGTGGTGGACACGGTGGGCAGCGTGGGCTCGGCGTCGCTGGGCACCAGCCTGGACCGGCTCCTGCGCACGCGGCCGGTGAAGCCCGGGCATCGCATCCTCCTGGTGGGCGTGGGCGCCGGCGTGGCGCATGGCGCGGTGCTGTACCAGGTGGGCGGATGAAGCAGGCGGGCGGTTGGCCCCTGGCGGCATGGCTGACGACGTTCCGGCTGCTGCGCCGGTACCACCGCTACGAGGTGGTGAACCTGGAGCCGCTGCTGCGCCCCGGCGCGAAGCTCATCGTCGGCTACCACGGGCGGCCCCTGGCCGTGGACCTGTGCATGCTGACGGTGACGCTCCACGAGCGCCTGGGCTACCTGCCGCACGGCGTGGCGCACGGCGCGTTCGGCTCGACTCCGGGGCTGCGCGCGGTGGCGGATGGGCTGGGCTTCGTCACGGGGGATGACCCTCGGCTGGCGGAGGCGGTGGCCCGGGGCGAGCACGTGTTGTTGCAGCCGGGCGGCACGCGCGAGGGCTGCCGCGACTTCCGTCACCGCTACCGCGTCGACTGGGGCGAGCGCATGGGCTACCTGCGCCTGGCGGTGCGCTACCGGCTGCCGATTGTCCCCGTGGGCGGCAGCGGCATGGACGACGCGTACGTGGGCCTCAATGACGGGTACGCGCTGGGGCGAAGGGTGGGAATGCCGGCGCGCCTGCCGCTGTGGCTGGGCGTGGGCGCCACGGGCCTGTGGCCCTTGTCGCTCCCCTTCCCCGTGAAGATGACGCAGTGGGTGGGCGAGCCGCTGACGCACCATCTGGAGCCGGGCTTCGACGCGGGCGACCGGGACGCGATGCGGGCGGTGCACCAGGAAGTGGCGGGTGCGGTGCAGGGACTGCTCGACAGGGCGCGTGGCGTGGACCAGGACAGGACACGGAAGGCGGTGCAATGAGGGAAGGCTCCGAGGCGCGGGAGTGGGCGCTCATCCTGGGTGTCTCATCGGGGACGGGCGCGGCCATCGCGGAGGCGGTGACGCACAAGCCAGGACTGAATGTCTTTGGCGTCCACCGGGGCCGGTATGCGGACGGCGCCGCGCAGTTGGAGCAGCGGATTCGAGACGCCGGTGGGCGCCTGGTGACGTGGCAGGCGGATGCGTCCACCCCGGAGGCCGCGGAAGCCGGCGTGGCGGCGCTGCGGGAAGCCGCTGGGCCTCGGAGCGTGAAGCTCTTCGTGCATTCGATTGCAGGGGCGTCCGTGGGGCACTTCCTGTCCCAGGGGCAGGACCGGCTGCACGCGCGCCGCATCCGGCGGACCTTCGACACGATGGCGCACTCGTTCGTCTTCTGGGCGCAGGCGCTGGTGGAGGCGGACCTGCTGGCGCCGGAGGCGCGCCTCCTTGGATTGCAGAACCCGCTGGACGAGACGCACCTGGGCAACACGGGGCTCATCAGCGCGTCCAAGGCGGCGCTGGAGATGTACGTGCGCTACCTGGCCATGGAGTTGGGCCCGCGAGGCCACCGCGTGAACCTGCTGAAGTTCGGCACGGTGATGACGCCCGCGCTGAAGCACGTGTACTCACCCGAGGCCCTGGCGCGCCTGGAGGCGGCCCACGCGCGGATGAATCCCGCGGGACGCATGGGCACGGTGGAGGAAGTGGCCCGCTTCGTCACGGTGCTGGCGGGTGAGGAGGCGGGGTGGTTCAACGGAGCCACTATCGACTTCACGGGTGGGATGACGCTGCGGCTGTTGGATCTGGTGTTGAATTCGTGACGTCACCACGAGAAGCACGGAACTCAACAAGCTCGTGACGCGCGGCAAGTAGCGGTTGGAACGACATCATGCCGAGTCGCTTCTTCAGAATTGCCGAGAACATCCAGACCGGGAACTGGTACCTGGGGGACCCCGAGAATTCACGCGGCCAGGAAGTCGAAGACCCTTTGATGTTCAGGGCGGGGCAGCCCGTCCGGGTCGAAGGGCCTCTACACGTCCCAATCGACGAGCCGGGCAGAGCCCTGGATTTCTCCCTAGCTGGCGTGGGGCTTGCCCCCATCGTTCACGTCAAGGTGGCCACCGTCTTCACGGAGCTGGCTCCAGGCGATGTGCAGTCCCTTCCCGTGAGCATCAAAGGCCACCCGGACCAGTTCCTCATCCTTGTGGCGACGAAGCGCATCCGCTGCATCGACGAAACAGTCGCCCAAGTGCAGTTCTGGAAGCCGGAAGACGGGCTGCCCGCGAAGACAGGTCAATACTACGCGGTAGATGACTTGCACATCGACCCCAGCAAGGTGGGTGACGCCAAGGTGTTCCGCACGGAAGGCTGGACCATGGCGCTCATCGTCTCCGAAGACATCAAGCGGGCCCTGGAGCGCATCAAGGCCACCGGCGTGAAGTTCACCCCCGTGTAGCGCCCGCCCTCCCTCCGGACAAAGTAGATAGCCACAAGCCCCGAGACGAATGCAGGGACCTTACCCCTTCCTGCTCCACCTAGACTTCGTTCAGGAACATTTTGCGACAGACTTAGGCGATACGATGTAGAATCCTTCCCCGCAAGCAAGGCCAACTTGATCGTCTCCTCCTACTTCGGCGCTGCTCCACTGGACAGAGCCCACCGGCAATGCGCCGCATCTGGAGAGATGCTGCTCACCGTTCAGGGTCGTGGGGGAACACACTTGAAGAGGCGCCCGGCGCCGTGGTCGACTGTGCGCCTCTACACCCTCTTTGATAGAGAAGGCACTTGGAATGACTGTTCCTTCCCCCCTGGACATCGCCATCACGCGATACGTCATTCCACTTGATATTAAGCTCAGAGCCAAGTTCCAAGGCTTGAATGCGCGGGTCTTTACGAGCCCTCGGCTAAAGCGCAAAGGCCACTTCAGCAGTCCCAAGTGCGGATACCTAGTCATCGACATAGAGGCCCAACTCGATCAGATTGACGGAGTGATTGAGAGTGCGCGGCACTCACGCCCTCGACTTCTCATCCTGCTCGGCATCCTAAGTTTCCTCAGCGGACACTCCTTTGATGTTGGCGATCCGGAGGAGTCAAGCTGCTCCATCATTCCCCAGCGAAGGCGATGGAAGAACCTGTCCCTCAAGGCAGAGGCTTTCTTCATAAACGGGCAAGACAGAACACGCCACCTACTCCAACTCTTGCAAGTCTTGGCCTCAGACCAAGAGAACACCCTCCGGCTCACCGCCTCATTGTTGGACCGGTGGCGAAAGGCACTCTTCCTTGAACACCAGGGCGATTCCTCCACCGCCTTTCTCGAGGATTGCTTCCTGGCATACTTCCACGTGCTGGAACTCCTCGCGAACTATCGTCAAAAGGAGCAAAGCGTAGAGGCAAAACAAAAGCTCGACTCTTTCCTGCGAGAACTCCTGGACAGCACCCTAAAGCTCAGAGGCGAGCATCTAGAGCAAAGCATCAGAAGATGGTCGGGCCAATTCGATCCGTTGATGGCAGCCACTCAATCCGCCGGCTCAAAAATCAAGTATATCCTGGAGCGATACGGGCTACTGGATCTCAAGACCGACGCATTGATCGACCAACTGGTCAAGGTGCGCAATGCCATCGCCCATGGCCAGCAAGGATACCGCAGATCGGTTCTCTGGCCTGTCCCTGCCTTCTTCCCGCTTCATTCCGATGTGGGCGCGTTTCTCGACTTCGTGAAGATCCTCTCGGCTCGCAGCATCTCCGCTCAACTGGGTATGGATACATGGGATCAAGAGTGGAGAGAGCTCCATGACGAACTGCATCCGCCCGCAGACGTCGTCTCCTCCTTCATCCAGAATCAGGCTTTTCGCCCCCTCTCGCCCGGTGACTTCATTCAGGGCCGCGTTGATGGGGTCCGTCCATCTTCTATCACTTGGTTATACATAGACGGACGGCTCAAGCTCTCGGCCTTGGAGCAAGCACTCCAGGAGGTGCTGATGCATAGTCGGCCCACAGAACGCCTCGTCAACGAACTCTTCCTCGCCGCTGTCATTCTCGCCGACTCAAGCAACAAGGCTCTCGCAGCATGCTGTCAGCGCCTAGTGCTGCTTGCCACAGAGAAGGACTGGAGCGGATTCTCCAACACAAAAGATGCCCTAAGAACACTGGAGTTTCAAGGGCGCGCGCCCACGTGGTTTCGCAATTGGCTCACAGAACGAAGCCTGCGTGCCCTTATGCCTCCCATCCACGAGGACTGACTGCAGAGAAGGAAGCTTAACACTACTGCGTCAGGGGCCCGAGGGGTGGACGGGGAGGCCGAGCAGGCGACGAGAGGTGCGGTGCTGGTTGGCGCGGTGGCAGGTGGGACAGCGCGGCAACCAGGTGGCAATCACCCGCGCCATCGCGAGTCGTGCGGTGATGAAGCTGTCGTGGAAGTGGCGCTCAGGCCGAGAGGGGCTGCGCGTGGGCTTCAGCCGCCCTTCGGGCCGAGGGGGGAAAACGCCGCGTGCGTTCGGCCACGAGGAAAGCGTAGCAGCACAGCGCGACGGAGACGTGGTGATGCCAGCCGGGGTAGCGGCGGCCTTCGTAATGGTCCAGCCCCAACTCCCCCTTGAGGTCTTCGTAGACGCGCTCGGTTCTCCATCGCTGCATCACCAGACGGATGAGCTGCCGCTTCGTTCGTCCTTCTGGCAGGGAAATCAGGAAGTAGTTGGCGGGCTCGGGCTCGCCGTCTCGCCATTCAATGAGCAACGTCAGGGGCTCCTGCTCGCGCTGGGGGACGCCCGCGGCGACGACGCGGCGCAGGGCAAAGCGTGCTGACAAGGCGTCTTGCGTGCCCTGGCGCCAGGTGCACCGTCGGAAGCCGCCTCGTTCATGAATGCGCCAGGCCAGGTCCGAAACGCTTTGCGCGTCCTTTCGAGGACGGCCCTTCGCGTCCAGGAGGCGGACGCCCGTTTGCGCAGCCACCGCGACGGCGTAATGCAAGCCCAGCGCGCGAAGGCGCGCACGGAAGTCGCTGGAGTTGCCGTAGGCGCTGTCCGCCAGGAGGACTCCTGGCGCCACGCCGTCCTCCACGGCCCGCTCAATCATTCGCAGCGCCAGTTGAGGCTTGGTTTGGAAGGAAACCTCGGCGGGAATTCGGGCCTCGCGGCGGCGCGCCTCGTCGTTGGCCCAGCACTCAGGGAGGTACGTATCCGCTGCACGAGCCCCGTCTGGAGGGGATGAGCCGGAGCGCGCAAGGTGGCGCGCATGGCGAATGCGGAGCTGTGGAAGAAGCGAGTGGAGGAGTGGCGCACCAGTGGGCTGAGCGCGGAGGAGTACTGCCGTGGGAAGGAGTTCACGCCCAGCCCGCTGTACCGGTGGTCGAGTCGGCTGGCGAAGGCGGGGCGTGGAGAAGCGGAGGCGGCGGTGCCGCTGGTGAGGCTGGTTACTTCCCCGGCCCGCGAGGAAGCCGCACCTGGTGCAGGACTCGTCGTCATTGAGGCGCACGGGGCGCGGGTGCTGGTGCCCGCGGGGGCGGACGTGGCGACGGTAGGCGTGGCGCTGGCGGCGCTGGGTGCGGTGAGCCGGAGCGGGCCGCGATGATTCCGCACGGCGTCGAAATCTTCCTGGGCCTGGAGCCGATTGACTTGCGCTGGGGCTTCGAGCGGCTGTCTGGGTTGGTGGAGGAGAGGCTGGGACGCAAGCCGCGCAGCGGCGCCCTCTTCGTCTTCTTCGGCAAGCGGCGCACGGCGCTGAAGGTACTCTTCTACGACGGCACGGGGCTGTGCCTCTTTTACAAGCGGCTGGACACCGGCTGCTTCCAGGTGCCGCGAGGGTTGGAGGAAGGCGCTACCAGCCTGGCGGTGGAGGAGCACGTGCTGGAGGAGTTGCTGGACGGGCTGCGCGTGGAGGCGCCCAGGCGCGGCCCTCGCCCACATTGAGAGGAGCCGGGCGCACCACCGCGCGGGGGCACCAGGCGGGTGTCGACAGCGCGGTGGTGAGTGGTTACAAGGCCACGGTGTCCACGCACGAGTCTCCCATTTCCGCGCAGGCGCGCATCGCCGAACTCGAGGCGCTGTTGAGCGCCGAGAGGCAGCGCGCCGCGCAGTTGGAGAGGGAGCGGGACGTGCTGAAAGCCTCGCACGAGAGGCTGCGGCTGGAGTTGGAGTTACTCAAGCGCCGCCTCTTCATGGCCAAGGCGGAGCGGGTGGACACCCAGCAGTTGGAGTTGGAATTCGCCCAGAAGCTGCGCGCCCTGGAAGAGGTGGCCGGCACACTGGGCATGGCCTCGGCGGAGGCGTCAGGCGGCGCGGGGGCGAAGCAGAAGTCCAAGCCCAAGGGCCGGCGGGACTTGAAGAGTCTGCCGCTGGAAGAGAGGCGGGTGGTGATTGCGGACCCTCTCTTCGACGAGCTGGTGGCCCAGGGGAAGGCGGAGAAAATCGGCTTCGAGGAGAGCTGCAAGCTGGCCTGGCAGCGCGGCGGTATGCGGCGCCTCGTCATCGCCCGGGTGAAGTACCGCACGGTGGGGGCCGACGGGGAGGCCACGCTGGCCTCGGCCATGGCGCCCAAGGAAGTCTTCTTCCGCTGCCTGGCGGCGCCCTCGCTGCTGGCCCACCTGGCCACCGAGAAGTACTGCGACGGGCTGCCGTTGTTCCGCATGGAGAAGCGCCTGGCCCGCGACGGCGTGGCGGTGGACAGGGGGACGATGGCGCGGTGGCTGGAGGACATGGGCGCCACCCTGGGCACCACCGTGGTGGCCGCCATGCGCGAGGAGGCGCTGGCCACCGCCTTCTGCATCGCCACCGACGCCACGGGCGTGGCGGTGCAGCCGGCCCCCGCCGAGGGGCCTCGCCAGGCGTGCCGACGCGGCCACTACTTCGTCCAGGTAGTCGACAGGGACGCCGTCTTCTTCGAGTACACGCCGAAGGAGACGAGCGCCGCGGTGCTGGAGCTCTTCAAGGGCTTCAAGGGCTACGTGCAGGCCGACGCCAAGAGCGTCTACAACGCCCTCTTCCGTCCCGCCGAGGACGCGCCCGCTGACGGCGAGGAGGGGGTGTGTCAGGAGGTGGCGTGCTGGGCGCACTGCCGCCGGGGCTTCTGGGAGGCGGCGACGGCCAAGGACGTCATCGCCAGGGAGGGGCTGGCGCGCATCAGTCGCCTCTTCCAGTTGGAAGCGACATGGAGGGACAAGCCCCCGGAGGAGATTCACCGGCTGAGGCATGCCCACCTGCGTGCGCACGTGGACGCCTTCTTCGTCTGGGCCCAGGAGGAGTACGAGAAGGTGCGGGAGCAGCGCGGCCTCTTGCGCCGGGCCCTCGGTTACGCCGTGCGCCAGCGCGAGGCGCTGCGCTGCTTCCTCGACGACGGACGGCTGCTGCTTGAGAACAACCGCTCCGAGAGAGAATTGAGAAGGATTGCCGTCGGACGCAAGGCCTGGCTCTTCGTCGGGAGCGATGACCATGCCGAGCGCGCCGGCCACCTCTTCACCCTCATCGCCACCGCGCGACTGCACGGACTCGAGCCCGAGACCTACCTGCGCGACATCCTGCGCGTGCTGGCCCACTGGCCCCACCAGCGCTACCTCGAGCTCGCTCCCAAGTACTGGGCCGCTACGCGCGCTCGCCTCCTCCCCTCCGAACTCGACGCCGAGGTGGGCGAACTCACCGTCCCGGCGCCGGTTGCGGCCTCGCCCGAAGAGCAGTCGTCGCCGCGCTGAAAGCGTCCCATTCACGCCGCCAGCATGCGGCGTCCGTCCGGCCTACGGAAGACGGGGCTCGTGCAGCGCATACGGAGGTACAGCTCGAAGTCGAGGGGCAGGTGCTCGGTACGCGTGGCCACGCTGAGGCTGACGCCAATCTGGCAGTTGGCCACCTTCCCCGCCGAGCCGGTGTACTGCCGCTGGACACCCACCGAGTGCTTGCCCTGCTTGAGGAAGCCCGTGTCGTCCACAATCCACGCTTCCACCGACTCCCGCCGCGTCATCGCCTCCAGCGCGTACCTCGCCGCCTGGCGCCGCACCTCCCGGTCGCTCCACCTCGAGTCCACTGCGAAGTGCAACAGTCGCTGGTGCATTGCATCCACCCGCTCGGGGTCCGGACACGCCCGGGCGGCGATGGGCTCCACGCTCTTGCGCTCCCCCTCGCCCAGCAGGCCCATGGCGTAGAGGGCGAACGAGCCGCGCCGGCTCTCCTCACCCAGCACGTCGCCAATTTGCTGGAAGTACCTCTCAAGCCGCTGCACCGCGGCGGCGTTCATGAAGGAGTCCATCTCTCCTTCATGAGTGGGGCCGCTAGTGGCAGATGCAACCATGACCTGCCAGCCCAGCCCTCCATCACCCACTCCCCCTTCGGCCTACCCCTGACGCAGTAGTGTTAACACTACTGCGTCAGGGGCCCGAGGGGTGGACGGGGAGGCCGAGCAGGCGACGAGAGGTGCGGTGCTGGTTGGCGCGGTGGCAGGTGGGACAGCGCGGCAACCAGGTGGCAATCACCCGCGCCATCGCGAGTCGTGCGGTGATGAAGCTGTCGTGGAAGTGGCGCTCAGGCCGAGAGGGGCTGCGCGTGGGCTTCAGCCGCCCTTCGGGCCGAGGGGGGAAAACGCCGCGTGCGTTCGGCCACGAGGAAAGCGTAGCAGCACAGCGCGACGGAGACGTGGTGATGCCAGCCGGGGTAGCGGCGGCCTTCGTAATTGTTGCTGAGCACGGTGGTTGAGGGAGACCGGCCGGATTTCGGACCGACTCGTTGATGGGAAGCGGGCGCGAGCGGACGAATTGCCCATCAGCGAGCCGGATTCTTGCGAGTCACCGTCGTTGAGGTCCGCTGGCGCACCGTAGAGAGGGCGGGGCGCAGCGTGGAGCTGCTACCGCGGCTGGAGCGAGCCGGCGGCGAGTAGGCGGTGGGAGGGGTGTGGCGACACCCCTACCCACCAATGCCCCGCGAGAAGACTGTGTGGAGAGTTTCGCGGAGCCCCCGAGGAGTCATCCGAAGTCAGAGAGGAGTCAAGTCCTGGGCCGAGGAAGTGCCCTCGGTGGACGCGGTGCGTCCGGCCCGCTGCCCGGAGTGCGGAGCGGCCAGCAGGCCCGTCGGGGGGGCGCTGGGGCTGCATGGGCATGGGCTGCGTCAGCGGCAGGTGCTCGGGCCGCTGGAATGGGGAGACGCCGCGCGGGTGCGAGTGGTGGCCGTGCGCCGCTTCCGTTGCACCGCGTGCGGGGCGACGTGCACCGTCTGCCCCCGGGAGGTGCTGACGCGGCGACTGTACGCGGCCACGGCCATTGGCCTGGCGCTCGCGCTCTTCGGGCTGCTCTCGCGCCCGGTGGCCGGGGTGCGTGCGCAGGTGAGTCCCTGGCGCGTGGTGGGCCCTGGCAGCGTGGGGCGTTGGTGCGCGCTCGCCGCGTGGGTACGGGCACTGCCGCGAGGAGGGCTCTTCCGTGCGCTGCCCGCATGCCCGGAGGACTGGAGCTCCCGGCGCATCGCGGCGCGGGCGGCGGCTGCCCTCGCGGCCCAAGCGCCCGAGGCGGTAGGGCCCAGCCCTCCACCGCTGCACGTCCTGGCGCCCTTGGGGGCCGCGCACGCAGCATGAGGGGCTGCCCACGCCTCCGAGTGCGCGGCACCCCCGCCTTCCCTTCCCACCCGACAGCCCCGCTGCGCACCCTCCTGGGGCCCCGGCACCTTCCCGGCCCTGGCCCGCCCTCTCATTCCTCGCGGCGGGCTGCCTGGAGGAGTGCATGGACGAGCTGTCTCCCAATTCTCACGCAGAGGCCGTGGCCGTCTTTCGCCACGGCGTCATCGGCGCCCTGACTCAAGCCGAGCTCGACCGCGGCCAGTTGGCGGCGGCGCTTTCGCAACTGGCCACCCAGCGCTTCCGGCCCCCTGGGGCGGACGCGACGCGCAGCTTCTCGGTGCCGACGCTGGAGCGGTGGTACTACGCCTTTCGCAGGCGAGGACTGGCGGGACTGACGCCCCAGCCTCGGCGCGACAAGGGCCGGGCGCAGGAGGTGCCGGGGCCGCTGCGCGAATTGCTGTGCGACATCCGCCGCGAGCACCCTTCGGCGTCCGTCGCCCTCATTTTGCGCACGCTGGTGGCCGACGGGCGCATGCAGGGGGGCGCCGTCTCCGCTTCCACCGTCCGCCGCCTCTTCCACCAGGAGGGCCTGGACAGGGTGGCCCTGCGCGACTCGGCGGGGAGCCGCACGCGCCTGAGGTGGCAGGTGGAGCGCCCCATGGCCCTGTGGCACGGGGACGTCTGCCACGGCCCCGCGCTCGAGGTAGGCGGCAAGTCCCGCCCCCTGCGCGTGCACGCCCTGCTGGACGATGCCAGCCGCTACGTCGTGGCCCTGGAGGCCCACCACTCCGAGAGGGAGGTGGACATGCTGGGCCTCTTCGTGCGCGCGCTGCGCCGTCACGGCAAGCCGGACGCCCTCTACCTGGACAATGGCGCCACCTACCGGGGGGACACCCTGGCCACCGCGTGCGCGCGTCTGGGCATTTCCCTCTTGCACGCCAGGCCCTATGACGCGCCCGCGCGCGGGAAAATGGAGCGCTTCTGGCGCACGCTGCGGGAGGGCTGCCTGGACTTCCTGGGGCCGGTGGCCAGCCTCCACGACGTCAATGTCCGGCTGTGGGCCTTCCTCGACGCGCACTACCACGCCGCCGCGCACTCGCGTCTCGTCGGCCGCACGCCCGCGTCCGTCTTCGGGGCCCACCCGCGCGCGCCGGACGGCCTGGACGAGAAGGCCCTGGCCGACGCGCTCACCGTGCGCATTCGCCGGCGCGTACGGCGAGACACCACCGTGGCGCTGGACGGCGTGGACTACGAGTTGGACGCGGGCCACCTGGCCGGACGCCTCGTCTTCCTCTGCCGCACCCTGGTGGACGCCGACGCGGCGCCCTGGGTGGAAGTGGACGGCCAGCGGCTGCCCCTGCACCCGGTGGACGCGGTGCGCAACGCCCGCAGAGAGAGGCCCTACCGCAAACCGCACCTCGACGAGACGGCCCCACGCCACCCGGCCTTCGCGCCGGCCCAGGCGCTGCTGGACAGGGCTGTCGGCCGCCCTCCCGCGCACGCGCAGCAGGACGGAGGTGACGAATGACGCCCGCGTACCTGGGCCACTTCGGCCTCACCTTCGCGCCCTTCTCCAAGGAGGTTTCGGACGCGGACTTATGGCTGCCCACCTCCAAGGCCGCCCTCGTGGAGGAGTTGGGCGAGGCCCTGCGCAACCGCGCCAGCGTCGTGCTCACCGGCGAGCCGGGCGTGGGCAAGACGTGTGTCTTGCGAGCGCTGCGACACCGGCTGCCTGCCCAGGGCTTCCGTCTGACGTACTGTCACAACGCCACCCTGGGCCGCCGCGACTTCTACCGCCAGCTGTGCCTGGCGCTCGGCCTCAAGCCGTCGGCCACCGCGGCCGCCGTCTTCTACTCGGTGACGACTCACGTCGAGCAACTGGGCGCCGAGAAGCTGCACCCCGTCTTCCTGCTGGACGAGGCCCACCTGCTCCACCAGGACGTGCTGGACCACCTCCACATCCTCCTCAACTACCAGTGGGACTCACGCGCGCTGCTCTCGCTCATCCTCGTCGGGTTGCCCGAGCTGGAGTCACGCATGGTGCGCAGGCACAACCGCAGCCTCTACTCGCGCCTGCACACCCGGCTGCGCATTGAGCCACTCACCCCAGAGGACACCGCGGAGTACCTCCGGGTGCGGCTGGCCCGCGCTGGGTGCGACCGCGAACTCTTCGCCTCGGACGCACTCGCCATGCTGCACGAGGCGGCCAGTGGCGCGCTGCGTGACGTGGACCGGCTCGCCACGGCGGCGCTGCGCGAGGCCGCTCGGCGAAGGAAGAAGCTGGTGGAGCGCGACGTGCTGGCCCGCGTGCTCGACACCGTCGGAATCGACGAGCCGTAGAGTTTGAAAGCATCACGGGCTTGCGCGCTACGCGCGCTCGCCCTTGATGTCCATCACGCTGCGCGGCGCGCTGACGCGCGCCTCCAGCGATGGCCATCAACCAGCCGGATTACCCGGCCATCAACAAAGCTGCGCGGCAACAGTAATGGTCCAGCCCCAGCTCCCCCTTGAGGTCTTCGTAGACGCGCTCGGTTCTCCATCGCTGCATCACCAGACGGATGAGCTGCCGCTTCGTTCGTCCTTCTGGCAGGGAAATCAGGAAGTAGTTGGCGGGCTCGGGCTCGCCGTCTCGCCATTCAATGAGCAACGTCAGGGGCTCCTGCTCGCGCTGGGGGACGCCCGCGGCGACGACGCGGCGCAGGGCAAAGCGTGCTGACAAGGCGTCTTGCGTGCCCTGGCGCCAGGTGCACCGTCGGAAGCCGCCTCGTTCATGAATGCGCCAGGCCAGGTCCGAAACGCTTTGCGCGTCCTTTCGAGGACGGCCCTTCGCGTCCAGGAGGCGGACGCCCGTTTGCGCAGCCACCGCGACGGCGTAATGCAAGCCCAGCGCGCGAAGGCGCGCACGGAAGTCGCTGGAGTTGCCGTAGGCGCTGTCCGCCAGGAGGACTCCTGGCGCCACGCCGTCCTCCACGGCCCGCTCAATCATTCGCAGCGCCAGTTGAGGCTTGGTTTGGAAGGAAACCTCGGCGGGAATTCGGGCCTCGCGGCGGCGCGCCTCGTCGTTGGCCCAGCACTCGGGGAGGTACAGCTCGAAGTCGAGGGGCAGGTGCTCGGTACGCGTGGCCACGCTGAGGCTGACGCCAATCTGGCAGTTGGCCACCTTCCCCGCCGAGCCGGTGTACTGCCGCTGGACACCCACCGAGTGCTTGCCCTGCTTGAGGAAGCCCGTGTCGTCCACAATCCACGCTTCCACCGACTCCCGCCGCGTCATCGCCTCCAGCGCGTACCTCGCCGCCTGGCGCCGCACCTCCCGGTCGCTCCACCTCGAGTCCACCGCGAAGTGCAACAGTCGCTGGTGCATGGCATCCACCCGCTCGGGGTCCGGACACGCCCGGGCGGCGATGGGCTCCACGCTCTTGCGCTCCCCCTCGCCCAGCAGCCCCATGGCGTAGAGGGCGAACGAGCCGCGTCGGCTCTCCTCGCCCAGCACCTCGCCGATTTGCTGGAAGTACCTCTCAAGCCGCTGCACCGCAGCGGCGTTCATGAAGGTGTCCATATCTCCTTCATGAGTGGGGCCGCTGGTGGCAGATGCAACCATGACCTGCCAGCCCAGCCCTCCATCACCCACTCCCCCTTCGGCCTACCCCTGACGCAGTAGTGTTAAGTACGGCACTAAAGACTCCTGAACGAATCCAAAACGGAGCAGGAATGGGCAAGGCCCCTGCATTCGTCTCGGAACTTGTGGCTACCCATTTAGAATGAGCTGGGGGCGAGCTCCGTCGACGCTGCGGGGCTATCGCATCCGGAATGACAGACAGTAATAGAACGACGCCACCTGCTCCTCGATGACGTCGAATGCGCCCGGAGGCAGCAGCTCCCGGGGACAGTGTGGGTTCCACGAGTAGAACGTGATGGCGCGGAACGCGGCGCGCTGGAGCAGCGAGGGCCGGAAGGCCGGGTCCAGTTGCTCGTCAACGACGACCAGCGGCGTGCCCGGCTTCGCCACGCGCGCCATCTCCGCCAGGGCCTGTGCGGGGGCCCGGTAGCCGCCAATGCCTCCCACGTGAAACACCCGGTCGAACGACGCATCCGGGAAGGGCAGCGCGTGCGCGTCCGCCATCATCAGCCGCACGCCCTCGAAGGCCCCGGAGCGCAGCCGCCGCTTGCAGTGCTTGAGCATGCCCTCGCTCAGGTCCACGCCCCACACCTCCACGTCGAGCCCCGGCGGCAGCCGCTCCCGCAGCAGCGGCAGGTTCGCGCCCGAGCCCACGCCCACCTCCAGCACCCGCACCGGGCTCCCGTCCTCGTGCGGCGTCAACGCACCAAGCGCCACGCGGCGCATGTACCCCGCGCGCATGCGCGCTTCCGACACGGACTGGAGCACCGGCGTCAGCAGCGTCGTCAGCGGGTCATGCAGCACCGGCAGCCCGTCATAGATGACGCGCATCAGCCGGTCCGTCCCGCGCACCGCGTCCTCGCGGTACAGCCGCGCCATGCCGCGCGCCACGCTCCACGCCTCGCCGCAGCCACCGCAGCGCAGCCGCCCGTCGCGGATGCGGCCTCGCGCCTCCTGCCCGTGGAACACCAGCGTCCCGCCGCACGCCGGACACGCCAGCAGCGCCACGTCTCGGACACGCACCCCGTTCATGAGCGCGCCAGCGCCTCCGCGCGGACCTGCTCATCCCGCATGCCCAACCGGGTGAACAACTCCACCGCGCGCTGCTGGTGGCCCCACCGCGCCGGGTCCTCCGCCGGCAGGTGTCTGCCCAGCGCCAGCCGCGCATGAGCCTCCTCGAAGGCCTGCCCCTTCCTCGACGCCACGGCGATACACCGGCGCCACGCCTCGAAGGCCCGCGAGGCATCGCCATCCAACCAGGCCTCGAAGCCACGCCACAGGCGCGACGCGGCCTCGCCAAAGGGAAACACCTTCGCGAAGACGTCCGCCTCGCGGCGCGCCGCCTTGGCGCTGGCCACCAGCGACGCATCCGCGCCGCGCTCCCACAGCGTCAGGAGCACCTCCGCCACCGTCATGACGCCGAAGTAGACGAAGTGCGCCACGGGCTTGCCCGACGCCATCCTCGCCAGCGCCTGCTCCGCCGCCGCCCGGGCCCCTTCCGCGTCGCCCTCGCGCAGCCGCAGCAGCGCCAGCGTCCCCTCCACGATGATGCGGTCCGTCTGGCCGCCCTGCGCCTCCGTCCACGCCAGCGTCTGCTCCAGCGCGGCGCGGGCCTTCACGTGGTCCCCCAGCCGCAGGTGGATGTGGGCCTGGTAGTGCAACGCCCAGTGCTCCGTCTGGAGCGCCCCGCGCCGCCGCGCCGAGTGCTCCAGCCACGCCATCAACGGCAGCCCCCGCGCGAACTTCCCCTGGTAGCAGGACACCACCGTCAGCAGCGCGCGGCACTCCTCCGCCAACCGCAAGTCCCCCACCGAGTCGACGATGCCAATGGCCCGCTCCAGCCACGCCTCCGCCTCCGGCCACCGCGCCACGTACGCGCCATACACGGCGTTGCGGCACAGCACGAAGGCCAGGTCCGCGGGGTTGCCCACGCGCTCGGCCACCTCCAACGCGCGGCGGGCCCACGTCTCCGCCACCGCCCGGATGGGCAGCGTGCCCGCCACCACCGCCATGCTCGTGTAGCCGCGCGCCAGCTCCGGCGACGCGCCCGCCGGCTCGCACAGGTTCAACGCCCGCAAGCCGGCCCAGAGCACCGGGAGTGCCTGGTGCGCGTAGATGAACGCGTCGAGCAGCCGCATCAACAGCCGCCCCGCCACGCGCCGCACCCGGCGCCGCTCCTCCGTCTCCTCGTCGTAGTCCTCCGGCCGGGAGCTCTGCGCCACCCGCAGCACGCCCTGCCCCAGCGTCCCCAGCGCCCAGCCCAGGCGGCTGGAGGGCACCGGCCAGCCGAAGTGCCGCAGCGCGCGCTCCGCGTGCTCGCGGAAGGCCTGGAGCTCTCCCAACTGGAAGCGCGTCTCCGCGAGGAGCGCCTCCAGGTGCCCCAGCGTCAGGGCATCGCCACCCGCCTGGGTTACCCGCTCCAGCGCCCGGCTGAGGAAGGGCAGGGCCTCGCGGCACGCGCCCACGCGCAGCGCCTCCTCGCCCGAGCGCCGCGCATAACGCGCCTCGCGCAGCGCGTCCCCCGCCAGGCCCCAGTGGTAGGCGAGCGCCGCCGTCCACTCGGCGCCATGCCCATGCGCCGCCTCCATCGCCAGCGCGGCGCGGCGGTGCAGCGCGGGCCGCTCCTCCGCGGACAAATCCTCCAGGACGCCTTCGCGCAGCTTGTCGTGCGCGAAGCGCCAGCGCCCATCCGCCACGTCCAGCACCGCCGCCGCCGCGCAGTCCGTCAACCAGCGCTCCACGTCCACGTCCGGCGCGGCCCGCCGCAGCAGCGGCACGTCCACCTGCCGCCCGACGATGGCCGCCACCCGGAGCAGCTCCCGCGACGGCACCGGCACCTTGTCCAACCGCCGCTGCACCAGCCGGCGCACGCCACCGGCGAAGACGCGCTCGGGCAACGCCATGTCGCCCAGGCGGTCCAACCCGCCCGCCTCCTCCGCCAGCGCGCGCACCACCTCCACCAGGAAGAAGGGGTTGCCCTCCGTCTCCTTCAACAGCAGGTCCACCAGGTGTGGCCGTGCGCCGGGCGCGCCCAGCATGGACTGACTGAGGCTGGCGACCTCGCCCGCGTCCAGCCGCGGCAGCCGCAGCAGCGACAGGCCCGGCAGCATCGAAGGCAGCGCGGGCGCCTCGTCGTCTCGGAAGCTGCCGATGAGCAGCAGGCGCAGCCCGTGCGCCCGCGTGGCGAGCCGCGCCAGCAGGTGCAGGGACTCGCCGCCCGCCCAGTGCAGGTCCTCCAGCACCACCACCACCGGCTGGGACAGCCGTGAGAAGACGTCCTCCACCACCTGGAGCAGCCGCGCCTGCACCATGTCCGCGTCCACCTCGGCCGCGTTGGGCACGGCGCGGCCCAGCAGCGCCTCGAGGTCCGGCACCAGGGGCTTGAGGCTGCTGGCCTCGCGCTCACTCAGCGGGGTGAGGATGGCCAGCCAGCGCAGCACCGGGCGCCACTCCTGATACGGACTGCCGCCCGCCGCCACGCCCTGGCCCCGCAGCACCACCGCGCCCTTCACCAGCGCCAGCGCGCGCAGCTCCTCCAGGAGCCGCGACTTGCCCACGCCGCTCTCGCCGCCCACCAGCCACGCGCCGCCGCGGCCCACCATGGCCGACTCCAGCACCGTGGCCAGCCGCGCCTGCTCCTCCACCCGGCCCACGTAGCGCGCGGCCTGGAGGAAGCTCTCCCGCGTGGAGGCGGACTCGGGCGGCACCGGCTCACCGGTGGCGGCGCAGAGCTCCGCAATCACCGCGTCCGCGCCGCGGGGCCGCAGCTTCGGGTCTGGCGACACCAGCCGCTCCAGCACGTCCTTGAGCGCGGGCGGAAAGTCCGGCGGCGAGGGCACCTGCCCCGCATGCGGCAGCCGGCCGAACATCATCTGGCTGGCCATGGCGCCCACGCTGAAGAGGTCCGTCACCTCGGAGGGCGGCTGGTCCTCGAAGAGCTCCGGCGCCAGGTAGCCGAGCGTGCCGCCCGGCTGCGCCCGGTGGACGTGCTCGCGCCCCACCGCCAGCCCGAAGTCCACGACCTTCACCTGCCCGTGCGCCACCAGCACGTTGGCGGGCTTGAGGTCGCGGTGGATGATGCCGCGCCGGTGCAGGTACGCCAGCGCCATCAGCGTCTGCACCAGCAGCCCCACCTGCACGCGCAGCGGCTGACCCGTGCCCGCGCGCACCAGGTGCCGCGCGTCCTCCAGCAGGTCCATGGCCAGGTACGGCCGCCGCTCGGCGTCGAAGCCGTAGTCCAGCACGCTGATGACGTGCGGGTGGCGCAGCGAGGCGAGCGTCTGGAATTCGTGCGCCAGCGACAGCGCCAGCTCGTGCCGGGCAATGGAGGACGGCGTGTTCTCGCCTTCGGGCGGGAGCGGCAGCCGCGCCAGGTCCTCCAGCGTCTGGTGCAGCCGCTTCACCGCGACGGGCCCCGCCAGCAGGTCCTGCGCGCGCCACACCGTGCCCGCCGCGCCCCGACCCAGGTAGTCGAGGATGCGGTAGCGCCCGCCCACGACCTCGCCCTCCGCGTGGCGACGCGCCGCATCCTCCGGCGGGTGCCGGGTTTCTTCTGGAAGTTGCCGCATCAGTGGGGGGCCGCCCGCCCGGATGATAACGGGAACGACTGGCGGCGGTAGGACTGATTCCAGAAGCACCGTAATGCCCGGCTCACCGGGCAAATAAGGTGAAGCCTGGGCGACAGGTCAGCCACTACCCAGGCACGGGCTCAGCCCCCGCCGAAGACACTGGCCAGGCTGCGGCCGCCCTGCACCGCGCCGTAGAAGAGGACGCCGAAGTAGGTGAGCGTGCCCACCGTCATCCCATGCCCCATGAGGATGAAGTAGCCGTCGCGCTGGAGGATGCCGATGGCGAAGAAGAGCGCGGCGAGCGCGGGCAGCGTATTGCTGAATGGAATCAGGCCAAAGGGCATCATCAGCAGCACGCCCGCGAAGAAGAGCATGAAGCCGTTGAAGCGGTTGGTGCTGGAGCCATGGGTGAGCGCCAGCAGCCGCGGCTTGCTCAGCCGGTCCACGTACTTGGTGAAGACCTCCGCGCCCTTGTCCAGCGCCGGCGCCAGGTTGGTGCGCAGCAGCGGCTTGTCCAGCAGCTTGCGGGGCAGCCAGGGCGTCCGGTTGAACGTCACGCCCACGCCGATGAGGACGATGAGCAGGCCGAACACCGTGGACACGCCCGGAATCGACACGGGCAGCAGGAAGGGGAAGGTCAGGATGCAGCAGAAGAGGAGCAGGCCCTGCTCGCCGCACGCCTGCATCAACTCCCGCACCGTCAGGGATTCGGGCAGCCGCGCGGACAACTCGCGGAGGGTGGCGGAGAGCTGGGCCTGGGTGTCCGAGAAACCCGTGGACGATGAGGGGGTAGGCGAAGGCGTCGACATTTCAGGCCGTCACTACCACGGCCCATCCGCCGATGCTCAGCTCCATGCGATGTCGTACACCGCCTCCTCGCCCTCTCTGCGGACAATCCGGACCGAGGGGTGCTTCGCCCCGCTGGCCTCCAGCCCCGCGAGGAAGAGGCCCACGTAGAAGCCGGCGACCACCACGGGCCGGCAGGTCAGCGCGTACCGGGTGGGCCCGAGCTGCTCCATGTGCGTTTCCAGATAGTTGGTGCCCGTGCGCAGGTTGCGCGTCATCCGCGCCAGCATCCGCTGCGGGCCCAGGAGCCGCACCGTGCCCAGCAGCGCGTTGCCGATGAGCGTGGAGCTGAAGCCCTCCACGAAGCGCCGCCCCACCACCGCGGCGGCCTCGTCCAGCGGCGCCTCCGGTGCCACGCGGGCCGCCGCCACCTTCAGCGCGGCCACCCAGACCGTCAACGGATAGGCCAGCGCCAGCGAGCCCCGGGCGTCGAGGCCCGCCTCGCGCAGCCGGCTCACACACGCGTCATCCAGGTCATCCCCCAGGGCGCGAATCAGCCCCTGGAAGCTCTGCTGGAATACAAGGGGTTCAGGATTTTCCAAGGCGCGGCAATGTATCGCCTGGATGACAGCGTCTCAACCGGGTGGGTCCTCCTGGCCCGGTGAATCGTCAACACTTGCTCCGGTGTGCCGCGCGCGTGACGCATTCAACACGCCGGGCCCATCGGCGCTGGGCGCGCGCGACGCGGTGTGGTGAAGAGCCGACGGCCCGCGTCACGTCACCGGGCGCGACTTCACGGCACCCCGCCTGCCTTTGCTGGAGCCCGTCATGAACATGTCCCCTCGTCACCTCTTCGTCGCGGGCGCCACCGGCGCTACCGGCCGCAACGTGATGCGCCAGGCGATTGCGCGCGGCGTGCCCGCGACGGCGCACCTGCGGCCCAAGAGCGCGAGCAGCGAGCTGGCCCAGGGCTGGCCCCACAAGGCCGTGGTGGAGCTGACGGACAGCGAGGCACTGGTGGCGCAGCTTCGCGGCGCGGGGGCGACGACGGTGCTCCAGCTCATCGGCACCATGCGCAAGCGCTTCGGGACGGGTGACACCTACGAGACGAGCGACATCGGCACCACGCGGCACCTCGTGGAGGCGGCGAAGCGCACGGGCGTGGACCACCTGGTGCTGCTCAGCTCCGTGGGCGCGGGCCGGCCGGTGGGCGCGTACCTCAAGGCCAAGGCGGAGGCGGAGCGGCTGGTGCGCGAGAGCGGCATCCCGTGGACCCTCGTGCGCCCGCCCGCCTTCGAGGGTGAGTACCACCACGTCAGCCCCCTGCTGCGCGCCCTGACGAAGCTGCCTCCGCTGCGGGGCATGCGCCCCATCCACCTGGACCAGCTCGCCGCCGTGCTGCTGCGCGTCTCCGAGAAGCGCGCGCCGCTGAACCAGGTGCTGGAGGGCGACACGCTCTGGGCCGAGGTCGCCGCCGCGGGCGCATGAGCTGGTGGACCACACCCTGGATGACGAGGGGCGCCTTTCCGTCACGGGAAAGACCCGTGGCCTCTACCGCTACGTGGACTTCACGCGGATGGCGGAGGACCTCTATCGCTGGACGGAGGAAACCATTCGGACGGAGTTTCGCGACGAGTTGGACTTCATCGTCCGGTACCGCAAAGCCAGGGAGAAGCTCGACAACCTCGTCGACATGCCCGACACCGCACGCAACCGCTTCGTCCAGTTCTGCCTCCAGAATGGAGGTCGCCTGTCGAAGGGCAAGCGGACCAGGTACTTCAGCACCCTGACCGATGCCGAGATAAAGGCGCTGGAGAAGGTCGTCAGGGATGACCTGATGCCCCGCGACGGTCCTCGCGTGAAGTAAAGAGGGCGTGAGTCGAGCGCACCGGCAATCCCGGACGCCCGTACCGGGGGCGCCTGCCCCTCTTACCTCCAGGAGGACCTTCGGTGATGGTGAAGGACGTGTCACACAAGTGGGAGTTCAAGGCGCGCTTTCGCCGTCACGCCTTTGGCTGGAAGTCGCAGCCAGCCATCACCCGCATCAAGCAGGCGGTGACGGAGATCAAGCAGGCCGCGAAGAAGGCCCCCGTGCTCGCGGCGGAGGGCGCGGTCCTCTTCCTTGAGCGCGTGTCCCCCGCGCTGGCGCACGTCGACAGCTCATCAGGCGCCATTGGCACGGCCGTCAACCACGCCATCAGCGAGCTCGTGCCCCTCATCGCGAGCGCGCCCGTGGACGCGGCGACTCGCGACGCGTGGCTGGAGCGGCTCTGGGAGGCCTACCAGGCTGACGACATCCCCTACATCGAATCGCTCGGCCACCACTGGGGCACGCTGTGCGCGGCGCCGGAGGTCGCCTCGGCCTGGGCCGACAGGCTCATCGGCACGGTGAGGCTGGCCTGGTCGCCTTCGTCCGACCTGCGCGGCTTCTTCAAGGGCACCACGAACTGCCTGAGCGCGCTCGTCGCCGCCGGGCGCCACGACGACGTGCTCGCGCTGCTCGAGCTGGCCCCGTACAGGATGTGGCATGACCGCCAGTATGGGGTGAAGGCGCTCGCGGCGCAGGGCCGGACGGAGGAGGCCCTTCGCTACGCCGAGGCCGAGCGGAATGACAGCCCCTACGCCGTGGCGCGCGCCTGCGAGGCCCTGCTGCTCGCCGAGGGGCGCGCCGAAGAGGCGTACCAGCGCCATGGCCTCCTCGCGAACCAGGGTGGCACCTACCTGGCGACCTTTCGCGCCGTCGCCAGGAAGTATCCACACAAGGCCGCGGGCGAGGTGCTCGCGGACCTCGTGCGCAGCACCCCGGGAGAGGAGGGCAAGTGGTTCGCGGCCGCGAAGGACGCGGGGCTGTACGAAGAGGCCCTCGGACTCGCGCGCCAGACGCCCTGTGACCCGAAGACGCTGACGCGCGCGGCCCAGGCCTTCGCGAAGACGCAGCCCGCCTTCGCCCTGGAAGCGGGCCTCCTCGCGCTCCACTGGCTCGTGCAGGGCCATGGCTACGAGGTCACGAGCCTCGACGTATGCGACGCGTACCGGGCAACATGCGAAGCGGCGGAACAGCAGGGCGCCTCCGCTGGCGCGCGGGCCCGCATCCGGGCACTGCTCGCGGCGGGAGGACCGGGGCGGGACTTCGTGGCGGGGGCGCTCGCCAGTGAGCTGGCTTCGTAGCGGCCCGAGACACCATGCAACGACGCCCCCGCTCCCCCATCGACCAGGTGCCCGCATGACGCTCCCCGAGCCACAGGCGGGTGGGCACACGAGGCGACACGCACCTCAGTCGGCGTCCATCCACGCGTCTTCACCCAGTGGCGTCCGGTGCGGCTCGCGTGCGAGTGACGGGATGTGGAGATAGTCCTCCTCGGTCTCCAAGCCGTTGCGCTCAGCCAGCCGCACCAGCGCCAGTCCCTCAAGAGAGAAGCTCCACTCGGTCGCGAGGAACTCCTCGGGGAAGGGGGCGGTCCGCGCCTGCGCCTCCAGCCGGTCCTTCCGCTCCGAGAGGAACACCCCGAGCGCCTGATTGAAGCCCTCCGAGTCCGCCTGAAGCAGGGCCCTGCACACGTCGAACCGCAGGTCCTCCGCGCCTCTCAGCGCGCGCTCGTAGCGCATGAGGAGGTCCTCGCAAGCCGCCACCGGCGCATCCAGCACGCCATGCTGGATGACGAACTCGACGAAGAGAAAGTCCTCCTCGTACTCCTCGCCCTGCGTCCAGGTCCGCCTCGCCCGCTGTGCAATCAGCGCCGCGCCGTGGAAGTCGCCGGCCCCCACCGCGTCGAAGAGGGGCCGCGAGCGGCTCAGCCGCAGGTCGGCGCTCCCAACCTCGCGCAGATGGTGCGCGAAGGCCCGGCCGCTCTGCTGGAGGCGCTGGAGGAAGGGCTCGGAGGTGCCCGTCAGGAAGAGCGCGCCGATGCCCGCGAGGCGGAGGTTGTCACAGAACGTCAGGATGTGACGCGCGCTCCCCGCCCTGCGGACGAGCACCCGGCGCAGCGCCCGGTTCTGGTGCAGGGCGTTCTCGATGACAGCGGGCAGGAAGCGGGAGGCCATGGGCGCACCTCGGTGCGGGGAGGAGGGGCGGGCTTCAGGCCCCCGTGGAGTGAAGCCGGAGACAGCCCACGGCGCCCCAGGGGGAGCTGGAGACCACCAGGGACTGCGCGGTCCGGGAGTGCCCCCGGGTGAAGGCGTGGACCGACAGGCAGACCCCCAGCGCCCCGCTCGCGGCGCCGACGTCCCCGACGGAGACACAAGGGAGCTGGACGCCATGCGCGCCCAGCGCGTCTCCCAGGCGGACGAGCGCGGTTCCCCACTCCCGCGCGCGCCACTCCTCGCCGTTCAAGTCGGAGTAGAGGTCCCCCTCGAAGCGCGCCGGGACCGGGCCGCGCGCGAGCACCTCGCGGAGACAGGCCGCGAGCCCCGCCCCCTGGCTGACATGCCCCGCGTACAGGTGCAGGCGCTCCTCGGCGGTGGCCACGCCCGTCACCAGGGCAAGCGGCGCCGCGCCGCGCCTGCGTACCGCCTCCTCCTGTTCCAGGAGAAAGCACGCCCCGGCCTCGCCCGGCATCAGGCCCACCGGGTTGTCGCCCACCTTGAGCCGCCCCTCCTCGTCGAGCATCCGCAGCGCCTCCGGGTCCACCAACGAGTCGACCGCGAGCACGAGGACCCGCTCGAAGCCGGCCCGCCACAGCTCGCCCGAGGCCTGCTGGACCGCGGTCGCCGTCCCCGCTGGCCCCTGGTCCACCACCCACACCTTCGCGTCGGGGAGGGCCAGCCCCAGCGCGTCGAGGAGCGGACGGAGGCAGTCCTCTCGGATGCCCTCCAGGCCATCGTCCCCCTCCAGCTCGAAGAGCCCATCATCCCGGGAAGGAATGACCATCAGTAGGCCCGCGCGGTCCCAGAACCTCGCGTCGGAGGGGCGCGGAAGTCCCGGCGTCTCCAGCACCTCACCGAGGCAACCGCGCGCCAGCCGCAGCCACCGCCCCATCCCCACGAAGCCGTCCGTATAGCCCTGGATGGGATGCGCGGTGAGCGGCACGGTGTCCTGCGTCTCCGGCTCCAGCACCTGGAAGTGGCTCACCCTTCGAGGGCGGGAGATGCCCGCCCGGATGGCGGCGCACGACGCAGCGGCGCCGCGCCCCACCGACGTCACGGCCCCGATGGCGGTGATGACGCCGAGCACGTCTCGCGGTGGGGCCTCGCGTGGGGCGCTCATGAAATCATCCACCCATCGAAGCCACGCGTGAGCCGCTCCAGCGACCGCGCCCTGGCGGCCCGGAGCCGCGCGCGCTGGTGTCCGCACCAGCCGCGGGGCTCCACCTGGCAGGCCCCTCGGCTCCTGACGGCCAACTCGAAGGCCAGCGCCGGACGGTGACGCATCGGCGCCAGGTGCAGGGCCTGGAGCAACGCCTCGGGCGTCCACGGCGCGCCAGCCCGGTAACGGCCCTCCGGGTCGAAGCGCTCGCGAGCCTGGGCCCACCACCGCGCCACCTCGGCCACGCGAACCTGGCCGGAGCGGTGCTCGGGCGGAGGCAGGAGGGAGGACACGGCTTCGGAAGGCGAAGCCACCTCGTCCTCGTCCTCATCCTCCGCGCGAATGAAGAGGTCCTCCGGGGGTAGACCGGTGATGACGGAGAAGGTTCGCAGGGCCAGCCACGCCACCTCCGGCGCCCGCGCCTTCAACACCTCCAAGGCCGCCTCCGCCGCCGCCATCCGGCCACTGAAGCCGAGCGCCCACAGGGCCTCCGCTCGCCGCTCGGGCCGGTCCAACGTCCGCACCAGCCGCTCCACGTCGGCGTGCCCCCCGCCAACCGCCAGCGCGAGCATCGCCAGGCGAGGCTCCGGTCCCTCTGTCGCGAGCGCCTGACAGGACTGCCAGGCCGCGCGCAGTCCACGGAGCAGCCCGGCTTCAATGGCGGCGTCACGCACACGGGGGCGGGGGTCCTCCAGCCCCTTGCGAAGCCACGCCGCCAGAACCGGCGGCTGCGTCACCCGGGCGGCGCGGAAGGCGGCGGCGAGGAGCGCTGGCTCCGTGTCCGCCAGGGCAAGGCGCTCCAGGAGTGGGCCCGCGTCGACCTGCCGGAAGGCGAGGACGTCGAGCAGCTCGGCCTGGAGCGCTGGCGCCAATCGCGGCAGCAGCTCGAGCAGCGCGGCGTCCAGCGCCGGGGGCTCGCCCAGCGCCAACGCATGCCCCAGCCAGGGGCGCCGCGCTCCGTCCTCCTCCCACCGCGCCAGGACCAGCGCCTGCTCTCCAGCCGCGAGCAGCACGGAAGCGGCGGACACCACCCGCCCGGGCTCATCGTCCTCCAGCGCGGGCCGGAGCAGCCGGAGCGCGACGGGCGGCCCTCCCACCCGGAGCCCGTCCAGATGGGCTCGCAGCCGGGCCTCGTCGCCCGCTTCGACTTCAGACAGGGTGAAGTCAGAGGCGCCCATTGCCCGCGCTCGCTGTGCCCAGAGGAAGCTGGCCTCCTCCAGGTGCTCCGTGAGCACGTCCCACAGCAGGGGCGGACGGCGCGGCGCGGTGCGAGCGGCGGATGGACGGAGGGCCGTGTTCATTCCCTTGGCTCGTCGCTGAAGCGCAGCTCCGTCCAATGGACGTTGGTGAGCTTCCGGTCATACAGCTCCCGCGCCAGCTCGCGTCCAATGACATACTCGGCCGGGTCCCCCTCCACACGGAAGAGCTGGGGCGCGCGCTGCATCTTCGCGCGGTCCAGGACGTACTCGCGAACGCGGAGGATTTTCTTGGGGGCCTTCGTGCTCCAGCCGATGTCACTCGCCTCGAGGTCGAGGCAGTCGAAGGTGCCTATTGGATTGATGATGGTGTAATCGTCGCTGTAGGGGCGATTGCGGTGGTCGTAAATCGTGACGGGGAGATATTCAATCTCGTTCGTGCAGTGTTTCTGGATGGCCTCCTTGAACGCGGAGGAGACAATCAGCATGCTCCTTCCGTTGCCAATCAGCGCCGACAGCTTGATACCTGGGTGCTCCGGGCTCATGGGGAGGCGGGCGTCCTTCGGATAGATGGAACCCAACCGCTCGCCGAGGTGGGTGGCATAGGACTTGCCCTCAATCCCCTCGACGAACTGGGTGAGGAAGCAGAGGTCCCGGTTGTTGGCGTTTCCCATCGTTTCGAGCAGGCGGAATCGCATCATTCGTCAGTCTCTTGAAAGGTGAGGTGCCCCGGCTCACGGCGGTGGGCCCGTCAGCATGTCCACGCCCTTGTTCCGGCCCCCACTGAGAAATTCGTGGGGGATGTCCTCCAGCGCATCTCCCGCCATGGTGCCAGCCTTCATGGCCTCGCCAGCCGCGATGATCTGCGGTTGGACCTCCATTGAAAGCAACTCCACTGCCTCCCGCGTGGCCTGGTATTCCGGGACCTCATGCTCAGCGGCGGCCTTCTTGACCCAGGAGAAGCGCTTCCTCAGCTCCCTCTTGATGTACTCGCTATAGATCGCGTGGTGGAAATGGAGTGGCGTTCTACGGTGCAGAGGCAACCCCAGCGCCACTGCGGCGTACTTCACCATCGGGAGGATGATCATGTTGAGCTGACTGTTGAGATTGTAGCCCTCCCGCATCAGCCCTGAACGGACAATCAATGGCACCCGGCCCCTGGGCTCGATGCCCTCGCCCGCTTCAGCCACCACGGCCTGGAGCTCCGCGTTGGCCACGATGTGATGAGCCTCATGGTAGAAGGGCGTCCGCGCGTGGGTCTCAAAGTTCCCGTCGGCCGTGAGGTCCCAGGCCCCCACGGTGTCGGGCTGTCTGTCGGCATCCGCCGGCCACGTGTACTTCGCCGGGTTCTGCTGTGCCTTCAGCCGGGCCTGATGGCGGTGGCTGCATGGGTTGCTCGGGGTGTATGCGCTGATGTGCCGGTTGACGCAGCCATGCGCGTGGTCGTCGGAGATGTAGGAGCCCTCCCAGGAGTGGGGTGACGGCGGGGGCTTCGGCTTCTTCACGGCCGTGCCCTTCTTGTCCGCCGCCCCTCCTACGCTGTGCCTCTTGCGGACCTTCGTCCTGAGCGGAGCCTTCTTGACCGTTCGTTTCCTGGTCGAGGTCCGCGGCATGTTCACCATGACTGCCTCCATGAGCACCGCGGCGCCCCGGGCCCTACCCCCTGCGCCAGCGACCTCCAGCGCGCCTGCTCAGTTGACCTGGACCTTCCCACCCTTGATGCGCTGCACCTGCTCCGCCTCGGTCTGGATGTTGACGCCACGCAGGATGACGTCCCCGTTGCGGCGCAGGGTGAGGCTCGCCTTCCCGCACTTGAGCGTGACTTCTTCCCGCGCCTCGAGCCGCACCTGCTTGCCATCCACCCGGGCTTCCCGAGGCCCGGCGCCCAGCGAATCAAGCAGGGCCTCCGTGAGCGGCGCGGAGAGGCTGCGCTGGAGGAGCCCGACGAGGACAGGCAGGGACGGGTCCCCGTTCTCGAAGAGCAGGAGCGCGCCCTGTCGCGCCACCGAAGCCCGCCGGATGACCTCCGAAGCCAGGACCACCGTGGTGCGCGCCAGGAGCGGACCGCGCCGGTTGCCCTTGAAATCGACCCACAGCGCTCCGTCCGCGCTCGCCCCCGCCACCCACCCGACTCGCGGCGCGAGGATGGGCTCTTCGGAGACCATTGGTCCGGCGTGGGGCTTGCCACTGCGATTGGACGCATCCATGGCTCAGCGCTCTTTCCCACAGGTGTCGCAGGGACGTTTCTCGGGTGGCACGCCGAGCCCGGCGACGGGTGGCTGCATCAGCGGCGTGGGAGGCGTGTTCCTGTCGTTGTGCAACATGAGGTCGAAGGCGCGCGCCACGCTCTTGCCCTCGAACTGCACATCGAAGGAGAAGTTGACGAACTCGGCCTTGCCCCGGGTCGTCCCTGAAACCACGCCTCCCACCGAGCCCGCCTCGTCACCGGTGCTCGTGCTGAAGTTCGAATCCCTCACACAAACCGGGTTGCCTTCCACGGAGACCTTCTTGCTCCCCTGTTCGGTATCCGCGGACCTGGCGACGTTTGGATAGGGGATGGGCACCGGCCCCGCTGGGCCTGGCGTCTTGCACACGTCTGGGAAGGCGACGGTGACACCCTTGGAGTCCTTGGTGACAACCGACATCTTGTTCACGCCAACGGTATTGGCCATGAAGCAGGCCTACCACCCTTGCAGCGTGCCATGGGCCGCGCGCCGCGCGATACAGCAGTGCCACGCCCGCACTGTTCTGCAAGTCGCCATCAATTGCCCCTCGGTTCAGCTATCGCTCACCGAGAGTCCGCGCACCTGACAGTTCTTCTGCCCCGCACTTCTGTCGCGGGCGGCATGAGGTCTCGTTTCACGAGAGAGCGACGGAGATTCCAGCACTGCGTTCACGCGAAATCGTCACCAACGTTGCTCAACGCCTTTCGGCATCTCGGCAAGCGGGCCTTGGGTGCGTCGAAGGTCGAAGGCCGTCCCCCCTCCGGCAGCAGCGCCGGGACGGCCTGGGCTTCCTCACCGAGGCTGTCACTGCCCAATTGCATGGCCAGCCTCCTCCCACTCTACTGCCTCATCATGTCTCGGATTCCGCCGCCCAGTCCGTCCCTGCGCGCTGAACGGCGACCCTCCCACACGCTGTTGCGGCGCCCCCCACTGAGCGCTTCGCCACGACCGCAGAGTTGGAAACCGTCATGCGTGCGAGGCTGGCGCAGTCGGGGCCCTATTCGGCCGAAGACGCGGTGAGGGGAGACCAGCAGGCGCTGTTGGATGCAAGTGACAGGGTCTGGGACTTTGACGTACCGACAGATGAGGGGGGCATCACCCCACCCATGACGGAAGGCGCCCACGCGGACGAGCTTTCGACGGAAACCGCCCCCCCAGCGGGCCGCGCGGGGCTGTCGCTTCGACGCGCCACCCGGACGAGGTGACGACCGCCCCCGGTGAGGGGAGACGCTGCCCGGAGGGACGGCGGCCGACGGCCTGACGCCTTCGCTCACCCCTCCCTACAGCCCCACGCTGCGCACATGCCGCCGGTCCGGCGTTCCTGTCGGGCTGGGCAGGTATTACTTGGTTCTGCTTCCCACCTGGGGAGCACATCCAGGAGGCGCACGCGATGGGAAGACGCCGGTGGGTGGGGATTCTATTGCTGTGGCTGCTGCCGATGACCGGAGGGGCCTCGGAGCCTCCCGTTTCCGAGGAGGCCACGCCCTCACCGGCGCCTCCGCCGCGCCGGTGGTACTACCTGACGCGCCTGGAGGCGGCGACGCTGGCGCTGCTGCCGCGTGCAGGGGCGGGCGAGCGTGAGGGCTTCGTGCAGGTGGAGCCGACCGTCATCCTCGACGGCGGCCCGGAGTTCGGCCTCAACGTGGGCGCCCCGGTGCGGCTGCGCTTGTGGGGTGGCGCTGCGGGCGCGAGCGTCGTTCGGCGGGAGGACTGGGACAGCCTCTCGGACTGGGGCCAGCTCGTGCGCGGGCTCAAGTTCGGCTCGGACACCGCGCCGCTGGGGGTGTGGTTCGGCGCACTGGAAGGCTACAGCCTGCTCACGGGCCACCTCGTGCGGCGCTACTCCAACCGGATGAATCCGGATTACCACCCGGCCGGAGGCGTCCTCACCGGCACCGTGGGCCCGCTCTACACGGAAGCCTTTGTCTCGGACGTGCTGGGCGCGCGCCTCATGGGCGCGGAGCTCTCCCTGGACATGCAACACGTCCTCTTCGGCAAACCGAAGGAGAAGGGGCGCTACACGCTGGCGCTGTCGGCCGTGCATGACTGGGGCAAGGTGGGAGGACGCGCGCCCTCGGTGACGCTGGCTCACCTGGACGCGACCGCCGTGGTGCTGGTGCGTCCGGGCTTTGAAGCACTCGTGGTCGCGGGATGGGGAGGACGGCCGATCGAGGGCGGCGCGTGGGGAGCGGTGGCGGGCGTGGGCGCTGATGCGGTGACACCCACGCTGGACATGACACTGCGCCTGGAGGTGCGCAGGCAGCACGGCGGCTTCCGGCAGGGCTTCTTCGGCCCCGACTACGAGTTGGCGCGTTTCCATGCGGCGGGCCCGGAGGGCGTGCCGCTGGCCGAGGCGGCGTTTCCGGAGGGCTTCTCCCTCTACGGAGAGGCGGCGGTCGGTTGGGATGCGGTGAGCTACGGCGGGCGCTACCGGCACCTGCAATTGTCGCTGGGCGCGGAAGCCTTCACCTGGGGCCGCTTCGACGTGGACGGGCGCGTCGCGGTGCAGCTCTTCGAGCGCAGCCTGGAAGTTGCCTTGAAGGGGCTGGGCGTGGGCATGGGGCAACCGGGAGCGCGTTACCTGGGGGCGGCCGAAGTGCGCTGGCGCGTCCTGAGAGGGCGCCTCTACGCGCTGGGCACGGGCGGCACGCTGCTGTTCCCGCAGGGGGATGGGACGCTACGACCGGGAGCCTTCGCTTCGGTGGGCCTGGGGGTGGAGCATGCGCGCTAACGCCCTGTTGTTGTTCGTGGCCGTGCTCGCAACGGGCTGCGCGTCGCTGACGCCAGCTCCTGGCCGCGGCAGGAGCTTGAGCTACACGACGCGAGGTGCCACCGCCCCCCCGTTGGCGCCATCGCCGAGCGAGGAATACCCGCACGCCCCCGCCTCCCTGCCGCCATCAGTCGCGGGCCCCGAGGTGCCGGAACGGCTGAGCCGCCGTCGAGGCTTCCGTGAGGTTGCGACTGGCGCAAGTCCCGGGAGCGTGGCGGGAGCCGTTGGGGGCTTCGTTGCGCGTGGCACCGCGCAGGAGGATGCGTGGGAGAAGTTGCTGACGGACGCCGGGCTGGAAGAGCGAGACGAGCGGCCCATGGGTGGCGCGCTCTCGCCGACACAGGCGGCGCGCCTTCTGGGGGTGCTGCTCCGTAGGCCGGTGACGCTCGGCACCTTCCCGCCGCGAATGGCCGTGGGCTATCTGCTGCGCGAGGTGCTGGAGGAAGGCGAGGTGTCCCGAGACGAGCTGCTGCGCCGCGTGGAACGCTTCGCCCGGGTGGCGGTGCTACGGCCTGACGGGTACCTGGCCTGGACGCGCACCGGCCGCACGCAGCAGAAGGCCGCGCCCGTGGAGTGGAGGGACGGTGCCTTCCGTGCGGGCCCCTTCGAGCTGGGGCGCTTCTACGTGAGCAACGGCTTCGTCTTCCAGCTCGCGGACGAACGGCTGGCTCCTGTCGAGGGCTCGGTGTTCGTGGAGGTTTACGACGACGCAGACTACGTGGGCCGCACCCTGGACGGAGCCGAAGCGGCCTTCGTGAAGCTGGCGCTCTCCATCGGCCACTTCTTCACCTACCCGCTGGACAGCATCGCCTCACTGAAGAATCTGCCCGCTGGAGTGGCCGCGCTCATCGAATCGTCCCCGGAATACTTCGAGCGCTTCCGGTACATGACGCGCGGTGAGCAGGTGCAGGCCATCGCGGAGTTGGCCACGAACCTCCTCGTGACGACGGGCACCGCCACGGGTACCACGCGCACGATTACAGGGGCACTGGCCGGTGCCGAAGCAACGGTGCCGGTGCTGTCGCTGTCCGCGCGGGGAGCGCTGGCGATTGAGCGTGTCGCGGTGCCGGTGGGAAGGGCGGCGGCTGTTCTGGGCGGTGGACCTGGAGCCACGCTCATCCTTCACCGGGCCAACACGGCAGCGCCTGGCGCCGGGCCATCGAAGGGACCTGGGCAGTGGGGTCCTGCGAAGGAGTCCATGAAGCCGCCTGCCCGGCGCTATCAGGAGCAGATCACGGGACATGGCGCCGACGAGGCATACTGGGTCGGCGGTATGAGTGCGGCAGAGGGTGGTGTGAAGTTCGACGGCTTCAAGGACGGCGTGCTACTGGAGGCAAAGGGGCCTAACTACGCCAACAAGTTCGAGGACAGCCTCGAGCCTAGATTCTGGTTCGCGAACTCAGGGGCAGCGGAGATGGTCAAGCAAGCACAGCGGCAGATCGAAAGTGTGCGTGGCATGGGCATCCCCATCGAATGGCATGTGGCCGAGGCGAAGGTGGCCGAGGCAATCGAGTTGCTCTTCGAGCGCAACCAGGTCAGCGAGATCAGAGTTGTCCACACCCCTCCCCTCTGAGTGGAGCCCCCTGTGACCGAGAGACCTGTGCCTGAGGGCTACTATGCAGGTGCCTACTGGGGACCTCGAAAGGAGTCGCCCGAAGAGTGCGCTCAGCGCGCGGCAAACTTCCTCAACCTCCTGGCCCCGCATGACCCGCTGCTAGCTCACTGGTACAAGCCTGCCCGGTCAGCCAAGGACGCGCGCAAGCACCCACTGATGCCGCCCGATGTGCCCACGCTCACCGGTTTATTCCGGCGCGGCGTCAACCGCGAGCGTGGCGGGCCAGCCATCGAGCAACTGGGGTACACCCTCTGGTTCGACAACGGCGGTGGGAAGTTCGACAGGGCAGGACTTCAGATTCTCTGTGGGTGTTACTCAGAGGCAGTCTCCAATGCGTGCGTATTGACCCTGCCCAGCACTGGCCCGGAAGCAGAGCGGGTGGGCGCCGTTCCTGTGCTGGCCGGAGCGGTGCGGAGCATGGCTATGACCTGGGACCCTGACTGGGCGGTCGCCACCTCCGATAGCTTCAGGAGGTTGATGCGCGAACCGTCCAAGTCGAGCGCGTTCGTAGGCTGGGTCACGTACCTGTCGCGGCGTCGGGGGATGGTGCCACCGCTGCCTGCTCCTGTCCGCATCGAGCCAGTTGAGGACAAGGGCACGCTGATCATCCTCACACCCGAGCGCCTGACGGCGAGGAACCCTGAGCACGTCGAGCAGGGCCGCCGTGTGTGCGAGTTGCTGGCCAGAGCTGGCCGCATGTAGCCCGTCACCTCCTGACTCTCCAATCGTTCCGCGAGCCGATGGAGGTGCCGCCATGTGTCCCCAGTGTCCCCCTCCAGCGTGGTTCGAGGTGGCACGCCGTGGGACGGGGCGGGAGGAAGAACCCGAGGGAAATCCAGGCGACGGCGGGTACCAGCCCGTCCTACTCGGTTTCGGTATCACCGACCCGGCAAACAGCCTGGAACTACCCAACACAGGAATGACACGGAGCGGAGGATGCCATGCCACCAGTGAGTGTGGGCACGGATCGGGACGCGCGCAGCCAAGCAGCCATGGACGGGCGGTTCGGGCGCTCTCATCAAGAGGGGCTTGAGAGTGCTCAACGCCTTTCGGCATCACGGCGAGCGGGACACCCCGAAGGCCAGGATGGCTGCCTCTGAATCATTGTGCTCAACGCCTTCCGGCATCACGGCGAGCGGGACCAGGACACCCCACCGTGCGGCAAGGGGTACGTCGCGTGCTCAACGCCTTTCGGCATCACGGCGAGCGGGACCAAGCCGCGTCGTTCGCGTGGTGCTTGTTGAATAGGTGCTCAACGCCTTTCGGCATCACGGCGAGCGGGACAACGTGCGGTCGGTGCACAGCCACTGGGCGCCACCATGTGCTCAACGCCTTTCGGCATCACGGCGAGCGGGACTGGAAGGTGTCGCACCGCAAGGGCGTGCGCGCCTTGTGCTCAACGCCTTTCGGCATCACGGCGAGCGGGACTGGAGGAGGTCATCACCTCCATGGCAGAGGGCGCCGAGACGTGCTCAACGCCTTTCGGCATCACGGCGAGCGGGACCGTTGCAACCGGCGGCCTGCCGGAGGGCTCCGGGTCTACGTGCTCAACGCCTTTCGGCATCACGGCGAGCGGGACTGTGAGCCCACTTTCCAAACGTCTGGAAACCGTGTGTGCTCAACGCCTTTCGGCATCACGGCGAGCGGGACTGGGCTACGACTTCGGCTATCCATGGTGGCGCAAGTGTGCTCAACGCCTTTCGGCATCACGGCGAGCGGGACAAGTGTTACGTGGTGCATCTCTTCATAGATCATTCATGTGCTCAACGCCTTTCGGCATCACGGCGAGCGGGACCTGGCGAAGTTGTCACGGTGCATGTGAAGGACTGCAAGTGCTCAACGCCTTTCGGCATCACGGCGAGCGGGACCGGATCCTCCACAACCTCCAGCCGATCTCCGCTCATGTGCTCAACGCCTTTCGGCATCACGGCGAGCGGGACCCTCCGCCACCATGGCGTCGCGCTGGGGGTGGTGGTGCTCAACGCCTTTCGGCATCACGGCGAGCGGGACGCTGCGCGACGACTTGCTGGTGGCGTCCAGTAAGCGGTGCTCAACGCCTTTCGGCATCACGGCGAGTGGGACACCGCTCAGGTCCATCGCCTCGGCATCAACCATGGTGTGCTCAACGCCTTTCGGCATCACGGCGAGCGGGACGATCCTCCGGTCCGTACTCACGAGCCCCTCAAAGATGTGCTCAACGCCTTTCGGCATCACGGCGAGCGGGACCACACCGGATGGTCAATGTGTTCATCATCCCACGGTGCTCAACGCCTTTCGGCATCACGGCGAGCGGGACCGTCGGCGGCGAGTCAGGGCCTGGCGCACGGCCCATGGTGCTCAACGCCTTTCGGCATCACGGCGAGCGGGACGTTGCCCCGTATCGCCTTCGCCAGCCCCGCCGCGTGCTCAACGCCTTTCGGCATCACGGCGAGCGGGACGGTAACACGCTCCTCGTCAACGAGATTTTCTACAGGTGCTCAACGCCTTTCGGCATCACGGCGAGCGGGACTAGGTTCAGGGTCGACGTATGCACAAACGGTGTGTGCTCAACGCCTTTCGGCATCACGGCGAGCGGGACCTACGACTGCCATGGGCTGGGCACCCGCCGAGCAGGTGCTCAACGCCTTTCGGCATCACGGCGAGCGGGACAGCGCGGTGCCGTTCGACAGGCAGCGCCGCTGCATGTGCTCAACGCCTTTCGGCATCACGGCGAGCGGGACATCCCCAGGACCACGGCTGACATACGCCTCCCACCTCGTGCTCAACGCCTTTCGGCATCACGGCGAGCGGGACACCACGTTCTACACGTTCAAACCTGAGAGAAACGACGTGCTCAACGCCTTTCGGCATCACGGCGAGCGGGACTCCATCAAGCCCATCGCATCCAACCGCACGAAGTTGTGCTCAACGCCTTTCGGCATCACGGCGAGCGGGACCATGGAGCCTGAACCGCCGCTGGGTCCTCTCGGCGTGCTCAACGCCTTTCGGCATCACGGCGAGCGGGACCTGGGGCAGGGTGACCTCTACGACCGCTACCTGGGGTGCTCAACGCCTTTCGGCATCACGGCGAGCGGGACACGAAACCGGGCCCTTCATGGGCATCATGAAAACGTGCTCAACGCCTTTCGGCATCACGGCGAGCGGGACGGTGCGTCGTCCTCGACTGCGAGGCGGACGCCGGGTGCTCAACGCCTTTCGGCATCACGGCGAGCGGGACCGTGGCTGCTGCCGCAGACGTTCAACCTCGGCATGTGCTCAACGCCTTTCGGCATCACGGCGAGCGGGACCATGCTCACGCGCGCGCGCTTGCTTCAGCTCCGTTTCGTGCTCAACGCCTTTCGGCATCACGGCGAGCGGGACGACCGCATCCTCGGGATCCTCCGGGTGGCCGAGGAGGTGCTCAACGCCTTTCGGCATCACGGCGAGCGGGACTGGGTTCACTGGTTACAGCTCGGCCGGTTCGGTGTGCTCAACGCCTTTCGGCATCACGGCGAGCGGGACACGCGCGACACGTCAACTCGGTCGCTGTATTTAGTGCTCAACGCCTTTCGGCATCACGGCGAGCGGGACAAGAAGGCCAAGGGCGTCAGGGCGCGGAAACTGAGGTGCTCAACGCCTTTCGGCATCACGGCGAGCGGGACTAGGCGAACCACGCCACCTCCTTGCCAGCGAAGTACGTGCTCAACGCCTTTCGGCATCACGGCGAGCGGGACGTGCTGCTACCGGGACGCGATGCGCACAGAAATCCAGCGGTGCTCAACGCCTTTCGGCATCACGGCGAGCGGGACCGCGTTCGGCTCCAGCATCCAGCGCGCGACGATTGGGTGCTCAACGCCTTTCGGCATCACGGCGAGCGGGACGTCCCGCTGCGCGAGCGCGTCATCCCGCTCGTCAGGTGCTCAACGCCTTTCGGCATCACGGCGAGCGGGACGCGGCACCAGGTGCCCCGCTGTGACTCGGGCGGAGGCGAAGGGTGCTCAACGCCTTTCGGCATCACGGCGAGCGGGACGCTTCACCACCTCCTCGTCCTCCGCCCAGGGGAGTGCTCAACGCCTTTCGGCATCACGGCGAGCGGGACGGGTCTCACTTCGCAACAGGGAGATCTCCAATGGCTGTGCTCAACGCCTTTCGGCATCACGGCGAGCGGGACCTCAACTCCAGCGCCGCGTCCCGCTGCGCGAGCGCGTGTGCTCAACGCCTTTCGGCATCACGGCGAGCGGGACCGGGCGCGGCAGGCGGTGGAGACGCTGGTGGTCGAGTGCTCAACGCCTTTCGGCATCACGGCGAGCGGGACCACTGGAGGTGCCCGGTGAGCGCCCCGGTGAAGGTGCTCAACGCCTTTCGGCATCACGGCGAGCGGGACTGAGAGGGGTAGAGCGTGATTTCCATGACGTCATGTGCTCAACGCCTTTCGGCATCACGGCGAGCGGGACTATGCCGGTGAATAGAACGACCAAGGGCGGATACGAGTGCTCAACGCCTTTCGGCATCACGGCGAGCGGGACCCGTCGCCGCCACCAGAGATGGACACCAGGGAGTGTGCTCAACGCCTTTCGGCATCACGGCGAGCGGGACGAGGCTGACCGCTACAGCACCCGGGAGGAAGCCGTGCTCAACGCCTTTCGGCATCACGGCGAGCGGGACGTTGCTCGGCTTCCGGCACGAGAAGTACGGCGACAGGTGCTCAACGCCTTTCGGCATCACGGCGAGCGGGACCTCACTGTGTCGTCTCAGACTGCACTTCCTGCTGGACGGTGCTCAACGCCTTTCGGCATCACGGCGAGCGGGACCCTGTCCGTCGTACTCGCCCAGCGACTGGACAGCCGGTGCTCAACGCCTTTCGGCATCACGGCGAGCGGGACGAGGGCGCTGGTTACGAGATGGTGGACTGAGAGAGGTGCTCAACGCCTTTCGGCATCACGGCGAGCGGGACGAGATGGACGTGGGTGAGCTGCGCGCCCGCTACGCGTGCTCAACGCCTTTCGGCATCACGGCGAGCGGGACCGCATGGCGCGCGAGGCGGCATCGGGTCTGTCACGTGCTCAACGCCTTTCGGCATCACGGCGAGCGGGACGGGGCGCAGTCGATTCAGTTCACCTCGGGGGGGAGTGCTCAACGCCTTTCGGCATCACGGCGAGCGGGACAGCATCTTCGTCAGGCCCTGAAGCAGAGAGGAATCCCTGTGCTCAACGCCTTTCGGCATCACGGCGAGCGGGACACACCACAATTCAGATCGGTACTGGCGCAGCAGGTGCTCAACGCCTTTCGGCATCACGGCGAGCGGGACCACTTCTCCGGTAGTGGGGCGCGACGAATCCGCATGTGTGCTCAACGCCTTTCGGCATCACGGCGAGCGGGACACGATGCCGAGGATATTTGTAAGTGTTTGTTGGTGCTCAACGCCTTTCGGCATCACGGCGAGCGGGACCGGAATTGGTTCATAGTCTCTCCCTGAGTCGTCCCCTCATTTGAGCCGAGCGTCAAGGGCCGTCCCCAGCGGTTGGCTGGTGCCGGAGCAGCGCGGGAAGCGGCAGTGAGGCGCGCGCTTTTCGGCGCCAGAGGTTGTCCTGCATCGTGCGGAGCATGTCGAAATCCATAACGCACGCCGAGGTGCATCGGTTCATTGAGGAAGCCGTCGGCCCGGACACCCATGCTAAGCGTGTGCTGTCGCTGTCCAATGCCACCTTGGGCGCCGTGCACGCCGCCAGCCTCTCGGTGAGGGCCATCGGACTGGCGCTCTCCCAGGCGCGGGGGTTGGAAGGCAAGCACGCCATCAAGCAGGTGGACCGACTGCTGTCCAACTCTGGCGTCGACGTGTGGCGACTGTTCGCGCAGTGGGTGCCCTTCGTGGTGGCCGAGCGCAAAGCGGTGACAGTCACCATTGACTGGACGGACTTCGAGTCGGACGACCACACCACGGTCGCCATCCAGCTTGTCACCCGCCACGGCCGCGCCACGCCGTTGCTGTGGAAGACGGTGCCCAAGAGCGAGTTGGCCGGGCAGCGCAATGCCCATGAGGACGCGTTGCTGGAGCGATTGCACCAGGTGCTGCCCTCCGACGTGGAGGTGACGGTGCTCGCGGACCGAGGATTCGGAGACGTCGCCCTGTATGAATTGCTGGACAGACTCAGCTTCGGCTACGTCATTCGCTTTCGTGGCGTCGTGCACGTCGAAAGTGCCGGAGGGGAGGTGCACAAGGCGAAGGAGTGGGTGCCCCCGACGGGCCGTCCGAAGTTGCTGCGCGGAGCGCGCGTCACCCAGGCCCGTTTCGGCGTGGGTGCCGTCGTCTGCGTGCACCAGAAGGGAATGAAAGAGGCCTGGTTTCTGGCGGCCAGCAGCAAGGAAGCCACTGCCACCGAGTTGGTGAAGGCCTACGGACGTCGCTTCACCTGCGAGGAGACGCACCGGGACATCAAGGACTTGCGCTTCGGCATGGGCCTGTCCGCCATCGCTATCGGCACCTGCGAGCGCCGCGACAGACTGTTGCTGCTGTCCGCCTTCGCCATGGCGCTGCTGACGCTGCTCGGCGCTGCGGGCGAAGCGACGGGGCTCGACAGGAAGTTCCGCGCCGACACCCGTAAGACGCGCGAGTACTCTCTCTTTCGGCAAGGCATCATCTACTACGGCGCCCTCGCCAACATGCGAGAGGAGTGGCTCCGCCCCCTCATGGAGAAATTCGCCGAGCTCATCCGCGAGCAGGCCGTCTTCCGCGAGGCATTCGGCTTCATTTGATTCGAATGAGGGGACGGCTCAGAGTCTCTCCGGCACTATACTACGTGCTCAACGCCTTTCGGCATCACGGCGAGCGGGACAGGCGCTACGCATCATCGGCGCTTCCGGGCAGGTGCTCAACGCCTTTCGGCATCACGGCGAGCGGGACAACTTCCCGATGGCGGTGAATCGCCGGACACGGATGTGTGCTCAACGCCTTTCGGCATCACGGCGAGCGGGACCCATCCGCCTTTTCGAGTCCTGGATCGACCCTGCCGAGTGCTCAACGCCTTTCGGCATCACGGCGAGCGGGACATCGCGGCTGGGTGACGATTTCAGGCGTCCTCACGTGCTCAACGCCTTTCGGCATCACGGCGAGCGGGACCGGCTATCGCATACTATTGTGCCTTTAGATTCAGTGCTCAACGCCTTTCGGCATCACGGCGAGCGGGACAACCCCACGAGGGCCGCGAGGTCCGACCCGCCCAGGTGCTCAACGCCTTTCGGCATCACGGCGAGCGGGACGGCAACACCGTGCCCGCGTCGCCCGTCGCCGTCAGGTGCTCAACGCCTTTCGGCATCACGGCGAGCGGGACCGGCGTCACCAACAACGTCAACAACGGGGTGACGAAGTGCTCAACGCCTTTCGGCATCACGGCGAGCGGGACCGTGGTGCGTGGCGGCAGGCGTCGCCGCAGGAACAGGTGCTCAACGCCTTTCGGCATCACGGCGAGCGGGACAGCCCGCCTGAATCTCCCAGCAATTCCGGCACCTTACAAGCCCCTTTTCAAGCACCTCCCCCTCCCTCCTCCAGGTTGGCTGCTCCAGACCCTACCCAGAATCGCCAACCCCATGAGAACACTCGGCTTTCATCGATCATGCACCTATTCACCTGTCAAAGAGCCTCAACCCCATGAACTCACAGGCGATTTCGCCCGTTTCGCCGTCGCGGGCCGCCGCCACGGCGAGGTGCTTGATTGTCGCCAACCCTACAGCACCTTGAACGGTGCGGGCTCCTCCGGCCAGTCCTCCTTCGCGTTGATGGCGCGCACGCGCTCCACGCACCCGCCGCACAGGCCAATCACCAGCAACGTATCCACGGCGTCCATCCGCCGCGACAGCTCCCAGCGCAGCTTCTCCCGGTCCCGGTCCGTCAGCGAGCAACGGAAGACGGAGAGCTGCAACCACTCCCCATAGCCCTTCAGCAGGCCATGCACCTTCCGCCACCGCTTCGGGTCGCGGATGTCATAGGTAATCAGATACCAACGCCTCGGCTCGGCCATGGCTCACCTCAAGCGGAACGTCGCGAACAGCCCTGGCTTGCCGGTCCACTCCTTCTCCAGCAGCCGGACCTCCAGCTCCACCAGCCGCGCGTAGCTGAGCGAGTACCCCAGCACGTTGTGCTTCCACGTCTCCCGCTTGCGCCGCTCGTACAGCTCGATGGCCTTCGCCCGCCCCGTCTTGCTGAGCCAGACGTGCTCGGACGTCACCTCGAAGTCCGCGTCCGCGTCCCACGCCCGCCGGTTCACCGAGGCCACCAGCGGCATGTCCGCCAGCGGCACCCGGAACAGCTCCATCACGTCCAGGCCCAGCGGCCCCGCCGAGCCCCGAGGCTGGTGGTAGAAGCCAAACGCCACGTCCAGCCCCACCGCCCGGATGGCCGCCTCCACCTCCCGGTGGACCAGCCCGTACAGGAAGCCGAGCGCCGCGTTGAACCGGTCCCTCGGGGGCCGCCGGTTGCGGCCATCGAAGCGCAGCCGCGCGTCCACGTCCTCGCCTTGCAGGTACGGCAGCGCCCCGAAGTACCGCGCCGCGCCCGCCCCCTCCAGCCCCAGGAGCACCTCCAACGACGGCGCCTCCGCGCACTTCGGCAACAACTCCCGGAGGTCCCGCACCGCCGAGGCCAACACCTTACGCGACTCCGTGTCACCGCGCGAGGCGCGCATCAGGAAGCGGAGCTGCCCCTCCAGCTTCGCCGCCACCAGGCGCCGGGCGAGCCCCAGGCACACCGCCTCCTGCCGGAGCGCCTCGAACTGCCGCAGCCGCCGGTGGACGCTCCCCGCCCCGCCAGTCAACCCGCCCAGGTACCGCCCCCCGGACGTGAACCAGTGCACGCCGATGTCGTTCTCCACGCAGTACGCCAGCGCCTGCGCGCTCACCTGCACCGCCCCGTGCGCGATGAGCGCCGACACCATTCGCCCTGGCTGCCGGGTCGGCTCGCCCTCCCCGTCTGGAGGCGTCACCACCAGTTGCTCCGACGACTTCCCCACCCGCGCCCCAGGCGTCGTGACGTGCAGCACCAACCGCACGTCGTCCTCCGGGAACAGCCGAGGCCGCTCCTCGCCAGCGCCGCTCCGCTCCTCCTCCGGGAGACACACGGGCGCCAGCGAGCACTTCGCGCACTTGCGCTCCTCCGGCGTCACCGGCGGACGTTCCCGTGACGCGCGCAACAGCCGGGCCCGCGACACCGCCGCCGCCACGTCGCGCCGCAGCGCCGCGTCCAACGGAAAAGACACCGTCGTGTCCGTCTGGTGGTACCGGACCCGGCACTCCACGGGCGTCCCCGGGAAGCGCTCCTCCACCAGGAGCGCGTAGGCCCCCGCCTGGAGCCGGTCGCTCGGCCAGGCCTCCGGTGCGTCCCGGCCAGGCGCGTGACGCCCGCGCTTGTGCTCGTGGACGACCAGGGTGCCCTCGCGCGTCCTCAGCGCATCCACCCGACCATGAAGCCCCAGGGCCTCGCTGGCCAGCTCCAGTTCGACGCGCTCTCCTTCCTCTTGAAGCTGGACGTGCAGCCGCCGCCCCGCGAACACGGAGGCGTCGGCCACGCGCAGCTCCTCCACCTCTTCCAGGTAGAAGAGCCGCTCGCAGTACGCCAGCGCGTGCAATGCGTGCGTGCGGATGGACGGCTCGGCGACATCGGGCTTCGGACTCGTGACAGGTACGTTCATGCCTTGGGGGCCCCCCGCCCCCGACTTCGCGACAACGACAGACAACTACCCAGCGCCCTCCGCGAGCGGAATCCGCGGGAGCCGCTGGACCGCGGGCGCCTCCAGGACGTCTTCGAGCAGCCCCACCGCGTAGCGGGAGCCGCGAGTGCCCACATGGTCCACCCAGACCGGCAGGGTGAGGGCACCCGCTGGCGCGACCAGGAAGGTCCTGCAGCTCGCGGGTGGGCGCCCCGCTGGCAGCAGGTGTGCGTCGTTGATGAGGTGCGTGGACTCACCCAAGGACCACGCCCCGCTCCGCGTCACCGTGCCAGGCTCGAGCATCGCCCGGATGACACGGACCTCCAGCGACTCCCGGGAGTCAACCTCCTCCCCGCTGTCACACCACACCACCAGCCGCGCTTCGATGACGAGTTGCTGCTGGTCCGGCGCGGCGTTCTCGTCATTCCCCTTGGCGACCTTCAGGTTCTTCGAGCGCCAGAAGGTGCGCAGCACCGTGCTGATGACGGGCGCGTTCAGCACCCCCGCCGTCACCCGGCAGCCCCGGTGCCGCTCCCGGTCCTGCTCGCCGACGAGCGACAACAACGCGCCGTAGCACGTCGCGGGAGGCGGCAGGACCTCCGTCTCCACCAGCTCGCGCGCCCGCCCCTTGCGCCAGCACGCCACGGGCACGGACAGTTCGAGCGCGATCACCTCTTCCCCGCCTCCATCCGCTTGCACGCCGCGCGGCAGGCGGCGACCACGCCCGCGTGCAGCTCCGCGCCCGACAGGACCTCTCGCTCCTCGGCGCTCAGCCCCTCCACCGCCTGACCGCCCAACACCAACTCCTTCGCGGGGACGTCCCCGCTCTTCACCTTGCGCAGCAACGCGGCGAGCTCCACGCCGCCCGGTCGGGAGGACGGCTCGAAGGCGTACAGGATGCGCGGCGCGGCCTCCTGCGTGAGCCGGAAGACGACCGACTCCGGACTGAAGTCGAAGAGGAAGCGGCCATGGTTGCCAGCGACGGGCCCCAACGCGCAGAGCTGGTTCAACGCGGTCACCGCGCGGGCGGGGACCCGGAGCGCGTCCGGCGTCAACGCCACGCCATACTGGTAGCGCGTCGCGTGCATCTCCGTGCCGTAGGGGACGGGGTTGCTCCCCTTCTTCTGCGCGGAGGGCGTGGCCCCCGGGCTCGCGGCGTTGAAGGTGACGTCCCCGGACCACGGCGTGAGGCTCACCGCCCGGGACACCTCCAGCACCGCGCGGCGGACCTTCGCGGTGCCCTTGTCGCCTTCCTGCTTCGCGCCCTCCGCGGCCATGAAGCCCAGCAGGTCATCATCGATGTATGTCTTCTCCTTCGACTTCGCGGCCCAGGCGCTGAAGTCCTTGTCCTTCCATTCGTTGGCGCGCAGCGCGTCGTCATAGGTGCGGTTGCACGGCTCCAGCGCATTCAAGCGCCGCCGCAGGGCGAAGCGGATGGACTCGGCGGAGACGGTGGTGTGGACCTGGCCGTTCCACACCAGCTTCTGGAGGCTGGTGATGTTCCCCTCGGTGAGGCCCCGGTTGTTGGCGGCGGTTCCCAGCGGCGTGACGAAGGCGGCGAAGACGTGAAGGCTCATGACGTGACTCCAAGAACGTGTCGCTAGCTCAAGACTGCTCATCCGCGGCGGACTCATCGTCCGCAGACTCCAACTCCGCCGCCTCGGGGCCCTGGCTCTGGTAACTGGCCAGCGCCACCAGCGCGAGGTCACGGGCCTCGCGCCACCGCTCAGGGCCCAGCAACGGCAGGACCTCCCGCCAGTGCTCCTGGAGTTCGCTGTTGCTGCCTGCCCGGCTCCACAGGTCCGCCAGCGCCGCGCGCACCTGCTCCGGCGTCTTCGCGCCGGCAAAGCCCAACCGCAGCCGCTCACGCTCCCCCTTGAGCCGGTTGGAGCGCGTGGCCTTCGGACTGTGTTCGGTGTCCTTGTAGATGCTCCTGAACCGGGCACGCAGTGCGAGGTGGACGCTCTGGACGAGCCACTGCTCGGCATCTCCCAGATACGAATGCATGGTGGTGAGCCCCTTCCTTTCGTGCCACAGCAGTGCGCCCAGGTTGTCCCGGTCGCGGTAGGTGTGAATGAAGCGCCCCTCCGCCGTCGTCGCCGTGGCGAAGCCCGCGTACCAGGGACGCGCGGCCGCGAGGTTCTCCGTGATGAAGGCGCGCAGCGCGCTGGTCGCGATGAAGTAGCCCGCATCGCCCTTCGCCTTGCCCTCGGGCTTCCGGACGCGCAGCGTGTGGGGGAGCGCGGCGGCGGCGGCCTCGTAGCGGTCCAGCACGGCCTCGCGCACGGCGTCCTGCCGCACCACCGCGCCGCGAATCTTCTGCTGCGCGTTCCACGGCATCTGCCGCAGCGCCACGGCCTCGGTGGTCCCCAGCACCGCGCCCAGCCGTCGCTTCCCCGACTCCTGCGCCAGCACCAGTTGCGCGGCGAGCACCGCGTCCGCGGCCCCCGCCACCGCCACGTCATGCAGCCGCATGGGCGTCAGCCTGGGGCGCAGCTCCGCGAAGCGGACCAGGTCCGTGGGGGCCAGCGCCACGAAGGCGCCGCCCCGGAGCTGCGGCAGCTTGTAGGAGACACACCCCACCAGCGCGAAGCACGCGCAGAGCGCCTCCGCCGCCGTGTACTCCACCTTCGTGACACGAACGCCGAGGTGCCGCTCCGCCGCGCCGGGGTATGCCCAGCTCGCCAGCGACGTCGTACCCGACTCCAGCGCCTTGAGCACATCCCGCCAGGCCGTCTGGTGGACGAAGGACTCGTAGCCCTGGGACTCGACGACGACGGGCTGCGCGTCCACCTCGAAGGTGACTCGCCTGCGCGCGCCCCCCTGCGTCGACTTGCCATGCTGGAGGAACGTCACCTTGAGCGCGTCGTGCAGCGCGGCGGCCAGCGCGGGCGGCGGCTCCGGCGCACCGGGAGCGCGCGTGCCCGGCAGGTCGATGAAGCCCTGCCTCACCTGGAACGACGCGCCGAACAGCGCCCGGAGCGTGGCCTCCGGCGGCTCGCCGCCCCAATCCAGGTGGATGGCCTCCGGCGCCACCGTCGCCGTCCCGGGCCCCAACGGAACGGGCGCTGGCCAGGGAGCGGCATCGCCAAGGATGGCGCGGAGGGACGCCGCCAGCCCACCCGCGCCCGCGCGCAGCAACGGCGTCATCCCCGGCGCATACAACCGGACGGTGAGCGGCGCAGGCAGCGCCTTCTTCCGCGAGCTCACGGCTTTCGCCATCGCGCACCTCGCAGTTCGTCGTACTCCAGCAGGTGCGCCGGAGGGATGGGGTACGGCAGCCGGCCCGCGCGCGGCCACGCTCGCCAGCGGAAGGAGTCCGGCGGGAGGTTCATGGGCAAGGTGACCTTGTGAGCGCTCACCGCGCCTGTCCGGACGTCCTCCGCGTCCTTCTCCAGGAGGACCGTGAGGCTGGGGCTCCCATCGCGGCACGGCGCGGGCCAGGTGTCGAAGCGACCATCCAGCCAGGTGCTGGACGCCCGTCGCGGTGACGCCACCGTGGACGGCGACCAGGCGTCCACCAGGTCCTGCTGGCTCAACGGGTCCGTTCCCAGACGCTCCAACCAGGCACGCGCCTCGCGCAGGTCCGGCGCGCCATAGGGCGGCCCATCGAAGGGGAGCACCACGAACGGCCGCACGGGGCCGGGCCGCTCCGGCGTGCTCCGGCGATTGAGCCGCCCCAGGCGCTGGATGAGCGCGGCGATGGGCGCCAGGTCCGTGACGAGCAGGTCCGCCGACAGGTCCAGGCTCATCTCCGCGACCTGCGTCGTCGATGCGAACACCGCGCGGTCCGGCGTGGCGAAGGTCTCGATGACGTCCCCATGGCGGTGGACGCGGTCCGCGTAGCGGAAGCGGCTGTGGTACAGCAGCGCGTGAGCGCCATGCGACGTCGCGACCTCGGCGGTCCGCATGCAGCGCTCCACCGTATTGCTGACCCACAGCACCTTGCCGTTCCCCTCCAAGCACCGCGCCACCAGCGCCCACGGCTCCGCGACGTCCAACCGCTGGTAGCGCGGCAGGGCCTCCAGGTCCTCCGGCCCATCGACCTCCGCGAGGCGCTGGCCGTGGACGCGCTCGCACACCTCGCGCAGCGCACCGAGCCGCGCGGCGGGGAGGCTGGCGGTCATCAACAGCGCGGGGATTCCTGGCAGGGCCTCCAGGAAGCGCAGCAGGCAGCCGAAGAGCCGGTCATCGTAGGCATGGACTTCGTCGAAGACGACGCAGGCCGCGCACAGCGCGGGCCAGGCGTAGAGCCCCTGCCGCTGGCTCTGGACGAGCCCCAGCACCGTGTCGGCCGTGCAGCTCATCGCGTCCACGCCCCAGGAGCGGAGCGCGTCCAGGCGGTCCTGCTCCCGGGAGCCCAGCTCCCGCGCCGCGCCGTCCCGGAGGCCGAAGATGTCGAAGTCCACCTCCGCCCGGGAGTGCTGCAACCGGGCATCCACGTCCGCGCCGTGGAGGTAGTCCCGGAAGCCCTCCGTGGCCGTGCCCATGGTTGGGTACGTGAGCCACAACGGACGGCCGGGGTGCTGGCGCGCGGCCCAGAGGTACGCGGCGGCCGTCTTGCCACTGCCACAGCCCGCTCGGACCAGCGTCAGCGGCGCGGCGCAGCGGGCCACGGCCTCCTGGAACGGCCTGGGCATTCGGCCCGCGAGGCGACGCTCGACCACGGCGAGCAGGGCCTCGCCGGGATGAGGCGCGGTGAGCTGGCGGTCCACCCAGTCCTGCCGCTCCCCGCTCCGAGGCAGCGCCGAGCCCGCCACGTCGGCCGCGAGCACCAGCGCCTTGCACACGGCCAGGAGCCGCGCGTCCATGGCGCTGGCGGGGATGGTCCGCTCGAAGTCCTCCTGCCACGCCTGGAGCTGGTCACGCGGGTGCGCCGTCCGCGTGGCGCGGAGCAGGAGGGGCGCGGTGAACACCGGAGGGGCGGAGAGCGACAGCTCCTCGGCGATTCGCGCCAGCGTCCGGGTGAAGTCTTCGTGCTGGACCAGGAGCTCCACCGTCAGCCCCGCGCCGGCGTCCTCGGGCGCGAAGGCGTCTGCCTGGAACTTGCGGTGATGGGCGGCCACGCAGACCAGCGCCAGGCCCAGGTCCAGCTCGCTCACGTCCCGCAGGAGCCACGCGGAGAGCGGCTGTCCCGGCCAGCAGAGCCACAGCGAGAGCGCTTCGTGGCGAACCCACTGCGGCGCGTCACGCTTGCGGCGCAGCATGGACTGGAAGTGCTCGCTGCACTTGCCCAGGTCATGGAGCGCGGCGGCGAGCAGGACGATGCGCCGCAGCCGGGGCTCCAGCGCCGGGTCCAGCCCCGCGGCCAGGAGCGACGCGCGCCCCCGGTGCTCCAGCAGCCGGCGGGCGGCTGACAGCACCAGGGCGGTGTGCCCCAGCAGCGTGGCCTCGCCCTCGGGCCTGTCGGGCGTGGCCGTGCTCTTCGCCAGCAGCCGTTTCACGCGGCCCGCCCTCGGGCCTGGGCGAGCGCCGCGCGGCCGGGCGGGAGGAAGAGGCCACAGCCCATGTGCCGGCGACCGCCCAAGCCTCGCTCCTGCACGCGGAGCGAGTGCTCGGCCGACAAGCCATGGAGGTCGAGCGCGAAGCCCACGACCTTCTTGTCCGCGATGCGCACGATGCGCCGACGCCCGACCGTCAGCGTGGCCTGGACACCGAGCGCCTCCAGCGCGCGGGAGGCCGCCGCGATGAATGCAGGCTCGTCCATCGCGTGCTTGAAGGTGACCAACCGCGCGGCCAGCGACGGCACGGGCTCCAGCGCATACAGCGATGGGGCCCCCAGGGACAGACGCCTCCCCGCGACCTCCAGCGGCGCGCTCACCAGCGGCAACAGCGTGGCCACGGCCTCGACAGGGCACCGCAGGCGCAGCGTGCCTCGTCCCAGGTAGAGCAGCTCCCGCGTGTTGCTCACGCCGCGAAGCGAGAACACGCCCAGGTCCGAGCGCTCGTGGAGCGCGGGGATGTGGCGGGAGAGCGCGGCGAACAGGAGATATGCGTGGTCGAGCGGCACCGGGCCGCCCTGCACGGGGAACAGCAGGTCAATTAACGCCATTGGATTTCCCCACCTAAGTAAAACAACACATCCAACGCCTCTCGGCATCCCAGCAAAACAATCGCCTAAGCTCGACCTGAGCAGACACCAATTGCTCAACACCGGCGCAAACAACACCGGTCGTCACCGCGAGAACCCTGCGAGCCAGCCACGGCGTCAGATCAGCGTCACATCCACCAGCTCAACCAGCGTTTTCGCCACAATCAGAGCGAGTGAAACAATTCGAAAAACCAACGCAAGCCGCTCCAGCACCCCATGCTTCGACTTCTGAAGTGACACCTGCACGCTCCTGACCTGAGCTGACACCAACATGCGCAGGTCGACTACCGTTATGCATATAAGAACCTCCAATCGCCAATGCATCCAGGCGCATGTCCTCGTCTCCATTTGAACCTTGCAATGCCCCCAAAGCTCACCCCGTCTCCAACGTGAGCGCGGGCGCATAGCCACCAGCCCCGGTGCGCTCGTAGGCAACCACGGGGCCCACGGCGTTGAGCCGCTGCCCCAGGAACAGGCAGCACGCCGCGGGGGCATAGAGGATGAGGTGGGTGACGCCGGTGCGCAGCTCGTTGCGTGCGCGCCGGAGCTGTTCACGCGCTTGCACCGCGAACGCCACCGCGTCCGCATCCGAGCCGACGGCGCCGTCATGGGGCCCGTCCTCCGGCTCCAGGTAGAGCACGGCGCGGAAGTGCCCTGGCCGCTCGGCCATGAAGCGCTCCATGTCCGCGCGCGCGTCCCCCGTCAACTGGAACACCACCAGCAGCCCCGTGGCGTCCGCTTTGCCCTCATGACCGGTGACTCGCAGCCGGCGCTCGGACGGCTTCGTGTCCGAGCGCCACAGGAAGGTCTCTCCCCGCGTGGGCTGCTCGACGCGGAAGCGGTAGCCGCCCACCTCCGGGAGGTGGAAGCCCACCGCCAGCACCGTGCTCAGCGGCAGCTTGCCGCGCAGGTCAATCAACGCGCCGTCTGGCCGCCGTGACAGCCGCTGCTTCGCGGCCAGCAACGAAGGCAGCAGCACGTCCCGCCATGCCGCCTCCGACGGGACCTTCCGAGTGTCGCGGTCGAAGTGAGGCGTCCAGTCCAGCTCCTCGGTGGGCGGCCGCTCCCACACCCGCCGCGCCCACCCGTGAATCCACAGGCTCACCTCGGGCGCGTCCTCGCGGGAGGCCACCAGCCCCCACTCGCGCAGGGCCTCCCGCAGCGACTCCGCCGTGACGTGCTTCCTGCCGCCGCCGACCTCAATCCACTCCCGGAGCCCATCCACCGCGATGGCGCGCGGCTGCCGTCCCATGCGCAGGCCCAGCCGCCCCATCCGGTCGTCCACCTGCTCCTCCACATCCGCGATGCCCCCCACGCCGAGCCGCAAGCGCAGGTCCTTGCAGAACGCCCGCAGCGTCTCGGCCGGGACGCCCAGCCGCTGCTGCCACTCCGCCCAGTGCCGCTTCAGGGCGCCTCGCGCTGGCTGCGCGAAGAACGCCTCGGTGAAGCAGTGGTCTCTCCCATGCAGATAGCGGCCCAGGTCCTCCGCCGACGCCCAGTTGCTCAACAGCCAGATTTCGACGGGCCCCTGCGGCCGCAGCGACAACCAGCTCTCCAGCAGCTTGCCCAGCAAGGAGCGCCCCACCCGAGGCGGCGCCACCAGCCCCGCCACCGAGTAGGTCTCCCGGTGGTCGACGTGCCACTTCACCTGCATATAGCGACTGCCCGCCCCCGCCCCGGGCCGGGCGTGCAGCGTCACGTCATCCGCCGAGCCCGCCTCCGGGTGCTCGACGTAGCCGTGAGCGAAGGGGCTGCCCGCATCGAGCAGCCGGAGCAACTCGTACCAGCTCAGCAGGTGCTGATAGCGGTCGCCCTCCAGGCGAGACGCGCTCTGCTCTCCCATGACGCTCCCTCATAGCGGCGCCATGAACGGGGGTGGATACCTCCCCGGAGGTATGGAAAGGCGTCGCTCGAAGAGGAAGACGCCAACACGCGGCGCACCCCATCGCGGACCCGGTGCTTTTTCTTCCGGCGCGTGGCGGTGGTGCGTCCCCAGGGCACCGGACATCCTGCGCCGCTCTGACTACCTTTCAGGTAGACATCACCCATTCCGAGGTGCCAGACGCAGACACGCGCTCGCGCGAAGAACTCGGGAGCTGCGCGCCCGTTCGAGCGTCCCGCCGTGTCATCCCCGTCGAGTAGGTTAGAACCCTGGAGGTTGCCCCTGCGTGTTCCCCCCTGGCTCGTTGGTGATGGCGGCGGTGGTGCTCCTGCTGGGCACGGCGGCGGTGGCCCAGACACCGAACACGAAGCGCTGGCGGCGCATCGAGCGGGCCCTGGTCCTGAGCGCGGGCGCGGGTGAGCCCGTCCAGCGGCTCCGGCTGGCGCCCGGCGTGGTGACCACGGTGCTGCTCGACTCGGGCGCCGTGCTGGAAGGTGAGCTGCCCGAGGCCCTGCGCGGGCTGTTCTCCCGGCTGGACGTCACGGGGACGCATCTGCTGCTTCAGCCCACCGTCGTCATGCCCGCGCAGGGCGTCCCGCCGCTGGTGCTGCGCTTCACGGACGCGGCCGCGCCACAACGGCTGGTCCTGGAGCTGACCACCGAGGCCAACGTGGTGGACTCGGTCGTCGACGTCCGGCGCCACCCCGCCACCGTGGCGCAACTGGAGGCCGAGCTGGTGGCGCTGCGTGAGCGCAACGCATTGCTGGAGGCCCGGCTGGCCACGGCTCGCCGGCAGGCGCCACACCCGGGCCTCGCGGGCGCCATCCTCTCCGGCGCCATCGGCATCACGGGGGTTCTCGAAACATGGCTGGATGCCCCAGCCAGCGAAGCGGAACTCAAGGTCCGCCAGCTTAATAGCTATCGCTCCGGGTCGTGGGTGGCGGTCGCGGTGAAGCTGGAAAACCCACCAGGCGATGTGCCCTGGCAACCGGGCATCGCGCGGCTGACCTCGCTGGACTCGAACGGGCAGCCAACAGACGAGCCGATGGAGCTGCCCCTGTTGCTGAAAGAACCGCGTCTGTTGCCTGGCCAGAGCGCGGTCGCCGTCGTGCAGTGGCCCGTCCCTTCGCGCCCGCCAGCCGCCTACGCGCTGGAGCTTTGGGACACTGGCCGGCGCCGCGGTGCGCGATGGGCGCGACTGAAACCGTAGACGTGCACGACAGTCTCGAAGGAACTCGCCATGCGACTGGAGTCGAACGCATCTTCCCCAGGCCCCCTCGTGCTGTCCCCACAGGCCTTGCCTGTTGGCACCCGCGTGGAGCGCTGGCGCGTGGAGCGCCGCATCGGAGGCGGTGGCAACGGCACGGTGTATGAAGTGCGCTCGCGCCCCGAAGGCCGCAGCTACGCGCTCAAGCTGGCCCATGCCCCCGACGACCCCCGCTTCCAGCGCGAGGCACGGACGCTTCGCCTGCTCCGCCACCCTGGCGTGGTGCGGCTGCAAGCAACGGGGACCTGGCGCGCCGGGGCCACCGCCTATCCCTACCTCGTGATGGAGCATGTGCGCGGCCGCACGCTGTACGACTGGTCTCGGGCGCGAAATCCGACGGCGCGGCACGTCGCCAGTCTGCTGGCGCAGGCCGCGTGGGCCTTGGACGCCGCGCATCGCAGACAGGTGCTTCACCGCGACTTCAAGGGGGAGAACCTCCGCGTCGAGGAACACGGAAGGCTGGTTGTGCTGGACTGGGGCGCGGGCTGGCATCCCCGCGCCGCCCCCATCACCTCCGCCGCGCGACTGCCGCCCGGGACCGGGCCCTATCGCAGTCCCCAGGCCATCCTCTGGAGCATGAGGGCTCCCCGGCAGACCGCCTGCTCCGAGCACTACCCCTACACGGTGGAGGACGAGCTGTACTCGGTGGGCGTCACCTTCTACCGCTTGGTGGTTGAGCAATATCCGCCGCTCGTCCTGGACAAGGCTCACGCCCCAGCGATCTCCGCCACCGTGAGAGCCCTCAACCCGCGTGTGCCCGAGCCGCTCGCGCGCTGGATTGAGAGACTGCTCGCGTTCGCCCCCGAGGCCCGGCCGCGCGGCGCGGGGTACCTCGCTCGGGAAGTCCAACACGCCCAGGCCCACGGCGGACCGGATTGGGACGTCCCGCTGTTCGGCTGGTACGAGGGGCCCTCCACGGCGACCCGCACGACACAGGAAGAGGACCCCTGGGGCCCCGTGGCGCCGGGAGAGGAAGCAGCCCTCCTCCAGGCGCGGGCCCTGCGCGAGGCCCGGGTTCAGCACCATCGCCTGAGCCGCTGGCTGCGGCGCCGGATACGCTCGGAGGTCCAGACGCAACCGCGCACGGAACCAGCGAGCCCTCCAGAGCCGCGGCCCAAGGGCCGGTGGATGCGAGCCGCCGGAGGCCTGACGTTGGTTGCGTGCATGGCCTGGGGACTGATGCTCGCGGGCCCGCCTCACACCGCTCCCGCGCCGTCCCAGCCTGTTCAGCAACTGGCGCGGCCCCGAGGACCAACCGACACTGGCGCACCCGCCACGGCCCTTCCGTTTTCCACCGCCGCGCCGCCATGGCCGGGAAATGCCATGCCCACGACCGAGCCACACGCGCGCTGTATCCCCCGACTCCACCGCTACATTCTGGCTGCATTCACAGCAGCCCATCTCAATGCCTGCTCAGGACCCCAGGTCCGGCCCGAGCCCGCGCGTTGCCCTTCCGAAGCCCTGGAGGCCATGAGCCAGCTCGGGCTCGATCTGAGATCCCACGGGCCCATCCAGTTCGACATCCAGCAGCCAGACGACTCGTACCAGACGAACTACAGCATCGTCGTCAGCGACGGCCCCATCACCAGTCGGCTCGACGAACCCATGGGCCGCCTCCCGGCGAACACACTCTTCTACGGACGCATCTGGACCGGCGGCGAGAAGATCCAGGGCCGCTACACGCTCGCCCGGACGCCAGACGGCAGCGAGTACCCGGTGTGCTTCATCCTGGGCAATGAAACGGGCATGTCCAAGTACCGGGGCTCACGGCCCGGCCATACCCGCGCGCATCCGTGGTCCAACGCCCAGGTGGTGCACCACTTCCCCTGACGCGACGCCGCGGCCTCACGGCGGCTCAATCGATGGCGGCGTCTCCAGGACACGCGCCTCGTTGCGCAGGCGCAGCTCGTTGCCCACGGCGGAGAGGACCGCCGCGACGGGCACGGCGAGGAAGGCGCCCGCCACGCCGAAGAGCACGCCCCCGGCGGTGATGGCCAGCAAGATGACCACCGGGTGCAGCGGCACCGCGCGCCCCATCACCACGGGCTCCAGGACGTTGCCCTCCAGTTGCTGCACGCCCAGCACCACGAGCAGGACCAGGAGCGCGTCGAGCGGCCCGTTGGTGATGAGGGCCACCAGCACCGCGACGCCGCCCGCCAGCGTGGCGCCGACGACGGGGAAGAACCCGCCCAGGAAGGTGAGCGCCGCCAGCGGCAGCACGAGCGGCACGCCGATGATGGCCAAGCCAGCGCCGATGCCCACCGCGTCCGCCAGCGCCACGATGACGACGCCGCGCAGGTAGCCGCTGAGCGTCCCCCAGGCGCGCAGGCCCACGGCGCGCGCGGTCTCACGGCGTGCCGGAGACACCCGGGCCAGCAGCCAGCCTCCAATCTGCTCCGCGTCCTTCACGAAGAAGAACAGCAGCGTCAGCGTCAGCAGCACGCCCGCCACCGCCTGCGCCGCCAGGTTGGCGCCCGCCAGGACGCCGGTGGTGATGCGGCCCGCGTTCGACTTCAGGAAGACGAGCCCCTGTTGCAACAAGCCGTCGAGCTGCGCCCGGGACACAGGCAGCTTCCAGGTGACCCAGTCGATGGCCTCATTCAAGCCCGCCTGCACGTTCGAGCCCGCGGCGCTCACCTGCTGGATGATGCGCGGCACGAGCACGAACAGCCCCGCGACCCCCACCAGGAGCAGCACCAGCAGCGCCAGCAGCGTCGCGAGCGCCCGGGGCACCCGGCGGGCCGACAGCCACCGCACCGGAGGATGCAGCAGGGTCGCCAGCAGCAGCGCCACCACCGAGGGCAAGACGATGAGGTAGAGCCGCGCCAGGAGCACCACGAGCGCCACCACGGCGACAGCAATCACCAGCAGCTTGCCGCTGAACAGCGCGCCGCGCGTGAGCCAGGAAGCAGGAGGGGTGTCCGGGGTGGCCATGCGTCGTGCGCACCCTATGCACGAAGCGGCGCATGGCACCCGGAGGCCACCTGCCGGTGTGGCCTCATGAACGGACGGCGAGGACGCGCGGCGGGAATCCAACGGATGCCCCGGGCGCCCCGGCCCTCAGCGGGGCGCCCCGTGGGACCTCAGGGGACGTTCACCGGGACGGTCTGCATGAAGGGCACCTGGAGGTCCGTGGGGCGCATCAGCTCGGGGCGGCCGCCCGGGGTGCCGCCATTCTTGTACGTGTTGAGCTGACCGTTGATGGTCCACTGTCCGGGCTGGTTGGCGGTCCCCTGCGAGTAGTGGATGAAGGGCGTGGCGCCCGCCGGGAGGCCATGCTTGCCGGTGGGGAGCGAGTAGTCCGCCGGCGTGAAGCTCCCCGCGGGCTTGAGGTTCGGGTGCTGCGACAGGAAGCCGTCCAGCTCCGCCTTGCCGTTCTTCGAGTAGTCCGCGTGGTGGAGGAAGGACAGGTTGTTTTGCTTCGTGTCGTGCAGGGCGTGGATGGCGCAGCCGTTGAGCGCGCCCGTCACCACCGTGGTCGGCTCCCCCGGACGCGGGTGCAGCGGCACGCCCTGGATGCCCGCGAACTTGCCCTCGCCCGTGGACAGGTAGTGCATGTAATGCGCCGGGATGCCCTGGCCCCCCGCGGGCGACACAGACAGGTTCGTGTTGCCCTGGTGCTGGTGGGCGTTGAGCGTCACCCTTGAGTCATTCGCGTTGACGAAGGGCTTCTGGGCCGTGGGGAGCGCCACGCCCTGGGGCGCGCTGCCCGGGAACATGTTGTAGGCGTTGAGGATGTTCTGCCCCGAGTAGCCCAGCGGGTTCGCGCCGAACGACGACGTGACGTCCTTGCCCGGCTGCGGCGTGGGCTGGGCGTTCACCTTGCCCGCGGAGGGCTTGCTGCCCTGCGCGTCGAACCCGTCCTTGACGGGGCCCGGCTTGGGCGTGGGCTTGGACTCCACGGGCGGAGGGGCGCTCGGCTTGTTCGGCCCGCTGCCGGAGGCCGAGGGGCTCTTGGGGACAGAGGGGCTCTTGAACAAACCGCCGAGCTTGATGCCTTTCATGGGAGGGGCTCCTGTCTTCGATGACTGGCCAGACGCCAAGGCAACTTCCAGGCCAGCCACGGTGGTCAGGGGCTCCGCACGGGACGCGCTGGAAACACAGAGACTTACGAACCCCAGGGGGACGCGGTGGCCCTTGTCCGCGCACGCGAGGCTGGTGACAGGCGTCCGTGCCCTGGTGAGTCCAGTCACCACCCCACAGCCTCCAGACGCCCGGGCGAAGGCCCGCGCGGGGGCACGTCAGGTCATCTTCTCCAGCAGCCCCCGCAGCTCCGCCTGCTGCGTGGCGCTCAGGCGCCCGAGCCGCTCGCCGAAGGCGCCTGAGAGCAACGCGGTGCCCTGCTGCATCGCCTTGCGCCCCGCGGGCGTGAGGTGCAGGCGGTGCCGCCGCAAATCCTCGGTGTCGATTTCACGGCGCAGGAAGCCCGCCGCCTCGAGCCGCTTCACGTACAGCGTCACCGAGGGCTTGGGGATGCACAGGACGGACGCCAGCTCGGCTGGGTAGGGGTGTTCATCCACCTCCGCGAGCACGAAGAGTTCCTTCGTCTCCAGCCCCAGCGCGGCGAGGTCCGCGGCCACGCTGGAAATCACCGCCATCAGCAGCCGGTGGTTGAGCGACCAGATTCTCGCCGGGTCGATTTTCGCCATGGTTCCATGCGCGGAAACTGGTTCATGGTTAAACCAATTCCAGATTGAACTAATTCGCCGTCCCTACAATGTAGCACGCCCCAGGAGCCCACCATGCCTCTGAACCACTACGTGACGCTCGGCCGGTCCGGCCTGCGCGTGAGCCCGCTGTGCCTCGGTGCCATGACCTTTGGTGAAGACCTCGGCTGGGGGTCCAGCGTCGAGGAATCCCAGCAAATCATCGACCGGTACCTCGAGCTCGGCGGCAACTTCATCGACACCGCGAACTTCTACACGAAGAGCCACTCCGAGAAGATTCTCGGCGACCACGTGGGCCGCCACCCGGCCCGTCGCGACCGGCTGGTGATTGCGACGAAGTTCAGCGGCAATCTGTACCCGGGGGACCCGAACGGCGGCGGCTCCGGCCGCAAGTCCATCATCAACGCGGCCGAGCACTCGCTCCGCCGCCTGCAGACCGACTACATCGACCTGTACTGGCTGCATAACTGGGACATCCACACGCCCATCGAGGAGACGATGGCCGCGCTGGAGGACCTGGTCCGGGCGGGAAAGGTCCGCTACATCGGCGTCTCGGACACGCCTGCCTGGAAGATTGCCCAGGCCAACGTGCTGGCGCACTTCCGGGGCTGGTCGTCCTTCATTGGACTGCAGATTGAGTACTCCCTGCTGGAGCGCAGCGTGGAGCAGGAGCTCGTGCCCATGGCGCTCGAGTTCGGGCTGGGCATCACCCCGTGGTCTCCGCTGAAGAGCGGCGCGCTCAGCGGCAAGTACACCCGCGCGAACGCCGGGCAACTGAAGGGTGACCGGAGCGCCTTCCTGGACCATGTCCTGAACGAGAAGACCTACGCCCTGGTCGACGAGCTGGGCACCATCGCCCGCGAGCACGGGAGCACCGTGGCGCGCGTGGCGCTGGCCTGGGTGCAGGCGCAGCCGGGCGTGAGCTCGACCATCATCGGCGCACGGCGGCTGTCGCAGTTGGAGGACAACGTGGGGGCGCTCGAGGTGAAGCTGACCGCCGAGCAGCTCGCCCGGCTCGACGCGCTGACGAAGCCGGCCTTCGGGTTCCCCCAGAGCATGCAGCCCATGTTCCCCAGCATCCACAACGGCGGCACCACGGTGAACGGCGTCTTCGCGGAGCCGTCCGGCTTCGGCGTGCAGCGGGGCGACACGGTGTACTGACGCGCCAGGGGACCCGCGCGTCCACGGCGCGTCACTCGTCCGCGCCCTTCCGCTTCGCGCGCCGCGTGGGCGGCTTCGCGCGGCTCCGGCGCCTCGGCGCCGTGGCCGGCGCATCCGCAGCTCCCGGCTCCTCGAGCGCGATGCGCCGCGCCCGCTCCGCCGCCGCGCGGACCGGGGGCGCGAGCACCTCTCCAGGCGTGACGTTCGCGCTCCAGGACGCGGGCGCCCCCAACTGCCGCAGCACCGCGCCGGAGGCGGAGGGGACGTCGAAGGTGAAGCCCAGCGCCGGCAGCGGCTCGCGCGGGGCGTCGTAACCGGCTCGCGTCAGCTTGCCCGGCTTCACGCTCGGAATCGCGGGGGCGTCCGCCGCGCGCCTCCGCTTCGCCGCGCCGCGCCGCGTGGCCCCCTCCCCGTCCGAGCCCGCCCCACGCGCGGCCCGCAGCGCGCTCAACACCTGCTCCTTCGTCCGGCCGCGCAGCTCGAACAGGAGGAACGGGTCGTGGTCCAACGCCTCGCCCAGGACGTAGTGCGTCGCGGCGACGTGCTTGCATGGGTCGCCCCAGTCCGGACATGAGCACTCGGTCATCAGCTCCCCGCGGCTCCGTGGGAAGAGGCTGCCCCCCGCCGCGAGGAAGACCTCGTCGATGGCCTGGGGCATCGCCCCCGCGAGCAGCTCCGCGGCGTACTGCGCCCTGCCCGCCATCCCCGCGATGGCCTTCTCCCACACGCCGTCGTCGAGCCGCTTGAGCGTCAGCGAGATGGCGTAGGGCTTCGGGCGCGAGCCCGTCACCCGCGCGGTGACCTCGCCGCGCTGGATGACCAGGTCATGCGTGCGCCCCGCACGCGCATACGTCCGTCCCCGGGACAGCCGCCCCGAGTCCCCTCCGAGGACGCGCTCCAGCGCCTCCAGCCACCGCTGGCCCCACCACGTGGTGCCCGCCTTCTTCATCTTGATGCCATGCGCGGGCGGCGGGCGCTTCGGCGTGGACGGCCAGCCCCAGAAGTCCCTGTCGCTCATCGTGACACCGCCTTCTTCGCGCGTGTCCGGCCTTGCTGACGCGGGGCACGCGCGCGCACGACGTCCCCGTCCTCCTCGCCTTCATCCGCGACGGCGCCCTCGGACAGCGAGAACAGCTCGCGCAGCGCGGCGGTGTCCAACTCCGTCACCCAGTGCTCGCCCGTGCCCACGACGCTGTCGGCGAGCTGGCGCTTCTGTTCGAGCAGGCGGTCCACCTTCTCCTCGACGGTGCCCGCGCACACCAGCTTGTGGACCTGCACCGCGCGCGTCTGGCCAATGCGGTACGCGCGGTCCGTGGCCTGGTCCTCGACGGCGGGGTTCCACCAACGGTCGTAATGGAACACGTGGCTCGCGGCCGTCAGGTTGAGCCCCGTGCCCCCCGCCTTGACGGACAGCACGAAGACGCGCGGGCCGTGGGGCCCCTCCTGGAAGCGCCGCACCATCTCATCGCGCGCCTTGCGGGACGTGCCGCCGTGCAGGAAGAGCACCTCGTGCCCCAGGCGCTCGGACAGGTGCGTCACCAGCTTGTCTCCCATCTCCCGGAACTGCGTGAAGACGAGCGCCTTGTCTCCAGCGGACAGGGCCTCCTCCAGCATCTCCACCACGCGCGCCAGCTTCCCCGAGCGCCGCGGCAATGGGCCTGACTCCCCCAGGTACTGCGCCGGGTGGTTGGCGATCTGCTTCGTGTACAGCAGCAGCGCGAGCACGCGGCCCCGGCGCTCCATACCGTCGGCCTCCTCGATGCGCCGCAGCTCCTCGTCCACCACCGCCTTGTAGAGCGAGGCTTGCTCACGCGTGAGCGTGCAGACGACCTTCATCTCGTTCTTGGCGGGCAGGTCCGAGATGATGGCCGGGTCGCTCTTGAGGCGGCGCAGGACGAAGGGGCCGACGAGGCGGCGCAGCCGGGCCGCGGCCTCCGGGTTGCCGTGGCGCTCGATGGGCAGCGCCAGCTCGCGCCGGAACGTCTCCAGCGGCCCCAGCAGGCCGGGGTTGGCGAACTCGAGGATGGACCACAGCTCCGCCAGCCGGTTCTCCACCGGCGTGCCGGTGAGCGCGAAGCGCTGGGTGGCGCGCAGCGCCCGGGCCGCGCGGGCGGTGGCGGACGCCGCGTTCTTGATGTTCTGCGCCTCGTCGAGCACCACCGCGCCCCAGTCCACGCCCGCGAGCAGCGCGGCGTCCCGGCGCAGCAGGCCGTAGGTGGTGAGCACCACGGCCCCGGGCGCGAGGGGGAACGCGCCCGCCGCGCGGGCCCGCTCGGCGCCATAGTGCGGCGTCAGGCGCAGGGCGGGGGCGAAGCGGGCCAGCTCGCGCTCCCAGTTGCCCACCACGGAGGTGGGGGCTACCAGCAGCGTGGGGCGCGCCTCGTCAGGCGCCTGTTCGAGCCGCCGCAGCAGGAAGGCCAGCACCTGCACCGTCTTGCCCAGGCCCATGTCGTCCGCCAGGCAGGCGCCGAGCCCTAACGAAGCCAGCGTGTCCAGCCAGTGCAGGCCGCGCGCCTGGTAGGGCCGCAGCGTGGCGCGCAGCGCGCGAGGCGCGTCCTGGGCCGTGGCCCCGCCCGCGCGGAGCTGGCGCAGGCGCGCCTCCAGCGCTCCGGTGGCGAGCACGGTGACGGGGAGCGCGCCGTGGCGTGTCTCGCCGAGCAGCGACACCCGCACCGCCTCGCTCAGCGCCATGCGGCCGGGGCCCTGGGCGAGGTGGCGCTGGATGGCGTCGAGCTCGTCGGGCGCCACCGCGACCCACTCGCCGCGGAAGCGCACCAGGGGCGCCTTGCGCCGGGCGAGCAGCGTCAGCTCCTGGGCAGTGAGGGGCTGGTCGCCCAGTACGGCGTCCCAGTCCACGCGCAGCAGCGCGTCGAGCCCCAGCCCGGCGGTGCCGCTGACGACCCCCGCGGCCTTGGTGCCCGCGCCCACGCGCATGCGCAGGCGCAGCCTGCGCCGCCCCGAGGAGGTGAGCTCGCCCGGGACGATGACGCCGAAGCCCGCGTCGGAGAGCGCGCGGGCGCCCTCGGAGAGGAAGGTCCACGCGGTGTCAGGCTCCAGCAGCAGCGCCTGGGGACGTGGGCTCTCCAACACCAGGGCCAGCGGGGCGAAGAGCCGGGCCGCGCGGCCGAGCGCCTCCAGCAGGGACTCCTGCGGGTCCCGGAACGCGCGGCCGAGCTTCTCCAGGCTGCGCCCGCGCGTCTTCCAGACGTCGGCGGCCGGGACGAGCAGGCTCGGGTCGTCCGGGGACTGGAGGTGGAAGCTCAACACGAAGGGCTCGCCGTCCGCCCTTGGAGGCTCCAGCCGGAAGCACGCGCGCAGCTTGTCTCGAGCGCCGAGCGCGGGCTCGCTCCAGCGCGTCAGCTCGTCGACGACGGAGCGCTCCGCGAAGCCCTCGGGGGCGAAGTCGCGGTGCGCGCCGGTGAGGGCCTCTCGCCAGCGCTCGTCCCACGAGGATGCGCGCCGGGATGGGAGCGCGGGCGCGCCGCGCGCGGCACGGACGAAGGCGTCGGTGGTGGCGTCGAGGAAGGCGCGCAGCAAGGCGTCCGGCGCCCAGATGGCGCGCCCCTTGCCCACGGGGACTGCGTGCGCACCGGGCGGCATGCTCCGGGCGAGCGCTGCCACGCGGCCGGCATCCTCGGGGGCGGAGAGCGCCGCCGCCCAGCGCGCCTCGATGCGCTCGCCCCGCCTCAACAGGGTGGGCACCACGCGCTCACGCGCGATGAGCTCCAGCGCCAGCTTGCTGGCCAGCGTCCACAGGGCGATGGAGCCGGGGAAGGACTCGGCCTCGGAGGCCCCCACCACCGCGAGCCGCTCCACGGTGGCGACCAGGGGTAGGTTGTGCCCCTTGCACTCACGAAGCCCCTCGGGCGTCACGAGCAGCGCGGAGGCGCGCTCACCCGGGTCCGTCAGGCCGTCGAGCGAGCCTGGCAAGGGCTCGGGGCCCCAGAGGAACAGCGTCTCGGCGTCAGGGAGGAACACGAGAGGCATTGCTGGGAATGTAGCGCTTGGTTCTGGCGGACGATGGGCGAAAGCAGGGCTGCGTTCGTCCTTGCACGCCCTTGCAGGTCCTCATGCCGTGGGCCTGCCGAGCAGGTGACACGCCCAGACCCGAGGGACCGCTGGGCGGTGAGCGGGCACACAGGGACTGGCCTCCGGGGCCTATCATCCGCCGACGGCCGCCCAGTCCTGGAAGACGTGGACCGGGTCGCAGAGGGCGTGAAGGCCGGTGCGGCCCCTGTTGCCAATCTGGACGCCGTGAAAGCGGGTGCCCTGCTCGCGTGCCTGCGCCACCCGCCGTGGCAGGCCGTCCGGCACCGGCCACTCGCCGTCACTGACGAAGAGCACGTCCGCCCGCTTCCAGTCATTGGCATCCAGGCGCTGGACCACCCTGGCCATGACCTCGGCCACGTCGCTGCCGCCCCCGAAGGATTGCCCCAGGAACGTCAGCAGCCGCCCGAGTCCTTCCGCGGTCAGCGACAGCTCGAACTCCCGCACCTGCCCCGGGCCGCTGTAGTCATAGAGGAAGCACCGGCGCTTCTCCGCGTGAGCCGTCCGGAGGGCCTCCAGAACCAGGGCCTTCCCCACGCGCTCCGGCACTCCGTGCATCGAGCCAGACGTGTCGATGACCGCGATGATGGGTCCGCGTTTGGGGCGTGGACTGCGTCGCTCGACGGACTCCACGCTGTCACGCTCGACGAGCGTCCGCTCCACCTCGAGCCCTTCGACGCGATACGTGAGCAGCGCGCGCTCCGCCCGGCGCGCGTGCCACAGGTAGCGGAGCTTGGGGTGCCCGAGGTTGACCGCCTCCGCCGGCAGCATCCTCGCGAGTTCACCGCTCCGCTCGATGCCCCGGGTCTCCGCAGGGACGTGCCGCGTCCAGGCCTCGCGGCGCTCCTCCTCCAGCCGCCGCATCGGGACGAAGACGGTCTCCGCGATGGTCTCCTCGGCGTCGCTCACGTGCAACCGTCCCAGCGAGCGCACGACCTCGGTGAGCTGCGGCAACTGCGCGACGAGCTCACGAAGCCGAACGAGGTCCATCCACCCCGTGTGCCGCAGCACGCCGAGGCTCAGGTCCCAGCCGCGCCCCATCAGCTCGCCAAGGTCACCGAACACGTCGGAGAGCTCCGCCCATGCGCGCGTCCGCTCGCCCCAGGCCGCGAGGAGCTCCGCGTCCTCCTTCGCGGGCCGCGCTGCGACCTCCCGTTCGGCTTGCTGGCGGAGGCGCGCGAGCGTGACCTCGTCGATGCGCGTGGCGGCGCGGGCACGCCGGTCTCGTTTCGCGGCCTGGGCTTCCTGGGCATCCAGGCGCTGGCGTTCGAGCTGCTCCAACTCGCGCAGCCGCGCCGCGAGCTCCGCGCGGACCACCGACGCCTGACGCGTGAATGACGCGAGCACGTCGCGCAGGAAGGCGTCCACCAGCTCGGGCTGGCCCTTGCAGAAGCGAAGGAAGCCCAGGGCTTCGGCGGTGTACCGCGCGGACGCGGCGATTTCGGGCGGCGGCCACGTCCCCTCCGGAGGGAGGCGTCCGTCGAGCAAGGCGTCACGCCATGCGCGGATCCCCCGGACCCGCTCCGGGAGCGTCCCGACGGGGAACGTGATGACCTCCTGGAGGAGCTCCGCGGGACAGTCGTCGAGGAACGCGTAGCCGCGCTCCAGCGCCCCGGCGTCAAAGGCGTCGCTCATCGAGGCGCTTCCTCGCGGGGCAGCATCTCGAAGCCCTGACGGAGCTTGTCGAGCCGGCCCAGCAGCGTCTCCACCTCACGCCGCGTGCCCCCCAGGCTCCGCGCCGCGGGCTCGGCGAAGTCGTCGGTCACCCAGAGGTGCGCGCGGATGTCCGCGTCCAGGCTGGCGATGTGGGCCAGCAGTTGCGCCTTGTAGGTCTCGACCTGGCTCCGCAGCGCGGTCAGCTCCTTGAGACAGGCGTCGAGATGCGCCGCCTTCTGGCGCGTTGGCTCCATGAGGGGCGGAAGGTCCATCTCTTCCATGAGCCAGTTCGCCTTGTTCGCGAGGTAGGCGTCACGCTTGGACCAGTCCTCGAACTGCGTCCAATCCTGGGAAGCGTCTTGGAACCACAACGGGCCCAGCTCGGCGCGCGTGAATCCCTTCCCAGCCCTGGTGCGGTCTTGAATCCGCCCCTTGTCCCCGTAGGTGTAGGAGTGTGGGCTCTCCGTTTGGGCCTTGGGTGGCGCGAGGAACAGCGGGGACTTGCCACGCCGGGCCTGTCCCTGACCGCCCTTGGCGGTCGTGGGCTTTCCATCACTATCCTTGAACAAGAGGTTCCCCTCGGCGTCGTGCGCCTGGGAGCGGCTGTCCTGGTCCCGCTTGAGTTGCCCCTCCCAGGACACCACGATGCGCGTCAGCCGGGACGGGTCCATCGCCGCGCTCGCGCCGGCCCTGGCCGAGTACCAATCATTAACCTTCGCGCGCTGCTCGGGCTCGTTCCACAGGCAGTGCTGAAGCAGCCAGCAGTCCCAGATGGACACACGGTCCCGGCCGTTCGTGAGGGCCGCCGTCTGGAGGAGCTTCACGACCTTCCGCCAGCGGCGGTCCGACACCTGGATGCCCTCGGCCATGCACCAGTCGCGCAGGTCCGCGAGCAGCGCCACGACATCGTCCGGCACGTCCACCAACGCCGCCATTTCCCGCACCTCGGCCAGGTCCGCGTCGCTCAACCGGAGCTGCTGGGGAGGCTCCGCACCCACGTTCCCCCGGAGCCCGAGCAGCGCGGGGAAGCCATCCTTCGACACGGGCCCGACGTGGCACCGCAGCAGGAACCGGTCGAACAGGGCGTCGAGCTCTTCCCCTTCGGGCAGTTCGTTGCTCGCGCCCACCGCGCAGACCAGCGGGGTGGGCTCGCGGCGCGCGCCGTTGTCGAACTCGCGCTCGTTCAGCAGCGTGAGGAGCGCGTTGAGGATGGCGCTGTTCGCCTTGAAGATTTCGTCGAGGAAGGCGATGGACGCCCGGGGCAGGTACGCCTCCGTGAGGCGCTCGTAGCGGTCCTCCTCCAGGCCCTTGATGGACAGGGGCCCGAAGAGCTCCTCCGGCACGGAGAACCGCGTCAGCAGACGCTCGAAGTAGGTGGCCGGGTGGAAGGCCTGGTGCAGGCGGCGCGCGACCAGGCTCTTCGCCGTCCCCGGCGGCCCGATGAGCAGCAGGTGCTCCCCCGCGAGCGCGGCGAGCAGCGCGAGCCGGACCGGCACGTCCCGCTCGACGAGCCCGGTCAGCAGCCCATCCCGGAGCGCCTTGAGGCGGGCGGCGAGGTCGGGCGGTGGCTTCTTCAAGGCTTCGGCCATGGCGTCTCCTGTTCGTGAAGCAGCGTCTTCCCCGAGAGGACGTCACGAACAGGCCGAGGCCATCGGTGGGCTTGAAAGAAAACGTCAACGGACCGGGATGGGGTTATGCGCGGCTCGAGTCGGCGCGGCGCCGGGCGTGACAAGGCGTCAGGCACGCCGGTGGTCCGGCCTCGGCGGACGTCCTACAACACCGCTCAATGAGCGCCGCGCGCCTTCCTCCGATTGAGGAACCCTCGACGTCGGGCTTTCCGCTCGCGCAAGACCACGAAGCGAGTGGTGAACCCAGCCAGAGTCCCGTCCACGTCCCGCGGCAAGGCTGCAAGCCGCCACCACATGCCTGACCTCAGCCCCTTGACCCTCCCGGATGCGTCCGGGACACTTGATGGCGCAGGCACCCTTCAGCTCGGAACCAGGCCATGCCGAAGAAGAAGGACACGGGGCATTTCGGGGACGCGGAACTCAACGACCTCCACCTCATCGTGAAGAACACGACCGAAGGTGGTGCCTGCCTCACCGGCCACACGGGCGACTTCTCCGGCTTCAAGAACAAGGTTTCGTGCAACTACCGATATCAAGCGTATGAGCAGGCGGATACGCACGGGGAAATCAAGGAGCGGCTGCACCGCTACAACGAGCACCCGCCGGAGCGGCGCATCGAGACCTCCGCCTACCGGGCGAACAAGGGCGGCATGACGCCCGACCGTTACTGCGCTCACCTGGACATCCCGGAGCCGGGAGACTGAGACATTGGCGGGCCTCCGCGCGCCATCAAGCGCCGGACCTTCGCCAAGGGCAAGGTCCGCATTCCCGCCGGCTACAACTTCACGCAGGACACCTGGCCGTACTGGAACAATGCCCACCACTTGATTCCGAAGGGCACGCTGGACTCGGTCATTCAAGAACAAGAAGCCAGGATCAGCAACATGATCCAGAAGGCATTGCTAAAGGCCAAATACAACATCAACCACAAGAAGAACATGTTGTTGATTCCACAGGACCGTGAGGTCGCCGCGCTGCTCAACCTCCCACGCCACATCCAACTGAAGGATGACGATACGAAGTCGCTCCCGGCGTCATGCACGGACCACCCCGTGTACAACGTCATGGTGAGCAGGATGATCGAGGGGCTCAACAAGATCATCGAAAACTACAAGTCCATTTGCGAGAAATCCAAGGATAAGGATGAACACGAGACTCCAGATGTAGAACTCGACAAATCTCGCCTGGAGGAACTGTCCGCACAACTCTTGGAAATAATCCTTGCATGGGGACGCGCCAGCAATACAGGCCCGTCTCTGGATAAGAAATCCACTCAGCTGATGAAGACGCTCACGCGCCCCTAGTTCAGGAACACATGAATCACTACCTCATCCACCTCATGCCCAGGGAGAACCCTGACTACTGCTTCATCGACAAGTACCCCAAGGAACTTGGGTTGAAGTCATACAAGATCGCCCATGGCGAACGACTTGGACCGGACTACCCAGCCAACGCGCGCGTCTACATGACCGACCGCTACAGTGGCATTCAGACACCCGACCTTGTCGAAAACGCCTGCGGAATGCTTATCGTCAGCAAGCGCGTCAAGGAGGTCTTGGAGCGCACCATCATGGCGACTGTAGAATACCTTCCGCTGACCATCTGCAACCACAAGAAGCGGGTTGCATCCTCGGACCACTTCATCGTGAACCCGATTGGTACCGTGGACTGTCTCAACTTGAAGGCATCGGACATCGTGTACCATGAAGACAAGGTGGTCGCTGTCCGTGATTTCGTGCTCGATCCAGCCAAGCTTGAACACGCACCACCACTCTTCAGAGTCCAAGAAGACTCCTATGCCTACATCATGAGCGAGCAGATTCTGGAGGCACTGCGCACGCTTGAGCCTCGGCCAACCAATTTCTTGCTGGAACTGCTCAATCAGGTGCCTGCGTCACCAGCAAGCGCGCCACCCGCGACCTGAGCCCTTCCAACAAAGGCCTACGTCTCGCAAACTGTTCCGCCAGGGAGCCCCCTTAACGTCGGCTCCGAAATGCCCAATCGCGCCGCCGTCCCCCACGGATCTCCTTGCGCCAATGTCTCCGTCGCGAACCCCACCGCGAGCCCCACTGCGCCTCGGAGTAGCGCACCGCGCTGCGCACCGGCCTTGGGAGCAGGCCAGCCACGAGCAGGGCTCGGTGAAGGCGTTCGAGCGCGGCGGCGGCAACGCGCTGTCCGACGGGCCTGGGGCAACGGCCTTCTCCGAAAGTGTTCAGTCCGGCCTCCGGTGCTTCCAGCGATCAAAGAAGCCGCGCCTCCGCGCCTGCCGCTTGCGGAGGGCCTCGAAGCGGGTGTCGAACAGGGATGGTGCGCCAGCTCGCGAGGCCAGCGCCCAGAGCTCCTCGGCGAGCCCCATCGCTTCGTCGTACTCACTCGCGGCCACCAGGCGTTCGAGTCGTCTCCAGGCGCCCTCCTCGTCGCGAGCCAGCGTCGCCAACCGTCGCTGGAGCCGCTTCTCGGTGGCGGCCAGGGCCTTCCGCCTGTGCTCGGCCTCGGCCCGCTCGCGGCGCTCTCGCTGGGTCTTCGCGAGCGCCAGCAATTCATGGACGGTGCGCACTGGTGACGAGTGGGCGGGCGCCTGTGCCTCGCGAAAAGCGCGCAGCAACGTGGCGCCGAGCGGGCGCTCCGGCGCGTCCACCGCGAGCAGGAGCCAGCGCGTCTTCTGCTCGGGCGCCAGTTGGCGGACCCAGGCCCGAAGAGCGCGGCGGTCATCTTCACGCGGCTCACGGCCGTGCGCCGCAGCCGCGAGCAGGTCCTCGTCGAGCCTCAGCCAGCCCACCAGGGCCTGCTGCGCCCCGGTCAACGCGCCCAGTCCCTCGGGGACGAGGGGCTCCTTCGCGGAGGGCGCGATGCAGCCCGACTGAACCGCGGCCAGCCACGCGAGATAGGCCCCGCGCAGGTCCCCGCGCTGGAGCTCGGTCCGGAGGGGAAGCAACGCCGCGAGCGAGCCGGGCGGCATCTCCTCGTCCAGGGGCTCCTCCTCCCCCGCGCGAAAGTCGAGCACCAGGTTGGCGCCCGCGACCGTGAGCGCCGATGGCCCTCGTGCAGGGAAGCACGCCTTGAGCGCCTTCACGTCGAGGCCCTCACGCGGCAGGCGCAGCATCAACCTGCGGTCACCCCAGTTCGCGGAGTACAGGTGCGCGTCGAAGTAGCGCAGGAGGAGCTGCGCGGGGTCCGCCTTCAGGTTCCCCCAGTGGTACTCGTTCCAGAACCGGGTCGGCGTAATCTCCGCCCGAGTGGAGACCGCGCGGAGCTGCGCCATCTGCCCCGCCGTCAAGGGCCGCTCCAACGCCACGAACTCGTAGACCTGATGCTCGCTCATGACGGGCTTGTACGAAGCAGGGCGCCCTCGTGAACAGTGGGCGGGTCCCCGAGGTTCCGAAGGTGAGCAATGCACTCCGGCATCACGGCGAGCGAGGCCGCCGCACACATGGCAGGCGTCAAGATTGCGATGGAGGCGGCAAATGGAAACGAGAGTGCATTCGAACCCATGGCAACTGCAAGACACAGGGATGGACGGGGCGCTGCTACTCGTGCTTCCAATACTGCGAGGGGCAACATGAATGGCCCATCAATAGGTGCCGCCCTCAATAATGGGGGGACTCGCACATGACCAACGAACCCGACTGGGATCCGATTCGCTCACTTGCTCGCCGCGTGCTTCGAGAGGGCGAGCCGTTCGTACTCAGCTCGGACGTGCGCGACCTCTTGAAGCGCACCGCCCCGGAAGTAGGCATCAGCGACGCCGATGCGGCGAGCGCTCTCTCGACGGAAACAGGGGCGCTCGAACTCCTGCGTGAGTGCTCGCGACGCATCCGGGAGGGCTCTAGCAGGCTCGTGAACGCGCTCCATTGAATGTACAAGCACAAGGAAGCTGGCGACTTCGACAGCGCTCGGCTGGAGATGCGCGACGTGCTGGCGGTGGAGGTTGTTCCCCTGTACCGCGAGACGGCACAAGGCCAGCTCGACAGCCTGAAAGGCGCGCGGCAATGACGGAGGGGCGCGACTGACGCCGCGCCTCGCCGAGTTCAGTGCAGTCGCCACATGCGCAAGACGGCGCAGGCTCGAATCGCGGAGCGGCCCTGCCGCACGCAGCGTCCGTTCGGGCCACCAGACGCACTCCAGGGACGCGGCCAGCGTCCGTGCCAAGTACAGCGCCCCGCAGTGTCCGCGCACCACGCCGGACTCTCGGGGAACTCGCTGCCCGTGGCTATGGTCACTGTTTCGTCCACGACCTCGAAGAAGGAGACGCTCCAAGCATCCCTCCTGATGCCCGCCGGGGGTGCTCAACGCCTTCCGGCATCACGGCGAGCGGGACATGAGTTTCAGCGCACCGACTGGCGCGCAGGGAACGTGCTCAACGCCTTCCGGCATCACGGCGAGCAGGACCACGTGCTGATGGGGGAGCGCAGCGCGCGCCAGTTCCAGGTGCTCAACGCCTTCCGGCATCACGGCGAGCGGGACGGTGGGATGCCCGTGGCAAAGAAGGTGCATCAGACGGCGTGCTCAACGCCTTCCGGCATCACGGCGAGCGGGACCACGCTGTCGAACGTCGCCAACACCGTCAACACGTGCTCAACGCCTTCCGGCATCACGGCGAGCGGGACGAGGCGTCGGTTTGCGTAGCGCGCCCGAGCTCGACGTGCTCAACGCCTTCCGGCATCACGGCGAGCGGGACTGCGCTTCGGCCTCTCGGTAGGCCCGGAGGGCGGCGGGTGCTCAACGCCTTCCGGCATCACGGCGAGCGGGACCCTCTACGACGTCCAAGGGACGCAGGGGCAGGAGTAGTGCTCAACGCCTTCCGGCATCACGGCGAGCGGGACTGGTGTGGCACTTGATGGACTATGTGAAAGAGCCTGTGCTCAACGCCTTCCGGCATCACGGCGAGCGGGACGTGGCCGCCCGCGCCTGTACTGCCACGACTGCGGACGTCTCGTGCTCAACGCCTTCCGGCATCACGGCGAGCGGGACCCGCCGCCCGCGCGAGGCGAATAGGTGCGGACGTGTGCTCAACGCCTTCCGGCATCACGGCGAGCGGGACACAAGAGACGAGGGTACGCGAACAGGAGTAAGTCCGTGCTCAACGCCTTCCGGCATCACGGCGAGCGGGACACTTCTGGGCACCATGGTCGCCTGGGGGCTCGACAAGTGCTCAACGCCTTCCGGCATCACGGCGAGCGGAACGAATCTCCCCGAGGTGGGCGTGGCGCGCGAGCGCGTGTGCTCAACGCCTTCCGGCATCACGGCGAGCGGGACTGAAAAAGGCCTTCCGTCACCCCAACCCCGATTTCTAGTGCTCAACGCCTTCCGGCATCACGGCGAGCGGGACTCGGAGGCATCCGTCTTCCCAGCCGTGTGGTGGAGAATGTGCTCAACGCCTTCCGGCATCACGGCGAGCGGGACTTGAACCCCCCATCACCTCCAAGCAGCTGGACCAGGAGTGCTCAACGCCTTCCGGCATCACGGCGAGCGGGACTGCCAGGTACGCCCAGGCGTCGTCCGACATCAAGTGCTCAACGCCTTCCGGCATCACGGCGAGCGGGACTTCGCACAGAGGCCTCGGGCACGCGCGGGGCCAGGAGTGCTCAACGCCTTCCGGCATCACGGCGAGCGGGACACCCGGGTGCCACGTCATGACAACGTGGCGGCGGGAGTGTGCTCAACGCCTTCCGGCATCACGGCGAGCGGGACCAGCATCCGCAGCACCTTCTCCCAGCGCTGGCGCTGTGCTCAACGCCTTCCGGCATCACGGCGAGCGGGACCACGTACAACGAAGAGATTGGGGACTCGCTCAAGACAGGTGCTCAACGCCTTCCGGCATCACGGCGAGCGGGACTTCTTCATCCATGCCTGGTACGACTTCGCTTCGACGTGTGCTCAACGCCTTCCGGCATCACGGCGAGCGGGACCGCGGACCTCCAGAGGGCCCTCCGGGCGAACCCCGCGTGCTCAACGCCTTCCGGCATCACGGCGAGCGGGACGACTGGGCCTGCCGGTGCAAATCGGCCAGGGCGGACGGTGCTCAACGCCTTCCGGCATCACGGCGAGCGGGACTGGCAGAACCCGACGGTGACGAAGGCGGACGTGGAGTGCTCAACGCCTTCCGGCATCACGGCGAGCGGGACGCGTCGATGTCCTGCTGCCCATCCCGGATGAACAGGTGCTCAACACCTTCCGGCATCACGGCGAGCGGGACAAACCGAAATGCCGATTCAGACTTCCGTTGCCGACGTGTGCTCAACGCCTTCCGGCATCACGGCGAGCGGGACGGCGGGTGAAGTCCGGGCCGTTGTCCACCTGCAGGTGCTCAACGCCTTCCGGCATCACGGCGAGCGGGACACGCCGCACCTGTGACGGTGACAGTCTGCGCTGCCTCGTGCTCAACGCCTTCCGGCATCACGGCGAGCGGGACTCTCCAGCAGGACACGCATGGCGACATCTGGGGGTGCTCAACGCCTTCCGGCATCACGGCGAGCGGGACGCCAGAGCAGTTGTAGCCGCTCGACTCCGTGGAGACGATTACGGGTGCTCAACGCCTTCCTGCATCACGGCGAGCGGGACTTCCGTCTTTTCGATTCGTTCAAGTTCGGCGTCCAGTGCTCAACGCCTTCCGGCATCACGGCGAGCGGGACGTGCCCTCCACGTCGTAGCCCTCGGCCTCGGCGGTGCTCAACGCCTTCCGGCATCACGGCGAGCGGGACCGGCGATGGGGCCGCCCAATGGGAGGCAGTCATGGAGTGCTCAACGCCTTCCGGCATCACGGCGAGCGGGACTCTGCTCGCTGCGCCGGTCATCCGGAGGCGATTCCGTGCTCAACGCCTTCCGGCATCACGGCGAGCGGGACACCTTCTAGGACCTCCAGCCATGACCGACGACAACCCCTTGTGCTCAACGCCTTCCGGCATCACGGCGAGCGGGACATCGAACGGGCGGAGAGCTTGACCACCGCCCGCGTGCTCAACGCCTTCCGGCATCACGGCGAGCGGGACGCAGCGACTACGACGGACGCCAGCCCCGTTGAAAGGCCAGGTGCTCAACGCCTTCCGGCATCACGGCGAGCGGGACTCTTCGCACCGAAGGGCAAGGGCAGGCCCAGAGTGTGCTCAACGCCTTCCGGCATCACGGCGAGCGGGACCCAGGACACGGTGGCCGGCATCGTCTTCCTTGGCAACGCGTGCTCAACGCCTTCCGGCATCACGGCGAGCGGGACCACTTCGGGGGCGGAGGGCTGGGCCTTGAGCGGCGGGTGCTCAACGCCTTCCGGCATCACGGCGAGCGGGACACGCCCGCCGAACACAAGATGGCGGAGGTCTTCAGGTGCTCAACGCCTTCCGGCATCACGGCGAGCGGGACAGACTTGCGGCAGCCCGGACAAGTCGAGCGGCTGCCCGTGCTCAACGCCTTCCGGCATCACGGCGAGCGGGACATGTCCCGGATTTCCCAGAAGTGAGCCATGATGTGTGCTCAACGCCTTCCGGCATCACGGCGAGCGGGACTGGCCCTGTTGACCCGCCCCGCCGCCTACCGCCTGTGCTCAACGCCTTCCGGCATCACGGCGAGCGGGACAAGGGCGCCTGTCTGACGCTGGTGGGCCTGCTGCGTGCTCAACGCCTTCCGGCATCACGGCGAGCGGGACGGCAAACCCATCCGTACTCGTCGAGCTAAGCGGTGCTCAACGCCTTCCGGCATCACGGCGAGCGGGACGTACGGCTGGCATGGGCCTCAACCTGTCGAGGGCCGAGTGCTCAACGCCTTCCGGCATCACGGCGAGCGGGACGAATCCGAGAGGACGCGCCGAACATCGAGTCGTTGTGCTCAACGCCTTCCGGCATCACGGCGAGCGGGACTGGGAGGCGCTACGCGGGCTGGACGTCCGTCCGGTGCTCAACGCCTTCCGGCATCACGGCGAGCGGGACAAGGGCGCGAGGGAGGGCAACGAGGACAGGCGCGGGGTGCTCAACGCCTTCCGGCATCACGGCGAGCGGGACTCGCTGGGCGCGTGGCGCGTTCGACTCGCGGGTTTCGTGCTCAACGCCTTCCGGCATCACGGCGAGCGGGACTGGTAGGCGCGTCGCCGGTTGAGGCGCTGATGTCGTGCTCAACGCCTTCCGGCATCACGGCGAGCGGGACGGCTACGCTGGGACGCCGTGCGCGCCCGCTGGGGGTGCTCAACGCCTTCCGGCATCACGGCGAGCGGGACAACGAACTCAAGATGCCTGGGCATGGAGTCATGTATAGTGCTCAACGCCTTCCGGCATCACGGCGAGCGGGACTTGGTGTCATCGCTGATGATGACCTCGTCGCGCTTGTGCTCAACGCCTTCCGGCATCACGGCGAGCGGGACGCAGAGACGGCTCTAGACATCGGTCGCGGCGAGACGTGCTCAACGCCTTCCGGCATCACGGCGAGCGGGACTCGCGAGCGTGGTCCCTGGGCTGTCTGGATGGAAAGTGCTCAACGCCTTCCGGCATCACGGCGAGCGGGACCGGGCCTGGGCGCACGTCGAGGCAGACACGCCGCTGTGCTCAACGCCTTCCGGCATCACGGCGAGCGGGACCTCCGTGGCGGGCGGAGCGTTGTCCGCTCGCGAGGGTGCTCAACGCCTTCCGGCATCACGGCGAGCGGGACCGGTGCCCTCAGTGGACGGCAGCGCCCATGTTGTAGTGCTCAACGCCTTCCGGCATCACGGCGAGCGGGACTGCCTGCGGCGCACGGGGCGTTTGCGGCGGGGAGGTGCTCAACGCCTTCCGGCATCACGGCGAGCGGGACAGCCCCTCGAAATCTTCCAATCATTCCAATGGGTTACAAGCCCCTTTTCAAGCACCTCCCCCACCTTCCTCCAGGTTGGCTGCTCCAGACCCTACCCAGAATCGCCAACCCACTGAAATCACCATGCTTTTCATCGATCATGCACCTATTCACCTGTCAAAGAGCCTCAACCCCATGAACTCACAGGGGATTTCGCCTGTTCCGCCGTGAGGAGCCGCCGCCACGGCGAGGTGCTTGAATGTCCCCCACCCCACACCTCCCCCCGACTGCACGTGCCCCGACAACGTAGCAAGGCCGCTGCCACGCCAGCGTCATGTGCGACACGGCCGCGCAGCCCCCGCCGTCCGCTCCCTCGGAGAAGTCACCTTGAAGGAGGTGAACAGAGGCGGCGCGCCTACGCCTCCATCATCCGGGCAATCAACGCGTCCCGCCACGGCCCGAACTTCCGGTGCTTCGGGACCAGGTGCCGCAGCGCGGCCGCGCACACCTCGCGCGCGTCCGGCGCCAGTCGCGACAGCCGCGGCAACCACTCACGTTCGAAGTCCTCCAAGATTTGCCGCTTGGGCATCTCCTCATCGTCGCGCCGCGCCGCCGCCCACGCACGGAACGCATCCAACTCAGGCGAGCCCCGCACCGGGCGCCGGGGCCTCCGCGAGTCGAACTCGTCCACCCGGACCAACCGGCCATACCCCGCGGCCGTCTTGCCGCCCACGCCCCAGTGTCGCAGCGCCTCATCCAACCGCCGCGCGGCCCACGCCAGGAGCGCCTCCGCGTCCGGGGCCTGCTCCCGCGCGGGCGCCAGGCTCAGCGCCACGAGGAAGCGCCCCCCCGGGCGCACCGTCAGAAACGACACGGGGTTGGGCGCGTCATGGTCGCTCGGCCACTCCGCCTCCCCGCCGTACCACGCCTTCTGGTGGACGGTGAGCACGTCCCGGGACAGGAACCCGGAGGCGCCCGGCACCCACTGCGCGTCATGGAAGATGACCTCGCCGGCCTGGGCCCGCGCGCCCGCGTCCCCCGGCACGCCGAAGAGCCTGCGCCGCGCCTGCGCCGCGCCGTCCCCCAGCACCGCGCGCAGATACCCGGCGAGCACGCCTTTCAGGGAGGACCCCGGCACCACGGGCACGCCCCACGTATGGTGCAGCGTCAACCCCACGCCCGTGGGCGACGCGTGGCCATGCCCCACCAGCAGCCGGCTCTCCGCGCGCGCCTGGAAGGTCACCGCGTGGGACTGCCGGAGCGAGTCCTCCCACCGCCTGTAGGCGCTGGAATACCCCTCCGGCTCCGCGTGCGCCTCCAGGCCGGACAGCCAGTCCTCCCACTTCGAGCCAGGCTCATGCGCCTTCACCGGCGCGTACCGCTCGTACACGAGCCCCGCGTGCGCGGTCTCCCCGGGCTTCGTCCCCACGAGGTGGCGCAGGGCGGCGCGCATCGTCTCCTCGGGGCGTCTCGCCGCCTCACCCATGGCTGGACGCCTCCGCCGGGAAGGTGGACTGCACCGCGCGGCGGAACCACACCAGCAGCCGGAGCGCTTCGCGCGTGGCCAGCATGTACGCCTCCAGCTTCAGGTTGCGCACCGCCTCGGGCAGTTCTTCGCCGCGCAGCCCCGGCTTCGACAGGACCTGGGCCAGGCACACGGCCAGGTCCTCCAGCAGCCGGTCCGTGGCCGGGGTGCGCTCCCGCTCCAGGAAGGAGAGCGCCGCGGCCAGGCCGTCGCGCAGCACCGCCGCGCCCAGGCCGTTCACCCGGGGCTTGTACTCCGCGCACAGCCTGGGGTGCCGGTCACGCACTTCGCGGACCCGCGCGTAGACCTCCAGCGCGCGCCGCTGCTCCCGCGTCTGTCCCGTCATCGGGCACCTCCCACGACGGACGGGCGCCAGGCCGACAGCCGGCACCGGCCGCGCCCCACGGTGGCCTTTCCTCCCAGTTGAAGCACCGCGCCCTCGCCTCCCAGCGCCTCGCCCAGCACCTCGTCCGGCGTCAGCTTGCGCGGCGCCGCGTTGAAGGTGCCCGTGGCGCCCAGCACGCCCACCAGCAACGTCTCCGCCGGCAGGCTCTCCTCCGTCCAGAGATGTCCGTCGGCGGCGGTGCCCGTGTCCGGCTCGATGCTCACGCGCGTGTCCACCTGCGTGGCCGTCTCCCAGAGGAAGGACATCGTCTCGTCGTCGACCAGGACCAGCCGCCGCGTCAGCAGCTCGCGCTCCGCGTCCGGGAGCAGCCCGGCCAGGCCCTGGGCCCAGGTGGCCAGGGCCGTGTCCGGCTCTTGTGCGACGGGCAGGTCCAGGTCCTCCAGGTACACGGCGGCCGCCGAGCCCTCCGCGGAGTACACAACCAGACTGCCCTTCAGCGAGGCCACCTGTGCGCGGCGCCCCTCCAGCGGCGCCACCACGGGCCACGCCTCCGCCAGCGCGCCCAGGTCCCGCCGGGCCAGCGCGAGCAGCAGGGGCGAGGTCACCAGCGCGAAGGTGCCCACGAAGCTGCGCACCGGGAGCGCGAGCAGCCGCGCGTCGCCCACCACCAGCGCGCCCGCGTAGTCCCCCGGCTCGTCGCCCTCGACGCCCGGCTTCTTCCGTCGAGGGCCAAAGACGGCGTCGTGCAGGCCGCTCGCGCTCCCGGACTCCTCGCGAGGCCGCCGCAGCTCGCGCAGCACGCCCTTGAGCGACGAGCCGGGGACGATGGGGATGCCCGTGGCCTTCTGCCGCGCCAGGGGGAGGTCGATGACGCCCACGCTCTGCCCGGTGCCGACGTGCAGCGGCGACAGCGCGTGGAGAAGATAGGGTCGGCACTCCATGGTCAGGCTCCTTGTCCGTGAGGAAGGGGCGGTTGCCACACGCCGGGCAGCACCTGCCCCAGCGCCTCCGCGTGGCCGCCGCCCCAGGAGGCCAGCCACAGCGCGCGCAGCTCGTCGGCGGTGAAGTCCTCGCCGCAGTGCTTCTCGAAGAAATAGACGGCGCCCGCGGGCACCCACCGCCGCGTGGGCCGGGGCCGCCGCCGCACCATGTCCCAACCGGACACGTCCAGCGGCCGGGGCACCAGCGCGGCCCGCAGCACCACGGGCGCGGCCAGCCCTGGCAGCCGGCCCACGTAGCGTGGCGGCGTCCCGGACTCGAGTTCGAGTCCGTCCGGCAGCCAGCCACGTCGGAACTCCGCGGGCGTGGCCAGCACCAGGCGCAGGCCCCGCGTCGTCTGGGCCAGCCCCTCCGGCATGGCGAACAGGTCCGCGTCCAGCCGCTCCACGTCCGTCAGGCGGCGCCGCCCGCCCAGGCCCACGGGCCCGCGTGGCGGTCCGTCCGCCAGTTCCGGCCATGCGCAGGCCACGCCGAGCGCCCACTCCTCCACCAAGAGTCGGCCCGCCTCCCGGCGCTGGGCACGCAGCCACTCCACCACCTCGCGGGAGTGGAGCATCGAGTCCTGCGCCGCCTGCGTCGCCACGTCGATGGCCAGGTGGATGTCCGTGCGCCGTGACGGCGCCTCCGGCGCTGGCGTGAGCAGGTCAGGCGCTCCGCGCAGCCACGCCATCATCCGGGGCTCCGGCCAGAACAGGGGCGGAGCCAGCGGCTTGCCACCCTCCTCCCGGCGGGGATGCCAGAGCGCCTCACGCGCCGCGTCCTCGTCGGGCCCCAGGGTCGCGGCGCCGCCTGGCCGGGGTTGCAGCGAGACCACGCGCTCCTCTCCGTTCGCGTCGAGCACGCGCACCGCGTCCGCGGGCACGGGCCACATGCGGTGGTCCCGCGTGAAGGATGGCTCGCCCAGCCCGCGGCGCAGCGCGATGAAGCGCTGGAGCGCCACCCGCTCGGAGTCACGCTCCCACCTGTCAGGGGACAGGGTGATGCCCTCAGCCGCCATGACGTCATGGCCCCACGCGGCGCGCAGGGCGCCGCGCACGGTGGTGGGTAACGGCCACGGCAGCGAGTGGCCGCGCCCCACCTCCGAGGTGTACCAACCCCGGCCGTCCTTTGCCGACAGCCCGTCACGCGGCAGCAGCGCGAAGCGTGCGTCATTCATCTCGAACCTCGCTCTCCTGAAGGAAACCCAACCCGCGGCCAGCGCGCGCGAAGGTGTCGGCGACCAGCAGCCGGGACGACCACTGCTCCAGCGCGAGATGCGGTGACACGCTCGCGGCGCCCTCCGATGACAGCTCGAGCCCCACGTCCCCCGGGGTGAGCGGCGCGGGCGCGCGGCCCGCTTCGGCCCTGGCGAGGATGCGCCCGGCCTCGTCCTTCAACAACGCTGCCAACTCGGGCCCTGGGGCGGACCCCGGGGGGAAGCGGCGCTCGAGGTCCGCCACCTCATGGACCTTGCCCAGCGGGAGCGGCCACGGCTCGCGCGTGAGCAGGGTGATGTCCCTCGACAGTCGCTCCACGGGGTGCATGCGCCAGGGCGCGGTCCACAACCGCTCCCGGCCGGCGTGCTTCGCCACGAGGATGGCCAGCGCGTCGCGGCCCGCCTTCTTCGCGGCGGCCTCCGCGCGGCGGCCCAGGTCGAGCAGCGCCCCCAGGCTCTCCAGCACATGGCCAACGCCGAGCCCCACCGACAGCGTGGGCACCACCGCGTCCGTGCCAGCCAGCGCCGCCGCCAGCGTGGCGCGGAAGGTGGTGGCGAGGTCCTGGGCGCACGCGGGCGCATCCGCGGGCGTGACGAACGCGAGCACGTCATCCCCGCCCGCGTAGACGAGCACACCCCGGTGCTCCACTTCGACGATTCGCCGAGCCTGCTGGGTGAAGCCCGCCAGCGCCTGCGAGACGCGCTGGTGCGCCCGCGCGCCGTCGGGCGCCTCCGCGAGCCGCGCCAGCGCGCGGCCCATGTGGTCTCCGTCCGCCACCAGGCAGGCCACGTAGGGGATGGGCTCCGCGCCTCGGGAGCGCATGGCGGCGCGCAGCGGCTCCACGAAGTCACGCCCGAAAGAGGCGGCGGACCGCCGTGCGTCAGGGATGGCGCACTCCTCGAAGTACGGCTGCCAGCGCTCGGGGAGGAGCAATTGGCCGTCAAACGGGAAGTCCCTCACCCAGGGCCGCGACGGCGCGCGCACGGCCTGGAAGTTCCGCGCTTCGCACTGGGCCTTGAGGCGCCCGAGGAGGTCCGCGTGCGCCTTGCTCGCAGCGTGGAGCCCGGCCGCGAGCCCGATGGAGGGCACGGGCACGAACTGCCCCGGTCTGCCACCCGCGCGCTTGAGCAGGCCCAGGGCGTCCAGTTCCTCGCGCAGGCCGATGCGGAGTTCACGCCAGATGGGGCCGCGCTCACGGTCACGGCGCAGCAGGGACGGGCGGCCTCCGTCGAGGCTCGACTTGTGCGTGCCCTCGGGTGGCGACCGCGTCCACGGCGAGAACTCGCGCAGGCCGCGGCGGGCCTCCAGGGCGCCTTCCGCCTCGCGCAGGGCCTTGGCGTATCCGGTGGGGGACGCATCGACGGGCGCCCACGCGGCGTGGACCTCCAGGAAGGCTTCGAGTTGCTCCTCGGCCAGCGCCTCCGCCTCCTGGATGAGCAGGGACTCACATCGGCCAGCGACGCGCCGCCACTCCGACCGCAGCAGGGACTTCGCCGCGTCGCGAGCGCGCCGGGCCACCTGCTCCGGCACGCCATCCACCAGGGCGACGACCTTGTTCGCCACGCCGGTGCTCGTGTCGCGCACCTGGTCCGGATGCGGGAAGATGAGCGTGGCCCCGGACGCCGTGAGGTCGCGCGCCATTTCCCGGGCGAGCAACGAGAGGAGCTGACTGCCGTACCAGAGGTCCCGTGTGCGGCGGGCCTGCGCGATGAAGCCCTGCACCGGGCCCACCTTGAGGACGATGACGTATCTCATGGGCTCACGCCTCCTGCGCCTTCTGGGTGTCCTTCAGCCACTGGAAGAAGGCGTCACGCAGGTTGTCCGCGCGCTGGAGCGGGCTGAAGAGCGGCTGGTCGTCGCTGGCGCGAAAGGACCTTTCGAAAGCCACCTCCGAGCGGGAAAGCACCGCCTTGCCTTGCACCACGACGACGCGCCCGTTCACAGGCGTCCCACGGTGCAGCCACAGCGCGACAGGCTCGAACTGGCCATTCGAGAGCGGCATGGCCTTGACGATGAGCGGCGACGCCAGCCTGTCCATTCGCTCCCATTTCCCGTTGTTCTTTCGCGCCCACTGGAGAACACAGCCCACGGGCTCCTGCGGCGAATAGGGCGTCTTGTGTTTGTTTTCCCTCTGGAAACGGAAGGCAATGGGCAACCCGAACCCCGCCCGAGGCCATGCGGGCGAAGCCGAATGCCCGGGCCGTGGCGCATGCTCCTCGGGGTAGGCCCTCCCGGTGGCGGTGCCCACCTCGTCCTTCGGAGACGGCCGCGCGAAGCGACGAATCTTGTCCGCCTCTGGCCAGTTGGAGCGCCCTTCCCTGCCCTCCTTCTTCGGGTTGCGTGCTGGCAGAGGCAGACCGTCCCCCCAGGACTCGGTGCCTTGCCGGAAGTCTCTCAGCCACTGAAGCGCGACCTCCCATGCGGCGACGCCCGAGGAGTAAGGCGCTCGACGATGCGCCCGGTAGAGGAACGCGTCCTGGAGCAACGGCATGTCACACCGTGGGGCTTCGGGGCGCGCCAGGAAGAGAGGGAGGCCTCCCATCAATTGGCGCAGCGCCTCACGGCTCGCCTCGGCGGGGAGCCACTGTTCGCGGATCGCCTTGTCCCCCGTCGCCACATCCACCGAGCCACAGCCTCGCCGCCCGCGCGAGCCATAGCCGCCGAACAGAATCCAGGCGCGCACCGCGTTGCGAACCTGAAGCATGGCCTCTCCCTCGGGCGCCACCACCTCCAGCGTGAAGCGAAGTCCAGGTCTCCACCGAGGGAGATCTCGCAACCCAGGCTTTGTTATCGCGGGCCACAACGCATAGACGCCGCGTGGCGCCCTATCGACGTCGCTTGAATCCCCCTGGGCCTGCTGGACCTCCGTCACCCGGAGCTCCACCTGGGAGCGGCGGGGCCCCGCGTCGTCCACGCCCCCCGCCCGCCCCATGCCGCCCCAGAGCTCGCGCTCCTTGCGCGCCAGCTCCCAGGCGCCCTCCGTCCCACGCGCGACGTAGGCATGGCCATACAGCGCGCGCCACCAGAAGCGCAGGTGCCCACGCAGCGTGGGGACGCGGATGATGTCCACGGAGGGAAGCTCGGGGCTACGCGCCACGGGCCCTCCGCCCAGGATGGGCGTGATGGTCTTCAGCGCCAACGTGAAGGTCTCCAGCCTCGGCGCGGAGGCGGAGCGCCGGCGCAGGTGGGCAAGGTCGGTTGAATCAGGTTCAGGCAGGTCCAGCAGCGAACGCATGACGCTCCCGTGTCAGGAGATTGGGCAACAGCGTGAACAAGGCGTGTGAGCACGCACGGCGGGCCCCAGCCCCCGCCGTGCCTTCCCAGACGCGCGGCTACCGCGCGCCCGGGAGCCGAGGGGAGACCAGCTCCGGGTGCCGGTCGAAGAGGCGCTCGAAGAGCAGCCGCACGCGGTCCTGGAGCTCCTCGCGGGGCGGCGCCTCCCACTCCCGGAGCGCCTGGAGCAGGTCCTCCACCCAGGCGCGCGCGTTGTCCATGCGCACCAGCCGGTGCCGGAAGTAGAGCGCCAGCATCACCTCCTCGCGCGAGTCCTCCAGCGACAGCCGGACCCGCTGCTGGAAGTAGCTCTCATGCGGGTCGCGGAAGGCCGGCAGGCCCACCAACTCCACCGTCACCCGCTCCAGCTCCTCCCGCACCTCGGCGTCCGGCGAGCGCAGCGCGAGCGCCGAGAACCGGCACGCGTGGAAGAGCCAGATGAGATAGCGGCGCAGCCGCCGCTCGGCCAGCTCCCGCACGGGGCGCTCGGGCTCGAAGACGCGCAGAATCTCCAGGGAGTTCCAGACGATGGACTCGAGCGTCTTCACCTGGCCCACGTCCTTCACGGTGCCGCCCTGCCTGGCCTTGCGCCACGCCAGCGCCACCTCGACGCCCACCGCGTCCGCGTCGTAGTCAGCGGCCTCCAGCACGAAGCCCGCCCTGCCAATGCCCCGGTAGTTGTAGGACGTCAGCCCGCCCTGACGGACATGGAACGCCTCGTGGATGAGGAACAGCCGCAGGCACTCCTTCCAGTCCTCTTGCGACTGGAGCCGCTTGAGCAGCGCGCCCAGCCCCAGCAGCAGCTCCCAGTCGAGCTTCCACTTCCCCGCCCCATGGCGGAACAGCGGCGTGCGCTCGTAGGCGGGCTCGTCCTCGATTTCGCTGCGCAGGTAGGCCTGCCCGTCGATGTGCTCGACGAAGGGCTGCTGCTCGGGCTCCTTGAGCCAGGAGACCAGCTCCTTGTGGACCTTCTGGACCTCCCGGAGCACCCGCATGGCGGTGAGCTTGTCGTCCGCGGTGGGGACCCGTGGCGCCACGTCGCGGCGAGCCCGGATGACATGAACCCTGTCGTAGAGCTGCCGCTCCGCGTTGAAGTGGAGGAGCGTCAGCGGGTGCTGGGTGGTGGGATTGACGGCCGTCCCCAGGGCCGCGGCGAAGCTGCCGGGCGCGTCGATGGCCAGGACCACGGACTCGGCGCCCTCCAGCAGCTCATGCAACTTGTCGAGCACCTCCCGGAACTGCGCCGCCGCGCGCGCCGCCTGCCCCGGATTCTGGACCGCCGTGGGAGACGGCCCCGCCGCGGGCCGGAGGCAGACCGTCGTCAGGATGGACGCCTCCGGCAGCCACGCCGACACCTTGGAGCGGACATTGTCCCGGATGGCGCGCGTCACCTCGACGACCAGCAGGACATGGCCCCTTCCGCCTTGCCGACCGGAGGGCAGCCCCTCCACCTGGAAGAAGTCCTCCGCCGACGGCGCGGTCATCCGGTCATACCCCAGCGACCAGGAGCCATCCTGCGCCTGCTGATAGACGCAGACAGGCCGGCGCGGCAGCCGCGAGGCCAGCTCGAGCATCAGCGCCAGGGGCGCGCACCCGAAGATGTGGACGGGCAGGTGGTCCAGGTGCAGCTCCGCCTCCCGCTTGAGGAGCGCCGCCGCGAACCGCTCGTGCTCGCTGAAGGCCTCGCTCCAGTCCTGCCCTGGGAGGCTCCGAGCGGCCCGGGCCGGGTCGTGCGGGTGCAGGACGACGGAGGCCACGTCACGGTCTCCCTCCAGGCCGTACCGAATCAGGGTGTCCCGCGCCGTGGCCTCGATGACGGGCCGGTCCTGCTCGTAGCGCACGATGAGCGCGCGCGTCCTCGGGGTGATGGGGATGTCCTCGCTCCGCATGTCCTCTCCTGGAAGGGGCTTCACCAGAGAGGACGCGAAAAAGGCAGAGGAGCCATCGCAGCCCCTGCGCTTTTTTCAGGCGAAGGCTACAAACCGCTCGGTCAGTAGCCCTGATAGAGGTCCGGGAAGAGCTTCTTCATGCGAGCATGCGCTCTCGCGGGATGGGTGTCCTGCTCCTCCCTGGCCAGACGAACTTCCCTCGCAGCGCCATCCAGGAGCTGGCTGGCCGCGGACCTCTGACTTGGGCTCAGGTACACATCGACGTCGTCGCCGAGTTCCGCCGGGTCTGTACAGCGGTTCATGACGCCGCGGGCGAGGTGAGCGAACAACGTCTCCAGCGACTCTAGATGCCCCGATTCCCGTGACAAGCGGGGAAGCTGGACGCTGTAGCTCATGACCTCCAGATGAAAGGACTTCAGAGGACTGTGCTGCTTCCGATTCCAGTGCTTCACGAGCTTGATGAGGGAGTGGAGCCTCCCTTCGCACCGTTTGTTGGCGGTGGCACAGGCCTCCTGGTGTCTGCGGGGGTCTGTTCGAACCCACTTCTCCTCGGACTGGTCCTTCTTCCGCTCGGGAATCAGATATCCCGGCCCATTCGAGCAAGCGTAAGCCGGAATGACATCGAACTGGATGGGTGTCTCCTCGAACTCCACGCGCACGGAATGCAGCTGGATGGCGGGCATGTTTCGCCTGGGAATTTCCTTATGGATTCCATCCCGGAGTTCCCGGAGCGCATCTGAAGGGAGCAGCGGCCGCGCGGGAGCCGCCGTCATCAGAACGTCCCCAAGCACGATGAAGAAGTCGATGTCGTTCAGGGGCCGGATGGACGTACCGCGTCCGTAGGACCCCGAAAGGAAATCCGTCTTGGGACCGAATACAGCCCGCAGGCGCTGCTGGACCTCTTGCATGCGCGCAGTCACCCGTCGGTGCTGTTCAGGTGGCAACTCCAAAGATTCGATGGCCTCTTGAAGGGCGTGCCCCACGCTTCGCATAACGCGCCTCGCTGGAAATTCGTTGTCCAAGAACAAGGACGCCAAACGTGACGCGATGGCATCGCGGCGTGTTCACCCATTTCAGTCACCGGCCTCACCTACACACGGCGACATCCCTTGGAACACTCAACGGAAGACCAGGCCAGCCACACACTCACGCACCTCCATGAGTGGCGGTCGAGTTCCCGCCGCTTTCGCCATCATCCGCCCCAGCAGACCTCGGAGCGATGCTGGGACCTCGTCCCCCAACAGGTGCAGTGGTGGGGGCATCCGCAAGTGACGGATCATCAACTCCTTCTGGGTTCCGCCCCCGAACGGCAACTGTCCCGCGAGTAACTGGAACCCGAGAACGCCCAGCGAATAGACATCGACTCGGGCATCCACGCGCTTGGCATCAAGCCACTGCTCCGGGGCCATGAAGTCCCATGAGCCCAGGACGGCGGTCCCCGCGGTCGATACAGGCAGCGCCGCAGGCGCCTCCGGTCCGGTGGCCACTCGCTTGGCGAGCCCCAGGTCCGCCAGCTTCACGGTGACGTCCTCCGCGTCCAGACGCGCCACCAGGATGTTCGCGGGCTTCACGTCACGATGAATGAGTCCATGGACGTGCAACGCGTCCAGTGCCGCCGCAACCTGACCTAGCACCTCCGCGCAAGTCCGAACGGGGAGGCACCCTCCCGCGCGCGCAAGCGCTTGCTCCAGGTCCGTTGGAAGCCATTCAAGGACGATGAATGGCGGCCCATCCGGGAGCAGCCCCAGATCGAGCGCACGAACCAGTCCGGGATGGCGGAGGTCCCTCAACGACTGTCCCTCATTGAGGAAACGCGCCACCAACTCCTCGTGGAGACAAGACGACGCGCTGAGCACCTTGACCGCCACCTGAGTGCCATCCACGGCATGCAGGCCGGAGTAGACATCACTGAACGCGCCGACGGCCACCCTTCGTACGATGACGTGCGCGCCAACCTGGGTCCCCCTGACCAGCATCAGTCCTCCGTGCCGCCCGTCCCAAAGGGCTCCGGGGGTCGCAACGCCTGCAGGCGTCCTGCCCAGAGCAACAGCCTCTCCAGCTCGGGCGAACAGTCCGAGTAGCCAGCGGCGAACGAGACCGGGTCCACATCCGTTTCCGCGGCGAGCCGTCGCAGGTAGGCAAGGAAGGCGTTGTCCAACCGGCTCTGCTTCGCAGCGTCTTCGTCGCCGTCTCCCGCGACGCGCTCGCCGAGGAAATACTGCTTGAGCGCGCCAACACCGCGTTGCATCAGCGACGCCACCGCGTCCTCCGATTTGTCCATCTGAAGCGCGATGTCCTTGAGCGAATGACCATCCAGGTAATAGGCCTTCACCACATCGGACTGCCCTCCTGACAATTCGGTATGGATGCTCCGTATCAACTGCAGGGCCTCCTGCTGCTGAGATACGACTTGACTCGGACTGCGCTGGCGCGTCGGCGCATTCCGCGCCTCATCCGAATCGAACGGCACCGCGTCTGACTCGTCGCGTTTCTGGCGCGTCGCGTGCCGGACCGTCTGTACCACCTGGGAGGCGACGACCCGCTTGAGCCACCCACGCAACTCCCCTTCCGATTGCCCCTTGAAGGTGGAAAATTGCTGGAGCACTCGCATGGAAGCCAACTGAGAAAGGTCCGAGGGCCGTGTCCCTCCCGGACCATAAGGTTTCCCATACCGCTTCGCATGCGCCTGGATGACATCATGGAAACGCGTCAGCAACTCCTCCAGCGCGGCCGAGTCCCCCTCCTTTGCCAGGCGAATCAACGCCTCGACAGACAGCTCCAACAACGGCGGCTTTTTCATGGAACTGTGAGCCTACCTTTCCTCGTCGGGGCAACCCAGCGGACGGAAGCGGAGATCTTCCGGGTCATAGAGGTGGAAGGCACGCGCCAACGCGCAGCGCTGTGCCCGCCAAGAAGCTGTCTGGTCCGTGACACCTCGCGCGCGGGCAAGCGTCTCGCTCCCGAGCAAGGCGTCCACGAGCACCAGCGCATATCGCTTGTTCGGAACCTCCGCTTCCCGGAGAGACTGCCCCAACAAACGAGCCTCGGTGTAGGCGACGTTCCCTTGAGTGTATTGCCGTCTCGCGGTCCGCTCCGCGCCCACTCCAATGAGAACCCGCCCCAACACCCAACGATAGTATTGGTCAGCGGGCTGGGACTCGACGCACACTCGCGCCATCCGAAGTGCAGCGTGGAGCATGCGTTCCGCGGCATCCGGGTCCCCTTGCGCGAGCGAGACTTCCGCCCGGTGCGCCAGCGTCAGTGCCAACAGCGCGGACGAGTAGGAACTCCCCCTCGCGATGAAGGCATGAAGGACAATGGCCCTGTCGAAGAGCTGCGCGGCGCGCGGCAGGTGCCCCACCGCGAGTTCCAATTCCCCCAACTCGGAAAGGCTCACCGCGAAGCTTCGCACCCCGTCAGTCAGGTCTTGCGGATTCGAGGACCATGAGGGCTCCAGCAACGCGATGGACTCCTCGAAGTGAACTCGGGCCCGCTCCCAATTCCCGCGCGCCATCTCCACCTTGCCCAGCTTGGAGTGGATGAGTCCGAGGTCAAACTGGAAGGACCTGCCCACGGGCTCCAGGAGCTCTCCCCGGCGGACGTTGTCCAACGACTTCAACAGCCCCCGCTCCGCACTCGCCAGCACCTCGTCATGATACGCCACATCCGCCACCCGATGGGACAGGCTGACGTCCATGAGCAGCATCTCGATGCCCTCATACTCAGCCGGTGACATCGCGTTGAAAATCCCGCCAAACGCCCCCAACAAGGTTCTGCGTGGTTCGAGCGTGTTGGCCAGTCTGCTGAATCGCCAGTCCGCGCTGCCGACGACGGCATCCATGGCCCCAATGAGGTCCAGTTGAGTCGCAATGGAGCGCTTCTGCTCCTGCTTGGCGCGGAGCAGTGCCTGCTCTGCTCGCATTCGCTCGGCCTCCGCTCGAAGCCGCTCCTGCTCCGCTCGGGCTGCGTAGAAGAGGATGAGCAGCATGGCCAGGAGGGCCGCTGCCATGCCCCCCCACCTGAGCCGCGAGCGACGCTGCTCGAGCCGCGCGGCGGTGCCGAGGAAACGAACGGCACGCGGGCTCGCCCGCCGGACCATGTCCTCAGGACCATTGAGGGACGCCCCCCCGCCACGGTAGTGGGCCAGCAAGGTCCCCGTGGGCAGGCCATCCCTGGGAAACCGCGCCTGCTCCCAGGCGCTCGCCGCGACCTCCAGGTCCGCGTGGCGCTCCAGCAGAGCGCGCTCCTGCTCAAGCCAGGCAATGAGCGAGGGCACCCGGTGGAGCAGCGTCTCGTGCACGAGGTCCACCCGTTGCGCGGCTGGGGTATCTCCACCCGACAGCACGACGAGCCTCATGCCTTGCTCCACATCAGTGAAGCCTCGCGCGCGCATTCCCGTCAGCCGGAGCAACACCTCCTCCGCCAATGCATCGCCCCCCGCCGCCGCAAGGACCTCCTCTCGCGAACGCGGCCGCCGGGTATCTGGAACGCCGCGCCCCACCTGCACCAGGTCCAGGAGCAGCCACTTGGCGCGCTCGCGTCCCTCGGGCCCCAGTCCCGTCAGGAGGGCTTCCGCCTGTTGAGCCAACGCCCCCCCCACGCCCCCGAGCTGTTCGTAGTGCCCCTGGGTCAACGGCGCGCCGTCATTGAGGGCCCACAGCCCCCGGAGCGCCTGCCCCAGAAGCGGCAGCCGGCCCCCCTCATCCCTCGCGTCCAGGACCATGCGCGAGGCCAGCCCAGGCTCAAGCCGCAGACCTACATTCCTGGCGACCCCTTTCACGACGCGCTCCAGCGCGGCTTCCTCCATGGGTAACAGGGGAAAGCGAGCCGCGGCGTGGAGGTGCCGGGACAACGACGGAAGCTGCTCCATGCGGTGGAGAAAATCGCTGCGTACGCTCGTGAACAACCGCAGTGGAGAATCGCCCCCGGCAAGCGCGGTGGAAACGAGCGCATCAAGCACGCCCCGTTCGGAGGTGCTCAAGGGGAACACCTCCTCCAGTGGCTCGATGACCAGGAGTACCAGCGTGTCCACTGGGTTGTGGGCCGCCAGGAAGTCGCGCAATGCCCCCGGCCCCGTGCGCAGCAAGGCCTCCAGCGCCTCGGCGCGCTCGCTGCCCCCAGTGGGGTTGGCCTTGTCCAGCGCATGGGCCAACGCGCGAATCGGGACATCGGATGGCCTCAGATGGATGACGCGCCAACTCGGCCTTCCAGTCGCACCGGCGTTGCGGAGCATGGGGAGAAGCCCGGCCTGGAGCAGCGACGACTTCCCCACGCCACTGAGCCCTTCCAATTGAATCCAACGAAGCCGCCCCGCGCGCGCCCTCTCCAGCAGTGACCACAGCGCATGGGTCTCCTCCTCCCTGCCAAAGAACAGCGCGGCCTGCTCCTCGGCGAAGGGGGCCAGCCCCGGAAGCGGGCAGCGCGCCTCCACGCCTTCCCAGGATTTGCCCAGCAATTCTGCGCAACGCGCCATTGTGGGCCGCGCCTGCGCATCCTTCGCGAGCAGGGAAGCGATGAAGGCCGATAGCGCGGTGGAGACCTGTGGTGCGAATCGCCGCACCGGAGGAGGCTCCTTCGACTGGTGGTCGATGAGAACCTCGCCAGGGTCCTCCGAAACGAAGGGCGGGCGCCCCGCGAGCAACTCGAATAGCACGACGCCCAATGCATACACATCCGCGGCCCCGTCCACTGAGGCCGCGCTCAAGAACTGCTCGGGCGCCATGTACAGATACGTCCCCATGAACGAGGACTCATGAGTGTGTACCTGCGTGGTAGCTGACGCGCCGCCCGAGAACTCCGAAACCTTCGCGACGCCAAAGTCCAGCAACTTCACCCGATATCCCGGTGCAATCGTCTCATCCGGGCAAAGGAAGATATTCTCCGGTTTCAAGTCCCGATGGACGATTCCCTGAGCGTGAACATCCGCTGCGGCCTGGGCAAGCTGCGCCCCAATGGCCAGAACCGAGGGCACATCGACGCCCTCATCTGACCGCTGCATCCATTGCCGGAGCGTCAGGCCGCGCAGCAACTCCATGGCCAGGAACACGTCCGCGCCCTGCCGCCCGCAATGGAAACCACGGACCACGCCAGGGTGGTCCAGCCGGACCAATGCCTGTCCCTCCTGGAGAAACCGCGCGACAAGCTGCGGATCCTTCGCGGAGGTGGGAGACAGCCGCTTGAGCGCGACCTGCTGTCCCGATTGCTCATGCACAGCGGCATACACGTGCGCCATGCCACCGCTACCAATGAGGTGAAGCAGGCGATACGGGCCAAATCGCTCAGGGAGAGGGTGTTCCATCGGAGTCGCGACGTTTCCCCACTTCCGAGGGAAACCCGCTCCAGAGTCTACGTCGACGGCGTGTGTTCGAGTGAGGGGTGAACCGACCTGCCGCGTCAGCAGTCCGTCCTGACTCAGAGCCGACCTGCCTCTGACGTGTCAGCCCCTACCCGTAGGGTTCCCACACTCCATGACCTCCGTCTTCGACCTCATCCTGCGCAGGCTGGTGCAAGGGCACCCCGACCAACTGCTCGCGCTCCTCTTCGGGGCGCAGACGCCGTCCTTCATCCGGGTGGCGGACTCCAGCCTTCCGCAATCCGAGCGGCGCGCGGACGCGGTCCTGGTGGTGGAAGCCCATGGCGTGCGCTTCGCCGTGGACGTCGAACTCCAGGCGCAGGCGGACCCCCACTTCGCGGAGCGACTGCTGGACTACACCGTCCGCATCCACCGCCGGGAGAAGTTGCCCGTACTGCCTGTCGCCATCTACCTCGTGCCAGAGGCCGAGGGCACACCACCACCCTACGGCTTCGAGTGCGCCGGGATGCGCGTCCTCACCTTCGACTTCCAGGTGATACGCCTCTGGGAGGTGGACTACCGCCAGCCCGCCTTGCAGGCAGCCACGGCCCTGCTTCCCCTCTCTGTCCTGGAATCGAACGCAGGCCCCGAGCGAATCGCCTGGGCGGAGTCCCGCATCCAGCAGGCCCCGAGCCTTTCGTCGGAGGAACGCCTAGACTTACTGGTGGTACTCGGCACGCTGGCGTCCCGCCGGTTCGGGCAGGACAGGCTCAGTCGGCACTTGAGGCACATCATGATTGATTCACCGTTCTGGGATGAGCTGCGCGCACAGGAGAGGGCACGGACTGAGGTCCACGAACGCGTCGAGACGCTGTTGATCTTCGCCAACGCACGAGGCATTCCCCAGCCGCCCGATGCCGAGGCGCGCCTCTCCCAACTCGACGCCTCGGCCCTGAAAGCCCTCGTCACCAAGGCGCTCACCACCCCGGACACCGCGGCCACCGAGCTGCGCGCCCTCCTCACGGCGCCGAAGCACTGACCGCGCCCCCTACTCCTTCACCGCCCCCGCCGTCAGCCCGGACACAATCCGCCGCTGGAACAGCACGGTCAGCGCCACCAGGGGCAGCGTGGCCACCACGGAGGCCGCGGCAATCTCGCCCCACGGCTCGCGGTACTCGCTGGCGAACAGGCTGATGGCCACCGGCACGGTGCGCTTCTCCGGCGTGGAGAGGAACGTCAGCGCGTACAGGAACTCGTTCCACGCGAAGATGAAGACCAGAATCGCCGTCGTCGCCAGCCCGGGCGCGGCCAGGGGCAGCAGCACCTGACGGAAGGCCTGGAACGGCGTGCAGCCATCCACGCGCGCGGCGCGGTAGAGCTCGTCGGGCAGCGCCCGGAAGAACGACGTCAGCACCCACAGCGTCAACGGCAGGGCGAACGTCGCATACGGCAAGGCCAATCCCACCAGGCTGTCTCGCAGGCCCACCGCGCGCAGAATCAGGTACAGCGGGCTCACCGTGGCAATCGGCGGGAACATGCTCACCGCCAGCGCCGCGCTCAGCAGCAGGCCCTTGCCTCGGAACTCCAGCTTCGCCAGGGCGAACGCAGCGGCGGCCCCCACCGTGAGACAGAAGCCCGTGGTCAGCGCCGCCACCACCAGCGAGTTCAACACCACGCGCAGGAAGGGCCGGCCCCAGAGCACGCTCGCGTAGTTCTCCAGCGTCAGGCGCGAGGGCCACGGCCGGGTCAGCTCGCCATCCGGCCACAGGCTCGTCAACACCTGCCAGCAGAAGGGCCCCAGGAAGAAGGTCAGGAACGCGACCACCGCCAGCGCGGTCCCCAGCCCAGGCCGCTGCCTCATCGCGCCGCCTCCTCACGGCCGAGCAGCCGCAGCCACACCGCCGCCAGCACCACCACGCACAGGAAGGTCGCCACCGACAACGTGCTCCCGTACCCGAAGTCCCCCGAGCGCATCAGCGTCTTGTACGCGTAGATGCTCAGCGTCTCCGTCGTGTTCGCCGGCCCGCCCTCCGTCAGCACGTAGATGGCGTCGAACACCCGGAACGCATCCAGCGAACGGAACAGCAACGCCAGCAGCAGCGCCGGCTTGAGCAGCGGGAGCGTTATCGACACGAACACGCGCCACGGTGACGCCCCGTCCACCCGCGCCGCCTTGTACAGGTCCTCGGGGATGCCCTGCAGGCCCGCGAGCACCAGCAGCGCCACGAAGGGCGTCGTCTTCCACACGTCCACCAGGATGGCCGCGTGCAGCGCGTACCCCGGGGCCCCCAGCCAGTTGATGTCCTGCCCGGGCAGCAGCCGGTTGATGACGCCGTACTCCGGGTTGAACATCCACGCCCACAGCCGCGCGCTCACCACGGTGGGAATGGCCCACGGCACCAACACCGACGCCCGCAGCAGCCCCCTGCCAGGGAACGCCTTCTGGAGCAGCAACGCCAGCGGCACCGCGAGCAGCAGCTCCACCGTCACCGCCACCGCCGTGAAGTACGCTGTGTTCCCCAGCGCCGCCCAGAAGCGCGAGTCCCCCAGCAGGTACGCGTAGTTCGCAAGCCCCGTGAAGCGCCGCTCGCCGAAGACGAGGATGAAGCGGTGCAGGCTCAGCCACACCGCCGCCAGGATGGGGTACAGCGCCACGCCCCCCAGCACCAGCACCGCCGGCGCCACCAGCAGGTACGCCTGCCGCCGCTCCCGCTCCAGCGAGCCCCGGGGACTCATGGCCGCGCCTCCCACGGAGAAACCGCCCTCACCAGCAACAGGCACACCTGCCGCCGCTCCCGCGAGCCCCGCGGACGTAGGACCGCGCCGCCCACCGAGGGACCGCCCGCGTCCGCGAGCCGCACGCATCCAGGGCGCCACCGTGAACCGCCCATCCCCCCCGCCCTTCCTTGGAAACGGTGGCTCAAGCTCACGGCCCCTCCCCCGTCAGGTGGTCCACCTGCCGCTGCGCGCGCTTCAGCGCGACCTCCGGCGTGCGCAGGCCCGCCACAGCGGCGGAGAACTCGCTCTGGAGCACGTCCGAAATCAGGTTGTAGTACGGCGTCACCGGCCGGGGCCTCGCGCGCTCCACCAGGGGCAGCAGCCCGGCGATGAACGGCGCCTCTTCCCGCAGGCGCGCGTCCTGGTACACGGCGGGCCGCGGCGGGTTGCGCGCGTAGTGCAGCGCCAGCACCCGGTTGGCCTCCGGTGACGTGAGGTGCGCAATCAGCCGCGCCGCCAGCCTCCGCCGCTCCGGCGACACGTGCGCGTTCACCGCGAGCTGCCACCCGCCCAGCGCCCCCGAGCCCGGCTCGCCGCTCACCGTCGGCAGCGGGGCGATGCCCACGTTGCCGCGGATGGGCGAGCCCGGCTTCTGCGCCTCGCTCCACGCATACGGCCAGTTGCGCATGAACACCGCGCGCCCCTCCTGGAACACCCGCCGCGACTCCTCCTCGGCGAAGCCCGTCACCGTCGCCGGGGACACGCCGCGCTCAATCAGGCCCCGCAGGTACGCGAGCGCCTCGCGCGCGGGCGCGTCATCCAGCAGCACCCGCCCATCCTCCGACAGCGCCCGGCCGCCGTGCCCCCACAGCGCCTCGTACACGTTGCAGGACAGGCCCTCGTACTGCCGGCCCTGCCACACGTAGCCCTGGAGCCCGGGCGTCTTCGCCATCGCCTCGCGCGCGAAGCGCTCCAGCTCCGCGTAGGTGCGCGGCGCGCGCGGCACCAGGTCCGTGCGGTAGTAGAGCACCCCCACGTCCAGGTACCAGGGCACCGCGTACGTGCGGCCCTCCACCACCACGGCCTCCACCGGGCCGGGGAAGAAGTCCTCGCGCAGCCGCTCGGGCGGGAACTCCCTGGACAGGTCCGCAATCCACCCCGCCCGCGCGAACTCCGGCACCCAGACGACGTCCGCCACCAGCACGTCGAAGTCCCGGGCCCCGCCCTCCAGCGAGGTGAGGAAGAACTGGTGCGCCAGGTCGGAGGCGTTGGGCAGCGCCTCGGTGACGAGCTCCACCCCGGGATTTTCACGCTCGAAGCGTGCCAGCAGCTCGCGGAACGGCTCCGGCGGGCCCCACAGCGGCTGATACTTGAAGACCAGCCGCGTGCGCCCCTGGGCCTGCTCCGCCGCGTCCTGCCGCCGGCAGCCCCAGACGCCCAGCCCCAGGACGAGGCCCAGCGCGAGCACGATGGAGGAAACGCGTCTCATGCGCGGGCATGACTCCAGCCACACCCACCCCCGTCAAGCCCGGGAATCCAGGTCGGTCCGCACGTCAACATCCCGGAAGTCTGGTGCTCCTGGGTGAAAACACACTTTTCAGACATCCAGGCACGTCCGGCAAAGACAATCACGCCCGGTGAGTCATCATGAACCAAGGGAGAGCCACGATTCGCTTGGACGCTGTCTCAGCGGTATTCTCATCCAGGCAGGAACAACTGGAGGGGGAAGCGATGAAACAGCAGTCGCGGGATTGGCAGTGCGGTGCGCACCGGGCCCACTTCGAGGAGCCGGACACCCTGGTCGCCGAGTTCAGTGGCCCCATCAGCCTGGAAGAGGTGAAGGAGACGGTGGCGCTCTACCAGCAGACCGCCGCCGACCATGGCCAGTACTACCTCATCGCGGACATCGGCCGCTCGCAGCTCGAGGCGGCCGGGCGCCGGTACATGTCGGAGAAGGCCAGCTCCGACTGGTACCACGCCATCATCTACGTCGGCGCCGACATCGTCATGCAGACCTTCGTCAAGGCCATCGCCCTGGCGCTGCTCTTCACCGGCAAGTCCACCTTCGAAACGGTGTTCGTGAAGACGCAGGACGAGGCGCGCGCCTGGGTGGCCCAGCACCGGCTCCGCCTCAAGAGCAAAGCAGGCTAGTGGGTCAGGAATTCCCCGCCCAAATTGACAGGCATGTATCTCGCGCTATTCCCTGGTGGGCGTTATGCTCACCGGGGATTCTGGAGGGAGTGACATGCAGCAACTGGATTGGAAATTCGGCCCCCACTCGGTCCGCTATGAAGCACCCGACATCGTGCTGGCGACCTTCGTCGGTCCCATCGACCTGGACGAAATCAAGCGCGCGGTGGACGTGTACGGGGAGATTGCCCAGAAGTACGGGCCCTACTACCTGATCGCCGACATCGGGCAGTCCCAGCTCGGCGCGGAGCCGCGGCGCTACCTGTCGGAGAACGCCAAGGCGGACTGGTTCAAGGGCAGCGTCTACGTGGGCGCGGACGTGGTGCAGCAGACCTTCGGCAAGGTCATCGCGCTGGGCATGCTCTTCACCGGCAAGTCGCGCTTCGAGACGACCTTCGTGAAGGACCACGAGGAAGCGCGCGCCTGGGTCGCGCAGCATCGCCAGAAGCACAAGAAGAAGCTGGGCTGAGCACCCGCCCCATCCCCCCTGCCCTGGAGCGCCACCCGCCACGCCACCGGCGGGCACGCTCCAGGCGCGTCCGAGCGTCCTCCCCAGGGTACGCCCCGAGTGAAATCCCGCACACTCTCCGGCACTACACGCACATTTACTGGAATCAGCCGTCAAGACTGAAGACCAGTGAAAATGAAAAAGTGTGCCCTTACTGGCAATAAAGCCAGAATTCGTTGTATAGGCGGATTTGGGGAGTCCCACCCTGCCCGGTCTTTCCTCGCTGGCTCCCCGCACCCCTGAGCACCCGCCGCCTGTAGGGGCCTGGCCCCTTCATTGCCATTCCACCCGTTGCAGACGAACCGCGTGCCGGGGGGCCGCGCTCGTCTGGCGAGCCACGCCATGCCTGTGTCCGCACAAAAGCAGGAAGAGACCGGAGTCCCCGCCCACGCGCAGGCGGGCCGCTGCCCTCACCTGGGCGCCCAGTACAACCCCTTCGCCGGCCCCCACGTGGAGGACCCACACGGCTTCTTCGAGAAGCTGCGCAAGGACGAGCCCGTCACGTTCAGCCCCATGCTGAACATGTGGCTGGTCAGCCGCTTCGAGGACATCTCCCAGGTGCTGAAGAGCCCGGCGCAGTACTCCAACCGGGACATGCTCGTCAGCGGCACGCACCTGACGGACGAGGCCAAGGCCGTGCTCGACCAGGGCTTCCCCACCGCGCACGTGCTGCTGGGCATGGACCCGCCGGAGCACACCCGGCTGCGCCGCCTGATGAACCGGGGCTTCACCGCGCAGCGCATCAACGGCATGGCGCCCTTCATCCGGGAGATGGCCTCCACCCTGGTGGACCGCTTCGCGAAGGAGGGGCAGGCGGACCTGGTGACGCAGTTGGCCTGGCCGCTGCCCGTCCACGTCATCCTCGGCGTCATGGGCGTGCCGCAGGAGGACGTCTGGAGAATCAAGCGCTGGAGCTCGGACTGGCAGCAGCTCGTCTTCGAGTACGTGGAGCCGGAGCGCCAGGTGGAGATGGCGAAGGGCGTCATCGAGTTCCAGCAGTACTGCATCCGCCTCATCGAGGACCGGAAGAAGAACCCCCGGGAGGACCTCACGAGCTACCTGGTGGCCGTGGAGAACGACGGCGAGGCGCTGAGCATGCACGAGCTGGTGATGGCCGTGGGCGCGTCCATGCTGTCGGCCGGCCACGAGTCCACCACCGCGCTGATGGCCAACGCCTGGAAGGTGGCCCTCCAGCACGGCCTGTGGCAGCGCCTGCGCGACCACCGGGAGCTGGTGCCGAAGTTCCTCGAGGAGTCCAGCCGCTACGACTCCGTCTCCCACGCCATGATTCGCACCGCGAAGGAGGACGTGGAGCTGAGCGGGGTGAAGATTCCCGCGGGCGCGCGCCTGCTGCTCCTCTTCGCCGCCGGCAGCCGGGACGAGTCCCTCTGCCCCCACGCCAACACGCTGGACCTGGACCGGGAGAAGGTGCCCCAGCACCTCACCTACGGCCGAGGCACCCACTTCTGCCTGGGCGCCCCCCTGGCCCGGCTCCAGTTCGAAATCACCACGAACGTCCTCCTGGACCGGCTGCCAGACCCGAAGCTCGTCCCCGGCCAGGACTTCGGCACCTGGCAGAGCCTGGTGCTGCGGCAGATGAAGCACCTGAAGGTGGAGTGGACCCCTACCTGAGCCCACCCCACCCCGGGATGAACCAGGGCCTGGCGACCGACACCGGTCTCCAGGCCCTCGTCATGTCCGGAGCCCGCGATTTCGGGCTCGAAGCGGACGATTTCCTACAAAGAAGGGTAGAAACCCACCCCACCTTGAGTGAATGGGCGGGACAAAAGCGACCCCCATGGGGTACAGGAGGACCCGAATCACCACGCTCACTCTGGAACGCGTGCATTCCAGAAAGAATTTTCTTGCCTCACCACCCATTTCCGCGAGAAAGAGTCCAGGAACACCCTGCTTCCGAGTAAAGCAGAAGGAGCCCCCCGACATGTACGCTCAAGTGGTGGATGAGGCCGACATTCAGTACGCGCACCGAGTGGACCGCAAGGCGCTGGCGGCCATCACCCGGGAGATGTCCAAGGTGAACAATGGTCGGGCGCTGTGGGCGCTCGCCTGCCAGTGGCTGGTCATCGTCGCGGCATTTGCCTTCGTCGTCCTCGTGGACCGCTGGTGGGCCTGGCCGCTGGCGGCGGTGCTCATCGCCACGCGGCAGCACGCCATGCTCGCGCTGATGCACGAGGCGGCGCACTACCACTTCCTGTCCAACCGCAAGGTGTCGGACGTGGTCAGCGACCTGCTCTGCGCCTTCCCGCTGAACATGACGACGGCGGGCTACCGGCACGAGCACATGCTGCACCACCGGTATGTGAATACGGACAAGGACCCGTACCTCGCCGGGCAGCTGGTGGACGCCTCCTGGCACTTCCCCCGCACGCCGATGCGCGCCACGGCCGTGTTCCTGGCGGACGCGCTGGGCCTGTACGCCCCCAACCACCTGAAGGTGGTGCTGCCCTGGACGTACTGGGGCCGCCTGGTGGGCCGCGCCCAGCCGCGCATCACCCCGATGGAGCACCTGCGCTACTGGCTGTACGTGGCCACGCTCGTCACGGTGCTGGTGACGACGGGCGCGTGGCTGCACTGGCTGCTGCTGTGGGTGATGCCGACGACGACGGTGATGATGGCCTTCTTCCGGATGCGCGCCCTGGGTGAGCACCCCATCGAGGAGAGCACCTCCGGTGACGAGACGCGCGAGACGCGCGACGTGCTGGGCACCGCGCTGGAGAACTTCTTCATCGCGCCGCTCAACGTGAACCTCCACCTCACCCACCACGCCTTCCCCTCCGTGCCCTTCTACAACCTGCCCGCCATGCACGAGCAGCTCGACAAGGCCGGCCTGCTGGAGGACGGGGTGAACCAGTTCGACACGTACCTGGGCAAGGAGAACAGCCTCATCCAGTACCTCACGCGTGAGCCGGAGGCCTCCGCCGCCGCGGCGGCCGCGTCCCAGCAGCCGCGCCTGGTCCAGCCGCTCCACTCGTGAGGAGCGCCGCGAGCCTGTGCGCCTCGCGCGGTGCCATCCAGGTGTAGCCGGGGGGCTCCACCCAGGATGGCCAGCGAGGCGTCAGGCCCGCGGTCAGAAGCGCCGCAGGGAGGACCAGGGGAAGGGCTTCCAGAAGGGCGTCACCACGTCCTCGCCCTCCAGCGGAAACCACGGCCCCAGCGCACCTTCCGCCGCCAGCACGTGGAAGTCCTGCGCGGGCATGAAGCCCTGCCCCAAGAGCGCCACCTTCTTCCCCGCCGCGCTGGCCGCCACGTCCAGCACCAGCACCACGTGGCCCGGGCTGCCGCCCAGCACGAAGAAGTCCCCGGGCCGCACGTCCTCGCGCGAGGGCCGCCCCTTGAGCGACGCCAGCGAGTGCGTGCCCGCGTAGGTGAAGACCAGGTCCAGCCACGCGCGGAAGCTGGCGCGCGAGGCATCCGGCGCCGCGCCGCGCACCCACGCCACCTTCGAGCCCGACACCCGCGCCCGGTCTCCCTCCGCGTACCGCGACCAGGTGGCCAGGTGCCCGCTGGTGAAGCGGTAGGCGAGCCGCTCCCGCTGCTTGCCAGCCCAGAGCCACTCCGCGTGGAGGCGGATGACGGAGTCCGCGCACTGCTGGAGGTTGGCCGTCCCCACGTCCAGCTCCACCACCGCCGCCAGCCGGCTGTCGCCCGCCGCCAGAATCGTCGCGCCCTGGTGGCTGAGCACCGGCGTGCCCTCCGGCCGCAGCGGAAGTCCGCGCAGCCAGGCGCCGAAGGAATCCTTCGTCACCCCGACGCGCGTGTAACCCTCGGGGGGTGGCAGCGCGGACGCGAGCCAGCGCACCCGGGCCTGGGGTGACAACCAGGAGTACCGGGCCCGCTCCTCCTTCGTGGGCGCCCGGGGCTGGCCCTCCTCGCTGGCCCGTCCCGGTACCGGCAGCAGCAGCAACGCCAACCCGAGGAGCGTCCAGCACACCCTCCACGCTTCGGGACGGCCAGCAGCGGACCAGGACGGGCGGGACGGGCGGGACGGGCGGGACGGGCGGGACGGGCGGGACGGGCGGAGCAGGCAATCGAACGTGGACACGCGGTGACAATCTCCCGGGAGCGAGGGGCGGCACGGCGGGTGGCGCCCCCGGTTGGAGGTTTGTCACGGCCCCGGGGTTCCCTCACGCCTCGACGCCCCCGGGGCCCAGGGGACGGGTCCACCGCTGAACGCTCGCGGTTCACCGGGCGTGCGCGTCTGGGAGCGAGCACTACCTTCAAACATATGCGCCGTCAGGCGAGCCTCGCGCTGCTCAACACCTTGTCGCTCACCCGGCTGCCCCTGGCGGTTGCGTTCATCGCCATGCCCGACGCGTGGGTCCGCGCGGGGCTGGTGATGCTGGCCGCCTTCACCGACTTCCTGGATGGCTGGATTGCCCGGCACAAGGGGCTGAGCACCCGGCTGGGCGCGCTCATCGACCCGGTGGCGGACCGCGCCTTCATGGTGACGGCCATCATCGTCTGCTACCTCGACGGGCTCATCAGCGGCGTGGCGGTGCTGCTGCTGGTGATACGGGACCTTGGCACCACCGTGGGCTTCTTCGTCGCCCGGCTGGCGCCGCGGCTGCGGCATGTCGAGCTGAAGGCCCGGAGGCTCGGCAAGGCCGTCACCTCGCTGCAACTGCTGACGCTGCTGTGCGTGCTGCTGTTTCCGCCCGCGGTGGCGCCCCTGGTGGCGCTCATCGGCGTGCTGTCGCTCGCGTCCGTGGTGGACTACTCCCGGGCGGTGCTGAAGGCCCGGGAGCGGGGCGCCGGGGCGCGGCGGATGAAGCCGGAGTCCGGCGCGGCGCCTCCGACCTCCTCGCTGCCCTCCGTGCGCAAGTAGCCCGGAGGCCCGCGCCTCACGGCTGCGCCGCCGAGTCCGCGGCCTGGGCTTCGGGCAGGCCCAGCACCCGGGCCCGCTCGGTGGCGATGGCGGAGCGCTCCCCTTCCGTCATCTCCATCCAGACTTCATCCATGTCGTCGAGCAGGCCGTCCTCCTCTTGTGAGTCGCCTTCGGGATGCCGGGCTCGGGCGAGCCGCAGCTTGTTCAGGAGTGCGCGGTAACGGTCGTAAGCGGACATGATGGGAACCTCCCCCTCGGGACGAGCATCGGGCGTGCGACTGACGAAGCCTGACTGGGCCGGACACCTCACTTTCCGGCTGGGGAGGGCGGGAGCACGGAAATCTCCGTCGTCCGTTCCTCACCCACCATGTCCACCACCGCGCGGACCTGGTCGCCAGGCTGGAGCTTGCGCAGGGCGATGTTGCGGCCGTCCTGGCGCACCCGCGTCTGGGAGTCCACGCGCAGCGTCAGCGGCGGGCCCTCTCCCACGGCGATGGCCACCTCCGTGTCGCCCACCGAGCGCACCACGCCCGTGTAGACGGCGTCCACCACGGCCGTCCCGGGAGGCGACGGCACGTTCGAGCCCGCGGGCGGCACGTCACTGCCGAGCCCCGCCGCGCCAGTGCCCCCCGTCCCCTCCTGCGCGCCCGGGTCCTCCTGGGCGGCCGTCTCCCGCTGAGGACTCACCACCCGGGCGCCTGGAGGAATGCCCGCGCCGCCCGTGCCCGCCAACTGTCCACGGAGCTGCGTCACGTCCTGCCGGAGCTGCAGCAGCTCGGCGCGGAGCTGGTCCACTTCCCGCTGGAGCGCCGCGGCGTCCGCTGAAGACAGGGCCTGTCCCGCTGGCGCCTGCTCCGGCCGCGCGGGCCCCTGCTGCGTGTCCTGCGCCGTGGCTTCGCCGCCACAGAGCAGTATCGACGCCCCCGCGAGGCCCAACACCCACAAGCTTGCTTTGCGCAGCATGAGGCCCTGACCTCCTTTCCGCATCAAAGGTGGGGATTGCCGGGTGACGGACAACCACCGGCCCGGCCGGGGTGCGCTGGGAGAACCACCGGCCGGGCGGGCAACGGGCTGCTCCCCTGGGAGCCCCCGCTTCATCGCGCGCCGGCGTCTCGGAAAGTCATCCGAAATACGCGCTGAAACTCCGGGCCGCCTCGCCTCACTCCTGGGCGCCGGGCCGGAATGAGCCTGGTCCGGTGGTGTCACGCGAAGAACGCGGCGCCACGGGTGTGTCCTTTTCAGGAGAACACCATGTCCAAGTCGTCTGTCTGGGTGAGTCTGGGTGTCGGGCTGGCGTTGGGTTTCGCGGGAGGGCGCGTGGCGCGGCCCACGGAGCTGGCCACGGGCACGGCCCACGCGGCCAACGTCGCGGCGAAGGCGCCAGCGCCAGGCGCGCGGCCTCGTCCGCCGATTTCGCCCACCGTCTACAAGGTCCCCGTGAACGGCTCCCCCACGGCGGGGCCGGAGGACGCGCTCGTCACGCTAGTGGAGTTCTCCGACTATGAATGCCCGTTCTGCGCGCGCGGCAACGGCACGGTGAAGCTGCTCCAGGAGCGCTATGGCCGCAACCTGCGCGTGGTGATGAAGCACCACCCGCTGGCCAACCACCCGCGCGCCCGGCCCGCCGCGCTGGCGGCGCTGGCCGCCGGTGAGCAGGGCAGGTTCTGGGAGATGCATGAGGCGCTCTTCGCCAACCCGCGCGCGCTGAGTGAAGCCGACCTGGAGCGCTACGCCATGAGCGTGGGCCTCGACGTCTCGCGCTGGAACCAGGACCGCGCGGACCCGAAGCTGGCGGAGCGCATCCGTCAGGACGAGGCCCTGGCGATGCAGTTGGGCGCCACGGGCACGCCGGCCTTCTACGTGAATGGCCGCCTCATCAGCGGCGCGCAGCCCCTGGAGGTCTTCACCGGCGTGGTGGATGAGGAGCTGAGCAAGGCGGAGGCCCTGGTGCGCACGGGCGTGCGGCCGTCGGAGGTGTACGCGCGCACCATCGCCGCCGGAAGGGAAAGCCCGCCCACGCAGCAGGCGATGCCCGCGGAGCCGGCCCTCCAGCAGGTGGACGTGGGCACCGCGCCGACCCGCGGCCCCGCCGACGCCCCGGTGACGGTCGTGGCCTTCTCCGACTTCGAGTGCCCGTTCTGCGCCCGCGTGGTGCCGACGATGAAGGCGCTGGAGGCGGCCTACCCTGGCAAGCTGCGCGTGGCCTTCAAGCACCAGCCCCTGGCGCGGCACCCGAACGCGAAGCTGGCGGCGGAGGCGGCCATGGAGGCGCACGCGCAGGGCCGGTTCTGGGAGTTCCACGACGTGCTCTTCGCCAACCAGCGCGACCTGGACCGGGCGTCGCTGGAGGGCTACGCGCGACAGGTGGGCCTGGACGTGGGCCGCTTCAACGCGGCGCTGGACTCGCGCAAGCATGACGCGCACGTGTCCGCGGACGTCGCGCAGGCCATGCGCGTGGGCGCGACAGGCACGCCCACGTTCTTCATCAACGGCCGTCCGGTGACGGGCGCCCGGCCGGTGGAGCACTTCCGCGCCATCATCGACGACGAGCTGCGGAAGGCGGCGCGGTAGCTCACGGCGCCGGGGGCGCGGTCTCCGAGACCGTGGCCTCCGGCTCCGGCGGCGGCCTCAACACGCCCACGTTCGTCACCTCGCGGGCGTTGACGTTGAACTCCACGTATCCATTGGACGTGTGCAGCACATGCTTCCCCGGCTTCAAGCCCGGCACGAAGATGCTGCCGTCCAGACGGGTGAAGTGCGACGCGCCCACCCACTCGTTGTTGACGGTGACCTCCTGCCGGTGGCCGAAGAGCTGCTCGCCCCTGAAGACCATCGTCCCGGCGACGGCGCCCGTCTCCTCCAGGTGGAGGTCGACGGAGACACGCGCGTCCTTCCCACCCCGGACGACAGCGCTGCCCGCGCGGCCATCCGCCGTCCACGCATAGATGCGCCCCGCCCCCACCCGAGGCTTCACCACGAATCCGGCGCCATCGAAGCGGACCTGCGCGTGGTCCGTCGGTGAGTTGCCACACCCTCGGCCCTTGGGTCCGGGCTTCTCCGCTCCAATCCAGACCCCGTCCGCCGGCGTGCCATCCGCGAGGAAGACGCGGCCGGAGACCTCGAACTCCCCAGGATCCAAGAAGGCCCATGGGAACACCCTCCCCTCTTCCTTCAACTCGGCGAAGGGAAACGCGATGACCGCCGGCACCTCGGGCGCCAGCGTCACGGCCTTGCTCCCGTACACAACCCGCCCGTTGCGCCGGCCCCGCATGGAGACGGAATGACGCCCCGACTCGGTGATGCCCGTGTAGGTGCCGTCCGGCTGGAGCGTGAGCGGGGTATTCGCGTGGACGTACTCCACCGCCTCCTCCGCCCCACGCTTGTGGCGCAGCACCGGCTTGACGGTGATGGGAACGAACGCGGCCAACTGGAAATCGAACCGCCGCACCTCGCCAGCGCTCAGCGCCGAGTCCAGGGAGCGGTCGAACGCCTCGCCCTGAGGCGTGAAGGGCGTGATGCTGACGTAGGAGCCCGGCGTCACGCCATCCAGCGTGTAGCGCCCCTGCGCATCCGTCGTGGACCCACTGGGCGTCATCTCCAGCAGCATGGGGTCCCCGGGCGCGACCAGCCGGACGCCCTCGGCGGGCGACCCGTCATGCCGGAGGACCTGTCCCTCCACGACAGCGCCCGGCGGCAGCTTCAGCTCCACGAAGAGCGTTCCTCCTGCCACCACGCCCACATCCCGCTCACAGGCTTCAGCGTGCCCGGCTCCGCGCGCGCAGACGGTCATCACGCCCGCTCCGGGCTCCAGGAAGGACGCCACGCCCGACGCGTCCGTCAGCGCCGATTCGTCAGGCACCCGCCCCCCTGTCCCCGTCTCGAAGAGACCTCGGATGAGCGAGACACGGGCGCCCGCCAGCGGCGCACCGGTGTCCTTGGACACGGCCCGAACGCGAATCCACTCCGCCGGGCCATCCATCGTCGGCGGCGGCAACGGGAGCGGCGGCAGCGAGGGGAGCCGCGCGAACTCCGGGAAGGGCACCTCCACGAGCACCGGCCGCGCCATCCGCTCCGCGCGCCACATGCCCAGGCCCCCGAGCACCGTCGCCATGGCGCTCAGGCCAACGCCCCAACGAAACCCGTGCATCATGGAACGGCCCCCCAGCTCCAGAGATGGAACCGGGAGGCTATCACTCCGGGTCCGGATGGCGAACCGCGCCCCCGTCACGGGAGACGCGGAGCAGCCTCACCCGGGAGCGCGCTCAGGAGCCGTAACCCGCGCTCTGGACGTCGATGAGGCGGCCGTTCTCGAACGTCACCACCTGCATCAGGCGGCGCGGCCCGAAGTTGTAGGTCCAGTCCTCGTACTCGCGGGTGACGGAGCGCCGCTCCGTGTTGACGCCCCCACGGTGCCTGTCCGGCGTCACCGAGCCCTGCGAGTCCGTCACCGTGCGGAAGTTCTTCGCCGTCGGCTCGCCACACTTCGCGATGACCTCCGTCTGGAGCGCCCCATCCGACACCAGCGCCCGGCCACAACGGAGCGAGGCCGCCTCCACCGCCACGGGGGCGCCCGCCATCGCCAGAGCCACTGCCAGTCCAAGAGCACGCATGGGTTGTCTCCTCTCCATTCAGGTCGATGCGCAGGGGCAGCCGCGGGGACGGAGCACGCTACGCGTAGGGGTTGTAGAACCTGGCGAACGTCGCCTTGGCGAAGTCGCCGAAAGTCATTCCCGGCTGGAACGCGCCCACCTTCTGCTCGGCGGGGTCCACGCCCTCGGGCGGGCGCAGGTGCCTGTCATTGTCCGGCTGCATGAACACCGCGAAGGTGGCGCGGGAGATGTTGCGGCTGGCCGGGTACGCCAGCGCCTGCACCGCGTGCGGCGTGGAGCGCAGCAGGCCGCCTGTGACAATCTGGGAGCTCTCGCCAATCTGGAACGCCAGGCTGTCCTTCGGGATGACGACCTTGCGCTCCTCGCCGGTCCGCGTGCGCACGTACAGGCCCGCCTCCGGGTCCGGCACCGGGATGTCCTTGCGCGCCGGCTCCTTCGCGCCGGGCTCGGCCTCGAAGTACATGGCCGGACAGAGCGCCGTGAGCGAACCATGGTCGCTGTGCCACCCGCACCACGAGTCGCGCGTGCGCGGCGTCGCGTCCTCGTTGATGGCGAAGTAGTAGAGCAGCCGCGCCTTGCACGCGCGCGACTCGCGAATCGTCTTCGCCAACGCCGCGTCCGGGGACAGGCGGCTGCCCAGCTTGGAGCGCACGTACGTGTCGCACTGCTCGGCGACCAGCACGCCCACGTCCACCATGCGCTGGCCCAGCGCCATGAAGGCGGGCCGCAGCTCCGGGAAGTCCGCCTCCGGCCACACGTTGGGGTGGTAGTTCTCCGGGTGCTTCTCGATGAGCGCCGCGTCGGTGTGCGGCACGTCATACTGGGGGTTGTTGTAGTAGGAGCCCTTGAACTCGTCGAACTGGCCGGGGCGCAGCAGCTCCTTGCCGTGGCTCCAGCCGAACGAATAGCTGCTGCGCTCGTGGACGTAGCGGTCCTTCACCTCGGTGGGCAGCGCGGCGAAGCGGAAGCCCAGGGGCAGCAGGTTGTCGCGCAGCTCGGCCAGCCCGGGGATGCCCTGGACGACGAGCAGGCCAATGCCGTCATGCCCGTAGGCGCGCTCGATGGCGGCGCTCAGGTCCGCGCCCGCCGCGAGCTGCGCATAATCGAGAAGAACCACTCCGTCCTTGGTGACCGTCACGTCGCTGCTCATCCCAGGTGCCTCGTGTCCGCTCCCCACGGCGCCACACCGGCATCCACGCCGGGCAGGGTGTGCACAGGCCACCCGTGACAAGGGAGACGGGGCCATACTGCCCGGTTTGGGCGCATGCGTGCCACCTGCGTCTCCCGGTGGCGGGCGGAAAGCCCCTGCTCCCCTCCTTGCTCCCGCGCCGTTGCCCCGGAGGACCGTCGCGCGCGGCGGCAGCCAGGACTCACGGCCCCCGCGATGGGAAGCCCGCTGTATACCGGAGAGGTCCGTACCGTCGGAGAGAGCATGGCGTGCAGCACCACCGACGCGGGCGCCTTCGAGATATTCATGGGCGCCCCCGTCCGCTCGACCTCACCCTGGACAACGCGACGCCGGTGCGCCTCGCGCCGAAGGCCGCTACTTCCGCGGCGTGACGGGTACTGGCGCAATCAGGGGCGCGGCGCGGCCAGGCCGGGGCACGAGGAAGAGCAACCGGCCCTTCTGCTTCATCATCCCCGCCGCCAGCTCCGCCTGCGGCCCCGCGCCCCAGAAGACGTCCACCCGCCCCGCGCCCCGGATGGCCCCGCCCGTGTCCTGGTTGAGCACGAAGCGCGCCAGCGGCTTCCACTGCACGGAGCCGTCCGCCATGCGCACGGGGCGCTCGGTGTGGATGAAGGCCAGCCCGCCCTTGGGGAACAGCCGCGCGTCCGTCGCGATGGAGCGCCCCGCCGTCACCGGCCGCCCGAGCGACCCCACCGACGCGGTGTCCAGGAAGCGGAAGAACACATAGGACTCGTTGTGCTCGAGCACCCGCGTGCGCTGCCGCGGGTTCGCCGCCAGCCAGGCGCGCAGCGCCTGCATCGACATCTGCTCCTTGGGGATGGCGCCCTCCTGGATGAGCAGCGAGCCGATGCTGCGATACGGCCGCCCGTTCGACGCGGCGTAGCCGACGCGGCGCCTGCTCCCGTCCGGAAGCAGCAACGAGCCGCTGCCCTGCACCTCCAGGAAGAAGAGCGCCACCGGGTCCCTGGCCCACGCCAGCTCCAGCTTCCGCCCGTTGAGCCGCCCCGCGCGGATGTCGCCGCGCGACCAGTACGGCACCACCTTGCGCCCCTCCAGCCGGCCCACGACGCGCTCTGACTTGAAGCGCTCCGCGAAGGACTCCAGCGGGACTTCAATCAAGTCGGACGGAGGCCCGAGGATGGGCACGTTGTACACGTCCGTCCGCGTCAGGCTCGCCTCGATGGTGGGCTCGTAGTAGCCGGTGAAGAGCACCTGGCCGTCCTCGCCTCCGGCGGCCTCCATCGGCTCGAAGTCCTCCAGGACCAGGGCCCACAGCGCCTCCGGGGTGAGGTCATCGCGCAGCCGCGCGTGCAGGCGCTCCAGGGCGGTCCGCAGCTCGGCGATGGTGACCTGCCGCGCCCCGTAGATGAAGCGCTGGTCGGACGGGCGGCGGCGCAGCCACACGAGGCTCTCCGCGACGGCGGTCCGCAGGGACGCGACGTCGCCGTCGTCCCGGGGCGCCATCTCGCGGGACAGGCCGACGAGCGCGTCCTCGGGCCGGGTGACGGGGGCGCGGGTGGGGCTGGGACAGGCCGAGGCGAGGAGCCCCAGCGCCGACAGCAGGAGGATTCGGAGGTGCCGCAGGTCCATGTGGCCCCTCTACCTATCGCACCTGCCCCGGAGGGCGAATGAAGACCGGCGCGAGCCAGGAGGAGCAGGCGGCCAGGCACCTGCGACCCGGTGCGCGGGCGCCCGCTCCCTCTCTGGCGGGTCCAGGGCGCTGTGGCGCTGAGGCAGCGGCCCTACGCCGAGGGCACGTTGGCGGACGACACCTGCTCGCGAGGCGGGAAGACCGCCTGCGCGGCGCCGGAGACCAGCGGGGATGCGTCCTGCTGAAGCCGGACCAGCCGCGCCAGCCGCTCCGGCGTCCAGCCCCGCCCCGGGGCCGCGTCGCGCACCAGGCACCACACCGCCACGCGCCGCGCCTCCGCGCTCCCGCTCACGGTGAGCCGGGCCTCCACGGCCTCCAAATCTCCCACGGGCAACGCGCCCACCACGGACTGGCACGCCTCGAGCGCGTCCGCGTGCAGATGGCCCGCCTCGCCCATGTGGGCCAGCCGCTCGGCCAGCTCCAACGGCGCCAGCGCCGCCGCGGCGCACCGCACACGCAGCGGCGACACGCGGCTGTCTCGGGAGAGGACCTGCTCGGCCGCGCGCGCCGCCAGCATGTAGCTGGCCCGGGACTTCACGTCGAGCGCCAGGAGCTGCTCCAGCGCCACCGTCAGCGCGCGCCGGTCCGGAACCACCGCGTCCAACATCCCCTCCATCCGCTCCAGGTCCTGCTCGTTGGAGCGGTAGAGCAGCGCCTGCATGGCGGCGCGCACCTCGTCATCATAGGGCGACGCCAGCCGCGCCCCACAGGCGGAGAGGAAGGTCCGCTCGACATCCCGCACGGCGAGCCACGCCGCGCGCTGGAGCAGGTCGATGCGCGCCTCCGGCTCGGGCCGTGCCAGCACCCGCCCGAGCAGCGCGGACAGCTTGCGGTCGGAGGCCTCGGTGAGCCGGTCCGCGGGGACGTCGCCCAGGCGCGCGGCCATCACCCAGTCGGTGTCGTCCACCGCGCGGGCGTAGACCGCCCAGGTGGGCTCGCGCTCCAGGTGGTCCCAGAGCGCGCGCAGCATGGCGATGCGCACGTCCCGGTGCAGGCGCATTCCATCCAGCGCCAGGAGCCGCTCGTAGGCGGCCTCCACGCGCAGCTCCCCCAGCAGGCGCACCACCTCCTTGGCGACGGTGACCTTGGTGAGCGGGACGCCGGCCAGCAGCGACAGCACGCGCCCGGGAGGCATGCCGCTGAAGGCGCGCCGCAACCCGTAGATGGCCACACGCGCGCGGGCATCCTCCAGGCAGTTCAGCAGCGTCGGCACACCCTGTCCCTGGTCGCACCGCGCCATGACCTGGATGGCCTTGTCCCGCACCACGGGCCGCGCGTCATCCGCCAGCGCGCACAGCCCGTCCATCGGGGCCCAGGTCAGCGCCGCGAGCGTCGCGACGCCCCAGAGCAGCGTCGGCGTGTCGCGGTCCGGGTCCGCGACCAGCCGCCCCACCGCGCTCGAGTACAGGGCGCACTGCTCCGACGTCCACCGGTAGAACCCCCGGGTGTCGAACGCCAGCAACCAGCCCGTCTTTCCCGTCGCGAAGTGGCCCTGGACCACGGGCGCGCTCAGATAGGGCGTCAGCAGCTCCTGCCGGTGGCGGTGAAGGTACGTGTGAACGACGGGGAAACAGATGACGCTGGCATCGGCCTTCAGCAACCGGGGCAGCAGCGCGTCAAAGGCCCGCCACGCCCGCGACCGGAGCACCGTCAAGGCGGAGTGTGACTCCTTCCCCAAGCGAAGCGCCACACGCTCCAGGCCGGAGATCAGCTCGGGGTGCAGCGGCCGCGCCGCCTCCTCCGAGTTGGCCAGCGCGATGATTTCGGAGAGCCAGCCCCGGTCATGGAAGCGCCGGACCATGGCGCCCACGGTGGACTCGAAGCCCGCGCGGTCATGCTGGGACTGCCACTGGGCCATCCCCAGCGCCAGCCCGGACCACGGCGTCTCATCGCGAAGGGACACGGCGAGCTCGGGCAGCCCCGGCACCAGGCGCACCCGGGCGCCCAGGCTGTTCATCAGCGCCAGCAGCGGGCCCCCACGCTCGCGCTGCGCCCAGCCCCGCGCGATGCCCAGGAGCTGGGGCGCGGCGGCGCGCACCTCGTCATCGGTGAGGAACTCCCCCAGGCGGGTATTGAAGAGCTGGCCGCGCTCCTTGAGCAGGGTGGAAAGCCACGTCGCGCCCCACTCGGGCGCCCTGGCGAAGGTGCGCAGCAGCAGCGCCTCCGCGAGCTCCGCGCTCCGGTAGGACAGGTCCGCCGCATCCAACGCGTCACGCAATATCCGGCCCACGGACTCGGTGTGCTCGCGGCGCCACACCCGGCGGGGCCACAGCACGAGCGCGCCCAGCATCGCCGCGCGCACCGGGTCCTGCTCGTTCTTGCGGGCCAGGACCAGCGGCAGGGCGCGGTCCACCAGGGACGGCTCGTCCGGGCGCAAGCCGGGAATGGCCAACAGCGAAGCCAGCGCCTCGCCACGCACGTTGCCCTCCGGGTGGCCCAGATAGGACTTGAGGGCCGCGTCCGCCTCGTCCCAGGACAGCAGCCGCGCGTACTCCATGCGCTGCAAGGGCCGGGTGCCCAGGGCGACGACCTCCTGGAGATGCCGGCGCGCCTCGCGCTCCCGCAGGTCGAAGGGCAGCGCGGTCAACGTGGCCAGGGGGATGACGCCCTCCGCGTTCCTCGCGGCCACGCTCCAGCGTGCGTAGACGCGCTCCCGCTCCTGGGTGTCGGCGACGAAGCGCAGCAACGGCGCGCCCCAGTCCGGCGCGACATCCACCGCGGCACACCACGCTTCGACCACGGCGCGGCGCGACGACTCGGAGAGCCGGGTCAGCAAGGTCCGGGCATCCCCCAGGGTGATGGGCGCGCGGCGGACCAGCCACAGGAGGGCGCGCTCGCTCAACCGCGACGCGGCGCGGGCGAACTGCTTCTCGAAGACAGGGGCGTGCGGGTGCCGCTGGAGCAGCGCCACGGCGGCCTCGGGCCGATGCAGCACCAGGTCGTGCCAGGCATTGGCATCCGGGTGGATGCGCCGGGAGAGCAGCAGCTCGAACAACGCCAGGGCCGCGTCGGGCGCCTGGTCGGCGATGCGCGGCAGGTACACCCGCAGGGACATGCGGGTCACGGGGTCGGGCTCGCCCGTCACGGCCTGCAATTGCGCGGCGAGCACCTCCGCGAGGATGCCGGGGGCGTCGTGCGCCAACCGGTTCCAGAAGCGCAGACTGGGCCGCGCCAGCGCACGGGGGAGGTGGCGGCGAATTCCCTCGGGGGTCGCCAGGGGAACGGCGTCGGCGAAGTCGGGCACGTCCGCGCTGGTGGCCAGCCCGTCCAGATACGCGTCGATGACGCCCCTGCGCTCGGCCCGCACCAGCCCCCGGAGGAGCCCCTCCTGTCGGCGTACGGCACGCGCCACCTTCAGCGCCTCCAGCGCCTGCGCGTCGTCACACGCCAGGGGCACCAGCAGGTAGGCCAGGGAACGGACACAGTTGGACGCGTCGGTGGTGGCGGAGAGCACCCGCCCTCCATCGCGCCAGCCGTACTGGGCGAAGAGCGCGAGCTGCCGCTCCTGGGCATCGCCCCGGGACAGCGCCCCCAGGACCTCGCGGACCTCGGGACTCGTTGGCGCCAGACGGCCCAGCTCGACCATCCTGCGAATGCGAGCATCGTAGTGGGTCGCGGACAGTTCGGCGCGCAGCTCGGAGAGACGGGGCTCGTGCATGGCCGCGGGAGACTTGCCGACGTGACCGGGACTGACAACTCCACCCCGGGGCGACGAGGCATCCCCCCAGAAAGATTGCTCGACACGCCTCACCTGAGCGTCTTGGCAGCCCGGGACGACCCGGATGGGCGACTCGGCGCGTATGACACGACGTCCCAGGATGCGGGCATGCTCGCGGCGCGCATGGAGCGCGGCCACGGACGGGATGCGTGGGAGCAAGCAGATGAATGGGTCATCCGCACGGCGGAGCAGGAAGCGCCCTGGATGGGCCCGGAGCTGCTCGCCCATGTCCAGGCCTTCTCCCCGGGCGCGCGCGTCTGGGTGCACACGTCGCTAGAGAGAAATAGCCCTTTCCTGCCTCGTGGGTCGGGTCCTCCCCGGTGAGGAACTGTTTGGAAATGTCGGGAGATTTCGCGGCGCAAAACCCCCGACATTCCCGAACAGCGAGCTCCGGGACCGGCTCCGCCCCCCGGCGCGAGGGCTCCGTCGGGGCGACACCACGGAGGGGTCGCCCACTGCGACGGCTCCTTCGCTCAGCGCAGCTGAGCCGCGCTATCAGATGAAGTAGTCGGGGAGCAGCTCCGCCCCGGGCACCATCTGGTACTTGTCGAAGTCCGTCACGCCCACGCCGCGCAGGACCTCCTCGTCGATGCAGAAGTTGCCGGTGAACTCGCGGCTGGGCTTGGTGAGGATGGCGTAGGCCGCGTCCGCCATGATCTCCGGCGTCCGGCAGCCGCGGATGGTCTCATCTCCGCCCAGCAGGTTCTGCACCGCCGCGGTGGCGATGACGGTGCGCGGCCAGATGGCGTTCACCGCGATGCCGTCCGAGCGCAGCTCCTCCGCCATGCCCAGCACGCACATGCTCATGCCGAACTTCGCCATGGTGTACGCGACGTGGGGCGCGAACCAGCGCGCCTCCATGTTGAGCGGCGGCGAGTTGTTGAGGATGTGCGGGTTGCTGGCCTTCTTCAGGTACGGGATGCACGCCTGCGAACACGCATACGTGCCGCGCGTGTTGATGCCGTGCATCAGGTCGAAGCGCTTCATCGGCGTCTCGAGCGTGCCCGTGAGGCTGATGGCGCTGGCGTTGTTCACCAGGATGTCGATGCCGCCGAAGGTCTCCACCGCCTTGGCCACGGCGGCGGCGATCTGCTGCTCGTCCCGGATGTCCACGACACAGGGCAGCGCCTTGCCACCCGCCTTCTCGATTTCCTCGGCCGCCGTGTAGATGGTGCCGGGGAGCTTCGGGTGCGGCTCCGTCGTCTTGGCGGCGACGATGATGTTGGCGCCATCCCGGGCAGCGCGGAGGGCAATGGCCTTGCCGATGCCACGGCTGGCACCGGAGATGAACAGCGTCTTTCCCTTGAGATTGGACATGGGGTGATTTCCTATCACGACACCTCCTCGGAGAAGGCGCGCTCGATGAGCATCTGCATCGGCGCGTGGGCCGGCAGCGTGCCGAACGTCTGGCCATGCGCGCCGCCCAGGCGGGACTCGCAGAAGGCGTCCGACACGGCGGTGTTGCCCGCGCGAATCAGCAGCGACGCCTGGAGCGCCAGCGCCAGCCCCTCCACGATGGTGCGTGAGCGAGCCTCCATCGAGTCCGTGTTGGCCAGCGCCTTGCCCAGCCGCGCGGTGGCCTCGTCGTACGCGGGGTGCCCGCCCTGCGCGGCCAGCAACTCCGCGAACAGGGCCTCCCGGCTGGCCGGCTCACGCGACGCCGCGCGCAGCACGTCCAGGCACTGGATGTTGCCGCTGCCCTCCCAGATGGAGTTGAGCGGCGCCTGCCGGTACAGGCGCGGCAGGTTCGTCTCCTCCACGTAGCCCGCGCCGCCCAGGCACTCCTGCGCCTCGTTGACGAAGGGCGGCGTGCGCTTGCACACCCAGTACTTCCCCACCGCCGTGGCGATGCGGCAGAACGCGGCCTCCTTCTCGTCCCGGGGCGTCGCGTCCACCGCGCGGGACACGCGCCCGGTGAGCGCCACGTGCGCCTCCAGCTCCAGCGCCAGGTCCGCGAGCACGTTGCGCATCAGCGGCTGGTCGCTGAGCCGCTTGCCAAACGCCACGCGGTGGCGCGTGTGGTGGATGGCCTGCACCAGCGCCTGCCGCATCTGCCCGCTGGAGCCAATCATGCAGTCCTGCCGCGTCAGCGCGACCATCTCCAGGATGGTGGGGACGCCGCGGCCCTCCGGGCCCACCATCACCGCGTAGGCGCCGTGCAGCTCCACCTCCGAGCTGGCGTTGCTCCAGTCGCCCAGCTTGTCCTTCAGCCGCTGGACGCGGATGGCGTTGAGCTCACCGTCCGGCGTGAAGCGCGGCATCAGGAAGCACGACAGGCCGCCCTCCGCGTGCGCCAGCACCAGCCAGGCGTCGCTCATGGGCGCGGAGAAGAACCACTTGTGGCCCACCAGCGCGTAGGGCTGCCCGGGCCCGCGGCCTTCACCCAGGCGGTGCGCCTTGGTGGTGTTGGTGCGCACGTCGGAGCCGCCCTGCTTCTCCGTCATGCCCATGCCCAGGGTGGCCCCCGTCTTCAGCGCGGCGGGGATGAAGCGGCTGTCATAGGCCGCCGAGCTCACGCGCGGCAGCCACTCCAGCGCCACCTCCGGCTGGTGCCGCAGCGCGGGCACGGAGGCGTACGTCATCGTCAGGGGACAGCTCGTGCCCTGGTCCGCCTGGTTGTGCAGGTAGAAGAGGCCCATGCGCGCCACGTGGGCGCCGGGCGTGCCCTCGTTGCGCCAGGCGAAGCCGGACACGCCGTGGGCCATGCCCAGCTCCATCAGCCGGTGGTACGCGGGGTGGAACTCCACCTCGTCGCGGCGGTTGCCATAGCGGTCGAAGGGCCGGAACCTGGGCTTGTTCTCGTTGGCCAGGAACGCGAGCTGCTGCATCTCCCCGCCCACCAGCACGCCGTACTTCGCCAGCGCGTCCTCCGCCCAGCCGCCACCCTCGCGGGCCACCACCTCGCGCAGCACGGTGTCCGTCTTCCACGCGTCGTACACGAGCGGCGGAGGCTGGTTCGTGACCTCGTGCGTGAGGAAACCGGCGGCGATGGCGTTGCGTTCAGTCATGGTGAAGGTCCTCCTGGGGACAGTGCCCGGTGCCATGGAATTACCGTGAACCGCCGCGGCAGGCCACCGAGACGCGGGGGCGGGCGCGCCGGGTCAACGCTTCTTCGCCTGCTCCAGCTCCTCGACCAGCAGCTCCGCGACCTTCCGCACCCGCGGGATGTCGAGCGCGGACTTCGCGCACACCAGGTGGTATTCGGTGGTCGAGAAGGGCCCCAGGTCCACGTCGAGCGGCACGAGGCTCCGCTCACGCATGAAGCGGTGCCGCACGTCGCAGAGCACCATCGCCCCCACGCCCGCCTCGGCCGCCGCCAGCATCACCAGGTAGTTGTCGGCGGAGAACACGGGCGTGAAGCCGGGGATGACGGACGCCAACTGGGGGTTGGGCGGCACCGCGTCGTACGGCGGCGCCCAGGCCACCCAGGGCAGCTCCTTCAGCGTGGGCCGCTTCGGCAGCCGGGCCTTGAGGGACTTCGCGGCGAAGACGGCGTTGGGGACCGTCAGCGAATAGAGGAGCGTCAGGTCGGCGTTCATCGGGCCCCGGGCTCGCAGCGCCAGGTCCGCCTCGCCGCGCCCCAAATCCAGGTACTGAATCCCGGACAGCACCTCCAGCCGCAGGCCCTCGTGCTTCTTCATCACCGCCCCGGCGAAGGGCGCGAGGAAACCGAAGCTCATGTAGGGCGACGCCGTCACCCGCACCAGCCCCCGCGGCGACGAGTCCGACGACTCGGCCGCGCGGTGCAGCTCGCCGGCCCACTCCGCCATCTTCTTCGCGGGCTGCACCAGCCGCTCGCCCGCGGCCGTCAACACCGCGCCATCCACCCCGCGGCGGAACAGCGCCATGCCCACCGCGTACTCCAGCGCCGCCAGCCTCCGGCTCACCGTGGGCTGGCCCATCCGGAGCCGCCGCGCCGCGCCGCTGAAGCTGCCCGCCTCGGCGATGGCCAGGAACAGCCGCGCGTCATCCCAGGAGATATTCATGAATGCATGACCTCATGCCTGAATCGTCATTTTCCATCAATTTCGGCATCGCTACCTTCCGCGCGTCTCGACGTGAAGGAGCCCCACCCATGCGGACCCGTTCCATTGTCCTCTCCATCGCCGCCGCGCTCGGCGGCGCCCTCGCCGTCACCGGCTTCGTGGGCTGCGCCGCCACCTCACACGGCGTCCAGCCCTCCGCGCTCGGCAAGGCGCGGCCCTCCTCGGAGCTGCTGCCGCTGCTGGCGCAGCCCGGCCCGGTGGAGCTGGAGACCGTGGTCTCCTCCGACTGGGCGGTGGAGCGCGGCGGCCTCATCAACCTGGACCACCCCACCGCGAAGGCCGCCGGGCTGGTGGACGGCGCGGAGCCCGCGCAGGTCTTCTTCCACGCCCTCCGCCACCCGGACAGGGGCCTCTTCATCGTCGACACGGGCGTGGAGACGGCGATGCGGGACGCGCCGGAGAAGGCCGCCATGCAGGGGCTCATCGTCAGCGCCATGAACATGGGGAGCATGAAGGTGCACGCGCCGCTGGGCGAGTGGCTGGCGAAGCAGCAACAGCCGCTGGCGGGCGTGTTCCTCACCCACCTGCACCCGGACCACGTCACCGGCATGGCGGACGTGCCCGCGGGCACGCCCGTCTACTCCGGGCCGGGCGAGGCCTCCGAGCGCGCCTTCATGAACCTCGTCGTCCAGGCCAACGTCGACCGCGCCCTGGCCGGCAAGCCGCCGCTGTCGGAGTGGACCTACGCACGCGAGGACGGCGGCCTGTTCGACGGCGCGGTGGACATCTTCGGGGACGGCTCCGTGTGGGCGCTCTGGCTGCCCGGCCACACCCCCGGCACCACCGCGTACCTGGTGCGCACCCCGAAGGGCCCGGTGCTGCTCGCGGGGGACATCAGCCACACCCGCTGGGGCTGGGAGCACGACGTGGAGCCCGGCTCGTACAACAACGACGCGGACGGGGCCACGGTGAGCTTCCAGAAGCTGCGCGCGTTCGCCAAGGCGCACCCCAAGGTCGAGGTGCGCCTGGGCCATCAGCACTGACGCGGGGGCGTCAGTTCCGGGTGTGCTGCCGGAAGAAGTCCCACATGAGGGCGGTGCCATCCGGCCCGGACGGGTCGGCGAAGGGATAGCGAGAATCCCCGCCGGGCCAGGCGTGGTCCATGCCCTGGACTTCGATGTGCCGCGCCACCAGCGCGCCGCCGTAGACGTAGTCCTCCACGGTGTACGCGCGCCCGCCAGGCACGCTGGCCCGCGTCACCTGCGTGGCCGCCGGACGGATGCTGTCGTTGGCCACGCCGTCATCGCCGTAGTCGCTGGTCTGCAGGAACTGCCGCGTCGCCTGCCGGCCATTGACGAGGTCGACGACGCTGTCCTTCGTCCCGTGCACCACGAGCACCGGCATCGTGTGGCGCGGACGGCCCGAGCACACCCACGCGTCCCGGCCCCGGTCATCCGGGTGGTAGATGCTGCCGAAGAGCATGGCGAAGCCCGTGCCCGAAATCGTGGTGGCCGCCTTGTACATGGCGCCCGCGCCAATCATCCCCGCGGCGAACACGTCCGAGTAGCAGGCCAGCAGCGTGCCCGCGAGCACCGCGCCGGAGCTGACGCCGCCCACGTAGACCCGGCGCGCGTCCACGGCGTAGTGCCGCCTCACCTGCTCCACCATGCGCACGACGAGCGCGGGCTCGCCGTGGTCGCGCGTCTGGTTGAGCACCAGCATGAAGTTCCAGCACTGCGTGGGGTTCGCGAACGTGGCTTGGTTCGGGTACAGCACCAGGAACTGCTCGGCGTCCGCCTTCTCGTTGAGGCGCGTGAGGCCAGCGAACTGGCTGGGGTTCTGGAAGCAGCCGTGCAGCGCCACCACCAGGGGCAGCGGCGTGCCCGGCGCGTAGCCGGTGGGCACCCAGAGCTGGAAGCCGCGCGTCCCTTCGACGCCATGGACCCAGGTCCCCGCGCGGGCGGGGGCCGCGGCGGTGAGCGACAGGACGGCGAGCAGCAACAACCACGTGCGTGCGCACGCGACAGCGTTCCGCTTCATTGGTTGACTCCTTCGGGGTGGGGGAACCGCGCTCAGCCCGGCTGCCGCGCATCCGCCGCGGCGGACTCGACTCCGGCCAGGAAGGCCTCCACGGCCTCGGCGACCTTCTCGGGCTGGTCATGCGGTGACGCATGGCCGGAGTCACTCAACACCTGGAGCCGCGCGTCCGGCAGCAGGTCCACGTAGGCCTGCTTCGTGGACACGGGCGTGTAGTCCCTGTCGGACGCGAGCACCAGCACCGGGCAGGTGATACGGCCCAGGTGCCGCGTGACGCTCCACCCCACCAGCCCCTTCGTCGCCCGCAGGTACGCGTCCGGGTCGTTGGCGCCGAAAATCTCCCGTGCGCGCTGGCGCAGCGCCTCCTGCTCCGGCTTGGGGAACAGCCTGGGCGCCAGGACCTTCGCCAGCGCCGCGGGCCCCAGCAGCTTCAGCAGCGCCAGGCGCAGCCCGAGCTCGAGCTTGCGGCGCGGCGTGTGCGCCACCAGCTCCGGCCCGCTGTTCACGATGACCAGGCTTCGCACCAGCTCCGGCCGGTCCACCGCGAGCTGGAACCCCATCATCCCCCCCATGGACAGGCCCACCACGTGGACGCCCTGGAGCCCCAGCGCGTCACACAGCCCCGAGATGTCCCGGGCGAAGCGCGGCACGCCATACGCGCCCGGCGGCTTCCCGCTGCGGCCATGGCCCCGCGCATCCGGGAGGATGACGCGATGACGGGCCGCCAGTCTGGGTGCCACGGACTCCCAGTCCAAGCCCGAGGAGCCGAGCCCATGAAGAAGCAGCACCGGGGTGCCCTCACCCGACTCCTCGAAGTAGAGGGAGAGCTCCTCGAGCTGGAGCAACGGCATGTCCGGACCCCAGATTCAGGTAGGAAGCGTGTCGAACTGCAGGCCCGACGCTACATGAACGAACGTTCGTTTATCAAGAGCCCCCCATGAGTACGCCCCCCAGCTCCCGCCTGCTCGCCACGGACGCCCGCCTCCCCCCCACGGCGGCGCCTCCGGAGGGCACCCGCCGCCGCATCCTGGAGACCGCCCTGCAGCTCTTCGCGAGCCGCGGCTATCACGACACGTCCATTCGAGACCTGGCCACGGCCCTGGAGCTGCGGCCCAGCGCGCTGTATGCCCACTTCGCGGCCAAGGACCACGTCCTCGCGGAGCTGGTGCGCATTGGCCACGAGGCCCACTTCGAGGCGCTGGAGACCGCGTTCCAGGCCGCGAAGCCCACGCCAGCGGACCAGGTCCGCGCGCTGGTCCACGCCCACACGCGCGTCCACGCCGAGCATCCGCAGCTCGCGCTGGTGGTGAACGAGGAGTTCTACGCGCTGAGCCCGGCGCTGGCGGCGCCCGCGCAGGCGCTGCGGGACAGGGCCAACGCCATGTTGATTGACGCCATCCGGCGCGGCATGGCCCAGGGGCAGTTCAACCCGCTCCACCCTGAAATCACCGCCGCGGCGATTGTCGGCATGGGCTCGCGCATCCCCCACTGGTTCGAGCCCGCGGGCCCCATCGCGGTGGAGACCCTGGCGGCCACCCACGCCGAGCTGGCGCTGCGGATGCTGGGAAGTGTCGCCACCGCGTGAGATGGAACGGGGCTAATGGCGTATCTGCCTGCGGCCGGACGCCACCTGGAACGCGTACACGCCCAGCGCGGCGATGCCGACGAGGAAGACGACCCACAGCAGGCCGCCCACGACGACGCGTGTCACGGTGAGCACGACCCAGAGCGCGAGCAGCGCCAGGCCCACGTAGAGCAACCCCTTCATCCTTGGCCTCCCTGCCACGAGGAAAGTCCCTTCATGGTAGGGATGCGCCGCCCATGCGACAGGGCCCGGCTGCCCGGTTGGCCGCTGTCCTTTGAATTTCCCAGACAGGCCCGCGTCAGGAGGCGCATCCACCGAAACGGCGGATGCCCTTCTCTCCGTCTGGACACACTCCCCATGAAGACTCAGTTGCTCTGGAAGTTCACGGCGCTCTCCCTCACCCTGTCCGCTCCCGCCTTCGCCGCGGACTGGCGCAATGACGGCAACTTCCGGCGCAAGGAGGTCAAGAGCGCCGACGAGCTGGAGCAGGCGCGAGAGGACCGGGGCTTCGCGCTGGGCCTGCGCGCGGGCTACGCCCTCCCCATGGGCAATGCCGTCGGCTCCGAGGATGGCGAAGGCGCCAAGATGAGTGACGCGTACCAGGGCGCCATCCCCTTGCAGGCGGACCTCGGTTACTTCTTCAACTCGAACGTCTACGTCGGCGCCTACTTCCAGTACGCGCCCGTGTTCCTGCCAGAGAGCGCGCTGTGCGAAGACGGGATGGACTGCTCGGCGAGCCAGATGCGCTTTGGCATCAACGCGTCCTACCACTTCCGCGCGGGTGAGAAGTTCATGCCCTGGCTGGGGCTGGGCATCGGCTACGAGACGATCAACATCAGGCTCTCCATGAAGGAGGGCGAGGTGGAGAGCACCATCGGCGCCGGCGCGCGCGGCATCGAGTTCGCCTCCGTCCAGGGCGGCGCCGACTACCGCATCAACGACACCTTCTCCATCGGGCCCTACGTCTCACTGTCGGCCGGCGTCTACCAGACGGCCACCACCAGCATCGAGACGAAGAACGTCCCCATCCTCGGCGACATCTCCGAGTCGGAGTCGGAGAGCATCGACGACAAGGCGGTCCACGCCTGGCTGTCCGGCGGCCTGCGGATGCAGGTCCGCTTCTGAGTCACCGTCGCCCACCTCAGTCCAGCAGGTGCGGGTTGCGCAGGATGAGCAGCCCCGCCTGCACGGTGGCCGCGTAGTCGTTGAGGTGCCCGGCGTCGATGAGCGCGGTGGCATCCCGGCTGCCGCCCGCGGCGAGCGCGGCCTCCACCTTCTTGCTGCCCTGGTTGTACGCGGCGAGCGCCAGCCGCCAGTCCCCAAACCGCGCGTGCAGGTCCGACAGCAGCGCGGCGGCGGCCTGCGACTCGCGCGTCACGTCCAACCGCTCATCGCGCGCCTCGCTGACCTCCAGGCCGTAGCGCCGCGCCGTCTCCGGGATGAACATCCACACGCCCGCGCCACGCATGCCCGGCGCCAGCGAGGGCCGGCCATCCGTCTCCGGCATGTTCGTCGCGGCGGACTCGACGACGGCCACGGCCAGCAGTCCCTCGGGCAGCCCCTTCGCGCGCAGCGGCGCGGCGAGCGCCTCCCGCTGCGTCTTCAGGTTGGCCAGCGCGCGCTTCATGAACGCGCGGCCCTTCTCCGTGCCCGTGAGCGCGTTGAGCCGCGCCAACACGTGCGCGTCCACCACCACCGGCAGATCCCCCTTCGGCTGGCTGGACGTCGCGAGCGCCTGCGCCTCCGCGAGCGTCACCGCGCGGCCGCTCGCCACGCCTTGCGACACCGCCGCGAGCGGCACCAGGAAGAGACACAACGCGGCCAGGAGCGCGGAAACGCCCTGGGCGCGGGCGGGACGAGGCTGGAAGAGCATCTGGATTCTCCGGGTGGTGGGGTGGGACATGCCAGTGGCACCGGCGGGGAGGGAGGCTTCAGACCGCACCGACAAGGCCGCCTGGAGCAGGCACCGCGCATAGGCGTGCGCCTGGACCCGGCCGCTGGCCACCAGCGCCTCGTCACACGCCAGCTCCTGGAGCGAGGCCATCCACCGGGACAGGCCATGCGCCCCCGGGTGCCAGAAGAAGGCACCGGTGAGGACGAGCCGCGCGAAGGCCCGCTGCGTGTCGCGCTGACGGTGGTGCTGAAGCTCGTGGAGCACCGTCAGCCGGAGGGACTCCGCGTCCTCCAGCAGCGCGGGCGGCACCACCACCCACGCGGACGGCTCACGGCGCAGGCGGGGAAACCACGCCGAGAAGGCAGGCATGCCCGCCTCGCCCAGCACCACGGCGACACGCCCCACGCCGCGCACCCGGGGCAGCGACTCCAGCTCGCGCAGCAAGCGCGCATGCCGCGCCAGCGCCCGAACCATCACCGCGATGCCGCCCACCAGCAGCGTCAGCGCCGCCGCGGGCAGCACGGGGGGAAACTCAGGCGCGGACGTCTGGGCCCGCGCGGGCTTCACCGCCGGACGCGGCTCCCACAGCGGCTCGGGCAGCCGTCCCGCGTGGCGCGCCACGGAGCGCTCGAAGGTGAAGCGGGGCCCGGTGGGCACCAGCGCGTGCACGGCCAGGGCCAGCAGCGGCAACACCAGCGACAGCAGCAGCGCGCCGCGCGCCACCTTCAAGGACTGCCGCGCCGACAACGAACGCCCCAGCCGGGCCAACAGCGCCAGCGCCAGCCAGGCCAACGCCGGCGCCACGGCGAGCAGCAGCGCCTGCGTCAGATAGAGTGACGCGAGCTCACGCAGCGCGGCGCTCACGGCTTGCGGCCCTTCGCGTCGAGCAGCTCGCGGAGCTGGTCCACGTCCGAGGCGGACAGCGGCACCGCCTCCACCAGCCGCGCCACCAGCGCGGAGGGCGTGCCGTCGAACACCGTCTCCACCAGGTGGCGCACGCTCTGCGCCTCGTAGGCGTCACGCGGCAGCACCGCCGAATACAGGTGGCCCCGCCCCTGCTTGCGGCTCTGCACCACGCCCTTCTGCTCCAGGATGCGCAGCACCGTGGAGACGGACGTGTACGCCAGCGCGCGCTCCGGCGGCAGCGCGGCCAGCACGTCCGCCACGCTCACCTCGCCCAGGCGCCAGACGAGGTGCATCAACTCCAGCTCCACCGGCGTCAACGGCCGGGGGGCCACTTCAGGCTCAGGCTTGCGAGTCACGAGCTCCTCCGTGACGCGCAAGCTACTAAGGACTTAGTTCCAAAGCAACTAGCCCCTTAGTTCATCACTGACGGAGCGCCCGTCCCTACACCCCGAGCGCCTCGCGCAGCTCCGGCAGCCGCCGCGCCTGCACCGCGCCGTAGACGAAGCGGTCCGGGCGCAGCACCACCACGTCCGCGGTGTGCCTGGAGAACCAGTCCGCCAGCTTGCCGGTGACGTCCACCACCTCGGGCGCGTCCTCGGAGGCCTCGGCCGCCGCCTCCGACGGCGGGCGGAACGTCATCATCCGGCCGCCCAGGGACTCGGCCAGCTCCCGCGCCGCCTCCCGCTCCGCGGACGGCGCGTTCCACCGGCACAGCACCGTGAACTCGTTGCCCAGGGTGTCGTCCAGCAGCACCTCGTCACCGGACGGCAGCTTCACGCGCGGCTGGATGAAGTACTCCCCCTTGTCCCCGAAGTAGTAGCCGCTCGCGTGCGCCGGGGCCTCCTTGAACTCGAAGCCCTCGATGAACTTCCGCACCCGGGGGATGCGCTGGAGGGTGCGCATCAGCGCGTCACGCGCGGAGGCCACCATGGGGTTGCGCGCCAGGAACAGGTGCCCCACCCGGACACACAGCTTCTGCACCGCCTCCACGTGCGGCCGGCGCTCCTGCTCGTAGGTGTCCAGCAGCGAGTCCGGGGACTGCCCGTGCACCACGCGCTTCAGCTTCCACGCCAGGTTGGACGCATCCCGCATCCCCGACACCAGGCCCTGCCCCATGAAGGGCGGCATGGTGTGCGCGGCGTCGCCCAGCAGGAAGACGTTGCCCTGGCGCCAACGCGCCGCGTTGAGGCAGTGGAAGGTGTACACGGAGGCCCGCTCGATGCGCACCCGCTTCGGGTCCACGTACGGCGCGATGAGCTCCGCGATGGTCTCCGACTTCTCCAGGTGCTCGCGCGTTTCTCCGGGCATCATCATGAACTCCCAGCGAATCTGATTCACGGCGCCGGTGGCCACGAAGGCCGGGCGCTTCGGGTCGCACACGAAGCGGCAGATCTCCGGCACCTCCCCCTCCGTCACCGTGCCGGACACCGCCAGCCAGGGCTCGCCGTAGGCCCGCCCCGACATCGGGATGCCCAGCGCCTTGCGCACGGTGCTGCGCGCCCCGTCACACGCCAGCAGGTACTTCGCGCGGATGGAGCGCTGCTCGCCGGTGAACGAGTCCCGGTAGCGCACCGTCACCCCGCCGGAGTCCTGCACCACCGCCTCCACGCTCACGCCCTTGCGCAGCTCCACGTGCTCGAAGCGGTTCAGCCCGTCACGCAGCGCGCCCTCCAGCAGCGGCTGGTGGAAGAACCACAGCGGCGTGTGCCCGAAGCCGAAGTCCGTCTCGCCGGTGTGGATCGCCGCGAAGCGCTTGCCGCTGCCGCCCACGTACTCCGCGAAACGGCTCTCCCGCATGTTGCTTTGCAGCAAATCCAACAATCCGGTGGACTGGTAGATGCGCAGCCCCTCGTCGTCACAGGAGAAGGCGCGGGGCTCCCCGTGCGGCGTCACGTCCCGCTCCAGCAGCAGGGTGCGCACGCCCATGAGACCCAGCAGGTTGCCCGTCAACGCTCCCACCGGCCCACACCCGCTGATGATGACGTCCACCTGCGCGTCGGACTGCTGGCTGTCACAACCCATGGATGCCTCCCGGGGCAATGTCTGGCATTTTTAATAACGAAATAGGTGTGACCACGGTGTGACGGGTCCGGAAGTCTGGAACAGCATCCGTTCAGAGCGGCGAGCTGCCGTATGACGGAAAAAGCACACGCAAAAATTGTCAGTACTGGGGCAATCCCTACCCGTGACGGAGGTTTTCGGCGGACGTGTTACCTTGGGGCCCCGCCCATGCGAGGAATCCCGGAGGACATGGCAGCCGACGCCCCCGCAGATACTCAACGCATTCGCCTGGAACTCTTGGGTGAAGCCCGGCTCCGGGTCGGCGAGTCGCGCATTCCGCTGGAGCGGAGGACCGCCGCCGTCCTCGCATGGCTGGCATTGGAAGGCCCCCACCCGAAGTACCGCCTGGCCGGACTCCTGTGGGCGGAGTCTGGAGAGACGACCGCGCGCAACAACATGCGACAGCTCCTGCGCCGGCTGCGCCTGGCCTGCGGCGCGGAGCTGGTGCAGGGCACCGATGTCCTCTCGCTGTGCGAGGGCGTCGGCTCCGACGCCGCGGACCTCCAGGCCCACGTGCTCGCGGGGCGGCACGCGGACGCGCTCGCGCTGGAAGGCGTGCTCCTCGGCGCCCTGGAATACGAAGATTGCACTGAATTCCAAACATGGCTGGAGGGCGCGCGGGAGCGATTGGACAAACTTCGCCGCCGGGCCGCCGTGGCGGAGTCGGAGTCGCGGGAGCGGCGGGGGGACCTGACGGGTGCGCTGGCGCTCGCCGAGCAGCTCCTCACCATGGACCCGTATTCGGAGGAGGCGTGGCGCCGGCTGATGCGGCTGCACTACGTGGCCGGCGACCGCATGGCCGCGCTCAACGCCTTCGAGCGCTGCCGCCGCCTGCTGCGCGAGGAGCTGGACACCACGCCGCTGCCGCAGACGGTGGCGCTGGCGCGCGAAATCGAGCGGGGCCCTCCGGCGCCCAAGCCGGTGCCGCCGCCCACCAGCCGGCTGCCGCTCTCCGTGCTCCGGCCGCCGGTGCTGGTGGGCCGCGAGCGCGAGTGGGCGCGGATGGAGGCCGCGTGGGAGGCGGGGCAGACCATCTTCATCGCCGGCGAGCCGGGCGTGGGCAAGACGCGCCTGGCCCATGACTTCGCGGCGTCGCGGGGCAGCTACCTGGTGTTGGAGGCGCGGCCCGGCGAACAGAGCGTGCCGTACTCCTCGCACGTGCGCCTGGTGCGGCAGATGCTGGCCCGGGTGCCGGACCCGGACCTGCCGCGCTGGGTGCGCCGGGAGCTGGCGCGGCTCCTGCCGGACCAGGCCGGACAGGAAGGCCTGCCCCCGCCCATGGTGGACGAGGCCGACCGCAGCCGCTTCCTGGAGGCGCAGTGCCAGCTCGTCTACCAGCTCGCGGCCAGCATGGACGCCATGGTGGCCGACGACCTCCAGTTCATGGACAGCGCCACGGCGGAGTTCGCGGTGCTGATGCTGTCGCGCCGCCACGCCCCCGAGCCCGGCGGCCGCTTCCCGCGCTTCATCGACACCTACCGGGCGGAGGAGCTGTCACCGCAGGCCACCGCCTTCGTCCATCAGCTCGTGAACGCGGGGCTGGCCATCCTCATCGAGCTGCGGCCCCTGGGCTCCGAGGCGGTGGGCGCGCTGCTCCAGAGCCTGGAGCTGCCCGGCGCGGAGAAGCTGGCGCAGGCCGTGACGCGGCACACCGGCGGCAACCCGCTCTTCATCACCGAGACGCTGAAGTACCTGCTGGAGACGGGCGGCCTGGAGCGCGGCTGGCCCGAACACGTCCCCGCCTCCGGCCGGGGCCAGCAGCTCATCCAGCAGCGGCTGGAGCGGCTGTCCCCGTCCGCGCTCCTCGTCGCCCGGCTGGCGTCGCTGGCGAAGACGGACTTCACGCTGGAGCTGGCCAGCGAGGTCCTGGAGATGAACCCGCTGGCGCTCGTCACGCACGTGGCGGAGCTGGAGGGCGCGCAGATTCTCAGGGGCGAGCGCTTCACCAACGACTTGCTCTTCGAGGTGGTGCGCCAGGGGGTCCCCGGCGCGCTGGGCACGCTGCTCCACCGCCGGCTCGCCGTGGCGCTGGAGCAGCGCGGCGCCGCGCCCGTCGTCGTGGCCCAGCACTGGATGGACGGCCACGAGCCGCGCCGCGCGGTGCCCTTCCTCGTCACCGCCGCCAACGCGGAGGCCGCCGCCCTGCGCCACCTGGAGGCCGCCCTGCTCTTCCACCGCGCCGCCGCGCTGCTGGACGAGACGGGCCACGCGGACGAAGCGGCGCTCGTGCGCGGCCGCGTCCGCAACATCCCCACCGCGTAGCCCGGGGCGCGGCGGCTTCAGCGAGGCGGCGCCGTCACCTCGCGCGCCACGTCCACGAAGGCGCGGAGCGCGGGCGACACCTGCGCGCGGCTGGGGAAGAAGAGGAAGAAGCCCTCCACGCGCGCCGCGTAGGGCTCCAGCACCAGGCGCAGGCTGCCCCGCGCCAGCTCCGCCTCCACGGAGGGCTCGAAGACATAGGCGAGCCCCAGGCCGGCCTCGGCCAGCTCCACGTGGGCCTTCCAGTGCGCGCTGACGAAGGGCCCGCGCACCGGCACGCGCCAGCTCCGCTGCCCGCGCTCCAGCTCCCACTGGTAGAGGGCGCCCGTCGTCTCGGAGCGGATGCAGAGGCAGTCGTGCGTCAGCAAATCCCTGGGCCGCTCGGGCGTGCCCCGCCGCTCGAGGTACGCGGGCGCGCCCACCACGACGAAGCGGAAGCCCTGTGACAGGCGCACCTGCACCATGTCGCGCTCCAGCGCCTCCGACATGCGGATGCCCGCGTCCAGCCCCTCCGCCACCACGTCCACCAGCCGGTCCTCCACGCGCAGGTCCACCTCCACGCGCGGGTGGCGCTGGAGGAAGCGCGCCAGGATGGGCGTCACCACGGAGGAGACGGCGACGGTGGGCACGGTGAGGCGCACCGAGCCCGTCACCTCGCCCGGCTGGGCGGTGGCCGTCTTCATCGCCTCGAGCGCCTGCTCCACCGGCGGCCCGGCGGACTCCAGCAGGCGGCGCCCGGCGTCCGTGAGGGCCACGCTCCGCGTGGTGCGGGTGAGCAGCACCACGCCCAGCCGCTTCTCCAACTGGCGGACGGACTGGCTCAGGGCGGACGCGGACACGCCCAGCTCCGTGGCCGCCGCGGCGAAGCTGCGCTTGCGGCCCACCACCAGGAAGGCATTCAGGGCATTGAGCGGCGTGAAGGCCATTGTGAAGCTTTCCTAAGCAGCGCGTCCCGATTTCGCCCGTTACGCGCGAGGGCGCGCGGACGCATATTCCGTTCCGCTGAGCAGAGACAACACCCAAGCGCCAGGAGAGCACCCCTCATGATTCCCGTTCGCGGCTATGCCGCCCAGGACGCGAAGTCCCCCCTCGCCCCGTTCCAGTTCGAGCGCCGCGAGCCCGGCCCCAGCGACGTGCAGCTTGAAATCCTCTACTGCGGCGTCTGCCACTCCGACCTGCACCAGGCGCGCGACGAGTGGGGCGGCTCGCTGTTCCCCATGGTGCCCGGCCACGAAATCATCGGCCGCGTGGTCCGCGTGGGGGACCAGGTGAAGAAGCTCAAGGTCGGCGACCTGGCCGGCGTCGGCTGCATGGTCGACTCCTGCCGCACCTGCCCGAGCTGCAAGGAAGGCCTGGAGCAGTACTGCGACAAGGGCAACATCCAGACGTACAACAGCAAGGAGAAGGACGGGCGGACGGTGACCCAGGGCGGCTACAGCGAGGCCATCGTCGTGGACGAGGCCTTCACGCTGAAGATTCCGGAGAACCTGGACCCCGCCGCCGCCGCGCCGCTGCTGTGCGCCGGCATCACCACGTACTCGCCGCTGCGGCACTGGAACGTGCAGCCGGGCCAGCGCGTGGGCGTGGTGGGCCTGGGCGGCCTGGGCCACATGGGCGTGAAGCTGGCCAAGGCCATGGGCGCCCACGTCACCGTCTTCAGCCACACCGACCGCAAGAAGCAGGACGCCGCGCGCCTGGGCGCGGACGCCGTCGTCGTCTCCTCCAACAAGGACGAGATGGCGGCGCAGGCCGGGAAGTTCGACTTCATCCTCGACACCGTCTCCGCCCAGCACGACCTCAACGCCTACCTGCGCCTGCTGCGCCGGGACGGGCACCTCGTCCTCGTCGGCGCCCCGGAGAAGCCGCTCGACGTCCGTCCGTTTTCCCTCATCCCCATGCGGCGGAGCTTCTCGGGCTCCATGATTGGGGGTATCCAGGAAACGCAGGAAATGCTAGACTTCTGCGGCAAGCACAACATCGTCTCCGACATCGAGCTGATTTCCATCCAGCAGGTGAACGACGCCTACGAGCGGCTGCTGAAGGGAGACGTGAAGTACCGGTTCGTCATCGACCTCGCGAGTCTGCGGAAGTAGCCGCCCGGGAGCCTCGGCTCCCACCTCGCGGGACACTGGCCGATAGGTAACGACGGCCCCTGCTGGAAGTCGCGCCCCGCCCACCCGCGCTGGAGGGCAGGACAGTGCACGCCTGTGCACACTGTCCTGCCCCACCGGTCAGGTGCCTGCTCGCCGTCGGGTGCGAATTCTCAAAGCATGACTACGACGACTGCACAGGCCGGCTTCGCGAAGGTGACGTCCCCCTACCCCGAGGAGCAAGAGCTGCTGGCCCCAGCGCTCGCCGCTCCCACGCCCTATCAGGCGGCGCAGCTCCGCCAGAAGGCGAGCCGTTGGCTCAGTCGCGCACAGAAGGAGCTGCACGACGCCATCTTCGCGCGGGACGGCTCGGAGGCGTCCCTGGACCGCTTCGCCAGCGCCCGCGCGGAGCTCGACTCGGCGGAGACCTGGGCGCTGCGCGTCGCGGAGGCCTTCTCCCGGCGCCGGGATTGATGGCGAGCCGAGGCCCCGGCGCCAGCACCTGGCGCCGGGCCACGCCAGCGGACGTCACGCCACCCGGGCGGAACCTTCGGGCCGCTCGGCCTGGGCGCTCTCCGGCAGCGACACCGGCGCGGGCGCGGGAGGCCGGCCGTAGGGGAAGTAGTCCTTCAGCTTGAGCATGTGCTTCTCGAAGAGGTTCCAGCTCACCAGCGCCAGCCCCAGCGAGAGCCCCGCGGCCACGACGTAGAACAGCAACTGCATGGGCAGGTCCGAGCCCGCCACCGTCTTCAGCGGCGTCTTCAGCACCGTGCGCCGCAGGATGGCGTCCAGCGGCGAGTGGATGAGGTAGATGGCGTAGCTGTACTTGCCGAAGGTGAGCAGCAGCCGCGTCGTGAGGAAGCGGTGCAGGACGTGGCCCTTGGAGACGGCCACCGCCTTGTACACGCACACGGCGTAGAGGACGGCGATGGCGGTGTAGCCCCCGGTGCGCTTCACCAGCTCGAAGGTGGGGCCCACCGGCAGCACCACCAGGGCCAGCACCACCGGCACCGAGGCCCAGGCCGCCCAGCGCATCCACGGGAAGGCCTTCAGGCCCAGCCCCTCCGGGTGGCGCAGCGCCATGGCCAGCAGGCCGCCCATGGCCAGCGAGTCCACGCGGCAGCACGTCACCACGTAGGTGCTCTCGATGCTGGCCCCGTACAGCGTGAGCCCCACGCGCGCCAGGATGGCCACCGCGATGGTGGCGACGCACAGCCGGATGGCGCCCCGGTACGACACCGCGGCGATGAGGAAGGGCCAGACGATGTAGAACTGCTCCTCGATGGCCAGCGACCACACCACGCCCAGGATGGGGTGCGTCGTGTCCACCCAGAGCTGGTAGAAGTTGGAGAGGTACAGCAGGTACCAGACGGCGCCGTCGGTGGTGATGCGCTCGTCCAGCCCCAGCCGGCCCGCCAGCGACGGCAGCACCAGGAACGACACCGCCAGCGCCAGGTAGTAGAGCGGGAAGATGCGCAGGAAGCGGCGCATGTAGAAGTTGCGGAAGAAGTACGGCTGTCCCTTCGCCTCCCAGAGGATGCCGGTGATGAGGAAGCCGGAGAGGACGAAGAACAGGTCCACGCCCGTCCAGCCGGCGCCGGCCAGCCACCACGTCACGCGCCCCGCCACGCTCTGGTCGCTCAGGTGCGTCGTGTGGAAGAACACCACCAGCAGGACGGCGAGACCTCGCACGCCATCCAGCACGGGCAGGTGGCCCTGCAGGCGCGGAGCGTGCGCCGCGGGCACATCCCCACGGCCAGAGTTCAAGGACATGAAAAGTCTCTTACCAACAACGACTGTCATTCAACAAGACCACCACCCGGCGTGCGTGGGATTGCGGTGCGGGGTGTCCGTCCCGCCACCAGGCAGCCGGGCGCGGGAAAAACGCACGCGCGCGTGAAACTCCCGCGCCGCTCGTGACACCTTGGTGCCGTGGCCCTCCTTTCCGCGGTGAAGATGGTGCTGGCAGGTGCGCCCCCGTCCGACACGGACCGGGAGCGGACGCTGCTGCGCCGCGCGCGCACGGGCGACCCCGTGGCCTTCCGCTGGCTGTTCGAACGGCACGCCGCCGGAGTGTGGCGCTTCCTCAAGGACCTGCTGCGCGACGAGGCCGCGGCGGATGAGGCCACGCAGGAGACCTTCGTCCGCGCCCATGCGCGGCTGGGCGCGCTCCGCGACGAGGACCGGCTGGGCGCGTGGCTCCTGGGCATCGCCCGGCACGTCTACCTGGAGTCGCTGCGACACCGGGGGGTCCACGTGGACATGGACGACGAGGTCCATGGCAGCCAGGTGGAGGCGGTGCTGCCCACGCCCACGCCGGAGGACCTGCTGCTGGACCGGGAGCTGGAGGGGCTGCTGGCGGGCGCGCTGGGGGCGCTGCGCGAGGACCGGCGCGCGGCGCTGCTGCTGCGCATCGACCACGGCCTCCCCTACGAGGAGATTTCAGCGGTGATGGGCTGGTCGCTCCAGAAGGTGAAGAACGAAATCCACCGCGCGCGGCTCCAACTGCGCGAACAGCTCGCCGCGCACGTCGGAGGCAGGCCGTGAGCACTTGTCGCGAAGCCGAACTGGACGCGCTGCTGGCCGGCGAGCTCTCCCCCGAGGACACCGCGCGGGTCCGCGCGCACGCCAACGCCTGCCCCGCCTGTCAGCACGCGCTGAGCTGGCTGCGGGCGGAGCGCGGGTGGATGGCCCAGCGCGCGCGGCGCCTGCCCGCCCGGCCCGCGTTGGACTTCGCCGCGCTGGAGGCCCGGCTGCGCAAGCCCGCGGCGGCGCGGCCCGAGCCGTCGAAGGTGAGCTGGCGGCACTGGGGGAAGATGCTGACCGCCGCGATGGCGTCCGTGGCCTTCGTGGGCCTCACCACCCTCCAGGTGACGCGCGGCCCCAGCCCCGACGAGCGGTGGGCTCACCCCGACACGCTCGCCACCACCTCGCTGACCGTCGACTGGTGTGACGACCCCTCGCGCGAAGCGGTGGCGGCGCTGGAGGCCCGCGTGGGGGCCTGCCTGGTGGCCTCCCCCCTGCTGCCCCTGCGCTGAGACGCACCGCGCGGCGGGCTACGGCGCCGGCGGCGTCAGCAGGCCCTCGGCGTACTCCACGGCCTCCGCCGCCTGCACCAGGCCCTCGCCGTAGTTCGGATCCCACCCGGTGGGCCCCAGGTCCCGGGCCGTCTCGAGCAGGGCGCTGCGCACCATCTCCGCGTCGAGCTGCTCGGGATTCAGGCTCCACACCAGGGCCGCCACGCCGGTCACGTGCGGCGTGGCCATGGAGGTGCCCGTCTGCAGCGTGTAGTCCAGGCCGTTGACGTCCAACGACACCTCCTGTCCCACCATCCCGCGCAGGATGTTGGCCGACTCCAGGGACACGGACACGGTGGGCACCCACCGCGAGGACGGGCCGTTGAGCGTGAAGTTGCCCGCGCCCTCCTCGGCGGTGTGGTTGCCGATGATGACGGCCTTCGCGCCGGCCTGGATGGCGTTGCGCACCTTCTCCTCGAAGAGGATGCCGCCGCCGCGGTCCACGTAGGCGACGAAGCCATCACAGGTGGCGGCCTCTCCACAGTCGGAGATGCTGCCGCCCAGGCCGCAGTCCACCATCCGCCCCGAATAGGCGCCCACGGCCGAGTACTCCAGGGGATTGGACGCGAACTGCTGCCCGCTCGCGGCCACCTCGCCGTACGGCGCTCCTCCGAGGATGGTGGCGCTCAGCACGCCCACGCCGGGGCCCACCAGGTTGGTGCCCTCGCCGTACTGGGAGAAGCTGGCCCACTCCCCCGCGAACGTCACCGCGCCCACGCCCACCACGGAGTCGTACCGGGCCGGGTAGGCCACCTTGTTCGCTCCCGAGTTCCCCGTCGCCGCGATGGCCAGCACGCCATTCGCCCTGGCCAGGTCGAAGGCCTCCTTCTCGGCCGTGTTCTCCGACGAGGCGCCCAGCGACAGCGACACGATGTTCGCCCCCTGCTGCTGGCACCACTCGAGCGCGGCGATGACGTCGTCGGTGTTGCCCGAGCCACGCTCATTCAGCACGCGCGCGATGAGCAGCGACGTGGTGGGGGCCACGCCCACCGTGCCGTTGGGGTCATCACCCAGGCGCACGCGGCCGCCCGCGCCCAACTGCGCGGCGATGGTGGCCGCGGTGTGCGTGCCGTGACCGCCGCCCCACAGCAGCACGTTGCCCGCCACGTCGACCTGCGCGTCCAGCGCCAGCGCGTTGGCGGAGCCGCTGATGAAGTCCTTGCCGCCGATGAAGGCCGCTTGGAGCTCCGGGTGGCGGTTGTCCCAGCCACTGTCGATGACACACACCTTGATGCCCGTGCCCGAAGGCCGGCCCTCGTCGAGGACGCCGTCGTTGTTCGCGTCCCAGACCTGGTTGGCCTGCACCATCTTCAGGCCCTCGGTGTACTCGCCCACGGAGCCGACGGTGTTGGGCGCCGGCCGCGGCTCGGCGCCCAGGAGCGCCTGCGCGGGCAACGGCGGCCGCGACAGGCCCAGGGCATGCACCTTGCGGTTGGGCGACACCGACACCACGTCCGGATTCCGGGCGAGCGCCTCGCGCGCCTCGGGTGACAGCCGCGCGGACAGCATGTTCAGCGAGGGGATGCGCCGCCTCACGACGCCCCCGGCGCGCGTCACCTCGTCGGCGAAGGCGTCCGTGTTGGCCTGGGCGGTGGCGAAGACGCGCTGGCGGAAGGAGATGATGACGTCCTGCGCGCCATCCTCCGCCGGCAGGGCCGCGGAGCTGTACGCGGCGGACGAGCTCATCGGTGGCAGGGACATCGCCTCGGTGCCGGGGCACGGCTCGGGCTTGTCATCCGAACCACCACATGCCATCAGCCCACCGACCAGACCCAGCCAGGCGTAACGCTTCATTTCACGCTCCTCGAGTGCCCCGTCCAGCAGGCGTCGCACGGCACGGCGCGGCTGGTGGATTTCCAGGGACGCGCGTGAACGGAAGGACACCTGCATCCGTTCCCGGAGCGCAAGTTAACCACGTCGGAGCACCAACCGCTCGCGCCCCTGTTCGCGGCAGGACGCGCGGGGCGGGCAGCCGTCGGATGTGGGCGTGCGGCACCGGACGCTCCCATCGAGGGAGCGTCCGCCCCTTCACGCCTCGGCCGGGTCCACGCCGAAGACGCGGAGCGCGTCGGCGGCGTACACGTCGAGCTGCCGCTGCGTCTCCGCGGCGTCCCAGCCCAGCCGGGGCGCCATGACCTCGGCCGCCACGCGCGCCGCGGCGTGGCCCTGGTCGCGCGTCTCGAAGGCCACCTTGAGACGGCGGATGAGCAGGTCCGACAGCGTGTGCACCAGCTCGTGGGTGACGCCCCAGGCGGCCTCGGCGGCCCGGTAGGGCAGGCCCTCGGCCAGCGGCCTGGCCAGCGACGTGTCCTCCTGGGTGAGGGCCCACACGCGGCGCCAGCGGCTGCCGTAGGCGCGCACCAGGTGGACGGCCGTGGCGTCGTCCCCCACCTCGGCGCGCGCCGCGGCGAACTCGGCGTCCAGCGCGCGGATGTCGCCGCCGGGCAGGGGCAGCGAGTCCGTGGGCGAGCGGCGACGAGGCTGCCCCAGGCGGCGCTCCACCGCGTCCACCACGTCGCGCGCCATGACGCGGTAGGTGGTGAGCTTGCCCCCGCTGATGGCGAGCACCCCGGACGGGCTCACGTCGATGGCGTGCTCCCGGCTGGCGCTGCCCGCGTCGGCCTGCGTGCCGTGATAGCCGCTGGCCACCAGGGGCCGGATGCCGGCCCACGCGCTCACCACGTCCGCGCGGGTGAGGCGCGCCTCGGGGAAGAAGGCGTTGGCGGACTCCAGCAGGTAGGCCACGTCGCTCTCGCTGGCGCGGACCTCCGCGGGGTGCGCGCGCGTGGCCGTCTCCGTGGTGCCGATGATGGTGAAGTTGCCGGCGGGCAGCACGAACATGACCCGGCCGTCCTTGGGGGACAGCAGCGTGAAGGCGTCGCGGTGATTCACGCGCTCGCGCGGCACGGCGAGGTGGACACCCTTGCTGCCGCGCACGGCCGGGCTCGTCCCATCCGGCGCATCCAGCCGGCGGATTTCATCGCTCCACGGGCCCGTGGCGTTGACGATGACCCGGGCGCGCACGGTGACCTCCTCGCCGGTGAGGTGGTCCACCACCGTGGCGCCGCGCGCCTGCCCCTGCTCCAGGACCAGGCCCTTCACGGAGGCGTGGTTGAGGACGGTGGCCCCCGCCTCGGAGGCGCCCACGGCGTTGGCCAGGGTGAGGCGCGCGTCGTCGGTGGCGGCGTCGTAGTAGCGGGCGCCGCCCTTGAGGTGGTCCGTGCGCAGGCCCGGCTCGGCCGCGTGCACCTGCCGCGCGTTGAGCCGGCGGTAGCCCTTCACGTTCCGGAAGAGGGACAGGGCGTCGTACAGCATGAGGCCCGCGTTGAGCTTCCAGCGCGGCACGCGGGCGCCCGCGTACACGGGCCAGATGAAGGCGAGCGGGCGCACCAGGTGCGGCGCGAGCCGCAGCAGGCGCTGGCGCTCGATGCTGGACTCGAAGACGAGCCCCAGGTGGCCATGCTCCAGGTAGCGCAGGCCCCCGTGGATGAGCCGGGACGAGCGGCTGGAGGTGCCGCTGGCGAAGTCCTCACGCTCGACGAGGGCGACCTTCAGGCCCCGGAGCGCGGCGTCCCGCGCGGAGCCCGCGCCGGTGACGCCGCCACCGATGATGAGGACGTCGAAGGGCTCCGTGGCCAGGGCGCGCAGGCGCTCGGCACGGGACGGCGGGGGGGGCGCGACAGCTTCGGAGGCGACACGGCTGAGCGCGGCGGATTCGGAACGCACGGCATAAGTGTAGCGACGTTGGCCGGCGAGGGCAGCGGAAACCAATGCGCTGCGTCAAGCGCGATACATGGAGCGCGCCCGCGGGTGTTGGAGAGCCGTCCATCCGTGGGGGACGGCGCCTTGCGCGTCCGGATGAAGACAGATAGGAGGCGGCCGACCCCTCCCCTTGCCCCGGGCTCCACGGCCTTGCTGAACCCCCACGACCGACGCGACCTGGCCAGCCTGGGACTGATGGTCCTGGTGTACGGGCTCGCCGCGGCGCCGGTGCTGCACGCCGTGGTGGCGCATGGCGGCGGGGGGCATCACCACCCTCATCACGCCCATTCACACCCGCACGGGCACGCTCACGCGCACGGTGCGCACACCCACTCCGGCGGCGACGGCGCGGAGGCGCCGGCCCCCGACGATGAGCAGCAGCGCGGGCACGAGCACCCAGCGGGCTCCGTGGAGCACCTGCACGCGGTGGCGGTGGCCTGGGCGGTGATGAAGCCGCCGCGCGTGCGTGAGGTGTCGTGGCTGGCGGAAGTCCAGCGGGGCCTCTCGCGGGCGCCGGGCTCCGCGGTGCGCCCGACGGCGATGCCGCAAGGCCCATAGCCGGCGTCCACCGCACGCAGCCAGCGCGGGGAGCCACGCGTGCGAGGCACGCATGGGTCCGTGTGCCTTGCTTGCCCATTCCGCCCTGAACCCCGTCCCGGTGAGGCCAATGCCCGAGGCATCGTGTGACGCGCGAAGTGCTGCGCGTGGATGCGACGCCGAAGCGAAGGGCCTGCGCCGCCGTGCGTCCGTACGTGCCCGTGCTCCTCGTTACCGCGCTGTCGTCGTGTGTCCTCGCCCTGTCGCCCTCGGACCGTCCGCGGGTCGCGGCACGGGAGTGGGCTCTCGTGTCAGCGCTTCCCGAAGACAGCGCGACGCCAAACCCCAGCGTGAGGTCAGGCGACGCGACGGGCGGAGCTACGACATCCGAGGCCAACAAGCCCGAACGGCGCCATCAGCAACATCCCGTCGGCCCAACTGGTGACGCGGCATACGGAGCGGACACATCCGAGACCACCGAGCCCGGCTCCGCCCGCAGGCAACACCCCACCGAGCAGACAGACGGCGAAGCAACGGCGACAGTCACCGCCCCGTCCACCGTAACCTCCGACAACGAGGCCGAGGCCGCTCCGTCAAAGTCCACGGTGGTACGCGGCGCGCGCCCCGCGCAGAGCGCCTCCGAGGTGACGCTGGGCCGGGACATCCTGGACGCGGCGCCGCGCCGGAACGCGGTGGACCTCCTGCGCGCCGTCCCCGGCCTCGTGGCCTCGCAGCACAGCGGCGAAGGCAAGGCGCAGCAGCTCTTCCTCCGAGGCTTCGACGCGCTCCACGGCCAGGACGTCGAGCTCGACGTGGGCGGCCTGCCGGTGAACGAGGTGAGCCACATCCACGCGCTGGGCTACGCGGACCTCAACTTCGTCATCCCGGAGGTCGTGCAATCGATTGAGGTGACGGAGGGCTCCTACCGCGCGGCCCAGGGCGACTTCGCCGTCGCGGGGACGGTGCGCATGGACCTGGGCGTCGCCGAGCCTGGCGTCCAGCTCCTGGGCACGCTGGGCCAGTACGGCCAGCGCCGGCTGGTCGCCACGGTGCGGCCGGGAGAGGACGCGGGGACCTTCGCCGCGGTGGAGCTGGGAGAAGGCAGGGGCTTTGGCCCCCAGCGAGGCTACGGCCGCGCCTCTCTCCTCGCGCAGGCCACCACGACCTTCGGGGACGGGCTGACGGTCCGAGCGCTGGGAGGCAGCTACGTCACGCGCTTCGACTCGCCGGGCGTGGTGCGCGAGGACGACCTGCTCGCGGGCCGCAGCGACTTCTTCTCCGCCGAGCTGGGCCGGCAGGGTGGCTCGGTGTCACGGCACCAGCTCCTGCTCGGGATGGACCTGCCGCGCACGGGGAACGGGCGCACGAAGCTGGAGGTCTTCGGCATCCTGTCGGACCTGCGGCTGCGCAACAACTTCACCGGCTTCCGCGTCGACGAGCGCGGTGACGGCTTGGAGCAGACGAACAACGCCACCACGCTGGGCGCGCGCGCCGAGCATCGGAGGTCCGTGAGTGCCTTCGGCCGCCCGGTGGCGCTGGAGCTCGGATTGGGCGCGCGGCGGGACAGCGTGGAGCAGACGCAGCGGCGTTACCGCGAGTCCGACGGCACCTTCTTCTCCGACGAGATTGACGCCGCCTTCACCCAGACGGACGTCTGGGGCTGGGCCGAGGCCCGCATGCCCCTGGGTCGCTGGTCCTTCCGCCTGGGCGGCCGCGCGGACGCGCTGGGCGTGGAGGTCTTCGACGCGCTCGCGTTCAGGGACCCGCGCTACTACGACGGGCAGGGCTATTCACGCAGCGCCTTCGGCGTCCACCTGGGCGCGAAGGCAGGCGTGGAGTACGCGCTGGGAGACGACGCGGACGCGTGGCGCCTGTTCGCCAGCTACGGTGATGGCTTCCGCTCGCCCCAGGCGCGCAGCCTCTCGGAAGGCGAGCGCGCCCCCTTCGTCTCCCTCCGAGGCGCGGAGCTCGGCTCGCGCAAGGACGGCGAGCACTGGGCCCTGCAGCTCAGCCTCTTCGGCTCGCAGGTGGACAACGACTTCTTCTTCGACCACACGGTGGGCACCACCGTGTACACGGGACAGACGCTGCGCTCGGGCATCTCCGCCGCGCTCCAGGCCCGCCCGCTGCCGGGGCTCGTCGCGTCGGTGAGCGCCACCTTCGCCCATGCCTACGTGCGGGCCTCGGATGCGCTGCTGCCCTACTTCGCGCCCTTCGTCGCGCGCGCCGACGTGGGCTGGGATGGTCCGCTGCCATGGGCGTGGCTCGGGGGCGGCACGCTGTCCGTGGGCACGGGGCTCACCTTCATCGGCCCGCGCCCGCTCCCCTTCAGCGAGCGCAGCGCGCCCGTGTTCCTCGCGGACGCGCACATCGCCATCCGCCGGGGCGAGCTGGGACTGCGGCTGGAGGTCTCGAACCTGCTCGACGCGCGCTGGCGGGACGGCGAGTTCGTCTACGGCTCGCGCTTCGACCCTGGCGCCGCGGCGAGCCTCGTCCCGGCACGGCATTTCACCGCGGGGTCGCCACGGATGGCCTCGCTCTCCCTGGAGGTCCACCTATGAATCGCAGACACATCCTCTCCGGCGCGCTGGCGCTGGCCGCCGCGGCCACGGTCCTGAGCGGCTGTGGCAGCGAAGCGGAGCGGCGCACCTTCCCCGTGGAGGTGACCTCCACGCCCATGTCCGGCGCCAACGAGCGGGGCTGGACGGTGACGGTGGAGTCCGCGCACCTCTCCGTGGGGCCGGTGCGGTTCTTCGAGGGCCGCGCCCTGACGGCCCACCGCTTCGACTGGTACACCCTCATCGGCGGCACGGCCCACGCGCACCCGGGCCACTACGCGCCGGGCGACGCGCTGGCCGAAGTGCTGACGACCCACACCGTGGACCTGCTCACGGGCGCCACGCTGGGCGACGCGAGCGCGGTGACGGGAGAGTACGGCTCCCTGGAGCTCACGCTGACGGCGCCCACGTCCACCACCGACGCGCAGGGCGTGCTGGGCGGCCATGCGATGCGCGTGCGGGGCACGGCGCGCAACGCGGAGGGCGCCGAGCGGCCCTTCGAGGCGACGGCCAGCCTGCCCAAGCCCATCCAGGGCGTGCGCTTCGAGAAGTCCCTGGGGATGGAGGCGGGCCGCGTGCGCATCGCCGTCAACCTGGGGACGTGGCTGGGCCGCATCGACTTCGCCACCGCGACCGATTCGGACGCGGATGGCGTCTACACCTTCCCCGCCGACAGCCAGGCGCAGAACGCGCTGATGCGCGGCGTGGAAGACACCACTGCCTACGTCGTGACGTGGGTGGAAGGAGCTGCGCAATGAAGAAGTGGATGCTGGGGCTTTCCTGTCTGGGACTGATGGCGTGCAGCGACGGCGCGGGCACGGTGACGTTCACCACCTACGGCGAGGACTACATCGAGCAGGAGATTCCCGCCGCCGTGGGTGACGAGGACGGCATCGTGGACGGCTGGACGGTGCGCTTCAGCAAGTTCCTCGTGGTGCTCGGCGAGGTGAAGGCCGGCAACCACGATGAGACGGTCATCGAGATGACGCAGGCCCGGGTGTTCGACGTGCACAAGCCCGGCCCGGTGGTGGTGGAGACGTTCCGCGACGTGCCAGCCCAGGAGTGGGACCACGTCAGCTTCGCCATCGCCCCCAATGCCAACGCCGTCGCGGGCAACGCGGACGCCGCGGACGTCACGCGGATGAAGGACGGCGGCTACTCCGTCTACCTGGAGGGCACGGCGACCCAGGGCGCGGAGACCAAGCGCTTCGCCTGGGGCTTCAACACCAACACCGTCTACGAGCACTGTGAGAGCCCGGGGCTGGGCGCGGGCGTGACGGTGCCCAAGGACGGCGAGGAGACGGTGCAGCTCACCATCCACGGCGACCACCTCTTCTTCGACGACCTCCAGTCGCCGGACGCGCAGATGCGCTTCGACGCGCTGGCCGCCGCGGACAGCCTGGGCATCGCGGGCCCTGACGGGGAGGTGACGCTCGAGGAGCTGGCGGCGGTGGACCTGACGGAGCTGCCGTCGGGCCAGTACGGCACGGGCGGCGTGGGCAACGTCCGGACGCTGCGCGACTTCATCACGGCGCTGACGCGCAACCTGGGGCACTACCGCGGCGAGGGGGAGTGCGAGCCCCGAGCGCGCTGACCACGCGGAGGGATGCTGGCGCGGTGGCACGGCACGAGCGGCCGGCCACCGCGCCAGCATGAGTCCCCAGGCCCGGGGCCGACCCTCCCCAGGCCTGGAGCCTTCAAAGCTCAGCTCTTGTTGTGCGAGGAGCCGGACGAGTTCGCCGCGGAGTTACCGCCCATCGAGTTGTTCCCGCCGCTGTTGCTCCCGCCGTTCGGGTTGTTGCCCGGGTGCCGAGGGCTGTTCGGGTTCATTTGGTTGGAGCGGTTGTCCTGCGACGCCTTGTGCGCGGGGTTGTTGGGGTTCTTCGTGTTGGCGCGCTGGTCGTTCTGGTTCTTGCCGCTGTCCTTGCTCATGGACCTACCTCGGGAGTCCCCAAGCGAAAGTGCCGGGGAGGCTCGAAACTAAGAAGCGACCCAGGCGGGAACACTCGTGCGGAAGTGTTCATCTGATGTCGGGAAGCACACGACATCGAACGTCGGCAGGCACGGACCGTTGGCGCCACGGAGTCGCGGGATGCGGCGGCGTTCGCGGGTGCCTACCTCCAGCCCCAGGAGGTGAAACGGGGGTGAGAACGGTAACGTACGAGCGCAGCGGGCGAACCAACACGGGCGCGCAGGCGCTCCGGTTGGAGGGCATGAAGCACCTGAGGGTGCTGGAGCAGGGCGAGGTCGTCAGCGAGCGCGCCCTGACAGAAGCTGAAATCCAGCGCCTGGGCCCACTCTTCGAGCAAGCCAGCCGGGACACCGCTCCCGCGGTCCTGGTGCCCCAGGCCGACGGCCCCGAGGGCCTGGCGGTGACGCTCGCCTACGAGGACGAGGAGTCTCCCCGGGTTCGCGTGGCCGCCGAGCGGCTTCCCGCCCGGGGCGCTGGCCGCCTCTACGACGCCCTGCTCGAGGAGTTGGACCGCTTGTTGACCTCCGAGCTTCACGCCCGGGCGCCCCGACACGCGCACGCGGTGTTGCCTCACCAACTGCGCGAAGAGGAGCAGTAGGGCCTCGGCGTCAGCCGCCCCGGGATTGGACCTGCTGGTGGGCCGCTCATCGGGCGGGCGGAAGCGGAGCGCCGGCCAGAGTTGCTGGCGAGCGCCGGTTCTGTGAAGAGAAGGGCATGAGGCGCGTGCAGTTGTCCGTGCATCGCACGGTGGGAGAAGCGCGGCTGTTGGCGGGCGCGTTGGAAGCCATGGGCGTGTCAGTGGAGGTGCGCGGGGAAGCCCTCGCCCCACTGAGCGGCGAGATTCCGAGCGCGGAGACCTGGATTGAGCTCTGGGTGGAGCCGCGCGAGCTCGAGCACGCGAAGGGGCTCCTGGCGGAGCTCCGGGAGAACCAGGAGCAGGCCGAGCGGTCGGTGGAGTGTCCCCGGTGCCGCGAAGAGAACCCCGGCAACTTCGAGCTGTGTTGGAGCTGTGGCCTGGAGCTGCCCTCGGGGCTACGTCCAAGACTGCGGGCAGTGTAGTAGCAGGACACGCGGAGGGGTGGAGCGCCCCTCGGGGAGATGTGGAAGTGCGGGAAGCAGCGGGAGCGCGTCGCCACCTGTGGAGCCGAGGAACACGCAGCCTGCTGGCCGTGTGCATCGTGGCGACGCTCATCCACCTCATTCCGCTCCTGCTCCCCCGGAACATGCCCGAGCAGCAGCTCTCCATCGCTCGAGCCATGCCGAGCGTGTCGCAGCGAGTCCCCTTCCTGCGTCCCCTCAAGGACGATGCGAAGGCCACCCCAGCGGAGCTACGGGAGGCCGCTGCGCTGCTGCTGGACGGCGCCCCGGATGACGCCCATACGCTGGCCTTGGAGGCCGAGCGCCGCGGTCCCCAGGAGGTGGAGACCCAGCTCCTGTTGGCGAGGATTTGCGACGTGGAGCGGATGAGCCGGTGCGTGAGCGCCTCCCTGGCGCGAGCGGAGGCGCTGGCACCACGGGATGCACGCCCGGAGCTCCTTCGAGCCGAGCTCCAGGAGAAGGACGGGAACGTCGAGGGTGCGGCCGAATCGATGGAGCGAGCCCATGGCAAGGCCCCTGGCGACCCGCTCGTGGGCCTGCGCTATGCGCACCTGCTGAGCGCGGCGGAGCGAGGGGACGAGGCACTGGCGGTGCTTCGGAAGCTCGAGGGGCGGATTCCGCACGCCAGGCTCCTGGTGGAACAGGGCCGGGTGCACAGCCGGGAGGGGCACGACGCGGAGGCGGTGAAGCTGTTCCGGGAGGCGGTGGCGGAGGATCCCAAGCTGAGCATGGGCTACTTCGAACTCGGACTCGCGTGGCACCGGTTGGGCAAGATGGACACCGCGGAAGAGGCCTTGCGGCAGGCGGACCGGCTGGACATGGCGGACCCGAAGGCGCTCGCGGCCCTCTGCGCGATTCAGCTCAAGGAGCGGCGCATCGACGACGCCCGGCTGACGCGGATGGACCTGGAGCGCCGCTTTTCCGGGCAGCCGGAGTTGATTCGCCAGTCCTGCAGCCTTCCCTGACACACTGGGCCAAGCGGCCTACCCGCGAGGCTCGATGCCACGTATCTGCCTGAGCATGCGAGCGGAGGCCTTCACCTCCGTGTCCACGGCGCCGTCGACCCGTTCGGTGCGGACGACGGCCAGGAGATAGGGAATGGCCTCCGCATCGCGCTCCTGATGGAAGAGCAGCTCCCCCAACGCAAACCGGGCCCGGGTGAGCAGGACGATGTCCTCGGCGGCGACAGCGGCATCAATGGCGTCGCTGAGCGCGGATTCGGCCAGTTCGGGCTGATTCCGCGCGAGGAGCTCACGGGCGCGCTGGATGTGTTCGTCGACGTTCATGTGAGCGGGCGCAAGGCACAACGAGGTGGGGACGCGGGCCTCCTCGCCGGGATATGGGTGACGGCCCATGGACGAGAAGCGAATCGCCGAGCTGGAAATCCGCTACATGCACCAGCAGGAGCTGCTGCAGGAGCTCAGTGGCGTGCTGTACGAACAGCAGAAGGTCATCGACCAGCTCAGGGCGGAGGTGGAGCGGCTCAAGCAGAAGCTGGAAGCCGAGCCCGGCCTGGTGGACGCCCGTCAGGACGAGCGCCCACCGCATTACTGAGGCTCAGAACTTGTAGCCGAGACGCAAGCCGATGGTGGGGTTGGGCTCCAGGTAGCCCACCTCGAGGCCGATGCTCGCGGCCTTCCCCTGAAGGCCAAAGCCGAACGCGGCGTGCGCGCGGAAGGTATCTCCGCGACCGAAGACGAGCCAGGGACCGGCCATGCCTTCGATGTAGACACCTGACTTGCGGAGGTTCGCGCGCAGGACCAGGTCCACGGGCACACCAATGTCGTTGCCCTCGGTGATGAGCATCGCGCCAAAGCGAGCGCCGACGGTCAGGGGCCCTGCGAGCGGCGTCTCGACGCCGAGGGTGAAGTTGAAGGCCGCGCTCTCATCAATCCAATAGTCAGCCCCAAGCCCGACACGAACCGCCGCCTCGGACTTCGTGGGAACGAGGAAGAGGCCGGCCGCGAGCAGCGCGCCAAGGCAAGGACGAAGCAGCTTCATTCGAGAGGCTCCTCTCAACACAGCGGGGGGAAACCTCACTCAACCAAGCCGAGCGCGGCGAAGCCAGTCACACGGCGAATCAATTCGGCAAAGCCAGCCTCAACGGAAGTCAGTGACTCACAGCGGACGTGGTGCGTGCAGGCCACGACGCCCCTTCATCACCGCCGCCGCTCGCGGATGAGCGCGATGCCTTGGCGAACTCAACGGAACCGTGGACGCGGTGGAGAAAGGGGCGACGCGGGCCGAGCACGTGCTGGCCACGGTGGCGGCGCTGCTGGCCGTGGGTGCCGTGCGCCGGCTGCGGGCCCGGCGGTGAAACCACCTGGTGCCAGCAGCCCCCCGGAGTCTGCACGGGGCCCCAAATACGAAAGCCCCCGGTGTCCACGAGGGACACCGGGGGCTTTCCAAAAAGAATCCGGCAGCGACCTACTCTCCCGCGCGGTTTCCCGCGAAGTACCATCGGCTCTGGAGGGCTTAACTTCCGTGTTCGGGATGGGAACGGGTGGGACCCCTCCGACATAGCCACCGGAAAATCAGCGACAGTGCATACAAAGGGTAAGTTTCAATTCATTGCTGAGCGAATGTCTCGCTGTGCGTTTCAAGTCTTCCAGGCGAGTGCGTGAAGCACTCGAGCCTCGGCCTTGGCCCCGAGTCCCTTACTCCCCACGAGGGGGCATGCAAGAGAATGGGGAAAGTAAGCCTCACGACCAATTAGTACCGGTTAGCTGAACGTGTTACCACGCTTACACACCCGGCCTATCAACGTCGTAGTCTTCGACAGGTCTTCAGGGGCTTGCGCCCGGGATACCTGGTCTTGAGGTCGGTTTCCCGCTTAGATGCTTTCAGCGGTTATCCAATCGGCACATGGCTACCCAGCGATGCCTCTGGCGAGACAACTGGTACACCAGCGGTGCCTCCAACCCGGTCCTCTCGTACTAAGGTCAGAGCCTCTCAAGTATCCTACGCCCACAGCAGATAGGGACCAAACTGTCTCACGACGTTTTGAACCCAGCTCGCGTACCGCTTTAATTGGCGAACAGCCAAACCCTTGGGACCTGCTCCAGCCCCAGGATGCGATGAGCCGACATCGAGGTGCCAAACCTCCCCGTCGATGTGAACTCTTGGGGGAGATAAGCCTGTTATCCCCGGAGTACCTTTTATCCGTTGAGCGATGGCCCTTCCATTCAGGACCACCGGATCACTATGACCTGCTTTCGCACCTGCTCGACGTGTCCGTCTCGCAGTCAAGCTCCCTTATGCCATTGCACTCGACGCCCGGTTTCCAATCGGGCTGAGGGAACCATCGCGCGCCTCCGTTACTTTTTGGGAGGCGACCGCCCCAGTCAAACTACCCACCAGACAGTGTCCCAATCCCGGCTGACGGGACATGGTTAGACACCAGAAATCAACAGGGTGGTATTTCACCGTTGCCTCCACCGAACCTAGCGGCCCGGCTTCAAAGGCTCCCACCTATCCTACACAGTCAATCCCTAGTGTCACTGTCAAGTTATAGTAAAGGTTCACGGGGTCTTTCCGTCTTGCTGCGGGTAAACTGCATCGGCACAGCTATTTCAATTTCGCTGAGTCCCTCTCCGAGACAGCGCGGAAGTCGTTACTCCATTCGTGCAGGTCGGAACTTACCCGACAAGGAATTTCGCTACCTTAGGACCGTTATAGTTACGGCCGCCGTTTACTGGGGCTTCGGATCATCGCTTCACCTTGCGGCTGACGAATCCCCTTAACCTTCCAGCACCGGGCAGGAGTCAGACCCTATACGTCGGCTTGTCGCCTTCGCAGAGTCCTGTGTTTTTGGTAAACAGTCGCTACCGCCATTTCTCTGCAACCTCTCTCGGCTTCGGCTGTACGCCTACACCTACCAGAGGCCCACCTTCTTCCGAAGTTACGGTGGAAATTTGCCTAGTTCCTTGGAGGAGAGTTCTCTCAAGCGCCTTAGGATTTTCTCCTCGCCCACCTGTGTCGGTTTACGGTACGGACACCCTGTAAGCTCCCTACGGGACTTTTCTTGGAAGCAGAGCATCAGCGACTTACCCCTGACGGGGCGCCATGGAGTCTCGGGGATGACTGCCGCGCCTTTATTCGTACGCGACACCCCTACACCTTTAGACTGGCACAACCACCGGCCAGCTCGCCTAGCTTTCTCCGTCCTCCCTTAGTTCAACGCTCACAAGATGGTGCAGGAATATTAACCCGCTTTCCATCACCTACGCCTTTCGGCCTCGGCTTAGGTTCCGACTAACCCTGGGAAGATTAACTTGACCCAGGAAACCTTGGGCTTACGGCGAGGGGGTTTCTCACCCCCTTTATCGCTACTCATTTCGGCATCAGCACTCCCAGTCGCTCCAGCCGCCTTTTCAGTCGACCTTCGCTGCAACTGGGACGCTCCCCTACCGCCACACGCTTTACGTATGGCCCGAAGCTTCGGCACTAGTCTTGAGCCCCGTTACATTTTCGGCGCGGCCTGTCTTGACCAGTGAGCTATTACGCTTTCTTTAAAGGATGGCTGCTTCTAAGCCAACCTCCTGGTTGTCAATGACCTGCCACATCCTTTCTAGTGTTCACTTAGACTAGATTTGGGGGCCTTAGCTGTCGGTCTGGGTTATTCCCCTCTTGCCAATGGACGTTATCACCCACTGACTGCGTCCCGGGATAACAATTGCCGGCATTCGGAGTTTGGTACGGTTTGGTAATCTGGTGAGACCCCTAGCCGTTCCAGTGCTCTACCTCCGGCATTGAATTGCCCGAGCCGATACCTAAATATCTTTCGGGGAGAACCAGCTATCACGGAGTTTGATTGGCCTTTCACCCCTACACACAGCTCATCCCAGAAATTTTCAACTTTCACGGGTTCGGTCCTCCATGCGGTGTTACCCGCACTTCAACCTGGCCATGTGTAGATCACCCCGCTTCGGGTTATAATACACGCAACTATTCGCCCTGTTCGGACTCGCTTTCGCTCCGGCTCCACCTAACGGCTTAGCCTCGCTACGTATATTAAGTCGCCGAATCATGATGCAAAAGGTACGCTCTCGCACTGGGTTGCCCCGTAGTGCTCGAACTGCTTGTAGACATGCGGTTTCAGGTTCTTTGGACTCCCCTTACCGGGGTTCTTTTCACCTTTCCCTCGCGGTACTAGTTCACTATCGGTCGCCAAGGAGTATTTAGCCTTACCGGATGGTCCCGGCTGATTCAGGCAGGATTGCACGTGTCCC